>NZ_CP050139.1:0-2640000 GCF_011611525.1 Komagataeibacter rhaeticus
ACCTTTGCTTCGTTACGCAGACGCGACACCAGTTCCGCCGCCGAGTCGAGCTTGATGCCCGCCTTGCGCTCGGGCGGTTCGGCAACCGAGATCACGCTCAGGCGCGGCGTCATGTCCACGCCCAGATCGGCTGGCGTGATCTTTTCCATCGGCTTCTTGCGCGCTTTCATGATGTTGGGCAGCGAGGCATAGCGCGGCTCGTTCAGGCGCAGGTCAGCGGTGATGATGGCCGGCAGCGCCAGCTTGATGGTCTGCGCACCGCCATCGATCTCGCGGGTTACGGTCACCGCGCCGTCGGCTACTTCCACCTTGGAGGCAAAGGTCGCCTGCGGGCGGTCCAGCAGCCCCGCCAGCATCTGGCCGGTGGCGTTCATGTCATCATCAATGGCCTGCTTGCCCAGGATGACAAGATCGGGCTTTTCCTTTTCCACCAGTGCCTTGAGAACCTTGGCCACCGCCAGCGGTTCGGTCACCACGTCGGTTTCCACCAGGATGGAGCGGTCAGCACCCATGGCCATGGCCGTGCGCAGCGTATCCTGCGCCTTGGCCTCGCCAATGGAGACGGCAATGATCTCGCTCACCACGCCTTTTTCCTTCAGGCGCACGGCTTCCTCGACCGCGATCTCGTCAAACGGATTCATGGACATCTTGACGCCAGCGGTTTCCACGCCGGAACCATCGGCCTTCACGCGCGGCTTGATGTTGTAATCAATCACGCGCTTAACGGGTACAAGAACCTTCATTGCATATGTGCCTGTCTGTCTTCTTCGGATAAGGGCAATCGGTGTGGCGGATACATACCGTACCCGCCGCCCGAATTACATCCCACCCGGATAGTTCGGCCCACCTGCGCCCTCCGGCGTGGCCC
The DNA here is from genome assembly GCF_011611525.1 of Komagataeibacter rhaeticus. NCBI lineage: Bacteria > Pseudomonadati > Pseudomonadota > Alphaproteobacteria > Acetobacterales > Acetobacteraceae > Komagataeibacter > Komagataeibacter rhaeticus. The sequence goes on from NZ_CP050139.1 coordinate 869, forward strand.
AGTCGATGTTCTGGGTCGGGTCCTTGATGTCGCAGGTCTTGCAGTGCACGCAGTTCTGGGCGTTGATCTGCAGCTTCGGATCGGTGGCCTCATCGGCCACCTCATACACGCCTGCCGGGCAGTAGCGGCTTTCGGGCGCGCGGAACACGTCCCAGTTCACCGTCTTCCACAGCGACATGTTGCGCACCTTCAGGTGGACCGGCTGGTCTTCCTCATGATTGGTGCTGGACAGGAACACGGAAGACAGGCGGTCGAACGTGATCTTGCCGTCCGGCTTGGGGTAGTCGATCTTCGGTGAGATCGAGGCCGGCTCCAGCACCTCGTTATCGGCGTGGCGGGTGTGCAGTGTCCATGGCGCGCGGCCACGCAGCAGCATGGCATCGATGCCGGAATACAGCGCGCCGCCCTTCATGCCGAATTTCGCAAAGGCCGGGCGGATGTTGCGCACGCCCCGCAGTTCGGGCCACAGCCAGGAATCCCGTACCCGCCGGGTGTAGGAACCGGGTTCGGCCCGGTTGGTGGCCAGTGCTTCCGCCACCGCCTCGGCCGCGAGCATGCCGGACTTCATGGCCGTATGGGTGCCCTTGATCTTGGGCACGTTCAGGAACCCTGCCGTATCGCCAATCAGCGCCCCACCGGGGAAGGTCAGGCGCGGGATGGACTGGATGCCGCCTTCGGACAGCGCGCGCGCGCCATAGGCGATGCGGCGGCCGCCTTCAAAATACGGGCGGAAGGCGGGGTGCAGCTTCACGCGCTGCATCTCGTCAAACGGGGAGAGCCATGTGTTGGGGTAATCCAGCCCGACCACGAACCCGTAGGAGACAAGGTTGTCACCAAAATGGTACATCCACGCCCCGCCATAGGTCCGGTCATCCAGCGGCCAGCCAAAGCTGTGCTGCACCAGGCCGGGGCGGTGCATTTCCTTGGGAATTTCCCACAGTTCCTTGATGCCCAGCCCGTAGGTCTGTGGGTCCACGCCCTTGCGCAGGTTGTACATCGCGGTGACCTGCTTGGTCAGCGAACCCCGGCAGCCTTCGGCAAACAGGGTGTATTTCGCGCGCAGTTCCATGCCCGGCGCATAGTTGTCGCCCGGCTGGCCATCACGGCCCACGCCCATGTCCCCCGTTGCAACGCCAATCACGCGGCCGCCGTCATCCACCAGCACTTCGGCACCGGCAAAGCCGGGATAGATCTCCACACCCAGTTCCTCCGCCCGGCCGGCAAGCCAGCGGCACAGGTCACCCAGGCTCGTGATGTAGTTGCCGTGGTTGCTCATGTGCGGCATCACGCGGTCAAGGAAGGGGACTTCCAGACTACCCTTGCGTGTCAGGTAGAGCATCTGCTCTTCCGTCACGGGGGTGTTGAGCGGTGCGCCTTCTTCCCGCCAGTGGGGCAGGAGTTCTTCCAGCGCGCGTGGCTCGATCACGGCGCCGGACAGGATATGGGCGCCAATCTCGCTGCCTTTCTCGATCAGGCAGACGCTGGCATCGGGGGCGACCTGCCGCAGCCGGATCGCGGCGGCCAGTCCCGACGGGCCGCCACCAACGATAACGACATCGAATTCCATAGTCTCGCGCGTGGTCTCGCTCATACCTCTGTTGTCCTCTTGCGTCATGACCGGGATGACATGGGATAAATGTTACACTGGATAGACGTGCTTCCTAGAACCGTTTGGTGCCTGAATAAAGGCTTGTTGCGCATTCCGTTCCCGCTGTGGCGCAATCTGGCCCCCATCAGCACGCATGGGTGGGCATGGCCAGTTCGTCCCGCGCTTCCCATTCGGGGCCGACATAATTGACAATCAGCGTGCGCCGCACCCCGTTCAGCGGCCGGGGCACGAAGCCATGCCATGACCGGGCGGACGGGATGAACAGCAGCCCGGAGTTGAAGGCACCCGATGCACGGGCCACGGGCGTGCCTGTGGCTGTCATGATGTCCGTGCCCCACTGTGCCGCCTGCGCCCCCATGGAAAGCGCAATGAGCAGCGTCAGCCGCTTGGCCCCGATATCGGTATGCGGTTCCAGCCAGAAACCGTTGGTATCAAGACACAGTTCAAGGCGCAGGGCCGTATTTTCAAGCCGGGCCGCACAATGGGTGGTGAAGACCGCGCGCGTGTGCGGCGCATCGAACAGATGCGCCAGATGGTCCAGCGCCGGATTGGCCGCGCGCAGGGCCGGGGTAATGAACAGCCGCTGCCCGTTGCGCCCGGCGCGCTGGCCACCGCTGTCACCACCCATGAAACGCGCATCGGGCCGCCATGCCACCAGTGCCGCGGCGACCGGGGCGGGCAGCACGTCATGGAGCTGCCAGTGGGGATAGGGCCACGCAATGACCGGGCTGGCCTGCAGGGCGGCAATGACGCAGTTGGTTTCCATGGGATGGTTCATGTTGCGGTATGAAAAAGGAATAGAAGTTTTCGGGTGCCGCCTTTTTTCAGAAAGGCGGCGTTCCCTGAAGCTTTTTGAAAAAAGCTTCACCAAAAACGTCTTTACGGTTTTCCGGGCATTTCTGGCTACAGGGCGCTGGCGTGGCGGGTGGCGCTACCGGCACCCAGATAGCGGTCAAACACCGAAGCCACATGCCGCACGAAGGGGCGTCCCTTTTCCGTAACCCGGATCTGGCGGCCTGTGACCTGTACCAGCCCATCGCGCGCCATGCCGGCCAGGCGGCCCAGTTCGGGGTCAAGACTGTCGGCGGGCAGGCCGTACCGTGTCGTGGTTTCGGCAAGATCGGCCTGCAGGGTGCACATCACCTGTTCTATGATGGTGGCACGCAGCCGGTCATCGGCATCCAGCGCCACGCCGCGCACAACCGGCAGGCTGTCCGTATCCTGCGCCATGAGCCGGGCATAGGCTGCGGACGAGACGGCATTCTGCGTCATGCCGCCGGGCAGGGCGGAAATGGCGGAGGCGCCGATCCCGATCAGGGCGGCAGCGGCATCAACCGTATAACCCTGGAAATTGCGGTGCAGCGTGCCGGTCGCCATGGCGCGGGCCATGCTGTCGGTGGGGCTGGCGTAATGGTCCAGCCCCACGGGCAGGAAGCCCTCCGCGCGCAGCACGCCATCAATGGCTGCGCGCTGCGCCACGCGGTCGGCCGGTCCGGGCAACTGGCCCGTGGGGATGAGGGCCTGGCGCTTCTGCTTCCACGGCACATGGGCATAGCCGAACACGGCCAGCCGGTCCGGACGCAGGCTGGCCACGGCCCGTGCCGTGCGGGCAACGCCTGCCGTATCCTGCCGGGGCAGGCCGTAGATCAGGTCGATGTTGATCGCGTTCACGCCCGCCGCGCGCAAGGCATCCAGGCAGTCACGGGTCTGCTCCCAGCTCTGGATGCGCCCGCAGGCTTCCTGCACGTCAGGGTCCAGATCCTGCACGCCCATGCTGGCGCGGTTGAAGCCCAGTTCATGCAGCAGCGCGGGGTATGCGGCCGGCAGATGGCGGGGATCGACCTCGATGCTGATCTCGGCATCGGGCAGGATGATGAAGTTCTGGCGGATGGCCTGCATGACCCGGCGCATCGTGCCCGTGGGCAGCGTGGTGGGCGTGCCGCCGCCCCATTGCAGGTGGCTGATCCGGCGCTGCGGGCCAAGGATCGCAACAATCCGGTGCAGTTCCTCCAGCAGCAGCGCGCCATAGGCGGCGCGGGCATCCGCGTTGCGCAGTACGGCGGTATTGCACCCGCAGAACCGGCATAGCGTGTCACAGAAGGGAACGTGAAGATAAAGGGAGACCGGCTGCGAGGCCGGCAGGGCGGAAAGCCATTGGCGGCTGTCCGCCGGGCCCACCGCATCGCTGAACTGCGCTGCGGTGGGGTAGCTGGTATAACGCGGCAGGTTGCCCCCGTAGCGGGAAAGCAGGGTGCTGTCCGCCGCGCTCATGCCATCAGAACCGGTAGGCGATACCGGCGGACACCACGGTCGGGTCGAGCGAGTCGTGGGCCTTGACCTTCAGGCTCTCGCTGCTGTTTTCCGCCCAGGCGTGCATGCGCACGAACATCTGCTTGACGTCGAAGTTGAAGAACCAGTTGCCGACCAGCTGGTAGTCCACACCGGCGTTGATGGACGGGCCACCGGTAAAGCCGGAGTTCAGCTTGGACAGGCCCAGCGCGCCGCTGGCGTTCATGTTGTGGAACCACATGAAGGTGCCGCCCACGCCCACATACGGGTTCAGGCGCTTGTGCGGACGGAAATGCCACGCAACGGTCACTGTCGGCGGCAGCACCCATGCGCTGCCCACGTCGGTCTTGCTGTTGCCGGTCATCTGGGACAGCGCGCCGCCATTGGCCTGCACTTCATGGCGGGTGCTGGTGGCGATCAGGTCGAGCGAGATGTTGTCGGTCACGAAGTATTCGAACGTCAGTTCCGGCATGACCTGGTCGGTCGTCTTGACGCGGGTGCCACTCAGGGCGGTGCCATTTGCCCAGACCTTGCTGTCACGGTCTTCGGGCAGCACGCCCACGGCGGACAGGCGGATCATGAAGTCACCGCGGCCCAGGCCGATCTTGGTGGTGGAGCAGGTCTGGAAGATGCCGCAATGGCCCTTGGGCTGCGCCACGGCAACGGGGTTGGCGATCGGGGCGTTGACGTAGGTGGAAGGGGTGGCGGTCTGCGCATGGACCGCAACGGGTGCGAGGGTCGCAGCACCCAGTGCTGCCGACATGGCGAATTTACGAATGTTCTTCATCGTGAGCAGACCTTAATTTTTCATTCCATCCGTGTGGAAAGGAAGACGTTGAGAATATTCAACCTGATGTGATCAGTGCAGAAATCACGGCCACCTAGCATCCGGCTTTGATGTGAATCAATCAAAGACCCCGATCTATTTCCTTGTTGTGGTCCAGGTGGACTGTTCTTTCGGTAATGTGGCCGGATGAACACAGTTTCCGTACCGCGCTGTCCCGGTTGATGGTGGGTTTATTATAGGAAAATGTTCGTATTGCATCGCAGCCGAGTTCACGCGCCAGGGTTTCCATGGCGGGCAGCAGGGCGTTCATGATCTGCTGTTCATGCGTATAGCTGAGGGCGATGATGTAATCGGATGTCAGCGTATCGCCCGAGCACAGGTCAAACCCGCGCCGGAACGTGGCCATGCCACAGGGCGGGCGCGCGGGGCCGTAACGGGCGACCAGCATGCCTTCGCGCGCACGGGGGCCGGAGCGGGCCAGCCTGCGGCCGATGCGTACCCATTCCTGCAGGGTGATATGGGGGAAGGAAATCCGGATCAGGGGATATAGCAACGGCACGTCCGCAGGTTCCAGTCGTCTGACCATGGGCTGGGGGGGGACGTGCACGCGTCGGGATTTCCTCGGGGCTGGAATTTTTTATGAAGACCTGCAGTGTTTACCTTATTATTGCCTTTGGGATGCATTGATTTACATCAAACCATCTGTCATACTCCTAGCTCTTGGCAAATGCATTTTAGTGTATTTCTAGGGAGCCAGGGCATCTCCGGTTACTTAAGGCGCCGGAACGCAGGCGCCTGAGAGTGATTGGAAATAATTATGTCGGATATGCCTTCGTGTCAGTTTGAATCGAGGCCACGGCGTATCGTGATCGGATCAGGCGGGGTGCAGGCCGATTTCTGCACTACCTGCACCGTGCGGCCCAACAGCGTATGCAGCGTGATCGAACCGGGTGACATTTCGCGCCTGGCGGAAGTGGCGGTGGAGTCCATCGTGCCCCCCGGCCGTGGCTTCATAGAAGAGGGTGCGCCCGCCACCGATTTCTTCAATGTCACCTCCGGCACGGTCAAGCTGTTCAAGGCCCTGCCCGACGGGCGCCGCCAGATTACGGGATTTGCAGCCCCCGGTCATTTCCTCGGGCTTGCGGTGTCGGACAGTTACGCCTTCGGGGCGGAGGCGGTCGATACGGTGCGTGTCTGCCGCTTCTCGCGTGAGAAGATGACCGAACTGCTGGACGATTTCCCCAAGCTGGAACGCCGCCTGCTTGAAGAGGCCTCGAATGAACTCGTCGCGGCCCAGAACCAGATGCTGCTGCTGGGCCGCAAGACCGCGCGTGAGCGCGTGGCCAGCTTCCTGCTGGACCAGATGCATGCGGGCCTGCCACCCGGGCAGGACGGCAATGGCGGCCGCCTGCACCTGCCCATGACGCGTGGTGACATCGCGGACTACCTTGGCCTGACGATCGAGACCGTCAGCCGCACATTGAGCTGGATGCGCGCCCAGGGCATGATCGAGGTGGGCAAGGGCTATGCCATCACCGTCCTCTCGGTTGCCAAGCTGGAAGTGCTGGCCGCCGGTAACGGTTAGTCAGTCGTCCTGCCCCGCCGTGGTGGTTCCGTCCATTGCGGTAATGCGGGGCTTGGCTGCTGGCGTGCGGGCGGGTCCCCCCACGATGTGGCCGATGGGGGTCAGGATATCCACATGGTCACAGATGATCTTGAACACGGCCAGAAGCGGCACCGACAGGAACGCCCCGAAAATACCCCATAGCCAGTCCCAGAACATGAGGGACGCCATGACCAGAACCGGGTTGAGCGTGAAGCGGCGTGCCAGCACCATGGGGGTTATGGTCTCGCCTTCCGTCAGGTGGATGCACAGGTAGATGGCCGGCGGCAGCAGCGCCTGCCAGGCCGACGGATAGACGAACAGTCCGACCAGGAAGTAGATGATGATGCCCATCATCGGCCCGATGATGGGAATGTAGTTGAGCAGGAACGCCACCACCCCCCACAGCAGCGGGTTGGGCATGCCCAGCAGCCAGCACTGCGTCATGTTCACTAGCCCCACAAGGCTGTTGATGATGGTGATGGTGGCCAGGTACTGCGAGACATTGCGCTCGATCTGGTAGGCGATCTGCACCGCGCGCCGCTTGTCGGCAAAGGTGGGCATGATTTCCACGAAGCGCCGGAGCAGGCTGTCCCCCTGTGCCAGCAGGAAGAACAGCATCAGGATCATGGTGAAGAACTGCCCCATGAACGCCTGCGTGCCCAGCAGGATGGAGGAACTGAAGCGGTCCAGCCCCTCCACCCCCCCGCTGGGGGAGGTAATGACAATTATGTGACCATCCGCCGTTTCGGCGGGTGTATGGTCGACATGGCCACCCGCGATGGTCATGAAATTATGGATGCGCTCGGACGCGCTGGTCAGCAGCTGAAACGGCCCGCGCAGGAAGGCCAGCCGTTCGCGCAGCGTATTGAGCGCATCGGGCGCGCGTTCCAGCCAGCCGGTGGCGGGTACGGAAATGGCGGTACCCACCGCCCCCACGATACCGAATACGCACAGGATCAGGCACAGCGCTGCCAGCGGCTTGGGCAGGCGCAGGCGCATGTGCAGGAAGCGCAGCGGTGTTGACAGCAGCAGGTTGACCACCAGCGCCAGGATCATGGGCAGAATGATGGCCGACGCGAAATACAGCGTATAGAAAACCGCCAGCACGCTCAGCAGCAGCAGGCAGGCGGTGCGCGTGTCGATCCGGCTGTGGCGCATGGCCTCGTTGGCGCGCTGCTGCTGGATCTGTTCATAGGATGGGGGTGGCTCGGTCTCGGGCGGCATGGATCAGGTGTCCTGGCGTGTGGCTGGCATGGCCTGGACGGCCAGGGCGCTTCCGGTGCCGGACCGGTCATGTGTCCGCGCTGGAACCCTTATGGCGGTACCACGCGGTCACGACCAAGGATTTTGGCACATTCCCGCTACGCAACCATTGCAGGGGCCTGCGGGGTACACGCTAACGTGAATTTTATGGCACGTCCGTGCCGGACTCACGACTTGAAAGCCCGGTTGGACAGGGGTCAAATACAGCGGAGGGAAGGCGCCTGCCTTCCACCACCGCAACCAATGGAGAATCCCATGGCCTGGAACACCCCCAAGATTGTTGAAGTCCCCCTGGGCGCCGAGATCAACAGCTACGTCTGTGGCGAAAAGAAGTAAGGAATAGCGCCGCCTGTCTCGCACAGGCGGCGTTTTTCTTCTACACTCTGCGTCCATGATCGACATTATCGTTCTCGGCGCGGCGGCGGGTGGCGGATTTCCGCAGTGGAATTCCAATGCTCCCGGTTGCAGACGGGCCAGGGCCGGCGATCCGGCAGCCCTGCCCCGTACCCAGGCTTCCATCGCCATTAGTGGGGATGGAAAGAACTGGTTCGTGGTCAACGCATCCCCCGACCTGCGGACCCAGATAAACCAGACCCCGGCGCTGCATCCCAGCGAGGGCCTGCGCTCCACCCCCATTGCCGGCGTGATCCTGACCGGTGGCGAGGTGGACACCATTACCGGCCTGCTCACGCTGCGTGAACGCCAGCCCTTTGAACTGCTGGCCACGCCTGAAGTGCTCTCCATGCTGGATGCCAACCCCATTTTCGAAGCCCTGAACCGCGCGGTCGTGACCCGCACGCCGATGGGACTCGACCAGCCCCTTACGCTGAAACTGCCTGATGGGTCGCCTGCCGGGCTGACCATCGTGCCGTTCGCGGTGCCGGGCAAGGTGCCGCTTTATGCCGAGTCCGGGCCTGATCCCGCCGCCATATGCGAAAATGGCGAGACAATCGGGCTGGAAATATCCGATGGCAGCCACCGCGTGTGCTTCGTGCCCGGCTGCGCGCGCATGACCGACAACCTGCGCGTACGCCTGCGGGGCGCGGATGCCGTGTTCTTTGATGGCACGCTGTGGGTGGATGACGAGATGGTCCGCGCGGGCCTGGGTGAAAAGACCGGCCGCCGCATGGGCCATATGTCCATGGATGGCATGGACGGCACCATCGCCGCCCTGCGTGACCTGGGCATCAGGCGCAGGATTTTCATACATATCAACAATTCCAACCCTGTCCTTCTGGCGGATTCGCCCGAACGCGCCCAGGTCGAGGCGGCAGGGTGGGAAATCTCCCATGACGGGATGAGGATTACGGCATGAGCGGAAAACTGCTTTCCCCCGATGAACTCGAGGCCGCACTGCGCGCCATCGGGGCGGAACGCTACCACAACCTGCACCCCTTCCATCGCGCGCTGCATGACGGAAAGCTCAGCCGCGCGCAGGTGCAGGCCTGGGCGCTCAACCGCTACTACTACCAGGCCAGCATTCCGGCCAAGGACGCGACCCTGCTCGCCCGCCTGCCCACGGCGGAACTGCGGCGCGAATGGCGCAGGCGGCTGGTGGACCATGATGGTGACGCACCCGGCACCGGCGGTGTTGCCCGCTGGCTGAAGCTGACCGACGGGCTGGGGCTGGACCGCGCTTATGTGGAATCGCTGGACGGGCTGCTGCCCGCCACCCGTTTCGCGGTGGATGCCTATGTGGCCTTCGTGCGCGACCGCTCCATCCTTGAGGCCATTGCCTCGTCGCTGACCGAACTGTTCTCGCCCACTATCATAAGCGAGCGCGTGGCGGGCATGCTGCGGCATTACGATTTCATCACGCCGGAAACACTGGCCTATTTCCAGCCGCGCCTGACACAGGCCCCGCGTGATTCCGATTTTGCCCTGGGTTACGTGAAGGAACATGCCCGCACGCCAGAACAGCAGAAAGCGGTGCTGGATGCGCTGAAATTCAAGTGTGGCGTGCTGTGGTCCATGCTGGATGAACTGGAATACGCCTACGTTACCCCTGCCCGCATTCCCCCCGGTGCCTTCCGCCCGGATGCGGCATGACCGGCACGGGCTTGACAGACGACAGCATCATCCGGTTTGCGCGCGGGGTCCGGCTGCAGCATGACCGCGTGCGTGAGCGGTGGATCATCCAGGCGCCGGAGCGGGCCTTCATTCCCGACCCGATTGCCGCCGAGGTGCTGAAACTGGTTGATGGCACCCGCACGCTGGGGCAGATCGTGTCCGAACTGGCCAGCCGGTTCGCCGCCCCGGTTGATGTGATCGGGCGTGATGTCCATGTCATGGTCAGTGACCTTACAACCCGGCAGGTGCTGGTGGTATCATGACAGACACGCTCCTTTCCCCCATGAGCCTCCTGGCGGAATTGACGCATCGCTGCCCGTTGCAGTGCCCGTACTGTTCCAACCCGCTGGCGCTGGAACCGCGCCGGAACGAACTGTCCACCGCCGAATGGATCAGCGTGCTGGACCAGGCGGCGGAAATGGGGGTGCTGCAGGTCCATTTTTCGGGTGGGGAGCCGATGAGCCGCCCCGACCTGCCCGACCTGATCCGCCATGCGGTGGGGCTGGGGCTTTACACCAACCTCATCACGTCCGGCGTGCTGCTGAACGAGAAGACGTTCCCGGTGCTGGTGGAAGCCGGGCTGGATCATGTCCAGCTTTCCTTTCAGGATATTGATACGGCAAATGCCGAGCATGTGGGCGGCATGAAGGGCGCGCAGGCCCGCAAGATTGAAGCGGCCCGGCTGATCGCGGCCGATGGCATGCCGCTTACGCTGAACTTCGTCATCTACCGCGAAAACGCCTGCCGCGTGCCCCGGATGCTGGAAGCGGCGGTGGCAATGGGTGCCCGCCGGGTCGAGATCGCGCATACGCAGTATTATGGCTGGGGCCTGGCCAATCGCGCCGCCCTCATGCCCACGCCAGCCCAGCTTGAACAGACCACGCAGGCGGTGGAAGCGGCGCGCAAAGAATACGAAGGCCGCCTGAGCATCGATTACGTCACCCCCGATTATTATGCCGACCGGCCAAAACCCTGCATGGGCGGCTGGGGGCGGCGGTTCATCAACATCTCCCCCTCTGGCCGGGTGCTGCCCTGCCATGCGGCCGAGACGATCCCCAACGTCACCTTCCCCGATGTGCGGACCGACACGCTGGAGCATATCTGGCGTGAGGCGCCGCTGTTCACCATGTTCCGGGGCACGGACTGGATGCCCCAGCCCTGCCGTAGCTGCGACCAGCGGGAAAAGGACTGGGGTGGCTGCCGCTGCCAGGCGCTGGCACTGGCGGGGAATGCCGCCGCGACCGACCCGGTCTGCAGCCGCGCGCCCGATCACGGCCGGGTGCTGGAAGTGCTGGAAACACTGCCTGTCGAGCCGCCGCCCTTCCGCTACCGCCGCTACACCCGCGCTACGGATGAGGTCGGCTGACCTCCGGCTTGGGTTCCACCCGGGGCAGGCAGATCACGAAGCGGGCACCCTGCACATGGCCATCGGCATCGGTGCGGTTTTCCGCACTGATGGTGCCACGCAGGGCGGTAATGATCTGCTTGCTGATGGACAGGCCCAGCCCGGAATGCTGGCCGAAATTCTCGCTGCTGGGCCGTTCCGAATAGAAGCGGTCGAAAATGTTGTCCAGCTTGGCCTGCGGAATGCCGGGGCCGTCATCACTGACCGCAATTTCCACCATGTTGCCCGCCGGTACCGCGCTGAGCAGGATCTTGCCGTCGGGGGGCGAGAACGAAATGGCGTTGCCGATCAGGTTGCGCAGCACCTGTACCAGCCGGTCCTCCACCGCCAGCACGGTCAGGCGGCGCTCCGGGCTGTCGCCACTGCTGGCCACGACCATGTAGGGCTGGCCGGGCTGGCGGGTGGCCTGATGGATTTCGGTCAGCACGGACAGCAGCGGCACGATGGCCACCGGCTCGGTCCGGGTGCGCGAGAGTTCGGCATCCACGCGGCTGGCATCGGCGATATCGGTAATCAGCCGGTCGAGTCGGCGCACGTCATCATTGATGATCGACATGAGGCGGCGCTGGCGCGCGGGATCATCGATGCGCAGCAGGCTTTCGATGGCCGAGCGGATGGAGGAAAGCGGGTTCTTGATCTCATGGCTGACATCGGCGGCAAAGCGTTCGATGGCGTCCATGCGGGCCCACAATGCGCTGGCGCTGTCCTGCAGGGCGCGGGCGACTTCGCCAATCTCGTCACCCCGGGCCAGCAGGCGTTCGGGCACCATGTCCGTCCGGCCCGAGGATTCGCGCATGATATGGGCCGAGGCCGCCAGCCGCAGCAGCGGGCGCGCGATGGTGAGCGACAGGTACCATGACAGCAGGATGGTCAGCGCCAGCGCCATGAGGAACAGCGACAGGATGGAGGAGCGCACCGCGAACAGCGAGCGGTCCACATCCCGTGCCTCCCGTGTCAGCTGGATGATGCCGACCGTCGTCTGGGCATCATCCATTACCGGTTCGGCCACGGTCACCATCAGCTGGTGGTTGGCGTTGCGGCGGATATAGGGCGGGATTTCCATCACCCGCGTGCCGTCGGGCTGGGTGACCGGCTGGATGGAGGGGTCGGAATCCGGCGTGTCCAGCATCATGATCCGCTCCCCCGACAGGGTGGGCAGCTGGGCCAGAAGCCAGTTGTACAGCCGCTCCCCCATGTTGATGGAAGGCGGATGGAGGGGGGAGGAATGGTCCTCCTCCTCGGCACTGGAAAGTGGCGTGGCCCGGACCGGGGCACCGGGGGGCACGGGCTGGTCGGCCCGGCTGTCGGCCACGACCTGCCCGTCGGGTGCGAACAGGCGGGCATGGGCACTCGGGCTGGGTTCGGTCAGGCGCAGCAGCAGCGGGCGGGCCAGTGCCGGTTCCAGTACCGTCTCATGGCGCGCGGTGGCCATGGCGCTGTGGCCCAGGGCACCGGCATAGATGCGCGCCTGCTCACGCAGGGCCGACACCTCGGCTTCCAGCAGGCTGTTCTGGAACTGCGTAAGATAGAGCAGCGTCAGCGCAAGCAGCCCCAGCGGCAGCGTGTTGACCAGCAGGATCCGCCGCATGAGCGGGGAAACCAGCCGGGTCCGGTATTCCATGAATTCGGCAACGCTGTTCTGGCTGTCCCCGCTCCACCGGCGCGGGACCAGCCTGCGCAGGGGGGGCGGCAGGGGAAGGGAGGACAGGAAGGAACGCGGCATCCGGCGGGGTCATTCTTCCTTGTAGCGGTAACCGATTCCGTACAGCGTCTCGATCTGGTTGAACGCGTCGTCCACCTGCCGGAACTTCTTGCGCACGCGCTTGATGTGGCTGTCGATCGTGCGGTCATCGACATAGATGTTCTCGCCATAGGCCGCATCGATCAGCTGGTCACGCGACTTGACCAGTCCGGGGCGCGCCGCCAGGGCCTTGACCAGCAGGAATTCGGTGACCGTAAGCTGGATGTCGCGGCCATGCCACAGGCACTGGTGGCGGGTCTCGTCCAGCGACAGCGCGCCGCGCACCATGGTGCCGGTGGGGCTTATGCCGGCGGCCTCGCTGCGGCTCACCTCGTTGCGGCGCAGCAGCGCGCGGATGCGTTCCAGCAGCAGGCGCTGGGAAAACGGCTTGGTGATGTAGTCATCCGCCCCCAGCCGCAGGCCCATGAGCTGGTCCACCTCCTCGTCCTTGGAGGACAGGAAGATGACCGGCAGCTGCGAGCGCGCGCGCAGGCGCTGCAGCAGCTCCATCCCGTCCATGCGCGGCATCTTGATGTCGAGCACGGCCAGATCCGCCGGACGGGACGACAGACCGTGCAGCGCACTCTCGCCATCGGTATAGGTGCGGACAATGAAGCCTTCCGCCTCCAGCGTCATCTGCACGGAGGTCAGGATGTTCCTGTCATCGTCAACCAGCACGATCGTCTGTTTCGTTGGCTCCATGGGGGGTCTCTTTTTGCTCCTGTACCGATCCGGTCATGACCGCCGGTACCTTGCCCGGCAGGCGGTTGCAGCATAGCGTCATATCCGCCCGCATGTCATGAGGGGATGCGGGTTCCTGCTTCACTGGAGTGACAACGTCATTCCGGCTGCCCCGTTCACGGCGGGTACGTTGCGCAAAATCGGCATGCCTGCCGCAGGCGCAACGCCTTGTCCATCGGCCAGCCGTTACCTACTTGTAAGAGCATGAGCGAGAACACAGACCCCAACCCCTTTGCCGGAACCCCCGAGGGCCACGGCACACCTTCATCCCATGCGGCGGCCCAGCCGGAGGCACCCGGTGCCGCCCCCGCGCAGGAAAGCCCGGTCGATGCCCGCATAGCCGAGCTTGAGGCCGAGGTGGCGGCCCTGCGTGACAAATGGGTCCGCGCGGAAGCCGAGACCCAGAACGTGCGCAGCCGCGCCAAGCGCGAGGTGGAGGACGCGCGGCAGTACGCCGTGCAGAAATTCGCCAAGGACGTGGTCGAGGCCGCCGACAACCTCAAGCGCGCGGTGGCCAGCCTCCCCCCCGCCACCGAAGGCGAGGACAGCCTGCTGACCCGCATGCGTGAAGGGATCGAGAGCACGGAGCGTTCCTTCGTCGGCATCCTTGAGCGCAATGGCATCAAGGCCGAAGACGCGAAGGGCAAGCCGTTCGACGCCAACCTGCATCAGGCCATGTCCGAACAGCATAGCGACGAACATGGCCATGGCACCGTGATGGAAGCCTGGACCCCGGCCTGGACGCTGCACGGGCGGCTGCTCAAGCCGGCCATGGTTGTCGTCTCCAAGGGGCCGGCGCAGGCAGGCTGAAATCCTGCCGGGCGGTGTCCCGATCCTCTTGAAAGGGGGGAGCGGGTTGCCTACATCGATAATAACAGCCGGGAATACGGGCGGATGTGGAACGACAGTCCGCCCCATGCCCCGGACGATAGGAAAGAAAGGGTCTGTCCCGATGCTTCGGGTCCGGACAGGCCGCTGAAAAGGAGAGTATCCATATGAGCAAGGTTATCGGTATCGACCTTGGTACGACCAATTCCTGCGTTGCCGTACGGGAAGGCGACGAAACCCGCGTCATCGAGAACAGCGAAGGCGCACGCACCACCCCGTCCATGGTGGCGTTTACCGACAGCGGTGAAATGCTGGTTGGCCAGGCCGCGAAGCGTCAGGCCGTCACCAACCCGGCCAACACCCTGTATGCGGTCAAGCGCCTGATCGGCCGCCGCTACGACGACCCGACGGTCACGAAGGACAAGGAACTTGTCCCGTACGCCATCGTCAAGGGTGACAACGGCGATGCATGGGTGGAAGCACAGGGCAAGAAATACGCCCCGGCACAGATTTCCGCCTTCATTCTGGGCAAGATGAAGGAAACCGCCGAGTCCTACCTCGGTGAGAAGGTGACCCAGGCGGTCATCACCGTTCCGGCCTACTTCAATGACGCCCAGCGTCAGGCCACGAAGGACGCGGGCCGTATCGCCGGTCTGGAAGTGCTGCGCATCATCAACGAGCCGACGGCGGCAGCCCTTGCCTACGGGCTGGAGAAGAAGAACGGCGGCACCATCGCGGTCTATGACCTTGGTGGCGGCACGTTCGACGTCTCCATCCTCGAGATTTCCGATGGCGTGATCGAGGTGAAGTCCACCAACGGTGACACCTTCCTTGGTGGTGAGGACTTCGATGCCCGCATCATCAGCTACCTGGCCGACGAGTTCAAGCGTGAGCAGGGCATCGACCTGCGTCAGGACAAGCTGGCCCTGCAGCGCCTGAAGGAAGCGGCGGAAAAGGCGAAGATCGAGCTGTCCTCCTCCAAGGAGACCGAGATCAACCTGCCGTTCATCACCGCTGACGCGTCCGGCCCCAAGCACCTTGTGCTCAAGCTGACCCGCGCCAAGCTGGAAAGCCTGGTGGATGACCTGATCCAGCGCACGCTGGAACCCTGCCGCGCGGCGATGAAGGATGCGTCCGTTTCCGCCGGCGAGATTGACGAGGTTGTCCTGGTCGGCGGCATGACCCGCATGCCCAAGGTGATCGAGGCGGTCAAGCAGTTCTTCGGCAAGGAACCCGCCCGCAACGTGAACCCCGACGAAGTGGTCGCCATTGGTGCTGCGGTGCAGGGCGCGGTGCTGCAGGGTGACGTCAAGGACGTGCTGCTGCTGGACGTGACCCCGCTGTCGCTGGGTATCGAGACGCTGGGTGGCGTGTTCACCCGCCTGATCGACCGCAACACCACGATCCCGACCAAGAAGAGCCAGACCTTCTCCACGGCCGAGGACAACCAGAGTGCCGTGACCATCAAGGTCTATCAGGGCGAGCGTGAGATGGCGGCTGACAACAAGCTGCTGGGCAACTTCGACCTGACCGGCATCGCGCCCGCCCCGCGTGGCGTGCCGCAGATCGAGGTGACGTTCGACATCGACGCCAACGGCATCGTGTCCGTCTCGGCCAAGGACAAGGCGACCGGCAAGGAGCAGCAGATCAAGATCGCGGCCTCTGGCGGCCTGTCCGAATCCGATATCCAGGCGATGGTGAAGGATGCCGAGGCGAATGCCGCGGCGGACAAGGTCAAGAAGGAGCAGGTCGAGGCCCGCAACCAGGCCGAAGGTCTGACCCATCAGGTCGAGAAGTCCCTGTCCGAAGCGGGGGACAAGGTTCCGGCTGCTGACAGGACCGAGGCGGAAGCGGCGATTGCCGAAGTTCGCAAGGCGCTGGAAGGCACCGATGCCGAGGCCCTGAAGACGGCGACCGATCGCCTGACGCAGGTTGCGATGAAGGTTGGCGAGGCTGTCTACAAGGCAGGCCAGGCCGAAGGTGCCGCGCCGGGTGCCGCCCCCGGCGGCGCACCGAAGGACGAAAAAGTGGTCGATGCCGACTTCGAGGACGTGGACGACTCCAAGAAGTCCTGATCGCCGCAAGGCGTCCATACAGGCTCCGGAAGGAAGGGGTGGCCCGGGTGGCCACCCCGCCCTTTCACCAGGGTGGCGCCCGTGCTTCTGTGAAGACGGGCGCTTTTCATATTCTGACCAACCATTACCCGGAACGCGAGGTGCGCGCCGCATGAAGACGGGCCGCCGCGTTTGCTAGAGGATCCCCATGGCCACCAAGATAGATTATTATTCAGTCCTTGAGGTTTCGCGCGATGCCAATGGCGACGAGATCAAGCGGGCGTATCGCAGGCTGGCCATGAAATACCACCCCGACCGCAATCAGGGCGATGCGGAGGCGGAAGGCAAGTTCAAGGAAATCAATGAAGCCTATGATGTCCTGAAGGACGAGAACAAGCGTGCCGCCTATGACCGCTTTGGCCATGCCGCCTTCGAGGGCGGTGGACCGGGCGCCGGGGCCGGCGGGTTTGATTTCGGCGGCGGGGGCCTTGGCGACATCTTCGAGCAGATGTTCGGCGACATGATGGGCGGCAGGCGCGGTGGCCGCCGTTCGGGTGCGGACCTGCAGGTGCAGGTGACCATCACCTTTGCCGAGGCCTTTGCCGGGGTAAAGAAAAAGATCACCGTGCCCAGCCGGGTCACATGTGAAAGCTGCGACGGCACCGGATCGGCCGACAGGGACCAGCCGCCCGAGACCTGCCCGTCCTGTCATGGCGCGGGCAAGGTGCGCGCCCAGCAGGGCTTTTTCTTTGTGGAACGTCCCTGCCCCACCTGTCATGGCACGGGCCGCCTGATCCGCAATCCGTGCAAGGAATGCCACGGCACCGGCACGGTGGAAAAGAACCGCACCATTGAAGTCGCCATCCCCGCAGGGGTCGAGGACGGAACCCGCATCCGCATGTCTGGCGAGGGCGAGGCGGGCGGCAAGGGCGTGCCGGCGGGTGACCTGTATGTCCATGTAACGGTGGAAGCGCATCCCATCTTCCAGCGTGATGGGTCCAACATCTACTGCCGCGTGCCCGTGCGCATGGCGCAGGCCGCACTGGGTACCGAGATCGAGGTGCCGGTGGTTGATGGGTCACGCTCGAAGGTCAAGATCCCGGCAGGGACCCAGACAGGCGAGCATTTCCGCCTGCGTGGCAAGGGCTTCTCGGTGCTGCGTTCATCCGCGCGGGGCGACATGTATATTCAGGTGGTGGTGGAAACGCCGCGCCACCTGACCAAGCGCCAGCGCGAGCTGCTGGAGGAATTCGAGGGCGATGCCTCGGGCCATGCCAAGGGCAGCCCCGAGAGCACGGGTTTTTTCAGCAAGGTGAAGGATTTTTTTGAGGGAAAGCTGTAGGTCCCTGTCCTTCCGCCTTGGCTGGCATGCCGGGGTGGTGGTTGAAAAGACTGGTTATTCAGGTGTAGGGTCAGGGCACTATTCATGGTGATTCCCCCCAACTCGCACCATGGATAGGTTCAGGCGGCGCGATCCCCCGGTCGCGCCGCCATTTCTGTATCTGGACTGATGGAGAAGACTGCATGGACACGCAGCCATTGCGTATCGGGATTGCGGGCCTGAACGGGCGTGTCGGTCGCCTTCTGGCCGAGGAAGTGCCCGCTGGCGGTGCCCTGCTGGTCGGCGGCACAACGCGCGATGGGGCCCCTGTGACCGGAATAGACTGCCCGGTCTATGCGGATATCTCGGATCTGGCACCGCAATGCGATGTGGTGATTGATTTCACCCATGTAGCGACGGTCGAGACACATGCGATCGCACTGACATTGGCCGGCACCGCGTGGGTACTGGGCACGACCGGCCTGTCCACGCGCGAGCAGCAGGCGGTTGATACCACGGCACGGCGGATTGCCGTGGTGCAGGCGGCCAATTTCTCGCCCGGTGTCACACTGGTCACGCGCCTTGCCCGGCAGATGGGGGCCGCCCTGCCCGGCAGTGATTACGATGCCGAGATACTGGAAATGCACCATCGCCAGAAGGTGGATGCCCCCTCGGGCACGGCGCTGGCCATGGGGCGCGCGGTGGCCGAGGGGCGCGGCATCAGGCTGGAAGAGCATATTGAAAGCGGGCGTGACGGCCATACCGGCCCGCGCACCGATGGCGCGATCGGCTTTGCGGCGCTGCGCGGTGGCCAGATCGTGGGGGAACATTCGGTCATCTTTACCTCCAGCCATGAACAGATCAGCCTGACCCACCGCTCGTTTGACCGCAGGGTTTACGCCACGGGTGCCGTGCGGGCGGCGCAGTGGCTGCGCACACGGCCACCCGGCCTGTATGACATGGAAGACGTGCTGGGCCTGAAGCAGCCGACGCGCTAGATCCGCCTGCATTCCATGGGGCAGCGGGATGGTGCCATTCGGGGAAATGGCTTGACGCCTGAACAGCTTTCGGCCAAACGCATGCGATCATGCGCCGGGTTCCGCAGGCGTCAATCATCCTACTCCATATGAGGCAGACAGGACCATCATGCGTAATAAAGGCGATTTTCTGTTTACATCGGAATCCGTATCCGAAGGGCATCCTGACAAGGTCGCCGACCGGATCAGTGATACCGTTCTGGATGCATTCCTGACGGCAGACGGTGAATCGCGCGTTGCGTGCGAAACGATGGTCACCACCAACCGCATCATCCTGGCGGGTGAAGTGCGTGGTCCGTCCTCCGTCACGCCCGAACTGCTGATCGAGGGCGCGCGTGAGGCGGTGAAGGATATCGGCTACGATCAGGCCGGCTTCTCATGGCGCAATGCCGAGGTGGAATACTACCTCCACGCCCAGTCCGCCGATATCGCCGTAGGCGTTGACAGCGCGGGTGAGAAGGACGAGGGCGCGGGCGACCAGGGCATCATGTTCGGCTTCGCCACGCGTGAGACCGAAAGCCTGATGCCGGCCCCGCTGTTCTACGCGCATGACATCCTTCACCGCGTGCGCGACCTGCGCAAGGCGGGTGATCCGCGTGCGGCAGCGCTGCAGCCCGACGCCAAGAGCCAGGTCACCCTGCGCTATGTCGATGGCAAGCCGGTTGGCGCCACCTCCGTCGTGATTTCCACCCAGCATGTTGAAGGGGCCAGCCAGGCCACCATCCGTGAGGAACTGGGCAGCATCGTGCGTGATGTCCTGCCCGAGGGCTGGATGCCGCCGGAGAGCGAGTTCTACGTCAACCCCACCGGCATCTTCGTCATTGGCGGCCCGGATGGTGACTGCGGCCTGACCGGGCGCAAGATCATTGTGGACACCTATGGCGGCGCGGCACCTCATGGTGGCGGCGCATTCTCGGGCAAGGACCCGACGAAGGTTGACCGCTCCGCCGCCTATGCCTGCCGCTATCTGGCCAAGAACATTGTGGCGGCTGGCCTGGCTGATCGCTGCACCCTGCAGGTTTCCTACGCCATTGGCGTGTCGCACCCGCTTTCGGTCTATGTTGACCTCGATGGTACCGGCAAGGACGTGGACGAGGAAAAGCTGGGCCGTGTGCTGCGTGAGGTCATGGACCTCAGCCCGCGGGGCATCCGCAAGCACCTGCGTCTCAACCGCCCGATCTATACCCAGACCTCCGCCTACGGTCACTTCGGCCGTACGCCGGATGCGGCGAAGGACGACTTCACATGGGAGCAGACTGATCTGGTCGATGCCCTGCGTGGCGCGTTCAACCGCTAAAAGACAATAAAGGTTTTTGGGTGCCGCCTTTTTTCAAAAAGGCGGCGTTCTTTGAAGCTTTTTGAAAAAAGCTTCACCAAAAACTTCTGTATCAAGGGGGCTTGCCAT
Organism: Komagataeibacter rhaeticus; assembly: GCF_011611525.1. Lineage (NCBI taxonomy): Bacteria > Pseudomonadati > Pseudomonadota > Alphaproteobacteria > Acetobacterales > Acetobacteraceae > Komagataeibacter > Komagataeibacter rhaeticus. Next base: position 21,025 of record NZ_CP050139.1, read on the forward strand.
GGCTGCTTGTAAAAGCGGGTCGTGGCGGCCCCCGCTGCGTTTTTCAATCATGCCGTGTGCTACGGCAGCAGGAGCAGGATTTTCGGACACATGACCGCCTCCGTGGATGTAAAGGCATCGCCAGAACGGCTTTATGGGCGCCAGCGCGGCCATCCGCTGCGCCCGCGCCAGCAGCGCCTGCTGGACCAGACCCTGCCGCGCATGCGTTTCCCCGAGGCGGCGATAACGGACCCGGCCACGGCCTTTGGCCATCAGCCAGCGCAGATATGGCTGGAGGTAGGATTCGGCGGTGGCGAGCATTCGCTGGCCCAGAACGAAGCCAACCCGGATGTGGGCTACATTGCGTGTGAGGTGTTCGAGAACGGCCTGTGTTCCCTGCTGTCGCGCGTCGTGCCCGAAGGGGGGGAAGAAACCGCCCCGGTGCCCGAGATGCTGCGGATCTGGGACGAGGATGCGCGTATCCTGCTGCGTGGCCTGCCCGATGCGTCGATCGACCGGCTGTTTCTCATGTTCCCTGACCCGTGGCCCAAGTCACGCCATGCCAAGCGCCGCTTCGTGCACCCTGAAACGGTAAAGATGGCCGCCCGCATCCTGCGCCCCGGTGCGACCTGGCGTGTGGCGAGCGATGATCCCACCTATCAGGCATGGGTGGAGGAAGTCATGGGCGCGCAGGACCTGTTCAAGACGGCGCCACCTGCGACCGTCCGCCCCGAAGGCTGGCCCCCGACCCGCTATGAAGCCAAGGCCTTCGCCGCAGGCCGCAGACCGCTGTACTGGACCTTCACCCGCCGCTGAGGGAACAAAAGTTTTTGGTGAAGCTTTTTTCAAAAAGCTTCAAAGAACGCCGCCTTTTTGAAAACAGGCGGCACCCGGAAACGTTTATCTGCTGACTACGATAGCGACGTGCCGGTCAGACGCTCGGCCACCTGCCACAGCCGCCGCGCCACCCCCAGGTCGCGCGCGGCAGGGGGAATGAAGGCTTCGCCCACATGCCCCCGGCGTTCGCCGCGCCCGTCTGGGCCGTAATAGCCGCCATCGCGGGCTTCGGGCGCTATGGCGGCGAATTCGATCGGCAGCGCGCCATGGGCTGCGGACTGCCCCATAAGCTTGAACGCCCACACCGCGCCAAGGCGGGTCAGTCTTTCCTGCAGGCCCTGTTTGGATGACAGGCGGCTGGTGGAAATATCCGTCATGGCCCAGCCCGGATGGGCGGCGATGGAGTGCAGGTTCCAGTTATGGGTGCGGGCCTGCCGGTCCAGTTCCAGCGCCAGGATCAGGTCGGCCAGCTTGCTCTGCCGGTAGGCGCGGAACGGGGCGTAACGCCTGCGAGCCTGCAGGTCATCGAACACGATATGGCCATCCAGCGCGGCAAGGCTTGCCACCGTGACCACCCGCCCCCCCTGTGGGGCGGCACACAGCAGTGGACGCAGCCGGGCGGTGAGCGCAAAGGGGCCAAGGAAATTGGTGCCGAACTGCAGTTCGAACCCGTCGCGTGTTTCCAGCCGGTGCGGGGTGCCCATCACGCCCGCATTGTTGACCAGCACGTCCAGCCTGTCGGTTTCCTGCGCCAGTTCATGGGCAAAGGTGGCAATGGCGGACAGGCTGGCCACATCCAGCAGGCGGAAGGAGGCTTTGGCCCCCGGTACGTCGCCCTGAAGCCGCATCAGCGCCGCCATGCCCTTTTCGGGGTTGCGGCCCGCCAGCATGACGGTGGCCCCACGGCTGGCAAGGCCAAGTGCTGTCTCGTAGCCCAGCCCCCCCGTTGCCCCCGTTACCACGGCCAGATGGCCATCCATGCGGGGTGCCTGTTTCAGGCTCCAGTGTCTGGTCATGTCCTGCCCTCCTGCTGTGACTGTTCCATCTCACGCCGTGCGGCGGCTTCCACTTCGGCTGTCAGGCGGCGTTCATGCCGGCGCAGGAACAGGACACCGCCCAGTGCCACCACCGCGCCACATGCCGCCAGCGTCATCCCCGCCGGCCCGGAAATCCGTGTTATCCTGTGCCCCAGATAATAGGCCGCATAGGCATATCCCCCCGCCCAGCATATCCCCCCCAGCGCGTTATACACGATAAACCGGGGCCACGGCATGCGGTTGGCCCCCGCAAGCAGGGCCACGAACACGCGCAGTATGGCAACAAAGCGGCCAAGGCAGACAATAATGCCGCCATACCGCCTGAACAGGAACCGCCCGGCCTGCAGGCGGCCTGCCGTAAGGCCCACCCTGCCGCCCTTGCGTTCAAGCAGCGGGTAGCCCAGCCACCGGCCGATCAGGTAGCCGAAATTGTCCCCCATGATCGCCCCGATGATGGCTGCTGTCGCGACCCATGTGATGTTCATCTTGTGGGTGGCGGCGCAGTAGAGGGCGGCGGAGATGAGGAGGGTCTCCGCCGGAAGCGGAATTCCCATGCTTTCCAGCATGATGGTAACGCCGATTACGCCATAGCCGTAATGCTGGAAAAGATGTTCAAGATGCTGGAGCAGCGGATTACCTGTCACAAAAAAAAGAATTATGTAGGTTACGGACCCAGACCGTGAAACGCGGTTTGCGCAATCCCGATCCCATTGTCACGCACAAATGGCAGGAGCAGACACATGACCCAGTCCGGCGGCAGCGACAGGCCAGCCCCCGTAACCGCCCCGTATGGCACCTGGCCCTCGCCCGTCAGCGTGGAACTGGTGGCGGGAAAGACGGTCTCCCTGTCCGACGTGCGGGTGGACGGGCGTGATGTCTACTGGGTGGAAGGCCGCCCGACCGACGCCGGGCGGCGCGTGCTGGTGCGGGCCCGGGACGGTCATGTGGCGGATGTCACATCCGCCCCCTTTGATGTGGGCACGCGGGTGCATGAATATGGCGGTGGCGCCTATGCCGTATGCCGGGGGCGCATCGTGTTCAGCAACCGGGGCGATGGCAGCGTATGGCTGGTGGAGGATGGGCCGCCGCGCTGCCTGTGTGCGGGTGCCGGGCTGCGGTATGCCGACCTTGCCTTCAGCCCCGACGGGCGCTTCGTGTTCTGCGTGCGGGAGGACCATCGCGCGCAGGACGGGGAACCCGCCGCCGCCATTGTGATGCTGGACTGCACGGATACGACTGATCCCGCCTTCAATACCGGCACGCCGCTGGTGATGGGACCGGATTTCCTGTCCTCTCCCCGTCCCTCGCCCGACGGGCGGTACCTGGCGTGGATCGAATGGGATCATCCGGCCATGCCATGGGACAGCACGCGCCTGCGCGCGGCCTCCCTGCTGCAGGAAGGCGATGATCCACCCCGCCTTGCCGCACCGTGGAGTGTCGCGGGGGAGGACGGGCAGGCGGAATCCGTAATCGAGCCCTGCTGGGACCGGTCTGGGCACCTGCTGGCCCTGTCGGACCGTAGCGGATGGTGGAACCTCTACCGCTTTGACACCACGGGCGCGGCCCCCGTGGCCCTGGCCCCCATGCAGGCCGAGATTGGCCAGCCGCACTGGGTGTTTGGCCTGCGCAGCTATGTGCCGCTTGATGATGGCAGCATCCTTGCCATGGTCATCAGCGAGGGTGCGGCCCATATGGTGTCCATCCGTGATGGCGCGGTGGACCCGGTCGCACTTGGCCATCCCGCCGCCTGCCCGCTGCCGGTCGAAGGGGGCGGGTTCGCATGGCTTGATGCGCCGCCCGATGATGCGGCGGCCGTGGTGTATGGCAGGTTAGGGCAGGCTGCCCATGTGCTGCGTCGTGCGGCCACGCTGCCCCTTGCATCGGCCGATATGGCCCGGGCCGAGACGGTCCGTTTTCCCCTGCCCGGGGGTGAGGGAACGGGACACGCCTTTTTCTATGCCCCCGCCAGTGCCCGCTATCAGGGGCCTGCGGGCGGGAAGCCGCCGTTGGTGGTCATGGCCCATGGTGGCCCCACCGGGCGGGCCAGTACGGCGTTTTCGTTCAAGGTGCAGTGGTGGACATCGCGCGGGTTCGCGGTGGTTGATGTCAATTATGGTGGCTCCACCGGCTTTGGCCGCGCCTACCGCCAGCGGCTGGAAGGCCAGTGGGGCGTGGTGGATGTGGATGACTGCATTGCCGCCTGCCAGTACCTGGCCGATGCTGGTCGGGTGGACCCGGCCCGCATCGTCATACGTGGCAGCAGTGCGGGCGGGCTTACGGTGCTGCTGGCCCTGGCGCGTTCCGACCTGTTTGCAGCAGGCACCAGCCTGTATGGCGTGACCGACCTGCGCGCGCTGGCGCGTGATACCCACAAGTTCGAATCCCGCTACCTTGATACGCTGGTTGGTCCCTACCCGGCTGATGAGGCCACCTATCTGGCCCGTTCGCCCATTACGCAGGTGGCGGATATCAGGGTGCCCGTCCTGTTCCTGCAGGGGCTGGATGACAGGGTGGTGCCGCCCGCGCAGGCGGAGTCCATGGTGGCGGCCCTGCGGGCGCGGGGCGTGCCATGCGCGCTGTATGAATTTGCAGGCGAGGGCCATGGCTTCCGGCAGGAAGCGACCATCCGGCAGGCATGGGAACTGGAACTGGCGTTCTACCAGCAGGTACTGAAGCTGCCGGTCCCCCCTGCCCTCAAGGTTGAACTGAGGGTGGATGCATCTGTGGCATAAACCTGCGGCAGCATTTCAGATTGGCAAAAAGGAATAAAAGTTTTTGGGTGCCGCCTTTTTTCAAGAAGGCGGCGTTCTTCGAAGCTTTTTGAAAAAAGCTTCACCAAAAACTTTTTGGGTTATCCAGGGCGTGCGGCTGCGTTGACAAGCGCGGTCGTGGACCGGCCTGATACGATATCAACCAGCACCACGTGGCCGCCACCGGCCTTTACAACATCACCGCCCACCACCTGGTCCTCGCGGTAGTCGGCACCCTTGACCAGAATATCGGGCATGATGGCGCGGATGGCTTCAAGTGGTGTGTCATCATCAAATAGCACCACCAGATCAACGGCGCGTAGCGCGCCGATCACGGCGGCACGCGCCTGTTCATCCTGAATGGGGCGGCTTTCCCCCTTCAGGCGCTTGACGGAACGGTCCGTGTTCAGGGCCACGATCAGCTTGTCCCCCTGTGCCGCCGCCGCCTGCAGGAGTGCGATATGCCCCGGATGCAGCAGGTCGAAACAGCCATTGGTGAACACGACCCGCATGCCATGGTGCCGCCATTCACTGGCGATCGCGGCCGCCTGTTCCAGTGTGACGCGCTTGCCCGAATCCGGCATGTCCTGCATGAGGGCGCGGCTCAGTTCCGCCCGTGAGACGGTGGCGGTACCCAGCTTGCCAACAGAGAGCGAGGCCGCCGTTCCTGCGATGGTCACCGCCGTCTCGACCGGCTGGCCCGCAGACAGGATGGCCGCGACCGTGGCCACCACGGTGTCACCCGCGCCCGATACGTCAAATACTTCGGCGGCTTTGGCGCGCACATGGGTCACAGCCCCGTCCGTGCGCCACAGGGTCATCCCTTCATCGGAGCGGGTCACGAGCACATCGCTACCAGACTGGGCGCCGGCTTCCCGCGCGGCGGCCACGACCTGCCCGTCATCAAGCAGCGGCAGTCCCGTGGCGCGCGCCATTTCCTGCCGGTTGGGGGTAATCAGGCTGGCACCACGATAGGCGGCGAACGTGCTGCGCTTGGGGTCGACAATGACCGGAATGCCCCGGGCACGGGCGCGCGTGAAAATGGCGTCCAGCACACCATCCCCCAGCACGCCCTTGCCATAGTCCGAGCAGACCACGATATCGGCCCGGTCGATGGCGGCATGAGCCTGTTCCACCAGTTGCGCCGTAATGGGCGGAGCGGGTGGTGTGGTGTCCTCGTTATCGATCCGCACGATCTGCTGGAGGCCGCTCATGACACGGGTCTTGGTAATGGTGGGGCGGCCCGCATCCGTCACCAGCCCGGTCGTGTCGATCCGTGGCCAGCGTGCCAGGGTCTGGATGAGTGCGGGGGCGAACTCATCCGCCCCGACCAGGCCGACCAGCAGCACGCGTGCGCCCAGTGCGGCGGCATTTGTCGCGACATTGGCGGCGCCGCCCGCAACAGCCGTAAGCTTTTCATGCAGAAGGATGGGAATGGGCGCTTCGGGCGAGATGCGGCTGACAATGCCGGAAATGTAACGGTCCAGCATCACGTCGCCAATGACGGCGATGGTCCCGAACTGCATGTTTTCTATCATGACCTGTCCATCATTCCCGTGGCCGCCTGCGGCATCCTGATCAGGGGCGCAGGGTTTGCGCAAGCCCCGCCGCATAAAGAAAGCTTTCCCGATCCGCAATCAGGAAAGCCACCTTCAGTTGGCGCAGGATGCGCATTGTGTCAGGACCACAGGAAGAAGTTTTTGGTGAAGCTTTTTTCAAAAAGCTTCGAAGAACGCCGCCTTTTTGAAAAAAGGCGGCACCCAAAAACTTTTATTCTTCTTCTTCCACAATGGCGGTATTGCCGCGCGTGGGGCGGAAGCGGCCTTCGCGCAGCGCTTCCTCGATATCCTCCAGCGAGGCCCCCCGTGTTTCCGGCACCATGAAATACACGAACAGGACCGACAGCAGGTTCACACCGGCATAGAACCACATGGTCCCGCCCAGCGTGATCTTGGTCACCAGCGTCAGCGCCGTGCTGGTGACCAGCAGGTCACTGCCCCACAGCATGGCGGAGTGCAGGCTGGTGGCGTTGCCGCGCATGGACAGCGGGAACATTTCCGCCCCCAGCAGCCAGCCCACCACCTGAATGCCACCAGCATTGAACACCATGAACAGCAGCATGAAGACAATGATCAGCCAGCTTCCCATGCTGCCCGGCTGCGGATGCATGAGGAACATGACGCCAAGCCCGATCAGGCTGAGCACGCTGCCCGGCCCCATCACCAGCACCAGACGGCGGCGGCCGATCCGGTCCACGATGTTCGAACCCAGAATGGTCATGACCAGGTAGATGATCGAGATGCCGATGCTGGCCATCAGCGCCGAGGAACTGCCAAATCCCGCATCCGACAGGAAGGTCGGCGCGTAGTAGATCATCATTTCAAGGCCGCCAGCCTGCGTGAAGAAGGCAACGCCAAGGGCCGCGATCAGGGCCGGGCGCACCCAGGGCTGGCGGATGCCGCGCCAGCCGCTGTCACGCGGGTCGGTTTCCTCATTCGCATTGGCATGGATGCGGCGCATCTCGCGGCGGATGTCACGTTCGGAGGTGCGGATGCGCTGAAGCTGCTCCAGTGCGGAATCAAGGCTTTCATGCTCGGCCGCCCAGCGCGGGCTCTTGGGCAGGAAGAACATGGAGATGAACACCACCGCCGCCGGGATGGCGGCAATCGCCACCATCGGCCGCCAGCCCCACGCATCGCGTGCGGCAAAGCCGATGACATTGGCGGCAAAGATGCCGATGCCGATGGCGATGTTGAACATGGTCACCATGTGCCCGCGCTTGTGGGCGGGAGCCAGTTCGGAAATGTACATCGGCACCACCTGCGTGGACCCGCCCACCGCAAGGCCAAGGAACACGCGCGAGATGATGAGCGTATAGACATCGGGCGAAAAGGCGCAGGCCAGTGCGCCGAGCACAAAGATCGCGGTCACGATCATGATGGATTTGCGCCGGCCGTAATGTTCGGACAGCCATCCGGTCAGCAGTGACCCGATAACCGCGCCCGCCAGGATGGCGGAGGCCACCATCTCCTGCAGGAAGCTGCTCAAGTGGAAATCACGCGTGATGAGTAGCAGGGCGCCCGAGACAATGCCGGTATCGTAACCATAGAGGCCGCCACAGATGGCGGCCACGATGGCTGCGAGCCACAGGGTCTTGCGCGCGTTGGGGGAAATCTCGATCTGTGACAGGTCGGGTAGCGGTTCGGTCTGCTGGTCTGGCCGGGCGGTTGGTACCTGGGTATTCATACGGGGCCTTTCCCTTTCTTGTTGTTATAATAATCCGTGCCCGACCGGTTGGTTCCCCCTATGGCGTAGCCACATCTGGCGGAGACGGCGGGACAAGCGCTGACTTCATGCTGGCGATCTGGCGCATGGCGTCGTGCAGGCCGGACCAGTCATCCGCCGTGGCGATGGGCTGCCACAGGGCTTCCACTGTTTCCACCGGCATCATATGGGGCGTCTCACCGCGAAAATACGGATGCGACAGATCGATACCGGGCGCAGGCTCATGCTGCATGATCCCGTCCCGCAGGGTTCTGAAACCGTCCTGCGCATAGAAGTCGGAACGCAATCCTGACAGGGCACGTTTCTGGCTCTGGGCGCCACCATACCAGTCAAAAAACAGAAATTCAAACCCAATCTGGCTTTCTTCCATGAAAGAAAACAGATCTGTGCGCAGGATGGTCGAAGATTTTCTTGAAATCTCTTTCAGGCCAAGCCGACACAGCACTGAAATATCAAGAAAACGTTCATAACGTTTCCAAAAATCATCAAATATACTTTGGATCTTCTCAAGGGTGGAAAGGGCGATCAGGCATTCCCCCAGCCGGGCCACGTTCCACATCATCGCCTCGGGCTGGCGGCCATAGGCATACAGGCCGGAATGGTCGAAATAGGCGGCGGTGAAGCTGGGGTTGAAGCTGGGCAGGAAGCGCCACGGTCCGTAATCGAAGCTCTCGCCGGTAATGTTGATGTTGTCGGTGTTGAGCACCCCATGCACGAAGCCCGCTGTCATCCATTGCGCCGTCATTTCCGCCATGCGGGTGGTGGCGGCGTCATACAGGGCGGCGGCGGGGTCGGGTTCGTTGGCCAGGTGGGGGTAGTAGGTCTCGATCACATAGGCCACCAGATGCTTCAGGCTGGTGCTGTCCTGCAGGGCCACCAGGCGCTGGAACGTGCCGATGCGGATGTGGGAATGGCTGAGCCGTGCCAGCACGCAGGAGCGCGTGGGCGATGGCTCGTCGCCACGGTGCAGGTTTTCCCCCGTTTCGATCACGCTCAGGGTGCGGGAGGTGCGCACGCCCAGCGCGTCCAGCCGTTCGCTGGCCAGCATTTCGCGCACGCCGCCCTTGAGTGTCAGCCGCCCGTCCCCGCCGCGTGACCATGGCGTGGTGCCGCTGCCCTTGGTCCCGATATCCAGCAGGCGGCCATCCACCGCGTCCAGAAGCTGGGCAAACAGGAAGCCCCGCCCATCCCCCAGGTCGGGATTGTACGCACGGAACTGGTGGCCATGGTAGCGCAGCGCCAGCGGCCGGGGCAGCGAGCCGGGCAGCGGGTCGAAATAGCCGAAATGACGGACCCATTCCGCATCATCCAGTGTGTCGAGGCCGATGCGCGGTGCCACGTCGTTATTGCGGTAGCGCAGGATATGGGCGGGGAAGCGGGCCGCCTGCACCACGTCATAGAATTCATCGCCCAGCCTGCTGTGGTGGGTGGCGGGGTGGTAGTGGTTGGAAAATGGCATTTTGATCTGCTTTATGTGTGATAATGATTAATTACTGTCCGTACTGGCCAGCGGCAGGTTGAGCGAGAAGGCCGAACGCGCCCGCAGGCAGCAGGCGACTTCATGTTCGGAAACATCACGGATGCGGGCGGGTGTCCAGCGGGGGGCGTTGTCCTTGTCAATCAGCAGGGCCCGCACGCCTTCGGCAAAGTCGGGGCGGGCGAGCATGTGGCAGACAAGCTGGAATTCCTGCTCCAGCGCATGGTCCAGATCAGGCAGCCTGCGGGCCGCATGCCATGCGGCAAACGTCACCCATAGTGAGAACGGGCAGGCGCGCTGCATGGCGGCAAGGTCCGCCTGTGCCCAGTCCGCGCCATGGGAACTTAACCGACCCATCAGTTCGGGCATGTCCGGTGCGCTGTAGACCGGGGCGATTTCCGCCGTGTCCGGCCCGGCATCAAGCGGTGGGCACGGGGGCAGGCTGTCCATCACCACGCCTGCGGGCTGATGGGCCAGGGCGTCCCGTATGCTGTCCAGCCGGCTGGAGACCACCTGCCGGTCGGCAAAGCCCGCGGCAAGGGCGGCGGTTGCGTTCATGCGGCCCGCCGTCAGGGCCAGGCGCAGCCCGCTCAGGCCGGGCGCGCGGGAAAGCAGGTACGACCCCCCCGCATCGGGTGTCAGGGCAATGGCGGTCTCTGGCATGGCAAGGCAGGAGCGTTCGGTCACCACCCGGTAACGCACATGCCCCCCCAGCCCGATGCCGCCGCCCATTGCAATCCCGTCCATGAAGGAGACGACAGGCTTGGGATAGCCCGCCAGCAGCGAGGCCATCCGGTAGCTTGTGCGGAAGGGGGTTGCGGCGGCGGCCACGCCCCCGGTTTCCAGCCGGGCGCGGATGGCGCGGATGTCACCACCCGCGCTGAAGGCTTTCGGGCTGGCGCTGTCCAGCAGCACGGTCTCGATGCCCGGATCATCACGCCATGCCAGCAGACAGGCACCGATGGCGTGAAACATGTCCATGTTCAGGGCATTGAGCGCGCGCGGGCGGTTGAGCGTGATGCGCCCCAGCCTGCCGGTATGGGTGATCTCGATCAGTTCAGGCTCCATGCTGCGACTCCTTGCGCGTTTGCAGTGTTCAACCGGGGTAGAATGCGCTACCCCGACTGTTGTCCGGCGTCACGGCTGCGTGCGGACCACAGGCATGCAACAGGGACCGAGGCAGAGCACACCATGGGGATTGACGCCCTCACTTTCCGTAACGCCATGGCGCGTCTGGGCGCGGCGGTAAATGTCGTGACCACCGGCACGCTGGATGATCCGGCGGGTTTTACCGCCTCTGCCGTATGTTCGGTTACCGATACGCCGCCGACCGTTCTGGTCTGCGTCAACCGCGCGTCGCGCGTGCGGGACCGTTTCAGGGTGGATGGGGCCATGTGCGTCAACGTTCTGGCAGGGGACCAGCAGGACATCTCGGGTGTGTTCGCAAGCCCGCTGGAACAGGCTGAACGTTTCCGCGCCGGCCACTGGTCCACGCTGACCAGCGGTGCCCCCGTACTGGAGGAGGCTGTGCTGTCGCTTGACTGCCGGATCGAACGGATTGTGGAGGTTGGCACCCATAGTGTCATGTTTGGCGTGGTGGAAAGCCTGCGCAGCAGCACGCCACGTGGTGGGCTGGTCTATTTCAACCGTACCTACCATACCCTGCCCCACGAATAACACAGGCAAAGGGTAGGGAAGTTTTTGGTGAAGCTTTTTTCAAAAAGCTTCGAAGAATGCCGCCTTTTTGAAAAAAGGCGGCGCCCAAAAACTTTTATTCTTTATCAGGGATTTGTTTTCCCCTCACTCTTAAGGGAAAAACCAGCTTTTTGACGCATGCAGGACCGGATGTGCCGATACCGGAGGGAACGCGCGCCATGGGGAACAGACAGTATACACAGAGCATGTCTGCTGGCAGGGTTCCTGTCTTGACGCTGCACGGGCTGATCTGGATACATGCTGGGCTTGCGCTGTTCGTGGCGCTGATGGCCATGTGGGTGGACCACCTGCCGGACTGACCCCTGCCCCATCGGGCGCAGGGCCTGCCCCGGCGGCCGGATACAGGAGGGCGTGCAGTGACCCGCGTGATACAGATGGATACGGCTGGCCCCCGGCCACAGGCGGGCATGCAGCCCCTGCTCGACCAGGCCAGCCGGCTGTGCCACGAGCGTGGTGTCAGGCTGACCGAAATGCGCCGTCTTGTGCTGGAACTGGTGCTGGCGGCCGAACGTCCGCTGGGTGCCTATGACCTGCTGGAGCAGTTGCGGGCAAGCCGGGGCAAGCCGGTGGCGCCGCCCACGGTCTACCGGGCGCTGGACTTCCTGATGGAACAGGGGCTGATCCACAAGATCGAACGCCTGTCCGCCTTCGTGGGCTGCCGCCACATGCTGGAGTCGGGACATCTATGTCACGGGCATGGCCATGTCCATGCGGCCCAGTTCCTGATCTGCAGCCAGTGCGGACGGGTGACGGAACTGGATGATCCCCATATCCTGAAAGCCCTGGTCGAGGTAACGCGCGCGCGTGGCTTTACGGTCAGGCAGAGCACGATCGAGGCCGAGGGCATGTGTGCCGCCTGCGCCTGATCCGCCGCCCGCAGCAGGCAGGATCATAACGGTTTTCGGGCATGGATTGAGGCACGGACATGGCGCAACGCCGAAAAGGCCGGATGGCGGAACTGCCCTTTGCGCCCCAGCCACGCGCCCGTGGCCCGAAGCGCCGCCCGCGTGGGCCGGATGTGGCCGCATCCCCGCCGCCGGCAGCCCTGCCCCCACAGCCTGACCTGTTCGCGGCCCCCGTGGCTGCGGGGCGCAGGCTGACCTATCTCGATAACGCGGCCCTGGGCCTGGCACGGGTGGACATGCGGGGCTGGCGGGCAGGCGAAGACCCGGACAGCTACCTGTATCATGTAACGCAACGTGACGAGATGGAGACGATACAGGCCCGGGGCACGATCCTGTTTTCCCCCCGCGCGCCGCTGGTGCTGACCGAACGCCCCGGTGTCGCGCCATGGCTTGCAAACATGATGGAAGTCATGGAACAGGACACGATTGCGGGCCATAGTGACGAAACCCCGGTCGTTTTTCGGGTAAAACGATTTTTAATCGATGAACTGCTGGAACATGATCCAGACCGGACGCGAAGATATGGTGTATCGTTTTTTCTGCTGACGGGCCTGACCCGTTCCGACTGACACGATCACCGGCAACAAGAAGAATATTTAAAGGACCGGCCATAATGGACAACAAGACAGCCGCCACTACGCCACCCACCACCAGTTTTGATACGGCACGGCTGCGTACCCTCATCATTGGCTGCCTTGCAGCCCTTGCCGGCCTTATGGCGGGGCTGGACATCGGGGTCATTTCCGGTGCGCTGGACCTGCTGGCCAGCACGTTCCATGCCACGACCATCCAGCAGGAATGGATTGTCAGCGCCATGATGGCGGGGGCCGCCGTGGGGTCGCTGTGCGGGGGGTGGATGTCCCACCAGATCGGGCGCAAGCATGCGCTGCTGGTGGGGGCGGCCGTATTCGTGGCGGGCTCGCTGGCCTGCGCGCTGGCATGGTCGATACCGTCCATGATCGCGGGCCGCCTGATCATGGGGCTGGCCATTGGTGTCGCGGCCTTCACCGCGCCGCTCTACCTGTCCGAGATTGCCAGCGAACAGGCGCGTGGCGCCATGATCTCGACCTACCAGCTCATGATCACGGCGGGCATCTTCATCGCCTTCCTCAGCAATACCATGTTCAGCTATTCGGGTAACTGGCGCGGCATGTTCGCGGTGGCGGCCGTGCCGGGCGTGCTGTTCCTGATCGGGGTGCTGTTCCTGCCCTACAGCCCGCGCTGGCTCATGATGCGTGGCCGCCGCAAGGAAGCGCTGGCCGTGCTGGAGGACCTGCGCAACGACCATGGTGTAGCCATGCAGGAAATCCAGAACATCAGCCGCCAGCTCCAGCAGAAGCAGCGCGGCTGGAGCCTGCTGCGCAACAATGCCAATTTCCGCCGCTCCATCTTCCTGGGCATGGGGCTGCAGGTCATGCAGCAGCTGGCGGGCGTGAACGTGGTGATGTACTACGCACCCAAGATCTTCGCGCTGGCGGGCTATGTCGGCCCCGCGCAGCTGTGGTGCACCGCCATGGTGGGGCTGGTGAACATGCTGGCCACCTTCATCGCCATTGGTCTGGTGGACCGCTGGGGCCGCAAGCCCATCCTGTATACCGGCTTCATCATCATGGCCGTGGGCATGGGGTGCCTGGGCTTCATGCTCAACCGGCCCCATCTGGGGCAGACGGAGCAGATCATCGCGGTGTTCATGCTGCTGATCTACATCTCCGGCTTCGCCATGTCGGCCGGTCCCCTGATCTGGGTGCTGTGTTCGGAGGTGCAGCCGCTGCAGGGGCGTGACCTTGGCATTTCCATCTCCACGCTGACCAACTGGATCGCCAACATGATCGTGGGCGCAAGCTTCCTGTCGCTGTTGCAGTGGCTGGGCAACGGCCCGACCTTCTGGCTGTTTGCCGGGTTCAACCTGTTCTTCGTGCTGGTGACATGGCGCTTCATTCCCGAAACGCGGGACATGTCGCTTGAAAAGATCGAACAGCGCCTGATGGCGGGCCTGCCGCTGCGTGAGATCGGGCGCGGCCGGCCGCTGCCGGATGGCCAGTAAGTTATAAAAGTTTTTGGTGAAGCTTTTTTCCAAAAAGCTTCAAAGAATGCCGCCTTTTTGAAAAAAGGCGGCACCCAAAAACTTTTATCCTGTTTTGTTAAGTTATTAGTCCGGCTGCCAGCCATCAAGCTGTAGCGCTACCCCGGCCAGGTACAGGCTGCCGCATATGATCACCCGCGCCGGGGCAGGGTTGGCCCCCGCGCTGGCCGCCAGATGGGCTAGTGCTGCATGCAGCGTGGGGCCTGCGGTGGCCCGGCCCCCCGATGCGGCTACAATATCGGCCACCGGCTGGGCCAGGTGCTGCCCCGGTTCTGCCACGGCCTGAATGCTGGCGGCCCCCGGTAGCAGTGGCGCCAGGAAGCCGGTGGCGTCCTTTGTCTGTTTCATGCCGATGACCAGATGCGTGGGCCGGTCTGGCCATGCCGCCATGACATGCGCCAGCACCTCGCCCGCCCCGGGGTTATGGCCACCATCCAGCCAGAGTTCCCAACCATCGGGCAGCAGGGCCGCAAGCCTGCCGTTCAGGCGCTGCATGCGGGCAGGCCAGCGTGCCTGCGCGATCCCGGCCCATGCCCTGTCTGGCAGGGCCAGCGGGCTTGCGCGCAGGGTGGCGATGGCAAGCCCTGCGTTATCAATCTGGTGGGCACCGGGCAGGCCGGGCAGCGGCAGGTCCAGCGTGCCATGGGCATCACGGTAGTGCAGGCTGGCTCCATCCGCGCGGGTGGTGATCGACCATTCATGGTCCCGCCGGTACAGGGGGCTGGCCTTTTCACCCGCCGTGCGGGCCAGCACGGCCATGACCTCGGTCGGCTGGCGGCCGGTGGCCACGGGCACGCCGGGTTTGATGATGCCTGCCTTCTCGGTCGCGATGGCCGCAAGCGTGTTGCCCAGAAAGGCTTCATGGTCCATCGAGATGGCGGTAATGGCGCAGGCGGCAGGATGCTGGATGACATTGGTGGCGTCATACCGCCCGCCCAGACCCACTTCCACAATGGCCAGATCCGCCGGATGGCGCGCGCACAGCACGAAGCCGGCGGCGGTCAGCACCTCGAACACGGTAATCGGGGCGCCGGCGTTGATCTGCTCGATTTCCTCCAGCACGGCTGCCAGTTCGCGCTCGGGCACGATCCGGCCCGCGATGCGGAAGCGTTCGGTCACATGCACAAGGTGGGGGGAAGTCAGCACATGCACCCGCCATCCCGCCGCTTCGGCAATGGCCCGCATGAAGGCGCAGGTGCTGCCCTTGCCATTGGTGCCCGCCACATGCACCACGGGCGGCATATGGCGTTCGGGATGGCCAAGACGGGCCAGAAGGTTTTCCAGCCGCGCAAGCGACAGGTCGATCAGGGCCGGGTACAGCCGGTTCAGCCGTTCAAGGATCTGCCCGGTCCGGCCTACGAATTCCGGACCGAGGGTGGGAGCATTCATGCGTGGTGGCCCCAGGGGGAGAGATCAGGCGGCAGCGTGCGGCGTGATGTGGCGGTAGTTGAGCTGGCCGATCAGCCGGGCCAGTGTCTCGTGCAGGTCGCTACGCTTGACCACCATGTCCAGCATGCCATGGTCCAGCAGGTATTCCGCGCGCTGGAAGCCTTCGGGCAGCTTCTCGCGTACCGTATCCTCGATCACGCGCTGGCCCGCAAAGCCGATCAGCGCATTGGGTTCGGCAATCTGTATGTCACCCAGCATGGCGAAGGAGGCGGAAACGCCACCCGTGGTCGGGTTGGTCATCACCACGATATAGGGCAGCCCGGCATCGCGCAGCATGTCCACTGCCACGGTGGTGCGGGGCATCTGCATGAGGCTGATCATGCCTTCCTGCATGCGTGCCCCGCCTGATGCGGTAAACACCACCAGCGGGGCCTGCTGCAGGATGGCCAGGCGGGCGGCGGCGATGAACGCCTCACCCAGCGCAGCCCCCATGGTGCCCGCAATGAACTCGAACGCCATCACGGCCACGACCGCGTTATGGCCACCGATCTGGCCATGGGCGACGACCATGGATTCATCCAGATGCGACTTGGCGCGCTCGTCCTTCAGCCGGTCGGTATAGCGCTTGCGGTCGCGGAAGGAGAGGGGATCAACCGCAACCTTGGGTAGTTCGATGCGGGTGTATTCCCCGTTATCGAAGGTCCATTCCAGCCGCTCGGCCACACTCGCGCGCATGTGGTGGCCACAATGTGGGCATACGTTCAGGGCCTTGCGCAGGTCCTTGGTCAGGATCATCTGCTCGCACGATTCGCAGTTGGTCCACAGGTTGTCCGGCACTTCCCGCTTGAGCAGGCCGCGGATCTTGGGACGGACATATTCGGTCAGCCAGCTCATGGTGCCTCTCCCTTTAAAAGTCTGGGGCCACGTTCAATACAGATAGATGAAGGATTGGGCCAGATCGTCTTTCACTTCTTTACGGCATGCACCGCATCGGCCAGCCCGCGCAGCTGTTCCAGCACGGCCGGTACGGTCCGGCTGGTCGCCTTGCCTTCTTCGTCCAGCGTGGTCTCGAGCGTGTTAAGGAGTGCTGAGGCAACCACGGCGGCATCGGCCACGCGCACGGCATTGGCGGCGAGTTCCGGCGTGCGGATGCCAAAGCCGATGGCGATGGGCAGGTCGGTGGCTTTACGCAGGCGCGGCAGGGCCAGCGCCAGTTCATCGGTGCTGGCGGTGCGGGTGCCGGTCACGCCGGTGATGCTGACGTAATACACAAACCCCGATGCGCCACTGAACACGACGGGCAGACGTTCATCCGGCGTGGTGGGAGCAACAAGGCGGATGATGTCCAGCCCGGCTGCTGCCGCTGGCCCTGCCAGCAGGTCGGATTCCTCCGGTGGCAGGTCAACCACGATCAGGCCGTCCACGCCTGCCTTGCGCGCATCCACGCAGAAGCGTTCCGGCCCGTAGGCCTCGATCGGGTTGGTATAGCCCATCAGGATGATCGGGGTCTCGTCATCGCCTTCACGAAAAGCGCGCACCATTTCCAGCACGCGCTTCATGCTCGAGCCGCCCTTCAGGCCACGCAGCGCGGCCTTCTGGATGGTCGGGCCATCGGCGGACGGATCGGAGAAGGGCACGCCCACCTCGATCAGGTCGGCTCCGGCTCCGGGCATGCCGCGCAGGATGGCGAGTGACGTATCATAATCCGGGTCGCAGGCCTCGACATAGGGGATCAGGGCGCCACGGCCCTGCTGGCGCAGGCTGGCAAAGCGGCGGGCGATGCGGCTCACAGTTTTACTCCCAGGCGTTCGGCTACGGTGAAGATGTCCTTGTCCCCCCGGCCGGAAATGTTGACCACGAGGATCTGGTCCTTTGCCATCGTGGGCGCAAGTTTCGCGGCATAGGCAATGGCATGGGCACTTTCCAGCGCGGGGATGATGCCTTCGGTGCGGGTGCACAGCTGGAAGGCGTCCAGCGCGTCCTGATCGGTCGCACCCACATATTCCGCGCGCCCGATGTCATTCAGCCATGAATGCTCGGGACCGACACCGGGGTAGTCCAGCCCTGCGCTGATGGAGTGCGCTTCCGTTATCTGTCCGTCCTCATCCTGCATGAGATAGGTGCGGTTGCCGTGCAGCACGCCGGGGCGGCCCCGTTCGATGGAGGCGGCGGTCAGGCCACTGTCCAGCCCGCAGCCTGCCGCTTCCACGCCGATCAGTTTGACCTCGGGGTCATCCAGGAAGGGATGGAAGATGCCCATGGCGTTCGACCCGCCGCCAATGGCCGCCACGATCGCATCGGGCAGGCGGCCTTCGGCTTCCATGATCTGCTGCTTCGTTTCCTCACCGATCACGGACTGGAAATCGCGCACCATCTCGGGATAGGGATGCGGGCCAGCCACCGTGCCGACCAGAAAGTAGGTGTCATGCACATTGGTCACCCAGTCGCGCATGGCTTCGTTCATCGCATCCTTCAGGGTGCCGGCACCCGCGGTGACGGGTACCACTTCGGCGCCGAGCAGCTTCATGCGGAATACGTTGGGCTTCTGGCGCTCCACATCGGTCGCCCCCATGTAGATCGCGCATTTCATGCCAAACAGCGCGCACACGGTGGCGGTGGCAACACCATGCTGGCCTGCCCCCGTCTCGGCCACGATGCGGGTGCGGCCCATGCGGCGCGCCAGCAGGATCTGTCCCATGACGTTGTTGAGCTTGTGGGAGCCGGTGTGGTTCAGCTCCTCGCGCTTCATGTAGATCCTGGCGCCGCCAAGCTCATCTGTCATGCGGCGCGCGAACCATAGCGGGCTGGGACGGCCTACATAATCCTTCAGGTAATAATCAAGCTCGCGGCGGAACGCGGGGTCGGCCTGGGTGGCGCGGTAGGCGGTTTCCAGTTCAGCCAGCAGCGGCATCAGGGTCTCGGCCACGAAGCGGCCGCCAAAGATGCCAAACCGGCCGCGATTGTCAGGTCCGCTACGCAGGCTGTTGGTGCCTGCCGGTGTCTGTGTTGCGCTCAACTTCGCTACTCCGCAAGAAAGTGGGCGTGGCTTTGTGTTACAGTCATGCAGCCGTCCCGGGCCGCCTGCCGGTTCTGGACCCAATGGCGGCAAAATACCAGCCCCCGACCATGCCGGGCATCTGTAATGATTTGACATGTTTGGTATCGCATGATGGATGGACACCCCCAGAAACGTAAGAAAGACAGCCCATGTTTCTAGCGCATCGCCCGGGCGCTCCGGCCCGGACCGTGAGCACAGCAGCCGATGGGGCGGGGGCTGCATGGCTTGACCTGCTCAACCCCACCCCGGAGGAGGAAGCCCTGGCCGCGCAGGTGACCGGCCTGCGCATTCCCACCCGTTCCCAGCTGGATGAAATCGAGAGTTCGTCGCGCCTGTTCATGGAAGGGGATGCCGTCTACCTGTCCACGCCGCTGGTGCGCAAGACGCCGGATGATTTCTTTGTCTCCCCCGTGGGGTTCGTGCTCATGCACGAGCGGCTGCTGACCGTCCGTTATACCGGTTTCAGCGCCTTTGATGTGGTGGCCCGACAGGTAGCGACCCAGACTACGCCGCTGGGGGCCAATGAAGCCGGCATCCTGCTGCTGGAGGCGGTGGTGGACCGGCTGGCCGATATTCTGGAACATCTGGGGCAGGCGCTGGATGGCATGTCACGCGATGTGTTCCAGTCCGAACAGCCGGGACAGGCCCAGGCGGGCACCCTGCTGCGCAACATGCTGCGCCGGGTGGGGCGGTCGGGTGATCTGGGTTCTTCCGTGCGTGACAGCCTGCTGGGACTGGAACGCATTGCGATCTTTCTGGGTGAAAACAAGCGTCATGACCTGTCGGAGCGGCTGCAGGCACGGCTGGGCACGGTGGAGCGTGATATCCGTTCGCTGAACGATTTCGTCTCCCAGACGGCAAACAAGGTGCAGTTCCTGCTGGATGCGACGCTGGGGTTCATCAGTATCGAGCAGAATAACGGCATGAAGATCCTGACCGTGGTCAGCTTCATTGGCGTGGCACCGACGCTGGTGGCGGGCATCTATGGCATGAATTTCCATGACATACCGGAACTGAACTGGAAATACGGCTACTGGTATTCGCTTGTCCTTATGGCGGCGACGGTGGTGCTGCCGCTGCTGTGGTTCTGGCGCCGGGGCTGGCTGGGCCGGAACCAGTAGCGTCTGTCCTGATTTGGATACGATCCTGATACGAGATTATTTTAACAATTTTTGTTTCCAAAAGGGGATGAAGCAACATAAAATAAAGTTCATGTTCATGTAAGGAACATGCATCAATTGGGATGCCGGTCTGGATCTGCTGATGGGGGAACGATCACTATGAAGCCAGGTTGCAGGATTGGGTATGTCCTAGGCATCACCATGGGCCTGACGGTCCTTTCCTCCGCCGCAAAGGCGCAGGTGCAGGTTTTTTCCGGTCTGAAACCCGATAGCGGGGTCACGCGCTGGCTCAGGGACATCACACTGACCGGCCAGATCGAAGGCGGCATCATGGCCAATCCCGCCCGCCCCCAGCCCGGCTACAATTTTGGCGATTTCTTTGCCGACCATGCCAATCAGGTGCAGCTGAACCAGCTTGAATTCACTCTGAACAAGGCTATCGATTCCAGCGTGAACAAATATCAGGTCGGCTTCACGCTGGAGGCAATGTACGGCTCCGATGCCCGCTACTACCATCTGGTGGGCATCAGCGACCGTGAATGGAGCAACCGCTACCAGCTTATTCCGGCGCAGGCGCATATGGATGTGCATCTGCCATGGGTGACCAAGGGCGGGCTGGACATGCAGGCGGGCATCCTGCAGGCCCCGATGGGGGTGGAAGGGCTCGACCCCGCCTCACGCGCGTTCTACACGCTGGCCTATACATCTGAATATTCCGTGCCGTTCCAGCATGTGGGGGCGATGTTCAACTGGCACGTCACCCCCATGGTGGACGTGACCTTCGGCATTGATACCGGCAACCAGACAACCTTTGGCCGGTCGGACAACAATAATGCGCCGGCGGGCTATTTCGGCTTCAACCTGAACAATCTGGCCCATGGCAAGCTGAAGATCGTGGAACTGAGCCGCGTGGGGCCGGAAGATTCGTGGCGTCTGATCGGTCATTACGAGGCCGACCATGCCAACCGCTTCTGGAACGACATCAACGCAACCTACCAGGTCAATGATCGCCTGACACTGACGGCCGAGTTCAATTACCTGCATGATGAAGGTGTACGCGGCCTTGGGGCGAAGGGGCAGTTTGCCGGGGCAGATGCGGAAAGTTTCGTCAGCTTCCTGAGCTACAAGGTCAACGACAGCCTGACCTTCAACTATCGTGGTGAAATCTACCGCGACAACAACAATTCCATGGTCGCCACCTTCATCGGCAACAACTCCTACATGGAAGCCATTGCCGGGACGGGGGGGCTGGTCATGGCCGGGCCTTCTTCCTCAAGTCACGGCACGACCTATGGCGAAATGACGCTGAACATGAGCTACCGCCCGAACCTTGGGCACCATGTACGCGTGTTCCAGATCCGCCCGGAAATCCGCTTTGACCGCTCGCTCAACGGCAGCACGCCGTTCAATGGGGGCCGCAACAACGGCATGTTCACCTTTGGTGGGGATGCGGTGATCGGGTTCTGATCCCTCACCGCATGGCGGGACACAGGGCAGGGGCGGTCAGGCCTGTGCATTGTAAACAGGGATATGGATGGGATATTGACCTGATCCAGTGGGTGCATAGCTGGTGAACGATCAGCCGGTCCGAGGCCGGGACAGGCCATGCCACCCGGACACTGGATTTGGGATGGCCTATGCCAGACGTATGGATTGATACCCGTGGTACGGCCCTGGACGGGGGCACAGGCATTGCGACCTATGCTACAGGGCTGGCCAGCACGCTTGAGCGGATGGGTATTACGCCAGATTTCCTGCGGCTGACGCCCGCAGGCGCGCCCGTTGCGCCGGGCCGTCCCGGTGCCCTTACGGTGGCTTCCTGCATTCTGAGGGCACTGGCCCCGTGGGTTGGGATAAGGCAGGACTGCGAAGGGCATCCCTACCTGCCGTACATGTTCCGCATGGGAAATACGCATTTACGGTGTTTCGGCAGGCCTTTGTGCCTGAAGGCCACAACGCCGCCCGCCATCATGCACTGGACCTACCCGCTGCCGCTAAAGGTCAAGAATGCGGTCAACATCACCACGATACATGACATCATACCCCTGCTGAATCCTGACTTGACCGGAATCAACCCCGTCAGGATGAAGAGGGTCCTGCGTGCCGTTACGCGAAATATGGACCATATCATAACGGTGACGGAAACGGTCAGGCAGCAGGTGATCACGCATCTGGGTGTGGATGAAAGCCGCATTACCAATCTGTACCAGTGTGCCGGTATCAGCGTTGAAGAGGCACGATTGCTGCCAGAGGCTGAACGCATCGCGCCAGCGGATGCATTTGTATGTGTGGGACGTGTGGAAGCGCGAAAAAATATCCGTCGTCTGGTTATTGCCCATGGCATGAGTAAAACCCGCCGCCCGCTTGTCATTATCGGGCCGGATGGGGACGACCGTCCCGATCTGTCACCGGTGCAGGCTGGCCAGACAATCATCCGCGTGCCCTGGTGCGCCCGGCCATCCCTGCTCCGGGCGATGGCGGAAGCACGGGCACTGCTTTTCCCTTCGCTGGCGGAGGGATTTGGCCTGCCCATCATTGAAGCCATGTCTCTTGATATACCCGTCATGACGTCCATGGGCGGCGCTACGGAAGAGGTGTCCGGTGGCGCTGCATTGCTGGTCGATCCACTGGATAGCGACCAGATGCGCAAGACCATTTGTGTATTGGATGGCATGGATGCGGAAAAACGGGAGAATCTGTGTAAGAATGGTCGGGAAAGGGCAAATTTCTTTTCGATTGATTCCCAGGCTGCGCGAATGAAAGTATTTTATAAAAATCATGCGATTGGTTAAGTTGCAAACAGCATATATTTTTGTTTTGGAAATTATAATTTTTTAATTACTTGATAATTCATTGTTTCTGTAGGGATGGCGGAACGCATCATGCAGCGTGAACCGTTTTGCGTGTCCATGCCGGTATCCGGGTATGTCAGGCCCGTGCATACGGATATCCGTAACCCTGGGTTGTGTGCGCATTTCATGGAACCGGAAGGTGGTTGCGATGCCGACAGTATGGTGTGGGGGTAAAACCATTGTCGTGGCACGCCGGAGTTGGCGTTAACAGGATGTGTCGGTTCCCGGAGCGGTTCAATATATGTATGGTCAGCTAGAATATGAACTGATAAAAGGGCCGCCTGTCGATTTTTTATCTGCCATGGATGTATGTTCCACTCGGCTCAGTTTTCTGCCGGTTTCTTAATCACTTGCCAGGGTGTTACATTGACCAAATTCTGTTTCCTGAAAGACATGGGGCCAGTTCAGCATCGTGCATTGAGCAGGAAGCGCCTTGCTGTCATGGGCGGAGCACTCATGTTTCTGGCAGGGTGCAATGCCCTGCCCAATAGTGGTCCGACAGAGTCTCAGATCAATCACGCCCAGCAAAATCCCAAAAAGAATGCTGTAGGCTACGGCATCGTTCAGATCAGCCTTGACCTCATCACGTTACTGGACAGCGAAGGGCCGCCATCTTTCAGCAGTCTTGACGCCGATAACGTGCCGGTAGCCCCAGGCAAGAACGATACGGTTGGCCCGGGGGATATTCTCCAGGTATCCATATACGAAGTCGGCAGTTCGCTTTTTAGTGCCAATAGCGCGACCATGCTTGCATCCAGTGCAAGCGGAACCAATACGCTGCCCAGCAGTGCGTCTTCCTCTACATTGCCGCCAGTTGTTGTTGATGGCAGTGGAAATATTCTGGTTCCGTTCGCAGGCCAGATCCATGTAACGGGCATGACCGCACATCAGGTGGCTGATGCCATCCTGGCCCGGTTGAAGCAGAAATCGCAGTCGCCCCAGGTCCTGGTCAGGATTGCGAGCGATATTGCCAATTCGGTCATGGTCTATGGTGGGGTGCGTATGCCCAGCCGTATACCCCTGACGCCAAACCGTGAGCATATTCTTGATGTCATTGCGCTGGCCGGGGGAGTAGACCATACGACCCAGGCTGACGAGGATTATATGATCCGGCTTGTCCGTAATGGACATATTGCCGAAATGCCCCTTAAGGTTATTGAAAATGAACCTGCGCAGAATATTGCCATGCAACCTGGTGACCGGGTTCAGGTAATATATCATCCCCGTACTTTTTCGGTATTTGGTGCGAGTGGCAAGATTACCCAGACACGGTTCTCCATGCCCACATTGACCATGGCGGAAGCCGTGGCGCGTGTAGGGGGGCCTGTGGAATCACGGGCTGATCCGAACGGGATCTATGTTTTCCGGTATGAGAATGCCGATGTCCTGCGTCGTCTGGGCCTTCCTGTTGATGAAAAGGCATCGGTTGCACCCGTGGTCTATCAGCTGGACATGATGAACCCCAGCAACTACTTCCTGGCGCAGAAGTTCATGATGCGGGACAAGGATCTGATCTACATTGCCAATGCTTCGAGCAACAGATTCTACAAATTCTTTGGCCTGATCACGACCGTTATTTCTACTGCCGAATAACCCCTTTTGTTGAACACCATGCGCAATGCTACATGCAGGAATCCGGGCATGTAGCATCTTGCCCGCCTGCTTCACGGCTGTTATGCGGCATGCTTATAAAAGGCTGTTTGAAAAATCAGCAGGAGATATATCCTGCAATCATAAAATCGGGTCCGGGTGAAGCTTTTTCCTGAAGGCTTCAGCAGATGTCGCCTTTCTGAAAATAAGGCGACACCCTCGATCTGTAAGAAATATTTGAAAACAACTCATTGTAAAAAACAATAAAATTTTTTGGGTGCCACCTTTTTTAAAAGTGGCGTTCTTTCGAAGCTTTTGCAAAAAGCTTCACCAAAAAATTTCTTTAATTTTAAAGCACGATCATGAGCTGACTTATTAAACAGTCTCTAAGGTTTTTCGGAATGAATCGTTTCCAAATGGTCTTCGGGATATTATCGTAATACATCCTGATATAAAGCCTTCAGCCGGTCAGCATAACGATCTGGAGAATAGGTTGCCGCCTGTATGGGGCCTTTTGCTTTGAGATTGTTATAGATGGTATCGTCCCTGTCTATTTTTATGATACCGGAGGCAATGCTGTTGGTATCATAGGCATCAACGATCATTGCCGCATCACCAACAACTTCAGGTAGACCACCTTCCGAGGAGCAGATTACGGGTGTACCGCAGACCAGTGCCTCAAGAGCGGGCAGGCCAAAACCTTCTGCAAGTGAAGGAAAAAGCAGGCCGCGTGCATTGATCAATAATGAAGTTAATAAATAACGGGGAAGGTATTCCGTGTGAATAATACGACCAGTATCAATTCCATGTTGCAGGAAACGTAATTCCTTATCATTTTTCCATCCCATTGCCCCAACGATCACCAGTTTCCTTGATGAACTGCTGGCAAGAAATGCCTCTATCAGGCGACCGATATTTTTCTTTGGCTCCAATGATCCAAAAAACACAAAATATCCATCACGATCTATATTGAAAATACGACCGACTTCATTAAAATTTTCATTCTTTATATGATTGTGTATGTCTTCATCATAGGTTTGGTATGCATTATGTATACGCCCGCTGGCTTCCGGGAAGAAAGATAGAATTTCATTTCTGGAGGATTCTGATACGGTGCATATTTTCCCCTGCCCCGAGCAGATATCTTTAATCAGATTATAATAACTACTTTTGTTATCTAGTGTTGTTTGTGGAAGCCGCAGGGGAACAAGGTCATGCAATGTATATATATTTATGGATTGATTTAATTTTATGGGAAGTGGATAAGTCCAGTGCATTATTTCTGGTGGATTTTTGACCTCTATTTCTATGAATTTTCCGGTTTTTCTATAATAACGATGTGCTTTTTTAAAAATATTACGGATATTTATGATACGGTCGTTTTTCGGAAGATGACTTTCAAAGCCGCGTGTCTCGACACGGCCACTTAAAAATATTTCTCCTGACCGCCAGTCTTTCATCTGTTGGAGATTGCGCCACCAGCCTAATGAAAAGGGAGAGGACGATTTGACAATTTTCTCGTCGGCTAAATTGTTAAAGAACTGTACTTCCCGTAGCGCGGGTGGGCTATCACAGGGAATATCAAGGCCATATAGTAGATCTACACCATAGTTCATCTTGTGTATGGTATTGGCAAGTGTTCGTGCATATGTCGCCACCCCTGTTCCCTTGGGAAGGGCAAGGTTGAGGCCATCAATTCCGACAGACAATTTATTCATGATACTTACTAAACTAATGTCCCGCTGGTTTGGCAACAAATGACATCATACTGTGTTTTCCGTAAAGCAGCATGAAGTATGATTACATATATCTTGAATCCCTTTATAATGCCAGAAGAAAGCGTTTGATGCAAAATGGATGTCCCTGCGGCAGCGGGTGTGAGTGCTGGTTGTAATCTCCCCAAATGTGCTGGTTGAAAATTCCCCAGTTTGAGGACTGTGCGTGATCGTCATGGGGGCATGCCCCCATGACGATCACGCGGCACATTTATCCCTGCTGATGCCAAAGGAAGGGCGAGCAGGTGATAGGACTCAGGGAGGTCGTTTTGATCCAGGAACTCAAAAGACAGGGGCTCAGCATCAGCGCCATCGCGCGCCAGACAGGGCTCGATCGCAAGACAGTGAAGAAGTATCTGGCCAATGGGCTGGAGACTCCAGCCTATGCACCGCGTAAACCGGTGGCCAGCGCAGCAGAACCTTATCGAACCTATCTGTTGGAGCGGATGGCAAGTTATCCCGGACTTTCATCGCGCAGGCTGCATCGTGAAATTCGCGACATGGGATATGACGGTGCCTATTCATCGCTGACGGAATATCTCCGGCAAATCCGCCCCCCGCTGCCCAGGCCTTATGAGCGGCGCTTCGAGACCGGAGCCGGCGTTCAGGCGCAGGTCGATTTTGCGGAATTCCAGACAGTCTTCACCGGCGAGCCAGGCATCGTGCGCAAGGTCTGGTTGTTCAGCATGGTGCTGGGGCACAGTCGCTGGCTGTGGGGACGTTTCTGCCCGAACCAGGGTCTGGAAACAGTGATGCGTTGCCACATCGCCGCCTTCGAGGCGATGGCGGGCTGCTGCACGGAAATTCTCTACGATCGCATGAAGACCGCTGTCATCGGTGAGGATGATGCGGGCGTGGTGACCTACAATGCCTCGCTGGTGGCGCTTCTGGCCCATTATGGCAGCGCCCCCAGAGCCTGCCAGCCCTATCGCGCCAAGACCAAGGGCAAGGTCGAGCGACCCTTCCGCTACATCCGTCAGGACTTCTTCCTTGGCCGCAGCTTCCATGATCTCGATGACCTCAACGCCCAGTTCGACGTCTGGCGCGCGGATATCGCCAACGCGCGGGCACATGCCACCACCGGGCGGATCGTGCAGGAGCATTTTGCACAGGAGCAGCCCCATCTGCATCCATTGCCTGCCCTGCGCTACGATGCTGTTCTGAGCGTCGAGCGGCGGATCAGCCGCGAGGGGATGGTGGCGGTGGCCGGCAATTATTACAGTGTGCCTGACACTGCCCGCCGTCGCGTGGTCGAGATCCAGCACCATACACATGAAGTCCTGATCTTCAATGCTGTCGTCGTCCACATCGAAGGTGCCAGCTATCGCCTGCGCCAGCATGCCGATCTGATCCCCGAGCATACACGGGCCCACGCCAATCTGATGCCACCGGCAGCGCCAAAGCGCCGCGGTAGGCCCCCAAAGCATGGAGCTATCGATCACCTCAATGGCTGATCACCATATCCGTGCTGGGGAATTTTCCGACAGCACATGTGGGGAATTTTGAAACAGCATTTACAGCGGGTTTGGCATGCCTGCCCAAGGTACACATATGACAGGGATCCGGTCAGCCTGAAACTGGCATCCTGGAGCAATCAGGGTACGCGCTGGTTTGCCGCATGGATGCAGGATGTCGTGGCCGATGTTACGACTTTTATCCATATGTACAGCGAAAATTCCAGGCATGACAAAGGGACGTACCACCGGGCAGGCTCTCGCTTCGGTTAATCGCTTCTGCTAAAAGACAGCAAGTGGCTGGATATTTTTTCTTATTCAGATAGTGTTATTGAAAATTTTCATTGATTCATGACCTAAGCCACCAGTTAATATCGGAGATAAGTATTAAATGGAAAAATTTCTGCCTCTTTTGAAAAGGAAATATAAGAAGTTACTTAGTAAAGCTGATATATGCCGGGATAAAGGTGACTGGTCAGGCGCGATTACCTATTATGAAAAAAGTCTGGAAATCGATCCCGACAGACGGGACATCTGGGTGCAGCTTGGCCATGCCCTGAAGGAAGCCAATTTTCCCGAAAAGGCCCTGGAAGCCTATCGTTCTGCCTGCGCCTTGCCGGGAAACGATGGTGATGCCCCCCTGCATTTCGGGCTTCTGGCCCAAAGAATGAACAAACCCGTTCTTGCCATGGCAGGCCGGCGCCAGTTACTGCAGGAGAACCCCGATCATCCTGATGCAGACCATATATATTCTTACGAAAGAATGCTGGAGGAAGCGCATACCTGCCGGGATGAAGGAGACTGGTCAGGCGCGATTACCCATTATGAAAAAAGTCTGGAGATCAATCCCGACAGACGGGATATCTGGGTGCAGCTTGGCCATGCCCTGAAGGAAGCCAATTTTCCCGAAAAAGCCCTGGAAGCCTATCGTTCTGCCTGCGACTTGTCGGGAAATGACGGTGATGCCCCCCTGCATTTCGGGCTTCTGGCCCAAAGAATGAACAAACCTGTCCTTGCCATGGCAGGCCGGCGCCAGTTACTGCAGGAGAACCCCGATCATCCTGATGCAGACCATATATATTCTTACGAAAGAATGCTGGAGGAAGCGCATACCTGCCGGGATGAAGGAGACTGGTCAGGCGCGATTACCCATTATGAAAAAAGTCTGGAAATCGATCCCGACAGACGGGACATCTGGGTGCAGCTTGGCCATGCCCTGAAAGAAGCCGGTTTTCTCGACAAAGCCCTGGCAGTTTACCGTCATGCCAGCACATTGCCTGGGAATGATGGTGATGCGCCCCTGCATCTGGGCCTTCTGGCCCAGAGAATGGCCAATATTCCTCTGGCCCTGACGGGTCTGAACCAGGCCTTGCAGGAAAAACCTGATCACCCCGATGCGCTTCGTGAACTGGACAATATTAAACACGCAACCCAGGGACCGCGGCATATTATTGTCAAGGAACCGGGGCAGATCCTGAAGCGTGATGTAGCCATCCTTATTACCCATGTACCCGCAGGGCGCCTGAAGCCCCATGTCCTGCCGTATATGAAACAGTTGCGGGATGCTGGCCTGCTGGTCATTCTTGTTGTTATTGTTGACCGCCCGGTGGAATTTACCGAAGAAGAGAGTGCCGTGGCCAATGGCATCATCGTGCGGGATAATGCCGGCTACGATTTCGGGGCATGGCAGCATGCCTTCCAGCTTTATCCTGACCTGTTCGGCGCAAATTTCCTTATCATAACCAATGATAGCGTCATACCTACGCTGGAGAGCGATGTATTCCAGAGGATGATCGACCGTATCCGGAGCTGTCCAACGGATATTGCCGGGCTTACGGCAAGCCATGAATATGGTTGGCATATTCAGAGCTATTTTCTCGGCTTTAAACCAAAGGCGCTCTGTTCTTTGGTGTTCAATGATTTTATTCGCAATATAGAACGAATTGATGATAAAGATACGGTAATCCGTATATATGAAATCCCGTTCGCCAAAATAATGCAGGCAGGCGGCCTTACAATCAGGGCGATTTATACAAGTCCTGTCTCGGCCAATCCGACCATTTTTGGCTGGAAGGAACTGATCGATCAGGGTTTTCCTTTCATTAAACTGCTCATGCTGCGCAAGGAATTCGCAGCCTCTACAGGGCACAAGAAATTTCTCAGGAAATTGCAGAAGAGCTGGCCTGCCGTCTTGCAGAAGACAGGCTTTGACATCAATCTGGTCCGGGCTTCGCTTCTTGCAGGGGAACTTTCCGACTTGCCCGTCGGGGCAGAACGTGGGCTGCTGGTCGACAGACAGCCCTATACGGTCATCCTGCCGGACCATCGCCTGCGTGTGGCCTGTCTTGGGCCATGGAATTATGAAGGCAGGATCGGTGCGACAAGCCGTGAACTGCTATGCACGCTACGGCGCGCCGACATTCAACTCAATGCCTATCCCATTGCCAGACCTTATCATGACCATCAGCAGATCTGTCCCGCCATAGAGACGATCGACTTTCATACCCAGCCAGACATTGCCCTGATCCAGTTTGATTCGCTCTGTGCGGAAATGCTGACCGATGCGCAGCATGCCGTCATCGCGTCTGCCAAGCAGCGTATCGGGTACTGGACAACAGAAATGGACAGCCTGCCGCCAGCTTGGCACAAGCAGTGTAAGGGGATGGACCGGATATGGGTGTCCAGCCCACGTTGCGCGGCTTTGCTGGCTGGCAAGGTCAGTGTGCCGGTGGAGGTCGTACCCCGTGCCGTTTACATGCCTGCCTCCATCGTGTCGCAGCGTCAAACCATCTTGCAACGTAGCCGGATAGACCCGGACAGCCACATTATTTTTGGCGTTGTGGACATGGGCGATAGGCTGGCACGGGAAAATACCGCTGCACTGCTTGACGCCTTTGCCCGGTCTGGCCTGGCACAGGAAAACTGGACGCTGGTTCTGGTACATCGAGGTGCCCATACAGAACCGGAAGCCGAAAAAAACCTGTCCGCACTGATGACCCGGACAACTGGCGTCCATGTCCTTGAAGGCCATGTGGATGACAATGAGGCAGGCAGTCTCTTCAATATATCCGACATCTATGTCAGCCTGCATTCTGCATTGGACGCGAGACAGATCGCTGCCGAAGCCATGGCCATGGGCAAATCGGTCATCGCGCCCGACAGTACGGATATCGCGGAGTTCCTGGATAAAAGTTGCGGCTACCCCGTGGCATCCGCACAGGAAATGGGCACGGCCAGCACAGACCGGACCGCACCGGGACACCCGGGCGGCAGGATGGATGAAGCCGCCATGGCAGGCGCACTGGTAAAGGCGGCAGGAGCCGTTGCGAACCGGAACCCTGCCATTGGCACGGCCGCCAGGGAAAGAATTTCACGTCTGTTTTCTGCCGACACGATAGCGCATACGATCATGGCGCGTCTGTCAGATGTTGCGGCCAGCACCCAGCCTGACCGGACAATGCTCCCGCACAAGCGGCGGCCGATGACCCATCTGCCCCAGCCCCCCCAGGTCAATCCCACTTTTGCATCCGCACAGGAATTCGATGCATTCGTACCTGCAGATGGCGTGATGCCTGTCCGGCTTGCCCATGATCTTTCATGGAATGAAAAACCGCTTCCTGAAGGTGCAGCGGATGACTGGCTGTTTTTTGCGCCCCATAACGCCTATGTCTCCCCCGATGTTGTTTCCCTGCTTCTGGATGCGGCGGAACGGCGGCCGGATGTCGTGCTGTTCTATGCGGACGATATTGCCGCGGAAGAAGACATGCTCGACCGGATCCGCCTGAAACCGGATTTTGACCGCACATTACTGGCGGCACAGGATTATATCGGCGCACCTGTTTTTATTCGTCGTCACACCCTTCTGGAAGTGGGCGGACTGGATTCCCGGCATGGCACGGCGGTTCTTTACGATCTTGTCCTTCGCGTGGCTGAAGCGGGAAAAACGATAAGCCGGATCCCGCATGTCCTGGTCGGTTATAAGGGCCAGCGCCCCGTTGCGGACACCCAGGCGCGTTGTATCGCCCTGTCCGCGCAGGTGTCTGGTGATGGTATCGAATTCGCTCCTGGCAACAGCGCCGGGCTACTCTCGCAGCAAAGGCGTTTCACGGATGATGCGTGCCCGTCCGTCTCGATCGTGATTCCGACCTGCCGGAGCCGGGTATCCGGGTCGGACAAGACCTATGTGGAACATCTTCTGGCAGGGATTGCCCAGGCCCGCTGGCCCATGGACAGGGTAACCGTGATTGTCGGTGATGATGTTGCGGGGGAACCGGACTGGGCGAAGCGCGAGTGGCCTTTCGCGTTCAGGCGGGTTGAAACCGTAAGGCCGCCAGGCACATGCTTCAACTATGCAGCGAAGATGAACCGGCTGTGGCGAAGTGCTTCGGATGAATACATCATTTTCCTTAACGACGACGCGAACCCGCTTACGCCTGACTGGATAAGGGCCATGCTGGGCTTCGCATGCGATAAAACGGTCGGGGGTGTGGGCGCGCGTCTTTATTACGAGGACGGCAGCCTTCAGCACGCAGGCATATTCCCTGCCTTTGGGGCTGTTGTCCACGCCTGGCTCAACTGGCCCGCCGGTGCAAAAACCTATCAGGACTGGGCCATGGCCCAACGTGAGTGGTCCATGGTCACAGGTGCGGTGTTTGCAACCAGACGAACGGTGCTGGAGCGGATAAACGGGTTTGACGAACGCTTCAGCCTTGAATTCAATGATATCGACCTGTGCCTGCGCATTCGGAATCTGGGGTACCGCCTTGTTTACAACCCGGATGCAGTCTTTACCCATGCGGAGAAAATCTCCCGTGGCGAGACGATTCCACCCGGGGAAGAGCGGGCCCTTTTCCTGTCACGGTGGTCCCGCTGGCTTGAAAATGATCCGGCTTCCCATCCCCGGTTTGCTAGGGGGCGACTGGATCTGGTGGCGGAACCGGAAGCCAGGGCATGGTACGCATGACTGCCAGACGGGGGAAAAGGGCACGCTTTCGGTGCCCTTGAAACCTGTTTATTTATTGAATAAAATGGGTGTCAGCTAATATTTTTACAAAAATTGTTAAATTTTTGGAAGCATAATGAAAATATTATTAAGTGGGGGATGCGGATTTATTGGTTCTTCTGTGGTAAGGCATCTTATCCGCAATACGGAACATGGCGTCATCAATGTAGATTGCATGACCTATGCCGCTTCTCCCGATAGCGTGGCGGAAGTTGCGTCCAGTGACCGCTACCTTCATAGTTCCGCCAGCATCCTTGATGCCACGGCGATGCAGCACCTGTTTGAAACCCATCAGCCTGATGCCGTCATGCATCTTGCGGCGGAAAGCCATGTGGACCGTTCCATTGATGGGCCGGGTGTGTTCATGCAGACCAATGTGATGGGCACGTACACATTGCTGGAAGCTGCTCATCGCTACTGGAAAGGGCTGGATGGCAACCGTCGGAAGGCGTTCCGCTTCCATCATATCTCCACCGACGAAGTCTTCGGCCATCTGGAACTGGGCGATCCGCCCTTTACCGAAACCACACCCTATGATCCCCGCAGTCCCTATTCCGCGTCCAAGGCGGCATCCGACCATATCGTGCGCGCGTGGTACCATACCTATGGCCTGCCCACTTTCGTAACCAATACCACGAACAACTACGGGATCTGGCACTTCCCTGAAAAGCTCATCCCGCTTGTCACCATCAACGCCATCGAAGGGAAGGAACTGCCGGTTTACGGCAGGGGTGAAAACATTCGCGACTGGCTGTTCGTGGAAGATCATGCCGAGGCCCTGGTCAAGGCGATCGAACGCGGGCAGCCGGGTGAAACCTACGCTATTGGTGCGCGCCAGCCCCGCACGAACCTGCAGGTTGTCAAGACCATCTGTGCCGTGCTGGATGAACTGGTGCCTGATCCCGAAGGGCCGCGTGAACGCCTGATCCGTTTTGTCACGGACCGTCCCGGTCATGATTTCCGTTACGAGATTGATCCCAGCCACGCTGAACAGGCGCTGGACTGGAAAGCCCGGCACGATTTTGAAACCGGCATCCGGCGTACCATCCAGTGGTATCTGGATAACCGCGCCTGGTGGGAAGGCATTCGTGCGCAGCGCTACACAGGACAAAGACTGGGAACAAAGGCATGAAAACCACATCCGTGACACAGCCCCGGCCGATGAAGGGCATCCTGCTGGCCGGTGGGTCCGGGACGCGCCTGCATCCTATGACACTGGCAACATCAAAACAGTTTTGAACAAGATGTATCTGGGAAAAGGCACGCTGAATGTTGACCAGTTGGGGCGTGGATGCGCCTGGCTGGATGCCGGCATGCCCGACAGCCTGATGCAGGCCAGTAATTTCGTGCAGACCATTCAGTCACGCCAGGGCATGCTGGTCGGTTCGCCCACCGAAGTTGCGTTCCGCATGGGTTATATAGATCGTGATGCCCTGCTGGCACAGGCCGGGAAGATGGCAAAGACCGAACTGGGTCACATGCTTCGGTTTGTGGGACTGGAGCATAGTCCCGGGCATTGACCCTGTTTTTCTGAAATCGAAGTCAGGCTGGCCCGTTGGTTCTACAGTTGCATTGTGTGGTGCATGACGAAGCCATGAGGTGGGAAGCAGGGTCATACGCGACCTGCCCCCATGCACGCCATAAAATGCAACTGAGTGTCAGAGGTTGTTTGGAAAGCCTGGCGAGAAGATATCTAGCAATCATAAGAAAGTCTTGGATAAAGCGTTTTTCAAACAGCCACTGTGTCATATCCAGGTGTGGATTGGGCACGGAGCAATTCGGTAAACGCCAGTTGCAGGTGATACAGGGAGGTAGACGGAATTTTGTCGACCTTGGGGCTACCATCAAAACGGCGATGGTCAATCCATGTACCCAAGGGGGCATGGTCCAGATAATGGCGGAACAGGTTATCAACAGTCACGCTGATCTGGGGAGATGTATCCAGCCCGAATGTTTCCATCATCGCAATATGTGCCTTTAACGCTTCCGTCTGGGGCCAGAGGCGGCTGTCTCTGCTCAGGGGGGCACCAGTGGACCTGATCTGGTCATAAATGAGACCAGTGTGCGCGTCGGTGCCGTGACAGGTGGCAAAGGCATAAAGACGTTGGACATCATCCAGCGTTGCCAGTCCAAGCAGACGGTGTGCACGCACCAGAATCCATACCCATTCCAGCATATGGCCCGGCTCGATAATATGTCCCTCTGCGGAATCCAGCGGCTTCCAGTCGGCAGTGAAAAATTCACGCAGGACACCTGTTTTGCGGTCTATGATATGATGCAGGAAAAGATCGGCCACCTGGTGCGCCAACGCAGCGAAGCGCGCGTCACCACTGGCATCAAGCATTTCGAGCGCCGCTTCCATGATATGCATATGGGGGTTCTGCTGTCGTGGCCCGGAAGTGCCCGCATCGGCCAGCCAGCCAAGGCCCCCGGGTGCCTTCAGGTCACTGTTCAGGGTGGTGATCACCCCGGCAGCGCTTTCAATCAATACCGGGTCGCGCGTCAATCGATAACGCCACGCATGGGCCAGTAGCACGAAGGCCAGATCATAGGCATCGCTGGTCGGGTCAATAATGACACCGGTGCGATCCATGCGCCGTGCCCATCCCCCGTCACCACGCCGGGCATGCCTATCGAAAAATTGCCAGCAGTTATCAGAAATTTCGCGTGCGCCAGGGAGGCCCAGAAGAGCGGCCTGTGAAAAGCAGTATAACTGCCGGGCCTGCGCGCGTACGCGCTTGAACGGTGCCCCGCCATCACGACCGGCCAGATCAAGGTATTCGACAAAGCCACCATGCACCCTGTCCACGCCATGCGCCGCCCAATAAGGCCAGGCATGATCATACAGCCAGGTCCGAACCCGCATGCATTCCTGCTTCATCCGTGTTCCCGTGCTCATCTGGGAAAATCCATGCCCGATCGGTCAACTGCCGGTTGCCTGACCTGTGGCAGGTTATCCCCGGTGAAGACTGCTCCTTCAATTCCAACTTACTGCAGTTGCCGCC
This sequence comes from Komagataeibacter rhaeticus, assembly GCF_011611525.1. Classification (NCBI taxonomy): domain Bacteria; kingdom Pseudomonadati; phylum Pseudomonadota; class Alphaproteobacteria; order Acetobacterales; family Acetobacteraceae; genus Komagataeibacter; species Komagataeibacter rhaeticus. The sequence goes on from NZ_CP050139.1 coordinate 56,340, forward strand.
ACGTTCCTATCGGCAGTGCCAATCATGCTCGTATGCGTGTGATCCACATCATGATCTTTCATCCGTGGAATTAGCATGCCTGATGCAGGCTTGCACATTGGTGAAATGTGTCATTAAGTCATGAATCATGTTTTTCGAATGTTGGGGTCACAGGCCATGCCATTGGCGTTCCTGCCTCGCGTAATACCGCGTCATTCACACGTTTTCTCAGCATAGTCACCGCATCCAGCGTGCAGACTGTGGCATTCTTTTGCATCAGGTTACTGATCGCCCAATCTGAGTATTCCCCGAGCGCATGGATCAGTCACGGTAGCCGGGGATACCATTCTTCATTGGAGCAGACGTAACTGATGTCATCTGTTTTTGCTGACCAGACCGGACTGGGAAGTAGCGGACTGCTTCCCCATAAAGTTTCTGCCTTCATGCAAAATACCCAGGATCAGAATGCACGCCTTAGATGTTTAGTCCCAGGATTTGATGGTGCGGATTTTGTATGAACCGTGATGGGTCTTTTTCCCGCTGCTGGCAAATGAATTCATATGGGGTGAGCCCGCGCAGTGTCTTGAGCCTGCGATCGAAATTGTAGGCTGCGACGAAATCGCTGAGGTGCTGGCGCAGTTGGTCGTGCGTTTCGTAATGGAAGTGCTTGACCGTTGCCTCCTTGATCGTCCGGTTCATGCGTTTGACCTGGCCATTCGTCCACGGATGTCGGGGCTTTGTCAGGCGATGCTCGATATCGAGGTCGGCACAGGCCGCTTCGAAAGAATGGTAACGAAACACGATGCCATCGGCCCACATGGCTTTGATATCCTCCGGTGTCCATCCGTCGCCGGTCGGATCGGTGAAATGCGTGCCGTTGTCGGTCAGCACGGTATGGATGCGGTATGGAACCGTAGCGGCAAGGGTGTGCAGGAAGTCACCGGCAATGCGACGTGTTGCTTTCTGGTGCAGTTGGACAAATGCGAATTTCGACGTCCGGTCAACCACCACGAAGAGATAGAGGCGCCCCATTTCGGTGCGGACTTCGGCGATGTCGATATGAAAATAGCCGATCGGATAAGTCTTGAACTTCGCGCGCTTCGGCTTGTCGCCCTCGGTGTCGCGGGCAGTCGGCTGATCCCATGGCGCTGAAGACAACGATGCAATGAAGAGCGCGTCAGACGCGGGATCGTCACCTGTAGCGCGTAACGGCAGTCGTCCAGGGGCAATAATGTATGGCGGCGGAACGCTACGACGATGGCTTCCTCTTCGATCGACAAGACCGTCGAAAGAGGAGCCTTCGGGCCGCCCTTTCCATTTGGCAACCGTCTTCGAGTTGATCCCGTAGCGTTTCGCCAGAGCCCTCAGGCTCTCTTGACTATGCTGTATCGCTCGACGGACTGCCGCTGTCGTCGTGGCGTTCCCGTGGTGAACCTGACCCATAGCGCATCCTTCCACTCTCGTGAAAATAATGCACCATCAAATCCTGGGGCTAAACATCTAGTTTGAGAAGTCACGCACAATAATATAATAAAAATTCACATGAACTAAAGAGAATGGTAAAGATCGATACCTTCTTCAACGCTACTACATTCAATCATTTTTTTATTATGTATCACTGCACTTCTGTCACATATTTCTTTAATGAAGTTCATGTCATGAGAAACGATAATCAGCGCCCGATCTGCGCGTTTGGTAAAAAGTTCATCGCGGCAGCGTTGATAGAAGCGGGCATCGCCAACCATGATTACTTCATCAATAAGATAGCAATCAAATTCGATTACAACAGAAAGCGCAAAGGCAAGTCGTGCCCGCATACCAGACGAATATGTTTTAACAGGATCAAGAAGCTGCTTTCCCAGTTCTGAGAAATCATCAACGTATTTACGTGTTTTCTTATAATCCAGATTATAGATACGGCAGATAAATCGAAGATTATCAAGTCCGCTCAGACTGCCCTGAAACGCGCCGCCAAATGCAAGGGGCCAGGAAACAGACATGCTCTGTTCAATCCGGCCAGAGGTTGCCAGTTCAACGCCGCCGATAATCTTGATCAGCGTGGATTTGCCTGCGCCGTTACGTCCCAGAATACCAAGCTTTTCGCCCCGTTCGATCTGGAAGCTGACACGGTCCAGTATGCGACGGGAGCCTTTGTCGATATGGTAGTCTTTAACGATGTCTATACAGCGCAGCATGATGGATTCTTTTTTGCAAATTACGTCATGAAACGGATCGGACCATCTAGTGCAGATTGCGTTCCTGAGCACTGGCAATAAGAAGCTTGCCCATCACGTACAACCCCAGCAGGGACATAAACACGATGCTGAGAACCAGAAGATTGCGGGGGTATTCGGGCCAGTCGGGTGCATTGGGCTGGGCAACTTCATCCACATAGATCATCTGTTGGTTGGCCTGCTGCTTGGCAGCTTCAAGCGATGCAACATTACTGGCCAGGATACGCTGCTGCAGTTCGCGTTGTACCATCAGGTCATCATAGCCGGTAATTTTGGGAACAAGCGACTCATCGGAACCTGTAATAAGTTTGCCGGATTGCTTTATCTGTTCCTCTAAAATGGCAGCCTGTCGCTTGTAGGCGGCAATCAGGGGGCTGTTCGGCGCTGATTGCTGCAACTGGTTCAGCTGCATGTTTGTGGAAGTCAGCATGTTCTGCAGATTGGTTACAAAGCTGATCATCGGGGTAGATTGCCGCAGGGGATCAATCAGGGCCACGACATTACGGTATTCTGCCAGTTTCTGGTTGATTTCGCGCAGCTTCGCCTCTGATGCCTGCACATCAAGTGAGGTCATATGAATCAGGTTCTCACGCTGGCGCCGATTGATTTCGTTCACCAGGTTTTCGCCAGCATTCAGAAGGGCACGGGCAACATTCTGGGAATCAGCTGCGCGGAAAGTACGAACCGTCAGAATGGAAATATTGGTTTCCGTATCCTGCTCAACCAGTACATGATTCTGGTAGTATTTATAAAAATGCTCGAAGTCTTTCTTGAATCCAAGCCCGGACAGACCGGAAAAGCGGGCAATAAAGTCAGCTTCCGGACGTGTGTAGACATCAAGCAGGTTATTCTGCTTGATCAGAAGTTCGGCTGCGTCGCGGGATTGGAGATAGTCCTGGACTACATATGTATTTTCTGAGGAAACCCCGCCTCCTCCGCCGCTGGATTGCAGGATATTGCTCAGTGAGATGCCCGACTGTGATGAATGGCCGCGCACCACGAAATGTGCTTCTGATATATATTGAGGTGTAGCGATTAATGTCAGGTACAGTACTGTCAGTAAAGTCGGTGCAATAACGAATATAATGAAATACAGATTGTCCCGTATCCGGTTCTGAATTCCGCCCAGTAGCCGTGCCAGCACGGAGACATCTTCGGGGCGATACGACCCTTCATCAGGAGCATGTAGATCGGTATTCATAAAATGGACTTCCGGGAGAGGAGAGAGGAGGGTGTCTTGCTGTAACAGGTATGGAAGGTATTTCTGATGGTCCTGCTACTTGTTGGGCGCGGCTTTTATCTGACAATCCATGCTGCTGCAATTCCCGGTGCAATGACCGTACTGATGAGGCTGAAGAATTTATAGAATTTGTTACTGGCGGCATTGGCTACATAAATAAGGTCCCTGTCCCGCATAATGAATTTCTGTGCAAGGAAATAGTTGCTGGGGTTCATCATGTCTATCTGATAAACCACCGGTGCCGTGGGGGCACTTGTGTCAACCGATATGCCCATGCGCTGAAGGACATCCGTGTGCTCGAAACGGAAGAGATAGACGGCATTCGGGTCGGCGCGTGCATCCGATGGGCCACCGATGAGGGAAATCGCATCCGTCATTGTCAGGATCGGTGTCGGGAACTGGATCTGGTTTACGTGCTCACTTGCACCAAACGATGTAAAGGTACGGGGTTCATATGTTAGCTGGACCCGGTCACCCGGCTGCATGACGATATTCTGGCTGGGGTCATCCTCGACGACCTTGAGAGGGACTTCGGTCACGCGACCATTGCGGGTCAGGCGGACCATATAGTCCTCGTCCATCTGGTTCTGGACCTGATTCTGGGTCTGACTGGCATGTTCCTGTCCGCCCGCCAGTGCGATGACATCCAGGATATGCTCCCGGTTTGGCGTGAGCGGAATGCGACTGGGGCGCCGGACACCGCCGTAAACCATCACTGAATTGGCAATATCCGTTGCAATCCGGACCATGACCTGGGGGGCGGCAGATTTCTGCTTCAGCCTGGACTGGATGGCCTGGGCAGCCTGGCTGGCCGTCATGCCGGCTACATTGATCTGGCCCACAAACGGAACCTGAACGTTGCCATTACCATCCACGCCCAACAGGGGAATGGGGGAGGGCTGGGCAGCCCCCAGCAGACCATTGCCGGAACTGCTGCTTGCCGCGCTCATGGCTGAACTGGATGAACCAAAGAGCGCGGTCCCAACTTCATAGACGGCAACCTGAATGACATCGCCGGGGCCAATCGTATCATTGGTGCTGGTGCGCATCGGATGGGGATCGGCGCTGTCCAGACTGCTGAAAAGAGGGGGGGCCTCGCTTTGCAGGGACGAGATCAGCTGTGGTGTAATGGGGATGATGCTATAGCCAACCGCATTTTTTTTTGGATTACGCTGGGAACTGTTGATCCGTGATTCGGTCGGGCCACTATCGGGTAAGGAATTGCAGCCTGACAGCAGCAGAAGTCCCCCGGTCAGTGCGATGATCCATCTTCTGTTTCGAACATGACGTTGATGTGGCTTCAACTCTTTTGGGAAACAGAAGATTGTCAATTTAGCACCGTGTCTGAGAATTATGGCAAAAAACGGTTGGAATCGAAATAACCTCATGCATCATGCATACTACCAAGAGGCACAGGCACTATCAACGGATCGCCTTTTATCAGGTTTTCTGTAGGCTGGCCATATGCAGAATACGCATGTTGTATCCATAGGGCCCGGTTAACCAGTGGGTATCATTGCTGCAGGCATGCAAGAATATGCATCTGCCGATAGGGTGTTCGAAACAGGCCGTGGCGCTTTCGGCCAGACAGGTCGCATAACACTGATTGCCGTTCAGCTGGAAGCATCCGATCTGTAGCCCGTTATTCAGAACGCTGCAGAAGCATTGCCTCCTTAAAGGAGTGTGGCTCCTGAAATATTTCATTCATATCAATGCGTTGCATCTGAATAATTTCTTACGCTCAGAGGAGTATTGCAGTGACATGCACGACCCTGAAGCGTTTGAACATGCCACACCGTACAAGATCTCTTTAAAGGCGGTTGCCTCAGGCTGCGACCTGCCCGTAAGGGTTCGGGTATGATCGCCGGCCTGCCGGATGGCTGGCGACATTCATACCTGCATGGTCGGCCCGTTGCATCCGAAGCCAATGGGGTGGCAGAACGGTCGACCAGCGCAGGGCCATTATAGGTCGGTCACAGCACTGCGCAGGTATGTTGCCTTTTTAATCGAAACGGTTGCGCGGATGATTCCAGTCCAGACGTTTCTGGCGCACCAGTCCGTAAAGCATGTTTTCCAGATTGCGTGCAATGTGTTGCCAGTCATGGGCCATAAGCCAATCATGCATGCCGGCCTGTATGGCGCGGCGTTTTTCCGGGCTTTCCAGTAATGGCGCAATGACTTTTGCCAGCTCATCAGGATCATTGTTATCGGCCCAGGCGACCGCACCCTCCAGTTCCGAGAAAATTTTCACGCGGGTGGCGACCAGCGGCACCATGGTGGCAAGCGCGGTCCGTACCGCGCCGCTGGCGGAATCATCACTTTCGTCATAAGGCAGAACAATTACGTCACAGCCCTCAAGCAGGGTTTCGATTTCTGCTACCGGCAGAAAATCAAGATGCCACTCGATGGCATCTTTAAGACCGGCTTTTGCCGCCAATTCACGGCAATGGTCGATAACCTGATCATGACTGCCGTCAGGGAAGCGGGCATTGACCAGCCTCAGTTTCAGGCCCGGCCACTGGCGGCGCAATTTTGCAACGGCCTGAATCAGCCTGTCGATCCCCTTGTGACGGAAGAAAAAGCCGTGACAGCCGATAACGGGCGCGTCGTTTCGCTTCAGGATGCGGGGCCAGGGAGTCTGTTTTGGTGCAAAGGCCCCATGGGGGAAGAGACCCAGATTACGTTGCACGCCCAGACTGACAAGATAGTTCATGTCATCGATATTGTGCACAAGAACGCGGGACATCTGGTTCAGTCCCTGTACGGTCTGCTCGATTGTCTGTTTGTCGGCACGCCGTAGATTGCGGGCATTATGAAGGATGACGACGGTCACGACATCGGAAAGACGTGGGTCCTGCCCCAGTCTGGCCAGTTCGTTCCATGCCATCAGCCCATCCTGATGCTGGATGACCAGCGCTTCAACCCCGTGCTCCACGGTGGCTGCGGCAACATCGTGTGCTGTGTCCTGAACATAATCCCATACGGGTGTAAAGGCGATGGGATTGCTGTTCTTTTCTGAACGATGATCGGAGAAAACAGTAATATTCTGTTGCTGCTCATCGCTCATATGGTCGATCAGGTAATTGGAATACTGCGCAATGCCACATTTTATATTCCAGGTGCTGACCCACCCGACCCTGGGCGCTGTCAGGTCCTGCGGCTGAAGCAGGTCACGCACCATGCCACTGAAGCGGCGTACCCATGCGGTATTGTCATTTTCCACATTGCCAGCCACCAGCGCCGCCTGACGCCGCTGCTCGATCAATGCGATATTGGCGGGGTCGGCATATTCGCGCAGGGCAGCCGTCAGGTCGTCCACATCCGGTTCCACCCATAGCGAATGTGAACCTGCGACATGACTGCCGGAACGGGCAAAAGTGAAGCGGATCAGCCTTGCCTGATGCGGCCCGCAGAAATCCCTCTGCCCCCCGTGGCCGGTCACGATCAGGGGCAGGCCCGCCACCATCGCTTCAAGTGCGGGCAGGTTATAGCCCTCCCCGCGTGTGGGCAGGACCATGACATCAGCCGTCCTGTAGAACGTCAGTAGTTCCTCTGGCTCCACATCACGATTGATGATCTGGACGGGAGCCATGGCCGGATATTGCCCGCGCAGGGCATCCAGTTGTTCCTGCACGTCGTTATGGGGGTTGGGGAAGGTCTTGATGACCAGTTCGACATCATCTTTTTTCGTAAAGGCCCTGGCCCATGCGGCAAGCAGGACATCCACGCCCTTACGGGGAAAGCACGACGAGATATGCAGGAAGCGGCGCATCGGCCGGGTAACGGGCTTGCGCTGGCGCGCCAGTGCCCGTAGGGGGGCAAGCTCAACCGGTTGACCGATCGTGTCTATGGGCAGGCGGCAGCCAGACAGGCTCAGCGCATCCGTAACGCACTGGGCTGGCGAGATGATCGCATCGAACCCGTTGGTGAGGGTCTGGACGATATCGGACGGAACGCGGGTTTCCTCCCATGCAAACAGGGAAAGTGCCAGTCGTGGATGCGATGGAGGCGGCATGACCGGCCAGTGCTGGCTGATGATCACTTCGCGGTTCGGATCGGGCTGTGGCCGTGCGCACAGATCGATCATCAGCTGCTTTTCGTCGGCCGGAACGCCTTCGGTATGGCTGATGGGATCTGTCTCGAACGGCAGGAAATGTGTGCGCTCCGGATAGGCCTGTTCCAGTGTGGTGGCGACGGCACGGTTGATGATTGCCAGGCTATAGCTGCCCAGCAGATGACCCATGACGGTATACTGCATCGACACTTCACTGTCCGATGCCGTGATCACCTGCTGGTCTAGTGCCTCCACGGCCTGGTCCACCGTAGCGGATGCCTTCACCGGGGTAATGGCTCCGGTCTGCTCCCTGTTTTCACAGTCGGCCGGACGGCCTTCCAGCGAGAAAATGCCGAGTGCCCTGCCCTGCCCGGACAAGCGGCCCAGCAGTTCCGTAAGCTGGATATTTGAGACCTGTTTTTCCCATGCCGATGCGGGAATCACCACGGAGAGCGACCGTTCCGTCGTGGCTTCCCTGGCCCATTGCAGGATCAGGTCTGCAAGTGCTTTATCACATCCTGACTGCGCGGCAATCCTGCCAGCGGCGAAATACAGCGCCGTTGCCCCAAATGCCTGGGCCTGCTGCCATGCCGCCTGCGGCTCAAGGGTGGCATACAGGAAATCCAGCCCGATGATGCGGTCCCCCGGACGTGTGGCCAGTATTTCATCTGGCAGGTAGAAATTTCTTATGCCTGCCAGCCTGCCCGTAAACTGGTTGGCAAGCATGAAATGCTCACCCGCGCCATAGACGGCACAAACATCCTTGCCACCCTGCCGGAACAGGGTAGCAAGCTGCTGCCGTGCCATGGAATCAAGACGCCGGATGGCGTCAGGCGCGGCATAGGCTGTGACATCAATGAAGAGGCGTGGTGCCCGCTCGATGGCCTCGTTATGGGCAAGTGCGATCGCAACCGCCCCCAGATCGTCTGAATCCGCCCGTATTTTCCGCACGCTGCCCGGCAGGATCGCCTGAACATGGGAAAGCTGTGAAGGCGTGCTGCTGATGGGTTCGTTTTGCGCCGCCATTATGGCTTCGACCCATGCCCCGATCGGTCGGGAGGGCGGCAGCATGGTCGGTTCCACCCGTTGGGCACCGTTTGTGCCCAGGGGGCCGATAGTATCGGCAATTTCGCGTGAAAGGTCTGTGCGCGTGTCGCCTGCTTCCACAACGGGGCGCTTCAGTCCGCGTGCATCGCTCAGGCAGCGTTCCGCCAGCTCTTCGGGCAGATCCGAACCGAGCAGGATAAGATCCGCGGCAGACAGCAGGCCGCGATAATGCGGGGTCAGCGGACCTGTAAAGGTGTGAATGCCGCCCTGCAGGAGCGTGGGCTTTTCCGACGCCGGTGCGACCGCCCTTTCGCCCGTTACATGGATAACCATGCGTGCATCGGGCAATGTGCGGCCAAGGCCACGGAAGGCTGCCAGGAAACTGCCAACCGTAATACTGCGGGACATCACGACGGCAACAAGTGGTGCATCATCGGCAACCTGCGCAAAGCTGCGGTAATGCGCTGCCGCATGTTTGTCACCGGACAGGGGGAGCAAAGGCAGGGCCGCGCTGCCTTCCGGCAGGGTCCGCAGGGCGTACAGGGAAAGACTGCTGCCCGCCAGTTCCTTCCATTGTGCCAGGGTGCCCGGATCCTGTCTGGCCGTGACAAGCCCGGCCAGGCCCTGGGAGGCGACGATGTCACGCTGCATCGTGGGCGTCAGGATGGCAGTGCCAGCCTCCCCGTCATCGATGGATTCCAGCGGGCGCATCTGCATGAAAAGACCGGGATGGGCGGCCATGGGGGCGGACAGCACCGGGGCGTCATGGCAATCCCCCGCGTAAAGGATCTGGTCGAACTGCGAGGCATCCCAGTCCAGTGCCTCCAGTGTCCGGCATTCGACCTGTGCGGCCGTCCACTGGTCCAGATGGTCGTCGGGCGTCATGGAATACAACGTGACGTCGCATCCGGCACTCAGGGCCGAAACCAGACCGGACAGGCGGCCCGCCACATGGCTGTCCGTATCCATCCGCGCACAGACAAGGGCAACGCGGGGACGCTGTGGCAGGATGGGCTGCTGCGCAGGCTGGCGCGCGCGGGACTGCGCATGCAGTTTTTCAAAGGCAGAAAGGATGATCCGGGCGGGGCGTGTCCATGTGAAGGCCTTGGCCCGCTCGATGCCATACGCACGCAGGTCCTGCTGAACCGCTGGATTGCCGAGGACCCGCTCCATTGCCTGCCCGAAGACAAGGGGGGAGGAGGGATCAACCAGCATGTCCGCACGCCCCACGACCTCCGGCAGGGATGTCGTATTGGCGGAAATGACCGGCGCGCCACAGGCCATGGCCTCAAGCGGGGGCAGGCCGAATCCCTCGCTCCATGCGGGGAAGGCAAACAGGGAACAGGCGGCATAGAGTGCAACAAGATCTTCGTCAGAGACAAAACCCGTCAGCACCAGGGTATCGGCTGGCAGTCCCTCTGCCCGTACCAGCTTGTCAAGATAGGGACGAGCATCCGCGTTCATCTTGCCCACGATGACAAGTTGATGGCTGCTTCTGACCTGTCGGGACATGCTGCCGAAGGCCGCGATAAGTCCTTCAAGGTTCTTGCGATATTCAAGCGGGCTTGTGTTGAGGACAAACGGCCTTGATATCCCCAGGCGACCCAGCAGGGCCGTATGGTTCGTACTGCCCGGCTTGGGGAGGGTAAACCGATGGTCGATACCATTGAGGGCGGTTATGACCTTTTCCGGTTCCACGCCTATGCGATTCCTGACCTCGCCCGCTACGAAATCGGAAATCGCGATCAGCAGATCGGCCTGTTTTACGGTGCTGATACGGCGCGCATAGGCATCCTGGTCATTCTGGGCCGGAATATAGCGTTTGGGATCTTCCAGCGGGATCAGGTCATGGATGGTGACCGCGACCGGATAGGGCGCGGGATCAATCGAGACGACCACATTGTCCCACAGCCCCTCAAGGGGGCTGGGGATGAATACCATGTCGGGCTCAAGCCGTGTGATGAAGGCCGTGCGCAGGATCTCGGCGGCGCGGGTGCGCCAGGCATTGTCCGGGCTGGCGGCTTCCACGCTGTCCGTCAGGCTGCAGACGTAAATGGAAGTCTGGGGCAGGAAACCGGCCAGTTCCTTGCGAACATAGTCGACAGAGCCGGGAAAGCGGTCCGTCAGGAAAATCAGGAACTCGTGTTCCTTGCCGACGGTAATCATTTCCTTGGTCAGGCTCATGGCATAACGGCCGATGCCACGGTGGCGACTGCCATTCTGGCATGACTGCAGATCAATGACGATACGCATGGAGTCCGTTATTCCTTGTATGCCAGGGAGCCTGCGAGGAACCTGAAAATGGTGCCCTGTCCGTGGTCCAGCCCCGGTTTCTCGACAAGCCTGCGCCGCCCGCCACCTTCGGAAGCAAGGGAGGAGGCGTCAGGCGCTGATGCATCCATCCGCAGGTAGGCCCCCGACAGGTCGGCTATCTGGTCATCAGTCAGGTCACCGCTGATTGCGCGTATTTCTCTTTCCGCAGCGGGCAGGCCCGGCCTGAGCCGCCATGCCGCCAGATAGGCCCCCAGCGCGGAATCTATACGCCCCTGCTGCTTAAGTGCGGCACCCAGATGGATATAGAGTTCCGGATCGCGGGGTGTCAGGAGCAGGGCGCGCCGGTAGCAGTCAACCGCTTCATCCGCCTTGTCCTGCTCCCGCAGTGCATGGCCAAGCTGGATCAGGAACCGGACCTGGCCGGGCGCGTATTTCAGGACTTTCCTGTAGCTGTTTTCCGCCTCGGGCCAGGCCTTCCTGCGGGCTGCCGCCCGGGCCTGCCTTAATGACAACGCCATGCGCAGGCGTGCCAGCAGGCCGGGGGCGTGTCCCTGCACTTCCGTGCTGGTCAGGCCGCCGCGCAGGTGGCAGGCATCGCGGGCAGTATCATCCTTGACGCCGACACTGCGCAGTTCGTCGCGCATGTCACTCAGGCTGCCGTCCATGGCCAGCGCCCGGGCAAAATAGGTGGCGGCTTCCTTCCTGTATCCCCGCAGCTTCAGGAATAGCCCTGCCTGCCTCTGGGCATCAACGTAATGCGGATTGGTATCCGCAGCATGCAGGTAGGTTGTCAGGGCCGCATCGAAGTCCTCATTTTCCTTGAGGACGTGTCCGAGCTGGATCTGGTCCTTTACCGATGGATTACGTTGTTTACACAGTTCCCGATAGTACCGGGCGGCTTCACCCCACTGGCCACTGCGGGCTGCCTTACGCGCCTTGGAACGCAATTTCTGATTTCTGAGCATATCAATTCAGGATGAATGTGAACCACAGTAGGGGCGGGGACAGTCCCAAAGATATCGCATTGTGCTTTCGGAAGAAAGGGGTGATTATAACGCACTGATTTATTTGTGTTATTTTTGAGCATCCCTCCGGTTTCATCGCTGGTGACCATCTGTCCGGCAACATCCGCCGTGGGAGGGATTGTGCATCATCGTCCTGCCAGCGATGGCGCAATCATGAATTGCAACATGACATGGCAGAACGGCAGCAGGGAATACTTACTGAACAAGAATGTATTTACGGACACGCAGGCACAGATAGAAGCCAGCAACCATCAGGAACAGATTTATGCCAAAACAATACGCGATGTTGTAATGAGAGTGCGCATTCAGGCCAAACTGGCCTTCGCGTATCATTTCAATATTATCTACACTGGGGGATAGCATCATGTACCAGCGGTATTTGGGCGGCAGCCAACTGACCATGGTGAATGCGCCCGTGAAGGGCAGCGACAGATAGCTGAAAACCCCCATTACCTTTTCAATAAGTTCCGACATTTCGCTAAGGGACGCGAAGATCATGGCGGTTGCCGTGCAGAATATGGCATGAAATGCCAAGCCAAGATAAAGCATGCCGTAATATTGGGGCGGCTTCATGAAGCCCAGGAAAATTGCGCCGCAGGCGACAAGCAGGCCGGCCATCAGGGTGCCGATTATTTCCAGTCCCGAACGTGCCAGGATGATCGTGACGGGTGTCACCTGACGGTGGAAAAGCAGACTGCCGTTCGATTCAAACGCCTTGATCGACTGGCCAAGACAATGGCGCCACATCGTAAGGGGAACGTACCCCGTAATCACGATGGCCGTCATCGGGAGGCCATGTTCATGCGAGGGGCGGATGGCCGTCCACAGGATCGCAACACCTGCGCAGAACAGGATGGGTTCACCGAGCACCCAGAGGAAGCCGATGTTTTCGCGTCCGTACCGTGTATGGATCTCGCGCATGATCAGGGCATAGATGACGCGTAGCTGGCGACCGAAAGCAGCCTTCAGATTCTGGTAACTGCTCTGCCTGGCTTCGGATGTTCTCATCGAATGGTGTACTTTCGTCTGTTGACCATCAGAGTGGTTCCTGTCCCCTGGTAAGCATCATCAAGTGGATTTCCAGCCCCCGGTTCACGGCGCGGACGGAACTAGGGTAGCCAGGATGATGCCAGTCATCCAAATGCCGACAGGCCGGTCCGCCGATTGGGCGCTGTTATGGCCATATCTTTACAAATCTGTCGAGAGGCTTGACAGCGCATGGTTAAAGGTATATAACTTTTCCATATTCCGGCAGACTTAAAGTTTTTGGCTGGAATTCCCACCTTATCCGTTAAGCAGCATCAACCATCTTGATTGTGACATGGGTCAGGGTCCTGCACATCAGTGCACCCTGTTCAATGAGTTGCTGGCTTACCGTTCTTCCTTTCGTGAACTGCCCACTTAATTTAGGCATATCCTGCATGCAACTCGCCGAACTCAAGGCCAAATCTCCAGCAGACCTTCTGGCTTATGCTGAAAGTCTGAATATTGAAAACGCATCATCTCTTCGCAAGCAGGAGCTGATGTTCACGATCCTCAAGACCCTGGCCGATAATGATCAGGCCATCTACGGGGACGGTACGCTTGAAATCCTGTCCGATGGTTTCGGTTTCCTCCGCTCGCCAGAGGCCAATTACCTTCCTGGACCGGATGATATCTACATTTCCCCCAGCCAGGTCCGCCGCTTCGGACTGCGTACCGGTGATACGGTGGAGGGCCAGATCCGGGCCCCGCGTGATGGTGAGCGGTATTTCGCCCTGCTCAAGGTCAACGCAATCAATTTCGAACCGCCCGAGGCGGTGCGCCAGCGCATCAACTTTGACAACCTGACCCCGCTCTATCCTGAGCGCCGGCTGAAGATGGAAGTCGAGAATTCTGCTGTTGGCGGTGCGGATGAGGTCCCCACCAACGGCAAGGGGAAAGGCAAGGCACCGAACCGGGATTTCACGTCGCGCGTGATCGACCTGGTTTCTCCCATCGGGATGGGCCAGCGCGCGCTGATCGTGGCGCCGCCGCGTACCGGCAAGACCGTGATGCTGCAGAGCATCGCGTCCTCCATTTCCGCAAATCATCCCGAAGTCTTCCTGATCGTGCTGCTCATTGACGAGCGCCCGGAAGAAGTGACGGACATGGCCCGCTCCGTGCGGGGGGAAGTGGTGTCCTCTACCTTTGATGAACCCGCGACCCGCCATGTGCAGGTAACGGAAATGGTGCTGGAGAAGGCCAAGCGTCTGGTCGAGCACAAGCGTGATGTCGTGATCCTGCTGGATTCGATCACCCGTCTGGCCCGTGCCTACAACACCGTCGTGCCCTCATCGGGCAAGGTGCTGACCGGTGGTGTGGACGCCAACGCGCTGCAGCGCCCCAAGCGCTTCTTTGGTGCAGCCCGTAACATTGAGGAAGGCGGCTCGCTGACCATCATCGCCACTGCCCTGATCGATACCGGCAGCCGGATGGACGAGGTCATCTTTGAAGAGTTCAAGGGTACGGGTAATTCCGAACTGATTCTTGACCGTAAGTTGGCTGACAAGCGGACCTTCCCGGCCATTGACATCACCAAGAGCGGTACCCGTAAGGAAGAACTGCTGGTTGATCGTGCCGATCTGGCGAAGATGTGGGTCCTGCGCCGTATCCTCGCCCCCATGGGCACGATGGATGCGATGGACTTCCTGCTCGACAAACTCAAATACAGCAAGACCAATCATGATTTCTTCGATGCGATGAATACCTGATCGCACCGGATTATCGTGACGACAAAAACCCCGGCCTTTCAGCCGGGGTTTTTTATGTCCTGATGATTTATTTATAAAAGTATAAAAGTTTTTGGGTGCCGCCTTTTTTCAAAAAGGCGGCGTTCTTTTGAAGCTTTTTGAAAAAAGCTTCACCAAAAACTTCTTTATGAAAGGCTCAGGGCAGCAGGATGGTGCTGCCCGTGGTCTTGCGTGATTCCAGGGCGATATGGGCTTGTGCCGCATCTTTCAGGGCAAAGGACTGGCCGATACGGGGTTTGATCACGCCCCTTTCCACCAGGCCAAAAAGTTCCCGCGCGGCATGGAGCAGGGCAGGGCGCTGGGCGATATAGGTCATGAGCAGCGGGCGTGTCAGGTACAGGCTGCCATGGGCCGCCAGTGTACCAACATCCACCCCCGTCACGGCACCGGATGCATTACCGTAGCTGACCATAAGGCCGCGTGGGGCAAGGCAGGACAGGCTGGTCTCAAACGTCGTCTTGCCAATGCTTGTAAATGCTGTTTCAAAATTCCCCACATGTGCTGTCGGAAAATTCCCCAGCACGGATATGGTGATCAGCCATTGAGGTGATCGATAGCTCCATGCTTTGGGGGCCTACCGCGGCGCTTTGGCGCTGCCGGTGGCATCAGATTGGCGTGGGCCCGTGTATGCTCGGGGATCAGATCGGCATGCTGGCGCAGGCGATAGCTGGCACCTTCGATGTGGACGACGACAGCATGGTGAAGTAGCCGGTCGAGCAGCGCGGTGGCGACGACCGGGTCGCCGAAGACCTCGCCCCACTCGGCAAAACCGCGATTGGAGGTCAGGATCATCGCTCCCTTTTCGTAGCGGGCATTGACCAGCTGGAAGAAGAGGTTGGCACCACCTGGCGTGATTGGCAGGTAGCCAATTTCATCGACGATCAGCAGCGAAGCCCGCGTGTAGAAGCGAATTTTCTCGGCCAGACGCCCCTCGCGTTCGGCTCTGGTGAGCGCCTCGAGCAGTTCTGCCAGAGAGCAGCGATAGACGCTGCGTCCGGCCCTGACGGCGGCCACGCCGATGGCTGTGGCCAGATGGGATTTTCCGGTGCCTGGCGGGCCCAGAAAATGCAACACCTCGGCCCGATTGATGAACTCGAGCTGGGCCAGCGCGGTGATGCGATGCCTGTCGAGTGAAGGCTGGAACGAGAAGTCGAAGCTCTCGATAGTTTTGATCGGCATGAGGCGGGCGGTGCGCAGTGCTACGCTGATGCGCCGTCCCTCGCGCAGGTTCAGTTCTTCGGCCAGCAGATCGTCGATGGCCTCGATGGCGCTGATCTCGCCCTTTTCCAGCCTGCCCAGCGTGTGATCAAGCGTTTCGAGGGCGCGTGCCATATGGAGAGCCAGCAGGCTTTGTCGGATGCGTTCGGTGACAGACATCATGCGGTCCCTTTGGCATTGATGTTGGCCAGGCGTTCACCCACCGCGCCGTAGAAAGCCAGAGGACGCTGGAGGATCGGCACCGCCGGTGTCGTCGGCAACATCTCGGCGTGTTGAACCGGTGGGGCCTTGCGGTGGCCTGGCTCGATCCGCTTACGGTTTTTGCCTTCCAGCACGGGATGCCGGGCGATGAGTTTCCCTTCCTCGAAGATCAGGACTTCATGTGTATGGTGCTGGATCTCGACCACGCGACGGCGGGCAGTGTCAGGCACACTGTAATAATTGCCGGCCACCGCCACCATCCCCTCGCGGCTGATCCGCCGCTCGACGCTCAGAACAGCATCGTAGCGCAGGGCAGGCAATGGATGCAGATGGGGCAGTCCGGGATAACTTGCCATCCGCTCCAACAGATAGGTTCGATAAGGTTCTGCTGCGCTGGCCACCGGTTTACGCGGTGCATAGGCTGGAGTCTCCAGCCCATTGGCCAGATACTTCTTCACTGTCTTGCGATCGAGCCCTGTCTGGCGCGCGATGGCGCTGATGCTGAGCCCCTGTCTTTTGAGTTCCTGGATCAAAACGACCTCCCTGAGTCCTATCACCTGCTCGCCCTTCCTTTGGCATCAGCAGGGATAAATGTGCCGCGTGATCGTCATGGGGGCATGCCCCCATGACGATCACGCACAGTCCTCAAACTGGGGAATTTTCAACCAGCACATTTGGGGAGATTACAACCAGCACTCACAAATGCTGTCGTACACGACCTTGAGCATGCGGCCATCTGTCAGGTTACGCACTTGCTCGGCTACATGGTCCGTGCCGATAATGACATCCGCTGCGCCATTGGCCCGGGCCAGTTCGGCCTTGGCTTCGGTCGAGACAACGCCGATGACCCGCGCGCCAAGATGTCGTGCCCACTGGCACATGAGCAGGCCCACGCCACCGGCGGCGGCATAGACCAGTATGTCCTCACCGGGCTGGACGCAATGGACCTCACGCAGCAGCATGTGCACGCTCAGGCCGCGCAGCATGATGGCGGCGGCGGTATCGAAACCGATGGCGTCAGGCAGTGGCACGATGCGGTCGGCGGCGATGGTGCGGTACGTGGCATAGCCGCCCGGTGTGGCAGGGTAGGCGACCCGCATGCCGGGGTGGATATCCTGCACGTCCGCCCCGACCGCTGTAACCGTGCCTGCGCCCTCCATGCCCGGAATGGCGGGCAGGGCAGGGAATTTGTACAGCCCGCTGCGGAAATAGGTGTCGATGAAATTGACCCCGATGGCTTCCTGCCGCAGCACGACCTCATTGGCCGCGGGGATGGGGATGGGGAGGGATTCAACGTGGAGAACTTCGGGTCCTCCATATTCATGGACGCGGATGACGGTGTTCATGGCATTCATTGGTTCCGCTCAGGGGTTCAGGATCTGGGAGTGACGCACAGGGTTTCCAGGTTGCGCAGGAATTGGCGGTCCTGCGCGCCTTCCTCGCCGGGATAGGTCTCGGGGTCATAATCCGGGCAGTCATCCAGATCGATGCGGTGGCAGGGGATCAGGATGGGAATTGGGTTTTCCCCACACGCGCTGACAATGGTTTCGGGCGTGACATCGGCCAGACGGGCGGCATCCTTCCAGTACACATGCTGGCCTGCGGGTATGGTCAGCATGAAGCGCCAGGCCTTGACCTGTTCCGGTGTGCCGTAAGGGTCCAGTGGCAGGGTGCACGGGGCGGGATCACCGTCAAAATAGGCCTCCAGCCATGCGCGGGCCTGAAGCAGGACGGGTGTTTCTTCCTGATCGCGGCCCCAGCCCCAGTCCAGCGCGACAATCTTTTCGTCTTCAACGGATACGGTCAGCGGCGCCAGTGGCGAATGCATGGAAAGTTGTGGCATGAGTCACCTTGATCAGGACAAAGAGGTGAACGATAACGCCGTTCCCGCCACTGGCAAAATGACGATGGCCATTATGGAGATTTTCATGCAGGAACGTGATGGTCATCCCCCCGTTATCTTTGCCCTTGCCAGTGGCCTGTCCCGCGCCGCCATTGCGGTGATGCGGCTGAGTGGCCGGGGTACGGGCCGGATTGTCGAAAGCCTGTGTGGCCGCCTGCCGGCGCCGCGCCGGGCTTCGTTACGGGGACTATGGCGACGGGATGGGGGCACACCCGTGCTGCTGGACCGGGCACTGGTGCTCTGGTTCCCCGGCCCGGACAGTTATACGGGGGAGGATAGCGCGGAACTGCACCTACATGCGGGGCAGGCTGTGATCAATGCCGTGGCCGATGCGCTGGTTGCCCTGGGGGCACGGCCTGCCGAACCGGGTGAATTCAGTCGCCGGGCCTTCATGCACGGGCGCATGGACCTCATGCAGGCGGAAGGCATTGCCGACCTGATCGAGGCCGAGACGGAAGCCCAGCGCCAGCAGGCGCTCTCACAGGTTGATGGTGCCCAGAGCCGCCTGTATCAGCACTGGGCCGACCGGCTGCGAACCCTGCTGGCCCATCAGGAAGCGCTGATCGACTTCCCTGATGAGGAACTGCCGCCGGAAGTGGAGCAGGAACTCTGTAACGGCCTGCGGGAGCTGCATGACACGATGCAGGCTTATCTGGCCGAAGGGGCCGGGGCGGAGCGGCTGCGGCGCGGACTGGTTTTTGCCATTGTGGGGGAGCCGAACGTGGGCAAGTCCAGCCTGCTGAACGCCCTGGCGGGACGGGATGCCGCCATCGTCTCATCCCGCGCGGGCACCACGCGCGATGCGATTGAAGTGCGTATGGTGATGGGAAATGTGCCGGTAACGCTTGTCGATACCGCCGGATTGCGCGAAACAGAGGACGAGATTGAAGCCGAGGGCGTGCGGCGTTCATTGTTTCACGTGAAACAGGCTGATTGCGTGGTGCAGGTTTTTGCGGGAAATCCCGCGCCGCCTAGTCTGGATGGGGCGGATGTACTGGTGTGCAACAAGACCGACCTGACTCCGGCACCAGATGGGGCAATCGGTATCAGTGTGCTCACAAACACGGGCATGGATGTGCTAAGAACAGTACTGGCCGATAAGGCGCGCGCGCTTACGGCAGGCCGGGCTGTGGCACCATTTACCCGTGCGCGCCATCGTGCCGCGATAGAGGAGACGGTGCGCCATATCGGACAGGCCCTGGCCATGCCGTGGCCCGAAATGCGCGGGGAAGAAATGCGGCTGGCCATGCGCGCGCTGGGGCGCCTGACTGGGGCGGTGGATGTGGAAGCCCTGCTGGATACGGTGTTCGGCCAGTTCTGTATTGGCAAGTAGGAGGGATGGCGGGATGAAGCGCGCATATGATGTGATTGTCGTGGGCGGGGGGCATGCGGGATGCGAGGCCGCCGCCGCCGCCGCGCGCGCCGGTGCCCGCACCCTGCTGCTGACCCACCGGTTTGATACAATCGGCGTCATGTCCTGCAATCCCGCCATCGGGGGGATTGGCAAGGGACATCTTGTGCGCGAAATCGACGCGCTTGACGGGCTGATGGGAATTGCCGCCGATCGTGCGGGCATTCATTTCAAGCTGCTCAACCGCTCCAAGGGGCCTGCGGTGCATGGTCCGCGCGCGCAGGCGGACCGTACGCTCTACCGGCTGGCCATTCAGGACCTGCTGGCGCGTACCGAAGGGCTGGATATTGTTGAAGGGGCAGCGGGTGATCTGCTGGTGAATGCACAGGGTGGGGTGGAAGGCGTGGTCTGCGAGGATGGTCGCAGCTTTGCATCTGGTGCCGTGGTGCTTGCCACCGGCACGTTCCTGCGTGGCACGATCCATATTGGCCATGAGAGCGAACCGGCAGGCCGGGTGGGGGACAGGCCTGCCAATGCACTGGGGCGGCGTCTGGCAGCACTCGGGTTGCGCATGGGACGGCTCAAGACCGGAACCCCCGCCCGGATCGCGCGCGACAGCATTGAGTGGGATAGTCTGGCCGAAGACAGGGGGGATGCCGTGCCCGAGGCATTCAGCCGCATGACGGATGCCATCACCAATCCCATGATATCGTGCCGCATAACGGCCACTACACCGCGCACGCATGAAATCATACGCGAGAACCTTCAGCTTTCAGCCCTTTATGGCGGTGTGATATCGGGACGCGGGCCGCGCTACTGCCCCTCCATCGAGGATAAGGTCGTGCGCTTCGCGCAGCGTGAATCGCATCAGATCTTTCTGGAACCCGAAGGCCTGCCCAGTAACCCGGATGGGGCGCTGGTCTATCCCAATGGCATTTCCACAAGTCTGCCGGAGCATGTGCAGCTTGAAATGCTGCGCAGTATTCCGGGGCTGGAAAACTGCCGCATGGTGCGGCCGGGCTACGCAGTGGAATATGACTATGTTGACCCGCGTGAACTGGCCCCCACCCTGGAACTCAAGAACCTGCCCGGCCTGTTTCTGGCGGGTCAGGTGAATGGCACCACGGGATATGAAGAGGCGGGTGCCCAGGGGCTGATTGCCGGTATCAATGCGGCCCGGCATGCGGCGGGTCAGGAAGGGGTGACCCTGGCACGCGGACAGGCGTATATAGGCGTGATGATTGATGACCTGACTACGCAGGGGGTCTCGGAACCGTACCGCATGTTTACGTCGCGTGCGGAATACAGACTGACCCTGCGGGCGGATAATGCCGATCTGCGCCTGACCCCACTGGGGTTGGAATGGGGATGCGTGGGATCGGCACGCGCGGCCCGTCTCCTGTCTGACCGTACGGCGATCGATGCCGCCATGGCACGCGCCAGCAGTGAAACCTGCACCCCGGATGCGCTGCGGCGGGAAGGTGTGAATGTCTCTGCCGATGGTCGCGCGCGTTCGCTCATGGATGTGCTGGCGACGGACGCGACGCCCGACGTCATTGCCCGCGTCGCCCCGTGGTTTGCTGACCTGTCGCCCCGTGTGGCGCAGCATCTTATGACCGAAGCCCGTTACAGCGGCTATATTGCCCGGCAGGAGCGCGAGATCCGCCAGCTTGCCAGTGAAAGCCGGATTGTCCTGCCAGCCGATCTCGATTACCACCAGATCGGTGGCCTGAGTACGGAAATGCAGGAACGTCTGGCCCAGGTGCGCCCGGTTACGTTCGGGGCCGCCCAGCGTATTCCCGGCATTACGCCATCCGCCCTTGTCGCATTGCTGGCCCATGTGCGCCACAGGCCGGTGGCGGCATGAGTGCGGTCCCGGCCCTGCCGTCCGGTCTGGATGTTTCACGTGAAACACACGAGCGGCTTGAGCGCTATGCCGATATCCTGTTGCGGTGGAACCAGAAGATCAATCTGGTCTCCCCACATGACCTGCCGCATCTGTGGTCGCGCCATATTGCCGACAGCCTGCAACTGGCTGCACTGATCCCCGCGGGTGCGCCGGGTCTGGTGGATATGGGATCGGGCGGCGGTTTTCCCGGTCTGGTCATTGCCTGCGCGACCGATGCGCGTGTTACCCTGATTGAGTCCGACCAGCGCAAGGCCGCCTTCCTGCGGGAGGCGGCGCGCGTGGCGGGTGTGCAGGTGCGGGTCTGCGCACAGCGACTGGAACAGGCGGATGTGCCGCCCGCGCTGGTGGTAACGGCCCGTGCGCTGGCCCCGCTGCCGCTGCTGCTGGAATGGGGCGCGCGTTTCCTGCGGCCCGATGGTGTCTGCCTGTTCCTGAAAGGCCGCAATGCGGCAGAGGAACTGGCGGCGGCCCATGCTGGCTGGCACATGGCGGTAAACCGGATTCCAAGCCGCACGAATGCGGATGGTGTGATTCTAGAATTGAGCGATATCAGGCGTGTCAGAGACCATAACAATGAATGATACGGGAAGCGGGACCTCATCTTCCCCCCGCATTATCGCGCTGGCCAACCAGAAGGGCGGCGTGGGCAAGACCACTACGGCCATCAACCTTGCGGCCGCCATGGCGGCATCGGGGCTGAAGGTCCTGCTGGTTGACCTGGACCCGCAGGGCAATGCCTCCACCGGGCTGGGCGTGGGGTACGATGCCCGGCGCAGCGGTACCTATGCCATGCTGGAAGATGGCACGCGGGCTGCGCATGTGGTGCAGGCCAGTGCCGTTCCCGGCCTGTCGCTGATTGCGGCGGATACGGAACTGGCCGGGGCGGAACTGGAACTGGTCATGGCCGAGCAGCGTGAATACCGCCTGCGCGATGCATTGCGGCAGGTGGGCGTGGCGTATGACGTGGTGCTGATCGACTGCCCGCCCAGCCTTGGCCTGCTTACCCTCAATGCGCTGGTGGCCGCGCAGTCGGTTATCGTGCCGCTGCAATGTGAGTTCTTTGCACTGGAAGGGATCAGCCAGCTGGTACGGACCATAAACAGCGTAAGGCAGTCTCTCAATCCCGGGTTGATGCTCGAGGGGATTGTGCTGACCATGTATGACCGGCGCAACAACCTGTCGGAACTGGTGGCGGATGATGCCCGTAGTTTCTTTGGGGAAAAGGTGCTTGAAACCCTGATCCCGCGCAATATCCGTATCTCGGAAGCGCAGAGCCATGGGCAGCCGGTCATGAATTACGACCAGCGCTCATCAGGCAGCCAGGCCTATCAGGCGCTGGCCGCTGAAATATCGGACCGTCTTGCCCTGCATGGGGCACGCAAAGGGAAGGCACGGTGATGAAAACCAAAAAGGATGCCGGTCGCCCCCGTCTCGGGCGTGGCCTGGCCGCATTGCTGGGCGAGCAGGTCAATATGCTGCCACCCGCCCCGGCTGTGGAAGGGCGCAGGGTATCGGACGTCATTGCCAGCCTGCCGGTCGATGTAATGGAACCCGGCCCCTTTCAGCCCCGCCAGCAGATGGAACCCGAAGCGCTGGAAGAACTGGCCAGTTCGATTCGTGTGCGTGGCATCCTGCAGCCCATTCTGGTGCGTCCGCATCCCGGACGTGCGGGTATTTACCAGATCATCGCGGGGGAACGGCGCTGGCGTGCCTCCCAGATCGCGGGGCTGCATGATGTGCCCGTCCATATCCGCCCGCTTGATGATGGCGATGCCATGGCGGCTGCCTTGGTGGAAAACCTCCAGCGTGCCGACCTGAACGCCATTGAGGAAGCCGAGGGCCTGCAGCGCCTGCTTGATGATTACGAACTGACGCAGGATGAGCTGGCCAGTGCGATTGGCAAGTCCCGCCCGCATGTAGCCAATATGGTGCGCCTGCTGCAATTGCCCGCACCGGTACGCGATGCGGTGCGTCACCAGAGCCTGTCGGCAGGGCATGCCCGCGCCCTGCTGGCGCATGCGGACCCGGTGGCGGCGCTGAAAATCGTACTGGCGCAGGGACTGAACGTGCGCCAGACCGAGGCGCTGGCCCGTCAGCAGGAGCGCAAGAGTGCGGCCGCACGCGAAAAGGCGGAAAAAGCCGCCCGCAATCCCGAAATCGCCTCACTGGAACGTGATCTCGCGGCCCGGCTGGGGCTGAAGGTCCAGATCAGTTTTGACGGCAGGGGCGGCAGCATAAAGATCGATTACCGTTCGCTCGAGCAGTTCGATGGCCTGCTGCGGCTGCTGCAGCAGTAGGAAATTTTCAAAAAAGTTCAGAAAACCCCTTGTCAGCCAGTGGGGTGACTGCTAGAAGCCCTCTCACCCGAGAGGGTAACCCTGTGGGCGCATAGCTCAGTTGGTAGAGCAGCTGACTCTTAATCAGCGGGTCCAAGGTTCGAGCCCTTGTGCGCCCACCACCGGGTTAAACGGAAATATACAAGTCCCCATCAAGGCTCCGCCGGTGGGGATTTTTTGTATCATGCGTCCCGGGCCTTGTTTCCGCGCTATGGTTTCCCTCATGCAGCACAGGGAAGGGATCTTCATGACCTGTCCATTCCCTTCCGCCAGCCTGAGCCTGATCAAGGGATGGCTGCGATGAATGCCCGGCTTCCCCTGATCGGTGTCACGCTGGATGGCGAACCCCCTGCGCTACAGGGTGCGGGCGGCTATTCATGCTTTCCGTGGTATGCGATCCGGCAGAACTACATGGACATGATTGCCGCGTGTGGCGGCCTGCCCGTGGCCCTCGGGCATGACCCGGCGCTGGCCGCGCGGATGGTGTCCCGGCTGGACGGTCTGGTGGTGACGGGGGGTGCCTTTGATGTGCCACCCGACCTGTATGGCGCCACCGAAGCCCATGCCTGTGTCCGGACCAAGCCACGCCGCACGGCGGCGGAAGCGGCACTGGTGCGGGCCGCGCTGGCAAAGGGTATCCCCATACTGGGCATATGCGGTGGCATGCAGTTGCTGGCCGTGCTGCTGGGGGGCACGCTCGTGCAGCATATCCCCGATGCCCTGGCGCACGCGCTGGCGCATGAACAGCCCAACCCGCGTGACGAGGCGGGGCATGACGTGTACATCATGGCGGATACACATCTGGCGCGGCTGGTGGGGGCGGATTGCCTGCCGGTCAATTCGTCACATCATCAGGCGGTGCACGATACGGGGCGTGGGGTCGTATGCGCGCGTGCGCCCGACGGGGTGATCGAGGCGCTTGAACTGCCCGGGCACCCTTTCTGTATCGGGGTGCAGTGGCATCCGGAATTTGGCATCTCGGCAGGGGACCGTCTCCTGTTCGAAGGGTTGATCGACGCCGCAAGGCAGGCAGGAACATGACACAGGACCATTCTTCTTCCGCTTCCGCTGAACGGGGCGACCGTATCGCCAAATGGCTGGCCCGTTCGGGCGTTGCCAGCAGGCGGGACGCGGAACGCATGATTGCCGAGGGCAGGGTGCAGCTTAACGGCGCGGTCGTGAACCACCCGGCAACCTTCGTGGGGGCAGGGGACATCGTGCAGGTGAATGGCAGCGTGGTGGGCGCGCCTGACCGCACGCGGCTGTGGCGCTACCACAAGCCCGACGGGCTGGTGACCACCCACCGTGACCCCGAGGGCCGTCCTACCGTGTTCGAGTCGCTGCCGCCCGGCCTGCCGCGCGTCATAAGTGTGGGGCGGCTGGACCTGAACAGCGAGGGCCTGCTGCTGCTGACCAATGATGGTGAACTGGCGCGCAGGCTGGAACTGCCCAGCAATGGCTGGATCCGCCGCTACCGGGTGCGGGTGTTTGGCGTGGTGGATGAACGCATGCTGGCCTCCCTTGCCAGGGGGAGCGAATTCGATGGCGTGCGCTACGGCCCGATCGAGGCGCATCTGGATTCGGCCAAGGGGGATAATGCGTGGCTGACCGTATCCCTGCGTGAAGGCAAGAACCGGGAAGTACGCAAGGTCATGCAGGGGCTTAACCTGCATGTCAGTCGCCTGATCCGCACATCCTACGGGCCGTTCCAACTGGGTACGCTTACGCGGGGCGAACTGGAGGAAGTGACCGGCAAGGTCATCCGCGAGCAGGTGCCCGGCGGCCTGTCCGGTGGCAAGTTCCAGCGCAGGCCGTAATGCGGATCATCGCGGGAGAATGCCGGGGCCGCACCCTGCACGCGCCTGCGGGGCAGACGACGCGCCCCACGGCCGACCGGGTGCGCCAGGCCCTGTTTGACACATTGGCCCATGCGCCATGGGCCGGGCTGGACACCCTGCGTGGCGCGCGCGTGCTGGACGGATTTGCGGGCACGGGCGCGCTGGGGCTGGAAGCCCTGTCGCGCGGGGCCGCCAGTGCGTGCTTCGTGGAACGTGACCGCGCCGCCCTGCGTGCCCTGCGGGAGAATATTGCGGCCTGCGGCATGCAGGGCCGCAGTACGGTGCGCGCGCTCGACATGCTGCGCCTGCCGCCCGCCGGTGCCGCGGGACCGGTTGATCTGGTCTTTCTGGACCCGCCCTATAATCAGGACCTGCCGGCCCGGGCGCTGGCGGTGCTGGCACGCGGGGGCTGGCTGGGGCCATCCACCCTTGTCGTGGTGGAAATGGCGGCGGGTGAGGACCCGCCGGTGGAGACGGACAGGCTGCTGCTTGCACGCAGGCATGGAGCCGCCCAGCTGTATGTCTGGCGGAACGGCCAGGGTGACGCGGCGTAAGAGATTGCCCTATTTTATGCAACTGGCCTTCTTTCCGTCCATTGGTCAGGGTTATAGTCAGGCCGTTTGACGGGAATGGGCGGGTAAGGCCTGCGCTGGCCCGGCCTGTTATGCCTCTGGTCCCTGCGTGCAGGCAGGTGGACCTTCAGATCAGGATATGGATTTTTGGCGATCTTCAGCCGTTTTGTCCCTGACTCGCTTTCCTCCGGCCCGGTGCGCTCGCGCCTGCGCGAACGGTTGGCGGAAGCGGGTGGGCTTGGGCTGTGGATCGTGGCGCTATGCCTTGCCATGGCATTATGGAGCTATGACCCGCGCGATCCGTCGGCCAATACCGCCAGCGGGCAGGCACCGGCCAACCTGCTGGGCAGGCCGGGTGCCTACATGGCCGACTTCATGCTCCAGGATTTCGGGATCGTGGGCATGCTGGCCATTTTCTGCCTGCTGGCATGGGGCTGGCGGCTGATCCGCCACCACGGGCTGGCCTCGGCCATGCTGCGGTTCATCGCCCTTATATGCGGCCTGCCGGTCATCGCGGCGGATATCGCGGCCCTGCCCCTGCTGCTGCCGGGCCTGCATGCCCCGCTCTGGCCAACCGATGCCGGGGTGGGGGGGGCGGTCGGCCTGTCGGTGGCGCATATGTCCATCCAGGCCGCGACCGTGTTCATGGGGCACTGGGGGCCGCTGCTGGTCTGGCTGCTCGGGCTGGTCCTTGGCGGGCTGCTGCTGCTGCTGGCCATGGCGCTTTCGCTGTCCGAATGGAAGGCGATGGGCCGGGGCATCCGTTTCGTCCTGCGCCAGCCCATGGCGCTGGCAGGGTGGCTGCGGCACATGAAGGGCCGGACCCGGCCTGCGCATGATGAAGCCCCCGCGGCGGCCTATCCGGATTATCTGACACGCGGCGCTGAAGCCGATGCCGGGGCGGGGGAAGGCCCGGGCGGGCCGGGAACGTCGCTGTTCCGTACGCCCCGGCAGGAGCGCGCGCCCGTACCCACCCCGCCCACGCCCGGCACCGCCATGATGCCGCTGGAGGGCAGGCCACCAGCAAAAGCCGTATCCGCGCCCGAGGACAGGTCCATAGCCTTGGCCGGGTCACAGGAACAGCCCGGGACCCTGCCAGCCCGCAAGACGGATGGCGCGCGGCCGGCGCAGGTTTCGCTCCAGACCAGTTGGATGCATCCACCGGGCATGGATGAAGATGTCTCCGCGCCGCTGCTCATGGGGGGGCCTGTGCCCACCCCCACCTCGGATCGTGCGCCGTGGCATGAAGAACCGCCCGTAACCGGGACGAAGCCCTTCATCGTCACGCCCGAGGACGAGGACGACCTGCCGGTAGCCGCGCCCGAACCCGCGCGGCCGACCTTCCTGTCGCGCCTGTTTTCCGGTGGGGGCGGCCGTCAGGCCGAAGATCCCCAGGCCGGGCCGGAGGAATACGTCCCTCCGCCGACCGTGCCCTCCGTGGAGGAGGAAAGCTACACCCCGCCCCCGCAGCCGGAATGGCAGTTCCCGCCGCTGTCGCTGCTCAGGCCGCCGCCATCCGATGCCGCGACCAAACCGACCGAGGAACTGCTCCAGGCCAACGCCACGCATCTTGTGACCGTGCTGTCCGAATATGGCGTGCAGGGGGAGATCGTGGCCTATCACGCAGGCCCCGTCGTCACGCTGTATGAACTCCAGCCCGCCGCCGGGATCCGCGCGGCCCGCGTCATCGGTCTGGCGGATGACGTGGCGCGTTCGCTCTCGGTGCTCAGCGTGCGGATCGCCACCGTGCCGGGGCGCAACGTGATCGGGATCGAGGTGCCCAACGCACGGCGTGAGACGGTCTATTTCTCCGAACTGCTGCAGGACCCGCAATGGGCGCATTCGCGCAACCGGCTCAATCTGGCGCTGGGCAAGGATATCGCGGGCGAATCGGTCTACAGCGATCTGGGCGCCATGCCGCACCTGCTGATCGCGGGCACCACCGGTTCGGGCAAGTCGGTGGGCGTGAACTCCATGATCCTGTCACTGCTTTACCGCCTGTCACCCGAGCAGTGCCGCCTGATCCTGATCGATCCCAAGATCCTTGAACTCTCGATCTATGAAGGCATTCCCCATCTCATGACGCCGGTGGTGACGGAACCGGCCAAGGCGGTTGCGGCCCTGAAATGGGCGGTGCGCGAGATGGACCGCCGTTACCGCGCCATGGCCCATCTGCAGGTCCGCAACATCGCCAGCTATAACGAACGCGTGGCCGAAGCGCGCGCGCGTGGCGAGATCGTGACCCGCCGCGTCCAGACCGGCTACGACCCCGAAACCGGCAAGCCCACCTTCGAGGAACAGCAGCTTGCGCTGGACTCGCTGGCCTATCTCGTCATCGTGGTGGATGAGATGGCCGATCTCATGATCGTGGCGGGCAAGGAGATCGAGGCCCTGCTGCAGCGCCTGGCGCAGAAGGCACGCGCGGCGGGCATCCATCTGATCCTGGCCACCCAGCGGCCGTCGGTCGATGTGATTACCGGCACCATCAAGGCGAACTTTCCCACCCGTATTTCCTTTCAGGTCATCAGCAAGTTCGACAGCCGCACCATCCTGGGCGAGCAGGGGGCCGAGCAGCTTCTCGGGCGGGGTGACATGCTGTTCATGCAGGCGGGCGGCCGGATCACGCGTGTGCACGGGCCATTCGTGGATGACAGCGAGGTCGAGGCCGTGGTCGCCTTCCTGCGCACGCAGGGTGAGCCGATCTATGATGACGATGTCATCTCCCCGCAGGAGGAAGACAGTTCCGGCAAGCCTTTCTCCGCCCCCGCAGGCGGGGCGGAGGAAGATGGCCTGTTTGCCCAGGCGGTCGAGGTCGTGGCGCGCGAAGGCAAGGCCTCGACATCCTTCATCCAGCGCCATCTCTCGATCGGCTACAATCGTGCCGCCAAGATCATCGAGCAGATGGAAAAGGAGGGTCTGGTAAGCGAGGCCAACCATGTCGGGCGGCGTGAAGTGCTCATGCGGCGTACCACGGAAGACGAATGACCGCGCCCGCCCGCCCGCGTGGTTCCGTGCCGCCTGCCCGTTCCCTGCCATGCGCGGTCCTGTACCATGACAGCCGGTTCATCGTGCTGGACAAGCCGCCCGGCCTGCCGGTGCATCCGGCGCGCGCGGGCGGCCCCAGTGTCGAGGACTGGTTCCCCCTGATTTCCCGGCACCGCAACGGCCCGTGGCTGGCCCACCGGCTGGATCAGGACACGGCGGGCTGCCTTGTGGTGGCGCTGCGCAAGCAGGCCCTTGTCGCGGCACAGGAATGCTTTGCGGCAGGGCGGGCGCGCAAGACGTACTGGGCCATCGTGCAGGGCATGCCCGCTGGCCCTTCCGGCACGGTGGATGCCCCGCTTGCGCGTGTGGAACAGGGACGGCAGTGGCGCATGCAGGTGACGGCCCGCGGTGGCCAGCCCGCGCGCACGCGCTGGCGCACCCTTGCCACGGGACAGGACGGGGCGGGCAACCCCATAAGCTGGCTGGAACTGGTGCTGGAAACCGGGCGCACCCATCAGGCCCGCGCCCATTGTGCCGCCCTTGGCTGTCCCATACTGGGTGATGCCCGCTATGGCGCGCGGGCGGCGGGGGCGCTACACCTGATGAGCCGGAGCATCCACCTGCCACTGGACGTTCCCGTGCATGCCATGGCCATGCCGCCCGCGCATATGGACCGCCTGATGGCACAGGCCGGCTGGGCCGTTCCGCCCGGCAACGTGGAAAAGGAAGCAACACGGTGTTTGCCCACACATTGACGCAGGAGCTGCTGCGTGTTCTGGAACGGCCCGACCTGCGGGTGATCGCGGGCGGACGGCAGATCATGCTGGACCCGGCGCTCGACCTTCCTTTCCGCATCCTGCCCGGTGGCGCCATCGTGCTGGGACTGCCCGCGCAGGGCCAGCAGGAGGAGACGGCCTTCTTCCTGCGTCATGCCCTTGAACTGGCGCCCCTGCTGGAACTGGCTCCCCATAATGCCCTGTGCGCCGCCTTCTGCGCCGCCCGCACGGCGGCCCTGTTCTGGTATCTGGATACCGGCCGGGCGGATACCGACGCGCCTGCCGCATGGGTGCCGGAGATGGCGCGGGCCGATGTGCCCACGCCCGGAGCGCTGCGCCTGATCTGGCCCCTGCTTGCCCCTTTGCAACCGGCCCCGGACCATGATGTCGCTCCCGATTCCTTTGTGGCCCTTCATGCCCGCCTGCTGGCGCTGTGGCCCATGCTGGGCCCGACCGAGAATCTCATGGCCACGGGGGGCGACGCCCGGCTGGCCGTGGATGCGGCGACCGGCCTCAACCATTATGGCTGTTCGCACCGGCCCCGGCCATGGGCCATCACCTTTGCGTCCTCTACGGCGTCCTCGCTGTCCGAACGGGGATTTGCCGGGGCGGAGACGGCACGGCTGTCATTGCTGGCAGGCGCATTGCAGGGCAGGGGCGATGCCACGGCGCGCCAGCTTGATGGCGACATACAGGCCCGGATCGCGGCGCATTTCGGCCTGACGGGGGATGAGGGGGTGGTCCTTGCGCCCTCGGGCACGGACTGTGAACTGTATGCACTGGCGCTGGCGGGTCTGGCGCCGGGTGGCCGCCCGGTCAGCAATATCCTGCTGGCCCCCGAGGAAACCGGCAGCGGCGTGCCGCTGGCCGCCATGGGCTGTCATTTCGCCAACGATACCGCGCTGGGCCATCGGGTGACCAGGGGCGCGCGGATCGCGGGGTTTGCGGAAGATACCCTTGTCATCAACGTGCCCATGCGCGACGGGGCGGGCCATGTGCGCCCGCCTGCGGATGTGGATGCCGAGACCTGCCGCCTGACATGGCGGATGCGGCGCGCGGGCCGGCATGTGCTGCTGCACCGTCTGGACCTGTCCAAGACCGGCCTGCTGGCCCCTGGCCTTGCGGCCCTGGAGCATGCCTGCGCACCGCAGGCCGGTGAAGCCTGCCCCCCTGACGTGGTGGTGGATGCCTGTCAGGCCCGGCTGGACCCGCTGCGCGTGCGGGCCTATCTGGACATGGGGTGGATGGTCATGGTGACAGGCTCCAAATTCTTTACCGGCCCGCCGTTCTGCGGCGCATTGCTGCTGCCTGCCGGTGTCCGGCGCAGGCTGGATGGCGCCCGCCCGCTTCCCGTAGGCCTGGGGGATTACAGCTACCGCCACGCCTGGCCCGTGGGGCGCGCCTGTGACGTGCTGCCGCAGGGGCACAATATCGGCCTGATCCTGCGCTGGCAGGCGGCCCTGGCGGAAATGGCGGCGTTAAGCGCCATTCCCCGTGCCCTGATCCATGACCGGCTGCAGGGGTTCCTGACCGCCGTCGCGGGCCGGATTACGGCGGACCCCGCGCTGGAACTGCTGCCCCCCGTGGCCCCCGCGCGGCCCGTGCTGGACAATGCCTGGGACTGCCTGCCCACCATACTGAGCTTTTTTGTCCGCGCACCCGGCAGCACGGGTGAAACCTTCCGCCCGCTGGCCCTGCCACAGGCACGCCAGCTTTACGCCTGGCTCAATACCGACCTGTCCGATCTGGTTCCGGCGGATGACCCCGATGCTGTCCTTGCCGCCGTGCTGTGCCATGTGGGCCAGCCGGTGCCACTGGCCCATCCCAACCTGCCCGGTGCGGTTGCGGGGGCGCTGCGCATTTCAGCCGGGGCACGGCTTGTTTCGGGCGAGCCGTCGCATGCGGGCATGGACCCCACCGAACGGCTTGGGCGCGAAGTCCGCAATGTCGGCCAGATCCTGGCCAAGATCAGCCTGATCCTGCGCCACTGGTCCCGTCTGGGCCATGCTGCCCCGGTCCAGACCTACCTGCCACGCGGCTGGCAGGCACAGGCCATCCTGCCTGCCTGAAATTTTCCCGCATTTTCATACCCGATGGATTTCAAGCGTGAGCAAACAAACCAATCACGGCAATTTTCTTGATACCCCCCAGTTGCAGAAAGGTGTGACCCGTTTCTGGCTGATCCGGCACGCGCTGGTGGAACAGAATGCCCGCATGCGGCTGTATGGCACGATGGATGTGGCCCTGTGTCCTGACAGCCTGAAGACCCAGCGCTGGATGTATGCCGCCCTGGCGCGCCGCCTGCCGCATCCGGCGCTGTGGTTCACCTCGCCCCTGTCGCGCACGCAGCATACGGCGCGCGCCATACAGGAAGCGGGTTACGGGCAGCACGAACTGCATGTCGAACCGGACCTGATCGAGCAGTCACTGGGGGAATGGCACGGGATTGAACACCATACCCTGCCCGAAAGGCTGAACCTGCCCGCCCATCCGTTCTGGTCCGTCAGTGCGACCGAACAGCCGCCGCAGGGCGAAAGCATGGTGCAGGTCTGTGCCCGTGTGGGGGCGTGCCTTGACCGTCTGGCCGCCCGCCATGCGGGGCAGGACATGGTTGTGGTCAGTCATGGTGGGGCCATTCGGGGCGCGCTGGCCCATGCCCTGCGGATTCATGCCGATACGGCACTGCATTTTTCCATCCAGAACCTGTCGCTCAGCATTATCGAACGCCTTCCGGAAGGGTGGCGCATCGTGACCGTGAATGAACTGCCCCAGCCCGCCATGGGCAGGACCGGTCCGCGTGCCATCACCCATGCGGCGGTCATCGATCCCGACCAGACGGAGGATGAGACCTATACGGACGCGCTCTATGCGCGGGCGGTTGCCATCGTGGCGCGTGAGAACAAGGCATCGGCTTCCTTCCTCCAGCGCCTTCTGCCGGTCAGCTATTCCTGCGCCGCCAGGATGATCGGGCAGATGGAAAGGGAAGGGCGTGTCAGTGGTCCCAACCATATCGGGCGGCGTGAGGTCCTGATGAGCCGGACCGGGGATTAGGCGCTCACCCCGCACTGATCCATTGATGGAAAATGCAGGGACCCCGCTGCCCCATTTCCGCGGAAACGGGAGAGCGGGAAATCTTCATGTTTCCATAAGGTCTTGCAGGCAGGCTTTCGCACCATCCATCAGGCCCGTGCTGGCGTTCAGTGTGTGCGGGCATGCAGCATGCAGGTCAGCACGCAGCCTTCCTCTGGCTGGCTCCGGGGGGCGCGTAGACCGTCCGACGTGGCCATGCCCGCCACTATGGCGGCCGTGGCAAGAACAAGCGTGAGCGTATGCATGACCCTGTCCTTCCCGAAGGGTCGGTGGCTACCGGCGTCACGGCCGGTGCCCCGACCTGTGTTTCCCTGTGTGCTGGCGTCCTGTGTGCTGGCGTGCGGACTCCAGCGTGGCTACCGGCCTGTAACGTATGGTGACAGGTTGACGTGGCATTGATCCAGAAAAAAAATTGTCAGCTCCGGTCTCCGGGCAGGCTTCGCATCTTGCCGGCGTACGGGGCGCTGGTATCGTGCCGGGCATGAGTGGTTCATGTTTCCGTCCGGCAGATTTCATGGATATCGCGATGGAGGAAGCCCGTGCCGCCGCGGCGCGGGGGGAGGTGCCGGTTGGCGCGGCCCTGGCGGGGCCGGGGGGGCGGCTGCTGGCACGCGCGGGCAACCGGGTGGAGGCATGCCATGACCCCTCCGCCCATGCGGAAATGCAGGTGATGCGCGCGGCAACCCGCCTGCGTGGCGGCGCGCGGCTGGTGGACTGCACGCTGTATGTCACGCTGGAGCCGTGCCCGATGTGTGCCGCGGCCGCCATCCATTTCCGCATGGGGCGGATCGTGTTCGGGGCCTATGACCCCAAGGGCGGCGGGGTGGAGCATGGACCACGCCTGTTCACGCACCCGCGCTGCCTGCACCGGCCTGAAACGGTGGGTGGCGTGCGTGAGCGTGAGGCGGGCACGCTGCTGCAGGACTTCTTCCGCCAGCTGCGTGCCTAACCTATTTGTCATGCAACGGTATAACACGGGTCGGCTCTCTTGCGGCACAATGCAGGGGATGGGACTGTAAGCCACGGCGGCCAGTCCCGCCCGTATGTTTCGAGTTTTAAGCAGGACCATCATGTTCAGGGATGCCATGTCAGACGTATTGCGGTCGAACACCCTCACTTCCCGCCGGTTTCGCAGCAGGTTGCTGGCTTCGCTGGTTGTCGGCACGGTCGCGGGCGGCTGCCTGCTTGCAGCCCCCCCGGTGCGCGCGGATGATACCGGGGCCATCCACCCTGATACCCAGATCCAGCAGCTGCCGAACTTCGTGCATCTGGTCAAGCAGGTCAAACCGGCCGTGGTCTCCATTACGGCACGCATCAAGGATGCCGATACGGGCGAGGATGGTGGTCCCGGTGGCATGCCCGGTGGCTTCCCGTTCCCCTTTCCCTTCCAGATGATGCCCCAGCAGGCCCACCGCACCGTGGAGGCGCGTGGCTCGGGCTTCGTCATCTCTCCCGATGGCTATGTCGTGACCAACAACCATGTGGTCAAGGGTGCGACCAAGGTCACCGTGACGCTTGATGATGGCACGGCGCTCCCCGCCAAGATCGTGGGCCGCGATTCCAAGACCGACATCGCCCTGCTCAAGGTCTCCCCCTCGGGCAAGCTGCGCTTCATCGAACTGGGTGATTCCGACAAGGTCGAGCCGGGTGAATGGGTCGTGGCCGTGGGTAATCCCTACGGGCTTGGCGGCACGGTCACGGCGGGTATCGTCTCCGCCCGCGGGCGTGATATCGGTGATGGTCCCTACGATTCCTTCATCCAGGTCGATGCCCCCATCAACCGTGGCAACTCGGGTGGCCCGCTGTTCACGCAGGATGGCAAGGTGGTGGGGGTGAATACCGCCATCCTGTCTCCTTCCGGCGGGTCGATCGGTATCGGCTTTGCCATTCCGTCCGACACGGTCAAGAACATTGTCGATCAGCTTGAAAAGACCGGCCATGTCACGCGCGGCTACCTTGGCGTGACGGCGCAGGCCATCACGCCGTCCATGGCCAGCGCGCTTGGCATGAAGCCCTCTGCCACGGGGGCGCCGGCAACCGGCGCGCTGGTGGCCAGCGTCAGCGCGGGCAGCCCGGCGGAAAAGGCGGGACTGAAGGCGGGTGACGTCGTGACCGAGCTGAATGGCCAGCCGATCGACACCCCGCATACGCTGGCGGTCAAGGTGGCGACCATCGTGCCGGGCACGAAGGCCACGCTTTCCTACCTGCGCAACAACAAGCCGCAGACGGCCAGCGTGCTGATCTCCACCCTGGGCAAGGGCGGCACGGCCGATGGCACGGTGGGCGATACCACCCATGATGCCGACAAGGGCCCGAAACTGGGCGTGACACTGGCCCCGCTGACGCCCGACCTGCGCCAGCAGCTGGGGCTGGAGGAAAGCGTGCGTGGCGTTGTGGTGAGCGACGTGCAGCCCGGTTCCGCCGCTGAACAGGCGGGCATCCATGCAGGCGACGTAATCCAGGCGGTGGGTGACGTGCCGGTGGAAAATCCGCGTGCCACCGTCTCCGCCATCCGGCAGGCGTTGCAGGCCAACCATTCCGTGCTGCTGCGCGTCGTGCGGAACGGGCAGAGTGTGTTCGTGGCGGTCAGTCCCAACGCGGACGATGCCGACACCGCCAGCCCCGATGATGATGACCAGTAACATCCCGCCAGCCTGATGGCCCGCTTTGTGGCCGCGACAGTCCTGTCGCGGCCATTTTCGTGCATGCCTGCCGGGGCGGGCGCATTTTTTCGCTGTTTCGGGCAAAAAAGCGGGGGGCGATGATTGTGGCGGACGGGCATCTTGCCTTATCTGCACGCATTGCCATGTTCGCCTTGGAGGGATGATGACCGGTCCAGCACTATCCGATGCCCACGGATCGTCGGGTGCGCGCCTGATTGATGGCAAGGGATTCGCCGCCCGCCTGACGCAGGATATCGCAACCGAGGTCAGCGCGTTTTATGACCGGCACCGCATCACCCCCGGCCTGGCCGTGGTGCTGGTGGGCAATGATCCCGCCAGCGAGGTGTATGTGCGCAACAAGGCGCTGCAGACCCATCGCGCGGGCATGCGCTCGTTCATGCACATGCTGCCTGCCACCACATCGCAGGAAGAACTGCTGGGCCTGATCGCCCGGCTGAACGTCGACCCCGAAATTCACGGCATCCTGGTACAGCTGCCCCTGCCCGGCGGGCTGGACCCGGTGGCGGTGACCAATGCCATCGTGCCCGAAAAGGACGTGGACGGGCTGGGCGTGGTCAATGCCGGCAGGCTGGCGCTGGGCCTGCCGGGAATCGTGCCCTGCACGCCGCTGGGCTGCCTGCTGCTGCTGCGCCATTATGTGGGGGACATGCGGGGCCAGCACGCGCTGGTGATCGGGGCCTCCAACCTTGTTGGCCGGCCCATGGCGCAGCTGCTGCTGCAGGAAGGCTGCACCGTGACCGTGGCGCATATCGACACGCGCGATACGGCGGCCCTTGCCCGGCAGGCCGATATCGTGGTGGTGGCGACCGGCGTGCGCGAACTGGTGCGCGGTGACTGGATCAGGCCCGGTGCGACCGTGATCGATGTCGGTATCTCCCGCGTGAGCCTGCCCGGCGGCAGGACCCGGCTGGTGGGGGATGTGAAGTTTGATGAGGTCGCCCCCCATGCGGGGCTGATCACGCCGGTGCCGGGCGGGGTAGGACCGATGACCATCGCCTGCCTGCTGCGCAATACGCTGGATGCGGCGCGCACCATAGTGGAAGGGCGCGCGCCCTGAAGCGTGCTGCCGGGAAAGGAATGAACCATGGGCCTGACGGCTGTCGAACTGATCCCGCGTGACAGGGAAACCCTGCTGCGCGATGCGGGCGAGGTCAGCCAGCATTTCCCCGATGCGCAGCTGATCAATATTCCCGACCTGCTGCGCTTTCCGCTGCGTAGCTGGGAGGCGGCGCGCCTGATCCGCCCCATCTTCCCGCGCGTGGTGCCGCATGTCCGCGCAATCGACATTGCCCCTGATGCGCCGCTGCCGGGGGCGGATGATCCCGGGCTGCGCGAAGTGCTGGTTGTGGAGGGGGACCCGCCGACCGACCTGCGTCACCGCACCTATCCCAATACCAGCGAGAGCGTGATTGCCCGTTACCGGCGTGAGGCGCCGCACCTGGATGTCTATGCCGCGTTCGACCCCTACCGCCGCGCGCCCTACAAGGAAATGCAGGCCATCGAGCGCAAGAAGGAAGCCGGGGCCATGGGGTTCTTTACCCAGCCGATCTTTGACATGCGCATGCTTGACCTGTGCATGAACTGGCTGGAGGGGGAGACCGTGTTCTGGGGCATCTCGCCCGTCATCGGCCCCAGGTCACGTTCGTACTGGGAGACGACCAATCACGTCATCTTCCCCCATGATTTCGACCCCACCCTTGAAGCCAACATCGCCTTTGCCCGGCAGATGATGGATACGGTGGCGCAGGCGGGGGGGAACACCTATCTCATGCCGCTGCGGGTCAAGCTGGAGCGCTACCTTATCCCCCTGCGCCGCGCATAGGCGGTGCGCCGGGCCTGCCCTGCAGGGAACGGGCCCGGCCGGGGGTCAGATCCAGCCATGGGCGCGGATCAGCCCGAATGCCGCGATCGTGACCATGCAGGTAATCCGGCCATCCACGATCATGGCCTGCATCTCGGCCAGGGTTACGGTGTGGCAGGTGATGTCCTCTTCCGTGTCCTCGCGCTGGTGTGGTCCCTGGCGCAGGCCGGTGGCAAGAAAGGCGCGGCCTTTCTGCGTGGTGTAGCCCGCACCCTGGTACATCAGCCCGGCGTCACGCATGTGTTCGGCCACAAGCCCGGTTTCCTCACGCAGTTCGCCGCGCGCCACGTCCTCGGGGGTGGCGTCGGGGCGATTTTCCCACATGCCCATGGGCAGTTCCCACATCCGCTGTCGGATGGGATAGCGGTACTGGCGGATCAGCGTGACGCGGGGGCCGTCCGGCCCGTCCCATAACGGCAGGATCACGACAAAATCACCCCGTTCCACCACGCCATACAGGCCCTGCCTGCCGTTGGGACGGATGATGATGTCCTCACGGAGCCGGGTCCATGGGTTTTCATAGGCGGTACGGGTGGAAACTGTTGTATAGCCACCCGCATCCGGGGTGGGAGACTGTGTCATGAAACGCCATCCTTCCTGATCGTGTCCATCATGCCCGCATGCGTCATGCACAGTGCTGTGGTGCGGGAACGAATGCGTGGTTTGGTTTTTTCAGCTTTTTCCATAAGCGGTATCAAGGGTCGTTCCACAGGCATTCTGCCCGCTGGCTGGCATGGCCGCCAGCCACGACCGGGCAGGGCCTGTGTTTTTTTCAAACTCTGGAGTGCAAGCGTATCATGACCGGGCAGCAGGCGTCATCTGGGTCACCGACACGGCGGATACTGCCCGTCGTCCTGTTCAACCTCCTGTGTTACATCGATATCGGCCTGCCGATGGCGGTCATTCCCGTCTTTGTGCATCAGGTGCTGGGCTACAACACGGTTCTGGCGGGGCTTGCGGTCTCGCTGCAGTACCTGGCCACCTTTGCCTCGCGCGCCAGTGCCGGGCGGCAGGCCGACCGGCGCGGGGCCAAGCCCACTGTGGTGGTCGGGCTTGCGGTCTGCACGCTGTCGGGGGCGGCGCTTCTGCTGTCGGGGGTCATGCTGCATTTCGCGGCCCTGTCGATCGGGCTGCTGATCCTGAGCCGCATCCTGCTTGGCGTGGGGGAAAGCTGGACCGCGACGGGCGCGATCATGTGGAACATCGGCCGCGTGGGCGCGGCGCGGACCGCGCAGGTGATCTCGTGGAACGGGGTGACATCCTATGGCGGCATTGCCCTTGGCGCGCCGGTGGGGCAACTGCTGGCGGGGCTGCCGCTGCCTTATGGCGGGCTGACGGTGGTGGGGGCGCTCTCGGCGGCGCTGACCCTGTTCGGTTTCATGCTGGCGCGCCAGTACGCGCCCGTGCCCCCGGTGCCCGGCAAGGGGCCGCCCATGCCGTTCCGCACGGTGTTCATGCGCGTCCTGCCCCATGGGCTGGTGCTGGCCTGCGGGTCCGTGGGGTTTGGCACGATCTCGGCCTGCCTTGCGCTGTTCTATGCCCATAACAACTGGAACGGGGCGGCCATGGCGCTGGCGGGGTTTGGCCTGACCTTCATGCTCATGCGTTTCGTGTTCGCCCGGCAGATCGACCGGCGGGGCGGGCTGGTCGTGGCATTTGTCTCGCTGCTGGTGGAAACGCTGGGTCTGGGGGTACTGTGGCAGTGTGCTTCTCCCGGCGGGGCCGCGCTGGGGGCCGCGCTGACGGGGGCCGGATTCTCACTGGTCTTTCCGGCCATGGGCGTACTGGCCGTGGCGCGTGTGGGGCCGGAAAACCGGGGGGCGGCGCTGGGGGCGTTCTCCGTTTTCCTGGATATCGCGGTGGGCCTGTCCGGCCCGCTGCTGGGGCTGGTCATCCAGACCCTGGGGTATGGCGCGCTGTTTGTGACCTCTGCCCTGTTTACGTTGGCGGGCGTGGGTGCGACCATTGTGCTGAAATTCCTGTCACGCTGAGCGTGGCTGGCTGACATTCTTGCAAGGAGCAGAGCTGGGGCGATGCAGATTTGATCCGTTGCCGTTTTTTGTGGGTCGCGCTTCGGCTCGCGGCCGGAATATGCCGCGCAGGCCCGCGCGCTGGGGGGCGCGCTGGGGCATGCCGGGATCAGGCTGGTCTATGGTGGGGGCCATGTGGGGCTTATGGGCACGGTGGCGGACGCGGCCCTTGCCGCGGGCGGGGCGGTGACGGGCATCATTCCCGCCTTCCTGCATTCGCGTGAGATCATGCATGAAGGGGTGACCGACCTGACCGTGACGGAGGGGATGCATGACCGCAAGGCGCGCATGTTCGCGCTGTCCGATGCTTTTGTGGTCATGCCCGGTGGGCTTGGCACGTTTGACGAGACGATCGAGATCATGACTTGGCGGCAGCTGCGCCAGCATGACAAGCCGATCTATATCGTCAACATCGCGGGATGGGCCGATTCCCTGCTGGCCATGATCGAAGGCTGCATTGCCGACGGGTTTGCGGCCCCCGCCGTGCGCGACCTGTTTGCCGTCGTGCCGGATGTACCCGCGCTTATGGCGGCGCTGGAGGCGCTGCCCGCACAGGCCGGCGCGCGCGATACCGTGGCGACGCTGTAAATCTTTTCATCTTATCCCCTTGCCTAAAGCCCGGCGGCCTTGTATAGCCGCCTGCAACGGAGTGTAGCTCAGCCTGGTAGAGCACTGTGTTCGGGACGCAGGGGCCGGAGGTTCGAATCCTCTCACTCCGACCAGATTTGCAAGCCGGAGGCTCTTGGCGTCCGGCTTGTTTCTGTTTGCGGGTGCGCATATCCCTGATATTGCAGCGGTCCGGGAAATCCTTTATTCCCCGTTCCCTGTCATGTGTGATCCGTCGATGGCGCATCCGCCGCCCCGCCATCCGTATGCAAGCCCCGGGATCTTTACCGAGTATGCCAGTTTCTTCAGCCCTCGCGCATCCGGATATGTATGAC
This sequence comes from Komagataeibacter rhaeticus, assembly GCF_011611525.1. NCBI lineage: Bacteria > Pseudomonadati > Pseudomonadota > Alphaproteobacteria > Acetobacterales > Acetobacteraceae > Komagataeibacter > Komagataeibacter rhaeticus. The sequence continues at coordinate 96,659 of NZ_CP050139.1, forward strand.
GGGGGGACAGTCCGATCAGGTCCGGCCCTGAGCATCATCATTCCATGCTATAATGAATGCGGGAATGTGGAGCCGCTGTTCCGTGCGGTGGAACGGGCGCTGCCGCATCTGCACTGGGAACTCATATTCGTTGATGACAGTTCCCCCGATGGTACCATAGGCGAAGTCTGGCGCCTGGCGCAGGCGGACAGCCGCGTGCGCGGTATCCTGCGTGTTGGCCGTCGTGGCCTGTCCTCTGCCGTGATCGAGGGGGTCCTGTCGTCATCCGCGCCGGTGGTTGCGGTGATGGATGGCGACATGCAGCATGATGAACGCCTGCTGGCACGGATGTTCGATGCCATCCAGAAGCAGGGTTATGAGGTGGCGATCGGCAGCCGGCATGTGGAAGGGGGCGATAACAGCGGCCTTGCCAATGCATGGCGGCTGTTCCTGTCCGATGCGGGCATCCGCATTGCCCAGCATTTCCTGTCGGTGCGGATCAGTGACCCGATGAGCGGGTTCTTTGCCGTGCGGCGTGACCTGTTTGTCAGTTGCGTCGCCCGGCTTTCCGGCACGGGATTCAAGATCCTGCTGGACATGCTGATGGCGCAGAAGACCGCGCCGCGTGTGGTCGAACTGCCGTTTGTTTTCCGTTCGCGCCATGAAGGGGAAAGCAAGATGGACCGCAAGGTACTGCTGCAGTTCGGACAGATGATTGCCCATCACGTATTCGCGCGAAAGAAATAACGCGCAAGCCGTGGCATCCGTTGTCCGTCACGGGCTGCGTCCAGTGGCGAGGGGGCAGGAATGGCCTTGTGCTATCCGGTCCAGTCCTGCAAAAGCATTCCCTTCAGAAGGCATGATTTCCGTTACAAAACAAAACAATATTAAAAAAATATTTACTTTATTTTTATGAAACTGCAAGTGAATGTATTTAGGATACATTTACTCTTATTGTAACTTTACTTCAATCCATATTGACAATGAAATGGACCCTACACATCCTTGTGCTTGCTCGTCGTTATTCCTTCGGGCACCAGGGGTTGGGTCCTTATTCCCGTGCCCGTCACGGCATGTCGCATCATAAGACAGTAACAGGAATGGTTTATGACTGATATGCTTATGATGTATGATTGGAATACAGGTCGCATCCAGCGACTAGCGCTGCATAAAGAGATGTCAAATCAGGGCGGTTTACGATAGACCATCTGCGTGGATGACCTTGGTTTCATGTTCTATCGATAGGAAACTTCAGCTTTTATGATGGACGGTAAGCGCATTGCGGTGGTTCTGCCCGCATATAACGCAGGAAAGACCTTGCAGCAGACCTATGATGAAATCCCCAGGGACATTGTGGACGACATCATCCTGACTGACGATGCAAGCAGGGACAATACCGCGGAACTCGCCCGTTCGCTTGGCATTCATGTGATTGAACATGACACGAACCGTGGCTACGGCGGCAACCAGAAAACGTGCTATGAAAGCGCGCTGGCCCGGGGTGCGGATATCGTCATCATGCTGCACCCGGACTATCAGTATTCTCCACGCCTGATCCGTGCGATGGCCGCCATGCTGACTTCGGGGCATTATGACGGGGTCATTGCCTCACGCATATTGGGCAAGGGGGCGCTGCAGGGTGGCATGCCGCTGTACAAATACGTGGCAAACCGGGCGTTGACGCTGACGCAGAACATCCTCATGAATGCCAAGCTGTCCGAATACCATACCGGGTATCGTGGCTGGAGCCGCGAAGTGCTGGAGACAATACCGCTTGAGCAGTGCTCGGATGATTTTGTCTTCGATAACCAGATGCTGGCCCAGGTCATCAATGCCGGGTTCCGCATTGGCGAAATTTCATGTCCCACGCGCTACTTTGCCGAAGCCTCGTCCATCAATTTCCGCCGGAGCGTGAAATACGGTCTGGGCGTGCTGAAAACATCCGCCTCCTACCGGTTGAACCGGATGGGCATTTACCGTGAGAAAATATTCAAGAAATGAACATGTTGCTGGGTGATGACCGCAAATGCGATGCTGTCTTGAAAAAAGACCGCAGCACCGGTTTCAGGATCATACCCATCGCTTTCGGTTTCATCGTACTGGCCGCCATCCTGTTTCTTGTCCGCTATAATGACATTGCGGCCGTGATCGGGACTGTACTGACCAATGTTCATGAAGACAGTGCCTGGCGCGGCTGGCTGGCGTGTGAACTGATCCAGATTGTGGTTGCCCTGTGCGGCATCCTGCCTGCCTCGGCCACGGCAATGGGTATCGGCGCGGCCTACGGTATTGTGGACGGTTTCCTGCTGGCGGCTCCCGCCACCATGATCGGGGCGCTGATCTCCTTTGTCCTGTCACGGACCTTCCTGCGCGGCCTTATCCACAGGTTCCTGTGTAAACGGACCCGGCTGGACCGGCTGGACCGGGTTCTTTCTGCCGAGGGGTGGAAAATTGCATGCCTGTTCCGTCTCTCTCCCATCATGCCATTTGCCATTACCAGTTATGCGCTGGGCATGAGTTCGCTGTCCATGCGGGCCTACCTCATTGGTACGCTTGCTTCCCTGCCGGCCCTGCTGGGCTACATCACCATGGGGGCACTGACGGCCCGTAGTCTCACGTCTGTCACGGGTGAAAGCATCTCCTGGGTCCATGCCGCCATCCTGATATTAGGGGTTGTGGGCACCTTTGCATTGATCTGGCACCTGACGCGCGTCATTACGAAGGTCCTGTCCAGAGCGGACGGATGACGCCACCGTCCGGGGGCCGTCTGGATTGTAAGGGTTTCTGGCGAGGCTTTTTTCAGGAAGCCTCAGGCAATGTCACCTTTTTGAAAAAAGGCGACATCCCGGACTTTCGTTTTTTATCAGCAGGCTGTTCCCGGTCCTGATGGATTTCAGGTCCCTTTCCGCCCCGTGCACTGTGCCCGGCAAGGGGCGTACGGACATCATTCAGGGCAGATGCATGGTCCATTCGGGTTCCGCGGGCCAGACCCGCAGGGCATGGCTATGGTCATGCCGCCACAGCGCGACTTCACCCCACCATGAGGGACCATGCAGCATGTTCTTGCCGGTGGCCACATAATGATAGGCCCCCATCACCAGCATGATGGGTACGAGATACGCGCAGATTTTCCTGATGGTCCGGGTTCCCGTCACGGCCAGGCAGGCAATGCTGACGGCAAACAGGGACTGGCCGACAAAAACATATCGTTCGGCACAGCCAGCCGGAAGCGCGGTGACCGCCCCGCCCAGCGCGCCGTATAGCGAGGCCGAGCCATGAAGACCCGCAGCCAGCGCGAACCAGACCGCTTCACGCGCATCCCTGTCGCGGATGGCCTGCCTGACCAGTATGCCGGCCAGCAGTACGATCAGGAGAAGTGTCAGAATCACAAGGGAATAGGGGGTATCGCCCGCCATTTCCATTTTCTGGAGATGATGGCCCGCATGGACGACGAAATGCTTGAACCCGATGAAGGGGTACATGATGTAGCGGCTAAGAAATACCAGGACGAAATCACAGAAATTGAAGTTGTATACCCTGTCATTGAACTTGTGGAAGAAGAAGAGCATCTGTATCGCGCTTGACAGGTTGATGATCAGGCACTCGGCCAGCCTGGAACGCGAACGGTCGACCAGGGCGCGCAGGATGAAGAGCGGCGCCAGTATGACCCCTCCCGGGCCGCTGAGGGGCGCCAGGAAAAGCAGGATGCGGCGCAGGGATTCACGCCATCCCGTTTCTGTCGCCATGGACACGATCAGTCCGCAGCACAGGGCAAGGTGATATTGGGAATGGATGCTGTGCAGGGACACTTCCGCGGATTCGGGAACAAGCAGCAGCAGGGCGGTAACGGTACAGCGGACCCTGAATGTCGAAAGCCATGCATCCCGGGCGGTCAATATAATCAGGGGCGCACAGAGCTGGAACAGCAGGGCAATGGCCATGGTAAGATAGGGCGCATCCGCAACCGGCATGAAGTGGAAGGCCAGCAGTGTGCTGGCATTGGCCACGATGTTCAGGTAGCCGCCATAGGAATAGAAAAGGGCATCGTACCAGGAGGAGGTGCAGGCCTTTTCAAAGAATATGCTGCCTTCTTCCGCCATGAAACGCCCACCCTGCAGCAGGGCGGAATGGAAACGGACCAGAAGCAGCAGGGAAAAGAGGGCAAGCGGAAGAAGGACTTCTTTTTTATTCCTGTAAGGCACATTCATCGGCATGTTCCGGCGGGATGGTACGTTTCAATACCGGAATAGTCATTATCGCGCATTGTGATGACAGTCTGTAACGAATTGCGAAAAAAAACTTTTTATACAGGCGGGTTGCCCGCATCGCATGGCATGCATCCGTCCGATGCATGGGGACGGCAGGCCCTGACAAGGGTGGAGGCAAGCAGGAGTTCTGTCACGCAGGCTATCAGGATTGTGACCAGCACCCACCACATTCCTTCCCGCAGCAGCCAGAGCGCCGACTGGACGACGGTCGTGCCGTGACGGTGGGTCAGGGCACCGTCTATGGAAACAAGGTCATGATACCATGTGCCCGACCATAAGGCCCCCAGTGCCAGTGGCAGCGCGTAACGAAAGCGGCGCAGGCTGCTTGTATCACGCAGGGCCGACAGGGCTGGCAGCACAAGGATGAGATGGATGGCACGGTAGCCGATGTTCTGTGCGGTAAAGAAACAACTCAGGACCAGCAGCGCCCCCACCAGCAGGAAGGAACGCTCCCGCTCGTTCAGGGCCGCTGTCGCGCGCGAATGGATGCCAAGCCTGACACCGGTGCCAAAGGCGGCCAGGGACATCACGCCTTCCATGATCCGCGCCGCGGTGGCTGGCAGTCCCATGCGTTCCGTCAGGCCGCCCCCCAGTGTCCGGGCGCCGAACATGTCTCCAAAGTAGGAACCGGTCGGGATCAGTGTCAGTGCCCGTGTCAGGTCATGCCAGCTGATGATGACAAACAGCGCCACCAGCAGCGTGCTGGCAGCCGCAACACCAAGGAAGCGGAGCGGTCTTTCGCGTGTGGCGATCAGCATCAGGGTCATGGGATAATATTTGAGCAGTCCGGCCAGCAGGGCCAGTCCATATCCGACCAGGCGGAAGCCATATGACCGGCAGGCCAGCGTGGCCGCGCTGGCGGCCAGTACGAACAGGATCAGGTCATTATTGCCCCGTTCGAGTGCAAACAGGCTGGCGCTGGAGACGACCCCGGCCGTAATCCATCGCGTATCGCGCCATGACCGGCCCGCGGGCAGCAGCAGCAGGGAGGCGAGAAAGGCCATATCCACCCCCAGCCCGATGGGTGGCAGCCAGGCCGGTGTCATGGGAAAGACGCGCAGTACGGTCCATAACGGTGAATAGTCATAGACCCGGTCCAGCAGGTCGCACGGGTTGGCGACATAAACGTCCACGCCCCTGTTGATGCAACGGATCGCGGAAAGGACCGTATCGGTATCGATGAAGGGTACGGGAAAGGGATGGATGCCCCACAGCTTGATGAGACTGCGGTAGAGGGATGTGAAGCCAGAACAGTACAGCGTAGCCATGAAGGCAAAGAGGCCCATGGCGGCCAGCGCTGGAAATATCTGTCTTCCACGCAGATTTCCCAAAGCAGTTTTTTCCTTTCACCCGGTCAGACGGGCTATCCATATGGTACGTCCGATCTCCTGACAAGATTCATCATGGGATGACAAATGTCGCAGGAAACAGGGAAATTCCTCAAATATGGCGCACCGGGAATGTTTCAGCGCAGGGGATCACCCCTATCCGGCGCGCCCTGTGCGTTGGGACATGGAATTCTGTTTTTTCAATGGTGACGGCGGCATTCCCTGCCAGGCGGGACGTGCCTGGGGCTGTGTCGGGATCGGCGCGGCACGGGCAGGAAAGGCCGGGCACGCCTGGCATCGTTCGGGCTGGACCGAAACACGATGGTCACACTTATTGGCTTGTCGGGCGGTGGCATGATGCTGTTTATCATACGCCCGTCCCGTCCGGCCCCGGACAGTCCTGAACCGGGCAGGCTGGCTCCCGGGACCGGATAGCCGCATTACGCCGCCACACCATCCGGACGGCTGGCGCTTCCGCCCGTTCCCGCTATGTCATGGCAGAAAAGTAGCATGAGATCCTGTTCCGGCACCTTCCGAGAGACTGTGTACCTGCCGCTGGCCGTCATACTGTTCCTGGCGCTTGCCATCCGTATCCTGCTGGTTTTCCTGTCCCCTGGGCCATTACGGGCAGACGAGTTCTTCCAGTATATGGAGCCAGCCTACCATCATATTACCGGCCATGGTGTCTTTACATGGGAATGGCGCCACGGAATCCGCTCCTGGCTGCTGCCGGACATGATTGCGGGCATGCTGAAGGCCGGTCATGCGCTTGGACTTGGGTATAGCGCCAGTTTCGTGCGCAGTGTGCTGGCGGTGGGCTCACTGGCGCTGGTCGCGGGTTTTGTCTGGGCCGGATGGCTGACCGAGGGGCTGGAGGGCGCATGGATCTGTGGAATGGCCGCTGCCTTCTGGCCCGACATGGTCAATGCATCCTTCCGCACGCTGGGTGAAACCATTGGCGGCAACATGCTGGTGCTGAGTGTGCTTGTCATCTACATCGCGATGAAACGGCGGGGCAGGGCGCATGTCCGCGCGCCCGTGCTGTTCCTGTCCGGGCTGCTGGCCGGCTGCGCCTTTGCATTCCGTTTCCATCTGGCGCCAGCACTCCTGCTGGAAGTCGCCCTTGTGGTCTATCTGGCGGGGCCGCGTGCCATTGTCCCGATCGCGGGTGGTCTGGTCGTGCCCGTATGTGTGCTGGGTATCGTGGATTACCAGACGCTGGGCCATCCGTTTCAGTCCATATACAAGAATTTCCAGATGAACGTGAACGAAGGGGTCGCCCTTCGTTATGGCAGCATGCCTATGGCATTCTACCTGTTCGGACTGTTCCATTACTGGGGCGCGGCCTTTGTGCCGGTATGCTGGCTGTTCTGGAAAGGCATGCGGCAACAGCAATACATGGCATCCATTCCATTATTCATCCTGTTATATTTTTCGCTCATTTCCCATAAGGAAATGTCCTTCATCTATGCCGCGATCCCGATCGTGATCCTTGTGGCATCACTGGCCCTTGCCGGACTGGTCCGCTCGGGCCGCGTCATGCCCCTTCCACTGGTGGTGGGGGGGATGGTGGTTCTGGAACTGGGGGTCTTTGCGTCATCCTATGCGGATGAAATCCATCGCAACAACCGGATCATGGTCATGCAGATGAAGGCGGCGCAGATGCCCGACATGTGCGGCATGGCGCTGGTGGGGCGGGATGGCGGATGGTGGCTGTCGGGTGGCTACAGCCACATGAAACCGGGCCATGCCCTGTATCTGCTGACATCCGGCCGTGACGGCGATGTGCCCGCATCGCAATACAACTACGTCATCGGGGGCGACGGATTCGACATCTTCAATCCCGATGCGCGGAAGATCACCTGCAAGACGGGTGTCTGCCTGTATCACGTCAATTCGCAATGCGGCGGCACGCCAGATTACACCCAGTTCTCCCGCGCCCTGGCGGGTATGAATGAATGAAGGCCCCAGACGGACAGAAGCGTCCGTCTGCCGTCCTGACGCCTGAACCGCTTCCCGGTCGTGAAAAACGGGGAGCCGCCCGTTGCGGCGGCTCCCCCTGATCTGTTCTATTTGGAAGGAACCACGTTCTCGCCCGCTGCGGGGCGGCCAGCCGTCGTGGCGTCCTGTGTGGCCTGATCCGCTGTCGGGGACGGGGCCGTGGTCGCGCCATCATCCTTTGATGAAGGCGCGGCGGAGGACGGCGTGGCCGCCTGCGTGGCCCCGGCCGCCTGTTCCGTGCCAGCCGGCGGTACCGACCCGGGGGCGGTTGCGGCGGGCACGGCCTGCGCGGGCGCGCCGGATGGGGCTGCCGCCGGTGTTCCGGTTGTGGTGCTGGCGGGTTGTGATGCGGCGGGTTGTGCTGTCTGTCCCGTGGCCGCCGGCGTATCCGTAGCCGTAGTGGCGGGTCTGGCTGGTGGCGCGCCCGGTATGATCGTGGTGGGGGTGGGGGCACTTGCCCCCACGGTCGACATCTGCGGCAGCGCCGGGGTCGGGGCAACCGGGCGCGGGGTCAGGGTTACGGTCGGCTGGGTGTAGCGGCTCAGGGCATCGCTGTCGCTCTGCACGCCATAGGCATTCATGGGCGGCAGGGGCTGGGGCGATGGCTGGTCCGCCGCCGGGTTGCGGTCAAGCACCACGCGGGTGTTCTGCGGGTAGCGGTTCATCAGGCCAAGCAGCGTGCCATTGGTCCAGCCAAAGCCGATCTGCATGGGGTATTCGCCGCCACCCTTGCCGCCCTTGGGGCTGATGAAGGGATTGACCACGTCGTATTTTTCCAGCAGCACGCCGGATTTTTCATACGTGCCGATCACACGCCCCATCCACCGGGCCGCGATATCGCTGGCCAGCGCGTCATAGCCGTACTGGTTCAGGCCCTTGACCGCCATCCACTGCAGCGGCGCCCAGCCATTGGGCGAATCCCACTGCTGGCCGCTGCCGCTGCGTTCGGTGGCGATCAGGCCACCGACCTTGAGCAGTTCCTTGCGGATGGTCTCGGACACGGCCTTGGCCTGTTCCGGTGTTGCCATCTGCAGGAACAGCGGCACGGCGGTAGCGCCCGACAGGATGGAGGTGGATTCCCCCTTCTTCCAGTCATAGTCGATGAAGGCGGCACGCCGTTCATCCCACAGGATACGCTGCGCGGCGTCTATGCGCCCCTGCGCCAGGCGGCTGTAGCGGGCGGCGGCTTCCTTGTCGCCCTTCAGGTCATAGGCATGCGCCAGGGTCTGCTGCAGGTGCGGGATCAGGAAGTTGAGTTCCACCGTCAGCAGGTCCGTGGTGTGGATGGTGGACAGGGTATGCCCGTCGGCCAGCCAGCGCGAGGAGAAGTCCCACCCCGTTTCCGACCCCGCGCGCAGGTCACGGTAGACTTCTTCCTTCGGGCGGCCGGACTGGGCGGCGGTGGCGATGTCCTCCGGGTAGCTTTCATCGCGCGGGGTGTCCATGTCATCCCAGTGGCGGTTCATGACCGTGCCGTCGGGCAGGCGGACCACATGGCGGTAGGCCCCGCCGGGGGGCACGGAATCCTGCCCGTCCATCCAGTAATCGTATTCCGCCTGCAGTTCGGGCAGGAAGGTGGTGTAGGCCACCTGTCCGTCATGCATGGCCAGCAGGTCCACCATGAGCGAGAAGAACGGTGCCTGCGAACGGCTGAGGTAATAGGTCCGGCTGCCGTTGGGAATGTGGCCGTAGCGGTCGATCATCGAGGCCATGTCGCGGATCATGTCGCGCATGAGGTCGATCTTCTGGTTTTCGTACAGCCCGATCATGGTGAAGTAGCTGTCCCAGTAATACAGCTCACTGAAACGCCCGCCCGGCACCACGTAGGTATAGGGCAGCGGCAGCTGGGAGGAATAGGCCACCTGCGTGTCGGGCGGGCGGCTCAGCACGTCCCACATGCCGTTTATGTAGTCGCGCACGTTTTCATCGGGGCTGCGCTGGTAGGATACGGTCTTGCGTTCGGGCAGGGTGAAGTGCCGGGCCACGAAATCCTTCAGCGAGAAATCGGGCCGCAGCCGGGCGGTGTTGTATTCCGCCATCAGGTCGGCCGGGGCCTCGTCGGGTATGGCGTCGGCCGCGGTCTTGGCATCGGTATAGATATGCGCCTCGCCAATGGCCTCAAACAGGCCCGCCAGCACGATGGAGGGCGGCCGCAGGTCCTGCGCCAGTGCCGCCGGCGCCCCCGCGTCGGACAGCAGGGCGGTGGCGGGGGGGACGGGTGTGCTGCCGCTGGAAGCCGGTCCTTCCTTGTGCACGACCTGCGCGGGCTGGGTGCCCGGCGCGGGCGGCGGGGCGGGCGCGGTCTGGCTGGCCTGATCCGGGCCTGCGGGCATGGCCGTGCCAGCAGGGGCCGGTGGGGCGGCGGCGGGTGCGCCGTCCTGTGCCGGGACCGTAGCGGTGCCGGGCGGTGCTGCCGGGGCGGCGGATGGCGCGGGTTGCGGCGCGGATTGTGGTGCGGACTGGGCAGGCTGCGTGCCCGTGGCCCCGGTGGGGGGGGCTGATCCGGGTGTGGCCTCCTGCGTGGGCGCGGCCTGTGGCGGCGTGTGGGGGGCGGGTGTCGGGTCCTGTGGCGCGGGTGGCATGCTGCCGCTCCCCGAAAGCGGTTCGGGTGTCGGGACGGAATAGGTCTGCGCCCCGTCAGTTACCGGTTCGGCCGCGGGCGGCGGGGTGGAAAGGGCGGGAGCCGCTGCCGTCCCATCCGTACCGTGCGGTGCGGATGAGATGGAAGCGGGCGCAGCTGCCAGTTCCGCCTGTGGGGTGGCGGGTGCTGTCTGGGCCAGTGCTGACGTACCGGCGTAGAGAAGGCCGGCCAGCACAAGCCCGGCCTGACGGGGCGCGGACCGGGACAGACTTGAACCGCACAGGAGGGAAACTTTCACGAGACGCCATTTCTCCGAACAATGAAAACCTGATCTTTGCACAATGCCCTGCCTTGGTCTGGTATCACAAAGGGAAACCGTGCGGATGGAGGGAAGTTCATTTTCAGGCATGGTGGCTGTCATGAACAGGCACCCGCTTTCCCCCATGGGGTGAAACCGGCTATGCTGGGTGCCCTTTTGGCCCCACATGGGCCGAGCGTTCGTGATTTTTTCCCGTTCCGCCAACCGGAGTCGCCGCTTCATGCCCTCATCCCTTCAGGGTCTTACCCCGCTGGCCGCAACCGATGCCCTGTTTTACGAACGCGCCGGTGCCCGCCTTGGCCGCCCGGATGCCGAGCGTCTGGTCAACCAGGCGCTTACCGGCATGGATGATGGCGAGCTTTTCCTAGAATATCGTGAAAGCGAGGCCATTTCCCTTGATGAAGGCGTGATCCGCTCCGCCACCTTCGATACCTCATCCGGCTTTGGCCTGCGTGCCGTGCTGGAAGAGGAAACCGGCTTCGCCCATTCCGATGAAATCAGCGAAAGTGCCATCCGCCGCGCGGCCGAGACCGTGACCCAGATCCGCTCCGGCCGCACCGGCACGCTGGCCGTGGGGCCGCGCGCGACCAACCACCGCCTGTATCCCGACATCAACCCGCTGGCGGAGGGCACGTTTGCCTCCCGTGCCGCCATGCTGTCCGAACTGGATGCCTATGCCCGCGCGCGTGATCCGCGTGTGGTACAGGTCATGGCATCGCTTTCGGCGGAATGGCAGGCCGTGCAGATCATCCGCCCCGACGGGCAGCGCATGGCCGATATCCGACCGCTGGTACGCATGAATGTATCGGTGGTGGTGGAACAGGACGGGCGGCGTGAAAGTGGCGGCCACGGCCTGGGCGGGCGTTATGCCTATACCCGCCTGCTTGCACCGCAGGTCTGGCAGGGCGCGGTTGACGAGGCCCTGCGCATGGCGCTGGTCAACCTGGATGCCCGGCCCGCGCCTGCGGGCGAGATGGAAGTGGTACTGGGTGCCGGCTGGCCCGGCATCCTGCTGCATGAGGCCGTGGGCCATGGGCTGGAAGGGGATTTCAACCGCAAGGGCACATCGGCCTTTGCGGGGCTTATGGGCAAGCGGGTGGCGGCACCGGGTGTGACCGTGGTGGATGATGGCACCCTGCCCGAGCGCCGGGGCAGCCTGACCATCGATGATGAAGGTACCCCCACCAGCCGCACCGTGATGATCGAGGATGGCATCCTGACCGGCTACCTGCAGGACCGGCTCAATGCCCGGCTGATGGGTGTGCCGCCGACGGGCAACGGGCGTCGGCAGTCCTATGCCCACGCGCCCATGCCGCGCATGACCAACACCATCATGCTGGGTGGTGACGCCACGACCGAGGACATGATCCGCAGCACGAAACGTGGCCTGTACGCGGTCAATTTTGGCGGGGGTCAGGTGGATATCACGTCCGGCAAGTTCGTGTTCGCCGCGTCCGAGGCGTATATGATCGAGGACGGGAAGATCACATTCCCCGTGCGCGGGGCCACCCTGATCGGCAATGGCGCGGATGCCATGACCAAGGTCACCATGATTGGCAGCGAACCCGCGCTGGACCCCGGCATCGGCACCTGTGGCAAGTCGGGGCAGGGCGTGCCGGTGGGCGTTGGCCAGCCCACGCTCAAGATGACCGGCCTGACCGTGGGCGGCACGGGCGGCTGAACCATAAAAAATAGGGATCAGACGTTTTTGGGTGCCGCCTTTTTTCAAAAAGGCGGCGTTCTTCGAAGCTTTTTGGGAAAAAGCTTCACCAAAAACGTCTTGTTTTTTAAGCGCTTCGTGCCGCCGCCATGACCGCTTTCATGTGGCGGATGACTGCGGGCAGCCCGTCAAAAATGGCCTGCCCGATCAGGAAATGCCCGATGTTCAGTTCCATCACCTGCGGCAGGGCCGCGACGGGACTTACGTTTTCATAGCTCAGGCCATGGCCCGCATGGACTTCCAGCCCGCATCGCGCCGCATGTTCCGCCCCCATGGCCAGGCGGCCCAGTTCCACCGCACGGGCGGCCTCATCCACCGCATCGGCATAGGCGCCGGTATGCAGTTCGACCACGGCCGCGCCCAGTTGTGCGGCGGCTTCGATCTGGGCGGCATCAGGGTCGATAAAGAGTGAAACCCGGATTCCGGCATCCCGCATGCGCGTGATGCGCGGGGCAAGGCTTGCGGCCTGCCCGCGCACGTCCAGCCCGCCTTCGGTCGTGACCTCCTGCCGCCGTTCGGGTACCAGGCAGCAGGCATGCGGGCGCAGGCGGGTGGCGATGGTGGTCATTTCCTCGGTGGCCGCCATTTCCATGTTCAGTGGAATGGCAAGTGCTGCGCGCAGGCGCTCAAGGTCGGCATCGCGGATGTGGCGGCGATCCTCGCGCAGATGGGCGGTAATGCCATCCGCCCCGGATTCCTGGGCCAGCAGTGCCGCCAGCACCGGGTCGGGATGCGTGCCGCCACGCGCGTTGCGCACGGTGGCGACGTGGTCGATGTTCACGCCCAGCCGGACCGGGGCGGAGGGAAAGGTGTTCATGTCGGGTTCCTGTGTTCGGCCATCCGGCCTGCCATGCGCAGGGCGGCGACAAGGCTGGCCGGGTCGGCCACGCCGCGCCCGGCGATGTCAAAGGCCGTGCCGTGGTCGGGTGACGTGCGGATGATCGGCAGCCCCAGCGTGGTGTTGACCCCGTTTGTCATGTCGATGGTCTTGAGCGGGATCAGCGCCTGGTCATGGTACATGCACATCGCCACGTCATAGCGCGCGCGTGCGGGGGGCGTGAACAGGGTGTCCGGCGGCCAGGGGCCGGTGATGTCCATGCCGTCACGGCGCAGGGTTTCGATTGCAGGGATGATGAGGGTCTGCTCTTCCGTGCCCATGCTGCCGTCCTCACCCGCATGGGGGTTCAGCCCGGCCATGGCGATGCGGGGGGCCGCAATGCCGAAATCACGGATCAGGGCCGCATGGGTGGTGCGGGTGGCGGCGATGATGCCTTCGGTCGAGAGTTCGTCCAGCGCGCGGCGCAGGCTGACATGGATGGTGATGGGCACCACGCGCAGTTCGGGGCAGGCCAGCATCATCACCTCGCGCCCCGGCACGTTGCACAGGGCGGCAAGATATTCGGTATGGCCGGGATAGGCGAACCCCGCCTTCTTCAGCACGATCTTGCTGATCGGGTTGGTCACCACCGCGCCCGCCTGCCCGTTGCGGGCCAGTTCCACCGCACGCGCGATGGATGTGGTGATGGCGCCAGCGTTGCGGCTGTCCGGCTGGCCGGGGGTGACGGGGGCGGCAAGGGCGACCGGCAGCACGGGCACTGCCTGGGCAAACACGTCCGCCACCTGCGCGATGGTGCCGATGTCGCGCACCGGCACGCCGTGGCGCGCGATCAGGGCCGCGTCCCCCACCACGGCAAAACGGATGGTGCCGCCGCGCAGGGCCTGCCACGCGCCCGCCGTGATTTCCGGCCCGATTCCCGCCGGGTCGCCCATGGTCAGGGCAAGGGGGCGGTTTTCCTCAGGCATCTGCGGGGGCCATGGCGTGCAGGATGCGGATCCATGAACGCATGCCCTTGTGGAAGGAGGTCAGTTCATATTTCTCGTTGGGCGAATGGGCGCGGTCATCATCCAGCGCAAACCCCACCAGCAGGGCAGGCATGTCCAGTATGCGCTGCATGTCGCCCGCAACCGGGATCGAGCCGCCACAGCCGATGGTCACGGCCGGGGTGTTCCATTCATCACTCAGTGCCTGCAGGGTCGGCCGCAGGCCGAAGGCATCATCGGGCAGCGCACTGGCCATCGAGCCGCCGCAGGGGGTGAAGGTGACCGTGCAGTCGTCGGGCAGCATGGCACGCACATGGGCGCAGAAAGCCTGCCGGATGCGCACGGGGTCCTGCCCCGCCACCAGCCGGAACGAGACCTTGGCCACGGCCTCGCCCGGCAGCACGGTCTTGAAACCCTCGCCGGTATAACCGCTGGAGATGCCATTGATCTCGAAACTGGGGCGGCACCATGTCTGCTCGATGGCGGTATAGCCTTTCTCGCCCGCCGGGATGGAAAGCCCTACTTCCCCAAGGAAGGTCGCGTCATCGGGTGCGATTTCGCGCCAGCGCGCACGGAGCGCGGGTGAGGGGTCTTCCACGCCCGCGTAAAAGCCGGGCAGCACGACGCGGCCGGTTTCACCATCGCGGATGGACGACAGGACGGTACACAGCAGTTCCGCCGGGTTGCGCGCGGCGTTGCCGTATATGCCGGAATGCAGGTCGCGCGTTGCGCAGCGCAGGTGGATTTCCTCGCCCAGCATGCCGCGCAGCGTGGTGGTGATGGCGGGCACGCCGGGCAGCATGGCGGTATCGCAGATCAGCCCTACTTCGGCGCGCAGTTCATCCCGGTGGGCTTCCATGAAGGGGACAAGATTGGGGCCGCCGCATTCTTCCTCGCCTTCGATCAGCAGCGAGACGCGCACCGGCAGGGTGCCCGTGGTGGCGCGGATGGCGCGGATGGCCTCGATGAAGGTCATGACCTGGCCCTTGTCGTCCGACGCGCCGCGCGCGACGATGCGCCTTGCGCCATCCGGGCCAGCAACCAGCCCCGGCTCGAACGGACCGCTTGCCCACAGGGCCAGCGGGTCGACGGGCTGCACGTCGTAATGGCCATAGAACAGCACATGCGGCCCGGCGGGGGGCGTGCGGTCATGGGCGACCAGAATGGGGTGGCCGGGTGTTTCATGCATGGTGACGTCAAAGCCGAGGCCGTCAAGTTCATCACGCAGCCACATCGCTGCCCGCCTGCAGTCATCGGCATGTTCGGGCTGGGTGGAGATGCTGGGAATGCGCAGGAACGCGAACAGCCGCGCCAATGCCGCATCGAGTGTGCGGTCCGCCTGTTCCAGGACTGGAGAAAGGGTGGAAGGGGAGGCGGTCATGCATACTCCATATGTGAAAACAGGCATCCGGCAGCCCGGACGGGGAGAGGCGATTGTGCCTGTTATGGATGCAAAAGCAACGTGTCCCGGCGCTATGGGTCGCATCCGTCAGGCCACGGGCGTGGGAGAGGCACGGGTGTTCAGGCGGCAATATTTTCCATCCGGCCGGGCCATGCCCCGCAATGGAGGAATTGATGGTTCCCGGCGGATATCTGTTATAGGGTCAGGATCGGAACAGGGTTTTGAATTACCAATATGACAGTATGGGAAAACATGAAGTACCTGTCGCTTTCCGTGGGTGCGACTGTCATTTCATATCTTTTTTACACAAGAATATTTTGTGATGCGCCCGGTATCCTGGATATGGTCATCAATTCGGACAGTCTTGTCCTGCCCCGGATGGGGTGGGAGATGTGGCATGTACCGCACGCCTGGCAGCATTTCCAGTGGCCGCGCGTGCCCAGCCTGTTTCCGGACATGCTCTGGTTCTGGCTGGCCGAAAGTGTCCGGCTGGACTGGCGCGTCGCGCTGGATGGTTTTTTCCTGCTCTCGCTGTGCCTGATGACCGCCTGCCTGGCGTCCGTCATCTGGCGCATGGGCGACCTGGCCTGGCCACAGGCCCTGTTCGTGTCTTCCTTTACTCTGGCGGCTGTTGTGGCATGCGTATCGGCTGGCGTGCATGTACAGGGCCTTCGTGACGTATCCGGGCTGCTGGAACTGTTCCTGCCCGCCTATCATGGCAGTGCCTTCATGCTGTCGCTGCTGGCGGCGACACTGGCGAACTGGGAATATGGCAGGGGCGGCCGGATTGCGAATTTTTGCCCGACAGCCTGCCTGTGCCTTGTCGCCACCTTCAGTGATCCCCTGTTCGTGACAACATTCGCGGTCCCCTTTGCCCTGTCGACCGGCCTGTTCGCGCTGCGGCACAGGAAAGACACGACCCCGGTCCGGGTCGCGCTGAAGGACGGGATCGGGCCTTCCCTGTTCCTGCTGGGGGCCTGTACCGTCGGGTTTGTGGGGCAGGAACTGCTTTACAAGCAGAACCTGGGGGGCGTGTTCAAGCACTTCCCGCTGCTGGCCCTGCCGGAAATCCTGTATTCCGCGTGCTTCAGTGTCCGGGCCTTCTGCTGTCTGGCCCTGTTCGCGCTGTCCATCATTCCGTTCATCAGGATAGGTGCGAAAATATCCGCAAAGGCCATCGCACCTTATAAGGAGCGGTTGTTTTACCACGGCTATGCCGCATCCATAATATCCTTGTGCATATTGTCGGTGTCGTATGTTGACGTATCGGTTTACCGGTATGCCCTGCCGGTTACCTGGTGGTCGATCATCTTTCTTGTGTCATGCCCTGATCCTGCTGCCGTCAGGAAAATGTCGGATTATGCGATGGTCTGCCTGCCATGCGCGTTCATGTATTTCGTGCTGATCGGCAACCATGGAAACAGGCTCGCCGGATGGCATTCCCCGCTTGAGAGCTGCATTTCCCAAAATCATGACAGGCTGGGCCTGCGGGGCGGGCTGGCGCAGTACTGGCTGTCGCGAAAGCTGGAGGCGTCCTCGGACTGGGCATTGCAGATCGAGCAGGTGACGGATGGGAACCACATCTTCATCTGGGGTAATAATCCCGACCTGTACGCGCATGACGTGCATGGTTTCGACGGCATGCCCGTATTCAATTACTTCGTTGATGACGGGAAGGAAGATCTGGCGACGCTGTACAGGGACATGGGGCCGCCCGCCCATGTCCTGCACTGTCCCGAAGCGGATGTCCTGGTGTTTGGCCAGCCGGTCAGGCTGCGGTAATCCGGCATGCCGCCCGCCGTGTCCGGGCGACCTGTCATGTCCGGGTGGCATGGGTTCAGCACCGCCCGTGCAGGAACCCCAGTGCCGGCAGGGGGCGCCACGCGCGTGGCAGGTCCGCGCGGCGATAGGGGCGGATGCTGTAATGCGGTATCGCGACGGCATTGCGTTCAAGAAAATTGCGGTAGGCGGCCACCTGCCGGCTGCGCCATTCGCAATCCGCCTCGGCGGCGGCGCGGGTGGGGTAGATGCTGGCGATGCGTGTCTCGCGCCCGGTGGTCGCCACGACCGCCCAGGATTCGTCACGGCGTGCAGTGGTCCGGAATGCGACAACCTTGCCCATTGCCCTGTCCCTGTCCCGGTTTATGGTGCCTCTCCCGCAGGCAAGCATGGGGGCGGCCGGCGGCGCAAGCGGCCCGTCGCATGAATTGATTTTCTTGCAGGTGCCGGTTGTTGGGGGTAGGGAACAGGATCATGATACGTCTTTTCATTACCCTGCCCGTGATCGTGGCACTGATCATTTTCGCGGCCTGCAACCAGGCGCCGGTGGAACTGTCATGGCTGCAGTGGAAATGGACGTCCTCGCCCGGCGTGCTGGCCCTGCTGGTGGCCGCCCTGTTCTATGCCACCGGCTCGGCCAGTGCATGGATCGTGGTGCTGCGCCAGATGCGCCGCGCCCGCCGTGCCGAACAGGAACTGCGCACCCTGCGGGCACGCCTGCCGGCTGATGATGCGGCAGGGGCCCGCCCGCCCGGACTGGCCTCCGCCCCGGCTGATTCCCCCATGGTGCAGGCCTATGCGGCAGGCCAGCCCGCGATGACGCAGCCGGCGGCCCCATCCACCGGGGGCATGGCCGTGACCGAAGCCCCTGTTACCACGGAACGGCCCCCGGCTTCCTGAATTCCTGCCGCCTGTCCCGGCCCGTAACCTGTTGCCCGTTTCTGGAGTACCGCCAATGCGTGGACGGTCCACCCGCCTGATTGTTGCCCTCGATACCAAGGATACGGCGCAGGCCGTGAACTGGCGGCAGGCAACCGCCGCCCATGCGGGCGCGGTCAAGCTGGGGCTGGAGTTCACCTATGCAAGCGGGCTGGAGGCGGTGCGGGCCGTGGCGGGTGACAGCCCGCTGTTCCTGGACCTGAAACTGCACGACATTCCCAATACCGTGGCCTCCGCCATTGGCAGCCTTGCGGGCGTGCGGCCCGCCATGCTGACCATCCATGCCTCTGGCGGCCGGGCCATGATCGCTGCCGCACGGGCGGCGGTGGACGCAACGTTTCCCGCGCAGGCCCGTCCCCTGCTGCTGGGTGTGACCGTGCTGACCAGCATGGATGAAGCCGGGCTGCATGAAATTGGCGTGCCGGGCAGTGTGAAAGCACAGGTGATTCGGCTTGGCCGTCTGGCCATGGAAGCCGGGGCGGATGGGCTGGTCTGTTCCCCGCACGAGATCACGCCCCTGCGGCAGGCTCTGGGGGAAGATCCCGTTCTGGTGGTGCCCGGTATCCGCCCCGCCGGGAGTGCGGCGGGCGACCAGAAACGGATCATGACACCCGCGCAGGCCCGGGCCGCCGGGGCCGACTGGATTGTGGTGGGCCGTCCCATTACCCGTGCGGCTGACCCGGCCGCCGCCGCCGCCGCCATTGCGGCCGAACTGGCAGCCTGAATGCCCGTTCGGGGCCGCCAGTTTTTTTGGGAAAGCCTGGGGGCACGCCGTCTTTATGGAAAAGGGCGATATCCGGCGGTTTTTATTTTTTCATCAATGAAGTGTACCCAGACCTTCTTCAGGGCGAACGGATGATGACGGTACGTGTCAAGATATGCGGCCTGCGTGACCGCGCGGGAGTGGACGCGGCCTGTGCGGCGGGGGCCGACTGGGTCGGGTTCGTGTTTTTTGAACGCTCCCCCCGTCATGTCACGGCAGATGTCGCGGGCAGGCTGGCCCGCGCCATACCCCCTGATGGCCCGCAGCGTATCGGCCTGTTCGTCCATCCCACGGATGATGCGATCAGGCAGGTTCTGGATCATGTGCCCCTTGACGGGTTGCAGATCTATGATGATGCCGCGCGCGCCGTGGCCATCCGGGCGCGTTTCGGCCTGCCGGTATGGCTGGCGGCCGGGGTCGCAGCCCCCGCCGACCTGCCGCATGCCTGTGCCGTGGACGGGCTGGTCATTGAATCCCGTCCGCCTGCCGGGTCGGACCGGCCGGGGGGCAATGCCCGCAGCTTTGACTGGGGCCTGACGGCGCGGTGGCAGGCCCCGGCGCCATGGCTGCTGGCGGGTGGTCTCAACCCCGGCAATGTCCGGCGCGCCATACGGCAGGCCGGGGCGCGGGCGGTTGATGTCTCATCGGGGGTGGAATCCGCCCCCGGTGTCAAATCCGCGTCCCTGATCCATCAGTTCGTGCAGGCCGCGCGGAACCCGGCCTAGCGGTAATAACCGCCGTAATAGCCACCATAATAGGCCGGGGGCGGCGGGGGTGGCGGTGCGGGATAGGCATAGGGCGGCGGCGGATAGCCATAGGCCGGATAACCATACCCGTAACCGTAATAGGGCCGGTAGCGATAGGGGGACATGGCAACCCCAAGCGCCGTTCCCGCCGCAATGCCCATGCCAAAGCCGCCCCAGCCCCAGCCGGGACGCCAGCCCCAGCCGCCGCCACGCCATCCGCCCCCATGCCAGCCACCGCCCCAGCCGCCACCACGCCAGGCATAGGCGGAGGAGGCGGGCAACATACCGGCCAGTCCCATGGATACAGCCAGCAACAGGGCCACCTTACGCATCGGCTCGCTTCCTTTTCCCAGGCATCGTGCTCCCGCCGATATTGGCATGGGGCTGGTAAATATCCAGCCCGCCACACGCTCCTGTGCAACAGATCGGCGGGCATGCAGGGCTGGTACGGTATTCCGGGCCTGATGCGCCGGGCTGGCAAATCATAATAAAAGCCTTTGGCTGCTGCTCTTTTTTAAAACAGGGGATCTGCGGGTTAGCGTTCCGGAAAATCCTTGCCGGGACCACCTTAAAATTTCTTTATGATTTACCCGCCATGATTGCCCCGTTCCGGCGCGGGCCGCCTGTCTTACCGGCTTCCCGGATTGCGCCGTGTGCCCATCCATCCACCCAGTCGTGCCAGCGCATCCTTCAGCGGCCCGTCGGGCATGTCGTCGATCTGGACCGGGGGAGGCGGGGCGGCTGGCCGTGGCCGCTGTGGCGGGCGGGTGCGCACGGTCAGGTCCTGCACCATTTTCAGGCGGCTGACCACACCCTGGCCGCAGGTGGTGTTGATGCGTGCGATCACGGTGGGGGCCAGGTGCTGCAGTTCCATCGCCACCGGGCCGGAGCAGGCGACCGTAAGGGTGCCCCCGCTCAACCGGCGCGGCACCGTCAGGGCCGCCAGGTGGGGGCCGACAATATCCGGCCAGTCCGTCATGACCTGCACGGCGGCGGCCGACTGCTTGCGAAAGACCGGACGGCTGACAGCCGGCAGCAGCGACGCCAGGCTGCGCGCGCGCATGGCCCGCCGTGGCGGTTCCGGCGGGGTGGGGGCATTCTTTCGCTTGCTGGCGGGCGGCGGGTTCGTCATAAACGGGTCCGTGTTACCTTCTGCTGCCGATCTGTTGCACTGGTATGACCGGCACCGCCGTATCCTGCCATGGCGTGCCCTGCCGGGCCAGAGTGCAGACCCCTATCGGGTCTGGCTGAGCGAGATCATGCTCCAGCAGACCACGGTTACGGCGGTCATCCCGTATTACGAGCGTTTCCTTGCGGCCTTCCCCGATGTGGGAGCACTGGCCCGTGCCCCGCAGGATCGGGTCATGGCGTTATGGGCGGGGCTTGGCTACTACGCCCGGGCACGTAACCTGCATGCCTGCGCGCAGGTGGTGGCGGCACGCGGTGGCCGGTTTCCCGACACGGTGGAGGGGTTGCTGGAACTGCCCGGAATCGGGGCCTATACCGCCGCCGCGATTGCCGCCATCGCCTTTGGCCGTCCCGTCGTGCCGGTGGACGGGAATGTGGAGCGCGTGACCACGCGACTCTTCGCCCTGACCGACCCGCTGCCCGGCGCGCGCAAAGCCATCGCCCGTCAGGCCATGGGGCTGAATGGCGATGCGCCGGCCCGCGCCCGTCCATCCGATTTTGCGCAGGCCCTGTTTGATCTCGGGGCCGGTATCTGCACGCCGCGCACGCCCGCCTGCGTGCTGTGCCCGTGGCGCGATGCCTGTGCGGCGCACCGGCAGGGAATCGCGGCCACCCTGCCGCGCCGGGCGGCAAAGGCGGCGCGCCCCGTGCGGTACGGAATACATTTCTGCATGATGGACGGTGCCGGGGGCCTGCTGCTGGTCCGTCGCCCCGAAAAGGGGCTGCTGGGGGGCATGATGGGCCTGCCGGGGCCGGCATGGCGCGACAGCCCGTGGACCGCGCCGGATGCCCTGGCCCATGCGCCCACGGCCCCCCGCCTGTGCCCGCAATGGCATGCAGTGGGGCAGGTCAGGCATGTCTTTACCCATTTTACATTGCTGGTGGATGTCTATGCCGCCCGTGTAAAAACCTTTCCCAACAGTCTGGTCGGGGCGCAGGGCATGGTCCACCGCGTGGGGGACGGGGCCGTGGCCCTGCCCTCGCTCATGCGCAAATGCGTGGCGCTGGCGCAGTCCGCTCATGTTTTTGATTGACGGGGGAGGGAGACGCGCGGTTCACTGGTTTCCTGTCCGATATGGAAAGGGACCGTGATGCTCACTTTTGTCCAGATGCTTTCCCCCGTTGTTGCCCTGCTGGGTGTTGCCGGCGTGGCGCGTTATTTCACCATGCAGGCCCCGGCGCTCCAGCCCGTGCGGGTACGGGCCCGTCGCCATGGGCGGGGCATGTAATCAGGCGGCAGGGGGTGTGCTGCCCCTGCTTTGCATCCTGCCACGGCTTCCTGTAGCAGCGATGGCATGACATTCATTACCGTACACCGCGCGGCACCGCACAGGGACGCCGCGCCACGCACCGGGGTGCTGCTGAGCAATCTGGGCACCCCGGATGGCACCGGCTATGCCGCCGTGCGGCGTTACCTGGCGGAATTCCTGTCGGACCGGCGTATTATCGAAGCCAGCCCCCTGATCTGGAAGCCCATCCTGTATGGGCCGGTGCTGACCTTCCGCCCCCGCAGATCGGGCGAGGCCTATCACCGCATCTGGCATCACGATCGTGATGAAAGCCCGCTGCGCACCTATACCCGTGATCAGGCGGAGGGGCTGGGCGCACGGCTTGCGGCGGATGGCGTGCCGGTGGCCTGGGGCATGCGCTATGGCAGGCCCTCCATCCGTCAGGCGCTGCATGAACTGGTGGCGCAGGGATGCGACCGGATTCTTCTGGCCCCGCTTTACCCGCAGTACAGCGCCACCACCACCGCCACGGCCAATGACCAGGCGTTCCGCGCGCTCATGCGCATGCGCAACCAGCCCGCCATCCGCACCCTGCCAGCCTTTGCCGACCATCCGGCCTATATCGCAGCCCTTGGCCGCTCCATTACCGCACGGCTTGGCACGCTGGATTTCAAGCCGCAGATGATCGTGGCGTCCTTTCACGGGTTGCCCAGGGTCTATGTGGAAAAGGGCGATCCCTATGCGGCGGAATGCGGGCGCACCATAACCGCGCTGCGTCATGCCATGGGATATGACGCGCAGATGATGCCCCTGACCTTCCAGTCCCGCTTTGGTCCGGCAAAATGGCTTGAACCCTATACCGCCCCGTTTATCGAGTCGCTGCCGGCACGGGGAATCGAGCGGATTGCCGTGATCACGCCCGGCTTCATTTCCGACTGTATCGAAACGCTGGACGAAATCGGTAACGAGGCAGGCGATGCCTTCATAAAGGCCGGGGGCAGGGAACTGGCCCTGATTCCCTGCCTGAACAATTCGCCCGACGCCATCGACCTGCTTGAAACCCTTGTGCGCGAGGAACTGCAGGGCTGGATTCCCCGCCAGCCCCCCACCCCGCCGGAAGCGCGATAGCCTGCCGCCCATGCACCCGGATCATCCTGTCCATGCGGAGGGGAGGGACCGGGCGCGCCGTATTCCGGACAGGCCGGGTGTTAGGGCCGGTCACAGCTTTCCGTCAGGTCATTATAGACCTGCCCTGCCTGGCAGGTGGGGCGGGGTGTTGCCGCAGGGGCAGGCGGGCTGACCAGCGTGGACAGGTCCCTGTCATAGACCGAGTCATCCTCGGGCGCGGTATTGCCGGTGC
Source organism: Komagataeibacter rhaeticus (assembly GCF_011611525.1). Lineage (NCBI taxonomy): Bacteria > Pseudomonadati > Pseudomonadota > Alphaproteobacteria > Acetobacterales > Acetobacteraceae > Komagataeibacter > Komagataeibacter rhaeticus. The sequence goes on from NZ_CP050139.1 coordinate 120,082, forward strand.
CGTTATAGATTTCCGGCGCGGCCTGGTAACTGGCGCCGGCGGCGGCAGCGCCCATGGCGGCACCGGCGTAATAGCCACCCCAGCCCCATCCCCAGCCGCCACCCCATCCCCAGCCCGGATAGCCCCATCCCCAGCCGGCATAGGCGGGGGCATAATAGTAGCCACCCCATCCGCCCCATCCCCAGCCACCCCGTCGGCCGCCGCCATCACGCCAGCCGCCACCGCCGCCGTGCCATCCGCCACCGTCACGGCCGCCGCCGCCCGGCCCACCACGGGATTCGGCATGGGCCTGCGGAAGCAGTGCCCCCCATGCGACCAGCGCCAGCATCACGCCTGTCACGACATGTCTCAGCTTGTGCATATTCCATTCCTGCATATCTGGGTGCGATGTATCGCAGAAAACCATCCATCCGGGAAAGAGAGGACGCCCCATGCGCCCTGATCGCTCTGCTCCCGTCCGGGGCCAGGCGGTCCCTGTCCCATATGGGCATTTTCCATCCGGTTTGCACCTGCACGGGGGTGGCGGCGTAACATATGGAATTATTAAGCCACATTCTGAAGGTATCCGTGCGCTCCGCTACGGGTCAGGATGGGCCACCCGTCATCCGGGTGCCCGTCGGGGCAGGGCATTGTCAGGTCTGGCGCAAAAGAATATCCAGATGCGTCCTGTTCAGGGGGATCGTCGGCCTGCTGCGTATTGAAGTATTCCGAAAGAGAAAAGTCACATATAAACCATGAACTCCAAAAAAAGAGAAATGGATGCCGGAAGTCCAGTATGGCTTCTGTTCGGAATATGTTTTGTCGTTGTTCTTCTCGCTCCCCATGTGGCGTTCATTGCCAGTCATGTCTCGTTATCCAGTAACGAAGGGTGGAACGCCTATCTGGCGCGACGTGCCGTGGGGCTGGATCATGCCCCGCTCTACCCGCCTGCGGGCCAGATGGTGTTCAACAATTATCCGCCCAGTTCCTTCTATGTCGTAGGACTGCTGGGCTGGCTGCTGGGGGACATGATCCTGGCGGGGCGCATCATTTCCCTTCTGGCCCTGCTTGTGTGTGCCGCTACGCTCGGGCGCATCGTGCGCGCCATGGGGGGCACGCGTGGCGGGGCGTGGTTCGCGGCACTGCTTGTTATCATCTATAGTGCTGTTTTCTATAGTGATTATGTCGGGATGGATGACCCCCAATGGCTGGGGCAGGCGATTGTGATGCTGGGGTTCCTGCTGCTGGTGGACAGTGGCGGGGAAGCCGGGCGCGGCATGACGCTACGGGCCATGGCCGCGGGTTTCGTGATGGTGGCGGGGCTGACCTTCAAGCATAATATCCTGGCCCTGCCGGCCGCGACCTTCGTGTGGCTGGTGCTGACCGACTGGCGGCGCGCCATTGCGTGGCTGTCCGGCTGCCTGCTGGCCTTCTGTCTGCTGGGCGGCCTGTTCTATGCCGCTTTCGGGCCGGATTTCGTTCATGGTGTCTTTGGTCACAAGCGCCTCTTCCATGTGCATGGCATGCTCAAGGGCATGGGAAACGTGCTGGGGCTGGCTGGCATGGGCGTGTCCTGCCTGTTCCTGCGCCGGATGCGTCTGGCCCATGGCTACGGGCTGCTGGTGGGGGTGTACCTGTTCCTTGCGGCCGCTTCCGCCATCGTGCAGCGCATGGGCATGGGCGTGTCGCATAATGCCTGTTTCGAGGCGCTGGTCGCGGCCGCCCTGTGCGCGGGCCTTGCCGTATCGTATCTGATGCGTGGCGGGAAGACGTGGGGAACCCTGCCGCCGCGTCCCGTCCTGGCCGGGGTGGTGGGGCTGAACCTGCTGCCGGTTGTGGTCAGCCTGCCGGCCTATCTGCCCTACCTGTATCACACCAGCGCGGCGGACATCGCGGCGCATGAAGGGGCATGGAATGAGACGATTGCCGCCGTGCACGCCATTGATGGCAAGGTTGCGTGCGAGACGCTGGCCCTGTGCTACTGGGCGGCCAAGCCCGCGGTGATCGATTTCTTCAACTATTCCCAGCATGTCGCGGTAACGCATGATGCCACGGCCCTGCAACAGGCGGTGGACCATCACGGCATCGCGGCGTTTGTCAGCAGTTCCCGTTTCGGGCCACCGGCCGAGATATGGGAGTTTTCCGATCTGTGGCGCATTGTCCGCGCGCGCTACACCCATGTGCGCGAGCAGGGTGCCGCCTATATCGTGACACCCTGAAGGCCGGGGGTGTGGCCCCGGCTGCCGCCAGTCAGGGCCGTCCCACCCCGCGCAGCCGGTGCAGGGTGATGATGGCCGCCGTCAGCACGATGGCGGCACAGGTCTGGTGCACCGTGCCCGCCCAGACCGGCACCACCAGCAGCAGCGTGGTAATGCCCAGCGCGTATTGCAGCAGCACCAGCCAGCCCAGCACCGCCAGCGCGCCCTGCACGGGCTTGCCCAGCTGCGGCGTGCGCAGCCCCAGCGCGATGGTCAGGCCGATTATGACAACCGTGGTGGTGGCCAGCAGCCTGTGGTCGAACTGGATGGCGGGAATGTTCTGGAACCAGTTGAGCCAGAACGGGTGCAGCCGCGCGTAGCCCGCCGGGATCAGGTGCCCGTCCATGAGCGGGAAGGTATTGTAGGCAAAGCCCGCATGGGTGCCGGCGGTAAAGCCACCGGCAATGACCGTGATGCCCACCAGCAGGCAGATGGCCCAGACCATGCGGTGGACCCGCACCACTTCCGGCGTTGCGGGAATGAAGGCGGGCTGTGGTGTGCGCACCGAAAGCGCCGTCCACAGGATGGCGATATAGAGCGCGAAGGCACAGCACAGGTGCAGGACCAGCCGCACCGGGGCCACGGCCGTGCTGTCCGGGTTGAAGCCCGATGCCACCATGAACCACCCGATGGCGCCCTGCAGTCCCCCCAGCACGAAAAACAGCACCAGCCGCAGCGCAAGCCGCCGGTCCAGCGCGCCGGTAACGGAAAACCACACCAGCGGCACCAGCAGCACCAGCCCCATCAGCCGCCCCCAGAAGCGGTGGGTCCATTCAGCCCAGAAGATCTGCTGGAACCCGGCCAGGCCAAAGCCGTCATGCAGGATCTTGTATTGCGGGATGGTCTTGTACAGCGCGAACTGCCGTTCCCATTCCGCATGGCTCAGCGGCGGGATCATGCCGGTAATGGGCCGCCAGTCCATGATGGACAGCCCCGATCCGGTCAGGCGGGTGTAGCCGCCAAGGGCGATCATGCCAACCAGCATGAAGCAGATTGCAAACAGCCACGTCGAGATACGCTGCCGGTTGCGCAGCGCCTGCGCGGACGGGGGCGTGCGGCCCATCAGGGAGCCACTTCGGGAATATGCGGACATAAGCGGATTTAGACCGCCCTTGCAGTCCGCTGCAAGGCGATGCTAGGCGCGAAGGAGCAAATCGCTGTCGGAAACGGGACGCACGCATGACATTACCGCACGCCGCACGGCCTGCCCCCCCTGTGCGGCCCACGTCGCGTGTGCTGGTCCGGCCCGTCGTGCTGCTGGCGGCCTTTGTCGGGCTGGCCCTGGTCATGGGCCGCCTGCCGGGGATGCGTGCCCTGCTGACGGCTGCGCCCGGGCTGCATGCGGGCCGCGAAGGGGTGGCGCTATTCGTTCTGGCCGCCAGTGCGTTCTGTGCGTTCGGCCTGCCGCGACAGGCCGTGTGCTTTGCGGCGGGTGCCGCCTATGGAATCGGGGCGGGCTGCGTGCTGGCCACGCTGGCGACCGTGACGGGCTGCCTGTTCGGCTATGGCTGGGGGCGCTGGGCGGGACGGCCGCGCATGCCCGCGCGGCTTGCGGCAACCATGGCGCGGCTGGATGGTTTCGTGCGGCGCGAACCCTTTGTGTCCGTCCTGACGCTGCGGCTCATGCCGGTGGGTTCGGCGCTGCTTCTCAACCTTGCTTCGGGCATGCTGGGGGTGCGGGTCGTGCCGTTTGTGCTGGCCACCGCGCTGGGCAGCCTGCCGCAGACAGTCGTCTTCGTGCTGGTGGGATCGGGTATCCGGCTGGAAGGCCCATGGCGCATCGGTATTGCGGTCATGCTGTTTGCCCTGTCCGCCCTGCTGGGGCTATGGCTGATGCGCCGCATGCGTTCTGTTCCGCCCTGACACGGTATGGGTATCACGATAGCGAATTGCAGTAATGCCGTAATTAGATGGTGAAAAAGTGGACCCTGCTGGTCTACTAGTCCGGACAGTCTTTCAATACTGGAGTGCCTCATGGGCTCATCCGCAACAGCGGGCCATGCATCCGAAACATCCATGCCGGGCTCGCCCGCCCGCCCGATGGGCTGGATCGCGATCCTGCTGGGGTTCCTGACCGCGGTCGGCCCTGTCTCCACCGACATATACCTCCCTGCCTTCCCCGAACTGGAAGCCTCCCTGCACGGCCGCGCCGGTTCGGCGCAGATGACGCTGGCGGTGTGGTTCGTGGGTCTGGCAATCGGGCAGATCACCATGGGGCCGCTTTCCGACCGTTTTGGCCGCCGCAGGCCCATGCTGCTGGGCACGGTGGTCTATACGCTGGCCTCCATCGGGTGCGCCATGGCGCGCGACATTCCCACCTTCTCGCTGTTCCGGCTGATCGCGTCGGTCGGGGCGTCCGCCAGCCTGATCATTCCCAGCGCCTGCGTGCGTGACATGTCGCATGGCAATGAATCCGCCCGCCTCATGTCGCGGCTGGTGCTGGTGATGGGTGTCGTGCCCATCCTGGCCCCCACGCTGGGGGGGATGGTGCTGTCCATTGCCTCGTGGCGGTCGATCTTCTGGGCATCGGCGGTGTACGGGCTGATCTGCATCGTACTGATCTGGCGCGTCCTGCCCGAGACGCTTCGGCCGGAGAATCGAAGCGAGTTCTCTCCGGTCACCCTGTTCAGCCGCTATGTGATGCTGGCACGCGACCGCGGGTTCATCACGCATGCCATGATTGCGGGTTTCTCGTGCTTCATGTCCTTTACCTACCTGTCGGCGGCGCCTTCGGTGTTCCGGGGCCAGTTTGGCCTGTCGGCGGCGCATTTCGGCATGCTGTTCGGGGTGTTCGCGGTGTGCATGATCGGGGCGTCGCAGCTTAATGGCGTGCTGGTGGGCCGGATTGACGCGGCGCGTATCCTGGGGGCCTCGGTCATGGTTGCGGTGGCCGGCACCATTGCCATGACCGCCATTGCCACGGCCATTACCTTTGCCATGCAGCATGGGGCCCACCCGCCGCTGTGGATGCTGGGCTGCCTGATCCTGACCATGATGGTGTCACTGGGCACCACGGGCATCATCGGCCCCAACGCCACGGTGGGGGCACTGGCCGACCATCCGCGCTTTGCGGGCAGTGCTTCGGCCTTTGTCGGCACGCTGCAATACGTGCTGGGTGCCATTGCCGGTGCGTTCGTGGGCATGCTGCCCGCCAATTCACCCATTCCGATGGCGGGCGTCATGCTGCTGGGGGCTGCGATCATGCTGCTTATGGTCGTGCTGCGTCCTGCCCGCCCGCCCGGTGGCGCCGTGGCGAAGGAATAAAATCTTCCTGTCCCCCATCTGCCCCCGGACAGGGGGGCAAAGCATGCATGGCCGCAACGGGTGGGGTTGTCGCCCCGCCGTGTGGCGGCTACAGCGGGGGGCCGTCCGCAGGGGCGACATTTTCGTGAACGGGGCTGGCATGTCCCGAATCTGTATGACCATGCAACGGGGACCGCGCACCGATCATGACGACCGCCAAGATCGACCTGAAACAATACATCCGCAACATCCCGGATTTTCCCAAGCCGGGAATCCTGTACTACGATATCTCGACCCTGATGCGGAATGCCGATGCCTGGCAGATCGCCATGGGGCGTCTGGCCGCCGCCGTTGCCCCCTGGGCGCCGGACATGCTGGCCGCCATCGAATCGCGCGGGTTCCTGACGGCGGCGCCGCTTGCCAGCCGGCTGGGCTGTGGGCTGGTCATGCTGCGCAAGCCGGGCAAGCTGCCCGGGGGTACGGTCTCCTACAGCTATGACCTGGAATATGGTTCCGATTCGCTGCATATTCAGGCCGATGCGATCGAACCGGGCCAGCGCGTGGTGGTGATGGATGACCTGCTGGCCACCGGCGGCACGCTGAATGCGTCCGTGCACCTGCTGCGCAAGGTGGGCGCGGATGTGGTGGGGGCGGCCACCCTGATCGAGCTTACGGGCCTTGGCGGCCGGGGGCGGCTGGATATTCCGGTCAAGACCCTCCTTTCCTACGACGAGTAACCGGCGGACAGGGCGGCGCGGGGCATGGGGCACACGCTTCCTTGCATGCTGCTGCCCGGCTGCCTGCCTGTTCGCGCCGGCAGGATGATGTACAGTGCATGTGGACCGTGTAAGCATGGGGGAGGAAGGGTGCGGGGATGAGAGGTCTTGAGCTTTCCCTGAACCGTTTCCAGGACCAGATCCGCGGGTTCTTCAGGCGGCTGTGGCCACCGGGCGCGACACCGCGGCAGGATCATCTGCGCTGGCTGTACGCGCCTGGTCTCTTTACCTTCGGTTACGCGCTCCGCACCACCATCACCTCGCTTATCGCACTGGGCATCGCCCTGTGGTGGGAACTGGGCAGCCCGCAATGGGCGGCGCTTACGGTGTGGATGGTGGCGCAGGGCACGCGTGGCAAGAGCGTTGCCAAGGCGCGGTGGCACCTGTTTGGCATGGTGGTGGGCACCATCTGCGCGGTGCTGCTTGTGGCGGCCTTTCCACAGGCGCCAATCATGTTCATCCTCATGCTGGCGGTCGGGATCGGGGCATTCTGCTTTATCGGCACGCTGCTGCCCGGCCCCGCCACCATGACCAATTACCGCATCCATGGCATGCGGGCGAGCGGCTTTACCTACGCCATCATCTCGCTGGACGGCATTGCCGACCCCCAGCACATCTTCATGACCGCCATGTCGCGCGCGACCTATATCGTGCTGGGCATCGTGCTGGAGAGTACCGTCTCCTCGCTGTTCCAGTTCCGGCTGGAGACGCGCGCGCAGGAGCGTCTTGCCGCCAATTTCATGACCGCCATCAACGGTGCCGGCCAGACCCTGGCCGCCGTGCTGGCGGGGAACGGGCAGGTGCTCCGTCAGGCGCGGGGTGTCTTTTCCAACATCACCACGCTGAGTGACCAGATCGAATTCGCGGAAGTGGAGATGGGTGCCCATCGCGGGCACGAGGGTGATCACGCCCGTGCCGCCCTGGCGCGCGTGGCCATGCTGCTTTCGCGCGGGCTGGATCTGGCGGCGCTGATGCACGGGGCCAACATGGTGCCGGGCGCGTCCTTCAATGCGATATCGGCGCGGGTGCAGGCCTTCCTTCAGGACATGGCGCCCCGGCTTGAGGCCAGTGACGACATCGCGCCCGTTCTGGCCCGGCTGGCCGAGCTGCAGGCCGCGTGCCGGCAGAGCGTTGCCGATTCGCTGGATGAGGAAATGGGCACCCCCGGTGGCCCCCCGATTGATCCGCAGCTGGTGGCCCTGCTGTCACAGCAGCGCATGCTCCATACCGCCCTGGGGCAGATGCTGGAGGAACTGGAACAGGCGCTGATCCAGTTCGATGCCAGCCGCCACCCCCTGCTGCATGATCATTTCCATTACCGCATCAAGACCTTCCGTGACTGGCAGCAGGCCTTTACCAACAGCCTGCGCGCGTCGGTCACCATATTCGGCTCCGGGGTCATATGGGTGACGACCGCATGGTCGGCGGGGCTGACGTTCATGATGTTCGTCTCCATCGTGTGCAGCCTGTTCTCGACACTGGAAAAACCGGCGCTGGCCACGCGGGCCTTCCTGGGCGGGGCCATCATTGCATCCATCGTGGCGGGCATCCTGGTGCTGTGGCGGCTGGCCGAGCCGACGACGTACGAGATCATGGCCGTCTGCCTGTTCCTGCCCATGCTGGCCGGCGGGCTGGCCTTTGCCTACCCTGCCCTGATTCTGGGGGCGGTTTCGTACAACCTGTTCCTGCCCATCCTGCTGGGACCGGGTAACCAGAGCCGGCTGGACGAGGTGGCCTTCTTCAACACCGCCATGCCGCTGGTGCTGGCATTGTGGTACGCGATGTGGGCTTTCCGGCTGGTGCTGCCCTTTGATACGAACGACATGCGCTGGCAGATGCGCACCGGCATCCTGCGCGGGCTGCGTTACGTGGCGCGCGCGCGTGTCCTGCCCACCACGCTGTACGTGGTTGAACATAACGTGGACCGTTTTGTCCGCCTGCTGACCAATGCGGAAAACACGCCCGATACGATTATCGACGCCTATCTGCAGGGCATCCTGTCCGCCATGACCATCGGGCTGAATGTCATCCGCCTGCGTGCCATTCTGGAGCGGCACCTGCTGCCAGCCGAGGCCCAGCGCGTGGTGGGTGAGATGATGGGCCGCATGGCGCAGTTCAGCGGCCGGTATGGTGGCCATTACGGACGCACCGCGCGCTCGGCCAAATTTGCCATCGCGCATCTGCAGCAGCTGGCGGGGCAGGAGGACAATCTGGGGGTCAGGCTGGAAATCGACAGTGCGCTGGGCTGCCTGTACGTGATTTCCTTCGAACTGGACCATAACCAGAAGTTCTTTGACGCCGCCAGTCCCTACCTTGATCCGGTCATGCTCTGACCATCCACTGGCCCGCCGGGGCACGACGGTCTGGGGTGCGGGACATAAAAAGGGTGGCGCCCCGGAAGGGTGCCACCCTTTTTGCCACCTGCCATCCCCACCAGTTCTGGCGGGGGATGCCGGGTTTAGTTGCCAGCCTGCTGGCGGGCCACGAAGTTTTCCAGCCAGTGGATGGTGTAGTCCCCCTTGCGGAACTGGGGGTCATCCAGAATCCTGCGGTGCAGCGGGATGACCGTCTTGACCCCTTCGATCACGAACTCATCCAGCGCGCGGCGCATGCGCTCGATCGCCTCGATCCGGGTCGGCGCGCGCACGATCAACTTGGCGATCATGCTGTCGTAATAGGGCGGCACGCGGTAGCCGGCGTAAAGCGCACTGTCGATTCGTACGCCCAGCCCGCCGGGCGGGTGGTAGACGGTAATCGTGCCCGGCGTGGGCATGAAGGTCTGCGGGTCTTCGGCGTTGATGCGGCATTCGATCGCATGGCCGGAGAAGTGGATGTCCGACTGGCTGTAGCCCAGCGGTTCACCTGCGGCGATGCGGATCTGCTCGCGCACCAGATCCACGTCGCACACCATTTCCGTTACCGGGTGTTCCACCTGCAGGCGGGTATTCATCTCGATGAAGCAGAACTGCCCGTCCTGGTACAGGAACTCCAGCGTGCCCGCGTTGCGGTAGCCCAGCCTGGTCAGGGCGGAGGTGGCGATCTGGCCGATCTCGTCACGCTGGGCGGCGGTCAGGGCGGGGGAACCCGCTTCTTCCAGCAGCTTCTGGTGGCGGCGCTGGAGCGAGCAGTCACGCTCGCCAAAATGCACCACGTTGCCATGCGTGTCCGCCATGATCTGCAGTTCGATATGGCGCGGCTTGTCGAGGTATTTTTCCAGATAGACCTCGTCATTGCCAAAGGCGGCGCGGGCTTCGGTGCGGGCGACGCTCCACGCTTCCTCCAGGTCGGCTTCGGTGGGGGCGACCTTCATGCCGCGCCCGCCGCCGCCCGCCGCCGCCTTGATCAGCACGGGATAGCCGACCTTCGCCGCCACCTCGCGGGCCTGCTCCAGGCTTTCCAGCGCCCCGTCCGATCCGGGAACCAGCGGCACGCCCAGTGCCATCATGGTGGTCTTGGCGGTGATCTTGTCGCCCATCATGCGGATATGCTCCGCCGTGGGGCCGATGAAGGTGATGCCATGGGCTTCCACCGTCTCGGCAAAATCGGCATTTTCCGACAGGAACCCGTAACCGGGATGGATCGCGTCCGCGCCCGTGATGGTGGCGGCCGACAGGATGGCCGCGACATTCAGGTACGAGTCGCGGCTGGCTGGCGGCCCGATGCATACCGCTTCATCCGCCAGGCGGACATACATGGCATCCGTATCCGCCGTGGAATGCACGGCAACGGTCGGAATGCCCAGTTCACGGCAGGCCCGCAGGATACGCAGGGCGATCTCGCCGCGATTGGCAATGAGGATCTTGGAAAACATTACTCTATGATGACCAGCGCTTCGCCGAATTCGACCGGCTCACCGGATTCGATCAGGACCTTGCTCAGCGTGCCCGCGCGGGGGGCCTTGATCTGGTTGAAGGTTTTCATCGCCTCGATCAGCAGCAGGGTCTGGCCCGCGGCCACCTGCTGGCCTTCGGTCACGAAGGGGGGGGAGGACGGGTCGGGCGCCAGATAGGCAACACCCACCATCGGGCTGGTCACGGCGCCGGGGTGCTTGGACAGGTCCGCCACGGGTGCCGCCGGGGCCACGGGCTGTGCCACCGGGGCCGCCGCGACCGGCGCCGGGGCCGGCACGGCATGGGCGACGGGGCTGGCTGCGCGGACCACGCGGATGCGGTTGTCCTTTTCCGCGATCTCGATCTCGGTCAGGCCGGTATCGGTCAGAATCTCAGCCAATGCCCGAATGGCATCCGCATCCACGAGCAGTCGGCTCATTGATCGTCCTCGTCCAGAATCATGTCTGTCATGGCCTGAAGCGCCAGGGCATACCCCCGTACGCCCAGCCCGCATATGACGCCAATGGCGGCGCGGGAGACGTAGGAGTGATGACGGAAGGCTTCACGGCGGTGAATGTTGGAAATGTGCACCTCGATCACAGGCAGATCAACGGCAAGCAGCGCGTCAAGGATCGCGACCGAGGTATGGGAATAGGCCGCCGGGTTGATGATGATGCCGCGTGCGCGGCCCCGGCATTCCTGTATCCATGAAACGAGTTCCCCCTCACCATTCGTCTGGCGGAAGTCGATGGCCACGTCCAGCCGTTCGGCGGCCTGGACGCAGACCTGCTCCACGTCATCCAGCGTGGCGTGACCATAGACCTCGGGCTGCCGGAGTCCGAGCATGTTGAGGTTGGGGCCGTTCAGCACGGCAATGAGAGGGCGCTCCATGATGCACGCGCCTAGCACGCTCGCCGCCGTGTTCCAAGTCTGTTGATGGGCGCCGTGCCCCGCGGGCGCATTATTCGCGTCATCCGTTGCGGCCGGCACGCAGCGCCGGGCCGCCATCCGTAATGGTAGGATATTGGACCGGGTCGTGCTATCATCGGGGGATGACAGGATATCCCGATCACCACGGCGGTGGCGAGGCGACAGGTCACGGCCCCGTGGCACGGTTTGCCTGGCCGGTTGTCATCGCCTGTCTCATGCTGGCGGCATCCGGTGCCGCGAACGCGGCCTGCGCGGTGGCGCGCCATGGCGCGGTCATGGTGCGGCATGGCACGCGCGGCGCGGCGCGGCGGCCGCCCGTCATGTCGCGCGTGCCCCCGCACCGGAGCCAGCACGGGCTGGCAAGCTGGTACGGCACGGGCCGGCAGCTGGGCCACGCCACCGCATCGGGTGAGACGTTTGATCCCGATGCCCTGACGGCGGCCCATACCCAGCTGCCGCTGGGCACGCGGCTGCTGGTCCATTCACGGCGGACGGGGCGCAGCGTTGTCGTGCGCGTCAATGACCGGGGGCCTTTCCGTGGCCATCGCATCCTTGATCTCTCGCCCGAAGCGGCACGCCAGCTGGGCATACTGGGCACCGGCACGGCCCCCGTCGACATAGAACCCGCCGACGTGGCGGCCGATGAGGAAGTGGCCAGCGCCCCGCGCTAGGGGCCTGCAGGGCTATAGTGACTGGTGCTTGGTCCAGCCTTCCATCTTGCTGTCGGGCGCGCAGCGCAGCTTCATCTCGATTTCCAGCCCCGCGTTCAGTTCCGCGCCCAGCAGCACCACATAGGCCGAGACATAGAACCACATCATGATGGCGATGAACGCGCCCAGCGGCCCGTACGTGGCGCTGTAGCCCGCGATATGGCTGACATAGTAGGAAAACCCGCTGGATGAGAGCAGCCACAGCAGCGTGGCCCCCACCGAGCCGGGCAGGATGCAGCGCCAGTAGGTATGCGGCCGGTTCGGCCCGAAGCGGTACAGTACCGAACACAGCGACAGCACGAACAGCAGCATGAGGATGGGGCCACCCATGTGGATCAGCAGTTCCACCGAACCCGGTGGCGGCGCCAGCGACAGGTGCTCGGGCAGGTAGTCTATCAGGAATGGCAGCGCCACCATGAGCGCCAGCGTCAGGATGCCGCCGCAGATCGAGCAGAACGTAAGCCCCATGGCCATGGCCTGGAAGCGCACGAAGCTGCGGGTCTCGGGCGTGTTGTAGGCCACGTTCATCGCCATGATCAGCGACCGCGTGGCCGCCGAGGCCGACCATGTGGCGATGGTAGTGGAAATGATCAGGTTGAGCGTGAGGGAGGAATGCGATTCGGCCACCAGCAGATGGATCCGGTCGCCAATCACCCCATAGGCGGAAGGGGGCAGCAGGTTGCGCAGTACCACAAGCTGTGGCTCCACCGTCTGCAGATCGAACAGGAGCCCGTACAGGGAGATGAGCGTGCTCATGGCCGGGAATAGCGAAAGGGTGGCGTAGAACGCACACCCCGCCGCAGCCAGCGTGATCTGGTCGGATACGATATTGCGGGCGACCTGCCGCAGCACCTGCCGGACCTGTGCCCAGGAAAAATGGGGCAGGTGCGGAGTCGGTCGGGCGGTTTCCGTCATGTCGATTTCGGTGGATGGGGAACCAATCAAGGGGAGATTCGTGTCCTGTTATGAAGCGCTGCGGTGTGGCGGGCGGTCCGGGCCGCCCGCATGTGTGTATTGTGCCACGATGATGCAACCCTAGGCCAAAAACTGCATAAGAGGATGATTTTTCTATTGCATGGCGCGCGTATTGTCCTCATATGCGCTTCCTACGCAACAACGCACGTGCCACTGGCCCTCTGAGGTTACGCAACGACGTCAAGCGTTCTGGCAATCGGGCCGCCGTGGAAGCGGGGGTCCTTATTGGTCGCTGGTCCGTTAGACCGTTTCGCAACATCTGTCCGTTTGTGCAATTCCAGAATTGTATGCATCCGGGCGGCAGAACAGAAGGGATTTGGGTGCGATGACTCCCAAAATCGCTCGTTATCTGGCTGAGCAGGCTCCTGCAACGCCATGCCTTGTCGTTGACGTTGACCGGGTGGAAGAACGCTATCGCGCGCTGCGCGAGGCGCTGCCGCTGGCCCGGATCTACTATGCCGTCAAGGCCAATCCCGCCAATGCCATCCTCCGCCGCCTTGTCGGGCTGGGGTCGGCGTTCGATGCCGCCTCGTGGGAAGAGATTTCCATGTGCCTCGAAGCGGGTGCCCGTCCGGCCGACATCTCGTTCGGCAACACGGTCAAGAAGGCCGGCAACATCGCCCGCGCCTATCAGGCGGGGGTGGACATGTTCGCCTTTGACTGCGCGGAGGAACTGGACAAGCTGGCCCGCCACGCACCGGGTTCACGCGTCTACTGCCGCCTGATCGTGGAAAATGAAGGGGCTGACTGGCCGCTGTCGCGCAAGTTCGGCACTACGCTGGACAATGCGCGCGACCTCATGCTGCGTGCCCGTGACCTGGGGCTGGACCCGTATGGCCTGTCCTTCCATGTTGGCAGCCAGCAGACGGAAACCGGCGCGTACGAAGCCGCGATTGCCCGCGTGGGCATGTTGTTTACCGACCTGAAGGCGGCGGGGCTTGACCTGCGCATGGTCAATCTGGGTGGCGGCTTTCCCATCCGCTACCGTGATGACGTGCCGGGCATCGACCGTTTTGCCGTGGCGATCAGCCACGCCATGACCGAGCATTTCGGCAATGACCTGCCGGAGATGATCATCGAGCCGGGCCGCTTCATGGTGGGGGACGCGGGCGTCGTCTCGTCGGAGGTGGTGCTGGTCAGCCGTCGTGGCATGAATGATGGCGTGCGCTGGGTCTATCTGGATATCGGCCGTTTTGGCGGCCTGGCCGAGACCGAGGGCGAGGCCATCCGCTATGGCATCCGCACCCCGCATGACGGCATGGAAACCGGCCCGGTCGCCATTGCCGGCCCGACCTGCGATGGCGCGGACATCATGTACGAAAAGACCCCCTACGCCCTGCCGCTGGCGCTGGAGTCGGGGGACCGGATCGAACTTCTGTCCACCGGGGCATATGTCTCGACCTACTGCTCCACCGGGTTCAATGGCCTCAAGCCGATCATGGAACATTATATCTGAACCCGGCACGCGGAAGGTCCGGTAAGGCATAGGAAGGTTTTCGGTGAAGCTTTTTCCAAAAAGCTTCGAAGAACGCCGCCTTTTTGGAAAAAGGCGGCGCCCGGAGGCTTTTTCCATGTCTGGTAACGGGCTATTCTGGAATGGTTTCCAGCCCGGTACGTGATTTCAGGGCGGCGGGACGAAGGTCTTGCCGCCCTGCGTGTATCAGGGGAATACAGGCGGCAGTCCAACCCATGCCGGAGGTGTCCCGCCCGTGTCCTTTTCCAAAATGCTGCGCCGGTGTGGCGTGTTTGCCATCATGCTGGGCGGGTTTGCCGGACAGGCGGCTGCGGCACCCGTTCTTGTCCATGCGGAACCGGCCGCAGGCCAGTCCGTGCCTGCGGGCAATGTGGCGGTGAAACTGTCTTTTGACAGTGTAATCGACCCGTTCCGTGCCCGCCTGCTACTGCTGGGGCCCAGCGGGGTGCCGCAACTGCTGCCCGCATCGCCTGTGGATGATGAACAGCATGGGCTGGCCACAACCGTGGCCCTGACGCCGGGGCATTACGTGCTGCACTGGCGCATGCGCGCGCAGGCCGGGAATCCGGTGCAGGGCACGCTGCCGTTTGATGTCACGGCGGGGCCGGCCCCGGCCGGGACACCGGTGCCGATGGCAAAAAAATAGCGCGGCCTATTCCACCGCCGCCCGTAGCCCCGCACCCGCCGCCAGCGGGCAGAGCGGGATGGCCGCTGCCAGGAAGGCCCCCAGCAGTTCCAGGTCCGGCCCCCATGACAGGCCGGTCTGCGCCGCATCCAGCGCCGCCGCGCCAAAAATCAGCGCGGGTGTGGTCAGCGGCAGCACCAGCAGCGGCAGCAGCACGCCCCCGCGGCGCGCGCCCAGCACGACGGAGGCCGCCATCCCGCCGATCAGCGACAGGATAAGCGTGCCCAGCAGCAGCCCGATCAGCAGCACCGGCATGCTGGGGGTGGGCATGCCCAGCATGATGGCCAGCGGCCCCGCCGCCAGCAGCAGGGGCAGGCCGGTGGTCAGCCAGTGGGCCAGCATTTTTGCCAGCGCGATCAGTGATGGCGGCAGGCCGGTCATGAGCAGCTGGTCAAGTGAGCCGTCCTCCAGCTCGGAACCAAACAGCCGGTCCAGTGGCAGCAGGGCGGCCAGCAGCGCGCAGACCCACACGATGCCCGGCGCCATGCGCCGCAGCAGTTCGGGCGAGGGGCCCAGGGCCAGCGGAAACAGCGCGCCCGCCAGGATGAAGAACAGCACGGCCCCCAGCGTGTCCGCCCCATGGCGCAGGGCAAGGCGCAGGTCACGTTCCAGGATGGCCATGATGAGGGAGGGAATCCGGAATGTCACAGCAGGTCGTCCTCGGGGAAATCCTCGATCGGTTGCGAGATGTCGGATTCGTTCAGGCCCGGCAGCGCCAGCGTACGGGCATCGGGAAGGGGTAGCGGAACGTGGGTGGTTGCAATCACAATTCCGCCAGCCTGCCGGTGCGCGGCAAACAGGCTGCCCAGCAGGTCCATGGTGTTGATGTCCAGCCCCAGGCTCGGCTCATCCAGCAGCCAGAGCGGGGCCTGCGCCAGCAGCACGCGCGCCAGTGCCGCGCGGCGTTTCTGTCCCGCCGAGAGCATGCGCGCGGGCAGGTCGGCCAGCCCGAGAATATTGAGTGATTTCATGCATAAGTCAGGGTTTCCGCCGCTTGCGCGCATGGCCAGGGTCAGGTTCTCGCGCAGGGTCAGCCCCAGCTTGAGCGCATCCTGATGGCCCAGATAGGCAACACGGTCGGCATGCTGGCTGCGATCGGCCAGCGCATCCACGCCAGACCACAACACATGGCCGCCTTCCGGTTTGCGCAAACCGGCCAGTACACGCAGCAGGGTGGACTTTCCGGCACCGTTCGGCCCGGTCAGAAGCAGGGCGTCACCGGCCCCAAGCGTAAAGCCGACATGATCCAGAACCAGCCGTTCACCGCGGAAAACCGATATATTTTCCACTTCCAGCAATGGACGGCCGGGGGGGGTAAAGGCAGGAATGACGGAAATCCTCCGATCGGTGGGTGACGGGCGGCCTGCGCGAAAAAAAAGCCTGCTCCCGGTTTCTTGTTACCGGGTCCAGCTTGTGTCGCAACCGCGTCCGGGTATGTTCTACCCCCGTTGGGAGATCAAGCAGGTTGTCCCCGACAAGGCCGCAAACCCCGCGCCATGGAAGTGGGGGGAGGGAAAGCGGTCATACGGGATGATCCGTTGCTGATGCCTCGGAGGAAACAAAGCCAATGAAGACGGTTGGGCACGACTCACTGAAAACAGGCCGCACACTCAATGTGGACGGCAAGACCTATCACTATTTTTCAATCCCGGAAGCTGAAAAGACGATCGGCTCCGTACGCCACCTGCCGGTCAGCCTGAAAGTGCTGCTGGAGAACGTGCTGCGGTTTGAGGACGGGCATTCCTACTCGGTCGAGGACGCGAAGGCCATTGCCGAATGGCAGAAGGAAGGGCGCAGCACGAAGGAAGTTCCCTTCAAGCCCGCGCGTATCCTCATGCAGGATTTCACCGGCGTTCCCGCCGTGGTCGACCTGGCCGCGATGCGCGACGGTATCCTCAAGCTCAAGGGTGACCCGCAGAAGGTGAACCCGCTGGTTCCCGTCAACCTGGTGATCGACCACTCGGTCATGGTGGACGTGGCGGGCTCCCCCGAAGCCCTGCAGGACAACGTGACCATCGAGTTCGAGCGCAATGGCGAGCGTTACGCCTTCCTGCGCTGGGGCCAGGAAGCGTTCGAGAACTTCTCGGTCGTGCCGCCGGGCACGGGTATCTGCCACCAGGTGAACCTGGAATACATTGCCCAGGCGGTCTGGACGGCCAATGTGGGCGGCAAGGACTATGCCTACCCCGACACCCTGTTCGGTACCGACAGCCACACCACCATGGTCAATGGCATGGGCGTGCTGGGCTGGGGTGTTGGCGGGATCGAGGCGGAAGCCGCGATGCTGGGCCAGCCCATCGCCATGCTGATCCCCGATGTGATCGGCTTCAAGATGACGGGCAAGCTGCCGGAGGGGGCGACCGCCACCGATCTGGTGCTGACCGTGACCCAGATGCTGCGCAAGAAGGGCGTTGTCGGCAAGTTTGTCGAGTTCTTCGGCCCCGCCCTTGACCATCTGCCGGTGGCCGACCGCGCGACCATCGCCAACATGGCGCCGGAATATGGCGCGACCTGCGGCTTCTTCCCCGTCGATAACCTGACGCTGGACTACCTGCGCCAGACCGGTCGTGAAGAGCACCGCATCAAGCTGACGGAAGAATACCTGAAGGCCCAGGGCATGTTCCGCCATGCCGATTCGGCGCATCCGAAGTTCACCGACACGCTGGAACTTGAACTGTCCACCATCGTGCCCTCCATCGCAGGCCCCAAGCGCCCGCAGGACCGCGTGGTGCTGAAGGGTGCCGACAAGGCGTTCGAGACCGAACTGACCGGCAGCCTGGGCGTGCCCGCGGCCGACAAGGACAAGAAGGCCAAGGTGGCCGGCACCAATTACGAGATCGGCCACGGCGACGTGGTGATCGCGGCCATCACCTCGTGCACCAACACCTCCAACCCCGCCGTGCTGATCGCGGCCGGTCTGGTGGCCAAGAAGGCGCGTGCGCTGGGCCTGAAGCCCAAGCCGTGGGTCAAGACCTCGCTCGCACCGGGTTCGCAGGTGGTGACGGACTACCTGAACCGCGCCGGCCTGCAGGCGGAACTGGATGCCATGGGCTTCAACACCGTGGGCTATGGCTGCACGACCTGTATCGGCAATTCCGGCCCGCTGGAAGATCACATCGTCGATGCGATCGAGAACAACAAGCTGGTCGCGGTCTCGGTGCTTTCGGGCAACCGTAACTTCGAAGGCCGTATCTCGCCCAACGTGCGCGCCAACTACCTGGCCAGCCCGCCGCTGGTGGTCGCCTACTCCCTGCTGGGCACGATGCGTGAGGACATCACCACCGCGCCGCTGGGAACCTCCAAGGATGGCAAGCCCGTCTATCTGAGGGACATCTGGCCCACCAATCACGAGATCGCGGCCCTGATCGGCTCCGCCATCACGCGTGAGGAGTTCATCAACCGCTACAAGCACGTAAGCCAGGGCACGAAGGAATGGCAGGCGCTGAAGGTTGCCACCGGGTCCGAGACCTACAAGTGGGACCCGTCCTCCACCTATGTGCAGGACCCGCCGTATTTCCAGGACATCACGCCCGAGCCCAAGTCGCGTGGTGACATTGTCGGTGCGCGCCTGCTGGCGCTGCTGGGTGACAACATCACCACCGACCATATCTCGCCTGCCGGTGCGATCAAGGAAAGCTCGCCCGCCGGCAAGTATCTTGAAGCGCATGGCGTGGCGAAGAAGGACTTCAACTCCTACGGTTCGCGCCGTGGCAATGACCGCGTGATGGTGCGCGGCACATTCGCCAACATCCGCATCAAGAACGAGATGCTGCCGGGCACCGAGGGGGGGCTGTCCAAGCACTTCCCCGATGGCAAGGAAGGCTCCATCTATGATGTGGCGATGGAATACAAGAAGGAAGGCGTGCCCCTGGTCGTGATCGGCGGCAAGGAATACGGCATGGGCTCCTCGCGCGACTGGGCGGCCAAGGGCACCCTGCTGCTGGGTGTGCGTGCGGTTGTGGCTGAGAGCTTCGAGCGTATCCACCGCTCCAACCTGGTGGGCATGGGCGTGCTGCCGCTGCTGTTCGAAGAGGGCACGACGCGCAAGACGCTGGGCCTGAAGGGTGACGAAACCTTCGAAATCCGTGGTCTGGACAAGATCACGCCGCGCATGACCATGACCATGACCATCACGCGCGCCGATGGCTCCAGGCAGGACGTGCCCCTGCTGTGCCGTGTCGATACGCTGGACGAGGTGGAGTATTTCCGCAATGGCGGCATTCTCCAGACCGTGCTGCGTGGCATGACAAAGGTAGCCTGACCCTGCATGGCGTTCCGGCCCCGGCCGGAGCGGACTGATCGGACGGCGGCCCAGTCATAGGGGCCGCCGTTTTTTTATGAACAGGTCATATATGCATGTTTTGCATATGTTTTGGCAGTTACCGTTGCGTTTCACACATATCCGTGGTGCCTTTTCTCTGTATTGTGTATAAATAAGATGCCGTCTAAAACCATGATTGTGTAATAACACGTTTGGATGTGATGGAGCCCCATGGATCTGCTTTCTGCCCTGCACAGCTTTGTCCGTGTGGCTGCCACAGGATCGTTTTCCGCTGTTTCGCGTGAGACGGGTGCAAGCCAGCCGACCATCTCGCGCCATATCGCCCTGCTGGAAGCGCATTATGGCGCCACGCTGTTCGCACGCACCACCCGCAGCCTGATGATGACGGAAGATGGCCGCAGCCTGCTGCCCCATGCCTATGAAGTGCTGGAAATCCTGGAAACGGCGGAAACCGCGCTTGGCCGCCGTCGGGCTTCGGTTTCGGGGCTGGTACGGCTGGGCGTGACCACGGCGTTCGGGCTGTACCTGACCAGCCGGCTGGGGTCCCTGCTGGAAGAGCATCCCGACCTGTCGGTGGAACTGGTCATGCGTGACGGGTTTGGCGATCTGGTGGAAGAAGGGCTGGATCTTGCCGTGCGGATCGGCTCCATTGCCGAAGGGTCGCTTATCGCGCGGCGTCTGGGTTCGGTGCATCGTTGTGTGATTGCCTCGACCGATTACCTTGCCCGTCGCGGCACGCCCGAGCATCCGCGTGACCTGCTCAACCATCCCTGTATTGCCTACAGCTATGGCGGCACCCGCCATGACTGGCAGTTTACCCGCAAGGGGGAAGGTGAGACGGCGGTGGCGGCCAGTGGTCCCTTCCGCGCCAACAGCAGCGAAGCGGTGCTGCAGGCCGTCCGGGCGGGACTTGGCATCGGCATGCTGCCCGCCTTTCAGGTAGAGGACGATATCGCATCCGGGAAGCTCAGGCACCTGCTGCCGGAATGGACGATTCCCGAACTGCCGTTTTATGCCGTGCATACCGGCCCGCGCACCCTGCCGCTGCGTACCCGCACGGTGCTGGATTTCCTGATCGAGATTTCAGACGTGCTGCGTCAGGGCTGACAGAAGCATTAAGGAAGGGAAGTTTTTGGGTACCGCCTTTTTTCAGAAAGGCGGCGTTCCATAGGCTTTTCAAAGCCGCCATTCAGTCCAGCGGGTTGCCCTGTCCCGGCGGGGTCGCGGCCGGATCACGGGACAGACGGGCACGCTGCTCCTCGCTTGAAGCCAGCATGTCGCTGTTGAACCCGTCATGCAGGACCTGCGCCCAGCCAGCCATCCATGTATTCGTGCGCTTGACGAAATCGGCCGCCGCCGGCTGCTGGCCCAGCGTGTCCTTGTTCCAGAACTCCGGTGTGCGCAGCATCTTGGTGCTGTCCGTGTTGACCGGGTTGAGGAAGATGGTCACCGTCTCGACATTGACGTTATGATCACCGGCGGGCGTGCTGTAGCTCCAGCCCGCTTTCAGGAATACGGGTGGCAGGATGAAGCCTTCTTCCTTCAGCCGCGTGGCAATGATGGCCGTGCGGTTGATGGATGCGGGATAGACGGCGGCGGTGAACCAGCATTCCATTGCAGGCGGATGCGCCGACAGCACGCGGGACATGAAGTTGCGGTCATCATGGCAGCTGGAGTCGATGGAGGTGATGGCCGTTTCCGGTACGGGCTGGGTGCTGCCTTCCGCGCCGATCAGGCCGGTCACGACATGGCCTTCCACCCGTACCAGGACATTTTCCAGTACCTCGCCATGCGGGCCGTTGATGACGTTCATGACTGGATGCCACACCCCCGCAGGCAGCGGCAGGATGCGCCCGGCAAAGGGAATCGCCTTGGTCAGCCGGTCGGTAATGGGCATCATGGTGATGACGCCATCCCCCCCGTTGCCGTCCGTTGCGCCATCTCCTTCCGCCGGGGCATCGTGCATGCCAAGGCGGTTGTGGATGGCGGTGGAAAGGGTTGCAAGCCTGGGAAGCAGCCGCGTCAGGTAGGCAGGCGGGAAGATGCAGGTCAGCACCCCGAACGGCACGATGAGATACAGGCACAGCCGCCATGCCGGCGCCCGATGCCACAGACGTGAGAAGGCGGACATTCAGCCGTTCAGGCCGCGCACGGCCATCCCTTTGCGGGCAGGAGAAAACGGGCAGGCACGGCTGGATGGCGTATCATATGGCGGCATGGTGCAGGTCACGGTGGCCATGGGTCAGGAACTGATCCGCGCGCGCTGGGCATCTTTGTCCTGATCCGCGATTTCGGCCACGATACCGTCCTCGTTCTGCACCACGCGCACCAGTTTGGCGCCCTGCTGGCGGGCGGTGATCAGGGAATCGCTGATCATGTCCTCGATGGAGCGGGCCAGGTCGCGCGCACTGGCGGCGGGACCCATGCGGTCCTGCCGGCGCATGACCTCGAACAGCAGGGCGGGGTCGATGCCGCCGGTTTCCACCTTCAGGCCGTAGCTGTCGATCATCGCCTCGATCTCGAGCGCGGACACGCGGGCAATGTCCAGCCCCTCCAGCGGACGGAAGACGAAAATGCGGTCCAGCCGGTTCAGCACTTCCGGCGCGAAGCCTGCCTGGCGCAGTGCCTCCACCGACTCGGCACGCATCTTGTCCGGCTCGTCCGCCAGCCGGTCCGCGATCTCGGACAGCGCATCGGTGGCGATGTTGGAGGTCAGGATGAAGATGCAGCGCACGGTCGAGATCTGCTGTCCCGTCGAGGCCTCGGTCACATGGCCGTCATTCCACGCCGTCAGGAATTTCTTGAAGACATCGGGATGCGCCTTCTCGATCTCGTCCAGCAGCACCACCGCATCGGGCTTTTCCTTCAGCCCACCGGTCAGCTTGCCATAGGTATCGGACCCCACATACCCCTTGGGCGAGCCGAACAGCTGCGTCGCGGCATGGGGGGAACTCATCTGCGTCATGTCGAAGTTGAGCAGCGGCCGGTCAAGCTGCCGGGCCAGCTGCTTGGCCAGGTAGGTCTTGCCCGTGCCTGGTGGCCCGGCAAGGAGGAAAATCCCCACCGGCTTGCCGCGCACCTGCAGCGCCAGACGGCGACGCAGCTGGGTCGCCACGTCCTCGCATACCTGGTCCTGCCCGATCACGCGGGCGCGCAGGCTTGCGGCCAGCTCTTCCGCGTCTATCACGGTTTCTTTCTGTTCGCGCGCCAGCATTTCTTCCAGCGCGCTGCGATTGGTCAGCCTGGCGAGTACGTCCATTATCCATCCCCGTCTGCGTCGGATCCCCTTGCGGGCCAGTTTTTCGGCCCGGTTCTCGAACCACAGCCCGGTCAGCGCCAGCAGGGCGCTGGCCGCTGCCACGACCGGATAGGCCGGGGCACACCATTCCATGAAATGCCGCAGGCTGGCGAGCGAAAGATGCAACGCCATAGCCGCCTGAAAGCTGCCCAGCACCAGGAAGATGACCATGATGAGGGGTACAAGCCGTTCCATCAGCGCCGGATAGAGCGGTTTCATTGCACGACCACCCCGATTACGATTTCGGTATCACGCGTCAGGACCGGCAGCGGCGTCGGCCCCGGCACGAACACGGCACCCGCATGGATGCCGGTGGGCCCGGGATCACCCGCCGCGGTAATGGACACGTTGCCGGCAATGCGTATGGGCAGGATCACGCTTTTGGGCTGCGCACCCAGATGCACGGTCTGCACCAGCCCCAGCGACTGCACGTTCACCACCGCATTGCCACCCGTTATGTCATACATCGGCATGTCCGCCAGCACGATTTCCCGCCGTTTCAGCGCAGCCAGGATCTCGGCCTGCTGCTGGATGGAATAGGAAGTCTGGCGCAGCATGTCCACCGCGTGCTCGGGCGAGATCATGGGCATCTGCCCCATCATGTCGGGCCGGTTCTGCACCGGGGCATTGAGCGTGAGATGACTGCCGTCACCAGTGCCCCCGCCCCCGGCTTCGGCCGCGACGGGGGGCGTCTGGCTTCCGCTGCCGCCTTCCCGTGCCGTAAGCAGGCCACCACTCCCCAGCCCCCCTGCCGCCACCACGGCCGCGATCAGCCCCACCACGACCAGCTTGCGGCTGGCGGGGCGTTGTTCACTGCGTTCCCGTGCGGGTTCTGGCGGTGAGTGCAAGGGCGTCATCACTTCATAATGCGGGCGAGGGGGGTGACATGGCAAGACGTTAAGAGACAGGAAATGTAACCCCGACCCGTATATATAGTTCTTGCGGATATGCTGGCCGTGACCTATGTTGCGGACAATTCCTTCATCTCTGGTTTTTTCTTTGGGGGGTGGCCGCAGGGCTGCCTTTTTTGCATTGGACGCTGATCTGCCTTTCCTGACGGGCCTTGATGCCCGTATTGCCGCGATGGTCGCCCCGGCGCTGGCCGACATGGGGTTCGACCTTGTGCGCGTGGCGGTGCTGGGGCGCGAATCCCCCACCGTACAGATCATGGCCGACCGGGCCGATGGCACGCTGATCGCCATCGAGGACTGTGAGCAGATCAGCCATGCGGTTGGCGCCATACTGGACGTGGAAGACCCGCTGCCGGGGGCGTGGACGCTGGAAGTATCCTCTGCCGGGATTGACCGCCCCCTGACCCGTGCGAAGGACTGGGAGCGGTTCGCGGGCCATCTTGCCCGTGCCGAGATGAACATGCCGATCGAGGGGCGCAAGCGCTTCGCCGGGATCGTGCTGGGTGCGCGTGATGGCCATGGCCTGATGCGCCTTGATGATGGAACCGAGGTTGCGCTGCCTTTCGCCGAGATGCGCAAGGCGCGCCTTGTCCTGACGGACGAACTGATCGAGGCGAGTGCGCGGATGATGCGGCCGGCCGCCTCCAGTAAGGAAAACGGGCCTGACGAAGTGCAGGCCGGGGCGGATGCGGCCATCGGGGATGTTCCCCCGGCGGACACGCGCAAGCCCGGTGCCCGGTCAGGCCGCAAGCCTGCGCGCAAGGCCAATTGAACGATGTTGTGGAGACACTGATGGATACGTCCGTTGCCCGTCCCGAACTGCTGCTGGTGGCCGATGCCGTAGCGCGGGAAAAGTCGATTGACCGCGAGGAAGTGCTGGAAGCGATGGAGCAGGCCATCCAGAAGGCCGGTCGCGCCAAGTACGGCCATGAAAAGGATATCCGCGCCACCATCGACCGCAGGACGGGCGATGTCCGCCTCTCGCGCTGGACCGAGGCGGTCGAGACCGTGGAGAACGAGGAAACCCAGATCCCGCTCTACATCGCGCGCAAGTTCAAGCCCGAGATCCAGCTGGGCGAATACCTGATCGACCCGCTGCCGCCCATCGATTTCGGGCGCATCGCGGCGCAGACGGCCAAGCAGGTCATTGTCCAGCGCGTGCGTGAATACGAGCGCCGCCGCCAGTTCAATGACTTCAAGGACCGTGTGGGCGAGATCATCAACGGCACCGTCAAGCGCACGGAATACGGCAACCTGCTGGTCGAGATTGGCGATGCCGAGGCCCTGTTGCGCCGTGACGAGCTGATCCCGCGCGAGAGCTTCCGCAATTCCGACCGCGTGCGCGCCTACATCTATGATGTGCGTGACGAGCCGCGTGGCCCGCAGATCTTCCTTTCGCGCACGCATCCGGCCTTCCTGGCCAAGCTGTTCGCGCAGGAAGTGCCCGAGATCTATGATGGCATCATCGAGATCAAGGCCGTGGCGCGCGACCCCGGTTCACGCGCGAAGATGGCCGTCATCTCGCGTGATGCCGCGATCGACCCGGTGGGGGCCTGCGTGGGCGTGCGCGGGCGTCGCGTGCAGGAAGTGGTCAAGGAACTTCAGGGCGAGAAGATCGATATCATCCCGTGGAGTCCGCAGGCCGCGACCTTTGTCGTCAACGCCCTTGCCCCGGCCGAGGTCAGCAAGGTGGTGATGGATGAGGAAGCAGGGCGGGTCGAGGTTGTCGTACCTGATGACCAGCTCAGCCTTGCCATCGGGCGCCGTGGCCAGAACGTGCGTCTGGCCAGCCAGCTGACGCGGTGGGATATCGATATCCTGACCGAGGCCGAGGAATCGGAGCGCAGGCAGGAAGAATTCCGCCGCCGCAGCAGCCAGTTCGTCACTTCGCTTGACGTGGATGACGTGATTGCGGGGCTGCTGGTGACCGAAGGGTTCCATTCCGTCGAGGAACTGGCCTTTGCCGACCCCGAGGAACTGGCGAACATCGAAGGCTTTGACGAGGACGTGGCCGGTGAACTCGTCCTGCGTGCCGAGCGGCATCTGGCCCAGCAGGAAGAACAGCTGGACGAAAAGCGTCGTGAACTTGGCGTGAGCGACGACATTGCGGTATTGGGCGTATTCACCAACCAGATGCTGGTGACGCTGGGTGAAAAGGGCGTGAAAACGCTTGATGACCTGGCCGACCTTGCCGGTGACGAACTGGTCGAGATCCTGGGCAGCGATGCCATAGACGAGGATGCGGCCAACGAAATCATCATGGCGGCCCGTGCCCACTGGTTCGAAGGTGACGACAGGGGTGACGCGGAGCCCGGAAAAGAGGAGACGTCCGACGTCTGATCGGGAGCATCTGAACGCGGAAGACGCGGGTGATACGGAACATGAGGAGCGCGGCCCCCTGCGCCGCTGCGCCGTAACCCGCGTGCGGCTGCCAAAGGAGGAAATGATCCGGTTTGTCATTTCCCCTGATGGAGTCGTGATCCCTGATCTTTCCGCACGTCTGCCCGGACGGGGAATTTGGTTGAGCGCGCGTGCGGATGTGTTAGAAACAGCACGCACACGCGGCGTATTCGCCCGTGCGGCAAGGGGAAGGGTTGTTATTCACCCTGACCTGACCCATCTTGCAGGGGATGGGCTGCTGCGACGCATGATGGATGTCGTGGGGCTGGCACGGCGGGCCGGGCAGATTGTCTGCGGCTTTGCCAAGGTGCGTGAGTGGGTTGAGGGCGGTCGTGCCGGTCTGGTCATCCAGGCAGCCGATGGCAGTCCCGACGAGAGGAAGAGAGTTTTGTCTGGTGCACGGGAACTGCCGGTTGTGGCTGTTCCTACGGCATCGGGTCTGGGTGCGGCATTTGGCCGTGACCATGTTGTTCATGCAGCCATGCTGCATGGTGAGCTGGCACGCCGTTTCCGTATCGAGAGTGAACGTTTTGCGGGTCTGTCCGGCAGGACCGGCCCGAATTCGGCGGAGTGTTCCGCCGGACGGTGTGAACAGGCGGGTACATGAGCGAAGGCAACGATCAGGATCAGGGTAAGGGACGCTTGTCCCTGCGGCCGGCGGGCCGGAGGGAAGTCGGACGGACGGTGGATGCCGGTTCCGTGCGGCAGAGCTTCAGCCATGGTCGATCAAAGGTGGTTCAGGTCGAGGTGCGCAAGAAGCGCGGGGCCGGGGCCGCAGGTAACGGATCGGGGCCGGCTGGCGGTCGCGCCGGCGGACGGGGCGGGCGCGCCCTGACGGCAGCGGAGCTGGCGACCCGCCAGCGTGTGCTGGAAGAACAGCGCAACGCCGCCATCCAGCGCGAGAAGGAAGCCCGCGAGCAGGAGAAGATCACCATCCTCTCCGCCGCGGAGGAAGCCCGCCGCCAGGAAGAGGAAAATGCCCGCCGCGCCGAGGAAGAAGCCCGCGCGAAGGCAGATGCCGCGGCCGAGGAAGAGGCCCGCAAACGCGAGAGCCGGAGTGCCCAGAAGGCCGCTCCGGCCGAGCCCGAGTCCGCCGGGCCGGTCGTCTCGTCCGTGCCCATTCCCGGCGAGGTCACGCTTGCGCCGCCGATGCAGCGCCTGCGTCCGCTGGCCGAACGGGCGATCATGCCCGCGCAGCCGGTGCGTCCGTCGCGTCCGGCGGGGGGTGCCACGCCGCGTTCCGCCAGTGGCGCGGGTGCCGGTGCTGGCGCCGCGGCGGGCGAGACGCTGCGCCTGCGCAGTGGCCGGGCGGAAGGGGGCGAGGAAGAGCGTCGCCCCAGCCGCCGTCCCGGCAGTGCGGCACCCAGCCGCCGTCCGTCGGGTGGGGCCAAGAAGAACAGCGACAGCCGCCGGGCTGGCCGCATTGACGTGCAGGCCGCGATCGAGGGGGATGACGACAAGACCCGTTCGCTCGCCTCGGTCCGCCGCCAGCGTGAGCGTGAGCGCCGCCAGGCCGAACTGGAGCGCCTGCGTTCCGATCAGGTCCGCGTGGTGCGTGACGTCGTGCTGCCCGAAACCATCACGGTGCAGGAACTGGCGAACCGTATGGCCGCCCGTCAGGGTGAAGTCATCAAGGCGCTCATGAAGATGGGCGTGATGGCCACGGTTACGCAGTCGCTCGATGCGGATACGGCTGAACTGGTCGTGCAGGAATTCGGCCATCGCGTGCGCCGTGTTGCCGACAGCGATGTCGAGATCGGGATCGAGGGGATCGAGGACCGGGCGGAAGATCTCCTGCCGCGTCCGCCCGTCGTGACCGTGATGGGGCATGTCGATCACGGCAAGACCTCGCTGCTTGATGCGCTGCGTACGACCGATGTCGCCAATGGCGAGGCCGGTGGTATCACGCAGCATATCGGCGCGTATCAGGTCACGCTGGCTTCGGGTGCGAAGATTACCTTCATCGATACCCCCGGCCACGAAGCCTTTACCGCGATGCGCGCCCGTGGCGCGTCGGTAACGGATGTGGTGGTGCTGGTGGTTGCGGCGGATGACGGTGTGATGCCGCAGACGATCGAGGCCATCAAGCATGCCAAGGCGGCCGATGCCCCGATCATCGTGGCCATCAACAAGTGCGACAAGCCGGGGGCAAATCCCGACCGTGTGCGCCAGGAACTGCTGAACCACGAGATCGTGGTGGAAAGCATGGGTGGCGACACGCAGGATGTCGAGGTTTCGGCGCTCAAGCGCACCGGGCTGGACAAGCTTGAGGAAGCGATCCTGCTGCAGGCGGAAATCCTTGACCTGAAAGCCAATCCCGACCGGGTGGCCGAAGGGTCGGTGATTGAAAGCCGCCTTGACCGTGGTCGTGGCCCGGTCGCGACCGTTCTGGTCCAGAAGGGCACGCTGCGCCGTTCCGACATTGTGGTGGCCGGTGCCGAATGGGGCCGCGTGCGCGCCATGATCGATGACCGCAACCGCCAGCTTTCCGAGGCCGGTCCGTCCATGCCGGTCGAGATCCTGGGCATTACCGGGGTTCCGGGTGCGGGTGAGCCGTTCGTGGTGGTGGAAAACGAGAATCGCGCCCGCGAAATCTCCGAATTCCGCCAGCGCGTGATCAAGGACCGCATGGCCGCAGGCCAGACGGCCGCACGCGGCACGCTGGACCAGATGCTGGCCCGTATCCAGGCGGGTGCGCAGAAGGAAGTCGCCGTCCTGATCAAGGCGGACGTGCAGGGTTCGGCGGAAGCGCTTGAAGCCACGGTGCAGAAGCTGGAGCATGAGGAAGTCAAGATCCGCGTGCTCAATGCCACCGTTGGCCAGATCACGGAAAGTGATGTGCAGCTGGCCAAGGCATCGGGTGCCATCATCGTGGCCTTCAATGTGCGCGCCACGGCGCAGGCCCGTGAACTGGCGCAGCGTGAAGGCGTGGACATCCGCTACTATTCCATCATCTATCAGGTGGCGGATGACGTGGAACAGCTGGTTCGCGGCAAGATCGCGCCCAAGCATCGTGAGAAGTTCCTGGGTTATGCCGAAATCCGCAAGGTTTTCGAAATTACCAAGGTGGGCAAGGTGGCTGGCTGTTACGTCACCGAAGGCGTGGTCAAGCGCGGCTGTGGCGTGCGTCTGCTGCGTGACAATGTGGTGATCCATGAAGGCGAGCTGAGCCAGCTCAAGCGCTTCAAGGATGACGTCAAGGAAGTTGCGCGCGGCTATGAATGTGGCCTGTCCTTCGCCGGTTACAATGACCTGCGTGAGGGCGATGTGGTCGAGTGTTATGAAATGGAACTCGTTCCGGCATGAGCCGTAATTCATCCAGAAAAGGGATGGGCGAGAGCGGGCCGGCAGGGAAACTTGCCGGCCATTCCGCGTCAGGCCCCTCGCAGCGCCAGTTGCGCGTGGCAGAAGAAGTCCGTCGCGTGCTGGCGGAGATATTCGCCCGTACCGAGTTCCGTGATCCGGACCTGGCGGATGTGCGGATTACCGTGACCGAAGTGCGGATTTCGCCCGACCTGAAGCATGCCACCGTATTTGTTGCACGTCTTGGCCGGAGCGATGTGGCCGAACTGCTGCCCGCACTCAAGCGTGTAACACCGTTCCTGCGTACGCGCCTGTCGCACGCGTTGCGGCTGCGTGGTGTGCCGGACCTGCATTTCCAGCCCGATACCGCGCTGGATTATGCCATGGAAGTTGACACCATGCTGCGCCAGCCCGAAGTCCAGCGCGATCTGAAGGAAGACTGAACCGGGTTCCAGAACCCTGTTCATGAAATATCCGGTTCAACCATAAAGAAGTTTTTGGTGAAGCTTTTTTCAAAAAGCTTCAGAACACAGTGTCTTTTTGAAAAAGGCGACACCCAAAAACTGTTCTTGTTCTTCACCACCAGATTAAAAAGCCCGGTCTGGCATCTGCCAGAACCGGGCTTTTTGCATCGTGCCTTTTCAGGCGCGGCTCAATTGCGCCGGCCCATCAGCAGCAGCTGCGGGTTACGCTCCACATCGGTGGCAAAGCCGCGCAACGCG
This sequence comes from Komagataeibacter rhaeticus, assembly GCF_011611525.1. Lineage (NCBI taxonomy): Bacteria > Pseudomonadati > Pseudomonadota > Alphaproteobacteria > Acetobacterales > Acetobacteraceae > Komagataeibacter > Komagataeibacter rhaeticus. The sequence goes on from NZ_CP050139.1 coordinate 149,858, forward strand.
GCGGCGGCGGCGGCCAGGTCACGCAGCGACGAATCGATATTGGAGCGGTCGGCGGAACTGGGCGCGGTGATGTCATGCAGTCCGGCCAGCGCGCCGCGTGCTTCGGTTACCGTGTCGTTGGAATTGACCAGCAGGGTGTGCAGTTCGTCGCCGCGTGCATCAAGCTGCGCCGTGCCGGTATCGGCCAGGTGGTTGATGGAGGCCAGCGTGCCGTCCATGCGATGGTCAAGGTCACGGATGGCATCGGTCGCGGTATCGACCGTAACCCGCGTGTGGTCGGATGTGGCGCGCACGCTGTCCACCAGCGGTGGCAGATCCCTGTCCAGCTTGTCAGCCAGCGTGCGGATGCTGACCAGCATGGCATCGGCATTGTTGGCGATGTTCTTGAGCGGCAGCGCGGTCAGCGCGTCGGTCAGCTTCTGCATGTCCGATTCACGGGCGGGAATTTCGATCAGCGGGCTCAGGCCGGGATGCAGCTTGGCCGGGACGCCGGGGTCGAATGTCAGGTCGATTTCTTCCTGGCCGGTCACGAAACTTTGCATGTGCAGTTCCGCCCGCAGGCCGTTTTCGATCAGGCGCGGCAGTTCCTTGGTATCAAGTGCCCGGCCATGGCTGCCCGCCATGCGCGCGCCGTTGGCTTCCAGTTCCAGCGTTACGGGAATATAGGCCTGATGGGTCTGGGGGTCGAACTGTACGGCAATATGGTCCACATGACCGACCTGCACGCCATCGAAAGTGACGGGAGCGCCAACCCCCAGCCCGTTGACCGGGCTGTCGAAGATCACCATCGCGCGGTTGGTGGGGGAGAAGGGATGAAACTGTCCGAACAGCGCTATGGCGGTCACACCAAGCAGGGCCCCACCCAACACAAATGCACCGACCGTGGTCTGCCGTTCAGCCATGGTGTTCAGGTCTCCCTAGACGCAGAATGAAAAAACTCCCGAACACAATCAGCCATGCGCCCGTCTGTCGCAAGATGGCACCGCGCTGGCCGGAGGCAAAGCGGGATACGGGGATGGCAGGCATGTGCCCGCCCTGCCTTTTACCATGTGGGGGGCTGGCCGCCAGCCCCCGTGGCGGAATGGGGCATTGCCGTGCATGCGTGCCTCGTCTAAACGCAGCCCACCCCCATTATCCGTACAAGGTGCCCTGCAATGCGACGCAAACGTGGACGCCCGCTTGATGGCTGGCTGGTGATCGACAAGCCATCCGGCATGACCTCCACCCAGGTCGTGGGCCGGGTGCGCTACCTGTTTGACGCGGCAAAAGCGGGCCATGGCGGCACGCTGGACCCGCTGGCGACCGGGCTGCTGCCCATAGCCTTTGGCAGGGCGACCAAGACCGTGCCTTATATTATGGACGGCACCAAGCGCTACCACTTCACGCTGCGTATCGGTGAGGCACGCGACAGTGACGACGCCGAGGGCGCGGTGACCGCGACATCCCCCGTGCGCCCCGACAATGCGGCGTTCGAGGCCGCATTGCCGGCCTTCCGTGGCGAGATCATGCAGGTGCCCCCGGTCTATTCCGCGCTGAAGGTGGGGGGGAAGCGTTCCTATGACATGGCGCGCGCGGGCCATGCGCCCGAACTGGCCGCGCGGCCGGCGCGCATCGACCGTTTCGAGCTGATTGCGCGGCCCGATGCCGATACGGCCGTGTTCGAGGTGGAATCGGGCAAGGGGGTGTACATGCGCGCGCTTGCGCGCGATATAGCGCTGGCCTGCGGCACGGTGGGCCATGTGGCGGCGCTGCGGCGGCTGAACGTGGGGCCTTTTGATGAATCCCATGCGATTCCACTGGACAAAATTGTCCCAAGCGCCGACAACGCGCCTGCCCCACCGGATCTGCTCCTTCCGGTCGCGACCGCGCTGGCCGACATCCCGGCGCTGGCCCTGACACGGGAGGAAGCGGATGCCCTGTCATTTGGTCAGGTGATCGACCTGAACCAGCTGGCGGACCGGATGCCGGAACACACCGACCCGCGCAGCGGCGTCGTGCGTGCGATGGATGGGGCGCGCGTGGTCGGGCTGTGCCGCCCCGAGGGGGGATGGCTGCGATCAGTGCGCATGCTCTGAACCGGATGACCAATGGAGACGATGATGTCGATTACTGCTGAACGCCGCACGGCGCTTATTGGCGAATACCAGAATGCCGCGACCGACACGGGCTCGCCGGAAGTGCAGGTTGCCCTGCTGACCGAGCGGATCGTGAACCTGACCGACCACCTCAAGACCCACGCGAAGGATTTCCATTCCCGCCGTGGCCTGCTGATGCTGGTCGGCCGCCGCCGCCGCCTGCTGGACTATGTCAAGCGCAAGGACCAGGCCCGTTACGAAACGCTCATCAAGCGCCTTGGCCTGCGTCGCTGATTTGCGACATGGCGGGAACGCGGTCATAATGCGTGCCCGCCCGGCCTGCACGGACGCGGCGCATGCGGCTGCATGCCCGTGCCCGGTCGGGCCGGATATTTTCAGGCGCCCCTAGGGGCGCCGTCAACACGCTGCCATGCCATGGCGGAGATGTCCGGACCCGGATCGCAGCGTTTCAGGCCACATGGTGTTCTGGCGGCCGTGCCGTCGCGCTCCATGCCGTCCGAGGCGCTGCCACCAAACGTTCCCATGTCCGGGCCGCCTGCATTGCGGCACTCAACGGACAGGGTTGTCTGGATGTTTAATTATTTTCGCAAGGAAATCGAATGGGGCGGCCGCCCGCTGGTGCTGGAAACGGGCAAGATCGCCCGCCAGGCCGATGGCGCGGTTGTCGTGACCTATGGCGATACGGTGGTGCTGTGCACGGCCGTGGGCGCCAAGAGTGTCAAGCCGGGGCAGGATTTCTTCCCGCTTACGGTCAATTATCAGGAAAAGGCCTATGCCGCGGGCAAGATCCCCGGTGGCTTCTTCAAGCGTGAAGGCCGCCCGAGCGAGGCCGAGGTCCTGAACTCGCGCCTGATCGACCGCCCGATCCGCCCGCTGTTCCCCGAGAACTTCCGCAACGAAGTGCAGGTCGTCGCCACCGTGCTCAGCCACGACATGGAGAACGACCCGGCCGTGGTTGCGCTGATCGGCTGCTCGGCGGCGCTGACGCTGTCGGGCATTCCGTTCTTCGGCCCGGTGGGTGCGGCCCGCGTGGGGTACAGCAACGGCAAATACGTGCTGAACCCGACCATTTCCCAGCTTAAGGAAAGCGAACTGGACCTGGTCGTGGCCGGGACGTCCGAAGGCGTGCTGATGGTCGAGTCCGAGGCGGTGGAACTGTCCGAGGACGTGATGCTGGGCGCCGTGACCTTTGGCCATGAAGCCTTCCAGCCCGTGATCGACCTGATCATCGACCTGGCCGAGAGCGCTGCCAAGGCACCGTGGGACCTGGCCGAGCCGACGGCCGAGGAAATCAAGCTGCGCAAGAAGGTGGACAAGGCCGGTCGCGCCCTGATCGCCGAGGCGTACAAGGAACGCGCCAAGCAGGTGCGCTACAAGAAGGTCGCCGCGGCGCGTGAGGCCATCCTTGCCAAGATTGGCGAGGCCGACGCCGATGCCGCCAAGCCCATGATCAAGGATCTGGAAGCCGACGTGGTCCGCACCGAAGTGCTCGACACCGGCTACCGTATCGATGGCCGCGATCTGGAAACGATCCGTCCCATCGTGTCCGAAGTCGGCATCCTGCCGCGCGCGCATGGCTCCGCCCTGTTCACCCGTGGCGAGACGCAGGCCCTTGTGGTGGCGACGCTTGGCACCGGTCAGGACGAGCAGATCGTGGACGCGCTGGAAGGCGAATACCGCAACAACTTCATGCTGCACTACAACTTCCCCCCCTTCTCGGTGGGTGAGTGCGGGCGCATGGGCTCCCCCGGCCGCCGTGAAATCGGCCATGGCAAGCTGGCGTGGCGCGCCATCCACCCGCTGCTGCCGGGCAAGGACACCTTCCCGTACACCATGCGCGTGGTGTCCGAGATCACGGAAAGCAATGGTTCGTCTTCCATGGCCACCGTGTGCGGCACCTCGCTTGCGCTGATGGATGCGGGCGTGCCGCTGAAGCGTCCGGTCGCCGGTATCGCCATGGGCCTGATCAAGGAAGAGGACGACTTTGCCGTCCTGTCCGACATTCTTGGCGATGAAGACCACCTGGGTGACATGGACTTCAAGGTGGCCGGCACCGAGCAGGGTGTGACCGCCCTGCAGATGGACATCAAGATCACGTCGATTACGCCGGAAATCATGAAGATCGCGCTGGGTCAGGCCCGTCAGGGCCGCCTGCACATTCTGGGCGAGATGGCCAAGGCGCTGACCGAAGGCCGTTCGGATGTCTCGTCTTCCGCGCCCAAGATCACCACGATCTCGGTGCCCAAGGAGAAGATCCGCGACGTGATCGGCCAGGGCGGTAAAGTTATCCGTGAGATCGTTGAATATTCGGGTGCGAAGATCGACATCAACGATGACGGCACGATCATGATTGCCGCGTCTTCCGACGATCAGGCCGAGAAGGCCATCGAGCGGATCCGTGGCATCACGGCCGAACCCGAAGTGGGCCACATCTATAATGGCAAGGTCGTCAAGACCGCCGATTTCGGGGCGTTCGTCAACTTCCTTGGCCCCCGTGACGGGCTGGTTCACATCTCCGAACTGGCCGAAGGGCGCGTTTCCAAGACGACGGATGTCGTCAAGCAGGGAGACGAAGTGAAGGTGAAGGTGCTGGGCTTTGACGATCGCGGCAAGGTCAAGCTGTCCATGCGCGTGGTTGACCAGAAGACCGGCGCCGACATCACCGACACCGTGGGCGCCCGGCCCGGCCGTGCCCCCGGCGCGCGGTAAGACGCGGGTCCCGGCCTATTGATAACCCGGACGCGGGAGCGCCAGATGGCGTGCCCCGCGCCCGGGCAGATACATGACGATGGAATGGTGATGAAGCCGATCAATGCGATCCGTATGGGCGGGACGGATATTCTGCCCCTGGTAGAAGGGGGGAAGGGCGTCTCGATCTCGACTGGCGTTTCCGCCGGACACTGGGCGGCGGCGGGTGGCGCTGGCACGATCTCGATCGTGAATGCCGATTCCTATGATGAGAACGGCAACATCGTCCCCCAGACCTATCACGGCAGGACACGGCGTGAACGGCACGAGGAACTGGTCGATTACGCCATCCGCGGTGGTATTGCCCAGGCGCGCATCGCGCATGAGCTTGCCGGTGGCAGGGGGCGGATACACGCCAACATCCTGTGGGAAATGGGTGGGGCCGAGCGGGTCATCACCGGCGTGCTGGAAGGTGCACCGGGCCTGATCCAGGGGCTGACCTGTGGCGCGGGCATGCCGTACCGCCTGTCGGAAATCGCGGCCCGTTTCGGCATCCATTACTATCCCATCGTCTCTTCCGCCCGCGCCTTCAATGCCCTGTGGCGCCGTTCGTACCATAAGACGGCGGAACTGCTGGGCGGCGTGGTGTATGAAGACCCATGGCGGGCTGGCGGCCATAATGGCCTGTCCAACACCGAAAACCCGCTGGCACCGGAAGATCCGTTCCCCCGCGTGCTGGCGCTGCGCAAGCAGATGCGCGCCTTTGGCCTGGATCAGACCCCCATCATCATGGCCGGTGGCGTGTGGTGGCTGGAGGAATGGCAGGACTGGATCGACAACCCCGAACTGGGGCCGATCGTGTTCCAGTTCGGCACCCGCCCGCTGCTGACGCGCGAAAGCCCGATCCCCGATGCGTGGAAGCGCCGCCTGCTGACGTTGAAGAAGGGGGATGTGTTCCTCAACCGCTTCTCGCCCACGGGCTTCTATTCTTCCGCCGTGAACAACACGTTCCTGCGCGAACTGCGCGGGCGTTCGGAACGGCAGGTGCCCTTCTCGCCCGAGGAAATGGGCGAGCACACCGCGCCACTGGCCATTGGCGCACGCGGGCGGCAGGTTTTTGTCACCCCCGCCGACCGGCAGCGCGCGCAGCTGTGGATGCAGGAAGGCCATACCGAGGCCATGCGCACACCGGATAACACGGTGGTGTTCGTCAGCCCCGAAAAGGCGCGCGAGATCCTGGCCGATCAGGGGGCCTGCATGGGCTGCCTGTCGGAATGCCGGTTTTCCAACTGGTCGCAGCGCCCGCCCGCCTATTCCAACGGGCACAAGGCGGACCCGCGTTCCTACTGCATCCAGAAAACCCTGCAGGCCGCAGCCCACGCCCATGGGCCGGATCAGGAGGCGGTGATTGACAACAACCTCATGTTCGGTGGCACCAATGCATGGCGGTTCGCCACCGATCCGTTCTACGCCAATGGCTTCGTGCCCACCGTGGCGCAGTTGCTCGAACGGATCATGACCGGGCGCTAGGCGCCATTGTCGATAAAAAAGAACAGATGTTTTTGGTGAAGCTTTTTTCAAAAAGCTTCAGGGAACGCCGCCTTTCTGAAAAAAGGCGGCACCCGGAAACGTTTGTCAGTTTCTGAAGGCCGGCCCTGTGGGGGCCGGCCTTATTTTATGCCGCGTCCTGCGGCAGGCAGGCATCGCGGAACAGGGCGAAGGCCAGCCCGCGATGGCTTATGGCGTTCTTCTGCGTATCCGTCATGTCGGCAAAGGTGCGGGCGCCATCGCCGGGGGCGAAAATCGGGTCATAGCCGTGGCCGTTGGTGCCATGCGGCGGCCAGACGACATGGCCGTCAATCCGGCCCTCGAATGTTTCGGTCTGCCCGTCGGGCCAGGCAAGGCACAGGACGGAAATGAACCACGCGCCCCGGTCGGGACTGTCGCCGATCTGCTCATGGATACGGCGCATGGCGTCGGGATAATCCTTGTCCGGCCCGGCCCAGCGGGCGGAGAAGATGCCCGGTGCCCCGCCAAGGGCGGAGACGCAGAAGCCGGAATCATCGGCCAGCGCGGGCAGGTTCGCGGCCTTTGCGGCGGCCACGGCCTTGATGGCGGCGTTTCCGGCAAAGCTGTCCGCCGTTTCCTCCGGCTCGGGCAGTGAAAGGTCGCCCGCCGAACGGACATGAATGCCGTAGCCCCCCAGAAGGGCCGCGAATTCGGCAATCTTGCCCTTGTTATGGGTGGCCAGGACCAGTGTGTCGCCCCGGTTCAGGCGGTTGGGTCGGGTTGTCATGCCTTGAGGGCCTCTTCGACTGTGGCGGTCTGGATGCGGAACAGTTCCGCCGTCCCGGTGCGGGCAAGCCGCATGAGGGTATTGAACTGTGCCTCGGTAAAGGGGTCCTGCTCGGCGGTACCCTGTATTTCCACAATGCCACCATCGGCGGTCAGGACAAAATTGGAATCGGCGCGCGCCGTGCTGTCTTCCGCGTAATCAAGGTCAAGCACGGCGCCTTCCTGCGTCAGCCCGCACGATACGGCGGCAACCTGCCCCTTCAGCGGCACGGCGGGCAGGGTGCCCGCGCGTACCAGCGTTTCCAGTGCCAGGCGCAGCGCCACCCATGCGCCGGTAATGGCGGCGCAGCGCGTGCCACCATCGGCGTTGAGCACGTCACAATCCACCGTGATCGAGATCTCCCCCAATGCCCTGAGGTCGGTCACGGCGCGTAGTGAGCGGGCGATCAGGCGCTGGATTTCCTGGGTGCGGCCGCTCTGTCTGCCCTTTGCGGCCTCACGCGGGCCACGGCTGTGGGTGGCGCGCGGCAGCATGCCGTATTCCGCCGTGACCCAGCCCTGGCCCTTGCCGCGCAGGAAGGAGGGGACGCGCGTTTCCACGCTGGCGGCGCACAGGACTTCGGTTCCGCCCATGCGGATCAGGGCCGAGCCTTCCGCATGGCGGGCAAAGCCGGTCTGGATGAAGACGGGACGCAGCGCGTCGGTGGCACGGCCGGATGGGCGCATGGGATGGGTCTCCGCAAGGTGATGGGGCGGCATAGCGTGCAATCCCCGTCTATTTCCAGTCCCGCGTGGGCAGGGAAGCATATGATCTGCTATAATGGCGACATGCGGGGCACCGCAGGGGATGGATGAGGCAAACAGGAGGCATGGCGATGGAAACCCGACCACCGGTACCGCAGCCGGGCCTGCTGTCCGGGCTGGACCCGCGATCCGCCGCGATCCTGCGTGAGATCGTGGAGCAGTATGTCGAAACGGGCGAGCCGATGGGTTCGCGCACGCTCTCGCAGCGCCTGCCGCTTTCGCTCTCGCCCGCCACGATTCGCAATGTCATGGCGGACCTGACCGATGCGGGGCTGCTGTTTTCCCCCCATGCCTCGGCCGGTCGCCTGCCAACGGAGAAGGGCGTGCGGCTGTTTGTCGATGGCCTGCTGCAGTTCGGCAACCTGAGCGAGGAGGAGCGCGAAAGCATCGCGGGCATGCTGGATGTAAAGGGCCGCTCCTTGGAGGATACGCTGGCGCAGGCATCGTCCATGCTGTCGGGCCTGTCCTCGGCGGCGGGGGTGGTCATGGCACCCAAAAGCGATGGCGCCACCATCAAGCATATCGAATTCGTGGCCCTTGGTCCGGGGCGGGCGCTGGTCATTCTGGTCAGTGCGGACGGGCAGGTGGAAAACCGCGTGATCGAGACCCCGCCGGGCCTGCCGCCTTCCGCACTGGTGGAAGCGGGCAACTACCTTAACGCCCATCTGTCCGGCCAGACGCTGGACCGCCTGCGCGAGACGGTCAGTACCGACATGACGGCCAACCGCAACGAACTGGACCACCTGACGGCGGAGGTGGTGGCCAGTGGCCTTGCCACATGGAGTGACGCTGACGAGCGCGGCGGCACCCTGTTCATACGCGGTCAGGGCCGCCTGCTGGCCGATGTGACCGAGATCGAGCGCCTGACCACCATCCAGATGCTGTTCGAGCGGCTGGAAACGCAGGAGACCATGCTGCGCCTGCTGGACCTTGCCCGTGAATCCGAAGGGGTGCGCATCTTCATCGGGGCGGAAAGCGGGCTGTTCGGCATGGCGGGCATGTCGGTCGTGGTTGCTCCCGCGCGCACCGACAGCAACCGCATCGTGGGCGCGATCGGTGTGATCGGACCCACGCGCATCAACTATGCCCGCATCATTCCCGTGGTGGACTATACCGCCCGCGTGATTGGCCGCATGCTGGGCTGAAGGCCGGTATTGTCATGCAACCCGGCCCGCTGGCGGCCTTTATGTCCACCACACGGCACAACCGCGCGCCGCAGCCTTCCAACGGGGCCGCGACGCGCCTGAACGCGCAAGGAGAACGGTATGTTCACGCCTGATGCAAGGCAGTCCGGTTCATTCATGATCGGGGGTGACCTGGAGGTCACGCGGCTGGGTTTTGGCGCCATGCGCATTACCGGCCCCGGCATATGGGGGGAACCGGCCGACCGGGCGGCGGCACTCGCCACCCTGCGCCGCCTGCCCGAACTGGGCATCAACTTCGTTGATACGGCGGATGCCTACGGCCCGTTTGTGAGCGAGGACCTGATCCGCGAGGCGCTGCATCCCTACACGGATACCATAATCGCCACCAAGGGCGGCCACACCCGCCACGGCCCGGACATATGGAAGCCGGTGGGCAACCCCGACTACCTGCGCCAGTGCGTGCTGATGAGCATGCGCAGGCTGGGGGTGGAGCGCATCGACCTGTGGCAGCTGCATCGTGTGGGTGCCGACTGCACGCCCGAACGGCAGTTCGAGGCGATTGCCACCATGCGCGCGCAGGGGCTGATCCGCCATGTCGGCCTGTCCGAGGTGACGGTGGAGATGATCGAGCGCGCGCGGCTGTATTTCCCGGTGGCGACCGTCCAGAACCGCTTCAACCTCGTCAACCGGTATTCGGAAGATGTGCTGGATTACTGCACGAAGGAGAACATCGGCTTCATTCCATGGGCGCCACTGGCGGCGGGCAGCCTGACGAAGGGCGATACCCTGCTGACCCGCCTGGCCAGCGAGAAGGGCGTGCGGCCCGGCCAGGTCGCGCTGGCATGGCTGCTGCGCCGCGCGCCGGTCATGCTGCCCATTCCCGGCACCAGCAGCCCCGACCACCTGGCCGATAACGCGGCCGCCGCCGCCACTGACCTGAGTGATGAGGAATTCCGCCAGCTGGACAATGACGGCCGGGCCGAATGGGCCAGCCGGAACAATGCCTGAAAGGCTGGTCCGCAGGCTGTAGATCGTGCAGGGGTTTTGGGTGAGGCTTTTTTCAAAAAACTCCGGAGAACGCTGCCCTTGTTGAAAAAAGGCGGCCTCCGGAAACGTTTGCCATGCCTTATCGAAGGTCCGTTGTGGAAACGGTTTCCGGGCGCGCGGACTGGCATGGGCGGATGGATCAGGGGCGACGGCGGCGGCGGACAATGCTAGACAGGGGCCATCGACACATAACGGCCCCTTTCTTTCCCTATTGGATACCGGATGACGCTTGCTGACGGATCAGGCCGTGATGGCCGGATTGATGGACCCTCCCGGCCGGGTCCGGGTGGCCCACGCCGGCCCCGCTACCGGATGGTGCGCTGGCTGGCGGGCGCGACACTGGCCGTGGTGCTGCTGGGTGGCAGCACGGCGGGACTGGTGGCATGGCGGGAATATGAACGCCTGAGCGAGGGCCTGCCCACGGTGGACGGCCTGCGCACCTACCAGCCGCCGGTGATGAGCCGCCTGTATTCCGGTGATGACCAGGTCATGGCGGAACTGGCGGCCGAGCGGCGTATATTCGTCCCCTACAGCGCCATACCCGAGCGCGTGCGCAGTGCCTTCCTGGCGGCCGAGGACCAGAAATTCTTCACCCATGGCGGCGTGGACCCGATGGCCATCCTGCGCGCGGGCCTGACCGACATGATGATGCATGGCACCAAGCATCGCCCCATCGGTGCCTCCACCATCACCCAGCAGGTCGCGCGCATCATGCTGCTGGGGTCGAATGCGGTGTCGATCGACCGCAAGATCAAGGAAGCGCTGCTGGCCATGCGGCTGGAACAGACGCTGAGCAAGGAGCAGATCCTCGAGATCTATCTCAATGAAATCTATCTGGGCGAGGGCGCCTACGGCATCGCCGCTGCCGCACAGACCTATTTCAACAAGCCGCTCGACCAGCTTGACAATGCCGAGGCCGCCTTTCTGGGCGCGCTGCCCAAATCCCCCACCAACTACAACCCGCACCGCTTCGTGCAGGCGGCGACCAATCGCCGCAACTGGGTGCTGGACCGCATGGCGGACCTGAAGGTCATCACGCCGGAGGAAGCCCGTGCCGCCCAGCTTGAACCGCTGGTGCCCGCCAACTTCACCCGTCCCGGCCCGGTGCCCGCATCCGAATGGTTTGCCGAGGAAGTGCGCCGCGAACTGATCGAACGCTACGGCATCGGCACCACCATGGAAGGTGGGCTTTCGGTCCATACCTCGCTTGACTCACACCTGCAGCAGGTGGCCACCACCGCCCTGCGCGACGGGCTGCTGCGCTATGACCGCGCCCATGGTGGCTGGCGCGGCGCGTTCGCCCATGTCGATGAAAGCGAGGCGACGGGCGACTGGGCCAACGCGCTGGCCCGTGTCACGCCGCCGGTTGCCATGCTGGAACAGTGGCGGGTGGCGGTGGTGCTGTCGGCCGCCACCGGCCGCGTGGGCTGGCTGGAGGGGCGTGATCCGGTCGTGCCCCGTACGGGTGAACTGCTGGCGCGTGACCGGGCCTGGATGCGCGGTGGCAAGGGCATCCAGACAGGTGACGTGCTGCTGGTCGAACCGCAGGCCGATGGCAGTGGCGTTGCCATCCGGCAGGTGCCACGGGTGGAGGGCGCGCTGGCCACCATCGATGTCCATACCGGCCGGGTGATGGCGATGGTCGGCGGCTGGTCGTTCAGGGAATCGCAGTTCAACCGCGCGACACAGGCCGCCCGCCAGCCCGGTTCCTCCTTCAAGCCGTTCGTCTACCTGGCGGCGATGGAACAGGGGATCTCGCCCTCGCAGAAATTCGATGACTCGCCGGTAAGCTACGGTGAATGGCATCCAAACAACTACGAGAAGGATTTCTGGGGGCCGACCACGCTGCATGACGCGCTGCGCGAATCGCGTAACCTTGTCACCATCCGCCTGGCGGCCCAGATCGGCATGAAGCCGGTGGCCGCACTGGCGCAGACACTGGGGCTGGCCCATTCCATGCCGCTGGTGCTGCCCGCAGCCCTTGGGGCGGTGGAAACCACGGTCATGCGTGAAGCCGCCGCCTACGCCACCATCGCCAATGGCGGCAGGCTGGTCACACCCACCCTGATCGATGACATCAAGGATCGCAACGGCAACGTGATGTGGCGTTCCGGCGGTCTCGACTGGCAGCCCGGCGGTACGCCCGCCGATGGCCCGCGGATGGTCGATACCCGGCCGCAGGTCGTCTCCGCCGCCTCCGCCAGCCAGATCGTGGCGATGATGCAGGATGTGATCCGGCGTGGCACCGGCACCCATGCGGGTGCGGGCATCGACCGGCCCATCGCGGGCAAGACCGGCACCAGCCAGGATTTCAACGATGCATGGTTCGCGGGCTTCTCGCCCGATCTGGTCACGGTGGTGTGGGTCGGATTCGATACGCCGCAGTCGCTGGGCAAGAACGAGACCGGCGGCGTGATTGCCGGCCCGATCTGGAATCAGGTGATGAAGGCGGCGCTGGCCACGCGCCCGCGCCTTGACTTCCGTGTGCCCGAAGGCGTGCAGCTGGCCCGCTATGATACCGGCATGGGCATGGCGATCGACGCCTTCAAGCCCGGGCAGGTGCCCGGCATAAGCGTTGATCTGGGTGCCGGTTCGGGCATGGCGCTGACTGCGGCGGATACCGGGGCCGAGAACATGCCCGATTCCGAGACGGACATGGCCACCACGCCGGGCAGCCCGGTCGTGGCGCCTGACGGCACCACTTCGGCCGGGCATGCGATGGCCCCCGGCGCACCGGCCGCATCCCAGCCTTCCGGGGGTGACATTGGCATGGGTGGCCTGTATTGACGCCCCATTGGCGGGTGCCGCGTGCGCCCGGCCCTTATGACCGTTGACCAAGGAGCAAGCCCATGTCTGCCGAGACAGAGGCCCTGAACGACCAGATCAAGCAGTCGGTGGCACTGCTGAGGAGGCATCTTTGACTGGGATGTCGCAATCGACCGCCTGGCGGAACTGAACAACCGGGCCGAAGACCCCGAATTGTGGAACGATGCCGAAGCGGCGCAGAAGCTCATGCGCGAGCGCACGCTGCTGGCCAACCAGATCGAGGGCGTGCAGCGGCTTGAAGCCGATGTGAATGATACGCTCGAACTGGTCGAGCTTGCGGAAATGGAAGGCGACTCGGCCGTAGTGGCCGAAGCGGTGGCGGGCCTGCGCGCCCTGGCCGAGGAAGCCAAGCGCCGCGAGACCGAAAGCCTGCTCTCGGGCGAGGCGGATGGCAATGACTGCTATCTGGAAGTCAATGCCGGCGCGGGTGGCACGGAGGCGCAGGACTGGGCCGAGATGCTGCTGCGCATGTACACCCGCTGGGCCGAGCAGCATGGTTACAAGGTGACCATGATGGAAAGCTCGGAGGGCGAGCAGGCCGGCATCAAGTCCGCCACCATCCAGGTCAGTGGCCCCAATGCCTATGGCTGGCTCAAGACCGAGGCCGGGGTGCATCGTCTTGTCCGTATCTCGCCCTTTGATGCGGCGGCACGGCGGCAGACCTCCTTCGCCTCCGTATGGGTCTATCCGGTGGTGGACGATTCGATCGAGATCGAGATCAACGAGGCCGATCTGCGGGTGGACACCTTCCGTGCATCGGGTGCGGGCGGCCAGCACGTCAACAAGACGGAATCGGCCATCCGTATCACGCACATCCCCACCGGCATCGTGGTGGCCTGCCAGACCGACCGCTCCCAGCACCGCAACCGTGCCACCGCCATGACCATGCTCAAGGCGCGCATGTACGAGCAGGAACTGCAGAAGCGCGAGGCCGCCGCCGCCCAGACCGAGGCGAACAAGACCGATATCGGCTGGGGCCACCAGATCCGTTCCTACGTGCTGGCGCCCTACCAGCTGGTGAAGGACCTGCGGACCAACGTGGAAAAAACCAATCCCGACGCCATCCTTGATGGTGACATTGATGACTTCATGGCCGCGGCCCTGGCCGCGCGCGTGGGGGCGACCCGCTCCGAGGCGAGTGCCCAGGCGCAGTAACCCGCGCCGGTCGTGTTCCACCCCGCAGCCCCGGCTGCGGGGTTTTTTGTGGCATGCAGGGTGAGACATTGTTCCGTAAAGGGAATTTTGTTGCGCATCTGTTGCATAACCTGCTTGACACACACAGCCTGACCACCCCCAATTCATGGTCTGGCAATCAGTTGCGGGCCTGCGCCATACGGGCGGGCCGCTGCTATGGCGGGTGAACAGGGGCGGCATGTGGTCTAACGAAGCGATGGGAATGGAGTACGCGGCCCGGCAGCGCAGGCGGACGCCCTATCTGCGCGTGACCGGGGTGATCGTGCTGGTCCATGTCGTTGTCCTGTCCGTGCTGGCCTATGGGCTGCGCCCCAAGGCCCGGCCCATGTTCCCGGCGCCCTATCGCCCGCTGCCGCCGGTTACGCTGCGGATCATTCCCATGCCGCCGCCCTTCGTGCCGAAGGCACCCGCCCTGCCGCGCCCGGTCATGGTCCAGCCGGCGGGACCCGTCATTCCCGCCCCGGTCATCGGGGCGGACAGGCGTGTCCGCCAGCCGGAAATTGTTCCGAAATCGTTACAGGTGGATTGATTTTCAATGTCCGGACTGGTCAGATAGCAATCATGAAAAGTGTTGCAGGCCAGAGCCATGGCTTTATTCGTCAGAGGATTTTAGGGAAATGACCCGACAGCATCGTAACTCAGTCATCGCGGCCGCGCTGCTTACCGCCCTGCCAGCCCTTGCGTATGCAACCCCAGCCGCCGCGGCCGACTCCAACCCGTACGGGCTGGGTGCGCTGTGGTCGAATGGTGATTTCATCGCCCGTACCGTGCTGCTCATCATGGTGGTGATGTCGGTGGGCACCTGGTACATCATGATCATCAAGTTCCTGGAACAGGCGCGCATCTTCAAGGATGTGAAGGAAGTAAAGGCCAAGTTCTGGCCCGCGGCCGACATCCGGCAGGGGGCCAGCCAGCTCGATACCGCGTCGCCGTTCCGCTACATTGCCGATACCGGCATCAAGGCCGCCGAGCACCATGAAGGCACGATGCAGGAAACCATCGACCTGCCGTCCTGGACCGCGCTGTCCCTCCAGCGTTCGGTGGACTTTGTCCAGAACCGCCTGCAGGGCGGCCTGGCCTTCCTTGGCACGGTGGGGTCCACCTCTCCGTTCGTGGGGCTGTTCGGCACGGTGTGGGGCATCTATCACGCGCTGACGGCCATCGGCATCGCGGGGCAGGCCTCGATCGACAAGGTTGCCGGCCCGGTCGGTGAATCGTTGATCATGACCGCCATCGGCCTGGGCACCGCGGTGCCGGCGGTGTTGGGCTACAACATGCTGGTCCGCCGCAACAAGGGCGCGCTGGACGAGGTGCGCAACTTCGCGGCCGACCTGCAGTCCATCCTGATTGGCGGCTATCGCCATGAAACGCACGATGTGGCGAAATGACACGCCGCCTGCGCGTGTGAGCTGATCCTGCATTCCGGCGTGGCGGGTCCATTCTGTATCGGACCCGCCGCTGCCGCTGGCCAGGGCGGATTGAATGATGGGCCGAGCGGGTCCATCCTGATGCCCTGGCCGATCAATCGGGCCATGACCCGTTCATGGAAGGACATCCAGTTGAAAAACATCACATCCAAATCGCTCTTCCAGTTGCGCGGGCGCCTGCTGGCGGGGGTCATGATGGCGCTGCCGGTGGCGGGCGTGCTGCCCGCGCATGGCGCCCATGCGGCGGACCAGCTGGGAGAGAAGGTTGGCGTGGCGCTGCAGAAGGCCCAGACCGAACTTGCCGCCAAAAAATACCCGCAGGCCATGGCCGATGTGGACGCAGCCGATGCCGTGAGCGGCAAGTCCGACTTTGAATCCTATACCATCGCGCAGATGCGCGCCGCCGTGGCGGCGCAGTCGGGCAACGTGCCGGCCGCGATCGCGGCCTATGACACGCTGATCGCGTCGCCGCGCACGCCCGCCGCCACCAAGGAACAGATGGCGCTGGCCGAGGGCAGCATGGCGTTCACCGCCAAGGATTACCCCACCGCCGTTGCGGTAACGGAAAAATACATCAAGGCGGGTGGCAAGAACCCGCAGATGCTGACCATCCTGATCCAGGCCTATTACCTCCAGCATGATTATGCCAATGCCGCCCGTGTGCAGCAGGCGCAGATTGATGCCACGCTCAAGGCGGGTGCGAAGCCGGCCGAGAACCAGCTCCTGCTGCTGGCCACCTGTCAGGCGCAGCTGAAGGACAACAGCGCGCTGACCAAGACCTATGTCCTGCTGGCAACCTATTACCCCAAGCCCGATTACTGGGCGCAGGTGGTCCATTCCGTGCTGAGCGTGCCCAACATGGCGCCGGGGCTGCGGTTCGATATCGACCGTGTGCGGCTGGAAGCGGGCCTGGTCAAGACACCGTCCGAATACATGGACATTACCGAGCTTGCCATGCAGGCGGGCATGCCGCAGCTTGCGCTCGACATCATCAACCAGGGTTACAGCAGCGGCGTGCTGGGGCATGACGCCAGCGCCCCGCGTGAGGAAAAGCTGAAGGCACTGGTGACCCAGAGCGTGGCAGACCGCAAGGCCGGGCTTGACGCGGCGGCGGCACAGGCCACCACCGGCAACGCCATGCTGACGGCGGGCTACAACTATGTGCTGTTCGGCCAGGCGGACAAGGGGCTGGCCCTCATGCAGCAGGGCCTTTCCAAGGGGCCGTCCGATGTCAATATCGGGCGCCTGCATCTGGGGCTGGCGCAGGCCGCCGCCGGGCAGAAGGCTGCTGCCATCGCCACCCTCGGCAGTGTTGAAGGCAATAACGGCGCGCGTGACATTGCCCAGTTCTGGGTGCTCAAGCTCAACGCCGCCCCCCCCGCGCACTAGCCGCCACGCATAGCGGAACGGGAACGGGGTGCCGGCTGGGTCCGGCACTCCGTTTTTGTTTTCCGCCCGGGCGGGAGAGACATTTTATGACATGAACCATGGTCTTATCCCGTCCCGGTGCGTTGGATATGCTGAAGGGCGTGGCATGAATGGCATCATGCCAGTCCTGAACCGAGAACATGGCCGAGAGAATGACACAGATACCTGCCACTGATGATCTGCCCGCCCGCATCCTTGTGGTGGAAGATGACCCTGGCATGCGCACCCTGCTTGTCCGTGCGCTTCAGGGTGACGGCTACCGCGTGCGCGGCGTGCAGGATGGCCCCGAGATGTGGGATGCGCTGCGTGCGCAGGGGGCCGACCTGATCATTCTGGACGTGATGCTGCCGGGCACCAACGGGCTTGACCTGTGCCGGGGCCTGCGCGCGCAGGCCAGCCCGGCGGCACCGGGGGAGGCACCGCTGACGGAGGTGCCGATCATCATCGTTTCCGCCCGTGGCGAGGAACTGGACCGCGTGCAGGGGCTGGAACTGGGGGCGGATGACTACGTGCCCAAACCCTTTGGCCAGAAGGAACTGCTGGCGCGTGTACGCGCCGTGCTGCGCCGGCGCGGCGGTGGGGTCACCACCCCCAGCGCCGGGCGGCAGCGCAGGGAGACCGTGCGCTTCGGCGGGTGGATGCTGGACCTGCGGCGGCGTGAACTGACGGACCCTTCGGGTGTGGCGGTCGAGATTTCCGGTGCGGAGCATGACCTGCTGACCAGCTTCCTTGACAACCCGCAGCGTGTCATTGGCCGCGACCGGCTGCTTGAACTGTCGCGCACCCGGCTGGGGGATGTGTCCGACCGCAGCGTGGATGTGCTGGTCAGCCGCCTGCGGCGCAAGCTGGGACCGGATGCGGACAGCCTGATCCGTACGGTACGGGGGATGGGCTACATCTTTACATCGGAAGTGGAACGGATCTGAGCGCGGATCCGGTGGCAGGCCAGGGGGCGGCCCATAATGGTCGCGTCCCGATGCCTGCGGCGCGGCGGATCACGCTGTGGCCGCGCGGGCTGGTGGGGCGGGTCATGTTCGTGCTGCTGGTGGCCGTGGCCCTTGTCTTTGTGGGCAGCTCCGCCTTCTATGAGGAAGCCGAGACCTACACCATAGATGATGCCCAGCTTGAACAGGTGGGCGAACGGCTGGTGATCGATGCGCGCGTGCTGGCGGCCACACCCACGTCACAGCGCATGGTGCTGGCCGCCATGCTTTCCACCGGGGACCTGACGGTGGACTGGCGCACGCCGGCGCAGCAGGGTGTGATGAAGGGGCAGCCGGCCTCGCTGCGCATGCTGCACGACCGTATGGCGGGCACGCTGCCTTCGCTGCAGGGGGATGCGCTGAACCTGTCGGGCACCATTGCGGGCACGACCGACGTGCGGGGCACGCTGCGCCTGTCCGATGGCAGTTACATGGGCTTCATGGCGCCTGATATCCTCCAGCCCCACCATATGCGGCGCGGGATCGTGTCGGCCGCGATCCTTGCGGGCGCGGTCCTGCTGGCGGCGGGCATGCTGGTGCGGGCGCTCAGCATGCCGCTGCGCGCACTGGCCGATGTGGCCGATACGGTGGGTTCGGGCCGCTGGGTGCCACTGGCGGACAAGGGCCCGCGTGAGGTCCGCTACCTGGCCCGCGCCATCAACGAGATGCAGGACCGCATCAACCGCCTGATCGCCGACCGCACCGAGGCGCTGGCCGCCGTCTCCCACGACCTGCGCACGCCGTTGGCCCGCCTGCGGCTGCGCGCGGGTTTTCTGGATGACGCGAACGCCCAGAAGGAAATCGAGGCGGATGTGACGGAAATGGAGGCCATGATAACCGGCGTGCTGGCCTATCTGTCGGGGGAGAAGGACCCTGAACCGGCGCGTCCGGCCAATGTCGCCTCCATCCTGGCCACGCGTGTGGATGATGATGCCGATCAGGGCCGTGATGTGACCTATTCCGGCCCTGATCAGGCGCAGGCTATCGTGCGCCCGCTTGCCCTCAAGCGCGTGCTGGGCAACCTGATTGACAATGCCGTGAACTATGGCGGCAATGCCCATGTCAGCCTGACGGTGCTGGAAGACAGCCTGCTGATCCGGGTGGAAGATGACGGGCCGGGCCTGCCCGATGCGGAAATCGGCCGTGTCACGACCCCGTTCTACCGGGTGGAGGGATCGCGCTCGCGCAGTACCGGCGGCCTTGGGCTGGGTCTGGCCATTGTCAGCCGGGAGGTTGCGCGTGATGGTGGCCGCTTCCGGCTGTACAACCGCCCGCAGGGCGGGCTGTGCGCGGAAATTGTCCTGCCCCGCAATACCGTGATACGCCCGGCCGGTTAAAAGCGTACCCGTACCTTCGGGTGGGGTTGGATTCGCGGCCGGGTCGATCATATAACAGGACCCGGGCAGTACTTTTGCCTCTCCCCTGTCCCGTCATGTCTGGAAGACCGAGCAATGTTCATCGAAACGGAAGACACCCCCAATCCTGCCACGCTGAAATTCCTGCCGGGGCGCGAGATCATGGCCAACGGTGCCACGGCGGACTTCATCAGCCCCGATTCCGTGGCCGGACGGTCGCGCCTGGCTGAACTGCTGTTTGACCTGGATGGCGTGGCGCGTGTCTTCTTCGGCGCGGATTTCGTGGCCGTGACCCGTTCCGACAGCGTGGAATGGGAGGGGCTGCGCCCGCAGGTTCTGGCCGTTCTGGCCGACTATCTGGCCACCGGACAGGCGGTTGTGGAAAGTGATGCACAGGTGGTGGAAGACCTGATCGCGCCGGGTGATGAGGAAATCGTGCAGCAGATCAAGGAACTGCTCGATACCCGCGTGCGCCCCGCCGTGGCGGGCGATGGCGGGGACATCGTGTTCCGTGGCTACCGTGATGGCGTGGTGCGCCTGACCATGCAGGGGGCGTGTTCGGGTTGCCCCTCCTCACGCGCGACGCTGAAGCATGGGGTGGAGAACATGCTGCGCCATTACGTGCCGGAAGTGGTATCGGTGGAGCAGGTAGAGGCCTGATCGGCAGGCCTGCGCGTAACCTGGGAATGTTTCATGGCGCTTGACGACGCTGGGCTTGATCTTCTGTTTCGGGATGCACGTACGCCGGTTGCGTGGAATGACCGGCCCGTGGGGCAGGATACGCTGCGGCGGTTATATGATCTGGTCCGTCTTGGCCCGACATCGGGCAACTGCTGCCCGGCCCGCTTCGTGTTCATCACCACCGAAGGCTGCCGCGAACGCCTGCGTCCCGCCCTGTCCGCCGGTAACGTGCAGCGGGTGATGACCGCGCCGGTCACGGTCATCGTGGCGCATGACCCGCTGTTTTTCGACCGCATGGACACGCTGAACGCGGCACCCGGCGTCCGGCAGTGGTTTGCCGCCGATGTGGGACTGGCGGAGGAGACGGCCCTGCGCAACGGCACGCTGCAGGGTGGCTACCTGATCATGGCCGCGCGCGCGCTGGGGCTGTCCGCGCTGCCGCTGTCGGGGTTCGATGCGGCCATGGTGGAGGAGGGTTTCCTGTCACAGCAGGGCTGGCAGGCCAATTTCCTTGTCTGCCTTGGCTATACCGACGGGCCGCCGTCCACGCCGCGTGCGCCCCGCCTGGATTTTGATGATGCCTGCGTGGTGGTATAGGCCATGCGGGTCCTGGTGATGGATGGTGCCCCGACCGGGGCGGACGCGCAGGCCGTCATTGCCTGCCTTGTGGTGCGCGATGGCGTGCCCGCCATGCTGGACAGCCGCATTGCCACGGGGCGCGGGGCCGCCGAGCAGTTCCCCCAGCTTGCCACCGAACTGTTCGCCCGGTGTGGCTGGACCCATAGCATGCCGGAACTGATCGGGGTGGTTGTGGGGCCGGGATCGTTTACGGGGTTGCGGGCCTCGCTGGCCTTTGCCCATGGCCTTGCGGCAGGGTCCGGCTGTGCGGTGGTGGGGGTCACGACCGGGGAAGCCATGCGTGATGCCCTGCAGGCCGCCGCCCAGCCGCTTTGCGCCCGTCCCCTGTGGTGCACCATTGCGCGGCGGGGGCGCGTCTTCATCGAAATGCCGGGCGCGGGGGCGGACACGCACGTATCGGCCCACATGCTTGACGCGCTTGACCTGCCCCCCGGCCCGCTGCTGCTGGCCGGTAATGGCGCGCAATGGGTGAAGGATGCCGTGCCCGAACGTCAGGACGTGCATCTCCTTCCCCTGCCGCAGCCTGACCCGCTGGCCATTGCCGCCACCGCCCTGCGCCGCTGGCAGGGCGCCCTGCCGTCACGGGCCGCCCAGCCGCTTTATGTCGACGCGCCGGAAGCAAAACTGCCTGCCGCAGGCCTGCGCCCGGCCCCGGCCGGTTCGGCTGCATGAATCCTGTGCCCCTGGTCCCCATAACACCGTATGCCGCCATGCTGGCCCGTATCCATGCCGCGGCCTTCGCGCCCCTTCACCGCTGGGATGCGCGGGCCATGCAGGCGCTGATCGACATGCCGGGTGTCCTGACCGTGCTGGCGCCGGAGGAGTTGGACGGGGAGGCCAGCGGTTTCATCATGGCGCGCATGATCGGTGATGAAGCCGAGATCCTGACCTTTGCCGTTGATCCCGTATGCCAGCGCCGGGGCATCGGACGTGACCTGCTGGCGCGCTGCGTGCGGCAGGCGGCCTCTGCCGGGGTGGTGAGCGTGTTTCTGGAAGTGGCGCGGGACAATGCGGGCGCGCTGGGCCTGTATCATGCCGCCGGATTCGCGCCGGTGGGGCTGCGGCGCAATTATTACCCCGACGGGACGGATGCCTGTGTCATGCAGCTCAGGATTTGAGCACGACCAGCCGGTGTGTCATGCCATCTGTTTCTGTCTGTATTTCTTCCACAACATGCCCGAGCAGCCCGAGACTGCGGGAAACATTGTCCAGCGGGGTTGCGCCACGCAGGCGGACAATCAGTTTTTCTCCGGTGGACAGTCTGTCAAGTGCCAGTCTGGTACGGACGAAAGTCATGGGGCATACTTCATGGGTGATATCTAGTACCGCCATCTCAATATCGGACATATTACCACAAAACCTCTGTTGTTGCCGGTTGCGATCCGTCCGGAATTATTTATATAGGATACATCATTATTCCAGAGCGACAGGATCAGATTGATGGCTGATGAAACGGCAGAAGTGGAAGTGCGTGAACTGGCTGCCGAAATCGTTTCGGCATATGTCTCCCGCAATGAACTGGAAGCGGAGATGCTGCCCGATCTGATTCACCGGGTCTATGATGCCGTGGCCTCGCTGGGGCGTACGGAACCCGTGCCGGAAAAGCCGGTGCCCGCCGTTCCGCTGAAGAAATCGGTCTTCCCCGATTACATCGTCTGCCTGGAGGACGGCAAGAAGCTGAAAATGCTCAAGCGCCACCTCAAGACCGCCTATAACATGACCCCCGATGAATACCGGGAGCGCTGGGGCCTGCCGCATGACTACCCCATGGTGGCCCCCAGCTATGCCAGCCACCGTTCCACCCTTGCCCGCAAGATCGGCCTTGGCACGAAACAGCGTGAGGACTGAGCCACACGGTGTGTGGGAGTGTGGACAGGTATCTGCATGATCGGCTACGCCCGTAAGCATGGTGATGGACAGTAACGGATTACAGACGCGCATCGAGCGCATGTGCATCGAGCGCGGCCTGAAGATGACAGGCCAGCGCCGGGTCATCGCGCGTGTCCTGTCCGAGGCCCATGACCACCCGGATGTGGAGGAACTGTACCGCCGTGCGTCCATGCTGGATGCGCGCATATCGGTCGCCACGGTGTACCGCACCGTACGCCTGCTGGAGGAGAACGGCATCCTTGAACGCCGGGACTTCGGTGGCAGCCGTGCCCGCTACGAAGCCACCGAGGAAGGCGACCACTATCACCTGATCGACGTGGAAAGCGGGCAGGTGGTGGAGTTCACCCATGCCGCCCATGCCGAGCTGCTGCGCCGGATTACGGCGGAACTGGGGTTCGATCTGGTGTCCCATCGGCTGGAACTGTTTGCGCGCAGGCTGCCGGACGTGCCAGAAGAACAGACGACACAGGTGGCGCAAACGGAGCGGAAAGGCAGATCACGGCCTTGAGTATCGAGAAGACCATACACTCCCTTTCTACACTGGACCTTGAACGCAACGGTTTTCCTGAACTGCGGGGGGGGAATCTTGGCGTCAGGATTGCCGCGACCGATGAAGAACGCGATGCCGCACAGGCGCTGCGTTACCGGGTGTTCTATGAGGAAATGGGCGCCCGCCCCGATTCCCGTACCGCCCGCCTGCGCCGTGATGTGGATGAATTCGACGATTATGCCGATCACCTTCTGGTGATCGACCATGCCATCTCCTCGGGCGCGCGGGGGGTTGTGGGCACGTACCGGCTCATGCAGGGGGATGCGGCCAGGAAGCTGGGCAAATTCTATACCTCCAGCGAATATGACATTTCGCCACTGACCGAATTTCCCGGTCGGCTGCTGGAAGTCGGCCGGTCCTGCGTGGACCGGAACTATCGTGGCCGGGCCGCCATGCAGCTGCTGTGGCGGGGCATTGCCTCCTACATCTTCCTGCACCGCATCGATGTGCTGTTCGGCTGCGCCAGCCTGCCGGGCACCAATCCCGATGCGCTGTCCGATGAGCTGACCTACCTCTATCACAACCACCTGGCCCCGCCCGCGCTGCGTGTGCGCGCACTGCCGGAACGGCGGGTGGAAATGCTGCGTTCCGACCCGCAGCTGCTTGACCACCGGCGCTCGCTGGCCCGTCTGCCACCGCTGATAAAGGGGTATCTGCGGCTGGGTGGCTATGTTGGTGATGGCGCGGTGATTGATGAGCAGTTCAACACCACCGATGTCGCGGTACTGGTCAAGAGCGAACTGCTGGCCGACAAGTATTACCGTCATTACGAGCGCCGCCTGCGTGACGCGCTGGACTAGTGCTGCCTGCCACAGCCGGGCAGCGGGCCGCCGCGATTCATGACAGTCCTGTTGCGGAAATACGTTGCCCTTGCGCGTCTGCACGGCTGGCGTGCCGATCTGGCCATGGTCATGGCGGGCGGGCTGTACGCGCTGGGCTTTCCGCCGGTGCATGCGGTGGTCGTGCTGCCTGTTGCCTTCTGCCTGCTGGCCCTGGCCATCGATCATGCCACGGGCTGGCGGGAGGCGGCGCGGCGGGGCTTCATGTTCGCCATGGGGCTGTACAGCGCCGGGCTGTACTGGCTTATGTATGCCATCCTGCTCCGGGCGGATGATTTCTGGTGGCTGGTGCCGCTGGCATCACCCGGCTGCGCGCTGATCCTGGCACCGCTGAGCGCGCTGTCGGCGGGTGTGAGCCGACTGGTGCCACGCGGGACGGGACGGCTTGCGGTGCTGGCCGCGCTATGGACCCTGACGGATATGGCGCGGGTCTATGTCTTTAGTGGTTTCCCCTGGAATCCGCCCGGCAGTGTCTGGGAATTTCCCGGCCTGGCCGGTGATGTCATGATCCAGCCGGCCGCCTGGATCGGAGTGGACGGGCTGACCCTGCTCACCTGCCTGCTCTCGCTTGCGCCGCTGTACGGGCGCGTGGGGCGGCTGGCCTGTCTGGGGGTGGCGGTGTTGTGGATCGCAGGCGGCACGCTGCGCCTGGGCAGCCTGCACGATACCTACGACCATAACCCCGAGGTCGTGCTGGTGCAGGGTAATGTGCCGGAGACGGAAAAGATCGCGGGAAATGCGGATGTGGCGATCTTCCGCCGCTATCTTGGCCTGACCCGGCAGGGGGTGACGCAGGCCGTGGCGCAGGCACAGGGGCGGCCGGTCGTGTTTGCCTGGCCGGAATCGGCATTTCCCGGCCTGCTGATGGAAGACGATATCGCACGCCCCATGATCACCCAGGCAGGCAGGGGCGCGGCGGCCGGCGTTATCGGCACGGTGCGCTGGCTGCAGGATGATCATCACTGGCGTAACAGCATGGTTGCCCTGCTGCCGCCCGACGGCATGCCCGCGGCCATATATGACAAGGCGCATCTGGTGCCCTTTGGCGAGTACCAGCCCGCCTTCCTGCCCTTTCATGTCGTGCCGGGGGAAGGGATGACCCCCGGCCCTGCGGTACAGACATGGCACCTGCCCGATATTGCCGCGGTGGGGCCACTGATCTGTTACGAGGTGATCTTCTCGGGACAGGTGGTTGACCCCCATGACCGGCCTGCATGGCTGCTGAACAGTACGAACGATGCCTGGTACGGTAACAGCGCCGGCCCACGCCAGCACCTGGCTGCCGTGCGCATGCGGGCGGTTGAGGAAGGCCTGCCGGTGGCCCGTGCCGCCAATACCGGTATCTCAGCGGTTTTTGACGGGCGTGGCCATGAACTGGCGCGTCTGGGCTGGAACCGGCAGGGTGTGCTGGTTCATGCCATGCCCGATGCGCTGCCCTGTACGGTTTTTGGCCGCTTTGGTCGCTGGATTCCGCTGGTTCTGGCACTGGCCGTGGGGCTGATCGGGTTCTGGCGTGCCTGCGCGCGGGCCAACGTGGCACGGGACAGCCTGCCAGTCCATTGATGGCCTTTATTCATGCATATAAAATGCATGAATATTTTCCTAATTTTACCCACATCCACTTGACCGGCAAATTTTATGCATCCCTGACCTGTCGTGGAATGGTTATGGCCAAAAATAACATATATTATAGCATGGTTTGATGTAGAAAGACTTAACATCCGGCATGGATATCAAATCTATTTTCACTTTCAGTGGATCACAGAATATCAGACACGGAAGGTAAGGCCATTATTGTGACCGGGAAAATGCCGACGACATCCAATCCTGTTGATGTGCATGTTGGCAACCGTATCCGTCTGCGGCGCACATTGCTGGGTATGTCACAGGAACGGCTGGGCAATGCCCTGGGCCTTACATTCCAGCAGGTGCAGAAGTATGAACGCGGTCGCAACCGGGTCGGGGCGTCACGGCTTTATGATCTGGCCTGTGTGCTGGATGTTCCGGTGGCCTTTTTCTTTGCCGGGCTGCCCGACCCGGTGGGCAGCATGGAACCGTGCCCGTCCGGGCCGGAAGGCGTGTCGGAACCCGCGGTCCCGCTTGGCGGGAGCATGGCGGTGGGAGACATGCCGCCACCTGCCACGAATACGGGTGATCTGGCGCTGTTTTCCCGTCGTGAAACCATTGAACTGGTGCGGGCCTATTACGGAATCGAGGATAGCAGCACGCGCCGCCGCGTACTTGACCTTGTCCGTTCGATGGGGGCGTGCTGAGGCGGCGGCATCATTCCCGCCGCAGGACCCTGTCATTCATGAAGGCCGCGATCCGGCCCGCGCGGAAATCGGCGCGCAGGCGGTCCTCGTCATATTCGGTGCGGACCCAGTCCATGAAGGGAATGCGTCCTTCCGCTTCTGCCTGATAGCGCAGGAAGAAGGCGTCCAGCACCCCGGTGCGTGAACTGTTGAAGTGGCCGTTCTTCCATGAAAGCTGGCGGAGCGCCTGCCGTGCCGTACCCCCTTCGAACAGGATGACAAGCCCTGCCGCCAGTCCCGTACGGTCGGCACCCGACTTGCAGTGCATCAGCATGGGAAAGCGGATGGTGCGGTAGATCCGCTCGAACCGTTCTATGCGGTCACGATGCGGGGCATTGCGGCTTTCGAATGCCATGTCGATATGGGTCAGGCCAAGGGCCTGCGCCGCCTCGCGCGACAGTGCATCGGAGCCACATCTGCGGTGCCCGCGCAGGTTGACCAGCGTTTTCAGCCCGTAGCGCCGCGTCGCCAGCCGCAGCCGCCACGGTGTGGGGTGGTTGCAGCGGTAAACCCGCCCTGGAATGACCACGCGGAAGTTGGTCCATGTCTGGCGCAGGATGGCATGGTCCACGAACAGGCTGTCAATCCAGGCACGGCCACGGCCGGCGGGGGTGGACAGGTTTCCCTCAAACAACCGGCCGTCCTTTCAGCTGGGTGGATATGAAAAAGGCGCCGGATTTTTCACATCCGGCGCCTTTCACGTCAATCAGGAATGTATCAGCCGGGCATCAGGCCTTGCGTTCAAGCTGCAGTTCCTTGATCCGCCCGATCGCCTTGGCGGGGTTCAGGCCCTTGGGGCAGGTCTGGGTGCAGTTCATGATCGTGCGGCAGGCATAGAGCTTGAGCGGATCTTCCAGCGCATCCAGCCGGTCGCCCGTGTGCTCGTCACGGCTGTCGGCAATCCAGCGATAGGCCGCAAGCAGCGTTGCCGGGCCAAGGTAGCGGTCGCCATTCCACCAGTAGGACGGACAGGAGGTGGAGCAGCAGAAGCACAGGATGCATTCCCACATGCCATCCAGCTCGGCCCGTTCCTCGATGCTCTGGCGGCGCTCGGAATCCGGCGGCGGCAGGGTGTCGGATTTCAGCCACGGCTCGATCGAGCGCAGCTGGGCGTACGCCCCGTCCAGATCCGGCACCAGATCCTTGATGACCGGCATGTGCGGCAGCGGGTAGATCGCGATGTCCCCCTCAATGTCCCGGATGGGCTTGAGGCAGGCCAGCGTGTTTTCCCCCGCGATGTTCATCGCGCATGACCCGCAGATCCCCTCGCGGCAGGAACGCCGGAAGGTCAGGGTTGAATCCACATCGTTCTTGATGTGGATCAGCGCGTCGAGCACCATCGGCCCGATCTTGTCCAGGTCGATCTCGTAGGTATCGACCACGGGGTTCCTGTCGTCATCCGGGCTCCAGCGATAGATCCGGAAGTTCTTGACATTGCTGGCGCCGGGGGTGGCCGTGAAAATGCGGCCTTTGCCCACCGTGCTGTTCTTTGGCAGTCTGAATTCGACCATCGTCTCGTTCCTTTTCCGCCGTTACGTCAGTAGACGCGCTTCTTGGGGGGGAAGACCTGCACATCGTCGGTCAGCGTTTTCATGTGCACGGGGCGGTAGCTAAGCGTGACATCGCCCGCCTCATTCATGTGGGCGACGGTGTGCTTCATCCAGTTCTTGTCGTCACGGTCGGGATAGTCGTCATGGGCCTGGGCCCCCCGGCTTTCGTGACGGGCATCGGCGCCGGCCATGGTGACGGTGGCGTTGGCCAGCAGGTTCTCGAACTCGAGCGCTTCCATAAGGTCGCTGTTCCAGATCAGCGAGCGGTCATTGATCGAGATGTCAGGGATTTCGGACCAGATTTCCTTGATCTTCTCCACACCCTGCGCCAGGCTTTCGGTGTTGCGGAACACGGCGGCATGCTTCTGCATGGTGCGCTGGAGCTTGCCGCGCATGTCGGCCACATGCGTCTCGCCCTTGGCGTAACGCAGGCGGTCGAAGCGCGCGATCGCGGCATCACCCGCACCCGGCGGCAGCGGCCGGATGGTCTCCTCGCTCTTGATGGTGGCGGCGGCGCGCTGGGCTGCCGCACGGCCAAACACCACAAGGTCCAGAAGCGAGTTGGTGCCAAGGCGGTTCGCGCCATGCACGGACACGCAGGCCGCTTCGCCCACGGCCATCAGGCCGGGCACCACCGCATCGACATCGTCCGCCGTGGGGCGGATGACCTCGCCATGATAGTTGGTGGGAATGCCGCCCATGTTGTAATGCACCGTCGGCAGCACCGGCACCGGTTCCTTGGTCACGTCGATACCGGCAAAGATGCGCGCCGTTTCCGAAATGCCGGGCAGGCGTTCATGCAGGATCTCGGGACCGAGGTGCTCCAGGTGGAGCATGATGTAGTTCTTCTCCGGCCCGCAGCCACGGCCTTCGTTGATCTCGATGGTCATGGCGCGCGAGACCACGTCACGCGATGCCAGGTCCTTGGCCGTGGGGGCATAGCGTTCCATGAAGCGCTCGCCCTTGGAGTTGGTCAGGTAGCCGCCCTCGCCACGGCAGCCTTCCGTCAGCAGGCAGCCCGCGGGGAAGATGCCGGTGGGGTGGAACTGCACGAACTCCATGTCCTGCATGGGCAGTCCGGCACGGATCGCCATGCCGCCGCCATCACCCGTGCAGGTATGGGCGGAGGTGCAGGAATGATAGGCGCGGCCATAGCCGCCTGTGGCCAGCACGACCTTCTGTGCGCGGAAGCGGTGCAGCGTGCCGTCTTCCAGGCACCAGGCCATGACGCCACGGCATGCGCCCTCTTCATCCATGATCAGGTCGATGGCGAAGTATTCGACGAAGAATTCGACGTTATGCTTGAGGCACTGCTGGTACAGCGTGTGCAGGATGGCATGGCCCGTGCGGTCGGCGGCGGCGCAGGCGCGGGGCACGGGGGCCTCGCCATAGTTGCGCATGTGGCCACCAAAGGGGCGCTGGTAGATCTTGCCATCTTCCGTGCGGGAAAAGGGCACACCCATGTGCTCGAGTTCCTGCACGGCGGGTACGGCCTCGCGGCACATGTATTCGATGGCGTCCTGGTCGCCCAGCCAGTCCGATCCCTTGACGGTATCGTACATGTGCCACCGCCAGTTGTCCTCGGCCATGTTGCCAAGGGAGGCACCGATGCCGCCCTGTGCGGCCACGGTATGGCTGCGGGTGGGGAAGACCTTGGTCACGCAGGCGGTCTTGAGGCCGGCGGCCCCCATGCCCAGCGTGGCCCGGAGGCCGGAGCCGCCGGCGCCGACGACAACCACGTCATATGCGTGGTCGACAATCCTGTAGGAGCCGGTGAGTGGTGAAGTGGTCGCGTTCATTTCTTGGACGTGTCCCGATGCTCGTTCGGACGGCCAGCGGCCTGCGCCGCCTGCCGGCCCGCGAATGTCATGTTCTGCGCGAAAGGGTGGCGCCGGGGCCTCAGCCCGCGGCGACGCGTCCCTTCGTGCTACCGGCAAGGGCCAGCTTCAGCACGGAAACCGTGCCGAACAGCCCAAGAAGGAAGACGATCCCCTTCATCAGCAACCCTGCGGGCAGGTGCGCCTTGCCATGCACGTAGTCATCGATGATGACCTGCAGCCCAAGCTGGGTGTGATAGAAGGTCAGGATCACCAGTGACAGCATCATGGTGGTGTTGAACGGACGGGCACCCCACTTCGCCACTTCCGGCTGGGATGCGCCCGCCAGGCGGAACACCTGGATCACGAACCAGCCCGACAGCGGCACAAGCGCGACCGCCGATGCGCGTTCCGCCCACCAGTGGCCCACCCCGGCCTGACCCGAACCCAGGCCGCGCGCGCGCGACAGCTGGGAACGCATGACCGTGATATGCGGCTTCTTCATGTTGCTCATGGTCAGGATGCCTTCTTGCGGGAACGACAGATCGCAACACCAAGGATGGTGGTGACCAGCGCCAGCGTGGTGCCTAGCGTCACACCCACCGCCACGGGGCCATCCTCGTTGATTTCCTTCTTGGAGAAGCGGTAGCCGCTGTCCCACGCAAGGTGGCGCAGCCCCGCCACGAAGTGGTAGACCAGCGCCAGCGCCCACCCGGCCAGCAGCAGCTGCCCCAGCGGGTTGCCGGTGACCTTCTGCACCTTGCTGAAAGATTTGGGTCCCTTCGCCGCCGCGCTGATCCAGCACAGGCCAAGTGCCGAGCCGCCCGCGGCTGCAACACCGGCGGCGCGGTTCGCGATTGAAAGGAACATGGAAAGACGGAAGCGGTAGACCTGGAGGTGTGGGGACATAGGCCGCCTGGTCAGAGTTCCGTCGCTTCGCTGCCCTACATAGAGCGCATCACGGACATCCTGCATGGTCGTCTCGTCAATTTCCCTGTTATGGCTTCGGTTTGTTCCGTTGCCTTGTCTGAATTCGGTCCTACGCCTGGCGGAAGGCCGGGTCAACGCACGCCCGGAACACGAGGTTGAGAGACACAGGCCCGCCCCCACGGCGGTACAGCCCCGCCAGACTGCCATCCAGGCCCGTCCGGCGGGGTGTCGTTCAGTGCCCGAGCAGGTCGAGTGCGACCATGGTCTCGGCAATCTGGACCGCGTTCAGCGCGGCCCCCTTGCGCAGGTTGTCGGCCACGCACCAGAACCCGAGTCCGTTGGGCACGGTGGGGTCGATGCGCAGGCGCGAGACATAGGTCGCATCCTCGCCCGCGACTTCCAGCGGGGTGGCGTAACCGCCATCCTCGCGCTTGTCGTGCAGCACCACGCCGGGGGCCGTGCGCAATGCAGCGCGCGCGCGTTCGATATCAACGGGTTCCTCGAATTCCACCGTTACGGCCTCGGCATGGCCAATAAACACGGGAACCCGCACGCAGGTGGCGAAAACCGCGATGTCGGGATCAAGGATCTTGCGGGTTTCCACCGCCATCTTCCACTCTTCCTTGGTCGCGCCGTCATCCATGAAGCGGTCGATGTGGGGAATGCAGTTGAAGGCGATCTGCTTGGTGAACTGCTCGCCCTTCAGCGGGTCGCCCACCAGGCTGCCGCGTGACTGGTTGAACAGTTCGTCCATGCCGCTTTTGCCCGCACCCGCCACCGCCTGATAGGTGGCCACCACGACGCGCCTGATCGTGAACAGGTCATGCAGCGGCTTCAGCGCCACCACCATCTGGATGGTCGAGCAGTTGGGGTTGGCGATGATGCCGCGCTTGGCCTTCTTCACATCATTGGGATTGACCTCGGGCACCACCAGCGGCACATCCGGCTCCATGCGGAAATGCGAGGTGTTGTCGATCACGATGCACCCCGCCTTGGCCGCGCGGGGCGCGTGCACGGCCGAAACCGCCCCACCGGGGGAGAAAAGGGCGACATCCCATCCGGTAAAGTCAAAGGTTTCCAGGTTCTGGACCTTCAGCACCTTCTTTTCGCCAAAGGAGACTTCCTTGCCCGCCGAACGGGCGGATGCCAGGGCCACGATCTCATCCACAGGGAACTGGCGCTCGGCCAGAGTCTTGAGGATTTCGCGCCCCACAGCGCCGGTGGCGCCCACCACCGCAACGCGGTAACCCATAATCTTCTTTCCTGTCCTGTCATGCCGGCCCATCCGCAAGACCGGAATGCGCCGTAACTCTAGCGACACCTAGAGCCTGCGCCCCAAAGGTGCAAGCAGCACGACCCGCGTCAAACCGGGAATCGAATCGGGGGTAAGGTCAAGGTTGCATGCCCCATGCGGTGGTAGGCATTGCCCATCGGTGCGTGCCGGGTGCACGCTTGATCCATTGCGCCGGCGCGCGGGCGGTTCATGCCGCCTGTCCGCCATGCGGCGCACAGGCAAGGACGGTTAGAGAGATCATGCCCCTATCAGCTGACACTTCCACAACATCCGCCCCCGTGGCCCCGCTTCCGGTAACGCCCGCGGGCGTGCGCCCCGCACCCGCATGCACCCTTGTCATATTCGGCGCGCATGGTGACCTGACCAAGCGGCTGCTCATGCCAGCACTCTACAACCTGGCGGGCAACCGGCTGCTGGACGGGAATTTCCGCATCATCGGCGTGGACCGCGTGGACAGCACCACCGGACAGTGGCGCGACGGGCTGGCCGCGATGATGCAGTCCTTCACCACCGACCCCAATGCCGAGTTCCATCCCGCCCATATCGATGCCGCGCAGTGGGGCTGGCTGGCGGAGCGGCTGGAATACGTGCGGGCGGATTTCACGGATGTGGATGCCATCCGCGCGCTGGGGGAAAAGCTGCCTGGCAATGCCATTTTCTACCTTGCCATTCCCTCGCGCTTCTTCGCCCCCGTGGTGGAGACGCTGGGCCGCGCGGGCGTGGTGGCGCAGAAGGATGGCGCGTTCCGCCGCGTGGTGATTGAAAAGCCCTTTGGCTCCGACCTGGCCAGCGCGCAGGAACTCAACCGCCGCGTGCTGGCGGTCCTGGACGAGTCGCAGGTCTTCCGCATCGACCACTTCCTGGGCAAGGAGACGGTGCAGAACATCCTGGCCATGCGATTCGGCAACCTGATCTTCGAGCCGCTGTGGCGCAACGAATATGTGGACCATATCGAGATTACCGCCGCCGAGACCATTGGCGTGGAACAGCGCGGCGCGTTTTACGAACCCACCGGCGCGCTGCGCGACATGGTGCCCAACCACCTGTTCCAGCTTTTTGCCATGGTGGCGATGGAGCCGCCCAACACCTTCGATGCCGAAAGCGTGCGCAACGCCAAGGAACAGCTGTTCGAGGCCGTGACCCCGATCGACCCGCGCGATGCGGTGCGCGGGCAGTACGCGGCGGGCACGGTGGAAGGCAGGCCGATGGTAGGCTACCGTGAAAGCCCGGGCGTTTCCCCGCACAGCAATACCGAGACCTATGTGGCGCTCAAGCTGCATGTGGAGAACTGGCGCTGGGCGGGGGTACCGTTCTACCTGCGCACCGGCAAGGGGCTGGGTGGCCGCCGCACCGAGGTGGTGGTCCAGTTCCGCAAGCCGCCCATGCTGATGTTCCGCAATACCGAGACGGCTGACCTGCCGCCCAACCGCATCATCCTCAACATCCAGCCTGCGCAGGGGCTGACGGTGGAACTGGGGGCCAAGAAGCCGGGACCGGAAATGGACCTGACCGACGTGCAGGCCCGCTTCCGTTACGAGGACGTTTTTGCCGCCAGCCCCAATGTCGGCTACGAGACCCTGCTGTATGACTGCCTGATTGGTGATGAGACGCTGTTCCAGCGCGCCGATAACATCGAGGCGGCCTGGAAGGCGGTTGACCCCGTGCTGCAGGCCTGGGCGCAGGACCGGGCGGGGCCGGAACCGTATGCCGCCGGTACGACCGGCCCGAAGGGGGCGGACGACCTGCTCCAGCGCGACGGGCGGGCATGGTACCCGCTTGACGGAGCCTGAATGACGGAAGTTTCTGGGTGTCGCCTTTTTTTAAAAAGGCGGCGTTCTTTCGAAGCTTCTGCAAAAAGCTGCACCAAAAACCTTCTTTGATTTTAAAGCGCTATCATGAGCTGACTTATCAGACAGTCTCTTATTTTCCCAACCTGATATGAAAAAAGCCCACCCCGTTACAGGGTGGGCTTTTTGTACGGCGGCGGGTCATCCCGCCTGTTTCCGGCCCGGTATTACTGGGCGGCGGGCGCGGCCGTGCCGGTCTGGGCCGCCGCGCGGGCCTGCTGCTGTTCGGCATGCTCGGCGTCCCCCTGCGTGAACAGGGTGTCGGCGTTCTTGCGCTGCTTCTTGCTGAAGCTCTGGTACAGCGTGGCGAAGGCGGAATTCAGGGTCTGCATGTCATGCGCGCGCTCTTCCACCAGTTCGGCATAGGACTGCATGTTCTCCACCGCGTTCATCTGCGGCAGTTTTTCGCGGCGCGTCTCGATGGCGTCATGCAGGCGCTGGCCGTTGGTGCGCATGTCCTCGGCGAAGGGAGTCCAGAGGGCTTCCTGCTTTTTGGTGATGCGGAGCTGGTCATGCAGGGCCTTGATATGGGCTTCCACCTGCTCGGGCTCCGGGTCACGCGGGGTATGCGCGAGGGAGGCGGTCGGGTTGGCCTGGGGGGCCTGCGTCTGGGTGGCCGGTGCCTGGGTGCCCGGTGTCTGGGCCATGGCAAGGGCAGGCAGCATGAACAGGGCGGCGGCAGGCAGGAAACGACGGAACATCATGATGTGTAGTGTCCTTGGCGGGATATTGGAGGAAGAGGGGCTGGCTGGCGCCGCGCGCTCAGTAGCCACCACCATACGGGTAATAGGCCGGCGGCGGCGGGGGCGGGGGCGGCGCGGGGTAATAGGCGGGCGGGGGCGCTACCGCGCCACGTTCCGCCATGGCGCTGCCCAGCATGGCACCGACCGCAAGCCCCGCAAGTCCGCTGCCCACCGCCAGGCCCGCACCGCCGCCCCGGCGGCCATCATGCCAGCCGCCCCGTCCGGGCGGCGGCCCGCCATGCCACTCCCGACCACCCCGGAAGGGCTGGGCATGGGCCGCGGGCGCGGCCGCTGCCATGATGCCCAGCGCCAGACTGGCGGAAAGGAGGGATGCTGTAAGTTTGTGCAGGTGCATGGCGCTTGAAAACCTCGACATGTCGTAAAACCGGGTAACGGGACCACAATGGTCCGTGCTCGTGTCGAAACGATGGCCGTGCGGGCCTACGCCACCCATGGCAACCGTTTTGTCAGGGCGGAGAGCCGGTGGCGGCGCAGTTCGCTGCGCGCACGGGCGTCGTTTGTCATGTAATTGAGCTGGATGGTGTAGCGCGGCCCGACATAGGGCCGGTGGCCATGCCAGGTATCCGGCCCGTTGGGGAAGACCAGCAGCGTGCCGTTCACGGGCGGGATCTCGGCGGCGAAGTCTTCCAGGTCATCCGGGCCGCGCAGCAGGCGCAGGCAGCCTTCGTGGCGTGACCAGGCCTCTCCTTCGCTGTCCCCGTTCAGGTACAGCAGCACGGTCACCCGCTTGCTGTCGGAATCGCGGTGGATGCGCCCGTCCCGCGCCCGCGTGCGGCCGCGCAGGGTCAGCATGGTGGGCGCGGTATCAAGGTCCAGCCCGAACTTGCCCGCGATCAGCCCGCGCAGGCGTGGACCCTCCAGCTCTGTCACAAGCCGTGACATGAGCGGGGAAAGGTCCAGCGCCTCGGGTGGGAAAGACCCGCCGGAGCGGATCAGGGGCAGGCTGGCCGCAAGGGCGTGCAGGTCCGCCGCCCCGATGAAATGCGGCACCACCACATGGGCGAATGGCGTGCGGGAGACGGGTGCCGCCTCGAACGCCGCATAGTCGGGGGTGACGGGCTGGATCATGCCATCCTGCAGGCGGGGGTTGGTGGACAGGGCCGAGACTACGGCCAGATCGGCTCCCCCGCAAGGCATGACCGCGCGGCTTACGGCACGACCGTATCCACCGCGTCCAGCACGCGGCTGGAATAGACCACGGCGGCACCCGCGTTCAGCGCCACGGCAACGCCCAGGGCCTCGGCAATTTCCTCCCTGCTGGCGCCCGCCTTCACGGCGGCGGTGGAATGGACGGAGATGCATCCGTCGCACCGCGTGGTGACGGCAACCGCCAGTGCGATCAGTTCACGGGTCTTGGCATCCAGCCGGCCGGTTTTCGTGGCCGCGCCGTCCAGCGTCTGGAGTCCCTTCAGCGTGTCGGGGGACAGGGTGGCAAAGGCGTGGATGGACTCGCCCAGATGGGCGCGGTAGGCGTTCCAGTCAGTCATCACAAACTCTCCATTTCGGACCCTTTGAGTTCACCAGATGGAGAGAACCCCTGTCAAGACACAGTTTGGCGAGTTTGTGCCCTTGATGGGGTTTTTTTAACGGACTATCGCCAGATTATTATGGATACGGACATAGCCCCCGCCCGCCCGTCCACTGCGGCGCTGCCCGCAGGCACCGGCCCCTTCGCCGCCTATGAGGCCCGCGTGGCTTCTGGCCGTCTTGATCGTGATCCCGAGCAGGAAAAGGCTGCCCGCAGGCTTGACCGCCTGTGGCGGGAACTGCGTGACTACCACCCCGTGGTCCAGCAGGCCGCGCCACAGGCCACGGGCTGGCTGGGCGGGCTGAAGGCGCGCCTGGGCCTGGCCCCGCGCCCCGCCACCGAAAAACCCCGTCCGCGCGGCGTCTACATGGTGGGGCAGGTGGGGCGGGGCAAGACCATGCTCATGGACCTGTTCTTCAGCCTTGCCCCGGTGGAGCACAAGCGCCGGGTGCATTTCCACCGCTTCATGCAGGACGTGCACCAGCGCCTGCACGATATGAAGGAAGCCGACCCGGACCTTGCCGATCCCATCCCGCCGCTGGCCCGCCAGATCGCGCAGGAGGCGTGGCTGCTGTGCTTTGATGAATTCCAGGTCAATGACATAGCCGACGCCATGATCCTTGGCCGCCTGTTCGACTACCTGTTCGCCGATGGCGTGGTGGTGGTGGCCACGTCCAACACCCGGCCCGAGGACCTGTTCCAGGACCGTCCCGGCGCCGATGCCTTCAAGCCCTTCATCGCCGCCATCCTGAAGGAAGTGGATACCGTCATCCTCGATTCCCCGCGTGATTACCGGCGCGGCAACGCGCATGGCATCCAGACATGGATCATCCCCGCCGATGACGCGGCGCGCAG
This sequence comes from Komagataeibacter rhaeticus, assembly GCF_011611525.1. NCBI lineage: Bacteria > Pseudomonadati > Pseudomonadota > Alphaproteobacteria > Acetobacterales > Acetobacteraceae > Komagataeibacter > Komagataeibacter rhaeticus. The sequence continues at coordinate 186,642 of NZ_CP050139.1, forward strand.
GGCGCTCGACTCCGTCTTTACCCGTCTTGCCGCCGGTGCGCCGGTTATTCCCGTCACGCTTGACGTGATGGGCCGCAGCCTGAGGGTGGCGCAGGCGGCAGGCCCGGTCGCCCGCTTCTCCTTCGCCGATCTGTGCGGCAGGCCGCTTGGGGCGGGGGACTATCTGGCGCTGGCCACGCGCTTCCCCAACCTTGTGCTGGACGGCGTGCCCCGTATGGGGCCGGACAATTTTGACGAAGCCAGGCGGTTCATCGTCCTGATCGACACGTTGTACGAACAGAACGTCAAGCTGTTCGCCTCCGCCCAGGACAGGCCCGACGCCATCTATGCGAAGGGCCAGGGGGCGACCGCCTTCGAGCGCACGGCCTCGCGGCTGGAGGAGATGCAGAGTGCCGCCTACATGCGGCTGCCGCACCTGAACGCCTAGGCGGCTGGAATGGCGGCAGGGTCACGCCATCGTGACGGTTATGGCGGTGGTGTGACTGCCGGGGCGGTAGGCAAGCGGCACCGTCTTTGCTTGGGTATGGGCAAGTTCGCATCAGCCGGGCGCGTGGCTGCGGATAAGGATGTTTTGCAGCGCCCCGTCCCGCCATCCGGGGCAGGCACGAAAATGTCAGTATGCGCGGCAAGCAGACCTGCTCCTGATGAATGATGGCGGCACCCGGCCAAGGGTGCGGCTAGGGTAGCGATACAAATCGGGCCGGTGGAAGTCTGGCCGGACCCGAAAATAGCGCGGCCACAAAGGCCGCCAGCGAGGAGATGTCTTCAATATGGCGGGCGTAGATATTCTTTCGACCGCATTCAGCGGTGCCAATACGGCCTATCTGGCCGAATTGTATGCACGCTGGGTGGCCGATCCCAACAGTGTCGATCCTTCCTTTGCCTCCCTGTTCCAGGAACTGCATGAGGAAGGGGCGGAAATCGTTCATGATGCGGAAGGCGCCTCCTGGGCGCCGCGCCCGCATATCATCACCGGCGATGAACCGGCCCCCGTGGCTGGTGGCAGGCCGGCGGGCGTCACGGCCGAAGGGCTGAAGGCGGCGGCCGATGACAGCCTGCGCGCAACGCAGCTGATCCGCGCCTTCCGCGTGCGCGGCCACCTGGAGGCCCGGCTTGACCCGCTGGGCCTGCAGGTGCCCAAGCCCCATGCCGACCTGGACCCGGCCACCTACGGCTTCGGCCCCAAGGATCTGGACCGCCCGATCTATCTTGGCCATATCGTCGCCAGCCTGATCGGTTCGGACACCGCCACCATCAATCAGGTGCTTGATGCCCTGCGCGCGGTGTACTGCGGGCCGATCGGCGCCGAGTTCATGCATATCCAGGACCCCGAGCAGCGCATGTGGGTGCAGGCGCGGCTGGAAGGCGACAACTGGCGCAAGGGGGCCTCGCCGGAGCAGAAGAAGGTCATCCTCCAGCAGCTGACCGAAGCGGAAGGTTTCGAGGCCTTCTGCCAGAAGCGTTACGTCGGCACCAAGCGCTTCGGCCTTGAGGGCGAGGACGTGACCATCCCCGCCCTGCACGCGATCATTGACCAGGCGGCCGCCGGCGGCGTGCGCTCGGTGGCCATCGGCATGCCGCACCGTGGTCGCCTGAACACGCTGGTCAACATCGTGCGCAAGCCCTACACCGCCATCTTCAGCGAATTCGCCGGTGCGTCCTTCAAGCCCGATGACGTGCAGGGGTCGGGCGATGTGAAATACCATCTCGGCACCTCCACCGATGTCGAGATTGGCGGAACGCCGGTCCATATCTCGCTCCAGCCCAACCCCTCGCATCTCGAGGCGGTGGACCCGGTCGTGATCGGCAAGGTCCGCGCGACGCAGGATGACGATGACCACACCCAGCGCGGCCGCCACATGGGCGTGCTGCTGCATGGTGACGCGGCATTCGCGGGCCAGGGCATCGTGTACGAGACGCTGGCCATGTCGCAGCTGATCGGCTACCGCACGGGTGGCACGATCCACGTTGTGGTCAACAACCAGATCGGCTTCACCACCGTATCGGTCCATTCCTTCTCGGGTCTGTACTGCACGGACGTGGCCAAGGCGGTGCAGGCCCCGATCCTGCATGTGAATGGCGACGAGCCGGAAGCGGTGATCTACTGTTCGCGCCTTGCGGCCGAGTTCCGCCAGAAATTCGCATCCGACGTGGTGCTGGACATCGTGGGCTACCGCCGCCACGGCCATAACGAGTCCGATGAGCCGTCCTTCACCCAGCCCACCATGTACAAGGCCATTGCCGCGCGCCCGACCATCCGCACGCTGTATTCCGACCGTCTGGTGCGCGAAGGCGTCGTGACCGAGGCGGACGTCACGGCCGAGTGGGATGGCTTCCACAACAAGCTGGAAGAAGCCTATCAGGCGGCACAGGGCTACAAGCCCAACAAGGCCGACTGGCTGGAAGGCGCGTGGAAGGGCCTCAAGCCGCCACCGGTGGACACGACACTGCCCGCGCCGGAAACCGGTGTGGCCATTGACCGGCTGAAGGAAGTCGGTGCGGCGCTGGCCCATGTGCCCGATGATTTCAACGCCAACCCCAAGATCGTCCGCCAGCTCAAGGCCAAGGCCAGGATGTTCGAGACGGGTGAGGGGATCGACTGGGCAACGGGTGAGGCGCTCGGCTTCGGCACCCTGCTGCTGGACAGCCACAAGGTCCGCCTGTCGGGCGAGGACTGCCAGCGCGGCACCTTCAGCCAGCGCCATGCGGTGCTGATCGATCAGGTCAACCAGAACACCTATGTCCCGCTCAACAACATTGCCAAGGACCAGGCGGCAATCGAGATCTACAACTCGCTCCTGTCCGAGTTCGGCGTGCTGGGCTTTGAATACGGCTATTCGCTGGCCGATCCCAACGCGCTGGTGCTGTGGGAAGCGCAGTTCGGTGACTTTGCCAACGGCGCGCAGGTCATCATCGACCAGTTCATCGCATCGGGCGAGACCAAGTGGCTGCGCATGTCCGGTCTGGTGATGCTGCTGCCGCATGGTTACGAGGGGCAGGGGCCGGAGCATTCCTCCGCACGTCTTGAGCGCTACCTCCAGCTGTGCGCCGAGAACAACATGCGCGTGTGCAACCTGACCACGCCCGCCAACTATTACCATGCGCTGCGCCGCCAGCTGTTCCTGGACTACCGCAAGCCGCTGATCATCATGACGCCCAAGTCACTGCTGCGCAACAAGCTGGCGGTGTCGGAGCTGAAGGATTTCGGGCCGGGCACGCGCTTCCTGCCGGTGATTGGCGAGATCGACCCGATTGCCGCGCCGGACAAGGTCGAGCGCGTGGTGATCTGCTCGGGCAAGGTCTATTACGACCTGCTGACCGAGCGCCGCGAGCGCAAGCTGGACAATGTGGCCATCCTGCGCCTGGAGCAGTTCTATCCGTTCCCCGAAAAGATGCTGGCCGAGGAACTGGCCCGCTACAAGCAGGCCAAGGTGATCTGGTGCCAGGAAGAACCGGAAAACATGGGGGGCTGGAACTTTGTCGATCGCCTGATCGAAGGCGTGCTGACTTCCGTGGGCCACAGGAGCACGCGGCCCACCTATGTCGGGCGCGTGGCGGCCGCAAGCCCGGCCACGGGTCTGGCCAGGGTGCATGTTGCCGAGCAGGCGGCGCTGGTGAACAGGGCGCTGGGTGTCAGCGCCTGACCGCCAGCGGACGGAACCATAAAGCGTACGGGGGCGGCGGTCCGGCCGTTCCCCTGAATAATGATAAGGCCGTCCCGGCGCGTCATTGAGGCGTCAGGACGGCAAGGGATTGGGAAACAAGAGATGTCTGCCGAGATCAAGGTACCGACACTGGGTGAAAGTGTTACCACAGCAACCGTCGCCAAATGGCTGAAGCATCCGGGCGATGCGGTGAACGAAGACGATCCGTTGGTGGAACTGGAAACCGACAAGGTCAGCGTGGAAGTGCCCGCCCCGCAGGCCGGTGTGCTTGGCCCGCTGCTGGTGCCCGAGGGTGAGGAAGTGGAAGTGGGCACCGTGCTCTCCACCATCGAGGCAGGCAGTGGCGCGGCCCCGAAGGCCGCCGCCGCTCCGGCCCCGAAGAAGGAAGCCGCGCCCACCGGCGTGCAGGCCCAGCCCGTGGCCAGCGGTCCGGTTGCCCGTCCGGCCACCCCGGCCTCCGACATCGCGGCACAGGGCGCCGCCGCCGTTGCTTTCCCCAGCGCGCGCAAGATCATGGCCGAGCAGGGTGTTTCCCCGGCGCAGGTCGGCACCGGCACCGGCAAGGATGGCCGCATCACCAAGGGTGACGTGCAGAGCTTCCTGGCCCAGCCGCGCGCGGCCCAGCCCGCCGCCGCCCCGCGTCCGCCCCGGCAGGATGACCCGCGTGAGGAACGCGTGAAGATGACGCGCCTGCGCCGCACCATCGCGCGCCGCCTGAAGGACGCCCAGAACACCGCCGCCCTGCTGACCACCTTCAACGAGGTGGACATGTCCGGCGTGATGCAGATGCGCGCCGAATACAAGGACCTGTTCATCAAGAAGCATAACGGCGTGAAGCTGGGCTTCATGTCCATCTTCAGCCGTGCCGCGATTGCCGCGTTGCAGGAATTCCCGGCCATCAATGCCGAGATCGACGGCGATGACGTGATCTATCGTGAGTTCGTCAACCTTGGCATTGCCGTGGGCGGCCCCAACGGGCTGGTCGTTCCCGTGATCCGCGATGCCGACAAGATGAGCTTCGCCCAGATCGAAGGGGCCATCGCGGGCTTTGGCAGGAAGGCGCGCGAAGGCACGCTGAAGATTGATGAACTGTCCGGTGGCACGTTCTCGATCACCAATGGCGGTATCTATGGCTCGCTCATGTCCACGCCCATCATCAACGCGCCGCAGTCGGCCATCCTGGGCATGCATGCCATCCAGGACCGCCCGGTTGCCGTGAACGGGCAGGTGGTGATCCGCCCGATGATGTATATCGCGCTGACCTATGACCACCGTATCGTGGATGGCAAGGAAGCGGTGAGCTTCCTTGTGCGCGTCAAGCAGAACGTGGAAGACCCGCGCCGTCTGCTGCTGCAGGTCTGATTGCCTGCCGGGGCCGTGCGCGTGCATGGCCCCCAAGCGCAACCGCAACGCAAGCAGGACAGAAGAGACATGACAATCGACATCAAGGTGCCCACGCTGGGCGAGAGTGTGACCACGGCCACGGTTGCCAAATGGCTGAAGCAGCCCGGTGACAGCGTGAACGCCGATGACCCCATCGCCGAACTGGAAACCGACAAGGTCAGCGTGGAAGTACCCGCCCCGCAGGCGGGCGTGCTGGGTGCCCATGCCGTAAAGGAAGGGGATGAGGTCGAGGTCGGCACCGTACTGACCACGCTCACGCCCGGTGCCGGTGGCACGGCGGCTGCACCCGCACCCGCTGCTGCCAAACCGGCCCAGCCCGCGGCACCGGCCGCGGCACCCGCTGCCGCCAAGCCTGCCGCGCAGCCGCCGGCGGAGACGGATTACGATGTGATCGTGATCGGCGCGGGTCCGGGCGGGTATGTATGCGCCATCCGCGCCGCCCAGCTTGGCTTCAGGGTGGCGTGCGTGGAAAAGCGCGCGACGCTGGGGGGCACCTGCCTCAATGTGGGCTGTATCCCCTCCAAGGCGCTGCTGCAGCAGTCCGAGAACTTCCATGCCGCCAAGGATGAATATGGCGAGATGGGCATCATCATCGACAGCGTGAAGCTGGATCTGGCGAAGATGATGGCGCGCAAGCAGTCCGTGGTCGAAGCCAATGTGAAGGGTGTCGAGTTCCTGTTCAAGAAGAACAAGGTCACCTGGCTCAAGGGCACCGGCAAGGTTGAGGGCACCGGCCGGATCACGGTTGACGGCAAGCCGGTCACGGCCAGGCATATCGTCATTGCCAGCGGCAGTGACAGTGCGGGCCTGCCGGGTGTTGAAGTGGACGAAAAGCAGATCGTCACTTCCACCGGGGCGCTGGAACTTTCCGCCGTTCCCAAGAAGCTGGTGGTCATTGGCGGTGGCGTGATCGGCCTGGAGCTGGGCAGCGTGTGGCACCGCCTTGGCGCGGATGTGACGGTGATCGAATATCTCGACCGCCTGGTCCCCGGCACGGATAACGAGGTGGCCAAGACCTTCCAGCGCATCCTGACCAAGCAGGGCCTCAAGATGAAGCTGGGCCACAAGGTGACAAAGGCGGAAAAGGGTGCCAAGGGCGTCACCCTGACCGTGGAACCGGCCAAGGGGGGTGCTGCCGAAACGCTGGAAGCTGACGTGGTGCTGCTGGCCATAGGCCGCACGGCAGCCAGCAAGGGCTTCGGGCTGGAGGAAGCGGGCATCGAACTGGACAAGCGTGGCCGGATCGTGACCGATGCGCATTACGCCACCAGCGTGCCGGGCATCTACGCCATTGGCGACGTGATTGCAGGCCCGATGCTGGCCCACAAGGCCGAGGAAGAAGGTGTTGCCGTGGCCGAACTGCTGGCAGGGCAGGCGGGCCATGTGAATTACGGCGCCATTCCCGCCGTGGTCTACACCTGGCCGGAGGTCGCGACCGTGGGCAAGACCGAGGAAAACCTGAAGGAAGAAGGCGTTTCCTACAAGGTTGGCAAATTCCCCTTCACCGCCAATGGTCGCGCGCGCGCCATCGGCATGACGGACGGGTTTGTAAAGGTGCTGGCGGATTCCACTACCGATCAGGTACTGGGCGTGCACATCATCGGCCCGATGGCGGGCGAACTGATTGCTGAATGCACCATGGCGATCGAGTTCGGTGCTTCGTCGGAAGATATCGCGCGTACCTGCCACGCCCACCCCACGCTGAGCGAGGCGGTGAAGGAAGCGGCGCTGGATGTGGACAAGCGCGCCATCCATATCTGACCACAAGACCCGGGCGTAAATCGGAACCACCCGGCAGGTATCCCTGCCGGGTGGTTTTTTACAGGGTACTATATCCCTGCAGCCATGTCGGCATGCCTGTCAGGTGTCGATAAGAAATTGTTTGAAAACAACTCATTGACAAAAAAATAACAGTTTTTGGGTGCTGCCCTTTTTTAAAAAGGCGGCGTTCTTTCGAAGCTTTGCAAAAAGCTTCACCAAAAACTTCTCTATTACTTGTCAGGTATTTTACGGAATGGTTCAGTTCAGCACGGGGTTCCAGGCTTCCTCGTGCGTGATACGGATCAGTTCGCTGGCCGAAACCGCGCGTGAGATGAAGAAACCCTGCACGTAATCCACGCCCAGCTGGCGCACGGTATCGAATTCTTCCTGCGTTTCAACCCCTTCCACCGTCACGGCCAGATTGTAGCCATGGCCCAGCTTGATGAGGGAAGCCAGAAGGCTGCGCGCCTTGTCATCGGTATCGATATTGCGCACCAGGCAGCGGTCAAGCTTGAGCGACTGCAATGGCAACTCGCGCAGGGTGGACAGGCGCACCGTGCCATAGCCGAAATTGTCCATCGCCAGCCCGAACCCGTCTTCCGCCAGTCCGCGCAGGCGCAGGCGGCTTTTTTCCGCGCGCCGTCCCTGCAGCATCTGTTCGGTCACTTCCAGCATGAAGGTGCTGGGGTCAAGGTTGAGCTGCCGGATCTCGCTGAACAGGTCGATCTGCTGCTCCAGGTTAAGCAGGTCCAGATGCGACAGGTTGACCGCCAGCCGCAGGCTGGGCAGGCCCGCTTCCTTCCATTTCTGGATATCATCATGGAAGGACTGTACCAGATGCGTCTCCATGATCTGGGCCAGGGCGGAATCGGCAAAGACATCGGTAAAGGCACCGGCCGACAGCAGCCCGCGCTCGGGGTGGTGCCAGCGCATCAGCGCTTCTGCCTGCTCGATGCGGCCGGTACGGGCATTGAGAATGGGCTGGTAGTAAACCTCGAACTGTTTCTGCACCACGCCCTTGCGGGCTTCTTCCAGTATCTTGGCGCGCTCCATCGTGGTCTTGTGCAGGCTGGGCGTGAACATGCGCGCCTGCTTGCCGCCTGCCTGCTTGGCGGCATAGACCGCCACGTCGGCATTTTTCTGCAGGCCCTCCATCGTGTCCTCGCTGGTGATGGGGGTCGCGCCGATACTGCCGGAAATGCGCACAGTGGCACTTTCCAGCATGATCGGTTCTTCCAGCAGGTTCTGCAGTTTGGTCAGGATGGTCTCAAGTGGCGTGATCTTCAGGCTTTTATGCAGGATCAGGGCGAATTCATCCCCGCCCAGCCGGCTTATGGCGTCCTGCGTGCCCACCAGTTCGATCAGGCGTGTCGCGATGGTCTTGAGTACTTCGTCACCCGCATGGTGGCCATGGATGTCATTGACCGGCTTGAACCCGTCCAGGTCGAACATGACCAGGACCTGCGGGTCGGGATCGCGCCGCTTGCTGGCTTCCACCGCCGCGACCAGGCTGGCATTGAAGCCGCCGCGGTTGAGCAGCCCGGTCAGCATGTCGGTCGCGGCCTGTTTTTTCAGCCGGACCTTGGTGTTCATGAGTTCGGTGATCTCGAAACGGGTCGCGACGAACCCGCTGATCTCGCCCCGTGCGTCATGGTGGGGAATGATGGTGGTGGCCACCCAGTAGTGGCTGCCATCCTTGGCCCGGTTGCACAGGTTGCCATGCCACGTCTTGCCCGCGTAAAGCGTGCGGTACATGTCACGGAAGAAAGACTTGCCGTGCTCCCCCGAATTCAGGATGCGGTGGGTATGGCCCAGCAGTTCCTGACGGGAATACTGGCTGATCTGGCAGAACTTGTCATTGACATAGGTAATGATGCCCCGGCGGTCGGTTACGGCCACGATCAGTACGTTATCAACCACGTCCGCCCAGAAGTCGGCATCTTCATGCGTAAGGGCGCGAAGCCTGTTATCATGCTGGGCGGACATTCTGTTACCTCGAAAACGGATCGGAAAACCGGGGCGGGCCTGATGATAAATTAGGACGGTTTCTTCTTGGTTGAAACAGTTTTGGCAGCCTTGGTATCGGGCAGGATGGCGCGGATCGTCTGGTGGTGCTTCACCCATTTTTCCAGGTCATCGGGCGCCAGCGGCTTGGCGAACAGGTAGCCCTGCATCACGTCGCAGTTCAGTTCCTCCAGCAGGGCGCGCTGCTGCTCGGTCTCGACCCCCTCGGTCACCACGGTCATGCCAAGGCGCGAGCCGATGCCGATCACCGCCATGGTCACGGCCTGGGCATTGGTGTCGTATTCGAAATCGTTGATGAAGCTGCGGTCGATCTTGATCTCGGTCAGCGGCAGGCGCGTCAGGCGCGAAAGCGATGAATAGCCGGTGCCAAAATCATCCATCGACAGCCCGCAGCCCAGGTTGCGGATGGACTGGAGCACCTCCTCGGTGTCGCTGCTGCTGTCCATCATCACGCTCTCGGTAATTTCCACCGTCAGGCGCGAGGGCTTGAGGTTGTGGTCCTTGAGCAGGGCGGCAATATGCTCGGGCAGCGCGCGGTTGCGGAAATGCACCGCCGACAGGTTGACCGCCACGGTCGGCACGTACACCCCGTCGCCATCCCATTTCACGATCTGGCGGCACGCTTCCAGCAGGGACCACCGGCCAATGGCCTCGATCTGCCCGGTTTCCTCCGCCACGGCGATGAAGCGGGAGGGGAAGATGTTGCCCAGATGCGGATGGTGCCAGCGCGACAGGGCCTCCACCCCGCTCAGTTCCAGCGTATGGGTGCGCACCTGCGGCTGGTAGTGCAGGTTCAGCATGCCCTTGGCCAGGGAATCGCGCAGGGCGGAACCCAGCACCAGCCGGTCCTGCGCCACCTGGTTCTTTTCCAGGTTGGCGAAGCGGAAGGTGCCGCGCCCGTCTTCCTTGGCCTGGCGAAGGGCCACGTCGGCAGTGCTCAGCAGGGACTCGCTGTCCGGTCCGTTGTCGGGATAGGTGCTGATGCCGATGCTGCACGAGATGGTGAGCGTGTTTTCACCAATCTGCATCGGCTTGGCGATGGTGGCGAGCAGGCGCTCGGCAAAGGCGGTGGCTTCCTTGTTGGGGCAGTTGGGTACCACGACCACGAACTCGTCCCCGCCAGAGCGGCTGACCACGTAGCCATCAAGCGAAATGGCACGGATGCGGGCCGCGATCTCGACCAGGAACTGGTCGGCATAGACATGGCCCAGCGCGTCGTTGATATCACGGAAGCGGTCGATATCGAGCATGAAGATGGCGAACTGCCGGTTGCCATCCTGCTTGCTGATCATGCTCTCGATCACCTTGTGCACCGAAGATCGGTTGAGCAGGCCGGTCAGGCTGTCAAAATTGGCAAGGTGGGAAATATGTTCCTTCGTTGCATTCTGCTCAAAGGCCAGCGCGCAGAAGGGAATGCACGAATCGACAATGCGCTGTGGCCATGTGTTGCGGCCCTGGTCCTCACGCGCATAGAGGGCGAAAATGCCCTGCACCTGTCCCGACCGCGTCTTGACCGGCGTGCAGAAACACTGCTGCAGCCCCAGCGATATGCCCAGCGAGCGGTAGCTGTCCCATATCAGGCGGGTGGTGTAATTGGGGTCAAGCCGCAGTTTTTCCTGTTCGGACGGGGAAATGAACAGGCTTTCAAGCGAGGTACGATACCGTTTGGGCAGGGTTGGGCTGGCCAGGACACGCAACTGCCCGCTGGGGGCGATCAGCATGAGCACGGCCACCGTGCCGGGCACGAAGCTTTCCACGCGGCGGCACAGCAGGTCGGCCACGTCCTGGATCAGCATGTCGCTGGCCAGCGCCTGCAGCACGTCGTTCTGCAGGATCAGGATCTTGCGCTGCTGGCTCTCGTCGGTGACATTCTTCATCACCCCCATGTAGAAAATGCGCCCGGTATCCGTGATGACCTTGGAGAGCGAAAGCTCGCCACACACATATTCCCCGTTCGCGCGCGTGAACTCGACTTCCCGCGATGTACCGACAATGCGGTTGAGCCCACTTTCACGATTGCGGTCTATGAAGGCGTCATGCCCGGCACGATGCAGGGCGGGCACCAGCACGTTCACGTTCTGACCAAGTACCTCTGCCTTGTCCATGCCCCATAGGTTGGCCGCAGCATTATTGAAAAAGATGACGTCATTCCGGTCATCGATAATAATGGTTGCGTCTATCGCCTGTTCCAGTGCCGAAAGCAGGACTTCAGCACTCAGGTTGGGCTGTGACATCGGGTTACCTCGCAAAAGGGACAAGGCCGGACTGCCGCGACCCGGCATGGTGGCGGTCAGTGCTCATGCACTCTTGAATTGATGGTTGCCCCTACACTGCCCGTAAGGGCGGCATGGACAGGCATACCGGCTGGTTATGGCGGGCGCAGGCATATCATACGACCGGGGGAAATGTATTACATATCAAAAAAAATAATACTCTTTCCTTATTTATATAAATAGGAACCATCATGGGTCATGCTGATTGATGACCATATGGTCTATATACCATTTGCCACGCCATCGATCCATTACCTAAAACAACATGTCCTGCGCTCAGTCATGCGGGCGCTGTCTGGCATCGGGGCCGCCGCAGCCCGAACATCCGCCACATCCCCTGCGTGCGCGTGGCCCGGCGCGCCGGGTGGCATAGGCGACAAGGCGGGCAGGCGCATGGAGCCTGCGCAGCACCGTGCCCGCGCCCAGCCAGTACCGGTGGCCAAAAGCGGGGAACAGCCGTCCCAGCCAGTACAGTGCACAGGCCATGACCACCAGTGTCGTGACCATGATCTGGATCATGGATGCCACATGCATCAGAGTGCGCGCACAATATGGTAGGTCAGAAAGGCCGCCAGATAGGCAAGCCCGAACAGGTACCCCGCCGTCACCGCGACCACGCGCCACGATGTGGTCTCGCGGCGGATGACCGCCAGTGTCGCCACGCATTGGGGGGCGTATACATACCACGCCAGCAGTGACAGCGCCGTAGCCAGGCTCCAGTGCGTGGGCAGCATCTGCCCCAGCTGTGCCGCCGCCTGATCGGTATCGGTACCCGACCCCAGTGAATAGACCGTGGCCAGCGCGCCCACCGCCACCTCACGCGCGGCAAGGCCGGGGATAAGGGCAACACAGATCTGCCAGTTGAACCCCAGCGGCGCGAACAGGGGCAGCATAAGATGCCCGATCCGGCCCGCCAGGCTCCAGTCGATGGCAGGCCCCGTGGCGCCCGCGGGCGGCGGGGGAAAGCTGGACAGCCCCCACAGTAGCACGGTCAGCGAGACGATGGTCGTACCCACGCGTACCAGGAAGATGCGCGCGCGCTCCCACAGTCCCAGCGCGATGTCACGCGGGTTGGGCAGGCGGTAGGCGGGCAGTTCCATGAGCAGGGTTGCCTCCCGCCGGTCGGCGTTGCGCCAGCGCAGTACCAGCGCCACCAGCACGGCGGAGACGATGCCCGCGGCATACAGCCCGAACAGCACCAGTCCCTGCAGGTTCATGAATCCCAGCACGGTGCGGTGCGGCACGAAGGCCCCGATCAGCAGCGTATAGACCGGCAGCCGGGCCGAACAGGTCATGAGCGGGGCGATCAGGATGGTGATCAGCCGGTCACGCGGGTTCTGGATGGTGCGCGTGGCCATGATGCCGGGCACCGCGCAGGCAAAGCTGGACAGCAGCGGGATGAAGGACCGTCCGCTCAGACCCGCAAACGACATGAGCCGGTCCAGCAGGAAGGCGGCGCGCGGCAGGTAGCCCGATTCCTCCAGCACCAGTATCCACGCGAACAGGATCAGGATCTGCGGCAGGAAGGTCACCACGCTGCCCGCGCCGGCAATCACGCCATCCACGATCAGGCTGCGCAGCGCGCCCGCGGGCAGGAGCCGGCCCACCTGCTGGCCCAGCAGGCCCATGCCTGCGTCAATCGCGTCCATGAGCGGCTGCGCCCAGGCAAAGACCGCCTGGAACATGAGGAACAGCAGCACGACCAGAATGACCGGCCCCCAGACCGGATGCAGTACCCAGCGGTCGAGCCGTTCCTCCACCCGGTCGGACAGGGGGGTGGTGTGGGTCACGCAGTCTGCCAGGATCTGGCGCACCATGGCATGCAGGTCCGTGCCCGGCGGCAGGGGCGTGGGGACGGGGGGCGGCGTGCCATCCAGTTGCGCCAGCAGGGCGCGCGCGCCATCGCGTTTTATGCCCACGGTGGGAATGACGGGCATGCCGGTTTCCGCCTGCAGGCGCGGCAGGTCTATTTCCATCCCGTTGCGCGTTGCGGCGTCAATCATGTTCAGCGCCAGCACCACCGGACGGCCCAGTGCGCGCATTTCCAGCACGAAGCGCAGGTGCAGCCGCAGGTTCGTGGCATCGGCCACGCAGACCAGCAGGTCGGGTGCCGCCTCGCCACGATAGGTACCCGCGCAGACATCGCGGGTCACCGCCTCATCGGGGCTGGTGGCGTTCAGGCTGTAGGCACCGGGCAGGTCCAGCAGCCGCACGCCGCGGCCAGCGGGGGTTGTGAACCAGCCTTCCTTGCGTTCAACGGTGGCGCCCGCGTAATTGGCCACTTTCTGCCGGCTGCCGGTCAGCAGGTTGAACAGGGCGGTCTTGCCACAGTTCGGGTTGCCAACCAGGGCGATGTTGAGCGTGGTCATGCCGGGTTTTCCGCAATATGCACGGTAACGCGGTCGGCTTCGGTGCGGCGCAGGGCGAAGCGTGTAAAGCCGATGCGCACGGCCATCGGGTCGCCCCCCAGCGGCGCGGTTGCGATGATACGTACCGGCTCACCCGGTACGAAGCCCAGTTCACGCAGCCGCCGGGCCACCGGGTCGTTGCTGGCGGTGTCATTTACGCTGTCGATTATGGCATCCGCCCCGCGTGGCAGGTCACTCAGTCGCATCAGGCGATCTTGTCCAGATAATAAAAGCAAGTAATAATTATTATTAAATATACGCAGGCACACTGTCCATCATGTTTGTCCCTATACCTGCGCTGTGACCGGTACGGCCATGTTTGCAGTGCATGTACATCATGCACCGCCGCCTGTCATGCCGGTGGCCAGAACGTGGAAAAACGTGCCCGATACCAGCCCGCGCCGCAGGCCACCCGGCGGCCGGGCGGTGCCATAACCGTCATGCATGTCGGCCAGCGGCGCGTCCGGGCCGGGATGTGTCAGCGTGGCGTAGTGGAATTCATGCCCGCGCAGGGTTGTGCCTGCGGTGCCGATCGAACAGTCATGGCGCAGGGTGGCACTCCGGTAGCCCAGGTTCATGCGGCGCGTGGCAAAGGATGTGGCATGTCCCAGCAGCCCGGCCATGCGATGGGTCTCACCTGCCTTGTCCGTCAGGCTTTCGCCCAGCACCATGAAGCCGCCGCACTCCCCATGCACCGGGCGGGTACGGGCGAAATCGGCCAGTCCGGCGCGGAAACGCGCGGCCTGCGCCAGTTGCCCGGCATGCAGTTCCGGATAGCCCCCGGGCAGCCAGCAGGCATCGCAGTCAGGTGCCGGGCCTTCATCCGCAAGCGGGGAGAAAGGCCGCAGTTCCGCTCCGGCTTCCTGCCATCCCGCCACCACATGGGCGTACAGGAAGGAAAACGCGGCGTCATTCGCCACCGCAATCCGCTGGCCCGGCGGCGGCAGGGCGCGGGCCTGCCCCACCGCTGGCGGCAGGTCCGCCATGGTGGCGCAGGCCAGTATGGCGTCCAGGTCCAGGTCGCGTTCGGCCTGTGCCGCAAGGCGCGTGGCCAGTGCGTCCAGCCCGTCATGCTCGCGTGCCTGTACCAGCCCCAGATGGCGTTCGGGCAGTTGCAGTCCCGCATCGCGCCCGAACGCACCCAGTACGGGCAGGCCCACGGCATTGATTGCCTGCGTGGCCATCGCGGCATGGCGTGGTGAGCCGACACGGTTGAGGATGACACCGGCAAGCCGTACATCGGGGTTCAGGCTGGCAAAGCCCAGCGCGGTGGCCGCCGCCGACTGGCCCTGCCCGGAAATGTCCAGCACCAGCAGTACCGGCAGGCCGTAGCGCGCGGCGATATCGGCTGGTGCGCCACGCGCGCCCTGTGGCCCCGTCAGGCCATCGAACAGCCCCATGGAAGCCTCGGTCACCACGATTTCACAGCTGGAATGGGCCTGCGCCATCACGCTGTCCAGTAGGGGAAATGGCATGGCCCAGCTGTCCAGGTTGAGGCTGGACAGCCCGGTCAGGGCTTCATGGAAGGCCGGGTCGATATAATCCGGCCCGGTCTTGGCCCCGCGCACGGCAACGCCCCGGCGGCGCAGGGCCGCAAGGATGGCCAGCGTCAGCGTGGTCTTGCCGCTGCCAGAGCGGGGGGCAGCGATCATCAGCCCTCGTGTCATCATGTCCGTTCCTGCTAGACCGTGGTGAGCGGAACCACCTTTTACCCCTGTCGGGAAAGAAGAACACCCAGATGGAGCGTACCCATGACAGCCTGCGCCGGGGATGGACCACAGGCAGCTGCGCCACCGCCGCCGCCCGTGCCGCGTGGCGGGGGCTGTGCGGGGGGGAATTTCCCGATCCGGTCACCATCACGCTGCCCGGTGGGCAGGACGTGGCATTTGCACTGGCAGGCCATGGCCATGCGGGCGATGGTGGTGCCTGGGCGGAGGTGGTCAAGGATGCGGGCGACGACCCGGATGTCACCCACGGTGCCCATGTGCGCGTGGACGTGCGCCGGGGCGCGCGGGGTAGCGGCGTGGTGTTTCACGCAGGCAGCGGAGTGGGCACGGTCACGCTGCCGGGCCTGCCCGTTCCCCCCGGCCAGCCCGCCATCAACCCCGTGCCCCGGCACATGATCCGTACGGCGCTGCGCGATGCGGACGGTCATGAACCCGATGTGGACGTTACCATATCCATTGCCGGCGGCCAGGACATGGCACGCCATACGCTCAATGCCCGGCTGGGCATTGTGGGGGGGCTGTCCATTCTGGGTACGACGGGCATCGTGGTGCCGTTTTCCTGTGCGGCGTGGATCGACAGCATCCACCGTGGGGTGGATGTGGCGCGCGCGCTGGGCCTGCCCCATGTGGCGGGCTGCACCGGCGATGTATCGGAACGCGCCACACAGGCCCTGTATGGCCTGCCGCCCGAGGCCATGCTGGAAATGGGGGATTTTGCCGGTGGCCTGCTGAAATACCTGCGCCGCCACCCCGTGGGCCGCGTGAGCATCGGGGGCGGTGTGGCCAAGATGACCAAGCTGGCGCAGGGGTTCCTTGACCTGCATTCCCGCCGGGGGCAGGCGGACATGGCCCGCCTTGCGGAACGTGCACATGGTATTGGCGCACCGGATGGGCTGGTGGCAGCCATTGCGCAGGCCCATTCCGTTGCCAGTGCCTTCGCGCTGGCGGCGGATGCAGGCTGTCCCCTTGGCCCGGTTGTGGCGCGGGATGCGTGGCGGAAGGCAGCCGATGTGCTGGCGGGAACGCCGTGCATGCTGGATGTGCTGCTGTTCGACCGCGCGGGCACGCTGGTCGCCCGGCATGGCCCGCACCCTGTGCCGTAAGCCGTAAGGAAGTTTTTGGTGAAGCTTTTTTCAAAAAGCGTCAGAAAATACCGCCTTTTTGAAAAAAGGCGGCACCCAGAAACTTTTATTCTCCTGTAGCTTCCGGTTCAGGACCGGAAACGGCGGTGGTAATCAGCGTCATACAGCGCGCTTTCACGGAAATCATGCGCCCCCAGCGCGCGCCCGACCAGCACCAGCGCTGTGCGTTCGATCGGATTTGCGGCCAGTTTTTCACAAATGTCGCCCAGCGTGCCCCGCAGCACGACCTGATCGGGCCATGTCGCCCGCGCCACGATGGCCACCGGGCAGTCCGCGCCATAGAACGGCGTCAGGTCAGCCACGATCCGGTCCAGCACATGAATGGCCAGATGGATGGCAAGCGTCGCCCCCGTGGCGCCAAAGGCGGCCAGTTTCTCGCGCTCCGGCATGGCCGAGGCCCGGCCGCTCACGCGTGTCAGCACCACGCTCTGGGCCACTTCCGGCACGGTCAGTTCCCGCCCCAGAACGGAGGCGGCGGCGGCAAAGGCGGGCACGCCCGGTGTCATGGTCCATGGAATGCCGTTGCGGTCCAGCCGGCGGATCTGTTCGGCCACGGCGCTGTAGAGTGAAAGGTCACCCGAATGCAGGCGGGCCACATCCTGCCCCGCCGCGTGGGCGCGGATGTATTCCGCCTCGATCAGGTCCAGCGTCAGCGGCGCGGTATCGACCAGCCGTGCATCGGGCGGGCAGTGTTCCAGCATCTCGGGCGGCACGATGGAGCCCGCGTACAGGCATACCGGGCATTTTGCCAGCAGGTCGCGCCCGCGCAGGGTCAGCAGGTCAGCGGCACCGGGGCCTGCGCCAATGAAGTGTACGGTCATGCATCCTCTCCCTGTGCCATGGCACATGTTGCGTGCGGGCCGGTCAGGCGCGGCACGATCAGCCGTGCGCTCCCGCCCGCCGCCGCCAGCGCGCAGCCTTCCGCCACGGAGGCCACGCCTAGGGCCGCCAGCGCGCGGGCCGAGCGGGTAACGCAGCGTGGCTGTACAGCCAGCAGTTCTTCGGGCGTGATGGCCCGCAGGCCCAGCCCCAGCCGGGCCATCGCGGCCTGTAGCCCCGCCTCGCGGTAGCGGAAGGCGGGCACGGCCACAAGGTCCGGCCGCCTGCCACAGCGCGCCTGTGCGCTGTGGATCAGATCAATGATTCCTTCCGCCCCGCATCCGCTGCGCAGGCCAAGACCCGCCACGATCATGGCCGGTCTTCCGTGCGGGTTACGGCATAGCTGGTTACGGTCATGCCGGGACGGAAGGTGTTGAAGCGCCCGATGGCTTCCAGCCGCTCCACCTGCAGGCGCGTCAGCGTGCCGCCCCATCTTGCGTGCGCGGCCATCACGCAGGCTTCGCTTTCCAGCGTGACGGCATTGGCCACCAGCCGCCCGCCGGGGGGCAGGGCCTGCCAGGCGGCTTCCAGCATGCCGGGGTTGCTGATGCCACCGCCGAGGAAAATGGCATTGGGTGCCGGCAGGCCGTCGGCCCGCATCCGCGCAATACAGGCCGGAGCCTCTCCCGCTACAACCTGAAGTGCGGGTACGCCAAGGTTGAGCGCATTATGGGCAATACGGGCGCGGCGGATGGCCGATTTTTCAACGGCAATGGCGCGGTTGGCGGGGTGGCGCAGCATCCATTCAATGCTGATGGAGCCAGACCCCGCGCCAATATCCCACAGCACTTCCCCCCGGCGTGGCGCAAGGGCGGACAGGGTGGCGGCCCGGATCTCGCGCTTGGTGATCTGCCCGTCATGGGCGAACAGGTCATCGGGCAGGCCGCAGGCCAGCGGAATGACCAGCGCGTCGCGCGCGGCCACCACTTCCAGCGCCATGAGGTTGAGGCGCGGCACATCCGGCCCCTTCGCCCGTGCCACGTCGGCCACCCGTGCGCTCTGGTGGGTCTGCGCCCCGCCGCCCAGCCTGCCCAGTATGTGCAGGGTGGAGCCGCCAAAGCCCCGCCCGTCCAGCCATTGCGCGAAGGCATGGGGCGTGTGTTCATCCGCCGAGAGCACGACCAGCCTGCCGCCGGGTTGCAGGGCGGGGGCCGTGGCCTCCATCGGGCGGCCACACAGGGAAAGCAGGGTTATGTCCTGTTCCGCCCAGCCCAGCAGGTTGCACGCCAGCGCTACCGAGGAGGGGACGGGCAGGCATGCCATCTCCCCCATCGGTACATGGCGGCGCAACGTCGTGCCAATGCCGAACAGGAACGGGTCGCCCGATGCCAGCACGCAGACCCGCCTGCCACGCCAGCCCAGCAGTCCGGCCATGCCATCGGCCAGCGGGTGCGGCCATGCCAGTGTCCGGCCCGTGACCAGCGGGGCGGCCAGGGCCAGGTGGCGCGCGCCACCAGCCACCAGTTCCGCCCCCGCGATCAGCGCGCGGTGGGTTGCGGGCAGGGCCTCGACACCGTCTTCCCCAATGCCGATAACATGCAGCCACGGGATGGTCATGCGCGTGCCGTGCTGGAGGGGAGGGGGAAACGATGCGGGTTCTGGTTCTGGGTGGCACGACGGAGGCACGGCAGCTTTACGGCCTGCTGGAGCAGCAGGCCGCGCGTTTTCGCACCACCGTCTCCCTTGCCGGCGTGACCCGCGCGCCCGTCCTGCCCGCGCTGGACGTGCGCATTGGCGGCTTTGGCGGGGCGGAGGGGCTGCGGGAATGGCTGCTGGCGCACCGCACTGATGCGGTGGTGGACGCCACCCACCCCTTTGCCACCCGGATCAGCGGCAATGCGGTGCGGGCCTGCATGCAGGCGCACGTACCCCTGCTGCGCGTGGAGCGGCCGGGCTGGACACCCGTGGCGGGTGATCGCTGGACCATCGTGCCGGATATGGAAGCCGCCGCCCGCGCGCTGGGCACCGCGCCCCGGCGCGTACTGCTGACGGTCGGCCGCAAGGACCTGCTGCCCTTTGCCAGCGCCAGGCCACATGACTGGCTGCTGCGTAGCGTGGACCAGCCTGATGCCGGCCTGCTGCCCCCGGGTTGCCGGGTGCTGCTGGCCCGTGGCCCCTTTGATGAGGCGGGGGAGGAAGCCCTGCTGCGCCATGAGCGCATTGATGTAGTCGTGACCAAGAATTCCGGCGGCAGCGCCACTTACGCCAAGCTGGCGGCGGCGCGCAGGCTGGGGGTGGCGGTGATCATGGTGGCCCGCCCCCCCGTGGCGGCGGCCCAGACCGTAGCGGATGCCACCGCCGCCATGGCATGGCTGGACGGGCTTCACGCGCACGGGGCCGCCACGCTGCGGGATGTATAAAGCCATTTTTCCCCGTTCGCGCGGGTAATGGTGTGGGTGAGCGGGCAGCCGATCAGCACCAGCGTGCTCATATCCACCTGTTCGGGGTCGGCATGGGCAATATCGGTCAGGATCACGCGCTCATCCGCACGCCCTATGGCGCGGGCAAACGCTACCGGCACCGTGCCGGGCAGGATGGTACGCAGCAGGGCAAATGCCGCGCCCAGCTGGTCCGGCCGGGCCCTTGAACGCGGATTGTAAAGTGCCACGACCAGTCCCGCCCCGGCCGCCGCCGCCAGCCTGCGGTGGACGACCTCACGCGGCTTGAGGTTGTCGGACAGTGAAATGACACAGAAATCCCCCCCCAGCGGCGCGCCCAGCCGGGCCGCCGCCGCCAGCACGGCGGACAGGCCGGGAATGACCGTGACCTCCACCCCGCGCCATGCGGCGGGACCGTGGTCGATGGCCTCGAACACGGCGCTGGCCATGCCGAAGACCCCGGCATCCCCGCCGGAGACAACCGCCACGGTCCGTCCCGCCAGCGCAAGTTCCACCGCATGGCGCGCGCGGTCCAGTTCCACGCGGTTGTCGCTGGCATGGCGCACCACGTCCGGCCCGGCTTCAACGCGCGCCACATAGGGGGCGTAGCCGATCAGGTCGGTGGCCTGCGCCAGCGCGGCGTCGGCTTCCGGCGTGCGCTGGGCCGCGTTCCCCGGGCCAAGCCCCACGACAAAGATCCGCCCGGTCCCGCCCGTCATCGCGCGCCCTCCCGTCCGGGTACGAGAATGATCGAGAAATAGGGAGCAGGCCCGGTCATGTCGGCAAGCTTCATGCTGCGCTGCTGCGGCTGGGTCGCGCGTTCGACGTAAATCGCACGCGCCTCCCGTCCCGCAGCACGGAGCGCGCGGCGCACTTTTTCCAGGTTGCGGCCCAGCTTCATGATCACGGCGGCATTGGCCTGTTCCAGCCATTGCGTCAGGGCCGCTTCATCCAGCGTGCCGGGAATGACGCACAGCACGTCATCGCCATGCACCATGGGGCGCTGTGCCGCCGACCAGCAGCCGCTCATGGCGGTTATGCCGGGCACGATGGTGCATGCGAAGCGTTCATGCAGCCGGTCGAACACATACATGGCCGAGCCGAACAGGAAGGGATCGCCCTCGCACAGCAGGGCCACGTCCGTGCCGGCCAGCAGGTGGTCGGCCACCTGCCGGGCGCAGTCATCATAAAAGGCTGCCATGCGCACCAGATAGGCCGGGTCGCTGACCGCGATCTCGGTGGTGAAGGGGTAGGCGAAGCGCAGGGTGGTGGCCGTGGGGGGCAGCAGGTCGCCCGCGATCTGGCGCGCATGGCCGGGGCGGTCATGGCGGCAGAACCAGGCGATGACCGGGCTTTCACGTAAGATACGCGCGGCCTTTACGGTCATGAGTTCCGGGTCCCCCGGTCCCATGCCAAGTATGGACAGGCGGCCTGCCTGTGTGCCCTGCGTCATTCCGCTTCACTCGCCAATGCATTGACGGTGGCCGCCGCCATGGCGCTGCCCCCCAGTCGCCCGCGTACGATGATGAAGGGCAGGTCGCCAAATTCCGCCAGGGCTTCCTTGGATTCGGCAGCGCCCACAAAACCCACCGGCATGCCGATTACGGCCGCCGGGCGGGGTGCGCCCGCGCGGAGCATTTCCAGCAGGTGGAACAGTGCGGTCGGCGCATTGCCAATGGCCACCACGGCATCCTTCAGGTCATCGCCCCACAGGTCCATGGCGGCGGCCGAGCGGGTATTGCCAATTTCTTTTGCAAGCGCAGGCGTGCGCGGGTCGCGCAGCGTGCAGATGACCGGGTTGTCAGCCGGCAGGCGCGCGCGGGTCACGCCATGGGCCACCATGTTGGCATCACACAGCACGGGCCTGCCCGCCAGCAGGGCGGCGCGTGCGCGGGTAACGAAATCGGGCGACATGCGGATGGATTTCGCCACGTCCACCATGCCGCAGGCGTGGATGATGCGTACGACCACGCGGGCCTCGGCCTCGGTCAGTCCGCCTAGATCGGCCTCGGCGCGGATAATGGCGAAGGACCGGGCATAAATGGCCGCGCCATCGTGGATGTAGTCATACGGTTCCGTCTGCGGGGTCATGCCGGTCGTGTTCTCCCGTTGGGGTGGGTGGCGTCGTGGGCGGGCGGGGTCCATGCCCGCAGGATCTGCTGTATCTGTGCCAGCGAAAGCCCGCTGTCTACAGGTGTATCGTCCGCCCGGCCATGCGGGCACAGGCTGTAGCCATCCGTTCCGGCCACCAGCGTCAGGTCCGCCGGGGCGGGATGGGCGCAGCCCTTGGTGCAGCCCGAAACATGCAGGCGCATGGATGCAGGCAGGTCCGGGGCCAGGTACAGGGCATCGGCAGTCACGTCACGTGGCGCGCAGCCGCAGCCGCGCGCGCCAATGCACGCCCATATGCGCAGGCGCGGATCGGCCGGGTCGGTTATCAGGCCGGTCTGGGGCGGTGGCGTTGTGCAGTGTTCGAATATGATCGACCGCCACGGGGCAATGCGCATCTGGCCGTTGCCCCGGTCCGTGCACCACCGGGCCACGTCATCCAGCAGGCCAGCGCTGATCGGGCCGGGCGGCAGGACAGCACCCATGGCGTGGCCGGGCAGGGGGCCTGCCAGCGGGGGCGGTTCATGGCGTTCCTGCGGTGCCGGTTGTGTTGCATCCAGCACGCCAAGGGCCGCAAGGGCGGCATCAGCCTGCGCCGGGTCACGTAGCGGACGGGCGGGCGCATCCAGCGCTGCCAGCGCATGGGCAAGTGCCAGGACCATTTCCACCCCTGACATTCCGGTGCAGGGCCATGCCCGCGTACCACAGATGACCAGCCAGCCCGCGCCGCTGGCGCGCAGCGTGATATCCGCCCGTAGCGTGCCGGTGGGCACGTAGCCCCCGCATTCCACCGCAATCACGAATTTGGCGGGCAGGCCGCACAGGGTGATGGCACCGGCAAGGGCGGCATCCAGCGCACGGATGACATCCGGCGTATCGGGGGCGGCGCGCGGGTCGATCCCGGCCAGTGGCGAGAGCAGCAGGCCGCGCCGGGCCTCGGTCGCGGCATCCGTGCTGGCCAGTCCCGCCACCTGCATGTCACGGGCAAAGGCACGGGCACTGTCCGGTGTCAGGCCACGCAGTTGCAGGTTGCCCCGGCTGGTCAGTTCGATCAGCCCGTTGCCGTGCGTCCGGGCCGCCTGGGCAATGGCATGCGCCTGCTGGCCCGACAGGCGGCCAAGCGGCGGGCGCACGCGCACCAGCCAGCCATCGGCGGCTTCCATGGGGGTATGCAGGCCGGGGCACCAGCCGCGCACGCCGGGGGGTGCGGTCATGGTGCCAGGTCCAGCAGCATGGCGGCGCTGTTGGCGCGCGGGCGCCACAGGTCGCGGCGCAGGGCATCGGCCATCAGGCGGCGGATGGCATCACGCGCGTCGGGGTTGGCATCCAGCAGGAAGGCATCCATCTGCGGGTCATCCAGCACGGCGGCGAAGGTCAGGTCGAACTGCCTGTCAAGCCGGGTGGGCAGGGTGGCCGCAAAGCCGTGCAGGGCCTCAACGGTGCGGGCAATCTCGGCCGCGCCCCGGTAGCCATGGCGGCGCATGCCCGCAAGCCATGCCGGATTGGCTAGCCGCCCGCGTACTACACGTGCCACTTCCTGCGCGGTGGTACGCAGGCGGGGGGCGTCAGGGCGCGAGGTATCGCCATGCAGCAGGCGGGGCATGTTGCCCAGCATGGCGGCGGCGGCGGCCATGCCGCCTTCATGGGTGGCGGCCTCCACGCTTTCCAGTATGTCGGTTTCCGCGTTGTCCTGCACATGCAGCACGATGGCGGCCTGTGCCATGCGCGCGGCCAGCAGGTCGGGCGCCTGCGTGCCCTCGCGGTTGCCGCCATAAGCCCATGCGGAGCCGTTCAGCCAGGCCTTGCCCAGTTCGTCATGTGCCTGCCATGCGCCGCTGGCCAGCATGTCCTCCATCCCGGTGCCATAGGTGCCCGGTGCCGCGCCAAACATGCGCGCCGTGGCCGCCTGTCGCGCGTTCCCCTCCAGCCCCGCCGTGCTGGCGGCCAGCGGGTTCAGGTCGGGGGCTTCGGAAGTGCGGGCCGCAATGGCCTGCACCGCCTGTTCGAACAGCGCGATCTGGCCGGGAAAGGCATCGCGGAACAGGCCCGACAGGCGTAGCGTCACATCCACGCGCGGGCGGTCAAGTTCCGCCATGGGAATGATCTCGATGCCCGTAACCCGCCCCGAAGCCTGATCCCAGACCGGCTTTACCCCCATCAGCAGCAGGGCGAGGGCCAGGTCCTCGCCGCCGGTGCGCAGGCTGGCCGAACCCCACAGGTCGATCACCAGGCTGCGCAGCGGTTCGCCCTGATCCTGCAGATGGCCTTCCAGCAGCAGTGCGGCGGTGCGCTGCGCCAGAACCAGTGCCGAGCGGGTGGGGATGGCGCGCGGGTCCATGGCATACAGGTTGCGCCCCGTGGGCAGCACGTCCGCCCGCCCGCGCGTGGGGGCACCGGCGGGGCCTGCGGGGATGAAGCGCCCGTCCAGTGCCGCCAGAAGGGCACGGCTTTCCGCCTGCCCGCAGGCATGCAGCCGGGCCGGGATGTCCGCCGGGGCCTGCGTGCCGCAGGAGCGGGCGATGGTGCGGGCCAGTTCCGCCATGTGCGGCGCGGGACGGCCAAAGACATGCAGCCCGTCGCGGATCTGCAGGTCCTTCACGTCACACAGATAGGCATCAAGGCGGGCAAGGGCCTCGTCCTCGTCCGCTGTCCGGTCCACGCCGCTTTCGCCCAGCAGGCCAAGGCTGTCGGCGCGTTGCAGGATCTCGCCCCGCAGGATGGCGCCCCGCCTGCGGTCCAGCCCGTCGGCTGCGGCATATTCATCAATCAGGCGTTCCAGTTCGCCCGTGTCATTGCCCGCATGGCCCGCCGCCATGATGGGGGGGGTGAGGTGCCCGATGGTGACGGCCCCCAGCCTGCGCCGCGCGGCCGCCGCCTCGCCGGGGTTGTTGACAATGAAGGGATAGATGACCGGCATCCCGCCCACCAGCACCGAAGGCCAGCACCCCGCCGAAGGTGCCGCCGCCTTGCCCGGCAACCATTCCAGCGTGCCATGCGTGCCCAGATGCACCATGGCGTCCAGCATCAGGATGTTTTGCAACCACAGGTAGAAGGCCACATAGGCATGGCGTGGGGGTGTATCGGGGTCATGGTAGCCGCCATGCCGGTCGGTGGTCGTGCCGCGATCGGGCTGTAGCGCCAGAAGGATATGCCCCGGTTGCACATGGCGCAGGTGGAACTGGCCATCGGTGCAGGCGGGGTCCGTCTCCGGCGCGCCCCAGCAGGCTTCAAGTTCTGCCTGTAGCGCGGGCGGCAGGTCCGCCAGCCAGTTTTTGTATGTGGCAACGGACACGAAGGGCCGGGCAGGCGCGCGGGCCAGTGCATGGGCCAGCCCGTCCGCCGTTGGCAGGGGAAGGCTGCCCGTATCGTAACCCGCGCCGTGCAGCAGGTGCATGATGTGTTCAAGGCTTGCAAGACTGTCCAGCCCCACCGCATGGGCCGCCTGCCCGGTGGGGGCCCCCTGCGCGCCGGGATAGTCGGACAGCACGATGCCCACCCGCCGCCCGGCAGCCGGCCTGTGGCCTAGCCGCGCCCAGCCTGCCGCGCGCGCGCAGGTCAGTTCCACGCCCTGCGGATAGGGCACATGGCGTGCGGGCAGGCCGGGTGTGGTTTCTTCCTTGAAGGAAATGGGGAAGGCGGGAATCCGCCCGTCCAGTTCAGGCAGCACGACCTGCATGGCCAGATCGGCCTGCGACAGGCCGCGCACGCTGTCGCGCCATAAGGTATAGGGAATGCCGGGCTGCTGGACCTGCAGCACCGGCACCCCGGCCAGGTCAAGCGGGGAGACGTTCTCCACGCCCGTGCGGGCGGAAAAGAAGGTGGCGTTGATGATCACATCAGGCGGTGCTACCGCAAGGCGGGCGGCAAGGACACGCATGGATGCCGCATCCTTGAGCGAGGTGACATAGACAAGGTCCACCCCCATGCCATGGCATGCCAGTCCGGCCGCCAGCGCCATGATGGGGTCGATATCCGACGCCAGCAGGTGCGCGCGGTAGAACACCACCATCGCGCGCAGCGGCAGGGCGGCATCAGCCGCCTGCAGCAGCCCGGCTGGTGGCAGGGGTTCGGGGGGCGTGTTCTCGTCCGGCCCGCACCCGGCCAGATGCGCCATGAGCCGCAGGGCGGTGGCCGTGTTGGCCACCCCACCCGCGCGCAGCAGCGCATCAAGGCGGGCGCGGACGGGTTCATCCACGGTGGAAAGTGCGGCAAGGCGCGGGTCATCGCGCCCGTCACCCGCGACAAAGGCCAGCGGTATGCGGGCCTGCTGGCAGGCGCGGGCCAGTTCCTCTGCCCCGTAGCGCCAGTATTCCACCCCGCCCAGCAGCCGCACCACCACGCAGCGCGAGTCCATGATGGTATCGGCCACATACAGGTCGATGGACATGGGGTGCAGCAGGCAGGACAGGTTGGCGCTGCGCAGGCTGGCGGCGGGCGCATCCGGTGCCGTATGCGCCGCGTTCAGGCACAGGAGGTCACTGTCGGAAAAGGACAGGAACACGATATCGGCCGGGGCATGCCCCAGGTCCTGCGCCTGATCGCCGTCATCCAGCGTGCGGATTTCGCGTGCCAGCAGATGCATGGTGCCCGCCCTGTTTCCATACCCTTGAAATCATAAAAAAGTTTTTGGTGAAGCTTTTTTCCAAAAAGCTTCGAAGAACGCCGCCTTTTTGAAAAAGGCGGCACCCAAAAACTTTTATCAGTTGGTTTAAAACATTTTATGCCAGCATGCCCGCAATCGCCGCCTGGTCCAGCCCCTTCTGGCCAATCACCACAAGGTTGCCGCCGCGCAGGCCATCCTGGGGCAGCGGCTGGTCGAACTGGTGGCGGAAGCGGCTGCCCACGCCCTGCACCGCCAGCCGCATGGGCTTGCCTGCCACCGTGGCGTAGCCCTTCATGCGCAGGATGTCGTGCTGCTCGGCCACGGTTTTCAGCCGGGTGATGAAATCCTCCACGCTGGCCTGCTCGGCAACCGGCAGCACGAAGCTCTCGAAATCATCATGCTCGTGCTCGCCGCCCTCGGCATCGTGGTGGGAAGGGCGGGCCGCAAGGTCGTCTTCCGCCGCCGCATCCAGCCCCAGCAGGATGGCGGGGTCCACCTGCCCGTCGGTCGCGCGTACCACCTTGACCGCGCGCGGGATCTCGGCACGGATCGCGGCTTCCACCGCATCGGCCTGTGCGGGGGTCATGAGGTCGGTCTTGTTCAGCACCACCAGATCGGCGCACAGGAGCTGGTCCTCGTATACTTCGGCCAGCGGGTTGTCGTGGTCGAGCGAGGGGTCGGCGGCCTGCTGACGGGCCACTTCTTCCGGATCATCGGCAAAGCGGCCGACGGCCACGGCGGGGCCATCCACCACCGTCACCACGCCATCCACCGTCATGCGCGTGCGGATGGTGGGCCAGCCGAACGCCTTGAGCAGCGGCTTGGGCAGGGCCAGGCCCGATGTCTCGATCACGATGTGATCCGGCGGGCTGGCGCGGTCCAGCAGGGCCTCCATGGTGGGCAGGAAGTCATCCGCCACCGTGCAGCACAGGCAGCCATTGGTCAGTTCCACGATGTCCTCATCGCGGCAGCCTTCCACGCCGCAGGCGCGCAGCGTGTCGCCATCAATGCCCAGCGTGCCGAATTCATTGACCACGATGGCAATGCGCTGGCCTTTTGCATTGGCCAGCACATGGCGCAGCAGCGTGGTCTTGCCCGCACCCAGAAAGCCGGTGATGACGGTAACGGGCACGCGCGCGCGCGCGGTGGGGGAAGGGGGCATGACGGTCAGGCTCCAGAAAAAAGCGATGCGGGAAAGCGGCCGCGCACCATGTCCGACAGGCTGGCGGGGCGGCGTGACGGCATGACGGTGCCACTGCGCGAGGCGGCATAGGCGGCGGTATAGGCCAGCAGGTCGGCGGCCTTCTCCGGGCCAAGCCGGGCGAGCAGCCAGCCCCATTTGCCGGGGCTGGCCACCACGGCGGTGCAGCCTTCGTCACAGGCCGCAAGGCAGGACACTTCGTGGATGACGACCTGCGGATTGTCCCGCGCCAGCGCCATGAGCGCATCATGCAACTGCCGCCCCTGCGGGTTGTCGGATGCGGGCAGCCCACGGCGGCACGTCACACAGACATGCAGGTGAACGGGCGCTGTGCCCGTAGGGTCCGGCTGCGGTGGCGTGGTCATGGCGGCGTACCCTCAATGCGGTCTGCCGCGCGGGCGGCAGGGTGATGGGGTGCACGGTTGCGGCCCCGCCCGCAGGGCCTGCGTGGCGGTGGCCTGTCGCGTGCCGGGCACCCCGCCAGCCATGCGATTGGATTCGGTCATGTTCCACGCCGCCCATGGGGCGGCGGGAAGGATGGCAGGTCTCCTGGCTTGTGGCGGAGGGTGAACCCTCCCTTTTCCGGCGGCCTTCCCGGTGCCGCCCTGCGGCGGCAACCAGTGACGCTGCCAGCCCCGTTTTGGGGGCGGGCCGGAAAACAGCCACCTACAGTTGCGGGGGCAGCGACGGACTTGCCCATGGGCGCACCGTCTTCCCTATTCTCCCCAAGGGGGAACCATCAAGGGCTGGATCTAGACGATTGGCCCCCGCGCTGTCAAAGGCAGGCGCCGCCATGGGCATGCCGTGCCATCATGACAGGGGTGCCCCCGCAACCGCCACGCGCCAGCCCGTGTGGCGGGTCAGCCGCGTGGTGCTGGGTGGGGCGATATCCAGCTTTGACAGCATGGCGGGTGTGCCGCCCAGCGCCGCCACCACGATGGCGCGTATTACGGCCGCATCCGCCGCCACACACAGATGCGCGGGCGCGCGGGGCAGGCCCGCAAGCCATGCCCGCATGTGGCCCAGATGCGCCGCCCGGCTCTGGCCGCCCGGCGGGGCAAAGCCGGGGTCGGTCACCCAGCGGGCAAGGTCCGTGGGGGGCACGTCCTTCAGCGGCATCCCCCGCCATGCGCCCATGTCCACGCCGTTCAGGCTGGCATCCGGCCGGGCGGAGGGACAGGCCGGGAGCAGGGCAGGCGGCACAAGGGCCAGTTGTGCCGCGGACAGGGCGCGGCCTGTCGCAGGCGGCAGGGTGACGGGTGCGTCCGGGTCGGGAAAGACGCCCCGGCGCAGGCTGTCGGGCGCGGGCAGGGCAAGGCAGGTCAGGATCTGGTTCATGGCAGGGGGCCTGCGTGGGGCGAAAGGGCGGCACGCGCAAGGAGTGATTGACCTTTCATGCCAATTTTGGAAACATGCCGCCAGATCCGGGTTACGGGAGCAGGCGCGGGCGCCGGGTTCCAGGCATACTGCTCCGGGTCGTGCGTGATCCATGGAGTTTTCCGGTATGAGCCAAGATACATCCGTCCTGTCCAGCACGGGCATTGCCGCACCGCAGGTTTCCATCCCGGTGCGTGACCTGCTGCCGTGGGGTGTGTTCGGGCTGGTACTGGCGTCGCTGCTGATTTATTTCGTCGGCGCGGAACAGGGGGCGACCGCACTCATTTCCGGCCATTACGTGCATGAATTCGTACATGACGGCCGCCACCTGCTGGGCTTCCCCTGCCACTAGGCAGCAGGCTTCGGCTACGTGCGGAAAGGCGGTGTTCCCCTGCGGGAATGCCGCCTTTTCGCTGTTCAGGCAACGGTAATGACCGTCCGCCCCCGGATGTGACCGGCCAGGATGCGGGGGGCTATGCCGATGGCATCGGCCAGTGGCGCGTCATGCAGCATGCTGTCGAGCCGGGTCGGGTCAAGATCGCGCGCCAGCCGTGCCCATGCCGCCATGCGGCGCGGACGCGGGCACATGACACTGTCGATTCCCTGCAGGCGTACATTGCGCAGGATGAAGGGCGCCACGGTCAGCGGCAGGTTCATCCCCCCGGCCAGCCCGCAGGCCGCAACCGTGCCCCCGTGCATGACCGAGGCGCACATGGTGGCCAGCGCATCGTTGCCCACCACGTCAATCCCGCCCGCCCAGCGCGCCGTCTCCAGCGCCTTGCCGGTCGGGCTGAGCGTATCGCGGGGCAGGATCTCGGCCGCCCCCAGGCTGGTCAGGTAGGCATGGAGCTGGGGCCGTCCCGTTACCGCCACCACTTCATAGCCAAGCTGGGCCAGCAGCATGATGGCCATGCCCCCCACGCCCCCACCGGCCCCATTGACGATGATCGGCCCCGAGGCGGGGGTCAGCCCCCCGTCTTCCAGTGCCATGACACACAGCATGGCGGTAAAGCCGGCGGTGCCGATTCCCATCGCCTGGCGGGCGGACAGGCCGCCGGGCCGCGGCAGGAGCCACCGCCCCGGCAGGCGCGCCATGCCCGCAAGGCCGCCCCAGTGGCTTTCCCCCAGTCCCCACCCGGTGGCGATGACCTGGTCCCCCGGCTGGTAGACGGGATCGTGCGACTGCACCACGCGCCCGGCCAGGTCGATGCCCGGCACCATGGGGAAGCGCCGCACCACCGGCGCGCCACGGGTCATGGCCAGGGCATCCTTGTAATTCAGGCTGGAATGGCTGACCTGCACGGTCACGTCGCCCTCGGGCAGGGCATCGGGTCCGACCTGTTCCAGCCGGGTGGTGACAACGCCGTCGGCACGGCGGATCATGAGGGCCTCGAACATGCTGGCGTGGTTCCTTTGATGCAGGGAAGATGATGCGTGTGGGCCGCCCGTGGTGTGATTTCATGCATTATTTAGGTCTATCTTCCTATAGCCGGGGGCTGGACTTCGCATGAACGTGAAGGCAGGAAACGAAAAGATCCTTTGATTCAGAAGGAATTTTAAAAAGACCAAATGGTATATTCCATGAAGGGGCACCATGGTTTCCGCCCGCGCCGCCTTTCCGCCGGAATGCGCAGGGCTGGTGTGATGTTTCGCCTGCTTTTCGTGCATGGGGTGGTGTGATCTGCTGCGCTCTCCGCCACCGTTGTGCAGGCAGGAGGCATGCCAATGTCCGACATCACCCTTTCTTCCTTTCCCGCCCTGTCATCCATGAATGCCCTGTGGCAGGCCCGCTACGGCACCCCGCCGGCCATTCCCGCCCTGCCCGAAAGCCCGGTGGCGCGCAGCCTCATGGCGCATCGCTCCGTACGGGCCTTCAGTTCCGCCCCGCTGCCCGATGGCGTGCTGGAAGCGGCCGTGGCGGCGGCGCAGTCGGCGTCCACATCCTCTAACATGCAGGCCTGGAGCGTCGTGGCCGTGCAGGACGGGCCACGCCGGGCGCGGATTGCCGAACTGGCGGGCGCGCAGGACTTCATTGCCCAGGCACCGCTTTTCCTGGCCTGGGTGGTGGATCTGGCGCGGCTGGCGGCGGTGGGCCATGCCCATGACCGTGTCCTGCCGGGGCTGGACTGCCTGGATACATTCCTGGCGGGGGTGATGGATACCGCGCTGGCCGCCCAGAACGCAGCCGCCAGCCTGGAATCCTACGGGCTGGGAATCGTGTATGTGGGCGGGGTGCGCAACAACCCCGAGGCCATTGCCGCCGAACTGGGCCTGCCGCCCCGCACGATGGCGGTCTTTGGCATGAGCGTGGGCTATCCCGACCGCAGGCATCCCACCACCATCAAGCCACGCCTGCCGCAGCAGAGCGTGCTGCACCGGGAACGCTATGATGCGGCAGCGACCACCGGCGCGGAAATCGCGGCCTATGACGAGCGCCTGCGTGCCGTCCGGGCCAGTGCCGGGCAGCCCGCGCGCAGCTGGAGCGAAGCGATGCTGGCGCGGCTGGGTGACGTATCGGCGCTGCATGGCCGCGAGCGCCTGCCGCAGGCGCTGCGGGCCATGGGTTTCCGCCTGGATCAGGCATGAAATGCGGGCCTGCCCCCCGTGCACGGGGTTGACCGGCGGAATGTTCTGGTGAACTTCTGCTAGCACTGCCTGCTGCCGCAGCGGGCAGGCGCGCGTTTTCACAAGCGTGCCCGCGCCATGATGAAAGAGAAATAAAGGCTATGGACAGCGCCACTTCCCTTCCCTTCACCCTTTCCCCCAATGCGTCGCCGGTTCCGGCGCAGCAGCGGGCGCAGATTCTGGCCAGCCCCGGTTTCGGGCGTGTCTTTACAGATAACATGGTCGTTATCCGCTATCAGGAAGGCAGGGGGTGGCATGATGCCCGGGTACAGCCCTTCGCGCCGCTGACGCTCAACCCCGCCTGCGCCGTGCTGCACTACGCGCAGGAAATTTTCGAGGGGATGAAAGCCTACCGCACGGCGGAAGGCGGCATCACCCTGTTCCGCCCCTATGCCAATGCCGCGCGCTTCCGCAAGTCGGCCGAACGCCTGGCCATGCCGGAAGTGCCCGATGAAGTGTTTGTCGAGGCGGTGCGCCAGCTGGTGCGCGTGGATCATGAATGGGTGCCGGGCAAGCCGGATGAAAGCCTGTACATCCGCCCCTTCATGATCGCGAGCGAGACCTTCCTGGGTGTGAAGCCCGCGTCGGAATACCTGTTCATGGTCATTGCCTCCCCCGTGGGTGCCTATTTTGGTGAAGAGGCGGTGAGCGTGTGGGTATCCGATTTCTGCCGCGCCGCCCCCGGTGGCACGGGGGAGGCCAAGTGCGGTGGCAACTATGCCGCAAGCCTGCTGGCCCAGCAGGAAGCCAAGGGCCATGGCTGCGCGCAGGTGCTGTTCCTTGATGCGGTCGAGCGCCGCTGGATTGAGGAAATGGGCGGCATGAACGTGTTTTTCGTGTTTGATGACGGCTCCATCGCCACCCCGCCGCTGACCGGCACCATCCTGCGTGGCATCACCCGCGATTCGCTGCTGACCCTGGCCCGTGCGGAGGGTTTGAGCGTGCGCGAGGCGCCCTACGCCATCGACCAGCTATATGCCGATGCCGCGTCCGGCCGCCTGCGCGAAGTATTTGCCTGTGGCACGGCGGCGGTGGTCTCGCCCATCGGGCGCTTCCGTGGCCCCAAGGGCGATGCGGTCATTGGTGAGGGCAGGGGCATCGGCCCCGTGACCGGGAAGCTGCGCAGCGCGCTGATTGCCATCCAGCGCGGCACGGCACCCGATCCCCATGGCTGGGTGGAAAAAGTCATCTGATCGTATGGTCAGGGCCGGGATGAAGAACACCCTGACCCTGACCACGCCTGGCAAATCATAAGAAGGTTTCTGGTGAAGCTTTTTTTCAAAAAGCTTCGGAAAGATGCCGCCTTTTTGAAAAAAAGGCAGCCCCCGGAAGCTTTTGTCATTTTTATCAAAGGGAAAGAACAGGTCCGATGGCTGAGAAGGCTCTGGATGTAACGGGACAGTGGGACGGGCAGTTCAGCTATCCCCATGCGTTGCCGCCGGAGTTTTTCTCCGCATCGCTGTTCGAGACAGCAGACGGTCTTGGTGGCACCGTGACGGAGCGCGCGGCCAATGGGCAGGGGGAGACGTGCTTTGTCTCAACCATCCGGGGCGTGCGCCATGGGACCAGCGTGCGGTTTACCAAAACCTACGAAGGTGGCGGCCGGCGGCACGCCGTGCTGTATACTGGCGCGCTGAACGCTGATGGCAGCGAGATTGAGGGGGAATGGCGTATCGCTGGTTCCTGGTCGGGCCGGTTCCTCATGCTCCGCCGCAGCGGAGGGGGTGTTGCAACCATGCGGCAGGCAGAAGAAGCCCTGACCGACTGAGCCTGTTACCCGCACCCGACCAGCCAGCATGTGGTGGTGCCTGCGGGGGTGGCAAGTCATGGACAGGTTTTTGGTGAAGCTTTTTTCAAAAAGCTTCGGAAGAACGCCGCCTTTTTGGGAAAAAGGCGGCGCCCGGCAATTTTTGTTATTTTTGAAATACGCTCCTAT
Organism: Komagataeibacter rhaeticus; assembly: GCF_011611525.1. Classification (NCBI taxonomy): domain Bacteria; kingdom Pseudomonadati; phylum Pseudomonadota; class Alphaproteobacteria; order Acetobacterales; family Acetobacteraceae; genus Komagataeibacter; species Komagataeibacter rhaeticus. Next base: position 220,155 of record NZ_CP050139.1, read on the forward strand.
TCCGCCGGTGTCACGGCCTCTTCCACCGGCACATAGATCCGGTTGCCGTTGCTGCGGAACTCTTCCTTCTTCTGCTCAAGCCCGGCCAGCCGCTGCGCATCGGCCTTCAGGTCATGGCTTATGCGCATGGAGCAGAATTTGGGGCCGCACATGGAACAGAAATGCGCGTTCTTGTGCGCTTCACGCGGCAGGGTCTCGTCGTGGTACGAACATGCCGTGTCCGGGTCGAGGGACAGCTTGAACTGGTCATTCCAGCGGAAGTCGAAGCGCGCGCGGCTGATCGCGTCATCGCGGATGCGCGCCGCCGGGTGCCCCTTGGCCAGATCGGCGGCATGGGCGGCAATGCGGTAGGTCACGACCCCCACCTTCACGTCATTACGGTCGGGCAGGCCGAGATGTTCCTTCGGCGTGACGTAACACAGCATGGCGGTGCCGAACCAGCCGATCATGGCCGCCCCGATGCCTGATGTGATGTGGTCGTAGCCCGGTGCGATATCGGTCGTGAGCGGGCCAAGCGTGTAGAAGGGGGCTTCGCCGCATTCACGCAGCTGCTTTTCCACATTGACCTTGATCTTGTGCATGGGCACATGGCCCGGCCCCTCGATCATGACCTGGCAGCCTTTGGCCCATGCGATCTTTGTCAGTTCGCCCAGCGTTTCCAGTTCCGCGAACTGGGCTGCGTCATTCGCATCGGCAATGGAGCCGGGACGCAGCCCGTCACCCAGCGAGAACGAGACATCATAGCGGCGCATGATGTCGCATATTTCCTCGAAATGTTCATACAGGAAGCTCTCGCGGTGGTGGTGCAGGCACCATCCCGCCATGATCGACCCGCCGCGCGAGACGATGCCGGTCACACGGTCGACCGTAAGCGGCACATGCCGCAGCCGCACGCCGGCGTGGATGGTGAAGTAGTCCACCCCCTGTTCCGCCTGTTCGACCAGCGTGTCACGGAAGATCTCCCATGTCAGGTCCTCGGGCACGCCGCCCACCTTTTCCAGCGCCTGGTACAGCGGCACCGTGCCGATGGGCACCGGCGCGTTGCGCAGGATCCAGTCGCGGATGTTGTGGATGTTGCGTCCGGTGGACAGGTCCATCACCGTATCGGCCCCCCAGCGGATGGCCCAGACCATTTTTTCCACTTCCTCCGCGACCGAGGACGTGACGGCGGAATTGCCGATATTGGCGTTGACCTTCACCAGGAAGTTGCGCCCGATCACCATCGGTTCCAGTTCCGGGTGGTTGATGTTGGCGGGCAGGATGGCGCGGCCGGCGGCAATTTCGGAGCGCACGAATTCGGGGGTGACGAATTCGGGTATGTCCGCCCCGAAATCCTCGCCATCGGCACGGCGGGCGGCAGCCCCCTCGACCATCGTGGCGCGGCCAAGGTTCTCGCGGTGGGCGGCGTAGATCATTTCCTCGGTAATGATGCCGGCGCGGGCAAATTCATACTGCGTGACCCGCTGGCCGGGGCGGCCTTCATGCACCGTATGGGGGGCGGGGCAGGACGGGATCAGGTGCTCGCCCTTGGCAAAGCCGTTATCCTCGGGGCGGACGGCGCGCGGGGTGATGGCGGGCAGGTCGCGCGCCGCGATCCATGGCGCGCGGATGGGGGGCAGCCCGTGGCGCACGTCAATGCGGGCGGCGGGGTCGGTATAGGGGCCGGATGTGTCGTACACCCGCACCGGGGGTTCGTTGGCGCCGGGTTCCAGCGCGATTTCACGGAAAGGCACGCGGATATGCGCGTGCCCCTCGGGTGAGGACCAGACCTTGGTGGACCCCATGATGGGGCCGGTGGTGACATGGTCGGGAGATGAAGGCGAAGCAACGGTGGACATGGCAATGCTCCTCGCGTTCTCTCCGACAGGGGGGTGTGGGGGAGAAAACCGGGCGCCACGCGGCTTGCGTGTTCACCTGCGGGCGCTATGCCGCAGCCTTGTGCCGATTGTCTGCACCAGTCCCTCCGCCGGTATGAGCCGGATCAGGTTCCCCGGAACGCACGATGCGCCCGGCAGGGTCTCCGCGCGCATGGTGGTCCATGCCAGCGGTCTCTCAGCCCCTTGTCGGGACTCCCCTTGGTCGCTTCAGGATCGGGAAACACGTGGCCCTTGTCAACGTACCTGTGGGGACAACAGGGGTGGCGGTGAAAAAGAATCCGTGTGCTGACTTGCGTGCCAGCGGGTTGTGATAGACTGGTGTCCACCATCACCAACGGTACGAAAGCGGGACAGTATGGCAGGCAGCGTGATTTCCGACCGGATTGCACAGGGCAGCGGGCGCATGGTGGCGGATACCGTCATCCGCGACGTGCGCCTGTTCGATCTGGTGACGGGCGAACTGCTGCCAACCGACATCGCGCTGTGTGGCGATACCATTGTCGGCACGCTGGACCGCTACGAGGGGACGCGCGTGATCGAGGGGCGCGGGCGCATTGCCGTGCCCGGCTTCATTGACACGCACCTGCATGTCGAATCCTCGCTCATCACGCCCTTCGAGTTCGATCGCTGCGTCCTGCCGCACGGCGTGACCACCGCCATATGCGACCCGCACGAGATGGCCAACGTGCTGGGCCGCCCGGCGCTGGACTATTTTACCGAAGCCGCCCTGCGCACGGTCATGGACCTGCGCGTCAACCTGTCCAGCTGCGTGCCCTCCACCCATCTGGAAACATCGGGGGCCGCGCTGGGGGCGGCGGACCTGCTGGCCTATCGGGGTCACCCCAAGGTCATTGGCCTGGCCGAGTTCATGAACATCCCCGGCGTGCTGAACAATGACCCGGTCTGCATGGAAAAGCTGGAAGCCTTTGCCGGCGGCCATATCGATGGCCATGCCCCGCTGCTGCGCGGGCGAAAGCTCAATGGCTACCTGAGTGCGGGCATCACCACCGACCATGAAGCCACCACGGCGGAGGAAGCGCTGGAAAAGGTGCGCAAGGGCATGACGGTGCTGATCCGCGAAGGCTCGGTGTGCAAGGACCTGCGGGCCCTTGTGCCGCTGCTCAACCCGGTTACGTCGCCGTTCTTCGCCTTCTGCACCGATGACCGCAACCCGCTGGAAATCGCGCATGAGGGGCATCTGGACTACCTGATCCGCCTGGCCATCTCGCTGGGGGTGGAACCGCTGGCCGCCTATCGCAGCGCCTCGCTCAGTGCCGCCAACGCCTTTGGCCTGCGTGACCGGGGCCTGATCGTGCCGGGAAGGCGGGCGGATATCGTGCTGCTGGATGACCTGCGGGAATGCCGGGTGTCGGACGTGATCAGCGCGGGCAGGCTGGTGGATGACGCGCTGTTTGCCGCCCGTGACATCATTCCCCCCGTGGGCACGGGCAGCGTCAGCCTGCCCGGCCCCGTCAGTGCGGCGGACATGCAGGTGGCGGGTTCCGGCACGCGGCGCCCCGTGATCGGCCTGCTGCCCGGACAGATCATCACGCCCTTCCTGCATGCCGACCTGCCGGTGGTGGATGGGATTGTCCAGCCCGACCCGGCGCAGGATATCGCGCGCATCTGCGTGGTGGCGCGGCATGGGCATAACGACAATATCGGGCGTGGCTTCGTTAAGGGGTTCGGCCTGTCCGGCGGGGCGCTGGCATCCTCGGTCGGGCATGACAGCCACAATATCTGCGTGGTCGGCATGGATGATGCGGACATGGCGCTGGCGGTCAACCATCTGGAAAAGACGGGGGGCGGCTTTGTGGTGGTGCGGGGCGGACAGGTCATGGCCGACATGCCGCTGCCGGTGGCGGGGCTTATGAGCGATGCCCCGTTCGAGACCGTGCGCGACCAGCTTGTGGTGCTGCGCGCCGCCGCCCGCGCGCTGGGCTGCGGGCTGGATGAGCCGTTCCTCCAGCTTGCGTTCCTGCCGCTGCCGGTCATCCCGCATCTCAAGATCACGGATTTCGGCATGGTGGATGTCAACCGGATGACGCTGGTCTGATACTGGTGGCACACGGAACCCGCCCATGACCACGGCCACCGATCCCGCCCCGCCGCCCGCGCGCGCGACTGTTGCCACGTTGCGCGCCTACCGGGCGGACTGGGTGCATTTTACCCGCTGGTGCGCGGCGCAGGCCGTGGCCCCCATTCCCGCAACGCCGGATGTGGTTGCGGCCTACCTGCGCAGCCTGGCGGAATTCGCCCCCGCCACCATCCGCCGCCGTCTGGCCGCGATTGGCAGGATGCACCGCTTCAACAACATGGCATGGGATGTGACCGATACCCGCATCCGTGCGGCCCTGGCCCACATGCTCGACCTGCCCCGCGTGTCGGCACCTGCCCCTGAAGTGGTGACGCCGGGCATGCTGCGCGCCATGGTGGAACGGTGCGAGGATGGCGTCCGTGGCCTGCGGGACCGCTGCCTGCTGCTGTTCGGCTTTGCCGGCGCCCTGCGCCGTTCGGAACTGGTTGGCCTGCAGGTGGAGGACGCCGTGCCCGGCCGCACGGCGCTGGTGCTGAACATCCGCGAGGGCGATGGCCACCAGCCTGTCAGCCTGCCCCTGTCGGCCGAAGGGCTGCCGTGCCCCGCCGCCGCCCTGGCTGCATGGCAGCAGGTCGCGCACCGCCAGACCGGGCCGCTCTTCCGCGCCATTTCCAAGGGCGGGCGCGTGGGCGGCCGGGCGCTTACGCCCTATGCCGTGACCCGCATCCTGCAACGCCGCGCACTGATGGCCGAAGTGGCCCCCGATGTGGTGGCCCGCCTGAGCGCGCACGCCCTGCGCTCGGGCTACATCATGGAAGCGCTGCGGCAGGGCATGGAAATCACGGCGCTGTGCCGGCATACCCGCTACCGTGACCCCCGCGCCCTGCGGCCGTACGAATGCCAGCTTGCCAATGACTGAAAACCTGCGCCTGCCCTGGGCTGAACTGCCCCCTCCCGCCACGCGGGACGGGGAAGCGCCGGCCGGTGCCCTCCGCCGGCCACCGGCCCGGCGCGGGCGGCGGCCGCTTTCGGCATGGCCCAAGCCGGCTGGCCCGGTGCCATGGCAGTGGTGGCACCTGCTGGTACACGGACCGGATGCGGCCATGGATGCCTTCGGGGCGGAAGCGGCTGGCCCCGGTCTCATCCCATGGCCCTTCGATGCCGAACGGATGGAGGAGGACATGTTCGCACTCGCCATCGGCCGGAATGGTCCCGCGCGCGGGCGGGCCGGACTGTCGGTTGAAGGCTGTCGCATCCTGGCGCGCCAGTTCCGTGCCGCGGCCGAAGCGCGCCATGCCCGGCTGACCCTGCTGCCCGCCGGTGCCTGCCCGCTGGACTTCCATCGCCTTGTGCCGGTGCCCGATGCCATCCTGGCCCTGGGCGCCACCCATCCTGATGCCCGCGCGTGGCTGCAGCGCCACTGGGGCATTGCCGAGGCCCCCCGGCAGGTGACGTACCTGCCCGGGCGCAAGGCGGGCCGCAGGCTGGCCCGTGGGCACCGGGCCATGGTCTTCGGTTTCTTTACCCGTGGGGGCAACCCCATGCCCGTGGTGCGTCGGGCGGAGGAACATTACCCCCGGCTTGTCTTCGGCCTGACGGAACGCCCGCTGACATGACGGACCAGTTCACGCTGTTTGCCGGTGGCGCGGTGCCCGATGGGGAGCCGGTTGTCAGGCTCGCGCTCTATCAGGGCAGCCTGTCGCACCTGCTGGAACTGGCCCATGCGCGTGAAATCGACCTGGCCCGGCTGGATATCGTAACCCTGATCGACCAGTTGGCCGAAGCCGTGCGGGCATGCACCACCCTGCCGCTGGGGCAGAAGGCGCAGTGGGCGGTCATGGCGTCGGGGCTGCTGCTGCTGCGCTCGCGCCTCATGCTGCCCGAAGATGATCCCCGCCAGCAGCAGGCCACGCAGGAAGCCGCCGACCTGCGCACGCGCCTGCTGGCCGCCGAGGGCGCGTCAGCCCTTGCGGGCTGGCTTGCCGCGCGCGCCCAGCTGGGGCGCGACGTGCATGGCTTTGGCGGTGCACGGCCGCCCGAAAGCGACGAATCGGACCAGTGGGAAGTGGACCGGATCGAGTTCCTGTGGGGTTGCCTTGCGGTGTTTGATGGCAACTGGGGGGCCATGCCGGCCGAGACCCCGTTCTATGCGCCGGTGCAGCTGGATCTGTTTTCCGTGGAGGATGCGCGCATGCGGGTGCGCACCTGCCTGGCACAGGCGCGCCATACGCCGGTGCCGCTGGACTGGATGCTGCCCGAGTGCATGCGCGAAGGCGAGGGGAGCAGCCTGTCGGCAGGGCAGCGCCGTTCGGCATGGAGCAGTACGTTCGCCGCCTGCCTGGAAATGGTCAAGCAGGGGGAGGCCGTGGCCTACCAGCCCGAAGCGCGGATGCTGCCCCGCTTCAGCGGGGTGGAGGCCGCCGGGGAGCAGGAACCCGAATCTGTTTTTACCAAGAAATAACGTGAAAGCCGCCTATCGTTTCGAAATGCGTTCTTTCCGTTCCGGCATCCATGTTGCAATAACAATATTGCGCGCAAACAGGGCTTTCGAAGGGCCGGGATCGATTTTTTCCTTATTTTTTTAACAGTTTGCTTGACTGGGATTTTTTTTTGATCAAGCTGGCATTAACGGTTTTTCACGACCCCGCCCGACACGGGAAGGGTCAGTTTCATTGGTCCGGTCGGCCCGTCAGTTCATGATCTGGCGGGCGGGTCATTCAGACAGACTATTTCAGACAAGATCAGGGTTGATTTCGAGTTGGTAATAATGTTTATGGATAAATCGTGATGAATGAGTGGTTTGGCCAGTTGGGGCAGGGTGCATGCGGTGTCCGTGCATTGGCATATGCACTGTCCGGGGCTGCGGCCATCACGCTTTTCCGTTCCGCCGGGAAAGGGGATGGCCATGTTTCACGGCTGAACCGGGGAGAACAAGGCGGATCGCATCAGTCGTTTCGTAGAAATCTGGTCATACTCCCGTAGTAGATTTGGTGAAATCAGAACATCCAGAATAAATTTTCCAATAATTCCTTCCTAAAACTATGCCGTTCTGAGTGAGGTATGGGTATGACGTATGCGGAACAGAGTGATAATACACTACAAAAGGTAATTGTTTTCGCCCTTGTCCTGGCATTTGAAGGACTGCTGGTTGTGGCGCTCCTGTACGGGCTTGGCTCCGCGCCTGATGCCCCGAAGGAACCGCCCAAGCCGCCGGTCGAAGTGCACATGATCAAGGAGCCGCCACCGCCGCCACCGCCGCCGCCGCCACCACCACCGCCGCCGGAGATTACGCAGCCGCCGCCGCCGTACATTCCGCCGCCGAAGATCCAGGTGCCGACACCGCCGCCGCCGATGAAGGTGACGCACACGAAGCCGCCGAAGGCGATGCCGCCCGCCCGGGCGACCCCGCCGTCCGATGCGCCCGTGTCCAACGCGCCGCCCGTGCCCGACCACATGGCCGGAACGTCGCCGCTGAACCATGTGGTGCCGGAATACCCGGAAGAGATGTCGGAAGAAGGCCGTGAAGGCGTTGTGTCCGTCGCCTGTGACGTGGAACCCAGCGGCGTCACCAGCAACTGCCAGGTAGTGAGTGTAAAGGGTGGCCAGGCATTTGCCGATGCCGCGCTGAAGGCGGTCCGTCGCTCACGCTATGCACCGGCTGTCAAGAATGGCGTTCCCGTAAAGGAATTCCATCATCTCTATACGATCACGTTCAGTCTGAATGACTGAGCCTGAGTATCAAGGTCAGGCACGGCGGGGGCCGGCAGCACCCCGCCGCCTCGGAAAAAACATCCTGCTCCAGAGGATTTTGGTTAAATGATCAGACTGCATCGTAAACACACTCTTGTTGCCTCGGCTGCTTTCGCTGCCATGCTGTGCGCGGCTTCCCCGCTCGCTGCGCTTGCACAGGATGCCGCCCCGGCCGCTAGCGATGCGGCCACGGCGCCTGCGGTTTCCGCGCCCCCGACCGATGGCAATGGCGCCCCGGCCACTCCGGCACCGGGTGCCGATGCCCCGGCCGTGCAGGCTCCCGCCGCCACCGATGCCGCACCGGCAGCCCCGGCCGAAGCGCCACCCGCGCCTGCTCCTGCTCCCGCTCCCGCAGCGGATGCAGCTCCCCCGGCCGATGCCCCCAAGGCCCCCGAGGGCAACCCCTACGGTCTGGGCGCGCTGTGGGCCAATGGTGACTTCATTGCCCGTGGCGTCCTGCTGATCATGGTCTTCATGTCGCTTGGCACCTGGTATATCATGATCACCAAGTTCTTCGAGCAGGCCCGCGTCATGGCCGCCGCCAAGCAGGTGATGACCGATTTCTGGACCAAGGGTTCCATCAAGGAAGGTGCCGCGGCCCTGCCCGCGAACTCCCCCTTCCGCTATATTGCCGATACCGGCGTGAAGGCGGCGGAACACCACGAAGGCACGATGCAGGAATCCATCGACCTGCATTCCTGGACCACCATGTCCATCCAGCGTTCGGTTGACGTGATCCAGACCAAGCTGCAGGGCGGCCTGGCCTTCCTCGGCACCGTGGGTTCCACCTCTCCGTTCGTGGGTCTGTTCGGCACGGTGTGGGGTATCTATCATGCGCTGACGGCCATCGGCATTGCAGGCCAGGCCTCGATCGACAAGGTTGCCGGCCCGGTTGGTGAATCGCTGATCATGACCGCCATCGGCCTGGGCACCGCGGTGCCGGCGGTGCTGGGCTACAACCTGCTGGTCCGCCGCAACAAGGGCGCCATTGACAAGGTGCGCAACTTCGCGGCTGACGTGCAGTCGATCCTTATGGGTGGTTATCGTCATGGTGCCGAGATCGTGGTGCACCCCGACAACTCCCCGACCACAACGACTATCGACAACCGGGTGGGCTGATCATGGGTATGCAAGTTGGAGGTGGCGGCGATGAAGACGAGGTGGTGTCGGCCATCAACACCACACCGCTTGTCGACGTCATGCTGGTGCTGCTGATCATCTTCCTGATCACCATCCCCGTCGCGACACACACCATCAAGGTCAACCTTCCGATGGATGCCAACCAGCCGACCCGCACGATGATGAACAACATCGTCATCGCGGTGACGCCAACCGGGCAGGCCTACTGGAACGAGACACCCCTGACCAGCTATGCCGACCTGGAATCCCACCTGGAGCATGTGGCTGCGGAAAATCCGCAGCCACAGATCCAGATCCGTGGTGACCAGATGGCGAAATACGAGGGGGTGGGCAAGGTGATCGCGGCCTGTCAGCAGGCGGGTATCGTCCACATTGATTTCATTACCGAGCAGCCGCACGGCTGATATCCATTCCCGGCTGGGGCACATGCCCCGGCCATTCCTGGGAGAGTAGACACCATGGGCATGAATGTCGGCTCAGACAGCACCACAGAGGACGAAGGTATTGTCGATATCAATACCACGCCCCTGATTGACGTCATGCTGGTGCTGTTGATCATGCTGATCATCACCATTCCGCTCCAGACGCATTCGGTTTCCATCGATCTGCCGCAGGGCAATCCGCCGCCGTCCACCGCGCCAGACCCGGTTGTGGACACGGTGGCGATCGATTTTGACAATACCATCACCTGGAATGGTGAGCCTGTCCCCGATGAGGCAGCCCTGCAGGAACGCTTCAAGGATGCGGCAGCGCAGCCCGTCCAGCCGGAAATGCATATCCACCCCGACCGTCTGGCCAGCTACAAGGTCGTGGCCAGGGTGCTGGCGGACGCGCAGCGTCTGGGCGTAAGCAAGCTGGGTATCATGGGTAGCGATCAGTTCATGGATGCGCAGTAAGGTAACACGGCGACGTGGCCCTGATTGTGCTTATGGACAGCGTTTTAGAACGGCTCTTCCTATGGGAAGGGCCGTTTTTTCATGCCTGTCGTGCCATATGCTGACAGTCCATTCTCATGGGGCGGTCTGGCATGGTAGCGGGCGGGGATGTGCCGGATTGCGGGGAAATACCCGGTCATCATCAGGAAGTTTCCGGTGAAGTTTTGTTCAGGGTGCTTCAGGGCGGGAGACCCGTTTGTGACCGGGCCGTCGTGTTCCGGACATCCACATGCATGGCACGCGCTCCCTTTTTCCAAAAAGTGGGGTTCCCTGCATGGCCACCGCCCCGCAAGGTGGGCATGGGCCTGCCTGCATGGAGGAATGGCGCGTGACAGCAGAGATAATACCCCATCCGGTGGATGAAATGCTGCCAGCCGGCATGCTGTTTGCCTTCGGGCTGCAACATGCCCTGGTCATGTATGCCGGCACCGTGGCCGTGCCACTGGTCTTTGCCGCCGCGATGCACATGTCCGCGGCACAGACGATATTACTGATCAACTGCGGGCTGATGACATCGGGCGTCGCCACCATCGTGCAGAGTGTGGGGGTGTGGAAATTCGGCTCGCGCCTGCCCATCGTGCAGGGGTCTTCGTTTGCCATGCTGGCATCCTTACTGCTGATCGGGCAGGTCTACGGCCTGCGTTCGGTTTTCGGCGCGGTCATGGGGGCGGGGCTGGCCATGGTGGTGCTGGCGCCGGTCATGGCGCGGCTCATGCGCTTTTTCCCGCCGGTGGTGATTGGCTGCCTGATCACCACCATCGGGCTTACGCTCATGCCGGTCGCGGGGCGCTGGGTGGGGGGTGGCACGCCGGGGGCACCCGGTTTTGGCAGTGTCGCCAACCTGCTGCTGGCATTCGTCACCATTCTCATGACCGTTGCGGTGCAGGCGTGGGGCCGGGGGTTCATGGTCAATATCAGCGTTCTGGTGGGGCTTGTGGCGGGCAGTATCGTGGCCGCGCTATGCGGCATGGGCCATTACGGGATGGTGGCACAGGCCCCATGGTTTGCCGTGAGCATGCCCTTTGTCTTCGGCATGCCGGAATTTCATGTCATGCCGGTCGTTATCGTGTTGCTGAGCATGATCATCATTGTGGCCGAAACCACCGGCAACTGCCTGGCCATTGGCCGGGTGGTGGATGTGCCCGTGACCGATGCCACCATAGCGGGCGCCCTGCGCGCCGATGGACTGTCCACCCTGCTGGGCGGCGCGTTCAACAGTTTTCCCTATAATGCCTTTACCCAGAATACCGGGCTGATCGCCATGACCGATATCCGCAGCCGTTTTGTCGTGGCGGGGGCGGGCGTGATCATGATCGGGCTGGGTCTGTTCCCCAAGCTGGGCGCGCTGATCGCGGCCCTGCCGCCGCCAGTGCTGGGCGGGTGCGGCGTGGTCATGTTCGGCATGACCACGGTAGGCGGCATACGTGAACTGCTGCATGTGCGCTTCGAGGGCACGCGCAATGCCCTGATCGCGGCTGTATCCATGGGGCTGGGCGTGCTGCCCATGGCATGCCCGGACCTGTTCGTGCATCTGGGCGGGCTGTGGCGGCTGCTACTGGGTAACGGGGTGTTGCTGTGTATCCTGTCGGGGGTGCTGCTCAACCTGCTGGTGGGCAGCCGCGCACCGGATGTGGTGGATGCCGTGGACCCCATGCCACCATCGTCTGGTCCTGATAACGTCTTGATAAAAAGATAAAAGTTTTTGGGGGCCCTTTTTTCACAAAGGCGGTGGTCTCGTAAGATTTTCGAAAAAAGCTTCACCAGGAACGTTCCGGCTTCAGGTGGCGTGCGTGCGCGCGGTCGGGCGCGGACCCAGCAGCCGGGCCGCGCTGCACAGCATGCCGATAAAGGCGACAATGGCGCCAAAGCCCAGGCAGCTCCGTTCCGCGTCATGCGTGATCAGGCCAAAGGCCATGGCCACGAACATGGCCCCCGTGGCCTGTCCGCACTGCCGCGCGATCTGCACCATGCCCGACGCGCTGCCCGAACGCCCGGGGGGGGCGGTCACCATCATGATGCGGTTGTTGGGCGGCTGGAACACCCCGAACCCCATCCCCCCCAGGGCGATGCGCCAGGCGATGTCGAACCAGGCGGGAGCGGCGGGCAGCAGATACAGCGCCAGGAACCCAAGGGATGTCATGCCCAGCCCGACCGAGGACAGGATGGCCGCCGGTACCCGGTCTGACAGCCTGCTGATGAGCGGGGCCACCGCCATGATGCCGACCGGCCACGGTGTCATGAGCAGGCCGACGATGGAAGGCGGGTAGTGGAACATGGACTGGAGCGTGAAGGGGAACGAGATCATGAACAGGTTCGAGGCCACGAACGCCACGAACCCCACCAGCGTGCCGTTGCGGAAGGCCCGGATACGCAGCATGTCGATGGGAAACATGGGGTGCGTCTGCCCATGCTGGCGGCGCACCAGCAGCCAGCCCGCGGCCAGGCCGGTGATGGCCAGCGCGGTCACCTGCACTGCCCCGGCATGGTGGGCGATCGAATCCCCCGCCATGATCAGCGCACCGAAGGCCAGCACGTTGAGCAGCGCGCTGGCGCCATCAAACGAGCCGGGGCTGACCGGTGTGCGCGGCAGGGAAACCAGCGCCAGCACAAGCGCGGTCGCCCCCAGCGGGATGTTGATCAGGAACAGCCAGGGCCAGCTGGCGAAGGACAGGATGATGGAGGCCACGGTCGGCCCGCCCCCCACGCCCAGCGCCACCATCACGCCGTTAAGCGCGATTCCCCGCCCCAGTATGGCATGCGGGTAGATGAAGCGGATCAGCGCGATGCTGACGCTCATGATGCATGCGCCGCCCACGCCCTGCACCGCGCGCGCCAGTGCCAGTGCCAGCAGGCTGTGCGACAGCGCGCAGAACAGGGAGGCTACGGTCAGCAGCGCCAGCCCGATCTGGCACAGCCGCGCAAACCCGATGCGCGTGCCAAGGGCGGCCATGGGCAGCAGCGAAACCACGCTGGCCAGCTGGTAGGCATTGACGATCCAGACCGCGGATGCGGGCGAGACATGCAGGTCCCCCGCTATGGTGGGCAGGGCGACATTGGCAATGGCGTAATCCAGCAGCGCCAGCAGCACCGACAGCGCCACGGCGGTCACCGCGCGTACGCGCGCGGCGCCATGCAGGCCTTCGCCTTCTGTCAGGACGGGTTTGGATGGGGGGGGCATGGGCAGGGGCTTTTCGGGCGGGGGAACGTCATGTTTCGGAAAAACAATGATAACCGGCGCGGGATGGATACGGCAACCTGCCCCGCCGCCGGCTGGCCCGGTCCCCCCCCCGTGTGGTCAGCCCGCGGCGTCCAGCGCGCGCTGGCCGATGTCGTGGCGGTAGACGCCATCGGGCCAGTCGATTTTCCCTATGGCGGCATAGGCCCTGTCACGGGCCTGGGCCAGTGTGTCGGCCGTGGCGCATACGGCCAGCACGCGCCCGCCCGCCGCCACAAGCGCGCCGGCGGCATCCAGCTTCGTGCCCGCCTGGAACACGCGTACGCCCGGCACGGCCTCGGCCTCCGCAATGTTGCGGATGACCCCGCCAGTGACCGGCGTGCCGGGATAGCCGCGCGCCGCCATCACCACGCTTATGGCGGACTGGCTGGAAAAGCGGATGTCGGTGCGGGCCAGGTCTCCCTTCGCCACGGCGGCCAGCGCGGCCAGCAGGTCGCTTTCCAGCCGGATCAGCAGGGCCTGCGCCTCCGGGTCACCCAGGCGGACATTGTATTCGATCAGCTGCGGGCCGGACGGGGTCAGCATGAGGCCCGCGAAGATGATGCCGGTAAACGGCGTGCCCCGCCGCGCCATTTCACGCAGCATGGGACGTACCAGCAGGTCAAGGGCGGCTTCCTGCGCCGCGCGGTCAAAGCCCGTGGGGGGCGAGACCGCGCCCATGCCGCCGGTGTTGGGGCCGGTATCGCCATCACCAATGCGCTTGTGGTCCTGTGCCGCGCCGATCAGCACGGCGGTCTCGCCCGCGCAGAAGGCGAAGAGCGAGACCTCATCGCCGACAAGGCAGTCCTCGATCACCACGCTGTGGCCTGCCTGGCCCAGCGTGCCCCCCGTCATCATGTCGGTAATGGCCTGTTCGGCCTCGGCAACACTCTGGGCCACCACCACGCCCTTGCCCGCCGCCAGCCCGTCCGCCTTGACCACAACCGGCGCGCCATGGCGGCGTACGTAGTCCAGCGCGGGGGCGGCCGCGTCAAAGCGGGCCCAGCGTGCGGTGGGAATGCCCGCCGCGTCACACACTTCCTTGGTGAAGGTCTTGCTGCCTTCCAGCGCCGCCGCCGCCCGGGCGGGCCCCGCGCAGGCAATGCCGGCAGCCTTGCAGGCATCGGCAATGCCCGCCACCAGCGGGGCTTCGGGGCCGGGGACGACCAGATCGATGCGCTCGCGCCGTGCCAGCGCGATCAGGCCCGCCACGTCATCAGCCTTTACCGCGCAGTTGGTGCCCAGGGCGGCGGTGCCGGGATTGCCCGGCGCAATGAACAGGGCATCGAGCAGGGGAGAGCGCGCAATGGCAGCGGCCATGGCATGTTCCCGTCCGCCCGATCCAACCAGCAGCACCCGCATCACTCTGTTTCTCCCGTTTTTCATATCTGCCCTTTCGGGGTGGCCGTCTCTATCATACCTTGGGCGGATGGATGAACAGTTTCCCGACTCCGGCCGCGTCATGGGCGGCAATACGCCCGAATTCTCGGTAGCCGAGATTTCAGGCGCGATCCGCCGCACGCTGGAGGGCACGTTCGGCCGCATCCGCGTGCGCGGCGAGATTACGGAGTTCAAGCGCTACCCTTCCGGTCATCTCTATTTCTCGCTCAAGGACGAGGGGGGCAAGCTGTCCTCCGTCGTGTGGCGCGGGACGGTGTCGCGGCTGGGGCTGAAGCCGGAAAACGGGGTGGAGGTCATCGCCACGGGCAAGATTTCGGCCTATGGCGAGCGCTCGTCCTACCAGATGGTGATCGACCGGCTGGAATATGCGGGCGAGGGCGCGCTGCTGGCCCGCATCGAACGCCTGCGGCTGAGTCTGGCGGAGGAAGGGCTGTTCGATTCGGCACGCAAGCGCCCGCTGCCCTTCCTGCCGCGCGTGATCGGGGTGGTCACATCGGCGCAGGGGGCGGTGCTGCATGATATCCGCACCACCATCGCCCGCCGCTTCCCCCATCGCGTTCTGGTCTGGCCCGTGCCGGTGCAGGGGGACGGGGCCGCCGAACGGATTGCGCAGGCCATTGCCGGATTCGACAGGATTGAAGGGAGTCCGGCGCTGCCCCGCCCCGATGTGCTGATCGTGGCGCGCGGGGGTGGCTCACTGGAAGACCTGATGGCCTTCAATGACGAGGGCGTGCTGCGTGCCGTGGCCGCGTGCCGCATTCCGGTCATTTCCGCCGTGGGGCACGAGACGGATACCACGCTGGTCGATTTCGTATCCGACTGCCGTGCCCCCACGCCCACCGCCGCCGCCGAAATGGCGGTGCCGGTGCGCGCGGAACTGGAAGCGGCCCTGGCCCAGCGCGACGCGCGGCTGCGTGGCGGCCTCGGGCGCTGCCTGCAACTGGCGCGCGCGCGTCTGGACCGGGCGGCGGCGGGGCTGCCTGACCTGCCCGGTGTGGTGGAAAACGCGCGCAGGCGGCTCGATGACCTTGGCTACCGGCTGGACCTGGCACTGCCCGCGCGCGTGCACGCCATGCGGGGACGGTTGCAGAATGCGTCCGACCGGTTGCCGGCACCCCACATGCTCCTTGCGCTGCGCCGGGCGGATCTGGCCCGCGTTGGCACCGCCAGCCAGCAGGCGATGGGTGCCCTGCTGCGGCGACGGGAGGCGATACTGGCCGGTCTGCGTGTGCCGCCTGCGGTCCTGGTGTCGCAATTGCGCGCCAGCACCAGCCGCCTGGCGGGTACCGGCGGCAGGCTGGACGCGCTTTCTCCCCGGGCGGTGCTGGAGCGGGGCTACGTACTGGTGACCGACAGCGCGGGCAGGCCGCTTGCGCACGCGGCACAGGCCCGCGGGGCGCCGGAAGTGGTCATGACCTTTGCCGATGGCAAGGTGGCCGCCCGGCCGCTCGGGGAGGCATCACGCACGCAGGGGCTTCTGGATCTGTAATGCACATACCGGCAGGATACATGACAATACGCTTACGACTCTGCACCATCGGCGCGGCCGTGCTGCTGGCTGGCTGCGCGGCGCAGCCCGCGCGCCAGAAGCCGGACTCCGTCATCGCGGCACAGGCCACGACACCCGGCCGCATCCCGCCGCAGGACTTCGCCCCCGGCATGACGGGGGAGGAAACGGCGCCATCGGGCGTCGTGCTGACGAACGACCCCTCCGCTCCGGCCGATACGCCCCTGTGCGGCCATGCTGCGCGTGAGGCCAATGCCCTTGGCGCCACCGTCCACCCGGACATGACGCCTGCCGCCAGTCCCTGCGCCGCCAATGCCTGCCTGGACCCGCAGACCGGCACCTATATTGCCGATGACGGCAGCCGCAGGGTCTGCCGCTAGCGCATCCGGTTTCCGCCGTCCTGCATGGGTCATATGCCGGATGTGGGCAGGAACGCCCCATATTCCGATTGACTTGCCGCGCGGCGATGGTGGACCTTTGGCCCATCATGAACCTTCCCCCACCACCCGGCCCGGCAGGTGACCCGCAGGCGACGGTGCACATGTTTCCCCTCAAGCGCATGCTTTCCCTGCGTGAGGCGGCGGGACACCTGGGCATTACCGTACTGCGGCTGCGTGCCCTGCGCCTTGTCGGCGCGGGGCCGCATGCCGCCATGCGCAACAAGGGCGGGGTCATGTTCCGCATCGAGGATCTTGACGAGTATGTGGACGGCCTCTACCGCCGTGCCGACATCTCGCATACCGAGCAGGCCCGCCACCGCAATGCGTGGCGCGGGCGGGTCGCGGCCGTGCCGGAAGCGGCGCGTACCGGACTGACCGATTCCTTCATGCAGATCGTGACGCGCGACGAACTGCTGGAAAAAGGCGCGAACCGGGGTTTCCGCGTCCTGTTCCTGGGGGGGCTGTGCCTTATTTTCCTGTCCCATACACCGCTGATCTGGCGGCTGTAGGGCGGGCGGGGGCGCATTTCGTGGCAAATGCGCTTTTTTTGCCTGTGCGGGTATGTTCTTTCGCCATACGATCCGCTACGCAGAAACCACGATAGCGGAACAATAATGGATCGTATGATGACAGGTATGCGCAGCAGCATCATGGCCCGTACAGGTAAGGTGGGCCTGCGGGGCGCACTTTGCGGGCTGGCTCTTGCCCTTGCTCCGGCCCTTGCCATGGCGCAGGATGCCGGCGGTGGACAGCCCCAGCAGAACCCCATCCTGCCCATGCCGCCCGTGCCGGAATTCAAGCCGCTGCCCGCGGGCGCGCATCCGGCCGCGCCTGTTATCGGCATTTTCAACACCCAGCAGATCATGGCGCAGTCCACTGCCGTGCAGAAGCTGCAGACCGAACTGGGCGCCCGGCGCGAAGCGCTGGTGAAGGACGTGCGGGCCGAGGATGGCCAGCTTCAGGCGCTGCGCCAGTCCATCATCAAGGCAGGCAAGGCCCCCACGCCGGAGCAGCAGCAGGACCTGCAGAAGCGCGTGATGGCCGACCGCACCAAGTTCGGCAACCGCAACCGCATCCTTGAAGAGGACGCGCAGGTCGCCCTGAATCAGGTCCAGCGTGAAATGCAGCAGATTGTCAGCGCCATTGCCGCCTCACGCGGGATGACGCTGGTGCTGCAGGCCGGCACCGCCGCCCTGCACGACAACAGTCTTGATATCAGCGACCAGGTCGTAACCTACCTGAACCAGGCGCTGCCCACCGTCTACCTGCCCGGCCCGACGGAAGACCCCGAGGACATTGCCAAGAGCGGCAAGTATCCGGTCATGCCGTTCCAGCCTTCCGATAATGGTGGCGAGTAAACCGTTGTTTGGAAACAACGTGTTTATGACAGCATAAAAGTTTCCGGATGCCGCCTTTTTTCAAAAAAGGCGGCATTTTTTATGCTTTTTACAACAAGCTTCACCAAAAACTTTTTATGGGTACACGATATGCGTCAGGCCAGCAGGTCCGCCGTCAGCGCGCTGGTGGCCCTGATCGCATCGGCGGCCGACAGGCGTACCAGATAACCACGTTTTCCCCCGTTTATGATGACATGGGGCTGGTCCAGCGCTTCCCGCGCCAGTGCGGTCGTGACGCGCCTGCGCTGGCCAAAGGGGCTGATCCCGCCCACGTGGTACCCCGTGGCGCGCTCGGCATCCGTGGGGGGCATCATCTCGGCGGACTTGCCACCAAAGGCCGCCGCCACTTTCTTCATGCTGATCGTGGCTGCCACCGGCACCACCACGCAGGCGGGCTTGCGGTCCACCAGTACCATCAGCGTCTTGAAGACCCGGTCGGGATTTTCCCCGATGGAGGCGGCGGCATGGTTGCCGGTCTGCCCGGCGGTGGGGTCGTATTCATATTCCACCACGTCAAAGGCGATTCCCGCCTTTTGCAGTGCCGCGGTGGCGGGGGTTGCCCGGCTCATGTGCTGGCTTCCTGTACTGGTGCATCGGCATGAAGGCAGGCCCCCTGTGACTGGGGGCCAGGCAGGCATAGCCGCACGATATGGGGGGCGATGGCATCGGGGGCGGGCAGGCTGGTCATGTCCAGCGCGGGCATGGCCAGCCTGCGCAGGCGGGTGGCCACCATGCCGGGTTCAAACAGGTTGATGCGCAGCGGGCTGTGCGCGGGCAGTTCGCGCACCCATGTCCGTACAATGGCATCCTGTGCCGCGCGGGTGGCGGCAACCAGCCCCCAGAAGGGTTCCGGCGCGCGGCCATGGCGGTCGGTCAGGAAGACCGCCCGCCCCGCGGGTGCCCGCTCAAGCAGGGGGGCCAGCGTGCGGATCAGCCGCCATGTCGTCATGGGGCCTGCCTGCAGCCCGCGTTCCCAGTCCTGTGGCTGCAGGTGGACCAGTGGGGAGAGCACGCCCAGTTCACCCGCGCAGTGGACCGCGCAGTCCAGCCTGCCTTCCTGCGCCATGATGGAGGGGCCAAGTGTATCCACCCGGTCGCCGTCACCCAGATCCAGCGGCAGCAGGGTCGCCCCCTGTCCGGTATGCTGGCGGATCAGGTCATCGGTCTGTTCCAGCGCACCCTGCGTGCGGGCGGTGATGATGCAGCGCGCACCCGCCCGCGCCAGGGCCACGGCCACCGCGCGACCGATGCCACGGCTGGCGCCGGTAACCAGGGCCACGCGCCCGGCAAGCGGCGTGCCCGGCACGATGGTCATGCGGGTTCGGGGTGGTGTTCGGCTTCGTAATCAACCAGTTCGATCGGATAGTCGCCGGTAAAGCAGGCATCGCAGTAGCGGTTGCATGCATCCTTGCGGTCCTTGTAGCCCAGCGCGCGGTACAGCCCGTCAAACGAGATGAAGGCCAGGCTGTCCACCCCGATCAGCCTGGCCATTTCCTCCACATTATGCTGGGCGGCCAGAAGCTGGCTGCGTTCGGGCGTGTCGATGCCGTAGAAGCACGAATGCGTGGTGGGGGGGGAGGAGATGCGCATGTGCACTTCCTTCGCCCCGGCCGCGCGCACCATGTCGACGATCTTGCGTGATGTGGTGCCGCGTACGATGGAATCATCCACCAGCACCACCCGCTTGCCATCCAGCACCGGGCGGTTGGTGGAATGCTTCATCTTGACGCCCAGGTTGCGGATCTGGTCGGTCGGTTCGATGAAGGTGCGGCCCACGTAATGGTTGCGGATGATGCCCAGTTCGAACGGAATGCCGCTCGCGGCGGCAAAGCCCATGGCCGAGGGCACGCCTGAATCGGGCACGGGCACGATCACATCGGCATCCACCGCGCTTTCGCGCGCCAGTTCCACTCCGATCTGCTTGCGGGTGTCATACACGGCCTTGCCGTCCATGATGGAATCGGGGCGGGCGAAGTAGATGTATTCAAACACGCAGAAGCGTGACTGCCTGCTGTCGAAGGGCTTGAGCGAGCGGATGCCCTCGTCATTGATGATCACGATCTCGCCCGGTTCGACATCGCGCACGAACTCGGCGCCCACGATATCAAGCGCGCAGGTCTCGCTGGCCAGGACCCATCTGCCGTCCGAGCCATCTTCTTCCCGCAGGCGGCCAAGGATGAGCGGGCGCACGCCCAGCGGGTCCCGCACGCCAATCAGTTCATTGCGCGACAGCACGATCAGCGAATAGGCGCCCAGCACCTGCTTGAGCGCGTCGATCAGCCGGTCCACCACGTTGGAATACAGCGAAATGGCGATAAGGTGGATGAACACCTCGCTGTCGGTGGTGGACTGGAAGATGCACCCGCGCCGCACCAGTGCCTTGCGCAGGGTCTCGGCATTGGTCAGGTTGCCGTTATGGGCCACCGCCAGGCCACCGAATTCAAAATCGGCAAAGAGCGGCTGCACGTTGCGGATCAGCGTCGCACCCGTGGTGGCATAGCGGTTATGGCCCACGGCACAGGTGCCGGGCAGCGTGGCCATGACGCGTGAATCCCCGAATACGTCCCCCACCAGCCCCAGCCCCTTGTGGGTATGGAAGCGCGTGCCGTCATACGACACGATGCCCGATGCCTCCTGCCCGCGATGCTGGAGCGCATGCAGGCCGAGTGCCGTCAGCGCGGAGGCGTCATTGACGTTCCAGACGCCAAAGACTCCGCATTCCTCATGCGGCTTGTCATCATCATGCCGCCACTGGGCGGCGATATCATCACGTTCGTGCTGGGGGAGGGGCGTACCGGAAACAGCATGGAAGGTGGTGCGGGACATGATCAGCGATCTTTCCTTGACGGACGGAGGCGGCGGGTACCGACAGAAGGCTCAGATGGGCGCGTCATGCCGCGTCCGGGCGGGTTGCGCAAGGTGCGCGGGCAAGTTATCCGCCCCATGGGCGTTCAGGTAGGTCACACTGTTGCCAATAAGGGGCATGATCCGGCTCGATCGCATGACATCGGGCCATTCGGCTGCGGGCACCAGTGCCGTAATGCCCGCGTAAAGGATGACAAGGCAGATATAGCCACGCACGGCCCCGAACAGCAGGCCCAGGACGCGGTCCAGCCCCGACAGGATGGAACCCTGCACCGCCCGTCCCGAAAGATGGGCAGTCGTGGTGAAGATGACAAGAAGCACAAGGAACAGCACCGCGAAGGAGGCAAGGCCGGCCAGGGTGTGGCTGCTGATCCACTGCGTGGCATAGGGCATGAGCGCGCCATGCCAGGCCACCGCCAGGATGAAGGCCATGATCCATGCGGCCAGCCCCAGTATTTCGCGCGAGAACCCGCGAACCACACCCACCAGTGCCGAAAGCCCGACAATGATGGTGGCTGCTATGTCAATCCAGTTCATGCGTGCCAGACCGGAGGGGGCCGACAGGCATGTAACAGGCATGGACCCGGTCCATCGATCGCGACATTCCCTGCTGTTCCGCCTGCGGCCAGCTTATGCCACCGGCACGCCCCATAGCATAGGCCAAAAAGGGGCCTGTTGCGATTTGGTGGCGATACGGGCCGGCCCGCGTGGGCTCAGGGTAGTTTGGTGGTGCGGATTTTCCATGACCGCTTGCGCGCGGTGGCGGGCGTTGCACGGCGCCGGGTCATGTTCAGGCTCAGCAGCAGGTTGCCCATGCGGGTACGGCGGTCGAGTTCGGTCCAGACCTCTTCGGCATCGACACCCTGTTCGGCCCAGATCCGCAGCAGCTCGGCCAGTACGTCGGCACTGTGCGCCACCAGTCCCGCATGGTCGCGGGCAATCAGGTCCATCACGCATTCTTCCGCGGCACAGGTAAAGGCCCGCCCGGCGGCGTGGTGGTCATTGCCCGGCCCCGCCGTGGGCGCACGCGCCGCCATCCTGGCCTGAAGCGGGCCAAGTGCGGTAGTGGCGGTCAGCGCATCGGGGGCTTTTTCCGGCGCGGGGTGGGAGCGGGACATGCCGCGATGATGGACATTATTTCGCCCCCCGGTCAACCGGCCCCGCCGGGTGGCAGCCGCCCGCCCTCAGATCGAGAAATACTTGGCGTGCGGGTTCAGGATCACCAGTGCCGACGTTGACTGCTCGGGATGGAGCTGGAAGCCATCGGTCAGCGAGACGCCGATCCTTTCCGCATCCAGCAGCTTCAGGATCGGCTCCTGTTCCTCCAGCCGGGGGCAGGCGGGGTAGCCGAAGGAATAGCGCGAACCCCGGTAGCCCTGCTGGAGCAGTTTCGCCATGTCGCGGTCGTCCTCGGCGGCGAAGCCCATCTCGGCGCGGATGCGCTTGTGGGTGTATTCCGCCATGGCTTCCGCCATCTCCACCGACAGGCCATGCAGGTAGAGGTAGTCCTTGTAGCGATCCGCCTCGAACCATTCGCGCGCGCGGTCCGATGCATCCTGCCCCACGGTCACCACCTGCAGGCCGATCACGTCGCGCTGTGCATCGTCAATATCGCGCACGAAGTCCGCAATGCAGGCCCCGTCCGCGCGTGGCTGGCGGGGCAGGGTGAAGCGGGCGACCGCGTTCGTGCCGTCCTCGCCAAACAGCACCAGGTCGTTGCCCTCGCCCGCCGCCTTCCAGTAGCCGTAGCTGGCGCGGGGGTGCAGGATGTCCTGCTCCGCGCACAGCGCCAGCATATGGCGCAGCACCGGGCGCAGTTCCTTGCGCGCCCAGACCATGAAGTCATCCAGCGAGCGGCCCTGCTTACGGAAGCCCCACTGGAACTGGTAGAGCGAGCGTTCATTGAGGAACGGCAGCACCGCCTCCGGTGTCGCCTCCAGCACGCGCGGCCCCCAGAAGGGCGGGACCAGAACGGGTTCGTCCGCCGTCAGCTTTTCGCGCCGCGCGCGGGCGGCCGCCACGTCAACCGGGCCGAAGCCACGGGTTTCGGCGGCCTCGATATCCTGCGTGCGGCTGGTGCGCGTGGCCTTGCCCGCGCGGCGGGACTGGATGGCGGCAAGGTAGGTGTCGAACTCGCCCTGCACCACCTTGTCCATCAGCGACAGCCCGTCGAACGCATCACGCGCATAGGCCACCCGCCCGCCCTCGCCATAGGCTGCGGTGCAGTCTTCCTCCACGTAATTGCGCGTCAGCGCCGCACCGCCCAGCATCACGGGCACATCAAGGCCCTGGCGCTGCATTTCCTCAAGGTTTTCACGCATGATGACGGTGGACTTGACCAGCAGGCCGGACATGCCGATGGCATCCGCCTTATGCGCGCGCGCGGCCGCGATCATGTCCGCCACCGGCACCTTGATGCCAAGGTTGATCACCTGATAGCCGTTATTGGTCAGGATGATGTCGACCAGGTTCTTGCCGATATCATGCACGTCGCCCTTCACCGTGGCCAGCACCATGGTGCCCCGGGCCTGGCCTTCGGTGCGTTCCATGTGGGGTTCCAGCCACGCCACGGCGGCTTTCATCGTCTCGGCGGACTGGAGCACGAAGGGCAGCTGCATCTTGCCCGCGCCAAACAGTTCCCCCACCACCTTCATGCCATCGAGCAGCACGGTGTTGATGATGTCCAGCGGCGCCATGTCGCGCATGGCTTCCGCCAGATCGTCTTCCAGCCCCTTGCGGTCGCCGTCGACAATGCGGTCCTTCAGGCGTTCGGGGGCGGTTTCGGCCCGGGCCTTCTTTACCGCATCGGCGGCCTTGCGGTCGGCAAAGATTTCAAGGATGCGCTGTAGCGGGTCATAGCCTTCCGCGCGGCGGTCGAAGATCAGGTCCTCGGCCACCTTCACTTCCTCGGCGGGGATCAGGTGCAGCGGGCGGATTTTCGAGACATGCACGATCGCCGCCGTCATGCCCGCGCGCACCGCGTGGTCAAGGAAGACCGAGTTCAGAACCGCGCGTGCCGCCGGATTCAGCCCGAACGAGATGTTGGACAGCCCCAGCACGATCTGGATATCGGGGAAGCGTTCGCGGATCAGGCGGATGCCCTCCAGCGTCCATTCCCCCAGCTTGCGGTCATCTTCCGTGCCGGTGCCGATGGTGAATGTCAGCGGGTCGATCATCAGGTCGGATTGCGGCAGGCCATGCTTTTCACAGGCGAATTCGACCAGCCTTGTGGCAATGCGCAGCTTGTCTTCCGCCGTCTTGGCCATGCCCACCTCATCAATGGTGAGCGCAATGACGGAGGCACCGAACTTGCGCGCCAGCAGCATGCGCTCGGTGGCAATCGCCTCGCCATCCTCGAAATTGATGGAGTTGATGATCGGCTTGCCGCCATGCAGCTTCAGGGCCGCCTCGATCACCGGGGTTTCGGTGGAATCGATGACCAGCGGCGCGTTGACCGAGGATGTGAAGCGGGTCACGACCGCGTTCATTTCACGCATTTCGTCGCGGCCGACGAAGGCGGTGCAGATATCGAGCGCGTTCGAGCCTTCGGCCACCTGTTCGCGGCCCAGGGCCACACAGCCATCCCAGTCGCCTGCTTCCTGCAACTGCCGCCATTTTTTCGACCCGTTGGCGTTGCAGCGCTCGCCAATGGAGAAATAGCTGTTTTCCTGCCGCAGCGGCACCTGCGAATACAGGCTGGCGACCGACGGGATCCAGACCGGCCTGCGCGGCACGGGGGCGGGGCGGATGCGGCCGGTGCCCTCGGCGCGCTTACGGAGCATCTGGTCCAGCGCCTGCGTGTGCGGCGTCGACGTGCCACAGCACCCGCCAATCAGGTTCAGCCCGTCCTCGGTAATGAAGCGCTCGACCCAGCTTGCCATCTCGGCGGGTGTCAGCGGGTAATGCGTCGTGCCATTGACCAGTTCGGGCAGGCCCGCATTGGGCTGGACCGAGAGCAGGCCGGGCCAGTTCTCGGCCAGCCAGCGAACGTGTTCCGCCATTTCCTGCGGGCCAGTGGCGCAGTTCAGGCCCATCAGCGGCACATCCAGCGCGTTGATGACGGTGGCGGCGGCCGCAATGTCCGGGCCGACCAGCAGCGTGCCGGTGGTCTCGACCGTGACCTGCACGAAAATGGGGGTGTCCACGCCCATCTCGGCGCGTGCGATCTTCGCACCATTGACGGCGGCCTTGATCTGCAGCGTGTCCTGGCATGTCTCGATCAGGAAGCAGTCAACGCCGCCTTCGATCAGGCCCCGGCACTGTTCGGTCAGGCCCGCTTCCAGCGTGTCGTAATCGATATTGCCCAGCGAGGGCAGCTTGGTCCCCGGCCCGATGGAGCCGACCACATAGCGGTGGCGGCCATCGGCAAAGGTCTCGGCGGCCTCGCGCGCCAGATGGCCCGCCGTGCGGTTGATCTCACGCGCGCGGTCGGCCAGCCCGAATTCGGCCAGCGTTATGGGCGAGCCGCCAAAGCTGTTGGTTTCCACCATGTCCGCCCCGGCCTCGAAATAGCCGCGATGGATCTCGCGCACCAGTTCGGGGCGCGAGAGGTTCAGGATCTCGGTGCAGTTTTCCTGCCCCCAGTAATCGCGCTCGACCTCAAGGTCCAGAAGCTGCACGCGCGATCCCATCCCGCCATCACAGAGCAGGACCTGGTCGCGAAGGGCGTCGAGAAGATGGGGGCGAATGGTCATTGTTATCCTGAAATCTGCTGACAGGGGACAGGGCATACCCTGATGCCGTCCTGTATCCACGGCTGGCATGTTCGGGCCTGTCCGGCATGAGGGGACTATGCCGGGGGTTCCTTATTCCCTTAACTTCCGCCCTGTGTCCAGCACCCGTATCCCCTGCGCGGGCACGAAGGGCCGCAAGACGGCAAGGAGAAGGCGATGAGTGACGACCGGCGTATCATGCTGGAATTTCCTGCCAGCCCGGTGGGGCCGCCGCGCGGCGATACGCTGCTGGTGGTGGGGGCGGACCGGTTGCCGGCCGTCGTGTCGGGCTGGGCCGGGGTCGTGGCCGTGCCCGCCTCCACTGCCTTCGCCACGGCGGCGCACGGGGCGGGATGCGCGTGCTGCACGGGGCGCGGCGGGGGCGTTGCCGCCGTGCTGGCCGATGTTTTCCGCAGGCGGGCGACCGGCGCGCTGCCCTGGTTCGACCGCGTGGTCCTGGTCGCCCCGCCGGGGCAGGCGGGCGCGTGGCGCATGGCGCTGGAAAGGGATGTGCTGGTCACGGCCCGTTTTGCGCTGCAGCCCGCACCCGTGGGGTGAAAGACGGGGGCGTTAAGGAACATTTTGCTTTCTGTCCCTAGGCTCTGGCGTGTCAGCAAACACATGCAAAGCAAAGGGATGAAGTGGGCCATCCAGACCAATCAGAGGACCCATCGGCCAGCGGGCCGCAGGCGGCCCGCCCCGCGCCGGAACTGATCCGCCTGCAGGCGGTGCTGCGTGCGGCCCGTTTCCATGGCATCGACCTCGACATACGTGATTTTGCCGGTGAACCGGGCGAGGCCACGCCCTCCATCCCCGCCCTGGCGCGCTGGGTGGAGGAAAGCGGGGGCGCAACACAGGGCATGCACCTGCAATGGCGCGAACTGGTGCGCCTGCGCGACGTGCCGCCGGTCGCCCTGATGTTCGCCGATGGCTCGGCGGGGCTGATGGTGGGGGCGGATGACACCAATGGCGTGATCTGGCTGGTCGATCCCTTCGCCAGCCCCGACATGCCGCCCGTGGCGGTGGATGAACTGCGGCTGAACGCCGTGTGGACGGGGGATGTGCTGCTGGTGCGCGGCCGCCATGGCACGGGGCCGGCGGAGGAGCGCATCGACTTCGCCTGGCTGCGGCGGCTGGTGGCGGGGGAGCGCGTGCTGCTGCGCGACGTGGTCATCGCGTCCATGGTCATGAGCGTGCTGGCCATCTTCCCCCCGCTTATCGTCATGCAGGTGATCGACCGGGTGGTGAACTTCCATTCCCTGTCCACGCTCATTTCCCTGAGCGTGATGGTGACGGTCATGGCGTTTTACGAAATCCTGCTGGGCCATGCCCGGCGCGAGATCACGCTGGTGCTGACCACGCGGCTGGACACGCGCATCTCGCTTGCGGTCTTTGACCGCCTGCTGGCCCTGCCGCTGGAGTTTTTCGAGCGCGAGCAGGCGGGCAACGTGATCGGGCGTGTCAGCGCCATCTACAAGGTGCGCCAGTTCATGACCGGGCGGCTGCTCAGCACCTTTCTCGACCTGTTCACCCTGCTTGTGGTGCTGCCCTTCCTGTTCTGGCTCAGCGGGGCGCTGGCCTGGATGACGGTGGTGGCCGCCGCCCTGATCGGGCTGGTGATCCTGGTGGCCATGCCCACCATGGGGCGGCTCATGGGCAGGCAGGTCCGCGCCGAGATGGCGCGCAGTGCCGCGCTGTATGAAACGGTGGCCGGTATCCGCACGGTCAAGACGCTGGCGCTGGAGCCGGTGCGGCGCGCGGTATGGGACGAGCGGACCGCCGATGTGGTCGGGGCCTCGCTGGATTCGGGGCGCATGGGCAACTGGGTGTCCACCGCCGTCATGCCGCTGGACCTGTTCATCAATCGTGGCATCATCCTGATCGGCGCGTACCTGGCCATCACCTCCACCACGTCGGGCATGGAGGCGGGCGCGCTTATGGCGTTCATGATGCTGGGCAACCGGGTTGCGGCCCCGCTGGTCGGCATGGCCCGGCTGATCGATGACCTGAACGAGGTGCGCACCGCGCTGGCCGAGGCCGGTTCCGTGCTCAACCGCCCGACCGAAACCCGCGCGCTGACCACCGGCCTGCGCCCGCCCATCCATGGCGCGCTGTCCTTTGTGGATGTGGGCTTCACCTATCCCGGTGGCGCCACGCCCGCGCTGTCCGATGTCACCTTCAGCGTGCCCGCGGGCACCATGCTGGGACTGGTCGGGCGCAGCGGGTCGGGCAAGTCCACCATCACCCGGCTGCTGCAGGGGGTCAGCCGCAGCTATACCGGCCAGCTGCGGCTGGACGGGATTGACCTGCGCGAGATCAACCTGACCTACCTGCGCCGCTCCTGCGGGGTGGTGCTGCAGGACAATTTCCTCTTCCGTGGCACCATCCGCGACAACATCATAGCCGGCCGCCCCGGCCTGACGCTGGAGGATGTGGTCCGCGCCGCCCGCATGGCCGGCGCGGAGGAGTTCATCGAGCGCATGCCCGCGGGTTTCGATACCTGGATCGAGGAAGGTTCCACCAACATCTCCGGCGGTCAGCGCCAGCGTCTTGCCATTGCGCGCGCGGTGATTTCCGACCCGAAGCTCATGATCCTCGATGAAGCGACCTCCGCCCTCGATCCGGAAAGCGAGGCCGTGGTCAACGCCAACCTGCGCCATCTGGCGCAGGGGCGCACGATGGTCATCGTCTCGCACCGGCTTGCGTCCCTTGTGGCGTGTCACAGGATCTGCGTGATGGATCAGGGACGGGTGGCCGATATCGGCACGCATGACGAACTGCTGGCGCGCTGCGCCATCTACCGCACGCTGTGGCGGCAGCAGAACCGGCATATGGAAGGGGATGACGGCATCCCGCCACCGGACCATGCGCAGGGGGACGCGGCATGAACGGGCACGACCTTGTTCCCCCCACCCCAGATGATGGGGACGGGGAAGGCGCGGGCGGCATCCTGTCGGTACTGCCCCCGCCGGAAGCGGACATGCCAACCGACCTGCCGCCCGCGCTGCTGGCGTTCTATTCCCCCAGTGCGGCGCTGGTCGAACTGCCGCCATCCGACGCGGCGCGCTATGTGATCTGGCTGGTCGCGGCCCTTGCGGGCATGGGGCTTGCGGTCATGACGTTCTTCCCGCTGGACCGGGTGGTGAGCGTGAACGGCAGGCTGACCCCGTTTGACGAGACGATGGTCCTCCAGCCGCTGGAAACCTCCATCATCCGTTCGATCGAGGTGCATGAGGGCGATACCGTGCACAAGGGCCAGATCCTGGCCCGGCTGGACCCCACCATGACCGATGCGGACGTGAACAACCTGCGCCGGCAGGTCACGGCCTACCGTGCCGAGGTCGCGCGCCGCACGGCGGAAGCGGCGGGCCGGCCCTATGTGGCGGATGTAAGCGACCCCGCTTCGGTGCAGGAAGCGGCGGCCTACCTGCGCCGGCAGGCGGAATACAATGCCCAGATGTCCAGCTACGACCGGCAGGTGGCGGGATTGCAGAGCGAACTGCAGGGCTATGAGGCCAGCGCCGCCATGTATGCCGCCCGTGCGCGCGTGGCGCATGACGTGCAGGACATGCGCCTGCAGCTCCAGCACGAGCAGGTGGGCAGCCGCCTGTCCACGCTGGCGGCGCAGGATACGCTCATGGAGGTCACGCGCTCACAGGTTGCCGCCCGGCACGAGGCCGACAGCACCCGCGCCCGGCTGGACGCCATGAAGGCCCAGCGCGATGGCTACGCCAGCAACTGGCATGCCACCGTGTACCAGGACCTGGCACTGGCCCAGCACCGGCTGGCGGATGCCGATGGCAGCTACAGCAAGGCCATCTTGCAGCATGAACTCATCATCATGCGCGCCGACCGCGATGCGACGGTGCTCAGCATTGCCCATCTTTCGGCCGGTTCCGTCATCCAGGCGGCCAGCCCGCTGCTGACGCTGGTGCCGGCCGGCAGCCATCTGGACATGGAGGCCACGCTGCGCGGGGTGGATGCGGGCTACGTGCGGGCAGGGGATCATGCCCTGCTCAAATTCGCGGCCTTCCCCTACACCCAGTATGGCGGGGCGGAGGCATCCGTCCGCGTCATAAGCCCCGATTCGTTTGCACAGCCGGGTGACGGGCCGGGCGGCGGCGCCCAGCAGGGCAGCGCCCCGGGGGATTCGATGAATGCCTATTACCGGGTGCGCCTGTCCATTGACCGCTACACCCTGCACGGCGTGCCCGCCTTCTTCCATCCCCAGCCCGGCATGCCGGTGGAAGCCGATATCCATGTGGGGCGGCGGACCGTGATGCAATACCTGCTCAACCGCCTGATTCCCGCCGTGACCGACGGCATGCGCGAACCCTGACCGGGGTGTCCATGCGCAAGCTCCTGTCCGGCCTGCTGGATGGCATGACGCCTGCCGGCCGCTTCCGCCATGCCTGTCGCCTGCTGGAGGATGAAGGCCATTCGGCACGGGGCTTCGCCCGCCTCGGGCAGATGGCCGGGGCGGGCATGGTGGCGGCGCAGTACCAGGTGGCCCGTGCCTATCTGGAGGGCAGTGGCGTACCCCGCAGTCCGCTGGAGGGCGTGCGCTGGATGCATCGCGCGGCCAGCGCGGGCCATGTGGAGGCCTGTTTTTCCCTTGCCCTCATGCTGCTGGTTGACCCGCCGGGGCAGGGTGGGGCCGATGGCCTGCTGCCCGCTATGTGGCCCGATGGAATCACGGCATGGCCCGACCCGGTGGCCGCCGCCGGCTGGGCCGGGCAGGCGGCGCGGGCAGGGCTGCCCGATGCGCAGGCCCTGTACGGCTACCTGCTGGCCACCGGGCCGGACAGCGTGCGTAACCCGCAGGAAGCCGCGGCATGGTGCGCGCGCGCGGCACAGGCGGGCTGTCCGCAGGGGGATCTGGCGCTGGCGGTGACCCATCTGTCCGCGCCCGACCAGCCGCCGGGCAGCGACCCCGATGCGGTGGCGGCCCTGCTGCGGGCGGCGGAAAGCGGCCTGCCCACCGCGCAGTACATGCTGGGCCTGCTGAACGAACGCGGCTGGGGCATGGCGCGCAATACCGCCGGGGCCGAAGAATGGTACGCACGTGCGGCGGCCGGTGGCGTGCGCCCCGCGCAGGCGCGTTATGGTGTCATGCTGCTGCGCAACGGGGCGGACAGCCCGCGCGCCATCATGGCGGCGGAGACATGGCTGCGCCGCGCCGCCCTGGCGGGTGACCGGGAAGCCGCGGCCCTGCTGGGTGATCTGCATGCGCGCGGTGAGGCGGCCCTGCCCGGTGACCATGAGGCCGTGACCTGGTACCGCATGGCGGCCGAACACGGTCACGCCGTTGCCTGCCGCATGCTGGCCCTGCTTTATGTACAGGGGCGGGGGGTCGCGGCCGATCCGGCACAGGCGCGCCACTGGCTGGCGCGCGCGGCGGCACTGGGTGACGCAGCCGCCATGACCGACCTTGCCGCTACCCTGCTGCCCGAGGTTTCCCCCGGTACCGCGCCACCGGATGGAGTATGCATTGATTTCCGGCCCATGGCGCAGGCGGGCGACCCGGTCGCGGCCTTCAACCTGGCGGTCAGCCTGCACAGGGGCATGGGCTGCGCGCCCGATCATGCACAGGCGGCGGTGTGGATGGAACGCGCGGCCGGCGCGGGCGTGGTGAACGCGCAGTACTGGTACGGGCGCATGCTGCTTGCGGGCGAGGGCATGGTGGCCAGCCCGTCACAGGCCCGGTACTGGCTGGAACGCGCGGCCAGCCATGGTCTGCCCGAAGCCTGCATTGCCGCCGCCCAGATCCGGCTGGAAGGCCATGGCGGCCCACGCGACCACGCGGGCGCGCTGGCCCTCTATCACCGCGCGGCGGCGGCGGGCCGGGCAGAGGCCATGTTCTCCCTTGGGGCGATGTATGGCGGTGGCCATGACGTGGCCCCCGACCGGGCACAGGCACTGCACTGGTTCACGCAGGGGGCGCAGGCGGGCAATGCGCCCGCGCAGTTCATGCTGGGCCGCTATCTGGCCCGTGGGCTGGCAGGCCCGGTGGACATGGCGCAGGCCCGGTACTGGTTCGCGCAGGCCGCAGGGCAGGGAGTGGCGGCGGCCCGTGCCGCACTGGCCGGGATGGCGGTGGCGGATGGCCATAATGCCTGATGACCCGTGGGTACTCGCAGGCGACGGCGCCGTACCGGCCACATGCCTGCGCCATGCCCGTCATCTGGCGCGACAGGGCCAGCCCCTGCTGGCGCTGGCCTGGATGGAGCGCGCGGCCCGGCAGGCCCCCGATGACCCGCGCGTACGCTTCGCGCTGGCGGCCGCCCGGCTGGGGGCCGGTGATGGGGCGGGCGCGGCCGACGCGGCGGAGGCCGTGCTGGCCGGTCAGGAATCCCGTGCGGGGCTGCGCCTGCTGGTTCTGGCGTGCTGCATGGCGCGGGACTGGACGCGGGCGGTTCCGGTGCTGGAACGTTTCCTGACCGGCTACGGGTTCGACCCGGCGCTGTCCGTTGCGGCGGGGCTGGTCTGCCGGCATGCGGGCTGGCCGGGATGGTGCGCGCTGGATGCGCGGGGCACGCTGCACTGGGGTGGCCTGCCTGCGGGTTGCGTGCCCGATATATGGCTGGGGGGGCGGCCCTTTGCCGCTCCACGCCAGTCGGGAGCCTGTGCCATGGCGCTGCCCCGTAGCGGTTCTGGCGCGGTCGAGGTGCGCCATGCGGGGCAACTGCTGCTGGGGGGCAGGCCGGAGCGGACGGCCCTTGCACGCGTGGCCGGTGCCGTGCTGCCGGGTGACGATGGGCTTGCGGGCTGGGCCTGTCTGCCCGCGCAGCCCGAACGCGCGCCCGTGCTGTACCTGTGTGACGACAGGGGCAGGCGCGAACTGGCACTGCACCGGACGGAAGGGGCCGCGCATGGCAGCCCCGCCGGTCCCGCCATGCCGGTCTGGGGTTTTGACCTGAAATGGGATGAAATCGCGCCGCAGGGCAGCGTGCGCGTGACCTTTGCGGATGGGCGGGACCTGACCGGCTCCCCCCTGCCCGTGCGCCTGCCCCGCGCGCGGCCCGTGTTTCCCGCCATGCGGATGCGGGACAGGGCTGCCGCGCCCATGCCGCGCCCGGCGGGGCGCTGCCGGATCGTGGTGCCGGTCTATGCCGACTGCGCGGGCACGCTGGCCTGCCTGAAGAGCGTGATGGAGACATGCCTTGCACCGGATTGCGGCCCTGCGGTCGAGATCATGGTGGTGGATGACGCAACGCCCGATGCCGGTCTGGCCACCGCACTGGACGCACTTGCCGCACGGGGGCGGATCATCCTGCGGCGGCATGATGCCAACAGGGGCTATCCCGCCGCCATCAATACCGCGCTGGATGACGCGACGGGCATGGATGTCGTGCTGCTCAACAGCGACACGCTCGTCGCTCCCGGCTGGCTGGGGGAAATGCGGCGCGTGGCCTATGCGCGCGCCGATACGGGCACGGTCTCGCCATTGTCCAATGATGCCTCGATCCTGACATGGCCAGACCCGTCCCGTCCCGCGCCCCTGTCTGGCGGAATGGAGCGCGTGCGTGCCCTCATGGCCGCCAGCCTGCGCGCCAGCGGGGGCCGGGATGTCGAGATCCCCACGGCGCATGGCTTCTGCATGCTGATCCGCCATGACTGCCTGGCCCGCACCGGCCCGTTCCGGCCCGAACTGTATGGGCGGGGCTATGGGGAGGAAAATGATTTTTCCATGCGTGCCCGGCTGGCTGGCTGGCGGCACAGGGCGGCGCTGGGGGTATTCGTGGGGCATGTGGGGGGCGTCTCCTTTGGCGCGACGCGCAAGGCCCTGCAGCAGCGCAACCTATGGGTGCTGAACCGGCTGTTCCCCGGTTATGACGCGCTGGTGCAGGCCCATGTTGCCGCCGACCCGCTGGCGGCGGGGCGGTTGCGGCTGTCGCTGCTGGTCTGGCACCGGGCGGCGCGGCAGGCCGGCGTGAACGGGGCCGTGCTGCTGGTGACCCATGGGGGGGCCGGTGGCGTGGCCCGTGTCGTGGCGGCGCGGGCGCGGCGATGGGCGGCGGCGGGCCTGCTGCCGGTGGTGCTGGAGCCGGAAGACGGCGGCTTCCGCCTGCGTGATGGCAGGGAGGATGCGCCCTGTCCCCCGCTGCGTTTTGCATGGCCCGCGCAGGCTGGTGTGCTGGTCACGTTCCTGCAGGCGCTGGACCTGCGGCAGATCGAGATTCACCACCACATGGGCCATGGCCCGCGGGCGCGTGAACTGTGTGCGATGCTGGGCGTGCCCTATATGGTGCATGTGCATGACTATGCCGGGATCTGCCCGCGCGTGACGCTGGTGGGACCAGCGGGGCGCTATTGTGGCGAGCCGGGCCCTGCCGCCTGCCGTGCGTGTGTGGGCAGCCTTGGCTCGCTGGTGGGGGAGACGGATGTGGCCCGCCTGCGGCGTGATACGGCGCGCGAACTGGCCGGCGCCCGGCATGTGGTGGTCCCGTCCGCCGATGTGGCGACGCGGCTGGCGCGTTATTTCCCTGCCGTCCCCTGTCATGTCGCGGCGCTGGAGGATGACCGTCCCGATCAGTCCCTGCGCCAGTTTGCCGCCGCTGTCACCACGGCGCCTGCTTCCGGCCTGCCGCCGCCCACGGGCCGGTACCGCGTGGTGGTGGCGGGCGGAATCGGACCGGAAAAGGGACATGGCGTGCTGCTTGCCGCCGCACGCGATGCGCGGGTGCGGGATCTGGCGCTGGAATTCGTGGTGGTGGGCCATACCTCGGACGACGCACCCCTGCTGGAAACCGGACGGGTGTTCATGACCGGCCCGTACGGGCCGGCGGACGCGATCGGCCTGCTGCGCGGCTGCGGGGGGCATGTCGGTTTCGTGCCCTCCGTCTGTCCCGAGACATGGTGTTTCACCCTGACGCAGCTGTGGCGTGCGGGCCTGCGCGGTGTGGCCTTTGACCTGGGTGCCGTGGCCGCGCGTATCCACGCCACGGGGCGGGGGACCTGTGTGCCGCTGGGGCTGCCCGTTCACCAATTGAATACGTTTTTGCTGTCTTATGCCCGGCAAGCGTGTTCCTGATGACCATAGAAGAGGCCACCCGTCTTGACCCCTGCCATCCCTGTCGGCCCGCGTGCCCTGTCGCCCTTCCATGTGGGGAGGGGATGATGGAAACCGAACCGGCCCCCATGCCCCGCGCGCAGGCGGGTGGTATCCAGGCGACTGCCCGGCTCATGCGGCTGGAAGCGGGCACATACTGCATTTTCCATGCGCCCGGCCCCCTGCCGGGTGCATGCGGGCCGCTATCGGGCATGCGGATCAGTCCGCCACCGGGTGAAAGCGGGGTGCGGGTGAGTACATTCGATGCCGATGGCTGGATTGGCAGCCAGAACGGCGCGGCGCTGGTGCGGGTACCGCCTCCCGGTGGGGTTGTGCTGGTCACGACCTACCACGCGGAGGAAGCGCCCGAACTGCCGGGGTTGCAGGTGGTCCGTCTGGGGAATGGCGCATCCGCGCCCGCGTCCCGTGCCCCCGTGCCCGTCAGGGCGGCGGTGCAGGCCGAAGCCGGCAGCATGGTGGCCCATATCCAGCGCCGGGGCGACGTAAAGGCGCCGCTGGGGGCATGGATGGGCAGAAGTGGCAGTGGCCAGTGGCTGGAAGGGTTCATGATCAGCCCTGCCAGCGGCCTTGCCGCGTCCGATATCGAATATCAGGCCATACTGGGGCAGGACTGGTATTCACCCTGGGTGGAAGGTGGCCAGTATTGTGGCAGTCGTGGCATGGCGCTGCCGCTGCTGGGGCTGCGCGTGCGCCTGAAGGCGGCGGTGGCCGAAAGCCTTGCCTGTCGCGTCGAGGCCAGTTTTACCGATGGAACCCGTCTGGGCCCGGTGGAGGACGAGCCGCTTATGGCCACCACACGCGCCCCGCTGGAAGCCTTCCGTATTGAAATCGTGCCGCGGGCCAGTGGGGAACAACAGCCCGTGCCATCCGATAACGCGGCCGAGGACAGCCTGCTGGCCGCCTGCGCCGGGGCCGATGCACAGGCCCCGGCACCGGGCCGGGGGCGGCGTGGCAGGCGTGGCCGTCCGGCCAGGCTTCCGGCACGGCAGGAAGCGCGGCCCGGTGCGTCGGGTATGCAGGCCGGAACCCCGCAAGGGGAGGACATCGTGCCCGCAGAGGCGGGGGAAGCCGCCGCGACAGGGAAGGGGGACGCAAAAAAGGCCGCGGCCTCCCCTGTCGTGCCGTGGTGGAACCGCAGGCCTGAGCGGGCTGGCGCCGGTTCCCCCCCACCAGTCCCCGCGTCGGGCCGTAGGGGCAAGGCTGCCCGCCGGCCCCGTGACCGGGCGGATGCGTGAGTGCGGGCGCGCGCACCGGGGCGGTACGGGCCGTGCCGGGTATGAAATACCTGTTCGTGCACCAGAATTTTCCGGCCCAGTTCGTGCATCTGCTGCGTGACCTGTGCGCGGGGAGCGGCAACGAGATTGTTTTCATAAGTGAATCGGGGCGTGCGCAGATGGCGGGCGTGCGGCGCGTTGCCTACCGCATGCCCCCGGCCCCGCGCGCGCCGGGTCCCGCCCCGGTAGCGGAACTGGCGCGTGGCATGCAGCGCGCGGCCGAAGTGGCGCGTGCGGCGCGCACGCTGCGCGGTCTGGGTTATGTGCCCGATATCATCATCGGCCACCATGGCTGGGGCGAGATGCTGGAACTGGCCGATGTCTATCCCGGTGTGCCGATGCTGGGCTATTACGAATTCTTCTATCATCCCACCGGGCTGGATGTGGGGTTCGACCCCGAATTCGCCCCCGGGCCGGACGTGGCCCCGCTGGTCCGTGCGCGCAACACGCTCAACCTGCTGGCCCTTGCCGGTCCCGGCTGGGGGCATACGCCCACCCGCTTCCAGCGCGACACCTATCCCGACTGGGCGCGGGCACGCCTGACCTGC
This sequence comes from Komagataeibacter rhaeticus, assembly GCF_011611525.1. Classification (NCBI taxonomy): domain Bacteria; kingdom Pseudomonadati; phylum Pseudomonadota; class Alphaproteobacteria; order Acetobacterales; family Acetobacteraceae; genus Komagataeibacter; species Komagataeibacter rhaeticus. Next base: position 256,326 of record NZ_CP050139.1, read on the forward strand.
CTGCCCGAAGGCGTGGACCTGAACCGCTGCGCGCCCGACCCGCAGGCGCGCAGGCGGGTCTTTACGCTGGGGGATATTGAAATCCTGCCCACGGAAAAGCTGGTTACCTATGTTGCGCGCGATCTGGAACCCTATCGTGGCTTCCATGTGTTCATGCGCGCGCTGCCCCGTATCCTGGCCGGGCGGCCGGATGCGCGGGTGGTCCTGGTGGGGGGGGATGGTGTCAGCTATGGCGGCCGTGCGCCGGGTGGCGGCTCATGGCGGGAGCATATGCTGGCTGAACTGAAGGGGCGGATCGATCCCGCGCGCGTCCATTTTGCGGGGCGGGTGGGGTATGACCGTTTCTGCCGGCTGCTCCAGCGCTCGGACGCGCATGTGTACCTGACATACCCGTTCGTGGTGTCATGGTCGCTGCGTGAAGCCATGGCGTGTGGCTGTGCCATCGTGGCCAGCCGGACCCCGCCGGTGGAGGAATTCCTGCAAGATGGCCGGACGGCGCGGCTGGTCCCGTTCCTTGACCCGCACCGTATCGCCGATGGCGTGCTGGAACTGCTGGAGGACGGACGGCTGGCCCGCAGGCTGCGCGTCAATGTGCGCAGGCAGGCGGAACGCACGCTGGACATGGGCAGCTACATGGCGCGCTATCATGGCCTGATCGGCCGGCTTGTGGCCGGTGGCGGGCATGTGGCCCTGCGCGGTGTGGCATGATTACCCGGCGTCATCCCGCATCCGGCCGGCCGGGCGGGCCGTCATGCCCCGTGGGGCGTCAGGAAACCGCCAGCCCGGCAGGGCCCGGGCGCTGCCATCCGTCGGGACAGGGGCAGCACCCGGCCGTTCTGCCGTTTTTTATGAAGCCAATGTTTTCGGGCAGGCCCTTACTTGCCGGCCACGGCCTTGATGGACTCAACAATGATCTCGCCTGCGACATTCTTGTCGGCCCAGCCGGACACCTTGACCCACTTGCCCTTTTCCAGATCCTTGTAGCGGGTGAAGAAGTGCTCGATCTCCTTCAGCACGATCTCGGGCAGGTCTTCCAGCTTCTCCACCTTGGAATAGTATGGGTGCACCTTGTCGTGGGGTACGCAGATGATCTTTTCATCCTGTCCGCTCTCGTCTTCCATCCGCAGCACGCCAATGGGGCGGGCACGCACCACAACGCCGGGCACGACGGCGGCGGGCATCAGCACCAGCGCGTCGGTCGGGTCGCCATCGGCGGCCAGGGTGTTGGGAATGAAGCCATAGGCAGCGGGATAGACCATGGGCGTGAACAGGATGCGGTCCACCACCAGTGCGCCGCTGTCCTTGTCGATCTCGTATTTGACGCCTGAACCCTGCGGGATCTCGATCACGACGTTGATGTCGTTGGGTACGTCCTTGCCGGGGGAAATCTTCGATACGTCCATTGCTGTTCAGGCCTCCTGCTGCCTGTGTGTGCGTTAAGGGCCACCCCGAAGCGTGGCGGCGTGATTTAACGGGGAATGACCGTATAGCTCCCCCCGTTTCCTGTGCAAGTCATGTTCCGTGGCATGGACCCCGACCATGAGCCAGATCATGAACCTGTTTTTTTTATGGCAATGCCGCCTCTGGCGCGGAAAAAATTACGTGGAAAAAAGCATGTGGATCTTGCCAAATCCCTCCACATGCGCGAGATCAGGGGCTGCCTGCGCGCCCGTAGCTCAATTGGTTAGAGCGGGCCGCTCATAACGGCTTGGTTGCGGGTTCAAGTCCTGCCGGGCGCAGGCAGGCTCTTTGCATGCAGTACCCGCACGCGCGCCCGACCATGCCGTGCGGATGACCTGCCCACTTCCTCATTGATCAGGAGCCGACCGTCATGGCCGCCACGCAATATGTCTATGTGATGAAGGACCTGACCAAGGCGTATCCGGGTGGGCGTGAGGTCTTCAAGGGCATTACCCTGTCCTTCCTGCCGGGCGTGAAGATTGGCGTGCTGGGTGTGAACGGCGCGGGCAAGTCCACCCTGCTCAAGATCATGGCGGGCGTGGAAAAGGAATTCGGTGGCGAGGCCTGGGCCGCCGAAGGCGCGCGCGTGGGCTACCTGGAGCAGGAACCCAAGCTGGATGAAAGCCTGACGGTTGGCGAGAACGTGGCGCTGGGCTTTGGCGCGCTGAAAAAGGCCGTGGACCGCTTCAACGAGATCTCGATGAAGTTCGCCGAACCCATGTCCGATGACGAGATGAACACCCTGCTGGCCGAACAGGCCGAACTGCAGGAAGTGATCGATGCCGGCGACGGCTGGGAACTGGACCGCAAGCTGGAGATCGCGCTCGAGGCCCTGCGCTGTCCGCCCGCCGACAGCCCGGTGGACAAGCTTTCCGGTGGTGAGCGCCGCCGTGTGGCGCTGTGCCGCCTGCTGCTGGAAAAGCCCGACCTGCTGCTGCTGGATGAGCCGACCAACCATCTGGATGCGGAAAGCGTGTCATGGCTGGAAAAGACCCTGCGTGACTACGAAGGCACCGTGATGGTCATTACCCATGACCGTTACTTCCTTGATAACGTCACCAACTGGATCCTTGAGCTTGAGCGTGGCCGGGGCTATCCGTTCGAGGGCAATTACTCCTCCTGGCTGACCCAGAAGCGCAAGCGCCTGGCGCAGGAAGAAAAGGAAGAAAGTGCCCGCCAGCGCGCCCTTGCCGCCGAGCAGGAATGGATCGGCTCCTCCCCCAAGGCCCGTCAGGCCAAGAGCAAGTCCCGTATCGCGCGGTATGAGGAAATGCTGGCCCAGAATGCCGAGAAGTCCGGTGGTGTGGCCGATATCGTCATCCCGCCCGGCCCGCGTCTGGGGGGCACCGTGATCGAGGCGCAGGACCTGCGCAAGGGCTTCGGCAACCGCCTGCTGATCGATGACCTGAACTTCAAGCTGCCGCCTGGCGGCATCGTGGGCGTGATCGGGCCGAACGGCGCGGGCAAGTCCACCCTGTTCAAGATGATCATGGGGCAGGAAACGCCCGATGGCGGGTCGCTTACCATCGGTGAGACGGTCAAGCTGGGCTATGTGGACCAGTCGCGCTTCAGCCTGGATGACAACAAGACCGTGTGGGAGGAAATCTCCGGCGGGACGGATGTCATCTATCTGGGCAAGCGCGCCGTGCCGTCGCGTGCCTATGTCGGTGCCTTCAACTTCAAGGGGCCGGACCAGCAGAAGAAGGTGGGCGTGCTGTCGGGTGGTGAGCGCAACCGCGTGCACCTGGCCAAGATGCTGCGGCAGGAAAGCAATGTCATCCTGCTGGATGAGCCGACCAACGACCTGGATGTCGATACGCTGCGCGCGCTGGAGGAGGCCCTGGCCGAATTCGCGGGCTGTGCGGTGATCATCAGCCATGACCGCTGGTTCCTTGACCGTCTGGCCACCCATATCCTTGCCTTTGAAGGCGACAGCCACGTTGAGTGGTTCGAAGGCAACTTCCAGGCGTATGAGGAAGACAAGCGCCGCCGCCTTGGCCCGGATGCGACCGAACCCAGCCGGATCAAGTACCGCCCCATCGAACGCTGATTCCATTTGCCATCCGGAATGTTATCTGTCTCAATAACGCTCAGGTCTTTACTCCTGCCGTTATGGAGGCAGCCATGGGGTGTAGGAACAGCATACGGACGGCGCGCCTGCAGCTTGATCCCGTGTCATGGACCGATCTGGAAGATGTGGTCCGGCTCAAGGCCAGCGCCGGCGTAACCGGGCGGCTGGCGGGGGGTGTGTGCAACCGCGCCCTGAGTGAGCAGGACATGATGACCGACCTCATGACATGGGGGCGGGAGGGCGTTGGTATGTTCACCATACGCCAGCAGGGTCATTTCATTGGCCTTGCGGGGGTGCAGCCTTCCACCACGCTACCCGACTGTCACGAAATGCAGTTCGCCATCGTCCCGCAGGCCCATGATACCACCCTGACGCGGGAGGCGGCGAGTACCGCACTGGCCTTCGCGCATGCGGGGGGTGTGGAGCGTGTCATCGCCTATGTCAGGGCGGAAGATATCGTGGCCCGGCAGGTTTTCGGGGGGGCTGGCATGCGGGCCTGTGCGGTCCCGCAGGCCGGGCGGCCCGATATCCTACTTTACCATAGTACCCGGCCGCGCATGGAGCGGGCACGCCTGCACTGAAGGGCATGGACATGCGACGGGTGCAAAATAACGCGTTGATGAAGGATGATGAAAGTTTCCGGATGCCCCTTTTTTCCCAAAGGCGGCATGGCCTGATGCTTCCCGACAAAAGCTTCACCAGAAACTTTTCCATGATGCGCGGGGTATGACAAAAAAGCCGGTATTGCTACCGGCTGTTATGCTGCATGCCCTGTCTGCCGGCACGAATGGGGATTAGTGGTGGTTCGCGATCTGCTTGTCCAGCGCACGCAGCAGCCCGTCAAGATTACCGCCATTGCGCGCGATGAAGGATGTGTAGTCACCGCGCTGGGTCAGGCGCAGGCTGGCGCCTTCGCCCACCACGTCCACCACCTTGGGGCTGCCGCTGGCGGTGCTTATGATCCATTGCGTATCGGCGCCCGGCTGGCCGGGGCGGTTGATGACGGTGGAGACGGCCGTGTCATCGCCTGACGGCGCGCTGGACCCCACCACGAAGGTCACGCCACGGTAGTCACCGATCTTGTCGGTAATGGCGTTGACCAGCACCTGGTGGAACAGCTTGAGGTAGCGGTCCTGCTGTTCGGGTGTTGCGGTGCGCCAGTAGCGGCCCAGGCAGTAGCGGCCGATGGCGTCCACATCCACGTACTGGCCCAGCAGCGGCAGGATGTCCTGCTTCTTCTTTTCCAGCGCGATATCGCTGTTGACGATGGCGACAAGCTTGTTACCGAACATGGTGACAAAGGAACGCGCCTGCGCGCCGGCATCAACCGCCCATGCTGAAGCAACAGGCATGGCGGCGGACGTTGCTGCCAGCAGAGCCAGTGCGTGGCGACGGGGGATGGATGACTGCATCGCTTTGTCCCTTGTTTTATTATCTGGTGTGGTACCAGTCGGGCACGGTGGCCCGATGGTCGTTCTTTATGGCTTCCGCCATCGCCTTGCGCTGCTGCTGGTAGGCACTGCGGATGGTGGCGTAGGGATCAAGCGAATCCTTCATGACCTGGTCCAGCGCGTCGACATTGGTCGCCATGCCGTTGATGGTGCCCATGATGTTATAGGCCCAGTTGAAGGTTAACAGCCCATAACCGCGGGGCACGTAGTTCCATGGCGACAGGCCGACATCCAGCCCGTAGCCCAGGCCGTCACGGAAGGAAGACGGGCCAAGGGCAGGCAGGAACAGGTAGGGGCCTGACGGCACGCCCCATGTGGCCAGCGTCAGGCCACCGTCATTGTCATGATGCTTGTAGCCCGCGTAATTGGCCACATCGATCAGGCCGCCCAGCCCGGCGGTCATGTTGATGCACCAGCGTACGAAGGCATCGCCCGCGCGGCGGGGCTTGCCGGCCCCCACGTCGTTGAAGAACACGACCGGTTCGTTCATGGTCTGGTACAGGCTGCCGAACGAATTGCGCAGCGGGCGCGGCACGGCCCAGATATAGGCCTTGGCCACGGGGCGCAGGGTGTATTTGTTGGCCCACATGGTCAGGCCGAAGGCCTTGCGGTTGAGCTTTTCGTACCGGTCGTTGGCTTCCTTGTATTCCGCCAGCGCGTCGGGGTCCTTTGGCGGCGGGGCCGCGCATGAGGCAAGGCCAAGCAGTCCAAGAGCCACCCCCGCGACGCGCAGCATCGAACGACGCGGGGAAGGGAACGGGCGGGACGACCAAGAATTCGATCCTGTCTCTGCGCGCATACTCGTTTCCGCTTCCCTCTGTCTTCGCTTGCCCGCCATGGCATGGCGGGGTGGCTCAATGCGTTTGCAAGAATCCTGAACCGGGCGATGACGCCCTTTCTTGCGTCACTCTCTAGCATGGGATCGCTGTTGTGCAATCCGCTTGCCTGATTACAGGGGAAGATTGTGCCTGCCCTGCATGGGGCACATGGGCGCGGATGCGGCCCCATGCCGCCCGTAAGGGAAGGATGCTGGCAGAATTGCCGCGTTGAGTGTGATATGGAATCCACACGCTCCAAACGCCACGGCACGGGGAGGGTGGCGCGAAATCACGGTTTGTTGAAGTTCCCGTACCCCTTCAGCCATGCAGGCGGGGCGCAATTTCGGGAAACATGTCAGCCAGTTCGCGTATTTCCCGCTTCGACAGCCCTTCCGCCGCCGGATTGACGGTCCCGCCCCCCATGGCCGCGCGCAGCACGCGCAGCGCCGGGCCGGACAGCAGCACCGCATCGCGCATGTAGTCGGTAAAGGCCTCGAAGGTCAGCGGCGCCCATTTTTCCACGATCTGCAGGATGGCGTCGGCATAGGCGCGGATTTCGTACTGGGCGTGGCTGTCCGCGCGCAGGCGCAGGAAATGCAGCAGGTTCCACAGGTTAATCTGCCAGTAGAACTGGGTCATGATGTTGACCGGCAGGTTCATGCGCGCAAGCTCGCGCGCGATGGCGGGGCGGCTGGGGTCGCGCCGTTCGCCGTTCTCGTCCTCGTTGAGCAGGTCAAGGTAGTGGTCATAGCAGCGCGCGGCGTCATCGCGCAGGATGTCGAGCACCTGTTGCGCCTGCTCGGGCGGCAGGGCGTCGGCACGGCCCTGCTTGTTGTTTGTGGACTGGGTGGCGATGTCCTCGGGGCGGGGGAAGTAGAATTCCTTCTCCAGCACGGAATAGCGGGCGGAGTATTCGTTGATGCTGGCGGTGCGGTGGCGGAACCACTGGCGGGTGACGAAAATGGGCGCGCGCACATGCAGCTTCAGCACCGCCAGTTCGAACGGGCTGGTGTGGCGGTGGCGCATGAGGTAGCGGATCAGCCCCCGGTCATCGGATGTGCTGCGCGTGCCCTTGCCGTAGGAAACACGCGCCCCCTGCACGATGCCGCTGTCACCGCCCATATAGTCCACCGCGCGCACGAATCCGCTCCCCAGCACGGGAATGGGGGAATAGAGCATGTCTTCCACCGCGGGCACGACCAGGCGGCGGGTCTGTGCCCATCCGGCGCGGGCTGCCTCGATTGCCGATTTCTGCTCACTGGAAAACATGTGCCGTCCCGTCCGTGTCGATCATTAGGTGGAGGAGGCAGGGCATACCATATGGGTCCTGCCCCATAAAGTATGGTGGTCCGCCATCCGGTCCCGCCTGTGCGCCACGGCTGTGGCGGCATCATGGCGCAGCCGGTTCCCGGTCATATAAGGGACAGTTCCGGAAAGAAGGAAGTCCTTTGGGGAAGTCTCCACGGCGGCCACCGGCCTGGAAAAGGGTAATGTCCGGAAACTTTCATTCTCTGTCAGATGGTTGTTCCGACGTGACCAGCCGGGAAAGGGGCGGCCGGGCGGCAGGCGCGGGCGGTGTTGCGCCCCTGTCCGACCCGCCCCGCGCACCCCTTGCCAGAGACGGGGGGAAAGCCTATATCCACAGGTGCCGGAGGGGCTTGCCCCTTGGCTATGGCGATAAACGGCGCGTGGAATAAGTGTTGTGGACCCGGGGGCGGTACCCGGCGTCTCCACCAGTTTTCCCCTGATGGGGAACATGGGGACGAAACAGGCTCGACACGCATGGTAAAGACCCGCCTTTTGCCCGGCATTGTACCACCGTTATCGGGCTAAATCACAAGTGCCAATGATAACTCTGAGGTGCTCGCTGTCGCTGCATAAGCGATAAGCGCGGTTCGGGAGGGCACCGGGCAACAGAAGCCCTCCCACTTCTTTTTCTCTCGTGTCCGGCGCGGGCCGTGGTATCCGCTTCGTGAAGGGACGGCGCACGCCAGTGGCTTGCCACGCCCCGAAGTTTGACGCACAGCTTGAAGCTGTGGCACGGCGTGGTCTGAACCCGCATGTCTGCAAAAGTCCGGTCCGGCGGTTCATCGTCCGGGCGGATGTACGGAGAAGTCCGAAATGTCTGATGATCATGACGAGGAAAACGGTTTTGACACCGCCCTCCCCGACAGCCTCATGCCCTATGATTCCTGGATCGAGGATGCCTACCGCCAGGTCATGCTGCGCGCGCTTGAACATGCCGCCGAACATGGCCTGCCGGGTGATCATCATTTCTACCTGACCTTCCGCACCGACTGGCCCGGCGTCGGCATGCCCGACCGCCTGCGTGCCCAGTACCCGCACGAGATCACGATCGTGCTCCAGCACCAGTTCTGGGACCTGAAGGTGGATCGCGCCCGGCAGGTCATCTCGGTCGGGCTGTCCTTTGGCGGGGTTGCGTCCACGCTGGTCATTCCGGTGGCCGCCGTGTCGGCCTTTGCCGATCCGCATATCCGCCTTGCCCTGCGCTTCAGCGTGCCCGAACACCCGCCGGTGGCCGGTGGCGCGCCCAATGTGGTGGCGGTACAGCCCGCCACCGCGCATGATGCCGCCCCCGTCCAGGGCGGTGCCGACGGCACGGATGCGGAAAAGGACGACAGCCCGCAGGTCGTAAGTCTTGCCGCCTTCCGCAAGAAGGGGCCGGGGGGACCGGGCTGAGCCACATCTTCCATCCGGGCGCGCCGGATGCGCCGGGCGCGCCCTGAACCTGAACGCCGCCACCCGGAAACAATCCGGGGGAACAGGCAGGAGACGTCCGTTGAATGTATCTGCACCCACGCGCAAGCCATTTGTCTATGGCCCGCTCTTTCCGCTGCATGATGATGACACACCGTGGAAGAAACTGGAGATCGAGGGGATTACCACCTCGGTCCTTGGCGGGCGCACGGTGGTCCATGTCCGCCCCGAAGCCCTGACCGCGCTGGCCGCCCGCGCGTTCAACGATGTGGCGCACCTGCTGCGCCCCGGCCACCTGGCGCAGCTTGCCAAGATCCTCAAAGACCCCGAAGCATCGGAAAACGACCGCTTCGTGGCCATGGACCTGCTCAAGAACGCCTGCATTGCCGCGGGCGGCGTGCTGCCCATGTGCCAGGATACCGGCACCGCCATCGTGTACGGCAAGAAGGGCCAGCGCGTATGGGTGGATGGCAATGAGGAGGAAGCCTTCTCACGCGGGGTGTACGATACCTATACCGGCACCTCGCTGCGCTATTCGCAGATGGCGCCGGTCTCGATGTTCGAGGAAGTGAACACCGGCACCAACCTGCCCGTGCAGTTCCACATCTCGGCGACCCCCGGTGACTACCATGCCGAGCAGATGGATCTCATGTTCATCGCCAAGGGGGGCGGGTCGGCCAACAAGACCTTCCTGTTCCAGGAAACCCGCGCCCTGCTGTCGGGCAAGGAAAACCTGCTGAAATGGCTGGATGGCAAGATCCGCACGCTGGGTACGTCGGCCTGCCCGCCGTACCATCTGGCGGTGGTGATCGGCGGCATGTCAGCCGAACAGAATCTGGAAACCGTAAAGCTTGCCTCCACCCGCTGGCTGGACAGCCTGCCGACACAGGGCAGCCCGCTGGGCCACGCCTTCCGTGACCTGGAAATGGAAGAGGAAATCCACAGGCTGACCCAGCGCCTGGGCATTGGCGCGCAGTTTGGCGGCAAGTATTTCTGCCATGACGTACGCGTGGTGCGCCTGCCGCGCCATGGCGCGTCACTGCCGGTGGGAATCGGGGTTTCATGCTCGGCCGACCGTCAGGTCAAGGCACGGATCACCGCCGATGGCGTCTTCCTTGAACAGCTTGAGACCGACCCGGCCCGCTTCCTGCCCGAAACCACGGATGGCGACCTGGAGGGCGAGGCGGTCCAGATCGACCTGAACCAGCCGATGGACGAGATCCGCCGCACGCTCTCGAAATATCCGGTGCGCACCCGCCTGTCCCTGACCGGTACGATGGTGGTGGCGCGCGACATCGCCCATGCCAAGTTCCGCGAGCGGCTGGAAAAGGGCGAGGGCCTGCCCCAGTACCTCAAGGACCATCCCGTCTATTACGCCGGCCCCGCCAAGACGCCGGAGGGCATGCCCACCGGCTCCTTCGGTCCCACCACGGCGGGCCGCATGGACAGCTATGTTGCCATGTTGCAGAAGGCGGGCGGCTCCTACGTCATGCTGGCCAAGGGTAACCGCTCCAGGGCCGTGCGGGAGGCATGCAAGGAATATGGCGGCTTCTACCTTGGCTCCGTAGGTGGCCCTGCCGCCCGCCTGGCGCAGGACTGCATCCGCAAGGTGGAGGTGCTGGAATATCCCGAACTGGGTATGGAAGCGGTCTGGAAGATCGAGGTCGAGAATTTTCCGGCCTTTATCGTGATCGACGACAAGGGTAATGATTTTTACGACGGCCTGACCGGCTGAACGTAACCGCCGCGGGCGTTGCGTCCGGCCTGCCCGGCGGGCCGGACATAGCGGAGGTTTGGGAGCGCCATGCGTTTTACCGTCGATCGTCTTGACCACCTTGTGGTGAGTGTCCGTGACCTTGAGGTCTCGGCCTCGTGGTTCCAGCGCGTGCTGGGCATGGAGCGTGAGGAATACGGGCGCAACAACCGCACGGCCCTGAAATTCGGCGGCCAGAAGATCAACCTGCGCCCGCACGGGGCGGAAGGCTGGACCACGGCGGAAGATGCGCTGCCGGGCACCAATGACCTGTGCTTTACCACCGCGCTGAGCAGTGCCGATGTGATCGAGCATCTTGAACAGTGCGGTGTGCGCGTGACCGAAGGCCCCGTGGCCCGGCTTGGGGCGCTGGGGCCGGTCACGTCCGTCTACTGCAACGATCCCGATGGCAACCTGATCGAGATCGCATCCTACCAGGGATAGGGCAGGGGGCGTGCGCTCTCCATGGCCTGCAAATCATAGAAAAGTTTTTGGTGAAGCTTTTTTCAAGAAGCTTCAGGGAACGCCGCCTTTCTGAAAAAAGGCGGCACCCGAAAACATTCAGGCTTTTACCAGGGCGCCTTATTTCGGCTTCTTGCCATACACGGCGGTCAGCGTGGCCGAGCCAAGGCGGTGCTGGTTGATGACAAAGCCCACCATCGCGCCCGAAGCGTCACTGGGCAGTTCGATGCGTTCAATATCGAGCGCATGGATGGTGAAGATGTAATGATGGTCCGGCCCCGGCGGGGGGGCGGCGCCACCATACACGTTGCCGCCAAAATCGGTGCGCGTCATTTCGGCGGGTTCGGGCAGGTTGTTATCCCCCGATCCCGCGCCGGCGGGCAGGGAGGAGACGGTGGCGGGAATGTTGATGACCACCCAGTGCCACCAGCCCGAGCCGGTGGGCGCATCGGGGTCGTACAGCGTTATGGCAAAGCTCTTGGTCCCGGCGGGCGGGTCCTGCCATGCCAGCGGGGGCGAGATGTTGCCGCCGCAATAGCCCATGCCCTCGAACACCTGGGCTTCGGGCAGGCGGTCCCCGTCGTGGAAGGAGCGGCTTGTCAGTGTGAACGTCATGTCGGTTTCCTGCTTTCCGCGCGGGGGCGGGCGGATCGGGGTCAGCGATGGCGGGGTTGCCCCGCGCGTGGCCGGTCTTACCAGTTCTGGCTGATCAGCCAGAATTCTTCCGATGTCAGGGTAATGGCCTGATCACCGTTCTTGCTTTCGGCGGCGGCGCGGGCCAGGGCCTCGATGCGCTGGATCATCAGCGTCTTGCGCTGGTAGGTTTCGTTGCGGTCCTTTTCCTCGACCGTTTCCAGCACATGCAGTGCGGTCTTGCAGGCCTTGGCAATACGGACGGCATCAAGTGCAGCGTAGGACATGGGTCTGTGTCTCCATAAGGTTCGCCCGCCCGGCATGGGGGCGGGATGAAAAATTCCCGTACGGGAATCGCCATGTCATTCTGGCTTCCCCCGCCGCTTCTGTCCAACATCGGGCTGCATGCGGCCCCCGCGCACAGTTCGGACTGGCAAGAGCCGTGGGGATTCCGTAAAGGGAGCCGCATGACGGACCTGGTTTCTGATTTCGACTTCACCCTGCCCCCCGACCGGATAGCCGACCACCCGGCCCGCCCGCGTGACAGCGCGCGGCTGCTTGACGTGCCGGTGGCAGGTCCGATCATGGACCGCCATGTGCGCGACCTGCCGGGCTGCCTGCGCGCGGGCGACATTCTGGTGGCCAATGATACGGCGGTCATTCCCGCCCAGCTTTCAGCCACGCGGGGGGCGGCCAGGATCGGCATCACGCTTGACCGTATCCTGCCCGACGGGTCATGGCACGTGCTGGCCCGCAATGCCCGCCGCCTGCATCCCGGTGATAGGCTGGCCTTTGGCGCAAGCCCCGTCACGGCGGACGTACTGGCGTGTGGCGATGCGGGCGACGTGACCCTGCGCTTCAGCGTGGAAGGGGCCGCGTTCGACCAGTTCCTGCATGATACGGGACATCTGGCGCTGCCCCCCTACATTGCCCGCCCCGAAGGCCCGACCGAGCAGGACCGCAAGGACTACGCCACCATCTTCGCCCAGCACCGGGGCGCGGTAGCCGCCCCCACGGCGGGGCTGCATTTTACCCCCGACCTGCTGGCGGCACTCGACCACGCTGGCGTGCTGCGCCAGACGCTGACGCTGCATGTGGGGGCAGGCACCTTCCTGCCCATGCGCAGCGAACAGATTTCCGCCCACCGCATGCATGCCGAACGGGGCACCATCACCCCGCATGCCGCCCGGCGCATCAACGCCGCCCGTGCGGCGGGGGGGCGGATCATTGCCGTGGGCACCACGTCGCTGCGCCTTTTGGAAAGTGCGACGGATGAGGACGGCGTGGTGCATCCCTTCCATGGCGAGACCGCCATTTTCATCAAGCCCGGCTACCGTTTCCGCGCGGTGGACATGCTGCTGACCAATTTCCACCTGCCGCGCTCCACGCTGTTCATGCTGGTCTGCGCCTTTGGCGGCTACCACCGCATGCAGGCGGCCTATGCCCATGCCATAGCAAAGGGTTACCGTTTTTATTCATATGGCGATGCCTGCCTGCTGCATCGCAGTGAGGGAGACCTGCCATGACCACATTCCGCTGGCGGCCCGAAGCCCGCACTGGCCATGCCCGCGCAGGCTGGCTGGATACCGCGCATGGCAGCGTGCCCACCCCCACCTTCATGCCCGTGGGCACGGTGGGCACCGTCAAGGCCATGACCATGGACAACGTGCGCGCCACGGGGGCGGGCATCGTGCTGGGCAATACCTATCACCTCATGCTCCGCCCCGGTGCCGAACGGGTGCGCCAACTGGGGGGGCTGCACCGCTTCATGGACTGGCCCGGCCCGATCCTGACCGATTCGGGCGGGTTCCAGGTCATGTCGCTCGGCCCGCTGCGCAAGCTGGACCAGGACGGGGTGACCTTCCGCTCCCATATCGATGGCTCGAAGCATCGACTCACACCCGAACGCTCGACCGATATCCAGCATGCGCTCGATGCCACCATCAGCATGTGCTTTGACGAATGCCCGGCCCTGCCCGCGGCACCCGATGTGATTGCAAGATCCATGCGCATGTCCATGCGCTGGGCGGAGCGGTGCCGCACGGCATTTGTCCAGCGCCCCGGTTATGCGCAGTACGGCATCATCCAGGGCGGCACCGAGCCGGAACTGCGCGCCGAAAGTGTCAGGGCGCTGACCGGCATCGGGTTTGAGGGCTATGCCATTGGTGGCCTTGCGGTCGGAGAGGGGCAGGAACTGATGTTCGCCACCCTTGATTCCACCGTGCCGCTGATCCCCGATGCCAGCCCGCGCTACCTGATGGGGGTGGGCACGCCCGATGACCTGCTGGGCGCGGTGGAACGCGGCGTGGACATGTTCGACTGCGTCATGCCCACGCGCGCGGGGCGCACGGCGCGCGCCTATACCGAGCGCGGCACGCTCAACCTGCGCAATGCGCGCCATGCCACCGATTCCCGGCCCATTTCGCCGCATTGCGACTGCCTGGCCTGTTCGCGCCACAGCCGCGCCTACCTGCACCACCTGTTCCGCGCCAATGAAATCCTCGGCCCGATGCTGCTGACATGGCATAACCTAGCCTATTACCAGCGCCTGATGCGCGGGATGCGGGCGGCGATTGTCGATGGTGCGTTCGCCGCCCATGCCGACCACCTGCGCGCGCAGTGGGCGATGGATGACTGGAGCGGTGATGAAATGCCCTATCCCGACTTCCCCCCGGTGCCCTGATGGCCCGCGCCGCCTGCGCGCATGATCCGGCGGCCCTTGCCGCGCGCATTGCCGATCATGCGCGCAGGCTGGGCTTTGATGCGGTGGGATTCACCCCCGCCCGGCTGGATGACGGCACGCGCGCCCGCCTTGCGGCGTTTGTGGAAAACGGTTTTGCCGGCAGCATGGGCTGGATGGCGCAGCGCATGGAACAGCGCGGCGACCCGCGCGGCCTGTGGCCCGAGGTGCGCAGCGTGATCGCCCTCGGGGTCAGCTACACGCCCGATGGCGACCCGCTGGCCACCACCCGTGTGCCCGATGCGGGCAACATTTCCGTCTATGCCCGCAACCGTGACTATCATGATGTGGTCAAGGGCATGCTCAAGCATCTGGCGCAGTTCGTGGTCAATGAAGGGCGCAGGCAGGGGAGCGACACGGAAGTGAAGGTGTTTGTCGATACCGCCCCGGTCATGGAAAAACCGCTGGCGCGGGATGCGGGCCTGGGATGGCAGGGCAAGCATACCTCCCTTGTCTCGCGCCAGCATGGAAGCTGGCTGTTTTTAGGGGAGGTGTATACCACGCTGGACCTGCCGCAATCCGCCCCCTCGGGCGGGGGATGCGGCACCTGCACGCGCTGCCTCGTGGCCTGCCCGACCGATGCCTTTCCCGCCCCCGGCGTGATGGATGCGCGGCGCTGCCTGTCCTACCTGACCATCGAGAACCGGGGGCCGATTCCCCATGCGCTGCGCCCCGCCATGGGCAACCGCATCTATGGCTGTGATGACTGCCTGGCCGCCTGCCCGTGGAACCGTTTTGCACAGGCGACCCGCCATATGAAACTGGCCGCGCGTGACGACCTGCGGGCCCCCGCGCTGCGTGAACTGGCCGCACTGGATGATGGCGGATTCCGCCGCCGGTTTTCCGGCTCGCCCATCAAGAGGATCGGGCGGGAGCGTTTCGTGCGCAACGTGGCGGTGGCCATTGGCAATAGCGGGCAGCCTGCACTCCGTCCCGCAGCCATGGCCCTGTGCTCGGACCCCGACCCCGTGGTGGCGGAGGCGGCGCGGTGGGCGGTGGCGCGCCTGCCCCGATGAGTGGCACTACCCCCCTGCCGCTGCCCACCCAGCGCGGCGCGCGGCTGTTGCGCAAGCGCAGCCTGAACCTGTCGGGTCACCGCACCAGCGTGGCGCTGGAGCCGGAGTTCTGGCATGCCCTGCGCCTGATTGCGCAAAGGCGTGGCCTGACACTGGCGGGGCTTGTGGGGCAGGTGGACGGGACGCGCCCGCCCGACCGCCCGCTGGCATCCGCACTGCGGGTGGAGGCATTGCGCGAATGGATGCCTGCCCTGCCGGAAATGGCAGGTAGCGACAGGGAAGACTGGTTGGGTTGACCGTCCATCCGTGCTAGCAGTGGGGCATGGCAATCTGGGGCAAAATCTTTGGTGGCGTTGCGGGGTTCGCGGTCGGCGGCCCCATGGGCGCCGTTGTGGGCACGGCGCTGGGGCATGCGGCGGATAACGGGTCCCTGCTGGAAACCCCGGTAGGTGGCTGGACCGACCGCTGGGGCCCCCGGCTCAATGCCGATCCCAACGGGGCGGCCACCTTCATGGCGGCCAAGATGGCGGCGGTCATGGGCAAGCGTGACCAGATGTATGGCCTTGTCATCATCATCCTTTCGGCCAAGATGGCGAAATGCGATGGCGCGGTGAACCGGGCCGAGATCGATGCCTTCAAGCGCCGCTTCAACCTGCCGCCCGAGAACATGAAGGAAGTCGGCCGCCTGTTCGACAGCGCGCGCCAGCGGACGGATGATTACAGGCAGTTCGCCACCGAACTGGGCCGTGCCTTCGCCAACAGGACCGGCATGCTGGAGGAGGCATTGGCCGCCCTGTTCGTGATCGCGCGCGCGGATGGTGAGATCAATGCGCGGGAGGAAGCCTTCCTGCGCGGCGTGCACAGGGCCTTCAACCTCAGCCCCGGTGCGTGGGACCGCGCGCGTGATGGGGGGGCCCGCCCCGGCGTGAGCGAGGTGGACGCCTACGCCGTGCTGGGTGTGGCGCGGGATACCAGTGATGAGGAAGTGCGCATGGTCTGGCGCCGCCTTGTGCGTGAACACCACCCCGATGTGCTGAGCGCGCGCGGGGCCACACCCGCCCAGCAGGCGCAGGGGGCGGCCCGCATTGCCCGGATCAATGCGGCATGGGACCGCATCAAGCGCGACCGCAGGCTGTAGCTTCTTAAAACATCAGAAAGTTTTTGGTGAAGCTTTTTCCAAAAAGCTTCAAAGGACGCCGCCTTCTTGAAAAAAGGCGGCACCCGAAAAACTTCTGTTATTTTTCATTCGTGGTTTTTGGCTTCTTGTCCAGCAGCCTGCGCAGCGCGCCCGCCACCGTGTGGGCCAGCGCGCGGTAGGCCTGGCCTGCCGCACTGTCGGGTGCTGCAATGACAATGGGCGCGCCCGCGTCGGCGCTGGCGCGGATATCGGCCAGCAGCGGGACCTCACCCAGGAAGGGCACGCCCATCTTTTCCGCTTCCGCCCGTGCGCCGCCATGGCCGAACAGTTCGGTGCGGTGGTTGCAGTTGGGGCAGCAGAAATAGGACATGTTCTCCACCATGCCCAGCACCGGCACGTTCATCTTCTCGAACATGGCAATGCCGCGCCGGGCATCCAGCAGGGCAATGTCCTGCGGGGTGGAAACGATCACGGCACCCGCCAGCGCGGTCTTCTGCGCCAGGGTAAGCTGCGCGTCGCCCGTGCCGGGGGGCATGTCCACCACCAGCACGTCCAGCGCACCCCAGTCCACATCCCCCAGCAGCTGGTTGATCGCCCCCATGACCATGGGCCCGCGCCAGATCATGGCCTTGCCCTCATCCACCAGCATGCCGATCGACATGGCGCTGATGCCCCATTTATGGGGCGGGATCAGGCGGCTGTCGCGCACTTCGGGCTGCGCGTTCATGCCCATCATGCGCGGCAGGGAGGGGCCATGCACGTCCGCATCCATAAGCCCGACCTTCAGCCCTTCCAGCCCCAGCCCCACGGCCAGGTTCACGGCGGTGGTGGACTTGCCCACCCCCCCCTTGCCCGAGGCCACGGCAATGACCACCCCCACACCGGGGGGCAGCGGGCCGGTGGCGGGCTTTGGTGCGCCCCCCCCAAGATTGAGCGGGCGATGCCCCCCGCCGGCGGGCGCGGGCGCCGTGGGCGCAGGCGCGGGCGAAGGGGTGGCGCGGTGCGCGGTCAGGATCACGCTGGCACCGGTGCAGCCGGGAACCGCATGGACAAGGCCCCGTTCCAGTTCAGGCAGGAGCGGCTGCAGGGCGGGCGCATGGCCGCGTTCGGTTGCAATGGCAACATGCAGCACGCCATCGCGCAGCATGAAGGCATCCAGCCTGCCCAGATCAGCCACGCTGGCGGTGCCGTCGGTTGTACGGACGTGCCGCAGCACGTTTTCTATGGTTGTCCGGTCGGGACTGGTCATGGGCATGCACTTCTCTGTTTCTCGCACCCGTGCGGGTATAGAAGGCGCGGGGCATGGTGGTCGAGTCATGAAACGGCCGGGCGGCATGTCCGGCGGCATGGCATTGCGCGCGGGCCGTCATGCCACGCATGCGGGGCATCCCTGCCCGGCGGGAATGGCCCCCGGACGGGTTTGCTGCTTTACGCTGGGCCGGTAGCCATGCGGGTTCCGGCGTGTGGCGGCATTGTTCAGGCTGACAGGACCATCATGGGCATTTCCACTTCGCCAGCGGGGGCACCCCATCGGCGCGACCACAGAATCGATGCCCTGCGGGGCGTGGCGCTGCTCATGATATGCATCGACCATATCCCGCAGGATGTGCTTAACCGCTTCACCATGCGCAACATAGGCTTTGCCGATGCGGCGGAGGTGTTCGTGCTGCTGGCGGGCTATGCCTCGTGGCTGGCCTACGGGCGGGCCTTTGGCAAGAAGCCGGTGGGTACCGTACTGGGGCGTATCGGGCGGCGGTGCTGGCAGCTTTATGTGTACCAGATGGTGATGGTGGTGGTGTGCATTTCCACCATCCGCATCTGGCGGCATTTCTGGCCGGTGCCGGTTGATTTCCTTGAACCCGAACTGGCGCATGGGCTGGATGCGGCGTGGCGGGTGCTCTCGCTTCAGGCGCTGCCGGGCAACCTGAACATCCTGCCGCTCTATATCGTGCTGCTGCTGGGATTCGGGCCGCTGTTCGCGTTGCTGCGTGGCCTGGGCACGCCTGTGGTGCTGGGGTTGAGTGCCGCCGTGTGGCTTGTGGTCAATTTTGACCCGCGCCTGAACTTTCCCAACTGGCTGGACCCCGATGGCTGGTATTTCGATCCGCTGGCCTGGCAGTTCCTGTTCGTGCTGGGGGTGTGCGCGGCCCGTGTTGCGGGCCGGAACGGGGGCAGCCTGCCGCGCGTGGCGGGGCTGGCATGGGTGTGCGGGGGCTATCTGGCATTTTCCGCCGTGCAGTCCTTTCCATGGACGGACTGGGGGCTGGCGGACCTGCGCCTGCTGGCCATGACCGTGCCGGACAAGATGATCCTCTCGCCATGGCGGCTGCTGGATGTGCTGGCGCTGTTCTACCTTGTCCAGTCATCGGGCCGGGCGGCGGCGCTGGCGGCAACGCGGGGCGGGCAGCTCATGGCGCTGTTCGGGCGGCATTCACTGGAAATCTTTACCGCCGGCACCCTGATCGACCTGTACGCCCGCCTGGCGCTGACCAGTTTCGGCACTGGCTGGGCCATGCAGGTGGCGGTCAATGTGGTGGGGTTTGCCGTGCTGCTGGCTGTCGCGCGCAACCGCGAACGCGCGCGGGTGGCCGCCCGCCAGCCGCGTCCCGCCCATGGTGGCGGGGTGCCGCCGGGCGTGCCGCTGTGCCGGAACTGATGCCGTGGTTTCCGCGCGCGTAAAGGGCGTGATATAGGTGCTCCGTCCCGATCCCGTTCAGCAGGATGTATGAGCCCCATGTCCCTTCGTGCCGCTGCCTTTTCCCGCTCCTGCCTTGCCGTAGGGCTGGCCACGGTCCTGGGGGGGCACGCCGCGCGGGCGGCTGATCCAGCGCCCGCCCCGGCACCTGCACCCGCTTCGGCCACGCCCCTGCACCTGCCCGGTGAGGGACGCAACATGCCCGACAGCTTTGCCGACCTTGCCGCCCGGCTGCTGCCCGCCGTGGTCAATGTCTCCACCACCGAGATGGTCCGCCCCGGCGAGGACGACGGCGATGACGGCGATGACGGCGACAGCACGCCCCAGGTCCCCAATTTCCCCGAAGGCTCGCCCTTCGAGAAATTCTTCCACGACTTCATGAACCGTCAGGACAGCCCCAACGCCCCCCCGCGCAAGATGCAGGCGCTGGGCTCGGGCTTCATCATCGATCCCTCGGGCGTGATCGTGACCAACAACCACGTCGTCCGCCATGCCGACCAGATCACCATCACGCTGCAGGACAATACCGTGCTCAAGGCACGCCTGCTGGGCCATGATGACCGCACCGACCTTGCCGTGCTGAAGGTGGACAGCCCCAGGCCACTGCCCGCCGTGCCCTTTGGTGACAGCGACAATGCCCGCGTGGGTGACTGGGTGCTGGCGATCGGCAACCCGTTCGGCCTGTCGGGGACGGTTACGGCGGGTATCGTCTCCTCACGCGGGCGCAATATCGAGCAGGGACCGTATGATGACTTCATCCAGACCGATGCCCCCATCAACAAGGGCAATTCCGGCGGCCCGCTGTTCAACCTGCATGGGGAGGTGATCGGCATCAACACCGCCATCTTCTCGCCCTCGGGCGGGTCGATCGGCATCGGGTTTTCCATCCCCTCGGCCGAAGCGCAGGGCATCATCGCCCAGCTGCGCCAGCATGGCCGGGTCACGCGCGGGTGGATTGGCGTGCGCATTCAGGACGTGACACAGGAAATTGCCGACGGCCTTGGCCTGAAAAGCGCCCATGGCGCGCTGATCGCGGGCGTCGAGCCCAAGGGCCCGGCTGCAAACGCCCACCTGCAGACAGGCGACGTGATCCAGAGCCTGAACGGCAAGGACATTGATGGCCGTGCCCTGCCGCGCCTTGTGGCGGAACTTGCGGGCGGCAGCGTGGCGCATCTGGGCATCTGGCGCAGGGGCCAGCAGATGAACGTCAACATCACCATCGGCGCCCTGCCCGAGGAAAAGACCGACAGGGCCGACAGCGCCCATCCGGCCGCCAGGAATTCGGCTTTGGGCAGCATGGCTGTTGAGGGCATGGGCTTTACGGTGGGCGAGATTGATGACATCGCGCGCCAGAAATACAACATGGCCGACGGGCAGAAGGGCGTGCTGGTCACGGGCGTGACCGACGACAGCCCGGCCGCCGAGCGCGGCCTGCGCCCCGGCGATGTGGTGACCGAGGTGCAGCAGTCAGCGGTGAACACGCCCGCCGACCTGCGCCGCCAGCTGGATGCCGCGCGCAGCCAGCACCGCAAGACCGTGCTGTTCCTGGTACAGAATGCCGATGGCCTGCGCTGGGTGCCCTTTCCCCTGCCGGAAGGGGGCGGGCACTGAGCCGCATGCATGAACGGCTGAAGAATCTTCTGCTGTCCATTACCCGGCGCGGTACGTGGCGGCAGGTCGTGCGGATGAATGTCTCGCTCATCCTGTCTGGCATTGTCGCTACCATCATCCATCTGGACGAGCCGGTCTGGGCGCTGATCACCTCGGTCATCGTCATAACCCAGACCCGGCTGACCCAGACGCTCTCCACCGGGCGGGAGCAGATCGTGGGCACGCTGGTCGGGGCTATGGCGGGCATGTCCGCCATCGCACTGGAACAGTGGTGTGCGCTTTCGGTCGGCATGGTGTTCTGGGTCATGCTGATGCCACTGGCGGTGCTGGTGGCGCTGCGGCCCAAGATGCGGGTGGCCATTGTCACGTTGATGGTCGTGCTGCTGTTTCCCGCCACGGGGGAGCCGTTTTCGCGCCCGCTGCAGCGCATCGCCTCGATCATGACCGGGGTGGTGGTGTCGTTCGCGGTCTCCTTTTTCGTCCTGCGTAACGAGGCGCGGCGCGAAGTGCTGGGCAATGCCGCAAGCCTGCTGCGCCGCCTGGCCGATCTGCTTACCGGGGCGCTGCACCAGCATCCCGACAATGATGCGCTGGCCACGGTCGACGGGATGTGCCGCTCCCTGCTGCAGGACATCAATGACGGCGTGCAGGAGGCGGAGGTCGAGCATCCGGCATCGCTTGCGCGGCATGATCCGCTGGTGGCGCGCCTGCCGGGGCTGCTGCGCCGGATCCGTTCGGACGCCATCTTCATCTCCCGTGCCGCGGTGGAGGGAGAGACCGCCCGCACGGGCGACATCCTGGCCCATGAGCGCGACATGCTGGGCACGGTGCTGGGACAGATGGCCGCGCGCTGCGACCAGCTTGCCGCCACCCGGCGCGGCCGGGCCCTGCCCGACGGGGGGCTGTGCGATATTCTGGACCATCTGCAGCCGCCGGGGGAACACTGGACCCCTGTCATGCGTTTCGCCATTGGCCTGCTGCATGCGGACATGCGGCTTGCGGTGCGCAATATCTGGTCGGACGGCCATACGGATGATGGTCCGTTCCCGCTCCCGGCGCATCCGGTTCTGGCCGAGGCAGACCTGGCCCCCGCCAATCCGGGCGGCGGTGCAAGGCGATAGGGCAGGGGGCGGCCACCACCAACAACGGAGTGCAAGAGACACCATGCTGAAGGAAACAACCCTCAACCACCTTCCCGCCGGCGTGCAGGCGCCACAGTACAGACGGGCGGAAGTGGGGCGAGGGATCGTTCACTTTGGTGTCGGTAACTTCTTCCGCGCGCATGAAGCCTGGTATGTGGACCGCTGCCTGGCCCTGCCGGGCCAGTCCGCCTGGGGCATTGTGGGCGTGGGGCTGAACGGCGGCAGGCGTGGCGAGGCCAAGGCCCATGAATTCCAGCAGCAGGACGGCCTGTATTCCCTGACCGAGGTCGCGGCTGACGGCGCGCGCAGGGTGTCCGTTATCGGGGCGCCGCGGGAATACCTGCTTGCCCCCGCCGACCCCGAAGCCGTGCTGCGCCGCCTGGCCGATCCCGGGACCCGGATCGTGAGCATGACGATTACGGAAGGCGGCTACAACATTAACGAAAAAACCGGCGAATTCCGTCTTGATACCCCCGCCATACAGGCCGACCTGGCCAATCCGCGCCGCCCGGCCACGGTGTTCGGCTATGTGGTGGAGGGGCTGCGCCGCAGGCGGGAGGCCGGGGTGGCGCCATTCACCGTCCTGTCGTGCGATAACCTGCGCAGCAATGGCCATATCGCCCATACCGCCTTCGTGGGGTATGCGCGCGCCCTTGATGCGGATCTGGCGGCATGGATCAATGCCAATGTCACCTTCCCCTGTTCCATGGTGGACCGCATTACCCCCGGCGTGGATACGGCCACCCGCAATGCCCTGAACGAAGCCAGCGGTCTGGAGGACGACCTGCCCGTGCTGGCGGAGGATTTCAGCCAGTGGGTGCTGGAGGACAGATTCTGCAACGGCCGCCCCGCGCTGGAAAAGGTGGGGGTGGAATTCGTGGATGACGTGGCAGGCTACGAGCAGGTGAAGGTCCGCATGCTCAATGCCGGGCACATCCTGCTGGGCGCGCTGGGGCTGCTGCTGGGCTACCGCTACGCGCATGAAACGGTGGAGGACGCGGATCTGGAGCGTTTCGCCAATGCCTACTGGACCCTTGATGCCATGCCGCTGATCGACGCGCCCGCCGGGGTGGATCTGGATGTCTATCGCAGGCGCCTGCTCAGCCGTTTTTCCAACCGTGCCGTGGCGGATACGCTGCTGCGCATCTGCAGCGATGGTGCCTCCAAGGTGCAGGTGTTCTGGACGGATACCGTGCGCCGCGCGCTGGCCCGCGGGCATGACCTGGAGCGCATTGCCTTCGGCATCGCGGCCTATCTGGAAATGCTGCGTGGCAGGGACGAGCGCGGCGAAACCTACAGCCCCGTCGAACCCACGCTGGATGCCGACCAGCTGGCGCTTGTCAACGCCACGGACCTGGCTGCCGCCCTTGCCCTGCCTGCCTTTGATGGCTGGCGGGACATGGACACGACCGCACTGGACCAGGCGGTGGTCAGGGCACGCAGGGCCATCCGTGAACATGGCGTAAGGGCCGGCCTGCCACGCTAGACGTGGCTGTCACGCGGCCTGATCGATCCTGCGGCGCATGGGGCAGGCATCCGCCCCGTAAGTGGCGGTAATGGCGGGAGAGATGCCGGGCATGGGCGCAAAACCCAGATGCGTCCAGACCGGCCCGGCCCCTTCGGTCGCCACCAGCGCCAGCCACCGTATTCCCCGCGCACATGCCAGGCGTGTCATGATTTGTAATGCGGCCTGCGTGGCCCCGCGCCCGCGCAGGGCGGGAAGGAGGGCGATGTCATGCAGGTACCAGCAGTCAGGCCGTTCGGGCAGGTGGCCCAGATAGGTATCCAGCGCCGGTGGCGTGCCCATGCGCCAGGGATGGCTGAGGAGGTATCCCCCCGCCGTACCCTGCGCATCCGGCATGATCAGGCAGCCTTCGGGACAGAGCCGGTGGCGTTCGGCCAGGACATCCATGCGTTCGGGGCAGGCGGGGTGCAGCCGGTCCGCCAGCGTCATGACCGTGCCCAGATCCGCCACGCGCAGGGGGCGCCAGGCAGGTAAAAGCGGACCGTGCGTGGTCGTGGATCGGGGTATTGCTGGGTCCATGACAGGAAAAACCGTTCCAGATAACATCGTTTCCGGTAGAAAGGGCCGATGGTATAGCTGCTGGCGGGAGTATGGAACACCATGACGGAAATGCGTCTGACATTAAGGCTGGACGCCAATGGCATGCCATTGCTTGGGCATGGCAAGATCCGGCTGCTCGAACAGATCGGGGAAACCGGCTCCATTTCCGGTGCAGCCCGGGCAATGGGCATGTCCTACCGGCGGGCCTGGCTGCTGGTTGAATCGATGAACAACGCCTTCGTGCGCCCGCTGGTGGCCGCACGCCCCGGTGGCGGCGGCGGGGCCGGTCTTTCCGCGGAAGGGGAGGCGGTGCTGCGGCTGTACCGTGAGATCGAGCAGGCCACGCGGGCGGCCGCCCGTGGCCCGCTGGAAACATTGGCGGCCATGTGTTCATCCCCGCCTTCACAAAGCCATGAGACACCCTGATCACGGTCCCGCCGGTGGCCTGCGTGGCCACCGGCGGGACGTCGTGTGTCATTATGCCTGACCAAGAAGAAACAACTGGAGTTCAATTCGGTGTTACGACGTGATTTCATGAAGGCGGGAACGGCGCTTGGTATCCTGTATGGCGCGACCGGCATGCCCCTGCGGGCCGCCCGCGCGGCACAGGGCGCCAGTTTTGATTCGACAACCGTGCGCACGCTGGCGCACCAGCTCTCGCAGCAGCCCTACCAGCCCCCATCCCAGACCCTGCCGTCCGCGCTGCGTAACCTGAATTTCGACCAGTACAATTCCATGGCGTTCCGTTCGGAACAGGCCCTGTGGCATGGCGAGAACCTGGGTTTCGATGTCGAGTTCTTTCCCCGTGGCTATCTGTACGCGCCCCGGATCGAGATGAACGAGGTAATCGATGGCCAGTCCCGTCCCATCGCCTTCAATGCCGACATGTTCACCTATAACGATCCCGCCCTGCGGGTGAACGAGGATATCGGCTTTGCCGGGCTGCGGCTGCGCGCGCCGATCAACACCCCCGGCGTGATGGAGGAGTTCTGCGTCTTCCTTGGCGCCTCCTATTTCCGTGCCGTGGCCAAGGGGCAGAACTACGGCCTGTCCGCGCGCGGCTTTGCCGATGGCACGGGTGACCCGACGGGCGAGGAATTCGCCCTGTTCCGCGCCTTCTGGCTGGAAAAGCCCAAGGCGGGGGTGGACAGCGTGGTCATCCATGCCCTGCTGGACAGCCCGTCACTGGCCGGTGCGTTCCGCTTTACCATCCGCCCGGGCGAGACGACGGTGTTTGACGTCCAGTCCTATCTCTACCCGCGCAAGGCCATTGCCCAGTCCGGCATCGCGCCGCTGACGGGCATGTTCTATTTTGATGCGAACGACCGTACGCGCGTGGATGACTGGCGCCCCGCCGCCCATGACAGCGAGGGTCTGTCCATGTGGACCGGCAGCGGCCAGCAGCTGTGGCGGCCGCTGCGCAACCCGCGTGACCTGCAGTTCTCGGCGTTCAGTGACGTGCGGCCACATGGTTTTGGCCTGATGCAGCGCAAGCGCGCCTTCACCGATTTCGAGGATGTCTCCCTCAACTACGAAAAACGGCCCTCGCTGTGGATCGAGCCGATCGGGGACTGGGGCGCGGGTGCGGTGGATCTGGTGGAAATTCCCACCCCCAACGAGGTGAACGACAACATCGTCTCCTTCTGGCGCCCGCAGGATGCGCTGGCGGCGGGGCATGAATATGTGTTCACCTACCGCATGTACTGGGGGTGGGACACGCCATGGCCCACCAAGCTGGCCCGTATCGTTGCAACCCGCGTGGGCGAGGCGACGGATGATTCGCATACCCGTTTCTTCGACCTGGATTTTGCCGGCACGCCGTTCGACAGGCTGCCCGACAACCCGCATTTCCATCTCCAGTGCCGCACTTCAGCGGGCGAGATCCGCAATGTGGTGGTCGAGCCGGTGCCCCCCATCCATGGCTGGCGCAGTACGTTCGAGTTCGCACCGGGGGATGCCAAGGTGGCGGAACTGAACTGCGTACTGGCCGATGACAACGGGCCGGTATCGGAAGAATGGGTCTATCGATGGACACCGTAGCGGCCAGCGCCCCGCTGCAGCCACCGCCCGCGGGCAATGCAGGGCCGGATACGCGGCTGCCGCAGGGCTGGAGCGCGCTGCCGCGTCCGGCCCCGCTGGACATGCCCGTCCACCCGCTGGAAGAGACGCCCGACCTGCATGGCCGGAGCCATGTGCCACCGACCGAATGGCGGCTGATCGGCCTGCGCCGCGTGCTGGTCATCGGCAGCGCCGTGGCCATGACCGGGGCCGCGGGCTACGAGATGGACCTGGTGTTCAACGCCGTGCAGCGTTCGGTGGCCGGCATGGTGATGCTGGTGCTGTTCGTGCTGCTGTTCATGTGGATCGCGCTGGCCTTTACCTCTGCCATTGCGGGGTTCTGTTCGATGCTGGCGGGCGGCGGCCTGGGGCTGGGCATTGCGCGCGGCGGCCCACTGCCGCGCCTGCTGACCCGCACGGCGCTGCTCATGCCGACCTATAACGAGGACCCGGGCCGCGTCATGGCCGGGCTGCGCGCGACCATCGACAGCCTTGCGGCAACCCGGCAGGAACGCGCCTTTGACGTGTTCATCCTGTCCGACACCACGGACCCCGATGTATGGGTGGCGGAGGAAGCGGCCTACATGGCCCTGTGCCGCGCCACCGGCTGGGGCGGGCGGCTGTTCTACCGCAGGCGCGCGGTCAATACCGACCGCAAGGCGGGCAACATCGCCCAGTGGGTGCGCACCTATGGCGCGGCCTACCAGCAGATGATCACGCTGGATGCCGACAGCGTCATGTCCGGTGACGTGATCGTGCGGCTGACATCGGCCATGGAGCGCAATCCCGGTGTTGCGCTGATCCAGTCGCTGCCGGTCATCGTGAACGGACGCACCCTGTTCGCCCGCATGCAGCAGTTCGCCGGGCGCGTGTACGGGCCGCTGATTGCCCATGGCATTGCGTGGTGGCATGGATCGGAAGGGAATTACTGGGGGCATAACGCGGTCATCCGCACCGCCGCCTTTGCCGAGCAGGCGGGCATGCCGCACCTGCCGGGGCGCAAGCCCTTTGGCGGCGCGATCATGAGCCATGACTTCGTGGAGGCCGCGCTGATGCGCCGGGGGGGCTGGGCGATCCACATGGTGCCCGCCCTGAGTGGGTCGTATGAGGAAAGCCCCCCCTCGCTGACCGATATCGCCATCCGGGACCGGCGATGGTGCCAGGGCAACCTCCAGCATGCCAAGGTGGTGTCGGCACGCGGCCTGCACTGGGTCAGCCGCATGCACATGCTCATGGGCATCGGCTCCTATGTTACGGCACCGCTGTGGCTGGTGTTCCTGCTGGTGGGTATCGTGGTTTCGCTCCAGAGCCGTTTTTACAAGCCCGAATACTTTGGCGATACCAAGCTGCTCTATCCGCACTGGCCGCATGTTGACCCGGTTCAGGCTGAATACATGTTCATCGGCACCATGGGCGTGCTGCTGGCCCCCAAGATACTGGCCTACATCCTGCTGCTGGTTGACGGTCCGCTGCGGCGTGGCTGCGGGGGGGCGATTGCGGCGGGGGCATCCATACTGGTGGAAACGGTGGTGGGCGGCCTGCTGGCCCCCATCGCCATGCTGATCCAGACCGGGGGCGTGCTGTCCATCCTGCTGGGGCGGGATTCCGGCTGGAATGCCCAGCGGCGTGACGCGGACGGCCTGCAGGTCATGCAGAACGTGCGGCTGTACATGATCCACACCGTGCTGGGCCTGCTGCTGGCGGGGGCGGCGTGGAGTGTCTCGCTGCCGCTGTTTGTGTGGATGCTGCCGGTTACCCTGGGGCTGGTCTGCGCCATTCCGCTGGCGGTGCTGACGGGCAGCAGCGCCGTGGGGCAGGCGTTCAGGCGGGCGCGCCTGCTGCTGATCCCCGAGGAGACGGACCCGCCGCCGGTTCTGGCCGAGGCCGTGACCTATATGGGACAGATGGCGGGCCATCCCGTGCAGGAGGCGATAGCCGCCCTGCGCGCGCGGGCCGGGCTGCTCAGGGTGCATGAGGTCATGCTGCCCCCGCCGCGCCGGCCGGGTGACCCGATCAATCCCGCCCTGCTGGTGGGACTGCTCAAGGTGCGGGAGGCCCCGGATCTGGCCAGCGCCCTGCGTATGCTCAACCGTGCGGAAAAATCAGCCGTTCTGGGCAATGCGGAAGGGTTGCAGCTGCTGGCGCGGCTGCCCTGAGTCCGCGCGTCGTCAGTCGGATGACGTGCCCTGCGGGGGGGCGACGGCTTCCTCCCCCTCATCCGATCCGTCAACGGACATGATCGCATCCAGCGCGTCGCACAGTTTTTTCTGGTTGGCGCTGGCCAGCGAACCGGGACTGGCGCACAGCTTGGCCGCATCGGGCACGCAGGATTCGGTCGCGTCCTCGTAATCCGACTCCATCACATCGTGTGCCAGTGACAGGTTGGGGTTGTGTGCCTGCTCGCTGGCTTCCTCGATCACCTTTTCCATCTTGTGCAGGTCATCAAGCTTGTCCAGGCAGGGCTTGCTGGCCATGTCCGGCTTGAGACGCAGCACCTCCATCGCGCGCTGCACCTTCTGCGTGGCCAGGCTCTGGGCATGCGCGGTGGTGCAGGCCAGCGCGGGTGAAAGCAGCAGTGCAACCGGCAGTGCGGCAAGGCGTAGAGACAGGTTGATGTTCACCGTGACCGTTCCGTTTGTCCATGTCCGGGCATGGGTGGATGCCGCAGGCCGTGCCTGACCCGCACGCGGGTGCGGCCCCGGCCGGGCGTGAGAGGCGGGGTCCCGACTATGGCAGGAACCACCGCCGCGCGAAAGATGGCGCATCTGGTCAATGCATATTCCGTATGCATAAAAATGCGTCCTTAAAAACCATGATATAATCACAAAGAAACACGAATCGTGTCAAAAATTCGAAAATTCCCTTACATTCACACCTGTTTTGCAGTATAGATTACCAACGTTGAATATATTTTTTGTGCTTTGGCGGAGGCTGGAAACTATCCCATCATTGTGAAATCGTTCGATATCGCAACGATTTTGTACATCTAGCCAAATTCTGGTCTTTCTGGCGGCGGGAGATCACGGGATCGTGCCATATTTTGGCTGCGGTCAGGTGTTTTTTCATCGAATTGTTATGCAAGTCGTGCCACGGGGCACGTTTTCCTGCCGGATTGATGACTTTTGGCCGGTAACACGTCTGAGGAAGCAGGTTTGCCAGGCATCATGCGCTGGCGTTTTGGCGCTGGGGCCATCCATGCTTTCCCATACTGGGCCGGTCCGGGCGATTGCACGCCCGACCCTGTTGAAACTGAGGTTCCGCACTGGTGTTTCCGGAACGCCGGACAGTGCAGGACGCAGCCTGCATCGACGCTCCGCAATGAGGTGGAGCCCCTCAACTTCGTGTCGGCTGCCTGTGAAAGAGGAGTATCTCCCCTTGAAACAGACAGACAATCTGTCCGAATCAACGTCCTTTGCTGACCGGCTGGGCATTCCCGCACCCCTGTTCTGGGGGTTCGTGGGCCTGCTGTTCTTCATGATCGGCGATGGTGTCGAAGCCGGCTACCTGGCCCCCTATCTTGAAGGCCAGGGCATTTCATCGCGCGACACCGCCCTTTTGTTCACCATCTATGGCGTGACCGTCTCGCTGTCCTCGTGGGCATCGGGGCCGCTTTCCGACCTGTGGGGCCCCAAGCGGGTCATGTGGATCGGCCTTGCCATCTGGGGCGTGTTCGAGATCGTGTTCCTGACCTTTGGCGTGGCGGTCAACAGCTATCCCATCATGCTGGCGGCCTATACCATGCGTGGTTTCGGCTATCCGCTGTTCACCTATGGCTTCCTGGTCTGGATCGCGGCGGCGACCCCGCCGCGCCAGCTTGGTTCGGCGGCCGGGTGGTTCTGGTTTGCCTTCTCCGGCGGGCTGCCCACGCTGGGTTCGCTGTTCGCCAGCTTCTCCATCCCGGTAATTGGCGAGATGGCGACGTTCTGGTCCTCGCTGGCGCTGGTCATGTTCGGTGGCCTGCTGGCGCTGCTCATGACGCATGAGCCGACCGGCTCCCGCCGTCTTGCCCCCGCGGGTACGAAACCCGCCACGATCTTCTTCAGCTCGATCAGCATCCTGTGGCGTGAACCCAAGACGTTCATCGCCATGCTGGTGCGCGTGATCAACACGTCGTCCGAATATGCGTTCCTGGTGATCATGCCGGCGTTCTTCACGAAGGTCATCGGCTTCTCGCTGTCGCAGTGGCTGCAGCTGCTGTCGATCATCTTCCTGTCGAACATCCTTGTGAACCTGATCTCCGGCATCACGGCGGACCGTCTGGGCCACCGTACCGTTGTCGCGCTGTTCGGTGGCGTGGGGGCCGCGATTACCGTGCCGCTGTTCTACTATGTGCCGCAGATGTTCCCCGGCAACTTCCTGATTGCCGCCGTGATGGGCGCGCTGTATGGCGCGACGATTGCGGCCTACGTGCCGCTGTCCGGTCTGGTGCCGCAGATCTGCCCCAAGGAAAAGGCGGCCGCCCTGTCCGCCCTTGGTCTGGGTGCGGGGGCAAGCACCTGGGTTGGTCCGGCCGTGGTGACGTGGTTCGAATCCTGGCGTGGGATCGAGGGGATCATCTGGATCTTCTCCGGCCTGTATATCGCCTCTGCCCTGATGACGCTGGTGCTGACCATCTCGCCTGAAGCACGTCGTTATCTTGATGAAGCCGCGGCCCGTGGTGACATTGCCGAGGAAGTGACGCTGGGGCACTGATTTCCATCCCCTGAAATCATGTGGACCATCTTCGGGTGGCGCACGCGAAAGCGGGCCTGCTGGCAACAGCAGGCCCGTTTTTTGTTCATGTCCCGCCCGGCAGGCTGTCCATTTCAGAAGAAGGAGGTTTTTGGTGAGGCTTTTTTCAAAAAGCCGGCGTCCGGAAACTTTTGCCAGTCGGGACAAGGAGCATGAAAAAAGGCCGGAACCTTGCGGTCCGGCCTTTCCTGTATTGCGGGGGGTCGTGTCAGATCCCGCGTTCGGGGCGCCTGCGCGGGCTGCGGGGACGGTCGCCCGGGGCGGTGCCACCGGGGGCGGGGCGCTTTTCCCCCGCCCTGAGCGCGGGGGCCGCGCTTACTTCGCTTTCAAGCTGGCGGATGCGCTTCTGCACGCTTTCACGCAGGGCGGGGGCGGTATGCGATTTCATGGTGGCCAGCGTTTCGCGCAGGTCACGTAACTGCTTCTGCTTTTCGGCAAGCGTGCGACGGATCGGCTGGTTATCGGACATCTGTCCGTGGAATGCGCGCATGATGGGTATCCTGTGGACCTCGGGTCCAGGAAATGAGTTGTCTACGGTCAGGTGGAAAGAGGGACAGCGCGTACCAGCCCCCGCCTGCCATGCATGGCAGGCGGGGCAGGCCGGTACGTGATGAACCGGGGGTATTACGCCCCGTTCTGCGCAAGCACATCCGTCAGGCCATCTATCAGGGCCTGACATTCGGCATCCGTGCCAATGGTGATACGGAGCCACTGTGCGATGCGCGGGGTCCGGAAATGACGCACGATGATCGCCCGTTCCCTCAGGGTTGCGGCGAGCCAGGCGGCATCACGGTCCGGGTGGCGGACAAATATGAAATTTGCCTGCGATGGCAGGACCTCGAACCCCATCTTTCCCAGGCTGTCGGTCAGCCTGTTGCGGGAGCTTATGATCTTCTCACGGGTTTTGGCAAGCCATTCCCGATCCTCGATGGCGGCAATGGCGCCAGCCTGCGCCAGCCGGTCAAGCGGATAGGAATTGAAACTGTCCTTCACCCGGGTCAGTGCCGCGATCAGGTCGGGCTGGCCAACAGCGTAGCCTACCCGCAGCCCGGCCAGCGCACTGGATTTGGACAGGGTGCGCACCACCAGCAGGTTGGGATGCGTCGCCACCAGCCCGATGGCCGTCTCCGCGCCAAAATCGACATAGGCTTCATCCACCACCACCACCGCGTCCGGATGGTCGGCCAGCAGGGTGCGGATGGCGTCCAGCCCCAGGGCGATGCCGGTGGGGGCGTTGGGGTTGGGAATGATGATGCCGCCGCAGGGCCTGCGATAATCCGCAAGGTTGATCCGCATGCCGTCGTCCAGCGGCACGGCTTCGTGCCGGATGCCGTACAGCCCGCAATAGACGGGGTAGAAGCTGTAGGTGATGTCGGGGAACAGCAGGGGGGCTTCATGGTTGAGCAGCCCCTGGAAGGCATGGGCCAGTACCTCGTCCGAGCCATTGCCCACGAAAACATGATCGGCCGGCACGTCGTGGGCGTGGGCGATGGCGGCGCACAGGGCGTGGGCCGTCGGGTCGGGGTAGAGGCGCAGCGTATCGTCCGTCGCGGCGCGGATGGCCTCAAGCGCGCGCGGCGAGGGGCCGTAGGGGCATTCATTGGTGTTGAGCTTGATGAGATTGGCCAGTCTGGGCTGCTCCCCCGGTACGTACGGGGTCAGGGTATGCACGATCGGGCTCCAGAAACGGCTCATCAGGGGAAATTCCAGACTGTCAGGGTCATGAAAGGCGCCTCCCGTAGGGGGCGCGTGAACGGATGGGGGATGGCCCATGTGCGGGCCGGTGGTTCAGCCCTGCGCGGGTGCGGGGCGGCCCATGGCGGCCAGCAGGCCGGCATTGCCCTGCCGGGTTGCCAGGATGCGCGCGCTCACGCCCTCGCCATCACGCAGGTCAGGGTTGGCGCCCTGTTCAAGCAGGAAGGTCACCATCGGGTCACGGTTGAACATCACGGCAAAGATCAGCGGCGTGCGGCCGACGGAATTGGGTGCGTCCACGCTGGCGCCATGGGCCACCAGCAGGCGCGCGCAGGGCAGGTCCCCCTTGAAGGCCACACCCGCCAGCGCCGTGGCCCCCTTGGCATCCTGCAGGTCGGGGCTGGCGCCCCCTTCCAGCAGGGCGCGCACGGTCTCGGCATGGCCATTATAGGCGGCCAGGATCAGGGCGGTATGACCCTTGTCGTTACGGGTGTCGGGGTTGATGCCGGCCTTGAGGAATTCGCTGACGAGGTCTGTCTGCCCATCCCGCGCCGCGGACAGGAACAGGGTCTCGATTTCCGCGTTACTGAAGGATTCGGGTGCGGCGACTGTATCGTTCATGTGCCTGCCTCGCTGGTGGGGTTGCGGAAAACGGGGGCGGCGGCCGGCCCCGTCGGAAGCGCGTGATCATAGTACGCTTTGGCCAAAAAGAACATCGGGCAATCCTGCCGTACCCCGATGTCACCAGACCAGCGTGCGGCATTCGCCATGGTGCAGCACGTCCATGCTGCCCGGGGCAAGCCCCTGCGCGCGGGTGGCGGCGTGCATGCGCCGGACGGGTTCATCCATCGGTTCATCCGTCAGGCGGAAGGTGCCGAAATGCATGCCGATTCCCTGTTTCGCCTCCAGATGGCGCAGGCCGGACACCGCTTCCTCCGGGGTGGCGTGTACACGCGCCATCAGCGTGCGGGGCGCATAGGCCCCGATGGGCAGCAGCGCCAGGTCTGGAGCGCCCAGACGGTCGCGGATCAGGCCCCAGTGGCGGCCATCGGCGGTATCGCCCGCAAAGAACAGCCGGTGTCCCGCGCCGTCGCGCAGCATGAAGCCGCCCCACAGGCTTCTGTTGCGGTCAAAGGGCGTGCGCGCGGCGCCGTGGCGCGCGGGCGTGCAGGTTACGTGCATGCCATCCGCATCCACACCTTGCCACCAGTCCAGTTCCATGATGCGTTTCAGCCCGGTCCCGCGCATGAAGCGTGCGTTTTCAAGCGGTGTCACCACCAGCGGGTCATCGCCGCGCCGGGCCAGCGCGCGCAGGGATGGCAGGTCCATATGGTCATAATGCGCGTGCGATACCAGCACGATGTCCACCTTTGGCAGGTCGGCCAGCCGCCGCCCCGGCGCGCGCACCCGTTTCGGCCCGATGAAGGAAAAGGGCGAGCAGCGTTTCGAGAAGATCGGGTCGGTCAGGATGGTGACTGCCGTGCCATCGGCGCGGGGCAGGCGGATCAGGAACGTGCTGTGCCCGATAAATGTTACCGCCACCGTGCCCTGCATGGGCCGGACAGCCGGGTCCCCGATGGGGGGCGGGTTGTCTATCCATTGCGGCCAGTCGGAACGCGGGCGGTTCCACTGCCATTTCAGGATTGCCAGGCGCCGCATGCGCGCAGGCTGCGTACCCGGGGGGCAGATGGCGGCCGGATTGAAGAAACGGGTGCCATCGCTGTGGTCGCTGGCGGGGAACAGGGGCATGCATGGTCTCCGTCTGCCGGCATGTGCTGGCGTGACAGGTGAGGGACGGGAAGGCACCTGTCAAATTCCGCCCCGGTACCGGCCGCCGGTGCAACCGTGGTTCCGGCCACGCGCTGGTACAGGCTGTACGGCGCCTGATGGCGCGGCGCGGGTAACGGCTTGACGAGATGGCTTGTTCCGTCCCGACGGTCGTGAGAAGGTGCGTGCCGTAAAAAGCCTATTGTCCCTGTGCCCGGTGGCCGCGGGCAGGCGGCATAAAAAGAAGAACACCGAAGAAGGTTGCCCCGTCGGCCCGCACAGGTAGGGCCCGGCCGGGGTTGCAACCATGGCTGTAAGGAGGCCGGTCCCATGCGTTCCCTGTCTAGTTCCCTTCCCATGGCCCCTGAAGGAGGTGGCAGCATGCCCGCCAATATCGATACGCTGTGCATCAACACGATCCGCACGCTGTCCATGGATGCCGTGCAGAAAGCGAATTCCGGCCATCCCGGTACCGCCATGGCGCTTGCCCCCGTTGCCTACACGCTGTGGCGCGATGTGCTGAACTATGACCCCGCCAATCCGCTCTGGCCCAACCGGGACCGTTTCGTGCTCTCGATCGGGCACGCCTCCATGCTGCTGTATTCGCTGATCCACCTTGCCGGAATCCGTGACGTGCGCCCCGGTGGCGTCACCCATGACCGCCCTGCCCTGACGCTGGAAGACCTGGAGCGGTTCCGCCAGCTGGACTCGCTCACCCCCGGCCACCCGGAATACCATCACACGGCGGGCGTCGAGACCACGACCGGCCCGCTGGGGCAGGGCTGCGGCAACTCGGTCGGCATGGCCATTGCCGAGAAATGGCTGGCCGAACACTACAACCGCGATGGCTTCAGGCTGTTCGACCACCACGTCTATGCCCTGTGCGGTGATGGCGACAACATGGAAGGTGTCGCCAGCGAGGCGGCCTCCATCGCGGGTCACCTGAAGCTGGGCAACCTGACGTGGATCTATGACAGCAACCAGATCTCCATCGAGGGCTCGACCCACATCGCCTTTACCGAGAGCGTGCACAAACGCTTCGAGGCCTATGGCTGGCATGTGCTGGAACTGAAGGACGCCAACGACACGGGCACCATGCGCCGCCTGCTGGCCGAGGCGAAGGCCGAGACATCACGCCCCACGCTGATCATCGTCCATTCCATCATCGGCTGGGGCGCGCCGCACCTGGCGGGCACGGCGGAAGCCCATGGCGCCCCGCTGGGTGTGGAGGAAGTGCGCGAGACCAAGAAATTCTACGGCTGGCCCGAAGATAAGGACTTCTACGTGCCCGAGGGCGTGCCCGAGCATTTCCAGGCCGGCATCGCCACCCGTGGGGCAGCGGCCAGCAGGACATGGGGCGACCTGTTTGCCGCCTATCGGGCCAGGTACCCGGCCGAGGCCGCACAGCTTGACCATATCTTTGCCGGCACCCTGCCCGAGGGCTGGGACAGCGGCATCCCGGTCTTTGACGCGGATGCCAAGGGCATCGCCTCCCGCGCAAGCTCGGGCAAGGTGCTGAACGAGATTGCGAAGAACTATCCGTGGATGCTCGGTGGTTCGGCCGACCTGTCGCCCTCCACCAAGACACACCTGACCTTCGCGGGGGCGGGTGATTTCCAGCCGCCGCAGTGGAATGGCACCTATGGCGGGCGCAACCTGCATTTTGGCGTGCGTGAGCATGCCATGGGATCGATCAGCAACGGCATGGCGCTGTACGGGCTGCGGGCCTACTGCTCGGGCTTCCTGATCTTTTCCGATTACATGAAGCCGCCCATCCGCCTGTCCGCGCTGATGAAGCTGCCGGTGATCTATATCTTCACCCATGACTCGATCGGCGTGGGCGAGGACGGCCCGACCCACCAGCCCATCGAGCAGCTGGCCCAGCTGCGTGCCACGCCGGGTGTGACGCTGATCCGCCCCGCCGATGCCAACGAGGTGGCGGAAGCCTGGCGCACGCTGGTCCAGCTGACCGACCGTCCCAGCGTGCTGGCGCTGAGCCGCCAGAACCTGCCCACCATCTGCCGCAGCACCTATGCGCCCGCCACGGGTCTGGCAAAAGGGGCCTATGTCCTTGCGGATGGCGAGGGGCGTCCCGATGTCATCCTTATGGCGACGGGTAGCGAAGTGGGGCTGATCATCAAGGCGGCCGAGAAGCTGAAGGCGGAGGGGATCAGGGTGCGCCTTGTCTCCATGCCGTCATGGGATCTGTTCGAGGCCCAGCCCAGATCCTACCGCGACAGCGTGCTCCCGCCCGATGTCACCGCGCGCGTGGCGGTGGAGCAGGCGGCCCAGTTGGGTTGGGACCGTTATACCGGCCTTGCGGGCGAGACGATCGTCATGCACGGCTTTGGCGCCTCCGCCCCGGCGGAGCAGCTGGAGGTCAAGTTCGGCTTTACGGTCGAGGCCGTGGTGGCCGCGGCCCGCAGGCAGGCAGGAAAATAAGGATACCGGCAGGCAGGGATCATTCCCTGCCTGCCTTGTTTCAAGGCAACGGAAGGGCCGGCGGCACGGATGCACCGTGCCTCCGCCGGCAAGCAAAGGAAGCACAGGCATGAGCGTGCGAGAAACAGGTGGAGAAAATCCGTTAAAGGAACTGGCCCGTTACGGCCAGTCCCCCTGGCTGGACTTCATCCAGCGTTCCTACACTGAAAACGGAAGCCTGAAGAAGCTGGTGGAAGAGGACGGCCTGAAGGGCGTTACCTCCAATCCCGCCATTTTCCAGAAGGCCATGGGACAGGGCACGGATTACGACGCCCAGATCCGTTCGGTGCTGGAGCACAGGGTGCTGGATGCCGGTGCGCTGTACGAACTGCTGGCCATTGACGACATCCGTGCCGCGGCCAGGGTGCTCTATCCCGTCTATGAACAGACGAAGGGCGTGGATGGCTATGTCAGCCTGGAGGTCTCCCCCTATCTGGCGCGCGACACCAAGGGTACGCTGCATGAGGCACTGCGCCTGTGGAAAGCGGTCGATGCCCGCAACCTCATGATCAAGATCCCCGGCACGGACGAGGGCGTACCCGCCGTGCGCGCCGCCATTGCCGAAGGGCTGAGCATCAACGTCACGCTGCTGTTCTCGAACGAGGCATACAAGAAGGTTCTGGAAGCCTACATCACCGGGCTGGAAGACCGTCTTGGCCGTGGCGAGAGCGTAAGCGGGATCGCTTCCGTCGCCTCCTTCTTCGTCAGCCGCATCGACGTGAAGATCGACAAGGAAATCGACCGCCGTGTCGCGGCGGGCGACAGGGACGCCGCCCGCCTGAAGGCGCTGCGCGGCAAGGTTGCGATCGCCAACGCCAAGATGGCCTATGAATACTGGAAGGAAGTCACCGCCAGCCCGCGCTGGAAGAAGCTGGCCGATGCCGGGGCCCAGCCGCAGCGCCTGCTGTGGGCCAGCACCGGGACCAAGGACAAGACCTTCAGCGACGTGGTGTACGTGGACGGGCTGATCGGCCCCGAGACGGTCAACACCATCCCCCCCGCAACCTTCGATGCCTTCCGTGACCACGGCAAGGTGGCCGAGACCCTGACGCAGGACGTGGCGGGTGCGAAGAAGGTGCTGGAGGAGGCGAAGAGCCTTGGCCTTGACCTTGATGGCGTGACGAAGGTGCTGGTGGATGAAGGGGTTGCCTCCTTTGCCGATGCGTTCGATGACCTGCTGGGTTCGGTCGCGGCCAAGCAGGCGGCATTCCTGGGCAAGAAGGTGACCTCCACGGCCCTCAGGCTGCCCGCCGACCTGCAGAAGGCGGTCGATGCCGAACTGGAAGAATGGCGCAAGAAGGGCAATATCCGCCGCCTGTGGCAGAAGGACGCCACGCTGTGGACTGGCAAGGATGAGGCCAACTGGCTGAAATGGCTGGATATTACCGATGACCAGGTGGCCGCCCTGTCCAAATTCGAGGAATTCCAGGCGGACGTGAAGGCGCGCGGTTTCAAGGACGCGCTGCTGCTGGGCATGGGGGGTTCCAGCCTTGGCCCCGAAGTGCTGGCCCAGACATTCGGCAAGCATGAGGGCTTCCCCCACCTGTATGTGC
Organism: Komagataeibacter rhaeticus; assembly: GCF_011611525.1. NCBI lineage: Bacteria > Pseudomonadati > Pseudomonadota > Alphaproteobacteria > Acetobacterales > Acetobacteraceae > Komagataeibacter > Komagataeibacter rhaeticus. Next base: position 294,385 of record NZ_CP050139.1, read on the forward strand.
TCGACAGCACCGACCCGCAGCAGGTGCGCGATTTCGAAAAGAAAATCGATATCGGCAGGACGCTGTTCATCGTCTCGTCCAAGTCGGGCGGCACGCTGGAGCCGAACATCCTCAAGGCCTATTTCTTCGAACAGGCGAAAAAGGTGCTGGGGGAGAAGGCGGGCGCGCACTTCATCACCGTGACCGATCCGGGTTCGCACATGGAAGACGTGGCGAAGAAGGACGGGTTCTGGAAAATCTTCTACGGTGAGAAGCAGATCGGCGGCCGCTATTCCGTGCTGTCTGATTTCGGGATGATCCCCGCCGCCGTTGCGGGCCTGCCGCTGAAGCTTTTGCTGGAATCCGCCCAGCGTGGCGAGAAGTCCTGTGCCGCGTCCGTGCCGCCCGCCCGGAATCCCGGCGCCGTGCTGGGCGCGGTGCTGGGTGTGGCCGCGCGTGATTTCGGGCGTGACAAGGTGACCATCATCGCCTCCCCCGGCATTTATGACATGGGTGCGTGGCTTGAGCAGCTTATTGCCGAGTCCACCGGCAAGGAGGGTCGCGGCCTGATCCCCATCGATGACGAGACCATCGGCAAGGACAGCGTGTATGGCAGGGACCGGGTCTTTACCTATCTGCGCCTTGCCGAAGATCCCTGCCCGAAGCAGGACGCGGCATTTGCGGCGCTGGTGAAGGCGGGTGAACCCGTGGTGACGATTGAACTGCACGAGCGCCGTCAGGTGCTGGAGGAGTTCTTCCGCTGGGAGTTCGCAACGGCGGTCGCGGGCGCGGTGATCGGGATCAACCCGTTCGACCAGCCCGATGTCGAGGAATCGAAGATCGAGACCAAGAAGATCACCACCGCCTATAACGAAACCGGCAGGCTGCCGCCGTACGAACCGTTTGCCAAGGACGGCCCCTTCGCCTTCTATGCCGACCCGAAAAACGTGCAGGCGCTGGGTGGCGCCACCACGGCGGAGGCGATTCTCAAGGCGCATTTCGCCCGTGGCAAGGCGGGCGACTATGTGGCGCTCCTGGCCTATATCGACCGCGATACCTGGACGCGCGAATGGATCCAGACGGCGCGGCTTGCACTGCGTGACGGCCTGAAGCTGGCCACGGCGGCCGAATTCGGCCCGCGCTTCCAGCATTCCACCGGGCAGGCCTACAAGGGCGGTCCGGACACGGGCGTGTTCGTGCAGATCACCTGCGATGACGAGGTGAACCTGCCGGTGCCGGGTGAGAAATATACCTTCAGCATCGTGAAGGAAGCCCAGGCGCGTGGCGACATGGAAGTCCTGGCCGAACGCGGCCGCCGCGTGCTGCGGGTGCATGTCCATGGAGACCTCAAGGCAGGCCTTGAAAAACTGGGGCAGGATATAGCCCGCGCGGTCTGACCCGCGGTTATCGGGACCCGCCCCTCCCCCGGAGGGGCGGGTTTCTTGATTGTGGTCATTGGGAAAAGGGCAGGCAGGGGATAGGCAGGTGGTTCCATCCCCGCTTCAGGAGTGTTTAATCATGCAAATCGGTATTGTTGGTCTTGGCAAGATGGGTGGCAATATTTCAGTCCGCCTGACCCGGCACGGTCATGACGTGGTGGCCTATGACCGTGATCCGGCCGTGACCGCAAAGATCTGCGGGCAGGGCGAAGGCGGCCGCTGCACCCCCGCCACCGGCCTTGCGGACATGGTGGGCAAGCTGTCGGGCCGCAGGATCATCTGGCTCATGCTGCCCGCAGGTGAGGTGACCGAGCAGGCGGTGCAGGAACTCGGCACCCTCATGGGCAAGGGCGACATCATCATCGATGGTGGCAATTCCTTCTACAAGGATGACATCCGCCGCGCAGCCGAACTGGTGAAGAAGGGCATCGATTACGTCGATGTCGGCACGTCCGGCGGCGTGTGGGGGCTGGAGCGTGGCTACTGCATGATGTACGGCGGCACGAAGGAAGCCACCGATCATATCGACCCCATCCTGTCCGCCCTTGCGCCGGGGATTGGCGATATTCCGCGCACGCCCAATCGTGACAGGCCCGGCTTCGACCCGCGTGCCGAGCAGGGCTACCTGCATTGCGGCCCTGCCGGTTCGGGCCATTTTGTGAAGATGGTCCATAACGGCATCGAATACGGCATCATGCAGGCCTTCGCCGAAGGCTTTGACGTGATGAAGTCCAAGAACTCCACCGACCTGCCCGAAGACCAGCGTTTCGAGCTGAACATGGCGGATATTGCCGAAGTCTGGCGCCGGGGCAGCGTGGTCTCCTCGTGGCTGCTGGACCTTTCGGCCAGCGCGCTGGCGGGCAACCCGGACCTGTCGAACTACAAGGGCGACGTGGCCGATTCGGGCGAAGGCCGCTGGACGATCGAGGCCGCGATCGAGGAAGCGGTGCCGGTGCCCGTCATCACCGCATCGCTGTTCACGCGCTTCCGGTCGCGCACGGGCAACAACTTTGCCGAAAAGATGCTGTCTGCCATGCGTTTCGGCTTTGGCGGTCACATTGAGGGTACGAATAACTGACCTGCTGCCCGGTCGGTAACCGACCGGGCCACCCGGATGCTACGCATGCGGACCCTGACTGTTCATGGATGAGATGACAGCGCCCAATGACTGCAACCGGAACAGCCGGGGGAGGAATACGAGCGGAAACAGTTCAGGAGCGGCAGTACAATGGAAAACATCATTGCCTCGGCGATATCGCAGGTTGGCGACGGCGGGCAGGATTACAGCCCCCGGCGCAGTCCGCCCGGCTCGTTTGTCATCTTTGGGGGTGGGGGGGACCTGACGCGCCGCCTGCTGCTGCCCGCCATCTACAACCTGGCCTGCGCGGGACTGCTGGATGATGGCTTTGGCATCGTGGCGGTTGACCGCGCGGAACTGAGTGATGAACAGCTGCGCCAGAACGTGCGCGCGGCACTTGAGGATTTTACCGCCCGCCGCCGGGCGGAAGCCGTGCCATTGCGTGAGGACGTGTGGGAATGGATGCAGCCCCGCATCCGCTACGTGCGTGGCGATTTTGAGGAACCGCAGACCTACCACGACATCGCGGGCATGGTGGGGGAACAGAACTGCATTTTCTACCTTGCCGTGGCCGCCCGCTTCTTTGGCCCCATTGTCGACCGGCTGGGTGAGGCGGGGCTGGTGCGCGAGGGGCGGCATACCTTCCGCCGGGTCATCGTGGAAAAACCCTTCGGCAGTGACCTGTCATCGGCCATCGCGCTCAATACCCGCCTGCTGCGCACGCTGGATGAACAGCAGATCTACCGGATCGATCACTACCTGGGCAAGGAAACGGTCCAGAACATCATGGCGCTGCGGTTTTCCAACGGGTTTTTCGAACCGCTCTGGAACCGCCAGAACATCGACCACGTACAGATCACCGCAGCCGAGACGGTGGGCGTGGAACAGCGCGCCCGGTTCTATGAAAGTACCGGCGCCCTGCGCGACATGGTGCCCAATCACGTCATGCAGCTTCTGGCCATGACCGCGATGGAAGCCCCGATCTCGTTCGAGGCCGATGCCGTGCGCAACGAAAAGACCAAGGTGCTGGATGCCATCCACCCCCTTGCGCCGTCCGATGTGGTGCGCGGGCAGTATGCGCCGGGCGTTGTGGGGGGGAAGGAGGTGCCGGGCTACCGGCAGGAACCCGGGGTTGATCCCCATTCCCTGACCGAGACCTACATGGCCATGAAATTCCGCATCGACAACTGGCGCTGGGCCGGGGTGCCGTTCTATGTGCGCACGGGCAAGAGGCTGGCGGCCCGCAAGACCGAAATCGCGATCCATTTCAAGTCCGCCCCCTATGCCCTGTTCCGCGATACGCCGGTGGACAGGCTGACCCCCAACATCATGGTCATCCACATCCAGCCGACCGAAGGGGTGACGCTGCAGTTCTCGGCCAAGGTGCCCGGCCCCGCGGTCAGGCTGGGTGGCGTGCGCATGAAGTTCGACTACGCCGAATGGTTCAGTGAAGGACCCAGCACCGGCTACGAGACCCTGATCTATGACTGCATGATCGGCGATGCCACGCTGTTCCAGCGCGCTGACAATATCGAAGCCGGGTGGCGTGCCGTCCAGCCGGTCCTGGACTGGGGGCAGGATGCTCGCAGCCTTGCCTTCTACGCCGCTGGCAGCGAGGGGCCGGAAGCCGCCGATGCCCTGCTTGCGCGTGACCACCGCCACTGGCTCAAGATCGGATGATGCCCATGACCGCACCCGTTTCCCCCACAGGCCATGTGCGCCTTGTCGTGTCCGATATCGATGGCACCCTGATCACACCCGCGCGCGAGATCACGCCCGCGGCGCACAGGGCGGCGGATGACCTGCGTGCGGCCGGAATCCGCCTCAGCCTTGTCAGCAGCCGCGCCCCGCGCGGGATGATGCAGTATGTCCGGGCCCTGCGGATCGAGACCCCCATCGCCGGGCTGAATGGCGGCCTGATCTGCGACCCCGATGGTACGATCCGCGAGCGGCTGTCGCTTGACCCGCAAGCCACGCGCACGGCGGTGGAATTCCTGATTGCCCACGGGGTGGAGCCGTGGCTGTTCATCGGTCATGACTGGCTGGTACGCCGCGCGGACACGCCGCAGGTCATCCATGAACGCGAAGTGGTGCAGACCACGCCCGTGCAGGTGGATGACTTTGCCGGGCATTATACCGATGTGGGCAAGATCATGGGGGTCGCGTCCGATCCTGCGGCCCTGCCGGGCGTGGAGCGTGACCTTGCGAACCTGCTGGCGGGGCAGGCCAGCGTACACCGTTCCTCACCCATTTACCTTGATATCACGCACCCCCGGGCGAACAAGGGCTATGCGGCAAAAGAACTGGCGCATCTGCTCGATACTGATATCCGGGATACGGCATGTATCGGGGATATGAACAACGATATTCCCATGCTGCGGGAGGCCGGGGTCAGCATTGCCATGGGCAATGCCCCGGACAACGTGAAGGCCCATGCCCGTTTCGTGACGAAGCCCAACACGGAAGATGGATGGGCCTTCGCCATGGAAAGTTTTGTCATGCCCCGCGCGTAGGCGTGCGGCACAGAAGGGAGAGTGAACATGCCCCAGGATACGGCCGGAACACCGGCCAGCCAGATCAGACTGGTGCTGGCCGATGTGGATGGCACACTGGTCACGAAGGACAAGATCCTGACACCGCGCGCCATCCGGGCCGTCGAGCGCCTGCGTGAACGCGGTATCCTGTTCACCATTACCAGTGGCCGCCCGCCCAAGGGCATGAAGATGGTGATCGATCCGCTCAGGATTTCGGAGCCGATCGCAGGCTTCAACGGCGGGATGATGGTCCGGCCGGATTACACCGTGATCGAGGCCCGCACGCTGCCTGCCGATACGGCGCGCAGGGTGATTGGCATCATCCGTGACCACAAGGCCGATCCGTGGGTCTATAACGGCAATGACTGGATCGTCTCCAATGACCAGGCCCCGCATGTCGCGCGTGAGCAGTGGACAGTGAAGTTCCCGCCCGTGGTCGGCAATGTGGAGGCGAAGCTGGACCAGGTGGTCAAGGTTACTGGCGTAAGTGATGATCTCGACCTGATGAAGCGCCTTGAGCACGACCTGCAGCAGGCGCTGGGCGATGCGGCATCCGCCGCGCTGTCACAGCCGTATTATGTGGATGTGACCAACAAGGATGCGAACAAGGGCGGCGTGGTGATGGCGCTGGAACGCCTGCTGGGTATTCCGGCAAGCCAGATGGTGACACTGGGCGACCAGCCCAACGACGTGCTGATGTTCCGCAAGAGCGGCATGTCCATTGCCATGGGGCAGGCCAGCCCGGAGGTGCAGAAGCAGGCGACCCATGTCTCGACATCGTGCGAGGATGAAGGGTTTGCCAATGGTATCGAGAAATTCGTGCTGGGAGATGCGTGAGATGACCGGTGGACATGACGTGAAAACAGGCGCGATGGTCGTCCTGCCCGATGCCGAGGCCATTGCGCAACACATGGCGAAGTGGCTGACCGCGCAGGCGCTGGCGAAAAAGGACGGGCCGTTCGTGCTCGCGCTCTCGGGCGGGTCCACGCCAAAGCGGCTGTACCAGATCCTGGCATCCGCTGAATACCGTGACCGTTTTCCATGGGCGAATACGCAGTTCTTCTTTGGTGATGAACGCTTCGTGCCGGAAGGTGATCCGGCCAGCAATTACAACATGGTCGAGACCGAGATGCTGGCGCATGTCAGCGTGCCGCCCGCCAACGTGCATCCCATGCCCACATCGGGCGACCCGGCACAAGCGGCGGCCGCATACCAGGCGGAACTGGAAAAGGTCTATGGCGGCACCGTGCTGCAACCCGGCCGCCCGCTGTTTGACGTGGTGATGCTGGGGCTGGGCGATAACGGGCATACCGCCTCGCTCTTCCCGCGCCAGCCGGTGCTGCGGGAAAAAAAGCTGTGGGTCTCGACCTGCGTGCCCGATGATGCGCCCCATACCCGCATCACGCTGACCTATCCCGCCATCCATTCCAGCCGCCATGTGGTGTTCATGCTGGCGGGTGCGGGCAAGCGTGAAGCCTTTGCAAAGGTGCGCGCCGGTGACCCGGCAGAGCCCGCAAGCGCCATCACGACCGAAGGCGAACTCATCTGGCTTATGGACAAGGCAGCGGCAGGGCAATAAGTGCGTTGGGCGTACAGGCCGCGCGGATGCATCATGGCCAATAAGAACGACGGGGTGCCCGGGACAGGGATGCCCCGCAGGAGAGGAAACAGCGCATGTCCATCAACACCACGGACCCCAGGGCGGAACTGAAGCGCAAGGCCGCGATCGAGGCTGCCGACATGGTAAAGGACGGCATGGTGGTCGGCCTTGGCTCCGGCAGCACGTCGGCCTTCATGATCGAGGAACTTGGCCGCCGCTGGGCGGAAGGGCTGCGGTTCTGCGCCATTCCCACATCCGAGCGCTCGGCCGAGCAGGCGCGCTCGCACGGGATAAAGCTGGTCACATTCGCTACCCACCCGCAGATCGATATCGACATCGATGGCGCGGATGAGGTGGAACGCGGTACCCTGAACCTGATCAAGGGGCTGGGTGGTGCGCTGTTCCGTGAAAAGATCGTGGCTGCCGCCTCGCGCCGGTTCGTGGTGGTGGTGGATGACAGCAAGCTGGTCGACCGGCTGGGGGCCGCCGTGCCCGTGCCGGTGGAAGTCGCCAATTTTGGCTGGACCTCCACCGCGCGCCAGCTCGAGGCGCTGGGTGCGAAGGTTGTCCAGCGCCTGGACCGCAGCGGCAATGTGTTCGTGACCGATGGGGGCAACATGATCCTGGACTGCCATTTTGGCGAGATTGCCGATTCCCCCGCCCTGCAGCGCCAGCTTGACGGGGTTGTGGGCGTGATCGAGACCGGGCTGTTCATCGGTCGTACGTCCGAGGTGATCGTGGCCACCGCCGATGGCCTGCAGAGGCTGCGCGCGGCATGACGGGCAAGGCCCTGCAGGACCAGGGAGTCAGGCCGCTGGTCCTTGTCATCATGGGGGTATCGGGCTGCGGCAAGACCACGCTGGCGGAGGGGCTGCACAACCTGCTGGGCTGGCCCTATCAAGAAGGCGACCTGCTGCATCCCCGCGCCAATGTGGAGAAGATGGCGGCAGGCATCCCCCTGACCGATGCCGACCGCCTGCCGTGGCTGGAACTGTGCCAGAAATGGCTGCACGAGCGTGTGGTGTCGGGGCAGGGCGGTATCCTGACCTGTTCGGCGCTCAGGCGGTCCTACCGTGACCTGCTGCGCGCGGATGGCAATGACGGGATCGTCTTCGTCTATCTGGAAATCCCCGAGGATGTGCTGTCCGACCGGCTGAAGCGCAGGCGGGGCCATTACATGCCCCCCAGCCTGCTGCCCAGCCAGCTTGCAACGCTTGAGGTGCCGACGGCGGATGAACATCCGGTCGTGGTGCATCTGGAAGCAACACCTGCGGACCTGATTGCCGAGACCCTTGGCCTGCTGAAACAGAAATTTCCTGAACGCTGAGGGGTTTCCCCAAGGTAATCAACTGATAAAGAATGATAAAAGTTTTTGGGTGCCGCCTTTTTCCAAAAAGGCGGCGTTCTTCCAAAGCTTTTTGAAAAAAGCTTTACCAAAAATTTTTTCTGATTTGCGGGATGTTTCGTGGGTAGGGAATCGATGACTGCCTCCATTGCCGTACTGTTCGTGTGCATGGGCAATATCTGCCGCTCCCCCCTGGCAGAGGCCGCGTTCCGTGACGCGGCCCGGCGGGCGGGACTTGATGCGGTGATCGATTCGGCTGGCACGGGGCACTGGCATGTCGGCTCGCCGCCCGACCGGCGGGCCTGCGCTGTTGCCCTGCGGCACGGCATTGATATCAGCCGCTACCGGGCGCGTGTGGTCCGGCCTGCGGATTTTGAGCGCTTTACCCATATCGTGGCGCTGGATCACGCCAACCTTGCCCATCTGCAGGCCATGCGGCCCGCAGGCAGCCTGGCCCGGCTGTCCCTGCTGCTGGACCATGTGCCCGGCCGGCAGGGCCATGCCGTGGCTGATCCGTATTATGGCGATGCCAGCGGGTTCGAGACCACATGGCGCGACGTGGCCGCCGGGGCGGCCGCGCTGGTGGCGGCACTGAAGGGCGGCGCATGACCCGCCTGGCCCGGCATGGGGCCGCCCTGCTGGGCGGGCAGTTGTGGAACTGGCATCCGTTGCAGGGCGGTGACCTGGCGCAGACGCTGCTGGTCTATCTCAATGATGGGCGCAGGGTCGTGGTCAAGAATGGTCCCGACCCGCGGGTGGAAGCCGCCATGCTGCGCGCGCTGGGCCAGACCGGCGCGCCGGTGCCCGATGTGCTGGCGGTGGATGAGGATGCGCTGGTGCTGCAGTACCTGCCCGCCGATGGCCCGCTGGCCACCTGCTGGGGCGAACTGGGGCGCGTGCTGGCGCAGGTTCATACCGGCAGGCCGCCAGATGGGGCAACCCGTTATGGCTGGGGTACCGATTACGCACTGGGTACCGTGGCGGTGCCCAACGCATGGACGGACACATGGCCCCGCTTCTGGGCCGAGCGCCGCATTGGCATCCATCTGGAGCATGTGGGGATTGATCTTGCCCGCCAGCTTGAGCGCCTCATGCACCGCCTGCCCGAACTGCTGCCCGCCACACCGCCGCCCAGCCTGCTGCATGGCGACCTGTGGGGTGGCAATGTGCTGGTCCATGCCCGGCGGGTGACGGGACTGATCGACCCGTGCTGCTGCTATGGCCATGCGGAGGTGGATCTTGCCACCGCCGGGGTGTTCGACCGGCCTCCTGCCGCTTTCTTCATGGCCCATGGGCCGCTGGAGGCAGGGTATGAAGCGCGTTTCGCCATCTACCGGCTCTGGATCGCGCTGGTGCATCTGCGGCTGTTTGGCGCGACCTACCGGCCGCTTGTGGCCCATTACCTTGATGGCGCGGGCGTGGGGTAAGGGCGTGCGTGCCCTTATGCGGGGCTGAAGGAATAAAAGTTTCTGGGTGCCGCCTTTTTTCGGAAAGGCGATTTTCTTCGAAGCTTTTTGGCAAAAGCTTCACCAAAAAATTTTCTTTGATTTCAAGGATATTTTTTAGGGAGGGCTTTATGAAAGCTGTGCCATGGAATGGCGCGAGTGACGGGGCTCGAACCCGCGACCTCCGGCGTGACAGGCCGGCGCTCTAACCAACTGAGCTACACCCGCATCCGCTGCCGCCCTGTGGGCTGCAACCGTTCGGTGAAAGGGCAAATAACAGGCTCCCCCCGACATGGCAACAGGGCAGGCAAAAAAAAACGCCATGACGGGGACGTTCATGGCGTTTTTTCGGGTCCGGGCCGGATCAGGCAGGCAGTTCCACACCCTCCAGCGTCACGGCGATGGCGTTGACGGTGGCGGCAATGCGCACGGCGGTCTGGACATGTTCGGTGGTCAGGCCCGCCGCGCGCAGCTGGCGCTCATGGCTTTCCATGCACAGGCCGCAGCCATTGATGGCGGAAACCGCCATGGCCCACAGCTCGAAATCCACCTTGTCCACGCCGGGATTGCTGATGACGTTCATCCGCAGGCGCGCGGGCAGCTTTGCATAATCCCCGCCCACAAGGTGCACGAAACGGTAATAGACATTGTTCATGCCCATGATGGCCGCCGCCGCCCGCGCCGCCTCAAGTGCCGCGGGGGCCAGGCGGGGGCCGTATTCGGCGGTCAGGGCATGGGTCACGGCCGGGTTGCGCGCCGCGATGGCGCAGGCGATGAACGTGCCGCCAAGCTGCTGCGGCGTCAGCACGATGTCATTGGCAAGCGAGCTGAGGTTCAGCTTCAGGTCTTTGGCGTAGTCGGGTAGGGCGGCCTTGATGGAATCGATCGACATGAAACGTGTCCGTGGGCTGGGGGGCTGTGCCGGCCCCCTCGCGCCAGTCCCGGCGCGGGGGCGGGCAGGGCATGAAGGGGGGCCGGGCGGCGTGGCGCGCATGGCCGCAGGTGCCATGCGCGCCGGGTCTTCATGCCTTGATGAAGGCGTCGCCCTTGTTCCAGTTGCACGGGCACAGCTCGTCGCTCTGCAGGCCGTCCAGGATGCGCAGGATTTCCTGCGGGTTGCGGCCAACCGACAGGTCATTGACGCTGACATGGCGGATGATGCCCTGCGGGTCCACGATGAAGGTGGCGCGTAGGGCCGCGCCCGCCTGCTGGGCCATTACGCCACAGCTTTCGATCAGTTCGCGCTTGATGTCGGACAGCATCGGGATTTCAAGGGTCTTCAGCTCGTCATGGTGCAGGCGCCAGTTCAGGTGCACGAAGGCGCTGTCGATCGACACACCATACACCACGGTGTCACGGTCCTTGAACTCACCGGCCAGCTTGCCAAACGCCACGATTTCGGTCGGGCAGACGAAGGTGAAGTCCAGCGGCCAGAAGAAGACGACCTTCCACTTGCCCGCGTCCGATTCGTCCGTGATCTGGACGAATTCGCCCTTCAGCCCTTCGGGGCCACCGGGTACGGCGCTCAGGTTGAAGGCGGGAAACTTGTCACCGATTGTCAGCATCGCGAGTAGGCTCCTGTTGGGGATCGTTGGGTAGGGCAGGGTGTGCCGCCGCCCCGGAGCCTGTATCTATGCCGGTGATGGTGCTATCACACCAGTGAATTATTTATATATGCATGATCGGAATTATCGATGCTTCCGATGCCCTCTGCCCAGCAGCTGCGCTACCTTGTCACCCTGGCCGAGATGCGCCATTTCGGCCGGGCGGCGCGTGCCTGCGCGGTAACGCAGTCAACACTTTCCGCCGGTATCCTGGCGCTGGAGCGGCAGATGGATGTCCGGCTGCTTGATCGTGACGTGGGCAAGAAGGTCGTGTTCACCCCGGTGGGGGACAAGGTCGTGACCCGTGCCCGTACGGCGCTGGAAGCCCTGCAGGGCGTGCTGGACGTGGCCGTGGCCTCGCGGGAGCCGATGAGCGGGTTGCTGCGCATCGGCGTCATTCCCACCATCGGGCCGTTTGTCATGTCCTCGCTGGTGCGCAGGCTGCCGCAGGCCTATCCGCAGCTGCGCCTTTCCCTGAACGAGGACGTGACCCATAGTGTCATGGCCAAGCTGGCCATGGGGCGGCTGGATCTGGTGCTGCTGGCCATGCCGTGGGACTGCGCCGATAACGAGACCCTGCCGCTATGGCGCGACCCGTTCATGCTGGTCATGCCGCATGACCACCCGCTGGCGCAGCTGCCGGTGGTGCCGGTACGCAGCATCGTGCGTGAGCGCATGATCCTGCTGGAAGACGGGCACTGCCTGCGTGACCAGACGCTGGCCATGTGCCGCCAGGTCCGTGGCTGGACCCCGCCGGGGGACGAGGCGGAATGCGCCGTCACCTCGCTGCATACCATGGTGGAAATGGTGGCCGCGGGCATGGGGCTGGCCCTGCTGCCGCAGCTTGCGGTCGATTCCCCGCTACTGGATGGCCAGAAACTTGCGGTCCGGCCCGTGACGGGTGCCCAGACATGGCGTACCATCGGCCTGTCATGGCGCCCGCGTTCCCCCCGGGCCGCGGATTTCCATACCATTGCCCCGTTTTTCGTGCCGGATTCGATCACACAGGCGAATTCCCTGCTGTAAAATGCCCTGGAATCCGGCTGTGTAGTTGACTCAGGGCGCAGGGAAGGGTATTCGGGCGCCTCTTTTGCGGTACATCGCCGCTAGTCGAGGGTCGGATCATGAAAATCAGAAACAGCCTGAAATCGGCCAAGGTTCGGGACAAGGACTGCCGTGTGGTCCGTCGCCGTGGCAAGGTCTACGTCATCAACAAGAAGAACCCGCGCATGAAGGCCCGTCAGGGCTGATTGCCGGACGGCCTTGACCGTCAGGTTCATCTTCGAACAGCGGCAAAGCCGCGCAGGCCGGTTTTTGACAACCTGCCTGCGCGGCTTTGCGTGCGTACCCCTGATTGGGGCGCTGGCAGGGCAGGTTGCCCATGCGGACTCGTCCATCGGCCATGGGGTGGACAGGCATGCGGCCCCGCCCTCGGCTTCCGCCGCGCATGGCGGGGGGAAGGCTGCGGGCGAACCCTCGCTCGACAATCTTGAGACGGAACTGGCCCATGCCGCCACCGCCCGTGGCGCGCGTGACCTGCAGGGCCGGATCGAGCAGCTGCGGCTGAAGCCGCTGGCCCCCACCACCACCCTGCTGGTCCGGCGCGCGCAGGATGACCTGGATGCCCAGCGCCCGCTTGATGCGGTGCAGGACATGGATGATGCGCTCCTGCTCCAGCCGGATGTGGAAGTGCTGTGGCGCAACCGTGCGCAGGCGCGCCTTGCCGCCCGCAATCCCGATGGCGCGGTGGCCGATCTTGGCGTCGCCCTGAATCATGACGGGCGTGATCTCATGGCATGGAAGATCCTTGAGGATACCGAGGAGCAGCGGGGCGACTGGCAGGCCGCGTGGAAAGCGTGGCAGCATGTCCGCGCACTCGATCCCACCATTCCCGATGCCGACCACCAGACCGAGCAACTGCGCCTGAAGGCTTTCGGCCAGCCAACCTGATGGATAACAGGCGTGCTTTTTTCAAGAAGGCCGCGACCTGCAAAGCTTCCTGAAAAAAGCGTCAACAGGAACTTTCTTGTGCCTTACGGGGTTTTCGCGCCTGTGTGCCCGTATCATGCCGGGCAGGTCCGGCGCGTTGCGCGCCATCGCCACCCGGCAGGTCGATATCAGCGGTCCGTCAGGCGGAATTCGATGCGCCGGTTACGGGCAAAGGCTTCCGGTGTGGTGCCTTTGTCCAGCGGCTGGTAGTCCGAAAAGCCGGTCGCGGCCAGATGGTGCGGGTCGATCCCTTCGGCAATCAGCAGCTTGACCACCGTGATGGCGCGCGCCGATGACAGTTCCCAGTTGCTGGGGAAGGCGGAATGGATGGGCTGGCGGTCGGCATGGCCGTCCACGCGCAGGATCCACGGCACATCCGCCGGAATCTGCTGGGCAACCTGCCGCAGCGTCTTGGCCAGCACCCTGATTTCCTGCACGCCTTCGGGCGAGAGGTCCGCCCCGCCGGGCGGGAACAGCACCTCGCTCTGGAACACGAAGCGGTCGCCCACGATCTGCACGCCCTTGTGGTCCTGCATTACGCTGCGCAGGCGGCCGAAGAATTCGGAGCGGTACTGCTGCAGCTGCTCCACCTTCTTCGCCAGCGCCACATTGAGCTGCATGCCCAGGTTGCTGATCTGGCGGTCACGGTCATGCACCGTGTCCTCGGTCGCTTCCAGTACCGTGCTGAGGGCCGCAAGCTGGGCATTGAGCTGGGCAACCTGTTCATCCAGCGCGGTGGTGCGCGCCTGCGCGCTGTCGCGCTCGCTGGTCTGCTGGTTGAGCTGGGCGGTAAGCGACGTGGCGGTGGCCACATCCGCGTCATGGGCCTTGTGCAGGCTGGCCACCTCGTTCTGCAGGGCGGTGGTGTGGCTGTGTTCCAGCGAGAGCATCTGCCCCAGCCGGGCCACCTCGTGCTCCAGCTGGTTGAGCGCCTGCTGGCGCTTGTTCAGCGCGACCGACAGGAAAGCCTGCCCCAGCACGAAGACAAGCAGGACGAATATGATGACCATGAGCAGCGTTGACAGCGCATCAACATAGCCCGGCCATGCATTCAGTTCGGAACGGATAGAACGACGGGAACGGCGCGCCATGGGGGGAACCTTGCCTTGTCTTGCGGTCAGGAAGCGGAATGGTTCGTTCCGGGGGCGCTTGCGGCAATGGTGCGCGCGAGCAGGCGCAGGTCATTGCGGATGTCGGTTGCCATCTGCTCGCGCCCGGCCGCCGATTCCTGTACCAGCCGCGCCAGCAGCGATTCGATGCCCTGCAGGTGTTCCTCCCCCCGGTTATCGGCAAGGGCGGCCAGGCGGTCGTTCAGCGCGGTCAGCAGGCGCTGTTCCTGTGCGCGGGTTTCCTCGCTGCGGGCCAGCAGGGCCTGCAGCTTTTCCATGTTCTCGGCGGTGTGCTCCAGCAGCGCCTGCACATAGGCCGGAACCGTGGCGTCATTGCCGCCCACCTGCAGCCCGCCCGCGGAAAGGCGGGTGATGGTGGCCAGCCATTCCTCCAGTTCATTGAAGAAGCGCGTCTGTGCCTGCCCCGCCGTCAGGTCAAGGAAACCCAGCACCAGTGCCCCCGCCAGCCCGAACATGGAGCCGGAGAACGCCGTGCCCATGCCATGCAATGGTCCGGCCAGCCCGGATTTGAGCTGGTCGAACATGACATTCATGTCCCCGCTGCCCACGGTCATGTTGCCGATCACATCGGCAATGGACCCCACGGTCAGCAGCAGGCCATAGAACGTGCCCAGCAGGCCCAGGAAGATGAGCAGCCCGGTCAGGTAGCGCGAAAGCTCGCGCCCCTCGTCCAGCCGGGCGGACAGGCTGTCGAGCAGCGACTGCATCACCGGGGCGGACAGGGTCAGCCTGCGGCCCTTGTCATGGGTGGCCAGCATCGACGCCATGGGGGCCAGCAGGCGCGGCGGCGGGGGGGTTGTCAGCCCCTCACGCGGGTGGCGCAGGATGTTGACCCAGCGTACCTCGGGGATCAGGCGCAGGATCATGGTGATGTTCCACACGATGCCCAGCAGCAGGATGCCCACGATCAGCCCGTCCAGGTACGGGTTGTTGCAGAAAGCCTGATACAGGGTTGTGGAAAGCAGGGCTGTGACAGCCCCGACGGCCAGAAGGAAAAGCAGGACGCGTACAAGGTAGGTCGTCGGTCGTGTCACGCAGGGATGTCCTTAACGCGGGGGTGGAGTGGAAGACGTTGAGGCCACCACACCGGAACGGGTGACGTCAACACAATCCGCGCCCGCGCCCTGCGCATTTTCCCCCGGCAGCCCCACCGCGCGGACATAGATGCGCGTGGAGGCCAGTCCGGCATGGATCAGCACCGAACGCACCGCAAGCCCGCGTGACAGCGCCACGCGGCGCGGGGTGGAGGGATCATCGGGCCGCCCTTCGCCATAGGCGACGATGCTCACATGCTGGTCGGGCAGCTTCTGCATGACGGTGGCAAATGTCTGCAGGGCGGCGATCATGCGCGGATTCATGTCGGCGGACTGGGTGGTGAAGTGCAGCCGTGTCCCCCCGGTCAGCCTTTCCGCCCGGCCACGGGCCTGCGGGTCGGCCCTGACTTCGGGCGGGGGGGGGAAGGGGTGTTCGGGCACATGCAGTTCGGGCGGGCGCAGCACCGGATTGGCGGGTGGCTGGGCAGCCACGGGGGGGAGGGCGGCAAGCGCCGCGGGGGAAGCGATGGCGGTGGCCGGCGCGTGGCTGCCCGGGATGTCGGTGCGCGGGCCGGTGGCGTCCGTATCACCCTGCGAGGCGGAGAGGCTTGCGCCGCTGGGCAGCATGGCCGGATGCTTCGGTGGCGCGCCAAGGGCGTCCAGCGCGCTCTGGCTGGTCGTGACCTGGGCACGGGCATCCGTCCCGGTGCCGGCAAGGGCACAGGCAATCAGGCCCGGCAGGGCAAGCCCGCGCAGGATGGGGCGGATGGCAGGCCGGCGGATGGGAAAAGGAATCATGTGCTGCATCGTGACCGGCAGGCTACCGGGCGATGGGGGGCGGCGCAATCGGCAAACGGGCCGGCCGCCCCATCAGGCTTCAGCCAATGCTGCTGGCAACCAGTTCACGCAGCGGGCCATGCAGGTGGGTATTGCCGGCAACCGCGTCTATCGAGGCCCCCAGATCGTTGAGATCCACGCCCTCGGGGTCGGTGGCGTAGCCGCCGGCCTCACGTACCAGCAGGATTCCCGCCGCGCAGTCCCACGGCCTGATACCCAGTTCCCAGTAGCCATCGTACCGACCGGCGGCAACCCAGGCCAGGTCGAGGGCGGCAGCACCGAATCGGCGGATACCCGCCACCTGCGGCATGAGCGCGCCCAGCGTGCGGGCAAATGACAGGCGGTTGCGCGCCGATACCCTGGCAAAGGGGATGCCGGTGGCGAACAGCGCCTCGTTCATCGACCGGCGGCCCGAGACGCGCAGCCTGCGGTCGTTGAGGAAGCTGCCGACACCCTTTTCCGCCCAGAACATCTCGTTGGCGGCGGGGTTGTACACCAGCCCTGCCACGATCTCGATCGTGCCATCGGGCAGGCGGCGCTGCAGGCCGATGGAAATGGCCCAGTGCGGAATGCCGTGCAGGAAGTTGCTTGTGCCGTCCAGCGGGTCGACCACCCAGCGCCATGTCCATCCCTCATGCCCCGAGGCCCCGCTTTCCTCCATCAGGAAGGCATAGCCGGGGCGCGCGCGCGCCAGTTCCTCGCGGATGGTGGTTTCGGCCCGCAGGTCGGCCTGCGACACGAAATCGCCCGGGCCCTTGATGCTGACCTGAAGCTGCTCGACTTCGTTGAAGTCACGCAGAAGACGGCGTGCGGCCTTCTGGGCAGCGTTCTGCATCACCGTCATATGGGGAGAGAGTCGCATTGCCACGGTGATCGGTCCTGTCTGGTTCGTGCGGTGGAATTGGGGGGCTGGGGGCTGGTGAACCGGCCCGCGCGGGGTGGGGACACCCCGGCACGGGCCGGGGAAGGGTCAGGACTTGGCGCGCTCGACGTAGCTGCTGTCCTCGGTGCGGACCACGATGTGCTCACCCGCTTCGATGAAGGGGGGCACCATGGTCTTCACACCATTGGACAGGCGCGCGGGCTTGTAGGAGGAGCTTGCCGTCTGGCCCTTGACCACGGGATCGGCCTCGACCACTTCCAGTGTCACCTGCGCGGGCAGCACGACGCCAACCGGGTCGCCTTCCACCAGGTTCAGGACCAGCGTCATGTTGTCCTGCAGGAAGGGGGCCTGATCACCCAGCAGGTCCAGGGGCAGCAGCAGCTGCTCGAACGTCTCGGGGTCCATCAGCACGATGTTGTCGCCATCCATGTAGGAGTAGGTGTATTCCTTCTCCTCGGTCATCAGGCGTTCAACGGTGTCGGCGGTGCGCCAGCGCTCGTTGGTCTTGTTGCCGGTCTTGAGGTCGCGCATCTCCACCTGGATGAACGCGCCGCCCTTGCCGGGGGTGATGATCTGCTGTTTCAGGACCGTCCAGCGACGGCCGTCGTGCTCAATAACCTGCCCGGCGCGGATCAGGTTTGCCTGCTGCTTCATGGTGGTCCCTGTATGGTTGTGGGAAGTATGGCGGTTCGGCTTCTAACGCCCCGCGCGCGGAAGGGCAAGGTTTGGCGCGGTTCTTTTCAGCCCCGTTCGCGCGCAAGGCGGTGGATTGTGCCATCGGGTGCGGTTGCATGCAGGGTGCCGTCCGGGCCTTCATGCAGGTAGCCGGGCGCGATCGGCACCTTGCCATGGCCACCGGGAATATCCAGCACATAGGTCGGCCAGGCAATGCCCGTCACCCGCCCGCGCAGGCTGGCCAGCAGGCGCTGCCCCTCGCGTATGGGGACATGGAAGCGCGCGGTGCCGGGCGCGGGGTCAAGCTGGTGCAGGTAATAGGGGCGGATGCGGGCGGCCACCTGCGCGCGCAGCAGGGCTTCCAGCGCCTGGGGCGTATCATTCACCCCGCGCAGCAGCACGGACTGGCCCAGCACGGGAATGGCGCGTGCCTGCACGCGGCGGATGGCGGCGCGGGCCTGCGGTGTCAGTTCGCGGGCATGGTTGACATGGACCACCAGCCACATCGAGCGCGTGGTCTCCAGCGCATCGGCCATCTCGTCATCCAGCCGCCCCGGGTCGGCCACCGGCACGCGGGAATGGATGCGGATGGTATGGATGTGGTCCATCCCTTCCAGCGCCTGCATGATCGCGCGCATGCGGCGTGCCGAGAGCATGAGCGGGTCGCCACCGGTCATCACGACTTCATGGATACCGGTATGCGTGCGCAGCCAGTCCAGCGCATGTTCCAGTGCCGCGTCATCCAGCACGCTGCCACCGGGGCCGACATGTTCGCGGCGGAAACAGAAGCGGCAGTACAGCGGGCAGACCAGCAGCGGCTTGAGCAGCGCACGGTCGGCATAGCGGTGGACGATGCCCGGCACAGGGGAGAGCGCGTCATCCCCGATCGGGTCCGGGTCTTCCGTCGTATCGGTATGGATTTCGGCGCCATCTGGGATGACCTGACGCCCGATCGGGTCATCGGGTGTTTCGATCAGGTCGGCAAAGGCGGGGGGAATGGCGGTGGCGTAATGTCGGGCCACGTCCTCCAGCGCCGGTACCTGGGCGGGTGTGACCAGCCCCGCCGCCAGCAGGTCGGTCACGCTGCGCAGCGTGCGGGATGCCGTGGCCGGCCGGGGGGGAGGGGGATTGACCGCGGATGTCATGCCGGGGCTGTACTGCGCGGGCCAGTTTGCCGCAACCGGAGATCCTGTCCCATGGTCGATTCCATTCCCAGCCATTCCGATCCGGCCCGCATCGCGGACCGCCTGCCCTTCCTGCTGCGGCGCAACCTTGTGCTGCGCGGCATACGGGCATTTTTTGACGCGCGCGGGTATGTGGAGGTGGAAACCCCCTGTGCCGTGCCGACTCCGGGCGAGGAAGTTCACCTGAAGGTCTTTGCCACCGAGCGGGCGGGCGCGGATGGCACCCGCCAGAAGTTGTGGCTGCACACCAGTCCGGAATTCGCCATGAAGCGCATCGTGGCGGCGACCGGCCTGCCCGTGTACCAGCTTGCACGGGTCTGGCGGAATGCGGAAGGCGGTCGGCTGCATGCGCATGAATTCACCATGCTGGAATGGTACCGTCCCGGTGCAACGCTGGCTGGCCTGATGGATGAAACCGAAGCCCTGCTGCGTGCCGTGCTGCCGCCGGTGGTCAGGGTGGGGAATGATACAATCGGAATTGCGGCCCCGTTCGAACGGCTGCGTGTGGCCGATGCCTTCCACCGCCATGCGGGCGTGGACATTCTGGCGACCGAGGGCGACGGCCCGGCCCTGGCGCGTGACGCAGGCTGCGCCCTGCGCCCTGGCGAGACGTGGGAGGACCTGTTCTTCCGCCTGATGATGGCGCGTGTGGAACCCCATATTGGCCGCACACGCCCCACTTTCCTGACCCACTGGCCGGCAAGCCAGGCCGCCCTGGCCCGTAGCGATCCGGCCGACCCGCGCGTGGCGCTGCGTTTCGAACTGTATGCGGGGGGGATCGAACTGGCCAATGCGTTCGAGGAACTGACCGACAGCGCCGAGCAGCGCGCGCGCTTCATGGCCGACCGGGCGCGGCGTCGCGTGCTCTATCCTGACGAGTCGGGGCTGGACTGGCCTATGGATGAAGCCTTTCTCGCGGCACTGGACCGCCTGCCGCCGTGTGCCGGTATCGCGCTGGGGTTTGACCGGCTGGTGATGCTGGCGGCGGGCACAAGCCGTATTGCCGATGTGCAGTGGTTGGGAGAGGGATAAGAACGGGAAAAGTTTTTGGTGAAGCTTTTTTCAAAAAGCTTTGCAAAACCCCGTTTTTTTGGGAGAGGGGGGTGCCTGAAAACTTTTCCTGTTTTTTACCGGTTACCTGTTTCCAAACACGTTTCAGGCGTCTTCCGCCGCGGCGATGGCTGTATTCATGGCCCGCACGCCCGCACCCGGCCCGTCGGGGTGGGACCAGACCGCGCTGATGACCGACAGGAAATCCGCCCCCGCCCGTACCAGCGTGCCGCAATTGTCGGGCGTGATGCCGCCAATGGCCACAACGGGCAGTTCGATCATGCTGCTCCACCATGTAAGCAGGGCCGGATCGGCACGGACTTCCGTTTCCTTCGAGGGGGAGGGGAAGAACGCGCCAAACGCCACGTAATCCGCCCCGGCCTCACCCGCGCGCAGCGCCATGTCACGGCTGTCGTAGCATGATACGCCCAGTTGCAGGTCGGCCCCCAGGATGCGCCGCGCGGTGGCCACGTCCCCATCGTCCATGCCCACATGCGCGCCATCGCACCCGCAGGCGACCGCAAGGTCGGGACGGTCATTGAGGATGAAGGCCACATTGCGCGCATGCGCAATGGGCTGGAGCACGTCCACCGCATGGCGGATCGCATCATCCGGCACGTTTTTCAGGCGCAGTTGCACGGCCGCGACCGGGCCTGCGTCCAGCGCTTCGGCAAGCCGGGGGGCGAAGGCTGCGGGATCAAGCGATTCGGGGGTGATGAGGTAGAGCTGGCAATCGTTCATGTCACGCCAATCCTATGCCACGGCGGGGATGCCGAACAGCCCCCGCATGGTAGTGCGGCCCATTACGGCCGGTGCGCGCGCAGGTACTGCGCCAGCGCGCTGCCCGCATCATGGGCGGGCAGGTCCAGTGCCACGGGGCGCACGGCCAGTACGCACCCGCCCGTAACCCGGGCAAGCGAGAGCAGGGCGCGCTGCTGCGCGGGCGGGGCCTGCACGATCACGCCATCCAGCCCGGCCTGCAGCGCCACGGCCGCGAACCCCGCCGCCTGCCCGCAGTCCAGCAGGGCTGGCAGCGTGCAGTCCGCCACGATGGCCTGCCACCACCCCACGCCCATGAAGCATCCGGCGCCAGCGGGGGAAACCAGCGTGCATTCCGCGCGTAACGACAGGGCCACCGTCATGACCAGCGCCACATCGGCCCGGCAGGTCACGGTTACAGGGGGGGCTGCGGGCACAGAATGGTCATGTTTGTCGATCATGCTTGACGTTGAAACCGCACCGCGCGATCAGTGCAAGGGGAGGAATGAGGGAAAGGATGAACGTGTCTGACATTATCATGCCACCGGAACAGGAAGCGGATTACACGCCCCCGGCCTCCGGGCAGGACCCGGCAGACCGTCTTGAACTTGCCCTCAACCGCATTGCCTTCGTCCTTGACCGCCGCGGGGAACAGGCGGCCCTTGCGCGGCCGCCCATGCCGGAGGCGGACCTGCAGGCCCTGGCGGCCAATATCGATGTGCTGATCGCCCGCGTGCGGGACGTACTGGGCGAAGACAGCCCCGAAGGCCGGAAGGAATAGGCGATGAGCCAGGTTACCGTACGCATAAACGGCTTTTCCTATGCCGTGGGCTGCAAGGAGGGGCAGGAAAAGCATCTGCAGGCCATGGCGCAGGAAGTCGAGCGCCGGATCGACCGCATCCGCGCGCTGGGCGGCCATAGCGGGGAGGGGCGCCTGCTGGCCCTTGCGGCCCTGCTCATGGCTGATGAGATATACGACCTGACGGCGGAGAAGATGTCGTCCGATACCGCCCACCAGCTGGCGGAGGGGCGTCAGGCGCGAATCGAGAATGAACGCCGCCGCGAGCAGCTGGCCCATCTGGTCGAACGTGCGGAAAGCATTGCGGACGCACTGGAAGAAGAGTAAACAGGAAGGGCGGAGCTGCCGGGTGCGTCAGGCATGATTCAACCCCTGGGCCGATAAGCACTTCCTAGGGAGCTGGCACTGTCGTGATCGTGGTCACGTTACCTGGCGCCCACCTGCGTCAGCAGGTCCGGGAGGGCTGATCCGACCAACGGCCATGGCGGCTCCGTATATGTTTTCATGACATCCCTTGATCCCGAAGCGTGGCCAACAATGCGGGCCAAGCAGGCCCTGCGTCATCATATGACGCGACGCCGGCAGGCTTTCGCCACCGATCCCGCCCGCGCGGGGGCGGAAGAAGCCCTGTGCCACCGCATGGTACGCGGGCTGCGCGGCATGGCCGGGGCGGGGGCGTGTATCGCCCTTGTCTGGCCCCTGCCGGGGGAAAGCGACCTGCGCCCGGTCATGCAGGCCCTGCATGCGGACGGACTGTGCATCGCCCTGCCCGAAACCCCGCCACGCGGGCATCCCCTCATCTTTCGCCGCTGGCAGGCTGACTGCCCCATGCAGCAGGGGCGATACGGCACCTTTCACCCCGATGGCCCCCCCATGCAGCCCGACGTGGTGTGCGTGCCACTGCTGGCGTTTGACCGGCGGGGCATGCGGCTGGGTTATGGCGGAGGATACTATGACCGCACGCTGGCGCGCCTGCCGCGTGCGCGGACGGTGGGGTTCGGCCTGTCCTTTCAGGAAGTGACATGTATTCCGACCGGCCTGTATGATGTGCCATTGCCCGCGATCGTGACCGAACGCGAATGGATCCGGTGTCGTGGCGACGGGCGTACACGGTAACAAAGGCTGTTTTCTTGAGAATACTGTTTCTGGGTGACATTGTCGGGCGCGTGGGGCGTGAGGCTGTTATCTCCCGCCTGCCTACCCTGCGGCGCGACCTTGCACTCGATCTGGTGGTGGTGAACGGGGAGAACGCAAGCCACGGTTTCGGTCTTTCTCCCGCCATCGGCCGTGACCTGCTGGAGGCCGGGGCCGATGTCATAACACTGGGCAACCATAGCTGGGACCGGCGCGACCTGATCGGCCATATCGGCAGCGAACCCCGCATCATCCGCCCCGCCAATTACCCGCCCGGCACGCCGGGGCAGGGCAGTGTTGTGGTGGAACTGGTGGATGGGCGCAAGGCGCTTGTGGTCAGCATCATGGGCCGCCAGTTCATGGATGCGATGGATGACCCGTTCCGCTCGGTCACTGAAATCCTCTCACGTCACCGGCTGGGTGTGACCATGCATGCCGCCGTGGTGGACGTGCATGCCGAGGCCACAAGCGAGAAATGGGCCATGGGTCATTTCCTTGATGGCCGGGTCTCGCTGGTCATCGGCACCCATACCCACACGCCCACGGCGGACCATCGCATCCTGTCCGGCGGCACCGCGTTCCAGACCGATGCGGGCATGTGTGGCGATTATGACAGCGTGATCGGCATGGGCAAGGAGGCGGCGATTGCCCGCTTCGTGCGCAAGATGCCCGGTGACCGCCTACAACCCGCCGAGGGGGAGGCCAGCATCGCGGGCATGATGGTGGAAACCGATGATGCCACCGGCCTTGCCCGCCGCATGGCCCCGGTGCGGCAGGGGGGCCATCTGGTCCCTACTTTGCCTGATTTCTGAGGATAAAAGTTTTTGGTGAAGCTTTTTTCAAAAAGCTTCGAAAAATGCCGCCTTTTTGAAAAAAGGCGGCACCCAAAAACTTTTATTATTTAATCATTATCGGAAAGCGGGTTCATCAAACCCGCGCAGCTTGCGCGAATGCAGGCGGTTCACGCCCTGCGCGCGCAACTGCTGCATGGTCTCGATCCCCACCACCAGATGCTGGCGCACCCGCTCGCGGTAGAAGGCATTGGCCATGCCGCGCAGCTTCAGTTCCCCATGCAGCGGCTTGTCCGATACGCATAGAAGCGTGCCATAGGGCACCCGGAAGCGGAAGCCGTTGGCGGCAATAGTGGCCGATTCCATGTCCACCGCAATGGCGCGTGATGTGTTGATGCGGGTGAACAGGGCGCCCAGCCGCAGTTCCCAGTTGCGGTTGTCCGTGGTCATGACCGTGCCGGTGCGCAGGCGGGTCTTGACCTCGGCATCATGCAGGCCGGTCACGCGGGCGGTTACGTCCTGCAATGCCATCTGCACTTCGGCAATGGGGGGTACGGGCACCCATGGCGGCAGGTCGTCATCCAGCACGTGGTCATCGCGCAGGTAGCCATGCGCCAGCACATAATCCCCCAGCTTCTGGCTGCGGCGCAGCCCCGCGCAGTGCCCGACCATCAGCCAGCAATGCGGGCGCAGTACCGCCAGGTGGTCGGTAATGGTCTTGGCATTGGCGGGGCCGACGCCGATGTTGATCAGCGTGATGCCATCGCCATCGGGGCGGCACAGGTGGTAGGCGGGCATCTGTGGCAGGCTTTGGCCACCGTGGGGGGCGGTGTGCGGCGTGTCCCGGGTGTGGACGACCTCGCCCGGTTCGACAAAGGCGGTGTATTCCGATCCCGCATCCACCTGCGCATGGCCATATTCACGGAAGGCATCGACATAGCGCTGGTAGTTGGTCAGCAGGATGAAGCGCTGGAAATGCCGGGGGGCCGTGCCGGTGTAATGGTGCAGCCGCGCCAGA
Organism: Komagataeibacter rhaeticus; assembly: GCF_011611525.1. Lineage (NCBI taxonomy): Bacteria > Pseudomonadati > Pseudomonadota > Alphaproteobacteria > Acetobacterales > Acetobacteraceae > Komagataeibacter > Komagataeibacter rhaeticus. The sequence goes on from NZ_CP050139.1 coordinate 318,692, forward strand.
GAATAATCGGTGCGCGCCGCCGTGAACAGGGCCAGCGGGCGTGGCGTGTCGGGGCGGGGAATGTATTCGCAGTTGGCGATCGAATCATCGGTCACATGCAGGTCGGGCAGGGCGAAATGCGACTGGATCCAGGCCAGGTCGGATTCCGTAAGGGATGTCACCGCCTCTTCCATCACATAGGACAGCGGGATCGGCTGGTGCGACAGCCCGACATGGACCGGGGTGCCGTAGTGGTGCAGCAGGCTTGCGATCTGTTCGCGCCAGTAATCGGCAAACAGGGCGGGGCGGGTCAGGGTCGTGCCATAGAAACCCGGCTCCAGCACTACATCGAACGGCGGGCGTGGCCCGTCGGGCGGCAGGGCCGCCTGCGGCATGAAGGCAAGGTAGGGATAGACCGCATCCGCAAGCCCCGTGGTGTCGCGCGTGGTGAAGGCATGGCGGATCAGCTCACCCGCATGGTCATACAGCCGGGTGATGTGGGCCACGGCATCGTCGGCATTGTCAAAGGCGTGGAAGTCACGCCCGGCCCGGTGCAGGAGGGTGGCTGTATCCATGTGGCGTTTCTCCCTTGGTCCGTGGCCGCCTAGCGGCGGATCAGGATGTAGTTGATGGTCAGGTCGATGGGGAAGGTATCGCCCTGCATGTCCGGTGGCACGGGGGGCAGCTGGGCGTTGCGGAACATGCCCACCGTTGCGGCATCAAGGTAGTAGGACCCCGACTGGCCGGTCAGGCGCACCTTGGTCACATGGCCCTCGCGGTCCAGTTCCACATGGACGGAGGACGGGCCTTCCTCGCCCGCGCGGGCGGCTTCCTCGGGGTAGTACATGTGGCTGCGGATCCAGCGGTCGAGTTCGCTGCCGTAATCATCGCTGACACCCCGGATCTGGGTATTGGTGGAATAGGGGGCATTGATCCTGCCATTCTGCACCACGGGGCCAAGCGAAAGGTCGATCGGCCCGCCGGTGCCTCCCGCGCGCCCATGCTGGTTGCGGCGCGGCAGTGGCGAGGAGGAAAGCGCCCAGTTGCGCGGATGCTGCAGCGGGGCATACCGCCCGGCCGAGGACTGGCTGTGCGACTGCTGGGCCGGATGGTTGCCATGGCCCGAATTCTGCATGGAGGGATTGAACTCGTCATGCCGGTCGGCCTGTGGCACCGACAGGTCGGATGGCGCCTCGCTCATGGGGGGGGCGGAGGGGGTCTCGGGCGTGGGCGTGTTGGGGGAGGGGGAGGATTCCTCATCCGCCGTCTGCGGGTTCTGGCTGTTGTCCTGGGCGGTGGGCTGGCTCTGTTCCTGCTGCTGGCGCGGCGCGTTCTGGCCACCCGCCATGTCGGGCGAGGACTGGCCCTGCAGCCCGCTGGAGGTGGGGGGCGAGAACACCATCTCCACCTGCGGTTCCGACTGCGTGGCGTAGGGGGAGCCATGCTGGCTGTGATGGGCGGATTCGATCAGGATGGCGGCCAGCAGTACACCGTGCAGCAGCCCCGATACGGCCATGGCCCGGCCGGGGCCGGGGGTTTCTATCGTGTCGGGGCGGATCAGGCCCGACAGGGTGGGGCGCAGCTTGCGGTAGCCCGGTGGGGGTGGCACGGAGGCCCCTGGCAGCAGGCGTTCACGCCGGGGGGGCACGTACTGGTCCGTCGCCACGGGGGGCGGGCTGTCGCCGGGTTCCGCGCGGCGTGGGATCAGCACGGGCTCCACGGCATTGCGCCGCCGGGAGGAGGGACTGAGTGTCACCGTCATGAAAGACTACGGGTCTCCGCCATAGGGGTCTGTTCGTGGGGGCCGCGTGCCTGCCCTGTTATATCGACAGCATAACTGACGTCAGGGGGCGGGTTGTCAAGGACGGGGTACGCAATGAAACGGGGTTCAGGTGCTTTCGGTAAAATTTTCCAGCAGCTCCGCGAATTTCTGGGGGTGTTCGACATGTAGCCAGTGACCGGCATGTTCGATCAGTTCCAGCCGGTAGCACGGGAACAGCCTGCGCATGGTGGCATAATGCTCGCGGCGGATATAGGGCGAATTCCCGCCCGCCAGGAACAGCGTCGGGCCGGGATAGGTATAGCCTTCGGGTATGTAGGGCCAGCTTTCCACATTGGGCATCGAGTCCACGATTTCCCGCAGGCCGATGGTCCAGTGCGGGTTCTCGCCCACCTCGATGTTCTGGAGCATCAGCGCGCGCACATCGGTATTGGCAATGTAGTGCTGGAGCAGCCGGTCGGCCCCCGCGCGGTTGAGAAAGGGGGGAAAGGAGACGCGCAGCATCTGCTCGCCCAGTCCGAACTGCCCGTGACCGGTATGGGCGGGCGGGATGTCGGCCACCAGCAGGCTGTGCACCATGCCCGGGCGCGAGAGCGCCAGCGTCATGGCCACCTTGCCCCCCATGGAATGGCCGACAAGCGTCGCGGGCAGCGCGTTGTGGTGGGCCAGGGTCTCCAGCAGGTCGGCGGCCATGACGTTGTAGTCCATCAGCCCGTGCGGGCTGTCGCCATGGTTGCGCAGGTCAATGGCCAGCGTGCGGCGCGTGCGTGCCAGCCGGCGCTGGAAGAAGCCAAGGTTGCGCGCCCGCCCGAACAGGCCGTGCAGCAGCACGATGGGCGGCCTGCCCACCTGTTCGGGTATGATTTCTTCCGGTCCACGCTCAATGACGTTCAGTAGCACCAGCTTTTGTCCCTATCACCGTATCGTATCCGTGGGCGGGTGCTGAAGGTCCAGCATGATCTTTCCCATATGCGTTCCGTTTTCCATGAGTTTATGGGCATCGGCAACCCGCGCAAAGGGGAAGGTGGCATGGATGAGCGGGCGGATGGCGCGACGGCCCAGCAGGGGCCAGACGTGGTCTTCCAGCTGGCGGGCGATTTCGGCCTTGTAGGCCGCGTCGCGGGGGCGCAGCGTGGTGCCGGTCACCACCAGCCGGCGCGTCATGATGCGCGCCAGGTTGACCCCGTCCGCCTTCGCCCCGCCCTGCAGGGCAATGATGACCAGCCGCCCCGCGGTTGCCAGCGCACGCAGGTTGCCATCCAGATACGCCCCCCCGATCATGTCCAGTATGACATTCACGCCCGCCCCGCCGGTCAGGTCCCTTATGCGCTGGGGGAAGTCCTCGGTGCGGTAGTTTATGGCGGCTTTCGCACCCAGCGTCGTACACAGGGCGCATTTTTCCGCTGTGCCCGCGGTGGCGTACACCGTGCCCCCCATGGCGCGTACAAGCTGGATGGCCGTGGTGCCGATGCCGCTGGTGCCGCCATGCACCAGCACGCTCTCACCCGGTTTCAGCCCGGCGGTCATGAACAGGTTGGACCAGACGGTGAAAAACGTCTCGGGCAGGCTGGCGGCATGGATGGCGTCGAATCCGGTGGGCCAGGGCAGGCACTGGCCGGCGGGCACGGTGCAGTACTGGGCGTAGCCACCCCCGTTGGTCAGCGCGCAGACCCGCGCGCCCGGGGCTGGAAACGCGTTGGCGGGCAGGTCCGTGCCCATGGCCACCACTTCCCCCGCCACTTCCAGGCCCAGCAGCGGGCTTGCGCCCGGCGGCGGGGGATAAAGCCCCTTGCGCTGCATGATGTCGGGCCGGTTGATGCCGGCCGCCATGACCCGTACCAGCACCTCACCCGCGCCGGGGCGCGGGACGGGCAGGGCGGTGACGCGCAGGGAATCGGGTGTGCCGTCTTCACTGTAGGTGATGGCCTGCATGGTGTCGGGAATGCTCTGCGTCATTTCTGTGTCCTCTGGGGCATGTCTCATGCCGTGTGGGGCACCATGGTGCAGGCGATAGGCGCCGCAGGACCAGTGCGCATGGCGTGGAATCGAGCAAACGTGTGGCGGCCGTCCCGGTTGCGGCGCATGGCGGGGCTGGCGGGCGGGGTGTACATGAAAAAGGCGCCGGGACCTGTGTGGTCCCGGCGCCCTTGCCTGTGTCCGTGTTCCCGCAGGGGAGATGCGGATCAGACGGAGTAGTACATCTCGAACTCGGCCGGATGCGGGGTGTGCTCGAACTTGAACACTTCCTGCCACTTGATTTCGCAGTAGCTCTCGATCTGGTCCTTGGTGAACACGCCGCCAGCCAGCAGGAACTCGTGGTCGGCTTCCAGCGCCGTCAGGGCTTCACGCAGGGAACCGGCAACGGTCGGGATCTGCTTCAGCTCTTCGGGGGGTAGGTCGTACAGGTCCTTGTCCATCGCCTCGCCGGGGTGGATCTTGTTCTTGATCCCGTCCAGGCCAGCCATGAGCATGGCGGAGAACGCCAGGTAGGGGTTCGCGGTCGGATCGGGGAAGCGGACCTCGACGCGCTTGGCCTTCGGGCTGGTCGCGTAGGGGATACGGCACGAAGCGGAGCGGTTGCGGGCCGAGTAGGCCAGCAGCACGGGGGCTTCAAAGCCCGGGATCAGGCGCTTGTAGGAGTTGGTGGACGGGTTGGTGAAGGCGTTCAGCGCCTTGGCGTGCTTGATGATGCCGCCGATGTAGTACAGTGCCTCGTCCGACAGGTCGGCATAGCCGTTGCCGCCGAACGTGGGCTTGCCGTCGCGCCAGATGGACTGGTGGACATGCATGCCCGATCCGTTGTCGCCATAGATCGGCTTGGGCATGAAGGTTGCCGTCTTGCCATAGGAATGGGCAACGTTGTGCACGCAGTACTTGTAGATCTGCATGAAGTCGGCCGAGCGGACCAGCGTTTCGAACTTGGTGCCCAGCTCGTGCTGCGACTGTGCCACCTCGTGGTGGTGCTTTTCGATCGGCAGGCCCATTTCGCCCATCGTCGTCAGCATTTCGGCGCGCAGGTCGCTTTCGCTGTCAACCGGCGCCACGGGGAAGTAGCCACCCTTTACGGTCGGGCGGTGGCCCATGTTGCCTTCGGGATAGTCTTTCAGCGAGGCGCCGGGGCCTTCGATGCTTTCAAGCTCGTATTTGCCGAAATTCGGGCCGGTGCCAAAGCGCACGCTGTCAAAGATGAAGAATTCGGCTTCGGGGCCGAAGAAGGCGGTGTCACCCAGGCCGGTGGACTGCAGGTACTGCTCGGCCAGCTTGGCGGTCGCGCGCGGGTCGCGGTTGTAGAACTGCCCGGTGGACGGCTCGATGATGTCACAGATCAGGATGAGCTGCGGCTTGGCGGAGAACGGGTCCATAACCGCGGTGGTCGGGTCAGGCAGCAGGATCATGTCACTTTCGTTGATGGCCTTCCATCCGGCGATGGAGGAGCCGTCAAACATGAAGCCTTCGCGGAAGGTGTCTTCTTCGATCGTGGTGACATACTGGGTGGTGTGGTGCCACTTGCCACGCGGATCGGTGAAACGCAGGTCAACCATCTCCACCGCGTTTTCCTTGATCATCTCAAAGACCTTCGCGATGGCCTTGGTGGAATGTGACGGCGTGGAGGCCGCGGCCGGGGCCTGTGCTTTTTTTGCCATGTTTAAATTACCTGTCCTGACTTTGGTGTGCCGTTCCATGCGGCGCGGTGGCTATGGTTACGGAAACGCAAGGCTGCTGTCGATAGTCCTGCCGCCATGGGACCCATGTCTGCATGACGGCTCAGACCGCATCGGCCCCGCGTTCTCCCGTGCGGATGCGGATGACATCGGTCACCGGGGTGACAAAAATCTTGCCATCCCCGATGCGGCCCGTGCGGGCCGCGCCCATGATCGCTTCGATCGCGCGTTCGGTCATGTCGTCCGGGCACACGATCTCCAGCTTTACCTTGGGCAGGAAGTCGATGATGTATTCAGCGCCACGATACAGCTCGGTATGGCCTTTCTGCCGTCCGAAGCCCTTGGCCTCGATCACGGTTATGCCCATCAGACCGATTTCATGCAGGGCATCCTTCACCTCGTCGAGCTTGAAGGGCTTGATGATGGCCTCGATCTTTTTCATGCTGCTGTATCTGTCTTCCGTCTTGTGGCGCGGGGCCATACGTTGCCGTCTGTCTGGCCCGGGCAGGGTTGCATGGCTTTCGGTTTCAGGCAATCGGATGATAAGGCAAAAAGAACAGGCGCGCACCGGCCGCACAGGTGCTGGGACAGGATTGATACGATGAAACCCGCGAACGCGATGCTTTCGGGACTGCCGACAACCATTTTTACCGTCATGTCCGCCCTGGCGGTCCGGCATGACGCCATCAACCTGGGCCAGGGCTTTCCCGATGCCGAAGGCCCGGCCGACATGGTGGAGGCGGCAGCCGGCGCGCTGCGTGACGGGCGCAACCAGTACCCGCCCCTGGCCGGCCTGCCCGAACTGCGCACGGCGGTCGCGCGCGCCAATGCGCGGTTTTATGGAATCGAGGTCGATCCCGCGCGTGAGGTGGTCGTGACCTGTGGCGCGACGGAGGCCATCACCGCCTCGCTCATGGCGCTGGTCAACCGGGGCGATGAGGTGGTGGTGTTCGAACCGCTGTACGACACCTACCTGCCGGTGCTGGAAATGCTGGGCGCGACCGTACGCACGGTGCGGCTGGCCCCGCCACGGTGGGACCTGCCGCGCGCGGAACTGGCGGCGGCCTTTGGCCCGCGCACCAAGGCCATCGTGCTCAACACCCCCATGAACCCCACCGGCAAGGTGTTCACGGCCGATGAACTGGCCTTCATTGCCGGGCTGCTTGCGCGGTACGATGCCTATGCGGTGTGTGACGAGGTGTACGAGCACCTGACCTTCGCCCCCGCCCGGCACCTGCCGCTCATGACGCTGCCGGGCATGCGGGAGCGCACGATTCGCATTGGCAGCGCGGGCAAGAGCTTTTCCATGACCGGGTGGAAGGTGGGTTATGTCACTGCCCCCGCGCCGCTGGCCGACCTGGTGGCCAAGGCCCACCAGCTGCTGACCTTTACCGTGGCCCCCAACCTGCAGCGCGCCGTGGCGGTGGGGCTGGAGAAGGATACCGCCTATTTCACCCGGCTGGCCGAGGGCATGCGCGCAAGCAGCCAGCATCTGGCTGATGGCCTGCGCCAGGCCGGGTTTGGCGTGCTGCCGTGTGATGGCAGCTACTTCATCATTGCCGATATCGCCCCGCTGGGCTTTGCGGGCGGCGATGTGGCGTTTTGCGAGCAGATGACGGCGCGTGCAGGCGTTGCCGCCATCCCGGTTTCCGCCTTCTATGACAGTCGGGGCAGGGACATTCCCGACCGTTATGTCCGCTTCGCCTTCTGCAAGCAGCCCGCCGTGATCGCGGAAGCGGTCGCGCGCCTCCAGACGGTGCGTGAGCGGCTGTGCACGGGAAAAATCATCGAAACCCAAAAAGGGTAATTGACGCGCCCGGACGGCTTTTCTATATAGCAGCGCAGTTGTGGCGGACGTAGCTCAGTCGGTAGAGCGCCGGTTTGTGGTACCGGTTGTCGCGGGTTCGATCCCCGTCGTTCGCCCCACTGCCTTTTCCCCTTATGAAATCATGCACCCGCAAAGGTGCGCGCCAGACCCGTCGCCAGTGGCGTGGGCGTCAGGCCAAGCCGTGCCCGCATGGGGCCGATGTCGAATATCTTGTCTTCCATAAGCCGCCGTATCTCGGCGGGCCTGATGCGGGGCAGTCCCGGCACGGGCAGGCGGGCCAGCAGCATCAGCGCCGCTCCCGGTACCGGCACGACCGGGCGCGGGCGCAGGCCCGCCGCCAGGGCGACGGCGCGGGTGAAATCCCGGTAGGCAACCTGCTCCCCCCCGGCAATGACAAGGCTGTGCGGCCCGTCCCATTCCCGGCCCAGGGCCACGATGATCGCATCCGTTACGTCTCCCTGCCAGATCGGCTGGATACGCGCCCGCCCGCCGCCAGGCAGGGGCAGTACCGGCAGGCGGCGCATCAGGGCGGCCAGGCGCTGTACGTTATCCTCCCCCTGCGCGCCATAGATCATGCTGGGATGCAGCAGCACGCCCCGGCGGCCCGAGCGGGCAAAGGCCCGCGCGCCCGCCTGCACGCCGCGTGCGTGGGAATCGGGCCAGCGGGTGAAGATGCGCGTACTGCCCAGTGCCACGATCCGCGCCCGTGGCGGTGCCGCCGCCAGGACAGCGGGCAGATGGCGGGCATGGGCGGTCAGGACAATGGCGGTGGCATCCGCCAGCGCTGCGCGCAGCCCGGCCTGTCCCGCTTCAAGATCGGCCACCCGTGCGGGACCGGCCATGCCGCCCGCCTGCCAGTGGGGCAAGCTACGGACTATGGGCACGACCGTGTCCCCACGCAGCCTCAGGCTCTGGCACACGGCCAGCCCCGAGCGTCCGGTCGCGCCGATGACATGCACCGGGCCACCGATCCCCCCCATCAGGGTGTGGAAATGGTCAGGCCCAGCGGGGCCGCGACCGACGGGTCGCCCGCCATGGACAGGGCAACGCCCAGCATCATCAGGTTGACCGGCTTCATCGGGCGCAGCGCGATCTGTAGCGGATGGTCCTGCGGGGACTGCAGGAAGCGGCCCATGGCGCGCATCGAGGCATCATCGGACGTGGCCAGCATGGCCAGCAGGCCCTGGCGGTAGGTCTCCACATCCGTGTTGCGGCTTCTGGCCAGCCCCGCCACGATATGGCTGGCCAGTGAGCGGTCTTCCCATGTCATGGCGGCGGAGACGATGCGCGCGGTTTCGGGAATGATGGCCATGTCGTCAAACGGGATCTGGTCCAGTTCCGCCACCACGGACAGGTTGCCCATTTCCGGTGCCTCGACTGTCAGCGGTTCCAGGTGCACATGGCCAGCACTACGGTCGCTGGTGCTGTTGACATGGATGTTGCCGGTAAAATGGTCATAACCGAACGCATTGAGGATGGAGGGATTGTCCGTCCCGGTGGACCAGAGCGTCAGGTTGGTCAGGTTCGTGTCCATCTTGTCCTCCGTCTCGGTGGAGAAACGCGATGTGGTGACATGGTCGATCTGGAGCATGGGGTGGGTGCTGGCGATCTCCACCTTCTTCAGGTCCATGGTCTGGGGATGGCGCTCATGGACCAGGTGGCCGGACTGGATCAGGCTTGCCACCTCGCTGGCGAAGTCCGGGCCGTCAAGCTGTATGTGCTCGACCGCGATGCGGCGCGTGGGGGTCAGGTTGATCTGGGTTGCCAGTTTCTCCAGATCGAGATGCGAGGACCGGCCCAGCCCGTACTGGCCTATGGTCATGCGTCCGATGGTCACATCGGTCTGGCTGGCGGGTATGGCCAGGTGCAGGTTGGTGAAGGTGCCCGTATCCAGCACAAGCGAATCGAAGCCCAGCGGGCGGGCCGTCTCCGCCGTGACGCGCGCGGTATTGGGCATGACAAGGTTGCCCAGCGCCACCTGGTCAAGCGAGATGGTGCTGTCCTGCGTCATGACCTTCACGTCACGCAGCACGATGCTGCCAATCTTCTCGCCCTGCACGTTGTTGCCGGTCAGGCCGCCCAGCCGCACATCGGCCGCGACCAGCGTCATGGCCGGGTTGTGATAGGTCACCGCGGTAAAATGCGCGCCACGCGCCAGCGTGCGCGGCCGGGCCGTGGCATAGCTGAACGTGGCGCCGGGCCCGAGGGAGGCACGGAAGTCGGCAATGCCGGCCTCCAGCCTGCGCTGGGCGAAGTGATGCACCCCCCAGCTGCCAACCAGTAGCACAAGTATGAGCAGGGGGATGGCGGGATAGAGTTTCTTCACGAGCCTGATATCCGTAATGACCTTGAACCGAGTGCTATCGCATTACGGCCCCCCTCGGCAATCGCCCGTGGGGAAGATGAGGCGGGAAAGATGGTGGTATCATGATACCACACACGATTTTTTACCGGAAAAATGCCGTCCATACGGGATTATGTGCTTGACGTTCGTGTGCCGTACGGATGATAACGCGCCACCTGTTACCGCTACATTACCGGACGGAACACTGAATCCATGAAGACCACACTTTCGCTGAAACCCACCGAGGTGACGCGTGGCTGGACCCTGATCGATGCCGAAGGCCTCGTTCTGGGCCGTCTGGCCGCCATCATCGCCCAGCGCCTGCGCGGCAAGCACAAGCCGCAGTTCACCCCGCATGTTGATTGCGGCGACAACATTGTCGTCATCAACGCCGAGAAGGTCCGCCTGACCGGCAACAAGGTGGACCAGAAGCTGTTCCATTACCACACCGGCTACCCCGGCGGGATCAAGGAACGCACGATCACCCAGCGCCTGACCGGCAAGAACCCCGGTCACGTCGTGCGCAAGGCGGTCGAGCGCATGATCACGCGCGGCCCGCTGCAGCGTGCGCAGATGAAGCACCTGTACGTCTATGCCGGCAGCGAACACCCGCATGAAGGCCAGAAGCCGCAGGTACTCGATGTCGCGGCGCTGAACCGCAAGAATGCCGTCAACACCCAGAAGGTCGGGGGCTGAACCACATGTCTGAAACCCAAGAACGTACAGGCACGCTGGCTGACCTGAAGGAAGCCGTGGCTTCCGGCCAGGTCGTTTCCTCCCAGGAAGCGGCACCCGTCTATGAAGCCAAGCGCGATGCGCAGGGCCGTTCCTATGCAACGGGCCGCCGTAAGGACGCGGTTGCCCGCGTGTGGATCAAGCCGGGCAAGGGCGACATCATCGTCAACGGCCGTCCGGTCGGCACCTATTTCGCCCGTCCGGTCCTGCGTATGCTGATCACGCAGCCTTTCCTGGTGGCTGACCGCTACAACCAGTTCGACGTGTACTGCACGGTCGTTGGTGGTGGCCTGTCCGGCCAGGCCGGTGCGGTCCGTCACGGCATCAGCCGTGCGTTGACCCATTACGAGCCTGCGCTGCGCAGCATCCTGAAGGCCGCTGGCTTCCTGACGCGCGATTCGCGTGTTGTTGAACGTAAGAAGTACGGCCGCGCCAAGGCCCGTCGTTCCTTCCAGTTCAGCAAGCGCTGATCCTGCTTTTCCCGTGGCGTGCCACGGGATACGGGTTCCGCAACGGGGTCGGTCCAGCAATGGACCGGCCCCGTTCTGCGTTGGGCCTGCTGTTCATCGGAACATGAAGACGCTTCAGAAGAACGCCGCCTTTTTTCAAAAAGGCGGCACCCAGAAACTTTTGTTATTATTTACAATATCCCCTTAGGCGAAGGGATTGGGCACCCTGGCCGCCTTGCGGGGCGGCAGGCTGTCGGGCAGGTCTGCCTGTGCATCCAGCGTATCGACCACCTGCTGCAGGAACGCCAGCAGCGCGCGGGCGCGTTCCAGCCCGGCCTTGTCGCGGCTGAGATCGGTCTGGCCATAAAAGGCGATGCTGTCGGTGCCATTTTCCACCGTCATGCCGCCAATGGTGCGGCTGGTGCCGTTATCGGCAAAGGGCACAAGCCCCGTGGCGGCAGGGCCGGGTCTGGTGGAATGGGTGGTCATGGCTGTCTCTCCTGTTATCAGCGGGACTTTTACCAGCGGTAATGGGCATGCCGCCGTGTGGTGTGGCGGCGTGTATGGGTTGTGGTGCGCACGCGGCCATACGGCAGGGTCATGCAGTTCTGTTTCATGCGTGCGGGCAGGGCGGGAAAGGGATCGATCCCGGTCATGCGCGTCAGTTCCGCTACGCTGACATGGCTGCAACCGGGGTTGCGGGCCACATTATGGCATACATAAACCCCCGTCTGCTGCCGGGCGGGCGTATAGACGGCTTTCCATGTGGATGTCGGCACCAGCACCCGGTCGCGGCCTATGGCCGACAGGCTGCTGCCACGGAAGGCGGGGCCGGTCACCACGTACAGTTCCCCGGCACGCAGGGTCAGGCGGCGCAGGTCCGATTCGATCATGGCCCATTTTTCCCGGTTCAGCGCCGCGCGCTGGGGCACGATATTGGACAGGGCAAAGGTTTCTTCCTGCGTCTGCCGGTCCGGCATGTCGCCCGAAGGCGCCATGTGCCCCCGGTCGAAGCCGGAGCGGACATAATCCTCCAGCTCCGCGCGTGACCCGGCGGGGATGCGGGCATCAGGGTGGAACGTGCCCTCACGCGGGGTGGACATGGCCGCCCGCACCATTGCTTCATCCAGATGTTCCGCCGCCCATAGCGGTTCGCGCGCCAGACCTGAATACAGCACCGCGAACCGGCTGCTGCACAGGATACGGGTCTGTGGTGCCATGCGGGGATTGTCCAGAACGGGCAACTGGCCGTCTGCGCCCAGGGCCGTGCAGTCCTGCGCCCGGGCGGCATGGCAGGCCAGCAGGGCCAGAACGCCAAAGGCGGCATGGAGCAGGCAACGGGCGGCGTGGCATGGGGCCATGGACTGGTGTTATCCATCTGTTCTGGTAAAACGGGTGTATTCATAAACATCCCGCAGGGCAGGGCAATGGTGCAGCAATCCGGTTCAGGCCGTCCCGATCCCCGTTTTGTCCTGCGTCGGAATGAACTGCCGCCCAGCCGGCGTGAGCGCCTGATGCGTATCGGGCTGCGTGTGGTGACCGTCGTGCTGCTGGCGGCGGCGTTGACCGATCTTGTGTTCCGCCTTGTCCGGCATGGATAACAGGGCTGTTTCCAGAGCAGTCCATTGATAAAAAATAGTAAGAGGCTGTTTGATCAGTCAGCTCATGATAGCGCTTTAAAATTAAAGAAAGTTTTTGGTGAAGCTTTTTGCAAAAGCTGCGAAAGAACGCCGCCTTTTAAAAAAAGGCGGCGTGCCCTGGGGCTTTTCGGGCAAAGCTTGACCAGCAACGTCCTGATCATCCGCCGGATGCTTCAAGGGCAGGCCATGGTCTTTTAAGGCACCATGCCCGGTTTCTGGTCCGGTGGGGGCAGATCGGCGGGGTCGGGGCCATGGGCCAGGGCAATGGTTACATCCACGGTTTCCTGATTGACCAGCGCATCAAATATCGGATCCACCACCGGGTTCTGCATGTCGGATGTCATGGCGCCCAGTTCCATGTGGGTCCAGTCGATGCGGTCATGGGCCTGGCGGGTAAAGTCAAAGTCCAGCATGGGGTGGGACCGGCCATCGGGCGCGGTATAGGACCAGGTGAAGTGACAGCGCGCGGGGGCGCCGCGCTGGGTGAACAGCGCATGGACGAAGCCGGGGGTCACATCCGTCTGCATCGCGTTCATCAGATAATGCGGGGCCGCCTGCCGCAGCGCGGGGGTCACCTGCGTGCTGAACAGCCCCGCCCGCACCATTTCAGGCACATGCGCCATGAAGGTGGTCTGGTTGATGCCAAATGCCACCCGGCAGGGGACCGCACTGGTAATGCGGGTTTCCACGCCCCATGCGTGGGCGGTGCTGCGTGCATCCGTCAGTGGCGCGGGATAGGACGCGGTGCCCGCGGCGTGGGCCGTGGCAGCCCATATGCAGCCGGGCAGCGCCAGGCACAGGGCCAGCGCGCACCATGACAGGGAACGGGTTGGGGCAGGGGGGAAGGCATCGGGGCAGGGCAAGGACGGGCACCAGTCGTACTGAGGGAAACGGGAGCGGCCATGGTACGCAACCGCCGCCCCTGTTTCTGTCATGGTGGGCCGCATGCTGTCACCCCCATCGTGCCATCCGGGTGCGTGCAAACAGTATGGCCGTGTCCTGATACTCTGGAACAGGTAATGAAAAGAACAGATGTTCATGAAATTATGTATCTGTTCTGTAATGATACGAATTCGATCTGTACAGATTTTAAAATGCCATTCAAATGACATAATAACCGGGTTTTTACCCCATGCCCAAACGGGTGCGACAGGGTAGGAAAAAACATGGGTTTGGGGAGGCAAGTCCTTATTACAGCATGTTTTTTCAGAACCTTTTGCGGGAACCGCCAGCACCTCGCCGCGTTGGCGGGCAAGTGATGCAGATAACGGCAAGACGCCGGCAGGCAGCATGGCCATACAGCGCCATGCGCGGCCGTAACCGGCGCTTCAGGTCAGGAAACCATGTTTGATTCAAAGATCATAGAAGTTGATGGAGTGTTCGTGGGGGCTGCCATCATAACCGGCATTGCGACATCGCTGCGCTTTTATGCCACGCATGAGAGCGTGCGTTCACTGCACAATACCCTCATGCCCGACCTTGCGGCCCTGCGTGCATGTGTCACGGCCACATTCCGGCGCATGGGGCAGGGACGGCGGGGCCTGCGTCAGGCGTAAGGCCGGCCCCGCAGGACGGGTGGGCCAGCAGGCTGCCCAAGGGTGGCCTGCTGACAGGAATGGAAGTTTCCGGCTGTCGCCTTTTTGCGGAAAGGCGGCGTTCTCTGAAGCTTTTTGAAAAAGCTCCACCAGAAACTTCCTCATGATTGCGGGATTTTCTGGGGCTGGCTTTTCAGGCAACCCCTGACGGAAAGACCCCGGCGGCCCGGCCCCGGGGTCTCCCCTGCTACCGGCTGGTGCGGCGGCCCAGCTGGCTGACATCGCGCACGGCACCCTTTGCCGCGCTGGTGGTCAGCGCGCTGTAGGCCTGCAGCGCGACCGAGACCTCACGCTGGCGGTCAGGCTGCCAGGCGCGGTCGCCACGCTCTTCCATCGCATCGCGGCGGGCGGCAAGGTCCGCATCGCTTACGGTGGTGCGCAGGATGCGGTTGGGGATGTCGATCTCGATGGTGTCGCCTTCCTCCAGCAGCCCGATAATGCCGCCTTCCGCCGCCTCGGGCGAGATATGGCCGATGGACAGCCCCGAACTGCCGCCCGAGAAGCGGCCATCGGTAATCAGCGCGCATTTTTCCGCCAGCCCCTTGGATTTGAGATAGCTGGTCGGATACAGCATTTCCTGCATGCCGGGGCCGCCCTTGGGGCCTTCGTAGCGGATCACCACCACGTCACCCGCCACGATTTCGTTGCCCAGGATGGCCGAGACGGCGGCATCCTGACTTTCAAAGATACGGGCAGGGCCGGTAAAGGTCAGCAGGTTCGGGGCCACGCCCGCGGTCTTCACGATCGCACCGTCTTCCGCCAGGTTGCCAAACAGCACCGCAAGCCCGCCATCCTGGCTGTAGGCATGCCCCGCATCCCGGATTGCGCCATTCGCCCGGTCGGTATCCAGTGCTTCATAGCGGCTGGACTGGGAGAACGCCTGCGTGGTCCGCACCCCGCCGGGGGCGGCGCGGAAGAAGGTGCGCGCCGCCTCATCCGCCGTACTGGCGCTGATATCCCATTTTGCCAGCGCCGTGCTCACGCTGGGGGCATGCACGCTGGGCGCGTCCAGGTGCAGCAGGCCCATGCGCGCCAGTTCCCCCATGATGGCGGGAATGCCACCGGCGCGGTGCACGTCCTCCATATGGATGTCCATGCGTGAGGGCGAGACCTTGCACAGGTTGGGCACCTTGTGGGAAAGCCGGTCGATGTCGGACATGGTGAAATGCACCTTGCCCTCATGCGCCGCCGCCAGAAGGTGCAGCACCGTATTGGTCGAGCCCCCCATGGCGATATCGACCGACATCGCATTCTCGAACGCGGGCTTGGTGGCGATGCCGCGCGGCAGGGCGGTGGCATCGTCATTCTCATACCAGCGGCGTGCCAGGGCCACGATCTCGCGGCCCGCGCGCATGAACAGGTCGCGCCGGTCGGCATGGGTGGCCACAAGGCTGCCATTGCCCGGCAGCGCCAGGCCCAGCGCCTCGGTCAGGCAGTTCATGGAATTGGCGGTAAACATGCCCGAGCACGACCCGCAGGTGGGGCAGGCCGAGCGTTCGATGGTGGCGGACTGTTCGTCACTGACATCCGCATTGGCCGCCGCCACCATGGACGTGATCAGGTCGGCGCGCTGCTCGGTACCGTTATTGAGGATCTTGCCCGCTTCCATCGGCCCGCCGGAGACGAAGATGGTGGGGATGTTGAGCCGCATCGCCGCCATGAGCATGCCCGGCGTGATCTTGTCACAGTTGCTTATGCACACCAGCGCATCGGCGCAGTGGGCATTGACCATGTATTCCACCGCATCGGCAATCAGCTCGCGCGAAGGCAGGCTGTACAGCATGCCGCCATGGCCCATGGCAATGCCGTCATCCACGGCAATGGTATTGAACTCACGCCCGATGCCGCCCGCATCCGCCACGGCACCGGCCACCAGCTGGCCCAGGTCCTTCAGGTGGACATGGCCGGGCACGAACTGCGTGAAGGAATTGGCGATGGCGATGATCGGCTTGCCGAAATCACCATCCTTCATGCCGGTTGCACGCCACAGGCTGCGCGCACCGGCCATGTTGCGGCCATGGGTCGTAGTGCGGGAACGATAGGCGGGCATGACAGTGACCTCTCGCGTCAATCTGGTTAGCATCAAAGGGGCATGAAGTTGCCTGACCGCATACAGGACGCGCGACTGTCGCGCCAGTCCAAACCTGCCGTTAACGGTGCCCGGCCATGATGGGGGCAGGGCTGGGCCGCAACTCCATGTGCGACCATCCGTTCATCTGATATCCCCTCCGCCCCCGCACAAGGAGTACCAGCAGCATGCCGCAACCGGATCATTCCACCGTCCCGCCCGGAACGGCGCGGCGCAGCGTCCTTGCGCAGATACGGTTTCCGGTCCTTGGGGTGCTGGCGGTTGCAGTAATGGCGCTGGTCATTTTCTGGTCGTGGGACTGGTTCATTCCCATGGTGGAACGCCGGGCCGGGGCGGCACTGGGGCGCAGGGTTACGCTGGCGCACCTGCATGTGCGTATCGGGCGCGTGATCCGCATCACGGCTGACGGGGTGAAGATTGACGAACCGGACGGCTTCACCACCCTGCCGCCATTTGCCACCGCCGACCACCTGATGGTGGGCCTCAACCTGTGGCACCTGCTGGGCGGGACGGTGGACCTGCCGGTCATCGCGCTGGACAGGCCGGTGGTGGAACTGAACGGGAAGCGTGATGGCACCGCCAACTACCGGTTCCCCGCCAGTGGCGGTGGCGGTTCGACCGCCATGCCGCGCATTGGCGAACTGGATATCGATGCGGGCCAGATGCATCTTGTCCATGCGGGCCTGCGCAGCGACATGCGCGCGCAGGTGCACACCACGCCGGGGCAGGGGGACGTGCAGCCCCGGATCGTGGCCGATGTGCGCGGCACCTATGCCGGGCAGGCCATGACCGGGCATTTCTCGGGCGGGGCGCTGGTCTCGCTGGCCGACCGGACCCGGCCGTATCCGGTTGATGTGGACGTGCGCCACGGCCCCACGCGGCTGACACTGGTGGGGACGGTGGATGATCCGCTGTCCTTTGCGGGCGCACGGCTTAGACTGACACTGGCCGGGCCGGACATGTCACTGCTCTATCCGCTGACGGGCGTGGTGATCCCCCAGACGCCCGCCTACCATGTGGCGGGCAGCCTGGATTACCATGACCGGCGGGTGCGCTTCCGTGATTTCGAAGGCGTGGTCGGTTCCAGCGACCTTGGTGGCACGTTGAGTGCGGACCCCCACCAGACCGTGACGTTTGTCGATACCGACCTGCATTCACGCCATGTGGACCTGGCGGATCTGGGCGGGTTCTTTGGCGCGACGCCGGGCGAGCATCCCTCCACCACGCAGCAGGCGGCGGAGGAAAAGGCGCATGCGGCGAGTGGCGCCGTACTGCCCACCACGCCCATCAACATGCCCCGGCTCAAGGCGACCAATGTTCACCTTGCCTATCATGGTGACCATATCGAAAACCGCCATACCCCGCTCGACAACATCGACGTGCTGGCGGATATCCGTGACGGCACGATCGATGTCCATCATCTCAACTTTGCCGTGGGCAAGGGCACGCTGGCCAGCAGCGGCACCTTCGTGCCACAGGGCGATGGCATGGATGCGCGCATCCGCATCGACATGGAGCAGATCGACCTGGCCCGCCTGATGCAGGCCATGGGGCACAACCTGCATGGGCAGGGGATCATTGGCGGCCATATCGTGGTGCATGGCCATGGCCGGTCGCTGGCCCAGATTGTGGGCAATGGCGATGGCGGCATTACCATGGCGCTGGATGACGGGGGTGATATTTCCGCAATCCTGCCCGACCTGCTGGGGCTGGAACTGGGCAAGGCGCTGCTTTCCGCGCTGGGCCTGCCCGCCCGGACCGACCTGAAATGCCTGATTGCCGACATGCCCCTGCAGGATGGTGTGTTCCACACCCGTACCCTGCTGCTGGAAACGGGTGATACCCGCACCGTGGGCAGTGGTGACATCCGGTTCAGCAACAATACCATCGACTACAGGCTGCTGACGCATTCGCGGCACTTCGCCATCGCGTCCTTCCCCGGCCCGCTTTACATCACCGGGCCGCTCAAGGACCCCAGCATACGGCCGGGGGCGGAAATCATTGGCCGGGCCGTGGCGTCGGTGCTGACGGGTTTCGTGTTCTCGCCTGTCGGCCTGCTGCCCACCATTGAAGGGGGGGTGGGCAGGAACTCATCGTGCGCCAGTGCCATCCGGGAGGTGAACGAGAACCCGGCCGCGGGCATTGCCCCCCATGCTTCCCACCCGGTGCGCCATGGCGCGCATGGCCGGAGCACTTCCGCCCGGCACGGCGCGACAGCGGACCATACGGATGGCGGCGGGAGCGGTGCGAACGGGCTGGGTGCCGCCGAACGCGCGCGCATCCGCGCGGCCTGGGCGCGCAAGATGGCAGCGCACTGAAGGATGGAATCCCCGCTTGACCATGCGGGGCATTTCGGCAAAAAGGGACGGGTGCAGCAGGCAACCCGCAACAGGCGGGCCACGCCTGTCGCCATGCCGGGTTAGCACAGTGGTAGTGCAGCGGTTTTGTAAACCGAAGGCCGGGGGTTCAAATCCCTCACCCGGCACCAGACTTCCGTCCTGAAAATCATGAAGAAGTTTTTGGTGAGGCTTTTTCCCAAAAGCTTCAGGAAACACCGCCTTTCCTGAACAGGGCGGTGCCCGATACATCCGTTATTGCCAAAGCAGGCATTTACGCAAAAATCCGCTCCATCCACGCTTCCACCGTATCGCCGCTGCTGATGGCGGGGTCGATCAGCCCGTCGACCATGAAGGTAGGGGAGACGTGAATGCCGTTCTGGCGGGAATATCTGCACTGCCACTTGATGGCCTTCTGCAAGTCCGGCACGGCAAACGCCGCCGCCAGTTCAAGCCCGCTATAGCGTTCGATCCGCTTTATGATGTCATTGGGTGTCGCATCCATGTTGGGGCCGGCACAGTGGTCGGTGAACTCGAATTCCTCCCGGTGCGCGCCCACGGCGGCCATGACAGTGCGGGCGGCCTCACGCCCGGCCTCCAGTGTTGCGGCCGCAAGGATGCAGCGCACGATCACACCAGAGAACATATGCCACGGCTGGGACTGCAGGCGGATTTTGATGGTGATCCGCCCTTCCCCCGCGCGCGCCAGCAGGTCCGGCAGCTTGTCGAACGCGCGCACCGAGAACGGGCAGGTCGGTTCCAGAAAGGCTTCAAAAACCCTGGGGCCATGCCCCCATTCAAGCGGGGCGACGCGCAGTGGGGTGGCGGGCATGGTCAGGGTTCTCCCTTTGATGGTCGGCATCCCGGCCGTGTGTCACACGGTACGGTGGCATGGTGCGGAGTCTGCCGTGGTTGCGGGCATATAGGCAATCCCCCTGAAAGCCTGCATAAGGAGAATGTTTCCCTGTTTCCGTCCGGTGAGAATCATGTCCCGCTCCCTTTTGCTCAAGAATGCACTGCGTCTGGTCACGATGGATGCGCAGAGACGCGAAATCGAAGGTGGATGGATACTGGTCCGTGACCGGCAGGTGGCGGCCATCGGCACCCCCGCCGATCCGCTGCCCGTGGCGGACGAGGTGCTGGACATGACCGGCCATGTGGTGATGCCGGGTCTGGTCAATACCCACCACCATATGTACCAGACACTCACGCGCGCCATCCCGGCGGCACAGGATGCCTCGCTGTTCGGGTGGTTGCAGGCGCTCTATCCCATATGGGCGGGGCTGACGCCCGAGATGATCCGCGTTTCCGCCTGCACCGCCATGACGGAACTGCTGTGGTCGGGCTGCACTACCACCAGCGATCACCTTTACCTGTTCCCCAACGGGGCGCGGCTGGATGACGAGATCGAGGCGGCAGCGCAGATGGGTATGCGCTTTCATGCCGCGCGCGGGGCGATGAGCGTGGGGGAAAGCCAGGGCGGCCTGCCGCCCGACCGTGTGGTGGAGGATGAGGACACCATTCTGGCCGATACCCGGCGCGTGATCGAAACCTATCATGACCCGGCCCGCTTTTCGATGCTGCGGGTGGTGGTGGCGCCGTGTTCGCCCTTTTCCGTCAGTCGTGACCTCATGCGCAATGCTGCTGCCCTTGCACGGGCAACCGGCACCATGCTGCATACCCATCTGGCCGAGAATGCCAGCGACATTGCCTACAGCCGCGAAAAATTCAACATGACCCCCGCCGAATATGCCGAGGATACCGGCTGGGTGGGCCACGACGTATGGCATGCGCACTGCGTGCGGCTGGATGATGCGGGCATTCACCGCTTTGGTGCGACGCATACCGGCATGGCCCACTGTCCGTGTTCCAACATGCGGCTGGGGTCCGGCATTGCGCCGGTGCGTCGCATGGTGGCGGCGGGCATGCGGGTGGGGCTGGGGGTGGATGGCTCCGCCTCCAACGATGGTAGCCACATGCTGGGCGAAGCCCGGCAGGCCATGCTGCTTGGCCGCCTGCTGGAAACGGAGGACAACCGCTCGATGATGCAGGCGCGCGAAGTGCTGGAACTGGCCACGCGCGGCGGTGCCAGCGTTCTGGGGCGTGATGACATAGGGCATCTTGCCCCGGGCATGGCGGCCGATATCGTGGCGTTTGACCTGCGCGGGATCGACCATGCCGGTGCCCAGTCGGACCCCGTGGCCGCCCTGGTGTTCTGCACGCCGGGGCGGGTGGCATGCAGCATTGTCAATGGCCGGGTGCTGATCCGTGACGGGGTGTTTACCGCGCATGATCCCGCCCTGCTGGCCCGGCGGCATAATGAACTGGCCCGTCAGCTATTGCAGGGCTGACCGGGCCGCGGGTCACTCCACGGCCTGTTTACAGGTCCTGTTCAGGAACCATCCCGGGATTATCAAGAAATTCCTGGTGAAGCTTTTTTCAAAAGGCATCATGGAACGCTGCCTTTTTAGGAAAAGGCAGCATCCGGAAATTTTTTATTTTCATCTACCCACGGGTTATTTTTAAACACCTAGCGTCGGGGGGGCGACAGGCGGCGCAGGTAGGCGCGGTAGCCCCGCCGGCCCAGCATCTTCATGATGGGCAGGCTCAGGTTGAGCAGCGGCATGGAGGCAAGGCAGGCATGGGTGAACAGTTTGTCGAATACGGAACTGAAGCGCTCGCGGCTGCGATGTTTACAGCATTCAAGGATGCGCCGGGCCGTGACATCAGGTTCCTGCGGCGGGTCAATGAAATTGTAGATCGAGCCACCGGCGTTCATTTCCCGGCTTAGCATGGGGGTGTTGACGCTGGCGGGATAAAGGGAAGAAACCTGTATGCGCCGGGGCCGGAGTTCCTGTTCCAGCGCGCGGGCAAAGCCGCGCAGGCCGAATTTTGCCGCCGTGTAGACACTGCTGCCCGCCAGCGGAAAGACCGCCGCCATCGAGTTGACGAACACGATATGCCCGCCGTCGCGCATTGTGGGCAGCAGGGCATTGGTCAGTTCGATCGGGGCAACCAGATCCACCGCGATCTGGTCAGCCGTGACCGCGCTGTCCAGTTCACCCACGCTCTGCGGGGTAATCACGCCCGCGCAATGCACCAGTACGTCTATGGCAGGCGCATGGCTGGCAATGACGGGTGCGGCCGCGCGGATGCTGTTGCCGTCCGTCAGGTCACAGGGGACAATGGTGACGGCGGGCAGGTCCACCGTGCCCTGGCGTGAAAGGATGATGACCCTGTAACCACACCCCAGCATGCGCCGGACCAGTGCACGCCCGATTCCGCCCGTTGCCCCCGTTACCACCGCAACCCGACCGGGCCTGTCGTTTAAATCACTATTTTCCAACGATCTGCATACTTCCCTGACCGCAACGCCTGTCGTAGCGCCTGATACGCGCCAGACCGGATAGTCCGCAAGATGTTTTCCCGTTGCCTGACCGGGGCCATGGTATCGGCAATGGAATAATCCGTCGATAACCCGCGATGGCGACCATCGGTAAGCGTAAGCGGATGCGTTTATGGGGAAACGGGATGATGGCGAAGGAAACGGGATCGGCATGACACGCCTGCCGGTTCCATGGTCAGGAAAGGCTTGGACAGCGGCCGCGCCAGACTCGATGACCTTCCCGATATCCCGTTATGGATTTTGGCTGGAAAGGGATACGCATCGGACGCCTGACCTCAATGGCCTGTCGCTGCTGTCATCCATCTGGATCGAGTACTGACAGCCACCAATGTCCGAAGATGGAATGTTCTTCCGCAGGAAATCGGATGCTCCGTGTAATGCAAATTCTTTCATCTACACGGATAAAGAATTTCACAACTACTATAATAAATTTTTATTATGATTTCAGTATATTTGTTCTGAAAGGATTTATAAACAGCTTTCTGCAAAGAAATATCTACAATAAAGGCTCTTGTGAGTGCTGGTTGTAATCTCCCCAAATGTGCTGGTTGAAAATTCCCCAGTTTGAGGACTGTGCGTGATCGTCATGGGGGCATGCCCCCATGACGATCACGCGGCACATTTATCCCTGCTGATGCCAAAGGAAGGGCGAGCAGGTGATAGGACTCAGGGAGGTCGTTTTGATCCAGGAACTCAAAAGACAGGGGCTCAGCATCAGCGCCATCGCGCGCCAGACAGGGCTCGATCGCAAGACAGTGAAGAAGTATCTGGCCAATGCGCTGGATCGTGGAGCGCAGCTTTGCATGGCTCGGACGCTGCCGTCGCCTCACGAAGGATGTCGAGGCAACAATCTCTTCATCCCACGCGTGGTTGATGATTGCCCATATCCGCAGAGTTCTGCGAAAAATCAATCAAACCGCTTTCTGATTCAGGCTCTGATATTAGACGATCACCTCTGCGCATACCGATAGAACTGGGCAAAAATATTAAGTTTTTTAGACAATTACCTCGACGGCGCCTGCTTGCATAGCCAGCATACATAGCTTCGTAATCAATTAACACGGCTGTGGGAGTGCCCCCGCGCATCCATCCAGCGTAGAGTCGAAATGATACTTCCCATTGGGTTGGTTGATGAGCTTCTATTTTTAGCTTTTCTTCAATAATTTCTTCAATATGACGCAACGCTATCTCGCTATTTTCACCTCTTGATGCTGTTTTGTTTCGTAAAAAATGAGATCTTACCTGTGACCACCAGTCTACCAGAACGAAGCATCTTCTATAACTCACTTTCCACACCTTGATGTTGAAGCAATCGTTAATTTCCTTTCTTGTAGTAAGCCAAACTTTTTAACATAAGTCTATTGCATCATTTCCTATGTCTGACCTGCATGTGCACGCGAGTGAGTCAGGATGATCGTACCCAAGTCGGACATCTCGCCACCATTCCAGATGTGACGGTCGATTAGGGTTGTGCGGGTGAAAAGCCCGCCGAGACAGCATGGACCTAAAGGATTTGTTCTAGAAACTGCCAGATCGTCCAAAGCCAAATATTGTTTTAATTATGACTTTACATTCGCAATTTCTTATGCTTTATTGGAGTGCATAATATTGATCAGATATTTATGATGAAATCATCCTGATATTCGATTAGCTCAATAACATCGCGCAGATGTTCAATTTCAATCTCCGTCGTGTAATTTATGGTCCCCATGCTTTTATGACTGGGTTCGTGGCCCAGCATGGCGTCAATCCATATTTCGCGGATATCGGCCTTCACATTTCGCAGGCGTGTGGATACGGTATGCCGGAAACCGTGGAATGTGACAGCCAGAGGCAAGCCAATCCGCGTTTTATGTCGGGAAAACTCTGATGAGAATGATTGTCCGCGACTCCGGCTTTCGTCGCCTTTCAGTTCAGGGAGCAGGTATTCTTCGCTAGGTTTCATAAGGTCCAGAATGCCCCATGCAAGCAGTTTGGAATGGATGGGAACCTTGCGAATTCCTGCCTTTGATTTCGGTTTCCACGTCGTGATCCCATGTTTAACGTGTTCCCGGATCAGGAAGCAGGGGATGCCGTTAAGTTCCGTGATGTCTTCGTTTCGCAGATATGCGATTTCTCCAATTCGCATACCGCTATATGCGGCGATCATGACCATGGCCGCATAGGTTTTTTGTGACATGACGGTTGTTGTCCACTTTGAACGCGCCAGGGTCTTGAGTTCGGCATCGGTCCAAGCGCGACGGACAACCTTTTGACTTGTGTCGAATGACCAGCCTATCCACGGATTACGGGGCACAATTTCGCGATTGACCAGATCACGCCATGCCGGAGATATGACGGCCAGATGGTTCTTGATAGTCTTCTGGGATATCGGCTCCAGCCCTTCCACCAGTGTCCTGTCAATCTCTTCCTGAATGGACCGGCCAGCCCGGTCGCGTCCATGGTTGACATGAAGCGATGACAAAGCATCGCGGAAATCGCCAACTACGTTACCGTTGATTTTCCGGACATCCATATCCCCGAAGCAGGAGATAAACAGGCGCAGGCTCGTGCGCGTGACACGGCACAGCTTGTCATAAGACTGGGTATCTTTCGCCGTGGCTTTCTTATCCTTCAGGTGTTTCTCAATGACAGAAGATATTCGCATACGCGGTTCGGCCACGGGTTTCGATGGTTGCTGTATGGTCGAGGGCGGTGCGAGAGGTTCAGAAATGACGGTCAGCGGGGCTACTGGCGCCGCAGCAGGGCGGGAAGCCAGCGTTTGGTTGACTGTCAGGGATTGTTTAAGAAGGGACATCAGTTCCGCTTCGCGATCCTGATTCCCAGTCTTTTTAGCGATGTCTATTTCGTTGGTCAGGTTTGCAATCGTTGTGGCCATGATCGCATGGCGCTCTGAAACCTCTGAAATGAAGCGCTGGACAATGGATTCTTTGCCGGTAGGCAGGAATTCCGCAAGGGCCTTGATGTTTGCGGAAAGGTGTTCCTCACGCGTTTCAAAATCCGAAGGATGATTTTGCATCATCTTCCGCAGGTAAGCACCTAGATTGAATTTTTCTGGCAACCGACCAGTCCTTGCCACTGAAAAAACGCGCTCTGTCTCACCCTGTAACATACAGGCAAGAGATTTTGCAGTCCGTCGGCATGACGTGTCCAGCGATATCCAGATTTCCCGTTGGCCCATGGCCTTTCTGATGGAGACCGGGACAGTTCTCCGGAAATGATAACGGCTTCTGACAAGGGTGAGCACGCTCTACCTTCTCCCATGGCGTTATGGAGAAGGGTTTTGGAGAACACCACATCACAACCAAGCGATTATGGAAAATTCTTCAACGATTTCAATGAGTTAACATGGCGGAGAGAGTGGGATTCGAACCCACGGTACGCTATTAACGTACACACGCTTTCCAAGCGTGCGCCTTAAGCCGCTCGGCCATCTCTCCAGCCGCTACCGGATTCCAGACCATCCTGCGGATGGTGGTTCCCGATGCGGCGGAACATATCATCAAATTTTATTGGCGCAAGGGGAAAACGCCACGCCCATGCCATCTGCCCCGATTGCGCGGGGCAGGTGGCATGACAGCGACCTACTGGTCCATCTTGAGCGCGGCCAGGAAGGCGCTCTGCGGTATTTCCACCTTGCCGAACTGGCGCATGCGCTTCTTGCCTTCCTTCTGCTTGTCCAGCAGCTTGCGCTTGCGCGAGATGTCGCCACCATAGCACTTGGCCGTCACGTCCTTGGACATGGCGCCAATGGTCTCGCGTGCGATGATGCGGCTGCCGATGGCGGCCTGCACCGCGATCTTGAACAGCTGGCGCGGGATCAGTTCCTTGAGCTTGGCGCAGATCGAGCGCCCGCGCGTCTCCGCGGCCGAACGGTGGGCGATGAACGACAGCGCATCCACCGGCTCCTGGTTGACAAGGATGGAGATGCGCACAAGGTCGCTCTCTTCATACCCGTCCATCTGGTAGTCGAAGCTGGCATAGCCACGGGTGACCGATTTCAGGCGGTCATAGAAATCGAACACCACCTCGTTCAGGGGCAGGCGGTAGACCGCCATCGCGCGGTTGCCGACATAGGTCAGGTCCACCTGCATGCCGCGCCGTTCGCTGCACAGGGTCAGCACCGCGCCCAGATATTCGTCCGGCACCATGATGGTGGCGCGGATCCACGGTTCCTCGATCTTCTCGATCAGGGACTGGTCGGGCATGTCGGCGGGGTTGTGCAGTTCCGCCTGCTCGCCATTGGTCAGCTGCATGCGGTACACCACCGACGGGGCGGTTGCGATCAGGTCCAGGTCGAATTCGCGGCTCAGCCGCTCCTGGATGATTTCCAGGTGCAGCAGCCCCAGGAAGCCGCAGCGGAAACCGAAGCCCAGGGCCGCCGATGTCTCGGCCTCGTAGTGGAAGGAGGCATCGTTCAGCCGCAGCTTGGCCAGACTGTCGCGCAGCTTTTCAAAATCATCGGCCACAATGGGGTACATCCCGCACCACACCACGGGGATGGAGGGCTTGAACCCCGCCAGCGGGGCATCGGCCGGGCGACGGTCATCGGTAATGGTATCGCCCACATTGGTATCGGCCACGGTCTTGATGGCGGCGTTGATGTAGCCGATCTCACCCGGGCCCAGTTCGGCCACATTGGTCATGCGCGGCGCGAACACGCCCACCTGGTCCACCAGATGCACCACGCCGGTGGACATCATGCGGATGCGCATGCCGCGTTTCAGACGGCCTTCCTTCACCCGTACCAGCGTGATGACGCCCAGATACGGGTCGTACCAGCTATCGACCAGCAGGGCCTTGAGCGGGGCCTCGGCATCGCCCGTGGGGGGCGGCAGGCGCTTGACCAGCGCTTCCAGCACGGCTTCGATGTTCAGCCCGGTCTTGGCCGAGACCTCCACCGCGTCATCGGCGGGAATGCCCACCACTTCCTCGATCTGTTCCTTCACACGCGGGCAGTCGGCGGCGGGCAGGTCCACCTTGTTCAGCACCGGCACGATCTCGTGGTTGGCGTCGATGGCCTGGTACACATTGGCCAGTGTCTGCGCTTCCACCCCCTGGGATGCATCGACCACCAGCAGCGAGCCTTCGCACGCGGCAAGCGACCGGCTGACCTCATAGGCAAAATCCACATGGCCCGGCGTGTCCATCAGGTTCAGGACATAGGTCCTGCCGTCTTCAGCAGGGTAGGTCAGGCGCACGGTCTGCGCCTTGATGGTGATGCCGCGTTCACGTTCCAGGTCCATGTTGTCCAGGACCTGATTGGTCATTTCCCGCTGGGTCAGCGCGCCGCAGGCCTGGATCAGGCGGTCGGCCAGGGTGGATTTCCCGTGGTCGATATGCGCGATGATCGAGAAATTGCGGATCAGGGAGAGGGGCGTGTCGGTCATGGGCGAGACATAGTTGAAAATCGGGAGAAAGTCAGCCGCTACCTGCGGCCCGCATGCAAAATATCCGCATGCCTGCCGGGGCGGCGGGGCAGGTTACATGCAGGCCATCGTGATGCGGTGGATACGGGTCGCGCCATCCACGATGATTTCCTCCCCCTCTATGGCGGCAAGTCCCTTTATGCGCACAAGTTCGTGCACGGGGGCGGTGGCCGGTGCATCATGCCAGCGCTCCGTCACCATGCCGCAGCAGGCCGTGCCCTGCGGGGTATGCAGCAGCACCCGGTCATGCACCCGGATCGCGGCGGTGGGGGAGACGACCAGCGTGCCACCCTTGCGAAAGATCGGCTCCATGGTGTCGCAATCCACATGCACGGCATAGGAATGGTGGTCCGCCATGCCGTGGAATTCCCATTTCTCCCACCGTTCGCCTTCGGGCAGTCCGGTTTCATCAAACAGTTCGGGATGGGCAAGCTGGGAAAAGGGCGCGATCTTCAGGTGCGAATGATGTGCCCTGTTCGTGGTTTCGGGGTCGTGATGGCCCGACAGCAGGCGGCTGAAGCCCTCGAAGGAGATGCCGGTGGCCGACAGCGTGCGCGCAAGGCTTTCCGTGCCCGGCCAGCGCGGCCGCCCCGAAGGCGTGATCCGTTTGGAGGGGTTGAAGGTCGTGCTGTCCAGTCCCGCCGCGCGGGCCAGGCCGGAGGGGGTCAGCCCCCGTTCGGCGGCCAGGCGGTCGATGGCGCGCCAGATGTCGTCATGGCTGATCATGTCGGCTGTTTCAGTATTTCCGTTCTGTGGCGTGCATGGCCCTGTGTGGTGATTGTATAGCGCTGGTCATCCCCGCTGCTGCTGGCCAGTCCCATGCCTTCCAGCCGGTGCAGGCATGGCGCATCCCCCACGCCCGCGGGGCGGCCGGCCTGCCCGCTTAGTTTCAGCCGGTGCAGCGCGGAGCGGCAGCAGGATTCAAGATAAGGTTCATTCCACATGGGACCGCCAGGAAACAGGGGACAGCATGACCACCATCGCATGATGTTACTGCCAGCCGGGTTGGATAGATGTGGCGGATATGCTTGCTCCTGTCACATAGTGGCATTATTGCGGCATGTCCACCACGCGGGGCGGCATTGCCTGCATCAGAATGGTAGGTGGCATGTGCGCGGCGCGTTACGTTTTTCAGCAATTGATCCCTATATCCAGCGCGGGATGGTCGCGCATTGTCATATTTTTGACCGATCCCTGCCACAGGCTTACGCAGCATTCAGGTAGAAAACCCCTTTGACCAAGGTTGTGTCCATGAAATTCCGCAGATATCTTCTTGCTCTTTCCGTTTCTGCCGCCACCATTACCGGGGCGGCCGGCGCAATGGCGGCTGACTGCAGCAGCCAGAACGCACCCGGCTGGGATGTGCTCGACCGCGCGGCGCAGGCGGGGGACTGTGCCAACAACCGGCTTCAGTCCTATCGCAACAACGTGGACCAGAACGTACAGAATCGCGAGCAGAACCTGCGGCAGGGCTATGACAACCGGGTCAACGACATGAAGCAGGATACGGTTGGCAGGTGGGACAGCGCGCGTGACAACGCCGAGCAGAAGCTGGCGGACCAGCGCTCACGCGTTGATGACAAGATCCAGAACGGTCGTGACCGGCTGGACGCGATCCGCAACGCAC
This sequence comes from Komagataeibacter rhaeticus, assembly GCF_011611525.1. NCBI lineage: Bacteria > Pseudomonadati > Pseudomonadota > Alphaproteobacteria > Acetobacterales > Acetobacteraceae > Komagataeibacter > Komagataeibacter rhaeticus. Next base: position 347,591 of record NZ_CP050139.1, read on the forward strand.
CGAAGAACCGGCTGAACGACCTGCGCAACGCGGGCAGCCAGGAACGTCAGCGCTGGGATAATCTCAAGGAAGGCACCCGTTCGAACATCGACAGTTTCCTCGGTGGCGGCAGCCAGCAGGGCAACCAGTAGCATCTCGTGTTCCTGCCGGCCAGACCGGCAGGGAACACGTCGGTGGCATGGCCCGTTACCCCGGTGGTAACGGGCTTTTTTCATGGCCGCGCGCTTATGCTCAGGCTGAAGGCGCGCGGGCCGGCCGCCTTGGCCTGTGGCCGTTGCGTGACCTGCACGAGATAGAGGTCATCCTCCGGCACGTACCACGACTGTACGGGGCCTGTCATGGCTGTCGCGGGATGCGGGTCGATGACCCGCATGTCCAGCCCGGATGACGCCGGTTCCAGTCGCGCCGTCACCTGTTCGCCCCGGTGCAGGCCCACGCGGTAGATGCAGGTCCTGTCCTGTCCCATCCGCGCATGCCAGTGCAGCCGCCGGCCCGGTGCCAGGTCCTGCGCCGGATTGCACAGCGGGGCGACCACGCCCATGTTTTCGAGCATGGCGCGGATGTCGGCAGGTTTGGTGAGTGGTGTGGGACCGGTCGTGAGGAGATCGAGCCGCCCCGGATCAAGAATCCCCACCGTCATGTTCACGCCCTGCCGGTCGGTCAGCAGCCAGGCGATGCGGCTGCCGCCTTCGTGCTGCCGGTTGCCGGTGATGAACAGCAGGTCGCCCGCGGGCTGCAATGGTCCCGCCACTTCCATGTTTGACAGGAAAGTCGCGTAGCGCGCGCCCAGTTCCTGCCGGAGCCTCGTGGCCAGTGGCCCTTTTTCAAACAGGCCGGTGTCGGGTGCGTACTGCCCGGCCGTCATGGCCAGTTCCCGCGCCAGCGCCGTGTCGGGGGCCTGCGGCGCGGCAAGGGCTGTGGACGCGCCAAGGGCAAGCAGGCCTGACAGGCCACAAAGGAAAAGGCGGAAATCAGGCACGGGGAAACCTGTGTTTGCAGCCGATTGGAAAACACATGCCCGGCGCGGGGCCGGGCATGCGGGGAAGGTGTGCCCGGAGGCGATCTGTCAGGCGCGTGGCGGACGCTTGCGGGAGGACGCACCCCCGCGCGGCGGCCCGCCAAACCCACCGGGCCGTCCCGCGCCGCCGGGCTTGCGCGGGGCGAACGGGCGACCGCCACGCGGCGGCCCACTGCGGCGCGGCGGGCCACCTGCCGGGGCGCTGGCGGGGGAGATCTGCACCTCGTCATTCTCGATCGCGGCGATGCAGGAGCGGAATTTTTCGGTCGATTCCGGCGTGATCTCGAACAGGGTCTGGGTATCGTTGATGCGGATGGCACCGATATCCGCCTTGCGCACGCCACCCAGGCGGCAGATCAGCGGGATCAGCCATTTGGGATCAGCCTTTTCCTGCCGGCCCACATTCATGGCGAACCATGCGCCTGGCTCGCCACTGCCATAGCTTTCACGCGGGGGGCGGGGGCTGCCATCACGTTCGGGGCGCTCGCGCACGGGGCGTGGGGCATCGGGGGTGATGTGGCGCACGTTCTCGGGCGCGGGCAGGCGGGCGCGGTACATCTGCAGCAGCGCGGCGGCAAGCTGCTCGCTGCTGCGGCCTTCCACCAGTTGGCCCACCAGTTCGTTGTCGGCTTCCGCCACGTCCTGGTTCAGCACCGGATCGGCCAGCAGGCGCCTGGCGTCACTGGCGCGGATTTCAGCCGCCGTGGGCACGCCGGACCATGTGGCGGTGATCTTGGCCCCCTGCATCAGCCGCTCGGCGCGGCGGCGCTGGGACATGGGCACCATCAGCACGCATACGCCCTTGCGCCCCGCGCGGCCCGTGCGGCCCGAACGGTGCAGCAGGGTGGCGGGATCGGTGGGCAGGGTGGCATGCACCACCAGCGCCAGCGCGGGTATGTCGATGCCACGGGCGGCCACGTCGGTGGCGACGCACACATTGGCCTGGCCCTTGCGCAGGCTGTCGATGGCGCGCGTGCGTTCGTTCTGCCCCAGTTCACCCGACAGGGCGACCGAGGAGAAGCCGCGCTCGACCAGTGCCGCCTGCATGTGGCGTACCATCTCGCGCGTGGCGCAGAACACCATGGTGGTCTGGCTGTCGGTATAGCGCAGCACGTTGACCACGGCGGGGATCAGTTCCCGCGCATCGGCCACGACGGCGCGGTATTCGATATCGGCATGCTGCTTGGCGCCCGACAGGGTATCGATGCGCACGGCGTCGTTCTGGTAGCGGCGCGCCAGCGATGCGATTTCCTTGGCGATGGTGGCCGAGAACAGCAGCGTGCGCCGCGTCTTGGGCATGGCGTCCAGAAGCTGCTCAAGCTCGTCACGGAAGCCCAGGTCGAGCATTTCGTCCGCTTCATCCAGCACGACCACGCGCAGGTCCGACATGTCCAGGCGGCCACGGGACTGATGGTCGCACAGCCGTCCCGGCGTGCCGACCACGATATGCGCGCCAAGCTGCAGCGCCCGGGCTTCACGCCGGGCGTCCATGCCGCCAATGCACGAGACGATGCGCCCGCCGGCCGGTGCGTACAGCCACGTCAGCTCACGGGTTACCTGCATGGCCAGTTCACGCGTCGGCGCGATGATCACGGCCAGCGGCGGACCCGCCGGGCCAAAATGCTCGGCCCCGCCAAGCAGGGTGTCGGCCATGGCAAGGCCGAAGGCAACGGTCTTGCCGGAACCCGTCTGGGCGGAGACAAGCAGGTCACGCCCTTCGGCGGCGACATCCAGGACAGCTTTCTGGACGGGGGTCGGGTTATCGTACCCACGCTCGTCCAGCGCGCGTTGCAGGGCGGGGTGGGTTTCAGGAAACGGCATGTATCGGGCAATCCGGACAAAGCATGAAGAACATGGGCGACGCAGGAAGGAAACTGGCCGCCGGCCCGTGTTCATGCGTCAGGGAGAACGCCGGTCCATAAAGAATGATTGCCCCAAAAGCCAGAAATAATAACCAGGCGGGGTATTTTACCCCGGCACGGGCGGGGCAATCAGGGCACCAGCACCGCTGCCCCTTCAAAACGGCCGTGGCGCAGGTCATCCAGTGCCCTGTTGGCGTCACGCAGCGGATAGGGCGTTGTCGTGGTGCGGATTCCCGCCCGGGGCACGATTTCCAGAAAGTCCAGCCCGTCCTGCCGGGTCAGGTTTGCAACCGACACGATCTGCCGCTCCTCCCACAGCAGGTCATAGGAAAAGGCGGGGATTTCGCTCATGTGAATGCCCGCGCAGACCACGCGCCCGGCCTTGTGCACGGCCTTCAGCGCCGCGGGCACCAGCGCGCCCACGGGGGCGAAGATGATGGTGGCATCCAGCTGCTCGGGTGGCATTTCGTCCGAACCACCAGCCCAGGTGCAGCCCAGCGAGCGGGCGAAGTCTTGGGTTTTCGTATCGCCCGGCCGGGTAAAGGCATAGACGGAGCGCCCCTGCCACAGCGCCACCTGCGCAATGATGTGGGCCGCAGCCCCAAAGCCGTACAGCCCGATGCTGCGCGCCTCCTTCCCCGCCATGACCAGCGAGCGCCAGCCGATCAGCCCCGCGCACAGCAGGGGCGCGGTGGCCACGTCGTCATCGCCATCGGGCAGGGGGAAGGCGAAATGCGCGTCGGCCACCGCCAGCGTGGCGTAGCCGCCATCACGCGTGTAGCCGGTAAACAGCGGGTGGTCGCACAGGTTTTCGTGCTCGGTCTGGCAGTAATGGCAGCAGCCGCAGGTATGGCCCAGCCACGGGATGCCCACGCGCTGGCCCATGTGCAGCCCTTCCACATTCGGGCCGATCGCATCGATCCGGCCCACGATCTCGTGCCCCGGCGTCAGGGCATGGCCGGGAAAGGGCAGGTCCGCATCCACCACATGCAGGTCGGTGCGGCAGACGCCACACGCCCCTACCCTGACGCGGATCTGCCCCGGCCCCGGCTGCGGGTCGGGCAGTTCGGTCCATTGCAGGGGGGTGTGGGGGGCAAGCAGTCGCATTGCGTACATGGTCCGCTCCTTTAGTGGCAGGGTGCCTGTCACCCCATGCTACCATGCCCGCAGCCACAGGGGGCATGACCTGTATCATCACGGGTTCACGACCCGCAGCGGTAGGGGGTCAGCGCATCAAGGGCCGGCAGTCCGGCCATGATGGCCGCGCGTTCCTGCCCCAGGAATTCGGCCACCGCCGCCCGCAGGCCGGGGTGGCTGATCCAGTGGGCGGAATGGGTCAGGCAGGGGCGATAGCCGCGCTGGAGCTTGTGCTCGCCCTGTGCGCCCGCTTCCACCCGCTTCAGCCCGTGCGCGATGGCAAAGTCGATGGCGCGGTAATAGCACAGTTCGAAATGCAGGAAGGGCCAGTCATGGCCCGCCAGCCGCCCCCAGTTGCGGCCATATAGCGTATCGCGCCCCATGAGGTTGAGCGCACCGGCCACCGGCACGCCCTCACTGCGGGCGATCATCAGCACGACCCGCTCCCCCAGCCGTTCCGACAGCAGGGGAAAGAATCCGGGCTGCAGGTAGGCGCTGCCCCATTTGCGGTCCACGGTGGACAGGTAGAACTGGTAGAAATCCTGCCACAGGGATTCGGTAATCTCCGTGCCGCGATAGGTATGGAAGGTCAGCCCGCAGGCATTGGCGTCGCGCCGTTCACGCCGGATGGCCTTGCGCTTGCGTGAGGCGAGGGCTTCGAGGAAATCATCAAAACCGGTGTAGCCGTCATTATCCCAGTGGTACTGCACGCCCAGCCGGGACAGCCAGCCACTTTCCCCCAGCAGCGCCTGTTCATGCTCCGTGCAGAAGGTGATGTGGACGGAAGAGAGATCCAGCTCCCCGCAGGCCTGCCGCAGCGCACGGCCGGCCAGCAGGCGGCGGGCATCGGCATCGGGTGCGTCGCCTACCAGCAGGCGTGGCCCCGGCACGGGGGAGAAGGGAACGGCCACCTGCAGCTTGGGATAATACTGCCCGCCCGCCTGCGTGAAGGCCTGCGCCCATTGCTGGTCAAACACGTATTCCCCAAAGGAATGGCTCTTGGCGTAAAGCGGGGCCACCGCCAGAAGCTGGCCCGCGCCATCGCGCAGGGCAAGATGCTGGGGCAGCCAGCCCGTGGCGGGGCCGGTGGAGCCGCTGTCCTCCAGCGCCGAAAGGAAGGCGTGGCTGACAAAGGGATTGGCATCACCCGCGCAGGCATCCCATTCCCGTGCCGGGATTTCGGCAATCCTGCGGTGCAGGATCATGGTGGTGCCGGTCATGACGGGCGCCGCGTGATACCGGCGGGATGGCGTGCTGGGGTCATGACTGGCTCCCTCCCATGTGGTGTTACATCCGTGTTCAGCCGATCTCGAACAGGCCCTCGACCTCAACCGCCGAATCGAGCGGCAGCGAGGGCACGCCCACGGTGGAGCGGGCGTGGCGGCCCGCATCGCCAAACACCGCCACCGCCAGGTCGGATGCCCCGTTCATGACACTGGCATGCTGCGTGAAGTCCGGCGTGCAGGCAATGAAGCCGCCCAGCCGCACCACGCGCTTCACGCGCGACAGGTCGCCAAGGGCGGCCTTAACCTGTGCGATCACGTTGATCATGCTGTAGCGCGCGGCCTCGACCGCCAGTTCCACCGGCACGGTACCACCCAGCTTGCCGGTGGTGAGCAGCTTGCCATCAACCAGCGGCAGCTGGCCGGACACGACCAGCGATGACCCGCTGATCACGGCCCCCACATAATTGGCAACCGGGGCGGCGGGGGTGGGCAGGATGATACCAAGCTGCTTGAGGCGCTGTTCGGGCGTGGTGTCGGGCATCGGGTCGTCCTTTTTACTGTCTCGGGGGCGGGTGCCTGCGTGGCCGGTCAGCCGACCAGGCGCAGCCCGCGCCGCCGTGGGGGCGTGTCATCGCCATCATCATTGCCGGACCGGGGCAGGTCCAGTGGCAGCATGGGGGCGGGACTGTCCGCCATCATGTCCTCATGCGGGGCATCGGGCAGCCTGCGCCCCAGATACGCATCGGACAGCGCCCGGAAGGCATAGTCCAGCATGGATGTGGCATAGGACGCAACCGGGTCGCCCTCCACCGTGCCGGCGGGGCCGAACTGGGTGTAGGCGAAGGCCTCGACATAGCTTTCCAGCGGCGCGCCGTACTGCAGTCCGATGCTGACCGCCTGGCCCAGCGTGTCCATGAGCCCGCGCACCATCGGGCTTTCGCGCGTTGGCGTCAGGCTGATCTCGCCCAGCGCGCCATCGGCGTATTCGCCCGTGCGCAGGAACAGGCGGTGGCCGCCCACGCTGGCCTTCTGCGTAAAGCCGCCATGGCGGGCGGGCAGCGGGCGGCGCACGCCGCGCTCCAGCCCCGCGCGGGTGGCCAGCACGTCACGCGTGGCGTCGGGGCGTGGCGGGGCGCGGTCCACGAAGCCGCTCAGCGCGCGGTGCATCGCCTGATGGGAGGCCGCACCGGGCAGGGCCAGCACGTTTTCACCCGCAAGGGTCGCGGCAAAGGCGGCTTCCAGGGTCAGCCCACGGCAGGCCAGGCGCGCCAGCGTGCTTGTGGCCAGCCGCCCGTCGGCGCGCAGTGGCGAGAACACGGGGGCCAGGCCGCAGGCTTCCACGCCCAGCAGCGCATCGATCGGGCCGGGGGTGGAAAACCCGGTTTCCACCCGTGCCGCGGGCTGGTCGGTCTCCACGGCGGCCTCCTGCCAGACGCTGCGTGCGATCTGGCTGACACCGGGCAGGATGCTGCGCACGGGGGGCAGCGGCATGGCGTCCGCGCCCTCGCCCGCATGGGCGACCAGGGTGGCCAGCGCCACGATGCTGCACGCGGCGTCGCGCCCGGCCTCGCTGTCATAATCGAAGCCCAGCCCGGCCAGACAGGCATCAAGGTTGGTCAGCAGCACGGAGCCGGCAATGACCGGGCGCTCCTGCCCCGGCTGCGGGGCGGGGGGGACGGCGCGCAGATGCGTGGCCGCCTGCCCCGTGGGGTCGGGCAGGGGCAGTTCGCCATTGCACATGTGCCGCTTCTGCTGCGCGATCACGCGCAGCACGCGTGCCAGCAGCCGCAGGGCGGCCACGAAGTCGCGCGCCATGAAGCTGTTGTCGGCCTCCACGAAGGCGGCCAGGTTGACCACGAAGCCGGGCCTGCGGTCATGATGGCCGTGCCACAGGTCCCGCGTGGGGGCCGCCTGACGCATGAGCAGCAGGCACGACAGCGCCCGCGCCACGGGGCGGACGACCGGGCCGGAGCATTCGCCCGTGCACAGGTCATCTATCCAGTGCGCCGCTTCCTCGGGCAGGCTTGCGGGACCATGACCGGGGGCCAGCCGGGCCAGGGCCTCGGCTGCCGTGTCATCCCAGTCGGCGGGCAGGGTAACGGAACGGGGTGTGTCGTCAGGGTCCGCTGCGGCCTCTGTGGTACGCATGCGCACGCCGTTCCAGTGGCTTCGTGCTGTCATGCCTTCCGTTTTACCGGGGGGCAGGGGCGGTGCGGAACCCGTTCGGGACGGAGTCGCAACTATACATCCCACTGGGTACAGTGGATATGGGGGATAACTTCCCGTGATCGGGATGCCATGGCCCGCGGGTACCCTGCCGTGACGCCACGATCCCGCAGATGTGAGGGGCGGGGGCGCATATCCGCGTGGACCGCGCGGCCGCGCGCGGACTAGGCTTGGGGCATGGCAAATCTAGGCACCCGTATCTATACCCGTTTCAGGGGGCGGCTGGTCGGCAGGGACGCCGATGGCCGGTGTTATTATGAGGCCCGGACCCCCAACCGCACCGGCGGCGGGGAAAAGCGGCATGAGCGCTGGGTCATCTATCATAAGGGGGAGGACGCGTCCGCCGTGCCGCCCGAATGGTGGGGCTGGCTGCACCATATGGACGCAGCCCCCCTGCCCGAGAGCGCGCGCCAGCCCTGGCAGCAGCCCTGGCAGCCCAACCGGACCGGGACGGCACAGGCCTATCACCCGCCCGGCAGCGACCTGCGTGGTGGCCAGCGGGCTTCTACCACCAGTGATTATGAGGCATGGTACCCCGAGGGATGAAACCCGTGGCGTAACCTGCTAGGGTGCGCGCCATCGGATATTGGGGAAGCATTGCCATCATGGTTGCTGCTGTTTCACGGCGCGCGGGCCACCAGCCAGCGGAACTTCTTGCGGGCTTTGCCGTGCTGGCCGCGCTGGCCGGCATGCTGGCCTATGCGGTGCTGGACAAGGGCCGCACGCATGAGACCGGGTACAGGCTGAACGCGGGCTTTGCCCATATCGATGGCCTGTCCATCGGTTCCGACGTGCGGCTGGCCGGGATTACGGTGGGTCAGGTGGTGGCGGAACGGGTCGACCCGAAAACCTATGCCGCGCAGGTGACCTTTACCGTGCGTCCCGATATCAGGCTGCCCGATGATACGGCGGCCATCATTACCAGCGACAGCCTGCTGGGGGGCAAATACATCGCCCTCTCGCCCGGCGGGGATGAGAAGATGCTCGCCCCCGGTGGCACGATCGGCCAGACGCAGGGCGCGATCAGCCTGGAGCAGCTGCTGAGCAAGTTCATCTTCTCCGTCACCGATACACTGACCAGGAACCGGCAGGACAAGGCGGCGCAGACCCCCGCTGCCCCGGCAGGGGATGCCGCGCCATGAGCCATGACGGGACGGATGACGTAACCATGCCTGAAATCTGGCCTCAGCCCGATGGCACGCCGGTCTCGTGCCGGGACAAGCTGCTGGTCCTGCGTGAAAACCATGCCGAACTGCAGGGCATCCTGCGCGATGCGTTCGAGGATGCGATCATAATGGGCGTGGACGAGGGGGCCATGCGGCGCATCCTGCACGGCGTGGTGGATGGCCTGCGGAGCCCGAAGGCATGAGGCTGCCCGCGTTCTGCCTGCCCGCCCTTGTGCTTGCCACCCTGCCCGGTGCCGCCCATGCCGCCGAATGGCTGACCCCGCCCGCCATGTACCCGCCCGATACCTGGCAGGGCCGCACGGTTGCCGTGGTGCGCGTGCTGGACAAGCTGGACGCGCATGTGCAGCAGGTCGAGATTCCGGTGGGGCAGGATGTGCCTTACAAGAGCCTGACGCTACATGCCACGTCATGCCTCCAGCGTCCGGCCACGCTGGCGGCCGACAGTGCCGCATGGCTGGAAGTCCATGACGCGCATGAGGGCATGGCCGCCTTCCAGGGCTGGATGGCCATCGCCGAACCGTCCACCGGCGTGTTCCAGAACCCGCTCTATGACGTGCAGCTTGCCAGTTGCGGGGGGGATGCGGTCGCCCCCGTCCCGCCCCCGTTAAGTGTCGCGGCCGCGCAGGCCCCAGCCACCGCCCCCGCTGCCGGCCCCGATGGCACGGGCGCGCCGCCCCTGCCCGATGGCAGCGTGCCGCCCGTGCCCGGCACGGCTGCGCCAGGTGGGACACCGGCGCCCCAGCCGCCGCCTGTCGCGCGCCCGCTTTCCCCGCCGCTGCCCGTGCCCCCGGCCGACCCGGCCGATGAAGGGGCCGCCCCGCTGATGCTGCATTAGAAAACAGTTTAATTTATATCGTATCAATGCTGCAGGTCTGCACAGCGCGGTTCCGGGCTTGCGCATTCCCCAGCTTTGCCGGAGGCTAGAACAACCATGAGCAAGATCTCCACCCTTCCTTCGCTCGATCGGCTGCCTCCGCCCGCCCGCGCGGCATTCCTGCTGGATTTTGATGGTACGCTGGTTGATATCGCCCCCACGCCTGAATCCGTGGTCGTGGCGCCCGGCCTGATCGATACGCTCCTGCGCCTGCGGGAAAAATGTGGCAATGCGCTGGCGGTCATATCCGGCCGGCCGATCGAGCAGATCGACCATTTCCTGCCCGGTGTGCCCTATGCGGTGGCGGGGGAACATGGCATCGCCATCCGCCATGCACCGGGCCAGCCCATCGCGCGCGCGCCGCTGCCCCCCGTGCCCCCGGCCTGGCTGGAACAGGCCGACCGGCTGGCGCAGGCCCATCCCGGCATGCGGGTCGAGCGCAAGAAGGCGGGGCTTGTGCTGCATTACCGTGGCGCCCCCGACGCGGGGGACGCGCTGGGCCGGATCGCGGATGAATGGGTGGCGGCCACGCACGGCGCCTTTCATGTGCAGGCGGCCAAGATGGCGTGGGAAATCCGCCCCGCGGGCATAGACAAGGGCCATGCGGTGGAAGCCCTCATGCAGGCGGCACCCTTTGCCGGGCGTTCCCCGATCTTTGTCGGGGATGACGTGACGGATGAGGATGGCATCCGCATGGCGGTGCATCTGGGGGGGGCGGGTTTCCGCATTCCCGCCGACTTTCCCGATCCGGCCGCCTTCCGTGGCTGGCTGGCCCGACTGGCTCAGGGGGGGGACGGCGCATGGGGCGGCTGATCATCGTTTCCAACCGCGTCCCCTCCCCGCGTGAGCGCAGCCAGCCTGCCGGTGGTCTGGCCGTAGGGCTGAAGGACGCGCTGCGGGAAGGGGAATCCCTGTGGTTCGGCTGGTCGGGCAAGCAGGTGCAGCTGCATGGGGGCGACCCCGTGCCCCGGCTGGACCGGGTCGATAACGTAACCTACGCCACCATCGACCTGACACCGCTGCAGTATGAGGGATTTTACCAGAACTTCTCCAACGGCATCCTGTGGCCCCTGTTCCATTACCGTGTCGGGCTGATGAACTATTCCCGCACGGACTGGGAAACCTATCTGGCGGTCAACGCCATGTTCGCCCGCACGCTGCTGCCACTGCTGCGGCCCGATGACGTGATATGGGTGCACGACTACCATCTGTTCCCGCTGGGTCAGGCGCTGCGTGACCTGGGGGTGAACTGCCGCATCGGCTTCTTCCTGCACATTCCGTTCCCGCCATGGAGCCTTGTCCGCTCGCTGCCCGGCGCCGAACTGCTGCTTGAGGACATGCAGGCCTACGATCTGGTGGGCGTGCAGACCCCCGAGGATGCCGAGAACCTGAACCATTCGCTGGAAGCCAACGGCCTGCCCGCGCGCGGACAGGCCTTTCCCATCGGCATCGACCCCGATGAATTCCGTGCCCAGGCGGAAAAAAGCATGCAGGGCGAGGAAGTGGAGCGGCTGGAAGGCAGCCTGCGCGGGGCCAGGCTGGTGCTGGGGGTGGACCGGCTGGATTATTCCAAGGGCCTGCCCGAGCGGTTCCGTGGCTATGAAGCGCTGCTGGCGCGCTACCCCGAGCATCGGGGCAAGGTCACGTTCCTGCAGGTGGCCCCGATCTCTCGCGGCAGCGTGGAGGAATACCGCCAGCTGCGCCGCCAGCTGGATGAACTGACCGGGCGCATCAATGGTGCCTATTCCGAATTCGACTGGACACCGATCCGCTACATCACCCGCCCCCTTCCGCGGGAAGTGCTGGCCGGGTTCTATCGCCGGGCGGAGGCCGCGCTGATCACCCCGCTGCGCGATGGCATGAATCTGGTGGCCAAGGAATATGTCGCAGCCCAGGACCCGGCCAACCCCGGCGTGCTGATCCTGTCGCATTTCGCCGGTGCCGCGCCGGAAATGGATGAGGGAATTCTGGTCAATCCGTATGACCCGGATGAAATTGCCGATGCCCTGCACGCCGCCCTGACCATGGGGCTGGCGGAGCGGCGCACGCGCTGGCGCGCGCTGGAGCGCGAGGTCAGCAGCACCACGGCGGTAAGCTGGGCAGCCGATTTCCTGCGCGCGCTTGAAGCGGCCCCTGTCGCGGAGCGGTCGTAGGCATCATGCGACAGACTGCCCTGTTGATGGTGCTGGCTGGTTGTGCCGCCCTTGGTGTCGCGTGGTGGAGCGAACACATCTTGGGTCATGTGCCCTGCGGGCTGTGCCTGTGGGAGCGCTGGCCCTACCGTATCCTGGTGGGGTTCGGGCTGCTTGGCATGGTTCTGCCGCGTGACGTGGCGCGCGGCGCGGTGGTCATGTGCGTGCCGGTGCTGCTGGTTGCGGCGGGCCTGGGATTTATGCATGTGGGGGTGGAGCAGGGGTGGTGGCCCAGCCCGCTGCCCGAATGCCGTGCGCCCACGTTCCATGGCGGCAGTTTCGCGCAGCGTCTGGCATCCATGCCGGCACGTCCCGCCAAGCCGTGTGACGCACCGACCTATCTTCTGCCCGGCGTGCCGCTTTCCATGGCGGCACTGGGCAGTCTTTACGCGCTTGGGCTGATTCCCTTCGTGCGGCGTGGAACGCAGGTCAGGACAAGGTTCCGCGGCCGCGGCCGAAAATCAATCCAAGGATGAACAGCACGATGAAGATGAAGAACAGGACCTTGCCAAAATAGGCAAAGGTGTCAGAGATGCCGCCGAAGCCAAAGACCGCGGCGATCAGGGCCAGGACAAGGAATGTGATGGTCCAGCGTAACAGGTCCATGATCCGGTTTCCTTCAGGTAAGGGGTTGGGACAGGCGGGGCATGCCATCCGCCCCATAACAATGCGCCAGATGGGCCCCGGTTCATCACGGATGGTTATTTTGGCTGAAGCAGCGCGGGAGACCCGGACATGACGGCAGGCAGTGGTATGGCTGGTTTTCATGGTTTGTACCAGCAGGGTTTCGCGCGCGTGGCCGCCTGTACCCTGCCCGTTGCGCTGGCCGACCCGATGGAAAACGCCCGCCGCATCCACGAAGGAATCGTGGCCTGCCATCAGGCGGGGGCGGTGCTGGCCGTGTTTCCCGAACTGGGCCTGTCGGGCTACGCGATCGAGGACCTGCGCCAGCAGGACGTGCTGCTGGATCAGGTCATGGAAGCGGCGGCCTGGCTTGCACGGCAGACGGCGGGCCTGCTGCCGCTGGTGCTGGTCGGGGCGCCGGTTGTATGGGAAGGCGCGCTGTACAACTGCGCCATTGCCCTGCATGACGGGCATATCGTGGGTGTCATACCCAAGTCCTACCTGCCCAATTACCGTGAGTTCTATGAGGCCCGGCAGTTCACCGCCGGGGCCGGGCTGCGGGGCGGGCATATCATGCTGGGGGCGCGCGCGGTCCCGTTTGGCACCGACCTGCTGTTCAGGGCGCGGGGCGTGCGCGGACTGGTGATCGCCGCTGAACTGTGTGAGGACATGTGGGTGCCCCAGCCACCCGCCGTCCATGCCGCCCTTGCGGGGGCCACGGTCATTGCCAACCTGTCCGCCAGCAACATCACGGTGGGCAAGGCGCGTACGCGTACGCTGCTGTGCCAGTCCCATTCCGCACGCTGCCTGTGCGCCTATGTCTATGCCGCGGCGGGGGAGGGTGAATCCACCACCGATGTGGCATGGGACGGGCAGGCCTCGATCTTTGAAAACGGTGTGACCCTGGCGCAGAGCGCGCGCTTTCCCACCGGGCTGGTCACGCTGCTGGCGGATGTGGATCTGGACCTGCTGCGTCAGGAACGGCTGCGCATGGGCACCTTTGCCGATAACCGCGCCCATGTGGCGGCGGCGGCGGAGTGGCGGTCTGTCGAACTGGTCCTGAGCCCGCCGTCCACCGATCTGGGCCTGAAGCGCGCCATCCCCCGTTTTCCGTTCGTGCCCAGCGATCCGGCGCTGCTGGACCAGGACTGCTACGAAGCCTTTACCATCCAGGTTACCGCCCTGAAGCGGCGGGTACTGGCATCGCGGGCGAAGACGCTGGTGATCGGGGTCTCGGGCGGGCTGGATTCCACGCATGCCCTGCTGGTCGCGGCGCGTGCGGCCGATGAATGCGGGCTGGGGCGGCAGGCGGTGCTGGGCTACACCATGCCCGGTTTTGGCACCAGCGGCGGCACGCGCGACAATGCGCATGAACTCATGGCCGCCCTTGGCGTGCAGGCGCATGAGATTGACATCCGCCCCGCAGCGCGCCTCATGCTTGAACAGATGGGCCATCCCTTTGCCGGGGGGGAGGCCGTGTATGATGTCACGTTCGAGAACGTGCAGGCGGGCCTGCGCACCGATTTCCTGTTCCGCCTGGCCAACCAGTCCGGTGGCATCGTGATTGGCACGGGTGACCTGTCGGAACTGGCGCTGGGGTGGTGTACCTATGGCGTGGGTGACCAGATGGCGCATTACAACGTCAATGCCGGGCTGCCCAAGACGCTGATCCAGCACCTGATCCGCTGGGTCATGGCCCATGGGCGGGAGACGGCGCGGACCTGTACCGTGCTGGACGCCATCCTTGCCACCGAGATCTCGCCCGAACTGGTGCCCGCCACGGCGGGGCAGGCGGTGCAGAGCACGGAATCGCTTATCGGCCCCTACGCGCTGCATGATTTCACGCTGTTCCATGTGCTGCGTTACGGATTCCGCCCCTCGAAAATCGCCTTCATGGCGCTGCATGCCTGGGGGGATGCCGCGCGCGGGGACTGGCCGCCGGGATTCCCCGAAGGGGGCAGGAAGGTCTATGCCCTGTCGGAAATCCGGCACTGGCTGGGGGTTTTCCTTAACCGGTTCTTCGGTTTCAGCCAGTTCAAGCGCTCGGCCATGCCCAACGGGCCAAAGGTACTGGCTGGTGGCGCGCTCTCGCCGCGTGGCGACTGGCGCGCGCCATCGGATGGCAATGCCCGTATCTGGGTGGAGGAGCTTGAAAGCCGCGTGCCGACGGACTGAACCAATCGGGGTCCGATTCCGAATTTCTTAACCCATTCCTGACAAATACGGTCCTGAAAGCTTCCCGGCTCACGCTGCGGTCACGACAGCACGGGCGGTGGCACAGAAGCGGCGCGATGGGGCGGTAACATGGCCTGATCCCCAGCGTGCAGGAAGGAATGAATTGCATGATGGGATACGTGACCGTAACCGGGGCCACAGGGCTTACGCTTGATGTCAATCCGGATAGCAGCGACATCATACTGGCGCTGAAGACCGTTGGGGAAGAAGCCGCGCTGAGCCAGCTTGACCAGTTTGCGGTGAATGAGGATGTCACGGGCACGGAGATCGTGTCCCTTAAGGGTGATTTCAGTGACAGTGCCTTTCAGGAAGCGCGTCTTCTCGGGGTGGCCGGGATTGATTACGGCATGGACGATGCGGCCGGTCCCCTGCTGCAGGAAATTACCTCGGGCGGCAGCTATGACGTGACAGGCCGCGCGGTCGAGATCGGCAGCACCACCGCCACCGTGCTTGACCAGCAGCTTTTCCTGTACGGCGGCAGCAATCCCACCGACGTGGTGGATGGCGATGCCGGGACGGTGGACTATCATGCCGGTTCAGGCAGCGTGAATTACGACGCGGCGGGTGGGGATACGCTGTTCTTCAGCGGCAGGCCCAGTGATGACGTCAACCTGATGGCCGGGTCCGATACCGTCTATGCCTTTGACAGCACGCCCACGGTCACGGGGGACTGGGATGCGGCGGGCAGTACCACGGCGCTCTTTAACGGTGCGGGCACGACCCTTACCGCCATTGATGGCGAAGTGGTTCAGGATATCAGCCATTCCACCATCAATGCCTTTGTCAACACCACGTTTTTTGAAGATGAGGGCGCCCAGGTCAACATCATCCAGGATGGCCTGGCCGATACCATCAATGGTGACGGGGCCCTGGCGGTGGAATCGGTCAGCGGCAGTTCCATTACGGCGGATAGCGGCCTGAGTGTGACCGGGGGCAGCGGGGACACGATTTCGGCCAGTGCCTCCGCCCTGCTGTCCGGCGTGGATGACAGCACGATTTCAGTCAGTGTGCCGGGCACGCTGCAGTTCATCAACGGGGCCAGTGGCATTGCCGATACCGTGACCGGGGGCAATGCCACCATTTTTGGCACGGCGGGACTGGACCTGACTGCCAGTACCTCCGGCACCACCACCTATTATGCCAGTAGCGGCAACGAGACGCTTGATGGCGGCCTGTCCACGGGCAGGCTCTATGCGGTGGCCGGTAGCGGGAATGACACGCTGGTTGGAGGCAGCGGGCAGGACACGCTTCAGGCGGGAACGGGGAACGACCTGCTCAAGGCCGGTAGCGGTACGACGGAATTCGACTTCATCAAGGGCAAGGACGGGGGCAATGACCTGATCCAGGATTTTGGCAAGTCGGCCGCCAATGTCGTCAACCTGTCCGGCTTTGATGCGACTCCGGCCACCATCCAGTCCATGCTGGATAACGCAACCATTGCCGGGGGCAATACGACCATAAGCCTGGGTGACAGCACCAAAATCACCTTTGTGGGTGTTACGGACCTGAAAGTACAGAATTTCAAGAGCTGAAAAGACAGGCAGGCGGTACGTCCCCTGCCTGCGTGCAGGGATGGGACGCCGCCCGTCATGATGGCCTGATGGCGGGGAACGGGCCTGTTAGGCGGAAAGATTCAATTCCGATATGAATTTTCCGTACTGGCCATTTCTGCCCATCCATACGGGCATTTCTGTCATGGATGGCGTTCTTGCTGATGACATCAACAAGAATTTTTATGTGATAACAAAAAATTGCTGGTCTAACCCCGATCAGCGGGTTACAAGCCGCGTCCATCCCGCCCGGAGGATGGCACAAGCCCTTGTCCAATGCGGGTCACGGATATTTTCGAGAGTCGTTTTTAGCCAGCAGGGAGCAGGCCGTTCCGATGAGTAAAGCCTTCATTGCAGCCGTTATACAGGATTCGATCGATTGTACCGGCGTCGCTGCCAATCAGGCTGCTGCTGACCTGATTCAGGCCATTGTCAAGGAACTCAAGCGTGAGGGTGGTTTCACGCTGCCATCATTCGGCACGTTTACCGTCAAGAAAACCAAGGCGCGTCAGGCACTCAACCCCCGCACGGGTGAGCCGGTTAAGGTCAAGGCCGGCAAGACGGTACGCTTCAAGGCCAGTCCGAACCTGAAAAAGGCGGTCTGAATAGGGTAAGGCCGCCCGGCCATCATGCCGGGCAGCCCATCGGGTCAGGTGAACCAGACCGAAAGTGAGCGCACGCCCTGTGCGCCACGGATCAGCACGCCCTGGATATCCGCCGTGGCGGAGGGACCGCTCATCAGCACGCCATAATTGGCGGACCGGAATTCCGGCCGCTGCTGGTAGGCGGTGTGCATGTTGGCCGTCAGTTCACTGGCGGACAGCAGCACCACGATATGCTGCCCCAGATGCGCGAATGAATTGATCGGCAGCTGGGCCTCGCTCAGGAAAATGGACCCCATCTCCGCAATGCCGAAGGGCGCGCGCACCACGGTCACGTCAATCATGGCCGCGTCCTGCGGCGTCCTGATCTTCTCCACCGGCAGGGTGCCACGGGCTTCGGGCACGTTGGAGCAGATGATCTTCGCATCGGGATGGCGGCGCGCGATGGCTTCATCCAGCGTCTCGCCCGGTGTTGCCGGTTCCAGCACATCGCCGCCCAGTATCTTCAGGCTGGCAATGAAGCGTTCCCGGCTGGCATCCATGTCGCCCAGTGTTGCGACCGGTGGCAGCGGATGGTTTTCGGGCGTGGGGCGATTGGCCCGCAACGCCTGCAGGATCTCGTCGCGTGCGCTCATTTCTTGGCCTCCGGTGTACCCTCTTTGCCGGGCTTGCGGTTCTTGCGGTACCAGTCATTGAAGGTCTGCTTGACCGGATGGGGGTTTTCGCGGTGCCTGCCCCACGGGTTCAGCCAGTTATACAGCACGAAGCGCGGCATGGTGCTGAGTGATACCTCGGTCGCCTTGATGGCGGCGCGGTACAGCTTGGGCTGGCCCATGAGCTTGCCCGCCATGTGCATGATCTCACGCTTGACGAAGGGCATTTCATGGTGCTGCACCAGCACGCGGCGCCATTTGTAAAGCTGCTCGTGAATGTTGATCTTGACCGGGCAGACATTGGTGCAGCTTCCGTTCAGCGTGGAGGCGTAGGGAAGCGTGCTGTATTTGCGCTCGTTGAAGGTGGGGTCGATGATCGCGCCGATCGGGCCGGAATACACCGCGCCATAGGACAGCCCGCCAGAGCGGCGGTAGACCGGGCACGTATTCATGCACGCGCCACAGCGGATGCATTTGAGCGAGGTCCAGAAATCTTCCATCCCCAGGCGGGCGGAACGGCCATTGTCCACCAGCACCACATGCATCTCGCCCCCCTTCTGCGGGCCACGGAAATGGGTGGTGTACTGCGTGATGGGGGAACCCAGCGCACTGCGGGAAAGCAGGCGCACGAACACGCCCAGATCGGCCATGCGCGGCACGAGGCGTTCGATGCCGATGGTGGCGATGTGCAGGTTGGGCACCGTCGCACTCAGGTCGGCATTGCCTTCGTTGGTGCACACGACAAAGGTGCCGGTCTCCGCCACCACGAAATTGCCGCCGGTCATGCCCGAATCGGCGCCCAGTATGACCGGGCGCGCGGCCTGGCGCTGGGCTTCGGCCAGCAGGTGCGGGTCCCGGATGTTCGGGTCGGTGTTGTAGTCCTTGGCGAATATCTTCGCCACGTCCGATGTCAGCTTGTGTACGGCGGGCACCACGATGTGGCTGGGCAGCTGGTCATCAAGCTGCTGGATGCGTTCGCCCAGATCCGTCTCGGTCACGCGCACGCCCTGTTTTTCAAGATAGGGCCGCATGTCACATTCCTCGGTGACCATGGACTTGCTCTTGATCAGGTTGTGCGCGCCATGGGCCTTCAGGATCTCGCCTACGATGCGGTTGTGCTCCGCCCCGTCGCGCGCCCAGTGGACATGGATGCCGTTCTTCTTCGCGTTTTCCTCGAACTGCTCAAGGTATTCGGGCAGGCGGGAGAGCGTGTGTTCCTTGATGCGCGAAGCCTCCTCGCGCAGTTCCTGCCATTCGGGCAGGATGTGCATCTGGGCATCGCGCTTCTGGCGCATGTCCCACAGGCGTTCATCATGGAACTGCAGGTGGGGCTTGTCTTCCAGGAAGTGTTCCGCCGCCCTGGCGTGATTGACGGGCCGTTCGCTCATTGCGCTGCTCCGTTCAGGATCTGTGCGATATGGATGAAGCGGATGGGTACGCCCGCGCGTTCCGCGCAGCCCTGCTGGTGCATCATGCACGAGGAATCGGCCGAGACGATGTATTCCGCTCCCGCCTCGTGGTGATCGCGCACCTTGTCCAGACCCATCTGCGAGGACACGGCCTCTTCCGTGACCGAGAAGGTGCCACCGAAGCCACAGCATTCATCCGGCCGCCTGGGGGTGACGAAGCGGATGCCCCTGACCTTGCCCAGCAGGTCCATCGGCTTGGAGAAGGGCTTTTCCCCCAGTTCGGACATGCTGGCCGTGCGCAGCGCGCGCAGCGTGCCGCAGCTGTTGTGCAGGCCCACGGTGTGGTTGAACTCGGCCCATGGAAAGGCATCGACCTTCAGGATGTCATGGAGGAATTCCACCAGTTCGAAGGTATTCTCGCGCACATGGCGGACTTCATCCGTCTGCTCGATCGCATCGAAATTGTCGCGGACATGATGCGTGCAGCTGCCCGAGGGCATGACGATCTTGTCGTATTTGGCAAAGTTGCGGACAAACAGGGCTTCCGCCGCCGCCGCATCCGAATTGCACCCGGAATTGCCCATGGGCTGGCCACAGCAGGTCTGGTCCAGCGGATATTCAACATCCTGCCCCAGCTTTTCCAGCAGTTCCAGCGTGGCAATTCCTGCCTCGGGGTAGAATGCGTCGATATAACATGGAACGAACAGGCCGATTTTCATTGTTGGGCACTCATCCTCAGCACGATTGGCGCGAAACGTGGCGCAAGCTATGTTATTTCGTCAAATATATATTGAAAGACGATCCCATATATAATTTATATGCGGCATGGATCTAAGGCATTTACGTTATTTTGTGGCCGTTGCCGAGAACGGAAGCTTCACGCGTGCTGCAGAGCAGCTAGGCATAGAACAGCCCCCTCTGAGCCAGCAGATCAAGCATCTGGAAAATGAACTGGGTGTACTGCTGTTCCAGCGGCTGACGCGCGGGGTCCGGCTGACCGATGTGGGGCTGGTACTGCTGGACCAGGCGCGCGCCCTGCTGGGCATGCAGCAGCAGTTCGTGGCCACAGCCCATGGTCTGGCGCGTGGCGAGAAGGGGCATATCCGCGTGGGGCTGGCCGGTGCGGTATCGCTGCTGCCCATGATCCCGCTGACCGTGCGGCGGTTCCGCGAACTCTGGCCCGATGTCACGATCTATCTTGAGGAAAGCAACACCCCCGCCCTGCGCAAGGGGCTGCATGACCGCGCCATCGACATTGCCATCGTCCGCCCCCCCGTGCCCGATGGTGCGGGGCTGCTGGTTTCTCCCCTGCTGGAGGAGGAGACGGTTGTGGCCCTGCCCAAGGGGCACAAGCTGGCTATCCACCGGCATCTGGAACTGGACATGCTGGCGGATGAGCCCTTCATCATCTTCCCGCGTGAACTGGGGCCGGGCTTTCATGATGCCATCCTGTCCGCCTGCCATAATGCCGGCTTTACGCCGCGCATGGGCCAGCAGGCGCCGCAGATCGCCTCCACCGTGCCGCTGGTGGCAGCCGGGCTTGGGGTATCGGTCGTGCCGCGTTCACTACACCAGATCCATTCCGGTGGCGTGACCTATCATTCACTGGGGGCGAAGGCGCCGCGCGCGGAACTGGCCATTGCCATGCGGGCAGGCCAGCATGTGCCGCTGCTGTCCAATTTCATCTCGACCCTGCGGGCCTGCTGCCGTGACATGCATGCGGGCGCGCAGGCCGACCTTTCCAGGGGGGATCAGGGGGAGGAAGAAGCTTAGCTGCCCCACCCATTATACGGAAATGCCACAGGTTTTCGGGCTTGGCCTTGCGGGCCATGCAGTGTGCTGACGTGACGCCGGGGCCTTAGTGTCTGACCGAAAATGAGTTGAGTGATTTCAGTGGATTATGATTCATGGGTTTGCGATAACCTGATGAGATCAAGATGGCCTGGACTGAAATCACCCGCGCGCAGTATCGCCGGGACGACCTGGAGTATGCAAGCGACCTTCGCGATGCGGAGTGGGCGCTGATTGCGCCTTTGATGCCCGAGAAGAAACGACTGGGGAGACCACGACGTACGGATTTATGCCGGCGAGAAGTTGCGTGGTGCGCTGGCTGAACTCGGCCGATGGACGATCGAGATCGTCAAGCGTAGCGATCGGGCCGAAGGCTTCGTCGTCCTGCCCAAACGCTGGATCGTGGAGCGCAGCTTTGCATGGCTCGGACGCTGCCGTCGCCTCACGAAGGATGTCGAGGCAACAATCTCTTCATCCCACGCGTGGTTGATGATTGCCCATATCCGCAGAGTTCTGCGAAAAATCAATCAAACCGCTTTCTGATTCAGGCTCTTAGAGGTTATATTGTTTTCTTAACTCGTCTTCAAAGCCACGACTGTTCGGTTTCTTCCTTTTTGCGGCTTCGGCCTTGGCTTTTTCTGCATCTTCCTGATCTATTTTTGCCATATCTTTTTTATATTCACCGCTGATGAAATATATGAAAATATGATATGTAAAACGGATTGTATACACAATAATTCTGAATAAAAATGGAATGAAAAGGCCCAGAAATACAAGTAAAAAAGCAAATATTGCTTCAGAAGAAAGTATGGCTATTCCCATTTTATCTCTTTTCGTAAATACTTTTTATGCTAGAAATTTTAACATAGATATTCATCGAAATCTTAATATAAACCAAAATGGACATTTTTAAAATTATAAAATTCTGACAGTCGATCAGGCCCCGGCAGGCGCCTGTGCCACGCGGCTTTCGCGGATCAGGTCATGGATGAAGGACAGCTTGCGCAGGATCTCGGGCGTCAGCACGAAGGGATAGAAATCCGGCAGCCCCATGGAGCGGTTGAGGCTGTTGACCGCATAGGTCAGCGGCAGCCAGCCCTGCGTGATTTCGTCAAAGGACATTTCGGTATAGGGGTCACGCCGGATGCTGGTGGATAGCGGCGGGGCATGCGCGCCCGCCGCATCAATGGAAATGCGGTAGGCCCATGCGGTTTCCAGTGTCGAGATGATGTGCAGGTAATGCGCCCATGTCTCGGCAAAGTCCTCCCACGGGTGGGATGTGGCGTAGTGGCTGACATAGCGGCCACGCCAGTCGGTGCTGGACGGCGTATTGTAATGGGCCTGCAGGCTTGCGGCGTAGTCCTGTCGTTCATCGCCAAACACCGCGCGGCAGGCGTCCAGCCGGTCCGGCCTGGCATCGCGGATCAGGACGTTCCAGTAATAATGCCCGATCTCGTGGCGGAAATGGCCCAGCAGGGTGCGGTAGTATTCCCCCATTTCCTGGCGCATTTTCTCGCGCTGGGCATCATCCGTCTCGTTCATGGCGATGGTGATGATGCCATTCATGTGGCCGGTCATGGCGGGCGTGCCATCGGGCAGGCTGTCCAGAAAGTCGAAGGCCAGTCCGTTTGCCGGGTCTTCGCGCCGGTTGCGCATGGGCAGGCCCAGACGCAGCAGGGTATAGAACAGCCGGTGCTTGGCCACTTCCAGCTTCTGCCACCGCGCGATGTTGCCCGGCACCGACAGGTTGGGAATGGTGCGGTTGAAGCTGCACGCAATACAGTAGACCTGCCCCGGCTCGGCCAGCCAGTTGCACGCGCTATGGGCATTGTTGGCGCACAGGGCGCGGGGTGTGTGGTGCGCACCCGCGCCCAGCGGCCGCCACAGCCCGTCGCCCATCGCATCCAGTGCATACAGTTCGGTATCCTGTGGCAGGTAGCCCAGCGTATGGCCACAGCGTTCGCAGGCCGTATTCTCGAAAAACAGGACCTGTTCGCACGACTGGCAGAAAAACAGCTTCATGAGGAGATATGGGTTCGCCGCAGGGGGGGGCGGGCATTGGTAGCGGGGGGCAGGGGAATGGTTTCCATCACCGCCTCGAATGTGGCCACGCAGTGGTCCAGCAGCCCGCTTACGGGGGCGGCCTGATGGGGGGCGGCCGCCACGGCCAGGGGTACATGGCCCTGTGCCGCCAGCAGGCCCGATGTCGTATCCAGCCCGATCCATCCCGCGCCGGGCACGTATGCCTGCGCCCAGGCATGCAGTTCACCGCCATACTGCCCCGGCGCACCGGCACGCGGCTGGAGCAGGTAGCCGGACACGAAGCGTGCGGCAACGCCCAGCCCGCGCAGTACCGCGATCAGCAGCCATGCACTGTCCCGGCATGAACCGGCACCGTTGCGCAGGGTTTCCTCCGGTGACCATACGCCCGCCTCAAGCCGGATGCGGTAGGTGACGCGGGTGGCGATGGCGCGCGTCAGTTCCACCAGCATCTCCAGCGTGGGGCGCGGCAGGGTGGCGCGCCACGTCCGTACCAGCGCATCCAGCAGCGGGGTGGGGCTGCCGGGCGGGCAGGCGGGCTGCAGGTAGGGGGCCAGGGCGGGGTCAGCACCCCTGTCCGGTGCCGGCGCGGGCCACAGGCGGGCCGCCGGGGCGATGGTGAAATGGAAGGGATTGGTGGGCGTCTGGTCCGTGGCAAGGCGGATGGTAATGTCGAAATGCGTGACCCGCCGGGTAAAGGTGACGCGGGCGATCCGGTTGCCGAAAGGATCGTGCTCCCATGTACAGCCGTGCGGTGTGGGGCTTATGTCCATGCTGTAGGACAGCACGCCCGGACAGTCGGGCACGGGATGCAGGCGGATTGTCTGGGGACCAAGGTGAACGGGCCGGTCGTAGCGGTAGCGTGTGTGGTGGACCAGCATGGCATGCGCGTTCATGTACTCTTGAGCCCCGGAAAACAGTCCCGCATGCCTGCCATCGAGACCCGACGATGGTACGGTTCGGACATGGTTGCAGTGTGCCGCCCCCACGCTATCAGGATTGGCGGTGGCAGCAATATCGTATTTTTCAGCGATTTGCGCCCGAAAGGGAAGGTCGGGCAAGATTCGTTCTTGGCAAGAGACGATTTTCTTGCTCCCGTAGTCATGGATCGAAATGATTAACGGCAGGTGGGTGGATATGATTCCTTCGCCCCTGATCCACCTCCATTCCAGCGGGGGTAGGGCATGAATGACATGAAAATGGCGGCACAGGCGGCCGGGCTGTTCGCGACGTATGACGTTCCGGATTTTTTCTGTGAACTGCTCAACCGTAGGGACATCCCGCCCCCCGGCCTGCAACTGGTGCGCGAGCGCCTGGCGCGTTTCGATCTGGCTGAACTGCGCCGCAGGGCGGCGGCGGTGGAAGCCCAGTTCTACCGCCTGGGCATTACCTTTACCGTCTATTCCGACCGCGAGGCGATCGACCGCGTCCTGCCCTTCGACGTCATCCCCCGCGTGCTGACCGCGGCCGAGTGGGATCATGTGGAACGCGGCGTGCAGCAGCGCGTGCAGGCGATCAACCTGTTCCTGCATGACATCTATCACGACCGCCATATCCTGCGTGATAACGTGGTGCCGGCGGATCTGGTGCTGGGCAATTCCAATTACTGTCAGGCCATGGTGGGGCTGGATGTGCCCGGCGGGGTTTACGTGCACATCAATGGCACCGACCTTGTGCGCGACCGCGATGGCCGTTTCCTGGTGCTGGAGGACAATGCCCGCACCCCCTCGGGTGTGTCCTACGTGCTGGAGGACCGGCAGATGATGCTGCGCCTCATGCCCGACCTTGCCACCGGGCTGGACATTCGCCCGGTGGATGAATACGGCCCCCGCCTGCACCGCGCGCTGGCGGAGGTCGCCCCCACGGGCGTTGCGGACCCGCAGGTGGTCCTGCTTTCGCCGGGCATCTACAACGCCGCGTATTTCGAACATGTGTTCCTGGCGCGCGAGATGGGCATTCCGCTTGTCGAGGGCCGCGACCTCATGGTGGAGGACGGGCGCGTCTACATGCGCACGGTGGGCGGCCCGCGGCCGGTCCATTCCATCTACCGCAGGCTCAATGACGACTTCCTTGACCCGCTGGTCTTCAACCCCGACAGCCTGCTGGGCGTGCCGGGACTGGTGGATGCCTACCGCCGGGGCAACGTGACGCTGGCCAACGCCCTTGGCACCGGCGTTGCCGATGACAAGGCGGTCTATGCCTACATGCCGCGCATCATCCGCTACTACCTGGACCAGGAGCCGATCCTGACCAATGTGGAAACCCATATATGTGGCGAGCCCGAGGGGCTGGCCTACACGCTGGCCAACCTGGAGCATCTGGTGGTCAAGCCGGTGGGTGAATCCGGTGGCTACGGGCTGCTGATCGGCCCGCATGCGACACAGGCGCAGCTGGATGAATTCCGCACGCTGCTGCGTGCCGACCCGGCCAATTACATCAGCCAGCCCGTCATCAGCCTGTCCGTCTCGCCCACGCTGTGCCCGGCGGGGGTGGAGGGGCGGCATGTGGACCTGCGGCCCTTTGCCGTGACCGGGCGCGATACATGGGTCCTGCCCGGTGGCCTGTCGCGGGTCGCGCTGCGCAAGGGGTCGCTGGTGGTCAATTCCTCGCAGGGTGGCGGGGCAAAGGATACATGGGTTCTGGCATCATGACACAGGTTTCAGCCTTTCCCCCCCCGGTGCTGCCGGGCCTGCGCAACCTGCTTTCACGCTATGCCGAAAGCACGATGTGGCTGGCGCGCTACATGGAGCGCATCGAGAACATGGCGCGCCTGATCGAGGTGACCAGCACATCCGTGCAGGCCAGCAACATGGATGCGGGGTGGGACAGCGTCATCCGCATCAATGCCGATGATGCGCTGTTCTTCCAGCACCACAAGAGCGTGACCGAGCGCAGCGTGGTGTCCTTCTACATTACCGACCGCGACAACCCGGACTCCATCGTGTCCATGGCGCGTTGCGCGCGTGAGAATGCCCGCGTGCTGCGCCCGCTGATCTCGACGGAGATGTGGATGCATCTCAACGTTTTTACCCGCTGGGTCATGGAACTGGGGCCGGATGATACTGGCGCGGGATACCTGTCCACCCTGTGCACCCGGCTCAAGCAGGACTGCCAGACCCATTTCGGCATTACCGAAGGCACGCTGTACCGTGACCAGGCATGGCTGTTCTACATTCTGGGCAAGAACCTGGAACGCGCGGACCAGATCACCCGGCTGATCGACATAAAATACCATACCCTGCTGCCCAGTGGGGCGGGCGTGGGGTCGGATATCGACATGAGCCAGTGGACATCGGTCCTGCGTTCGGCGGCGGCCTATCATGCCTTCCGCCGGGTGCTGCCCGAAGGCATGACGCCAGCCAATATCGTGGGCTTCATGCTCAAGAACGACGGATTCCCACGCTCGCTTTCCGCCAGCCTGCGCAGTGTGGACTGCGCGCTGGCCTCCCTTGCGGGGGAATACCGGCTGCGCCATTGCAGCCCAAGCCAGGAGCGGGTGGAGGAACTGCGCGTGACACTGGTCGAGCAGACGGTGGAGGACATCATCATGCGTGGCCTGCATGAATACATGGACTGGATCCAGCGCCAGCTCAGGCAGATCCAGAACGATATTGCCAATGCCTTCTGGCCGCCGGTTGTGTCCGTGCAGGCATAGGGCCGCGCCGTCTGTCGGGACCGGATGAACATTTCCGGATGCCGCCTTTATTTCAGGAAGGCGGCAGTTCCCGGCGCTTTGCGGGAAAAGCTTCGTCCGAAACGTCTGTAATTTCCAGATGCCGGAAACTGGCTGGGGCGGGAGGGTTCGAACCTCCGCATGGCGGAATCAAAATCCGCTGCCTTACCACTTGGCTACGCCCCACCAGATCACGGATCACGCGATTCGCATGATCCGGGGATCTTCTAATGTCTAAAGGGCGGTGCCGTAAAGGGGGCAGCACCCGGTACCATCATTCAGGCGGAAGGTTCCAGCGGCAGGTCGACCATCGGGTCGGTGCCCGCGTCCGGGGTGGTGCCGGCGGGGGATTGCGGGGTGACGGGCGCCAGTCCGGTAAAGCGGGCCGCGCGGTCCAGCGCCTGATCCAGGGCGGCCATGGTCAGGCCCATGTCCTGACTGTCATCCCTGTCCCAGGCACGCAGGGTCAGGGTCCATACACCCAGCAGCGCCTGCAGGCGCACCACACCGGCAAGGCCCGCCGTGTCCAGCCCCGCGGCATCCGCAAGCCACTTCATGCTTTCCATCGTGGCCCCGCCCAGCAGGAGTGCGAGCGGCGGGTCCAGCGGCACGGCGCGCAGGACGGCGCGCACGCCCTCGCGGTACTGCTGGAATACATCAAGGCGGCGCATGATCATGTCGAACAGCTTTTCGCGCACGCTGCCTTCGGACCCGTCCTCGACCAGGGCCGCCTCATCGGCCAGCCGCCCCAGTGTCAGCAGGAGCATGGTCTTGCACCCAAAACGCTTGCGTGCGGTATCCAGGCTCAGCCCCGCCTCGCGCGCGGCGTCCACGACCGTCGTGCGGCGCCAGCCGTGCAGGGCGGCACGTTCCAGGGCGGAGCGGAGAAGGGTGGCGTCAAACTGGTCGTTATCCATAGAGGGCCTGGTCTTCCGGGTTGGGGGTTCAGCAAGGGCAAACCATGCGGGCACGCATGGTCATGAAACGGGTGATGCGCCCGACAGTTCGCGTGACCGGCGCGCCGCCGCCCGTACGGCGGTGGCAAGGGCGGCAGGCCAGGCGTCCGGGGCCATCAGCACCTCAAGCGCCTGCTGTGTGGTGCCGCCGGGACTGGTCACGTTGCGGCGCAGGGTGGCGGCGTCCATGCCGCCCTGTATCATGAGCGCGCCCGCGCCCGCCACCGTCTGGCGGGCGATCTGGCGGGCCAGGGCGGGGGGAAGGCCCTGGGCCACGCCGGTTTCCTCCAGCAGTTCGGCCAGCAGGAAGACATAGGCCGGTCCACTGCCGGATATGGCGGTCACCACGTCCATCTGGTCTTCATGGTCTATCCAGGCCACGTCGCCCACCGCGCGCAGCAGGCGCGTGCACAGGGCACGCTGCGTGGGTGTCGCGGCGGGGAGGGCGTAGCATACGCTCATGCCCTGGCCAATGCTGCTGGGCGTGTTGGGCATGGCGCGGATCACCACCGGCATCGGGCTGCCCGCGGGCAGGGCATCGGTCAGCCGGTCGGCCAGGTCGCCCGACCGGCGGCCCGCCAGAACCGACAGCACCGGCGCGCGCAGCGCGAAGGGGGCGATGGCGGACATGACGGCGTCCACCTTCTGCGGTTTGGTGGCCAGTACGATCATGCCGGGATGGAAGCTGTCGGGAACCTCGTCCGCGCTGCGCACCAGATGGTGCGGGGCGGGGACGGAAGGGCGGTGCCGGTCGATGATGAAGGAAGGGGCAAGCCCTTCCTTCAGCCATCCATCAAGCATGGCGCCACCCATGTTGCCGCAGCCGACAAGCAGCACGGGGGGAAGCATGTCCGCCATCAGGCCATGCCCGCGCAGTCCAGCATGGCGGCTTCCAGCGCCTCGGCGGGTTTCTTGCCGCCCCACAGCACGAACTGGAAGGCGGGGTAGAAGCGTTCGCATTCCGTCAGGGCGATGTCGATCATGTCCTCCAGGCTTTCCATGGAGGCCCCGCGTGATCCGCGCAGCAGCACGGCATGGCGGAAGACCGGGGTGCCATGCTCCAGATCCATGCCGAAATGGCCGATCCACAGCCGCTCATTGGCCAGGGCCACCAGTTCGAACAGGTTCTGGCGCTGCTCGGCGGGGACCTTGAGGTCGAACGTGCAGGTAAAATGCATGGCGCTGACTTCTTCCGACCAGCAGAAGAACAGCCCGTAATCGCACCATTTGCCCGGTGCCTCGGCAGCCATTTCCGAATCGCTGCGGCGTTCGAAATTCCAGTCGTATCCGCCCACGATCTGTTCCATCAGATCGAGTGGATTCGTATTGCGTGTGCGTGTTGTCTGAGTCAGAGCAGGCATGTGGCACTCCCCGAAGCCGTCGTGGAGGAAATCCGGCGTGCTGGCCGGATTCCGTGTCTCTGCAACCCGGTCCGTGTCCTGTTGCGGGGAATCAGGGCGCGGACCGTCCTGATACCCTATGGCGCGCGGGCACCGGCTGCAAGCGTTGTGCTGGGGCGGGGTGATCAGGCGTGCGGCCGGGGGGTGGGCGCGGTCAGGCTGGCTTCCAGGTCGGATACGCGTTCTTCCAGCCGGGCAATCCGGTTTTCCATTTCGGACTGGGCCAGCCGGGCGCGGGTGGCCACTTCGCGCACCACCTCGAATTCGTCGCGGCGCACGAGGTTCAGGCTGCCCAGCGTCTCGTCCACACGGGCGCGGACGATGGCGCCGATTTCCTCACGCACGCCGGCAAGGGCGGAAAACGCCCCACCGGCCACACCGGCAAGGTCATCAAGAATGCGGGGCCTGTCGGACATAATGGGTACTCCATGAACGGACCGCGCCGCGTCTTCTGTCAGGCCACGGGCGGGATGAAAGCCGCCACTATAGACACATTGCCGCCTCAGGGCTATCCGCACGATAGTCATGGGCGCGCATGGGCCGCGCCACCGACTTCCAGGCGGCAACAGGCGGGGTGCGGGACAGTGATCGTGATTACGGGTGGCGCGGGCTTTATCGGTTCGTGCATGCAGCAGGCCCTTCATGCGCGTGGCGTGGAGACGGTGGTGGTGGACTGGCTGGGCAGCGCGGGCAAGTGGCGCAACCTGCGCCATCACGCCCCCGGCCGGATCATCGCCCCCGAGGCGCTTGACGCATGGCTGGCCAGCGGGCCGGATGTGGGGGCCGTGATCCATCTTGGCGCCATAAGCGAGACCACGGCCACGGACGGGGATCTGGTATGGCGCACCAACGTGGACCTGTCCCACCGTCTGGCGTCATGGTGCGCGCATGCGGGCGTGCGCTTCATCTATGCCTCGTCCGCCGCCACCTATGGGGCCGCCGACCGGGTGGAGCAGTTCAGCGATGACCCGGGGGCGCTGGACCACCTCAGCCCGCTCAACCTGTATGGCTGGTCCAAGCAGGCATTCGACACTGGCCTGCTGCACCGGCTGGAAAAGGGGGAACTGCCCGGCCTGTCCTGGGCGGGGCTGAAGTTTTTCAATGTCTATGGTCCCAACGAATACCATAAGGGCCGCATGATCTCGGTGGTCAGGGTCAAGTATGACGAAGCCCGCGCGGGCCAGCCGCTGCGCCTGTTCCGCTCCGACGTGCCGGGCCTGGCCGACGGGGCGCAGGCGCGCGACTTCATATGGGTGGGAGACGTGGTCGATGTCATGCTCTGGCTGCTGGACCACGGGCATGTCAGCGGGCTGTTCAACTGCGGCACGGGGGTGGCGCGTACCTATGCCGATCTGGCGCATGCGGTGTGTGACGCGGCGGGTGTCGCCCGCCAGATCGAATTCATCGACATGCCCGAAAGCCTGCGCGGCCAGTACCAGTCCTTTACCTGCGCGGACATGCGCAGGTTGCGCGCCGCGGGCTACAGCCGCCCCTTCACCACGCTGGAGGATGGCGTGCGCCGCTACGTGCAGGACTATCTTGCCCGCCCCGACCCCTATCTTTAGGTACCCTGCCCGTGGGCGTCCTGCCTGGTGCCGCCGCAACCCTGACATGAAAGTGGGCCGATGCTGCCTGTCCTGATCTTTCCGCAGTTCGATCCGGTAATGGTCCATTTCGGGCCGTTCGCCATCCGCTGGTACGCCATGGCCTATATTGTCGCACTGGTGGCGGGGTGGCGGATCGCGCGCCATCTGGTGGCCCTGCCACCACGGGCCGCGACCACGGTGCAGGTGGATGACTTCCTGACATGGGCCACGCTGGGCGTGGTGCTGGGGGGGCGGCTTGGCTACATCCTGTTCTACCAGCCGGGCTATTACCTGGCCCATCCGCTCAATATCCTGCAGGTCTGGCATGGCGGCATGTCGTTCCATGGGGGGGCGGCGGGGGTGATCATCGCGCTGATCGTGTTCACACGCCTCAACGGGTTGAGCTTCCTTGCCTTTTCGGACCGCATCACGACGGTGGTGCCCATCGGGCTGGGGCTGGGGCGCATTGCCAATTTCATCAATGGCGAACTGTGGGGGCGTCCCGCGCCGTCCTCCCTGCCATGGGCCATGATCTTTCCCGACGCCGGGCCGGAACCACGCCACCCGTCCGAACTGTACGAGGCCTTTGCCGAGGGGCTGGTGCTGTTCACCGTGCTGTGGTGCGTCTCGCGCAGCCTGCGCGCGCGGCAGCATCCGGGGTTCATCGCGGGGCTGTTCCTGTTCGGTTATGCCGTGGCGCGCACGGTGTGCGAATGCTTCCGCGAGCCTGATGCCTTCATCGGCTTCCTGCCCTTTGGCGTGACCATGGGGCAGGTGCTGTGCGTGCCCATGGCCATTGGCGGGGCGGGGCTCATGCTCAATGCCTGCCTGCGGCCGGCGCGCACATCCGTCATGGCCGCGCCGGAACCGGAGCCGAAAGCCGTGGATGGCGGAGCAGCGCGGTGAGGGACGGGGCGGAACGCCTGGACCATTTCATGGCCCGGGCCAATGCCGCCTATTACGCGGGCTGCGACCCGTTTGCCGATTTCATCACGTCACCTGAAATATCGCAGATGTTTGGTGAACTGCTGGGGGCGTGGGTTGCCGTTGCATGGGGGCAGCTTGGCAGCCCGGACCCGTTCATGCTGGTGGAGGCCGGGCCGGGCCGGGGCACGCTCATGGCCGATGCGCTGCGCCTTGTGCGCCGTGTCGCCCCGGCCTGCCACCGGGCCGTGCGGCTTCACCTGATCGAGACATCACCGCGCCTGCGCGGCGTGCAGGCGCATGCGCTGGAGGGGGGCACCCTGCTTCCGCCCTGCTGGCATGACAGCCTTGCCACCGTGCCGGATGGCCCGATGATCCTGCTGGCCAACGAATTCCTTGATGCGCTGCCCATCCGCCAGTTCACAAGGCGGGCAGGGGGGTGGGAGGAACGGTTTGTGCATCATGGCGCGTTCGTGGGGGCGCCCGCATCCTTTCCCGCCACCCATCCCGCCCGCGGGCGGGCGGTGCCGGAGGGGGCGGTGCTGGAAACCTGCCAGCCCGCGCTGGATTTCACGCAGGCCCTTGCCGCTCGGCTGCGGCGATGGTCGGGTGCGGCACTGCTGATCGATTATGGTTATGACGCGCCCGCGTGGGGGGACAGCCTGCAGGCCCTGCGTGATGGCCGCCCGGCGGACCTGTTGCGCGATCCCGGCACGGCGGACCTGACCGCGCATGTTGATTTCCGCTCCATCGCACAGGCCGCGCATGGCGTGGATGTATGGGGCAGCGTGCCGCAGGGGCGGTTTTTGTCCGCGCTGGGGCTTGCGGCGCGGTGCGCGCGGCTTGAACGCGCGGCCCCGGACCAGGCGGCGGCAACCCGTGACGCGGCGGCAAGGCTTGCGGCGCCGGAGCGCATGGGCCAGCTTTTTCGCGTGCTCGGGCTTGCGGCGGGGCTTGCGGGTGACCTGCCGGGCTTTGCGGGCCGACGCATGGATGACGACGGGACAACACCCAACGGGGGAACACGATGATGACGGACAGCGCCATTACGGATGCACAGGTCGTGCGCGCACCGCTTCTGGCAGCCGCCCGGCACGGGTTCTTTACCCGGCAGGGGGGTGTTTCGACCGGCCCGTATGCCAGCCTGAACTGTTCCACCCGCTCGGCCGATGCGCCCGAAGCGCTGCGTGAGAACCGCCGCCGCGTGGCGCAGTACATGGATGTGCCGCCGGGGAACCTGCTGGGCCTGACGCAGGTGCATGGCGCGCGCACCCTGACCGTGACCAGCCCATGGCCGACAGGTGCCGGGCCGGAGGGGGACGGGCTGGTGACCAGCCAGCCGGGCCTTGCGCTGGGTGTGATTACCGCCGATTGCGCGCCCATCCTGTTCAGCAACGCACAGGGCACGGTGGTGGGGGCCGCGCATGCGGGCTGGCGCGGGGCATGTGGGGGTATTGTGGAGTCGGTGGTGGCCGCCATGGGCGCGCTGGGCTGCGCGGCGGACGGGATCAGCGCGGTGGTCGGGCCCTGCATCGCCCCCAACAGTTATGAG
Organism: Komagataeibacter rhaeticus; assembly: GCF_011611525.1. Lineage (NCBI taxonomy): Bacteria > Pseudomonadati > Pseudomonadota > Alphaproteobacteria > Acetobacterales > Acetobacteraceae > Komagataeibacter > Komagataeibacter rhaeticus. The sequence continues at coordinate 380,308 of NZ_CP050139.1, forward strand.
GTGGGACCGGACATGCGTGATGCCGTGCTGGCATGGGATGCATCCGCCGCCCGCTTTTTCACGCCGGCCAGCCGGCAGGGGCATTTCATGTTCGACCTGCCCGGCTACTGTGTCGGGCGGCTGGCGCGTTGCGGTGTGGGGCGGGCCGTGGCGGTGGGACTCGACACATTGCATGATGAAGCCCGGTTTTTCAGCCATCGCCGCCGCACGCTGGCCGGCGGTGGCCCGATTGGCCACCAGATTTCCGTTATTGCCTGCCGGGCGATATAGAAGGATCATGATGTCAGAAGTTTTTGCCCGGCGGCTGGTCATGATGTCAGCCGTCGCCGCGCTTGGCGCCCTTGGTGGCTGCGTGAACATGCCGCATCCTTTCCGCCCCACGGGCGCGGGCAGTGTGGCGCAGGCACCGACCGCGCGGCTGGCGGTGCCGGTCTCGACCGGGTCGGGCACGGACGCGGCGGCGGCACAGGTCTGGCAGCATGCCATGGTCGATGCCCTGCTGGCGCAGTCCGTGCCCGCCATGGCCCAGCCCGTGCGCCCCGGTGACTGGTGGCTGAAGATGACGGCCACCACCAGCAATGGCGCGATCGTGCCCATCTATGCCGTCATGACCCCCAAGGGCGAGGAACGTGGCCATATGGCGGGCGCGCCCGTTCCCGCGGCCCAGTGGCAGGCGGCGGATGGACAGGCCGCCGCCCGTTCGGCACAGGTGGCGGCACCCGGCGTGGCCGAACTGCTGACCGGGATTCAGGCGGCACAGATGCAGAAGGACCCCAACAGCCTCAAGAACCGTCCGGCGCATGTGTATTTCGCAGGCGTGCGTGGCGCGCCGGGCGATGGGGACCATGCCCTGGCGCAGGCCTTCATCGCGGCCTTCCCCGATGCGCATGAGGATATCCGGCATACGGCGGCGGGGGCTGATTACACCGTGGGGTGCACCGTAGTGCTCAATGATGCCGTGACCACGACATCGCTCACCCGCCAGCAGCATATCGTGCTGACATGGCAGGTGGTTGACGCGCAGGGCAAGGAAGCAGGGGCCGCCACCCAGATCCATGACATCGCGGCCCATTCCCTGGACAGGAAATGGGGAGCGGTCGCGGTATCGGCCGCCGATGAGGCGGCAGGGGCCGCCCGGCAGATCATAACCCGTTATTCCGGCCGGGCGAATGCGCCGCTGGCGGCGGATGGCACGCTGGCCGCGCCGCAGCAGCCTGTCCCGTCCCGGCTGGCGGCGGGGGGAAGGGGGGCGCCGCCGGCCGCCACCGTGGCACCTGCGCCCGGCACGCCGGCCGTTCCCTCTGTGCCTGTTCCCGTAGCGGCTGGCACGCCTGCACCGGTGGTCGCCGTCGTGCCGCCTGCGCCAGTGGTGACCCCGGTGGCGGCTCCCGTTGCCGTTCCCGTGGCCCCTGCCGTGACGGTACCCACGTCACGCCCTGCTGTAGCACCTGCAATGGCGGCCGGGCCTGTCGCCACCCCGGTGGTTCCTGCCACGGCGCCGGTGGCCGCCAGGCCTCCGGCATCCGTCCCCCGGCCGGTGGCAAAACCCGCGGCTCCCGCCCTGCGGCAGCCGGATCTGTGGCCACCCATGCCCAGTGCTACCGCCACCCCCGTCCCCGATGCGGGCACGGCCACCGTGCATGAAATCAGTGGCACGCCCGTAACGGTGGCACGTCCGGTGGCGCCGCATCCCTTCCCCGGTGTGGTCCTGCCGCCAACTGGCGCCGGTGTGACGGATCAGCAACGACGGGCTGGTGTGCGGCTGCCGCCCGCCATAGACAGGTGACAGGTTATGTGCCGGTTGTTAGAAGGCGGCACATAAAGAACGGGGGTGCGGAAAAATGCCTGCCCCATCGCCAGTATCGCCGCCCGGGAGCGCCATACGATGAAAATTGTCGCCTGTAACAGCAACCTGCCTCTGGCCGAAAAGGTCGCGATGGAACTGGGGTTGCCGCTCTGCAATGCGACCGTGCGGCGTTTTGCCGATATGGAAATCTTTGTCGAGATTCATGAGAACGTGCGTGGCGAGGACGTGTTTGTCATCCAGAGCACCTGTTCCCCCACCAATGACAACCTGATGGAACTGCTGATCATGCTTGACGCGCTGCGTCGCGGGTCGGCACGGCGCATCACGGCGGTCATGCCGTATTTCGGCTATGCCCGGCAGGACCGCAAATCCGGCCCCCGCACACCCATCAGCGCCAAGCTGGTCGCCAACATCCTGGTCGAGGCCGGCGCCAACCGCCTGCTGACCATGGACCTGCACGCCATGCAGATCCAGGGCTTCTTCGATATCCCGGTGGACAACCTGTACGCAGCCCCCCTGTTCACGCGCGACATCCGGGGCCGCATGAAGCTTCAGGGCGAGCCGCCGCTGCCCTATGACGCGCCGCCGATGGACATTCCCGGCGGGCCGCACAATCTCATGATCGTCTCGCCCGACGTGGGCGGCGTGGTGCGTGCGCGCCAGCTGGCGCAGCGGCTGAACGTGGATCTGGCCATCATCGACAAGCGGCGTGAGCGCGCCGGTGTGTCCGAAGTCATGAACGTGATCGGTGACGTGCGCGGCCGCTACTGTATTCTGGTGGATGATATCGTCGATAGCGGCGGTTCGCTGTGCAACGCGGCGGAAGCGCTGATGAAGCATGGTGCGGCCGCGGTGGAAGCCTACGTGACCCATGGTGTGCTGACCGGCAGCGCGGTCAGCCGCGTGGGCCAGTCCCCGCTGGGGATGCTGACCCTGACCGACAGCATCATGGCGACCGAGGCGGTCAAGGAATCGGCCAATATCCGCCAGATCAGCACGGCGGGCCTGATCTCGCGCGCGATGCAGGCCATCTCGGATGAAAGTTCGGTTTCCTCGCTGTTTGACTGACGGTGGCATTGACCATGGCTGGCGCGGGGCGTTACCCCCAAGGGGTTGTATCAAGAAGGAACGCCCCATGACCGACCTGATTTCCCGGCCCTACTGGTATCTGCGCCATGGGGAAACCGACTGGAATGCACAGGGCCGGTCACAGGGGCGCACGGATATCCCGCTCAATGCCACCGGCATTGCGCAGGCGGAGGCGGCGGGCCTGCTTCTGGCGCGGCACTGGCGTGACCATGCGCCGATCGTGCGCATCGTATCCTCGCCGCTGGTGCGCGCGCGCCGCACGGCTGAAATCGTGGCTGACCAGCTTGCCGCCCATGGCGCCCCCCGTTTTGACGTGGCGGTGGATGACGGGCTGAAGGAAGTCTGCTTCGGGGACGAGGAAGGCAAGCCGATGGGCACATGGTACGACAGCTGGATCGCAGGGGACTACACGCCCGCCAATGGCGAAAGCTTCGCCGACCTCCGCGCGCGCGCGGTATCGGCCGTCAACCGTGCGCTGGAGCATGAGGGCGTGCCGCTGATCGTCTGCCATGGCGCCATGTTCCGTGCCCTGCGCGCGGCCATGCATCTCAAGCCCAATGTGCGCCTGCCCAATGCCACCCCCATGTGGGTCGAACCCGGCCCCACGCCGGTCTGGAGCCTGAGCGCCCTTTCCTGAAAAACCGGGCACGGGTAAGGCCTGGGTGATTGCATCGGACGCGGTTTTCCGTTAAAGGCCGCGCACGCGCTGGCACCCCTGGAGGCCCGCGCGCTTGTGTTTCAGGAGCAAACAAGTGACCAAATTCACGAAAATCGAAGTCTCTTCGCGCGCGAAGGCTGGTAAGGGGGCAGCGCGTGCAACGAGGCGTGCCGGGCTGGTGCCCGGTGTCATCTATGGCGCAGGCCAGGAACCCGTCCTGATCGCGCTTGACCCCCGCATCGTCTACCGTGAACTGCACAAGTCCGGCTGGCGCTCGCGCATCTATGACATCTCGGTGGAGAAGGGCGCCTCCGTGCATGCCCTGCTGCGTGAAGTGCAGCTGCACCCCGTGTCCGACGCGCCGATCCATGTGGACTACCAGCGCCTGGCTGCTGGCCACAAGGTGCATGTGGAAGTGGAAATCCGCTTCGAGGGTGAAGAAGTCTCCCCCGGTGTCAAGCGTGGTGGCGTGATGAACATTGTTCGCCACACGGTGGACGTGGTGGTCGATCCGGCCAACATCCCCGAGTTCTTTACCGCCGACCTGTCCAAGCTCGACTTCCACGACAACGTGCGCTGGGAAGACCTGAAGGGCACGGAGAACGTGACCCCCGTGCAGCATGACAACAACTTCGTCATCGCCAACGTGGCCCCCCCGAGCATTGACGAGGACGCCGAGGCCGCTGAAGCCGAAGCCACCACCGAGGGCTGATCCCCCCCACCGCCCGGATACACGACAGGAGATGAACGATGCTGCTCTGGACCGGTCTTGGTAACCCCGAGCCGGGGATGAGCCGGAATCGTCACAATGTCGGGTTCATGGCGGTGGACCGGATTGCCGCGCGCCACGGGTTCGCCCCGTGGCGCAGGCGCTTCCGTGGCGAGGTGGCCGAAGGCATGGTGGGGCGGCACAAGGTGCTGCTGCTCAGGCCCATGACCTACATGAACCTCTCGGGGGAGAGTGTTCAGCAGGCGGCCGCCTTCTATAAACTGCCAGCCGAATCCATCACGGCGTTCCATGATGAACTGGACCTGGACCCCGGGCGCATCCGCGTGAAGCGTGGCGGCGGGGCGGCGGGCCATAACGGCCTGCGGTCGATGGACCGCATGCTGGGCACGAAAGAATACTGGCGCGTGCGGCTGGGCATCGGTCATCCGGGCAGCCGTGAGCGTGTGACGGGTCATGTGCTGGGTGACTTTTCCCGCGCGGACCACGAGTGGCTTGACCCGATGCTGGATACGCTGGCCGATGAGGCCACGCTGCTTGCGGACGGGAAGCCGGAACTGTTCATGACAAGAATGGCCGCGCAGGCCGGGGAGTAAGGGCGTATGGGCTTCAACTGTGGCATCGTGGGCCTGCCGAATGTCGGCAAATCGACGCTGTTCAACGCCCTGACCGAGACCGCTTCGGCGCAGGCCGCGAACTATCCGTTCTGCACCATCGAGCCCAATGTCGGGCGCGTGGCGGTGCCCGATGCGCGGCTGGCCAATCTGGCGCGTATCGGCAAGTCGCAGAAGATCCTGCCCACCAGCCTTGAATTCGTCGATATCGCGGGCCTGGTGCGCGGCGCGTCACGCGGGGAAGGCCTGGGCAACCAGTTCCTGGCCAATATCCGCGAGGTGGATGCGATCATCCATGTGCTGCGCTGCTTCGAGGATGACGACATCACCCATGTCGAAGGCGGTGTTGATCCCATCCGCGATGCGGAGATCATCGAGACCGAACTCATGCTGGCCGACCTTGAATCGCTGGAAAAGCGGATCGTGGCGCTGCAGAAGAAGGCGCGCGGCAATGATCGTGAGGCGGCGGCCCAGGTCGAACTGATGGAACCGCTGATCGCGGCCCTGCGCGAAGGCCGCCCCGCGCGTGAGGCGATCCCGGCGGGGCAGGAGGAAGCGGTGCGCCGCCTCCAGCTCATGACATCGAAGCCGGTGCTGTATGTCTGCAATGTCGATGAGGCATCGGCGGCAACGGGCAACGAATTTTCCGAGCGCGTCCGCGCCCGCGCCGAAGCGGAAGGGGCGGCGATGGTTGTCGTCTCCGCCGCGATCGAGGCCGAGGTCAGCCAGCTTGGGGCGGAAGACCGCGTGGAATTCCTTGAGGGCCTGGGCCTGAAGGATAGCGGGCTGGACCGGGTGATCGCGGCGGGCTACCGCCTGCTGGGGCTGAACACCTACTTTACGGTAGGCCCCAAGGAAACGCGGGCCTGGACCATTACCGAAGGTACCAGGGCCCCGCAGGCGGCCGCCATCATTCACAATGATTTCGAGCGTGGCTTCATTGCCTGCGAGACCATTGCATATGATGATTACATTGCCTGCAATGGCGAAGCGGGCGCGCGTGAGGCGGGCAGGCTGCGCATCGAGGGGCGGGATTACGTGGTGCAGGACGGGGATGTCCTGCTGTTCCGCTTCAACGTCTGATACAGGGGCCGATACGGGATGTCCCGGTTGGCCATCATGCAAGGAGTAACGGATCATGGACAAGGCTGTTGCAACCCCCGCGCGGGCTGATGCACCGCAGCCGGACGTGATCCGCGCCATGGCCCTTGCCGCGCGCCAGGCCGGGCGTGTGCTGGCCCGCAGCAGCACCACCACCCGCAACGCCGCCCTGATGGCCGCGGCCCAGGCGCTGCGTGCGGCCCAGCCTGAACTGCTGGCGGCCAATGCGCGTGACCTTGCCGCCTTTACCGGCGCCAGTGCGTTCCGTGACCGGCTGACGCTCAACCCCGAACGGGTCGAGGCCATGGCGCTGGGGCTGGAGCAGGTGGCCGGCCTGCCGGACCCGGTGGGCCATGTCATGGCGGAATGGGACCGGCCCAACGGGCTGCGTATCCGTCGGGTCGCCACCCCGGTGGGTGTCATCGGCATGATCTATGAAAGCCGTCCCAACGTGGGCGCGGACGCGGCGGCGCTGTGCATCAAGTCCGGCAACGCGGTCATCCTGCGGGGCGGATCGGACAGCCTGAACAGCGCGCGCGTCATCCATACTGCCATGCAGGCCGGGCTGAAGGCCGCCGGCTTGCCGGTGGACTGCGTGCAGATCCCGCCCGATGCGGATCGCGCGCATGTGGCCGCCATGCTGGGGGCGGCGGGGCTGATCGACCTGATCATTCCCCGTGGCGGCAAGTCGCTGGTCGAACGGGTCTGTGCCGAGGCCCGCGTGCCGGTACTGGCCCATGCCGAAGGGCTGTGCCACACCTATGTCCATGCCGCCGCCGATCTGGAAATGGCGCGGCGCATCGTGCTGAACGCCAAGCTGCGCCGGCCGGGCATATGCGGTGCGACCGAGACGCTGCTGGTGGATCAGGCGATCGCGCCCAGGATCCTGCCCGGCCTGATCGAGGATCTGGCCACCCGTGGCTGCACCTTCCGTGCCGATGAGCGCGCGCGCGCGGTCGTGCCCGACCTTCCCGCCGCGACGGATGCGGATTTTGCCACCGAATGGCTGGACGCGGTCCTGTCCGTTGGTGTGGTGGATGGCGTGGAGGATGCGCTGGCGCATATCGCCCGCTACGGCAGCGCGCATACCGAGGCCATCGTGACGGAAGACGAAACCGCGGCCACGACGTTCCTGAACGGAACGGACAGCGCGGTGGTCATGTGGAATGCCTCCACCCAGTTCTGTGATGGGGGAGAGTTCGGTTTCGGGGCCGAGATCGGCATAGCCACCGGGCGTTTCCATGCCCGTGGGCCGGTCGGGCTGGAGCAGCTGACCACCTACCGCTACGAAGTGATCGGCACCGGACAGGTCCGGGCCTGAGCCTGTTGCGCGGCACGGGGGCAGTCCCGTCGGTCCGGGGGGACGGGCGGTCCATGCGCGTGGGCCTGCTGGGGGGATCGTTCAACCCGGTGCATGAAGGCCATATCCAGCTGGCCTGCCGGGCGTTGCGCCAGCTCCGGCTTGATCAGGTCTGGTTCCTGGTCTCGCCGGGCAATCCGCTCAAGCCCGCGGCGGGCATGGCGCCGCTGGCGCAGCGGCTGGCCGGGGTGCGGGCGCGCCTGCGGGGGCTGGGCACGCGCAGGCTGGTTGCAACCGATATCGAGCGCCATATCGGCACACGCTATACGGTCGATACGCTGGCGCGCCTGAAACGGCTTTTCCCGCATGTGCGGTTTGTCTGGCTCATGGGGGCGGACGGGCTGGCCCAGATGGGGCGGTGGCGGCGCTGGACCGATCTGGTCCGCATGGTTCCGCTCGCGGTTCTGCCACGACCGGGTTATAATGGCCCGGCACTGCACGGGCAGATCGCCCATATCATGGCACCCTGGCGCCGCCCCGCGCGGGAAGCGGGAAGGCTTGCCCTGTGCACGCCACCGGCATGGGTCTTTCTTCCCGCGCCACAGAACGCTATATCAGCTACAGAAATACGTGCATCGCAGGCCGGGTCCGGCCACCGACGGGAGTAACAGCCATAACCAGAAAGCCTACAGCCGAGGGCAGCGCCAGGCACCGCACCGGCAGCCCCCTCTCCGCCGGGCAGCCGCGCGTGACCACAGGCGCGCTGGGCAGCGCCATGCAGGTGCCGGGCACGCCACGCAAGAAGGCAGCCGTGGCTGGTCCCACCGCCACCCGGACGCGCGAACCCGACCCCCGTGTCGACCAGTTTCTGGAAATCATCACCACCAGCCTGGAAGATGACAAGGCCGAGGATATCGTGGTGATCGACCTGACCGGACGGGCTTCCTTCGCTGACCGGATGGTGATCGCAACCGGCCTTGCGGACCGGCAGATCGCGGCCATGGCCGCCCATATCGACCGTAAGCTGGGGGAAGCGGGGCTGAAGCGCATCCGCACCGAAGGGGCAGGCGGTTCCGACTGGGTGCTGCTGGATGCGGGTGACATCGTGGTGCATCTGTTCAAGGCCGAAGCGCGTGCACTGTACGGGCTGGAGCGGATGTGGGGCGCTGACCTGGATGTGCCGCCGGATGCGCCAGCCACCCCGGTGGAATAATCTTGTTTCACCTGATTGCCGTAGGCCGTATGAAGGACCGGGTGGAGCGTGACCTGTTTGAACGCTATGCCACCCGGCTTTCCCCCCGCATCAGGCTGACCGAACTGGCGGAAGGGCGTGGGGCATCCAATGAGATCAAGCGCCGCGAAGGACAGGCCATTCTTGCGGCGCTGCCCGAACGCGCACTGGTTGTTGCCATGGACGAAGGGGGCCGGACCTATGACAGTCTGGCCTTTTCACGCGCGGTGGAGCAGTGGGTCGAAACCCCAAGGCCATTATGTTTCGTGATTGGTGGAGCCGAGGGGCTTGATGCCCCCGTCGTACAGCGCGCCGATCATACACTGTCGCTTGGCAGGATGACCTGGCCGCACATGCTGGTGCGCGGCATGCTGGCCGAACAGCTCTATCGCGCCCGCGCCATTTCGGCCGGCCATCCCTATCATCGGGCTGGTCGGCCCTGACGTTTTTTAGACCCTAGCGCAGGGAACGATTCGGCACGTCATCCGTATAGGCCAGTGAAGACGTTGCACGGCCCGCGGCAATGCCCTCGGGCGCTTCCGCCACTTCCGTGCTGTTGTGGCGGGTACGGGGCTGCGCCTGCGCCATCACGGTGGGGTTGCTGTGCATGGCTTTCTGATACGTGGTCAGCATCACGTCCGAACCTGCGGCCGGGCGGGCGTAAATGAAGCCGTAGGTGGGATAGATGCTGCCAAACCCGCCGCTATGGTTGTTCAGTGCCACGCGCACGGCCGACCAGTCATTGTTGGGGGAAACGTCAATGACAGGAACCGCGCGGCTGATGCCGCCCTGGCCCCAATGCGACTGATCAATGATGATCGTGCGGCTGTTGACCAGCTGCCGCACCACGGCTACATGGCCCAGCGGCATGCGGCGCGTGCCACGGAAGTTGAGTACGCTGCCTTCCTCGGGCGCGCTGCCACGGGCGTAGCGCCCGGCTGCGTTATACCACCAGTCGACCGCGTTGCCGCGGATTTCGACATCCGATGCCGATTTGGCAAAGGCCACGCACTGGATCACATGACCCCGCTCATGTCCGTGCCCGCGGCGCAGGGCTGCATGGTGAATGGCATGGCCGTGCGTGGCGGTGGCTGCGGCGGGATGGATGTGGCTGGCATGCCGGGTTGTATGGGCCTGCCCCTGTTCCGAAAACATGAATCCGAACGTGGCGCCAAGGACGGAAAGCAGGAGGCCACGCTTCATGTTTCTGATCCACATTTTCTACAATCTCTCCACCGCATTGGGGTGATTCTTTAATAACTGGCTCACATCGTGTTCATCGAGTAGCAAGCCCGTTGCAAGTCTGACAAGCCTGCGCTGTGAAGGATGAACAGCAACAGGACAGATTTCCCCTAAAAAGGGCACCTTAACAAAAAAATAGGAATAAATTCTTTATTCGGACCAGTCAGCCCCTGTTTTTTGGGCATAAAAAGGCCGTAAACAGTCAGTGAGAACAGAAGTGGAATGATTCTGGGAAGACAGGAAAGTTGCAAAAATGTGACATGTTTTGCACTGCCCCACCTGTCTTCCCATATGTCTTATTTGGTGGCGATCACCATGATTTCGACCAGTACGTCCGGATGGGCCATCTTGGCTTCCACGCAGGCGCGGGCAGGGGCGCCGCCCTTGGGCAGCCAGGGGCTCCATACGGCGTTCATGGCATCACGGTCGTTGATGTCCTTCAGCCAGATCTGGGCCTGCAGCAGGCGGGTGTTGTCGGTGCCGTGCAGTTCCAGCGCCTCATCGATCTGGGTCAGGATGTCCCTGGTCTGCGCCGTGATGTCGGCGGACAGGTCGCGGGCCACGAATCCCTGCGTGAACAGGAAGCCATGATATTCCACAACCTTGGACAGGATGGCGTTGGGCTCGGTGCGGATGATCTTGCTCATGTCATTGGTCCTAGTTGGTTGGCAGGCATGCGGGCATGCCGCATGTGCTGCCCTCTCTCTTTGCGCCGGTCCGGGCCAAGGTCAACCGCCTGCAAAAAGACGTGCGTAATCAGCCAGCCGGGCAGGGGTATCGAAATCCTCGGTTATTTCCGGGCCGGCCGCGACCTGCGGCATGTCCGCCCCGTACCGGTCCAGCAATGCGCGTGCCCCCCTGTCGCCCGCCTGCGTCATCAGGGCGGGGAACAGGCGGCGGCTCCACAGGATCGGGTTTCCGCGCCGTCCCGCGTGCACCGGCATCACGCCCGGACAGGCCGGATGGGCGGCAAAGGCAGCGATCATGCGGTCCAGCAGGGTGGAGGAAATCAGGGGCATGTCCCCCAGGCAGATCAGCGTGCCCGTCACGTCGTGCTGTGCCGCCACCGCCATGCCGGCGGCCAGCGTGCGCGAAAGCCCGGCTTCATGGTCGCGCGCGCTGATGCATAGCGGCATGCGCTCTGGCGGGATGCCCCGCAGGGCGGCGGCCTGGATTTCGGTGCTGCGATGTCCGAACACGATCACAAGCGGATCGGCCTGGCAGGCGGCTACCGCGCGCAGCGTGCGGGCGATCATGGGCAGGCCGGTTGCATCGGGGGCCAGCAGCTTGTGCGCGGGCGCCGTGCGGCTGGAGGCCCCCGCCGCCAGCACAATGGCCGCGACACGGGGGCCGGCCCTGCTCACGCCCAGCCCGATACGCGCCCCAGCGGCCTGTCATGGCGCACGGCCACGATTTCGGCCAGGATGGAAAGGGCAATCTCGGCTGCTCCCACCGCGCCGATGGCAAGCCCCACGGGGCCATGGATGCGGGCGATCTGCGCGGGCGTGAAACCGGCATCCCCCAGCCGTTTCACGCGGGAAGCCTGGGTTTTGCGCGAACCCAGCGCGCCAATATAAAAAGCATCACTGCCCAGCGCGTAGTGCAGTGTCGGGTCATCAAGCTTGGCGTCGTGGGTCAGGGTCACGATGGCGGTCTGGTTATCGACCCCCATCTGCGCCATAGCCTCATCCGGCCAGTCGGTGTGCAGTGTGATGCCGGGAAAACGCTCGGCTGTCGCAAGCTGGGTGCGGGGGTCAACCACCGTTACGTCAAAGCCGGTCGTCTGCGCCATGGGTGCCAGCACCTGTGCAATATGCACGGCGCCCACAACCAGCAGGCGGGGCTGCATGGGCACAAGGTGGAGGAACCACAGGGCCTGCCCCGTATCGTCCTCCAGCCGCAGGCTGCGGCCGGTTGCAAAGACTTCCGCCGCCCGGGCGTGGAGTTTCGTCTCCAGCCCGTTGTCCGGCTGCGGTCCGGGTGGGGCGGCATCCCGGTACAGCAGCCGCGTGCGGCCTGTTGCCAGTTCGGTCGCCATGATGACCGGTACGCGCGCGTGGCGTTTTGCGGCCACCGTTTCCAGCAACTCCAGATCCAGCGTGCCCTGCGGATGTCCGGGGGTGCGGATGGCGGTCACGTACACATCCAGCAGTCCGCCACACGCAAGGCCGACCGCCCACGCCTCGTCGCTGGATACGCCATAGGACAGGGCGACGGGCCGGCCCGTGTCCATTACGGTGCGGGCTTCCTCGATCACGGCGCCTTCAACGCATCCCCCGCTGACCGACCCTTCTATGCGGCCATTGGCGCATACGGCCATCATGCTGCCGGCCGGGCGGGGGGAACTGCCCCATGTCGAGGTTACTGTCGCCATGGCGCAGGGCTGTCCCGCCCGTGCCCAGTCGATCAGCAGATCCAGCGGATCCTGCAGGGATGAAATCTTTGTCATGGCAGGGCTACTCTATCAGCACGCATGCAGGCATGCCAGCCGGTAGACATGCGCGGGCCGCCACCCCATGTTGTGTCACAACACGCTGCCGCCCCGCATCGGGCCGGTGCATGAATGGAGTAATGAAATGAGTTATGTGGATCCCGTCTGGTATGTTGTTGCCGATAGCATTCATGCCCGTATCCTCAAGCATGGTGAACATGGGCTGGCCACCTTCACCCATCTCAAGAGCGATGATGCGAGGGGCATGGATGCCCCGCGCAATGGGGCTTATGGCAAGGTCATTGCCGAATTCCTGAACAGGGCCGTGCGTGCGAAGGAAACGCCGGGTCTGGCCATTGCGGCACCGGGGGAGGTGATGCACCAGATCCGCACCCATCTGGATGTGCAAGCCCGCCCGCTGGTGGTAAAGGAGGTCGAGCACGACCTGACCAACACCCCCGACCATAACCTTGCATCGCATTTTGATATTCCGGCCACCGGCTGGCCGCTGGCCAAGGAGCGCTGATCCGCTTCACTGGCCGGTTGATGCGCCCTGCGGTAACGTGGGGCGCATTTTTATTAGAGTTAGGGTCATTCCATGCAGGCTCCCCTGTCGCTCGAAATCGTGCCCGTTACCGCATTCGGGCAGAACTGTTCCATCTTATGGAATCCCGCCACACTTCACGCCGTGGTGGTCGATCCGGGTGGGGATGTGCCGCGCATCATGGCGTTCATTGCCGCGAAGGACCTGGTGGTGGACTCCATATGGCTGACCCATGGCCATCTGGACCATGCCGGCGGGGCGGATGCCCTGCGGCGGGAACTGACGGCCCGGCAGGGAAAGGCCGTGCCCGTGATCGGGCCGGACAGGGCGGATGAGCCGCTGCTGTCCGCCATCCCGCAGCAGGCGGCGCTGTTTGGCGTGACGGGCCTGGAAAGCGTGCGGCCTGACCGATTTGTCAGCCATGGTGAAACGCTGGAGGCACTGGGCCACAGTTTCGAGGTCCGCCATGTGCCCGGTCATACGCCGGGGCATGTCATATTTTATGATCCCGCATCCCGCTTTGCCTTTGTGGGGGATACGCTGTTCCGTGGCGGCGTGGGGCGGACGGATTTCCCCTATGGTGACCATGACCAGCTGATCGCGGCCATCCGTGACCAATTGCTTCCGCTGGGCGATGATGTCACGATCCTGCCCGGTCATGGCCCGGCAACGACAATCGGTGCTGAACGTGCAGGCAATCCCTTCCTGACGTGACCATGGATAACAGGGTGCAGGAGAAAAACAGCTTATGATGTCCCTCAAGCCCGGCCGGTGGCTGGCTCTGGCCGCATGCATGGCCGCCGTTTCCGTTCCCGCCATGGCAGCGGAAGAAACGGGGGAACCCACCCACGCCCAGGCCCCGCTGCCCACCGTGGCGCTGACCATCACGTCGGCCAATGGTACGAAACACGCCTTTACGGTGGAAAAGGCGATGACCCCGCGTGAACAGCAGGTGGGCGAGATGTTCCGCCCGTCCGTCCCGGCTGACGGGGGCATGATCTTTGTCTGGCCGTACCCGCGCCAGAGCGACATGTGGATGGAAAACACCAGGGCTTCGCTCGATATCGTTTTTATCGGCGCCGATAATCGCGTTTCCTCCATTGTCGAGAACGCCGTCCCCCTCAGTCTGGCCCGAATCAGCAGTCACGGTCCCGTGCGCGCAACGCTGGAATTGCAGGCCGGTATTACCGAAAAGCTGGGAATCGTGGTGGGAGACCGGGTGGATTCGGCCGTGCTGAACAATGGACCATCATCCAAGTAAGTCTAATATTTGTTGGTTTCCTGCCGTTTTTTGATTTTTCCCTGAGATATTTTTCCTTTTAGGTGTATTTTCTGATTGACGGTTTTGGGGGTGGGACCTATATCCGCACTCACCGGCGGCGCCCCCTTGCAAGACAGAGCCGTCCACATATGGGTTCTTCCGTACTTTTCGTGATGATGTTTTTTGATTATGCGGGCTGAAGGACACGCGCCCTGAGGAGTTCGAAGCCTGCTCTTCCGAACATGGTTCGCTTGATCATTTTCAGTCGGCTGATCTGTCCTTCAACCGGGCTGGTTGTCCAAGGTGTGACAAGAGACGCTTCAATGGCAGCCGCATCCCGTTCAAGCGCGGGAATCAGACGTGACAGCAGCGTCGTCTTTCCTTCTTCCAGCAGAGCCTTCAGATCGCCTCCCGTGCAGGTGTCACCCCTTTTACAGAGCAGGGTCTGCATTTTCCTGAGCCAGCAGAGTGTGACGGCAAGGTGCGGTTCAGCTTCCAGAAGGGCAGGAACCAGCAGTCCCTCCTGTCCGGCAGATAACGGATCCTCTGCGAGGAGAAGCCGCGCAAGTTTGCGTCCCCGAGGTGCAACGACATGCGCGGAAGGAACGGGTTTCGCGGAACATCCCTGTCGCGTCGCCACCCATTTCCAGACGGTGCCATATTGTCCTGCAAAGCCCTGCTCCAGGAGTTCCCGCCATAGCTGACGACTATTGCGACATCCTTCGGACCATCTCTTTTCCAGGTGGGCTGTGTAAGGCACGAGTATGCTGCGTGACGGAACCGTTCTTTTCCATGGTGGTGCATGGCCCCGCTGAAACCAGCGCCGCACGGTTTTTCTCTCTACCCCGATCGTTGTGGCGATAGCCTGAATGCTGTGTCCCGCTGCTTTCAGGGCAAGAGCTTCCTTGAAAAGAATGTCACGCCGTTCCCCAGAGGCTGACCTGACGACCGCCTGCGCCTCTTCTGGATGCGCTCTGATTGTTTCAGATATTTTGCTTACGACCGTTGATACGTTCATCTGTCGTGTCAGGGTTCTGACTGTTGTCGTGAAACGGCCCAGTATGCTGACAAAAGCCTCTGACAGGTTCTTCAGCAGATGCCAGCGGTCCGTCACCTGAAGAGCTGATGGCGCGCCTCTGTGGCATCCATCTGCATAAGCACCAGCACGGTCTCTGGCAATGATTTCAACACCGGGGTGGGCCTGCAGCCATTGGGCCAGGGTCGCAGCCTCCCGATCTGGCAGGAGGTCAATGACATCATTTTTCTCAAGATCGACCACAATCGTTCCATAGTGATGTCCCCGTCGCCATGCCCAGTCATCCACCCCTACCACGCGTGTAGGGGGCGTGTCTTTCCTGGTGTTCCGTACCCGGGACAGGAGGCGGCGAATGAGAGTGTCCGGGCTGATGGGGCAACACAGGCGCACGGTCATTCGTGCACCAGCGGAACCGCCCAGGGTATGGGCGATATAATAATGAAGATCGGTAAGACGCGTGGTCTGTCTGCCATGACGCACGGTTATCCCGTCAAGGGGCATCACAAAGGTCCGACGTGGACAGACCGCAGCCTGACAGAAAAAGCGTGGTACAGAAACGATCAGCGTGGCCGGACGGCCCTGCCATGGAAGATCCGCAAGTTTTCTCTGATAGAAGCTGTGAATGCGTTGTGTCGGGCACTGACAGTCCGGACACAGTACACTCCGCTTGCGCAGACCGACTTCGATCTCCACTCTGTTGTCCAGTGCAACAACACGACGAACGACGAGGGAACGGGGAAGATCAGGGATCCGAAGGCGTGACACTGGGGAATATCCATGAAAGTGGGCGACTTTCAGGATTTCCCAGTTCCAGAACCACAGTACAAGATACCCATCACGAAAAGTGCGGAAGAACCCATATGTGGACGGCTCTGTCTTGCAAGGGGGCCGGCCTGTCCGGCCCGGCCGCGTCCCCCAAGGGCCTGCGCCATGCCTTCGGCGTCGCCGCCGTCTCCAGCGGCATCCCCCTCAACATGGTGCAGAAATGGCTCGGCCACGCCCAGCTCTCCACCACCGCCATCTACGCCGATGCCGTCGGCGCCGAGGAGCAGGATATCGCACGGAAAATGTGGGAGTGATTTTCTGTCATTCTCTCTTGTAGATAGAGCAGATTTTCACGTATGACCACATGCAAACATGAGGTCATGTAAGGACGTTCGCATGCCAACAATAGCGATTATCAGCCAGAAGGGTGGGGCTGGAAAAACCACTCTGGCCTTGCATCTGGCTGCTGCGGCTGAGGATGCTGGCCATACAGCATTGGTGATTGATGTGGACCCACAGGCGACGGCGAGCCAATGGGCCGCATGGCGTAAGGATGCTCCGCCGGTTGTAATTGACAGTGCTCCGCCTCGTCTCGCGGCTAAGATCGGACAGGCAATGAGTCAGGGTGCTGAGTTCATCGTGATTGATACTCCGCCTCACGCTGATAGTGCGGCTAGTGCTGCCGTTGAAGTCGCCGATTTGGTATTAATTCCATGTCGGCCGAGTGCGTTCGATCTGGCAGCAATCAAAACGACTGCCAGCCTTATAAAAATGCGTGGCAAACCAGCCTTCGTCGTTTTTACAGCGGGAAGTCCGACTGCTCCACGTATGTATGAGGAGGCCACACAACTCGTACAAAGTTACGGACTGAACGCATGTCCACATATTATCGCTGATCGTGCAGTTTTCCGTCATGCTGCGGCGGAAGGAAAAACTGCAATGGAAGTAGAGCCTAAAGGCAAGGCGTCTGATGAGGTAAGGCTGCTTTACAAGTGGACATGCAAGCATGTAAACATGCAATCATCAAGGAAGCGGAGAGCTAGTGCATGAGCCGGAAGGGGTCTCTACTGTCGTTGCGGGATCGTGATTCCGCAATATCGCCGGTTGCAGTTGCATCAGAAGGCAAGGTTGCTGCTACCAATGTTGTTGGTACAGCCAGCAAGCAGGTTGCGCCGAGCCGTCAGGGCAAGAAAGCCATGACCGGCTATTTTAGTCCGGAAATGTCATTTGCTATGCACATGACCGCCAGAAAGCATGGGATGAGTTTACAGGATGCGATGGCCGACGCGTTTAACGACTGGCTACGCAAGATGGGAGAAAGTCCTGTGGGCAAGTAGGCATGTTTACGTGCGGTCATGTTTGCATGTAAGCATGTACACTTGCTGGCGTATGCCGGAATCAGCGTATTGGGTTGCGTTCGTGCCGTTTTTTACAAAAGCCAATAAAGGCTCCGGCAGGGCTTTTAAGCTCTGGTTTTCCCATGTCGTGCCACCATGAAACCCATTCGTCATGGAGAGCATAGATGTCATATCCTGGCGCAACGGTTTTAGCGTCATGCATGGTTTCGGGGTCGATGTAGGGAGCATCCCTCATGGGGGCGATAACATCGACCTTTGTTTTAAGGCTCAAACGGTTGCGAAATAGAATGATGTCGTCGGCCATTGTGATGGCATAGTCAGGAAAATGAGCATGACTGGTGTCATGCGCACAAACTTTCTTAACCAAGGATCGAAAGACGCGAAGCGGGCTATTTGAGCCACATTTTTTTTGCAGCAGCTCTAATCCGATCTTCCATTCATCTTTCATACCGCAGTGTTTGCGGGCTAGTTCGTACATGCGTCGTTCGAACGGTTTACGAAGTCGGAAATAGTCTCGGTGAAGTGTGAGGACATTCTTGCTGATGACTGAACGATAGACCCAATCTGACAGAGTGATTTCAAGATCAAGCATTCGGCCGTCAAACGTCTTACGGGTGATTCTAGCTTCTTCGATCAAACCGAAAATTCGAGTTTCTTCAATGCCGCCTGTTTGAATGTTGGTTCGCACGGTTGTTCCGCGCAAGCGTGTCAACGCGTCGGTCAGTAGCCTATAGCCTGCTCCGCTGGTTTGACGATTGGTAGCGACCAGCATGTCATAGGCTTGAAGGCGGAGTGTTCGGCCAGGTTGTTCGCCGTGATTCATTTTCGCAACGAGCTGAGAGATGCAGTAGATTAGGATATCCTTGTCATGGATCGTTGCCAGCCCTTTGCCAGACGGGATGATCTCTATGATATTCCCATTGTGTTCATAGCGTCGCATCCGGTTGTCTGGCTTGGTCGAGAGCGAAAAAACTGGATGCTCCATTGACGCCATATCATCTTTGGGAATGGCATCGAGCACGTCACAGATGAATAGATCCTGATTTGGATGGCGGACTGGAAGGAGGGGCGTGCGATCATCACCTTCCACAGTCAGAGAAGGCGCAATGTCGAACAAGGAAGGAGAAGATTCTATCGTCATTTCAATTACAGACAGCTACTATCGTCACTTCACATACGCAAGCCAATTATCGTCATTTTAGATTCAGGCTGAGCTTATCGTCATTTCAATTACGCATACTTGCTATCGTCATATTAGATTCAGTTTATCGTCATAGTGGATTCAGTTTATCGTCATAGTGGATTCACAGGACGATAGAATCTCTCGATAAAACCTTTATTATTCAGTATGTTATTTGGACTATAAAAATCCGTAACACCATTTAAACACCTACTTAAACACTCTAATGTTGTGGATAACTTTTTATTTCCTGAAATTTACAGCCAAACTGCCACCAAGCACCGCCTCTTGGGGGCTACGCCCCCGCCGGCTCGCGGCCTACGGCCGGCCCAATCGCGCTTTGCGCGATTTCCCACCTGGCATCCCCCTGCTCGTCCTTTCCGGGCTGCGCTACGCAGACACGCCTACGGCGCGAAATCATAATCTGACGATGCGGTAACGCATCGTCTCTCCACCAGCATCTTCCTCTCCTGCGTCGGCGCCTTCGACGCCCTACAGGGCTCCCGCTCTGCGCTCGCCCGACGCCTGCAACACCAGAAAAACCGGACAAGACGTAACCGGCCGTTTGAGGCCGCCTTATGATTGAGGATTGTGACTGGTAACTTAATACACTGCACAGACAGGCCGCATAATCAAGGCGGCCCAGAGCGGCCGGTTACACAAGACCGTAATCTGCTCAAGGCGCACCGGTGTTCAGGCGATCATTCAGCAGCTCACGTGTCGCAGCATGCCCATCAGACGCCACAGGGTGGCCGTACAGGCATTACCGCGTGTGGTGGCTAGTTTGTGAGCGGTAACGGGAATTGCGCTTTGTGCGGCCTCCCAAGGCGCTCTGCTGGCTTTGTCAGGGATTGATGGGCTGGCCATTTCCTGTTCGTCCGTCCAGATATCCTCCTCCTGACTTTCAGCGGGATGGTTCTGATTGAAAAACCCAAGCGTTAGGGATATGGTGCATTATGCCGACGCTTCTACGCATCAATGGATTTCGTGTCGTGATTTACACGGCAGATCATGTGCCAATGCACGTTCACGTCATAAGCGCGGATGGAGAAGCGGTGATTGAAATTGGCAGGAAAGCCCGACTGATACGAGCAGGTGGCATGAAAGATAGGGTCATACAGGAAGCCCTTGTCATCGTGCAGGACCACGCTGAGATGTTGGCTGAAGCATGGGAGAAGATACATGGCGAATGACATGAACTATCAGGCCGCTCGTGAAGCAGACGCGCTTCATAGAGCGGCAATTCCTCATGCGGTCTCCGCACGGTTTATCCGTGCTCGCCGCGCTCTTCACGTCACGCTCTCCAACGGTGTTGAGATGAGCGTGCCTGTGGGTCTGATACAAGATCTGCAGGACGCTTCCCTGAATGATCTGGCCGAGATCGAGATCACTCCGCTGGGTAATGGCCTTCACTGGCCCCGTCTCGACGCCGATGTTCTGGTCGAAGGTCTGATCCACGGTATCTACGGTTCCCGAAGCTGGATGGCTGCACAGATGGGACGCGTGGGCGGATCGTCCGCCAGCCAGGCAAAGGCGGCGGCGGCACGCCGGAATGGTGCTAAAGGCGGTCGGCCAAGGAACGTCGCGTAAGATAGTCACCGCTTTTCAGGCGGTAGGGGGAACTGTCGTATCACGTCTGCTCGCTGCAACGACCATTCTTGCCGAAAGGGTGGACCGTATCGGTCTACCCTTTGGCTGAAGGGGCTCGGGTTTTCCAAGCCCTTTGGGCATGCCCGCACCAACGGTGCAATGGTGTATGAAGAGCCCCTAGTAGGCCGGGTCCAATGCAGCCCCGAATGCGGTGTCAGTCAGGTACCAGAACGGGGCCGAGACAGTGCCAAGAGAGGGTATGCAGTGACTAGCCCGTCTTATTCACGGGTTGTGACTTTTTGAGGTTTCCTGATTCTGGACGCGCGGGGTCTACGCGATCCTGGAGGCTGATTTCAGAGTGAGGATTGGTCGGCGCTTGAGTTGGCGGGCTGGGGCGGGTTCGGGGGCGACAGCCCCGCCTGTCACGGTCCGACGGGTTGCAGACCCCGGGCGATACCGGCGCAGAGTGCGGCTTCGGGGCATGCTGCGGCGAATGCGATGCGAACCCGGGTTGCGGTCTCGATAACCCGGCCGGCGACCTTGATCAGGCGCATGCGTAACGTGGTGAATTCGGCCGTAGCGAGCGGCTGGGGTCTGGGGATGGCCTCGCGCACCGTCAGCATCAGCCAGTAGGCGGCGGTGTGCAACACGAGGCGGACCTGATTTGCGCGAGACGAGCGACAGCCTGTCCGGTCTGAGGCCAGTTGCCCCTTGTGCAGCCTGATCAGGTTTCCCACCTGTCCCCGGGCGCAGTAGAGGGTGTCGTAAAGCCATCCGGCATTCCCGCCACGCAGGTTGGTGACGACACAGCGTATATCTGTGCCCGTTCTATGTACCGATCCCTACCCTGGTCATAATAAAAATACCCATCGTGTTGGGTTTTGTGGTAGGATGTGACCATGCCAACAGTTCACCGAGTGGGTCGCTTCAGGTTCATGATCTATGCAAATGACCATGATCCGGCCCATATCCATGTGTTCTATGATGGCCGTGAAATCATCATCAACCTTGGGGAAACCGAGGCAACGATCCGGGAGATTGCCCCCGGCGTGAAGCGAGCAGACGTACGCGAAGCGTTCAGGATCGCGGTGGAACAACGCGAAGCCCTATTGGCCGCATGGAGGACGATTGATGCGCAACGATCATGACATCGAAAAGCAGATGGATGCCGCTTATGAACGTGGTCGCATTCGGCGTGAGACAGTGCCCCAGGCGATTGCTGCTGGGTACGATGCCACGACAGGGCGCGTAACCGTTGAGCTGTCCAATGGCACCCGCTTTGAATTCCCTGCCTCACAGGCTCAGGGCCTTGAGAGAGCAACGCCAGAGCAACTGGCCCAGGTCGAAATCATGGGTGGCTACGGCCTGCACTGGGAGGCACTGGATGCTGACCTACTGGTGCCGGAACTGATGGCGGGCCTGTTTGGGTCCCGTGCTTACATGGCGGCAAAGGCAGGCCGACAGGCATCGCCAGCAAAAGCCGCAGCGGCACGTCGAAATGGTGTCAAAGGCGGCCGACCAAGAAAGGTCGCATAACTCACATATTGAGGTAATAATAAATTATTTTTTTAAAATACCACACAATTAAAATGTATCAATACAAGACCAAAGTTCACAGACACCAAAAAAATAGCAAAAATTACTAAAAGATATATAAATAACGAATGTATACATTTAAAATTCCATTATGTAAGATTTAAAAAAATACTCTTATGCATTTTGGACCTGTAACGGTTTTGTGCCGGTCCTGAGGTAAATAGGAGCAGTCCCATGACCCATAACATTCCTGTTATCGACATTGCCCCCCTGCGCCAGGGTAACGATGCGGAGCGGGAGGCCGTGGCCAGCGCCATCGGCAGGGCCTGCCGCGAGACCGGCTTTTTCTACATTACCGGCCACGGGGTATCTCCCGATACGATAGATAGCGAAGCTCTTCGAGGCCTCGCACACGTTCTTCGCCCAGCCCGCCGCCGCCAAGGAAGCCGTGGCCATGAGCCGCGTGGGCCGGAATCGGGGCTATGTGGGGCTGGGGGTCGAACGGCTTGATACGACTTCCCTGCCCGACCGTAAGGAGGCCTTCAACATCAGCCCTAACCAGCCTGGTGGCCAGGACGCATGGCCTGCTCTACCGGGATGGCAGGATCTGATGATGGCATATTTCGCCACCTGCCTCGATATCGGCGCGGCACTGCATCGCGGTTTTGCCCGTGATCTGGGGGTAGATGAGGATTTCTTTGTCGATAAATTCAGGCATCCCATGGCCACGCTACGCCTGCTGCGCTATCCGCCCGCGCAACAGGCCAGCACGGCACCGGGGGCGGGTGCCCATACCGATTACGGCAATGTCACGATCCTTGCGGTTAATGGCGTATCGGGTCTGCAGGTACGTCCGCGCGGTAGCGACTGGACAGACGCCCCGCTGATTCCCAGCACGTTCATCTGCAATATCGGTGACTGCCTGATGCGGTGGAGCAATGATGTGTATGTCTCGACCCCGCATCGGGTATTGCGCCCTGCAGGCGAGCGGTATTCGATCGCTTTCTTCCTCGATCCCGATGCGGATGCATTGGTCGAGCCGATCGTAACCCGTTCCGGCGAGCATGCGCATTATCCGCCTGTCACCGGGCATGACTACCTGCAGGAAAGACTGCAAGCGACATACGGGCACAAAAACCAGCGCCACTGAGGCAGAAGGCTTCCATCGTGCGGGTGGGTGGTCCGTGGGATGCGATCAGGAATGGTCTGTCGTAAGGCTGGCAGACTGGTCTGTGGAGGTGGGCCAGTGACTCTTTTTTCCCGCCCGACCGTTGTGGGGTGCCGGGACTGGAGAAAGGTGTAGGCCATGGACAGACATATTAAAGGGGGGTCCGATTAGCGACACTGACAATGGCGGCTTTCCAATGATTTTCCATAATTGGGAGGACGAAATCGAAGGGTCAGGATCCAGAAAACCGACAGCTGCCCTGGCGCCAGGCGCAGCGGTCCTTGTCACCGGCCTGCGATAGACCGTCACATTCACCCTTCTACGGAACTCCGACCGCCTTATTGCCCGGGTTCAGGCAGGGGAAGGGGATGATCGGTCCCGAGGCTGGCCGCCCATGCCTTCACCGCTTCACCACTGATGAACAATCCGGCATCCGCCTGGGCCAGTGCCTGGCGTGTCGCTTCGTTCTTTTCGGCTTCCCGATCGGAATGACCTGTTTCCATGATGGTGTTCCTCCCAGGCCGGATCATCAGGCCCGTTCCGGTCTGTGTCCACGTGTTTCTGGTGACCGCAGCGCCCGAGAACCCTGTGCGTCATCGACAATGTCCATGTTCGATGGGATCAGGACGTTTCGCTGAAGCAGGGGAAGGGAGGGATATGAGTTTTCCGGCCACAGGAAACCCGCAGATAATTATTACGTTATCGTTACATAAGGTGGGCACAGATATACGCTCGCTCACCGCAATCATGGATGCCCGCCAGTGCGGAGAGATCACAGCCGATGAAATGATCGCCCAGATCCGGCTGATATCTCAACAGGAAGACTGAGTTTTTCTTGCTTCGGCAGAGAACATTGGGAGCCTGTGGTAGAATCCTGTCATCGGGAATTGAGTTAATCCGTTGCAGGAATGCGGGCTTGAAAAATCATACTGTTGTAACTACAATTCCGTAACTACTGGAGCGGATTGTGACCATATGGGTATGGGATCCTGAAAAGGATTCAAAAAACAGGGAGAAGCATAAGCTACCTCTGGAAACCGGCAGGTTTGTTCTCGACGGCGATCCGCTCGCATTGTCTGTCCCTGATCCCCATCCAGATGGGGACAGGTGGCGAACCATAGGGAAGATACGGGGCATCACAACTCTCTTCGTCGTTCATACAGAACCCGTGGAAGACGAGGAGGATGGCGAAGAATACGGTCGTATTATCAGCGTAAGAAAGGCAACTGCCCATGAGCGCAAAGCATACGAAAATGGACTCTGAACTGCTTCAGGCGTTACGGGCTGTGGAGGCCATGCCTGACAATCAGATTGTGACGGATGATGAAGCCCCAGAAATTCGTGACTGGTCACATGCGGAACGGGGGCGCTTCTATCGACCCCGTAAAGTGCAGAAAACCGTGCGGTTTGACGCTGATGTCGTGGCTTTCTTCGAGAAGGACGGGCCTGGCTATCAGACACGTATGAATGATGCGCTGCGTGAAATTATGAATCGCGCCTTACGTAAGGCGCCCACGAAAACAGACGCGGGATCTGCACGATCTTCACGGCGCGGGAAGACGGTACACGCATAAGAGTGGCTGTGGCCTTTCTTTGCCCACTTTCCTGCACGAGAAGGAGATCGACCACCATGAGCAGCAAAAACAGGTCCATGCCCTCGCTGCACAGTGACGAAGCGGCCGAGGATTTCGTCGTAACCACCGATCTGATCCGGTATGACCTGACGGATAGCCGTGACCAATGTACGCCTCGTTACCTTCCTGCGGTGTGCGAGAGCGTCCCCCTTATTGCCCGGGTTGTGGCAGGGGGAGCGGGTTATCCCTGCCGAGGCTGGCGGCCCATGCCTTCATGTCCCGTTTCTCCCGGTCTGGACCTTCAGGCCAGTTTTGGCCTGCGTCCGCGTTTCTTCTCTGGCAGGCGTGTGACCGGCACCCCAGTTCCTGATGTTTCCGAAGGGGCCGGTGTCGCCTTGATGACCCGCCCTAGTCCAATCTCCTGTGCCAGGGCAGAGCGTCGGGCTGCGTAGGATGGGGGGTCATCGGGTAGCTTTCAGGCAGGCCCCATTTTTCCCGATACTGCTCGGGTGTCATGCCATAGACAGTACGAAGATGGCGCTTGAGCATCTTCATTTTTTTCCCGTCCTCCAGACAGACAATGTAGTCTGGAAACACGGATTTTTTCACAGGTACGGCCGGCACCATATCCGGTGTTCCGGTCGTCGCCTGTCCCGGACCGCCAAGCGCCTGAAATACCGAGGCGATGAGGCCTGGCAGGGTATCCGCCGGAACCGTATTGCTGCTGACATAGGCAGCGACAATCCGGGTCGTAAGCTCCCGCAGCGTGTCAGCTTCGGATGATCGTGTCTCGTGGTCAGTCATGGTCACGTCTGCCTGTTGTCCTGTCATGTTCCCGGTCCCTGTCGAAGGCATGAAGCCCCGCACGTCTCCAGCGTGCTTTCAGGTCAACCGGAGCAGTATCATTGCTGCCCTGGAGCTGTCCTGCAATATCCAGAAAAGCCCCGAGCAGGGTGGCGCGGTCATCATCGGTCAGATCGACCAGTCCCGCCTTCTGGACCAGGCCGCCCAGTTCGATCAGATGATGGGTGCGTTCCCGTCGCGCCTTCGCCCAGTCGCGCATGTCGGTGCGTGCCTTTCGTGCCTGATAGCGATGGATCAGGGCTTCCT
This sequence comes from Komagataeibacter rhaeticus, assembly GCF_011611525.1. Taxonomy (NCBI): domain Bacteria; kingdom Pseudomonadati; phylum Pseudomonadota; class Alphaproteobacteria; order Acetobacterales; family Acetobacteraceae; genus Komagataeibacter; species Komagataeibacter rhaeticus. The sequence continues at coordinate 405,630 of NZ_CP050139.1, forward strand.
GCTTCCTGATCCGTCTTTCAAGCGCCAGAAGCTCCGTTCTGATCGTTTCCGGTTCCTTTCCGGCCGCCCTTTTTTGCACAGGCCTGAAAGAACGCCGTCCCCCGTTCGGTCCACCTCGCGACGGCTTCGGGTTTGCCGTCCGCCTGTTCGACAGCCGCAAGCAGCACCCCGGCCAGCGCCTCGATGGACAGGGTATCGGCTCCCGTCGCCTCGACCAGTTCACCGAGCTGGAGGGTTTTTTGCGCCTTAAGCTGCCTGGTCTTTTCCTGAAGCGCCTTCAGTTCCGCATCAATGTCCCGTGGCCTGCGCATTTCCGGTCCTCTGTCCTGCTGGTCTGTGCCATACTCTATCACACAGGCGAGAACCGCGTCACTCATCCAGAGCAATCAACCCTTGTGGCACAGTAAAATGTGAGTGCGCGCTTATATGTCACTTCGTGACATGCGCTTAAAGGATGTGATAAGATCGCGTCCATGGCGATCTATCACCTGCATGCAAAGGTCATCAGCCGTGCCACCGGCCGGAGCGCCGTGGCGGCGGCAGCCTATCGTGCAGCGTCCCGCCTGCATGATTTGCGGCTAGATCGCGACCATGACTTTTCCAACAAGAGCGGCGTGGTGCATTCCGAGATCCTGCTGCCCGATGGCGCGCCGGAACGGTTTCTTGATCGTGCGACCCTATGGAACGAGGTCGAGGCGATCGAGAAGCGCAGGGATGCCCAGCTTGCCCGCGAAGTAGAGTTTTCAATCCCGCGCGAAATGACCCAGGCGCAGGGGATCGCGCTGGCACGGGATTTCGTGCGGGAGCAGTTCGTGGAACGCGGCATGGTGGCCGATCTCAATGTGCATTGGGATATTGGCGAAGACGGACAGGCGAAGCCCCATGCCCATGTGATGCTGTCCACGCGGCGGATCGAAGTCAGAACCGGAGAGGCTGTGCATGGAAGACGAGACGGAATCCCGCATCCTGAACGAGGCGGCGGGGGCGCATACGACATCACGCCGGATCCTGGACCTGATGGAGCAGAAAGGGGAGGACGATCCACTCAAGCTCATGATCCGTCTGCTGACGGAAATTCGGGAGACGCAGCGCGGCATCCTGCTGAAGCTCTCGACGCTGGAGAAGCGCTTGCAGCGGCTGGAAGAACAGCGCGACTGATTGCTGCGGCACGGTTGCGGCATGAAGGCCTGGGGCTGGCGCAGGATCAGCCTTCCATCGGGTTCGGTGCGAAAGAGCGTTCATGGAATGACAGGGATCTGCTGCTGACATGGCGGGAGCGGTGGGCGTCGCTCGCCAATGAACGGCTGGCCGAGCTGGACCTCGATGTGCGGATCGACCATCGGTCGTTCGCCGCACAGGGGATCGACCTTGAGCCACAGAACAAGATCGGTCCGGCCGGGATGCGCCGGGAAGAGCGGGGCGAGGACGCGGAGCGGGTTGCCGATCATCTGGAGATCGCGCGGCGCAATGGGGAAAGGTTGCTGGCCGAGCCGCATGTGGCGCTGGAGGCGCTGACGCGACAGCAGAGCACGTTTACCCGGCGGGACCTGGCGCGGTTCGTGGACCGGCATACGGCAGACGCAGAACAGTTCAGTGCTGTCATGGTTCGGGTGGAGGCGTGTCCAGAGTTGGTCGCGCTCGGGAAAGATGGTCATGGGCGGGAACGGTTCTCCACATGGGAGATGATCGGGGTCGAGCAGCGTCTGGAAGAGGCATCGCTCGCGATGGGACAGTCCCAGGGTCATGCGGTGCCGCTGGCGGTGCGTCGGGCGGCGATGGCGCGGGACGGGCTTGGGGACGAGCAGGCGCTGGCGGTGGGCGAGGTCACGAAGTCCCGCGACCTGTCCGTGGTGGTCGGGTATGCCGGGACGGGGAAGAGCACCATGCTGGGTGTCGCCCGCGCGGCATGGGAAGAGGCCGGGTATCGGGTGCGCGGGGCAGCGCTGTCGGGGATTGCAGCGGAAGGGCTGGAATCCGGGTCCGGGATCGAGAGCCGGACGCTGGCCTCCCTGGAGCGTGCGTGGGCGCGTGGGTTCGACCTGCTGGAGCGCGGGGATGTGCTGGTGGTGGATGAGGCCGGCATGGTGGGGTCACGGCAGATGGAGCGGGTGCTGTCGGCCGCGCGTGGTGCCGGGGCCAAGGTGGTGCTGGTGGGTGATCCCGAGCAGTTGCAGGCGATCGAGGCTGGTGGTGCGTTCCGGGCGGTAGCCGAGCGGGTCGGGTCTGTGGAAATCACGACGGTGCGCCGGCAGCGTGAAGGCTGGCAGCAGGCGGCCACGAAAGAGCTTGCAACCGGGCGGACGGATAGGGCGCTGGAGCGCTATGAGGCGGCCGGCCTGGTGTGCGGGCATGACACGCTGGAAGAGGCGCGGGCCGGGGTAGTGGCCGGGTGGGATGAAGCGCGTCAGGCCGCGCCAGAGGAAAGCCAGATCATGCTGGCGCATCGGCGTGTCGATGTGCGGGCGCTGAACGAGGCGGCGCGGGAGATCCGGCGGGACGCGGGTGAACTGGGTGATGATGTGCTGGTGCCGACCGCCCAGGGCGAGCGGGTGTTCGCGGACGGGGAGCGTATCTACTTCCTGCGCAATGACCGGGCGCTGGGGGTGAAGAACGGCACGCTGGGCACGGTGCGGGGCATCACGGGGTCGGTCGAGGCCGGGGATCTCGTGCTGTCGGTGCAGCTCGACGGGCCGGGTGGTGCCGGGACTGGCCGGGTCGTGTCCGTGTCGGTGGCTGATTATGACGCGCTGGATCATGGCTATGCGGCCACCATTCACAAATCGCAGGGTGTGACGGTGGACCGGGCGCATGTGCTGGCGACGGGGAGCCTGGACCGGCACGGGGCCTATGTGGCGCTGTCGCGCCACCGGGAGAGCGTGTCCGTTCATTGGGGCCGGGATGATGTCGGCGACCGGGACGGGCTGGTGCGGCGGCTGTCGCGCGAGCGGCTGAAGGATACCACGCTGGATTACCTGCATGTCCGGGATCGGGATGCCGGGTTTGCGCGACGACGCGAGCTGCATGTCCCCGAGAGCGAGATCGTGGTGGAGCGTGAGAAGGCTGCCTCTGGCCCCCAGAAGGACAGGCAGGCCGAAGCTGTCCGTACGCCAGATCCGGCACCGGCACAGCGGAAGCGTGGGATGTTCGACGGGCTGGACCTGTCCGTGAGGCTTGGTCGTCGCACATCGGAAAAAGACGTGTCGGCCGGGATGAATGCCGGGGCCAGTAAGGGGGAAAGTGGGGTTGAGCGTGAAGCTCCCGCCTCGCCCTTTGCCGGGTTGCGGCTGCCGCGTGTGCAGCGCGCGCAGGTGCCTGCCGGGCTGGGCGGGTTTGTGCCGGGTGGTGATCCGCTCCACCAGGCGGTGGAGCAGTATGCGCGGGCGGTGCGGGACATCGGGCGCATGGTGGAGCAGGACCTGCCGGTGCTGGAGCACCAGAAGAAGGCATGGCTTGACGCCAGCACGGCCCTGGAACGGCTACGGCCCGGGGCGGTGATCGCTCTGGAAACCGCCGTGAAGCATGAGCCGGAGATCCGGCAGGCCCTGTACGGGCTGGAAGGGCCGGCACGGGCGCGCAGGCTGGTCGAGGGGCTGGAGCACGAGGACAAGGTGCGGCATTCCCCCGAGTTGCGGGCTGCGCGGTTCGTGAAGGCGTGGGACGGGCTGAGCCGCGAGCAGCAGGGTGTGGCGCTTAAGGAGCTGCAGCGGGACGCGCCGCTTGAGTCCCTCCTGCGGCAGAAGGGGCACGAACTGGGCGTCCGGAAGGGATCGACGCTCGATCATGGATTGCAGCCGCAGCGCACGCGCTCGCTGTCGCGCTCCAGGGGGCGGGATATGGATATGGGGATGTAGGAGATTTTGATTTACGTTAACCAGTGACGTCATATATGATGTCACTATGCGCGTTGTTCTTGATACGGATGTTGTTCTTTCGGGATTCATGTCACCGGACGGAGCGTCCCGGCAGCTTTTGCTGGGGGCCTTGGATGGGAATTTCAGTCTGCTGCTCTCCACGACCCTCCTGGTCGAATACGAGGCGGTGTTGCGTCGCTCTGAAAATCTTTTCCGAATGGGCGTTCAGGGGGATGAAGTTCTGGAGGTTCTTGATGGACTTGCAGGGTGCTGCGTGCCGGTTTCTTTTGATTACAGGTGGCGACCGACAGGTGCGCATGGTGATGATGAACTTGTGGTTGAGACAGCGATCAACGGGAATGCGGATGCGATCGCCACGTTCAATCTGAAAGACATGCAGCGGGCCGTATCACGGTTCGGTATTCCAGCAGTGCGGCCAGGTGTTCTTTTGCGAAGGATGAGAGGATGAGTAGCAGTAAAATCCAGCTTCGGCTTCCGGAAGATATGCGGGAAGCCGCAACGCGTCAGGCGGCGCTTTCAGGTGTCAGCATGAACCTTTTTGTTGCGACGGCTGTCGCGGCCCGGCTGGGTGGGCAGGCAGAAGCGGAACGGTATTTTTCCGCACGGGCGACACGGACCACGCCTGCTCGTGCCAAAGCGCTTCTGGAGCGGATCGGAACAAAGGGGCAGATCAGGGACGATGATCGTCTGGACGTGCCGGAAAACTGAATCTGGATGAGGGGATATAGGGTTTTTCTGGAAAAATATCGAAATGATATTTATGATATCAATCTTGAGAAATGAGGAGTCCTGTCATGTCTTCTGTGGTTATTCGTAATCTTCCGGAAGAGACGCATCGGGCGCTGAAGGCGCAGGCCATGCTGCATGGACGCAGTACGGAAGCGGAGATCCGGACCATTCTGGAAGCGGCCGTCCGGCCGCCGCAGCGGGTCCGGCTGGGATCGCTTCTGGCGTCCATCGGTCGGGAGGCCGGTGTGTGTGATCAGGATATTGCGGCCTTGCAGAGCCGCGATCAGACCCCGGCCGAGCCGATGTCCTTCGAATGATCCTGCTCGATACAAATGTGATCTCGGAGCCGTGGAAGCCCGTCCCGGAGCAGCGTGTTCTGGCCTGGATCGATGGACAGGCGATCGAGACGCTTTTTCTGTCTGCCGTCACGGTGGCGGAACTGCGTTTCGGGATCGGGGCGATGCCGTCTGGTCGGCGGCGTTCTGTACTGCATGAGCGGCTGGAACAGGAGGTATTGCCCTTGTTCGCGGGGCGTGTCCTGTCGTTCGATCTGGCGGCGTCCCAGGCCTATGCCGAACTGATGGTGCGGGCCAGGTCAGAAGGTCGGGCGATTGGCAAGGCAGATGGCTATATTGCAGCAACCGCTGCATCCCGGGGTTATGTCGTGGCCAGCCGCGACGTGTCTCCTTTCGAGGCGGCTGGTGTGCGGGTTCTCAATCCGTGGGAGGATACCTGATGTCCTGCGGCATGCTTGAGAGCGGATGATTTAATGTGTATGATTTCTATTGGAGATACACATCATGCGAACAAACATCATCATTGACGATGCCCTCATGACAGATGCGCTGAAGGCGTCTGGTGTCAAAACCAAGAAGGAAGCGGTCGAACTCGGGTTGCGGACGCTGATCAGGCTGAAGCAGCAGCGGGAACTCCGTACCTTGCGGGGGAAGCTCGACTGGCAGGGTGATCTGGATGCCATGCGTTCCGACGCATGATCCTGGTGGATTCCTCGGTCTGGATCGATTTTTTCCGGGGTACGGTGACGCCACAGGTTGATGTTCTGGACCGGCTTCTGGGAGAAGAACCTGTCGCCATTGGGGATCTGATGATGACGGAAGTTCTCCAGGGATTTGCGAGTGAGCGGGATTTCAACACGGCACGGCGGATGCTTGGTGCCCTGGATCTGGTGGAGATCGGGGGACGTGATGTCATGATCGAGGCGGCACGATATTTTCGTGACCTGCGCGGCAGAGGCATCACCATCCGGAAGACCATTGATACCCTGATTGCCACACGATGCATCGTAAGCGGGTATCGGCTTCTTTACAGTGACCGGGACTTTGATCCGTTTGTGACACATCTGGGGCTGGAACGGGCTGCCTGATCGGGGGGCAGGCTACCGGGGGAGGGATGTTGTGCAGGAAGAAGAACAAGCCGTTTGTCAGGAGACAGCGCATCTTCTGAGTAGTCCGCGTAATGCGGAAAGATTGCGACGGACTATTCAGAACGCGGCTTCAGACAGTCGGCCAAACAGGCTTACGCTCCTGGCAATGGAAGAAGGGCGAAGGCGGCTGCTTTTCGGGAAGCAGGAAAGGGCCGGAACGCAAGAGGCTGGTCAGGATGATGATCGTCTGGACGTGCCGGAAAACTGAATCTGGATGAGGGGGCTTTCCATCATGAGCGAGACGGATCCGGCCGCGCGCGCCTTTGAGGATCTGTGCGCCGAAATGACGGTGCTCCGGCGCAGCGTGGAAGCGCTGCCCCAGGCATGGCGGGACAACCGGCCGCCAGACTACACACCGGACCTGGCCAGACTGGTGAAAGCCCTGAATGAAGTGGGCGCGCGCATGAAGGCGATCGAGGCCAGTCCGACGCTGAAGATGACGCCGCAGGCCTATGGGCAGGGGGTACGCCAGGCAGGGCTTTCTGTCAGTCAGGACATGCAGGCTGCCTTTCATACCGCGATCCGTGCGGTGCAGGTGGAGCGGCAGCAGCTGACCGACATTGTCGGGCAGGCGCGCACCCAGGACCGTCAGAACTGGTGGGTGCTGAAGGTCGGGCTGGCCTGTCTGGCTGTCGGGATCGGGTTCTCGCCTATCCTGACCTATCTCCTGCCGTCATCACTGGGGACGCGCGTGGCCTCCTTTATCGTGGGCGGGCAGGATCGGTGGGAATCCGGTGCGTTGATGATGGAGGCCGACAATCCCGAAAGCCTGCGGCATATGGTCCGGGCCAACCGGCTTGTGGATGCCAGTCAGGACCGGATCGCCGCCTGCCAGAAAACAGCCAACGAGACGAAGGTGGATCAGCCCTGTGTCCTGACCATCCGGCCGGGTGGGTCGTAGGACGAACGTGGCCCTGACAACCGTATTGGACAGACCAACCGTTTTGCGACCTGACGGTCTTCTCGACTACGACTCATAGACATACCCGGAACCGACACTACGCCTACCCATAAATATCTGGTCTTCATACATCATTGCACCGTTGGTACGGGCATGCAGGAAAGGGGCTGCGAAAACCCGAGCCCCTTTAGCCATAACCCAGGTTGCAACAATGGAATGGCGGAGAAATGTCGCGTTAAAGGAACTTCGGTTTCTTTTACATGGCAGGAAAACGTGTTATTAATTACCTGTTTTTCTAACACGTAAGAATGATCATGTTAACGCCCACCTACGAGATTCATCGCTTGCCACCTCAGGTGGATCTGGAAACGGTTCCAGTCCTCAAGGCCTTGGCCAAGGCTAACCGGGCGCTAGCAGAACTGAAGGGACGGGCTGCGACCATTCCCAATCAGGGGATCCTGATCGATACGCTGGCCTTGCAGGAAGCAAAGGCGTCATCCGAGGTGGAGAACATCGTCACGACCCAGGATGAGCTCTTTCAGGCGGAACTGTTTCCTGAAGGACCGGACTCTGTCGCGGCCAAGGAAGTCGCCCTGTATCGCGATGCCCTGCATCTGGGCTTCCGGCAGTTGAAGGTGACGGACGGTCTGCTTCTGAACACGGGGCTGATCGCGATTTTCCAGATGCTCAAGAGACGGGAAGATGGATTTCGGACCACGCCAGGAACAGCCCTGAAGAACGAACGGACGGGTGAAGTTGTGTTTGTGCCACCCCAGGATGCCCGGGAAATCATCCGGTACATGTCGGATCTGGAGCGGTTCGTGAATGATGACGGGCTGTGTGATCTGGATCCCCTCATCAAGATGGCCCTGATCCACCATCAGTTTGAGAGTATCCATCCCTTTCCGGACGGAAATGGCCGGATCGGACGGATCCTGAACGTGCTGTATCTGACCCGGACAGAACTTCTAGATATCCCGATCCTCTATCTGTCGCGCTACATCACCCGTCATAAGTTGTGAGTGCTGGTTGTAATCTCCCCAAATGTGCTGGTTGAAAATTCCCCAGTTTGAGGACTGTGCGTGATCGTCATGGGGGCATGCCCCCATGACGATCACGCGGCACATTTATCCCTGCTGATGCCAAAGGAAGGGCGAGCAGGTGATAGGACTCAGGGAGGTCGTTTTGATCCAGGAACTCAAAAGACAGGGGCTCAGCATCAGCGCCATCGCGCGCCAGACAGGGCTCGATCGCAAGACAGTGAAGAAGTATCTGGCCAATGGGCTGGAGACTCCAGCCTATGCACCGCGTAAACCGGTGGCCAGCGCAGCAGAACCTTATCGAACCTATCTGTTGGAGCGGATGGCAAGTTATCCCGGACTTTCATCGCGCAGGCTGCATCGTGAAATTCGCGACATGGGATATGACGGTGCCTATTCATCGCTGACGGAATATCTCCGGCAAATCCGCCCCCCGCTGCCCAGGCCTTATGAGCGGCGCTTCGAGACCGGAGCCGGCGTTCAGGCGCAGGTCGATTTTGCGGAATTCCAGACAGTCTTCACCGGCGAGCCAGGCATCGTGCGCAAGGTCTGGTTGTTCAGCATGGTGCTGGGGCAAGCTCGAACAACGGATTGAAAGCGTTATCGCAGAGGCAGAAGAACTCTCCGCGAAAGCAGAACTTCTCCGCTCCATTCCTGGTATCGGCCCGGTATCAGTCTCCATGCTTCTCGCAGAAATGCCGGAACTCGGCCGTATGACGGCGACAGAAGCTGCTGCCATGGCCGGACTTGCACCAATGGCTCACGATAGTGGCGCGATGCGGGGGAAACGTGTCATTTCAGGGGGAAGAAGATCTCTCCGTCACGTCCTGTTCCAAGCAGGATTGGCAGCTGCCTCCCATAATCCTGTTCTGAAAGCTGTCGCCAAACGCATGAAACAGCGGGGTAAGCCACATAAACTGGTGATCGTCGCTATCGCACGGCGTCTCATCACAATCGCAAATGCTGTCCTCAAAACAGGCCTGCCATGGCGCATTAGCTCCGCCGCTTAAACACAGTTGCTAGCAAACCACGTCTCGCAGAATTTGATAAAATGTCGCTCAGGATTCTTCGGAGCGATCTCGTTATCACCCAGCCACATGCGCCATTCTCTTTCGAGATGATGCACATCCCACCCTGGCGCGATGTTCCGAGCGTCCCCGTAAATATCAGGATCAAGCGCCCCCATCCAAGCCTCGGTTGCTGGTTCGGCAGCTTTCATTGTGCCGCGATTGATGAATGTTACCATGTCTTTCTGAGGATCGAATTCGACACGGTAATCCGGTAGATGATCGCTTGCAGCGAGGTTCTTTATCATCTGTCGGAACAATTTTTCTGGGCTTTGAGAGCCTGATTTTTTCAGTAGGATCTCAAGAGAGGCTTTCCATGCCACTTGCTGACCGCAATGTTTGCGGGCTAGTTCGTAAACGCGTCGTTCCAGCGGTTTGCGTAGCCGGAAATAATCACGATTCAGTGTCAGAACATCATTACTCTTAATTGCATTAAAGACCCAATCCGACAGCTTGATCTCGCAATGCAACAGGCGACCGTCGAGGCCAAGTTTGCGGCGGATGGATGAAGCGTCGATCAGGCCAAAACCGTCTACCTGTTCTTCGTCGCCTGTGACAATGTTAGTGCGGATACGTGTGCCTTCAAGGCGGTCGAGGGCTTCGATAAGGGCTTTGTAGTCCTTACCTGCCGTCCCGCGATTGGTGAAAATGAGTAAGTCACGGCTGCTGATCCGTACCCGTTGCGATACTTTTTCCCCGGCCTTTAGTTTCGCCATAATCTGCGAAATACAGTAGATCAGAATATCTTTATCGTAGATTGTAGCAAGGCCCTTCACGCTTGGCGTGATTTCCAGCCATTGCCCATTATGTTCATAGCGACGAACGGAAGTCTCGGGTTTTTTCGATAAGGAATAGAACGGATGCTCCATTTGCGGCATCACGTCCTTAAGCACGGCATCTGCCACGTCGCAGATGAATAAGTCATGCTGCGGATGACGCTCCGGCAGGAGAGCCTCATGGATAACAGGCAGATTCGGGGTTTCAGATACCATGCCTCAAGTTCGGGGTTTTACATACTTGCGTCAAGTGATTCGGGGTTTTAAATACCAAACTGGAAAAAAAATGAGAAATTTCTATTTTATATCAATGTGTTAAATGGATACTAAAATCGCTTAACACAGAATCTGACACCTATTTAACACCTTCTTTGACCATCTAATCTGTGGATAACTTTTTATTCCCTAAAATTTCCAGGAAAATTGAACCCAAGCACCGCCTCTTGGGGGCTCCGCCCCCGCCGGCTCGCGGCCTACGGCCGCCCCGATCGTGCATAGCACGATCTGCCACCCGGCATCCCCCTGCTCGCCCTTTCAGGGCTGCGCTAAACGGACACGCCTACGGCGTGAAATCATAATCTGACGATGCATTCCGCATCGTCTTTCCACCAGCATCTTCCTCTCCCGCGTCGGCGCCTTTGGCGCCCTACGGGGCTCCCGCTCCGCGCTCGCCCGACGCCTGCAACACCAGAAGAACCGGGCAAGACCGTAATCTGCTCAAGACACATCAGAGTTTCGGCGATCTTTCGGCAGCTCACGTGTCGCAACATGCCCTCCAGACGGCACAGAATGGCCGTACAGGCGTTATCATGCGTGGTGGCTGGTTGGTTGTCCCATAACAGGAATTGCGTCTTGTAAGCTCCTCCCAGAGGGTTTGCCGCCATCATGGATGTATTCCAGCGCGAAATTCAAAGGGAACACTGTGGGAACGGAACGGGGACCATTGGGTTCTAATTGTGTTGCATCTGTGTAGACAAATGCCTATCTTACCTACATGAAGATTGCGGGTTTCGACTGGGATGACGGCAACTGGCCGAAATGTGGCAAGCATGGTGTCTCCCGTGCGGAAATCGAGCAGGTCCTGCTGGGAGAACCTGCCGTCATGGCTGATCCGCATCCAGGTGAGCCCCGGATGCGGGCCATTGGCAAAACTGAAGCCGGGCGTCACGTCTTTCTGGTCTTCATGTTCAGAACGATCAGCAACCAGACCCGGTTACGTCCCATCAGTGCCCGTTACATGCATCAGAAGGAGATCGATCACTATGAGCAGCAAACATAGGTCCATGCCCTCGCTGAACAGTGACAAAGCGGCTGAGGATTTCGTCGCGACAGCCGATCTGACCCAATATGACCTGTCCGGCTTCAAGCCGATGCGCTTTGAAATCGAACCCAAGGCGGCTGCCCTCAACATGCGCCTGCCAGCGTCTCTGCTGGACGCCGTGAAAGCCAGGGCGAAGGCAAAGGGCATCCCTTACACACGCTATGTCCGGATGCTGCTGGAGACCGATGTCGCTCAGGCGCGGTAAAGCTGTATTCCGACCAGAACAGAGGAGATCGGGCGATGTAGGTACGCTCGGAAATCACTCCGCGCGTCATGGAGGGAAAGCTCCCATGTCTCGCACCTATCATCACAGCCGCAAACACGGCCGGGACCATCGCTGGGCCAGCCGGCCGGATCGCTGTGGCTATGGAGGCTCACGTGATGCCTCTGAATCCCCCAACTGGTACAGCCATCTGCACGATATCCGTCCTGGCCGTCATCATGACAGGCATGTTGCCCACCTGATCATCAAGGGCGACCTTGATCCTCTCGAAGCGGTCTTTCCGTATACCGGAACCCGGCGCCCCCATGAATATTACTGGTAATCTTCAGCACGGGAACGATCTTTCGTTCCCGTGTCCCGCGAGGCCATCAGGGACGTGGATTTCGGGGGATGATCGTTCTCGACACCAACACCCTCATCAATCATGCTCACGGTCTGCATCGAAAACATGAAGCCCCGCACGTCTCCAGCGTGTTTTCAGGTCAGTCGAAGCGGTATCATTTTTTCCCTGAATCTGCCCCGCAATATCCAGAAACGCCCCGAGCAGGGTGGCGCGGTCATCATCGGTCAGATCGACCAGTCCCGCCTTCTGGACCAGCCCACCCAGTTCGATCAGATGATGGGTGCGTTCCCGTCGCGCTTTTGCCCAGTCGCGCATGTCGGTGCGTGCCTTTCGTGCCTGATGGCGATAGATCAGGGCTGCCTGCTTCCTGATCCGTCTTTCAAGCGTCAGAAGCTCCGTTTTGATCGTTTCCAGTTCCTTTCCGGCTACCCTTTTTTCCGCCTGTCTGAAAGAACGCCGTCCCCCGTTCGGTCCACCTCACGACGGCTTCGGGTTTGCCATCCGCCTGTTCAACAGCCGCCAGCAGTACACCGGCCAGAGCCTCGATCGACAGGGTATCGGCTCCCGTTGCCTCAACCAGTTCACCGAGCTGGATGGTCCGTTGCACCTTAAGTTGCTTCGTCTTTTCCTGAAGAGCCTTCAGTTCCGCATCAATGTCCCGTGGCCTGCGCATTTCTGGTCCCCTGCTTTCGCAATCTGTGCCATACTCTACCACACAGGAGAGAACCGCGTCACTCATCCGGACAGATCAATCCTTGTAGCGCAGTAAAATGTAAGTGCGCGCTTATACGTCACTTCGTGACGTGCGCTTAAGTGGTGTGATAGGATCGCGCTCATGGCGATCTATCACCTGCATGCAAAGGTCATCAGCCGTGCCACCGGCCGGAGCGCGGTGGCAGCGGCGGCCTATCGCTCGGCCTCGCGCCTGCATGACGACCGCCTTGATCGCTCCCATGACTTCACGAACAAGAGCGGCGTGGTGCATTCCGAGATCCTGCTGCCCGATGGTGCGCCGGAGCGGTTTCTTGATCGGTCTATTCTGTGGAACGAGCTCGAGGAGATCGAGAAGCGTAAGGATGCCCAGCTTGCCCGCGAGGTGGAGTTTTCAATCCCGCGCGAAATGACCCAGGCACAGGGGATTGCGCTGGCACAGGATTTCGTGCGGGAGCAGTTCGTGGAACGCGGCATGGTGGCCGATCTCAATGTGCATTGGGATATTGGCGAAGACGGACAGGCGAAGCCCCATGCGCATGTGATGCTATCCACGCGGTTAGTGGACGAGAACGGGTTTGGTGCGAAAGAACGCTCGTGGAACGACAGGGAACTCCTGCTGACGTGGCGTGAGCGATGGGCGTCGCTTGCTAATGAACGGCTGGCTGAGCTGGATCTGGATGTGCGGATCGATCATCGGTCATTTGCCGCGCAGGGGATCGACCTTGAGCCGCAGAACAAGATCGGTCCGGCCGGGATGCGCCGGGAGGAGCGGGGCGAGGACGCGGAACGGGCTGCCGATCATCTGGAGATCGCGCGGCGCAATGGCGAGAGGCTGCTGGCGGAACCGCATGTGGCGCTGGAGGCGCTGACGCGGCAGCAGAGCACGTTTACCCGGCAGGACCTGGCGCGGTTCTTGGACCGGCATACGGCGGATGCTGAACAGTTCAGTGCGGTCATGGTGCGGGTGGAGGCGTGTCCGGAACTGGTCGCCCTCGGGAAAGACGGTCATGGGCGGGAGCGGTTCTCTACGCGGGAGATGATCGGGGTCGAGCAGCGTCTGGAAGAAGCATCGCTTGCGATGGGGCAGTCCCAGGGGCATGCGGTGCCGCTGGCGGTGCGTCGGGCGGCAATGGCACGGGAAGGGTTGGGTGACGAGCAGGCGCTGGCGGTGGGCGAGGTCACGAAGTCCCGCGACCTGTCCGTGGTGGTGGGCTATGCCGGGACGGGGAAGAGCACCATGCTGGGTGTGGCCCGTGAGGCGTGGGAAGAGGCCGGGTATCGGGTGCGTGGAGCGGCGCTGTCGGGGATTGCGGCGGAAGGTCTGGAGGCCGGGTCCGGGATCGAGAGCCGGACGCTCGCCTCCCTGGAGCGCGCGTGGGAACGTGGGTTCGACCTGCTGGAACGCGGGGACGTGCTGGTGGTGGACGAGGCCGGCATGGTGGGGTCACGGCAGATGGAGCGGGTGCTGTCAGTCGCACGCGATGCCGGAGCCAAGGTGGTGCTGGTGGGCGATCCCGAGCAGTTGCAGGCGATCGAGGCGGGTGGTGCGTTCCGGGCAGTGGCCGAGCGTGTCGGGTCGGTGGAGATCACAACCGTACGCCGGCAGCGTGAAGGCTGGCAGCAGGCGGCCACGAAGGAGCTGGCGACCGGGCGCACCGGTGAGGCGCTAGGGCGTTATGAGGCGGCTGGCCTTGTGCGCGGGCATGAGACCCTGGAAGAGGCGCGGGCCGGGGTGGTGGCGGGGTGGGATGAAGCCCGTCAGGCCGCGCCAGAGGAAAGCCAGATCATGCTGGCGCACCGGCGTGTCGATATGCGGGCGCTGAACGAGGCGGCGCGCGAGATCCGCAGGGACGCGGGTGAGCTGGGCGAGGACGTGCTGGTGCCGACCGCGCAGGGCGAGCGGGTGTTTGCGGACGGGGAACGTGTCTACTTCCTGCGCAATGACCGGGAGCTGGGGGTGAAGAACGGCACGTTGGGTACGGTGCGGGGCATCGTGGGGTCGGTCGAGGCCGGAGATCTGTCACTGTCGGTGCAGCTCGACGGGGCAGGTGGTGCCGGGCGTGGCCGGGTCGTGTCCGTGTCAGTGGCGGATTATGACGCACTGGATCATGGCTATGCGGCCACCATCCATAAATCGCAGGGTGTGACGGTGGACCGTGCGCATGTGCTGGCGACGGGCAGCATGGACCGGCACGGGGCGTATGTGGCGCTCTCAAGGCATCGGGAGAGTGTGGCCGTCCATTGGGGCCGGGATGATGTGGGTGACCGGGACGGGCTGGTGAAGCGGCTGTCGCGCGAGCGCCTGAAGGATACCACGCTGGATTACCCGCAGATCCGGGATCGGGGTGCCGGGTTCGCGCGGCGGCGCGGGCTGTCTGTCCCCGAGAGCGAGATCGTGGTGGGGCGTGGCAAGGCGGCCTCTGGCCCCCAGAAGGACAGGCAGACCGAAGCGGTCCGTACGCCAGATCCGGCACCGGCGCAGCGGACGCGCGGGATGTTCGACGGGCTGGACCTGTCCGTGCGGCCGGGGCGTCGTGCGGCGGAGAAAGACGTATCGGCCGGGCAGGAGGCTGAGGCCGGGAAGGAGAGGGGTGAGGTTGAGCGTGAGGCTCCGGCCTCTCCCTTTGCGGGTTTGAGGTTGCCACGTGTGCAGCGTGGGCCGGTGCCGGCTGGTCTGGACGGGTTTGTGCCGGGGAGTGATCCGCTTCACCAGGCGGTGGAGCGATATGCGCGGGCCTGGGTGGATGCCGAGCGCATGGTGCGTCAGGAGCTGCCGGTGCTGGAGCATCAGAAGAAGGCGCTATTTGAAGCCGGGCGGGATCTGGAGCGGGTCCGGCGTGGCGGTGAGGCGGATCTGCGGGCGGCGCTGAAGCATCAGCCGGAGATCCGGCAGGCGTTGTATGGTCTGGAAGGGCCGGCGCGGGCGCGCAGGCTGGTCGAGGGGCTGGAGCATGAGGACAGGGTGCGGAAGAGTCCGGAATTGCGGGCGGCGCGGTTTGTGAAGACGTGGGACGAGCTGAGCCGCGAGCAGCAGGGTGTGGCGCTGAAGGAGCTGAAGCGGGACGTGCAGCTTGAGTCCATCCTGCGGGAGAAAAGTCGCGAGCTGGGCATCCGGAAGGGATCGACGCTCGATCACGGGCTGCATCCCCATCAGCGGGAGCACTCCCTGTCGCGGTCCAGGTCGCGCGGTATGGATATGGGGATGTAATCTGCTTGAGAGAGGCTACGTTGATGTGTATAATTTTCACTGGAGATACACATCATGCGAACCAACATCATTATTGACGATACCCTCATGACAGATGCGCTGAAGGCGTCTGGGGTCAAAACCAAGAAAGAAGCCGTCGAACTCGGATTGCGGACGCTGATCAGGTTGAATCAGCAGCGGCAACTGCGTTCCATGAAGGGCAGGCTGGAGTGGCAGGGTGATCTCGACGCCATGCGTTCCGACGCATGATTCTGGTCGATTCATCGGTCTGGATCGATTTTTTCCGGGGTACGGCGACGCCACAGGTTGATGCTCTGGACCGGTTTCTGGGAGAGGAACTGGTCGCCATTGGTGATCTGATGATGACGGAAGTTCTTCAGGGATTTGCGAGCGAACGGGATTTCAACAAGGCGCGGAGACTGCTTGGTGCTCTGGATCTGGTCGAGATCGGGGGGCGTGACGTCATGATCGAAGCGGCACGATATTTCCGTGATCTGCGCGGCAGAGGCATCACCATCCGGAAGACCATTGATACCCTGATTGCCACGCGATGCATCGTAAGTGGGTATCGGCTTCTCTATAGTGACCGGGACTTTGATCCGTTTGTGGTACATCTGGGGCTGGAGCGGGTTGTCTGATTTCAGCGTGGTGACTGGAGAGGACATGCAGAAAAAAGAAGCGGCCGTTCGGCTGGGATCACTTCTGGGGGCCATCGGTCGTGAGGTCGGTGTGCGTGATCAGGATGTCGCGGTCTTGCAGACCCGCGATCAGACCCCGGCCGAGGCAATGTCCTTCGAATGATCCTGCTGCTTGATACCAACGTGATCCTGGAGACGTGGAGGCCTGTCCCGGAGCCGCGTGTTCTGCCAGCCACGACGTGTCGCCTTTCGAGGCAGCCGATGTGCGGGTTTTTAATCCATGGGAGGACGTCTGATGTCAGAGGAAGGTTCGGCGCAGCGCGCGTTTGATGATCTGCGTGCTGAAATATCGGTGCTCCGGCGCAGTATGGAAGCATTGCCGCAGGCGTGGCGGGAGAACCGGCCGCCGGATTACACGGAGGATCTGGCCCGCGTTGTAAAAGCCATGAACGCGGTTAGTACGCGGATGAAGGCGATCGAGGACACTCCAACGCTGAAAATGACGCCTCAGGCGTATGGGCAGGGAATACGTCAGGCAGGGCTTTCTGCCAGTCAGGAGATACAGGCAGCGTTTCAGGAAGCGATAGGTGAGGTTCAGGGTGAGCGTCAGAAGCTTGCTCATATTATTGGTCAGTCCCGTCATCAGGACCGTCAGAACTGGTGGCTGTTAGGGGTGGGTCTTGCCTGTCTTGTTGTAGGGATCGGGTTGTCGCCTGTGCTGGCTTATCTCCTGCCTTCTTCTGTCGGGACGCGGGTGGCATCCTTTATCGTTGGGGAGAAAGATCGCTGGAACTCAGGGGCCATGATGATGGCGATCAGCAATCCTGAAGGCTGGCAACGTGTACGTGAGGACAGCCAGCTGGTTGAGACCAACAGAGACAGGATTGCAGCTTGCCAGAAAGCGGCATCGGGTCAGGAAAAAACTCAGAAACCCTGTATCATCACTGTTCCGGCACAACAGGAATAGTTCTGAGGGGATAAAAGCCGATAGCAGAATATGACGTGTCAAAGAAACCGGATTTCTTTGACGGATTATCCGGACGTGTTAGAAAAAACGCATATCGCTACCACGTTGGGATGTCATGTTAACGCCAACCTACCTTATTCGGCCTTTGCCGCCTCAGAGCCTGAATCAGAAAGCGGTTTGATTGATTTTTCGCAGAACTCTGCGGAACCGGGTATAGCTTATCAAGCCCACAAAACTGTCCGAACGGACGGGTCCACCTCAGTGCGCCCAGCCGCCGCCGTTCTGCCCTATGCACCCACACAGCATGAGCATGTTCAGAATAGCACGGTACGTCATGTCCATATTGTACCAATGGTTGAGGCCTGCCCCCAGAATAACCATGGAGCGCCCCTGCGTAGCTTCCGCATTTCGGGCAAAGCCGCGTGCTACAGCAATACATCTTTCACGCGGCACACCGGTAATGGCCTCCTGCCAAGCGGGCGTACCGGGCACATTACTCTCATAATCCGGCAACGCGGTAGCGTCCGCAGAAAGCCCATAATGTGCGGTCATTAAATCAAAAACAGTGGCGCACTGGACATGCTCGCCTGTTTTCAGGGCTATGCTTCGTACCGGAACCTTACGGGCATGAACTGGCTCGGCCTCATTCAAACCAAAGCGCCCGTCTCCACCAAAATATGGAAACAGTACTGTGGCCATCTCTCCACTCTCACCCAGAGAAAGAGACGGTGTTAAGGGCGCACCTGTTACGGCATCAAATGGTTCAAGGTTCCATTTCCCCTCGTTTTCCCACCGAAAACCGGCAGACCCGCGCGGCATAGCAGGGCAGGCCTGTTCCCGGTCCCAAACCAGAGGCTTCCAGTCAGCTTCTGTGGTGTGGTACCGGTCATCCGCCAGATCAGCCGCGCGGAGCAGCCTGCCGGGTTTCTGACCTGCATCGCTGGGGTCCAGGATCACCAGAAATGGAAGGTCTGTGTACCGGGTTGCATAGTCCTGAAAATAAGGGACCTGACGTTCAAGATAGAACTCACGAAGAATGACATGCACCATGGCCAATGCCAGTGCAGAGTCCGTTCCTTGGCGAGGGTGCAGCCATAAATCTGCAAATTTAGCGACTTCAACATAGTCCGGAGCAATGACTACACTTTTTGCGCCCCGATACCGTGCTTCTGTATAAAAATGAGCATCGGGTGTGCGGGTCATGGACACATTGGAGCCCCAGACCAGCAGATAGCCCGAATTATACCAGTCAAGACTTTCTGGCACGTCTGTCTGGTCACCAAATGTCTGAGGGGACGCGGGAGGTAGGTCACAATACCAGTCATAAAAAGACAGGCATGTTCCGCCAAGAAGGCTTAAATAGCGTGTTCCGGCAGCGTAACTCAGCATAGACATGGCTGGAATGGGCGAAAAGCCCACAAGCCTGTCAGGCCCCCATGTTTTGATGGTATGGATATTTGCTGCGGCAATCAGTTCGTTTGCCTCATCCCAAGACACCCGAACAAAGCCCCCCAGCCCACGCTGTGCCTGATAACTCTGACGGGCGACCGGGTCGTTTTGGATGGCTGCCCAAGCTGAGACCGCATCCAGCGTCTTACGTTTTTCGCGCCACAACTCAACCAGCCGTTTGCGCACCAGCGGGTAGCGAATACGGTTACTGCTATACAGATACCATGAGTAGCTTGCGCCACGCGGGCAGCCACGTGGTTCGTGGTTGGGCATATCTGGTCGCGTGCGCGGGTAATCGGTCTGTTGTGTTTCCCACGTGACCAGACCACTTTTAACATAGATCTTCCAACTGCAACTGCCGGTGCAGTTCACGCCATGCGTTGACCGGACAATTTTCTCACTCTCCCACCGGGACCGGTAGGTATCCTCCCATGCCCGGCTTTCATCTGTATTGACGCCATGGCCACCCGCAAACTTACCTTGATATTTTTTGAAAAAGAGAAGTCTGTCGATGAGTTGGCTCATAGGGTAATCCCCCCATTTTTAGTCGGGCGTTGAATGAGAATTCAGGCAGCTGTTTTTAGTTTCTGGGCGGGGGTTAGCCCGCTGTTCCCCATGTTGGGTCTGTCATGGTTATATGTCCAGAGCCATTGTGTTGCGACCTCCTGCACGTCCTGAATGCTTTCAAACAAATACTGCTCCAGCCATTCCTGCCGGACAGTTCTGTTGTAGCGTTCAATATAGGCGTTCTGCTGCGGATTACCCGGTTGCGTATAGATCAGGGTAATCCCCTGTTTTTCGGCCCATGAAACCAACGTATGACTGACATATTCAGGGCCATTATCCATTCGGATGGCTTCTGGCCTGCCACGCCACTCCATAACCTGTTCCAGGCAGCGGACAACCCGACAGGCCGGCAGGGAAAAATCAACCTCGACGCGGATTTCTTCTGTGGTTGCCGTCCGTTATGCAAGAGTTTTCTGACCCATATTGACGTGTGATCGTGTGCGGTCTTCTGTAAGGCCTGTTGATGTGGCCTTTCAGAAGCCACTGGCCAGTATGGTGATCAGCGGATCAGATCCAAATCTCACAGGCGTGCTTTAAAGCACAGAGAAATCCACTGGTTTTTCCGATCCGGATCAGACGATCATGCGCCCATTCAGGTCATCGCCCTCTCACACCCCTACCGGTTCCATCCGCGGGAGCCGAGCCATCGCTCAGGCTGCCAGGGACAGGGCCGGATCCCGATAATCCTCCTGTTTTGTTGCCATGGCCCAGATGGCTCGTGCCATCCTGTTGGCCAGCGCAATGGCTACCAGCATACGGGCTTGCGGGCCAGCATCCGTGCCAGCCAGCTTCCCGGTGCAGGGGCCTTACGGCTGGCCCAGTTCACCTGGGTCATGGCGCCCATGATGAGAAGCCTGCGGATATCAGCCTGCCCGGCTTTTGATATCTTCCCCAGCCTTTCCTTTCCGCCAGATGAGAACTGACGGGGCACCAGCCCCAGCCACGCAGCAAAGTCGCGCCCGCGCCGGAAGCTCTGCAGGTCAGGCGCAAAAGCTTCAATCGCAAGAGCGGTCAGAGGACCCACTCCAGGCATGCTCTGCAATCTGCAGGTGTTTTCACTTTCCTGGGCAAGCATCCTGATCTTCTTTGTTCTGACATCAATCCGCACACTCTGCTCCGAAATCTGTCGCAGCAGATCAAGGCATTCCTGCTTCACAGCCTCTGGCAGAACCGCCTCATCCAGCATGGCTTCAATGTGTCTGATATGCGCAATCCCCTGTGGCACGACGAGACCGAATTCATACAGAACGGCACGCAGGGCATTCACCAGTTCCGTGCGCTGGTGCACCAGACGCTGCCGGGCCCGGAAAAGAACGCCACGCGCCTGCTGCGCTTCAGTGCGTGGTTCGACAAAGCGCATTTCCGGCTGACGGGCCGCAATGACGATCGCTTCCGCATCAGCAGCATCGTTCTTCTGGCGCTTCACGAAAGGCTTCACATACTGCGGAGCGATCAGTCTGACCTCGTGACCAGCTCCTGCCAGTTCGCGAGCCCAGTAATGCGCGCTCCCGCACGCTTCAAGAACGACCAGAGCAGGCGGCTGCGTGGCCATGAACTGCATAAACTGCTGACGACGCAGCTTTTTGCGAAACATCACCTCGCCCGCACGCGAAGCTCCATGAACCTGGAAAATGTTCTTTGCCAGATCAACGCCTATCACTGTATCCTTCATCTGCCGTCCTTTCGCGCAGTCGTTTCTTCCAACGACCATTCTGGCACATTGCGATGCCGTGCGGGGAGGACGGCAACCACCCCATCTCGCTGGAGAACCGCGTCATATCCGGAAGCGACGACCGTCGCCGTGGTCAGAAGACTCCTGCCTGTCGCTGACCGCACGCACATGGCCAAGGCCCTGGGCTGGTCGTTGGGAGACCTCGAAAACCAGCTGACATCGGCCTTGCCAAAGGCCGTGCGAGATCATGCCAGAACATTGTCCTGTCGCCTGCCACGCTGGCAGCGGCTTTGAACCGGATGTGCGCCGGAAGGGCCACGAGCCCTTCCGGACACTGATTCAATCCGCATGGGGGTCCGCATCCACATCCGAGGGATCGAGCGGTTCGACCAGTCTTTCCTTGTCCGGATCAATTGGTGGCTCCTCTTCGTCAGGCGCCGGACGCGGGCGCTGTTCCTTCTCCGGAGAAGGAAGCGGAGGCGGTTCGAACGGGCGGTGAGCGCCCATGATCTGTAACGTATCCTGCATGGGGTATTCTCCATCACGGAAAGAAAAATCAGACCCAGGACGTGGGAACTATAACTCAATTCATAGATGGGAAAACGGCTATGGAAGACCTCTCCATGAAACGTTCCTGGCAGAGCAGGGACTGGTCTCGTTTCATCAAGCTGTTCAGGGGCCTGACATTCTACGAGCGTTTTGAACAGGCGGTCATTCTGACCCTGATTGCGCTCATCATGCTGGTCACCGCCATCGCGACGATTCATCTGATCGGCGCGGTATGGCATCTGGTCGTCGATGTCGGAATCGATCCGATCAACCAGACGGTCTTCCAGGCGATTTTTGGCGCGATCTTTACTGTTATCATCGCTCTTGAGTTCAAACACTCCCTGCTGGTCGTTCTTGCCCAGCATGAGAACGTCATCCGGGTGCGGACCATCGTCCTGATCGCCCTCCTGGCGATTGCCCGCAAATTCATCCTGCTGGATCTGCATGATGTGACTGCCATGGAACTGTTCGCTCTCTCGGCGGCTGTTCTGGCGCTGGGCGTCGTCTACTGGCTGGTCCGCGAGCAGGATGCGCGTGTCGCGCGCGATGCCAGGGAACAGGCCCATCTCGAAGATAATCCTGCGGCCGGCTATGAGCCTGAACGGTCTTCATCCTGAAGAATCGAGGTAAAGGCGGTCTATAACGCCGCCTTTACTCAATCCCCACTACGTCCCGTGCGATGAGGACGTCTTCTTCGCCGTCTCTGACCCTGACGGTGCCAGATGATCTGTGTCGATGGGCCGGAACGGCGGAATGGGTTGTCCGGGATAATAGACCGGCCCCTTGTAGTTCTGATCCAACTGGCTTGCGTTCAAGCTGTCGACCAGCATATCACCTGTGCCGTCTTCGTAATGAGTGCGAGCCCCGGTTTTGGGGATTGTGGACGTTCCCTCAGTCGCCCTCGCATCGAACGATGTTGCAGCCGTCCGGACAATATCACCAGCATGTGCGACCGACTGGCTCAGTAGAGACAAGCCCAGAGCAGCGCACGACAGAGATATTTTCATCCTCTTCATGCTCATGACCTTTCGAGATTCTTCCCCGGCCGGATGAATGGCCGGGGAAGAGTTTTCGTCACGCCATCAGGCTGCCTCTTTCCGCACCTCGATCTGGGGCACGGCTTCCTCCGCACGTGTTGTAGAGGACGTAATCGCGATACGACGCGGCTTCATCGCTTCGGGTATCTCACGTTTCAGGGTAATGGACAGAAGTCCGTTCTCGAAGTGCGCACCGGTGACTTTCATATGCTCGGCCAGATCGAAGCGGCGTTCGAATTCTCTGCCCGCAATACCCCGATGGAGATATTCGGCGGCGCTTTGCGGCTCCAGCGCCTTTCGTCCTGTCACGACAAGAGTATTACGCTCCTGTGTGATCGTAAGGTCATTCTCGGCAAGTCCGGCAACCGCCATGTCGATCCGGTAATCATCCTCACCGGTCTTGACGATATCGTAAGGCGGCCAGTTATCGACCGTCGGAATCCGGCTGGCGAGATCAAGGGCATTGAGCATTCTGTCAAAACCCACGCTCGAACGGAACAGGGGAGCAAAATCAACGGTGGCTCTCATAGCCATATCCTCCTTTGAGCAACATGGACACAAGATCAAAACTGATAGTTCTGTCTGCCGACCCCTTCGGCGGCCGGCAAATTCAATCTGGGAACTCCGTGCATGGTGTCAAGAGGCATCAAAAATGCAGAAAGGCTGGTTTGGGCGTCCTCTATCGTTCGCGTTTTCATTGCCTGCGCGTCTTCGCGAGTGAGACGGACCCATGCCCGTTTCACGAGCATCGTGCTATAAAGCATCATCGCGTGTTCAGAGTGGACCAGGACAATGCCTGATAGCATCAGATGGAAGTTGCGGGCCGCGGCTTTCGCCGCGACCATGCTGAGTGCCGCTCCGGCGGAGGCCAGGCCGTGGATTTATGCTGGACCTCCAGTTGTCGTTCCACCACCAGTCGTGGTCGCGCCGCCACCTCCGCCTGTCGTGATTGCACCGCCTCCCCTCACGATCATTCGCCCCCCACCACCGGTGCCACCCTACGAAATGGTGCCATTGCCACGCCGAGGCTATGTCTGGGAGCCGGGCCGCTGGTTCTGGACTCCGCGCGGCTACATCTGGCGGAGAGGCTGGTGGCGGCGCTGGTGAACTCTGCCGTCTATGATGTCGCGAAGACCCGTTGAACTCTTGCATGCTTTCCGTGATAAAGAGCCTCGCGTAACGGAGGGGAACCTCTACCAACGCGAGCGACCACATCGCGTGCAAGTTGGGCCACGCCCAGCACGGCGCTCGGCTCACCTGGTCTCCAGGCGGCGTTTTGGGGCAGAAAAACCAAGGGGCTTACCTGCCCCGTCACGATCCGGCCCGATGGTAAAAGCAGGTGTAGCAACGCCGTGAATTACGCGGCGCTCAACTGACGATTCCGTGCTTCTGACGCCTCACCTCATTCACAAAACCCTCAGAATAATTAATAGTTATTCATCATATCACCGAATGTTCTGCTTTTGTCGTCCGCCGGATTACGCCCGGATACGCCAGAGTACGCACACGCCGACAATTGCCGACACCAGTACTATTGTCCCACCTCAAAAGTACAATGTGCTCGCCTTGAAGTATTCGTTTTTTATGCCCCATGATCTGGTTCTCTCCAGACGGAAAAGGCAGGACGATGACGGACAAGGATCGCACGGCGACGACTGGGCCGATCGCGCCGGCCAATGATAACAACCCATCGGGAACCTCATCCGATCCGGCGATGAAAGCGCGGATGGACGAACTGGTATTCATCCTCGCCAGGATGTTGGGACGCCAGATCGCCCGCGAGGAATTCGAACGGCGGCTGGGTGAGATTGACACCGCCAACGACAACGATCCGTCGGGCCGCAGTACGGCAAGTCGGGAGGAACCGGATGAATGATGCCTGTCCTATCCATGGGACCATTTCAGGGAGGCCGGTATCACCCACTTTTGCGCTTCCTCTATTCGTACAAATGTATTACGTTTGTCATGCAATCAGGAGGAAGCCATGTCCGCCGTGACGTTCCGTGTCGATGACGCCCTCAAATCCGCCGCTGTCGCCAAACTCTCCGCGCACGGCCTGTCTCTCTCCGACGTCCTGCGCGATACCCTGGCCTATATCGCCGAGACCGGCCAGCCACCGGTCAAGCGGCGGCTTGTGACCGACGAAGATGCAAGGCTGATCGAAATCGTCCGAGAACGCCTCGCCGATCCCGCCCCCCGCCACCGCATGACGCTGGCGGAACTCAAGGCCCGCCATCCGGATGACTGAATACGCGATCGAATTCGATGATCGCGCACTTCGGGAATGGGACGGGCTTGACGGCAGCATTCGCAGGAAGTTCGAGAAAAAGCTCGAAAAACTGGTTCTGAACCCGCATTCTCCCGGTAACGAACTGCACGGCGATCTCGCGGGATTCTACAAGATCAAACTGCGCCAGGACGGCTACCGCCTCGTCTATCAGGTCGTGGAACAGCGGATCGTCATTTTTGTCATCGCGGTCGGACGCCGTGAGGACAGCGAAATCTACACGACGGCAACCGGGCGCATCCCGGAGACGCCAGCCGACCGGATAAAACAGCCCAGCGGCAAAAGTCGCAAAAGGTAAGAGTTTTGCGAAATTGAGGTGATGAGATCATGGGATGCCGGACCGACAATCTGCCGGGTCTGACCAGCAATCCGCTGGAGACCGAGATCCGGGGCGGGTTCTTCGTGCTTGCGCATGCCCTGGTCGGCGTGGCTCAGGGTGCCTCCCTGTCGCGGCAGCCGGGTCAGGGTGGGGCTGTGGCACGATTGGTCGCCGGGCCTGGTTCGTGGCTGCGCGCGAGTGTGCAGGAACTCGGGCAGTCCCCGAGCGGGACTATATCCTGCGCGGTGGGACAATGGAGTTTGACAGCAAGGGGCCGCTGCACGTGCTCTGGACGCGCGTGGGTGTGGAAGAGCCTGGGGGTACTTTGGTCCTGGGACGTAGGACTCCAGACGCCGGATTACTTCTGGTGGACCTGACATTTCATGCCGATCTTACACGAATACAGCTTGAGATTGTATTCAGGCAGGTTACTCGCGTTACCGCAACCTATGACGGTATTGCGAACGTAACCCTGATTGGCCTGCTGGGGAACGGGGTGTCCGGTCTGGATCGGAATGTCTGGTCTGTTGTGCGGTTGCCCGGAAATGTCTGCGGACTTTCACCAGAAAACAGCGAACTCATCATGAGCGATGACGGACGTTCCGAGTTGTATATGCATGGTTTCATAGCGAAAAATTCAGAAGATACATATATAACCATAAGAAAAAAACAATAATATAAACAATATTGTGAAATATACTTTATGAATAAACAGCTTCTTCTTCCCGCGCCGGAAGTGGCCTTTTCGGGAGACCACGCCCTGCACCTGCTTCAGGGCGTCTCGGACGGGACCGTTGTCATCGACACCCGGAACAATATCGTGTTCTTCAACGCTGCGGCCGAGGCGTTGTGGGGCTACCAGCAGGCTGACGTTATCGGGCATAATGTTGCCATGCTGCTGCCGAGCGGCATGAGATCCGAACACGACGCATTCATCAGCCGCAATCGGCAGACCGGCGTCAATACGATCGTCGGAACATCACGTGAAATCATGTTCCAGGACAGGGCTGGAAAACTTATTCCCGCTGAGCTGGCGATATCCGCGGTCGAGATGCCTCCTGACGGAGAAAAATACTATCTGGCCAGTATCAAGAGCATAACGGACGAAAGCCACCGCAAGAAACTGCTGGACCTGCAGAACACGGTTTTCCGCTCCCTCTCAGGGGACATGCTGATCCAGGACGTGGCGGATCTGGTTTGCAACGGCGTCGAAGAATTCGTACCCAACTCGGTAGCCGTTCTGATGCTGCTCACACCAGAGCATCACCTGCAGGTTCTGTCAGGGTCGGGCATGCCGCGCCGGTTTGTTTCGGCGTTGGAGGCAATGACCCTGACGGAAGCTGACCTTACGGCGCTGGCGAATGATCTGGACGAAGCCAGTTCCATTGTGTGGGAAAGCTATCGGTCGGTCGGGATCTCGCTGGGCCTGCACGACTGCTGGGCCTCGGCGATCAAGGCACCCAATGGCAAGATATCGGGCATTCTAGCACTCTACTCACGCAACCAGCACAAGGTGGCGGACTGGCCCAGGAAGATCGTCTCAGGGGCCGTTCCGTTCTGCGGCGTCGTGATCGAGCAGTACGAAGCCAGGCAGCATATTTCGCAACTGGCCAATTATGATCCGCTGACAGGCTTCCTCAATCGTTCGTCGCTTCACAAGGTCCTCAAGACCATGATCAGCCAACCAGGCGATAACCGTTTCGCCGTGCTGCTTCTGGATCTGGATCGGTTTCGGGACATCAATGACGCACTGGGTCACATCCAGGGGGATACATTCCTCAAAGCCATTGCCGAGCGCCTGAAGACACTCTGCCGCAGTAACTATATCCTCAGCCGGTCTGGTGGTGATGATTTCGTTGTTGTCATTCCCAATGCCACACCTGAAGTTGCAGTCGATTTCATAAAAACCGTGACGGACGCCATGCAGCGTCCGCTTGAGGTCGCCGGCAATCATCTTTCCGCGTCGTTCAGTACCGGGATTGCCACCTTCCCCGAGAATGGTCCGGACGGGGAATCCCTGATAAGTCATGCGGAAGTGGCCATGCGGCAGGCCAAGAAGGAAGCGCGCGGCAGCTACCGTCTGGTCAGCACGATCGACACGAAGGAAGCGCAGGAGCGGCTCGTACTGGGCAGCGCGTTGCGGGACTCCCTGTCCAAGGGACTGCTCAACCTGCATTACCAGCCACAGATCGAAGCCAGGACGGGCGAGATCTATGGCGTGGAGGCCCTCTCACGCTGGAACCATCCCACCCTTGGCAATATCTTTCCCTCCCGCTTTATTGCCGTAGCGGAGGAAACAGGACAGATCGAGGCGATCGGCCGATGGTCACTCGAAGAGTCGTGTCGCCAGATCACACAGTGGGAACGCGACGGCGTGCACATCCCGGTTGTGTCGGTCAACCTGTCTGCCGGTCATTTCCATAACCGCAGCCTGGTGCCGATGATTGCGGATCTGCTACGCAAATACGGACTTGCGCCCGAGCGGCTGACGGTGGAGATTACCGAAAGCGTCATGATGGATGAGAGTGATGAGACGATGAACGTCCTCTCCGCCATTCGCAAGCTGGGTGTGGGGCTGTCCATGGATGATTTCGGCACGGGCTTTTCCAGCCTGTCGCGGCTGACACGCCTGCCCCTGACAGAAATCAAGATTGACCGTAGTTTCATCATGAATCTTGAGCATGATGCGAATGCCCAGGCCGTGACCACCGCCGTGATCGGCATCGGCAATCGGCTGGGCATGACGGTCGTGACCGAAGGGGTGGAAACGGAAGCCCAGTATGACCTGCTGGAGAGGCTTCATTGCGATGTGCTGCAGGGATATCTGTTCGCAAAACCGATGTCGGCTGCCGATCTGGAAACATGGTATCGCAAGCCACGCAAGTTGATGCCCGCCATGAAAAAAGACGGCGCCCAATAGTAAAGGAGTAACGTCCCCCGATGGCAATGAGGCACCTTGCCGCCCTGAATGAAGCTTCTTCCCCTCCATGTTCCGGACTGACCGGCGGGTGATCGGGGCGAGGCTGGCAAGAGCGGCAGCCTGACTGAATAGCCCCGAGTTTTCTAGGGCGTGTCGTCAGTTGGCATCTGGCGCTATGAGGCTTGTACTTCCGTTTGATCTGTGATGTTTTCTCCCTGTTTTCAGGGAGAGAATGAATGCGACGATATGGCCTGAGTGACAGCCAGTGGGAACGGATAAAAGATCTTCTCCCGGGTCGTGAAGGCCATGTCGGCAGAACGGCTGCCGATAACCGTCCGTTTGTGGAAGCGGTTCTGTATCGTTACCGTGCCGGCATTCCCTGGCGTGACCTGCCTGTCCGTTTTGGTGACTGGAAAAACGTCCATCGGCGACTGCGTCGCTGGTGCGAAGATGGCGTGATCGAACGGATTTTCCGGCATCTGGCCGCCGATCGCGACAACGAATACATGATGATCGACAGCACGATTGTCCGGGCTCGCCAGCACAGTGCGGGTGCCCGTAAAAAAAGGGCGCGCGGATCAGGCCATCGGGCGGTCCCGTGGCGGACTGACTTCGAAAATCCACGCCATTGTCGATGCCGCAGGAAAGGCGGTCGCCCTGTCCCTGACGCCCGGGCAGAGAGCGGACATCACGGAAGCAGCCTCCCTGCTGGATGAAGTCGATCCCAAAGCCTTTATCGCGGACAAGGCTTATGATGCCGATCCGCTTATCGAAAAGATCGAAGAACGGCAGATCACATCGGTTATCCCTTCAAGGAAAAACCGATGCAATCCACGAAAAATCAGCTTTCAGCTCTACAAAAACAGAAACATCATTGAACGCTTCTTCGCCAGGCTGAAGCAGTTCAGGGGCATTGCAACACGCTACGACAAGCTGAAGTCAACATTCCGCGCAGCAGTGCAACTCGTCTCCGCCATCATCGGAATTAACTGACGACACGCCCTAACCGACGATACAACTTATGGGCGGCTTTATTGGGCAGGACAATTGTGCGTGGCTACGTAATATATTTTCAAATAGAATATATTATATGTATATAATTTATGAATAATTGAGTATTCTCAAATCATCCAGTGGAATTGGGCAAATTTCAGATTGGCCTTATTACTGGAATTGGACCATGCCACCAGAGACATCGGAATTCTTCTGTTGCTGCCTTCCATGTCAAACTGTATCCATGAATAACGAAATATGTCGTTTTAAAGGCGACGTTCCATTCAATACAGGACCGACCGGTGATCGCCGGTCAGGCTGACCGTTCGGGGGGTTACTGATGCAGTTCAGGGCCGTGGCGTGTGCTTTTCTTTTTTCTGCGGCCCTGACGGGCGTATCCCATGCTGCAGGAACGGCAGCGGCCCAGTCTGCCGCGCCATCGCCCGCAAAAGGGGCCCCTGCTTCTCCGCAGGCCCCGGCCCAGCCCTCGCCGATCACCACGCAGCAGACTTTTGGCGCCTGGCAGGCCAACTGCACCTATGCGCCCGCGACACGCGCGGCTTCGCTGTGCGTGGCGGCCCAGCAGCTGAGCATGCAGCAGCAGGGCAAGGCCGTGCCGCTGGGCATGGTGATCGTCGCCCGGGCCGCGACGGACAAGGTGGCGATTACCGCGCGTCCCTACGAGCTGAGCGTCATGACCCCGCTGGGCTTCGACCTCACGAAGCCTGCGACCCTGTCGATGGATAACGGCAAGCCGGTCAGCCTGCCCTATCTGGTGTGCAACGCATCGGGCTGCCTGTCGACGCTGCAGGCGACGCCCGCCATGATCACGGCACTGAAGGCGGGCAAGACCGGCCACATCCGCGTCAGCCGCGTGCCCGCGCAGGGCGGCGGCACGGTCACGATCAATTATGACATGAGTCATTTCTCCGACGCCTTTGGCGCAATCGAGACCTGGTCCAGCCAGAAAGCGCCTGCCTGAAGCCGGCCGCATAGTCCGGAATGCGCGTGATGCGCTGGCAGGTTGGGGCGGCGGCGGCCATGATGGCGCTGCCCGGTGTGGCAATGGCCCAGGTGCCGGGCCTGCCCGGCGGCGTGATGCCGGCGGGGCCGGGCTCGTCGCAGGACCAGTTCCAGCGCTTCGAGCAGCACCAGGAGCAGCTTGACGCGCTGCCGCCACCGTCAAACGACATCCAGATCCAGAGGCCGTCCGCCCTGCCACAGGCATCAAAAACCTGTGTTACGGTGCATGACATCACGGTCGAAGGTGCGCAGCACCTGTCGCGCGCGACGACGGATGCGATCACCGGTCCCCATGTCGGCACCTGCATGTCGGTGCGCGATCTCAACGGACTGATCAACGCGCTCAATGCCGCCTATATCCGCCAGGGTTTCATCACCTCGCGGGCCTACCTGCCCGAGCAGAAGCTCTCCAGCGGGCACCTGCGGATCGTGGTGATCGAAGGGAAACTGGCGGGTGTCCAGTTACAGGGCCGCCCGGCCCGGCTGGCGACCGTCATGGCCTTCCCCGGGCTGCACGGGAAGATCCTCAACCTGCGGGACCTGGAACAGGGGATCGAGGACATGAACCGGCTGAGCCACTGGGGCGCGCGCATGCGCATCGCCCCCGGCGGCAGGGCAGGGGCGTCCACCGTGGTGGTCACCGCGCCAAAGCGTGGCGTGCTGCACGGCCAGGTCTGGTTCGATAATTACGGCCAGCAGATTACCGGCCAGGAGACGGGCCATGCCATGCTCACGGCGGAAAACCCGCTGGGGCTGCTGGACCTGTGGTCGGTGGAATACGACCATTCGCTTGTCGGCCATGCCGGGCAGCGCGGCACGTCCTACCTGTCTGTCAACGGGTCGATCCCGTTCGGCTACTGGACCGTGTTCGGGTCTTGGTGGCGCTCGCAGGACGACTATCCCCTGCTGGCCCTGACCGATGTCTACCACCTGGGCGGCAGCCGTCGTGACTGGCGCCTTGGCATCTCGCGCGTGCTGCTGCGCAACCGCATTGGCGTGACCACCTTCCAGGCCAGCTACGAGCGCAAGTCGTTCGGCTCGGAGATCAACCATACGGTGATCGACACCGAGACGGCGCGGCAGGCCTTCGTCAACGTGCAGGTCAGTGAATCGCTCAAGGGCTGGGGCGGGGTGTGGTACATCACCGGCGGCCTCAAGGTTGCGGTGGATGGCGCGGGCACGTGGTCGAACTTCACCCGTCCCGGCTGGCAGGACCCGCACTCGTCCTACCTCAAGCCCTCGCTCGACATTGACGGCTACAAGCCGCTTGCGCGCGGCGTGCTGTGGCATACCACGCTGCACGGCGAATACAGCACGCGCGACCAGTTCCCCACCAATGAACTGCAGGTAGGCGGCCCCTATTCAGTGCGCGGCTTCCTCGAACAGATCCTGCTGGGCAATGACGGCGGCTACATGCGCAACGACTTCTCGTGGCAGCTGCCCACAAAGGGCCTGAAGTGCGGGAAGTTCGCCTTCATCTGCCACCAGGTCATCGAGGGCACCCAGCTTTACGCCGCCCTTGATGTCGGCGTCGTGCGCGCGGGCTTCGCCTCGTCCTCCACGCCGCCTGCGCTGAAGGGCGGCGAGATGGCGGGCGGCGGCCTGGGGCTGCGCAAGACCACGGGGCCGTTCTTCTGGAACGTCTCCCTGACCCATTCCATGTATACCGGCCCGCTTCCCTCGGAAGGGCTGATCCCGCTGTTTCAGGTTGGAGCGAAGATATGATGAAGACGCCCCGCAGGGTTGCCGCACCCGATATCATTCCGGGTCCGTCACGTCTTCAGCGCTGCGTGCATGTCTTTGCCGCCGTCTCCCTGTTCCTGGCCTCGACCGTGTCCGCCGCATCCGCCCAGCAGGCGGAGCCGCAGATCGTGGTCGATCCCCATGCCGGCGGCCCCGAGCCGACGCTGGACAAGACCCAGAACGGCATCGACCAGGTCAATATCGCCACCCCCAACGCGGCGGGCGTGTCGCATAATGACTTCATCCAGTATGGCGTGCCCGAAAGCGGCGTGATCCTGAACAACGCCACTACGGCGACCGAGACGAAGATCGGGGGCGTGGTGTATGGCAACACCAATCTTGACGGCCATGCCGCCAGCCTGATCCTCAACGAGGTGACCGGCAACCTGCCGACACAGATGTTGGGCTATACGGAAGTGGCGGGGCACCAGGCCTCGGTGGTGGTGGCCAACCCCAACGGCATCACCTGTGCGGGATGCGGGTTCATCAACACCGCCCATGTGACCCTTGCCACCGGCACGCCGGAGATGGATGCCAGCGGCAACCTGAAGGACATCGTCGTCCGGGGCGGCAACATCACCTTCGAGGGGAAGGGCGGGGACTTCACCACCGTGCCGGTGCTCGACATCCTGTCGCGCTCGGTGACGCTCAAGGCGCAGGTCAATGCGGAGACGGCCACTATCGTGGCCGGGCGCAACCGGGTCGATTACGGCACCAACGCGGCCCATCCGCTGGCGTCCGACGGCACGGCCGCCCCGGAATTCGCGATTGATACGGCGGCCCTTGGCGGGATGTACGCCAACCGGATCTACATGGTGGTCAACGAGGCCGGCGCCGGCGTGCGGGTTGACGGCACCATGGCGGCCAATGCAGGCGACATGACGCTGACCGATGCCGGCGACCTTGTGCTCAACGGTTCCATGGCGGCTTCGGGCGACCTGCAGGCGCAGGTGGGCGGGCAGGTCAGCAATGCCGGGACGCTGCAGTCAGGTGGCGGGATGCAGCTGGCGGCAGGCGGCGCCCTGAATAACAGCGGGACCATTGGCGGCGGTACGACCCTGGCCGCCCGGGCGGCTGCGATCGGCAATAGCGGGACGGTGACGGCCGGGGCTGGCGCGCTGTCGCTTTCTGCGACCGGTGTGCTCGATAACAGTGGCGGCATCGGCGCATCCGGTGGCGCCCTGTCCGCCCGGGCAGGGTCGCTCGCCAATACCGGCACGATCGCAGCCCAGGCGGGGCTGACGCTGGCCAGCGCCAGCACGCTGTCCAATGCCGGTGGCCAGATATCGAGCACGACCGGTCTGGCCTCGATTGCCGCCGTGGGGGCGTTGGATAATACGGGCGGGAAGATCCTCGACCAGTCGGGTGACATGACGCTGTCGGCGCAGGCCGTCACCAATAATGGCGGGGCCATCCAGGGTGGGGGCAGCCTGACTGCTGCACTGGCCAGCTATACATCCGACACCACGGCTTCGCTGACGGCGCAGCAGGCCCTTGCCGTCACCGCCACGGGGGCGGTCGATAACGAAGGCACGCTGGGTGGCGGCACGGGCGTGAGCGTGACGGCGGACCACATCGCCAACGGGGCATCCGCCCTGCTGGTTGCAACCGCGGGCAACCTTACCCTCAACGCGGCGGGGACTGGTGGCCTGGCCAATACGGGGATCATAAAATCCCAGTCGGCATTGGGCAGCCTGACGATCGACGCCGCCACGCTGGCCAACAGTGATAGCATCCTTGCCGCCGGCACGCTTGGCGTGCGCACGGCGGGTACGGTGACCAATACGGGTACGTTATATGGGGCAGGCGGCCTGAGCCTTGCTGCGGGTGGCGCCCTGTCCAACAGGGGCGGGCAGCTTGGCAGTGATACCGGCGTGGTGCAGCTTGCCGCCGCCAGCCTCGACAATACCGGGGGCAAAATCATCGCGACGGATGGTGGCCTGAACATCGATGCCGCCAGTGTCGCCAACAATAACGGCTGGCTGCAGGCAGCCGCCCTCATGTCCATCGTGACGACCGCCCTCGACAATACCGGCGGGACAGTGCTGGGCGGGACATCCGTCACCCTTGCCCGCGATGCGACGGGTGCGGCCCTTGACCACCTGACGAACGCATCGGGCCTGGTCGAGGCCAGCAATGACCTCACGATCAGCGCGGTGAGCGTTGACAATACATCCGGTGGCCTGGTCGGGAAAACCGGTTCTGTTGCCATCACCGATAACGGGTCGGGGCAGGGGCGGTTCACCAATACGGATGGCGCGGTCCAGGCGGGTGGCGCGCTGACGCTTGCGACCGGCCAGTATGCCAGCAACACATCTGCTGCCCTTCAGGCAGGAACCGCGCTTGGCCTGTCGGTCACGGGGGCGGCCGATAACGAAGGGGCGATCACGGCAGGTGACGGGCTAAGCCTTTCGGCGGCCAGCCTGGTCAATGGCGCGAAGGGCACCATTGGCGCCCTCGCCGGTGACACGATGATTGCCGTCCATGGGAATGCGGCATCGCCCGCCCTGTCCAACGCTGGCGCCATCGAGGACGCGGATGCGGCCGGTATCCTGAAGGTTGATGCGACGTCGCTCGCCAACACGGGTACGATCATCTCGCAGGGGAACCAGAGCGTCGACGCCGACGGCCTCATGCTCAATGGCGGTGAGATTGCTTCCCTCGGGGGAAGTAGCGCGCTTGTGGCGACCGACCTGACCAATAGCGGCCTGATCGCAACTGCGGCAGGGCTTGACGTGTCCACGACGGATGACCTGATCAATACCGGCACGCTGTATGGCGCGACCGGACTGACGCTTGGGTCAGGGGGCACAACGTCCAATCAGGGCGGGACCATCGGCACGGGGGCTGCGGGCGCGCTGGCCATGACGGCGGCACAGGTCGCCAATGACAATGGCACGATCCAGGCCGGGACCAGCCTCGCGCTTTCCGCCACAGGCCTCGATAACGAAGCCGGCACGATCCTCGCGGGAGGCGCCATCGGGATCCGCAATGGCGATGCCACGACGCCGCTGACCGCCCTTGATAACCGCAGCGGCGCGGTGCAGGCGGGCGGCACCCTGACCATTGCGGCGGCCAGCCTCGCCAACACCGCCGGCACCCTGGTCAGCGTGGGCGGCAACGTGACGCTCTCCGCCGGGGCTCCCGCCACATTGATGGCGACGCTGGACAATACGTCGGGTGGCATCATCCAGGCGGCCGGGAGTGTCTCGGTCGCGGCCGAGACGATCGGCAATGACAATGGCCGCATCCTCGCACTCGATGGCAACATCGCGCTGGATGCCGACAGCGCACCCGCATCCGCCCTGGCCTTCTCGAACGCCGGTGGCGCGGTCAAGGCGGCCGGAAACCTGTCGCTGGTGACGGGGACCTGGTCCGATGATGCCACGGGCGTCATGAGTGCCGGGCAGGACCTGTCCGTGGTGGCGGCGGGCGACATGGGTGTTGCGGGCACGCTGGTGGGCGGGCAGGGGCTGGGCCTTACGGCCGCTGGCCTGACGACCGCCTCCAGCGGGTTGGTGGCGACCGAAAACGGCGTGCTCGCCCTCGTCCTGACCGGAACGGGCAGCGGTGATGGCCTGTCCAATGTCGGGCGGATCGAGGCCGAAGGCCGTGGCGCCACCCTTGACGTCACGACGCAGGCGGCCCTGGCCAATGGTGGCACGCTCGTCTCGCAGGGGGATGTCACCCTTGCGGCGCAGGGCGTGACCAATAGCGGCGAGATCGGTGCGCTGGCTGGCCTGGTGGACCTCAACGCGGCCTCCCTTGCCAATACCGGGACGCTGGTGGCGTCCGACCAGATGAACGCGACCCTGTCCGGCTCCGTGTCGAATTCCGGCCTGGTCTACGGCACGCAGGGCGTGACACTGAAGAGTGGCGGCGCGATCGACGATACCGATGGACGGATCGGGGGCAATGGCGCGGTCGCCCTTTCGGGGGCCAGCCTGACCAACACATCCGGCGCGGTCATCTCGGGTGCGGGCACCGTGAGCGTCACCACGACCGGCGCGGTGGGCAATGAAGGCGGTGCGATCCAGGGTGCGGGCAATGTCGTGCTGGCGGCGGCATCGCTCGATAACACCAGCGCCGGCCGGATCGTCAGCACCGGCGGCACGCTGGATGTCCGCAATGCAGGCGGCGGTGCGATGGCGCAGCTTGCCAATGATGGCGGCGCGCTTCAGGCGGGCCAGGATATCACGCTGGTTGCCGACAGCCTGACCAACGGGTCGGGCGGCCTGGTCAACGCGGCCGATGGCAGCCTGCTGGTCTCCGCCGGCGGCACGCAGGCTGCCGCCAGCATCAATAACGCGGGCGGCACGCTGCAGTCATGGGGCGACCTGACCCTGGTGGCGGGCGGGCTGGACAATGACGGCGGCAGCGTGATCGAACGCACCGGCCAGAATACCCTGTCGCTTGCAAATGCCGGCGGCGGCGCCATGACCGGGTTCAGCGATACGGACGGCGTGGTGCAGGCGGCGGGCAATCTCTCGCTTGATGCGACCTCGCTCGGTGGTGCTGCGCAGCTGGTCGCGGGGAACGCGCTGGCCGTGACGCTCACGGGGGACCTCGACAGTGGCATGCTGTTCCAGTCCGGTGGCGATACGCTGCTGCGGGTCGGGGGCGACTATACGGCCGAGGCCGGTGGCGGCGTGCTGGCCGGGGGCAATGCCACCATCACGGCGGCATCGGTCACCAATAACGGCGCCCTGATGGCCGAAGGCGGCGTCCTGGACGTCTCCTCGGGCGGAGCAATCACCAATACCGGCCTCATTGATGGTGTGGCCGGTGTGGCCCTGGACCTGCCCGGCACCCTGACCAACCAGCTCGGGGCCATCCTTTCGGATAACGGGTCGATCGGGATCGGCAATGGCGCCAGCGGGGCGGCCACCGCCGTGTTCAACCGTTCCGGCGAAATTGTTGCTGACAGCG
Organism: Komagataeibacter rhaeticus; assembly: GCF_011611525.1. NCBI lineage: Bacteria > Pseudomonadati > Pseudomonadota > Alphaproteobacteria > Acetobacterales > Acetobacteraceae > Komagataeibacter > Komagataeibacter rhaeticus. The sequence goes on from NZ_CP050139.1 coordinate 442,361, forward strand.
CCAGCGGGGATGTCCTGATCAACGCTGGCACGGTCACCAATGATGTCCTGGGTGGGGTGACGGTTGTCGCCAGTACCGTTCTGTGGAGCCATAGTTATGGCGGCGGCAGCAATGTCGATATTCCCGTCCCGGCTGGCCTGCTGGATACCGTGACCGGCGCACAGGGCACGGGCCAGCTTGTCGGTCATTCCCAGGGGGGCACGATCTATGTGCAGGAAGATGGGGGGCGCGCCACGCTCAACAACGCCGCCTCCCTGATCTCGGCCGGGCGTGATGTGGATATTACAACCACAGGTGGCATCATCAACGATGCCAGTCATATCGCGGCAGGGCGCGACATCAATCTCAGCGGGGGCAGCCTCGACAATATCGGCTATGCGGTCCAGCATGCCTTTTATGTAACCTGCAAGGCGTTCTATGGCTGTAGCTGGACCAGTCAGTCCGACCCGGCCTTCACGGGCGGTCCGACGTCTGCCGTAAGGCACAAGAAGAAGCTTGGCCCCATTACGATCGGTCACTACTGGACCCAGGCACCTGAGAACCCGGAACAGTGGGGCGCGACCGAAACCTATTACGGCCCGACCGGCACCATCGTTGCCAAAGACAATATCACGGGCACCTTCACGGGCACGATCAACAACCAGACGGAAATCGCCAATGCGAGTTCCAGTGAATATACCAGCTATACCGGCGAGACGCCGGGCGGCCTGTCTCCGGTGGCTGCGGCTTCGTCTGCGTCCGGGGTTGCGGCTGACGCCGCGCTGAACGGCGGGGCGATGGCGGCCCTGGCGGATGTGAGCACCGGGGTCGCGGGGGCGGCCGGCACGCGGAGCAGTGCGGCGGCGCCCGCCACGGCGGGTGGCTCCCTGGCCTATCAGGGGGTCGAGACCGCGCAGGTGAAGGCGTCGGCCACGGCCCAGGAAGCCGCGATGACGCTGCCGGGCTTTGCCACCAGCAGCGACCCGACCATCCCGACGGTGATCTCGGCCATTCCGGGCGGCAGCGCGCTGTTCATCGCCGATCCGGACCCCAGCGCGCATTACCTGATCGAGACCAACCCGAAATACGCGACCTTCAGCGGCTTCTACGGCTCGCAGTACCTGGTCAACCGGCTGGGTGACAACACGGCGGATTACGAGTTCCTGGGGGATTCGTATTTCGATACCGAGTTCATCCAGCAGCAGATCGTGGCGTCGACGGGCCAGACCTTCCTTGGCAGCAGCTACGAGACGGCCAACGAGCAGATGGAACTGCTGCTCAACAACGCGGTCTCGGAATCCAATGCGCTTGACCTGACCTTTGGCGTGGCGCTGACGGCCAGCCAGCAGGCGGCGCTGACGCAGAACATTGTCTGGTATGTGCCCGAGACGGTGGACGGGCGCAGTGTGCTGGCGCCGAAGCTGTATCTGGCGCCGGGCCAGGCGACGCTTACGGACGGGGCGGAGATCTCGGCGACCAACGTGTCGCTGACCGGCTCGAGCATCAACAATACCGGCACGATCAACGCCAGCAACGCGCTGTCGCTGACCGCGACCAGCGGGGATATCGTCAATGCGGGCGGGACGCTGTCGGGCGGCAGCGTGGCGCTGGCGGCGCTGAACGGCTCGGTCGTCAACGAGGACCAGCTCAACACCTTCATGGTCGATGGCGGGAAGGCGCAGTCTCTGGGCGCGCAGGGCACCATCACCTCGGGGGGCGATGCGCAGATCTATGCGGCGAAGGACATCACGTTTGATGGCGGGTCGCTCAGCGCGCTGGGTGATACCACGCTTGTGGCAGGGCAGGGGATCACGCTGGGTTCGGTTGCGGCGAGCGCGTCGCAGGACATCGAGCAGCATGATTACAGCCACCGCGCGGCCGAGACGGAGAATTTCGGGGCGTCGATCAGCACGGGCGGGAACCTGACGGCGGCCGCCCTCGGCGGCGACCTCACCCTGGCGGGCGCCACGGTCGCGGCCGGGAAGTCGGCCACGCTGATGGCGACGGGCAACGTGAACCTCAACGCGGTCACCGACAGCCAGTCCTCCTATACCCGTACCGTCGAGCACGGCTTCCTGAACAAGACCACCACGACCTCGAGCGAGAGTTCCACCGACCAGGTCGGCAGCACGGTGGCGGCCAATGACAATGTCACCATGGTCTCGGGCGGGGATATGTCCGTGGCGGGTACGGTTGCAGGCGGCGGCAACGTCACGCTCCAGGCAGGTGGAAAGTTCACCGAAAACGCCCTGAAGGATACGGCCAACGCCTTCTATGAGCAGAAATCGTCCGGACTGTTCCTTGGCACCAGCGGGGCTTCGGCCAAGATCGGCTTTGGCAAGACGACCGATACCGACACCTATTCCCAGACCAGCTGGACCCCCAGCGAGATCGCGTCGACCGGCGGCAATCTGAGCATTACCGCGAACGGGCCGGTCACGATCAACGGATCCGACCTCGGGGCGGCGAAGGATGCGACGGTCACGGGATCGTCGGTGTCATTCAATGCGCTTGAGGATGTCGCCACCCAGACCCAGACGCACAAGTCGCTGTTCATCGGCGATACCACGGGGCTCAACCCGAACTCGGTGGTGGGACAGATGGTGGATATCGCCCTGTCCGCCTCCCAGGCGAGTGGCAAGGATAGTGGGAAGCTTGCGGCCCTGGATGGTGCGCAGGCGGCGATGACGGGCGTCTCGACCGGGGTCATGGCTAGCATGAAGGGCGGGATTACACAGGTGAAATCCCTGTCGAGCCTGTTCGAGGAAGGCAAGACCCCAAAAGGCAACATCGACCTGATTGCGGTGCAGTCGAATATCGGCTTTGACCTCGAGAAGTCGAGCACGACACTGACGACGGGCACGGTGCAGGGTTCGACGGCGGCGGCTGGCAACACGCTGGCCGTGACCGCGACAGGCGGCGTGCCGACCGACAGCCAGTCGGGCAATATCGTGGCGACGGCGTCCCAGCTTTCGGGCCAGGACGTGACCCTGACCGCGCCAGGGCAGGTGACGCTGCAGGCGGGGTATGACACGACGCACGAGGTCGCCAGTTCGAAATCGATCGAGGCGAGCGTCGGGGCTTCGGCCAGCATCGGCACGAAGGGGGCCGGCGTCAGCATCGAGGGCGAATTCGGCGCCTCGAAGACCAACACCAATGCCGCGTCCAGCACGGCGGTGGACAGCACGGTCAGCGGCACGGACAACGTCACCATCGCCAACGCGACCGGCACGACAACCCTGAACGGGGCAGAGATCAGCGGCGGGTCGATTGATGTCGCGACGAAAGACCTGACCATCACCACGGCGCAGGACACGTCGGGCTACAATTCGAAGACCACGGGCATCGACGCCAGCTTCTCGGTGCCGGTCTGGGGCGCGGGTGACATCGGGGGCAGCGCGAGTTTCAGTCACACGACCGTCAAGGACAGCTATGCCTCGACCGAGGCGACGCAGTCCGGGCTGTATGCGGGCAGTGGCGGTCTTGATGTCACGGCGAGCGGGACGACGACCCTGAACGGGGGCGTGATCGAGAGCACGGCGGCGGCCGCGCTCAACCAGCTGTCCACGGGCACGCTGGTGGCCAATGACATCGCCAACCATGCCGACGCCACGGCGAAGACGATGGGCTACCAGGCCAACGTCATGAATCCCGAAGGGGCTACGGGCGGTGGCACAGGCAGCTTCGCCACTGCGATCGGTGCGGGCATGGCGGCCAATGCCGGTGGCCTGCTGGGCGCCGCGACCCATGAGGATGCCAGCTCGGTCACGCAGTCGGCGATCGGGTCGAACGTGCAGGTTGCAGCCAGCAGCACCAGTGGCGACCTCTCCCGCTCGCCCTCCACGTCCAGCCATCCGCTGACCAATACCTTCGATGCCCAGCAGATGCAGAACGACCTGCAGATACAGCAGGTCGGATCGCAGGTCGTGGGACAGGTCGGGGATATGGTCTCGACCGGCCTGGAGTCCGTTGACAAAAACGCTTTTGGAGAAGGGGGCGTGGGCCGGGCTGGGCTTGAAGCCGCAGGTAACGCCGTCGTCGCCGCATTAGGAAATGGCAATGTTCTGGGAGCGGCGGTTGGTACCGCGTTGTCTGGATCTTTATATAGACTGACCGATCCGATCGCTGCTTCGATGGCGAACAGCCTGTTTCCGGATGATCCCGATGCCCAGAAGACTTTCGCCGGCGTCCTGACCAACGGCCTGGCTTCAGGGGAAGGGGCATTGGGCGGCATTATTGGCGGTGCGATATCAGGGCAGGGCGATATGTCCGTCAATGCCCTGTCCGCCGCCGACGCGGCTTCGGGTGTCGAACAGTACAATCATGATAACGACCCTTTTCATCTAAAAAGTTCATTGCTGAATTCAGAGTCTGATTGGCATTATGCACAGCAGGAACCCGCAAATGATGAAGGCGCAAGTGGTCTGGCGGTCACTACAGTTAAGAGCGTTCATGCTGAGGGCAGTGTAGAAAAAAATCTTGATCCGTCGAATTTCCAGATTCGTACGAATTTTGCGACCGGGAAAGCTGCAGAAGCCGAGGTGATCGACGATCTTCAAAAACAAGGACTCGAAGTTGTTCCCAGTATTACATTCAAAGACGAAAATGGAACCCGTTGTGTAGCGGACTGTACAATCGTTAACGGCCAACCTAATCAAAATGTAAACGTTCCATCCGGGTTCGTTGTAGAGGACTTGCAAGGGAATCGGTTGCTGGATTTTCACGGTAACCCAGTTAGTATCCTGACTTTAGATGCAAACGGTCGGCTTGTTGTAGAGATCAAAACGGGGAAGGCCGAACTTACCAGGGGACAGAATTTGGTGTATCCGAAGGTGGCGCAAGGCAGTGCGACCGCAGTGGGTGAAAAACGTGCTGGGGCTGCAGGGATTAATGGAAAAAAGACTGCTGTACCTGTTATCGTATTACGTGCACCATGAGGTTATAAAATGTCAGTATTTAAGAATGATATCCTAGCATTATGCCAAGAGGCTGTTGAAGGGTATGACGGTTGGGAATTCGTATCCGACCAGTTTAAGAATAAATCTCTAAAACATACGACTTTAATCGTCGAGCCAGGACTCCGATTTGACCGGGTTGGGCCCTTTGGAGAAGTAATGCCTTTTCCTGTGCTATTTCTAGATAATAAAAAAACAATGCGGTTATATAAAAAAATATTAGGAACATCTGTCCATACATCGCGCGTAACGTTTTCGGATATCAGAGGCTCGCTAAACATGTTGCCAGAATTTTTGCAATCTACGCCACGGTTTATTCAAAATAGAGCGATGTTTATAGAAGCCGGCGGGCTGGATAAGCCGTATTGGCGCGACGCAAACGAATTTAAAGATGTGATTAAAAGAATATTTCTTCAAGGCATTGCATTCTTTGAAAGTCATTATAATTTTAATAGCGAAAAAGACATGCTCGAAGAACTTCCTGCGCGGTATGCTGTAACAGCGTCTGGAGGGTATAAAGAATACGAGCAAGAGCGTGGAGTTATGCTTTGTATCGTTCGGTGTATCCTTGGTGACTTCGAATTTGTTAAGCGTTATCGAAGCAATGAATATAAGACTATATTTCCAAAAATGACAGAAGATTTAGATAAAATCATAGCGTGCCTTCCTCAGATGGAAAAATCATGGCAGGAAAAAGGTTACGTCTCCGTTTGAGGTTGCTTTTTAACATAACGTAGCAGTCGTTAATGGAAATACACACAATTAGGCACAAATTGCAGAGTGCCTACATAAATATTGCCCTCTTGGTTTTGGCTTTTGGTTTGGCGGCGTAGACGTACCGCTCATCCGAGTGACAAAAACGTAACCAGTTGGCTTCGGTGGTGATGCACAGGCATCGACAACGGGCGTGACGGCTGGGGTTGCCGCAGGCGTCACGGTAGGTCGAGTCCGTTTCCAGCCTGTTCGAGAAAGGCGATACTCCCGAGGGCAATATCGACCTGATTGCGGTGCAGTCGAATATCGGCTTTGACCTCGAGAAGTCGAGCACGACGCTGACGACGGGCACGGTGCAGGGTTCGACGGCGGCGGCTGGCAACACGCTGGCCGTGACCGCGACAGGCGGCGTGCCGACCGACAGCCAGTCGGGCAATATCGTGGCGACGGCGTCCCAGCTTTCGGGCCAGGACGTGACCCTGACCGCGCCGGGGCAGGTGACGCTGCAGGCGGGGTATGACACGACGCACGAGGTCGCCAGCTCGAAATCGATCGAGGCGAGCGTGGGGGCCTCGGCCAGCATCGGCACGAAAGGGGCCGGTGTCAGCATCGAAGGCGAATTCGGCGCCTCGAAGACCAACACCAATGCCGCGTCCAGCACGGCGGTGGACAGCACGGTCAGCGGCACGGACAATGTCACCATTGCCAACGCGACCGGCACGACGACCCTGAACGGGGCGGAGATCAGCGGCGGGTCGATTGATGTCGCGACGAAAGACCTGACCATCACCACGGCGCAGGACACGTCGGGCTACAATTCGAAGACCACGGGCATCGACGCCAGCTTCTCGGTGCCGGTCTGGGGCGCGGGTGACATCGGGGGCAGCGCGAGTTTCAGTCACACGACCGTCAAGGACAGCTATGCCTCGACCGAGGCGACCCAGTCCGGGCTGTATGCGGGCAGTGGCGGTCTTGATGTCACGGCGAGCGGCACGACGACCCTGAACGGGGGCGTGATCGAGAGTACGGCGGCGGCCGCGCTCAACCAGCTGTCCACGGGCACGCTGGTGGCCAATGACATCGCCAACCATGCCGACGCCACGGCGAAGACGATGGGCTACCAGGCCAACGTCATGAATCCCGAAGGGGCTACGGGCGGTGGCACGGGCGGGACGATGACGGCGATCGGCGCGGGCATGGCGGCTAATGCCGGTGGCCTGCTGGGGGCCGCGACCCATCAGGACGCCAGTTCGGTCACGCAGTCGGCGATCGGGTCGAACGTGCAGATCGCAGCCGGCAGCACCAATGGCGACCTCTCCCGCTCGCCCTCCACGTCCAGCCATCCGCTGACCAACACCTTTGATGCCCAGCAGATGCAGAACGACCTGCAGATCCAGCAGGTCGGATCGCAGGTCGTGGGACAGGTCGGGGGAATGGTGTGAGTGCTGGTTGTAATCTCCCCAAATGTGCTGGTTGAAAATTCCCCAGTTCAGCAAGCACACTCTGACACGGCGCGGCTCGCTATCCACTCCTCATGGAATCTGAAGGCATAGACGTCACCCGCGAAAGGGTCACGACCCAGTGCTTCCTGGACCTTCAACGCCAGTCCGGGCATCCCCAAGCGCATATCGGTCACGCCGGCCGCCAGCCATATCCTCAGCGTGGAAGGAAGCGGGATCATGACCGCAGTGCGCCCACAATCTCACGCAGACGATCAGCGGACAGCCCTGTGTCGAACTCCAGCCGCACACCGTCCGGAAAGACCAGGCTGACGGCTCGGCCGGACAGCGTTCCCTGTTCTCTCCGACGCTCCAATGGCGGCGGCTCGGGGACCGGGGCCACCATGACAGGTATGAACGATGTCCCGCCTTTGGCTTGCGCTTTGGCCCGAGCCTCTCGCCGCCAGCGAAACACCAGACTTGGATGGATTGAAGCGTCCCGGGTTTTCCGGAGGCTCCTATCTGTGAGAAGGAGCTACCATGAACAACATGACCAAGAAGTTTTCGCCTGAGATCCGGGAGCGTGCTGTCCGTATGGTTGGCGAGCATCGCGTCGATTACGGCTCGGAGTGGGCCGCGATGACCTCGATTTCTGCCAAGATCGGCTGCACGGCCGAGACTTTGCGCCGTTGGTGCCGCGAGGAGGCGAGCCGGCGAGCGGGTCCCGCGGCGCAAACCGGGGACGACCGCGTTCGGCTCAAGGAGCTTGAGCGCGAGGTAAAGGAATTGCGGCGGGCCAACGAGATCCTGCGCAAGGCGTCGGCGTATTTTGCGATGGCGGAGCTCGACCGCCACGGGAAATGATGATGGCGTTCATAGACGCCCATCGCGAGGACTTGGGTATCGAGCCGATCTGCCGCGAACTGGCGATCGCCCCGTCTTCCTATCACGAGCATGCCCGACGCCTTGTCGATCCTGGCAGGCGGCCTGCCCGTGCCCGGCGCGATGCCGAACTGAAGGACGAGATCAGCGGGTGTATGAGGCCAGTTCGAGGCTCTATGGGACTCGCAAAGTCTGGCATCAGATGCGCCGTGAAGGCATTCAGGTGGCCAAGTGCACCGTGGAACGCCTGATGCGCGCTATGGGTTTGGCTGGCATTCGGCGAGGGAAGAAGACGGTCACGACCATCAGCAATCCCAAGGCCTCATGCCCGCTGGACAAGGTGAACCGCGAATTCCGCGTGAGCCGACCGAATGCCCTGTGGGTGGTCGATTTTACCTACGTCCACACGTGGAGCGGCTTCGTCTACGTCGCCTTCGTGATCGACGCCTATGCCCGGCGCATCGTGGGCTGGAAGGTCAGCACCAGCGCCACCGCCGGGTTCGTGCTGGACGCCCTGGAGCAAGCAATCCATGCTCGCAGGCCCGGCCCCGAGGATGGCCTGATCCACCACAGCGACAGGGGCGTTCAATACCTCGCCATGAACTACACCCAACGCCTGGCCGAGGCCAATCTGGTGCCCTCGGTCGGCAGCGTCGGTGATTCCTACGACAACGCCTTGGCCGAGACCATCAACGGCCTCTACAAGGCCGAGGTCATCTGGCGGCAGCGCTCTTGGCCGGGGGTATCGGCCGTAGAAATGGCAACGCTGCGCTGGGTCGATTGGTTCAACAACCACCGCCTCTTCGGCCCCATCGGCTATATCCCACCCGCCGAGGCTGAAGCCAACTACTATGCAGCCCTTGAGAACATCGATATGGCTGCGTGACTCAAACCAAACAGCCTCCGGAAAACCCGGGACGCTTCACGGTCTCGATCGTCCGTTCTTGTGGGGGGTCAAAGTTCAATGCCGATTGACACACAAGGTTCGTAGCGCTCCGCGATGTCTCAGAAAACGGTGCACCACCCCACCGAACAGATGCAGGCGTCTGTTACCGATGTTGGGGATGCGCGGGGCGAAACGGAAACCGAGGAGATGGCATAGGGCGAACACATGATCCGAAACGCCCCCGCCATCGGTATGGTGACGCTCGATCGCAAGGTCGGCGCCATGATGGAGCAGGCCGTCGAGTACATGCGCGGCCTCGCTGGCACCGGCGGAGATGACTGTAGAATGGAACGGCGCGTAGCGATCGGAGACATGGGTGTAGAAGGAGATGGCGGGTTCGCTGCCCTTGTGCGGATTGACGGCGCCGGTCGCCTGCGCAGGCCGATCGAGCGGGAAGTGCTGCCCGTCCGAGCGGGACGCGGTGCCGTCGCCGAACAAGGCGGCAAGCGGCAGCCGATGCTGCGCCTCGACCAGCCTCGCCAGCGCCGCGCCGTAACTATCCTCGCGCAAGGTGCCAGGCCGAGAGCCAGCCGAGCTGACGCCGAGTTACCAACCCACAGGCCTCGGCCATGCGGGCGTGGCCGAGATTGGTCGCATCGGCAAGAACGGCGGTAAGGATCGCGCGGGGATCATCGTGGGCCCGGCCGGTAGTCAAATGCGTGAAGCAGTCGGCAAATCCCGTCCAGCGATCCACGTCGGCCAGCAGATCGGTGATTCCGATGGCCGGCAGGCGTTATGGGATCGCCCGTGGTCATAACCGAACCCCGTCCCAGGACATGGCGTAGTTTACCGGCGGATATACCGAGCCAGCAGCGTATTCTTGTAGTGAATTTGAGTGGTGCAGAGTAGGCCAAATGGTGATGCCGTCGAAGCCTCTGCGGCTTGGGATGAATTGCTGCGCCGTGGCCGGGTCGAGATGGAATCAAGGTCTCTTTCCCACAACGCTCTCTTCCGTGAGCTTTACGTAAGGGTTGTCCGTAAATGGTTGCGCAATGATGAGAGTCGCGTCGACCAAAAGATATCCATGTAGACGCTTGGTTTTTCTAGGCCCTTGAACCTCGCAGGTCCAAATATTCAATCCATTTGTTTGCTTACGATGGAGATGAAGCTTTTCGAAGGCCTTTTGTACGCATTGCCAGTCGGGAAGCTGACTCAGTTTGGCAAGCGCCGATAGGTCAGGGTGTTCCTGGGCGTACCGCTGAAACACGCCAGGACTGACCAGATAGATGGTACCTGCCACGGTATGAACGACGGCCTTCGCGTCATTGATGATAAGGCGGTGCGACAGAATGCTGTTTCTGAGCCAGCAAACAAAATGCTCTCCTGACGGGGAGGAGCCGTCCGGAGAGGGGGCTGGTGTCTGAGCCGGGGAGACCGGAGTGGAGACAAACGGCGGCTCGCCAGGTAGCACGGATGGTTCTTCAGCCGGTTGGGGCTGCGGCTCGAGTTCGGCGGCTCCGCCAAGCATTGATAGCAGATCGGATACGGCGTCCTGGGCGAACTCGACATTCGAAGAGGACGCGATATCAGATACCGGAGGTGCGGCTGCGGATGACGTGTGCTCCGCAGACGGTTCGTCGGCTGTCACTGTTCCGGCGAACGGTTCCGGTCGCTCGGCTGACGACCAGACCATGGCTGGGGAGAGCTTCAGGAAAGTGAAGCTGTGCGACCAGCCAGTGTCGCTCGCTACGGTGGCCTTCCAGATGGCTTTGCCGTCCGCTGAGGGCTGCGCGACGCCATGGTCCTGAAGGACATTGAAGACGGCCGTATTGTTGGCGGGAATACCATCGATGCCCTGTCCCAGCAGATAGGCCCGCAGCTTGTCGGACACGGTTTTACTGACCAGCCACAAGGCATCCTGCGTCAGCCAGCCATCGGACGCCTCTGGCTGGTTCAGCTTGAGTTCCTCCCGCACGAGGTACCGCAGGCCGTCGAGCAACTTACGTTGCAGCGCGTGTTGGGGGGCCGTGGTCGCCTTGGCCGGGTCGCCGCCGAGCGCCTGGGCGACCGAAGCCTGGTCTGCCTTCGTGACCAGTTCGCCGATCATGCCGGCCCGTTCGTACTGCCCCGCCAGCACGAACAGCAAGGCAGCCCAAAGTTCAGCGTATCCACTGAGCCAATCCAGATGGATGGGATCGATCACGCGCGTGTAAAGCAAGCCGGTGGCGGCACCGTGCAGATGGTAGTCACGGTCCTTTCGGTAGCGGAAACGGTAGGGAGATTGTAGCGGGCCATTCCACGGGTGCCAGACACGACCTGTATCGTCTTCCACATCCAGATCGACGGCGATCTTACCGAGATCGTGCAGAAGAGCCGCATAAGCGATGCCAGCGGTCCATGCTTCGGATTGTTCGGCCTGGGTTTCGGGCGTGGCGCCGGCGGGCAGAAGGTGTGACTGGCGCAGCTTCAGCGCATATGCGACGATTTCGAGGCCGTGATCCAGCATGCCGCCAGCATAGGCATGATGATGACTTTCAGAGGCCGGGATTTGCTGGACCAGTTCCGCATAGCGCTCGATGGGACCGCGGTAGAGTTTTCCGAACTGCTGCCGCGAGAGCGAGGTGCGCTGCCAAATATGCTCGATCAGGATTTGCCTGCGCGGTGTGGCCAGCAGCCTAGAGGCCGGCAGGGGCATCAGCAGCCCTTTGTCCGTTTCTGGCCGAGCGGACGATGTAAGGTTGGTGAAGACGCCTTTGCGTCGGAATGGCAGGAGCATGGTGTATCCCGAAGATCGGCGAGGAGGCGAGCCTTTTGGCCTTTTCAGGTAGGGCCTTTCCCCTTGACCTCCATTCCCTTGCCCCTTCCTGGCCCTTTTGCCCTAACCTTTTGAGCTTAGGGCGAGCGGCAGAAAAATTCCGGTAGCCAATAAGGGAGAGGACAGTTCCGTGTTTAGAAAACGGACTGCACCAAGACGGTTGGCGGCCACAAGAAATGTGGAACCGACGAATGCATCTATGGCACAATACTCACCATGACACCGAAAACCCAGAGCAACAACGCGGAGCGGATGGGCCGATGGCTGGGCAAAGTGTGGCGCGCCTATGCGCGTCGCGAGCGGCAGACTATGGCGTGGCTGAAGGCTCATGGGCTGCCTTCGGGTGTTGTTATCGCGTCGTCGTGGATCGTCAGGCTGGGCGTTCTTGCGATGCTGTGCCATGTGGCATTCTGGCTGACACTGCTACTCGTTTTCGGGCTGGTCGCGGCAGGGATGATCTCGACTAGCGACACCTGTCAGGACGAGCCCACGGGAACCGAGTGGCGATACGGTCCGCTGGGGCATGGACTATACACATACGATGGATATCGAGTGGATCCGCATGATCCAGATGAAGAGCAGGATTAGATTATATCTGCTTTACCGCCTTCATGATGGAATCTGTCCCTTTGGCTCCGGCGGTCTGAACGTCTTTCGTACCTGCTGCCAACCCTTGGAGCGCTGTTCCTGCGCGGACGCCAACCCAGCCTAGCGCTGAAACCCAGAACGTCGGCAGCACGATGAACATCGTCGCCATGACGAAGTTCAGCAGCATGTCCCCGAATGCGTTGCTGAGGCCGATCAGCGGATCGAAATTGACATGAGGACTCGTTGCGGAGATCCCTGACCCGTAGAGTGCGTCGAGAATCGTGCTGTCGATCCAGCGTGCGAGCTGGAACCAGAACTCGACGAAGAAGAGCGCGAACTCCACGCAGCTGACGGCCATGACCGCCTTCAGTTCATAGGTTCCGACCACCAGCACCAGCGGGATGCAAATCACCAGCGCCATCTTGAGCATGGAAAGCACCATTGGAAGGGCTTGGCGCACGGCATCCATGGCCGGGAAAAAGCCCGTCGCCCCCACGGTCAGCCCGACATCGCCAACGCCCCGTGAGACGACATTCGGCAAGGTCATGCCGATCTGTCCGCCATAGTCGGAATAGACCTGCCCCTGGTTCATGATCTGCTGCCGGGGCGAGACGACCGTCCGGATGACCGAGTTGTTGACGTCGTCCTGCGACAGGAAGCCGGCCCATTTGCCGATGCGCGACAACAGACCAGGATCGACCTGGGCCAGAATCCGGCCGCGCAGTCCCTGGCTGCCATCCGACCACCACTGCTTGCAGGTGGGATAGCCGCCGTCGCTGCTCACCTGAGCCAGCCCCGCATCGCGGGTCGAATCATAGGGCCAGGCGGTCCGGGGTGTCTCGGAATGATAGCTGTCGTAAAAACCGCTGGTGCTGGTGAAGTAGCTGGAGCCGATCCAGGTAACATCATTCATCTGGCTGTCGGACAGCGTGGGACGGTTCATGAACAGCTTGGCTCGCGCCGGACCGTAGCAGTCATGCGTGAAGTCCGCGACCTCCTGCGCCAGCACCGGATCATTGATGCGGGTGGCGTTCACATCCATCCGGATCTGCTGGAGGTCCGTTCCGCAGGGGATCGCCGCGACGGCCGCCCCGGTGATCGCCTTGGAAATCGCGTGCATGAAGAACCACCAGACCGGAACCAGGGCGCTCTGGTTGTTGAGCGCGGTAAAGGACGTCGTCCAACCGGTGCTGGCCGGCTGTGGGGTGCTGACCTGGCATTGCTGCGAACGGGTCGTGTCGAACTGGATCGTTGACAGGCTCACCGGGATGAACGGGATGCCGGCGAACATGATGACCACGATCGCGACGAACACCCGGTTCTCGATACGCATGGAGGACAGCACGCCCTTGTTGCCCTCATCCGCGCCCTCGGCTCGCGCGCGCAGCCATTCCTGGATAATGATGCTCAGAAAGGGCAGGGCGAACACGCCGCTAGTGACGAGCGTATTCCAGATGCCATTGCTGACGAGCCAGCCGACCAGAGTCAGGTAATAGTCCAGGTAATCGGTCGTGTAGAGGGTCATGGCTGGTGGCCGCCTTGGCCGTCTTGCAGCCAGGCGCTGCCTTCCATGAGGCCGATGGCCGCGACGGCTGCGATTTCGATGCGCACGAAGCGTTGGCGCGTTTCTGCGGACGGCTCGCGCATCAGCACACGCTGGCGCATCCACCACCACCCGCGCGCGGTGATGGCGTAAAGGCAGAGCCGCCACGCCAGAAAGACACCCGCATGTACCCGCATCCAGCGCTCCCACCCGGCGACGTCTCCGACAACCCGGACGCCGGCGACGTTGGCGGCTACCGCGGCGCCGGCGATCAGTCCGCACCATGCGAGCGATAGGCCGATACGGCGGTTGATGAGCCAGGCGATTCGCCGCCAGGGGAGCGGCGTCATGGCGTGCCGCTCCGCGCTTTCTGGATCTGATCAAGGCGATCCGGTACGGCATCTCCCTGGAAGATGCCGCGTGAACCGTCGGCCCGTGCGTTGTGCCGTCCGATGAGGGTCATCGCTGAATCGCCCGCCAGTTCCCGTCGCAGTTCCAGTTCGGTCTTGAGGTTGCTGATCTCCTGCTCCAGCGTGGTATTTTCCTGGTCGACCGCCTTCGCGGCCAGATCGTTCGCGGCGACGTTGGGCTCCTTCGCGCCGGTCAGCATCGTGCGTTGCAACAGGAGCGCCTTCTCCAGCACGCTGGACAACGCCACTTCCGAGGCCAGGCGCTGTCCCAGCAGGTCCTGGTCCTGCTCGTCGCGCAGGGCTTCGACCACGCCGCGGGTAACCGGCAGCGCGTCGCTGCCCGCCGCTTCGAGATTGGCGGTGGTCGTCGGCTTGGCGCCGGTCACCAAATCCTGCAAGGCCTTGAGTTTGGTTTCGTATTCTTCCTGGATGACCGGAGTCAGGCCCACGCCCGGTGTGGTCTGCGTCTTGGTGCAGCTCTCGCAGGTCTGTTGTTCGCGCTCGCCCAGCACCCGCGTCGCCCAGTCCGAGGCCGCCTGCGGCGACGCCCATGTCTGGCAGGTCAGGCGGTTGCCGCAGGTTGAACTGTCGATCGACGAGGTATCGGTGACGCCGCGGCCGTTGAGGAGGTTGTAGCCGGCGCGGGTCACATCACTCACGACCTTGATCGCGGACTGGCCGCTGCCGCCGGCGTTGCTGCCGCCGACCCACGGCACACCATTATTGCCGTGGCTGGACTCGGCCTGGCTGACCGCCGAGACAGCGTCTCCATTCCCGGTGCCGAGCACGTTTTTCAGGGTCATGCCTTCGGCAAGCTGATCCCAGCTCACCTGGCCTCCTGCGACGTCGGCCATACGATTGGCGATATTCCGGCAGGTCAGTTTCGAGCGGTCGAAGTCCAGTCGCGCCTGCAGGATGCCGTTGGTCAGCAGATTGTAGAGCCCGGGATCGGCCCGTTGCAGGATCAGGGCGGGTAGTGACGCGACCGCACTGGTGGCGCTCTGGATGACAGAGGACATGATGGTCTGGAAGCCGTTGGTGACGCCGTTCAGCTGGTTTTGCAGCGTCGTCGCCAGATTCATGTTCCCGCAGATCAGGTTGCTGTTCCATCCAAGGCCCACGCCGATGCTCTGCATGTTGCTGGCGCTGCCCATCGAGACGGCCCGCCCGCCGCCGATGCTGTAGAGCACGTCATCTCCGATCACGCTGCCCTGGATGCTGGCGCCATTGCTGTCCAGGTGAACTTGCTGTGCCTGAGCCGCATTGCCGCTGAGGAGCAGACAGGCGCTTGCGAGGACCAATCTCATGAACATGGCACCGCCAAGGACGTAGAAAGACGGATACCGCATCGGCGCCTCGCTCAGTTGAAATCGGTGCTGCCGAGGAAGATCTCGCCCATGCGTTTGCAGCAGGTATAGGGGCGCCAGAGGGCCCAGGCATAGGCGCCGTCTGTGGCCTGTAAGTGCGTCTCGCTGTTGGGAAAGACGGCACAATGGGACGAGAGGGTTGGCGTCAGCTCCTGCCACTTGCCCGTGGAGGCATCGCCTTCCTTGAGGGCGCCGGCCGGCCAGTAGCCGTCGTGGGCCGTCGCGAGGAGAGGCTGGTAGACATGCAACTGCCCGCGGCGTGTCACGATGTCCCCGGCCCGCTGGGCCACAACGGCGCCTGTCATGTAATCGTCGGTCTCGTGCAGGAAGCCGCCCCGCGGATAGACGTTGCCCCAAAGGTCGAGCGCGGCGCGGCTGCCGATCTCCCGTATCCCCGGAATCAGCGCCTCCGGATAGACCGATTCGGGAATGTTGTAGCGCCACGCTACGGTGTCGAGCGTGCTGAGCAGATACGGCATCAGCGGCGTGGCGGAGCCCGAACAGGCAAATCCGAAACCGCCGGCGAAGCGGCTGAACAGCACACCGGCGGGGTCGCCGATCACATCGGCGTTCTTGAACCGCGCGATGTCGTTCTCGTTGCTGTGGCTGGTCGTGCCGTCGCCGCCGGCCTGCGCCGTGGGGTTGGGCAGGCTTAGGGGCCGGACATCGATCCACGGATTCGCACCAGTGTTCGCATAGCTTGAAACCACCGCATCCGGAACGTAGTGCCGGATCTTCACCGACGTGCGTACCGAGCAGCCATACCAGGAGCAATGGAGCCAGTAGCAAATCCCGACGATACGGTAGTCGAGGCAGTCCGGCGAGAGAGCCGACATGGTGATGGTGGCGGTGCTCAGGGTGGATGCCGAGGCGGAGCCGGCCAGGAGCATGACCGCGGCGGCGAGCCGCAGGCGCGTGGCCCGTGCGACCCGGCGGCGGTTCATGGCCGGCTGCCCCGAAAGCGCTCGATGCGTGTCACGGCACGTGCGACATCGGGGTCGCCGTAAACGACGTAGCGATGGTCGACGACGACTGCGGGAATCCTTGCGACGCCCAGTCCGAATGCCATGCCGACGCCCTGGTAGGCCTGTTCGAAACGCTGCTGCAATGCCGGGCCACCGTCGTGCAGACGCTGGCGGACAAGCGTGGCGGCTTGCTCGGGATCCCCGGGCAGGCGTTCTGCGAGTTCGTCTTCGATCCATGTCGGCGCGTCCAGTTCCACCACGGTGGCGTTGGCAGTCGGTTCGACCGGATGGTGGCTGTCGGTGACGACCAGCACTTCGGCGCGGCCGCTGGGGCTCCAAACCGCGACGCTTGCGAGCACGGCGAGCATCATAATCGCTGTTGCACGGCGTCGAAGGCGCTGGTGAGGAGAATTCCGCATGTCAGGGGTTCCGGGAGTCGATCGGGTTAGCCACTTGATCGTCTCGGGCGCGTCGTAGCGACCAGGAAGCCGCACTGCGTGAATGCCGCTTTGTTGCCGGATGAAGAAAGAAGCAGGAGCCGAAGCTCCCGCGAACGATTTCAGGTGGAAGGGACTGTGATCGCCCTGCGCGCGTGTTCGCGCCAAAGCGGGTCGACCAGTCGCCCTCGGAGAAGATCGGCTTGCAGCCACAGACCCTTGGCGGTCTCGTAGTTGTCCCACCCCTGCTCGACACTGCCTTCATCGTGCAATGTGCGGGCCTGCGTGGCGATGGTGGCCGCTTCCTCGTCCGAGCCGACCGGCGCAAACCAGGATATAGTGCGGCACCTGGCGTCACCGGCAAGAACGAGCCGGTCATGCCGGTCGCGGATGCGAATCACTTGGGGAACAAAATCAAGCTCTCCGCTGGCTTGATCGAGGTCGAATGTGTGGTTCGACACCAGGTCCTGGGCGAGTTGTACGGCTTCTTCGATCAGACCGCATTCACCCAGCAGCAAGGTGGCGGCTGTCCACCACGTTCCATAGGCCGGGTCATCCTCCGGAAATTCGAGCAGACCCTGGCAGATGATTCGGAACTGGGACGAGAACACGTCGTGACGAACAAGGCCTCTCTCGTACGGAGATGCGACGAAGGGAATACCATCGAACAGATGGATCTTGGGCTCTGACATGGTGGACTCCTGGGCAAGGAACATGCGCGGAGCCACAGCAGACCCGTCGGGTCATGGTGACCCACGCGGGTTGAGGAGGAAGATTTTCGGGAAAGCCGCCGTGATGGCGGGGGGTGTCTCAAGATGCAGACTGTCCGGGAGAGGGGGGCTCTTTACGGACGGTCAGACGACATGAGGAAGATAGCATCCGCCATCACGCAGGATGGTTGCTCGCCGGGGGATGCGATGCGAGCGGCTCGATCAACGCGATGGCGTCGCGCCGTGGCCTTGAAGATCATAGGCCACCTGGGCATCTCGCCGACAGGACCGGCGGGGCATCGTCAAAGACGATGAGCCTGTTGAAATTTGTATGCGATCCGTTGTGCCTGGATCAAGCACTACGAGCCGGGCGCTTGGCATCCCAGCTCGGTGGGCCGATCATTGGAGAACGGAGCCCAGCGTCCTACGGTTGTTGCCGCACCCGACTGTGGGGCCTTGCGGTCGTTCAGGCGGCGCGAACATTTCGACGGCGGTGGCGCTCAGTCCTATGCCAGAATGCTCACGCCGGGGCGATCAGTCTCAGTGTCGGGAAATATGTACGGTAGCGCGCCACATCGCGGGTCAGCAATTCGTATCCGGCGATGGCGGCGTGGGCCCCAATGAAGAAATCCGGCAAGGGGGAATGCCTCGCGCCGCCACGCCGCTTATAGGCGAGGAAGGACTTGCCCGCGAGAAAAGCCGCTTCGTAGGGAACGTCCTCCCGGTCGAACAGTGTCCGGGGGAGGGCGGCTTCGAGGTCTTCAATACGGGAATAGCGGATTGAGACCTCGGCATAGACAATCGGGTTGATGACGAGACGCGAGCGATCGGCGGCACGCGCAACAGCGTCGGCCGACCATTCAAGCCAATGTTCGTCCTCCGTCATGATGTCGAGCAGGACGTTGGCATCGACCAAGACCGATGTCATTCAGTCGTGCCGGGTCAGAGCCATTATGGCGTCGGTGCTCATGGACACGTCACCGCGGCCACGCAGATGCGCGACAAGCCTCGCGCCGCGTGTGTCGCCGTGGCGAGGCGTGGCGCGTATCAGACGTACGACCTCGCCGTCGAACTCGAAATCGACGTCGGTATGCGGCAGTAGCCCGGCTTTCTCGCGAATTCCGGCCGGAATGGTGACCTGCCCCTTGGAGGTAATGCGCATGATCGGATCTCCATCTCTTACGGGTAAGAGTAAGAAATCTGGCGCTCTTCCGCAAGGGCGTCTTGGGTCGGGTGCGTGGTGGTGCAACGCGACCCCGATGGGGAAGATTGTGAGCTATCTGGATGTATCGTTTGGAAGCGTGGCCGGCGACGGAGAAGACAATCCCCCGGCGGTATGACGTATGTCGCGTTCCGAGAGCAGATCGATGGCCGAGAGCAGGGCGTCGCCGTCAACCGGGCCGGGCAACAGGAGCATCCTTCCGGTCCGCCTGTCCAGAAGGCGCAGCGTCGGCGTCGCGGCGATCCCGGCTCGTGCCGCCTCTGCAGCTTGTTCGCGGATGAACCCGTCTGGGCGGGCGCTGCTGAGGCAGCGTTGAATCGCGGCTCCGGAAAATGGTAGCCGCGCGTCCGAGGGAAGGCCCTGGCCATCGCCCCGCGTGTGCCCGTAAATCCAGGCCACCGCGTTCCAGAACGCGGCAACCCCGCC
This sequence comes from Komagataeibacter rhaeticus, assembly GCF_011611525.1. NCBI lineage: Bacteria > Pseudomonadati > Pseudomonadota > Alphaproteobacteria > Acetobacterales > Acetobacteraceae > Komagataeibacter > Komagataeibacter rhaeticus. The sequence goes on from NZ_CP050139.1 coordinate 461,699, forward strand.
GACTTCCCCGGCGCATTCGGCGAGGCGCGCCTCATCGAGTGCCGCCGGCTGGTGCATGGGCAGCGGCAGGTGCCGCCATTGCCAATCCACATCGGGATGGGCGCCGATCCAACGCCTGAGCACCGGGAAATATGCCCGGCAATACGGGCATTCCAGATCGGCGTATTCGATCACCGTGAAGCGTGCATCACGGCGGCCGTAAATCCATGGCGGCCCTGCTTTCGATGGACTTTCTGCCATGGACGGGGCGTCTTGCGGCGCCGCATGGGGCCGCGCATGGAGGGCGAGCCACCCACCGCCTCCAAGGACCGGCGCAATCGCCAGGATCCACAGAAGAAGGCGGCGCGCGATCGCAGCGGACCAGGGCGAGCGCATCGCTTCCCCTTACTCCGGCAGATCCATGGCCAGCGGCGTGATGCCGCGTGCGCGATCGATCTTCTCGGCCACCTTGAAGGCCGCATCCAGCTCGCTGATGCCGTATTGCTGCATCAGCTGGTAGCGCTCGGCCTTCTCTTCAGGCTCGGTCATCGCCATCGCGAGATACAGGCTCGGCGGCACGGCCCTGAACAGCAGCTCCATGGATTTCGACAGGATCACGCCCTCGCTGAATTTCCCGGCCTCCTTGCGGGCAGAGAGCATCAGCGCCTTCTGAGCGGGGGTGAGTTCGCGGAAGCGCGCGATCTTCTCGACCTCGTCCGGCGGCATGTTCAGGCAGATCCACCATTCGATCATGTTGAGCATCGGCTCGGCCGCTCTGGGGAGATCGTCGACATTCTGCGTTGCCAGCCAGTACCAGGCCCCGAGCTTGCGCCACATCTTGGTGATCTTGACGACATAGGGCGCCAGCAGCGGATTCTTGGTGATGATATGGCCTTCATCGGTGACGTTGACGATTGGCCGGCCGAGAAACTGGTCGCGCTCGGCGATATTGTTCACGGTGTTGATGAGCGAGATGTAGGCGATCGAGAGCTGCGCGCTGTAGCCCTCTCGCGCGAAGGTCGCCAGATCCACGATGGTGATATCCGCCTCCGGCCAGGGGGTGCCGGGGCGGTCGAACATCTCGCCGTCGACACCCTGGCAGAACAGGGTCATCGCATCGGCCATTTCCAGCAGGCGGCCGCGCCGGATCTCCGGCAGGGTCGCGTCGCCGCCACGCTCGCGCAGCGCGTCGCGGACATCCCGGGTCAGGACGGGACGATTGTCGGTCACGCAGCGCCGGGCCGCATCAAGGATGCACTGGCGGATCAGGCTACGGTCGGCGCGGGTCATCCGCGCTTCCTCCTTGTCCTCGCCGCCGGTGATCATCAGCCGCGCGGTGATTTCCAGCTCGCCGAGCACATCACGCTGCTCGTCTCCATCGGCGGCGCTGGTGTCCTGCGGTTCGTCCAGAACGTCGGCGTCGAGGGTCTGCACCTGACCGGGTGTTGCGACCAGGCGCCACGCATCCGCGAAGGGCGCCAGGCTGACACCCGAGCCGGGGGAGAGCTTGACACGATGCACGGAAAGACCGAGGCGGCCGGCGAAATCCCCGAACAGACCGAAGGAATTGCCCGCCTCGACGATGAACAGCCGCGGGCGGTAGATCGCCACCAGCTGGTTGAGCAGGTTGTTGAGCGTGGCGCTTTTGCCGGAGCCGGTCGGGCCGAACAGGAACAGATGTGCATTCATCTGCCGGTCCAGGCGATTCAGCGGATCGAAGGTGATGGTGCCGCCGCCGCGATTGAACAGGGTGAAGCCGGGATGGCCGGTGCCACGGCTGCGCCCCCAGACCGGAGCGAGGTTCGCGACATGCTGGGCGAACATCAGCTGCGTGTACCATTGCCGCCTGTCGGCCGCCGGATCGAAGGTGGCGGGGAGCCAGCGGAGATAGCTGTTGAGCGGGGCCACCTCGTCGTCCTCGCGCACGGGCTGCACGCCGGCGTTGAGCATCACATTGGTCAGGTGCAGGCCGCGCGCGTCCAGCTCCTCCTGATCGCGGCCACGGAGATAGAAGGCCACCGCTCCGCGATAGAGCTTGTGCGCGCTGCCGATCAACTGGCGGGCCTGCTGCACGTCCTGCCGGGTCTGCTCCGAGGCCAGCGTCTCGCCGACCGACTTCCGGCTCAGATGATTGAGATGCGCCTCCAGCACATCCTGCGGCGTGGCGACCATGGTCAGGCACAGCACCGTATCCTCGGGCATCTGGTCGAGCAGTGCATTGAGCGCGTCGCCCTTGCGGGTCTCGCCGGTCAGATGTCCGGTTGAGGGCGGCGTGCGCAGCCGGTCCATGACGACGACGCGATGAGGCATGCCATCGAAGATCCAGGTGCCGTGCGTAACGTCCGAGCGCGGCGGCGCGAAGAACAGGCGCTGCGCGAAATCGACACCGCTGGCCAGTTCGAGTGCGCCGTCCTCCTCGCCGTCAGGATAGCGGGTCAGCGCGTAGAAGCGTTCGCGGTCCTCGGCTGTGCTGCCGAGATGCGTCGGGGCCGGGTTGAACCAGCGGAGCAGCCAGGCGTGGATGGCGGCGGCGTCAAGGCGGCGGGTCCGTACGCCCGCGTTGGCCAGGCCGCCTGTCAGCCGGTCGCAGATCGTGGTCAGCGTCTGTTCGGGAGACTGGCCGCGACGGACACTCGCGCCGGCTGGCGTGCGCCGGTAGACGACCATACGGACGCGCCGCTCCTGCCCGCGCCAGGCCAGGCGCGTCACGGTCCTGTCCTCGAACAGGCCGCCCGGCTTGGCGACGGCGTTCAGATGATGGGCGAAAAAGCGCAGGTAGAACTCCGTGAACGCGCTGTCTTGTGCGCGCGGCCGGATGTAGTCGCGTAGGCCGTGCAGGTAGTCGTCGAAGCTCGGTTCGTCCTGGGCATAGAACTGCACCACCCAGGGATGCTCGTCGAATTCATCGAACGAATCCTGAAGCGCGTTCTCGACCACGTCGCGGGCATGCCACAGCCACGCCATCTCGCGCCCCTCGGTGCCCACGGGCGTCAATTCGAAGAAGGCGGCGACCGAGCGGCCGTCTTCGAGCAGCAGGCTCTGCGAGGCGGGCAGATATTCGGCCCAGGGCAGCAGTTCGACGAAGGACGGCGCGACGTCGTAGAGCGCCTCGGCATCCGCCTGGGTCGCCGGTTTTCGTTTGCCGCGACGCAGGACCTCGCCCGGCGATGGAATACCAGATCCCGTCAGGGCCGAGACATAGCGATCCCATGCATCTGGCGCATCGGCCTCACCGCTTGCGGGCAGTGCGCCCGGAGCCGACCAGGGGAATGACCACGCCATCAATATGCTTCCAGCCGCTCGCCTGGCATGGCGTACTGGACTCGCTGATACAGGGGAAAGACGGTCGTGTAGCCGGGGACAGGCGCGGGGTCGGTGCCGGCAAGATGCGGGAAGACGTACATCACCAGATCCGGATTGGGCAGCCGGTGGAACTGCCGATAGATCTCATTGGCCGCCGTACGGGTGTAGGTGCTGTTCACGGCCTGCTCGGCGCGGATATCGCCCTCGGTGAGGGGACGGCGCAGGCTCTGGCGCGCGTCCAGCAACCGCCGCGACGCCTGACTGCTGCTCGCGCCACCGCCGGTTTCCTGATTCCAGATGTCGAGCATCGTGCTGTCGCCATGCGGCAGCACCGCGTCCTTGCTGGTCGAGCAGCCGCCGAGGGCGACGAGCAGCGAGGCGGCGAGCAGGAAGCTGGCGTCAGTCCAGGTCGGACGCATGGGCTTCTCCGATACGATGGTTGACCCGGCGTCCTTTCGGATCGTAGTCGATGTTGAGCGGGTGATCGATATGGACCGCCACCTTGGCGCCCGGCGGCACGTAGATCGCGGCAAAGGCCTGGCCGTATAGCTTGTCCACCCATTGCGACATTTCCTGCACGCCGCCGGCGAGGATACGGCCCATGGCCTGATTGCCGGTGATGCCGACCGTGCCGATGGTCGAGCCATTGGCGCCGTTGACGAACGAATAGTCATTGTCGCCCTTGGGGATCAGCGATGCGGCTCCGGCACCGGCTGCCGTGATGAGCAGCTGTGAGCCGAGATATTGCTCGGCGTTGCTGTGCCGCTCGCCGGCCACGCAGGGAATGCCGAAGGGATCGCTGATCCAGCCAAGCCCGCCCTGGATGGCGTTGGTGTTGCCGTTCTGTCCTGTGGAGGTCGTCGTGTTGCTCGTATTGCCATTCGCGTCCCCTCTGTCCTCCGGCATGGTGCGGATCGTGCCATCCTGAAAGACGAAGGTGACGCTGCGGATCTGTCCGCGCACGCAGGACAGGGTCCAGTCGCCCGACGCCGTGCCGCTGACGACGGCGCCGGCCACGTCCGGCAAGTCGATGCCGTTGGCGGTCAGATTGTCCGGGCCGATCAGTACTTTGAAGGGATAGGGATCGTTGACGGTGCCGTCGATGGGCACGCGTCCGATCAGCGCGGTCATGGCGACGGATCCCATGAGGGTCGCGTTCGCCGGCACCGTATAGACCGGCGTCCCGCTGTTCCGGGATGGCGTGCCGCTATTGGCGGCGGTATCCGCGGCGGGACCCGTCAGCGTCGTCTGCGCGGGACCGAAACTGGTGGCGAAGGCGTGCGTCCCGGCACTTGCGCCGTTCCCCTTCCTGTCGTCGGGGCGTGGATCGTCCGGCTCGACCCAGCGGGTGCTGTCGAAGCTCTTGCCATCGCCGTCCTGGAGCCCGAGGCCGACCGGAAGATCGCTCTGGCCTGGCTTGCCGCTCAGCCCGTCGAGGCGCTTTTGCAGATCCTGCAGCAGGGTCTGGGTCTGTTGGTGGTCGCTGCTGACCTGATCGCGCTCCTCACGCAGATGGTCGCGCTCGCCGTCGATTGCGCCCTGGATGCGCTGGTCGATGGTGCTCTCCCGTGCCCGCAGGCGGTCGTTCTCCGCCTTGGCGTTTGTGTTGTCGTTCAGCGCGGTCTGCAATTCATTGCGCAGTTGCTTCACCTGCGCGACCAGCGTCGCCACCGTGTCGCGCGGCGTATCGCCTTCAATGCCCAGCGCCTTCATCTCTTCCGGGGTGAGCTGGCTGGTGTTCTGCGACCCGGCCGAAGGGGCGGAGTGACCGGAGAACAGGCGGATCGCGACGAACAGCACGGCGAGCGCCATCGGGATCATCAGCCATTTGAGCAGACCGTTACTTTTCACCGTGGCCTCCCCCACGCTGGCCGGCCGCCCCGGCGGGGGGCAGGTTCACGACCGGATCGATGGGCGCGATCGCCGGGAGCAGTGATTCGGCCAGGCCGTGACCGCGGGTGACCAGATAGACCACCGTCGTGTCCGTGGATTGTCCCGCCGGGCCAAGGTTCGGATGCTGGAAGGCCGCCGCCACGAAATCGCCCTGCAGCGCGCGGGGGTCGAGGTCCAGCCAATTGCCGGACAGGTTGGTGAGCCGGATCGCGGTCACCCATTGGTCGTCCAGACGCCAGGCGGCCAGGGCATGCGCATGAACGGGCAGCGTCGGCAGCAGCATTCCGAGCGAAAGGTCAGGACGGAGCGTCGCGCGGCCGATCCCCGCCACCGGTTCGATGGTGCGCAGGGGCGCATATAGGCTTTGCGCGGCATAGCGGGTCAGCACGACGGCAACGGGCGTCTCACGCGCGGCGGTGCTCGCTTCGCCGGAGGCGATGCCGGGACCGGCGGTGGTGGCGCCGTCCGTTTCGCCATAACGGGGCGCGGGCATCTCGTCCTCCACGATGCGCACCGGCTCCAACGGCGGCTGGCTGTCCTTCGCGGGCTGGGCGGCGATATCGATCAGGATCAGCGTCCCGGTCGCCACGTCCTGCACTTGCAGCCGTGTCGGTGCGATCGGATCGCTGGCACGCAGATAGATGGCGCCCCCGGCGCTCTGCACACGCAGATGATCGGCGATGGCCGGCGGGACGCCGACCCGGACGTTGCGATCGACGAAGACCACCCGCTCCTGACCGACGACCAGCGGGACGGCGAGCGGCAGGCGTGCCCAGTGCAGGATCTCGACGGCTCGGCTCTCGGGCGCCAGCCCGACGGCAAGGGCGAGGCCGGACAGGGCCGGCACGACAAACCGTTTCACGGGGCGTCTCCCTGCGACTTGAGGGGATTGCCGCCGGACGGATTGGCGGCGGGAGCCACGGGGGCGACCTCGATCCGTTGCGGTGTGCCGGCGTAGCAGTCGAGCGCGAGGCCGAACGGGTTGTGTTCGGGATCGACATCCATACGCACGACCTTGAGCGGATAGCGCACGAAGGCGCGTTTGACCTGCTCGGCGCCGTAATATTCATCGGCGGTGACGTCGAGTGTGACCACCCATTCGTCGTTCGAGACCGTCCTGACGCGCAATGTCGGATCCTCGCCGTAGCCGCGACCCGGAATCTCGTAGATCCCGCGTACCCGTTTCCGGAGCTCGCCGTTCCGCGCCCGGTAGAGGTCGTCCTGTTGCAGGAACGCGAGGCAACTCGGCGTCAGGTAGGGCGAAAGGGTGCGGAGGTTGCGCGCATAGTCGGCTTCTCCGTCCGAGGGCCAGCGCTGGATCTGCTGCCAGACGTAGAAGGCGAAGGTGTACACGCTCTCCGGTGGCACATCCCACCAGCGGCGCGTGCTGCCCGAGCGCAGATCGGGCGGTACATGAATGGTCAGATTGCGCGGTGCGCTCCACCAGCCGAACGAGAGCAGCAGCACGATGACGAACAAGGCGCCGGCCGCCAGGCGCAGTGACCGGACATGCGCCTGAAGATGCGCGACCTCATTGCGAAAGCGGCTCATGATCCACCCTGCGACGGCATGGTCTTTCGGGCCGGACGCCGCGTGTTCCAGACCCCTGTGCGGGTGATCAGGGCGCGGGCGCCCAGAGCCGCTCCAAGCGACGGATGGCGGACGGCCAGCCACCACTGGATCTGCCGGTGCAGCCAGGTGTCGGGCCGTCCCCGCTTCTGGCGGCGCAGGAAACCGCCGCCCGCGAAGATGCCCGTCGTGATGCCGAGCACGGCCATGGTCGGAATCATGGCGATGCTGTGGGTGACGCCCGCGAGCGGGATCCCGAGCAGCAGACCGGCGACACCGGACAGGCCGGCGCAGATCCACAGCTCGTCGGCGGTGAGGCCACGCACGACGACAGGCTGCCGGTTCAGGCGATGTGGCAGGAACGTCACGAGCCCGTTCTGTGGTTCATGAGGGGTGTTCGGAGCGGTCATGGCCGGGTGCCGGGATTAGAGGATGCCGGTGGCCTTGGTGAGGAGCCAGATGCCGATCACCAGCAGCACGGCGCCGACGGAGACGGTCAGGCCGAACTGGCCCCAGGTCGCGCGCCCGGTATGGATCTCCGAATAGCGTGTGTAGGCGTGGTAGCAGACACCGATGAACATCGACGCGATCACCAGCAGCGCGATCAGGGTCACGATGTCATAACCGTAATTTTGCAGGGTCTGGATGATCCCGCTGCCGGTCCCGCGTGACGGGTCTTCCATGGTCGGAAGGCCGACGGCGAACGCGCTGGCCGGTGCCAGGGCGGCCGTCAGCGCCGCACAGGAGACGACAGGCCATGTGGGAACAGGGCGGGAGCGCGAAATGGTCTTCATGATCGTCATGCCCGTGGTTTGAGTCAGGAAAGGAGGAGGACACCGAGCGCCAGGTACATCGCGACGAAGCGCGTGATCACGCCCAGGAACTGGCGCTCCGTCAGTTTGCGTCCGGCCCAGCCCGCCCAGGCGGCATGGGTGGCCCACGCGCCCCAGAGAAGGAGTACGGCGAAGACCATGCCGGTCGCAGCCGTTGACACGCTGGCCGGCGTAAAGCCGGCATTGGCCTGGAAGGCGGTGCTCTGATCGGAGGACAGCGTCATGGATTGCGCGCGCCCGTCGGGGTTGCCGATCCCTCACGCGCATAGTCGCCGTTCAGGCGGAGCGGATCACGCGGCTGTGCCCGCTGGGGCGTCAGGTAATCGGCGATGCCCACACGGACGGCTTTGAGATCCGTGTCCAGGCGCTGAAAATCGAAATGATACCGTGTACGCCCGTCAGGCGTGACATGGGCGGCCTGGGCGGCGAGCCGATCCGCCAGTTCCAATTGGCGGATGACCCCCGCAAGCTGCTCGCGCTCCGCAGGCGCATCCGCCGCCACGGCCGACGATGCACTGAAGAGCGCCAGCAGCGCAGTCATGACAGAAAGATATGCTGGTGGACCGGGACAGACGGTGCATGCCATCGGGTTTTCTCCGCAGAGAAGAACGGGATGGCGAACGTTGCAAAAGCGGACGCGCCTGCGCCGCTGACAACGCGGCGTATGACGCGCCCTGATTGTTGTCCCGCGAATTCGGACAGTGCGCGGCGGTCGGCCGGTCAGCCCTCGGGCCCTCACCGGCATTCGGTGGAGGTGTCAGACGCCCGCGGGATGCTCTTGGTGCTGAAGCACCGGATTGCTCTCAGCGGAATCCCTGCCGGTCGGTGGCGCTGCCTCACGAAAGCACGTCGCGGCGAACCTTCGTTCGCCCGAGCGTGAAAGTCCGGCTTTTCTCTTTATACCGGCGGGTTTTCAGTGCCGTGTCGGGAAGGGAACAATATTCGTCGTGTCCAGGAAGGTGCCGATACCTTCGCTGTCGATGGTCGCGTCAAAGGCCGCCCTTGCGTCTTCGGCTGTCTCGAAATGGTCCTCCCACACGATCGAGGTCCCGTTCCTGTTGATGACCTCCAGCACCCATTGAGGGTCCGTCTCGATCCGGTAAATCTGCACCTCCACGGTCTCGCCGTCCCGTGTGAAGGGGCCGGACAGTCCGGACGTGATGATGTCGGGATCATGGTCCATGTTCATGTCTTTCGGAGGAAGGTCTATTCGGACGGAGCGGGAAATGCTGCCTGGATATCGGTCTGGCTGAAATCATCGCCGACGAACAGGAGCGGACATTCATGGTCGCGGGCGATGACATAGGAAAAACAGTCACCGAAATTCAATCCGGCAGGGTGCATGCCTTTCCCCCACATCCCATAGGCGTGTGCCACTTTCTTCGCGTCAGCGTCGGTGAAGCTGACCACGGTGAAACCGAAATTATCGATCAGCGCACGCATTTCCGCGCCGAACCCGCGCCGATCCGCAACGATCAGGGTTTCGGTGACGGTGGGCGCGGCAATCAGGAGGTCGGCTTCGGTTTCGAGAACGGTGCGACAGCGGCTGGCGGCGGACTCATTGAGGGCAATGGCTACCAGCGCGGATGTATCGACGGCAATCATTCCGGCATGCCGTCATCGCCATAGAGAAAATCCTGGCTGCGCGCGGCATCCGGACCGGACGCTGTCTTTGCGGCACCAGCAGCCGCAAGTCGCTCCATCAAGGCACGCCGTGTGTCAGGGCTGGATCTGGGGCGTATGGGAGAGAGACGCACAATAGCGCGTCCGTGACGGGTCAGGATGACCTCGTCACCTTCTTCGGCGCGGCGGACCAGTTCGGTCAGCTGACCTTTGGCTTCCGTGACGGAAATCTGCATGAGCGGAATTCCCTTGCTGGTGTGACAGGGGAACTATAGTCGAATGAAATGGACCATTCAATGGTCCATTCTCTTGGGGTGGATGACGTGAATGGCTTTCGTCAATGGGTTGTCGGTGGTCGGGCATTACCGATAATCTGGTCGTATAACGCCTCGGGGTCCGCGTCTTCTCCGAGTTCGTCGACCATCTTGTCCAGTTCGGCGCATATGTCAGGTGGCAGCATCATGGTCAGTTCCCATCCGGGCGTATCCCATGCCGGGATAGGCAGACCACGGACATAACGGGTGTCCGGGTTCGTCTGACGTGTTCGGCTGACGCCGGCAAGCTGGCTTTCGCAAAGTTCCGGCGTCGCGGTCATCTCGATGTAGGCGCTGGCCGTCCGAAAGGCGTGGCTTGGCGAAGCGAAGCGCCCCAGCGCGCGGGCCTTGTTGCTTGAATACAGAAACAGGGTCGGTTCCCTGATCCGGCTGAACTGGACCGGAAGCCATTCAACGATCGCCAGATCGGAGGCTTCGGGCCACTGGAATCCCGTGGACGCTTTCCGCGCCAGTTTGAAGGCACGGCCGACGCTCGTCGGTTCGACCCTGACAGTCTGTGCGCCGTTCGGATAGCGCTGGTCCGTGATCCACTGGTTGATGATGCGCGCTTCCCGGCGTGGAGCCTGTTCGCGGACGGAGACAAGGGCCATGTCCGGCATGACGACCTGCTGGCCCATCAGATAGAGGCGATCGAGCCTGTCGTGACGGGCAAGATGGACCAGAGGTTCACTATCGGTCACGATGATTTCAGCGGGGCGCGTGGGGACAGATGTTTCGCTCATGTCGAATCCTCCCGTCACTTATACTGTCAGCGACCGGCGGAGATTTCCAGAAATTCCGACATGGAGAAGCCGCTCGCGGGTTATATGTCCGGTCTGCCGTTCAGCGCGAACATGCGCTCCACAGATGCCTGCGAGTGGACACTGATCCAGTTGGCAGGCCCGACGGATTTTCCCATGCTCACGGGTCGAAGCCCCTCCGGGCGCACTCGCCGTCGCCGCACCGGGGGGTATCGAGGTGTCGGAACCAATGTTGATCGTGCGTCCCGACCTCATCCGTCGACAGGAAATCATTGCATGACGCGGAACATATCCCGGCTTCTGCTCAAGGACATTGCCGCTTCGATCGGGCTCGCTCCCGAGGTGGCCGATCGGGTGGTGTTCACAGGGAATGATCGTCTGCCCTCCTGCTTTCCGGTGACGCAACTCGCGGCGGCGACGATCGGGGCGGCTTGTCGCGCTGTCGCGGACCTTCTGGAGGCGGACGGTTTGTCATTGCCGGTGGCGGTCGATCATCGCCTGGCGTCGCTCTGGTTCCGGTTTTCGATCCGGCCGCAGGGCTGGACGCTTCCGGCTGCGTGGGACGCCATCGCCGGTGATTACCGCGCACGCGATGGCTGGATCAAACTCCACACCAATGCCGCACGTCATAAACGCGCGGCTTTGGCTGTGCTCGGGTGCAGCGCGACGCGCGAAATGGTCGCCGAGGCCGTGGCAGGCTGGACCAGCGATGCACTCGAACAGGAAATCGTCACTGCCGGGGGATGCGCGGCGCGACTGCGTGGCCGGGCGGCCTGGGAGAGCCATCCGCAAGGCCGGGCGGTCTCGAGGGAACCTTTAATTCTGTGTGACATGGGGAGCCCCCGCAACCACTTCTATCATAAATCCCTACAAATCGACGTCTGATCGCCATGAAATACGGGCTTATCAGACACTTAAACACGTCCCGACCCTCAAAAGAGGGTCGGGCGATCTCGTGCGTCTTCATCATGCCATGGTCCACAGGGCCGCCTCAACCGGTTTCTCCGATCGTTTGTTCAATATTCATCGAAGGAAACCAGACAATGTCTGAAGATCAGGAAATGCGCGAGGAAATCCGTGCCCGAATGAAGGGCCGGATCCGGTTTAATGTAGCCACAGATCGGATTGAAGTGATCGTCGGTGCGCCGGATGAACTTCTCCGGTGGGAGCCGATCAACCGGCTCACCATGCTCCAGCATCTTCCACCCCTGGTGGTGGAGAGGCTTTGGGACATGTTCGCCGACGCGGCAGGGGCGGGCTTCTATGCTGAGGACCGGTTGGCCGGAGTAAAATTCCTTGGCTTACACAGGGTGGCAGAGTATCTGGAGGAGAAGGAATGCATCCAGATTGAGGAAATCCCGATGCCTTCGTTCTCAGCACTCGATACCTATCTTGCGGGGCGAAACCGGACGACAATCGGCGAAATCCTGAAGGCCGTCCCTGATGCCGCCGAAAAGGAGTTGCCTCTTCAGCTCAAAGAGGCTGGATGGGAGCCACGGCGGTCAGCTACAGAACGCTTTTGGGTGAAAGTTCAAAACGGGTAGACTGATGAACCGGCTCTCCTTCTCGTTAGAGAGGGAGAGTTGGCGTACGCCAAGCAGAAAGGCAGCTTTCGCCTTCATCTCGGTCGTTTGGACCACAAGATTATTTGTCAAATAGCGGACATCAGCGCTTCAAAGCCTCGTTGTAGAGCTTGTCTGGATTTCACTGATTACACCTATTGAATGATTCCAAGACACAGGCAGTCCCCCCATGGACGTTACGGTGAAAATTTCGGCGATACGGACTTTTGATCGGATCATATGACAAGCACATCCTTATATCCTTGTCATACTGCCCCATAGTATGTATCCTTGTCATACTGCCCCATAGTATGAAAGGATACTCAAGGGCAGTATATTCGGAGTAAACGTTTCGTGCCGCACACACCAGCTGAGAAAAAGCGCGTTCTGACCCGCGTGCGCCGTATTCGCGGGCAACTTGATGCGCTGGAACAGGCTCTGGAGAAGGGGGCTGATTGCGGTCCGGTACTGCAACAGGTTGCGGCTATCCGAGGAGCGATCAACGGATTAATGGCCGGTGTTCTTGAAAGCCACCTGCGGGAAGAATTTGTTGAATGCGCCGGTGATCGTGATGCTGCCAGTGGTTCGATCGAGAATGTGGTGTCACTCGTTCGATCCTATCTCCGGTAATGCTCACGACGCTGACTGACAGGTTATTTGGAGAAAAATCATGAAATCACGGGCCGCAGTTGCTTTCGAGGCGGGTAAGCCCCTTGAGATTGTCGAGATCGACGTAGCGCCTCCTCGTGCGGGTGAGGTGCTCGTGCAGATCACACATACGGGTGTCTGCCACACCGATGCGTTTACTCTGTCAGGGGATGATCCCGAAGGACTGTTCCCGGTCGTTTTGGGTCACGAAGGCGCGGGAATTGTGATCGAGGTCGGGGAAGGGGTGACCAGCGTTGCCCCCGGCGACCACGTCATTCCGCTTTACACGGCTGAATGTGGTGAATGTCTGTTCTGTAAGTCTGGAAAAACCAATCTCTGCATTTCAGTGCGCGCCACACAGGGTAAGGGTGTGATGCCGGATGGTACGACGCGTTTTTCCTACAAAGGTCAGCCGATCCATCATTACATGGGGTGTTCGACGTTTAGCGAATACACGGTTGTCGCCGAGGTTTCTTTGGCTAAAATCAACTCCGCATCCAATCCAGAGCATGTCTGTTTGCTGGGATGTGGCGTCACCACCGGGATCGGTGCGGTACACAACACGGCCAAGGTACAGCCGGGAGATACGGTTGCCGTCTTCGGACTGGGCGGGATCGGTCTAGCGGTGATTCAGGGAGCGCGACAAGCAAAGGCTGGCCGGATTTTCGCTATTGATACCAATCCGGAAAAATTTGAACTTGCCAGGGCGTTCGGCGCCACGGAGTTCCTTAATCCGAGGATTATGACAAACCGATTCAGCAGGTTCTTGTGGAAATGACCGGCTGGGGTATTGATCATACATTTGAATGTATCGGAAACGTCAACGTCATGCGCGCGGCGTTAGAAGCCGCGCATCGTGGGTGGGGGCAGTCGATCGTCATCGGGGTGGCAGGGGCCGGTCAGGAAATTTCGACCCGTCCCTTCCAGCTTGTGACGGGGCGTTCGTGGCGCGGCTCGGCTTTCGGTGGGGTCAAGGGACGCAGCCAGCTTCCCGGCATGGTCGAAGATGCCATGCGTGGCGATATCGAACTTGCGCCTTTCGTAACCCACACCATGCCGCTCGAAGACATCAATACGGCCTTCGATCTGATGCATGAAGGAAAATCCATCCGTTCCGTCATTCATTTCTAAGGTCTGCGTCTCACCGCGCAACATCATTTCCAATGGTTGGAAATTACAGGAGAACGATCATGGCAGTTATTTCCGGTGACGGTGTTTTCTCTCACGTTTTTCTTGGGGCAGTGGATACTGCGGTATCCGCGAAATTCTATGACGCCGCGCTTGCGGCTCTGGGCATAAAAAACCTGGGGCCGTTCGGGCATGGGTGGATTCTGTATGGCCGCGAAAAGCCAGCCTTCATCATTGCACGTCCAGGCAACGGTGAAGCGCCCTCAAGCAACGGTGTCACCATCGGTTTTGCAGCAGCGACACCCGCCGAAGTGGAGGCTTTTCATGCCGCAGGTCTTGCCAATGGGGGAACCGATGAAGGCGCACCCGGCCCGCGAAGCCACTTACCGGGCGCTTACGCTGCCTATCTCCGGGATCCGGCAGGGAACAAGATCTGCAGTTATACCTTCACGGACGGTAACTGACATGCGCAAAAGGCAGTGAGAGCCATGGAACGCAAGGAAACACACGCCTCTTTTGGGGGGGTGCAGGAAGTCTGGCGACACAAGTCCGTGTCGTTGGGTGTGGAATCAAACTTCGCGATCTACCTGCCGCCGCAGGCAAAAACTGAAAAGGTTCCCGTTCTTTACTGGCTCTCCGGTCTGACATGTACGGAGCAGAATTTCATTGGCAAGGCTGGCGCGCAACGCGTGGCCGCAGAACTGGGCATCGCCATTGTCGCGTCGGATACCAGTCCACGGGGCGTGGGTGTGGCTGATGACGATGCGTACGATCTTGGACAGGGTGCCGGATTTTACCTCAATGCGACGCAGGAGCCGTGGGCTGCGCATTATCGGATGTATGATTACGTCGTCACGGAACTTCCTGCGCTGATTGAGGCGAGCTTTCCGGTTACGCAGCAGCGAGGCATTGCGGGACATTCGATGGGTGGATTTGGCGCCATCATGATCGCGCTGCGTAATCCTGGCCGCTATCGTTCTGTGTCAGCCTTTTCACCCATTGTGGCGCCAACGCAGGTACCATGGGGTGAAAAAGCGTTCAGCGCTTATCTTGGTCCGGATCGTGCCAGTTGGGCGGCCTATGATCCGCTTGAACTTGTGCGGACAGCAACGGAAAGACTGCCTGTCCTGATAGATCAGGGTTTGGCAGATCAATTTCTGAAAGAACAACTCAGGCCACAACTGTTCCAGGCAGCCGCACAGAACGCAGGGCAGGAACTCATTCTGAATCTTCGTCCTGATTACGATCACAGTTATTATTTTATAGCCAGTTTCATTGCAGATCATCTCAGACATTTCGTGAGTAAACTAGGATGAACAGATTGTCAGATTTTTTGGATCCGCGCTTTTCTGGCTTCGGGTGGAGACGAAATCTGTTAGGGGCGTCTTGGAAACTGTGGAATTAACTGGCGGCTTTCTGCATCTTTTGTCCGGAAGCAGACATTCCGTTTGCCTGAAGGGTTTCGGGCGCCGCGAGGCGTACGAAAGTCTGGGAAGACCGAACCCGCGACACCGGGACTCAGTTATGGAGAATTTGCAACTGGCGCCACCCCGTGGGAGAGCCTGAGCCAGAGCATACAGGTGCGTTTGTGGAACTGGAACGGGTTTTTGTGACCGGATCTGCATGACGCGATGTCAGAACTGGCGGTGCAGGCAGCAATTTTCCCGATTTTTTCAGTGATGCGTACAGGAGCCTCGGTTTGCCGGCGCGGAGCCACTCCGACATCGGGATCGGTCATGCTGTCGTATCTGCGGGCTGTCATGGTGATCCCTTGGTTGGATCACTCGCCTGTGGCGGCCCTCGGGGCTGGCACCATCGGGGAAGGATCTGGATGACGACCATCGGACCACCACAGCATGGGCACGGCGGTGGCGTGACCGGTTCGGCTTCCGGGACTTCTGGCGCTGGTGTGGATATGACATTCAGCAGTTCCCGCACCCGGGCGAGGCTGGCCTTGCGGCTGGAACTGGCCAGTAGGCCATAATGGCGGATGCGATGAAATCCCCGTGGCAGGACATGCAGCATGAAGCGGCGGATGAACTCATCCGTGGCGAGTGTCATGACCTGCTGCTGGTGGGCCGTGTCCCGCCGGTAGTCCTTGTAGCGGAACGTCACGCCGTTTTCGTTGAACGCCAGGAGGCGGCGGTTCGAGATGGCGACACGGTGGGTATAGCGCGACAGGTAGGCCAGCACTGCTTTAGGACCGGCAAAAGGCGGTTTGGCGTAGACGACCCAGCGCGTGCTGCGCACAGGGGCCAGATACCGCATAAAGGCACGGCGGTCTGCCAGAGGGGCAAGCTGCCCCCGAAAGGCCAGCCGGTCGGCATCGAAAAGTGCGCGCAGCCGGGTCAGGAACAGGCGGCGGAACAGTTTGCCCAGCACGCGAACGGGCAGCAGGAAAGCCGGTCGCGATGAGATCCAGCGCTGGCCATCGGGCGAGAGACCGCCACCCGGCACGATCATGTGCACATGGGGATGGTGGGTCAGCGCCGAACCCCAGCTGTGCAGCACGGCGGTGATGCCGATGCGCGCCCCCAGATGCCGGGGATCGGCGGCGATCGTCATCATCGTCTCCGAGGCGGCCTGGAACAGCAGGGCGTAGAGAACGGCCTTGTTCTGGAGCGCGATGTCGGCGATCCGCGCAGGCAGGGTGAAGACGACATGAAAATACCCGACCGGCAGCAGATCGGCCTCCCGCTCGGCCAGCCATGTCCGCGCGGCGTTTCCCTGACAGCGCGGACAATGACGGTTGCGACAGCTGTTATAGGCGATCCGCCAGTGTCCACAGTCCCCGCAGGCCGCGACATGACCACCAAGGGCCGCCGTGCGACAGTGTTCGATCGCCGACATGACCTTGAGCTGCTGCAGGGGGAGACGGCCGGCATGGGCTGACCGCCAGGCAGGGCCGGCAGCCCGGAAGATGTCCCCCAGTTCGAGGGAGGCGGACATGACCGCCCCCGCCCGGGGATCAGCCGTCGGGCCTCGCCTGCGTTGTCGCCAGCATGCCCAGTCTGTCGAGCGGACTGATGACGGCCCGCACGGTCCGTGTCGCAACTTTTGTATAAAGGGCCGTGGTCTCCAGGCGGGAATGACCCAGCAGAACCTGGATCACGCGGACATCAACACCATCCTCAAGCAGGTGCGTGGCAAAGCTGTGCCGCAGGGTATGAGGCCCCACACGTCTGGTGATCGAAGCAGCCCGCGCGGCATCGACAACCACACGATGGAGCTGCCGTGTGCTGATGTGCTGCGCGACAATCTGGGTAAGAATCGGCGTCGATCAGGGTGAGAATTCCGGCTGGGCGGTGCGGAGGGCGTAGCCCGCAGCACCGCCCAGCCGGTGGCCTTCTTTTGGCCGGGGATCGTGGCCGCGCCGATACTGGGATTTTTCCCTCGCGGGGAGGTTCCGGTGCCGGGGCGTCACATCAACGATCATCAGGTGAGGCTCTTCATGAACTCCCGACGCCAGTTTTCCATTGCCGCTTCCGCTGCAAAGGCCGCGATCAGCGTGGCCAGCGCCTATCGTCTCGAGCGCGATCGACGCCTGCCTTCGGAGAAGACCGTGCCGCGCAGTCGGCGGCGGCCCGATCCTCTGGCCGATATTTTCGACACGGAGGTCGTCCCGCTACTGCACGCATCGCCCGGTCTGCGGCCGATCGCGATCTATGCCGAGATGCGGCGGCGTCATCCCGATCTGCCCGAGGGCATCCGCCGCACGCTGGAGCGGCGGATCCGTTCCTGGCGCGCGCTGCACGGCCCCGAGCGGGACGTGATCTTCCGCCAGGAGCATGAGCCCGGCCGGATCGGGCTGTCCGATTTCACCGTCATGGACGATCTCGCCGTCACGGTCGCGGGCGAGGCGCTTTCGCACCGGCTCTATCATTTCCGGCTGCCCTTCTCCGGTTACGAGCATGCTCATGTCATCCTCGGCGGCGAGAGCTTCGTCGCTCTGGCGGAGGGAATGCAAAACGCGCTCTGGGCGCTGGGCGGCGCGCCGGGCGAGCACCGCACCGACAGCCTGTCGGCGGCCTTCCGCAACCTTGACGCGCCGATGCGCGAGGATCTGACCCGCCGATACGAGGCCCTCTGCGCGCATTACGGCATGACCCCATCACGCAACAATCCCGGCGAGGCGCACGAGAATGGCTCGATCGAGAGCGCCCACGGCCATTTCAAGAGTCGCCTCGCCGATGCGCTGCTCCTGCGCGGCAACCGGGATTTCCCAACGATCGCGGACTATCGCCGCTTCATCGACGAGAATGCGGCGCGGCATAACGCCCATCATGCAAAGCGCATCGACGTCGAGCGCGCAACGCTCCTCAAGCTGCCCGCCCGCCGTTCCGGCGATGGGGAGGATCATGTCGTCACCGTCACGTCGGCGGGCGGTTTCACCCTCAAGCGCGTCTTCTACACCGTGCCGTCCCGCCTGATCGGCCACCGGCTGCGCGCCAGGCTGTTCGACGACCGACTCGACCTCTTCCTCGGCGGAACCCTGCTGATGACGCTGCCGCGTGGCCGGCCCAAATCACACGACAAGCACGGCCATGTCGTCGATTATCGCCACGTCATCCATGCACTGCGCCGCAAGCCCGCAGCGCTCGCGCGCCTCGTCTATCGTGATCAGCTCTTCCCGCGCGAGGCCTATCGACGCATGTTCGAGTTGCTCTGTGGCAAGCTCGCCGAGCGGCAGGCCTGCAAGATCACCGTCGCCCTCCTGGTCCTGGCGCACGAGCACGCCTGCGAGGCCGAACTCGCACAGGCTCTCGACGACGATCTGCGAGCCAAACGCCTGCCCGACCTCGATATCCTGCGTGCGCGTTTCGCCCCCCGTAGCGCCAGCCTGCCCGATGTCCATGTCCGTACCGTTCCCCTCGCCGATTACCAGCTCCTGCTCGACACCCCTGCCACAGGGACGGCCACAGCCGCGGAGTGCGGCGCATGACCCCGCAAACCAGCATCGACGCCGCCCGGCTCGACCTCATCCTCAACGAACTCCGCCTGCCGGCCATCCGGCAGTTCTGGCCCCAGTTCGCGCAACGCGCGGACAAGGAGGGCTGGCCTGCGGCGCGCCTGCTCGCGGCTCTGGCCGAACACGAACTTGCCGAGCGTGACAGGCGCCGCATCGAGCGCCATCTCACCGAGGCCCGCCTGCCGCCCGGAAAAACAATCGACAATTTCGATTTCGACGCCGTGCCCATGATCTCCAAAGCCCAGATCATGGCGCTGTGCTCAGGCGATACCTGGCTGACCAGCAGCGCCAACCTGATCATGTTCGGACCGCCAGGCGGCGGAAAGTCCCATCTCGCGGCGGCCATCGGCCTCGCCCTGGTCGAGCGCGGCTGGCGCGTCCTCTTCACCCGCACCTCCGATCTCGTCCAGAAACTCCAGATCGCCCGCCGCGAACTCGCACTGGAAGCCGCCATCAACAGGCTGGATCGCTATCACCTGCTCATCCTCGACGATCTCGCCTACGTCACCAAGGATCAGGCCGAGACCGCCGTTCTCTTCGAGCTGATCTCCGCGCGATATGAGCGAAGATCCATCCTCATCACCGCCAACCAGCCTTTCGCCGAATGGAACAAGGTCTTCCCCGACCCCGCCATGACGCTCGCCGCCGTCGATCGTCTCGTCCACCACGCCAACATCCTCGAGATGAACGTCGAAAGCTACCGACGGCGCGCAGCCCTGGAACGAAAGCGAAAATCAGGCCGACCGCCCGCCAGAATGACCCCTCACGAGCGCGACCTCGTCGCAACCGACAATCAGACCAGTACATAACCCTTGCCAGCGACAATCAAACCGCGCTCTGATTGTCGCGCCACGACAATCCATTCTCACCTTGATTGTCGCGCCCCCTCATCCAGATTGTCGCGCTACACTGATGGGCCTCATGGTGTCCTGCCCGGGAAAAAGCCAGCCACCGGAATGCATCACGCCCTGCTGGCGTCCGGCCTTCCACCACTCCCGCAGCAGGGGCAGAAGGTCTGCCGGAAGCATGGCGTTGCGATATCGTCCCCCTTTGCCCCGTTCGACCCTGAGCAGCATGCGCTCGCTGTCGATATCGCTGATCTTGAGAGCTGCGACCTCGGCCACCCGCAGGCCTGCCCCATAGGCGACCGACAGGGCGGCCTGATGCTTGAGGCATACGGTCGCGTTGAGCAACCGGGCAACTTCATCACGGCTCAGCACGACGGGCAGGTTGCGGGGCTGCGCTACCCGGACCAGCTTGCGTGCAAGGTCGGGGCGGTCGAGCGTCTGGGTGAAGAAAAACCGCAGCGCCGACACGATGGCATTCATGGTCGGTGTCGGCATGCCAGCCGCGTTCTGAGCAATCTGGAACTGGCGCACATCCTCGACTGTTGCCGTGTGGGGTGAGCGGCCCAGAAACGTGGCGAAACGGCCGACATCTCGAAGGTAATTGCGCTGCGTCTCCCGGGAGAACCGCCGCACCGCCATGTCATCAAGCAGGCGCTGGCGAAGGGGACTGATTGCAGCAATGCACAGGGACTCTGTCATCATCTGGCTCCTTCTAGTGGGAAGAAGCCAGAGTGCTTGGCCCGATCAGGACAGTTCCAAATAAAACAGATCGCTCACGCCGTGGTGACAGACCTGCACACCGCACCAATCCCGCGTAGCGGGTTCGTTCTTCCTGAAGGGTTTCGGGCGCCGCGAGGCGTACGAAAGTCTGGGAAGACCGAACCCGCGACACCGAGACTCAGTTATGGGGAATTTGCAACTGGCGCTGCCCTGAGGCGCCTCTGAGCGGGGTCACGTGGCGACATTCGTGACGCGACAAAGGGTGTTTCCCGCTGATCCTACACATGAAGATGACAGGATCTTCAGGGCCAGGTGCGCGCTTTCCGTCGTTTTTTCGCGTTTTACGTAAGCCTGTCGGTGCGCCGGAACGAGACGGTTCCGGCAGGCATCGGGTTATAGGGTCATGTCTGCCGATCATCATGCTGATCTCCCGGCCAGATCAGTCGTCCGTGGCGGTCCTCTGGGCTGGCACCAGCGGGGAAGGATCGGGATGACGACCATCGGACCACCACAGCATGGGCAGGGCGGTGGCATGACCGGTTCGGGTTCCGTGACTTCTGGTGCTGGCATGGGTATGACCTTCAGCAGGTCCCGCACCCGAGCGAGGCTGGCCTTGCGATTGGAACTGGCCAGCAGGCCATAATGGCGGATGCGATGAAATCCCCGTGGCAGGACATGCAGCATGAAACGGCGGATGAACTCATCCGTGGCGAGTGTCATGACCTGCTGCTGGTGGGCCGTGTCCCGTCGGTAGTCCTTGTAGCGAAACGTCACGCCGTTTTCGTTGAACGCCAGAAGGCGACGGTTCGAGATGGCAACGCGGTGGGTATAGCGCGACAGGTAGGCCAGCACCGCTTTGGGACCCGCAAAAGGTGGTTTGGCGTAGACAACCCAGCGTCGGCTGCGCACGGGGGCCAGATACCGCAGAAAGGCACGGCGGTCTGCCAGGAAAGCAAGCTGGCCCCGAAAGGCCAGCCGGTCGGCGTCGAAAAATGCCAGAAGCCGGGTGAGGAACAGACGGCGGAACAGCTTGCCCAGCACCCGGACGGGCAGCAGGAAAGCCGGGCGCGACGAGATCCAGCGCTGGGCATCGGGCGAGAGCCCGCCACCTGGCACGATCATGTGCACATGGGGATGGTGGGTCAGCGCCGAACCCCAACTGTGCAGCACGGCGGTGATGCCGATGCGGGCACCCAGATGCCGGGGATCGGCGGCGATCGGCGGCGATCGTCATCATCGTCTCCGAGGCCGCCTGGAACAGCAGGGCGTAGAGAACGGCCTTGTTCTGCAGCGCGATGTCGGCGATCCGCGCCGGCAGGGTGAAGACGACATGGAAATACCCGACCGGCAGCAGATCGGCCTCACGTTCGGCCAGCCATGTCCGTGCGGCGTTCCCCTGACAGCGCGGACAATGACGGTTGCGGCAACTGTTATAGGCGATCCGCCTGTGTCCACAGTCCCCGCACGCTGCGACATGACCACCAAGGGCTGCGGTGCGACAGTGTTCGATTGCCGACATTGTTGATTTTCACTGAGAACTGACCCGGGTTTTTCATCAGGAATTGACCCAGCCAGATGCTATTTCAGGTATAGTTATGCGGGCGGTCAAGAAGGAGATCTGTCCTTCCTGTTTTTTGACGCGGCGGTGCTGGCGCGGAACCTGTAGCTGTCATTTCCTGTCTCGAGGATATGACAGTGATGGGTCAGCCGATCGAGGAGCGCCGTCGTCATCTTCGGGTCACCAAAGACGTCTCCCCATTCACTGAAGCTCAGATTGGTTGTGATGATGACACTGGTGCGCTCATAGAGGCGGCTGAGCAGATGGAACAGCAGGGCGCCCCCAGACGCGCTGAAGGGGAGATAACCGAGTTCATCAAGGATCACGAGATCCAGGCGGAGCAGCCTGTCGGCAATCTGCCCGGCCCGATTGGCGGCCTTTTCCTGTTCGAGCGCATTGACGAGGTCAACCGTTGACCAGAAGCGTGCCTTCTTGCGGTGATGGGTGATCGCCTGGATGGCCAGCGCGGTCGCCAGGTGGGTTTTCCCGGTTCCCGGACCGCCGATCAGCACGACATTTTCAGCACGCTCGATGAAGTCCCCGCCATGGAGCTGGCGGACCATGGGCTCGTTGATCTGCGTATCGGCAAAAGAGAACCCGGACAGGTCTTTGTAGGCAGGGAACCAGGCTGTCTTTGTCTGGTAGGCGATGGAGCGCACTTCGCGTTCGGCCAGCTCCGCCTTCAGAAGTTGCGAGAGGATGGGGATGGCCGCCTCAAAAGCTGGCGCGCCCTGCTCTATGAGGTCAGCCGTAGCCTGGGCCATGCCATACATCCGCAGTCCACGGAGCATGATGACAAGTGAAGCGGCTGCAGGATCATGACGCATGACGGCTGGATCAGGCAGGTTGGCGAGACGCGCTTGGTCTGTTCGACAAAACCGTCAAAGGGACGCCCCGGGACCATGAGGTGTGGACGCTCACTGGCATGGACCTCGGCGATGGTCCGGGCCAGTTCGATATGCTGCAGCCGTTCCCAGCAGTCCAGGCAGCGGGCTTCCAGCCAGGCATTCAGCGCCCCCAGATCCGCAAAGGCAGGCAGATCCTGCCAGATATGGCGCCGGGCATCCTGCACGGTCTTCTCAATCTGCCCTTTCTCCCATCCCGCTGCCGGATTGCAAAAAGTCGCTTCGAACAGATAATGGCTGGCCAGAGCCATGAAGCGCAGATTGACCTGACGTGCCTTGCCTGACCCAATCCGGTCCACGGCGGTCTTCATGTTGTCAAAAATACCCCGCCGCGGAACACCACCGAGCACGCGGAAGGCCTCGGTAAGCGCATCGAAAAGCATTTCGTGGGTCTGCAGGGGATAGGCCCTGAGTATGAAGGCCCGGCTAAAGGACAGTTTGGTGTGGGCAACCTGCAGCTTGACGCGATGCCCGGCAATCACCGCCCAGTCCTCACCCCAGTCGAACTGGAAGGCTTCTCCGGGCTGGAAGCGCAGGGGGACAAAAACACCTCGACCCGTTGTCTGGCGTGCCTGGTGCTGTTCGTGTTTCCATTGCCGGATAAAAGCGGCCACCCGTCCGTAGGAGCCATCATAACCCAGCGCCACAAGGTGGAGGGATCGAAGAACCGTTGATTGATGTTCTTGGCTGGTGATTTAAGGCTTTTGGCGCTTTGATTGATGGTTTTTGGTTGGCTTTTGATCTGCGCTTTGAGCAGATCGGGGACTGCTGTCCGGCTGGATGACTACGCGCTCGCGTTCATCCGCTCCAAGAAGAGGAAGCGGCGCATATTATAGACGATATTGGCCAGGCCGATCCTCATGGTGGCCCGGGTGATACCGATAGTTCGGACGAACAAACCCATTTGCGATTTCTGATCGGCAAAGACATGCTCGACACGCGAGCGGATGACCGACTTTCCAGCATTCGATTTCTGGATATGTTGGGGCATAGGCTTGAGATGCGGCTTTTTTCTGTGAACCTTTGAGACAAAACCCTGCTTTTCCATGAAGTCTTCGTTGGCTTTGGAGCGGTACGCCGTGTCGGCCCAAACGCTTGAGGCCGTATTGGTTTTATCCAGCAGCCCTTCTCTCAATCGCGCACCATCACTGGCGGCGGCATCCGTCGTCTTCCATTTTCGGATGAACCGGAATTTCCGATCGATGGAAATGTGCGATTTATAGCCAAAGAACGGGATGGCGAGATCGCTGGATGGCATGGTTCCATCATCCTGCCGCTTTGCTTTGGTGAACTTCAGTGTCCAGCGCGCATGACGGTCCTTGTGCGACAGCTTTGCGGGTTTGTCCTGCCAGTCTTCAGGAATACGCCCTTCCCGAAGATCGGCTTTCTCAGCGTTCGTATTGCGTTGCTTGGGAGCAGCCACCAGTGTGGCATCCAGGATCTGGCCGGACATCGGGAGATAACCGGCGTTCCGCAGAGTTGCATCAAACCGGCCAAACAGTCTTTCAATGGCTCCCGCCTGGGTCAGGCGTTCACGGAACAGCCAGACCGTTTTGGCATCCGGCACACGGTCCGACAGCCCCAGGCCAAGGAAACGCATGAACGACAGGCGGTCATTGATCAGATACTCTGTCCGCTCATCAGACAAATTGTTCAGCGTCTGGATCATCAGGATCTTGAACATCAGTACCGGATCAAACGGCGGACGCCCGCCTTTACTGCCGTCTGAATACGCCAAAGCCTGCTCCAGATCAGGGCGGAAGACTTCAAAATCCACAGTCCGGGAAAACGCTTCGAGCTGATCGCCAAGCCCGCTCAATCGGGCAAGCCGCTCTTCAACGTCAAAGAAACCAGGCTGCTTCATCTTCCACCATCCCCAATCAACGCCGAAGAAATGGAATCACACAGAACAGCTCGGAGCCAAAGGGTTTTTCGAACCCTCCATCTGATCGAGATAGATGCGGGCCGTCTCCACGACCAGAGGCTCAATCCCGGTTTCCGCCGTCTCGATGATCCGTCCCAATTCCAAACCGTCAATCAAATCGCCAAAACCCAGAAATTACCGGCCAAGCACATCAATCAGGGGTTCTTCGAACCCTCCAGTTTATGAACTTCCACTGATATTTTCATAAATTCATATAAGATTCATATAAGATTCATAATAAGTTCTTTAGGCGATTATCACAGCATGTATTAAATATTATCTATAAATAATATTGTTAGGATATTCCTGTGTCTATGTATGCAAAAAATATGCTATTGATGTCAGGCGCTTTTTCTTGTGTGTATTCATTTTGTTTACATAGCGCTCATTCACAAACAGCGTCAAGGCAAATAAGCATAATGGAAAAACAAATCAATTATTTACAGAAACAAATTCAATATATGAAAATTCAGCAGGTTAAACAAGATAATGAAGTTCGTTTAGTTAAAGAAACTGCTTTGAATCGTGAGAAAATATCGACAGATCCTGCCTATAATAGGCCAATTATAATTGGCAATCCTAATGCAGATAATTATGCAATAAATCGTCCATGGATTACAATTGGAGGAACAGACCCTCGGAGTGAACCCACAACCTATGGTCAAATAACAGGAATGCCAGTTTCTCCTTCTGGGAATACCACAAATGGACTGTTCCACAAAGGTCAATTTAATGTAGGCCGCATATCTATTATTTTGGGTGGATATGTAGAAATGGCAGGTATATTTAGATCGAGAAATGAAACCGCTGATATTAGTTCAAATTTCTCTTCTATACCATGGATGAACTCGCCAAATGCGCATATGAATGAATTCCATGAAACAGAAAGGCAAAGTAGGTTCTCAGCACTAGTTGGTGCAGATATCACCGATAAGTGGCATGTATCTGGTTATACAGAAGTCGATTTTCAAGGGGCTGGATCTGCATCAAACTCACGACAAAGCAATAGCTATGTTTTAAGATCACGAGTAATGTATGGCGAATTTGAAAATAAAATAGATGATTTTTATATTATGGGAGGACAGTCATGGTCCTTAGCCACTCTTTTTAAGAAGGGTATGGATACAAGAAGTGAGCAAATACCACTTGTTATTGATGCTCAATATGTTCCTGGTTTTACATGGACACGAAATACAGGAATTCGTATTGTAAAAGGATTCCATAATCATGAATATCATATTGGTCTATCCCTAGAAAACCCGCAATCGGTATGGGGAGGAACAATATACACTCCAAGTGAAGAAAAAATAACATACAACAATTCTGGTGGACAAGTTGAAAATGTTTCCACAACTTATTCAGATGATGTCGCGCCCGACATTATTTTAAAAGGATCAGCAGATCCCAAATTTGGTCATTTTGAAGCTTTCGGAATTGGTAGATTCATACATGATCGGGTCAGTTACATTGGAACAGGAAAAAGTCATACCAAATTCGCTGGTGGTGGTGGCGGCGGAATGGTTATTCCTGTTGTGAAAAAGTATTTCGACTTTCAAGCATCTGGGTTGGCTGGTTACGGAATAGGTCGTTATGGAACAACAAATTTACCTGATGCCACAACTAATATTCATGGATCTCCAGCCCTACTCCCTGAAGCTCAAGTATTAATAGGGTTGATCGGACACCCATATAAATCAGTTGATATATATGCATACGGTGGTATGGAAAATATACTTTCTCGCAGTTCTTACAATGTTAATGGAACTCCATATGGCTATGGTAATATAGGGTACAATGTCTCAGGATGCCAAATTGAAAATGCTCCAAGCGCTATGGCCTGTAATGCCAACATTCGTCGAGTTTCTCAAGGAACAATAGGTTTTTGGTGGCGTTACTTTCAGGGAGATTATGGCACATTATCATTTGGCGCACAATTCTCTCACACCGATGTTGCTGGATTCTCAGGATATGGAGGAACGCCGCATACAGACGATAATATGGCTTTCTTATCCCTTCGATATCTGCCATTTCAATAATTTTTTAATTTACAAAAAATATAATTTATTACATTAATAAAAATTAAATTCATATTAGGGCGCTATGAAAATAAGAGTAAAAATAGATATTTCTTATATTGGTGAGCAAGTGGCCCACCAATGTTTTCTTGAAAACAGAAATATCGATGATTTAGATTTATATTTAGCTGGTGCGGCTTACGCCATATGTTTTTCTTTATTCACAGAAAAACCATGGATGAAAGAAAAATTCGCTGAAATAGGTAGCGAAATAGCAAAATCTGGAACTAGAAAATTTTCAGAATTAATGGAAATGGAAATATTGAAAAAATCCTATCCAGAAGGGAATGCATAATATTTTTTAGAGCCTGATTCGAAAGTTCTTTAACCCTGACAATGCTTTGCAGTCCGTCGTGTGAGCATTCGGATCGAGGCGATCAATGTCCATGCGGTTGAGGACGCAATGGATTGTTCCCAATCCATGAATCATAATCCACTGAAATCACTCAACTCATTTTCGGTCAGACACTAAGAAAAATACAGTGACGACGTTGGCAAAGCGTGCCGCGTACCGTTGCTCCAATCCTGACTGCGGGGCGACTACAAGTGGTCCGGCTGCTTGCAGAACTTCGTCTGTGAATGTTGGAGAAGCCGCTCATATATATGGAGCGAATCCTGGTTCCGCTCGCTTTGATGCACAGATGACATCGGCAGAACGTGCGGATATTACAAACGCAATCTGGCTATGCTCGAATTGCCATAAATTGGTTGATGACGATCCTTTGCGTTATCCAGCGGGCTTACTATTCGAATGGCAGAAAGATCACGAGTCTGTGGTTTCTGCTCAAATAGGAAAAGCTGGTGCAGTAGTCCGACAAAGATACGAGCGGAGACATTTAGAAGAGTTCGGAAAGCTCAGTTATCTTTCAGAGAGAATTATTTTAGAGAAAGGGGATTTGTGGGAATATAGACTCACATGTGAGGTACTTCGTTATGAAATGGGGCCTGTTACACAAAGATGGAGCGCTCTTCAGAGGGGACTTTATACAAGGGCGTTAACAAAAATTCCAGAAGAGGAATTTATGTCATGGATACATATGAAATTTTCGGAAATGATGAAAATCATCCATTCACTTTCTACCCTGGCAAACTTTGAGTTTGTGAGGGCATGGGGAGAAGCAGGGGTGCCGGGGGATGACAAGGCGATTGTTGCAACATGTCGTTTGGTTGCAGAAGCTTGCAGTCGGGCGTTAGCTTGGGAGGAGAGTGTTCGATTTTGTGTTGTTGATAATCTGTTTGAGAAATGTCAGGGGCTATTATTTGGGATTGTGGGGAGAGTCATTGATGAAATGTCGAAAGTCTCCTCATTTATGAATGATATATTTTGTAAAGATGATCTCTCCGGGCAGCATCATCTATCTCTTGTCTTTGATCTACCTAATGGTTGGGAAAATACCTTTAATGAAGAATTGAAAGTTCTGGAAAATAAAATTATTAAAAATAATAGATAAAAAAGTTTTTATTTCCTAATGTAATGATGATGTCAGCATGTTGCTAGAGGGTGTTATGCACCTTGAGTAAGTATGGCGGCGTTTCTAAGCATGAAGCATGCGAAAGCGACGACATGAAGACTTGCGAGCGTTGAAGCGTAGCGCTCGTAATCCTTAACGAGTCTGCGGCATCGTGTGGCCCATGCGAAAGACCGTTCTACGACCCATCGGCGAGGCAGCAGGACAAAGCCGCGCTTGGCTTCGGGCAACTTGACGACTTCAAGCATGCTACCGTGGGTGCGGGCTGCCTCGGCCGGCCTCTCGCCCGTGTATCCCTGATCGACATAGGCCAGTTCGACGCTTTCGTCCGTCACCTCCTGAATGGCGGCAGCGAGGCGTCCGACCTCGGCGCGATAATCCCGACTGGCTGGCGTGACGTGCAGGGCCAGCAGATAGCCAAATGTGTCCACGGCCATATGCAGTTTTGAGCCTTTTTTGCGTTTGGCTCCATCATATCCAGCGCGCGGTCCGCTCTCTGGTGTCGAACGCAAGGTTCGGCTGTCGAGGATGGCCGCCGTGGGTTCCGCCTTGCGGCCGGAGGCCATGCGCAGCACAGCCCGCAGGTCAGATGCCAGTGCCTCGAAGCAGCCTGCCTCCATCCAGCGACGGGATTGCTGATAGACCGCCGACCAGGGCAGCAGATCGTTCGGCATGGCGCGCCAGGCAATCCCGTAGCGGATCACGTAGCGCAACCCGTTGAACAGTTCGCGCAGATCATGCCGCCGCTGTTCCGCGTCCTCTCGCATCAGAACCAGATACGGGACAATCAACGACCATTCTTCGTCTGATACGTCAGAGGGATACGGCTTCCGAACTTGCGTCATTCAGCATTACTGAACCAATCACGCACGAAGGTACATAACACCCTCTAGCCTGGTGGTGGATACGTCGCTGTCAGGTGAACGGCTCGGCCGCGAACTCGACCGGATCGGGGAACATCGCGGCTTTCTCGTGATGATCGTCAGCGACAATGGCACCGAGATGACCTCGGACGCGATCCTGGCCTGGCAGGAAAAACGGTCGGTGCTGTGGCACTACATCGCACCAGGCAAGCCGCAGCAGAACGGGTTCGTCGAGAGCTTCAACAGCCGGTTCCATGACGAATGTCTCAACGAACACCTGTTCCGCAACATCGCCCACGCTCGGACGGTCATCGACGCCTGGCGGGCCGACTACAACGCTGTTTTAGGCCCACACCAGCCTCAATGGCATGACGCCAGAGGCTTTCGCTCAACACGCCAAAACGGCATACAACAACCCACAGACCCTAACTTAAATCTGAGGGCATGTTCGGGGCAGGGTCAGGCGCTGGGCCACGGGTTTGCTGCCATAGCCCCCATCAGGCTTGATCCGCTTCACGGAGCGGCTGCTTGTTCCATGGTCCCCACGCTTATCGGATTTCTCTTTTTAGTTCAGGTGTTCGTTTCCGCGCCAATCGAGCCAAGGGGGTCGATTTCGGCGATCTTCTGGAATTCACCCAGGTAATCCTGCTGATGGGTGGCCATCCATCGGGCTATCCGTTTGTTTGCAAGGAGTTTGGCGATATAGCTGCGTGCCACGGTCAGATGCAGATTATCAATGCCGTAGGTTTCCTCGACAGATTTGACCTGCGTCTGAAGTGCGGCGAGTTCTCGTTCCATGCGGGCAATCTGCTGACCTGATGGTGTCGTTCTACCTTCCTTTTTTCCTCTCCTGTTCGGTACAAGCTGATTTTCTGACGTTGCGGCCCGCAAGGCGCGGGCAAACATGACCGTGAAGTTGTTCTGGCCGATCATGAGGTCGGCGGATTCGATCTGTCGTACGGCCGTCATCTGGCGCAGGATATCGAATACCTTCATGGAGCAGGGGGTATCTTTAAGCATTTCAGCTGCTTCGGTACTGATACCATCCAGTAGCCGGAAACGTCTCAATACCGCTTCTACCTGAATATTGAGTGCGGTAGCGATATCAGCCGACGAAACCCCGCGCTCCATGGCGCGTGCGATCATCCGATGCTCCTGGATCGGTGGGATACGATTGACCCGTTTATTGTAGGTATAGGTATCATCGTCAGGAGCCAGAAGACATTCGACTTCTGTAAAGCCAAGGTCTTTCAGGGCTTCAATTCTTAAATGACCGTCAAGCAGGAACCATCGTTCCGCGTTCGTCGTATCAGCCGTCACGACCGGTGATTCGATCGGCTGTCCGATCGCTTTTATGGAGGTCAATATCTGGCAGTAGGTGCGGCTCGATCTGATATCGGGCGGCAATGTCTTGAGTGGAATGACTGATGCTACAGGAACCGTGAGGAAATCCATGCCGAAAGCCATATGAATACGGCTATGTCCCCGATTGTTCACTTCATCGGTCATGATTGTTTCCTGATACCCTGACTGCAAGGGCGCGAGGCATGGTCGCCAGTCCCTCAGCCCTGAGCAGGTTTATAAAGCCGTCGTTCGTGAGCAGATCCTTCAGGGCTTCAACGATGAAAAGCAGTCGTGCCTGGGTGAAATCCGATTTCTTGACCAGAAGGCGCTGCTTTTCGGCCTCACGTTGGTAGACCTGCATCAGATCGGCGGCCGTCATTCTCCGGGTGTTCGTTTTGCGTCCCAAACGCCCTGCAGGTGGACCTTTACGCTGGCTTTGCAAGCGCATCTCGAGCATCCGCCGGGCCGCTGCAAGCTTCTTGCCCCTCAGCCTGCCGGTTTCATAGGCATCAAGGAGCAGGTTCTGGGCTTCTTCCGTTTCGGCCCTGGAAATTTCCATCGCTAGGGTAATCGGAATAAGGCCGGTTTCGACGGCGGCGAGCAGCCGTTCCTCACCCCGATCAAGAAGGGACGCGACCATGTTGACCCAGGAGGCCCCGACACCGATTTTCGTACCGATAGCCGCATCACTATAACCGCGTGATCGTAAGGCGCCGACCTCGCGCATGAGATCAATGGGGCGCGGTATGCGTCGGGCGATGTTTTCGACCAGGCTCATCACGAGGCACTCGCTCTCGCTCGCCTTGATGACGACTGCCGGGATCTCTGGCTGGCCCAGTATCTGAAAGGCTTCCAGCCGCCCTTCGCCACAAACGAGGTCATATCCGGGTCCATCGGCCGTATCACGGCGCCTTACGGTGATGGGTCGTTTCAGACCGATGGCTTTGATGTTGTTAACAATTTCCCGATGCTGGCGCTTGTTGCGGGCGCGTGGATTTACGACTGTAATCTGGCTGATCGGGATCATTTCGATCCTGCCCGGACGAATGACAGACATCAGGCGACCTCTGCGATGGAAATAGGAGTAACGATGTCGTACAGGAGTTCAAGATTGTCGAAACGATAGGCATCAAGAGCAAGGCCGTTGTCCTCGGACAGGCGGAGTTTCCCGGACATCATGTCGATGCGTGGAAATAGATAGTAGTCCAGCGGTGTACGATTTGTGGCGTTCATACGCACGACGACCGTGATGTCAGGTATGAGCGAGGTATCGAAATGCATCTTCCAGCGCAGCAGGCCGGTAGGTGTTTCAACGCAGCGTGCAATCGTTACGGAAAGACTGAATTCGTCATTGACGATGATACGGTCGTCCTGAGGGGCCTGCCATACATCACTACCATTAGTCCGCAATTCAGTGATTATTTGTCGAATGATTTCCGGATGAAGCCTGCGTAGCTGACGGTTTATCGTGATGTAACGATAGTCACGATCCGGCCTGAACCCGACAAGATGATAGGCGCGAAGCAAGCTGCCGAAACGGGCGCTATAGGCGCCGCTGGAGGGCAAGTCATCACATTCATCAATGATTATACCCGATAATAGGCCCTTCTGATGATAGAGTTCCTTCAGGGAATGCAGCATTTCTTCATCAGTCAGACGGGAAGAGCGCGCATGGATGATGTGCCTTGCAGATTCGAATAGCTCTCGCTCAACGATGGCCTCGAATGCATTGCGCGCTTTGATCCACATTTCTGGTTCATTGCGGACACGTTTCTTTTTTAGCTTGAAGGAACAACGATTCCACACGTTGTCACCAACGTATTTCTCATTGATCAGTAATTGATGTACTGTTCCTCTGGTCCAGAGACGTCCGAGATCTGTCAAAATGCCACGTCTGTTGAGATCGGCGGCAATTTCGTTCTCGCTACGTCCCTGATGAACGAAAGACTGATAGATGGTGCGGACCAGGTTGATTTCATCAGCGGGGCCGGGTGTCAGGATAACGCGGTCGGTCTGGATGCTTTTATGTTCGCCCCGCCCAAGAATGCCCTTGATGGCGCCGTTCTCGTCGATCAGGGTGCGACGTAAGCCGAATCCAGCCTGCCCTCCCTGACGATAGCCCTTCTCGATCAGCCTTCCCTGGCCTGCGAATACTTTGGTGGAAAGTTCGCGGCTGTATTCACCAGCCATGGCACGCTTGACGCCCTTGACGATGGTTGATACGGGACTTCCATCATTCTCGAACTGTTCGGCGCAATATTCGACCGAAATGCCCGCGCGGCGGCAGATATATTCGTAGTAAGCGCTCTCATCCGCATCCTGGAATCGTCCCCAACGGCTGATGTCGTAAACAAGAACCAATGTGAAATCAGTGTTTCCTGTCTCAACGTCCTCAATAAGTTGTTTGAGGGCGTTGCGCCCGTCAATTTTCAGGCCACTTTTTCCAGAATCGGCATAAGTTCGAACAATTCCGATCCCGCGCTCCCCGGCATAATTCCTGATCGCTTCCGACTGATTTTCTGTCGAATATTTCTGAAGATCCGTTGACATCCGGACGTATTCGGCAGCCCGAACGATGCGTTCCATCGGCTCGGTACGATCATCATCGTAGCATTTCCGGCTTGTCACGTTTTGCCCTTTCCCAGGCCGATAACGGAGGCCCGGACATCTTTCCCCGCAGTGAGAACGAGTCTGTTCCGTCATTCTGAAACGGGATTATTCTAGCAGCGGAAGAACCGGAAGATGTTGCCGAAAAAGGGTAGGACATTACCTCTGTGGAAAGGCGTTCTCGGACATCGTGAAAACTATGCCAGGGCGGTTTCCGAACTGTTGCGCGGAGAGCATGAAAACAGCCACGGTGTGATCAAGAGACTTATGCGGCAGACAGGTGCCAGTGAAAAAAGTGTCAAACACTGGCTTTCAGCGCGGCATGGACCGGATACGATATATTTCCTGCGTCTTGTTGTTTCGTCGCCGGTCATCCGGGCATTCGTTTACGGGCTGGCCGGCGGGCTTGAGGTTGATATCACGATACGGTCGACAGAATGTTCCTCACTCACTGCAGCCAGAGAGGCTTATCGGCTTGGCGTGGCGGCAGGTGGCGGACAGGCTATGCCTGCAAGGGTGAATGATCGTGGACATGTCCCTGAACATGACCCTGCAACTGTCCCTGATCATTGGGAACTGAATGAACGGCAACGGTGGTTCCTGCTACGACTCGAGCGAGGAAGCAGATGCAGAGCCACAGACATCATGGCTGTATGGAATGTAAGCCTGAAGACCGCACGCAGGGACATTGGAGGTCTTCAGAAAGCGCAACTTGTAGAGTATGTCGGATCATGCAGGAAAGGGAGATATTATCGGAAAGCAAAGGCATGAGCCGCCGCCAAGAAGTCATGGCGGATGAAACCAGCGTCACTGCCGTAAGCATGGCTTTGGCCATGAAGGTCGCAACCAGGTTTCGCGTCGGCAGACTGCGTGGGACGGAACGGCTGGCGCAGGACGTTGGGACCATTATTGCCGGACGGGGGGCTGAACTGTCGATCAGCGTTACGCATGCCAGCATTTGCCAGACCCGGGCAACGCATCGGTTCGACAGGACATGGCAGTCAGGCCCCGGGTGGAGAGGCACCGGACCGGCCAGCATGAAGGGCACATATGACAGCGCTTGATGGGGGCGGGCCGTGCGCGTCAGGGTGTATAATTCCGTGCGCAGTGCCCCGGGCGCAGGGATTTTGACAGCAGCCCCCATCTGAACAGGTAGAAGGCCTGTTCCCACGGGCCTGCGCCATGATGGCGCACGGCCAGTGACCTGCCGGGCTGTTTTCCAGGGGTCTGGGTTGGATGGAAAGCGGACGGCCCCGCATCCCGGGCGGCTTCCGACCGCATGCTCACGGCCGGGGCCTTACCCGCCCGGCGTGGCTTCCGCCTGCCCGAAACCCGCAAGGAAAATCCGCACCGCGCATTCAAAGCGCGGGCGCATCATGCGCTCGATCCATGATGCTTCCGACGCACAGGCCAGGCTTTGCAGCATCAGGTCCCCGATCGTCATGCCGAACAGCATGTTGCCATACATCGCGACATCTTCGACCACATATCCCTCGCGGTGCACGTAGCACGACAGCCAGCTGGTCAGTACATTGTCCCGGCCGCCACAGCGCAGGCTGGTCAGGATCTGGCGGATGTCGGCCGATTCCTGTGATTCGGTGATCAGCGCCCGGATCAGGCTCATCCGGTCGGGGCGGAGAATGATCTCCCCCAGTGCAAGCAGCAGGTCCGTCAGCTCCCGCGCCGGGTCGGTTATGTCATGGCAGAACGGGGCCGTCACATTGAACAGCCTGCTGCTGACCAGGGTGTGGAACAGGTCCTGCTTGGAATTGAACATCTGGTACAGCGTGCGCTTGGACATGGCGGAATGCTGCGCCACCTTGTCCATGGATGCGGCATGGTAGCCGCATTCCTGCAGCACCGTGCTGGCCGCGTCCAGTATCCGTTCACGGCGTTCACATTCCTCCATTTCCGGCGGCCGGCCCGGACCACGCCTGCGGCTGTCGCATCCGGTGGCGGCGGACAGTTGCACTTCATGTCCATTCTTACTCATTCGTAACATGCTCCGACCATTTTGCACGGAAGCCCAGCTTGACCGCCTTATGGAGACGATATAGTTTTCTATTCATTGAAAACCAAATGGTTTCGTTATTTGGCTTTCTTATGGCGGCCATGTGCGGCAAACGACACGGACGTTGTTCGGAAACATACTACATAGCGGCGGACAGGCCGGTTGGTGACCATGATGCATTACTCCCGTATCGTAGCCCCGGCGGCGCTGATACTGTCTCTCGCGGCCTGCCAGCGGCACGCCGCAGCCCCCAAGCTGCCGCCGCAGCCGGTCAGGGTCGTGACGCTCCAGGCCCAGCCGGTACGGATCACGACCCTGCTGCCCGGCCGTACGGAGGCGTTCGAGATCGCGCAGGTGCGCCCGCAGGTCAGCGGCGTGATCCAGAAGCGCCTGTTCCAGGAAGGCACGGACGTACAGGCCGGCCAGCAGCTGTACCAGATCGACCCCGGCATCTATCAGGCCGCCGTGGATACGGCGCAGGGCCAGCTGCTGCACGCCCAGGCCAGCGAGGTCACGGCCCGCGCCAAGCTCAACCGCTACGGGCCGCTGCTCAAGGCCCATGCCGTAAGCCAGCAGGAATATGATGACGCCCTGGCCACCGAACGCGCGGCGCAGGGTGATATCGAGTCGGCAAAGGGCCAGCTTGAACGCGCGATGGTCGACCTGGGCTATACCCACATGAACGCGCCCATTACCGGCCGGATCGGCCGTTCGATCCTGACCGTGGGCGCGCTGGTCACGGCCAACCAGACCAACAACGTGGCGATCGTGACCCGGCTGGACCCGATTTATGTCGATGTGAACCTGCCCGCGACCGAACTGCTGCGCTTCAGGCGCGAACTGGCGGAAGGGCGGCTGACCCGTGCGGGTGACAACGCGGCCAGCATCACCATAGCGCTGGAGGACGGCACGACATACGAACACACCGGGCGCATGGAATTCTCCGAAGTCAATGTGGATGAGGCGACCGCAACCGTCGTGGTGCGGGCGGTCATGCCCAATCCCGACCGGCTGCTGCTGCCGGGCATGTACGTGCATGCCCAGCTGGCCGAAGGCACGGACCCCAACGCCATGCTGGTGCCGCAGGAAGGGGTGCAGCGCAATTCCCACGGGGACCCGCAGGTCTGGGTGGTGGATGCCGATAACAGGGTCGCTCTCCGCCCCGTGACCGTGGGCCAGGCCATCGGCACCAGCTGGCTGGTGACGGGCGGGCTGAAGAACGGCGAGCGCGTGGTGGTGGAAGGGGTGCTGAAAATTCACGCAGGCGACACGGTGGCCCCGGTCGATGCCGCCGCGCCTCCGGCCAAGGCAGGATAATACCCCATGTCACTGTCGCGCTTCTTTATCGACCGGCCTGTCTTTGCATGGGTGATCGGGCTGATCATCATGCTGGTGGGCGGGGTTTCCATCTTCCGGCTGCCCATTGCGCAGTATCCCTCCATCGCGCCGCCACAGATCGCCATAACGGTCACCTATCCCGGTGCGTCCGCCGATACGGTGAATGACACGGTCGTCCGGCCCATCCTGCAGCAGATGTTCGGTCTTGACCATCTGGAGTATATTTCCGCGCAGTCCTATGCCTCGGGGCAGATGGAAATCGACCTGACCTTCGCGCAGGGTACCAACCCCGACATCGCGCAGGTGCAGGTGCAGAACAAGCTGCAGCTGGCCCAGCCCAAGCTGCCGCAGGAAGTCACGGCGCAGGGCCTGAGCATTACCAAGGCCGTCAAGAACTTCATGATGGTCATTGCCTTCATCTCGACCGATAACAGCATGACGGGTGCTGATATTGCCGATTACGTGGCCTCGAACATCTCCGACCCGCTCAGCCGCGTGACCGGCGTGGGCGATCATACGCTGTTCGGCGCGGAATATGCCATGCGCATCTGGCTCGACCCCTCGAAGCTGTACAAATACAGCCTGACGGTGGGCGACGTGCAGACCGCCATCCAGACACAGAACATCCAGGTCTCGTCGGGTGAACTGGGGGGCGTTCCCGCAGTGAAGGGCGCGCGGCTGGATGCCACCATCATCGGCCCGACCCGCCTGCATTCGCCCGAGGAATTCGGCAGGATCCTGCTCAAGGTGCAGCAGGATGGCTCGCAGGTGCGCATTCGTGACGTGGCCCGCGTGGAACTGGGGCCGCAGACCTACAATACCCATTCCTTCTATAACAACATGCCGGCTTCGGGCATGGCGCTGAAGCTGGCGCCGGGTGCGAACCAGCTCCAGACCGAAACGGCGGTGCGCGCGCAGATCAAGGAACTGGAGCAGTTCTTCCCGCCGGGGCTGAAGACGGTCTATCCGCTGGATACCGAGCCGTTCATCGTCCTGTCGATCAAGGAAGTGGTCATCACGCTGGCGGAAGCGATCGTGCTGGTGTTCCTGGTGATGCTGGTCTTCTTGCAGAACTTCCGCGCGACGCTCATTCCCACCATCGCCGTGCCGGTGGTCCTGCTGGGCACGTTCGGCATCCTGGCCGTCCTTGGCTTTTCCATCAACACGCTGACCATGCTGGCCATGGTGCTGGCGGTGGGCCTGCTGGTGGATGACGCCATTGTCGTGGTCGAGAATGTCGAGCGCGTGATGACGGAGAAGAAGCTCTCCCCGGCCGAGGCCGCCCGTCAGTCGATGGATGAAATCTCGGGTGCTCTGGTCGGCATCGTGCTGGTGCTGACGGCGGTGTTCCTGCCCATGGCCGCCTTTGGTGGCTCCACGGGGGTGATCTACCGCCAGTTCTCCATCACCATTGTCGCGGCCATGTGGCTTTCGGTGCTGGTGGCCATGGTCATGACACCGGCCCTGTGCGCCACCATGCTCAAGCCCGGCACGCATGAAAAGACAACCGGGGCCGCGGGCTGGTTCAACCGCCACTTCACCCGCCTGACCAATGGCTACCAGAAGGGGGTGACCCGCGTGCTGGGCCATACCGGCCTGTCCATGCTGGTATTCGTGGTGATTACGGCGGGTGTGGGCTTCCTGTTCATGCGCCTGCCCGCGGGCTTCCTGCCTGATGAGGACCAGGGCCTGATCTTTGGCCAGGTCACCATGCCGCCCAGCGCCACCCTGGAGCAGACGGCGGACGTCAACCACATGGTGGCGGACTATATCCTCAAGACCGAAGGCAGGAATGTTGAATCCGTCTATTCCATGAACGGCTTCAACTTCGCGGGCCAGGGGCAGAGTGCGGGCGCCTTCTTCATCCGGCTCAAGGACTGGGATGACCGCCCCGCCGCCAGCCAGACATCGGCCGCGATCGCCATGCGCATCATGATGCATTTCTGGATGAATCCCGTCGCCCAGATCTTTGCCATCAACCCGCCCGCCGTGCTGGAACTGGGTAACGCCACGGGTTTTGACGTGGAACTGGAAGACCGTGGGCATCTTGGCCATGCCAGGATGCTGGAAGCGCGCAACATGGTGCTGGGCCTTGCGGCAAAGGACCATCGGCTGACCGCCGTGCGCCCCAACGGCATGGAGGACGCGCCGCAGTTCCATCTGGATATCGACCGTGAGAAGGCCAATGCCCTTGGCATTACCATTGCCGATATCAACACCACCATCGAGGGCGCGCTGGGGTCGATCTATGTCAACCAGTTCCTGCGCGATGACCGTGTGAAGCAGGTCTATATCCAGGGCGAACCCGATGCGCGCATGATCCCCGATGACCTGAACAAATGGTACATCCGCAACGCGACTGGCGGGATGGTGCCGTTCAACGCCTTCGTATCCGGGCAGTGGATCATGGGGCCGCAGAAGGTGGAGGACTATAACGGCCTCAACGCCTATGAAATCCTGGGCCAGCCCGCCGCAGGCTACAGTTCGGGCGATTCCATAGCCGCCATCAAGGATGTGCTGGCCAAGCTGCCCGCGGGTGTCGGGTATGAATGGACCGGCCTGTCCTATGAGCAGATGGCATCCGGCGCCGCCACCGGCCCGCTCTATGCGCTGGCGCTGATTGTCATCCTGTTCTGTCTGGCGGCGCTGTATGAAAGCTGGGCCATCCCGTTTGCCGTGCTGCTGGTCATTCCGCTGGGCGTGCTGGGGGCGATTGTCGCCACATTGGGGCGCGGGCTGGCCAATGACGTGTATTTCCAGGTCGGCCTGCTGACCACGGTGGGGCTGGCGGTGAAGAACGCCATCCTGATCGTGGAATTCGCCAAGGCGTTTTTCGAGAACGGGGCCACGCTGGAGGAATCGGTGCTGGAAGCCGGGCGTGAGCGCCTGCGGCCCATCCTCATGACATCCATCGCCTTCGTGGTGGGTGTGTTTCCGCTGGCCATCGCCACGGGGGCGGGTTCCGCCGCGCGTGTGGCCATCGGCACCGCCGTGGTGGGGGGCATGGTGACGGCAACCCTGCTGGCCGTGTATTTCGTGCCGCTGTTCTTTGTAGTGGTCCTGCGCCTGTTCCGGGTGAAGCGCCTGTCCGAACGGGCAAAGGGAGAGTAATCCGATGACCCTTCTCTCCACAGTCAGGCGGGCCGGTACCGCCGGCATGGCCATGATGCTGCTGGCGGGCTGCACCATGATCCCGCATTACAAGCGCCCCACGCCGCCGCTGGCCAGAACCTGGCCTGCCTATGCCAATACCGGGCAGCCGGTCATTGAAAACCCGCTGGCGGCGGATCTGGGCTGGGCGGAGTTCTTTACCGACCCCCGGCTTCGCGCGCTGATTGCCATTGCCATCCGTGAGAACCGCGACCTGCGTCAGGCCGCGGCCGATATCCGCCGTGCGCAGGGGCAATTCGATATCCAGCATGCCGGCCTGTTCCCCGCCATCGGTGGCGGGGGCGAGGCGATGTTCCAGGGGCCATCGGGTGCGGCGGGCCTGAGCTTCGCGCCGGGTCTGGATACCGGCAACCCGCCCATGTTCAAGTATTTCCAGATGGGGGTTGGTGTCTCCTCCTACGAGATCGACCTGTTCGGCCGCATCCGCAGCCTGTCGCGTGAGGCGGCGGAACATGCGCTGATGCAGCGCGAGAATGCGCGTTCCATGCTGATCAGCATCATCTCGCAGGTGGCCACGGCCTATATCTCATGGCTGGGGGACCAAGCCGCGCTGCGTCTGTCCGACGAGACCATGGCCTCCCAGCAGGCCACGCTGGATATGGTCAAGGCCCGTTTCGCCCATGGCGAGACGGATGAGATGACCGTGCGCCAGACCGAGACACAGGTGGCGCAGAGCGGCGCCTTCCGCGATGAATCGCGCCGGCATGTCGCACAGGATGAAAACCTGATCACGCTGCTGATCGGTCAGCCAATCCCCGACAACCTGCCCCCCGCCCGCCCGCTGGGGGAACAGACCATCATGCAGGACCTGCCGCCGGGCCTGCCGGCCGAGGTGCTGGAACACCGGCCCGACATCATGTCCGCCGAGCATGACCTGCTGGCTGCCAATGCCGATATCGGTGCCGCCAAGGCCGCCTTCTATCCACGCATTACCCTTACGGCATCGGACGGGATCAGCAGCCTGCAGCCGCACAGGCTGTTCACATCGGCCGCGACGACATGGGGTGTCTCGCCCCAGCTGCAGGTGCCCCTGCTCAACTGGGGGCAGAACAGCGGCAACCTGAAGGCCTCGCGCGCCATGCGGGCCTCCAAGGCGGCGGCGTATGAAAAGACGGTGCAGTCCGCCTTCCGCGAAGTGGCGGATGCACTGGCCGCGCGCGATACCTATCGTGACGAGACGGGACAGATGGACAGGTATGTCTCGACCACCGGAGATGCCTACCGCCTGGCAATGATGCGCTACAGGGCGGGGACGGATTCGTACCTGACCGCGCTGGTCTCGCAGCGGAATTACCTGCAGGCGCAGCAGTGGCAGATCAGCATCGCGGTCTCGCGCTACCAGAACCTTGTCACGCTCTATCGCGCGCTGGGTGGTGGCTGGACCGAGCATACGCCGCAGCCCCCGGCCGCCGGGGGGCAGAAAACCGCAACCCGCAGGGGGTAGGCCAGTTTTGCCAGGCCATGGGGGCGTACAAATGGGCGGTACGGGTGTCTGGACAGGGGCTGCCCGTCCCTTCTCCCGCCACCTCCTGTCCCGGATTGGGGGGGACGGCGGCCGGGGCCGTCCGGGGGTAAAACTCAGCCGTTCTGCGCTGTCATCAGGACGATGCGCCATGGCCTGTCCTGTCGCAGGTGGTCAGAAGGCCCCTACGGTATCGCGTTATTCATGCGCTCGTGATGCCTGCGCCAGAATATGTCATGCCCTTCCCGAGCATGGCCCTGAACCTGGTGGCCATTTTCAATGGGGGGCGCGTGATGGTGATCCTGATGGCTGCAATATCAAGCCGGGCCCCGGTATCGGTAAACAGGCGGACTTCAAAAAGACTGATATCTTCAGCCACGTCCGCGCAGAGAACGAGTTTTCTTTTCCAAGTGGTGGACAGATTGAAGTCACGCGCGGCAATCACCCTGTTGCCCTGATCTGCGGATATATCCATCCGTACCCTGCCTGAGTGTCTTTCCTGACAGGATGACCGTGACCGTATAATGCCCGGCTGGCAGGTCTATGTAAGGACCGAAAAGCGCGCATCCCTTCTGCCCGGTGACCCGAAGAACGCCATCGACACGCGTGGCGCAGTCAGTCAGCAGGGCAGGATTATCCGCGGTGAAATGCCAGTGAAGGGGCGTGTCCGCATGCGGCACGCCGTTCCTTTTCCCACCCCCCCTGACCGCGGGCAGGCGTTGCCAGTAGGCGGCATTGAAACGGAACGTACTGAAAAAGCGGCAGGAAACCCACTGGTCATCGGGAGCCAGCCTGAGTGCCTGACCGAAAGCCTGTTCGGCTTCGTCGGGTTTTTTGTTGATCAGGGCAAGTTCCCCCCGCACCAGCCATGCCTGCGGGTTGGCCATGTCAAAATTATGAAGCAGGCGGGATTCGCCATGGTCATGGTCTGTGGGACTGGGGCCGGCCAGTGTCAGATCCAGCGCGTTGATCTGGCGCCGGATCTCATCGAATACACGGAAATAGACGATCCGGTTGAAGTGGTTGGGATCATGTTCACGTTCCCGCAGGTCGTCAAACACGTAATCATCGACCAGAATGAAGGAAACATTGTCATACGCATCCGTAATCACACGCATGGCGTTGTTGTAGGCCACACGCTCCTGGCACACCGTTACGGTTCCGTCCTTCCCCAGTATCCTGGTTGACAGGCCCAGGACAAAGGCATGGCTGTCGCGCGGCAGCAGGCGCAGGATTCGCAGGGCGGCTTCCAG
The DNA here is from genome assembly GCF_011611525.1 of Komagataeibacter rhaeticus. Taxonomy (NCBI): domain Bacteria; kingdom Pseudomonadati; phylum Pseudomonadota; class Alphaproteobacteria; order Acetobacterales; family Acetobacteraceae; genus Komagataeibacter; species Komagataeibacter rhaeticus. The sequence continues at coordinate 503,829 of NZ_CP050139.1, forward strand.
GCTCCGGCGGTGGCTGGTCTGCGGAACGTGGTCATAATGTGCCTGCAGTTCAGAAATGGCCGTGGCCGCCCGGGGCGCGTAATCTGAAGGATCGAGCACTGGCAGGTGGGACGGCCAGATATCCGGAACCCCGAGCAGGTCAGGGAAGTGGATGTTGACCCTGATATCAAAATCCCTGTGCTTCCAGTAATCCATCACATGCCAGAAAGACAGAACCCAGACCTGTGGACCGGAATGTTCCCCGCTCAGCGCGGTCTCGAAATGGGATGGCTGGTATCCAAGCCGGAGCAGGCTTTCCAGCATGGGTTGGGACAGGGAGGACAGGGCCAGATGCGCCATCTCGGGCGCGTCGGGACGGAACACCATCCCGTCACGGACATTGGCTGTCTCTTCAATGACTGTATCTGATATTTCACGGAAATAGTGTGATAACGCCACCATTTCGCAACCGCCGCGCAGGACAATGCGGGAAACCTGCTTCGATCCTGCGTCTGCATTGTCAACCGTGACCTGATGACCCGAATGAATCCAGTCAATGGGTGTTTCAGCCAGGATATCGGTCACAACATTCCCCGCAATGGTGATATCGGGGCGGCCCAGTCTCTGGTAAAGCCATGTTTCCACCTGCATGCCGAGTGTCCGGCATGAAAAGCAGTAGTGATGCAAGGCAGGCGGCCCATTAAATCCCTGGGAAAGGACATAAAACCCGACATGGCCGTAATCGCCATAACGGTCCCTGACATGTACCAGTCCGGCCGCGTTTGCCGGGTCGGCCAGCAGGCTTCTTAATTCCCGCCTTGCGTCTTCCATGTTTTCGGACAGCCGTACCTTGGTAAAGTTAAGCTGGTTCGTACGGTTGATCAGTTCGATGGCCCGGTCGATATGGGGTTCGATATCATAATCTATTGCAACCTGAATATCGCTCCCGCGCAGGAAATCAGCAGGATCGGCGGCATGGGACATCTCACCGGCGCGGCGTTCGAGAATCTGGTAATGCTTCAGGCGGGAAAGATCGTGGTCGTCCTTGCCCTGAAGCAGGGGATTGTCCAGCATGCCCTTGATAACTGACGGATCGGCAACCTGTATTCCCTCCACGAAGGCCTGGGCTTCAGCCAGGTTCATGGGGTTGTCATCTATGAAAAGAACGGTCGGTGCCCGTAACTGGGATGCCTGAACCAGTGCCTGCAGGCGCGGTCCCTTTGCGGTCCAGTCAATGCTCGGGAATACAAAATAGTCCCAGAGGCCCTTTTCCTTTAATAAATTCTCAATGGTCTGATGGTCGTTGCGCGAGCAGATTGATGAGACTATCCCGCGTCTGGCCAGTTCGATTACAATATTATGGTGCTCCGGCAGATAATCTATTCCGCCTTCCGTCAGGGTTCCACGCCAGAATGTCTCATCAAGATCCCAAACAACAAGGCGGACCTTTTCATTCATAATTATATAGCCTTCATATCAGATTTATTAATAGGTAATATCAAATCGGATCTGCGATGGACGCTGGCAGATGATAGACTGATTACCACATGTTTACCAATAGGCCTTGGTGCAGGCATATTATCCGTATGAAGTCACACCAGAGTGCTGGTAAGCATTACCTGTGTCATGCGGTGCGACACCTGATGCACTCAGGGCGGCGGCTGCAATGCCGGAGGACCCGATGGCCCGCATGGCCGTCAGTGTACGGGGCCGGGATCATGGCCGTGGGGGCTGGCATGAGGTACTGCTGGCGTCGGGCGTGCGCCCTCAGTCCGTAAAGCGGCCGCTGCGTCCCTGCTTGATGCGACTGCGGTGCTGCTTGTTGTCCAGCCGCCTGCGGCGCTGGCTGCGTGACGGGCGGGTGGGTACGCGATGGGCCTGCACCGTGCTGGCTTCCCCGATCATTTCATGCAGGCGGTTGATGGCATCCTCGCGGTTGCGGGTCTGGCTGCGGAAGCGGCGCGCGGTCAGCACGATCACGCCATCGCCCGTCATCCGGCTGCCCGCCACCGCAACCAGCCTGTGCTTGGTGCGTGGTGGCAGGGAGGGGGAATTGCGCACGTCAAAGCGCAACTGGGCCGCCGTTGCCACCTTGTTGACGTTCTGCCCCCCCGGGCCGGAGGCCAGGATATAGGTCACATGTAATTCATCATCGGGAATGACGGGCGGCGACATGGCGGTTTACGGTCCTGGGATGGGGGAGATATGGCGCAGGCTCATGGCCCGCCCTGCGTGGGCAGCATTGCTGTGCTGGTGGTTTGCCATCACCATGTATGCCACATGATGACAGGAATGGAGTAGCATGCTCATGACCGAACAGGCGATAACCGACCAGTTGCGCAAGGCGCTTGCACAGGCGGCGGGTGATGCGGCGCAGGCCAAGGTCATGCCTGTCGTGAAGATGATTGCGGCCCAGCAGCTTGTGGTCATGGATCTCATGCAGATGCTGGTGGAGGCAAAGGTGCTGCATGCCGACGAGATCGCGGCCCGCATGCGTCACCACATGGAGCATACCGACCCCAGGGACATGGCGGCGCGCACGCTGTTCGAGCAGGTGCGGACCCGCTTTGCCGCCGCGGCCCGAACCGCCTGATAGTGTAAGGAATGTATGCAGATGGCTGATCATCCTCCTGCCCTTCGGGCTGAAATCGCCGCACTCAGGACGGAACTTGCGCGTGTGCGCGACGAACTGACGGTCGCCCGCAAGACCATACAGGACCTGAACCTCAAGCTGCGGCGTGAACAGGCCCGTACGCCCACCACGCGCTAGGGTCCATATGACAGGAAATACACGATCATGACAGAAGAACGTGACGCCACCGGCCGCGCCGTGGTCTATCCCACCGTAAGCTGCGGGGCGGAAGCGGTGCAGGATTCCATTGTGGTCATGGACCTGTTCATGGCCACTGCACCCGAACATATGCCAAAGGGTGACAGGCGGGTCGTGACCGTGCTGCCGCCGGAGCTTGCCCTCAACCTTGCCCGGCAGCTGACCGCAGCCGCCGGGAAGGTGCAGGCCGCCCGTGCTGCAAAGGCTGCTCCCGCATCACCCGACAGCCGCCGTCCGGCATAGGCGCATGGCGCCGTAACGCAGGTTGAGCGCCACCTGCCCGCCCTGCACGGTGGGCACGGGCATGGTGTTGTCCAGTGCCGCGCGCATGGCCTTCTGCGAGGCCATGTGTACGATGCCGACAGGCGCGTGGGGAAAGAACAGGTTGGCCAGCTGGCCCGTAGCCTCATCCAGCAGCCAGGGGCCAAGGTAGTTGTGGCTGTTGTCCAGGAATGTGACCGGCAGCCCGTCGATATAGACCGCCAGCGCCATGCAGAGCTGGTCCTGCGTGAAGGCCATGTTGCGCCGGGGCAGGATCAGTGCCTGCCAGCGCCGCAGGACAGGCCAGATCGGCGCCTGGCGGTGCAGGCAGAACACGCCAGCATTGAGCAGGGGCTTCGCGCCAATGCGCCTGCGTATGGAAAAGGGCAGGCGCGCACGGGCCGCGTTCTTGTACAGAAACGAACGGATCTGCATCCAGCCGGGGCAGATCCAGCGCACGCCCAGCAGGTCGGCCCGCTTGGCCCCGATTTCGGGCACGATGGCCAGTGTGCCGCTGCGTGCCGCGGCAAACAGGCGTTCGACCGCCATGCCGTCCTGCACCCATGTATCGGCGTCCAGCCACAGGATCAGGTCGAATTCCGGCAGCATCCGGTCCAGCCACAGCTTGGATATGTTGATGCCCAGGCTGGGGCGGCGGCGTAGCGCGCGGCGGGGTGCGTAATCGGGAATAAAGGGGGGCAGGACCCGTATGCCCTGCGCGTGCAGCGTGGCGCGCTGGTCTGGCGTCATGCCGCAGTCGATCACCCCGATGGGGGTGGGCCTGTACGCGCGGATGGAGGCGACCAGTTCCGCCACCAGTACGAAATATGTGCTGTCGCAACCGGTCACGATGATCCGGTGGTCCGTGCATGTCTGTGTGGCAGGGGAAGCGGGTGCTGTCATGCTCCCATCATAGGGGCAGGGGGCGCTGGCGGAAATATGTCCCGGTCATGCTTTCACCACCTGTGTGGCCATGCGGGCGCGGGCGGTCAGTTCGGGGTGGCGGAAGGCCATGATGGCACGCAGGCTTTCATGCGCGGCCCAGGCATCGTTCGTGGTGCGGGAATCGCCATGCACGCGGTAGCGGCACAGGATTTCGGGCACGTAGCCCGCTTCCAGCCCATGATCCATGAATTTCAGCCAGAAATCGTAATCTTCCCATCCTGCGTCAATATGGCTGTAGCCATCCACATCCATCCAGGCCTGCCGGCGGACCAGCGCCATGACATCCACATAGTTCTCGCGCGCCATCTGCATCGGGTCCCATATGTCGGCCAGGCCAAGGCGCTGCTCGCGGCCGAAGAACTCGATCTGGCTGTACGTGGCGTCAAACCCGCCATCCCGCGCGGCTTCGTGCAGGCGGGCAAGGGCGCGGGGATAGATGGTGTTGTCCGCATCCATTACGAATACGAACGTGCCCATGGCATGCCCGAAGGCCGTGTTGCGCGCGGCGGAGGGACCCAGGTTGCGCGCATGCACGATCAGGCTGGCGCGCCAGAACCGCTTCTGGTTGGCTTCCATCCAGGCGGTGATCAGGTCAACCGACCCGTCCTTCGTGGAATGGTCGTCCACCACCACCAGGTCCAGGGCCGTATGGGTCTGGGCGGCAATGGAGTCCAGTGCATCGATGATGTAGCAGCCGTAATTGTAGTTGGTCAGGCATATGCTGATCAGGTCGGTCGGCTTCTTGCGGCGGCTTTTGAACGTGCGGGCGGACTGGCCGGTGGCCATCCATGGGGCGTTGAGGCTCATGCTTCCGGCGTGCTCCATACATACGAGATGAATCCACGGATTCGCGCGCAGCGGGCGCGGTTTCCGGCGGAGGTGCCGATCAGCTGCCATGTGGCCGTGCGGATTTCTTCCGCCCGCGCCTGGCCATCGGGCGTGTGCAGCAGCCATTCGATCAGGTTGGGGATGTGGCGGCCGGTTTCCTCCAGGAAATGGATACCGGGACGGAACACCGGGTGCGGCAGGCAGGGTTCGGACACCACCACGCTGCCATTGGCCATCGCGCCCTTGACGATGCGGTGCCATTCAAAAAAACCGTATTCATCGCGGTGGATGTTCAGCGCGATGCGCGAATGCCCCGCTACATGGGCGGCAAGGCGGGAGAGCAGCCTGTCGCGCGGGCTGCTGTCGATCGGTGTGGTGAATTTGCGGTAGTAGAAGTAATTGCGGTACTGCGCGAGGAAACCGGCATTGCGGGCAAAGAACTTCTCGCGGTGGGCGGAACTGCCGCCAAAAAAACTGATGTCCAGTGGCCGCCGGGCAAAGGGGGCAAGCGGGTCGGGCCGCTTGCGGCAGGCAGGCGGCAGGACGCGCACCATGGGGTGGGTCATGTCCTCCTTGAGCAGGTAGCCGCGCGTGGTGTCGATATTGGGCGTGAAATGGATGGCGGGCATCCCGGCCTGATGGAAGCTCCGGGCCATCTGGTGGCAGATGTCGATCACACCGGCGGACATGAGCAGGAAGGGGATGCCGCGCTCGAACCACAGGGTCTGTGGCTGCTCGGTATTGAACATGATGGCATCCTGGATGATGCTGCCCGTGGCCCAGACCTGCCCGCGCCCGATATGGAAGAATTCATGCGGGGCAACGAAGATGCACAGGTCGGGGCGCTGGTCGGGATCGGTGTTTTCATCCAGCAGGACACAGTTCAGCCCCGCTTCCGTCAGGGTGCGGTGCAGGTCGGCCGCGATTTCATGAATGAAGACATTGCCACCTGAATTATAGAAAATGCCGATACTGTCAGGCACCGGCCCATCGGGCAGCGTCTGGGTGGCATGATCTGGCTCGGTGCCGATACACAGCGTGCCCAGTGTTTCGGACACGCGCAGGGCCTTGAACAGGCGCCGCCCCTCCGGCACGCCATACAGCAGTGCATGTTCGGCAAGGTCGGTCGTATCACGCGCCACGTCGCGGTTCAGGTCGTGATAGTCCCCGGCTTCAAAGAAGGGCAGCTGCTCAAGTGTCCTGACCCCAAGGCTGAGGTCCTCCAGCCGGAAGCGTGTCAGCAGCCCGTGATGGGCGATATGGCAGCCATTATGGGTCTGCAGGAAGTGGATGAACGGGTTGCGGCTGTCCAGCCCGGCATCAGGGTGCTGCGCCACGTACAGGGCGGGGCGGAAATTGCGGTTGGGCCGCCGCCCTTCACGGAAGCCGTATTTGACATAATGCACCAGCGGCTCATAGCCCGACCCGGCTATGTCCTGATTGGTGGCAAGGTAGAATTCCGTGTCGAACTGGCCGGATTCCCGGATGATCTTGATATCCTGTTGTTCCGTAGGGGTCAGTGTCAGGAGCAGGTCCGCGGACAATGTCTTTACCTTGGCTGGGGCTTGGCACGGAGCGGACCGATGCTTCGATGGACCGCACTGCTTTCCGGCTAAGGCAGATCAATTAATAATTGATTATTCCAGCCGTTTATTTCCGACCGGGAATTCGCGGCTTTGTGCGGGATGCCGGGCATATGCTGTACCGGATCATCATAAATTTCCGTCCGGGATGGCGCGGTCTGTCCCCTGACATCCTGTCGCACGGCGGCCCGGCATTGCCGCCCGCCCGTCCATGGGCCGGAATAATGATATTATCAATCATGATGCATATAATGTTCATGCCGGAAGGTGCCCCCCCGCACTGCTGCGCGCATCCGTAGCCATGCCTTCGGGGGCGGAATGCCGGATGGCGGATACCCGCACGCGGCAGGGCTTCATTTCTGCCGGCCGGTCAGGCGGCGGCAGGCGGACTGCCCATGTGTGCCTGAAGCAGCGCCTTGGCCCCGGTCACGGATGGGTGGCCTGGGGGGGCATGCATGGCGGAAATGTGGGGTCTCTGTTAGGGTGGAGCTCCGGAACGGGTTTCGCGCAGGGGGAGGGGCACGCCCCGCTGGCCTGGAGCCTTTCCATCATGGATGAAGAGGGCGCGTGGCAGACGGCGCGCGGATTGGGAGGCGTCGCATGTATCCGGTCCATATTTACGGGCATACGGATGTACCAGGCTTTATCAGGCGGCATCGCTGGGCCTGCATGGCGCTGCCGGTGCTGCTGGCCCTGCTGGGCAGCATTGCGGGATACCTGAGCTGGAACAACCACAGTGATGCCCGATTTGCCCGCCACAATGTGCTTATGAAGCATTCGCAGGAAGAAGCGGCCTATGCCCGCCAGCTTGCCGAATATGACGCGACGATCATACAGAACCGTCGTGTCTTTCTGGATATCACGCGCGCGGATTTCGCGCGTGTCGCGCCACCCGCGCAGATGGCATGGCTGGTCAGGGAATACCAGAAATTCGATATCAGCCGCGTGAAACTGTATGACGGGCATGAGACACGTCCCTATGTGCCCGCCCCCTGTCCCGGTCCCTTGTGCTTCATCCCCATCTTCGTGGAGGAACTGCACGATGACCCCGTCCGTAACCTGAAATATGTCCAGGTTGGCGCGCTGGAGGACACCTCGCGCACGCTGATCATCGATTCCGAACAGTTCTGGCGGCTGCGCAAGCTGGTCATCCGTGTCGATGCCATCCTGTTCGCCGCCTATCACCAGCAGATCAGTGATTACGAGAAGACGATGCAGCTTCGCGCCTCGCTCGACGTCTTGCGGCAGGCCACGCAGAAGCTACATTAGCGCGACAGAATGGAAAAACAGGTTCATTCATGCCGCTTCACGTAGATGGCGGTTTTTTCCAAGGAGTTACGATGGGCACTTCCATGACGCATACAGCGCAGCAGCCGGGGCAGATTCCCGTGGTTCCGGTTATCCTGTCGGGTGGAAGTGGCAGCCGGCTGTGGCCTGTCTCGCGCAGTTCCTATCCCAAGCAGTTCTGGCCACTGGTCACGAAGCATACGATGGTGCAGGAAACCGCCCTGCGCAGCCACGGACCGGGCTTCAGCGCCCCGATCGTGGTGTGCAACAACGAGCACCGCTTCATCATGGCCGAGCAGCTGAAGGAAGTGGGGATCACGCAGGCGCGCATCCTGCTTGAGCCGGTGGGGCGCAATTCGGCACCCGCCATCGCCGCGGCGGCCCTGCTTGCGGCCGAAACCGATCCCGATGCGGTCTTGTGGGTCATGGCGGCCGATGCCGCGATGCAGAAGCCCGAGAATATCGCCCCCGCCCTGGCCATTGCGGCCCAGGTCGCGCGCGCGGGCCGCATCGTGACCTTCGGCATGACGCCAACCAAGGCGGAAACCGGCTATGGCTATATTGAAAAGGGCGCGGCGCTGGATGGGTACGCGGGTGCCTTTTCCGTTGCCAAATTCGTTGAAAAGCCGGATGCCGAAAATGCCACGCGCATGTTCGAATCGGGCCGGTTCCTGTGGAATTCGGGCATGTTCGTCTTTACCGCCCGCACCATGCTGGCCGAGATGGAAAAGTTTGAACCCGCCATCATCGCCGCCGTGACGCAGGCCGTGCGCGAGCGGCGTTCCGACATTGATTTCGAACGGCTGGACGAAGCGGCCTTCGATGCCTGCCCCGATATCTCGATTGACTATGCCGTGGCGGAACGGACCACGCTCATGACCGTCATTCCCGGTGATTTCGGCTGGTCCGATGTGGGCAGTTGGGATGCGTTGTGGGAACTCAGCCCCAAGGACAGCGCGGGCAATGTCAGCATTGGCGATGTGTTCATGCATAATACATCGGGCAGCTACGTGCGCAGCGACGGCGTCCTGACCGCCGTGACCGGGGTGGAGGACCTGCTGGTCGTGGTCAATGATGACGCGGTCCTGGTTACGCACCGCCAGCATGCGCAGGATGTGAAGGCCATTGTCTCCCTGCTCAAGAAGGCCGGGCGCAAGGAGGCGGCAAGCCATACACGGTGCTATCGTCCGTGGGGCTTTTACGAGAGCCTGATCGAGGGCAGCCGCTTCCAGGTCAAGCGCATCGTGGTGGACCCGGGCGGGAAGCTGTCACTGCAGAAGCATTACCATCGCGCCGAGCACTGGGTTGTGGTGGAAGGCACGGCACAGGTCACTCGCAATGAGGAGAAGATCCTTGTGCGTGAGAACGAGAGTGTCTACCTGCCGCTTGGTGCCCTGCACCGGCTGGAAAATCCCGGCCGTATTCCCCTGACCCTGATCGAAGTCCAGTCCGGTCCCTATCTGGGGGAAGATGACATCGTGCGTGTGGAAGACATCTACAGCCGTGCCTGACCCGACGGCAGGGGCGTGTTATCGGGGCGTGGTGTTGCACACACCGCGCCCTTTTTTATTGGGCGCGTTGCAAAACAACGGATTGGTAAAAAAAGATAAAAGGACCCGGGTGCCGCCTTTTTTTACAAAGGCAGTGTCTGCGCGGTTTTGGGAAAAGGCGTCGCCGGAAACGCCTTTGGGATTTATCCGGCGCAGGCATCCGGACAGAGTCGGGAAGAATTCATATTTCCTTCATAAAACTGTCATGGACTTATCATTTTATTTTACACGGTCATTTTTTTATTGTCTGGCCTGTCGGCTTCACGGCCAGACGCGTCTGTATTTTCATGTCGGAGAACATGAGTATTATGTACTTTCCTGCTCGAATGCTTACATGTGCCCTGTTGGCAACCGCCCTGCCGGTCATGGCGCATGCTGCTGATATCACGGGTGCCGGTTCCAGCTTTGCCGCGCCCATTTATGGAGCCTGGGGGGCAGACGGTCGGAGTGCGGCTGGCGTTAACCTGAATTATCAGACCGTGGGTTCCAGCGCGGGCCAGAACCAGATCCTGGCCGGTACGGTTGATTTTGGTGCATCCGATGTGCCGATGGAACGCCAGAAGCTGGAATCGGCGCATCTGTTCCAGTTTCCCACTGTCATGGGCGGGATCGTGCCCGTCATCAATCTGCCCGGCATTGCCGCCAACCAGATCCAGCTTGATGGTCCCACGCTTGCCGCCATCTACCGGGGTGAGATCGACCAGTGGAACAACCCCCGCATCGCGGCCCTCAACCCCGGCCTGAAGCTGCCCGATACCGCGATTGCCACCGTGCATCGTGCCGATGGGTCGGGCACGACGGCGGTTTTCACCGGTTATCTGGCCCATGTCTCGCCTGAATGGCGCGAAGGGCAGGGTGCGGGGGCTTCCATCGCATGGCCCGGTGGCATTGGCGCGCGTGGCAATGACGGCGTGGCGGCTTCCGTGCGCAATACCGAAGGCGCGATCGGTTATGTTGAATACGCCTTTGCCGCCAACGCGCACATGATTACCGTCAAGCTGAAGAACCATAGCGGTGCCTTTGTGGCCCCCAACATGGACAGCTTCAACAGCGCCGCCGCGGCAGCGGACTGGAAGGATGCGTCCCATTTCGCGGTTGACCTGCTGGATACCGCCGGTGCGGGTGCGTGGCCGATCATGTCCCCCACCTATGTGCTGGTTCCCGTGCCGACGGGCAAGACCGCCCATGGCGCGGATGTGCGCAGGTTCTTTGGCTATGCGCTTAAAAGCGGTGATGCCGCAGCCTATCGCCTTGATTACGTGCCGGTGCCCGCCAGCGTGAAGGCCGATATCCTGCAGCAGTGGGATAGCGCGAAATAATCCATTGCCCCGCGTAAGGGCATGACAGGGCCGCCCGGCTTTCCGGGCGGCTTTTTTAAGAGCATATTTTTGAAACAATGCTTTGAAAAAATAAAAGTTTCTGGGTGTCGCCTTTTTTCAAAAAGGCGGCGTTCCTTGAAGCTTCTTGAAAAAAGCTTCTCCAAAAACTTCCCTATGATTGCAGGGTAATTCAGGCCCCTTTTATATATGGCTGGTCCGTAACGCCGCCATGGGCGAACTGTCCGTCATCATGCCGCCCTGCAGCAGGGTGGACAGCTTGCCCAGGGCTTCGCCCCGGTCCACCGATTTGCCATAGGGCATGTTGGGTCGCAGCCGTTCCTCCAGCCGGGCCACGGAACCACGGCGTGGCCAGGGGCGGCGCAGCAGTTCCTCCACCAGTTCGGGGTAGCGCCAGGGGATGTCGATCCATGCGCCCGCATTGTGCAGGCTGGCGGCATCGGCGCGCAGGATCTGCGGGAACAGGGCAATCACGCTGCGCTCGCCCACTTCCTGGCCCGGATGGGGGCGTGTGGCCAGGGCGCTTCCCTGCACATGTTGCAGCAGGCGGCGGATCAGGGTCGTGCCGCCATGGCACAGATGGCCGATCTGGGTCAGGCGCGGGTTCATTTCTATGAAATGATAGGTGCCGGTGCGCGCGCAGCGGACAAAATCCAGCCCGAAGAAGCCCGACAGGTTCAGCGCAGCACAGGTCACCCGTGCCGCGCGCTCCATATCGGCGGAGCGGGTGATCTCGACCACCGTCGCCGCCCCCGTCCGCCCCTGGTAGGACACGACATCCACCCCCAGCGTGCCAATCACTTCCCCCTTCCAGCAGGCGACCATGATATTGGCGGGCATGCCACTTATATGGGCCTGCGCAATGACCGGCATGGACTGGCGTGCCGTGGCTTCCATGAAGGAATAGATGTCACGGTCCGCCAGCAGCACACGCAGCGCGCAGGCCATCCGGACCGGCTGCGACAGGCGGCGGAAGCTGCTTTCGGCTTCCCGCACCGTATCGGCAATGACCACGCCGGAACCGCCCCAGCTGCGGTCACGCTTGAGCACCCACGGACCGGGCGTGGTCGCGCACCATTGCCGCACATCTTCCACCGTGGCCATGCTGGCGGCGGCCGGGGTCGGGATACCGCGCGCGCGAAGCGCATCGATCAGCCTGAGCCGGGTCCGGGCATAGGCAAAGCAGTCCGGCTGGCCCAGTGAGGTTTTGATGATGGCTTGGCACGCCCGGCCCGCCTGCGTCGTGGGGTCGGCAGCGTCATGGACCTGATGCAGGGCACCCACGACCCGGTCATCGGCAGGTACGATCAGGTCCGGCCTGATTTCCGTAATGATGGTGGACAATGTGGAAATGGCGGCAACGCAGGGGTAGCTGCGCAGGGAGTCCAGTCCCCGGATGCAGCGAAGCGAATGCCCGGGCGGGCAGATTGCATGCACCCTGACCCCGCTTTCCAGAAACTCCAGTGCCGCCCGTGTAATGGCCGACCACCAGACCGAGGAGATGATGAGAACTGTAAAATCATTTTTCATGGGTAGGGACTTTCCAGTTCAGGTCTGGCTGTCACACCATGACCGGCGGAATATTCACTGAGCGAAAGCGGGCTGGGACCGGGGCTGTGAGTGCTGGTTGTAATCTCCCCAAATGTGCTGGTTGAAAATTCCCCAGTTTGAGGACTGTGCGTGATCGTCATGGGGGCATGCCCCCATGACGATCACGCGGCACATTTATCCCTGCTGATGCCAAAGGAAGGGCGAGCAGGTGATAGGACTCAGGGAGGTCGTTTTGATCCAGGAACTCAAAAGACAGGGGCTCAGCATCAGCGCCATCGCGCGCCAGACAGGGCTCGATCGCAAGACAGTGAAGAAGTATCTGGCCAATGGGCTGGAGACTCCAGCCTATGCACCGCGTAAACCGGTGGCCAGCGCAGCAGAACCTTATCGAACCTATCTGTTGGAGCGGATGGCAAGTTATCCCGGACTTTCATCGCGCAGGCTGCATCGTGAAATTCGCGACATGGGATATGACGGTGCCTATTCATCGCTGACGGAATATCTCCGGCAAATCCGCCCCCCGCTGCCCAGGCCTTATGAGCGGCGCTTCGAGACCGGAGCCGGCGTTCAGGCGCAGGTCGATTTTGCGGAATTCCAGACAGTCTTCACCGGCGAGCCAGGCATCGTGCGCAAGGTCTGGTTGTTCAGCATGGTGCTGGGGCACAGTCGCTGGCTGTGGGGACGTTTCTGCCCGAACCAGGGTCTGGAAACAGTGATGCGTTGCCACATCGCCGCCTTCGAGGCGATGGCGGGCTGCTGCACGGAAATTCTCTACGATCGCATGAAGACCGCTGTCATCGGTGAGGATGATGCGGGCGTGGTGACCTACAATGCCTCGCTGGTGGCGCTTCTGGCCCATTATGGCAGCGCCCCCAGAGCCTGCCAGCCCTATCGCGCCAAGACCAAGGGCAAGGTCGAGCGACCCTTCCGCTACATCCGTCAGGACTTCTTCCTTGGCCGCAGCTTCCATGATCTCGATGACCTCAACGCCCAGTTCGACGTCTGGCGCGCGGATATCGCCAACGCGCGGGCACATGCCACCACCGGGCGGATCGTGCAGGAGCATTTTGCACAGGAGCAGCCCCATCTGCATCCATTGCCTGCCCTGCGCTACGATGCTGTTCTGAGCGTCGAGCGGCGGATCAGCCGCGAGGGGATGGTGGCGGTGGCCGGCAATTATTACAGTGTGCCTGACACTGCCCGCCGTCGCGTGGTCGAGATCCAGCACCATACACATGAAGTCCTGATCTTCAATGCTGTCGTCGTCCACATCGAAGGTGCCAGCTATCGCCTGCGCCAGCATGCCGATCTGATCCCCGAGCATACACGGGCCCACGCCAATCTGATGCCACCGGCAGCGCCAAAGCGCCGCGGTAGGCCCCCAAAGCATGGAGCTATCGATCACCTCAATGGCTGATCACCATATCCGTGCTGGGGAATTTTCCGACAGCACATGTGGGGAATTTTGAAACAGCATTTACAGGGGCTGCCGCACGGCGGCCGTCTGCCGCCGCAACCGTGCCGACAGGCGGCGTGCGGCAAAGCGTGCACCGAACGCAAAGCGTAGCAGGGGGCCAAAGCTGCCTGCTGCCAGCGGCCCGATGAAATAGAGCCCCGGCACGCTTGATTCGAAGTGGCGCGACAGCGCGGGCATGTTGCCTTCTGTATGGATGTCGCGCGCCAATGCAGGGTCCACAAACGGGATGCGTGCCACGTCAACCTGTACCCCGGTGCCCAGGAATACGTGGTCCACATCCATCTCCCGCATTTCACCCGTGCTGGTCTCAAGGAATTCCAGATGGATGGCCTGCTGGCGCATGCTGGCGCGCTGCAGGTCGAGATTAAGGCAGATGGGTACTTTCTCACGCACCACCTGCCCGGTCACCCATCCTGCCGCCGGCCCCAGATGACCCCGCGTTATGCGCAGACGCAGGCGTGCCGGCAGCATGTGAAAGACATCGGGCAAATCACACGCCATGCGTGAGCGCCAGCCCGTGCCCAGCCCGGACAGGGGCTTTCTGATGCGCGTCAGCAGCAGTTTGAGCGGCGGGAGCGTGCGTGGCGGGTGGTTGATCCATATCTTGGGCCGACGGGTGCAGATAAAGGTTTCCGCCCCCACTTCATGCAGGAAACAGGCCGTATCCACCGCCGAGGACCCCGCCCCGATCACCGCCACCCGCCTGCCCGCGAAGCGGGTGAAGGCGGTTTCATCAAATGTATGGCTGACCCGTTCGGGGGGCAGGGTGCGCATGGCGGGGGGAACATGGGCAAAATCCCCGATCCCGATTGCCATGACCACCTTGCGCGCCATCACGCGCCCGCCGTTTTCCAGTTCCAGGGCAAATCCGTCTGCTGTGCGCGAAAGTCCGGTCACCCGGTCGGGCTGGATCTGGGGCACGTGGGCTTTCTGGAAGGCCTCGCCATATTCCCTGAACACATGGGCGGGAATGGGCACGCCAGTATGGGCGTATGGATAGCCCCGTTCCGCGCAGAACTGCTGGAGGGTGAAGCGCTGCTTCGGGTCGAACAGGTTCATGGCAAAACCTTCCGCCTTCAGGCGCAGTTCATCTGGAACATGGTCACGCCAGAAGGCCATCGGTCGCCCGAAAATACGGAAATCCACCCCTTTTTCACGCAGATGGGCTGCAAGGGAAAGACCGTAGGGGCCGGCCCCGATAATGGCTATGTCGGTATTCATGCGAAATCCACCAGCCAGCACGTCATGAGACGGCGCTTTATTTAATGATATTAAGGAAACACACGGTTATTCATTCAGGGTTTTAACTGAATCCACACATGTTGCTTGCTCCATACCAATCAGGAATTGAGGAAACAGGGGGGATGGATGCGTCATCCTGCCACATGTTAACCATACATTTACCTTTGGTCTGACAGCAATCACAAAAAAAACAGTCGTGATGTTGGTGGCGTTATCTTGCAAGAATCACACAGTTTCCTTCATGTGGTTTGATATTTGTTTTCAGAAGACGATCTATGTTTGATCAATATCAAAAAGGCATGGAACTTTTTCATCCATATGGAAATCATTCAGGACACGTTGTGGTTGAATCTGTTTATTTATTGCACGGTTCTGGCGAATTCGTCCGGGTATAGTTCGTCGTGCCTTTATTTTCAAAGTATTTCAGTCCGTTTCATTTAGGCTATGCCCGTTCGTTTCATACAAAATAAACATCATAGTCATGCGGCGCGTCGGGTGGGGTGGCAATGCGGATTGTGCCGGAGGGCCGCTATCTGGAAGCGCCGCCTCTGCGTGTCGAGGATTTCCGTCACGCCGCCGGTGGCCTGATATCCTTTGGCTTTATTGATGAAAGCCGCATGGGCGTATCGGGTATCTGCGGTGGGGGGATAGGGGGGTGAATGCCGCCATGGCCGAACGCTGCTTCAGGGGCACGGTTGCGGCCACCTGTGTGCCGCGAGGATGACCTGACGCCGGGTGCGGCAGGCCGGACCATGAAAGGGGCCTGCTGCCGAAGCCCGTGGCACGGTGCCAGCCACGACCGGCATGCCACTGCCACAGGAGCGGCCCCATCTGGGGGATCAGGGATGTTGATGCGGTTGGTGGCCCTGCGGCCCGCGTGGTCATAAGCCCGGTTCTTCCGGCAGGCCACACGCCGTCAGTAGGGGTGAAGCCTTTTTTCAAAAAGGCGGGTACCCCCAGGGCCTGCCGCCAGAAGCGGTATCAGGGGCCCTGTATTATGATTGCCTGCGAGGGCCAGCCGGTTCCCTGGAACCGATCGGGCCTGTGTGCTGGTGTCCGCGGCGGGATTCGAACCCACGGCCCCAGGATTCATACCACTTCGGCTTTCACCGCCGCCATGCCGGGCATGACGTTCGTGGTCTGGACTGTCCCTTCACCATAAACCGCGCGCGGTTGACAGGTGCTGCCCATCCAGTCTCTACACCTTGCCGGTCAGGCCGGCCTTGGCTCGGGATTGGCACGGCAACGGATTGCCAGAGCGTTCCCCGAATTTGAGCAGATCCGCCACGCGGTTTCCCATCGTGGCGCCCAATTGAAAACCAGGAATCCTGTGCTCTATCCGGCTGAGCTACGCGGACACACCGGGGTTTTGTAACCGAGCCCACGCGTCGCGGCAAGGGTGTTTCCTGTGGGCCGGGGGGAATATTTTACCGGTCAGCGCCGCCTGCGCGCCTGCTGTGCCAGGCCGCACAGGCGGGCGACATGGCGCAGGCACAGAACGATGTCAGGGCTGCCGGTCTGCCTGCATGCCAGTTCCAGGGTCTGTGTGTCCTGTGCCGCGCGCAGCAGGGCATCGGCCGGCCACAGGCCCAGCGCCTGGCCAAAACTGTCCGTGCGCTTGAAAAAGACCGGCGGCTGCAGCTGGCGCATGGCATCGGCCCGGCTCATGCCCGCATCCATGGCCAGCCGCGCGCGGCGCAGGCGGTGAATGTGGGACATCAGGGCGCGGGTCAGGTTGGAGGGGCTGCTGCCATCCACCGTCAGCGCGCGCTGGGCGGCGGCATCGGCTTCCCGGCGCTGGCCCGCCATGGCGGCAAAGGCCGCGTCCTCCATCGAGACACCGGCCGCATCCCCGACGCAGGCCCGCACGTCCTCCAGCCCCAGCCGCCCGCCACGGCCTGCGAACAGGGCCAGTTTTTCCACCTCGCTGCGGGTCGCGGCCCGGTCGGGGCCCGCGCGTTCGACCATCCAGCCCAGCGCATCGGGGTCTATGCCCACATCCTGCGCGGCCAGCATCTGGCGGATGGCCCCTTCCAGCGCGCGCCCCTCCTCGGGGTAGCAGCCGATCAGGGCGCACTGCGCGTCCTTTTCCACAAAGCCACGCAGCCTGGAGCGGGAGTCAAGCCCCGGTGCCTCCACGATCACCAGCGCATCGGACTGTTGCGCCAGACCGCGCTTCAGCGCTTCCAGCAGGCCCTCATCCGTACCCTCGCGCAGCCAGATCACGCGCCTGCCGCCGGTCAGGGAGAGGGCGGTCATCTCCTCCTCCAGCCGGGCATGGTCCGCACGCCCCAGCATGGCCACGCGGAAGGGGTCGTGCAGGTCGGGGCAGATGGCCTTTGCCGCCGTCGTGGCGCGTTCGCGGATCAGCCCCACATCATCGCCGTGCAGCATGATGACACGCAGGTTGCCCGGTGCCTGAAGCGTGGCGCCGATATTGCGCGGGCTGACTTTCACTGGCTGCCCTGTCCCCCGATGCTGATGCCGGACATGTCGTCCGTGGTGCCGTCACTCTTTTTCGCATCAGGCTGGACATAGCGGGAGGTGGAGGCGGGAATATTGTCGATCGGGCTGCTTTCCGGCGCCGTGTCATCCCCGCCGTGGTTCTGTTCGTTCAACTGCGAATCGGTCCGGCCCGTGGCCATGGCGGGCATGCCATCGGCACCGGGCATCTGGGCGGGCAGCTGGTTGTTGGGATTGACGATGCTGTTGGGGTCGGTATAGCGCGGCTGGTTCTGCCCCGCGACCGATCCGTCCACCGCGGGCTTGGCATGGGTGCGGAACCATACGGCCACCTGCTGGGTGATCTGTTCGGCCAGGTTCTTAGCCACGCGGCCGCGCACGGTCTCCAGGTTCAGGGTCAGCGCAAAATACTGTTCGTATGTATTGTTCACCCCATCCACAACCGAGGCATCGCCACCGGCCAGAAGCTGCGGGCTGTCACCCAGCGTATAGAGCTGCCAGTGGGCAAAGGCGGTGGTGCGCGTGCGGCCGGAGGTATTGTCCGCGTGGATGTCCACTGCCTCGTTCATGATGTAGCTTTTGATCTGCAGCGCGTAGCGGGTCGGTTTTTCCGGCCCCGCCCCGCTCAGGTCCTGCTGCAGGAACTGCCGTAGCTGCTGGCCGTACCGCTCGGGGATGAGCGGGACATAGACCTGCTTCAGTTCGGCCAGCACGTTCGATACGGTGGGCTGCCCGTCCGCGCCGATATGGGTGCCCGTTGTCTTGTACATGGGTGAAAAGCCACATCCCGCCAGCACAAGCAGGCCGCACAGCACGGCGGTATGGCGGACGGGATAGGCCATGGCCTATTTCGCCACCACGAAATTGACGATCCGGCCCGGCACATGGATACGCTTTACAATCCGCGCCCCTTCCAGCAGGCGGGCCACGTTCGGCTCGGCTTCCGCCATGGCAATGACCTGATCCGCCGGCAGGTCGGGCGCGACCGCGATCGTGCCGCGCAGCTTGCCCATGATCTGCACCGCAATGGTCAGTTCACTGGCCTTGAGCAGTTCGGGGGTGGCGGTGGGCCATGCACGCTCCACCACCGGCTGGCCGCCGGGTTCCAGCAGCGCCATCATCGCTTCGGCCTGATGGGGGACCATGGGGGCGACCAGCAGGGAGATGATGGTAGCAGCCTCGCGCCGGGCAAAGTCCATGCCATCTTCTCCCGCCGCCTTCTCGGCATCGGCCAGGGCGGAGGTCAGTTCGTGCAGGCGGGCTACCGCCACGTTGGCGCTGAAGCTTTCCAGCGCTTCGGTCACGGCGGCGATGGTCCGGTGGGTGGCGCGGCGCAGCGCATCCGCGCTGCGTGACAGCGTTGCGGGGCATGCCGTGCCAGCCGGGACCTGCTCGGCCACCGTGCGGACAATGCGGAACACGCGCTGGAGGAAGCGGGCGGCAGCCGCCACGCCGGATTCCGTCCATTCCATGTCGCGTTCGGGCGGGCTGTCGGACAGCACGAACCACCGTGCCGTATCCGCGCCGAAGCGCTCGATGATGGCGACGGGCGCCACCGTGTTGCGCTTGGACTTGGACATCTTTTCCACACGCCCGATGGTCACGGCCTGACCGTTGTCGCGGCGCACGGCACTGTCGCCCCGGCGCTCGACTTCCTCGGGGTAGAGCCAGTTGCCCTGCGCGTCACGGTAGCTTTCGTGGTTGACCATGCCCTGGGTGAACAGCCCGTCAAAGGGTTCGTCCACATGCAGGTGCCCGGTCTCGTGCATGGCGCGGGTGAAGAAGCGGGCATAGAGCAGGTGCAAGATCGCGTGCTCGATGCCGCCGATATACTGGTCAACCGGCAGCCAGCCATCGGCGGCGGCGGGAAGCGTGGGCTGGTCGGCATGGGGCGCGGTGAAGCGGGCGAAATACCATGAACTGTCCACAAACGTGTCGCAGGTATCGGTCTCGCGCAGGGCGGCCTTGCCGCATTTCGGGCAGGCCACGTGCTTCCATGTCGGGTGATGTTCCAGCGGGTTGCCGGGGCGGTCGAAGGTTACGTCCTCGGGCAGTTTTACGGGCAGCTGGTCATCGGGCACGGGCTGGGCGCCGCAATCGGTGCAGTGGATGACGGGAATGGGGCAGCCCCAGTAGCGCTGGCGCGAAATGCCCCAGTCGCGCAGCCGCCAGTTGACCACGCCCCGGCCAATTCCCATGCCTTCCAGCCGGGTGATGGCTTCCTTCTTCGCGGCCTCCGTATCCAGCCCGTCCAGGAAGCCGGAATTGAACAGCGTGCCGTGGCCGTCACAGGCCCTGTCGGTCATGGTGAAGGTGGCGGCCTCCGCCCCCGGCGGCAGGATGACGGGGGTGACGGGCAGGTTGTACCTGCGCGCGAAATCAAGGTCGCGCTGGTCCCCGCACGGGCAGCCGAACACCGCCCCCGTGCCATAATCCATCAGCACGAAATTCGCGATCCAGACCGGGAAGGACTTATCGGGCATGAACGGGTGGGTGACCCGCAGCCCGGTATCGAACCCGCGCTTTTCCGCCGTTTCAATCGCTTCTTCCGATGTGCCCAGGCGCTGGCATTCGGCAATGAATTCGCCTGCCGCCGCGTTTTTCGCCGCAACCTTGGCCGCCAGCGGATGGTCGGCGGCAATGGCGAGGAAGGACATGCCGAACAGCGTGTCGGGACGGGTGGTGAACACCTCCACCGAATCAAGGTCGGTATCGAAACCGGCAGGCGGTTCATGCAGGCCGAAGCGGACCTTCGCCCCTTCGGACCGGCCGATCCAGCGCTCCTGCATGGTGCGCACGCGTTCGGGCCAGCGCGGCAGGGTGGACAGGCCATCAAGCAGTTGCGGCGCGAATTTCGTGATTTTCAGGAACCACTGCGACAGCTTTTTCTGCTCGATCAGCGCGCCCGAGCGCCAGCCGCGCCCGTCCACCACCTGTTCGTTGGCCAGCACGGTGTTGTCCACGGGGTCCCAGTTGACCCAGCTTTCCCGCCGCTCGACCAGCCCGCCCCTGAGCATGTCCAGGAACAGCTTCTGCTGCCTGCCATAATATTCGGGCAGGCAGGTCGCGATCTCGCGGTCCCAGTTGAAGGAAAAGCCCAGCCGCTTGAGCGTGGTCCGCATGGCGGCGATGTTGTCCATCGTCCACTGGCCGGGATGCACGCCGCGTTCACGCGCAGCATTTTCCGCCGGCAGGCCAAAGGCATCCCACCCCATCGGGTGCAGCACGCTGAAGCCGCGCGCGCGCTTGTAACGCGCCACCACGTCACCCAGCGTATAGTTGCGCACATGGCCCATGTGCAGCTGCCCTGACGGGTAGGGAAACATTTCCAGCACATAGTATTTGGGCCGGTCGGCGGGCGGCACGTCGGGAACGTCGAAGATGCCGGACGCGGCCCAGCGTTCCTGCCACTGCGGTTCTGCCGTGCTGAAATCATAGGCGGGAAGGGCGCTGTCCGGTGGGGTGCTGGTTTCGGTCATCTTCTTCTGGTTCGGTGTGCGGGGCAGGCGGCTGGGGCCTGCGGACAGGGGGCGCGGGCGGCTGGTGCCACCCGGCGGGCGGAAAAAAGGATCGGGCTGGGCGGTGCTAGTGCTGGCCGCTATCGGTACGCAGCTGGCGCGCGCGGGTCAGGATGCGGGCCGTGATGTCGGATACCGTATTGGCCGCGACGGGGGTATCGACCCACTGGTTATCCTCATAGGCCTGGCGGAAGACCGATACCCGCACCGCATCCGAGCGCAGGCTGCGCGAAAGGATGAAGCAGGTGATCTTGAAGCGTTCGTCCTTGGTGGCGGGGGGCGTGTACCAGTCCGTCAGGATCACGCCCGCCACGGCATCGGCGGAGGCAAACGGCATGAAGGACAGCGTATCCAGCGCACCGCGCCACAGGAAGGCATTGACCCCGTTGCTTTCCAGCGGTGTCGAGCCACCATTGGCCCCACGGTCTTCCTTGAGCAGGCGATTCTGCGGAATGGCCAGCCCGCTTCTGTCATGCTGCGGCGCGCTGCCGCAGCCCGCCAGCAGGCCGGCGGCCAGCAGGGCAAGGGTCGCGCGCGGCAGCAGGGGACGGCCCGGGGGCGCTGTGGCCAGGGACGCGGCGGAGGGGACTGGATTGGGCGGGCGAAGGGTCATGATGCCTCTATGGACGCCGGGGATGGCCCCCGCAGGTGGTAATCCGGCCACGCGCCCGATCCGCCGGTGGTGCCGGGCAGGGGGCGTTGCGGCCTGTCGCGTTGTCCGTTCTTCATATCGCGCCCGGCCTGTCCCGCCAAGTCGCACGGGCACTTTACCCTGCCTTGCGTGACAATCCGGGCATTAGGGCGCAAAAATACCCCCTTCCCGCCACAGCAATGGATCGTGATGAAATACGCAAGCCTCCGGTATGGACTGTCCGCGCTCCGTTGCCTGATCGCCCTGTGCATGGGGGGACTGGTCCTGTCCGCTCTGCCCGTGCAGGCCCGGGCCGCGGCGGGGGGCAGTGCGGGGTCCGCCCATGCGGCGGACATGGCGGCCCGCATGCAGCCCGCCGAGCAGCAGGCCGTGCTGCAGGCCCGTCCCATCGGGGGTGGGGAGGGCGCCACGCAGGCTGCGGCGGATGGCCTGCTGGCCTGGCCGGGCGTGGCCCGGCTGGGCCTGCCCGCGCTGCGCATGCCCGATTTTTCCAGCCCGGCCCGGCCCGCCGACGAAGGGGGGCATCCCATGCTGCCGTGGCTGGCGCTGGCCGCGACATGGGACCCTGACCTTGCCCGCCGCGCGGGCGGCGCGCGTGCCCGTGCCGAATGGGAACAGGGGCGTGCCGTGGTGCGGGTGGGGGGGATTGACCTGCTGCCGTCGGGCCGCCTGCAGGCTGGCGAGGACCAGGTGCTTGCGGGTACCATGGCGGGCATGATCGGCGCGGGCCTGCTGTCGGGCCATGTGCTGCCGGTGTTCGGTTCGGTCGCGGGCGATGAACAGGCCCGTGCCGATGGGGCCGTGCCCGGACGCACCGCGCCGGTCCCCGCCGCGTGGCTGGCCGATGGCAGCCTGCTGGGCGTGGCCATGGCGCTTGAGGTCGCGCATGGCGGCGCCCTGCTGTGCGGTGGCCTGGCGGTCTGCCAGACGGTGACGGGGCTGGGGGCCATGGTGCATGATGCCTGGCATTTCCCCGGCATGGTCATGGCGACGCCCGGCGGCCTGGGCCCGGCACGCCCCGATGACGCCTCCCTGCTGCCCGGCGCTCTGGGCACGGGCGTGGATATGGAACAGGTTTCCAGCCGGGAAGGCGGCCACGACATGTTCGGCGCCCCCCTGCGGCAGGCGGTCAGGGATGGCGCCGTCAGGCCCGCCCAGCTTCAGGCCATGGGCATGCATGTCCTTGCCTCCTTCTACATGGCCGGAAGTCTTGACCATCCGCCGGCCTTTACCCCCGCGCACGCGGCCGCGTCGCCGCCGGTGGCCGATACGCTGGTCAGCGATGTGGAAGCGGAAGGGGCGGTCCTGCTGCAGAATGAAAACCGGGTCCTGCCGTTCGATCCCGCCCTTGGCCCGGTGCTGGTGCTGGTGCGGGCGCCCATGCGGCACGCGGCGGACCTGCTGGCCGATGAACTGCGTCATGCGGGGCTTGGCGTCAGTGTGGTGGTGGCGGCGGATGGCGCGAACGCGCCGGGCACCCTGCCGCCTGCCACGGCGCAGGCCGCGCGCACGCTGGTGCTCAGCGGCACGGATGCGGACAACCGGATGATTTCCACCCTGGCGGATCTGGGTGGCCATGTTGTCGTGGTGCTGACTGGCGATGACCCGGACCGGCAGATGCCCTGGCTTGATATGGTGGACAGCGTGGTGCAGGCCTGGGCCTGGCGTGACGCGCATGCCCGCCCGCTTGCGGCGCTGCTGTCCGGGCAGCAGGAGTTTTCGGGCCACCTGCCCGTGACCCTGACCGGCGGTTTCTATCCGCCCGGCATGGTGGATGCGGATTACCGCGCCTTTGAACGCGCGCATGTCGCGCCACTGTTTCCCTTCGGCTATGGCCTGTCGGCACGCGGGCACCTGACGCTGAGCGACCTGCATGTGGTGCGCGAGGGCACGCATCTGAATGCCAGCTTTTCGGTAACCAACCCCGACGGTACCGCCGTGCGGGCCATACCGCAGCTTTATGTCAGCCCGTCATCCGATCAGGCGGCGCCGCGCAGGCTGGCCGCGTGGCGCAGCATCATGGTGGCGCCGGGGCATACGCTGCGGCTGACCCTGCCGGTCAGCCTGCGGCTGCTGGCGCAGTGGAACGCACCGGCCGCCAACTGGGCGGTGGCGGCGGGGGATTATGCGTTCTCGCTCGGGTTTTCGTCGGTCATGCTGGTGCGGCATGCGGATGTGCGCCTGCCCGCCATGCACCTGCCCGCCGCGCTGGACATGGCGGCAGACTGATGCCCCATGCCCGGGCGGTGGCTACTGGCCCGGCCGTATGACCGTGCAGGGCAGCCCCTGTTCCTTGAGTGTGGCGCAGGCCCCTGTCGCGGCCGCCTGTGACAGGCCGGCCAGACGCGCCCGATAGATCACGCCCGTGGGCCTGCTGACCGGAATGACCATGCTGCGCGCGCCCTGCAGGGCCGCGAAATCACCCTGCCGCGCCATGGAATTGGCGAACCGGGCCTGCCCTTCCGCCGAGAAGGCGCCCACCTGCACCATCCAGGCCCCGTACCCTGTCCCGGCGCTGGTGGCGGGGGCCGCCGTGGTACGGGTATCGGTGCGGCAGGTGGTGCCGGTCGGGTCGTAGGCCGCGTTGACGTCCTGCACGCAGGCGGTGCGGCGCTGCACGGGGGCCGGCGGGTTGAGGGTGGCGTACTGGACATAGGTATGCCCCGGCTGGATGGTGGGGGTGGGGCTGCCCGTGCCTAGCGGCGGTGGCGTGGCGCTCACGCGCTGGCTAGAGGAGCCATAGACCGCCAGCGGCCCGCTAAGTGCCACTTCGTTGCCCAGGTTGGGGGTGATGATGCGCAGGTAGCGCACGGTCTGGCTGGGCAGGGGGCGGCCGTTTTCCAGATAGTCGTTCACGCGCAGGGTGCCCGCATTGTAGGCGGCCAGGAAGCCCGGCGCGCCATATAGCCCGTACAGGATGCGGATATAGGCGGTGCCCGCGAGGATATTGTTGTGCGGGTCATACGGATCGGAGCCGAGATGGTTGCGGCGCCGCATGTCGGCATAGGTGGGCGGCATGAGCTGCATGAGCCCGATCGCCCCGCTGGCCGAACGGGTCAGGTGGCCGTCAATATATTCATTGCCGCCCGATTCCTTCTGGATGACCGCCCGGATCCACTGCTGTGGCACGGCGAAGCGGGCGGAGGCATCGGCAATGTAGGGCTGCCACGGGTCACTGGCCGGTCCCGGCGGGCGGTAGGCGGCCTTGCCCTGATAATAGCGATTGTAGTGGGAGGCACTTCCCCCCCCGCCGCCGGAACCGGCACAGGCGGCCAGTCCCAGTCCCACGACCCCCAGCATGAAAAGGCGCGCCATGTCGGCGCGTGTGGGCAGGCTTGGTCGTTTGTTCAGATCAGGCACAGTTCCGCCAGTTTGTTGCGCAGGGCCTCGGGCAGCACGTCGCCACCGTGGCTGCTGGCCCGCAGGTCGGGGGGCGCGTCCTCGGGGCGGAGGTAGCGCCAGCCCTGGAAGGGGCGCATGGCCCGCGGGCTTACGGGAATGATTTCGGGCGCCATGACCACCAGCGCGCAGGGGGTCCCGTCCTCCCGCGTGTCGGGCTGTATGGCGGTAATGCGCTGGCGGCACAGGATGCGGCCGCCAATCACGCGGTAGATCGAACCCCCATCCAGTATTTCGGCCGCCCGCCGGGGATACATGCGGGTGCGGAACCATGGCAGGCCCGTGGGGTCCGTGCCATCCAGGTCATCGACCGGCGGGGTCTGGTGGGACTGGCGGCGGGCCAGGTCCTCGATGGACCCGATGCCAACCGCCAGTTTGACCATATGCAGCATGAAGCGCGCGGCCCGCTTACTGCCCGTGCGCGGGCAGGTCGCTCCGGGCTTCCTGCGCGAAGGTGTCCCGGAAGCGCTGTTCGTCAATGCTGCGCACGATATGCATGCGCTGCATCGGGCTGTCATGGGGCACGAGGGCGTCCGGCACCACGAAGGCATGGCCGTAATGCGGGCCACGGCTGGTGTCGATATCCAGATGCGCATCCACCGCCGAGGTGATGAGCGTGGGGTCCGCCGCGATGGCCGTCGTCATTTCATCCCACATGGGCAGCGGATCGTAATAGCTGCCGATATAGCTGGTCAGTGGCGTTTTCCGGTCCGTCAGCTTCGCCAGGTATTCACGCGACAGCATGAGATCGTTCGAGACGCTGCCCACCACCGTGATCGCCTTCCATGGCGCGGTCAGGGTGATGTGGGCGGCTTCGGGGTCGAAGATCATGTTGAAGTCGGAGGCGAAATCCGCGTTGCCGGTAACCGACATCATGCTGGTGTCCAGCATGCCGCCCATGAAGATGAGCTGCTTGGCCGTCTCGGCAAAGGTCGGGTCCTGCCGGATGGCCAGGGCCAGGTTGGTCAGCGGCCCGGCCGCCACGATCGTGACCTGGTGCGGGTGGGCATGCACCTGCTCGATCAGGAACTGCGCCGCACTCTGCGCCACCGGGGCCGTGTGGGGCATGCCTTCCTTCATCGGGCCGATGGCGGGCTGGGTGTCCGTTGCCCTGTCGATCGAACCAAGGCCGCCCCACGCCCCCTTCCACGGTATGGTGCCGTACTGCATCTCATGCAGGCGCATCTCGGCGCGGGTGTTGACCAGCGGGTAGACCGCGCCATCGGCTACCGGCACGTCCGTGCGGCCGATGATTTCCAGCAGGCGGCGCAGATGGGCCGATTCGGCATTTTCCCACCCGTCGCCGCTGGCTACGGTAAAGCCCAGCACGCGCACATGTGGGTTGAACAGGAGCGGGATGATGGAAAGCTGGTCCGACCCGCCGGGGCCCAGAAAGTCGTTATCCTCGATCACCAGTTCCGGCCCGGCCGTGGCGGGGGCCGGTGCAGGGGCCGCATGGGCGGTGGTGGCCAGAAGTGTCAGGCCCGCGGCGCATGCTGCAAGCCGGCGGGACAGCGAAAGAACGGATGAAAACACGCAGCATGCTCCTTGCCATGAATGCCGTGGCGCCATCGTATTGCCTAAATTCCTAAAGCACCAGCGCGGCAAGCAGGCTTTCCAGCCGCAGGCGGCCTTCCGCCGTGGCGCGCAGGGTCTGGCGCGTGGTATCGTGGACCAGATAGCCTTCCTCCACCGCTGCCCGCATCGTGGCGGGGTCCGTGGCCTCCGTAATGGTCATGCCGGTGCGCCGGGCAAAGCGGGGGGTGGCAATGCCCTCTGCCAGCCGCAGGCCCATCAGCAGCATCTCACGCGCGCGGTCGCGGTTGTCCAGCGGTTCATCGGGGTGGGCGCCGGTGCCGGTGCGCTCCACGCGCTCGGCCCATGGCTCGGGTGCCCGGTGGCGGCGGGTGGCCGACGTGACCCCGTTGCAGGTCAGCCGCCCATGCGCGCCGGGACCGATGCCCATATAGTCGCCATAGCGCCAGTAGGTCAGGTTATGGCGGCTTTCGGCGCCGGGGCGGGCGTAGTTCGAAATCTCGTAGCCCAGCAGCCCATGCCGGGCCGCCACTTCGGCGGTCAGTTCATACAGCTGCGCCGCGTCATCGCCATCGGGCAGGCGGAAGCGGCCCTGGCGGTACAGGCCCTCGAAGCGGGTGCCGGGTTCGATGGTCAGCTGGTACAGCGAGAGATGGTCGGACACCAGCGCAAGGGCCGCCTCAAGCTCTGCCCGCCAGGCACGCGCATCCTGCCCCGGCCGGGCATAGATCAGGTCGAATGAAATGCGATCGAACAGGCCGCGCGCCGTCTCCAGCGCGGCAATGGCCTGGCCTGCGTCATGTTCGCGGCCCAGGAAGCGCAGGGCCTCGGCATCAAGGCTCTGCACACCGACCGAAATGCGGTTGACCCCGGCGTCACGGAAGGCGCGCAGCAGCCCGGTTTCCACACTGGTGGGATTGGCTTCCAGCGTGATTTCAGCCGTGTCCGTCAGGCCGAACAGCGTGCGCGCATCGGCAATCAGCCCCGCCACGGTTTCCGGCGCCATGAGGGAGGGCGTGCCGCCGCCAAAGAAGATCGAGCCGATGCGGGGCCGCTCGGCCGGGCTGTCGCCCATGCGCGCGGCCTCGAACGCCAGCTCGCGCCTGAGTGCCGCGCCAAAGCGCGCGCGCGGGATCACGTCGCGCACATGGCTGTTGAAGTCACAGTACGGGCATTTGGACAGGCAGAACGGCCAGTGCACGTACAGTGCCAGCGGTTCTGCCCTGCCCGTGTCCGGGTGCATGGGGGTCAGATCCCCAGCCGCACACCCAGTTCAACCGCCCGGTCGGGCGGGATGCGGAAGAACTCGGTCGCCGGTGTGGCATTGCGCGCCATGAACAGGAACAGCGACATCCGCCAGCGCGACAGCTTGGGCACCGAGGAGCGGACCAGCAGTTCGCGGCTGGTGAAGTAGGAGGCCTGCAAGGCATCGAAATCAAGGCCGTTGGCCTTCAGGTCCTCCAGCGCGCGCGGCAGGTTGGGCATTTCCATGAAGCCGTAGCGCAGGATGATACGGTAGATGTCGGGCGCCAGTTCCTGCAGCGCCACGCGGTGGCCATGGTCGGCTTCGGGCTGGTCCAGCGTCTGCACGGTCACGAACAGCACATGGTCATGCAGCACCTTGTTGTGCTTGAGGTTGTGCAGCAGGCAGGCAGGCACGAAATCGGGGTTGCCGGTCATGTACACCGCCGTGCCCGGCACGCGGATGATGCGGGACTGCGGCAGGCGCGCCAGGAACGAGTTCATCGGCATGCTGTCCTGCTTCTGCCGGTTCATGATCAGCTGGCGGCCCTTTTTCCACGTCGTCATCATCAGTGTCAGCACGATGCCCAGCAGCACCGGCACCCAGCCGCCCTGCGGGATCTTGAGCGCGTTGGAGGCAAAGAACGTCGTATCAAGCAGGAAGAAGCCGCCAAACGTCGCGATCGCCGCGGGGCGCGACCAGTGGTACAGCCTGCGGAAGACCACCATCGCCAGCACGCAGGTGCACATGAACGTGCCCGTCACCGCAATGCCGTAGGCCGAAGCCAGCGCATCCGAACTGCGGAAGGCCAGCACCAGCAGCAGCGCGCCCACCATAAGGAAGCGGTTGAATTCGGGCAGGTAGATCTGGCCTTCCTCCTCCGCGTTCGTATGGGTCACGCGCATGCGCGGCAGGTAGCCCAGCTGGATGATCTGGCGGCACAGCGAGAACCCGCCCGAAATGCACGCCTGGCTGGCAATGACGGTCGCCATGGTGGACAGGATGATCATCGGTACCTGCAACCAGTGCGGCCCGAGCAGGAAGAACGGGTTTTCCAGCGCCTTGGGGTCGGCAATGATCAGGGCGCCCTGACCAAGGTAGTTGAGCGCAAGGCACGGCAGCACGCAGAACAGCCACGCATAGCGGATGGGCTGGCGGCCGAAATGCCCCATATCGGCATAAAGCGCTTCCGCCCCCGTAACCGACAGCACGACCGAACCCAGCGCGATGAACGAAAGCCAGCCATGGAAGATGATGAACTGCACCGCATAGGTGGGCGATATGGCCAGCAGCACGGCGGGGTGATGCAGTATCTGCAGCCCCCCCAGTATGCCCAGCAGGCTGAACCAGACCAGCATGATCGGCCCGAATATGGTGCCGACCTTGCCCGTGCCGTAGCTCTGCACCGAGAACAGGCCCACCAGCACCAGAAGTGCTATGGGAATGACCAGGTCGCGCGCGGCGGGGAAGCTGACTTCCAGCCCCTCCACCGCCGAGAGCACGGAAATGGCGGGCGTGATCATGCCATCGCCAAAGAACAGGCAGGCCCCCCCGATTCCCACCATGCCCAGGGCAATGCGCATGCGGTTGCTGGGTGCGACGCGCTGGGCCAGTGACATGAGCGAGATGATGCCGCCTTCGCCATTATGGTCGGCGCGCATGATCAGGATGACGTATTTGACCGTCACGATCAGCAGCAGCGACCAGATGATCAGGCTCAGGACGCCCAGCACCTCCCACGGTTCGATCCGGTGATGCTGCGAGACCACCATGATGGTCGAGCGCAGGGCGTAGATCGGGCTTGTGCCGATATCGCCAAACACCACCCCCAGCACCCCCAGCAGGGCCGCGAAGCCTACGGGGTTGGCCGCGTGTTCGTGCTGGTCCGCCCCGTATTCGGTAATCTTGGGGGGCGTGCTGGTGGCAGGGCCGGCATGGGTGCTGCCATCCGGGGTCGTCGAGGGTCCGGGGGCATCGGGCCCCGTGGGTTGCGTCATGTCGTGATGGCTCCGCGGCAATGAAGACTGAAAACCGGCATTTCGTCGCGGCCGGATAGTTCCGCATTACCGCCTCGCCCCATGCGCAGCAAGGCCCGTATCCGCTCAGGTGCCATTCGGTGCGGTCTGTGGCGTTGCCGGGCGCGCCCCGAAAATGGCGCTGCCCACCCGTACCAGCGTGGCGCCGCAGGCAATGGCGCGCTCGAAATCGGCCGACATGCCCATCGATACGACATCCAGCCCGTGCCTGTGCGCCATGGTGGCCAGCGTGCGGAAATGCGGCGTCGGGTCCCGGTCATGCGGCGGGATGCACATCAGCCCGCGCACGACGGCGGGGCCGAAGCGCTCCAGGCTTGCGTTGATGAAGGCATCCGCCTCTTCCAGCCGCACACCGGATTTCTGGCCTTCATCACCGGTATTGACCTGCACCAGCAGGCCGGGCAGCCGGCCCGCCCTGTCCGCCGCGCGCGCAAGGGCGTCGGACAGGGCGGGGCGGTCGAGGCTTTCGATCATGTCGGCAATGCGCACCGCCTCCAGCGCCTTGTTGGTCTGCAACCCGCCAATGATGTGCAGCCGCAGGTCGGGCCAGCGGGTGCGCAGGGCGGGGAATTTGGCCGCCGCCTCCTGCACCCGGTTCTCACCGAACAGGCGCTGCCCCGCTTCCAGCGCCGCGATGACGCTGGCCTGCGGATGGAATTTGGATACGGCCACCAGGTCCACGCCGGAAGCGGGTCTTCCCGCCGCCCGGGCGCTGGCTTCGATACGGGTGCGGATGCCCGTCAGGGCCTGTGCTATGGAGGATGATGTTGACATGGCTCTAGGCTTGGCATGAATACCTCCCCGGTCAAGCCCCCGTGTGCCCGTGCGTGCCGCAGTTTTCAGGTCAGGATTACATGAAGTCTTCCCCATCACCTTCCCCCACAGGCCGCAGGGCCAGGACTGGCCGCCCCGCGGGCCGCCCGGACCGTCAGGGCGCCAGCGCGGACCCCACGCGCGATATCGCCTTTGATATTGTCGAGGGGGTGATCGCGCACCGGCGCATGCTCGATACATCGCTTGAACACTCCGCCGCCGCCCGCACGGCCGAACCGCGTGACCGTGCCGCCGCCCACAGGCTGGCCGCCACCGTGCTGCGCCACATGGGCACGGCGAATGAAGTGCTGGCCCCCTTCCTCAAGCGTGAACCGCCCGAGCCGGTGCGCGTGGTGCTGCTGATCGGGGTGGCGCAGCTCCTGTTCCTTGATACGCCGCCGCATGCCGCCGTGGCCACATCCGTGGCCCTGGCACGCAGGCGGGGGCTGGTGCCGTTCGCGGGGCTGGTCAACGCCGTGCTGCGCCGCGTGGCCGCGGGCGGCGCGCAGGCGCTTGAGGGGCTGGACCAGCCACGCCTCGATGTGCCGCCATGGCTGTGGCAGTCCTGGGGGCGGCTGGCGCGGCCCATCGCCACCGCCCTTGGCCATGAACCGCCGCTTGACCTGACCATCCGCCCCGGCGGCGAACCGCCGCCGGGGGGCGAACTGATGCCCGGTGGCAGCGTGCGCTTTGCGGCAGGTACGGCAAAGGTTGCCGACCTGCCCGGCTTTGCCGAGGGGGCATGGTGGGTGCAGGACATGGCGGCCAGCCTGCCCGCGCGCCTGCTGGACGTGAAACCGGGTGAGCGCGTGGCCGACCTGTGCGCGGCGCCGGGTGGCAAGACCGCCCAGCTGGCCTGCGCGGGGGCGGAGGTCTTCGCCATCGAGCGCGAAGGCAGGCGGATCGAGCGCCTGCGCGCCAATCTGGCCCGGCTGGGGCTGGGTGGCGTACATGTGATCCATGCGGATGCCGCCACATGGCGGCCCGAAATGCCGCTGGACGCGATCCTGCTTGATGCCCCGTGCTCGGCCACCGGCACCATCCGCCGTCATCCCGATGCCATGTGGATCAAGCGCCTGCGTGACATTGCCACCATGACCGAAGGGCAGGACCGCCTGCTGGCGGCAGCACGCGACATGCTGCGTCCCGGCGGGCGGCTGGTCTATGCCGTGTGCTCGCTCCAGCCCGAGGAAGGCGAGCAGCGTGCCCGCGCGGCCGAAGCGCTGGGCCTGATTGCCGATCCCTTCACGCCAGATGAACTGGCCTTCCTGCCGCAGGCCCGCACGCCGGAGGGCTGGCTGCGCACCCATCCCGGCATGCTGGGGGCACGGGGGGGCATGGACGGGTTTTTCGCCGCCCGTTTCCGCCGGGCCTGATACGGGGCGGGGGTTTCAGGAAATATTGGCGCAAGTCATGGACTTCTGTTAAAAAACAGGCATGGCTGCTCTCAAGACCCCCCTCATCGCACCGAGCCTGCTGGCTGCGGATTTCTCACGCGCGGCAGATGAAGTCGCCGCCGTCGAACGTGGCGGCGCCGACTGGCTGCACCTGGATGTCATGGACGGGCATTTCGTGCCCAACCTGTCCATGGGGCCGCAACTGGTCCAGGCGCTGCGGCCGAAGTCTAAGCTGGCGTTTGACGTGCATCTCATGATCGCGCCGGTCGACCCGTATATCGAAGCCTTCGCAAAGGCGGGGGCCGACCATATCCACCTGCATGTGGAGGCGGGGCCGCACACGCACCGTTCGCTCCAGCATGTGCGTGACCATGGGGTCAAGCCCGGCATCGCCATCTGCCCCGCCACCCCGCCTGAAGCGGTGGGGGAAGTGCTGGACCTGGTGGACATGATTCTGGTCATGACGGTCAACCCCGGTTTTGGCGGCCAGAAATTCCTGACCAGCCAGCTGCGCAAGATCACCACCCTGCGCCGCATGGCGGATGCCACCGGGCGTGACATCCGCATCGGGGTGGATGGCGGCATTACCGCCCACACCGCGCCGCTGGCGGTGGCGGCGGGCGCGGATGTGCTGATCGCGGGCACGTCCGTCTACGGGCAGGATGACTATGCCGCCGCCATAAGGGATTTACGGAGCGGGGCGCATATCCCGGCGTGAGGGATGGCCCCCCGATACAGCGCAGGGGTGATGCGTCATGCCGCTGAAGCGCCTGAAACGCGGGGCGCGGCTGTCCCTGGCGCGGCTGCCGCTACTGGGTGGTGGCAGGCGCCTGCCGCCGTCGCCGGTCCATAATGTGCGCGACCTGTGGCCGGGTGACCCGGCGGCAGGTGCCCAGCTTGCCCGTGGCAGCCTGACCTGGGCGGGCTATACCCACCCCGTTGGGCCGGGAATGTGGGATTCGCCCGAATTCGAACCGGCTTTCCGTGAGGGGCTGCTCGGTTTCCGCTGGTTGCGCGACCTGCGTGCGGTGGGCACCGATGCCGCGCGGCTGAAGGCGCGCGCGCTGGTTGATGACTGGCTGCATCACCCCGCCCAGAGTCCGCAGGCACTGGAATGCGGGGTGATTGGCGCGCGTGTCGCGGCATGGCTGGGGCATTACGATTTCTTTGCCGCATCCGCCAGCGACGCCTTCCGCCAGCGCCTTATGGCCCGCATTCTGGTGGAAGGACGCACGATCGCGGCCCTGATGCCGCCCGAAC
This sequence comes from Komagataeibacter rhaeticus, assembly GCF_011611525.1. Lineage (NCBI taxonomy): Bacteria > Pseudomonadati > Pseudomonadota > Alphaproteobacteria > Acetobacterales > Acetobacteraceae > Komagataeibacter > Komagataeibacter rhaeticus. Next base: position 537,016 of record NZ_CP050139.1, read on the forward strand.
AGCATGGCTGGCAGGCGCTGGCCGCCCTGAAGGGGCTGCTGGCGGTGGCGGTGGCCATGCCGGAATATACCGGTTTTCTGGCCCGCTATCGCCGCTATATCGACAGCGTGGTGGAAAGCCAGATCCTGCCTGATGGCTGGCATGTCGAGCGCAGCCCGGAGGTGCAGCTGCGCGCCCTGCGGGAACTGGCGGAAATGCGGGCCATGATGCAGGCGGTCCAGCATGCGCTGCCCCATTCGGTGGCGCTGGCGCTGGACAAGATGAGTCCGGTGCTGCGCGCCATGCGCCATGGCGATGGGGGGCTTGCCCTGTTCAATGGCAGCCACGAGCGCAGTGCGGCGCTGGTCGAGATGGTACTCTCCCAGGCCACGCGCACGCGGGTGGTGGCAAGCAGCATGCCCGACGGAGGATTCGTGCGCGTGCAGGCCGGGCGTTCGCTCATGCTGGTGGATGTGGGTGTTCCCGCCCCGGCCGGCCATGACCGCGATGCGCATGCCGGCACGCTGGCGTTCGAGTTTTCCTGCGCGCGTCAGCGCCTGATCGTCAATTGCGGTGGTGGGGTGCTGCCCATCTGGAAAGAGGCCCTGCGGCAGACGGCGGCCCATTCCGTTGTGGTGGTGGAGGGGATGTCCTCCTCCGAATTCGGGGAAGACGGTTCGGTGCGCCGCAGGCCCACGCATGTGGGGGTGGAACATGCCGTGGCCGAGGGGGCGCACTGGCTCAACCTGTCCCATGACGGCTATCATGCCTCTGCCGGGGTCACGTATTACCGCAGGCTCTACCTTGGTGGCGATGGCGAGATCCTGCGCGGGGAGGAAATGCTGGAAGGCGAGCGGGAACTGGCCTTCGTGCTGCGCCTGCACCTGCATCCATCCGTCACCGCCGTGGAAGGGCCTGACGGTTCGATCCTGCTGGAAGCGGGTGAGCAGCACTGGCGCTTCCGTGCCATGGGCGGCACGGTGGGGATAGAGGAAAGCGTATACCACGGCGGTCCGGCCCCCCGCCGCGCGCTGCAGATTGTGGTGCGGGTGGACCCGGCGGCGCGGGCGGGGGGGCAGGATGCCACCGCACCGCCAGCGGAGGGGGCGGACACGCACGATGTCACGCTGCGCGGCGCGGGAACGCCGGGCCGGGTGCGGCAGGTGGTGCGCTGGGCACTAAGGCGTGAAAAGCTGCTGCTGCTGGCATGAAGATACTTGAAATCACCAATGTCGATTTCTCGATGCGGCAGTTTCTCTTTCCACTCATGCAGGCGCTGCGCGAACAGGGGCATGACGTAACGGGGGCCTGCGCCGAAGGCCCGCTGCTGGATGCCATGCGCGCGGACGGGCTGCGCGTGGTGGGGGTGCCCCTGTCGCGCACCCTTTCCCCGCGCGCGCAATGGCGGGCGTGGCGGGCGCTCGTGCGCCTGATCCGGGCGGAAAAACCCGATCTTGTGCATGCCCACATGCCCATAAGCGGCCTGCTGGGGCGGTTTGCCGCCTGGCGTTGCGGGGTGCCGTGCGTGGCCTATACCTGCCACGGCTTTCTGTTCAACCAGCCCGGGTCGCGGCTGCGGCGGGTCGCGGCCCTGGTGCTGGAATGGCTGGCGGGGAAAGTGACGGATATCTACCTGACCGTGTCGGAGGAAGAGGCCCGCGATGCCCGCAGGCTGGGCATCCACCGCCACGCCACCGGCATTGGCAACGGGCGTGACCCCGCCACTTTCCACCCCGATCCCGCCGCCCGTGCCCGCCTGCGCGCGCAACAGGGGGTGGGCGAGGGGCAGGTGGTCATTCTGGCGGTCTCCCGTCTGGTGCGCAGCAAGGGCTATCCCGAACTGCTGGAAGCCATGCGCGCGGTGCCGGGCAATGCGGTGCTGTGGATTGTGGGCACGCGCTTGCCCAGTGACCGGGGCGCGGATCTGGCGCCATGCTTTGCCGCCGCCCGCGCGGCTCTGGGGCCAAGGCTGGTTTTCCTGGGCTATCGTGAGGACGTGGCGGCGATCATGGCGGCGGCGGACATGTTCGTGCTGCCCAGTCATTTCGAGGGCCTGCCGATGAGCGTGATCGAGGCCATGCTGTGTGGCCTGCCCGTGATCTCCACCGATATTTCCGGCCCGCGTGAACAGGTAGTGGCGGGGGAAACCGGGCTGCTGGTGCCCCCTGCCAACGTGCCCGACCTGGCGGTGGCACTCGGCCGGCTGGTAAGGGATGGCACCCTGCGCCGGCGCATGGGGGCCGCTGGCCGGGCGCGGGCGCTGGCGCGCTATACGCAGGCTGCCGTCATGGCCCGCACGGTCGCCCTGCTCACCGCCCGCAAATAAAAGAAGTTTCTGGTGAAGCTTTTTTCAAAAAGCTTCAGGGAACGCCGCCTTTCTGAAAAAAGGCGGCACCGGGAAACTTCTGTTTTTTTCGTCAATGCGTTGTTCTGCCAGGCGCCATTAGCGATGCGGCGTGGCCTGGGGCTGCATTTCGGGCTGTTCCACGGTCTGGCTGCCACCGCCTTCGCCCCCCATGGCCTGGATCAGCGCCTGGGTCTGGGCTTCATGCGCCTTGATCAGCCGGACATTGTCGGGGTTGAGCGGGGGCATGGAGCGGCTGTCCTGTGCCGGGTGCTGCATGATGGCGGTGGTCATGCCGAATGTGGTGATGCCCATCACGAACTCACGCGCCGACATGCCATATTTCTTCAGGATCGGCTGGAGCTGCGGCATGGCTTCCGTGCGCTTGATGGTGTCCTCCAGCGACATGTTGGGGGTTTCGGGCGGCGAGATGCGCGACTCGCGGATCTGCTCGATCACGGGCGTCATGCGCGTGAAGAAGTCCTTGGGAAGCCTGTATTGCGCCACTGTCTGCATGTCGCGCTGGATTGCGGCCTGCTGGGCGGCGCTGGGGGCCTGCTGCTGGGTGGTGGCGGGCTGCTGGTCCTGTGCCCGCGCCGGGGTCAGGGCCGCGGGCAGGCAGGCCAGTGCCAGCGCGCAGGTGGAGGCGGCAAGCGCCGTGCGGAGGAAGGAAGCATTCATGGCTGGTGACTCCATTCGCCCTGTCGCATCAGGGGTTCGCGGGTGCCATCATGGTTTATGGCATCCACATCGATCTTGCCGGACCCGATCATCCAGTCAATATGGATGAAACTGCTGTTGGCACCCTGCCGGGCCAGATGCGCCTCGGTCAGGCTGTCGGTATCAAGCATGCACTTGGCATAGGACTGGCCCAGCGCGATGTGGCTGGCCGCGTTCTCGTCAAACAGGGTGTTGCGGAACAGGATGCCGCTTTCGGAAATGGGGGAGGAGGCGGGCACAAGCGCCACTTCACCCAGCCTGCGCGCGCCTTCATCGGTATCAAGGATGCGTTCCAGCACCGCCTGCCCGCTGCTGGCACGGGCTTCGACAATGCGGCCTTCCTCGAAGCGTACGGCAATGTCGTCAATCAGCGTGCCCTGATGGAACAGCGGCTTGGTCGCGCGCACCGTGCCGCTGACCTTGCGGGCATGGGGGGTGGTGAACACTTCCTCGGTGGGGATGTTGGGGTTGCAGACAATGCCGTTGCCCGCAGGCTCGGCCCCGCCCGCCCAGGCATGGCCATCGGCCAGCCCCACGGTCAGGTCCGTATCCGGCCCGGTAAAGTGCAGGGCGGCGAAACGGCGGTCATTGAGCCATGTCGCGCGCCTGTGCAGGCGGGCATTATGGGATTCCCATTCCGCCACCGGGTCATCCACCATCACGCGCGATGCCTGGAAGATTGCATCCCACAGGCGGCTGACGGCTTCATCTTCCGGCATGTCGGGAAAGACCTGCGCCGCCCATGCGGGGGTGGCAAAGGCCACGATGTTCCAGTTGATGGCAAAGCGCGTGATCAGTTCCATCGCCGGGCGCCCCGCGCGGGAGGCCGCGCGCGCCACGCGGGAGACGCGCTCGGGGTCCTCATTGGCCAGCAGCACGGGGTTGCCGCCGGTAATCGCCATGCGGGCCGCCCCCTTGCGATAGGCGGTGGCCATGCCGTCCTGCAGCCAGTCGGCGGCGGTATCAAGCGTGTCGTCGGCGGCGTGGTGGAAGCGGGCCAGGGTTGCCGCGTCATCGGCATAGAAGGGCGTGACCAGCGAGGCACCGGCCCGGTAGGCATGTTCCGTAATCCGGCGTACCAGCGGCACGGCGTCCAGTGGTGCGGTGATGAGAAGCTGCTGGCCATGGGCGATGTTCACGCCAACGCGCACGGCCACTTCAGCCAGGCGGTCCAGAAGATGTTCATGCTGGGGGGAAAGAGCCATGCGTCATCATATCCTGTAAGAAGCGGGCCATGTGCCGCATGCCCGCGGGGTTGGTGCAGGATAGACGACACGCCCCCTTTAGGTAAGATGATAACCGAAACCCGGCGGGAGCATGCAGTCAATGAAACAGGTGCCCTCAGGTTCCCGTGCCCTGTGCGCGCTGGAAGCCGCGCGCGAAGCCCCGCAGCGCGTGCTGTGCGATGGCCGGGCGCTGGTGGTGTGGATGGTGGATGAGGATCGGCCAGGCGTGATCGATGACCGCTGCCCCCACGGCAATGCCCGGCTTTCCGCCGGTTACGTGCTGTATGGCCGGATTGTCTGCCCGCTGCATATGTGGACATTCGGCCCCGACGGGCGCGCGCAGGCCCCCGGCGGCCGGACCGAGGCGGCAGGCCCCGCCCCGCGCGCCTATGACTGCTGGATCAGCGGGGATCAGGTCTGGGCGCGGGTGTAGGCGCGGGGCGGCTGTCCTCGCGCTTCAGCCATTCCTGTATCACCGCAAGGATATGGGCCTGCTGCGCCGCGTCCAGCTTCTGGCCCGCGGGCATGGCATGCCATTTGGCAATGCAGCCCCGGCAGCAGGTGCCCGTGGCATGCTGGGCAATGAAAACCGGGTGGCCGCGCCATGGTGTCTGCCGGCCATCCCTGTCCGGCTGGGCCGGGGCCAGCCGTGTCGCCACGAAATCGGCCGCATGCGCCATGACTTCCGGCAGGCCACGCGCATCCAGATAGGCGCGCTCCTTCGCCCCCAGATGGAACCGGGCGCGGAACCGCGAATAGCCCAGCCGTTCCCATAACTCTGGCGGCACGGCGGGTAGCGGCGGCAGGGCCGGGGCCACCCGTGCGGCGGGCTTCGGCGTGGTTGCAGCGGGCAGCTGCGGGGGCGCGAACAGATCCGCCTGCTGGTGGGGGGCAGGCTTCCTGCCCGCGCGCCTGGGGGGCATGGGGCTGCTGTCCGTTCAGCCCGGCTGGACCAGGATGTGGCGCTTGCGGCCCGAGGAGAGCTTGAGCGCGCCATCAATCAGGTCCGCCGTGGAGACGACCTGCGCCTCATCCCCGACGACCACGTCATTCACCCGTGCGCCCCCGCCACGGATCAGGCGGCGGGCTTCGCCATTGCTGGCGGCAAAACCGGCTTCGACAAACAGGCGGAAGGCGGGCACGCCTTCGGCCAGCAGGGCGGCGGGCACCTGCACGGTGGGCAGGGCGGCGGCGGTCACGGCGCCTTCCTCGAACGTGCGGCGGGCGGCGTCGGCGGCTTCCTGTGCCGCCGCGCGGCCATGGCACAGGGAAGTGGCCTCGGTGGCCAGCACCTTTTTCGCCTCGTTGATCTCGGCACCGCCAAGGGCGGCCAGCCGGTCACATTCCGCAAGCGGCAGTTCGGTGAACAGCCGGAGGAAGCGGCCCACATCCGCATCCTCCACATTGCGCCAGAACTGCCAGTAATCGAAAACCGGCAGCCGGGCGGCCGAAAGCCAGACCGCGCCCTGCGCCGTCTTGCCCATCTTGGCGCCGGAACTGGTGGTGAGCAGCGGCGTTGTCAGGCCAAAGACCTGCGCGCCGTTCATCCGGCGCACCAGGTCAATCCCCGATACGATGTTGCCCCACTGGTCCGATCCCCCCATCTGAAGGGTCACGCCATGACGGAGATTGAGTTCACGGAAATCGTAGGACTGGAGGATGGAGTAATTGAACTCCAGGAACGTCAGCCCCTGTTCACGTTCAAGCCGCGAGCGCACCGAGTCGAACGACAGCATGCGGTTGACGGAAAAATGGATGCCCACATCGCGCAGCAGGTCGATGTAGGACAGCCGGTCCAGCCAGTCGGCATTGTTGGCCAGCAGCGGGTCCGACGGGCCAGTGCCCAGCGGCAGGAACTGCCGCAGGCAGCCTTCCACCCCGCGCAGGTTGGTGGCAATGGTCTCTGCCGTCATCAGCCTGCGGGCTTCCTCACGGAAGGAGGGGTCACCGATCCTTGCCGTGCCGCCGCCCATCAGGGCAACCGGGCGGTGGCCATGGCGGTGCATGAGCCGCAGCAGCATGATCTGGATCAGGCTGCCCACATGCAGGCTGTCCGCCGTGGGATCAAACCCGATATAGCCCCCGACCGGCCCGGCCTGCATGGCGGTGTCCAGCGCCTCCATGTCGGTGCACTGGAATATGAAGCCGCGTGCTTCGGCCTCCCGGAGGAATTCGCTCTTGGGCATGATCTGTTCCGCGCTGTGATGGGCCTGGCTGGCCGGGTTTCCCCGGCGCGGACCAGCCTCTAGCATGTTCACGGCGCGGCAGGGAACCACCCGGCGGCGGGCGGACTGGTCAGTCGGCGGCCAGCGCCAGTGTCTTGCGGTTCATGACCGTGCTGACATGGTCTTCCAGCGCCTCGGCCACCTGTTCGGCCTGATTGGCGAAGACGTGGTCGGCACCCTTGAAGATGCGGTAATCCACGCTCACGCCCTTCTGGGTGTTCAGCTTGTCCACCAGCTTGCGCACGGCGGGTTCGGGCACGAGTTCGTCGTTCTCCCCCGCAATCATCAGCCCGCCACACGGACACGGGGCCAGGAAGCCGAAATCATAATGGTTGGCGGGCGGGGCGACACTGATCCAGCCCGTGATTTCGGGCCGGCGCATGAGCAGCTGCATGCCCACGAACGCACCGAAGGAATAGCCCGCAATCCACAGCCCGCTGGCATTGGGGTTGATCATCTGCATCCAGTCAAGGGCGGCGGCGGCATCCGAAATCTCGCCAATGCCCCCATCATAGCGCCCCTGCGAGCGCCCGACGCCGCGCGAATTGTAGCGCATGACCGAAAAGCCCATCTTCTCGAACGCACGGTACATCGCGTAGGTGATGCGGTTGTTCATGGTCCCGCCATGCAGCGGGTGGGGATGGAGCACCAGCGCAAGCGGCGCGTTGGGCGCGCTTGAGTGGTGGTATCGACCTTCCAGGCGGCCATCAGGGCCGGCAAACATGACCTCAGGCATAGGTATCCCGCATTTGCATCTCCCCGTGCATTCCAGGCATTGCATCGGGAACGGTTACTGTAACAGCCTGCCTGACCGGCGATGCCCCGTCAGGTCGGCAGGCGGAGAAAACACTGTTTTTTCGGCACCGCCCCACCGGATGCACGAAGTGCTCCTGTATTCATCCGGTCAGGATGGCACGAAAGACAGAACTGATCCGGTCTGGCGTGCCAAGCCGAAAGTAAACCCATACCAACCCGCCTGATAATGGGCATTCCGCCTACCGGATAGCAGTGCATCTTCGGCAGGCGTGCCCTGCGTGGGGGGCAGATATGGGATGGGTGGACGGGTCGGCCCGCCATCGGGGGCTGGCGGTTTTCCTGCCAGGGCGGGCGCTGTCGTGCTGGTTCGCTCTCCTTGCCATGCCCGCAGGCGGGCCTGGCGACATTACGGCCACGGCATGGAAACGGTGCAGGCGTTCCCATAACACGTTGCAATAAATATTGTGTTGCGCTGCCTTATAGCGGTGTGGATTCACAAAATGCCAGATAAATCGTAATTCCCATCGCAAATTGACTTGGCGCAACCCATATGGCTGGACAGCATGAGTACTGCACGCGACCGTTTTACATATCTTGACGCGAACGCCTCCGAACCGATCCGGCCGCAGGCGCTGGCGGCCATGACGGATGCGGCCGAAGCGGTGGGTAATCCCGCATCCGTGCACCGTGCGGGGCGCGCCGCGCGGGCGCTGCTTGAAACCGCGCGGGAAGATCTGGCCACCATTTTTGGCGTGCAGGCCGAAAACTGCATTTTCACTTCCGGCGGGACGGAAGCCAATGTGCTGGCCATAACCGGGCAGGGGCAGGGCAGGCGCATCATGGTGGGGGCGACCGAGCATGATGCCGTGCGGCAGGCGGCACCCGGCCAGACCATTCCCGTAACGGCCGATGGCGTGGTCGACGGGGCGGCACTTGAACGCCTGCTGGCGGTGCCGGGCGCGGCCCCGGCGCTGGTGTGTGTCATGCTGGCCAATAACGAGACCGGCGTGATCAGCCCCGTGCGCGAAATTGCCGATTTGTGCCACGCCCATGGCGCGCTGCTGCATGTTGATGCGGTGCAGGCGGCAGGGCGGATCGGCTTTGACATGGCGGGGCTGGGGGCCGACAGCATCGCGCTTTCGGGCCATAAATTCGGCGGGCCAAAGGGGGCGGGGGCATTGTTGCTGGCGGGGGAGCGGTTCCGCGCGCTCACGCCGCTGCTGGCGGGCGGTGGGCAGGAACAGGGGCGCCGTGGCGGCACGCCGGCCCTGCCCGCCATTGCCGGCATGGTCGCCGCCGCCCGTGCCGCGCTGGCGGCCCAGTCCGTACAGGCCGCAAGGCTGGGCGTGCTGCGTGACCGGATCGAGCGCGCCGCAACCCCCCTCGGGGCCGTGGTGTGTGGTGCGGCCGCCCCCCGGCTGGCCAATACGACCTGCCTGCTGCTGCCCGGGCGGCGCGCGCAGACCCAGCTGATCGCGCTTGACATGGCCGGATATGGCGTATCGGCCGGTTCGGCCTGTTCATCGGGCAAGGTCGCGCGCTCGCATGTGCTGGATGCCATGGGGCTGGGGGAAGGCGCGGGCTGCGCCATCCGCGTTTCCCTGCCGTGGTCGGTCACAGAGGCGGACGTGGACGGGTTCATCGCCGCCTATGCCGCCATGGTGGCCCGCCTGCCCGCCCGGCCCGGAGTCGTGGCATGAGCGGGACCGACCTGATCTATCTCGACTATCAGGCCACCACGCCCTGTGACCCGCGCGTGATGGCGGAGATGCTGCCGTGGTTCACCCAAAGCTTCGCCAATCCGCACAGCCTTGACCACGCGGCCGGCCGCGCCGTGCATGAGGCGGTGGAGCACGCCCGCGCCGAAGTCGCCGCCCTGCTGGGGGCGGAAGCGCGTGAGATCGTGTTCACCTCGGGTGCGACCGAGGCCAACAACCTGGCCATCAAGGGCGCGGTCCGTCACCTGCTGGCGCGCGGCGATGCGCGCAGGCGGGTCATCACGCTGGCAACCGAGCATAAATGCGTGCTGGAATCGGTGCGCGACCTGGCCAGTGAGGGCTGTGAGCCGGTGATCCTGCCCGTCCGCCCCGATGGCACGCTGGACCCGGACGTGCTGGCCCGCGCGCTGGACGTGCCCACCCTGCTGGTCAGCATCATGGCCGCCAATAACGAGACGGGCGTGCTGCAGGACATCGCCGCCCTCGCGCCCCTTGTCCGCCGTGCGGGCGCGCTGCTGCACAGTGACCTGGCGCAGGCGGCGGGCAAGGTGGATGTGGACGTAAGGGCGTGGGATCTGGACCTGGCTTCCGTCTCCGCCCACAAGCTGTATGGGCCCAAGGGGGTGGGTGCGCTGTTCGTGCGCCGCAGGCCCCGGGTGCGGCTGGCCCCGCTGTTCTCGGGGGGCGGGCAGGAGCGCGGGCTGCGTTCAGGCACGTTGCCTGCGCCCCTGATCATCGGCTTTGGCGCGGCGTGCCGCATTGCCCGGGCCGAAGGGGCGGCGGAACGCGCGCGCATTGCGGGCCTGCGTGACCGGATGCTCGCGGCATTGCGGGCGGGTTGCGGCGGCGTGCAGGTGCACGGGCGCATGGAGGGACGGCTTGCGGGCAACCTCAACCTGCGTTTTGCGGGGGTGCGGGCGATGGACCTGCTGGCGGCGGTGCCGCAGTTGTGCCTGTCCACCGGGTCGGCCTGTTCCTCGGCCGATGTGGTGCCCTCCTACGTGCTGACGGCCATGGGGCTGGACGGTGCCGCGGCGGCGGAAGGCTTGCGTCTGGCCGTCGGACGCTATACGTCACCCGCCGATGTGGAGCGCGCGGCGGCGATCCTGTGCCAGGCCGTGGCACGGTGCCGCGCGCAAGGCAGTGTTTCGCCCCATGACGGGCAAACAGCACAGGCAGGATGAAAAGATGGCGCATATAACATTCATCGAGCGTGACGGCAGCCGCCGCGAAGTCGCGGCCCCGCTGGGCCTGTCCGTTCTGGAAATCGCTCATAAAAACGGGATCGACCTTGAAGGCGCGTGCGAAGGCTCGCTGGCCTGCGCCACCTGCCATGTGGTGGTGGACCCGGAATGGGCACCCAGGCTCACGCCGCCGACCGAGGACGAGGAAGACATGCTCGACCTGGCCTTCGGGCTGGAAAAGACATCGCGCCTGGGCTGCCAGATCGTGATGACCGAGGCGCTGGACGGCCTGGTGGTGCGCCTGCCGCGCACGTCCTGACGGCAGTCGCCATGATACACCGCGCGTCGTGACGTGCGCGCAACATGATGTTTGACGTGCGATGCCCGGGGGCGGATAGTCCTGCGGGCATTGCCTGTCATCGGGAAGTGGAACCAAGCCATGCGCATTCTTGTGGCCATGTCCGGCGGGGTGGACAGTTCCGTCGTTGCCGCCCGTCTGGTGGACGAGGGGCACGAGGTGATCGGTGCGACCCTCCAGCTTTATGATTCACGCGAAAGCACGAAAAAGGGCGCGTGCTGCGCGGGTCGTGACATTCACGATGCCCGCCGCGTGGCCGACCGGCTGGGCATCCCACATTATGTGATCGATGCCGAGCGCCGTTTCCATGACAGCGTGATCGGCACCTTCGCCGATGCCTATGCGGCGGGTGAAACCCCCGTGCCCTGCGTGGCCTGCAATCAGGGCGTGAAGTTTACCGACCTTCTGGGCATGGCGCGCGAGCTGGGGGTGGATGCCATGGCCACCGGGCATTACGTGCGCCGCGTGGAAGGCCCCGATGGCCCCGAGATGCACCGCCCGGTCGATGCCGGGCGTGACCAGTCATGGTTCCTGTTCGCCACGACCCGTGACCAGCTTGATTTCCTGCGTTTCCCGCTGGGCGACATGCCCGACAAGGCGGCCGTGCGGGCGGAGGCCGAGCGCTTTGGCCTGGCTGTTGCCGCCAAGCCCGACAGCCAGGACCTGTGCTTCGTGACCGACGGGTCCTATGCCGGGCTGGTGGAGAAACTGCGCCCTGATGTGACGGGGGCGGGTGAGATCGTGGACCAGTCGGGCCAGGTGGTCGGCCGGCATGAAGGTGTGACCCGCTATACCGTGGGCCAGAGCAGGCGGCTGGGCAACGCCGCCATGCGTGATGGCGCGCGCCAGATGGTGGTGGGTATCCAGCCCGCCAGCAGGCGGGTCGTGATCGGCCCGCGCGCGCAGGCGGTCACGCGCACGCTCATGCTGCGCGACATGAACTGGCTTGTGTCCCCGCCGGGGCCGGATGGCCTGCGCTGCGCGGTCCAGATCCGCGCGCGGGAGGCCGCGCGCCCGGCCACCATATGGCAGGCCGGGAATGGGGGCGCGCGGGTGGAACTGGATGAAGGGGCCGTGCCCGCGCCGGGGCAGGCCTGTGTCCTGTACGATGGCAGCAGGGTGCTGGGCGGCGGTTTCATCCGCCGGCCCGACAGTGAAGAAAAGGGCGTGTCGGATGCGTGATGGCATGCTGGTGATCGGCACGCGGCGGTATTCCTCATGGTCACTGCGGGGCTGGCTTGCCGTCAGGCTGGCGGGGCTGGATGTACGGGAACAGCTGATCCCGCTGGCCGATAACGGGCAGACGGCGGCCATCGCGACCCTCTCGCCCAATGGCAAGGTGCCCTATCTGGAGCACAACGGCATTGCGGTATGGGAAAGCCTTGCCCTGTGCGAATACTGCGCCGAGCAGGCCCCCGGCCTGTGGCCCGCCGATGCGCGCGCGCGTGCCTATGCCCGCAGCATCGCATCCGAGATGCATGCGGGCTTCCGTGCCCTGCGTCAGGCCATGCCCATGAATACCGGGCGTGACAACCGCCCGCTGGCAGGTGGCACCACACCCGATATCGATGCCGACATCACCCGCATCGACGCCATCTGGACCGAGGCGCGGCTGGATTTCGGCAAGGGGGGGGATTTCCTGTTCGGTGCGGAATTCGGCATGGCGGATGCCATGTTCGCGCCCATCGTCTCGCGCTTCCTGTCCTATGGGGTCAGCCCGTCCGCGCCCGCGCAGGCTTACATGGCCGCCGTGCGCGCCCATCCGCTGGTGGCGCAGTGGTACGCGCAGGCGGCGGACGAGCCGGTAGCCTGGCAGCAGTCCCGCTTTGAGGATATCGCCTGAACCCGCCCGCGCCCATGCCATGGCGCGTGGCCGTGGTGCTGCCCGCGCGTGAGGGGTTCAGCCCCGGCGCGGTTGGCGCGATCGGCCTGCAGGTGGCGGCCCTTGCCGGGGCGCAGGATGTGATCGTGGGGCCGCCGCCTGCGGGGCCTTCCCTGCTGCCCGACCATGAATACCGCGCCATCCAGCCCGGCCTGTGGCCCCCGGGCAGCCGCAGCCTGCGTTATGCCGCGGCCGCCCTGCGTGCCGTGGCCAGCATCGGCCCCGCCGTGGTGGAGGTGCATAACCGCCCCGATACCGCCCACTACATTGCCCGCCGCAGGCCCGGCCAGCGCGTGCTGCTGGTGCTGCATAACGACCCGCAGGGCATGCGTGGGGCCGACACGCCCGCATTGCGGCGTGACCTGCTGCGGGTGATGGATGTGGCCTGTGTGTCGGGCTGGCTCAGGGCGCGGTTCCTGGATGGCCTGCCGGCCGCGTGCGCGCAACGGGTTGGCGTCTCGCCCAACGGGGTTGCGCTGCCCGAACGGGTCACGCCCATGGCGCAGCGTGACCCGTACGTGCTGTTTGCGGGCCGTGTGGTGGCGGATAAGGGGGCGGACCTGTTCGTGGCCGCCTGCGGGCTGCTGGCCCCGGCCCATCCGGGCTGGCGCTTTGGCATGATCGGGGCCGACCGATTCCGCCCCGATGCACAGCCCACCCCCTTTGTGACCGGCCTTTTGCCGCAGGCCCGCGCGGCAGGGGTGGACATGACAGGCTACCGCCCGCACGCGGATGTGCTGGCGGCCATGGGACGGGCCGCCATTGTGGTCGTGCCCAGCCGCTGGCCCGAACCCTTTGGCATGACCGCGCTGGAGGCCATGGCGGCAGGCGCGGCCCTTGTGGCCGCCCCCCATGGCGGCCTGCCCGAAGTGGTGGGCGAAGGGGGCATGCTGTGCCCGCCAGAACCCGCATCCGGGCTTGCGCGGGTGGTGGGCGGGCTGATGGCGGACCCGGACGCCCGCGCGGCCCTTGCCGCGCGCGGGCGCCAGCAGGCCGCGCGTTTTGGCATGGCCCACGCCCGTGCCCACCGCGCCGCATTGCGCATGGCATGCCTGCACCGCCACCCCGGCTGACATTTTTCTGCACCGTCGGGTATGGGACAGGCCGGCCCATGGCCCTATATCTGGTCGGAACACGGCTTACGCCAGCATCCTGCACAGTTGCCAGATAACACTGAAAGACCGGAGGCCCCATGTCCGATACCGCCCAGGCAGCGCCCGATGCCGCAGCCCAGAACGCCCTTGTGCCGGTTACGGTGCTGACGGGCTTTCTGGGTGCGGGCAAGACCACGCTGCTCAACCACATCCTGACCGCCCAGCATGGCCGCAAATACGCGGTGGTGGTGAACGAGTTCGGTGAACTTGGCGTGGATAACGACCTTGTGGTGGATGCCGACGAGGAAGTGTTCGAGATGAACAACGGCTGCATCTGCTGCACCGTGCGTGGCGACCTGATCCGCATCCTTGGCAACCTGATGAAGCGGCGCGCCAAATTCGATGGCATCATTGTCGAGACCACGGGCCTGGCCGATCCCGCCCCCGTGGCCCAGACCTTCTTCGTGGACGAGGACGTGCGCGGCAGGACCCGGCTCGATGCCGTTGTCACGGTGGTGGATGCCTACAACGTCATCCAGACGCTTGAGGAAAGCCCCGAGGCGGTCAACCAGATCGCCTTTGCCGATGTCATCATCCTCAACAAGACCGACCTTGTCGATGAAGCGGGCCTTGAGGCGATAGAAAAGCGCATCCGTTCCATCAATGCCGTCGCCCGCCTCCACCGCGCGCGGCGCGGGGATGTGAAGCTGTCCGATGTGCTGGACCAGGGCGGCTTTGACCTGCAGCGCGCGCTTGAACATGCGCCGCATTTCCTTGAGGACACCAGCCATTCGCATGAGGCGGACGTGACCTCCCTGTCCTATGAGGTGGAGGAACCGCTGGATGCCGCCAAGTTCCAGGCATGGATCGGTGCCGTGCTGCAGGAGCAGGGGGCCGATATCCTGCGCGCCAAGGGCATCCTGAACTATGCGGGCGAGGACCAGCGCTTTGCCTTCCAGGCCGTGCACATGATGGCCGATGGCGGCTTTATCGGCCCGTGGAAGGAAGGCGAGCCGCGTGCCTCGCGTCTTGTATTCATTGGCCGCAACCTCAACCGCCCGCAACTGCGCCGTGGTTTTGAAAGCTGCCGTGCGAAATGAGCGATACCGTGAATGATGCCATGGGCCCCACCCTGCTTGAACGCCGTGGGGCCATCCGCCAGCTTGAAGGCCATGTGACCGGCTGCGCCATTGCGCGTGACAGCCAGCAGGTTGCCTTTGTTACGGCGGAAGGGGACGTGGTGCTGGCCGACCGGGCGGACTGGGGCCGCGGGGATGCATGGACTGTCCAGACCGTGCATGACGGCGCGATCCTGGCCGTGGCCCCCGATGCCGCGCCGACCGGCTTCCTGACCGGCGGGGATGACAATACCCTGCGCCGGATGGCGGCTGATGGCAGCGTAAGCGACCTTGTGCGCGGCCGCCGCTGGATCGAGCACGTCACCACATGGTGCGACGACAAGGGCAAGGGCGGGGTGATCGCGTTTGCATCCGGCAGGCAGGTCGAACTGCGGGATGCGGGTGGCCACGGGACGCTCAAGGTGCTGGAGCACCCTTCCACCGTCAGCGGCATCGTGTTCGATGCCAAGGGCAAGCGCATCGCGGCCTCGCACTACAACGGCGCGTCGATGTGGTTCGTGCAGGCAAAGGTGGATACCGTGCGCCCGCTGGAATGGAAGGGCAGCCATATCGGCATTGCCATCCACCCGGGCGGCGAGGCGCTGGTCACGTCCATGCAGGAATCGGAACTGCATGGCTGGCGGCTGTCGGACGGGCACAACATGCGCATGAGCGGCTACCCGTCCAAGGTGCAGTCCATGGCGTTCACCCGCAATGGCAAATGGCTGGTGACCAGCGGGGCGGACACGATTGTCATGTGGCCGTTCTTCGGTGGCGGCCCGATGGGCAAGCCCCCGGCGGAGGCTGGCGGCATTCCCGGCGTGATGTGCACCCGCGTGGCCTGCCATCCGGTGCATGATATCGTGGCGGCGGGCTTTGCCGATGGCTCGGTGCTCATGGCCGATACCGGGGCGCAGCGCATCCTGCCGGTGTGCATGGGGGGCGGGGAGGCGGTTTCCGCACTGGCCTTCAGCCCCGATGGCTGCGCTCTTGCCTTCGGCACGGAAGACGGCCGTGCGAGCGTGGTGGACCTTTCGGCGCGCTGAAGGTGCCCCGCCACGCGGAAGGGGAAAACACGGTCATGCGGGTACTCCATGTCATGGCGGCACGCGGCAATGGCGGGGCGGAGCTTTACGCCACCGATGCCATGCTGGGCCTGCAGCAGGCCGGGCCTGCGCAATGCGCCGTGCTGCACCCCGCCGCCCCCCGGCTGGCGGAAATGCGCGCCGGGGGCGTGGCGGTGGATACCCTGCCGCTGCGCCTTCCCTTCCGGCCGCTGGCCCGCCACGCCATGCGCCAGCTGATCACGCGCATGCGGCCCGACCTGATCCATTGCTGGCTGCGCCGCGCGGCGGAACTGGTGCCCGCCCATACCGGCGTGCCGGTCATTGGCTGGTTTGGCAATTACAAGGACCTGCGCCCCTTCGCGCATTGTGACTGGTTTGTCGGCTGCACGCCGGACATGGCGCAGTCCATGCGCGAACGCGGCGCCCCGGCGGACCGGGTGGCCTATGTGCCCACCTTTTCCTCCGTCACACCGGCGGCGCCGGTGACGCGGCACGCCCTTGATACCCCGCCCGATGCCCGCGTGCTGCTGGTGCTCTCGCGCCTGCATCCGGCCAAGGGGCTGGAAACGCTGCTCGATGCCCTGCCGGACCTGCCGGACTGCCATGTCTGGCTGGCGGGCGAAGGGGAACTGCATGCGGCCCTTGCGGCGCGGGCGGCAAGGCTGGGGGTGGCGGGGCGGGTGCATTTCCTGGGCTGGCGCACGGATCGGGGGGCCTTGCTGGCGGCGGCCGACATCTGTGTCCTGCCCTCGCGTTACGAACCGTTTGGCACCGTCATCCTGGATGCCTGGTCGATGGATGTGCCGCTGGTGGCCTGTGCCGCCGCAGGCCCGCGCGCCCATGTGCGTGACGGGGAAAACGGCATGCTGGTGCCCATTGACGATGCACCGGCGCTGGCGGCCGCCCTGCGGCGGGTGCTGGATGACCCGGCGCTTGCCGCGCGCATCGTGGCGGGCGGCAGGCGGGAGTATGATGCGGGTTTCACCCCGCAGGCGGTGACCCGCCAGTGGCTGGCGCTGTACGACCGCGTGCTGTCAGCGCGCGGCGGGGGCCGGTAGCGGCGGGGCAGGCGGCGGCGCGGCCGCAGGCGCGCGCGGTGCCGTGGCCATGCCATCCAGGAAGGCTTCGGCCAGCGCGGCATAAAGCGGCTGCGAGCAGATCATGCGCGAGACGCCATAGGCCAGGAACGACGTGGCCAGCAGCGCGAGTGTGACCTGCTGGTTATCGCACATTTCCATCACGATGACCGATGCGGTAAGCGGTGACTGCACCACGGCGGAGAAATAGGCCACCGTGCCCAGCAGCACCACCGCGCCGGGCGTGGTATGCGGCAGGAACTGCGCCACCCATCCCCCGAAACCCGCGCCAATGGCCAGCGAGGGCGCGAACAGCCCCCCCGGTATGCCCGAACAGTAGGAAATGATGGTGGCGATGAACTTCAGGATGAAGAAAGACGCAGGATAGTGCGTCCTGCCATCTATGATTTCATGCGCCTGTTCGTAGCCCGTGCCGTAGGTGATGCCATCCGACGCAATGCCGATCACGGCCAGCAGCAGCCCGCAGGTGGCGGCGAACGCCACCGGCCTGCCGCGCGCGAACCGGCCCAGTCCCCCCGGCAGCCCACGGGTCGCGCGGATCAGGATGGCGGAGAACACCCCGCCGCCAATCCCGCCCAGAATGCCGCAGGTCGGTACCGCGATCCAGCTTATGCCAATGGGCACCACCACGTCGGTGTGGCCGAAATAACTGTAATTGCCCACCAGCGCGATGGCGGTCACACCCGACAGGATCACGCCGGTCAGCATGGTGCCGCTGGTGCGCTGCTCGAACGAGTGGCTCAGTTCCTCGATGGCAAAGACGATTCCGGCCAGCGGCGTGTTGAATGCCGCCGACACGCCGGATGCGCCCCCCGCCAGGATCAGCCCGCGCCGCATGCTGACGGTGGACAGGTTGAGCCACCGCCCGCAGGCATGCATGATGGCGGCGCCAATCTGCACGCTCGGCCCCTCACGCCCGATGGAGCCACCGGCCACCAGCCCCAGCGTGGTCAGCACGATCTTGCCCGCCGCCACCCGCAGCGAGAGCAGCCGGTCGATGATGGCGAAGTTTTCAAGGTGCAGGGTGGCGATGGTCTGCGGTATGCCGCTGCCCTGCGCGCCGCGGAACCATGTGCGGGTCAGCCATGTGGAAAGCGCCAGCCCCGCAGGGGTAAGGCCCAGCATGATCCATGGGCTTACGGCAATGATATGGCCGCGCACGGTGGCCGCGGCATCGGCCGCCATGGCAAAGCCCACGGCCACCACCCCCACCACCACGGCGGCCGCCCAGCAGGCAAGCTTGCGCCGCCACTGTTCGGTGGTGATGCGGGCGGAACGGCGCAGGTGGCGCATGTGCCGTCGGCGGATCTCGGTTAGGTCGGTTCGCATGACCGGCAGGGAACTTTCAGCAACAGCACTGACTGGTAAACCGGGGGGTAGCAGCCCGGTTGCGCGACAAGGGGGGTTTTTATCGCAGGCCAGCCGGGCATTTTCATAATGGCGGCCGGGTCGGCCGCAGGTTCAGGGCAGGACCAGCACGCCGGTATGCTTGGCCTTGCGTTCGGGTTCGACGTGGATGTTGATCAATGCGTCCCCCACGCCCGCGCGCAGCCCTTCCTCCACACGGTCACAGATGTGGTGGGCGTCCTCCACGCTCATCGTGCCGGGCACGACAAGATGGAATTCGATGAAGGTCATCGCCCCCACGATGCGCGCGCGGATGTCATGGGCTTCCATCGCGCCGGTGGCGGTGTGGGAGATGATGGAACGGATCTCGGCCAGGGTCTCGGAATTGGGGGCTTCATCCATAAGCCCCGCGATGGAGGTGCGCATCATGTCCCACCCCGTGCGCAGCACGTTGAGCGAGATCATGGCCGCCAGCAGCGGGTCAAGCCACAGCCAGCCGGTCAGCGGGATCAGGATGAACCCGCAGATCAGCACGGCGGATGTCCATACATCGGACAGGACATGGTGCCCGCTTGCCACCAGGGCTGGCGAATGGTGCGCGCGCCCAAGGCGCAGCAGCACCAGCCCCCACCCCAGGTTGAGCACTCCCGCCCCGCCATTAAGGCTTATGCCCAGCAGCGAATCCTCGGGCGCGTGCATGTGGGCAAAGCCGATCCATGCCTCATGCGCGATGGTGATGGAGGTGATGACAACCAGCACCCCTTCGGCCACGGCGGACAGGTATTCGGCCTTGTAATGGCCATAGGTGTGGTTGTGGTCGGGCGGCAGGCTGGCCACCCGCAGCGCCCATAGTCCCGCCACGGCGGAAACCACGTTGATGATCGTCTCCACCGCGTCGGAATACAGCGCGATGGAATCCGTCACCCGCCACGCCGCGTATTTCATGCCCAGGGCCACAAGGCTTATGGCAACGCTGCACCATGCAGCCAGGATCTTGGTATCGGGTTCTGCTGACATGCCGGCCGGGCGGTCCTTGTTCTCAGATGGTGTGGGCACTGGCAAGGATGCAGCTGTCGGCATCGCTCAGGGTCTCGATCTGGAAAGTGGGATGCACGATGCCAAAGCGTGCGTCCAGTTCGCGCGCGGCCAGGTTCAGCAGCCCTTCGGCCGGGTGGCCGCTTTCACGCGCGTCACGCACCAGATGGACGGTCAGCGCCGTCTCGGTCGTGCTGATCGGCCAGATATGCAGGTCATGCAGGTCGCACACGCCGGGCAGCGTGCGCAGGAAGGCGGCCACCTGTGCCGGGTCGATGCCGCGCGGCACGCGGTCCAGCGCCATGTCCAGTGAATCCCGCAGAAGCGACCATGTGGCCAGGATGATGGACAGCGAGACGACAAGACAGATGACAGGGTCGATTCGCAGCCATCCCGTCAGCAGGATCACGCCACCGCCCGCCACCACCGCCAGTGACATCACCGCGTCCGACGCCATGTGCAGGAACGCGCCATGCAGGTTGAGGTCCTTCCTGCCCCCGCTGGCGAACAGCAGCGCGGTTGCGCCATTCACCACGATCCCGATGCCCGCCACCACCATGACCGCCACCCCGGCCACCGGGTGCGGGTGGATCAGGCGCAGCACGGCTTCCCACATGATGCCCCCCGTCACCACCAGCAGGGCGATGGCGTTGCCAAGGGCGGCCAGGATGGAGGACCGGCGCAGCCCGTAGGTGAAATTGGTGGTGGGCGCGCGGCGTGAGAGCGCTTCGGCCAGCCATGCCGCCCCCAGCGCCAGCACGTCGGACAGGTTGTGCCCCGCATCCGCCAGCAGCGAGAGCGCATGGCTGCGCACGCCCCATGCCGCTTCCCCGATGACATAGACAAGGTTGAGGGCGATGCCGATGGCGAATGCCCGCCCGTAGGACTCAGGCGTGTGCACATGGTGGTGGCCGAACAGCCCGCCATGGCCGTGGTCATGCCCGCAGTCATGGCCCGCATGGTTGTGGCTGTCCCCCTCATGCCCGTCATGGTCGTGCCCCGTATGGCCATGGGCCGCGTGGCCGTCATGCGCGTGGTTGTGCGCGGCCATGTGGGCATGGCCGTCAGGGCCATGATTGTGTTGGCATTCGCCCATGGGGCTGTGTCCGTCTGCAGGGAAGACAAGGGTCGCGTGCCTTCCTAGCAGAAGGTCAGGCCCTGTCACCACCACTTAGCACGTTTTGCGCGGGGCGGGGGCGTGATAAGTCACCTCCACCCGCCTCCTGCCAGCAAGGACACGCCCCATGATCCGACTGACCGAACTGCGCCTGCCCCTTGGCCATGCGGAGGACGCGCTGCGTGGCGCCGTGGCCGGACGGCTGGGCGTGGCGGTGGAGGACGTGGGGCAGATCACCATATTCCGCCGGGGGCACGATGCCCGCAGGCGGGGGCGGATCATGCTGGTCTATACCGTTGACTGTACCGTGCGGGACGAGGCCACTGTCCTGGCCGCCCATGGCGGCGCGCGGGATATCATGCCGGCCCCCGATACCGCCTACCGCTTCGTCATCGATGATGGCGCGCGGATCGCCGCCCGGCCCGGTTTTACGCGGCCGGTGGTGATCGGGGCCGGGCCGTGCGGGCTGATGGCAGCCCTGGTGCTGGCGCAGATGGGCCTGCGCCCGCTGGTGCTGGAACGCGGCAAGGTGGTGCGTGAGCGCACGGTCGATACCTTTGCCCTGTGGCGCAGATCCATCCTGACACCGGAAAGCAACGTGCAGTTTGGCGAAGGGGGGGCGGGTACCTTCTCGGATGGCAAGCTGTACAGCCAGGTCAGTGACCCGCGCCATTACGGGCGCAAGGTGCTGGCCGAATTCGTGCGTGCCGGCGCGCCGGAGGAAATTGAATACCTCTCCCGCCCGCATATCGGCACGTTCCGGCTGGTCTCGATGGTGGAGCATATCCGGGCCGAGATTGAATCCCTTGGTGGCGAATACCGCTTTGGCGCGCATGTGCGTGACTTCGTGATGCGCGATGACGGGGCGGGCGGCCAGCGCATCGCCGCCCTGCGGCTGGCGGACGGGGCGGAAATCGTGACCGGCCATGTGGTGCTGGCCATAGGCCACAGCGCGCGGGATACGTTTGAGTCGCTGCATGCGGCGGGGGTGGCCATGGTGGCCAAGCCGTTCTCGATCGGGGTGCGGATCGAGCATCCGCAATCCGTCATCAATACCGCGCGCTACAGCCAGCCCGAGCCGATTCCCCTGCTGGGGGCGGCCGATTACAAGCTGGTGCACCATGCCGGCAATGGCCGCGCAGTCTATTCCTTCTGCATGTGCCCCGGCGGCACGGTGGTGGCCGCCACGTCCGAGCCGGGGCAGGTGGTGACCAACGGCATGAGCCAGTATTCCCGTGCCGAGCGCAATGCCAATGCGGGCATCGTGGTGGGCGTGACACCGGAACAGGATTACCCCGGCGGCCCGTTGGCGGGCATTGCCTTCCAGCGCGAGTGGGAACGCAAGGCGTATGAAGCCGGTGGCGGCGCCTATTTCGCCCCGGCCCAGACGGTGGGGGATTTCCTTGATGGCAGGCCGTCCACCGCACTGGGGGATGTCGTGCCGTCCTATCGCCCCGGTGTCACCCCCACCGACCTTGCGCGCTGCCTGCCCGGTTTTGCCATCGATGCCATACGCGAGGCCCTGCCCCATTTTGATCGCAAACTGGCCGGTTTTTCCATGCGCGATGCGGTCATGACCGGGGTGGAGACGCGCACCTCCTCGCCGCTGCGCATTCCGCGCGGGGCGGATGGGCAGGGCATCAACGTGCGCGGCCTGTTCCCGGCGGGTGAGGGGGCGGGTTATGCCGGTGGCATCCTGTCCGCCGGGATTGACGGCATCCGCATTGCCGAGGCCGTGGCCCTGTCGCTTGCGGGCCGCAAGGTGGAACAGGCGCTCCAGCGCGGCATGACGCACGCGACGGAAGCGCAGTAATGAAAACGGATAAAAGTTTTTGGTGAAGCTTTTTTCAAAAAGCTTCGAAGAACACCGCCTTCTTGAAAAAAGGCGGCACCCGGAAACTTTTGTATTTTAAATCGTCTGGTTTCTTACAGGAACGAGACCGGGTCGATATCCACATCAATCCGCGCCCCGCGCTCGGGTTTCACGCGTGAGAGCCATTCGCGCATGATCGGCTGCACCGCAATGTTGCGCCGCGCGCGCAGCAGCAGGCGGAAGCGGTGCCGCCCGCGCAGGATGGCCAGCGGCGCGGGTGCGGGGCCAAGCACCTGCACGCCATCCAGCCGGGGCGCGTTCTGGCCCAGCGCGCGGGCGGTCAGGTCGGCCGCATCCGGTGCCTCCGCACTGACAATCACGGCGGCCAGCCGGCCATAAGGGGGCCAGAAGCCGGGGCGGCGCTGTTCGGCCTCCTGCTGCATGAAACTGGCAAAGTCGCCCGATACCAGCGCCTGCATGACCGGGTGGTCGGGCACGTAGCTCTGCAACAGCACGCGCCCCGGCGCCTCCGCCCGCCCCGCGCGGCCCGCCACCTGGTGGAGCAGCTGCACCGTGCGCTCGGATGCCCGCAGGTCGCCACCGCCCAGCCCAAGGTCCGCATCCACGATGCCCACCAGTGTCAGATGCGGGAAATGCCAGCCCTTGGCCACGATCTGGGTGCCGATCACAAGGTCGATCTCACGCCGGGCTATGCGCTCCACGGCAGCGGCGGTGGCGGCGGGACCATTCAGGGTGTCACTGGCCATGACCAGTATCCGCGCATCGGGGAAGGTGGCGCGTGCTTCCTCGGTTATGCGTTCCACGCCGGGGCCGATGGGGGTCAGGCTGTCGGCATCGGCGCATTTGGGGCAGGTCTGGGGAATGGGTTCGTCATACCCGCAATGGTGGCAGGTCAGGATATGGCGCGCGCGGTGTTCCACCAGCCACGCGGTGCAGTTGGGGCATTGCATGCGGTGGCCGCAGGTGCGGCACAGCGTAAGCGGCGCATAGCCCCGGCGGTTGAGGAACAGCATGGCCTGTTCGCCGCGCCCGATCGCGTCATTGATCGCGCCGGTCAGCATGGGGGAGAGGAACAGCCCGCGCTCGGGCGGGTCGGCGCGCATGTCCAGCGTTTCCACATCCGGCATGCTGGCGTTGCCATGGCGGGCGTTCAGCTTCAGGTGCCGGTATCGGCCCGCGCCCACATTGGCCAGGCTTTCAAGGCTGGGGGTGGCCGAAACCAGCACGATGGGCGCCTGGCTCATGCGCGCGCGCACCACCGCCATGTCGCGGGCATGATAGGTTACGCCATCTTCCTGCTTGAAGGCGGTTTCGTGTTCCTCATCCACAATGATCAGGCCAAGCTGGTCAAACGGCAGGAACAGCGCCGAGCGCGCGCCCACCACCACGCGCGCCGTACCATCGGCCACCGCCCGCCACGTCACCCTGCGCAGGCGTGCGCCCAGATCGGAATGCCACAGGGCCGGTTCCGCGCCAAAACGGCGGGCGAAGCGGCCCGTCCACTGGGCGGAAAGGGCGATTTCAGGCAGCAGCACCAGCGCCTGTCGCCCTGCCGCCACACAGGCGGCAATCGCCTCCATGTAGATTTCGGTCTTGCCTGATCCCGTTACCCCTTCGAGCAGGGTGATGGAAAAACCGTTTTCGTCCACCCGTGCGCGCAGCTGGGCTGCGACCTCGGCCTGCTCGCCCTCCAGTTGCGGGGGGCAGTGGGCGGGATCGGGCAGGGCGAAGGGGGGAGGGGGCAGGATTTCCACCGCCGTCAGTGCCCCGGCCTGCGCAAGCCCGCGAATCACCGCGGCCCCGACCCCGGCACGGCGCGCCAGTTCCGCCGTGGGCAGGGCGGTGGTGGCCAGTTCCAGCACCTTCTGGCGCGCAGGGGTCAGGCGCAGCCCGGACGGCACGGTGGGGGCGGCGATCCAGCCCGTGGCCGGTCTGGGCAGCGGTGCGAGTGCATTGGCCCGCAGCGCCATGGCCAGCACCATGCCCGGCGGCGAGAGGGTATAGGCCGCCACCCAGTCCACGAACCGGCGCAGCTGGGCAGGTAGCGGCGGCAGGTCAAGCCGTGCGGCCACGGGCTTGAGGCGGCTGGTGGGCACGTCCTTTTGTGGGGGCGGCGTGAATTCCGGCGGCAGGCGGGATGTGGCGTCCCATATCACCCCCGTTTCCGTGCGGCGGCCCAGCGGCACGGTAACAATATCCCCCGGCATCGCCCCCGCCAGCCGGGGCGGCAGCGTATAGTCCAGCGGCCCGGCAAAGGGCAGGGTCAGCATGACCCGCACGCGCGCGCTTCCGCCAGGGGGGGGCAGCAGGTCCGTCTGTATGGGATTGCGGTCGGGCATGCGTTTTTCTACCGTCATGCGTCGCCCGTGTCTTGTCCATTGGTCATGTGTGGCGCGCACATGGCCCCGGCAGTCCGTGACAGGGGCATGAAAACGGGGATCGGGCAGGCAATGGCAGACATGATGGCAACCGGCGCGCGGGACGCCTTTCTGCACTGGATGGAAACCGAACGCCGGGCTTCCCCCCTTACGCTTGCGGCCTATCGGGGTGACCTGGACCGTTTCCTTGCCTTTCTGGTCGGGCACCTGGGGGCCGGGCCGGATCTTGCGGCACTGGCCGGCCTGTCGCTGGCCGACCTGCGGGCATGGCTTGCGCATGAACATGCCGCCGCCCTGAGCGGCCGCCGCGCCACCACGCAGGACCGCGCGGCCCGCACGCGCGCGCGCCGGGTTTCGGCCCTGCGGTCTTTCTACCGCTACCTTGCCCGCTACCATGGGGTGGACAATCCGGCCCCCGGCCTGCTGGCAACCCCGCGCACGCGCCGCCCGCTGCCACGCCCGCTGCCAACCGCGCAGGCGCTGGACGTGCCCGAAGGTGTTGCCGACATTGCCCATACCCCGCTTGCCCGCGTGCGCGATGGCGCGCTGTTCATGCTGCTGTACGGCTGCGGGCTGCGTATTTCGGAGGCGCTGGGACTGGACGTGCGCGATCTTGACCGGGCGCAGGCGCTGGGGGAAGGCACAAAGGGCGATGGCGTGCTGCGCATCCAGGGCAAGGGCGGGCGTGAGCGCATGGTGCCGGTGCTGCCGCAGGTCATGGCGGCGCTCCGGCGCTGGCGCGGTGTCCATCCGCTGCCGCAGGCGGATGCGCCGCTGTTCGTGGGCGTGCGCGGCGGGCGGCTGCAGGCGGGCATTGCCCAGCGCGCCATGCGCACCTGGCGGCACATGGCGGGCCTGCCGGAGCATGCAACCCCGCACGCCCTGCGGCATTCATTCGCCACCCACCTGATGGAAGGGGGGGCTGACCTGCGGGTGATACAGGACCTGCTGGGCCATGCCAGCCTGTCCACCACCCAGCGCTATACCCTTGCCGATGAGGCGCGGCTCATGGATGTCTGGACACGCGCCCATCCCCATGCCACCGATACCCCGCCCGATACAGTACGTTGAACAGGAATGCCCATGGCCCAGCGGTTCGCCTATCCCCCGATCGACCCATATGACCATGGCTGGCTTGATACGGGTGAGGGGCATCGCGTGTACTGGGAACTGTGCGGCAATCCCGACGGCATTCCGGTCGTGTTCCTGCATGGCGGCCCCGGCGGCGGGTGTTCGGCCTTCCAGCGCCAGATGTTCGACCCCGCGCGCTACCGTATCCTGCTGTTCGACCAGCGTGGCTGCGGGCGTTCCACCCCGCATGCATCGCTTGAGAACAACACCACATGGCATCTCGTGGCCGATATCGAGCGGCTGCGCGAACTGACGGGGGCCGGGTCATGGATGGTCTTTGGCGGTTCATGGGGGTCCACGCTGGCGCTGGCCTATGCGCAGGCGCACCCGCGGCGGGTGACGGCACTGGTCATGCGCGGCATCTTCACCCTGCGGCGGTCGGAACTGCTGTGGTACTATCAGGATGGCGCGTCATGGCTGTTCCCCGACCTGTGGGAGCAGTTCGTGGCCCCCATCCCGCCCGAAGAACGTGCCGACCTGATGGCAGCCTACAGCCGCCGCCTGACCGGGCATGACGCGGATGAGCAGATGAAGGCGGCCATCGCCTGGAGCATGTGGGAAGGGCGCACCATAACCCTGCGTACGGTCGAGGGCACGCTCACGCGCCATGCCGACCCGCGTTACGCGCTGGCGTTCTCGCGCATCGAGAACCACTACTTCGTCAATGCCGGCTGGCTGGCGGAAGGCCAGCTGATCCGTGACGTGGCGCGCATCCGGCATGTTCCCGCCGTGATCGTGCAGGGGCGCTATGATGTGGCCACCCCGGTGCGGACCGCATGGGACCTGCACCGTGCCTGGCCGGAGGCGGATTTCCAGCTTGTGGAGGACGCGGGCCATGCCATGACCGAACCCGGCATCCAGTCCGCCCTGCTGGCGGCGACGGATGCCATGGCCCGGCGTCTTGCCTGATGGCAGGTGCCCCCGCCCGGTTTTCCTGCCGCCTGCTGGCCCTGCTGGCGGGCGGCATGCTGTGCATGGCCAGTGCCATGGCGCAGGAGGCGCCGCGTCTGTGCAGCCACGAACGTGTGGCCCAGGTGCCGCTGCGCGATGACGGGGGGTACCTGTCCATCGTGGTCAGTATTGCGGGCCACAGCCTGAGCGCGCTGGTGGATACGGGTTCCGATGGCGGCCTGCTTACACCGGAAATGGTGGGTTACCTGCGCCTGAGGCTGGACCCCGAGCACGAGACGGTCGTGCACGGAACCGGCGGTGTCGCGCAGGCCACTCCCAATGCCATCGTGCCCGACCTGCGGGTGGGCGGCGTGGATTTTGGCGCGCGCTCCGTGCCGGTGGGCGAACTGCCGGGCCAGCCGATGATCCACCCGCCGGTCGCGGGGCTGCTGGGGGGGGATATCCTGTCGCGCTTCGACCTGGACATGGATGTGGCGGGCGGCACGCTGGCGCTTTGGGACATCCGGCACGCGTCAGTCGCCTGCGCGCGGCTGCCGGCATGGGACGGGCCGTATGAAACGCTGCCGCTGCGCAGGCAGGACAACCGCTTCCTGCTGGAAGTCCAGCTTGCGGGCCGGCCGGTCACGGCCCTGCTGGACAGTGGCGCGCGTTCACGCATCGTCTCGCCCGAAATCGCGCATCGCGCGGGTATCACCCAGTCGGAACTTGCGCGTGACCCCGGCGGGGTCACGGCGGGGGTGGACGGGCATCAGGATATCTATCACTGGCACCGTTTTGCCACCCTGCAGGTCGGCCACGAGCTTGAGCGCAATGTCACGCTGACCGTGGCCCCGCTGCGCGAGCATCTGGAAATGCTGCTCGGCTCGGACTGGTTCGCGGGCCACAGGGTCTGGATCTCCTATGCCACGAACCAGGCCTTCGTCCGCCCCGCGCGCAGGCCGGGCGGCTGACCCGTCCGGCCCGGGGTCATGGGGCCGGATGAAAGGCCGTTCAGCCCTTGAGCTTCGCGTTGCACACGCTGTAGTAGCCGCCGCCTGCCTGAATCCAGCGCAGGCCGCCATTGGCGTTGGTGGCCTTGTTGGCGTTGTACTGGTCAAGGCAGGTGTGCATGCGGGCCTTGCCTGCCGATTCCTTGCTGTATTTCTCGGCAATGGCGCTGGGCATGGTGGCGTTTGTCGCTGTGGCGGGCGCTGCTGCCGCTACGGGTGCGGCAGGCTTGGCGGCCGGGGCGCTCGGGGCCGCGGCAGGGGCTTCGGCCGGCTTGGCGGTGGTGTCGGCGCTGGCGGTGTCACCGCACTGGGCGGTCTTGAATTCCTTGTAGCTCTGGCCATTCAGGCTGCCCGCGGTGCGGGCGGCCACGAATTTCTGGTGGCAGGCCTTGGATGTATCGCGGGCCTGCGCCGCACCGGCGGAAAGGGTCAGCGCCAGAACCGACGCGGCTGCGATCTTGAAGCGGAGGGATGAAGTCATGATGCGGTATCAATCCTGAAATGACGGAAAAAAAGAAGGCTCAAAGTGCGCTGTCACCCGTCTCGCGCGTGCGGATGCGGATGACGCTGTCCAGCGGGGAGATGAAGATCTTGCCATCGCCGATCTTGCCGGTATGGGCGGCTTCCAGAATCGTTTCCACGGCCTGTTCGACCATTTCGTCGGTTACGGCAACCTCGATCTTGATCTTGGGCAGGAAGCTTACATGATATTCCGCGCCGCGATAGATCTCGGTCTGTCCCTTCTGGCGGCCAAAGCCCTTGACTTCCGATACGGTCAGTCCCTGTATCCCCAGGGGGGTCAGGGCCTCACGCACGTCGTCGAGCTTGAAAGGCTTGATGATGGCTGTGACAAGCTTCATCGCACCGGGTCTCCATTTTGCTGTACCGGCCGGCTGACCGTGTGTGAAGGATAGGGTAACCGCTCCGTCTATACCCTGATCGGATGATGTATGTCATCCGCCTTCGCACCGTCCGGGCAGGCGGCCATGCTTGTGCGCTGCCACCGGGGGGGAGTAAATCCGGTGGGCTTGCCGCCCGCACTGGGTCCAGAACAGGAAACGACATGAACGCGAACACGCCATCCTCCACCGCATCCGGGGCCATCGGGGTCGATGTCTGCATTGTGGGGGCCGGGCCCGTGGGGGCGACACTGGCCTGCCGCCTGGCGGCGGCGGGGCTGCAGGTTGCCATTATCGACCGTGCGGCCCTGCCCCCCATGGAACATCCGGCCTTTGATGGCCGGGCCTATGCCATTGCCGCAGGCTCGCGCCGCCTGCTGGAGGAAGCGGGCGTGTGGCAGCGCCTGCCCATGGAGTCGTGCGACATACGCGAAATCCGCGTGACCGATGGCAGGCCGGGGCGGCCGCCCTCACGCCTGTTCCTTGAATTCGGCCCCGATGATGCCGACCAGCCCTTTGGCGCCATGATCGAGGCGCGTGCCCTGCGCGTGGCGCTGAATGCCAGCCTGTATGCCACGCCCGGCGTGCATGTATTCGCCCCCGATGAAGGGACCGTGACCCGCAGGCCCGAAGGGGCGGAAATCCGCACCGCCAGCGGGCGTGTGATCCATGCCCGCCTTGTGGTCGCGGCCGAAGGGCGGCGCAGCCCGCTGCGTGAACAGGCGCGCATTGCCGTCACCCGCCTGCCCTATAACCAGTGCGGCATCGTGTGCGCCGTGGCGCATGAACGCCCGCATGGCGGGCGCGCGCTGGAGCATTTCCTGCCCGCCGGCCCCTTTGCCCAGCTGCCCATGGCGGGCACGGCGGAATATCCCAACCTGTCCGCCCTGGTCTGGACCGAGGGCGAGAAGGTGGCCCATCGTCTGGCCGAACTGCCGCATGAAGCCTTTGCCCATGAAATCCGTCGCCGCATGGGCGATGAATGGCTGGGCGCCGTCACCCCCGTGGGGCAGCGCTGGGTGTATCCGCTTTCCGCGCAGTACGCGCAGCGTTATACTGATGTCCGGCTGGCGCTGGTGGGGGATGCGGCGCATGGCATTCACCCCATTGCGGGGCAGGGGCTTAACCTTGGCTTCCGCGATGTCATTGCCATGGCCGATATCCTGATGGACGTGCATGCACGCGGGGGCGATGTGGGCGCGCCCGACGTGCTGCGGGCCTATCAGGCGCGCTGCCGGCCGGCCAACATGCTCATGCTGGCCGCAACCGATGCGCTGGAGCGGTTGTTTGGCAATGACAACCCCGTGCTGCGGCTGGCGCGCGACGTGGGGCTTGCGGCCGTCAACCGCATCACGCCGCTGCGCCGCAGCTTTGCCCGCCACGCTATGGGGCTGTAGGCGCCAGCCACACCGCCCGCACGTATTCAACTGGGCCAAATGGCCGGAACGGATCTGTCATGTCTGAAAAGCAGCCCGCTGCCCTTTCCATGCCGCCTCGCCGGCAGCCCGTCATGCCGCCAACGCTGGGGCATGTGGACCCCCATGCCCTGTGGCAGGAAATCGTCAGTGGCGCGTGTGGCTGCAATGACCCGCTGGTCAAGGGGCTGCTGGCTACCGGCATCCGCAACCATGGCTCGTTCCGTGGCGCGCTGGCGGCCCTGATCGGGCGCAAGCTGGGTGACCGTTCGGTGGCGGATGACGCGCTGGCCGAACTGGTGACGGAAGTATTCGACGCGGACCCCGATATCGTGTCGGCTGCCGCCGCCGATCTTGTGGCCATCCGTGAGCGCGATCCCGCCACGGCGGAATACGTCACGCCATTCCTGTTCTTCAAGGGCTACCACGCCGTGCAGAGCTACCGCGTGGCGCACTGGCTGTGGCATAACGGGCGGGGCTACCTTGCCCTGCACCTGCAGAGCCGGTGTTCCGAACTGTTCGCGGTGGATATCCACCCCGCCGCCCGGCTGGGGCGGCGCATCCTGCTGGACCATGGCACGGGGATCGTGATTGGCGAGACCTCGGTGCTGGAGGATGATGTCTCGCTGCTGCAGGGGGTGACGCTGGGCGGCACCGGCAAGAACGTGGGCGACCGCCACCCCAAGGTGCGCCGTGGCGTGCTGATCGGGGCGGGGGCCAAGATCCTGGGCAATATCGAGATTGGCGAGGGGGCAAAGGTGGGGGCAGGGTCCATCGTGCTGGAATCCGTCTCCCCCTACACCACGGTGGTGGGCAACCCGGCCCGGCCGGTGGGCACGCGGCATTCCGGCCTGCCCGCCTTCACCATGGACCAGATGCTGCCGCCCATTGACTATATTATCTGACGTATGACCGAATTCGTTTTCAGGCCGCATGTCGCGGTTATTGGTGGCGGCCCCGCCGGGCTTGCCTGTGCCGAGATCCTGTCCGCCCGGGGGTGTGCTGTCAGCGTGGTGGAGCAGATGCCCACCATGGGCCGCAAGCTGCTCATGGCCGGGCGTGGCGGGCTGAACCTGACCCATGGCGAGGCGGCCGAACGGTTCGCCACCCGCTACGGCGCGGCACGGCCCATGCTGGCGCGCGCCCTGGCCGCCTTCACCCCGCAGGACATGGTGGCCTGGGCCGAAGGGCTGGGCCAGCCCTGCTTTACCGGCAGCAGCGGGCGGGTGTTCCCGCGCGCCATGAAGGCATCCCCCCTGCTGCGCGCATGGCTGGCGCGGCTGGCGGGGCGGGGCGTGCGCCTGCTGACCCGCCACCGCTGGGAAGGATGGGACGCGGCGGGCAGGCTGCGCGTCACCGGCCCCGGTGGCCCGGCCTGCTGGCGGGTCAACGCCACCGTGCTGGCCATGGGGGGCGCAAGCTGGGCGCGACTGGGGTCGGATGGTGCGTGGCGTGAGCGTCTGCTGGGGCTGGGTGTGGATGTTACGCCTTTTGCCCCCGCCAATTGTGGCTTCGTGACCGACTGGGGCACGGATTTCACCACCCGGTTCGCGGGCACGCCCCTGCGCGGCATAAGCCTTGCGCTGGAAGGCGGCCCATCCGTGCGTGGTGAGGCGGTGGTGACACAGGCGGGGATTGAAGGCGGTGCGGTCTATGCCCTGTCGGCTGCGATTCGTGACCGGATTGCCCGTGATGGGCACGCGCTGGTTCATGTTGACCTGCGGCCCGCGCTGGATGTGGCGGATATCGCCACCCGTCTGGCCCGCGTGCGGGCGCGCGAAAGCCTGTCCAATACCCTGCGCAAGGCACTGCGGCTTACACCGGAAGCCATTGCCCTGCTGCGCGAAGGCGGTGATGGACCGCCGCCACGCGACCCGACAGCCCTGGCCCGGCGGGTCAAGGCCGTGCCGGTCGTGCTGCGTGCGCCCGCTGCGCTGGACCGCGCCATATCGGTTGCAGGCGGGATTGCATGGTCCGCGCTGGACGAACGGCTCATGCTGCGCGCGCGGCCCGGTGTGTTTGCCGGGGGCGAGATGCTGGATTGGGAAGCGCCTACCGGCGGTTATCTGCTGCAGGGCTGCATGGCCACCGGCCGGCTGGCGGGTGAGGGCGCATGGGAATGGTTGCGGGACTCGCTGCGCGGGCGGTATCCGTCAGCGCCATGAGTGTTGCAATCACGATCGGGGACCGGCGCGGGGCCGTGGCGGGCGATGCCCCGGTAACCATGGATCTGGCCGAACTGCTGTCCACCCGCCTGCTGGTGCAGGGCAATTCCGGTTCCGGCAAGTCGCACCTGCTGCGCCGCCTGCTGGAACAGTCGGCCCGCATGGTGCAGCAGGCGATCATTGACCCCGAAGGCGATTTTGTAAGCCTGGCAGACCGCTTCGGCCATCTGGTCATTGATGCCGCCGAACATACCGAGGCTGCCCTGCAGGCGGCGGGCGAGCGCATGCGCATGCATCGGGCTTCCGTCGTGCTGAACCTTGAGGGCGTGGATGCGGAGGTGCAGATGCGCCGCGCCGCAGCCTTTCTGGGCGGCATGTTCGAGGTACCGCGCGACTACTGGTACCCCGTGCTGGTGGTGGTGGATGAAGCCCAGCTTTTCGCGCCTGCGGCGGCGGGCGAGGTCTCGGATGAGGCGCGCCGGGCCGCGCTGGGGGCCATGACCAACCTCATGTGCCGTGGCCGCAAGCGCGGGCTTGCGGGTGTGATCGCCACCCAGCGCCTGGCCAAGCTGGCCAAGAATGTGGCCGCCGAAGCGTCCAATTTCCTCATGGGCCGGACCTTTCTCGATATCGACATGATGCGCGCGGCCGACCTGCTGGGCATGGAGCGCAGGCAGGCCGAAAGCTTCCGTGATCTGGAGCGGGGGTATTTCGTGGCCCTTGGCCCCGCCGTATCGCGCAGGCCGCTGGCGGTGAAGATCGGCCCGGTCGAGACCGAAAGCCGCTCGGCGGGTCCCACCCTCATGCCGTTCGAACCGGCGGCGGTGGGGGAGGAAATCCGTGAACTGATCCTGACCCCGGTGCCCGAACGTGAGATGGCCCCCCGCCCGCCACGCAGCTTCAGCCCGCCGCCCGATATCCTGGCCCAGCTTGCCGCCCATGCCGGGACCGCGGCGGTGGAGGCCGGGACGGCGGAAATGGAAGAGGCACCCCCGGTGGATGCGGCTGCCCAGAAACAGCGCTTTCTGGAAATCCTGACCGACATATTGCGCGATGAGGATGCGGGGTTCCGCCCCGTGCATGTGCTCTATCAGGATTTTCTGGTGCGCTGCCGCATAGAGGGCATGGGCCGCGATGCGCTGGACATGCCGCGCTTCCGCCGCCTGCTGGCGGTGGCGCGTGCGGGCGTGGATGCCCGGACGGCGGAAACCGGCCAGTGGCAGCAGGCCGAGCAGATGGCCGCCGTGCTGCCCGATGACGTGCAGGGCATCTTCCTGCTCATCGCGCGTGCCGCACTGCAGGGGCAGCCCTGCCCGTCGGACAGCCTGATCGCGCGCACTTACGGCACCCATTCCCTGGGCCGGGCCCGCCGCCAGCTGACCTATCTGGAGGAGCAGAACATGATCGTGCTCCGCCATGACGGTCTGGGCCGCCGCAGTGCCGCCATTATCGGCCCCGGCTGGGAGACCGCGCCCGCCATGCCCGATGGTGGCAATGGCGGCCAGAATGTTCCGTGATGAGATGGCCGCATGCCCTGAGTTCCTGAGGTAACTGGCACATTCGTGTGGTGACAGGTAATTGAGGGGCGAGCCGATGCGTTTCCATGTCGCCTCGACGGATCGTTCTGCCGCTTTTCGCAGCAGGGTCCTGGGTGCGGCAAGGACCTGTTCGATCGGATTGGGGCCGGGCGCGGCCGGTGCCGGCCTTCATGGGTCGTGCGGAAGGAACCGCTGATCTGGCAACCAGCCCTTGTCGGGTGAACCTTCAATCGTCCGGGGCGACCGGGAACCTGCCGGATTGCGTCTGGCCGGATTGTGCCAGGGTCCCGTTCTTCCCCGCATCCTGCATCGTCATCGATGGGACGGCGGCACGTCCGTGTAAAACAGCATGGCATCATGGACGGCCCAGAAGGCCGGGTTCCAGAAAGGCGGATATTGCAGGCAGGGCAGGTGCCTCACGCTGCATCGGGTCGCGGGCATGAAAAAACCTGCCTTCTTGCGAAGGCAGGTTTTTTACTGGTCAGGCTATGGACCTGCGCTTCAGCGCTTCCACCAGCCCGTGCGGCGGCGGGGTGCCGGTGTGGCGTCCGCTTCGGCTGATGCGGCAGGCTGTGCCGTGTCATCCGCGGCCGTTTCCGCTGTTTCATCCGCTTTCTTGCGGCGGCGGGCACGGGTGGCGGCTGCGGGCGTGGCCGTTGCCGTCTTGCGGGTGGTGGCCCGTTTGCGCGGCGCGGGCTTCGGCGCGGCTTCAGCTGCCGTGTCCACCGTTTCGGCTACGGTTTCCGCCACAGGCGCCTCGGCTTCGGGTTCAGCCTTCTTGCGGCGCGTCACACGGCGGCGCTTGGGGGCTTCTTCCGTAGCTTCGGCGTCCGGGGTCGGGGCCGGTGCTTCCGCCACGGCTTCGGCGGGTTCGTCCGCCTTGGCCGTCTTGCGGGTGGTGCGGCGGCGTGTGGTGGCCGTCGTGCCCGTGGCCTTGCTGCTGGCGCGCTTGCGGGCAGGCTTGGCTTCCGTTTTGGCGGCTGGCTCCTCGGCCGGTGCTTCCGCAGCGGGTGCCTCGGCGACCGGGGCCGGGGTTGCTTCCGCCGTTTCAGTGGCCGCCTTGCTACGGCTGGCGGTGCTGCGGCGTGCGGTCGTCGTGCTGGTGGCACGGCGGCGGCGCGGCCTGGGCGCTTCCTCCACGGTTTCGGCCGGTGCCGGTGCGGCTTCCGGTTCTGGTGCCGTTTCGGCCACCGGCGTCGCTGCGGGGGCCGGGGCCACCTCTGCGGATGCGGCGGGTGCGGCCTTGCTTTCCACGGCACCGGTTTCCGTCACGCTGCTTTCGGACGGGGTGCGGCGGCGTGAACGGCGGCGCGAACGGCGCGGCCTGGGCGCGGCATCTTCCGCCACGACCGCATCGGGGGTTTCCACCACCTCAACCACGACGGGATCGGCTTCCACCACATCTTCCACCACCTGTTCGGCGGGGGCGGTGGTCTGTTCGATCACATCGAAGATGTCGATGATCGCATCCCCATACGGGTCGGCCGGGGTCGGGCCACGATAGGCCTCTGGCGCGGGGGCTGCCGGTACGGGAGCCACGATGTCCGTGTCCGCTGCGGCCTGCGTTGTGTCTTCCGTGCCTTCCTGCGCGGCCGTCTGGCCGGTCTGGGAACCGCCACGGCGGCGACGGCGGCGACGGCGGCGGCGGTGGTCGGTCCCCGATGCGATGTCCTCGTCCTCCTCCGTGCCGGTGGCGTGCTCGTCGGGGGTGGCCTCGGCGGCAGGCGGCTCGGCCTGGATCTGGATTTCGCGCACATGGCTGCCCTCGGCCGGGGCATGTTCGATGACCGGGGCCTCGAAGCGGGCCGTCTGCGGGCGCACGCGCTCGATGGTGCAGTCCTGCGGCTGCAGGGCGGCATCGGGGGCAAAGACGACATGCATCTTGTGCCGGGCCTCGATCTCGCCAAGCCAGCTACGCTTGTTGTTGAGGATGTAGAACGCGATTTCCGGCGCGACGGCAACCGAGATCTCGGCGGCCTTGCGCTGCATGCCTTCGTCCTCGATCGCGCGCAGTACGTGCAGCGCCGAGCTTTCGATCCCGCGCACGATGCCGGTGCCCTGGCAGTGCGGGCAGGGCATGAAGGCGGATTCGGCAATGGAGGGGCGCAGGCGCTGGCGCGACATTTCCAGCAGGCCGAAATGCGAGATCTGGCCAACCTGGATGCGCGCGCGGTCGTTGCGCAGCGCGTCCTTGAGCTTGCGCTCGACCATGCCGTTGTGCTTGCGGCTTTCCATGTCGATGAAGTCGATCACGATCAGCCCGGCCAGGTCACGCAGGCGCAGCTGGCGGGCGACTTCCTCGGCCGCTTCCAGGTTGGTGCGCAGCGCCGTTTCCTCGATATTGCGCTCACGCGTGGCGCGGCCCGAGTTCACGTCGATCGCGACCAGCGCCTCGGTCTGGTTGATGACCAGATAGCCACCGGACTTGAGCTGTACGGAAGGCGAGAGCATGGAATCCAGCAGCCCCTCCACCTTGTAGTGCGAGAACAGGGTCTGCTCGTGGTCCTGCCACAGGCGCACCTTCTGCGCGTTCTGCGGCATGAGCATGCGCATGAACTCGCGCGCGGACTTCCAGCCCGGCTCGCCATCGATCAGGATCTCGCTCACCTCGCGCGTGTAGATGTCGCGGATGGCGCGCTTGATCAGGCTCGCTTCCTCATAGATCAGGGCGGGGGCGACGGATTCCAGCGTGTGCTGGCGGATGTCGTCCCACAGGCGCAGCAGGTATTCGCAGTCGCGCATGATCTCGGCGCGCGGGCGCTGGGCGCCGGCGGTGCGCACGATCATGGCCATGCCGCGCGGGATCTGCAGTTCGGTAATGATGTCGCGCAGGCGGCGGCGGTCGGCCACCGACGTGATCTTGCGCGAGACACCGCCCCCACGCAGCGAGTTGGGCATGAGCACGCAGTAGCGACCCGCCAGCGAGACATAGGTGGTCAGCGCGGCACCCTTGTTGCCGCGCTCTTCCTTGACCACCTGCACCAGCAGGATCTGGCGGCGGCGGATGACTTCCTGGATCTTGTAGTTGCGCAGGAAGCGCGCGATGCGGCGCTGGGCCTGGGCCTCGTCGCCGGTGTCGTTCTCGCCGCCCACGGTCTCGGGCTCGTCGTCTTCGGCGGCCTCCTCGCCTTCCTCGGCCGTGGCGGCGGCGGGGGCGTCTTCTTCCTCGTCGTCACGCGCGCGGCGTTCTTCCTCGGCGCGGCGTTCCTCTTCCTGAAGCGCCAGCAGTTTTTCGCGGTCGGCTACGGGGATCTGGTAATAGTCGGGGTGGATTTCACTGAAGGCCAGGAAGCCGTGGCGGTTCCCGCCGTAATCCACGAACGCGGCCTGGAGGCTTGGCTCCACGCGGATGACCTTGGCAAGGTAGATGTTGCCCTTGAGCTGCTTCTTGGAAGCGGCCTCGACATCGTAATCCTCAAGGTGGTGACCATCCATCACGACCACGCGGGTTTCTTCCGCGTGGGTCGTGTCGATCAGCATGCGTTTGCTCATAAATAGGCGCACTCCGGTGTGTCACGTTCCGGCATCCGGGCTGCGCGCACCATGTGGCGGCAGGAGGGAGCGGGAGGAACGGACGGAAATATTAAAAATAACGCGACCGGACCCGGACGGGACACCACCGCGCGGCGCGCGGGCGGACAGGCCATGCATGGCGACCGGATGCAGCCTGCAGCGGCCGCCCACGGTCAGGCATGGTGTCATCGCATGTGCGGAAGAAGGTCCGCGTGGTGTCCAATCCATCCTCGGTCATGGCTGGGGAGGTGCCGGCCGGCCTGATTGCCGGGGCGGGGCCTCCGTATCGACGGGTATGCCATCCGGTTTCCTGTCGATGGGGAACACCGGCGCGGCAGCTTCAGGTCGTGCGCCGCATGTGCTCCCACGCCGTGGCGTGGCCGGAAAAAAGGGCCGGTCAGCGTATGCCGCGCATGCATGATGCATGCCGGATGGAGAAAATCATGCCCTGCGGGCATCCCGCCAGTCTGGCCTGCCTTCATGGCAGCCGGATCTGGCATGGTCCATCACGGCTGGGCAGCATGACGCAATGTAGCCCTTCCTGCAAGGCCCGCGTGTGTTTATCCCGCTGACGCGCCGCCCATATGGTGGTAATGGGAACGGGTATGCCCCCAACTGTTATGACCGGAAGCAACACGCATGCCCCCATCCCGGCCTGATGGAAACGACGTGGTCCCCGCTGGCCGCGGGCCTGGCCGCCGCACCGTGCTGGGCGGCCTTGGCCTGCTGGTGCCCGCAACCGGCATGGCCCGCACGCCCGCGCACCCGGCTGCCCATGCGGCGGTGGCCCACCACGCCACGGCCCACGCGGCGCATCCCGTGCTGCACGCGCCCGCCATCGTGGGGCGCGCGGCACAGCCCAGGCCACTGATCATACTGGACCCGGGGCACGGGGGCAAGGACCCCGGCGCCATTGGCGTGTCCGGCACGTATGAAAAACATGTGGCCGAAGCCGCCGCCAGCGAACTGCAGCGCCAGCTTGAGGCCAGTGGCCGCTACCGCGTGGCCATGACCCGCGCCGATGACCGCTTCATCCCGTTGGAGGGGCGGGTGGACATCGCCCAC
Organism: Komagataeibacter rhaeticus; assembly: GCF_011611525.1. Lineage (NCBI taxonomy): Bacteria > Pseudomonadati > Pseudomonadota > Alphaproteobacteria > Acetobacterales > Acetobacteraceae > Komagataeibacter > Komagataeibacter rhaeticus. Next base: position 575,122 of record NZ_CP050139.1, read on the forward strand.
AGCCACAAGGCCGCGCTGTTCATTTCCATGCATGCCGATGCGCTGGTGGACCGGGGGGTGCGGGGTGCCAGTGTTTACACGCTCGCGGCAAAGGCGTCGGACCGGCAGACCGCCATGCTGGCCCGTACCGAAAACAGCGCCGACCGCTTTGGCGGCCCGCAGGTGCATGCGGATTCGCCGGAAGTGCAGGAAATCCTGGCCAGCCTCGTTACCGAGGAGACACGCCATGGTGCCGCCCACATGGCCAGCAGCATCGTTTCCTCCTTTCGCCCGCGCATCGGGCTTCTGCCGCATCCCGCGCGCCATGCCTCCTTCGTGGTGCTCAAATCGGCCGATATCCCCTCCGTGCTGGTGGAGATGGGATTCATGTCCAACCACATGGATGAAGCCGCCCTGCGCCAGGCCGCCCACCGCATGGTGGTGGCGGGTGCCATGGTGCAGGCGATCGACCGCTATTTCGCCACCGACAGCATGGTGACCCATGCCACCGGCTGAAGGGGCGGCCCGGGTGTTTTAGCGGTTGCAATCAGGGCGGCTGCCTGTATTGTGCGCGGCATGGTAACGACAGCGCACATCGTGGGGATTGGATCGGGCGCATGCGCGCATCCGTCCGCGCGCGCATGTGCCGGTGCGGGGCTTCTTCGTCTTCGACTTACCCGCCCCTGAGCGATCAGGGCCGGCTGCGTGCCGGCGCGCCCAGGGGATTGATCGGACCGGCCCTGCCGGTTCGCGAACACGAATGACGGGCGCACGCCTTTGTGCCGCCTCCCACACAGGACCCAAGTCCCGAGGTTACTACCATGAGCATCGACCACCCTTCCTTTGGCCGGATTGACCCCAACCGCGTCATCATCTTTGACACCACGCTGCGTGATGGCGAGCAGTCCCCCGGTTTTTCCATGAACCTGGCGGAAAAGCTGCGCATGGCCGAAGCACTGGAAGAACTGGGCGTGGACGTGATGGAAGCGGGCTTTCCCGTGGCGTCGAAAGGGGATTTCGACAGCGTCCACCAGATCGCGCAGAAGGTCAGGAACACCGTCGTGTGCGCACTGGCGCGCAGCGGCGGCAGGAATGACATCACCAGCGCGGGCGAGGCGATCAGGCCCGCGAAGCGCGGGCGTATCCACAACTTCATCTCCACCTCGCCGCTGCACATGAAATACAAGCTGCGCATGGAGCCGGAGACGGTTCTGGAACTGATCGAGGCGGGCAACCGCGCCTCGCGCCAGTTCACCGATGACGTGGAATGGTCGGCCGAGGACGGCTCGCGCACCGACCCCGATTTCCTGTGCCGCTGTGTCGAGACCGCCATCCGCGCGGGGGCCACCACCATCAACATCCCCGATACGGTCGGCTATTCCACGCCCGAGGACATGGCCCGCATCTTCACCGACCTGCGCACCCGCGTGCCGGGGGCGGACCGGGTGATCTTCTCCACCCACAACCACAATGACCTGGGCCTGGCTGTGGCCAACACGGTGGCGGCGCTGAATGCGGGCGCGCGGCAGGTGGAATGCACCATCAACGGCATTGGCGAGCGCGCGGGCAATGCGGCGCTGGAGGAAATCATCATGGTGCTGCGCACGCGCCATGACGTGCTGCCCTATACCACCGGCATCCATACCGAACGCCTGCTGCGTACCTCGCGCATGCTGTCCACCATCACCGGCTTCGATGTGCAGCCCAACAAGGCCATTGTCGGCCGCAATGCCTTTGCGCATGAAAGCGGCATCCATCAGGACGGGATCCTGAAAAACGCCGCGACCTACGAGATCATGACGCCCGAAAGCGTGGGCTGGAACCGTACCTCACTGGTACTGGGCAAGCATTCGGGGCGCGCGGCCTTCCGCGACAAGCTGAAGGCGATGGGGTACGAAAACCTCGAAGAAGCCCAGTTCAACGAAGCCTTCAGCCGCTTCAAGGATCTGGCCGACCGCAAGAAGGTCATCTACGACGAGGATCTGGTGGCGCTGGTGGATGACGAAGTGCGCGACCATGCGCGCATCCGCTTCGTGGCGCTGGATGTGACCGCGGGTTCCCGCCGCCCCGCTACCGCCGACCTGGTGCTGGATGTCGATGGCGCGCGCAGGGAAGGCCACGCCGAAGGGCAGGGGCCGGTCGATGCCGCGTTCAACGCCATCCGCGCCATTGTTGCGCATGACGCGACGTTGCAGCTGTATTCCGTGGGGGCCGTGACCGAAGGCAGCGACGCGCAGGCCCGTACCTCGGTCCGGCTGGAGGAAGATGGCAAGCTGGTGGACGGGCAGGGTGCTGATGCGGATACGCTGGTCTCTGCCGTGCGGGCCTACGTGCATGCGCTGAACAAGCTGCTGGTCAAGCGCGATCGTGCCGAACCCGCCGCGCTGGACGCCTGACGGCCAGAAAGCGGAAGCGGTTTAGGGCGAGGCTTTCGCGGCACGTCTGAAAGAACGCCGCCTTTTCGGGAAAGGGGCGGCCCCGCAGGCCCTGTCTGGCTGCCTGCCGGTATCTTGTGCCACACCCCACGGTCAGGTTTCTGTCCGTGGGGTGTGGTGCATTCAGGCGGGGGCGGTTTTCAGTAGCCGCCATACCCTTCGGGATAGGCGCCTTCCTGCTGCGGGTATTCGCCCTGTCCGTAGCCACTCTGGCCATAGCCATAGGGCTGCTGGGAATAATAGCCACTGTCCTGCCCATAATAGCCGCCCTGCCGGGGATAGCTGGGCTGGGCATAGCCCTGCTGCTGCGGATAGGCCGCGCGGCCGCCGCCTGCCGCCTGCTGGCAGCTCTGTGGCGGGTAGCCCTGCGGTAGCACGCGGCCATCGGGACAGATGGTGGAAGCGCCTTCCCCCCTCGGGCGGCGGGAAGGTGTCGTGGCCGCGCCGATGGCCGCACCGCCAGCCGCACCGGCCAGCGCGCCGATGGCCGCTCCCTGGCCACCGCCAGCCAGCCCGCCGATCAGGGCACCGCCACCCGCGCCCAGCAGTCCGCCGCCAATGGCGCGCTGGCCGGGATCACGGGTGTTCTCGCACGCACCCAGCCCAAGGCACAGCCCGGCGGCCAGCAGGACGGCGGGGCGGATGGGCATGCGGGGGAATGATGTTTTCATACAGGTTTTTTCCGCTCTTGCGCCGTGAATGCCCGGTGGGCATCACGGGCGGGTGAATGAAGGTAAGATGGTATGCCAGATCCGGTTTGGCCATGGCCAAAGAGGGGCAATTTGTAACAATCATCCCTGCCGTGGAGATTTTAATGAATTAAAATCATCTGGCCTCTTGCCCCTGCCTGCCTGCGCCGGTAATCCCTCGGGCTTACCCAGACGGTTCCCGACAGTACGCAGGCATGTCATGAGGGCATGCGGTGCCGGTCGGGATGTAGGACGGTCCGGTCTGGTGTTACTGTCGGGAGTTCTGGATGTTTGCTCGTGTACTGGGTCTGCTTTCCGCTGACATGGCGATCGACCTCGGCACGGCGAATACGCTGGTTTACGTCAAGGGACGGGGTATCGTCCTGAATGAACCTTCGGTCGTCGCGCTGGCAGAGGTACGGGGCAAGAAGCAGGTGCTCGCGGTGGGTGAGGAAGCCAAGCAGATGGTTGGCCGCACGCCGGGCAACATTACGGCCATCCGTCCGCTGCGCGATGGCGTGATTGCCGATTTTGAGGTTGCGGAGGAAATGATCAAGCATTTCATCCGCAAGGTGCATAATCGCCGCATGTTTGCAAGCCCCCTCATTATCGTGTGTGTGCCCTCCGGCTCCACCGCGGTCGAGCGGCGCGCCATTCAGGAAAGTGCCGAGAGTGCCGGCGCGCGCAAGGTCTTCCTGATCGAGGAACCCATGGCCGCGGCCATAGGTGCCGGCCTGCCGGTAACCGAGCCTTCGGGCAGCATGATCGTCGATATCGGCGGGGGCACGACGGAAGTTGCGGTCATCTCGCTGGGTGGCATTGTCTATGCCCGCTCGGTGCGGGTGGGCGGTGACAAGATGGACGAGGCGATCATCTCCTACATCCGCCGCAACCATAACCTGCTGATCGGTGAAAGCTCGGCCGAGCAGATCAAGATCCACCTTGGCTCCGCCATGCCGCCTGATGACCCCGAGGACCCGGGGCCATGGCGTGAGGTCAAGGGGCGTGACCTGATCAACGGCGTCCCGCGTGAGGTCGTGGTCTCGCAGGCGCAGATTGCCGAAAGCCTGGCCGAGCCGGTCAGCCAGATCCTGGATGCGGTGACCACCGCCCTGGAAAACACGCCGCCGGAACTGGCGGCCGACATCGTGGACAAGGGCATTGTCCTGACCGGCGGCGGCGCCCTGCTGTATCGGCTGGATGAGGTACTGCGGCGCGCGACGGGCCTGCCGGTTACGGTGGGGGAGGATGCGCTGTCCTGTGTGGCGATGGGCACGGGGCGGGCGCTTGAGGAAATGAAGCGCCTGCGCAATGTACTGACAAGTATGTACTGACGGACGGGACAGATACGCTGCCTGCTGCGTGTGGAGGGCAGCGTGCCGAAGGGGAGACGCAGGACGATGCAGGTCCGGCGACCAGGCAGTATTGGACAACCCGGCAGGCGTGACGCCAGCGTCACGACTGGAGCGGCGGACTGATGCCTGTATCCATCCAGTTCCGTCAGGCGCTGGGCAAGCTGGTCCTGCCCGCGCTGATCCTTGTGGCCTGTGGCGTCATCCTGCTGGGCAAGGCGGATCGCGCGCTGGTTGAACGCCTGCGCATGCAGACGGCCGACCTGCTGGCCCCCGCCTACAGTCTGGTGGCGTGGCCGCAGGCCAAGCTGCGCTGGCTGTCGGGCAACCTGCAGGATATCCGCAACCTTGAAGCCGAGAACATCCGCCTGCGTGCCGAAAACGAGTCGCTGCGCCACTGGTATGACGTGGCGGCGGCGCTGGCGGATGAAAACGGCACGCTGAAAGCCAACCTGCACTGGATTCCCGATAACGCGCCCACCTTCGTCAGTGGCCGCGTGGTGCGCGATACAAGCGGGCTGTACGCGCGCGCGGTGCTGCTGGCGATCAATGCCGATACATCGGTGCGCAAGGGGGGCATAGCACTTGATGGCGCGGGACTGGTCGGGCGTGTGACCGAGGTGGGCAAGCGCTCGGCGCGTGTGCTGCTGATTACCGACTCGTCCAGCCGCCTGCCCGTGACGCTGGAATCCAGCCATGCCGCCGCCATCATGGCGGGCGACAATTCACCCCTGCCGCGTATCATCTTCTATCCGCAGGACAATGTGCCGATCGAAGGGGAGCGCGTCGTGACCAATGGCGAGATCGAGAGCCTGCCCGCCGGCCTGCCGGTGGGGCATGTGCACTATGTGCGCCCCGGCCAGCCCGTGGTGGTGCCCGCCGCGGCGCTGGACCATGTCGATATCCTGCGCATATTCGATTATGCCGACAGCGTGGCCCCGCCCGACGCGCCGGGCCGTGTGCCCCTGCCGCCCCCCGTGGGGGGCACGCTGTCCCTGCCGGCGCAGTTCCAGCCGCATGCGGACCAGGGGCTGCATGGATGAAGAATTTCACCCCGCCCCCCATCCGTCCCGGCATCCACCCCCGTACCGGGCTGGGTTACCGCATCGACCACGGGGTGCGCAGCGCGGCGCCATGCCTGTTCGTGTTCTTTGCAACCCTTGTGCTGTCCGCGCCGCTCAACCTGCCGGGGCAGGTTGAACTCATGCCCGCGCTGGTCATGGGCACGGTGTTCCTGTGGTCGGTTTTCGTGCCCGCGCTCATGCCCTCCATCGCGGTGTTCGTGCTGGGGCTGTGGGCGGATGTGCTCAGTTTCGGGCCGGCCGGTGTCATGCTGCTCATGATGCTGATCGTGCATGGCGTGGCCCTGTCGGGACGTTATACGCTGGCACGGGTTAATTTTTTTGTACTCTGGCTTGTGTTTGGCGTGGTGATGGTGGGGGTTACGGCGCTACAATGGGTGCTGTGTTCCGCACTGGCCTTGCATATTGTGGAGTTTCTGCCTTTTGTTTTCGAGACAGTCCTGTCCTTTGGCAGTTTTCCTGTCCTGTATGCAGGGTTTGTCTGGACCTACCGTTTTGTCGTCAATAACACGGACCGATCCTGAAGCGGGTGTTGTCGTGCGTCCGTGCCGGATGAGTGCATGAAGTTGCGTAAGAAGAAATCCGGCGCCCGGCTCATGTCCCGCCCCGAGGAAGGCAAGAATCCCTCCCGTGGTGTCTTTACCCGTCGTGCCCTGCTGCTTATGGCGGCCCAGGGGGCGGTACTGGGTGCATTGGGTGAACGTCTGTACGGGCTTCAGGTTCTCAACGGCAGTCATTATGCGAAGCTTGCGGAAAACAACCGGCTGAGCAAACGCTTCTTCGCGCCGCCACGCGGGCGGATTACCGACCGTTTCGGCATTTCGGTCGCGGCCAACCGCGTGAACTGGCGTGCCCTGCTGCTGGCCGAGGAAACCAGCGACATTCCCGGCACGCTGGAGCGTTTTGCCCAGCTTGTGCCGCTGGAGCCGCGCGATACCACGCGCATCGAACATGAACTGCGCCACAAACGGCGGTTCATTCCCATCATGCTGCGTGATTTCCTGTCATGGGATGACATGGCGCGGCTGGAACTCAACATGCCGTCCCTGCCGGGCGTGCTGATTGATGTGGGCACCACGCGGGTCTACCCCTTTGGCCCGCTGCTGGCGCATGTGGTGGGCTATGTTGCCCCGCCTGCGGAAAAGGACGTGGTGCATAATGCCGAACTGGCCCTGCCGGGCATGCGCGTTGGCCGCTCGGGCATCGAGCAGACACAGGATGCGAGCCTGCGCGGGCAGGTCGGTTCGGTGGAGATGGAGGTCAATGCCGTGGGCCGCGTCATGGCCGAGCTGGACCGTGATGAGGGGCTGGCGGGTGACGAGATCGCACTGACCATCGACAGCGGCCTGCAGCAGCAGGTGCTGGGCCGCATTGCCGACCAGTCGGCCAGCGCCGTGGTGATGGACTGCCGCAATGGCGAGGTGCTGGCCATGGTCAGCAATCCCTCCTTCGATCCCTCGCTGTTCGACAGCGGTGTCAGTCAGGCGCAGTGGATCGAATGGACCAACAACAGCCAGACACCGCTGATCAACAAGGCGGTATCGGGGCTGTATCCGCCCGGTTCCACCTTCAAGCCCGCCGTGGCCATGGCGGCGCTGCGCGCGGGCACGCTTTCGCCCAGCGACCGGATCAGCTGCCCGGGCTATATCGACGTGGGCGGCACGCGCTTCCACTGCTGGTCGCGCTACGGGCATGGTTCGATCAACCTGCGCCAGGGGCTGAAATATTCGTGTGACGTGTTCTTCTACGAAGTCGCGCGCCGTACGGGCATGGATGTGATCGCCGCCACATCCGAACTGTTCGGTCTGGGTGCGAAACTGCCCGAGATCGAACTGCCGCATGTGCGTCAGGGCCTTATTCCCACCCCCACATGGCGGCGCGCGCATGGTCACCACTGGAATGGGGGCGACACCATTGTCAGCGGCATCGGGCAGGGATTCGTGCAGGTGACGCCGCTGCAGCTGGCCACCTATGCCTCGCGCATCGCAACGGGGCGCAACGTGCAGCCGCACCTGATCCGCTCGGTGGCCGGGCGCCTTGCGGGGCTGACCGACCTGGGCCACGCGACGGGCATGGACATGCCCGAGAATTTCTTTGAAGACATCCGCGCGGGCATGTACGCCGTGGTGAACGAGGAAGGGGGCACCGCGCCCAAGGCCCGGCTGGATATTCCGGGCGTGCAGATGGCGGGCAAGACCGGCTCGGCGCAGGTGCGCCGTGTCTCGCGCGCGATGCGTGAGAGCGGGCACTTCAATTCCGCCAACCTGCCGTGGGAATATCGCCCCCATGCGCTGTTCATATGCTACGCGCCGTATGACGCGCCGCGCTACGCCACGGCGGTGGTGATCGAGCACGGCAATGCGGGTGCGGATGTGGCCGCGCCCCTTGCGCGTGACATCATGACCGATACCCTGCGTCGTGACCCGGTCAACCACCGTGAACCGCCGGGGCAGGAAGTGGCGCAGGCCGAGGTGGACTGAACACCCCCGTGGCCCGCGCCCTGCCATGCCTGTTGTGGAGAATGGAATGAAATTCCAGAAGCGTCTGCTGCGCGCCGAACCCAATTTCCAGATCCTGACCAAGCTGTGGCAGGTCAACTGGCTGTATGTCATCCTGATCTGCGCGCTGGCGGTGGTGGGGTATGTCGCGCTGTATTCCGCAGGCGGCGGCACGTCGCGCCCGTTTGCCGGGCCACAGTCCATCCGCTTCTGCTTTGGCGTGGTCATGATGCTGGGGATTGCACTGATGAGCCCGGCCATTCTGGTACGCATGGCATGGCCGCTCTATATTTTCTCGCTCATCCTGCTGGTGGCGGTACTGCGCATGGGGCATGTGGGCAAGGGGGCGGAGCGGTGGCTCATGCTGGGTGGCATGCAGGTCCAGCCGTCGGAACTGGCCAAGATCGCGCTGGTGCTGATGCTGGCGGCGTGGTTTCACAAGATCAGCTACCGCAGCATGGGCAACCCGCTGCTGCTGGTCCCGCCGGCGCTGATGGTGCTTGCCCCCGTGGCCCTTGTGCTCAAGGAGCCCAATCTGGGTACCGCCGTCATCATCGGCACGGTGGGGGCGAGCATGTTCTTTGGCGCGGGCATGCGGCTGTGGCAGATCGCGCTGCTCATCCTGCCGGTACCCATGCTGGCCAAGGTCGCCTACAGCCACCTGCATGACTACCAGAAGGCGCGGGTCACCACATTCCTGCACCCCGAGAGTGACCCGCTGGGGGCGGGCTACAACATCATCCAGTCCAAGATCGCACTGGGGTCGGGTGGCATGTGGGGGCAGGGCTACCTGCATGGCACGCAGGGGCAGCTCAACTTCCTGCCTGAAAAGCAGACGGACTTCATCTTCACCATGATTGCCGAGGAATGGGGCTACGTGGGGGGGATTACCGTTATCGGCATGCTGCTGCTGCTGGTCTTTGGCGGCATGCTGATCGCCATGCGCAGCCGCAACCAGTTCGGCCGCCTGCTGGGACTGGGCATTTCGATGAACTTCTTCCTGTACTGCGCGGTCAACCTGTCCATGGTGATGGGGGCGATCCCGGTGGGGGGTGTGCCGCTGCCACTCATTTCCTATGGCGGGTCGGCCATGCTCATGGTCATGTTCGGCTTCGGGCTGCTCATGTCCGCATGGGTGCATCGCAACGCCACCTTCGGGGAGACGACACCGGGGGAGGAGGACTGATGGCGGCCATCCTGCCGCCAACGCCTGCGGTGCATCGTTCCTATCGGCTCAGCACCTACCATGTGCCCGGCCTGCCGGTTGTGCATATTGGCCACAGGCCGCACTGGCGGGGGATGGTGCCACGGGGTGATATTGTCCTGCTCAGTGCCTGCAATCCCGGTGGCAGGCGGCGCGCCGATGGCTGGAACCGGCGCATGATGCGGCGGCTGGCCAGCGCTCTGGCCGGGCTGCCGCATGTATTGGGGGAAGGACGGCTGGGGCGGTGGTCCGAACCGCTTTATGCTGTCCGGGTGCCGCTGGCGCGCGGGCTCGTGCTGGCGCGGCGGTTCCGGCAGAACGCCGTGGTCGTGCTGCACGGCAACAGGCCCGCGCGGCTGGTATATCTGGCCTGATTCTGAAAAAAACCGGATAACCGGAAAGACGTTTTTGGGTGTCGCCTTTTTTCAAAAAGGTGACGTATTCAGCAGCTTTTTGAAAAAAGCTTCACCAGAAACTTTTGTATGATTACAGGCCGTTTGCCGGGTAGCTTTTTGGAAACCTTAAAAAGAATGCCGCCTTTTTGAAAAAAGGCGGCACCCAGAACCTTCTATTGTTTTTTAAACGGTCTTCTAGCCTTCAATCTGGCTGAAATCCGCAATCAGCACCGTCATGCGGCGCAGTTCGGACAGCAGGCGCAGGCGGTTGGCACGGACCGCCGGATCGGGGTCGTTGACCGTGACCTTCTCGAAAAAGCGGTCCAGCACGGGGCGCAGGCTGGCCACGTCCCGCATGGCATCGGCATAGCGTTCCTGCGCGGTGGCCTGTTCCACTTCCGGCGTGGTCTTTTCCAGTGCATCGGCCAGCGCCTTTTCCTCGGGCTGGGTGTACAGCGCGGGGTTGGGCGTGCCCTCATGCGGGCCGTCCTTGCGGTCCTCGATGCGCAGGATGTTGGCCGCGCGCTTGGTCGCCGCCAGCATGTTGCGCCCGTCATCGGTGGCCAGCATGTCGGCAATGGCCGTGGCACGCGCCAGCAGGCGCACGATGTCGGTATCGGTATTGCCCACCGATACGGCGGCCAGGATGTCATGGCGCGCGCCCTCGCCACGTAGCTGCACGCGCAGGCGCTCGGCAATGAATTCGGGCAGTACGTCCAGATCGGGCGCAAGGCGCAGGGCTTCGGGCAGGCCCTGTGCCGCGTCCCACAGCACTTTTGCCAGATCCAGCCGCAGCCCGTTTTCACGGATGATGCGGATCACGCCCAGCGCCGCACGCCGCAGGGCATACGGGTCGCCCGACCCGCCCGGCTTTTCACCCACCGCGAAGAAGGCGACCAGCATGTCGATCTTGTCAGCCAGCGCCACGGCAACCGATACCGGGGCCGTGGGCACGTCATCCTGCGGCCCGCGTGGCATGTAATGCGCGCCAATGGCATCGGCCACCGCGTCCGGCTCCCCGTCATGGCGGGCGTAATAGGCCCCCATGATGCCCTGAAGCTCGGGGAACTCGCCCACCATGCCGGTGGTCAGGTCGGCCTTGCACAGCAGGGCCGCGCGTTCCGCCTGCGCCACGTCAGCCCCGGTCATGCCCGCCAGCACGCCAGCAAGGCGGACAAGGCGCTGTACCCGTGCGCCCTGGCTGCCAAGGGATGCGTGGAAGACGATCCGGTCAAGCCCGGGCACGCGGCCTGCCAGCGTGCGGGCGCGGTCCAGGTCCCAGAAATGGCGGGCATCGGCAAAGCGGGCGCGCAGCACGCGCTCGTTGCCCGCAATGGTCAGCGCCCCGCCATCGTCGGGCAGCAGGTTGGCAACAAACGCAAAGCGGGGTGCGGCCGAGCCATCGGCATTGCGCAGCGCGAAGTAGCGCTGGTTCACGCGCATGGAAACCTGCATCACCTCGGGCGGCAGGGTCATGAACGCGTCATCGATCTGGCCCAGGAAGGGAACCGGCCATTCGGTCAGCCCCGCCACCTCGTCAATCAGGCCGGGATCGGCCACCACGTTCAGCCCTTCCTCACGCGCAAGGCGGGCAACGCCTTCGGCAATGGTGGTGCGGCGGGCGGCCGCGTCAGGTTCCACCTGCCGGGCGCGCAGGCCGTCCAGCCAGTCCTGCCGGCCGGTCACGGCAAAGGCGCCGGGCGCGGTAAAGCGGTGGCCTTCGGTCAGGTTGGCCGATTTCAGGCCGTGGCCGTTATCCTCGCCTTCCGCCAGCGTGAAATCGACCACTTTCCCATCAAGCAGGCATACGATGCGGCGCAGCGGGCGCACCCATGTAAAGGCGCTGCCCACACCCCAGCGCATGGATTTGGGCCAGGGGAAGCGGCGCAGCAGGCCGGGCAGGATATCGGCTATCTGTTTTGCCGCATCCACGGGCGGGATGGTGCGGTGCAGGACCCAGAAGCCGTTTTCCAGCACCAGCGCGTCACGCTCCACGCCATGCTTGCGCATGAAGCCTGCCAGCGCCTTTTCCGGGGCACTTTCCCGCGGGCCACGTTCATCCACCGTGCCGCCGGGCACCGTGGCATCCACCGTCAGTGCAAGCGCGATGCGGCGCGGGCCGGCATAGGCAGTGGCATCGCGCGGTTTGAGCGGGGCAAGCGCCTCGCAGAGCAGGCGTTCCAGGTCGGAGGCCGCGCGCGCCTGCATGCGGGCGGGAATTTCCTCGGAGAAGAGTTCGATCAGAAGTTCGGGCATGATCTCTTATTCCTCGCCCGCCAGCCACGTTTCGCAGCAGCGTTTTGCCAGTGCGCGCACGCGGCCGATATAGGAGGCGCGCTCGCTTACGCTGATCACGCCACGCGCGTCGAGCAGGTTGAACAGGTGGCTGGCCTTCAGGCACTGGTCATAGGCGGGCTGGGCCAGGCCCGCTTCGGCCAGGGCGATGGATTCGTGCTCGGCATCGATGAAGTGGCGGTGCAGCATCTCCACATCCGCGACTTCAAAATTGTGGCGGGAGTAGTCCTGTTCCGCGCGCAGGAACACATCGCCGTATTTCAGGCCCTGGCCATTGAAGTCGAGGTCATAGACATTCTCGATCCCCTGCACGTACATCGCCAGCCGTTCCAGCCCGTAGGTCAGTTCGGTCGAGGGCATGACGGTGGGAATGCCGCCCACCTGCTGGAAGTAGGTGAACTGGGTTACTTCCATCCCGTCGCACCAGACTTCCCACCCCAGGCCCCAGGCGCCGATGGTGGGATTTTCCCAGTCATCTTCAACAAAGCGGATGTCGTGTTCCAGCGGGTCGATGCCAATGGCGCGGTAGCTGTCCAGCAGCAGTTTCTGGCTGTCTTCCGGCGTGGGCTTGAGCAGTACCTGATACTGGTAATAATGCTGCAGGCGGTTCGGGTTCTCGCCATAGCGGCCATCGGACGGGCGGCGGCAGGGCTGCACGTAGGCGGCCTTCCACGGCTTTTTGCCCAGCGCGCGCAGCGTGGTGTGCGGCGAGAGCGTGCCCGCCCCCACTTCCGTATCATAGGGCTGGAGAATGGCGCAGCCTTGGTCGGACCAGAACTGGTGCAGCTTGAGGATCAGGCCCTGGAACGATAGGGGGCGCGGGGATGTGGGTGATCGGGGCACGGGGGCCGGGTCCATGAACGGGATGCTCCGCTAAACGGGGTCAGGTATGCACCATCTGGCGCAAAATCGCGCGGCAGCATACCGTTATGCCGCCCCGACCGGAAGGGAGGGCGTGCCCATGGCCCAAATCCGCCCCGCATGGCGGGGGTGGGCCTTGCGCATTGCACTCTTACGGGCCACATCGGCAGGGGAGACGGTATCCCCAGCCCAAGGCAGGACAGACAGGATGAATGACCAGGAACGTGATCTGATCACACAGTTTTTTGCCCGTGTGGGTGGCACCACCACAGGCAGCGTGCCGCAGACGACATCTTCCCTTCCGCCGATCGACCCGCAGGCCGATCAGTATATCGGGCAGATGTTCCAGAAATATCCTGAAGCCCGCTACCGCATCACCCAGATGGCCGTGGTGCAGGAGGCGGCTCTGGCCGAGGCACAGAACCGGATTCGCCAGCTCCAGTGGCAGCTCCAGCAGGCGCAGCAGCAGCTCCAGCAGCAGCAGGCCGCCCCCCAGCAGCCCAGCGGCGGCGGCGGTTTCTTCAGCGGCATGTTCGGTGGTGGCCAGCGTGCGCAGGCGGCCCCGCCGCCGGGCTGGGGTGGGGCCGCCCCGTCTGCTCCGCCGCCGCAGCCGGTCTACCCGCAGGGCATGCAGCCAGGCATGTTCCCCGCGCGTGGTTCGGGCTTCCTTGGTTCCGCGCTGACCACGGCGGCCGGTGTGGCGGGTGGCATGATGGTGGGCAATGCGCTGACCGACCTGTTCAGCGGACATCATGATGCTGCGGGCGGCGGCTTTGCCAGTGGCATGCCGCAGGCCGGGGGCGAGACCATCATCAACAACAACTACGGCGACAGCACCGCCGGGACCGGCGGCGCCGACCCGTTTGCGGGTGGCGGCACCAGCGCCGATTCCGGTTTTGATGCCGGCGGTGGCGATTCGGGCGGGTTTGACGGCGGCGGGTTTGACGCGGGCGACGACAACAGCTTCTGATCATCCGCACGGACGGCGCGGCAGGGGCATCCGTCACGGATGCCCCTTTTTTCATGAGGCGGGGAGATGGCGCAGCAGGAATTCGCACTGGACGCGTCGCAACCGGCTTCCACCGCACCGGAATGGCTGGATACGGGGGCCTGCGTGCTGCGGGGCCATGCGGCCGGTCATGCGGTGGAGATGATCGGGGGCATAAGGCGGATTGCGCGCGCCGCCCCGTTCCGCCGCATGCCCACACCCGGCGGCGGCATGATGTCGGTTGCCATGACATGCTGTGGGGCGGGCGGATGGTGTAGCGATGCGGATGGCTACCGTTACGTGGCGCATGACCCGCGCACGGGCCAGCCATGGCCGCCGCTGCCGGATATGTGGCGTGACCTTGCCACCCATGTGGCCGCGTGCGCGGGGTATGCGGGGTTCGTGCCCGATGTCTGCCTGATCAACGGCTACCGGCCCGGCGCGCGCATGGGCCTGCATCAGGACCGGGGCGAGCGGCTGGACGCGCCGGTGGTTTCGCTTTCCTTCGGGCTACCCGCAATCTTCCAGTGGGGCGGCCTGCAACGGGGGGACCCGCTACGCCGCATTCCCCTGCTGCATGGGGATGTTGTGGTGTGGGGTGGCCCGTCGCGGCTGGTGTTCCACGGCATTGCCCCGCTGCGTGCGGGCCAGCACCCGGTTACGGGGCCGTGCCGCTATAACCTGACATTCCGGCGGGTGTGGTAGGGCACTGGCGTATCTGGACAGGGGGCAAGAGGTTCCGGGTGCCGCCTTTTTTCAAAAAGGCGGCGTCCCCTGAAGCTTTCTGGAACAAGCTTCACCCAAAACTTCTTTATGATCTGCCGGCTGTAGCCTGCCGGGCGCGCGCGGTAATGGCCGCCACATCCGGCGTGCCGGCGGGAACCAGCCACGATCCGCCCACACACAGTACGGAAGGCAGCGCCAGCCAGTCGGCCGCCGTCTCGGCCTTGATGCCGCCGGTGGGGCAGAACCGGGCCTGCCCGAACGGGGCGGACAGGGCCTTGAGCGCCGGGATGCCCCCTGCCGCAACGGCGGGGAAGAACTTGAAATGCGTCAGCCCCAGATCCAGCCCGCGCATGATGTCACTGGCATTGGCGGTGCCGGGCAGCAGCGGCACATCGGCGGCACGCGCGGCATGGGCCACGTTGGCGGTCAGGCCGGGGCTTACGATAAAGCGCGCACCGGCATCGACCGAGCGCTTCAGGTCATCGCCGTTCAGCACGGTGCCCGCACCCACAACGGCGCCTTCCACCTTGGCCATTTCGGCAATCACGTCCAGCGCGCACGGCGTGCGCAGCGTGACTTCCAGCGCGCGCAGGCCACCGGCCACCAGGGCTTCCGCCACCGGGCGGGCATGGGCGGGGTCGTTGATGATCAGCACCGGGATGACCGGGGCTATCGTCATGATGTCTTCAATCTGGGCCATGGCTGGCTTCCTGTCCTGTATGGCTTTTCGGGCGGCGTGTGGCCGTGTTCATGCGCTCTCTTGTGCCGCCATATGGTCCATGGCGGCAAGGATGGCCGATGCCCCACGCTCGGGTGTATCCACCCCCCCGCGCATGAGCGCGAACAGTTCCCGCCCGGTGCCGGACTGCGGCGCGGGGGGGCGGGCAGGGGTACGGTCGGCCAGCGTGGCCTGTGGCACCATCGCCTCGATCCGGCCGGTGCGGGCGCACACGCGCACCATATCCCCATCGCGCAGCAGCGAAAGCGGGCCACCCACATAGGCTTCGGGACCGATATGGATGGCGGCGGGCACCTTGCCTGACGCACCCGACATGCGGCCATCGGTCACCAGCGCCACCTTGTGCCCACGGTCCTGCAGCACCGCAAGGGTGGGGGTCAGCTTGTGCAGTTCCGGCATGCCATTGGCGGCAGGCCCCTGGAAGCGCACCACAACTACCACGTCGCGGTCCAGTTTCCCGTCCCGGAAGGCGTGCAGCACGTCTTCCTGATGGTCGAATACGGCGGCCGGGGCCTCGATGGTCCAGCGCTCGGGGGCGACGGAACTGGTCTTGTAGATGCCGCGCCCCAGATTGCCCTCCATCACCTTCATCCCGCCATCGGCGCGGAAGGGGTTGGCGGGCGCGCGCAGGATGGTCTCGTTGGTGGAGGGACCGGCTTCTTCCCATACCAGTGCGCCGTCCTGCAGCGCGGGCTTCTTGCGGTATTCCGCAAAGCCGCCACGGGCGACGGACAGGATATCGGGATGCAGCAGCCCCGCATCAAGCAGCGAGCCGATCAGGCTGGGCATGCCGCCCACGGCATGGAAGGCGTTCACGTCTTCCGATCCGTTGGGATAGACGCGCGTCAGTTGCGGCACGATGGCGGAAAGCTGGTCCAGATCGTTCCAGTCGATCACAATGCCCGCCGCCCGCGCCATGGCGGGCAGGTGAATGGCAAGGTTGGTGGACCCGCCGGTGGCCAGCAGGCCGACCGCGGCATTCACGATGGCGCGCTCGTCCACGCACAGGCCCAGCGGGCGGTAATCGTCGCCGCGTGCGCCGATCTCGCTCAGGCGGTGGATGGCCGCACGGGTCAGTTCCTGCCGCAACTGCGTATTGGGGGGCACGAAGGAAGAGCCGGGCAGGTGCAGCCCCATCACTTCCATCAGCATCTGGTTTGTGTTGGCCGTGCCGTAGAAGGTGCAGGTGCCCGCGGCGTGGTAGGATTCGGATTCCGCATCCATCAGCCTGTCCTTGCCCACCTTGCCTTCGGCATAGAGCTGGCGGATGCGCTGCTTCTCGCTGTTGGGCAGGCCCGAGGGCATGGGGCCGGAGGGAATGAGGATGGCAGGCAGATGGCCAAAGCGCAGCGCGCCGATCAGCAGGCCGGGCACGATCTTGTCGCATATGCCCAGCATGGCCACGCCTTCGTACATGCCATGGCTCAGCCCCACTGCCGTGGACAGCGCGATGACATCGCGGCTGAACAGCGAGATTTCCATGCCCGGCTGGCCCTGGGTCACGCCGTCGCACATGGCGGGCGTGCCCCCCGCCACCTGTGCTGTGCTCCCCACCTCACGCGCGAAGAGCTTGATCTGGTCGGGATAGCGGCCATAGGGCTGATGGGCGGAAAGCATGTCGTTATAGGACGTGATGATGCCCACATTCATGCCGGATGCCGCGCGCAGGCCCGCCTTGTCCCCATCCGATGCCGCGATGGCGTGGGCCAGGTTGCCGCAGGCCAGGCGGGGGCGGCTTATGCCGTTTTCACGCTCGCGGGCAATCAGGTCCAGGTAGGTACGGCGGCTACGGGCCGAACGGGTGATGACCCGTTCGGTCACGGCGGTCAGGACGGGGTGCAGGCTCATGAACACTCACAGACATTATATGCCCCGCCCCGCAGCGGGGTGGGGCCGCCATCCGTTTGCAAACGACAGCGGGTTTGAAAGCGGCCGGATGTGCGATTATCCTGTGACCGCAGGGCACCCGGTCATCTATTGTAAAAAATACGTCCAGATCAAGACATAAAATTATAAAAAAAATATAAATAGTATAACATAATTATTATACCGAATATTCCCCTGCGTATGAACGCGCCAGATCCGCCCCGGTTTGCCTGCCACGGGGTGCCTGTTCCCCGGTCCTGTCCGCCAGGGGAATGGCAGGAAAGGGTGGCTGGCGTCTGTCATCATGCAGGAAGGGATGCGGCATGCCGAAGGTTCGCCGCAGGGCGTGCGAATATGCCAGTCGTGACCTGCGGGGGCCTGACGGTTCCCCGTCGCGGGGCGGGCATATGGGGGCGTGGCATGGGAAAGGACGGGAAATGGTGAGCCGGGTGGGATTCGAACCCACGACCATTCGATTAAAAGTCGAATGCTCTACCGACTGAGCTACCGGCTCACATCATCCGTATCAAGGGGCCGGCCTGACAGGCCTGTGGCCTGCGGCATGGCGCCTTGGGCAGGTCTCTAAACATACGGGGCGGGAGTGTCAACCGGTGCGTGTCCCGGTGCGGGTGTCACGGGCGGTGTCCGCCCCGTGGGGCGGGCGGGCCGCCCGCATGCCGCCATGCCCGGCCGGATGGTGGCCCGCGGGCACCATCCGGCCGGCATGGGATCAGGCTTGCGCGTCGGCCGGGCGCATCTTGATGATGCGGTCGGGGTCCTGCACCATGCCGCTCTGGCCCGCGCCGCGCTTGATCTGGTCGATATGGTCCATGCCCTCGATCACCTGGCCCACGATGGTGTACTGGCCGTCAAGGTGCGGGGAGGGTTCGAACATGATGAAGAACTGGCTGTTCGCGCTGTCCGGGTTCATGGTCCGCGCCATGCCCACCGTGCCGCGTTCGAACTTCGCCTTGTTGGTGAACTCGGCCTTCAGGTCCGGCAGCTTGCTGCCCGACGTGCCGGTGCCCGTCGGGTCGCCGCCCTGCGCCATGAAGCCATGGATCACGCGGTGGAAGGGCGTGTTGTCATAAAAGCCTTCCGCCGCCAGCGTGCGGATGCGTTCGGCCGCCAGCGGCGCCAGATCGGGACGCAGGCGGATCACCACCCGTCCTGTCTTGAGATCGACATTGATCAGGTCGGACTTGTTTTCTGTAGCAGACATCGTGATCCGTTTCGTAAATTGGGGTGTGGGAGAGGTAGGGCGCGCGTACGCCCCGCCCCGTCAGCCGCGCAGGCGCGCGAGGATGTGCCTGCGGGTAAAGGGGGGGACAAAACCGGAAATGTCCCCATCCAGCCGCGCGATCTCCTTCACCAGCCGGGAGGAGATGTACTGATGCCCCTCCCGCGCCATGAGGAAGAGCGCGTCAATGTCCGGTGCCATATGCTGGTTCATACCGAACATCTGGTTCTCATACTCGAAATCCGCAACCGCCCGCAGCCCGCGAATGATTGCATGCGCCCCATGCGTACGCGCCGCATGTACCACCAGCCCGGTAAACCCGACCACGGTAATGGGGGTGGCGCGGCCGATATTGAGCGGCTCGATATCGGTGCGCAGGCATAACAGCCGTTCTTCCAGCGGGAGGAGCGGGTGCTTCTCCCGGTTTTCGGCAACGCCGATCACCAGCCGGTCCACCAGCCCCGCCGCCCGTTCGATAATATCCATGTGCCCGCTGGTCACGGGGTCGAACGTGCCCGGATAGAACCCGGTGCGGGGGGCGGGGGTGTCAGTCATCATGGCCTGCATCGGTGGAGGGGGCTGCGCCGGTGGCGTCCGTGCCGCCCATGTCGCTGTCCTCGCCACCGTCCTCGCCGTCATCCATCACGGGGAAGACGCTGGTCACTTCCTCGGTGTCGTTCAGGCGGAACAGGGTGACGCCGCTGGCCTGGCGGGACATGATGCGCACCTGCCCGATGGGCAGGCGGATCAGGCGGCCCGCATCGGTCACCAGCATGACATCGGTGCCCTCCAGCACCGGCAGGGTCGCCACCACCGCGTTGCCGCGCTTGTTGGCGGAGAAGGTCATGTTGTTGATGCCCTGCCCGCCACGCCCGCTGACACGGTAGTCATAGGCCGAGGAACGGCGGCCGAAGCCCGCGTTGCTGACGATCAGCAGCACCTCTTCCGCCGCTTCCAGTTCGGCAAAGCGCTCGGGGGTGAGCGGCAGGTCATCGGCCGGGATTTCGGCGTCATCCCCCGCCGTTATCTCGTCCGTCTCCTCGTCTTCCTGCGCGGCTTCCGCGCGGCGGCGGGCATTGGCCATGCGCAGGTAGGCGGCGCGTTCCTCCACCGTGGCGTCAACATGGTTGAGCACGCACAGGCTGTTCACGCTGTCGCCTTCGGCCAGCCTGATGCCGCGCACGCCCGAACTGCCCCGCCCCGCGAAGACGCGCAGCGTGTCATCGGTGATCTGGAAGCGGATGCAGCGCGCATTGCGCGTGCCCAGGAACACGTCCTGCCCCTCGCGGCAGGTGGCGACGCCGATCAGGCGGTCATCGCCCTCCAGCTTCATGGCGATCAGGCCGGATGCGCGGATGTTGCGGAAATCACTCAGCCGGTTGCGCCGCACGCTGCCCGATGCCGTGGCAAAGACAAGGTGCAGGTTTTCCCACAGATCCTCATCCTGCGGCAGGGGCAGCACGGCGGTGATCGTGTCGCTGCCCAGGTCGGGCAGCAGGTTGACCAGCGCGCGGCCCTTGGCGGTGGGGCTGGCCTCGGGCAGGCGCCAGACCTTTTCCCGATACGCCTTGCCCCCGGACGAGAAGAACAGCACCCACTGGTGGGTATGCGCGTTGAACGAGCGGACGATGATGTCATCCCCCCGCCGCCCGGCCGCCGTGCGGCCGCGTCCACCACGGTTCTGGGCGCGGAACACGTCCAGCGGCGTGCGCTTGATGAAGCCCTCGCGCGTGATGGTGACCACCATCTGCCCCGGCTCGATCAGGCTTTCATCGGTCTGGTCGCCCGCGTAGTCGGCAATGTCGGTCGCGCGCGGGGTGGCCAGTTCGGCACGGATGGAAACCAGTTCGTTGCGCATGACCTCCATGCGGCGGGGGCGGCTGGCGATGATCTCCAGCAGGTCGTTGATGCGCACCGCCACTTCGGAAAGTTCCTGCTGGATCTTGTCGCGCTCCAGCCCGGTCAGGCGCTGCAGGCGCAGTTCCAGTATGCCGCGTGCCTGTGCCTCGGTCAGGTGGACCTTGCCGTCCACGATGACATTGCCCTCGTCATGGATCAGTTCCAGCAGCGGCGCCACGTCGGCGGCATCCCACCCGCGCGCCATAAGTGCCGCACGCGCGGCGGCGGTGTCGGGTGCCGCGCGGATCAGGGCAATGACCGCATCGATATTGGCCACCGCAATGACCAGGCCAACCAGCAGGTGCGCCCGGTCACGCGCCTTGTTCAGGTCAAAGCGCGCGCGGCGCAGGATCACGTCCTCACGGAAGCGGATGAACGCTTCCAGCACGTCCTTCAGCCCCATCAGCCGTGGCTGCCCGCCATCAAGGGCCAGCATGTTCACGCCAAACGAGGTCTGGAGCTGGGTGAAGCGGTAGAGCTGGTTGAGCACCACCTCCGGCGTCGCCTCGCGCTTGATCTCGATGACGATGCGCATGCCCGAGCGGTCGCTTTCGTCACGGATGTCGGAAATGCCTTCCACCTGCTTGGTGCGCACCAGGTCGGCAATGCGTTCCTGCAGCGTGGCCTTGTTCACCTGGTAGGGGATCTCGGTCACGATGATCGCCCTGCGGTCCTTGCGGATCTCCTCGATCTCGGCCTTCGCGCGGATGATGACCGAACCACGTCCCGTCTCGAACGCGCTGCGGATGCCCGCGCGCCCCAGGATGGTGCCACCGGTCGGGAAGTCCGGGCCGGGCACGTAGTCCAGCAGGTCATCCAGCGTCATGTCCGGGCGTTCGATCATGGCCAGGGTGGCGTCGATGATCTCGCCGGGATTGTGCGGCGGGATGTTGGTCGCCATGCCCACCGCGATGCCGGATGCGCCATTGACCAGCAGGTTGGGGAAGGCGGCGGGCAGGATCTTGGGTTCCTGCTCGCTTTCATCGTAGTTGGGCTGGAAGTCGACCGTGTCGCGGTCAATGTCATCCAGCAGGAAGGACGCGGCCTTGGCCAGACGCGCTTCGGTATAACGCATGGCGGCGGGGGAATCGCCATCCACCGAGCCGAAATTGCCCTGCCCGTCGATCAGCTTCACCCGCATCGACCACGACTGCGCCATGCGGACCATGGCGTCATAGATCGAGGAATCGCCATGCGGATGGTATTTACCCATCACGTCACCCACCGCGCGGGCCGATTTGCGGTAGGGCTTGTCGTGGGTGAAGCCGCTTTCGCGCATGGAATACAGGATGCGGCGATGCACCGGCTTCAGCCCGTCGCGCACGTCCGGCAGGGCGCGGCTGACAATGACGGACATGGCATAGGCGAGGTAGGAGGAACGCATCTCCTCCTCGATCGTGACCGGCAGCATGTCGGACGGGGGCAGGGGATCGTCGGGTATCTCGGTCAAGGCAGTTCCGTCATGTCAGGGTTATCCTGCCCACGCGGCCGCGCTGGCGCATGGACGGGACGGAAGGCAGGCAGCGCGCGGGGGCATCATGTCACTGCCTGTACAATAGCATGGCTTGCCCCCCGGCGCGAAGTACGGGCGCCGGGGAAGGCGGCGGGTCAGAACGGAATTTCGTCGTCCAGGTCGCTGCCGCCACCCGGCGCGTCCCAGCCACCGCCGCTACCGCCGCCGGTCGCCGGGCGCTCGCTGCGCTGGGGCTGCTGGCGTGCGGGCGCGCCGTATCCGCCACCACCGCCGCTGCCACCGCCATAGCCACCACCGTAACCGCCGCCGGCGTCATCGCCACCGGCGTCACCGCCCCGGTTGCTGTCCAGCAGCACCAGTTCGCCACGGAAGCGGTCGACCACCACCTCGGTCGTGTAACGGTCCTGTCCGCTCTGGTCGGTCCATTTGCGGGTCTGGAGCGAGCCTTCCAGATAGACCTTGCGGCCCTTGCGCAGGAAGCGCTCGGCCACGTCGCCCAGACGTTCATTGAAGATGACAACCCGGTGCCATTCCGTCCGCTCGCGCCGCTCGCCCGATGCGCGGTCATTCCATGTGTCGCTTGTGGCCAATGTCAGCGAGACGATTTTCGCCCCGTTCTGGCTGTTGCGGATTTCGGGGTCCTTGCCCAGGTTGCCGACCAGAATGACCTTGTTGACGCTGCCCGCCATGTGCTGTCCTGCTGCAGTTCGAGTATGGGACCGGCAGAATGCGGGCCGGAAGCCCCTGCCGGGTGCCACGATGGCCGCCTGTGGGCTGCCGTGGCGAAATTAGATGTGGCGATCTTACCGGATTGGCCCCTGAAATGCATAGCCCTCAAAGGCAGTCTGCGCGGGATGGGGCAATCCGGCCCCAAAAATGCCGCTACCCGCACAGGGTGCGTTGTGTCAGGACGGTATGCGGGCCGGCCGTGCAACCCTTGTCGTCATGGACGGACGGGACCAGATATCAGGACAGGCCGACAATGGCGGCCGGCATCCGGCTCCCCCGCGCGGGGGCGGAACAGGGAGAGTTCATGAACGTTTCTTCACGTCCGGGGCAGAAGGTTCCGGCGGGCCAGCATGTCAGCCAGCAGTCCATCCGCGTGCGGGGCGCGCGTGCGCATAACCTGAAAAATGTGGATGTGGACATCCCGCGCGATGCGCTGACGGTCATGACCGGCCTGTCGGGTTCGGGCAAGTCGTCGCTTGCGTTCGATACCATCTATGCCGAAGGCCAGCGCCGCTATGTGGAAAGCCTGTCGGCCTATGCCCGGCAGTTCCTTGAACTGATGGGCAAGCCGGACGTCGATTCGATCGAGGGGCTGTCGCCTGCCATCTCCATCGAGCAGAAGACCACATCGAAGAATCCCCGCTCCACCGTCGGCACGGTGACGGAGGTGCATGACTACATGCGCCTGCTCTGGGCGCGCGCGGGCGTGCCGTATTCACCCGCCACCGGCCTGCCGATCGAGGCGCAGACGATCAGCCAGATGGTCGATCGTGTCATGGCCATGCCCGAGGGCACGCGGCTGATGCTGCTGGCCCCGGTGCTGCGCGACCGCAAGGGCGAATGCAAGAAGGAACTGGCCGAACTCCAGCGCAGGGGCTTCACCCGCGCCAAGGTGGACGGCACGCTGTACACGATTGACGAGGTACCCGAACTCAACCGCCGCCTGCGCCACACGGTGGAAGCGGTGGTGGACCGCATCGTGGTCAAGGAAGGCATTGAAAGCCGGCTGGCCGACAGCTTCGAGACCGCACTCGGCCTGTCCGACGGGCTGGTCTATGCCGAAGAGGTGGTGAAGACCCTGCTCGAGGGCGGGGAGGCACCGCGCACGGTCTTTTCCTCCCGCTTCGCCTGCCCGGTCAGCGGCTTTACGCTGGAGGAGGTGGAACCCCGCCTGTTCTCCTTCAACGCGCCGCAGGGCGCGTGCCCGGCCTGTGACGGGATCGGGCAGGAAACCTTTTTCGACCCGCGCCTGATCGTGCCCGACGACTCGCTCTCGCTGGGTGCCGGGGCCATCGCGCCATGGCGCAACAGCCAGAGCCCGTACTACACCCAGACTCTGGCTTCCATAGCGAAGCATTACGGCGTGTCGATGGACACACCGTGGGAAGACCTGCCCGAAGGCGTGCGCGACGTGATCCTTGAGGGGGGCAGGGACCCGATCGAGTTCACGTACCGTGACGACCGGCGCGCCTACAGCCTGACCAAGCCGTTCGAGGGCGTAGTGACCAACCTGCGCCGCCGCATGGCGGAAACCGACAGCGTATGGGTGCGCGAGGAACTCTCGCGCTACCAGTCGGAAAAGCCCTGCCATGTCTGCCATGGCGCGCGCCTGCGGCCGGAGGCGCTTTCGGTAAAGGTCGCGGGGCTGAACATCGCCCAGGCATCCGACATGCCGATTCGCAGGGCGCTGGACTGGTTTGGCACGGTGGAGGCGACGCTCACCCCCCAGCGTGCCGAAATCGCGCACCGCATATTGCGTGAGATTCTGGACCGGCTGCGCTTCCTTGATGATGTGGGGCTGGATTACCTCACGCTCTCACGCGGGTCGGCCACGCTTTCGGGGGGCGAGAGCCAGCGCATCCGCCTGGCCAGCCAGATCGGGTCCGGCCTGACCGGCGTGCTGTATGTGCTGGACGAGCCTTCCATTGGGCTGCACCAGCGCGATAACGAACGCCTGCTGGGTACGCTGGACCGGCTGAAGAAGCTGGGCAACACCCTGATCGTGGTCGAGCATGACGAGGACGCGATCCGCGCCGCCGACTGGCTGATCGACATGGGGCCGGGGGCGGGCGTGAATGGCGGCAATGTTGTCGCGGCGGGCACGCCCGCGGAAGTCGCGGCCAATCCCGACAGCCTGACGGGGGATTACCTGTCGGGTCGCAGGTGCATTCCCGTTCCGGAAAAACGCCGGAAAATCGACCCGGAGCGCGAACTGGTGCTGCGCGGGGCAACGGGCAACAACCTCAAGGACGTGACGGCCCGATTCCCGCTGGGCACCTTTACCTGTGTTACCGGGGTTTCGGGTGGCGGCAAGTCCACGCTGGTGATCGACACGCTGTACAAGGCCCTGTCGCGCCGGCTTATGGGGTCGGGGCAGAACCCGGCACCCTATGTGGCCATCGACGGGCTGGAGCAGCTGGACAAGATCATCGACATCGACCAGTCCCCCATCGGCCGCACGCCGCGTTCCAATCCCGCCACCTATACCGACCTGTTCGGCCCCATCCGGGACTGGTTTGCCGAACTGCCCGAAAGCAAGGCGCGCGGCTACAGGCCGGGCCGCTTTTCCTTCAACGTCAAGGGGGGGCGGTGCGAGGCGTGTCAGGGTGACGGGGTGCTGAAGATCGAGATGCACTTCCTGCCCGACGTGTTCGTCACCTGCGATACCTGCAAGGGGGCCCGCTACAACCGCGAGACGCTGGACGTGAAGTTCCGGGGCAAGTCGATTGCCGATGTGCTGGCCATGTCGGTGGATGAGGCGCTGCCCTATTTCTCCGCCGTGCCGCGCATCCGTGACCGGCTGGCCATATTGCAGAAGGTGGGGCTGGGTTACGTGGCCCTTGGCCAGCAGGCGACCACGCTGTCGGGGGGTGAGGCGCAGCGTGTCAAGCTGTCCAAGGAACTGGCGCGCCGGGCCACGGGCCGCACGCTCTACATCCTTGATGAACCCACCACCGGCCTGCATACCGAGGATGTGCGCAAGCTGCTGGAAGTGCTGCATGCGCTGGTGGACCAGGGCAACACGGTCGTGGTGATCGAGCATAACCTCGAGGTCATCAAGACGGCGGACTGGGTCATCGACATGGGGCCGGAAGGGGGGGACGGCGGTGGCCGGATTGTCGCCTGCGGCACGCCGGAGGACGTGGCGGCAAGCCCGGACAGCCACACCGGGCGATTCCTGCGCCCGCTGCTGGAAAACCGGCCGCTGGTGCCGGACCCGGCCCCGCCCGCGCCCCGCCGCAAAAAAGCCACGGCACCCAGGGCGGCCGCCAGCGCGAAAAAGCCCGCAAAACCGGCGAAAGCCGCGAAAACCGGCCGTAAAGGGGCAAAATAGACGCCAGTTTGCGCCGAGGTGGCATGAGGGGGGCAAAAAAACTTGTCCCATCATGCTGAAAACACTTGCACTGCGCGGGCCACTGGCTCTATCAGCGCTTTTCTTGGCCCAAGGGGGCAATCTTGCCCAACAGGCTGTCTACTGGTTTGGGGGTACGTGATGAACGCACTTGCTCAACTGGGGATGGTCTCGGAACACCCGAGCAATAACCAGATCTCTTCAGCGCCGTTTTCGTCCGAGGACGACCGGAAAGATTATTTTGTCGAAAAAGACGGGATGAAGTTTGCGGGAACGCATCTTCTTGTCGATCTTTGGGATGCCCGGAATCTTGATGATCCCGCGCAGATCGACCGTACCCTGTGTGAGGCCGCCGTGACGGCCGGGGCTACGATCCTGCACAGCCACTTCCATCATTTCACGCCCAATGGCGGCGTGTCGGGTGTTGTGGTGCTGGCGGAAAGCCATATTTCCATCCACACATGGCCCGAGCGCAACTTTGCCGCCGTGGATATTTTCATGTGTGGCGCCTGTGATCCGCATCTTGCGATCCCGGTCATGCAGCGCCTGTTCCAGGCGGGCCGGATCGAGGTGGATGAACAGCGCCGCGGGCGCGTGCAGCTTTAGGCAGCTGTGGCCGGGGCATGGCCATGTGGCGTCCCGGCCTGTCTTTTACAAGGTATACGAAGTATCGGGCCGGATTGATTTCCGGCCCGTGCTTTTTCATGTGCACTGATTAGGACGGAAAGGGGATCGCAATGTCCCGTGAGTGGATCAGCGAGGGCCTGTACGAAGGCTGGCGGCAGGAACTGCGTGTGGACCGGATGCTGGCGCGCACCAAAAGCGCGTTCCAGGATATTGCCGTGTTCGAGAACGTCGATCTTGGCCGCGTGCTGATGCTTGATGGCGTGGTCCAGATCACGGAACGTGATGAATTCGTCTATCAGGAAATGCTGACCCATGTGCCCCTGCTGGAGCATGGCGATGCCAGGCGCGTGCTGATCATCGGGGCCGGTGATGGTGGCGTGCTGCGCCGCGTGCTGGAACACGCCACGGTGGAAAAGGCGGTGATGGTCGAGATCGATGGCGACGTGATCGACCTGTCCAAGAAGTTCCTGCCCGCCATTGCGGGCGATGCCTGGACCAACCCGCGTGCCGAAGTGATCGTGGGCGACGGGATTGAATACGTCACCAACGCCGCCGATGGGTCGTTTGACGTGATCATCGTGGACAGCACCGACCCGATTGGCGTGGGGGAGGTGCTGTTTACCGACTCGTTTTACGAAAACTGCGCGCGCATCCTCAGCGCCCGCGGCATTATCGTGAACCAGTGCGGCGTGCCCTTCATGCAGGCCGATGAACTGCGCGACACCAGCGTGCGGCGCGCGCGGTTCTTTGACCATGTATCCGCCTATGTCGCGGCGGTGCCCACCTATGTTGGTGGTTTCATGACGCTGGGCGTTGCCGCCAAGGGCTGCGTGCCGGGCCGGCAGGCGGTGGATGTGATCCGTGCGCGCGCGGAAAAGGCGGGCATAAAGGATACACGCTACTGGACGCCGGAGATGCATGCCGCAGCCTTCGTCCTGCCGCCCTACATTGCCCGCAACCTGCCGCAGGCTGATAAGGAATAAGGGTTTTGGGGTGCCGCCCTTTTTTCAGTAAGGCGGCGTTCCCGCAAGCCTTCCGGGCGGGCTGTTCCACACGGCCCCGGCATGGGGCACCAGACAGGACGGCATGAAAAAGGCCGGGGGGCAGTCCGCTCCCCGGCCTTTCTGGCATCTGTCGTGATCCGGCCGTTCAGGCAACGGGCGCCATGCGCGCGGCCTTGCGCAGGCTGACCAGTTCAGCGTCCAGTTCCTTCACCCCGGTTTCGAAAACCTTGAAATGCGGGGTGGCGAGATGCGCCTCGAACGCCTCTTCGTCATCATATACTTCCACCAGGATGACGGTCTGCGGATCATCCAGCGGGCTTATGGCCTCAAAGCGCTGGCAGCCTTTCTCATCCGCTACGGAATGCGCGCTGTCATAGGCGCAGAGTTCAAGGAAATGCGCGCGGTTTCCGGCCGGAATGCGGAATTCGGCCACGATGGTCAGCGGGCTTGTGGTCATGGCTGGATCATCCTCGGGTTTGTGTTGCGTCGTCAGAACGTATTGCCGGTGGGGCACGGGCCATGCCGTTGTGCCGTGGGGCGCTTTTCATGGATTGACTTGGCCCGGCGGGTCATGTCAAGTCGGGAGTGTCGATACGGGAGAGACCAGCCCAGCGCTGGCGCCGAAGGAGCAACCGCCCCGGAAACTCTCAGGCCAAAGGACCGGTCGAACAAGACTTCTGGAAAGAGGCAGCCCGCAAGGGATGCCCGCCGACGGGATAGCGATCTCAGGCACATGCGACAGAAGGGGCACTTCAGGGTCCTTACGGATTCGACAGGAGTCCCGCATGTCCACGCTGTTGCCTGCCCCCGTACCGCCCGTGTTTCCCCACCCCCGTTCCGCTGGCGCGTATCGTGCCATGTCGCCCGCGTGCCCTGCATGTGGGGCTGCCTGCGCGCATGCGGACCCGCACAAGGCCCTGCCCGCATGAACCAGCCATTGCTGCGTACCCCGTTATACGACCTGCACATTGAACTTGGCGCCCGTATGGTGCCATTCGCAGGCTACGACATGCCGGTGCAGTATCCCGCCGGCGTCATGGCCGAGCACCTGCATACCCGTGCCAAAGCGGGGCTGTTCGATGTCTCGCACATGGGTCAGGTCCGCATCCGCCCGAAATCCGGCCGGAACACGGATGCCGCCCGCGCGCTGGAAACGCTGGTGCCCGCCGATATCGTGGCGCTCAGGCCCGGCCGCCAGCGCTATGCCCTGTTCACCACGCCCGATGGCGGCATAAGCGATGACCTGATGGTCGCCAATATGGGGGAATGGCTGCTGCTGGTGGTCAATGCCGCCTGCAAGCAGGCGGATTTCGCCCATGTGCATGCAGCCCTTGCACAGACCTGCACGGTGGAGATGCTGGATGGCCGTGCGCTGATGGCACTGCAGGGACCGGCGGCGGAGGTAGCCCTTGCCAGCCTCAACCCCAGGGCCGCCGGAATGCGTTTCATGGATGTGGTGGAGATGGAGCTTGCAGGTATGGCCTGCATCATCTCGCGCTCGGGTTACACGGGGGAAGATGGTTACGAGATCGGCATGGCCAGTGGCGATGCCCTCACGGTGGCCCGCGCCCTGCTGGCCTGCCCCGATGTCGCCCCCGCCGGTCTTGGCGCGCGTGACAGCCTGCGGCTGGAGGCCGGGCTGTGCCTGTATGGGGCCGATATCGACCTGACCACGACCCCGGTCGAGGCCGCCCTTGAATGGTCCATCCAGAAAAGCCGCAAACCCGGCGGCGTGCGCGCGGGGGGGTATCCCGGTGCCGCCATCGTGGCTGACCAGCTGGCCGATGGCACCACGCGCCGCCGCGTGGGCCTGCGCGCCGAAGGCCGTGCACCGGTGCGGGGCGGCACCGACCTGTTTGCCGATGAAGCCGGCGCGCAGCCCGTGGGCCGCGTCACCTCTGGCGCGTTCGGTCCCAGCGCGGGCGGTCCCGTGGCCATGGGGTATGTCGCGGCCGACCACGCGGGTGTGGGCACGCGGCTTTTTGCCGCCGTGCGCGGGCGGCTGCTGCCCGTGCAGGTCAGTGCCCTGCCGTTTGTGGCCCCCACGTTCAAACGCTAGGGGCGTCCCGTTTTTCAGCCCGCAATTCAGGCACAATGGAGGAAATGAAATGACTGTCTATTACACGAAGGAACATGAGTGGCTGCGCGTCGAAGGTGATGTCGCGGTGGTGGGCATTACGGCGCATGCGGCGAATGAACTGGGCGAACTGGTCTTTGCCGAAGCCCGTGACCCCGGCACCACGGTGGAGCAGGGCGACAGTGTTGCCGTGGTTGAATCCGTCAAGGCGGCGTCGGACATCTATGCCCCGGTCACGGGTGATGTGCTGGCCTTCAATGATGCGCTGACCGATGACGCGGCGCTGGTCAACCGTGACCCCGAAGGCGAGGGCTGGATCGTGCGCATGACCGTGGCCGATGCCGCCCAGCTTGAGGGCCTGCTGGACCACGCCACCTATATCGCGCTGGTTGGCTGATCTTTTCCCTTCTGTCCCGCCTTTACGGAGTATGCTGGCCGTGACGTCTTCCTCCCGTGGTTCTTCTTCCCTGTGGCATGATGTGGGTGATGATGGCGGGGCGTTCTGTACCCGGCATGTCGGCCCCGATGCGCGTGACGTGGCCGACATGCTGCGCGTGGTGGGGGCCGACACGCTTGACGGCCTGATGGCGCAGACCGTGCCGGGCAGCATCCGCCTGAATGGTGCGATGGGTCTGGGCGCGGGCGTGTCCGAATCCGTGGCGCTGGAGCGCCTGCGGGCCATCGCGCGCGGGAACCGGGTGCTGACCTCCCTTATCGGGCAGGGCTATTACGGCACCATCCTGCCCGGCGTGATCCAGCGCAACGTGCTGGAAAACCCGGCCTGGTACACGGCCTATACCCCCTATCAGCCCGAGATCAGCCAGGGGCGGCTGGAAGCGCTGCTCAATTTCCAGACACTGGTCATCGAACTGACCGGGCTGGACGTGGCCAACGCGTCCCTGCTGGATGAAGGCACGGCCGCCGCCGAGGCCATGGCCATGGCGCGCCGCGTGGCAAAGAGCAAGGCCAGCGCCTTCTTTGTCGATGCCGACTGCCATCCGCAGACCATCGCGGTCATCCGCACCCGGGCCGAGCCGATGGGCTGGCAGGTCGTGGTGGGCGACCCCGCGACCGATCTGGATGCGGCGGCCGTGTTTGGCGCGGTGTTCCAGTATCCCGGCTCATCAGGTCAGATCCGTGACCCGCGTGACTGGATCGCGGCACTGCACGCTGCCGGTGCGGTGGCCGCCCTGTGCGCCGACCCGCTGGCGCTCATGCTGCTGCAAAGCCCCGGCGCACTGGGGGCGGATATTGCGGTGGGTTCCATGCAGCGTTACGGCATGCCCATGGGGGCGGGCGGGCCGCATGCGGCCTATATGGCGGTGCGCGATGCGTTCCGCCGCAACATTCCCGGCCGGATCGTGGGCGTGTCCATCGATTCGCGCGGCAGGCCCGCCTACCGCCTGGCGCTCCAGACGCGCGAGCAGCACATACGGCGCGAGAAGGCGACCTCGAACATCTGCACCGCCCAGGCGCTGCCGGCCATCGTCTCTTCCATGTATGCGCTCTATCACGGGCCGGTGGGGCTGAAGGCCATCGCAACCCGCGTGCACCGGCTGGCCTGCATCCTTGCCGCCGGGCTGCGTGCGCTGGGTGTGGATGTGGTGACACAGGCGTTTTTTGACACGATTACGCTCAACACGGGTGCCGGTACCGATGCGGTCATGGCGCGGGCGCTGGCGGCGGGCATGAACCTGCGCCGGGTGGATGATGCCCATGTGGGCATAAGCCTTGACGAGACCACCACGCCTGAAACCGTCCGCGCCGTATGGGCCAGCGTGAGTGGTGATGCCGCGCGTGTGCCGGCCATCGAATCTGGCCTTGGGGATGTGGCCGGCACCATTCCCGCCGATCTGGCCCGTACCGGCGGCCTGCTGGCGCAGCCGGTCTTTTCCGCCTGCCGGTCCGAGACCGATATGCTGCGCTACCTGCGCCGCCTGGCCGATCGTGACCTGGCGCTGGACCGTTCCATGATCCCGCTGGGTTCATGCACCATGAAGCTCAACGCCACGGCGGAAATGCTGCCGATCACCTGGCCCGAATTCTGTGACATCCATCCCTTTGCCCCGGTCGACCAGATGCGCGGCTATACCCGCCTGTTTGCCGATCTGGAGCGCATGCTGTGCCGGATCAGCGGGTATGCGGCGGTCTCGCTCCAGCCCAATTCCGGTGCGCAGGGGGAATTCGCGGGGCTTATGGCCATTCGCGGCTACCATCGCGCGCGTGGTGACATGGGGCGTGACGTGTGCCTGATCCCGGCTTCCGCGCACGGCACCAACCCCGCTTCCGCCCAGATGGCGGGGATGAAGGTGGTGGTTGTGGCATGTGACGCGCAGGGCAACGTGGATGTGGCGGACCTAAAGGCCAGGATTGCGAAACACGCCGACCAGCTTGCCGCCATCATGATTACCTATCCCTCCACCCACGGCGTGTTCGAGGAGAACGTGCGCGAGATCTGTGAACTGGTGCACGCGGCGGGCGGGCAGGTTTACGTGGATGGCGCCAACCTGAACGCGCAGGTCGGCCTTGCGCAGCCGGGCGTGTATGGCGGCGATGTCAGCCACTTCAACCTGCACAAGACCTTCTGCATTCCCCATGGTGGCGGTGGTCCCGGCATGGGGCCGATCGGTGTGGGCGCGCATCTGGCGCCCTACCTGCCGGGCGCGCCGCAGCTTGGGGGGAACAATGCCATTTCCGCAGCCCCCTTCGGCTCCGCCGATGTGCTGCCCATCTCATGGATGTACATGGTCATGATGGGCGATGCGGGGCTGAAGCGCGCGACCGAGGTCGCGATCCTGAACTCCAACTACATTGCCGCCCGCCTGTCGGATCATTACCCGGTGCTCTACCGGGGGGCGAACGGGCGGGTGGCGCATGAATGCATCCTGGACCTGCGGCCGCTCAAGGATGCGACCGGGGTGACGGTGGATGATATTGCCAAGCGCCTGATCGACCATGGTTTCCATGCGCCTACCGTCAGCTTTCCCGTTGCGGGCACGTTCATGATCGAGCCGACGGAATCCGAAAGCCGGGCCGAGCTGGACCGTTTCTGTGATGCGATGATCGCCATCCGCGCGGAAATCGACGCGGTGGAAAAAGGCGCGCTGACCATTGAGGACAGCCCGCTGCGCCACGCCCCGCACACCGTGCGCGATCTGACCGACCCGGACTGGTCACGGTCCTATGACCGCGCGGCCGCCTGCCTGCCGGACGGCGTGCACCCCGCCAGCAAATACTGGTCGCCCGTCAACCGGCTGGATAATGCCTATGGTGATCGCAATCTTGTCTGCTCATGCCCCGATATGAGTACCTATGCCGACTAGGGACTGATTGCGCCCCCGTGGTTCATGTATATATCTGACACGATATAATATGGACCAATAGGGGGGGCAGCATGGTGGACTGGGTCAAGGGGCGTGCGGGAATCGGGGCGCTGGCCTGCTTCCTTGCGGCGGGTATGGCCGCCATCCCGCCGGCCATGGCACGGGACGTGACCGACATGGCGGGCACCACCCAGTCCGTGCCGGACCACCCGGCACGGATTGCCGATCTGTGGTTTGCCCATAACGAGCTGGTGCTCATGCTGGGGGGCGCGGGCCAGGTTGTCATGACCGTGGACCGCCCGCAGGCGCGGCCGTGGATGTATACCGTCTTTCCCGCGCTGTTTCAGGCGCGTGCCGTCAACGGGCCACAGGTCAATGCCGAGGCCCTGTTGCAGGACAGGGTCGATCTGGTCTTCGTGCCGGATGCCACGGCCACCATCACGGCTTTCCGTGGTGTAGGCGTGCCGACCCTTGTCGCTTCGTTCCGTGATGTGGACGGGCTGCTGCGGGTGGTGGATATGACCGCAACGGCGCTGGGCACCCCGCAGGCGCACGATACCGCCACCCGTTACCGCCAGATGATGATGCAGACCGTCAATGACGTGCGCGACCCCCTTGCGCATGTCACGGCGGCGGCACGGCCCCGTGTGCTGCATGTGCAGTCGCTCCACCCGCTGCGTGTGGATGGGGCGGACAGTATTGTGGATGAATGGATCACGCTTGCCGGTGGCCGCAATGCGGCAACGGGTGTGAGCGGGAACATGAAGCCCGTCTCCATCGAACAGGTGGCGGCATGGGACCCGGATGTGATCATCCTTGGCCCCGATAGCGGCCAGCCTGATGCCGGCATGCAGGCGACATGGCAGCACCTGCGCGCGGTGCGGGCGGGGCATGTGCACCAGAACCCCTCCGGTGTGTTTACATGGGACCGGTATGGCAGCGAACTGCCGCTCCAGATCCGCTGGGCGGCAAAGACCCTGCATCCCGAACTGTTTACCGATCTTGATCCCGTTGGCATGACGCGGGATTTCTACCGCACCTGGTTCCATTATGACCTGAGCACGGCACAGGCGCAGCAGATCCTTGCCGCCCAACCGCCCCAACCCCTGCCGCAGGCCCCGTCCGGTACGCATCCGTGAGCCTGCGCGCGCTGCTGGTGGGGGGGCTGTGCAGCGGGGGGCTGCTGGTCCTGGTGCTGGTTTCGGCCTGTGTCGGGCGGCTTGCGCTGCCTGCGGGGCAGGTGCTGCAGGCACTGCTGGCCCCGCAGGCCACTGGCGGCGGGGCGGAGATGGTGCATACCATCCTGTTCGGCGCGCGCCTGCCGCGTATTGGCGGGGCGGTGTGCGTGGGGGCGGCACTGTCGGTGGCGGGGGCGGCGTATCAGGCCGTGTTCCGCAACCCGCTGGTCTCGCCCGGGCTGCTGGGCGTGCTGGCGGGGGCAGGCACCGGGGCCGCGCTGGGCATTGTGTGGAATCTGGGGCATGGGGGTGTGGTCGGTCTGTCCTTCCTTGGCGGGCTGGTGGCCGTGGGCGTGGGCGTGGGGATTGCGCAGGTCTTCGATGCGACCTCGATGATGATGCTGGTCTTTGGCGGGCTGATCAGTTCGGCGCTGTTCACCGCATTGCTGTCGCTGCTCAAATACGTGGCGGACCCGCAGAACCAGCTGCCCGATATCGTGTTCTGGCTGCTGGGCAGCCTGACACAGGTCACACCGGGGGCATTGGGCGTGCTGGCCGGGCCGGTGGTGGCGGGAATCGTGCTGCTGTCCGCCTGTGGCCGGATGCTGGACGGGCTGGCCATGGGGGATGAGGAAGCGCGCACGCTGGGCATTCCGGTCGTGGCGCTGCGTTATGGGGTGATTGGTGGCGCCACGGTGCTGGCGGCGCTGACCGTATCGGTCGCGGGCATGATTGGCTGGGTTGGCCTGGTGGTGCCGCATGTGGCGCGCCTGCTGGTGGGGCCGTGCAACATGCGGGTGCTGCCGGTCAGCGCGTGTATTGGCGCGATGTTCCTGCTGGCCTGCGATGACCTGGCGCGCACCCTCTCGGCCGAGGAAATCCCCGTGGGCCTGATTGCCGACCTGCTGGGGGTGGTGGTGTTCATGGCGGTGCTGCCGCTGCTGCGGCGGGGGTGGCGGGCATGAGCGGCGGGGCCGGTGCCCTGCTGCGTATGGACCATGCGGGCTTTCACCGTGGCAGGCGGGGAGTGCTGCATGATCTGTCCTTTTCCATAAAACGGGGTGAACTTGTGGCCCTGCTGGGGCCGAATGGCGCGGGCAAGACCACGCTCCTGCGCCTGCTGCTGGGCCTTGTGCCGCCCGGCAGCGGGCAGGTCTGGCTGGAAGGCCGGCCCATGGCCACCTGGTCGCGGCGCGAGATCGCGCGCCGTATCGCCTATGTGCCGCAG
Source organism: Komagataeibacter rhaeticus (assembly GCF_011611525.1). Taxonomy (NCBI): domain Bacteria; kingdom Pseudomonadati; phylum Pseudomonadota; class Alphaproteobacteria; order Acetobacterales; family Acetobacteraceae; genus Komagataeibacter; species Komagataeibacter rhaeticus. The sequence goes on from NZ_CP050139.1 coordinate 610,362, forward strand.
GGGCATGTGCCGCTGTTTCCCTACAGCGTGCGGGACATCGTGGGCATGGGGCGGTTGGCGGAAACCCCCTTTGCCCCCCGCCTGCGGGAAGCCGATCGTGATGCGGTGGCCCATGCGCTGGGGGCACTGGCCATTGCCCATCTGGCGGACCGGGCCTATACCGACCTTTCGGGGGGCGAGCGGCAGGCCGTGCTGCTGGCGCGCGCCCTGGCGCAGGGGGCGGCCATCCTTGTGCTGGATGAACCGGAAACCGGGCTGGATTACGGGCAGAAGCAGCGGCTGTATGCCCTGCTGCGCAGGCTGGCGGGACAGGGGCATGCCGTTATCGCCACCACGCATGACCCGATCCAGGCAGCCTGTGTATTTGACCGCGCCATCCTGCTGCGCCATGGGCACGTCATGGCGGATGGCCCGGCGGCCGCCCTGCTTGGCCCCGCCATGCTGGAGCGGCTTTATGCCCCGATCTGAAAATCATCCGGGGACGCTTTTTCAGGAAGCTTCAAGGCATGCCGCCCTGTTGAAAAAAGACGGTAATCAGAAACGTCTAGAGACTGTCTGATAAGTCAGCGCATGATGGCGCTTTAAAAGAAAAGGAAGTTTCTGGTGAAGCTTTTTGCAAAAGCTTCGAAAAAAGGCGGCACCCAGAAACTTTTATCGTTTTTCATCAGGCGGCCGGACTGGCGCGCCTAGCGCCCCATGGGGTTGGTGTCGACGCGCACGGCCTTGCCCGTGCGGTCATAATACAGGATGGCGGTGCCGCGTTTTTCGGCATAGCCATCCGGTTCCCCCGTGGGTGTCCAGAACAGCAGGCGGTTCAGGTCCGGCTGTTCCTTTATCCTGTCGCCGTGCGGAATATAACGGTACTGGCTGTAATCCATGTGCAGCCGGGGCAGGGGCGGCCGCTTGGAAAGCTGGTGCATGGAGGCATGGCGCTGCGAGGCCTCGCCGGGGTCTTCGTTGCCTGCGTCGGCATGGCCACCTTCAGCCAGTGCTACGCCGGGCATCAGGCCCACGCACAGCCACCCCCACACCATCCACCGCCGCAACCTGATTGACATGAGCGCAGGCCCTTCCTTCGTTCCCCATAGCGGGGTCACCATCCTCCTTTTCCCGGCGCGACGCAATATCCCGCCCCGGCGCGGGATGCCCTTACTGGAAGGGCAGGTAGCGGAAGTCGAAGAAGATCTCGCTCAGGCTGGTGGTGGGCGCGCCCCCCATGCCACCCCATGTATGCACGCGCGAATAGGCCAGCTGCGTGCCCGCCTGCACCGTGCCGTACTGCCCGTGGATGAAGCGGTACCAGGCACCGATGGTAAACTCCTCCACCGAGCGGATGTTGGCGGTGCAGCCGCCCAGTGCCGCGGTGTTGAGGTCCGAGCCCTCCGTCATGCACCCGGTATTGTCCGCCAGCGGGTTGCCATAGCCATAGGCATTGCCGCCTTCGTCAAAATAGCTGCGGCCCGAACGCTGCATGCCGAAATAGCCGTATACGTCGAGCATCTTGTTGGGGTGCGCGATCACGCCAGCCGTGGTCTGGGCCGAGGACAGCAGGGCCGGCGCGCCGTTGGCACGCAGTGTCGCATCGGGCAGCAGCACCGAACCATAGCGCCCGATGCCCCGCCCCGTAAGCCCCGCCAGCCGCACTTCCAGCCGGTGCGGGATGACCGGCAGGATCATCGATCCGCCAACGCCCCAGGCAACGGCGGTATGGTTTTCACCCACGCCGTTTATGACCGAACGGTCATGCGGGAAGTGGACCACGCCTTCCACTTCGTAATGGCCCCAGTGGGGGTCCCATGCCAGTTTGCCGATCACGTCGGGCGCTATTTCGTTGGAATAGTTGGTGGTGGCGCTGCTCAGCCCCACGCCGTTGGACCCGATCTTGGCATACCCCCCGTTGGGCAGGGCGTATTCACCATTGCCCAGGTCATCGCCAAAGCCGGTGGTGTCATAGATCGTGGCCGGATTCTCGATGGACAGGCCCGTCCACAGCCGGTGCTGCAGGTAGTCCTTGACAATGCGCACCTGCCACTGCCGCGACCAGGTCTGGCCCGCCAGGATGGAGGATTCGATGGTTTCGGGCAGGCTTTCCTGACGGGGCACGATGCCCACGCGGTCAGGCGTGAGCATGGTCCAGGCCTGACCGATCAGGAAATGCGTGTTCGCGCGCGAATCATCCAGTGTCAGATAGGCCTGCCGCAGGCGGGGCACATAGGAATTGCTCTCATACGGGTTGGTGGTCTCGGCACTGGCGCCAAAATCGGTTTCCACGAATCCCGCTACGGTCAGGTGCGGATTGAGCTGCCCGCGCGCCATGAGCGAGAAGCGCGAATACCGCGCATCCCCATTGAAGTTCGTGGTGTGGAAGTTCGAGCTGTCACGGAAGGGAATGGCGTTCCAGTAATTGAATATGCCAGACGAGACCTGCCGGTTTTCCACCAGCGCCGCCGCATCGAAGAACCCGCCCAGGATGATGGAGACGGGACCAAGGTGGAACACCTTGCTGCCCAGCGCGCCGGCGGACTGCGCGCCCACCGTCTCGCGGTTGTGGGGGCCGACATTGTTGTTGGCCATGTGGGAGATCAGGTCTTCCTCCCGGTGGGCCACGACGGATTCCAGCGTCGGCTGGTCAACGGGTTCGAACGTGGCGGGGGCGGAACGGCCACCGATATGCGGCATGCGCCCGCGTGTTTCCATCTCCGCCCCGGTGCCGGCCACACTCATGGCGGTGGCATGGCCTTCGCTGGGTACCCAGCCGCCACGCACATGCCCGCCCGACCCGGTGACCTGCAGCGGATGGCCCGTGGCCGCGCTGCTGCCCCCCATCTGGGCGCGGTGACGGGCGATCTGCTGGCGCATGGCCATGAGATCGTTCTGGAGCGCCATCTGCTGCTGCTGCAGATGTTCCATCTGGCGTTCCATGATATCCAGCGATTCCGGATCATCATCGGCCCATGCCGCGCATGCGGGTGCCAGGAAGGAACACACCATCAGCATGCCTGCAATGCTGGCGCGCCGATGCATGGAAAAGGACGGAATCCGCATTTAAGGTCAGGAGGCCCCACGGTTAGGTTTCAGACTATATATGTCAAAACATTTCCGGATAAACAGGTAAATAATATTTTCTTTTAAGAATGCCCGGGTCCATGGCCCGTCCCGTCCATTCTTCCTGTCCGGGGCCGTGGGCAGCCCCGCGTGGTGGCGTTACATGACGTGGTGTTACACGACATCCGGGCGGCGGGCGGTCATGGCATGGACCGCGTCGTGCCAGAACAGGTCCTCTGGCGCGGGGGTGACGGTGCCGTTGTCCACCGGGCCAAAACCCGCGCGCGCCAGCAGGGTTTCCAGCATGCGGCGGCGGTCGGTTTCATCCAGCGCCTGCCACAGGGCGGTGGCCTTGTGCGGTATGAAGCGCGTGCCGGATGTCAGGATGATCAGGCCGCCGGGCTGCAGCACGCGGGCTGCCTCGCGCAGCAGGGCCACGGGCTGGCGCAGGTAGGGGGCCACGTCGCACAGCAGCACGGCATCCATGCTTTCATCGGCCAGCGGCAGCTCGGGGGTCTCGTTCAGGTCTTCCACCACGCGGTCGGTCAGGCGGGTGTTGCTGTCCAGCGCCTGGGCATTCACGCCAATGCCGATCACGCTGCCGAATTCCATATCGGGCGGCAGGTGGCTGTCGGGACCGGCCATAAGGTCAAGGATGTCGCCGCCCTCGGGCAGCAGGGTGCGGTACAGCGCGGTGATGGCGGCCTGCGCGCCCTGGTCCAGCATGGGGCCGGCGGGTCTGCGCGAATAGAATGCCGTGTCGGATTCCCCCGATGCGGCAGTAAAGGATTGCGGGTGGAACCCGTGCAGGTCATTCATGGATGTGCCAGACAGTACAGATGAAACAACGCCCGATTGGGGGGCGTATTATCATGCGCCCGCGCATGTGTGACAGGAGAAAAACAGATGGCCCGCATGATCCATTCCATGATCCGCGTGCGTGACGCGGCGGCAAGCCTTGCCTTTTATGAAACGGCCTTTGGCCTGACGGTGGCCGACCGGCTTGTTTTTGACACCTTTACCCTTATCTACCTGTCCAATGACGAACAGACATTCGAACTGGAACTGACCGTAAACCACGACCGGACCGCGCCCTATGACCTGGGGGATGGCTATGGCCATCTGGCGGTGTCGGTTGCGGATGTGGACGCGGAACATGCACGCCTTACCGCCGCGGGCCTGTCACCGCTTGCGGTGAAGGACATGTCGTGCGGGGAGCGGTTCGTGGGCCGGTTCTTCTTCGTGACCGACCCCGACGGCTACCGGATCGAGGTCCTGCAGCGCGGCAGGCCGGGGCGTTTTGTCTGATCGGGCTTGCAAGCGGGCGCCTGTGGTGCCATCCCGCTCGCAAACGGGGGCGGCTTGGCCTTATACAGGACGGATGATGACCGGTTTTCTCAAGATGCACGGGCTTGGCAATGACTTCGTGGTGGTGGATGAACGCACCCATCGCCATGATCTTACACCCGCGCGTATCGCCGCCCTGTGTGACCGGCATACGGGCATTGGCTGTGACCAGTTCGTGACCCTGCGCCCGGCCTGCGCCGAAGGGGCGGATGTGTTCGTACGCTTCTTCAATGCCGATGGTTCGGAATCCGGCGCGTGTGGCAATGCCTCACGCTGCGTGGCCGACCTTGTGGCGCGGGAGAGCGGGCGGGCGCAGGTCGGGTTGCAGACGCGCGCGGGCGTGCTGTCCGCCACCCTTGTGCGCCCGGGCGTGGTAACGGTGGACATGGGCGTGCCCGCGCAGGGCTGGGCCGATGTGCCGCTGGCCGAAGCCATGGATACGCTTCACCTGCCCATGGCGGGTGACCCGGCGGCCGTCTCCATGGGCAACCCGCACGCCACGTTCTTCCTGCCCGCGCCCGACGGCATGGACCCGTGTGTTGCGGGGCCGGAACTGGAACACCACCCCCTGTTCCCCCAGCGCGCCAACATTGGCTTTGCGCATGTCACGTCGCGCGGGTCCATGCGCCTGCGGGTGTGGGAACGCGGCAGCGGGCTGACGCGGGCCTGCGGTTCGGGCGCGTGCGCCGCCGTGGTCAACGCCGTGCGGCGCGGGCTGGTGGACCGTACCTGCACGGTGGAAATGGATGGGGGCAAACTGGAAATCACATGGCGTGGCGATGATGGCCATGTGCTCATGACCGGCCCGGCCACCACCAGCTTTACCGGCACGTTCAGCCCGGAAGACTACCCCCGATGAAGAAGCCGGAAATCCTGACCTTCGGCTGCCGCCTCAACACCTATGAGAGCGAGGTGATGCGCAGCCATGCCGCAGGGCTGGACAATGTGGTGATCGTGAACACCTGCGCGGTGACGGGCGAGGCGGAGCGACAGGCGCGCCAGGCCGTGCGCCGCGCCCATCGCGAACGCCCTGACGCGCGCATTGTGGTAACCGGCTGCGCCGCCCAGATCGACCCCGAACGCTGGGCGGCCCTGCCCGGTGTGACCCGCGTGCTGGGCAACCGTGAAAAGCTGGAGGCCGCAAGCTGGAGCGAGATGGCGCTGGGGCAGGGCAATGCCGTGTCCGACATCATGGCCGCGCGCGAGACAGCACCCCATCTGGTGACCGAGTTCGCGGGCCGCACCCGTGCGTTCGTGGAGGTGCAGCAGGGCTGTGACCATCGCTGCACCTTCTGCATCATCCCCTTCGGGCGCGGGCCGTCACGCTCGGTGCCGGTCGGTGCGGTGGTGGAACAGGTGCGCGCCCTTGTGCAGTCCGGCTACCGCGAAGTGGTGCTGACGGGGGTGGACATCACCTCATGGGGCGGCGACCTGCCGGGCAGGCCGCTGCTGGGGCAGCTGTGCCGCAGGCTGCTTGCCCTGGTGCCGGAACTGGAGCGGCTGCGCCTGTCCTCGGTCGATCCGGTGGAAATTGATGAGGATATCTGGAAGCTGCTGGAAGCCGAGCCGCGCTTCATGCCCTATCTGCACCTGTCGCTGCAGGCGGGGAGTGACATCATCCTCAAGCGCATGAAGCGCCGGCATCTGACAGCGGATGCGGCAGGTGTGGTGGCGCGGGCGCGGGCGCTGCGGCCCGATATTGGCATCGGGGCGGACATCATCGCCGGTTTCCCGACCGAGGATGAGGAACTGTTCGCGCAGACACTCGCTTTTGTACGGGACAACGCACTGCCCTACCTGCATGTCTTTCCCTATAGTGAGCGGCCGGGCACGCCCGCGGCCCGCATGCCCGCCATTGCGGTGCCCGCGCGCAGGGAACGCGCGGCCCGGCTGCGGGCCGCGGGGGCGGAGGCGGCGCGGGCCTTCCATACTCGCCTGCTGGGGCAATCCCTGCGCGTATTGATGGAAACGGACACGGCGGGCCATTCCGAGGAATTTGCCCCCGTCAGGCTGGTGGACGACGCGGTGTCCGTGGCCGGGCGCATCGAGACGGTGCGGCCGGTGGCGGTTGACGATAACGGACTGGTTGCGGAAATTCTCTGATATGGCTCTTGGCTTCTTCTCACGGCTCAAGGCGGGACTGTCCCGCTCCACCCAGAAACTCAGCGGCGGCATTACCGCCGTGTTCACCCGGCGCAAGCTGGATGACGAGGCGCTGGAGGAACTTGAGGACCTGCTGATCTCCGCCGACCTGGGTCCCAGCGTGGCCGAAAAGGTGATCGACTCCTTCCGCCGCGCCAAATTCGGCAAGGAAGTGACGGATGAGGAAGTGCGCGCCGCCCTGGCGGAGGAGATTGCCAATATCCTCCAGCCCGTCGCCATTCCGTTTGAACCTGATCCGAAGCACAAGCCGCATGTGGTGCTTGTGGTGGGGGTGAACGGCACGGGCAAGACCACCACCATCGGCAAGATGGCCCGCTTTTATGGGGAGCAGGGCAAGAAGGTGATGATGGTGGCGGGCGATACCTTCCGCGCCGCAGCCGTCGAGCAGTTACAGGTATGGGGCGAGCGCACGGGGGCGCCCGTGATCGCGGGCAGGCCCAATGCCGATGCGGCGGGGCTGGCGTTCGAGGCGCTCAAGCGCGCCACCGCGGAACAGGCCGACCTGCTGCTGGTTGATACGGCCGGCCGCCTGCACAACAAGAGCGCGCTGATGGAGGAACTGGCCAAGATCATCCGCGTCATGCGCAAGTTTGACGAAACAGCACCCCATTCCGTGCTGCTGGTGCTGGATGCCACCACCGGGCAGAACGCGGTGGAACAGGTGCGGGTGTTCAAGGAACTGGTCAACGTGACCGGGCTGGTCGTGACCAAGCTGGATGGCTCGGCCCGCGGCGGTATTGTGGTGGCGCTGGCCGATGCGTTCGGCCTGCCGGTGCATCTGGTGGGCGTGGGCGAGCAGGCGGACGACCTGCGTCCCTTCTCCGCCGAGGCGTTTGCCAGGGGACTGGTGGGCGACAGCATAAAAGTCATCGAGCGTGATGACGCGCAGTCCGCACCCGACGGACAGGCGGCGGGCAGCGAGCAGCCCCCCGCGCATCAGGGCTGAGGGTCGGCCTGACAGCGCGCCCAGAAGTGCGTGGCAGGGCAGAGGGAAGTTTTTGGCGAAGCTTTTTTCAAAAAGCTTCGGGGAACGCCGCCTTTTTGGGGAAAAGTGGCGCCCGGAAACCTTTGTTCCGTATCCGCGCACCCTGACAGGCAGGTCTGGAGGCATGATCATGACGATATCGCAATCCCTTCTTTCCTTCGCGCTCACCGCGTTTGTCATGGCCATTACGCCGGGACTGGATACCGCGCTGGTGCTGCGCACGGCCACTACGGCAGGGCGGGAAAAAGCGGTGCTGGCGGCCCTTGGCGTGGTATGTGGCTGCCTTGCATGGGGTGTGGCGGTGGCCACCGGGCTGGGGGCGCTGCTGGCGGCTTCCCGCCCGGCATTTGATGCCATCAGGATAACGGGTGCGGCCTATCTGTTATGGGCCGGGGGCAGGATGCTCCTGTTTCCCCGCCGTGATGGCAGCCAGCTGGCTGGCGCGGTGCCGGATGGCGGGCGGCATGGTTATTTCCTGCGCGGGATGCTGCAGAACCTGCTCAACCCCAAGGTGGGGGTTTTCTATATTTCCTTCCTGCCGCAGTTCGTGCCCGGCAACGTGCAGGCAGGGCCTTACCTTTTCCTGCTTTCGGGCCTGCAGGCGGCCCTGAGCTGCGGATGGCTGGTCCTGGTAGCGTTTACCGGCCATTCCCTTGGCCGCCTGCTGCGGCGCGCGTCCATCATGCGGGCCATGGACCGGTTGACCGGATGCGTGTTCATAGGCTTCGGTCTCAGGCTCGGCCTTTCACGCGGCTGAGAAACTGATGAAATGAAGCGCATTGATGGGAAATGAAGATTTTTGGTGCCAGCTTTTTGAAAAAAGGCAACGTTTCCTGAGGCTTTCTGAAAAAAGCCTCACCCAGGACGCCCTTATGGCGGACCCTCCCCGAGGGCATGAACACTGGCCATGAAAAAAGGGACCACCTGGGGGTGATCCCTTTTCCTCCGGACCGTGGCGGCCTGCCGCAGGTCAGATCGGCATGGCGCGGTCAAACACGCTTTCCAGCGCCATGATACCCGGCAGGGTCTTGCCTTCCAGCCACTCCAGAAAGGCACCGCCAGCGCTGGAGATGTAGGAGATGTGCTTTTCCACCCCCGCATGGCGCAGGGCGGAGACCGTGTCCCCGCCACCGGCAATGCTTTTCAGCACGCCCGCATCGGTCAGCCTTGCCACTTCCTTTGCCACGGCATTGGTCGCGGTATCGAAGGGCGGGATCTCGAACGCACCCAGCGGGCCGTTCCAGACCAGGGTCTTCAGGGTGGTGATCTTCTGGTTGATCAGCATCACCGTCTCCGGCCCTACGTCCAGTACCATCGCATCGGCCGGGATGGCGCTGATGGCTACCGTGCGGGTCGGCACATTGGCCTGGAAGTCGGTCGCGGTCACGGCATCGACCGGCAGTACGATCTCGCAGCCCTTTTCCCTTGCCTTGGCCATGATGGCGCGCGCGGTGTCGTGCATGTCCGCTTCCTGCAGCGAACGGCCGACATTCACGCCCTGTGCGGCAAGGAAGGTGTTGGCCATGGCCCCGCCGATGATCAGCATGTCCACTTTTTCAAGCAGGTTGCCGATCAGGTCGAGCTTGGTCGAGATCTTGGCCCCCCCCACGATCGCGCCCACCGGGCGCGCGGGGTTTTCCAGCGCGATGTTGAGCGCGTTGAGTTCCGTCTCCATAAGTCGCCCGGCAAAGGACGGCAGCAGGCGGGCCACGCCCTCGGTCGAGGCATGGGCACGGTGGGCGGCCGAGAAGGCATCGTTCACGTAGTAATCGGCCAGGGCCGCGAACCCCTTGGCCAGTTCGGGATCGTTCTGCTCCTCACCGGGGTAGAAGCGGGTGTTTTCCAGCACCACCACGTCACCGTCCTGCATGGCGTCCACGGCCTGCTGCGCCTTGGGGCCGATGCAGTCATCGACAAAGGTGACCGGGCGGCCCAGCGCGTCACCCAGCGCGTCGGCAATGGGGCCAAGCGACATTTCGGGCACGCGCTGGCCCTTCGGGCGGTCGAAGTGACTGACCACGATCACCCTGGCACCCTTCTGCGCCAGTTCCTGTATGGTGGGCAGCAGGCGGATGATCCGTGTCGCATCGGTGATCTGCCGGTTGCGCACGGGCACGTTCAGGTCGGCGCGCAGGAGTACCTTCTTGCCGGTGGCATCAAGGCTGTCCAGCGTCTTGAATGAAGCGGCGGCCATTACAGTGCCCCGAACACGGCGGCCGTGTCGGCCATGCGGTTGGAGAAGCCCCATTCGTTGTCATACCAGCTGCAGATGCGCACCAGCCGGCCCCCATCGATCACCGCCGTCTGGGTGGCATCAAAGGTGGAGGACGCGATGGAGTGGTTGAAATCCGTGCTGACCAGCGGTGCCGTGTTGTAGGCAAGGATGCCCTTGAGCGGCCCGGATTCGGACGCCTTGCGCACGGCTTCGTTCACCGCCTCGACGGAAGCGGGGGCGGTCTTGGGCACGAAGTCCAGCGAGACGAGCGAGACATTGGGCGTGGGCACGCGGATGGCGGTGCCGTCCAGCTTGCCCTTGAGGTGCGGCAGCACCAGCCCCACGGCGCGCGCGGCCCCGGTGGAGGTCGGGATCATGTTCAGCGCCGCCCCGCGTGCGCGGCGCAGGTCCTTGTGCAGGGTGTCCACCGTGCGCTGGTCGCCGGTATAGGAATGGATGGTGACCATGTAGCCGCATTCGATGCCGAATGCGTCATCCAGCACCTTGGCCACCGGGGCCAGGCAGTTGGTGGTGCACGAGGCATTGGAGATGACGGTCATGTCCGGTGTCAGCACGTCCTGGTTCACGCCGAACACGATGGTGGCATCCACGCCCGACGCGGGGGCGGAGACGATTACCTTGCGCGCGCCCGCCTTGATCAGCTGGGCGGCCTTTTCCTTGTCCGTGAAGCGGCCGGTGCATTCCATGGCCACATCAACGCCCTGGAAGGGGACCTTTGTCGGGTCGGCCTCGGCCGAGACGGTGATGGGGGCGTAGGTGCGGCCATTGGCGGTGATGATGATCTGGTTGCCATTCACCTTCACATCGGCGGGGAACCGGCCGTGCACGCTGTCATAGGACAGCAGGTGTGCGTTGTCTTCCACGCTGCCGAGGTCATTGATGGCAACGGGCACGACATCCGTGCGCCCGCTTTCGATAATGCCACGCAGCACGAGGCGACCAATGCGACCAAAACCGTTTATTGCGACTTTAACAGCCATTTTCTTATTTTCTCCGTAAGGGTCAGACATGTTCACACACTGGCATCGACCGATGCCATTCCGGGTGGAGGCGCGCCGTTTCCTCCCGCGGTTCCAGGCAGGGTGTCGGACAGGGGGGCGAGCAGCCGCATGGCATCGCGGCAGATCCGTTCCGGCGTGATGTCAGCCGGGCTGCCGGGCTGGTCCGGGGATGCCCCGAACCCGTCAATGCCAACGAAAATTCCGTCTGCGCCAAGCCAGCGTTCCCATCCAAACCCCGATGCGGCCTCTATCCCGATCCGGGGTGCCGTTCCCAGCACGGCAGCACGATACGTCATTTTTTGGGCGGCGAACAGTTCCCAGCATGGAAGGGATACGACAGCCGCGGCAATCCCCGCTTCCTTCAGCAGTTTGCGCGCGGCCAGCGCCATGATCGCCTCATGCCCCGTGGCGACCAGCGTTACCTGCCGTGGTCCCTGTGCCTCGGCCAGCACATAGCCGCCGCGCGCGCACAGGTTGGTTAGCCCGTGCAGTTCGCGCTCGGGCGCGGGGGCGGACAGGATGGGGGTGGATTCCAGCGTCAGCAGGCTTGGCCCGGTGGTGCGGCGCAGCGCCAGTTCCAGGCATTCCATGGTCTCGCGGTGGTCGGCGGGACGGAAAACCGCCATATTGGGCATGGCGCGCAGGCTGGCAAGCTGTTCCACCGGGCGCCAGCCGCCCGTGTTGTCGCCGCTGAGCATGTTGTCATCGGTCAGCAGGTAGATCACCTGCTGGTCGGTCATGGCGGCGTAGCGCAGGGCGGGGCGCATGCGGTCCACCGCGATGATGGTGGATGCCCCGAAGGCCAGCAGCCCGCCATGCAGCGCAATACCATTCAGCAGGGCCGCCATGCCATGGACCTGGGTGCCGCAGTTCAGCTCTGCCTCGCCACTGCTGCGCCGGTGGGCCGACAGGTCGGCCAGCATGCCCTGGCGTGAACGCAGGCAGATCAGTTCGGGCAGGAGTTCATGCAGTGTCTCGAGTCCGCGCCGCGCGGCGAAGGCGGGGGAAACCCGGGCAATGGCCGTCCCTTCCTCGCGCCAGGTACGCTGCCAGTCGGGTTGCCAGAAGGCGGGGCGCTGGTTGCGGGCCATGCGCTCGAATTCCGCCTTCTGCCGGTCCTTGAGCAGCCGCCGCAGCCACGAACGCCGGGCGCTGGCGCCGCGCCGCGCGGCACCCGCCCACAGGCCCGGATCATCGACAAAGGGGGGCTGTGGCCCGGTTTCGGCGGTGGCGATGCAGGCGATCAGGCAGGGTTTGTGCGTGCGTTGGGAAGAAGCGATGGCGGTTGCGATCTGTTCGGGATTGCCCGCATCCACCTTGCGCACGGACCAGCCCGATGCACTGTAGCGTGGCAGGATGGCGTCCACCTGTTCGCGTTCGCTGTGCCACAGGCCCACCACCAGTGTCACGCGGTCCAGCGTCATTTCCCCCGCCAGCGCCGCCGTTTCCAGCGCCACCCCGGTGGAGAGTTCCGTCCAGCATCCCAGCGCCCAGATGCGGTGGTTGACCAGCGAGCGGCCAAAACGGGCCGCCAGCCTGTGTTCGGCCAGCGCCATGCCGATGGCCGCCCCCAGCCCCTGCCCGTTGGGGCCGCAGGCCTGGCGTTCATGGGGCGGGGTGTCGGGGTGGGCGCCGTGCGGGGGCAGGGGGGCCTGCCCGGACAGTTCGGCCATGATGGTGGGCAGCACGCGGTAGCGCGGGGAGGAGACGACAAAGCGGTCGCGGTCCGGCCATTCCGGGCTTGCGGGGTCGAAGCGCAGGAAGCGACTCCACAGCACAGCGCAGAAACCGGCCATGACCCGCGCATGCGGGGCATAGCGCCGGTCGGGTTCATGTACGCCAATGGCGTGGCGGATTGCCGTTATCAGGCGTTCGGGCATGCTGGGGGCGGCCGGGGGGCCACCATCGGGCAGGGAAGCACAGGCTTGATCTTCTGGCATCGGCATCGTCCATATGTCGGGGCAGGATCGCTTGGAGCCGCCTGGCCTGTACTACTGCGCCGCGCGCATGGCGGCAACATTGCAGCGCTGCCCACTATGCCCGGCGGGGGCGATACTGTATCTGTAGCGGGCCATGCACCCTCCCCGCGCCCGCCCCGCCCGCCGTGCCCTTCTTGCCGCCGCCCTGTGCCTGCCGGTGCTGGGCGGGTGCGCGCTGGTCAGCCAGAAAACCTTCAACCGCCATGCGGGCGACCCGCCCCGCCTGCCCCAGGCGCCACCGCCGCCCGTGCCGGGCATGGACCGTCCGGCGCTGGTGACCATCGTGGCCGGTACGCCACAAAGCCAGTGGCGCCCGGCGGTTATGGCCGCCGTGACCGATGCGCTGGCGCGCAAGCCCAATGCCCTGTTCACCATTGTCGTCAACGTGCCCGACAGGGCGGACGGCACGCCGGGCGACCTGAGCGGCGTGGTGGCGGCCAGCGGCCAGCCGGTGCTCCAGGCGGTCATGGATGCGGGTGCGGGGGGCAGCCAGACCGAGATGGATGCCCGTACCATCTCCTCCGGCAGTGCAATGCAGGTCTGCATCTACGTCGAGTAGCCGAATGCGGTTTTGCAATTACCGCCTCCCTCATGCCATAAAGGCTGGCCCGCCGGTGGTTAACCGCCAGCGACAGCGCCACGTGACGGGGAAAACACGCCCCCGCGTGAAGGGCCATGCCAGTGCATGGCCGTAATGAATGAAGCCCCCGCGCACAACAGGCGGGTGGTGTGCATGGAGAAAAGCAGCAGTGTCCAGTAATCATGTGGATGGGCATCCGTTCTTCCGGTTCTGCCGCACGGCACTGGAAAATATCCGCGCACAGGGACGATACCGGCAGTTCACCCCACTGGCACGCCAGGCCGAGCGGTATCCGCTTTACGAACAGCCCGAAGCAGCGGCCACCCCCGCCACCCCCGCCTGCCCGCGGGACCGGGAAGTGGTGGTCTGGTCTTCCAACGATTACCTTGGCATGGGCGTTGACCCCGTTGTGGTCGAGGCCGCCATCCAGGCCATCCATGAACATGGCGCGGGTGCCGGCGGCACGCGCAACATCGCGGGTACCAGCCCCGTCCATACCGCGCTGGAGGCGGAACTGGCCGACCTGCATGGCAAGGAAGCGGGCCTGCTGTTCGTATCGGGCTACGTGTCCAACCAGGCATCGCTGCAGACCATCCTGACCAGCATGCCGGGCTGGATCTGCTTTTCCGACCGGCTGAACCATGCCTCCATGATCGCGGGCATCAAGGGCGCGCGCGGGTCCACCACCGTCATCTACGAACATAACGACCTGGCCGACCTGGAAGCCAAGCTGGCCGCAGCCCCCGCCGATGCGCCCAAGCTTATCGCGTTCGAGAGCGTGTATTCCATGGATGGCGACATTTCCGACATTGCCGCCACCTGCGCGCTGGCCCGCAAATATGGCGCCATGACCTATCTTGATGAAGTCCATGCCGTGGGCCTGTATGGCGCGCAGGGCGGTGGCGTATCGCAGCGCGACGGGGTCGCGGAGCAGGTGGACATCATCGAGGGCACGCTGGCCAAGGGCTTTGGCGTGCATGGCGGCTACATCACCGCGTCCAGCGACATCGTGGAATACCTGCGCCTGTCCGCCTCGGGTTTCATCTTCACCACGTCGCTGCCGCCCGCGGTGGTGGCCGCGGCGCTGGCCAGCGTGCAGCAGGTGCGCAAGGATGGCTGGCGGCGCGAGCGCATGTTCGAACGTGTCAATACCTTCCGTGACAAGCTGCGCCGGGCGGGCGTGCCCTTTACCATGACGCCGAGCCATATCGTGCCGATCCCGGTGGGCAATGCCGAGCGCTGCCGTGAACTGAGCGACAGGCTGCTCAATGATTACGGGATCTATGCCACCCCCATCAACTATCCCACCGTGCCCCGTGGCACCGAGCGCCTGCGCCTGACGCCGGGGCCGTACCATACCGACCAGATGATGGACGACATGGTGGCGGCGCTGACGCATCTGCTGCGCCTCAATGACCTGACGGAGGCACCGCCCGTCGCGGCCATGGCCTGATTGCGGGACAGGCAGGCCGCTCCTGATGAAAAAGGCCGGTCGCTGTGTGCGACCGGCCTTATTTCATGTGGGGCATGACCGGCCCTCAGCGGCTCTGGGCAATGGCTTTCTTCAGGTCGTCATAGCCCACGGCGCCGGGAATGATCTGGCGGGCGTTGAACACGAAGGTGGGCGTGCCGTCCAGCCCGATGGCGCGGGCCAGTTCCATGTTGGCCTGCAGGATGGCGGTGACCCTGGCGCCATTCATGTCCGTGGCCAGTGTTGCGGCGTTCAGGCCCGACTGGGTGGCCAGCGTGCGCATGCGTTCAGCCGTGGGGGCGGCGGAATCCCCCATCACCGCCGCCTGCATGCGGAAATAGGCGGCCTGTCCCCCCTGCACGAAGGCCGCCACCAACGCCTGCGAGGTGATCAGGCTGCCCTGGCCCAGTACGGGAATGACCTTCTCCACAATGCGCAGGTCCCTGTCCTCCCGCGCAAGGCGGTCCAGGTCGGGCAGCACCTTGCGGCAATAGGGGCAGCGCGGGTCATAGAATTCCACCACTGTGGTGTGCCCCTGCGGGTTGCCCAGTATGGCGTCGCTGGCAGCGGGTGTGAGCAGGTCGGCGCGGTGGCTTTCCAGCGCGCTGCGGGCCGCGTTCTGCTGGGCCGCATTGGCGGTGCTGCGCAGGGCGGCAATGGCATCGGACAGGATGGTGGGATCGGTTTTCAGGGCGTTGCGCATGATCTCCACGATTTCCTGCCGCTGGGCGGGGGTGAAGGTCGCGGCGGGATCGGCGGCATGGCCCGTGCCGGGGCGGGCGATCATGACGGCCCCCGTGGCCAGCAGGATGGGCAGCAGGCGCGGACGGTACCGGCGGGGGGAAATGAATGTCACGGGTTTGCTCCGTTGTCATGTCGCGATAGGGTGCTTCTGTAAAGGATCGGGCACGGGAAAGGAATGGGTCATGGTGGCTGGCATGCCTGTTGCCCATGGCCCCCAAGGCCGCTAAGTCGTAACGGGTCTGCGGCGATCGCGTGGCCGTGGTACGAGCCGTTCAATGAATTCAAGCCGACCTGCCATTGGAGAAGCGTTGCGTGCCTGAGCATTCGATAACACCTGTCGCCCGCCGGTACATGCGTCATGCAGTCTCGGCGGTGCTGGCCATTTCGGTTACGGGGTGTTCCCTCAACAAGTATTCCCCCGTGAAGATCGTGTCGCACATGTTCGGTCCTTCACCCGGGGCGCTGATCGGCACGGTCTCGGCTGATGAGCCGCAGGCGACACTGGTGGGCCGCGACATTCTCCAGCGTGGCGGCAATGCCGCGGATGCGGCGACGGCCATGGGCATGGCACTTTCGGTCACGCTGCCCTCGCGCGCCTCGCTTGGCGCGGGCGGGGCCTGCCTGGCCTACAGGCCGGGTGACCAGAATGGCGGCCGGGCGTTCATGTTCCTGCCTGTCGCGGGCACGGTGGCGGCCACGGGCATGCCGCGCGCCGACCGTCCGGCAGCCGTCCCGATGATGGCGCGCGGGCTGTATCTCATGCATCTGCAATACGGGTCGGTCGCCTTTTCCGAACTGCTGCCCGGCGCGATCACGCTGGCTTCCAACGGCATCAACGTCAGCCGCCAGCTTGCGGGCGACCTTGCGGCCGTGCAGGTGCCGCTGCTGGCCGATGCGGGCATACGCGCCATCTTCAGCCGTTCGGATGGCAAGGCGCTGGCCGAAGGCGATGCGCTGGTGCAGACGCACCTGTCCGGCGCGCTGGACCAGATCCGCAGCATGGGGGTGGGTGATCTGTACAATGGCGCCCTGGCCCAGTCCTTTGTCGCGGGCAGCCAGGCGGCAGGCGGCGGGTTGCAGGTGGCGGACCTGCGCGCGGCCGTTCCGTCGGAGCAGAAGCCCCTTGTCGTGGAAAATGGCGAGACGCGGGTCGCCTTCCTGCCGCCACCCGCCGATGGCGGGCTGGGAAGTGCCGTTACCTTCCGCAGCGCGGCCTCATCTGATGCCGCAACCCGTGCGCAGGCCGCCATTGCCGCCTGGCGCGCGCAGAACGGCAATGCCACGGGGGGCACGGCGGACAGCGTGCTGGCGCGGGCGCAGGCCTTCGTCAATGCCGGTGGCGGGGCGGGGGGCGGCCTGCCCGCGCTCCCGGCCTCCACATCCTTTACGGTGGTGGACCATGCCGGCATGGCCGTGGCGTGCAGCCTGAGCATGGACAACCTGTTCGGCACGGGGCGCATGGCGGGCAATACCGGCATTGTGCTGGGGGCCTCCCCCGCCCGCCTGCCACAGCCGCTGTATACGGCGGCCATCGCCAGTCAGGGCCGGGCATTCCGGGCCGTGGCGGCGGGGTCGGGGCAGAATGATGCCGCCGCCGCCGTGGGCGTTACCATGCGCAATATCCTGGCCGGTCAGGCACCCGACGCGCATCCCGTCACGGCACAGGGGCGCGTGAATGCCATATCCTGCCCGCGCGGGCTGCCGGGCGATGGCGCGACCTGCGTTGCCGCGACCGACCCGCGTGGCGCGGGGCTGGCCATGGGGCCGCGCTAGTCTGGCGTTTTTGCGCCGGTACGGCATTATTCACGGTGTGGGGCAGGGTGGGACCATTGTAAATGGTCCTGTTTTGTTCCATATTGCAGTGCAGGACGTACCGCCTGCCCGGCGCAGGTGGTGGCGGGCGGGAGGCCCGCTTTCGGTTTCATCTCCTCAAGCACCAGGATAGGCACGTAATGGCACAGGCTCCGGGTATCGATAAAAGCAAGGCCCTGGAAGGGGCATTGAGCCAGATCGAGCGCGCGTTCGGCAAGGGATCGATCATGCGCATGGGCGAGCGGCCCAGCGAGCAGGTCGATGTGATTTCCACCGGCTCCCTCGGGCTTGATATCGCCCTGGGCATCGGCGGCCTGCCGCGCGGCCGCATTGTCGAGATCTATGGCCCGGAAAGCTCGGGCAAGACCACCATGGCGCTGCACGCCATTGCCGAGGCCCAGCGCAAGGGTGGCACCTGCGCCTTCATCGATGCGGAGCACGCGCTGGACCCCGGTTATGCGCGCAAGCTGGGCGTGGACGTGGACAACCTGCTGATCAGCCAGCCCGACGCCGGTGAACAGGCGCTGGAAATTGCCGATACGCTGGTCCGCTCGGGTGCGATCGACGTGCTGGTGGTGGACAGTGTTGCGGCACTTGTGCCGCGTGCGGAGCTTGAGGGCGACATGGGTGACAGCCATGTGGGCCTGCATGCGCGGCTGATGAGCCAGGCGCTGCGCAAGCTGACGGGTTCCGTCTCGCGTTCCAACACCATGCTGATCTTCCTGAACCAGATCCGGCTCAAGATCGGTGTGATGTTCGGCAGCCCCGAGACGACGACCGGCGGCAACGCGCTGAAATTCTATGCCTCCGTGCGCATGGATATCCGCCGCATCGGCTCGATCAAGGACAAGGACGAGGTCACGGGCAACCAGACGCGCGTGAAGGTGGTCAAGAACAAGATGGCGCCGCCCTTCCGCCAGGTCGAATTCGACATCATGTATGGCGAAGGGATCAGCAAGGTCGGCGAACTGATCGACCTGGGGGTCAAGGCCGGCATTGTGGAGAAGTCGGGGGCCTGGTTCTCGTGCGACAGCCAGCGCATCGGGCAGGGGCGCGAGAATGCCAAGCAGTTCCTGCGCGACCACCCCGAAATGGCGGCCGATATCGAACGCCGCGTGCGTGAGCAGGCCGGTGTGGTGGCCGAAGCCATGCTGGTTGGTCCCGACGATGAGGGCGGCGAGGCTTGATCCCCCCGTCCTGCCCGGTTAAGGCAGGCTGACAGGGATGCCCCGCCCGGCAGGCCAGAGCCGTGTGGGCGGGGCAGGGTGCAAGAAGGGGGAAGGGGCTGCCGGGATGAAACCGCGTCTTGCAATGGTTGGATTGCTGGCCTGCCTTGCGGCCTGTAGTGCCGGGCAGGACGACAACAACGACCCCGCTGACGTGGATGAGGCCCCCCGCCCGCTGGGTCACCGGAGCGGTGGCCATCATGTTCCCCACGCAAGCGATGCGCTGCGCCCGCTGTCCCGTCACCTGCCAAAGCCGCCCGACCCGGCGGATGACGCGGCTACGGAACCCTATCATACCCCGCCCGATGCGGCGGCGATGCAGATGATCTCCTCGGGTTACGACCCCAATCAGGCAGGCGATGACGATGCGCCGTCCGACAGTGATGACGGCAAGCACTTCGTCGTGCCGGACACGCAGGTCAGCTACGGTCGCAAGCCCGGCCAGTCCAACTAGAGCACCAGCACCGCCCTTATGTCGTTTACGTTGGTCAGGGTGGGGCCGGTCATGACCAGATCCCCTGTTGTGCGGAACAGGCTGTAGCTGTCATGCGCGCGCAGGCAGGCACGCGGGTCGCAGCCCAGCGCGCGGGCGCGTGTCAGGGTGGTGGGGGTGATGATGGCGCCCGCCGCGTCCTCCGTGCCGTCAATGCCGTCGCTATCGGCGGCAATGGCCCATATGCCTTCATTGCCCTGCACCGTCAGGGCCATCGACAGCAGGAACTCGGTATTGCGTCCACCCCGGCCCGGAGGGGGACCGGCGGGGTTGATCGTGACCGTGGTCTCGCCACCGGACAGCAGCACGGCGGGTGCCCCCACCGGCAGGCCATGCAGGCGGGCGGACAGGGCAATCCCGGCCATGAACGTGCCCGCGTCCCGGCTTTCGCCTTCCAGCGCGTCCCCCAGCACCAGGGGCGTCAGTCCGCAGTCGCGCGCGGTGGCCGCCGCCGCCTGCAGCGCCATGAGCGGGGTGGAAACAAGGGTATAGCGGTTGCGTGGTGACAGCATGCGGTCGGTTGGGGGCTGCATCAGCACCGTTTCCACCGCATCGGGCACTGTCATGTCGTAATGATGCAGGATCGACAGGGCCTCGGCGGCCGTGGTGGGGTCGGCCACGGTGGGGCCGCTGGCAATCGTGAGCGGGTCATCGCCCGGCACATCGCTGATCGCCAGCGTGACCACGCGGGCCGGGGCGGCTGCCGCGGCAAGCCCGCCGCCCTTTATGGCCGACAGGTGGCGGCGCACCACGTTCATCTCGCGTATGCTGGCGCCACTATGGAGCAGGGCATGGTTGAGGGTGCGGATATCCCCCAGTGTCAGGCCCGCGCGGGGGCATTCCAGCAGCGCCGATCCCCCGCCCGAGATCAGGGCGATGACCAGGTCATCCGGCCCCAGCCCGGCAACGGCCGCCAGCATGGCGCGGCCTGCGTCCACGCTCCGGCTGTCGGGCATGGGGTGGCTGGCTTCCATGACGCGGATGCGCCGCGTGCCGGTGCCATGACCATCACGCGTGACCACGCAGCCCGAAAGCGCCACGTCGGGCCATGCCTGTTCCAGCGCCGCCGCCATGGACGCGGCGGCCTTGCCCGCCCCCACCACCACGCATTTCCCCTTCGGCGGCGGTGGCAGGTACCGGGCCAGAACCCTGTCCGGCATGGCGCTGTGGATGGCCGCGTCCAGAATGCGGCGCAGCACCGCGCGGGCGCGTCCATCCGTCCAGCCCGTCGTGGTCAGGCCCCGGACGGGGGCGGGGGAAGGGGGGTGCTGGTCGTTCATCTGGGTATGCGGGTCCTGTTTCGGGGGCGGGTGGCCATGGGGCCGGTGCGGGGTGCAACGCGTGGCGCCCCCGCGCGATGCAGGCCGGTGGCCACCGGCCTTCCATACCATTCATGCACGGGGCGGCAGTTGTGTCACAATTGTCACGTCTGTGTCAGGATACGGGCAACGGGGCGACCTGTGGCCGCCGTACACGCTAAATTGGGCGGGACCGGTCTGGATTGGCATGGGGGATGGTGATACGCGCCAGATGGTCCGTGCTTCGTTCGCGGGTGCCACAGCAGAAAGGAACAAGGGCATGGAGAACTGTGTGCTGGACGCGGCGCGTCCCGTCATCTCCACGCATCCTTCCCCCGGCATGGTGCAGCCTTACATGATCTTTCCCCGCCCCGAATGGGCGGCGTTGCGCGCGAACGTGCCGCAGTCGCTGGGGGAGGCGGACATTGCATCGCTGCGTGGACGTAACGAGCCGGTCTCGCTGGAGGACATAAGCGAGATCTACCTGCCGCTGTCGCGCCTGCTCAACCTGCATGTCATGGCCACCCGTGGCCTGAACAACATGGTCAAGAGCGCCTTCATGGGCGCGCCCGCGGTCACGCTGCCTTTCGTGATCGGGATCGCGGGCAGCGTGGGCGTGGGCAAGAGCACGTTCGCGCGCCTGCTGCAGGCGGTGCTGTCGCGCTGGCCGGACCATCCCAATGTGGCGCTGGTCACGACCGACGGCTTCCTGCATTCCACGCGGGAACTGGAAGCGCGCCGGCTCATGCATCGCAAGGGCTTCCCCGAAAGCTACGACCTGCGGCAGATGATCACCTTCCTTGGCGCGCTCAAGGCGGGAGAGCGCAACCTGAAGGTGCCGGTGTATTCGCATGAAGCCTATGATATCGTGCCCGGCCGCTACCAGGTGATCGACCAGCCCGACATCCTGATCTTCGAGGGGCTGAACGTGCTGCAGACCGTATCGGAACAGCCGTTCATGGCATCCGATTTCTTTGACTTCTCGATCTATCTCGATGCCGATACGCAGGTGATCGAGGACTGGTATGTCAGGCGCTTCCTGCTGCTGCAGCAGACGGCCTTCCGCAAGCCGAATTCCTATTTCCATCACTATGCCGATCTTTCGCCCGGCGAAGCCGAGCACAGGGCGCGTGACATCTGGCGGCGCATCAACCTGCCCAACCTGCAGCAGAACATCCTGCCCACGCGGGAGCGTGCGCGCGTGATCATGCACAAAAGCCCGAGCCATGCGATCGATACGGTATGGATGCGCCAGATCTGAAATTGCTCCGGAGACAGGCGTTTCCGGGTGTCGCCCTTCGGGGCGTCTTGAATGACCGGCCTGATGCGGGGCGGTCGCGTGGGGGAACGACAGGCATGAAAAAAGCGGCCCGGATTGCTCCGGGCCGCTGTGGCGGGTACAGCGGCCCGTTGCCTCATGCGTTCAGGTAGATGGTCTTGGTATCGACATAGGCTTCAAGGCCGTACTGCCCGTCCTCGCCGCCGATGCCGCTGTCACCATAACCGTGGTGGAAACCCTGTGCCGCCTCGCCCCCTTCGCGGTTGACGTAGATTTCGCCAAAGTTGAGTTCGCTGGTCATCCGCATGATGTATTTCAGGTTCTGTGTGAACATGTAGGCGGACAGGCCATAGCGGGAATCGTTGGCCTGCGTGATGGCATCATCAAAGTCCCGCACACGGATCAGCGACAGCACGGGGCCGAACACCTCGTTGCGCGCAATATCCATAGCGCCATTCACATCGGTCAGCAGCGTGGGGGCATAGAAATTGCCCCTGTCATACGCACCGCCCGTCAGGCGCTTGCCGCCCAGTTCAACCTTCGCCCCCTGTTCGACCGCGTGGCGGACCATGCCGTCCACCTTTTCCAGCTCATCGGCACTGATCTTGGGGCCCATGTCGGTGGTGTCATCCAGCGGGTTGCCGGTTTTCAGTGCCGCCACCTTTTCACGCAGGCGCTTCAGGAAAGCATCATACACGGCGGTGTGCACATAGGTGCGTTCGTTGGCGGTGCAGACCTGGCCGCAGTTCATGAAGCGCGCGGCCACGGCGGCGTTTGCTGCCGCCTCGAGATCGGCGTCCTCCATGACAATGAACGGCGCCTTGCCACCCAGTTCCAGCCGGACTTCCTTCAGCCCTTCGGATGCGGCGGCCATGATCCTGCGCCCCGCTGGCGTGCTGCCCGTCATGGTGATGAGCCTGGTGATGGGGCTGACCACCAGCGCGTTGCCCACCGTGGCCCCACCGCCTGTCACCACGTTGAACACACCGGGCGGGAAACCGGCCTCAACCGTCAGTTCCGCCAGCGCAAGGGTGGCCAGCGGCGTGAGTTCATGCGGCTTGATGACAAAGGTATTGCCCGCCGCCACCGCCGGGCCAAGCTTGCGTGCGGTCAGCGCGAGCGGGAAGTTCCATGCCGAGATTCCGGCCACCACGCCGTGGGGGATCTTCTCGATCAGGATTTTCTCCCCCGGTCGGCTGCCGGGAATGATGTTGCCTTCCAGCCTGCGGACGTTCTCGGCGGCGAAGCGGATGAGCTGGATGGCAAAATTGACCTCCACCCGGGCTTCCTTCAGCGGCTTGCCGTTTTCGGAGGTGATGATGCGGGCCAGCTTTTCCGTATCCCGCCGGATCAGTTCGATCAGGCGGTACAGGTAATCCGCCCGCTCGGTCGCCACCAGCCTGCTCCAGGCAGGAAAGGCATCCTGCGCCGTGCGCAGGGCGCGGGTCACGTCGGTTTCCCCCGCTATGGCCACCCTGGCCAGGACTTCGCCGGTTGCGGGGTTCCTGATGGTATCGTGGTCGGTATTATCGGCTCTGGTCCATTCACCACCGATGAACAGGTCATAGGTTTTCGGCTCAGTCATTGATGAGGGGTCTCCGTTGGATTGGATGGGGTGTTCGTGCCGCGCGGGACAGTGCGCGTGCAGATGCGCCCCGCCCCCGCCACACAGGGGCGGGGAGCGCGCGACAGGAGGTGCAGGAGAAAAAAGCGCGGGGCGCGCGGATCAGGACAGGAAGGGACGCCCCTCATGCGCGACAAGAAGGTCATGCATGTCGGTCGCGTGTTCTTCCTCTTCCGCCAGGATCTTTTCCAGCATGATGCGCGTGGTGGGGTCGTGGTCGGCGAAGTAGCGGATCAGTTCGCGGTAATGTTCGATCACCAGCCGTTCGGCCACCAGGTTCTGGCGCACCATCTCGATCAGGTTGCCGCCCGTTCCGTATTCACTGGCGGCCCGCGTGGCCAGCCCCTCGGGGGAGAGGTTGGGCACGCCGCCCAGCTGGTCGATGCGCTCGGCCGCCCACATCATGTGGGCGCGCTCTTCCTTGGCATGGGTGGCGAATTCGGCCCTCACGCTTTCGCTGGTAATGCCCTCGACGGAAATGGAATGCATCGTGTAGCGTAGGACGCAGACGAGTTCGGTCGCCACGACCGTCTGCAGCAGGTCGATGGCGGTCTTGACATCACCCTGATAGGCAGGGGTCAGCGCGCCTTTTTCGATTGCCTTCTTCGCACGTTCACGCAGGGTCTGTACATCGGTCAGGAAGGTGTTCTCGCCAGCGTCGGCCATGATGGGTTCCTTGTCGGTTCCGGGCGGGCGACAGGGCGCCGGCCTGTCGCGGATCATTGCCGGGGTAACGGGTGGGCCGGGGGCCGGTTCCCCAGAACGGTGGCTGGCGGGACAAAACAGCCCTGGAACAGGAGAAATACGGCCAAAATGGCTTTTTCTGCTTTTTCAGGCGTTGCCATTCACGGTCAGATCATTATTGATCCGTATTAATAAGACCTATTTGCATTAAGGATGATTGAACGGCATGGTAGCATTCACATCAGGCCAGTCTGAAAAGCTTCCACGCCGCGCCCTGAGCGAGGAAGCCTACGAACATGTACGCTGCGGACTGATCCGCAGCCGCTACCGTTCGGGTGAGCGGCTGGTCCTGCGGCCGCTCGCGGCGGAACTGGGGTTAAGCCCGACCCCGGTGCGTGAAGCCCTGCTGCGCCTGGTGTCCGAGCATGCGCTGGAACTCAATGACCGCAATACCGCGGTAGTACCCGCCATGACCCAGCGCAGCTTTGCCGAGATCCATGACCTGCGCGTGGACCTGGAAATGCGTCTGGCCGCCGCCGCCGCCCAGCGCGTGACCGAACATGGCATCGAGGCGCTGGTCATTCTCCAGCATCAGTTCATGGATGCGTCGCGCCTGCGTGATGACGGGGGAATGGCCGCCTTCAACGCGGATTTCCATACAACGGTCGCCACCATTGCCGAACTGCCGCTTACGGCCACCATCCTGCGCAACCTGTGGATGCGTATCGGGCCGCTTTACGCGCTGTCGCGCCCCATGGTCCAGAGCGCGCATGAAGGCCGCACCCACCCGCATGAGGACCTGATCGCGGCCCTGCGCCAGCGCGACGTGGCCGCAGCGCAGGCCGCCGTCACGCGTGATTTCGAACATGCCCGCCGCTGGATCGAACCCCGCCTGTCCTGACCGGCTGGCGGGGCGGTCCGTGCCTAGCGGTAGGACGGGGACTTGATTTGCGGCACCTCGATGTCGATTTCCAGCATCGAGACGGAGTTGCCCCGGTCCAGCTTGACCTGCACCTTGTCCTGATCAACGGGGATATGCCGTTTGATCACTTCCAGGATCTCGGTATGCAGTTTGTTGAGCAGGTCCGATTCATCCCCCTTGCCCGTGCGTTCATGCGCCAGCAGGATCTGCAGGCGGTCACGCGCCACGGGCGCGGATGTTTTCGTGCCGCGCCCGAAAAAGGAGCCAAACAAGCTCATCAGCTTTTCCCCTTGAACAGGCGGGCCAGCAGGCCCTTGCGCTCTGTTGGTACGGTAATTTCCAGCTTCTCGCCCTCCAGCCTGCGTGCGGCCTCGGCATAGGCACGGGCGGGCGGGCTGTCGGGGCTGCTCAGGGTAACCGGAGCGCCAAGGTTGGAGGCGCGGAGCACTTCCTCGCTTTCGGGAATGATGCCCAGCAGCGGGATCGACAGGATTTCCAGCACGTCCTCTATCCGCAGCATCTCGCCCCGCGCGGCGCGGGCGGGGTCGTAGCGGGTCAGCAGCAGGTGCTTTTCGATCTTGCCGCCCCCTTTCGCCTTTTCGGTCGTGCTGTCAAGCATGCCGATGATGCGGTCACTGTCGCGCACCGAGGACACTTCGGGATTGGTCACCACGATGGCGTGGTCGGCATGGTACATGGCCAGCTGCGCGCCACGTTCGATCCCCGCCGGGCTGTCACAGATCACCCAGTCGAACTTTTCACGCAGTTCCTGCATCACGCGGGCCACGCCCTCGGCGGTCAGGGCGTCCTTGTCGCGTGTCTGCGATGCGGGCAGGATGGACAGTGTCTCGATCCGCTTGTCCCGTATCAGGGCCTGCGCCAGCTTGGCCTCGCCCTGGATCACGTTGATCAGGTCGAACACGACCCGCCGTTCGGCGCCCATGACAAGGTCAAGGTTGCGCAGGCCGACATCAAAGTCGACCACCACCACGTTCTGCCCGGTCTGCGCCAGCGCCACGCCCAGGGCCGCGGTGGAGGTTGTCTTGCCAACGCCGCCCTTGCCAGATGTGACAACCAGCACTTTTGCCATGGGGGTAGTTCCTTGTCCGCTTTTGGGGGGTGTTTTCTTGTTCATGACCTGATGGATACGGTTGGTGGAGGTTGGCGCGCGCGCGGCGCGACGGGGAGAGGGCTAGCGTATCAGGCTTTCCGCCTGGTAAATGCAGGGGCGACAAGCGGCTGCACGACAAGTGTGTCATTTGTAAGAACGATCTGCGCGGGCTGTTCGACATAGCGGGGGTCGATTTCATCGGCGGTGATGTAATAGCCGTCGATGGCGAGGAGTTCCGCCTGCATGGAATGGGTGAAGATGCGTGCGTCGGGCTGCCCGTTCATGCCCGCGATCGCGCGCCCCCGCAGCGGACCGTAGACATGGATCGACCCGCCCGCCGTGATTTCCGCCCCCGATCCCACGGACCCCAGGATGATGATGTCCCCCTCGGGGTTCATGATCACCTGACCCGATCGGATCGGCTGCTCGATGATCAGGGAGGAGGCGCGGGGTACCTCCACCCGTGGGGGGGCGGCATCATCGGGTATGTCCACCGCGCCGGATGCGCGGCCACCCAGAAAGCCCGCAGGCCAGTCCCACCGTGCGCAGGCGGCCCAGTTCGGGTTGCCGCCTTCTATGCCAATGATGCGGATGCCGCGCGCGCACAGCGCGGGATAGAGTTCCGCCAGCCCCACGGTGTCGGGCGCCAGCAGGGAAAGGTCCAGGATGACCGGCTTGCCGGCGAAAAACGTGCTTGAGCGCGCGATCTGCGCATCAAGCCCGGCCAGCCAGTCCGCCAGCGGGGGTTCGGGCGAGAGTACAAGCGCAAGGAACGACCGGCCGCGTGCACGGATTTTCGGTGTGGGGCGCAGTTCGTCTGGCAACGTGATCCTGTCCTGTGTGGTAAGTGGGCATGGTGTTTCCACCTATCGTGCCACGCCGGAACCGTGGAGGGAAGATTCCCTCCTTATAGGATATTGCGCGGCGGCAGGGCACCCTATTCTTGTATTTTTTAAGCATGTTTTTTGCATGGGGGGCACGCATGGAACGCAGTATGGGCTTGGCGAAAGGCGGGGCAATGGAATAAAGCGGAAACATGCGCATCCTGTACCATCTTCCCCTTTCTCCCTATTCCCGCAAGGTCCGCCTGGTGCTGGGTGAAAAACGGCTGCCGTTCGAGCTCAAGACCGAGCGTGTATGGGAACGCCGCCCCGAATATCTTGACCGCAACCCCGCAGGTACGGTGCCCATGCTGCAGGAAGAGAATGGCCTGTGCATACCCGATTCGTGGGTGATCTGCGAGTATCTGGAGGAAGCCTATCCCGACACGCCGCTACTGGGCCGCACGCTGGCCGAACGGGTGGAGGTGCGCCGGCTTGTGGTCTGGTTTGACGAGAAATTCGGTCATGAGGTCTCGTGCAGGCTACTCAATGAAAAGGTGATGAAACGGATTTCAGGGCGCGGCAATCCCGACGGGGCGGCCCTGCGCGCGGCCTATGGCAATATCCGGCCCCATCTCTCCTATATCGACTGGCTGGCGGAAACCCGGCAGTGGCTGGCGGGCAACATGCTGTCCATGGCGGATTTTGCCGCCGCGGCACACCTGTCCTGTCTTGATTTCCTTGATGATGTGGACTGGTCGCGCGCGCCGGCGGCCAAGGACTGGTACGCGCGGGTGAAAAGCCGGCCCTGCTTCCGCTCCCTGCTGCAGGACCGCATGACCGGCTTCAACCCGCCCGCCCATTACGCGGACCTGGATTTCTAGCGCCATGACAGCGCAGGCCGCCGGTTTTGATGCCATCGTGCTGGGCGCGGGGGCCGCGGGCCTCATGGCGGCGGCAACGGCGGGGCAGGGGGGCGCGCGCGTGGTGGTGGTGGACCACGCGCAGCATGCCGGGCGCAAGATCCTCATCTCCGGTGGGGGGCGGTGCAATTTTACCAACATGGATGCGGGGGCGGGGCAGTTCATTTCCGCCAACCCGCATTTTGCCAAATCGGCGCTGGCACGCTTTACCCCGGCTGATTTCGTGGCCCTTGTCCAGCGTCATCGCATTCCCTGGCACGAGAAGGCGGCGGGCCAGCTGTTCTGTGACCGTTCGGCGCGCGACATCGTGGACATGCTGCTGCGGGAATGCGCAAGCGGGCAGGTCACCCTGCGCCTGTCGCACCGCATCATCGACGTGGCGCGGGATGCGGCGGGGCAGTACCGGGTCGAGACGGACCATGGCGTGTTCCTGGCCCCCAGCCTGATCGTGGCCACGGGCGGGCTGTCCATTCCCAGACTGGGGGCTACGGGAATCGCCCATGACCTGGCGCGCCGCTTCGGGCTGCGCGTGGTCGCTCCCGCTCCGGCCCTGGTGCCGCTGGTCTTTGGCGCGCAGGACCGTGAATGGATGGAACCGCTGGCCGGGCTGTCCGCCACGGTGGGCATTACCTGCCAGGCCGGGGCGGGACGGCAGGCGCGGCAGGTCACGTTCCGTGATGGCATGGTCTTTACCCATCGTGGCCTGTCGGGTCCGGTCATCCTGCAGGCTTCATCGTACTGGCAGCCGGGGCAGCCGGTTGAGATCGACCTGCTGCCCGGCGTGGACGCGGCGGCCCGCCTGCTGGAAATCAAGCGCGACCGCCCGCGCGCGGGTGGCGTTGCCATGCTGTCCATGCTGCTGCCCCAGCGGCTGGCGCAGTTCTTTGCGGCCGCCCACCTGCCCGAAGGGCAGCTGGCGGGCATGCCGGACGCGGTTCTGGCCAATGTGGCGCGCGTGCTGTCCGCCTGGCGGCTCAACCCCCACGGCACCGAAGGCTATGTGAAGGCGGAGGTGACGCGCGGCGGCGTGGATACGGACTGCCTTTCCTCGCGCGATATGGAGGCACGCGATGTGCCGGGCCTGTTCATGGTGGGGGAAGCGGTGGATGTGACCGGCTGGCTGGGTGGCTACAATTTCCAGTGGGCATGGGCCAGCGGATATGCGGCGGGACAGGCGGTGGCGGAACGTAGCGGCTGATGCTGTTTGCCTCCCAGTCTTTTCTTCTTGTGTTCCTGCCGCTGGTGGTGGGGCTGTATTATGCCGTGGCGGACAGCAGGCGCGCCCGGCAGGCCGTGGTTATCGGCGCATCCCTTCTGTTTTACGGATTGTGGGACTGGCGCTTCCTGCCCTTCCTGCTGGGGCTGACCGGCTTCAACCAGATGGTGGCCATGGCCTGGGGGCGCACGCGGCGGCGGGGCTGGCTGTGGGCCGGCGTGGGGGCCAACCTGCTGGTGCTGTTCGGCTTCAAATACGCGGACTGGCTGGTGGGGGCTGTCTGTCTGGCAATGGGGCGGGTGCATGCGCCGTGGCCGGTCATCCTGCCGCTCGGGCTGTCGTTTTTCGTGTTCCAGAAAATTTCCTATCTGGTTGATCTGGGGCGCGGGCAGGCGCGTGTCTACCGGCTGGCGGATTTTGTGGAATTCGTGACCTTCTTCCCCCAGCTCGTGGCCGGTCCCATCGTGCGGCACAACGAACTGATCCCGCAGTTCGACGCCAGCCCGCGCAACGGGCGGATGTGGGCCAATCTGGGGCAGGGGGGGCTGCTGGTGCTGGTGGGGCTGGCCAAGAAGGTGGGGCTGGCGGATACGCTGGGCAGTGTATGCACGCCGGTCTTTGCCGCGGCCGCGGGCGGCCATGCGCCGGGGCTGGGTGCCGCGTGGCTGGCGGCGGTAGCCTACATGCTGCAGTTCTATTTCGATTTTTCCGGTTATTCGGACATGGCCATCGGCATGGCGCTGATGATGGGCATCCGCCTGCCGTTCAATTTCAATGCCCCCTACCGTGCGGTGTCGGTGCGCGATTTCTGGCGGCGGTGGCACATGACGCTGTCACGCTTCCTGCGCGATTACGTCTATATCCCGCTGGGCGGCAACCGCTGCGCGCCCGCGCGGCAGGCCTGCAATGTGCTGGTGACCATGGGGCTTGCGGGGCTGTGGCATGGGGCGGGATGGACGTTTCTGCTCTGGGGGCTGCTGCATGGCGCGGCACTGGCGGTGGTTCATGCGTGGGACCGGGCGGGCCTGCGCATCGGCCGTTTGGCCAGCCATGTGCTGACCCTGCTTTTCGTGCTGCTGACATGGGTCGTGTTCCGCGCCGACAGCCTGCCCGCGGCAGGGAGGATGCTGGGGGCGATGGCAGGGACGCAGGGCATGGGCGGCATGACACTGAAACACCCGCTGGTGCTGGTTCTGGCGGGCGTGGTGGCGCTGGTGGGGCCTGCATCCCAGCAGGCGGTCCTGGAGCGGGTGCGCCCCACGCCATGGCTGGCGGTGGGGGCGGGCCTTGCCTTCGTGCTGCTGGTGTTCCTGATGGGCGGGCGACCGCCGGAGCCGTTCATCTACTTCCAGTTTTAAGAACCTGTTCCAGATAACGGACTGATAAGAATGCAAAAGTTTCTGGGTGCCGCCTTTCTTCAAAAAGGCGGCGTCCTCTGAAGCTTTTTGGAAAAGATTTCACCACAAACCCCATTATCATTTGCGGGCCGTTTTACAGACAGTCTTCAGGCATGCAGCGGCGTTACGGCGTGTATTGTACCCGCAGGGCTGGTATTGGGATGTGATGCATCCCAACTAACAGTACGATATGGCACAGGCAGGAGCACATGGCAGGCAGGCGCGACAGCATGGATGATGGCCCGGCGGACCTGTTTGGCGCGTCGCCCCCCCAGCCGCATGCGGGCCGGGGGCCGGTGCCCTATCCCGCTGCCCCGCGTGCGGCCCCCGCGCGCACCCAGCCGCTGGCCGACCGCCTGCGCCCGGCCACGCTGGATGACGTGGTGGGACAGGATCACCTGCTCGGGCCGCAGGGTAGCCTGCGGCAGATGCTGGCGCGTGGCTCATTGGCCAGCCTGATCCTGTGGGGCGGACCCGGTGTCGGCAAGACCACGATTGCGCGCCTGCTGGCCGATGCGGCGGGACTGCGTTTTGTCCAGCTTTCCGCCGTGTTCTCCGGTGTGGCCGATCTCAAGCGCGCGTTCGAGGATGCACGGCGCACCAGCGCGCAGGGCGGCGGCACGTTACTGTTCGTGGATGAAATCCACCGCTTCAACCGCGCCCAGCAGGACGGCTTCCTGCCGGTGGTGGAGGATGGCACCGTGGTGCTGGTCGGCGCCACGACCGAAAACCCGTCCTTCGCGCTCAACAGCGCGCTGCTTTCACGCTGCCAGGTACTGGTGCTGCACCGGCTGGATGATGCAGCCATGGAAAAACTGCTGGAACGTGCGGAAGAGACCACTGGCACCGCCCTGCCACTGACACCCGAAGCCCGCGCCACCCTGCGTGCCATGGCCGATGGCGACGGGCGCTACCTGCTCAACATGGTCGAGCAGCTTCTTGCCCTGCCACCGCAGAAGGCGCCGCTGGACCCTGCCGCCCTGTCCACCCTGCTCGCCCGCCGCGCGGCCCTGTATGACAAGGACCGCGAGGAACATTACAACCTGATCTCCGCGCTGCATAAATCCATGCGCGGTTCCGACCCCGATGCGGCGCTGTACTGGTTTGCCCGCATGCTGGAAGGTGGCGAGGACCCGCGCTACATCGCCCGCAGGCTGACCCGCTTCGCCGCCGAGGACGTGGGCATGGCCGACCCGCACGCCCTGCCGCTTGCGGTCGCGGCGTGGGAGACGTTCGAGCGCCTGGGCTCGCCCGAGGGCGAACTGGCGCTGGCCCAGCTTGTGGTGCACCTGGCCACGGCCCCCAAATCCAACGCGGTGTACAAGGGCTACAACATGGCCCGCAGGGCGGCGCGCGCCACCGGCAGCCTGATGCCGCCCGCCCATATCCTCAACGCGCCCACCACGCTCATGAAGGATATCGGCTACGGCAGGGGCTATGAATACGACCATGATGCGGAGGGCGGCATATCGGGCCAGAACTACTTCCCCGACGGCATGCGCCGCCCCAAACTCTACCAGCCGACCGACCGGGGATATGAACGCGAAGTGGCGCGACGGCTGGACAGTTGGAACAGAGTGCGCGAAAGCCGTGGGTCATGAGTGTTGTGACCCTTACCGTCAGCGATGACGAAGCCGATATCCGCCTCGACCGCTGGTTCCGCAGGCATTACCCCCACCTGACCCAGGGCGCGCTGCAGAAGCTGTGCCGCACGGGACAGGTGCGCGTGGATGGCAGGCGCGCCACCGCCGCCACCCGGCTGGAGCCGGGGCAGGCGGTGCGCGTGCCGCCCATTCCCAATGCCAGCCGCCCCCCGCCACTGGCGGTCAAGCCGCTGGACGCGCGGCAGGTGCGCGAGATCAATCAGATGGTCATCTACCGCGATGACCATGTGATCGTGCTCAACAAGCCCGCGGGCATTGCGGTGCAGGGCGGCCCGGGTATTACGCACCATATCGACGCGCTGCTCGATGGCCTGCGTGACAGCCCCGATGACCCGCGCCCGCGCCTTGTCCACCGGATCGACCGCGATACGTCGGGCCTGCTGCTGGTTGCCCGCACGCCCGGCGTTGCGGCAAAGCTTGCGGCGGCTTTCCGTGGGCGCGACGTGCACAAGGTGTACTGGGCCGTGGTGGTGGGGCGTCCCAGCCCGGCCACGGGCATTATTGACCAGCCGCTGACCAGGCTGGGCGCCGGTGCCGGTGCAATCAGCGTGGTGGCCGAGCGGGGTGATGCGGATGCGGTGCATGCGCTGTCGGAATACGAGGTGCTGGATGCGGCGGCGCGCAAGATGTCATGGCTTGCCCTCTCGCCCCTGACCGGGCGCACCCACCAGCTGCGCGTGCATTGCGAGGCACTGGGCAACCCCATACTGGGCGACCCGAAATACGGGGGCGACGTGGCCCATGTCGCGGGCTTTGCCGACAGGCTGCACCTGCATGCGCGCAGGCTGGAACTGCCGCACCCCGCAGGCGGCACGCTGGTGGTGGAGGCCGACCTGCCGCCCCACATGCGCGAGACCTTCCGGCAGATCGGATTCGATACACCCGCAGCCAGGCCGCCCCGCCGCGCCTAGGACCCGGCCCCATGCTACAGGACAGGAACTGAAATGGCACAGAACGGAAATGCACGACGGATACTCCTGGGTTCCGTCGCCGCACTGGTGGTCGTGGCGGGTGCGGGCGGGCTTGCGGTCCGCTCCATGCTCGACCCGGACAGCCTGCGCACCAGGGTCATTGCCGCGATCGAGAAACAGACCGGCCGCCAGGTGCGGCTGGGCGCGCTGGATATTCATATCCTGCCCGCTCCGTCGCTGTCCGTGCGCGACGTGGGGCTGTCGGACATGGCGGGTGGCGCCTATTCGGACATGCTGACGGCAGAACAGCTACAGGCCAGCATTGGCATCATGGGGCTGCTGCATCATGAACTGCGACTGGAAGATGTGCGCCTGACCCACCCGGTCCTGCACCTTGAGCGCACGGAAGCGGGGGAGGCCAACTGGCGCCTTTCCCCCACCGGCGCGCAGGCGACCGCAAGGCCGGATGCGGCGGCCACGCAGGCGGCATCCGAGTGGAAGGTGCAGGTGGGCAGCGTGCGCGTGAGCAATGCCGACCTGGACTGGGATGATCGCTTGTCCGGCAGCAGGGGCAAGGTGGTGCTGGACCATATCAACCTGTCCGGTGTGGACGGGGCGCAGCCGCAGCTTGATGTGGCGGGGCATGGCGGCGGCGGCAGCTTTACGCTTTCGGGCCATACGGGGGCGATCAACCTTGCCTCTACCGCGCGTTCTGGCTGGCCGGTGGCGCTGAAGGCGGCCTTCCAGTCCGGTGGGCAGCCGGCGGGGCAGCTTGCGGTGGATGGCACCATTGCCGACCCGGACCACATGAAGGGCTACAACGTCACGCTGGATGGCAATGTGGCCAGCCTGAAAGCTGTCGAGTCGCTGCTGCCGGGCCGTAGCCTGCCCGATGTGCGCCGCCTGTCGTTCAGGGCGAATGTGGTGGATGGCAGTGCGGCGGGCAGCGCGGGCAGCACGCCGCTTCTGAACATGCTGCATCTTGATACTGGGGCGGTGGATGCTGGGCCGTACCTGTCGGGGCTGACCTTGCAGGGACTTTCGATCGATGCGCCGGGGCCGAAGGATGCGGTGAGCATCCGCAGCCAGGGCCAGTGGCAGGGACAGGGGCTGAAACTGTCCGGCACGCTGGGGTCGCTCCAGCAGGTGGATGCCGCCGTGACTTCCCGTCTGGCCGACCCGCTGCCGCTCTCGCTTGACCTGTCGGGCGATGCGGGTTCGCTGCGGGTGGCGGGCACGCTGGGGGGCGGCCATGCGGTGGTGAACGTGGATGCCTCCGCCGGGACGCTGACGCTGCCCGGTGGCGGGGTGATCGACCACCTTGCGGCTTCCACCCATCTGGTCAGCGAGGATAATGGCGCGCATTTCCAGCTTTCGGACATCATGGTCAAGAGCACGCAGGTCTCGCTCAAGGGCGCGCTGGACCTGTCCATGCATGGGGGGAGCGGTGGCGTGCCGCTGGTCAGTGGCGCGCTGGATGCAGGCTGGCTGAATGCTGATGCCCTGATGGGCGCCACCACCACCGCCAGGGCCGATGCGAAAGGCGTGACCGCCCCGCAGGCCGGCGGCAATGACGACACGCTGCCCTTCGACCGGCTGCGCAAGCTGGATGCGGATCTGCGCCTGAGCGCTGACCAGATGGAATTCGAGGGCGATGAGTATCACAACGCCCTGACCCATATCAGCCTGCGTGGGGGCAGGCTTGTGGTTGACCCGCTACAGGCGCAGGGCACCGGGCGCAGCGTGTCGGGCCAGTTCGTGGTGGATGCATCGGCCAGCGTGCCCACCGTTTCGGGCACGATCGGCACGCTGGTGCTGCCTGCCGCGTGGGTGGAAAGCAGGGCCGGCCTGTCCGGTCTGGTGCAGGGCGCGCTGCAGGTTGTCGGCACGGTCCATACGCAGGGCACGACGCGCACGGAACTGCGTAACGGCATGACCGGGCATATGGGCGTGTCCATGGTCAACGGCACGATCAGTGGCAGTGCGCTGGGTGAAATGCTGGGCGATGCGGCGCGTGGCACGCTGGGTTCCGGCCCCATTCCGCTGCGCTGCTTTGGCATTCACATGTCCATGGCGGGGGGGCAGGCCAACGTGGATACCATCGGCATGCAGACCAGCGCGCTGACCGTGACCGGGCATGGCAGCGTGGGCATGGTCTCGCAGGCGCTGGACCTGCACCTTGTGCCGCAGGTCATGATCAGTGGCACGGGGGCCAGCGTGCCGCTGCGCGTGGGGGGCACGCTGGCGGCACCCCGCCCCAAGATGGATGCGGGGTCGGACGGGCGGTATGCCATCGGGCTGCTGCTGGGTGGCTCGGGCAGCACTGCCGTGGCCGATCCGTGCCCGGCAGCCCTCAAGGCCGCGCGTGAGGGGCAGGCCGGTCCCCAGCCTGCCGCTGCGGCTCCGGCTGCGGACAGCGCCAAGAACGCGGATGTCAACAAACTGGTGGAAAAGGCCAAGGCTTCACCTGACGTGAAGAAGGTGGGCAACCTGCTCAAGGGTCTGGGAATCCTGAAATGATGAAGGACGGCGTGCGGCCCCCTGCGGCCCAGATTCCCGGCCAGCGCAAACGCTTCTGGACGCAGGCCCGTGTTACCCCCGTGGCAGGGGGCGGTTTTGGCGTGGAACTGGATGGCCGGGGCATCCGCCTGCCCGGCGGTACGGCGCTGGTGGTGCACTCCGCAGCGCTGGCCGATGCCATTGCAGCGGAATGGGCACGGGCTGGTGGGGAAAAGGGCGGGAATTTCACTCCTGACGACCTGTCCATGACCCGCATTGCCGGCACCATGATCGAGCGTGTGGCCCCTGACCCGGCAGCGCAGGTGACGGCACTTTTGCAATATGTGGATGGGGAACTGCTGTGCTACCGCGCCGATTATCCCGCCCAGCTCCGCACCCGCCAGCATGAGCAGTGGGACCCGCAGCTTGCATGGCTGCGTGCGCGCCATGGCATTGACATGGCGGTGACCACGGGTGTCATGCCGCTTGTGCAGCCAGCGGGTGTGCATGCGGCCTGGCGCGCCATTGTGGACGCACAGGACAACGCGACGCTTGCGGCGCTGGGTGTGATGGTGCCCGCCGTGAAAAGCATCGTGCTGGGGCTTGCGGTGGTAACGGGCGCGCTGTCGGCGGCAAAGGCCGCGGAAATTGCCACGGTGGATGAACGCACCCAGATGGACATATGGGGCCGTGACGCCAGACAGGTGGCAGCGCTTGAGGTGCTGGCAGCGGAAGTGGCGGATGCCGCCCGCTTCCTGCAATTGTGCCACGCGGCAGACTGATAAACTGAACAGAAGTTTTTGGTGAAGCTTTTTTCAAAAAGCTTCAGAGAACGCTGTCTTTTTGAAAAAAGGCAGCGCCCGGAAACTTCTTTCAGTCTGCACAACAAAAAACGGCCCGGTCTCATACCGGGCCGTTTTCTGTGGCGCTCAGGGCACCAGAACCGTGGCGCTGGCCAGGCAGGCAATGCCTTCCTCGCGCCCGGTAAAGCCAAGGCGCTCGGACGTGGTGGCCTTGACCGAGATGCGGTCCACATCAACCCTGAGCAGTTCGGCCAGGCGCGCGCGCATCGCTTCGGAATGCGGGCCGATCTTGGGGCGCTCGCAGATCAGCGTCACATCGGCATTGACCAGCATGCCGCCGCGCTGGCGGATGCGCTCGCCCGCATGGATCAGGAAGCGCGCGCTATCGGCATCCTTCCATTCATTCTGGCTGGGCGGGAAGTGGCGGCCGATGTCGCCTTCGGCCAGCGCGCCATAAATGGCGTCGCACAGCGCATGGATGCCCACATCCGCATCCGAATGGCCGGCCAGGCCGCGCGTGTGGGGCACGTTGATGCCACACATGATCAGGGGCCGGTTCTCGGCAAAGGCATGCACGTCGTAGCCCGTGCCGGTGCGCGGCAGCAGGGTCGGGCCGATCAGGCGTTCCAGGCGCACCAGATCCTCCTTGTAGGTCAGTTTGATGTTGTCTTCCGAACCGGGAACGATGGCAACGTGGTGGCCCGCCTGCTCCAGCAGGGCGGCGTCATCGGTGGCATCGGCGGCCGCGGCCGCGCGGTGCAGGTCGCGCAGCAGGGCAAAGCGGAAGCCCTGTGGCGTCTGGGCGCGGAACAGGTCGGTGCGGGGCACGGTATCGGTAATGATGCCGTCCTTCGCCCGCTTGATGGTGTCGGCCACCGGCACGGCGGGAATGACGCCCGGGTGCTGGCCCAGTGCCTCGATCACGCCCCGCGTCACGCTGCCCGGCACATAGGGGCGCGCGCCATCGTGGATCAGCACCAGTTCGGGGCGGCTGCCTTCGGGCAGGCGGTCAAGGGCGTCCAGCCCCGCGCGCACGCTGGCCTGGCGCGTCTCGCCCCCGGGCACGACCGGCAGGACCGTGCAGCCCGGCGGCGTGAAGCCGCCCAGCGCAGGGGCCAGCAGGTCAGGGTCGCCCACCGGCTGGATGATGCCCACATGGGGGGCAAGGGCATCCGCCGCGTGGCGGATGACGGGCCGTCCGCCCAGCGTGACATACTGCTTGGCGACGGGGGTCGCGGTCTGGGCGCTGTACCGGCTGCCCTGGCCCGCGGCGAGAAGAATGGCTGCAACACGCATGATGCGGAGCAATGCGGCCATGTGGCCGCCGCGTCAAGCATTCTGCGTGTGGCGGATGGCATACACCTGTGTGGTAAAATGTTGCCCCAATGCACCGAACCTGATTGCACGCGGCGGCATGAGGGGGTATTCTGCCTAAATCATAAGCATTATTGGCATAGAAGTATCAGGAGCCGGCATGACCCCGCGCGCCGCGCGCGCGGTCGGGCCGCCGGCGGGGAAGCGGGGTCCATGTCGTCTCAACTGCTGTCGCCTATCGACCTGGGGAACGGGGTCGTGCTGCGCGCGCCTGTCATCCTTGCGCCCATGGCCGGGGTGACGGACCTGCCGTTCCGCAGGCTGGCGCGCAGGCTGGGCGCGGGGCTGGTGGTTTCGGAAATGATTGCGTCATGGGCCATGGTGCGTGAGAACCAGACCACGCTGCGCATGGCCGAAGTGGCGGATGACGGCCCCAATTCCGTCCAGCTTGCGGGCTGTGACCCCGATGCGATGGGCCAGGCCGCCCGCATCGCGGTCGATCGCGGGGCGGACATCATCGACATCAATTTCGGCTGCCCGGTCAAGAAGGTGGCGGTGGGCCAGCTTGCCGGTTCCGCGCTGATGCGTGACGAGGTACAGGCCGCCCGCCTGCTGGAAGGCGTGGTCCGTGCCGTTGACGTGCCGGTCACGCTGAAGATGCGCATGGGCTGGGACCACGAGCACCTCAATGCCCCCCGTCTGGCCCGTATTGCACAGGAATCGGGCATCCGCATGGTGACGGTGCATGGCCGCACCCGCCAGCAGTTCTATAACGGCACGGCGGACTGGTATTTCGTGCGCAAGGTGGTGGATGCGGTGGACCTGCCCGTCATCGTCAATGGCGATATCCTGACGGTGGAGGACGCCCGCGTGGCACTTGAGCGCTCGGGCGCGCGGGGGGTCATGATCGGGCGCGGCTGCTATGGCCGCCCGTGGTTCCTGGCGCAGGTGGCGCGCGCGCTGATGGATGGCGTGGCCGTGGCGGAACCCGGCCTTGCGGCGGAAAAGGCCATCGTGCTGGAGCATTACGGCATGATGATCGACCATTTTGGCGCCCATCCCGGCCTGCGGCTCGCGCGCAAGCATGTCTCGTGGTACTCCGCCGGCCTGCCGGATTCGGCCGGTTTCCGCGCCGCCGTGAACCGGGTCGATACGGTGGAGGCCGCCATCGGCATGATCCATGAATTCTATGACCGCCAGATCGCGGCGGGCAATGTGCGCGGGCCACGCCCCTCCACCGTGGAGGCGGAAAGGACCGCCGCACGGGCGGCATGAACGCAGGCCCGTCCCCTTCCGGCCACCCGCCCTGTACGCCCGCCAGCATAACGGGCAATGGCCGTGTCGTGCTCGATTCGCTGCCGCTGCCGGTCATGGTCGTGCGGGCGGATAACGCCATCGGTTATGTGAACAGTGCGGCGGAACCGTTTTTTGGCATGTCGCGCGCGCATCTGGTGCAGATGCGCCTGACCGATATCCTGCCCGGTGACAGCCCGCTCTTCATGCTCATGGAACAGGTGCGCGCGCAGGACCATACCGTAGTCGAGCATGAGGTGATGCTGGAAAGCCCGCGCCTGCGCCACGAGGGGGTGACGGTGCAGGGCGCGCCGGTGATGGAGGAACCCGGTTCGGTCGTGCTGACGTTCCATGATTTCTCGGCCGTGCGCGTGCTGGACCGCCAGCTGACCTTCCGTTCCGCGGCCCGCAGCGTGGCAGGCATGGCGGCCATCCTGGCGCATGAGGTCAAGAACCCGCTTTCGGGCATACGGGGGGCGGCGCAGCTTCTGGAAACATCGGTGGGGGAATCCGACCGCGAGCTTGCGGTGCTGATCCAGGACGAGGTCAACCGCATCCGCGACCTGGTGGACCGGATGGACATGTTCAGCGACCGCCCGATCGAGCGCAGGCCGGTGAACATCCACCGCGTGCTGGAGCATGTCCGCAGGCTGGCCCAGCAGGGGTTTGCCGCCGATATCCGCTTTGAGGAAATATACGACCCTTCGCTTCCGCCGGTATGGGGCAACCGCGACCAGCTGGTGCAGGTCCTGCTCAACCTGGTCAAGAACGCCGCCGAAGCGCTGGACACCCACCCCGAAGGGGGCGAACCCGCCCAGATCACGCTCACCACAAGCTACCGCCCCGGCATATGGGTTTCCACCGGCGGGGGCCAGCGCGTGCAATTGCCGCTGCTGGTTTCGGTGCGGGACAACGGGCCGGGCATCCCCGAGAACATCCGCCCCCACCTGTTCGAGCCGTTCCTGACCACCAAGGCCACCGGCAGCGGGCTGGGGCTGGCGCTGGCGGGCAAGATCGTGGGAGACCATGGCGGCGTGATCGAGGTGGAAAGCCGGCCCGGCCGGACCGAGGTCCTGCTGCACCTGCCTGTTGTTACTGAAGAACGGGGCGCGCCGTAAGGCCCCCGACCGGACCCGAGAGACCCATAGCGAATGTCGCTGCCTACCATTCTGGTCGCCGATGATGACCGTTCGATCCGCACCGTGCTCAGCCAGGCGCTGGGGCGCGCGGGCTATCAGGTCCGTGCCACGGCCCAGGCCTCCACGCTGTGGCAGTGGGTGGAGGAAGGGGAGGGCGACCTTGTCATCACCGATGTGGTCATGCCCGATGAGAACGGGCTGGACCTGATCCCGCGCATCCGCCGCGTCCGCCCTGACCTGCGGGTTGTGGTCATGAGCGCCCAGTCCACGCTCATGACGGCGGTCAAGGCCACGCAGCGCGGCGCGTTCGAATACCTGCCCAAGCCGTTCGACCTCAAGGAAGTGCTGGCGGTGGTGGCGCGCGCACTGGCCACCCCCGCCGTGCCGGTGCAGCCCGCCCCCGCCCCCCAGCCCGAGGAGCAGATGTCGCTGATCGGCCGCTCGGTGGTGATGCAGGACATCTACCGCATCATCGCGCGCCTTACGACATCGGACCTGACGGTCATGATCAGTGGTGAAAGCGGCACCGGCAAGGAACTGGTGGCGCGCGCCCTGCATGAACACGGGCGCAGGCGTGCCGGGCCGTTCGTGGCCATCAACATGGCCGCCATCCCGCGCAACCTGATCGAGAGCGAACTGTTCGGC
Organism: Komagataeibacter rhaeticus; assembly: GCF_011611525.1. NCBI lineage: Bacteria > Pseudomonadati > Pseudomonadota > Alphaproteobacteria > Acetobacterales > Acetobacteraceae > Komagataeibacter > Komagataeibacter rhaeticus. The sequence goes on from NZ_CP050139.1 coordinate 650,987, forward strand.
CATGAGCGCGGTGCCTTTACGGGGGCCACATCGCGCGTGGCGGGGCGTTTCGAGCAGGCGGCGGGCGGCACGCTGTTCCTTGACGAGATCGGGGACATGCCGCCCGAGGCCCAGACCCGCCTGCTGCGCGTACTGCAGGACGGGGAGTTCACGACCGTGGGCGGCACGCTGCCCATCCGCGCCAATGTCCGCATCATTGCCGCGACCCACAGGGACCTGCGCCAGGCGATCCGGGCCGGTACGTTCCGCGAGGACCTGTACTACCGCCTGAACGTCGTGCCCATGCGCCTGCCCCCCCTGCGGGAGCGGGTGGAGGACATTCCCCTGCTGGCGCGGCATTTCCTGAATGCGAACGCCGAGGCGGCCGGTCCCGTGCGCGTGCTGGATGACGAGGCGATGGCCCGGCTCCAGTCCTATCGCTGGCCGGGCAACGTGCGTGAGCTGGAAAACCTCATGCGTCGCATTACCGCCCTGCACCCGCAGGAAGGCATCGGGGCGGATATCATCGCCGCCGAACTGGCGGAGGCCGGAAGCCCGGCCCCACAGGGCGACGGCATGATGGGCGGGCAGGGCGAGACCCTGGCCGAGGCGGTGGAGCGGCACCTGCGCCGCTTCCTGGCATCGGGGCAGGAGGGCATGCCGATGAGCGATATCTATGACAAGGTGATTGCCGAGGTCGAACGCCCGCTGATTTCCATGACGCTTGCCGCAACACGGGGCAACCAGATCCGGGCGGCGGCCATGCTGGGGCTGAACCGCAATACCCTGCGCAAGAAGATCCGGGATCTGGACATTCCCGTCGTGCGCGGCGGCGCATGACCACGTCCGTCCCGCCACGGTCCGGCACGGCCTACCGGCTGGCGCGGCGCATGCTGGACATGCTGGTGCGCCGCAACGTGGCGCTGGTTCTGGTGCTGCTGGCGCTGGTGCTGGGGGTTGCGACCTTTGTGGTCCTGTCGGGCGGCAAATCGCTGGCCAACCACCCGCAGATCCAGGCGCTGGTCTTCATCCTCAATTTCCTCGTACTGCTGCTGCTGGCCACGTCACTGACCGAAAAGGTGGGCCGCGTGCTGGCCGAGCGCCGCAGCGGGCTGGCGGGGGCGCGGCTGCATGTGCGGCTGGTCACGCTGTTCGGCATCGTGGCCGTGGCGCCGACCATCGTGGTGGGGACGTTCGCCGCCGTGTTCTTCCACTATGGCATTCAGATCTGGTTCAGTGACCGGGTGAACACGGCGATGAACGAGGCGCTGGAGACCTCGCGCGGCTACCTGCAGGAACATAACGCCAATATCCGCACGGAAGCCTTCTCGCTCGCCAACTATCTGGTCAGCGCCCAGAATGCGCTGGCGGGATCGGGCAACGACCTGCTGCATGATCCCGACGCGCTTTCGCAGGTGCTGGATTCGCAGGCGACGCTGCGCGGGCTGGACGTGGCGGTGGTGTATGATCCCTTCACCAACTCGGTCGTGGCGTCGGGCGGGTTGATGGGCCGGACGGCCAACCTCAAGGACCTGCCGCCGCCTGCCGCCACGCTGATGGCGCGCACGAACGAGATCGCGATCCTGGATTCCCCCGATGAAAAGACGGTTCGCGCGGTGGTGACGCTGGGCGATACGCCACCGCTCATCCTCATGATCGCCCGCCCCGTGGACCCCGACATCCTGGAACACATGCACCGCACCGAACAGGTGGTGGCCGACTACCAGCGCCTGAACGGCAACCGCGCCAAGATCCAGTTCACCTTCGTGCTGATCTTTGCGCTGGTGGCGGTGCTGGTGCTGGGGGCGGCCATCCTGATCGGGCTCATGCTGGCCAACCAGATCGTGCGCCCGCTGGGGCTGCTTATCCTGGCGTCCGAGCGGGTGAGCAAGGGCAACCTGGACAGCAACGTACCCGAAGGCGACAGGGATGACGAGGTCTCGAGCCTGTCGCGCGCCTTCAACCGCATGACCTCCCAGCTGGCCAGCCAGCGCGCGGAACTGGTCAACGCCACCAACCAGATCAATGAACGCCGCAGGTTTACCGAAGCCGTGCTGTCCGGTGTGTCGGCCGGTGTGATCGGGCTGGACGCGCAGGGCGTGATCGAACTGCCCAACCGCGCCGCCAGCGTGCTGCTGCATCGTGACATGGCCGAATGCATCGGCCAGCCACTGGGCGCGGTCGTGCCGGAACTGGCCGGGATGCTTGACCGCGTGGTGCATGACGGCGCGCGTGAACTGACTGGGGAGGTACAGGTGCTGGCCGGTGGGCGTGCGTGTACCCTGCTGGTCCGAATCGGCGCTGAAATACAGGCCAGCCTGAATGGCGACGTGGCGGGGGGGTATGTGGTTACCTTTGATGACATAACAGCCCTGCAGGTTGCGCAGCGCAAGGCGGCCTGGGCCGACGTGGCGCGCCGCATCGCCCATGAGATCAAGAACCCGCTGACCCCCATCCAGCTTGGTGCCGAGCGGCTCAAGCGCCGCTTCCTGCGCGAGATCACGTCCGACCCCGATACCTTCGTGCAGTGCGTGGACACCATCATCCGCCATGTGGGGGATATCGGGCGGATGGTGGATGAATTCTCCGCCTTCGCGCGCATGCCCCAGCCGGTGATGCGGATGGAGGACCTGTCGCGCATCGTGCGGGAGGCGCTGATCCTCCAGCGCAACGCCCATCCTGAAATTGTGTACGAGGTCACGCTGCCCGACCGGGGGCCGCAGGTGCGCTGCGACCGCCGGCTGATCGGCCAGGCGCTGACAAACCTGTTGCAGAATGCGGCCGACGCCATAGCCATGCGCCGCCCGCAGCAGCCCGCGGGCGGGGATGGCGTGATCGGTACGATCCGTATTACATTGCGGCAGGCCGATCCGAACGTGCTCCTGATTGTCGAGGATGACGGAATCGGGCTGCCAGTTGAGGATCGTGCCCGGCTGACCGAACCCTATGTGACGCACAAGCCCAAGGGCACCGGCCTTGGCCTTGCGATCGTCAAGAAGATTCTTGAAGATCATGGCGGCACCATCGGGCTGGAGGATCGTGCCGGAGCCAGGGGAGCTGTATCGACGTTGATCTTGCCGATGAAGGATGACCATGGGGCATGAAATCCTGATCGTCGATGACGAGCCGGACATACGGCTCCTTATCGAAGGTATTCTCGCCGATGAAGGGTACGAGACGCGGCTGGCCGCGGATTCGGATTCCGCCATCGCCGCGTTCAGGGAGCGCAGGCCCTCGCTTGTGGTGCTGGATGTCTGGCTGCAGGGGTCGCGGCTGGACGGGCTTGGCATCCTTAACGTGCTGCACAAGGAAGAGCCGTCCATCCCGGTCATCATGATATCGGGGCACGGCACCATCGAGACCGCCGTTGCCGCCCTTCAGCATGGCGCGTACGACTTCATTGAAAAACCCTTCCAGGCCGACCGGCTGCTGGTGGTGGTGCGCCGGGCGCTGGAGGCCTCGCGCCTTGCGCGCGAGAACGCGGAACTGCGCCTGCTGGCGGGTTCCGGCACGGTGCTGGAGGGAAAGAGTGCCGCCATCGTGGCCGTGCGCAACCAGATCGACCGCGTGGCGCCCACCGGCTCACGCGTGCTGATATCGGGGGCGGCGGGCACCGGAAAGGAAGTGGCGGCAAGGATGATCCATGCCAGTTCCCGCCGGGCGGAGGGACCGTTCATCGCGCTGAACTGCGCCACCCTTGCGCCGGGCCGCTTCGAGGAGGAACTGTTCGGCACGGAAGGCGGCGATGACGGCACGGGCCGGCGCACCGGCGTGCTGGAACGCGCCCATGGCGGCACGCTGGTGCTGGATGAAGTGTCCGACATGCCGCTGGAAACGCAGGGCAAGATCGTGCGCGCGTTGCAGGACCAGACGTTCGAGCGGCTGGGTGGCGCGCGCCGGGTGAAGGTGGATGTGCGCGTGCTGGCCACCACCAACCGCGACCTGCAGTCGGAAATCGCGCTGGGTCGCTTCCGGGAAGACCTGTACTACCGCCTGGCCGTGGTGCCGCTGCGCATTCCCAGCCTGCGCGAACGGCGCGAGGACATACCCGAGCTGGCGCGCATGTTCCTGGACCGCGCGGCCGAGACGGCGGGCCTGCCGCTGCGTGAACTGTCGGGTGACGCCATTGCCGCGTTGCAGAGCTATGAATGGCCGGGCAACGTGCGCGAACTGCGCAACCTTATGGAGCGTCTGCTGATCATGATGCCGGGCAACAGTACCGACCCCATCCGGGCCGACATGCTGCCCTCCACCGTGGGGGAGGGGGCACCCGCCCTGCTCAAATTCGATTCTGACGAGGATGTGATGAGCCTGCCGCTGCGTGAGGCCCGTGACCTGTTCGAGACCCAGTACCTGCAGGCGCAGCTGTTGCGCTTCGGGGGGAACATCAGCCGCACGGCGGGGTTTGTGGGCATGGAGCGCAGTGCGCTGCACCGCAAGCTCAAGCAGCTGGGGGTTACATCCGAGGACCGCAACGCGGGATGAGCTTTTGCCCGTCAGGCGCATGCCTGCTAGACAACGAACTGTGATACGGACGGTGGCAACGCCGTAGCATGACACGCGACTGTGCCGTGTACCCCGCCCAACAAGTAAGGCCCTGCCGTGGCAAAAGAACCTTCGCAGAATGTACAGGACGTGTTCCTCAACCACGTCCGCCGGTCCAAGACGCCGGTTACCATTTTCCTCGTCAACGGGGTCAAGCTCCAGGGCATCATCACCTGGTTTGACAATTTCTCCGTCCTGCTGCGGCGCGACGGGCATACGCAGCTGGTCTACAAGCACGCGATCAGTACCGTCATGCCGGCCACCCCGGTCAGCCTGTTTGAGCCCGCCGCCGAGACCGAGGCGACAGAAGACCGCACGGCCACGGATGGCAGCCTGTCGTGACGGCGGGGCAGCCTTCTTCTGCCACGCGGGCCGCGGTCATCCTGCCGTGGGAGCGACCCGACCGGCATGATGACGCCCGTGCCGCCGAAGCCCGGCTGGAGGAAGCCGTGGGCCTTGCCGCCTCCATCGGGCTGGTGGTGGTATGCCAGGCGGTGCTGCTGCTGCGCGCGCGCAGGCCAGCCACCCTGCTGGGGGGCGGGCAGGTCGAGTCGCTCAAGGAAACGGTGAAGGCCGACAACATCACCGTTGTCATCATCGACTCCCGCCTGACCCCGGTGCAGCAGCGTAACCTGGAGCGCGCGCTGGGCTGCAAGGTCATTGACCGGACCGCGCTGATCCTTGACATCTTTGGCGAGCGCGCGGCAACGCGTGAGGGCACGCTGCAGGTCGAGCTGGCCCATCTGGAATACCAGCGCAGCCGTCTGGTGCGCACATGGACCCACCTTGAGCGCCAGCGCGGTGGCTTCGGCTTCCTTGGTGGCCCCGGCGAGACCCAGATCGAGGCCGACCGCCGCATGATCGGGGACCGGATCGTCCGCCTCAAGCGCGAGCTGGAACAGGTGCGCCGCACCCGTGGCCTGCACCGGCAGGCCCGCCGCCGCGTGCCGTTCCCCATCGTGGCGCTTGTGGGCTACACCAATGCGGGCAAGTCCACCCTGTTCAACGCCCTGACCGGTGCCAGCGTGTATGCGCAGGACCAGCTGTTCGCCACGCTGGACCCCACCATGCGCGGTATCCAGCTGCCATCGGGGCGGCGGGTGATCCTGTCCGACACCGTGGGCTTCATCAGCGATCTGCCCACCGAACTGATCGCCGCCTTCCGTGCCACGCTGGAAGAGGTGGCGGAGGCCGACATCATCCTGCATGTGCGCGATGTCTCGCATCCCGACAGCGCCTCCCAGCGCCAGGACGTGATCGAGGTGCTGGAGGGCATGGCGCGTAACGGCACGATCGAGGAAGACTGGCAGGGCCGTGTCATCGAGGTGCTGAACAAGGCAGATCTGGTGGGCGGGCGTGAGGCCGTGGGCGCGCGGCCGGGCAATGTGGTCATTTCCGCCATTACCGGCGACGGGCTGCCCGACCTGCTGGCCGCGATTGACGAGCGCATGACGCGTGCGATGGAAGTCGCGCTGTACCGCGTGCCCCTGGCGGAAGGGGCGGCGATGGCATGGCTGTACGAGCATGGGGAAGTCACCGCGCGCACGGATGGGGAACAGGGGGCGGACATGACCGTGCGCCTTTCCCCCGCCAACCGGGCGCGTTTCGAGATGCAGTTCGGCCGCGTCGTGACCTGTCAGGCACTGTAGGGGCCTGCCATGGCGCATGGCAGGGCGGCCCGGGGATGGAAAACCGGTGCCCGCTGGCGCAGGATTGTACACCGGATGAAGGACTGACACGCAAGGCGCGGAGGCTGCAATGACGGAACGGATCACACTGGCGGACATGCGCGCGGTGGTACGGATGATGCGGGGGGCGGCCCGCCGTCATGTCATGCCCTCCTTCCGCTGCCTTGACCGCACCGACATCCGTGCCAAGAGCGGCCCGCTGGACATCGTGACCGTGGCGGATGAAGCCACGGAACGGGACCTGACCACAGCCCTGCAGGCGGCATGGCCCGCGGCACTGGTGGTGGGGGAGGAAGCGGTGGCGGCCGACCCCGCGATTCTGGACGGGCTTGCCACGGCGGGACTGGCCTTCGTGATCGACCCGATTGATGGCACGGCCAATTACGCGGCGGGCGTGCCGCTGTTCGGTGTCATGGTTTCGGTCGTTGTGGACGGGCAGGCGGTTGGTGGTGCGATCCTTGATCCTGTCTGTGATGTCGCGGCGTTTGCCGCCCACGGGCAGGGGGCGTGGCTGGAAGAGGGCAGCGGCATCACGCGGCCGCTGCATGTGGCGCCTCCCGTGCCCGCGCGCGAGATGGCGGGCAATGCGTCCTGGCGCTACCTGCCGCCCGATCTGCGCGACGTGGTGACGCATAACCTGCCCAGGGTGGCGGGTTCATGGGATTTCCGCTGTGCGGCGCATGAATACCTGATGCTGGTGGACGGGCGCTGCCATTTCCTGCTGTTCAACCGTACCCTGCCATGGGACCATCTGGCAGGCTGGCTGATCCATGCGGAGGCTGGCGGCTACAGCGCGCATTTTGATGGCAGCCCCTACCGCGTGACCGACCGCAGCGGCGGCCTGCTCTATGCGCCGGACCGCGAAAGCTGGCAGGCGCTGCGCGACCTGCTGCTGACACCGGGCTGAAAACAGAAGGAAGTTTTTGGTGAAGCTTTTTTCAAAAAGCTTCAAAGAACGCCGCCTTTAAAAAAGGCGGCACCCAGAAACTTCCGTTCAATAAATCAATGGCCCGGTTCAGTCCTGTGCCGCGCGTTCGCGGCGTTTGACCGCCTGCCAGCCTTCTTCCATCGTCTTTACGTCCACATCCACAAGCGCCAGCCCACGGTCGGCCAGATCGTGCTCGACAGCGGTAAAGCGGCGGGTGAACTTGGCGTTGGCCTGGCGCAGGCAGGCCTCGGGGTCCATGTCCAGCTTGCGGGCCAGTGTTGCCAGCGTGAACAGCACGTCGCCCAGTTCGTCGAATATCTTCTCGCGGTCACCGCTTTCCAGCTCGACCTTCAGTTCATCAAGTTCCTCGTCCACCTTGGCCGCGACTTCGGCCACCGTATCCCAGTCAAAGCCGGTGCGGGCGGCGCGGGCGGAAAGCTTGCGCGCGCGCAGCAGGGCGGGCAGGCCAACGGGCACGTCATCCAGCGTGCCGCCCCGGTTGCGGGCCAGTCGCTCCTGTGCCTTGCCATGCTCCCACTGGCCCGGCGTGGCCTCTGTATCGCCAAAGACATGCGGGTGGCGGCGGACCATCTTGTCACCGATCAGGGTGGCCACGGTGGCGAAGTCGAACATCCCTTTCTCGTCGGCCATCTGGGCGTGGTAGACCACCTGCAGCAGCAGGTCGCCCAGTTCGTCGGGCAGGCCGTCCCAGTCTTCGCGCGCGATGGTGTCGGCCACCTCATAGGCTTCTTCAATGGAGTAGGGCGCGATGGAGGCGAAATCCTGCGCCCGGTCCCATGGGCAGCCGGTCTGCGGGTCGCGCAGGCGGGCCATGATGTCCAGCAGGCGTTGCACGGCGGGGGCGGCATCTTGCATGGGGCGGGTTTCCTGCCATGTTCATGTTGCGGTCGGGCACAGCTTTTGTATAGATCGCGCACCCCAAGGCGGGAAGTTTTTATCGGGACAGGCGGAACATGGGCAGCGACGGACAGGCGACGGTCTTTATCGATGGTGAGGCGGGTACGACGGGACTGGGCATTCGTGAGCGCCTGCGTCACCTGCCGGTCACGCTGCGCTCCATCGATCCCGCCCTGCGCAAGGACCCGCGGGCCCGGCAGGCAATGATGGCGGCGGTGGACGTGGTCATCCTGTGCCTGCCCGATGCGGCGGCGCGTGAGGCGGTGGCCATGGCCGACACCATGGGAACCGATGCCCCCCGCATTCTGGACGCCAGCACCGCGTTCCGCACCGATCCGGCATGGGTTTACGGCTTTCCGGAAATGGATGCGGCCCAGCCGGCCGCCATCCGGGCCGCGGCACGGGTGTCGAACCCCGGCTGCTACCCCACCGGGCTGATCGGGCTGCTGCGCCCGCTGGTCAGCGCCGGCCTGGTCCCTGCGGACTATCCTGTCTGCATCAATGCGGTCAGCGGTTATAGCGGCGGCGGCCGCAGCATGATCGAGGCCCATGAGCGTGACGGCGGCCCGGCGTTCGAACTGTACGGGCTGGGGCTTGGCCACAAGCACATGCCGGAAATGACGCTGTATGCCGGGCTGGCGCAGGCGCCCATATTCGTGCCGTCGGTCGGGCATTTCCCGCAGGGGATGATCGTATCGGTGCCGCTGCATCTGGACCGGTTGCCGGGGCGGGTGCGCATGGCCGACCTTCATGCCGCCCTTGCCGCCCATTACGCGGGTTCGGACCGCATTGCGGTGGCCGAACCCTGCGCCAAGCTGGTGGCGGATGCGCTGGCCGGGACCGACCGGATGGAACTGCGCGTGCATGGCAGTGATGACCTGCGGCAGGTCGTACTGACCGCGCGGCTGGACAATCTGGGCATGGGCGCATCGGGTGCGGCCTTGCAGAATCTGGCGCTTATGCTTGGGCTGGAACCGCCGCCGCCCGTGTGATATAGCGGGTCCGCAAGACGTCCCTGGACTGATTGCCGTGGTCTCCCGCCCCCTGTCAGGGGGTGGGGTGCGCGTATGCGAGAGTGACGGAACGGTAGACGTAGTCGACTCAAAATCGACCGCCGCAAGGCATGGGGGTTCGAATCCCCCCTCTCGTACCAGTCTGGCGCACCGGCATCCCGGTGTTGCTGCCCCGCTGCCCGTGTCGCGAACAGGACGATGTCTCCCTTGCCTGATGCCCTTATGGAAAAGCCGTCCGCACGGCCTGCCAATCCGTGCTTTTCTTCCGGTCCCTGCGCAAAGCGGCCGGGCTGGTCGCTCAATGCCCTGTCGGATGCGCTGGTGGGCCGTTCGCACCGTTCGACCGAGGGGCGTGCCCGCCTGAACGAGGTCATTACCCGTTCAAAGGCCATCCTTGGCATGCCTGAGGACTGGGTGCTGGGCATCGTGCCCGCATCCGATACGGGTGCGGTGGAAATGGTGCTGTGGTCCATCCTGGGCACCCGTCCGGTGGATGTGCTGGCATTCGAGAGCTTTTCCGCCACATGGGCCAACGACATCATTGCCCAGCTTGAACTGCCCGATGCCCGCGTGCTCAAGGCTGAATATGGCGAGATCCCCGACCTGGCGCAGGTGGACTGGGCGCGCGATGTGGTGCTGACATGGAACGGCACGACATCGGGCGCGCGCCTGCCGTATGATGCCGCCATTCCCGCGCAGCGTGACGGGCTGGTGATCTGTGATGCCACATCCGCAGCCTTCGCCATGGACCTGCCGTGGGACAGGCTGGATGTGGTCACATGGTCATGGCAGAAGGTGCTGGGCGGTGAGGCAGCGCACGGCATGCTGGCCCTGTCGCCGCGTGCGGTGGAGCGCCTGGTCTCCACGCCAGCACCCCGCGCGCTGCCCAAGATCTTCCGGCTGACCAACAGCAAGGGATTGATCGAGGGCATTTTCCGTGGTGATACCATCAACACCCCCTCCATGCTGTGTGTGGAAGATGCGCTGGATGGCCTGAAATGGGCGGAGGAAGCCGGCGGCCTGATGGGGCTGATCGCGCGCAGCGAAGCCAATCTGGCCGTGGTGGCGGCGTGGGAGGCGAAGTCCGACTGGGCGCGCTTCCTGGCCACCAACCCTGACCACCGTTCCAGCACCGCCATCTGCCTGCGTATCGTCGCACCGTGGTTCACCGCGCTTGATCACGCGGCGCAGGCAAAGGCCGCCAGGCAGATCGTCTCGCTTCTGGGTGCGGAAGGCGTGGCGCTGGATGTGGGCAGCTACCGTGACGCGCCCCCCGGCCTGCGGCTGTGGGGTGGGGCCACGGTCGAGTCATCCGACCTGCGGGCCGTCCTGCCGTGGCTGGACTGGGCCTACGCGCAGGTGCGCGGCCAGCACGCCTGACCCCTTTGCCCCATGCCCGATCCATCATGCCCCGGCGCTGGTCCGGGGCATGATGCAGCACGATAGGCCCCTTCGCATATGACTGATGATCCGCCGTTCAATCCCGCCCTGCTGCCGGCCGGTTTCGTGGACCGACTCCCGCCCGAGGCCGAGGCCGAGGCTGCGGGTGTCGAGACGCTGATGCGCGTGTTCGCGGCCCATGGTTATGACCGTGTCACCGCGCCGCTGCTGGAATTCGAGGAAACGCTTCTCTCCGGTTCGGGTGCGGCCGTGGCGGAGCAGACTTTCCGCCTGATGGACCCCGACACGCGGCGGATGATGGCGCTGCGGCCCGACATCACGCCGCAGATCGCCCGTATCGCGGCCACGCGCCTGCCCGATGTGCCGCGCCCGCTGCGCCTGGCCTATGCCGGGCCATGCGTGCTGATGGCCGCAAACCGGGGCGAGGGGGATCGCCAGATCTCGCAGGCGGGGGTGGAACTGATCGGTCCCGACCGGCCGGAAGCGGATGCGGAAATCATTGCCATCGCGGCGGAATGCCTGGCCACGCTGCAGGTGCGTGGTGTCTCGTTCGACCTGACCATGCCCGCGCTGACCACGGCCCTGCTGGATGCGGGCGGGTTTGACGCGCATGTGCGCGGCATGCTCATGCGCGCGCTGGACCGCAAGGACGCGGCCGCCGTGGCCCGTCATGGCGGTGCGCTGGCCGATGTGCTGATCCGCCTGCTGCATGCGGCCGGTCCCGCCCATGGCGCGCTGGCGGAACTGGCTGCGGTGGACCTGCCCCCCCAGGCAAGGGTACTCAGTGCCCGGCTGGCCGCCACGGTGGCTGCGATCGAGGCCCGGGTACCCGGTATCCGGCTGACGGTGGACCCGGTGGAATTCCGTGGCTGGCAGTACCATACCGGCGTGTGCGTAAGCGTATATGCCGCAGGCCAGCGCGAGGAGCTGGGCCGGGGCGGGCGCTACCTGTCCAATGATGACGAACCCGCCTGTGGCCTGACCCTGCGGCCCGACATCATCCTGCGGGCCGCTCCGCCGCTGCCCAGCCGCACCCGTGTGTTCCTGCCATGGGGCACGCCTGCGGAAGTGGGGGCTGCCCTGCGGGCCGCGGGCTATGCCACGGTCGGTGCGCTGGGGCACGATGGGGACGCGCGGGCGGAAGCGGCACTGCTGTCCTGCCCGCTGGTGGTGGTTGATGGCCAGCCCGTGCCGGTGGATGACGCGTGAGCCGCCGGGCCTGATTTTTTCTCAAAACCAGAGTTTTTCCCGGCTGGGCGTGCTGTGCGGGCCGGGCAGCATATCAAGGAGCATGAAATGTCCAACGTCACCGTGATCGGCACCCAGTGGGGTGACGAGGGCAAGGGCAAGATCGTTGACTGGCTGGCCAGCCGTGCGGATGTGGTCGTCCGCTTCCAGGGGGGGCACAATGCGGGCCATACGCTGGTTGTGGGGGATCAGACCTACAAGCTGTCCCTGCTGCCCTCGGGCCTGGTGCGTGGCAAGATGGGTGTGATCGGCAATGGCGTGGTGGTCGACCCCGAAGCCCTGCTGAAGGAAATTGACCGCGTAAGCGCGCAGGGCCTGACCGTCACCCCCGAAACCCTGAAGATTGCCGAGAACGCACCGCTGATCCTGCCTGTGCATGGTGCGCTGGACCGCGCGCGTGAAGCAGCACGCGGTGACCGCAAGATCGGCACCACGGGCCGGGGCATCGGCCCTGCCTATGAGGACAAGGTGGCCCGCCGCGCCATCCGCCTGTGCGACCTGGCCGAGCCGGAAACGCTGGACTGGAAGCTGGACGAACTGCTGCTGCACCACAATACCCTGCTCAAGGGGCTGGGTGCGGACACGTTCACCAAGCAGGACCTGCTGGACTTCCTGAACGGTGTCGCACCCCGCGTGCTGCCCTTCATGGCGCCGGTGTGGGACCTGCTGGATGACAGCCGCCGCAGCGGGTCGCGCATCCTGTTCGAAGGCGCGCAGGCCGTGATGCTGGACGTGGACCATGGCACCTATCCGTTCGTGACCAGTTCCAACACGGTGGCCGCCAATGCGGGCACGGGTGCGGGCGTTGGACCCACCAGCATCGGTTTTGTCCTGGGCATTGCCAAGGCTTACACCACCCGCGTGGGTGAGGGACCGTTCCCCAGTGAACTGCACGACCAGATGGGCCGCACGCTGGGTGAGCGCGGGCATGAATTCGGTACCGTGACGGGCCGTCCCCGCCGCTGTGGCTGGTTTGACGCCGTGCTGGTGCGCCGTGCGGTGCGCGTGGGGGGCGTGAATGGCCTGGCGCTGACCAAGCTGGATGTGCTGGACGGGCTGGATGAAATCAGCATCTGCGTCGGTTATGAACTGGACGGCCGGAAGATCACCAGCTTCCCCTCCGCCCCCGGCGCGCAGCAGCGCATCCGCCCGGTGTTCGAGACGATGGAAGGCTGGAAGGACAGCACGAAGGGCGCGCGTTCCTGGGCCGAACTGCCCGCGCAGGCCATCAAGTATGTGCGGCGGATCGAGGAACTGGTGGAAGCGCCTGTTACCCTGCTGTCCACCAGCCCGGAACGCGACGACACCATCCTGATGCGCGACCCGTTTGAAGACTGAGGCTGGGCATAAAAGATCCCGGCTACCGCCTTTTTTCACGAAGGCGGTATTCTTCGGGGCTTTCTGGAAAAAGCTGCACCCAAGACCTCTTCATGATTCCAGGCTGTTTGCAGCGGCCCCCAGGAAAAAGCCCCGTGGGCCGATGGCCCACGGGGCTTTTTTGCGGAACGTGAAAGACGGAGGCGTCAGGCCGGAGCCTGTTCGCCGTGGCGTGCGCGGCGGGCGGCGACTTCCGCCTTCATGGCCGCCTGCAGCTTTTCAAAGGCGCGGACCTCGATCTGGCGCACCCGCTCGCGCGAGATGTTGTAGACGTGGGACAGGTCTTCCAGCGTGGCGGGTTCATCCTTGAGCCGCCGTTCGGTCAGGATGTGGCGCTCACGCTCGTTCAGCGTTTTCAGCGCGTTGGCCAGCAGGGCCTGCCTGCCGGAATACTCCTCGCTCTGGGCAAGGGTCTCTTCCTGGTTGTCATTGTCATCAACCAGCCAGTCCTGCCATTCCCCTTCGCCATCCATGCGCAGGGGCGCGTTCAGGCTGTGGTCGGGGGCCGCCAGCCTGCGGTTCATGTTGACCACGTCCTGCTCGGGCACGCCAAGGGACTGGGCAATCTTGTTGACCTGCTCGGGCCGGAGATCACCGTCATCAATGGCCTGCATCTGCCCCTTCAGGCGGCGCAGGTTGAAGAACAGCTTTTTCTGGGCGGCGGTCGTGCCGATCTTGACCAGCGACCAGCTATGCAGGATGTATTCCTGTATGGCGGCACGGATCCACCACATGGCGTATGTGGCCAGCCGGAAGCCACGATCGGGGTCGAAGCGGCGCACGGCCTGCATCATCCCGATATTGCCTTCGCTGATCAGTTCACCCACCGGCAGGCCATAGCCCCGATAGCCCATGGCAATCTTGGCAACCAGGCGCAGGTGGGAAGTGACGAGCTTATGCGCGGCTTCGGTGTCGCCCTTGTCCTTCCAGCGGCGCGACAGGCGAAGCTCCTCCTCGGGGGAGAGCATGGGGAATTTACGGATATCCCGAAGGTATTTGGACAGGTTGTTTTCGGGACCGGAGATAAGAGCAGAAGAGGCCATTGTAACGGACTCCTGTTCCAGAGGGATGAGGCGACTGTTAATCCGGCCTAACGTGGCCGTGACCGGCGGGGTTGCATCATCACTCTGATAGACGCACGACTGGACTTCTCACGTCCCCGCATCCGGCCCCCGTATGGGCAGCCCGATAGCAGGACGTCCAGTTAGCCTGGGGGCGTCGGCCCCGGCGAACAATCACCGAACGTACGCATATGGGACCGGCAAGTCAAGAAATGAAGGCCCCCGCTTCAGGCAATGCTGCCCAGCAGGGTGGTGAAATCGGCTGGCGGTGCCGTCTCGAACAGCAGCTGTTCCCCACTGCGGGGGTGGACAAAACCCAGCCGCCGCGCATGCAGCGCCTGACGGGGAAAATCCAGTGCCGCGTCGCGTGCCGCGACCGGCAGGCCGCGGGCGGCGGCCGGTATGCGGCGCAGATAGACCGGGTCCCCCACCAGCGCGTGCCCGGCATGGGCAAAATGCACCCGGATCTGGTGCGTCCGGCCCGTCGCCAGCCTGCATTCCACATGCGCCAGCCCGCCATGGAAGGTTTCGATGACCCGGTAATGGGTCAGGGCCTGCTTGCCACCGCCATTGGCAATCACCGCCATGCGCTTGCGGTCACGCCGGTCACGCCCGATCGCGCCATCGAATGATCCCTGCGCCGGGACGGGAAGGCCCCAGCATATGGCCTGATAGGCGCGGTCGATCCGCCGTTCGGCAAAGGCGAGGGAAAGGGCCTGATGCGCCAGTTCCGTCTTGGCGGCGACCATGATGCCTGAAGTGTCCTTGTCCAGGCGGTGCACGATGCCGGGCCGCTTCTCCCCCCCGATGCCGGTCAGGCTCTCGCCGCAATGGGCCAGCAGGGCGTTGACCAGCGTGCCGTCCTCGTTGCCCGGTGCGGGGTGAACCACCATGCCCGCCGGCTTGTCCAGCACGATCAGGTCGCGGTCCTCATATAATATATCCAGGGCGATGTCCTGCCCCTGCGGTGTCGCGGGGATTGCGGGGGGCAGGTGAATTTCATAACACATGCCAGCCCGCACCGGTTCGGCGGGGTCGCGTAGCGGGCTGCCATTGCGCAGCAGGTGGCCACTTTCCATAAGGGCCTTCACCCGTGAGCGCGACAGCGCGCCAGTCGCGGTGGCGATGAAGCGGTCGGTGCGCTGGCCCGCGTCATCCGCTGTGGCGATGACGGGGGCAGGGGGGGCAGTGTCGGTCATGGCATGTGTCTATCGGAAAAAACGGTATTCGGGAACGGAAAGCACATAATGGAAAAACAGGGGTCGCGCGCCTTGCTTGCCGCGGTGATTGGCATGGGGGTGCTGCTGTTCGCCGGTTCGCTGGTGCTGGTGGGCGTGCTGGTCCATCGCGTGATGCATCCACGTTCCGTCGTGGCGGCCGGTGCGCCGTCGGCCACGCTGCCCGCGCCACCCGTTGCGGGCAGCGGGCATGGGGCGGACGTGCTGATGATGGATGAGGCACCGGGCACCCATGTCACCAGCGTGACCGCGCGGCCCGACGGGCTGCTGGCGGTCGTGCTGTCCGGTGGGGACGGGGCGGACCGCATCGTGGTGTGGGACCCGGCAGGCCAGCATATCGTGGCGCGGCTGGTGGTCGGTCACCACTGAAATCGCGGGTGGGGGCAGGAAAGGAAGGCAGGGGTATGATTCTTCCCTTGCATCCGGGCCGGGGATCGCATAGAAGGCGGCCACCGGCCATTGTCCCGTTCGTCTAGAGGCCTAGGACGCCGCCCTCTCACGGCGGCAACACGAGTTCGAATCTCGTACGGGACGCCATCCCTTTCCGGATAATCTGGTTGTTGCATGAAAGCCCGCCGCAAGGCGGGTTTTTCGTATTGGACCCGGCCCATCTATTTTTAAGCAAAAGCAATCTTTGGCTGGGCATGGCAACCTTTTTCATATTAATATATAATAAAGGCATCTTATATACTTGCCCGCGCCATGCCGCTGAAAAACATTGATTCAGATCAATCCGCGTTGAAATTTAAAAATATTTTCCATCTTTTAATTTGGCGGCGGATGGCAGCATAGTGAAACACTGTCATTTTCCGTATTCGTCCTTTGAATTCCTGCAAGAATTACCCATGGGCTCCCGGGGGGAGGGGGGCCGGCCTGACGTGACATAAATGCAACTTTTCCCCTGTTCCGGTCCGCCGGCATGTGGGTGGCTGTTTCGCCGTGGGGGCGTAAGACGTTATGGTCCCCCTCGTAACGAAGTCCTTCTGACAATGGCCGCCTTTGTCTTGCAGGATGAAGGAGTTTGCGATTAAGCCGTGATGGTGCGGCGGGCAGGGAAGTGAACAGTGGACCCGGTCGATGGCTGCACGGGTTCTGGTTTCTGAGTGGTATGGTGATCGATGCTGTTGGATTTTATGAAGCTGCAAAAACAGGTATCCGGAATGGGACGTCGTTCTTTCCTGTCTGTCATGGCGGCAGCTGGCAGTATTCCTTTCCTTTCTACCGCCCTGGCCGCGGATGACCCGGCCATAAACGCGCAATGGGCCATCTTCCGCGCCAAGTATTTCCACCCCGACGGCCGTATCATCGACACAGGCAACAGTGGCGAATCCCATAGCGAGGGGCAGGGCTACGGCATGCTTTTCGCCGCGACGGCGGGTGATCAGGCCACGTTCGAGGCCATGTGGTCCTGGACACGCGCCAACCTGCAGCACAAGACCGATGCCCTGTTCTCCTGGCGCTATCTGGACGGGCATAACCCGCCGGTCGCGGACAAGAACAACGCGACGGATGGCGACCTGCTGATAGCCCTGGGTCTGGTCCGTGCCGGACGGCTGTGGAAGCGCGCTGACTATATTCAGGATGCTATAGCCATCTATGGCGACGTGCTGAAGCTCATGACCCTGCAGGTCGGTCCCTATCTGGTGCTTCTGCCCGGCGGCGTGGGGTTTGCCACCAAGGATTCGGTCACGCTCAACCTGTCCTATTATGTCATGCCCTCGCTCATGCAGGCCTTCGCGCTGACGGGCGACGCACGCTGGCAGAAGGTGATGGGAGATGGTCTGATCATCATAAACCAGGGGCGATTCGGGGAGTGGAAGCTCCCGCCTGACTGGCTTTCGATCAACCGCCAGAACGGGCATTTCTCCATAGCCAATGGCTGGCCGCCGCGATTCTCCTATGATGCGATTCGCGTGCCGCTGTATCTTTACTGGGCGCATATGCTGTCGCCGGACCTGCTGGCCGACTTTACCCGCTTCTGGAACCATTTCGGGGCATCGGCCCTGCCGGGGTGGATTGACCTGACCAATGGTGCCCGCTCGCCCTACAATGCGCCACCGGGCTATCTGGCCGTGGCGACATGTTCCGGCCTGTCATCCGCCGGTGGGTTGCCAACCCTGGACAAGGCGCCGGATTATTATTCGGCTGCCCTGACATTGCTGGTTTATATTGCCCGTGGTGAGGGAGGTGGAATGTGACTACGCCCAACAAGGAAAGCACGGAGGCGACTCCACGCCCGGTTGTGGATATGGACAATCCGCAGGACGTGACGCGCATGCTCTCCAGCGGTTATGGCCTGAGCGGGGAGGGGTTCCACTACCATTCCTTCACGCGTCCCGTCATGCTGGACATGACCCCGGAACTGCCCCACGATTCCGTGGACGATACAGAGCATCATCTCGACGATAACGTCACCGAACACGAATCCGCCCCGGCAACGGCACCGGTGTTCGTGTTCGATGCGGCACCTGAGCCTGCGGCACCACCTGTTGTTGCCGAGGCCGCGCCACCGCCACCTCCTCCGCCGCCGCCAGAGCCTGCGCCTCCTGAGCCGCCGCCCGCACCGCCACCCTATACGCCGGTTGTAACCCACGTGCCGCCGCCGCCGCCCGTGGAGGAAACGCCGGTACCCGAACCCGTGGCTGAAGCGGCTGCACCTGCAAGGCCCCGGCCCGTGCCGCCGGCGCAGCCCGCGCCGGACATGGCATCGACGGGCGGGCGTGAACGGCGCGGGCTTCAGCCTTTTGCCGCGCCGCGTGCGCCATCCGAGCCGCCGGTGTCTTCACGTGCGGCCGCACCGGCCACGCCCTTCGTCCAGGCAGATGACTGGGCGCCGGTGCCAAAGGCCCAGCAGCGTCGCGGCCAGCGTCCGACCGGGCCTGGTTTCTTCTTTGCCAAGGGGAATGACCGGGTTGCGACTGCCCGGCTGTTCCAGCCGGTGGCAGTGGCCCGTCCTGCTTCCAAACCTGACTCCAAGGTGACCACGATGACCAAATTCGACAAGACCGCACAGAATGCCCCCACGGGGCGTCGTCCTGCGCCATCTGACAATTCGCCAACACTGACGGAAGTTTTCATGACACTGGGCGGTCGTGCCACCGACCGGCTGGTGCCCAAGCCCAGCCTGCGTGACGCGCTGCTGCGCAAGCGTGAGGAAGAAACCGGGCAATCCTGATCTTATCCGGGGGCGGGGCCGGATGGCTGCCGGTCTGTTGTGGATAAGGAACACAGGAGCCGCCCCCATGGGCTGCATGCCATGGGGGGCGAAAGGCGACATGACGGACCGGATGAGCCTGAAGGTTTTCTTTTGAGTGTAACTATCTGTTTTATCAGTATTTATTATCGGACGAATTATTGATGTCAGAGGTTCAGTCGTCAGCGCCCGCGGAAAGTTGGTTTGATCGCCTTTCCAACAAGATACTGTCACTGCGCGGTGCCAGTTATATCGTTGGGGCAATAGGCCTGTGCGCCCTGCTTGCCGCGACCACGGTTACGCTGTCGGTAAATGAACAGCTGATTGTGGCATTAGTGTGCGTTGTGGTCTTTTTTATCGTCGGTCGCCGCAAAAGCCGTCGGACGCAGATATTTCTCGAGGTGCTTTCGGCGCTGGTGTCCCTGCGTTATCTGACGTGGCGGCTGACGGAAACACTGGATTTCGATACATGGCTCCAGGGTACATTGGGGGTCACGCTGCTTCTGGCGGAACTGTACGCGCTGTACATGCTGTTCCTCAGCTATTTCCAGACCATTTCCCCCCTGCACCGCGCGCCGCTGCCCCTGTCTCCCAATCCGGAAGACTGGCCCACGGTCGACATCTTCATCCCGACCTATGACGAAAGCCTGGGCATCGTGCGTCTGACGGTGCTGGGCGCGCTTGGTATCGACTGGCCACCGGACAAGGTGAACGTCTATATCCTTGATGACGGCAAGCGTGAGGAATTCGCCCGCTTTGCCGAAGAATGCGGTGCCCGCTACATTGCCCGTCCCGATAACGCGCATGCCAAGGCCGGTAACCTGAACTACGCCATTCAGCATACAAGTGGCGAATACATCCTGATTCTGGACTGCGATCACATCCCGACCCGTGCGTTCCTGCAGATCTCGATGGGATGGATGGTCGAGGACAAGAAGATCGCCCTGATGCAGACGCCGCATCACTTCTATTCCCCCGATCCTTTCCAGCGTAACCTGGCCGTCGGTTACCGCACGCCGCCTGAAGGCAACCTGTTCTATGGTGTCATTCAGGATGGCAATGACTTCTGGGATGCGACCTTCTTCTGTGGTTCCTGTGCCATCCTGCGCCGCAAGGCCATCGAAGAGATCAATGGTTTCGCAACCGAGACCGTGACAGAAGATGCCCATACCGCCCTGCGCATGCAGCGCAGGGGGTGGTCGACCGCCTATCTGCGCATTCCGCTGGCCAGCGGGCTGGCGACGGAGCGCCTGGTCACGCATATCGGGCAGCGTATGCGCTGGGCCCGTGGCATGTTCCAGATCTTCCGCGTGGATAATCCCATGCTGGGGCCGGGCCTGAAGCTGGGGCAGCGGCTTTGCTATCTTTCGGCCATGACGTCGTTCTTCTTCGCCATTCCGCGTGTCATCTTCCTTGCCTCCCCGCTGGCCTTCCTTTTCTTCAGCCAGAATATCATCGCGGCCTCCCCCCTGGCGGTGCTGGCCTACGCCATTCCCCACATGTTCCATTCCGTTGCCACGGCGGCAAAGGTGAACAAGGGATGGCGCTATTCATTCTGGAGTGAAGTGTACGAAACCGTCATGGCGCTGTTCCTGGTGCGGGTGACCATCGTCACGATGATGTTCCCCTCGAAGGGCAAGTTCAACGTGACGGAAAAAGGTGGCGTTCTGGAGAACGAGGAATTCGACCTTGGTGCCACATATCCGAACATCATCTTTGCGGTCATCATGGCGATTGGCCTGATGCGCGGGCTGTTTGCCCTGGCCTTCCAGCATCTGGACATAATTTCAGAGCGTGCCTACGCACTCAACTGTGTCTGGTCCGTGATCAGTCTCATCATCCTGCTTGCGGCCATTGCCGTCGGCCGTGAGACCAAGCAGATCCGCCACAGCCATCGTGTCGATGCGCGAATTCCGGTAACGGTTTATGATTACGAAGGGAATTCCAGCCATGGCATCACGCAGGACGTGTCCATGGGTGGTGTGGCCATTCATATGCCGTGGCGCAATGTGACACCGGACCAGCCGGTGCAGACCGTTGTCCACGCCGTGCTGGATGGTGAGGTGGTCAATCTCCCCGCTACCATGATCCGCTGTGCGAATGGCAAGGCGGTCTTTACCTGGAACATCACCTCCCTCCCGATTGAAGCCTCTGTCGTCCGGTTCGTGTTCGGTCGCGCCGATGTCTGGCTGCAGTGGAATGATTACGAGCATGATCGGCCGTTGCGAAGCCTGTGGAGCCTGATCCTCAGCATCAAGGCGCTGTTCCGCAAGAAGGGTCGGATGATGATCCATAGTCGCCCGCAAAATAAACCCATTGCACTGCCTGTTGAGCGCAGGGAGCCAACAAGCAGTCAGGGTGGTCAGAAACAGGAAGGAAAGATCAGTCGTGCGGCCTCGTGATATGAAAATGGTGTCCCTGATCGCGCTGCTGGTCTTTGCAACGGGAGCGCAGGCTGCGCCGGTTGCATCCAAAGCGCCAGCCCCGCAGCCTGCGGGCGATAACCTGCCGCCCCTGCCCGCCGCGGCACCGGCCGCCGCGGCAGCCCCGGCCGGGCAGCAGCCTGCTGGCGCCGCCAGTGCGGCACCTGCCGTCGATCCGGCCGCCGCCAGCGCCGCCGATGCCATGGTGGACAATGCGGAGAATGCGACCGGCGTCGGTTCGGATGTGGCGACCGTGCATACCTATTCCCTGCGCGAACTTGGCGCGGAGAACGCGCTGACCATGCGTGGCGCGGCCCCCCTGCAGGGGCTGCAGTTCGGTATTCCGGGCGACCAGCTCGTCACCTCGGCGCGGCTTGTCGTGTCGGGTGCGATGTCACCCAATCTCCAGCCCGATAACAGCGCGGTCACGATTACGCTGAACGAACAGTATATCGGCACGCTCCGGCCTGACCCGTCACATCCGGCCTTTGGTCCGCTTTCCTTTGACATCAACCCCATCTTCTTTGTCAGTGGCAACCGGCTGAACTTCAATTTCTCGGCAGGGTCGAAAGGATGCACCGACCCGAGCAACGGATTGCAGTGGGCCAGCGTGTCCGAGCATTCGGAACTGCAGATCACCACCATACCGCTTCCTCCCCGTCGTCAGCTGTCGCGGCTGCCGCAGCCGTTCTTTGACAAGAACGTAAGGCAGAAGACGGTCATTCCGTTCGTCCTTGCACAGACATTTGATGCTGAAGTGCTCAAGGCTTCCGGCATCCTGGCGTCCTGGTTCGGCCAGCAGACCGATTTCCGCGGCGTGAACTTCCCCGTATTTTCCACCATTCCGCAGACAGGCAATGCCGTTGTGGTGGGTGTTGCCGATGAACTGCCTTCCGCGCTGGGGCGTCCGGCCATCAGCGGGCCGACCCTGATGGAAGTGGCCAACCCGTCCGACCCCAATGGCACGATCCTGCTGGTAACGGGCCGGGACCGCGATGAAGTCATTACCGCAAGCAAGGGCATAGGCTTCAGCTCCAGCACGCTGCCGGTTGCCGCGCGCATGGATGTGGCGCCGATTGACGTGGCCCCCCGCGCGCCCAATGACGCGCCGTCCTTCATCCCGACCAGCCGGCCTGTCCGGCTGGGTGAACTGGTGCCGGTCAGTGCCCTGCAGGGCGAAGGCTATACCCCCGGCGTGCTGTCCGTGGCGTTCCGCACGGCGCCTGACCTGTATACCTGGCGCGACCGGCCGTACAAGCTGAACGTGCGCTTCCGGGCGCCCGACGGGCCGATCGTGGACCTGGCGCGTTCGCATCTGGACGTTGGTATCAACAATACCTACCTGCAGTCCTATTCCCTGCATGAAAAGGACAGTGTGGTCGACCAGCTGGTCCAGCGTTTTGGCGGCCGGGGCCAGACCAGTGGCGTGCAGCAGCATACGCTGACCATTCCGCCGTGGATGGTGTTCGGTCAGGATCAGCTGCAGTTCTATTTTGATGCGGCCCCCCTGACCCAGCCCGGCTGCCGTCCCGGCCCCAGCCTGATCCACATGTCGGTTGATCCGGATTCCACGATCGACCTGTCCAACGCCTATCACATCACGCGCATGCCCAATCTGGCCTACATGGCCAGCGCGGGGTATCCGTTCACCACCTATGCCGACCTGTCGCACTCGGCCGTGGTGCTGCCGGACCATCCCAATGGTACGGTTGTCAGCGCCTATCTTGACCTGATGGGCTTCATGGGGGCGACGACGTGGTATCCCGTCTCGGGTCTGGACATCGTTTCCGCGGATCATGTGAATGATGTGGCGGACCGCAACCTGATCGTCCTGTCCACGCTGGCCAATAGCGGGGAGGTTTCCTCCCTGCTGTCGAACTCGTCGTACCAGATTGCCGACGGGCGCCTGCACATGGGGATGCGCTCCACCCTGAGTGGGGTGTGGAACATCTTCCAGGACCCGATGGCCGCCATCAACAATACCCATCCGACCGAGGTCGAGACGACCCTGAGCGGTGGCGTGGGCGCGATGGTGGAAGCGGAATCCCCGCTGGCATCCGGACGCACGGTTCTTGCCCTGCTCTCGGCTGACGGGCAGGGGCTGGACAATCTGGTCCAGATCCTCGGGCAGCGTAAGAACCAGGCCAAGATTCAGGGCGACCTGGTGCTTGCCCATGGGGATGACCTGACATCGTACCGCAGTTCGCCCCTTTATACCGTTGGCACGCTGCCGATGTGGTTCATGCCGGACTGGTATATGCATAACCATCCCGTTCGCGTGATCGTGGTGGGGCTGTTCGGATGCCTGCTGGTTGTGGCCGTGCTGGTTCGTGCCCTGTTGCGGCATGCACTGTTCCGCCGGCGGCAGCTGCAGGAAGAAAGGCAGAAATCGTGAGCATGAACAGACGCTACGTCTTTTCCCTTTCTGCCGGCCTGCTTGCCAGCAGTTGCATGACCGTGCTGGTGGCGGTGCCACTGGCGCGCGCGCAGCAGGCCTCCACGGCCATGACCGGTACCCAGGCTTCGGGCGGGTCGGCGGCGCCACGGCAGATCCTGCTGCAGCAGGCCCGGTTCTGGCTTCAGCAGCAGCAGTATGACAATGCCCGTCAGGCCCTGCAGAATGCCCAGCGCGTGGCGCCGGATGCGCCGGATGTCCTGGAGGTACAGGGCGAATACCAGACGGCGATCGGCAACCGGGAAGCGGCAGCCGATACGCTGCGCCACCTCCAGCAGGTTGCGCCCGGCAGTACGGCCGCCAACAGCCTGAGTGACCTGCTGCACGAGCGTTCCATCTCGACATCCGACCTGTCGCAGGTGCGTTCCCTTGCCGCATCCGGGCATAACGCGCAGGCGGTGCAGGGGTACCAGAAGCTGTTCAATGGCGGTAAGCCGCCGCATTCGCTTGCGGTGGAATATTACCAGACCATGGCAGGCGTTCCGGCCGAATGGGATCAGGCCCGGGCCGGGCTTGCCGGTATCGTGGCATCCAATCCACAGGATTATCATGCCCAGCTCGCATTTGCGCAGGCGCTGACCTATAATACGGCGACCCGTATGGAAGGTCTGGCGCGGCTCAAGGACCTGCAGGGTTTCCGCAGCCAGGCTCCGGTCGAGGCTGCGGCCGCCAGCCAGTCCTACCGGCAGACGCTGAGCTGGCTGCCGGTAACGCCCACCACGCAGCCGCTCATGCAGCAGTGGCTGGATAGCCATCCCAATGATACCGAACTGCGTGAGCATATGGTCCACCCGCCCGGCGGCCCGCCGGACAAGGCGGGTCTTGCGCGTCAGGCGGGTTATCAGCAGCTGAATGCCGGCCGTATTGCCGCAGCCGAGCAGTCCTTCCAGTCCGCGTTACAGATCAATTCCCATGATGCCGATTCACTTGGCGGCATGGGACTGGTCAGCATGCGGCAGGGTGACGCAGCCGAAGCCCGCCGCTATTTCCAGGAAGCGATGGCGGCCGATCCCAAGACGGCGGATCGCTGGCGCCCGGCCCTGGCCGGCATGGAAATCAGCGGTGACTATGCCGCGGTCCGCCAGCTTATTGCCGCCCACCAGTATGATGCGGCCAAGCAGCGCCTGTCCGCGCTGGCACGCCAGTCCGGCCAGTTTACCGGCGCCACGCTCATGCTGGCCGACCTGCAGCGCACGACCGGCCAGATGGGTGCGGCGGAGCAGGAATACCAGTCCGTTCTGGCACGCGACCCGAACAGCCAGCTTGCCCTGATGGGACTGGCGCGGGTGGAGATGGCGCAGGGCAAGACGGCGGAAGCCCGCCAGCTGCTGTCGCGTGTCGGATCGCAGTATGCGACCCAGGTCGGGGAAATCGAGGTGACGGGCCTTATGGCCGCCGCCTCGCAGACATCGGATTCCGCGCGCAAGGTCTCGATCCTGCGCGAAGCCATGGCCCAGGCACCGCGTGACCCATGGGTGCGGATCAATCTGGCCAATGCCCTGCAGCAGCAGGGGGACATGGCGGAAGCCAATCGGGTCATGCAGCCCATCCTGTCCAATCCCGTGACGGCGCAGGACCGACAGGCCGGTATCCTGTTTACCTATGGCAGTGGCAATGATGCGATGACACGCCGCCTGCTGGCTGGCCTGTCGCCCGAGGACTATTCCCCCGCCATCCATGCCATTGCGACGGAAATGGAGATCAAGCAGGATCTGGCCAGCCGCCTGTCCATGGTGGCGAACCCGGTTCCGCTGATCCGTGAAGCCCTTTCGCCGCCCGACCCGACGGGCGCGCGTGGCGTGGCCGTGGCTGATCTGTTCCGTCAGCGTGGCGACATGATTCATGCCCGCATGGCCCTGCGCATTGCCTCGACCCGCACGCTCGATCTTTCGGCGGACCAGCGTCTGGCCTACGCCACCGAATACATGAAGATCAGCAACCCGGTTGCGGCCGCCCGCCTGCTGGCCCCGCTGGGTGACGGCAGTGGCACGGGGGCGGGCAATGCCCTGCTTCCCGAGCAGGTACAGACGCTGCAGCAGCTGCGCATGGGGATTGCCGTGGCCCAGTCCGACCTGCTGAACCAGCGCGGCGATCAGGCGCAGGCATACGATCACCTTGCTCCGGCCCTGCAGGCCGATCCGGAAGCGACATCGCCCAAACTGGCGCTGGCGCGGCTTTACAATGGTCAGGGCAAGTCCGGCAAGGCGCTGGAAATCGATCTGGCCGTGCTGCGGCACAACCCGCAGGATCTGGATGCGCGCCAGGCAGCGGTGCAGGCTGCCGTCAATAGCGGCCGCAAGAGCCTGGCCACCCGCCTTGCCATGGATGGTGTGCAGGAAAGCCCGATGGATGCGCGTGCCTGGCTGGCCATGGCCGTGGCCGATCAGGCCGATGGCCATGGCCACCGGACCATCAGTGACCTGCGCCGCGCCTATGACCTGCGTCTGCAGCAGGTGGAAGGCACGCGGGCGGTGGCAAGCGGGACGGGTGAGCAGGAATCGCTTGAACCCCCGTCCAGCAACCCGTTTCGCCACCATGGCTATGGACGCCAGACGGAACTGGGCGCACCGGTTACGGGTGGCTCCTACAGCATGGAGGCAACGTCTCCCGAAGCATCGGACCAGATGCTGTCCTCCATCGCCGGGCAGATCACCACGCTGCGGGAAAACCTGGCCCCCTCCATCGATGGCGGTCTGGGGTTCCGGTCGCGTTCGGGTGAGCACGGCATGGGCCGCCTGACCGAAGCGAACATTCCCATCGTGGGGCGCCTGCCGCTGCAGGCGGGTGAGTCCAGCCTGACCTTCTCGATCACGCCAACCATGATCTGGTCGGGACAGCTCAATACCGGTTCGGTCTATGATGTGCCGCGCTTTGGCACCGACATGGCAACACAGGCGTATAACCAGTACGTCAGTTACATAAGCCAGAACAATTCCAGCAGCACCCTGCATAGCGAACTTGTCAAGGGTGGCGAGGCCGAGGCCGGTTTTGCGCCAGACGTGCAGTTCGGCAACAGCTGGGTGCGGGCGGACCTGGGGGCATCGCCCATCGGCTTCCCCATCACCAACGTACTGGGCGGTGTGGAATTCTCGCCGCGTGTCGGACCGGTTACCTTCCGCGTCAGCGCGGAACGCCGCTCCATCACCAACAGCGTGCTGTCCTATGGTGGCATGCGCGACCCCAACTATAATACGACACTGGGCCGCTATGCCCGCCAGCTTTATGGCAAGGAGCTGAGTTCCCAGTGGAGCGAGGAATGGGGCGGGGTCGTGACCAACCACTTCCATGGTCAGGTTGAGGCAACGCTGGGCAACACCATCGTATATGGTGGCGGTGGCTATGCCATCCAGACCGGCAAGCATGTGCAGCGCAATGACGAGCGCGAGGCGGGCATCGGTGTCAACACGCTGGTCTGGCACAATGCCAACATGCTGGTCCGCATCGGTGTCAGCCTGACCTATTTCGGCTATGCCAACAACCAGGACTTCTATACCTACGGGCAGGGTGGCTACTTCTCGCCGCAATCCTATTACGCGGCGACCGTACCCATCCGGTATGCGGGGCAGCACAAGCGGCTGGACTGGGACGTGACGGGCAGCGTTGGCTACCAGGTGTTCCATGAACACTCGTCCCCATTCTTCCCGACGTCTTCCCTGCTGCAGTCTGGCGCGCAGTACATTGCTGACTCGTATGTGCAGAACGCAACCAGTTCCGACTATCTCTCACAGGAGACGGTCAACAGCGCCTATTATCCCGGAGATAGTATTGCTAGTCTTACGGGTGGCTTCAATGCTAGGGTAGGGTATCGATTTACACACAATCTTCGTCTTGATCTGTCGGGGCGCTGGCAGAAGGCCGGTAACTGGACTGAAAGCGGCGCCATGATTTCCGCACACTATCTTATTATGGACCAGTAATGACAACTTTCAACGCAAAACCGGACTTTTCCCTGTTCCTGCAGGCCCTCTCCTGGGAGATTGATGATCAGGCCGGGATCGAGGTGAGGAATGACCTGTTGCGCGAGGTCGGTCACGGCATGGCCGGTCGGCTGCAGCCTCCGCTGTGCAACACCATTCATCAGCTGCAGATCGAGCTGAACTCGCTGCTGGCCATGATCAACTGGGGCTATGTGCAGCTTGAACTGCTGCCCGAGGACCATGCCATGCGCATCGTCCATGAGGACCTGCCCCAGGTGGGCAGCGCGGGCGAGCCGGCCGGCACATGGCTGGCCCCCGTGCTCGAAGGGCTGTATGGCCGCTGGATCACGTCGCAGCCGGGTGCCTTTGGCGATTATGTCGTCACCCGCGATGTGGATGCGGAGGATCTCAACTCCGTTCCCAGCCAGACGATCATCCTGTACATGCGCACCCGCAGCAGCAGCAACTGAACCATCGGGCCCGGTATCCTGATCCGGCCGGTCGCAAACCCTGCCCACAGGCATGTACCGGCCTGTTGGCAGGGTTTTTTGCATGGGGGTGCGTATATTCCATGCGCAGGTTTGCGCTGGATCATGCGGGGCGGGGGGAAAGTGCTTCACTGTATTGCCGTGGCCGGCCACGCCTGATCCATCATATGCCGCGATGTGACTTTATGTAACCGTCAAGGAGGAACAAGCCGCATGAAACCATCCCGCAAGTCATTCCTGCTTTCCGCCGTGGCGTGGGGGCTGGTGGCCGCGCTGCCCGCCCATGCCCGCCACGCGGCCACGGCTGGTGACCCGGCCGATGACCAGGCGCGGCAGGTGCTCGCGCATATGAGCCTTCAGGACAAGATGGCCCTTCTGTTCAGTGTGGACGGGGGCGGCTTCAATGGCAGTGTCGCACCTCCGGGGGGCTTGGGTTCGGCGGCGTATCTGCGTGCCCCGGCGGGTTCGGGCCTGCCGGACCTGCAGATATCGGATGCGGGGCTTGGCGTGCGCAACCCCGCGCATATCCGGCCCAATGGTGCGGCGGTTTCCCTGCCATCGGGTCTGGCCACGGCCAGCACATGGGATGTGGACATGGCCCGGCAGGCAGGTGAAATGATCGGGCGCGAGGCCTGGCTGAGCGGGTTCAACATCCTGCTGGGCGGTGGTGCCGACCTGACGCGCGACCCGCGTGGCGGCCGCAATTTTGAATATGCGGGGGAAGACCCGCTCCAGACCGGGCGGATGGTGGGCAGCACCATTGCCGGCATCCAGTCGCAGCATGTGATTTCCACGCTCAAGCATTACGCGATGAACGACCTTGAGACATCGCGCATGACCATGAGTGCCGATATCGACCCCGTAGCCATGCGTGAGAGCGACCTGCTGGGTTTCGAGATTGCGATTGAAACCGGGCATCCCGGTTCCGTCATGTGTTCGTACAACCGGGTGAATGACCTGTATGCGTGTGAAAACCCGTACCTGCTGAACACGACGCTGAAGCAGGACTGGCATTACCCCGGCTTTGTCATGTCCGACTGGGGCGCCACGCATTCCTCCGCCCGTGCGGCGCTGGCGGGACTGGATCAGGAATCGGCTGGTGACCATGCCGATGCGCGCCCCTATTTCACCGCTCTGTTGGCGGCGGATGTAAAGGCGGGGCGTGTGCCCGTCGCCCGTATTGACGACATGGCGCAGCGCATTGTCCGCTCCCTGTTCGCGGCGGGGCTGGTGGCCCATCCGCCGCAGCGCGGGCCGCTGGATGTGGTGACCGACACCCTTGTGGCCCAGCGTGATGAGGAAGAAGGCGCGGTTCTGCTGCGCAACGAAGGGGGTATCCTGCCGCTTTCCCCCACCGCGCGCATCGCGGTCATTGGCGGGCATGCCGATGCGGGCGTGATCTCGGGCGGGGGGTCCAGCCAGGTCGATCCCATCGGGGGTGAGGCGGTCAAGGGACCGGGCAAGAAGGAATGGCCGGGTGATCCGGTCTATTTCCCGTCATCCCCGCTCAAGGCCATGCGGGCCGAGGCCCCCAACGCGCACATCACCTATGAATCCGGCACCAATATCGCCGCCGCCGTGCGCGCCGCGCGGGCGGCCGATGTGGCGGTCGTGTATGCAACGCAGTTCACCTTCGAGGGGATGGACGCGCCCAGCATGCACCTTGATGCCAATGCCGACGCGCTGATCACAGCCGTGGCCGCGGCCAACCCGCGTACCGTGGTGGTGATGGAAACCGGCGACCCGGTGCTCATGCCATGGAACAGCAGCGTTGCGGGCGTGCTGGAGGCATGGTTCCCCGGTTCCGGCGGTGGGCCGGCCATTGCACGCCTGCTGTTTGGCAAGGTTGCGCCCTCGGGCCACCTGACCATGACCTTCCCGCAGGCGGAAAGCCAGCTGGCCCATCCCGATATTGCCGGTGTGACGGCGGACAACGTGTTCGAGATGCAGTTCAAGACCGATCAGGAACTGGTCTATGACGAAGGCAGCGACGTGGGCTACCGCTGGTTTGACCGCAACCATCTCAAGCCGCTCTATCCCTTCGGTTACGGTCTGACCTACACCACGTTCAGCACCGATGGCCTGGCGGTGCACAGGCATCATGATGCGGTGACGGTCACCTTTACCGTACATAATACCGGCAACCGCCCCGGTGTGGATGTGCCGCAGGTCTATGTGGGCCTGCCCGATGGCGGGGCACGCAGGCTGGCGGGCTGGCAGCGGGTCAGTCTGGCACCGGGTGAAAGCCGTGCGGTGACGGTACAGCTTGATCCGCGCCTGCTGGCGCATTTTGACGGGAAGAAGGACCGCTGGAGCATTCCTTCGGGCACATTCCGGCTGTGGCTTGGCACGTCCGCCACGGATGACAGCCAGCAGGCAAGCCTGCACCTGTCCGGTCGCACCTTCGCGCCCTGATGCCGTCATGAAAGGCGGGTACCGCTTCGGGCCGGGACTGGCGGTTGTGGTCCTGCTGATGGCGGCTATCCCGGCCTGCGCCGCGTCCGTGCCGGATACCCCGCTGAACCGGGCGCGGGCGCAGATGGCGGTGCAGGAACTGGAAATCACGCTGCTGACCCATCCCAGCGCGACCCTGGCGCTGGAGGACTGGTGCGCCACCCATCATATGGCGGACAGGCCGGTTGTTACGGCGCGCAAGATGACGCTGGCACGGCCGGATGACGTGCCGCCTGCGGTACGGGCCGATCTGGGTGTCAGTGCCGCACAGCCGGTGCGGCACCGGCAGGTGCGGCTTGTCTGTGGCACGCATGTGCTTTCGGTGGCTGATAACTGGTATGTGCCTGACCGGCTTCCGGCGGAAATGAATGCCATGCTGGAACGGACCGATGCATCATTCGGCCATGTGGTGGCGCCGCTGCATTTTTCACGTATCCGGCTGGAATTCGTCCGCCTGTGGTCACCCTGGCCCGGTGCGGCCCCGGCGCGCCGGCTGGCCGTGCCGGCGGCGATCATCCGCCAGCGCGGGGTGCTGCGCGACGAACATGGCCAGCCCTTCAGCGAGGTTGTGGAAACCTATACCGATCAGGCCCTGGATTTCCTGCCCGCTCCCTGATGGCCTGCATTGTGGTGTGGAGGGTGGCGAAGCGGCCTGAAAATCATGAAAAGTTTCTGGTGAAGCCTTTTTTCAGGAAGCTTCAGGAAACGCCGCCTTTTTGAAAGAAGGCGGCATCCGGAAACGTTTATCATTCCTTGACCGGGAACGTGCCCATGACCGACCTGAGAGATCCCGCCACCCCCGCCGATGACGTGCGGCGCGTTCTGGGCCTGCAGCCCCACCCCGAAGGCGGCAGCTACCGTGAAATATGGCGTGATGCCCCCGCCGGTGGCACGCGGGGCGCGGTCTCAACCATTACCTTCCTGCTGGCGGCGGGCGAGCGTTCGCACTGGCACCGGGTGGATGCGGCGGAAATCTGGTGCTGGCAGGGCGGCAGCCCGCTTGTGCTGGAAATTGCCGCAGGCCCCGGCGCGCCGGTTGCGCGGATTGTGCTTGGCCCCCAGCCACAACAGGGGCAGGTGCTGCAGGCGGTCGTGCCCGCCGGTGCATGGCAGGCGGCGGCAAGCCAGGGGGCATGGAGCCTTATGGGCTGCCAGGTCGCCCCTGCTTTCCAGTTCAGCAGTTTTGAACTGGCGGCCCCCGGCTGGTCACCCGAAGGGGCTGGCGCATGAATGGCCCGGTCACACCCCGATGGCTGATCTGGGCGCGTGAACTGCAGGCGCTGGCGCAGAGCGGCCTGGCCTATGCCGAAAGTCCGTTCGACCGTGAACGCTATGAAGGCATCCGCCAGATTGCCGCCGAGATGATGGCCACGGGCAGCGATGCGGACATGGCGCGCGTGCTGGACCTGTTTACGGCGCAGGATGGCTACGCCACGCCCAAGGCGGTGGTGCGGGCGGCCGTATTTGATGACCGCGGGCGTATCCTGCTGGTGCGCGAGGTGCTGGACCACGACCGCTGGACCCTGCCCGGCGGCTGGGCGGACGTCAATCTTTCCCCCGTGGAGAATACGGTCAAGGAAGTGCGGGAGGAAAGCGGCTTCGATGTCCGCGTAACCCGCCTTGCCGCCGTGTGGGACCGGGACCGGCAGGGTCATCCGCCGGGTCCTTTTTCCTGCTATACGCTGTGTTTTCTGTGTGAACTGACGGGCGGTGTTGCGACAACCAGTGTCGAGACATCGGAGATCGGCTGGTTTGCCGAGGATGATATCCCTGCCGACCTGTCGCTGGGCCGCGTGCTGCCCCAGCAGATCGCCCGCCTGTTCGCCCACCGGCGCGATGCTGGATTGCCTACGGATTTTGACTGAGGGCGCTTCAAAGTAACCGAATGATAAAGAATAAAAGCTTTTGGGTGCTGCCTGTTTTCAAAAAGGCGGCATTTTCTGAAGCTTTTTGAAAAAAGCTTCACCAAAAACTTTCTTCCCATTTTCAGGACGTTTCAAAGGCAGGGTTCTGGAGCGTTACACGCATTCGGATATGGTGCAGGCCATTGAAAAGCCCGTGAAGATTTCCATATCCATTACAAATTGTAATTCACGACATTTCAACAGGCACAGGAACAGCCCATGACAGAACAGACAACATCCCCCACGCCGGAAGCCACGGGCGAACAGCATGAGTTCAGCGCCGAGGTCGGCCGCCTGCTCGACCTTGTGGTCCACGCGCTTTATTCCGAACGTGAAATCTTCCTGCGCGAACTGGTTGCCAACGCGGCGGACGCCACCGACAAGCGCCGCTTCGAGGCCCTGACCGATGGCGCGCGCGCCCTGCCCGAAGATGCCAAGATCCGCATCAACCCCGACAAGGACGCCCGCCTGCTGACCATCACCGATGATGGCGCGGGCATGAGCAAGGAAGAACTGGCCCGCAATCTGGGCACCATCGCCCGCTCCGGCACCCGCGCCTTTGGCGAGGAACTGGCCAACGCCAAGCCCGAGGACAAGCCAAGCCTGATCGGGCAGTTCGGTGTCGGCTTCTATGCCGCCTTCATGGTGGCGGACAGGGTGGACGTGGTCTCGCGCCGCGCGGGCAGTGACGAGGCCTGGCAGTGGTCCTCCACCGGCAAGGGCAACTACACCATCAGCCCCGCAACCCGTGAAAAGCCGGGCACCGACATCATCCTGCACATCAAGGACGATGCGAACGACTTCCTTGATTCGTGGCAGCTTGAAAGCATTGTGCGCAAATGGGCCGATCACATTTCGTGGCCGATCACCATCGTCAAGGATGGCGAGGAAACCCCGGCCAACAAGGGCACGGCACTGTGGCGCAAGCCGCGTGGCGGCATCGAGGAAGAGCAGCTTAACGAGTTCTATCGCCACGTCAGCCATAACTTCGATACCCCCTGGGCCACGCTGCACTGGCATGCCGAGGGGACGATGGAATTCTCGGCGCTGCTGTTCATTCCCGGCAGCAAGCCCTTCGAGTTTGCCGAGCCGGTGCGCGAGAGCCAGATCCGCCTGCATGTCCGCCGCATGTTCATTACCGATGATGCGGGGCTGCTGCCGCCGTGGCTGCGCTTCGTGACCGGTGTGGTCGATACCGAGGACCTGCCGCTCAACGTCTCCCGCGAGATGCTGCAGGCCACGCCGGTGCTGGCGCGTATCCGCAAGGCGGTGACCAACCGCGTGATCTCCGAACTCAAGACCCGTGCGAAGGATGAGGCGGATTTTGACAAGTTCTGGGATAATTTCGGCCCCACCTTCAAGGAAGGGATATGGGATGACGCCGAGCACCGCACGGAACTGGCCACCATCGCCCGCTTCCGTTCCAGCACGCAGGAAGGCTGGACCACGCTTGATGCCTATCTGGAACGCAAGAAGCCCGAGCAGGAAGCGATTTACTACCTGACCGGCGACCGCACGGAAATGCTGCCGTCCTCGCCGCAGCTTGAAGGCTTCCGCGCCCGTGGGATCGAGGTGCTGCTGCTGTCCGACCCCGTGGATTCCTTCTGGCCCGACCGGCTGGGGGTGTACAAGGACACACCGCTGCGCAACATCAGCCAGTTCCACACCGATCTGGAAAAGTTCGGCGCACCGGAAGAAACGGCGGATGAAAAGGCGGCACTGGACGTTGTCATCCCGGCACTGAAGGAAGCGCTGGGCGATGCGGTGTCGGATGTGAAGGGCACCAATCGGCTGGTCAACAGCGCGGTCGTGCTGGCCGCCCCCGAATCCGGGCCGGACCTGCAGATGATCCGTCTGATGAAGCGCAGCGGCCAGCAGGTGCCGGACACGGCCCCCGTGCTGCAGGTCAATCCCGGCCATCCGCTGATCGCCGATCTGGCGGAACGGGTGAAGAATGGCGACCCGGTGCAGGATATTGCACTGGTGCTGATGGACATGGCCCGCATCCAGGACGGCGAAAGCCCGAAGGACCCGACCGGCTTTGCCCAGCGCCTGACCGCCATCCTGACACGCCTGCCGCTGACGGACGGCCCGCAGGGCTGAACAGCCCCGTAGCCGGAGTAATCTGAACTGCCCCGCCATGCTGGCCGCATGGCGGGGCAGTCCTGTCTGAATCATGGAAAAGTTTTTGGTGAAGCTTTTTTCAAGAAGCTTCAAAGAACACCGTCCTTTTTGACAAAGGTGGCTCCTGAAAACGCCTGTTATTCTTTCTCAACAGGTTTCGTCGCCACCAGAATGAGCATGGGCGGCCGACGCACTGTATCTTCCAGATCAGGCCGGGCCTGCAGTATCGCGGCAGGCGGGCAGGGTTCGGCCAGATGGCGGAGCTGGAAGCCGCATGCGATCAGCGTGTTGACGTAGGTTTCCATCGTGCGGTGGTATTTGATCACCCCATCGACAAACCACGACGTGCTGCGTGCCCCTTCCTGCTGGTAGCGGTCGAGTGGCCAGTGCAGCTTGTTGCCATCCGCATCGCGGACCCATCCCACGGGGTGGGCGGTCTGGACCGGGTGCTCGACGGAAAAGATGAAGGTGCCGCCGGGCCTGAGGCAGTCGAAAACGCGCCGCACCACGGCCCTGTAATCCGCGATGTAGTGCAGGGCGAGGGATGAAACCGCAAGGTCGAATGCCGCTGGCGGCATCGCACAGTCCTCGATGGAACCGTGTATGTAGGTAATGGCCGCATCCTGTGTCAGCGCGCGTGCGGCTTCGATCATGTTTGCCGATACATCCAGCGCCGTGACCCGGGCCGCGCCCTGTGCGCGGGCATGGCGGGCAAAATCCCCGAACCCGCATCCAAGGTCGAGTACGGTCCTGCCCCGCAGGTCGGGCAGCAGCGCCCGGATTGCCGGGATTTCCAGCGCACCGTTAAGGCCGGTATCCTTTTCACGAAGGGTGCGGTACCCCTCAAAAAAACGCGGATCGTCATAAATGTTCTGCGGTGATGGGGCAGGCACCGTGTTATGGTCTTCGTGTGATGAGGTCATGTATCATGTCTCCCTTGGTGGACTCGGTGGTCATCCAAGGCGATCACGGACGGGCATGGACCCGCATGGGTCATGCAACCGCCAGTTCTCTTTTATCCGGACTGTAACCGTCGGCCCTGGCATTGCACCAGATCTGCTGACCCCGGCGCGTGCCGGGCGCTCGCGGGCTTCAGGCCATGGGCCTGTTACCGCCGGTAGGGACTTCCACCCCGCCCCGAGAACACAGGCCGTCAGGATAGGGGCAGGCCGAGACCGGGCGCAAGCGTGTGGAGCTATTGGCAATCCGGTTGTATGATGGGTGCCGCACGGGAATGGGACCTGCGGCCCGTCGGGAAAAAAGCGCGTGGTATTATCCGGGATGGGGCTTGAATAACAGCCTGCCGGATGTTTCCCTGCGCTCCCTTTTGTGTGTTCTGGTTTTTTGATGGCGGCACGTATTATATGAAAATCGATAACGTCTCCTATCGCAGCGTATGGGTGGATGCGGATGATGGCTGGTCAGTCCATATCTTTGACCAGACCCGCCTGCCATGGTCGCTGGATATCCTGCGCCTGACCGGGCGCGACCAGGTGGCGCATGCCATCCGCACCATGCAGGTCCGTGGCGCGCCGCTGATCGGTGCGGTGGCGGCTTACGGGCTGGCGCTGGCGCTGCGTCAGGACAGCAGTGATGAGGCGATGGAGCGTGACGCGGCGCTGCTGGCGGCCACACGCCCCACGGCGGTCAACCTGGGCTGGGCCATCCGGCGCATGCTTACCCGCCTGCGTACCACGCCGCCCGAACGCCGCATGGCCGCGGCATATGACGAGGCCGGGCGCATCTGTGACGAGGACGTGATCCAGAACGAGGCCATCGGCCGGCAGGGACTGGAACTGATCGAGGGAATCGCACGCAGCCGCCCCGGCCCGGTCAACATCATGACCCACTGCAACGCGGGCTGGATTGCCACCGTGGACTGGGGCACGGCGCTTGCGCCCATCTACATGGCGCATGACCGCGGCATTGACGTGCATGTATGGGTGGACGAAACCCGCCCGCGCAACCAGGGTGCGTCGCTTACCGCATGGGAACTGGGCCGCCATGGCGTGCGGCATACGGTCATCGCCGATAATGCGGGTGGGCACCTGATGCAGCACGGGCAGGTGGATATGGTGATCGTGGGCACCGACCGCGTGACCCGCACGGGGGATGTGGCCAACAAGATCGGCACCTATCTCAAGGCGCTGGCGGCCCATGACAATGGCGTGCCATTCTGGGTGGCGTTGCCCTCCACCACCATTGACTGGAGCATCAGCGACGGTGTGAAGGAAATTCCCATCGAGGAACGCAGCGACCGTGAAGTCACCCATATCCAGGGGCGTGATGACACGGGGCATGTGACCACCGTGCAGCTTGTGCCCGATGGGAGCAAGGGCGCCAATCCGGCCTTTGACGTAACGCCCGCGCGCCTTGTGACCGGGCTGATAACCGAACGTGGCCGCTGCCCCGCCACGGCGGACGGGCTGTGCGACCTGTTTCCCGAATACGTCTGAGCAGGGCGGCACCGGGTACGGCCGTTCACCTAATAACCTTGACACGGGCGGGCGGGATTGGCTTTGTCGCGCCTGCAACCGGGTGTGGCCCCATGGGGCGCATCCCCCAAATCTGGTAGAATCAGGACAAGATCATGCATCCCTATCGTACCCATAGCTGCGCGGCCCTGCGGGCTGCCGATGCCGGGCAGACGGCCCGCCTTTCCGGATGGGTACACTCCAAGCGCGATCATGGCGGCCTGCTGTTCATTGACCTGCGTGACCATTTCGGCATGACGCAGATCGTGATCCCCGCAGGTTCCCCCGTGCTGGAAACGGCCGAGCGCGTGCGTGTGGAAAGCGTGCTGACGGTCACGGGTGAAGTGGTGCTGCGCGATGGCGCGACAAAAAACCCCAACCTGCCCACCGGCGAGATCGAACTGCGCGCGCGTGAGATCACGGTGCAGTCCAGCGCCGACGTGCTGCCGCTGCAGGTCGCGGGCAACGAGCACTACCCCGAAGACCTGCGCCTGACCTACCGCTACATCGACCTGCGGCGCGAGAAGGTGCATCGCAACATCATGCTGCGTGCACAGGTCATCGCCAGCCTGCGCAGGCGGATGACGGACCTTGGCTTCGTGGAGTTCCAGACCCCGATCCTGACCGCGTCCTCGCCCGAAGGGGCCCGCGACTTCCTGGTGCCCGCGCGCATGCACCCCGGCAGGTTCTATGCCCTGCCGCAGGCCCCCCAGCAGTTCAAGCAGCTGGCGATGGTGGCGGGGTTTGACCGTTATTTCCAGATCGCACCCTGCTTCCGTGACGAAGCGGCCCGCGCCGACCGCTCGCCGGGTGAGTTCTACCAGCTTGATTTCGAGATGGCGTTCGCAACGCAGGAAGACGTGTTCGCAACCCTTGAGCCGGTGATGGAAGGCGTGTTCCGCGAATTCGGTGGCGGCCGCATTGTCAGCGAAGGGCCGTTCGAGCGCATTCCCTACGCCACGGCCATGGCCGTCTATGGCAGCGACAAGCCCGACCTGCGCAACCCGCTCAGGCTGTCGGACGTGACCGAGGCCTTTGCCGACTCCGGCTTTGGCCTGTTTGCCCGCATCGCGGCCGATGGCGGCCAGATCCGCGCCATCCCGGCTCCCGGCGCGGGCGACCGGCCGCGTGCGTTCTTTGACAAGCTGAACAACTGGGCGCGCGAATCCGGTGCCGGTGGGCTGGGCTACATTATCTTTGCCGAAGATGGTGGCAAGGGACCGATCGCCAAGAACCTTGAGGCCGACCGTATCGAGGCCATCCGGGCAAAGACGGGCCTGAAGGCAGGCGATGCCGTGTTCTTCGTCGCGGGCAAGGGAGACGAGATGGTCAGGTTCTCCGGTGCGGTGCGCACGCGCGTTGCCACCGAACTGGACCTGATTGAACAGAATGCCTTCCGCTTCTGCTGGATCACGGATTTCCCGATGTACGAGCGCAATGAGGAAACGGGTCAGATCGACTTCTCCCACAATCCGTTCTCCATGCCGCAGGGGGGCATGGACGCGCTGCTCAACCAGGACCCGCTGACCATCAAGGCTTTCCAGTACGATATCGTGTGTAACGGCATCGAACTGTCCTCTGGTGCGATCCGTAATCACCAGCCTGATGTCATGATCCGTGCGTTCGAGATTGCGGGCTATCCGGCCAGCGAGGTCGAGGCCCGCTTTGGTGGCATGCTCAACGCCTTCCGCTATGGCGCGCCGCCGCATGGTGGTTCGGCCCCCGGCGTGGACCGTATCGTGATGCTGCTGGCCGATGAGCCGAACATCCGCGAGGTGATCCTGTTCCCGCTCAACCAGCAGGGCGAGGACCTGATGATGGGCGCGCCCGCCCCGGTCGAGCCGCAGCGGCTCAAGGAACTCTCGCTTGCCCTTGACCTGCCGCGTCCCAAGCCCGGCCAGACCAAGAACTGACCTGCATGCGCCCCCCCATCCCCCGGCCCGTCCGTACCGGATGGCGGACCCGTGGCCGGGTGGCGGTGGCGGTATCGGCCCTGTGCCAGTGTCTGTGCCTGTGGCATGGCCCTGCCGGGGCCGCTCCCGTCATGGCGGCGCACCGGGCGGTGTATGACCTGACGCTGGTGGCCGTGAGCGGTGGGGATGTTGTGACGGCGGAGGGGAAACTGACCTTCGTGCTGTCGGACATGTGTACGGCCTGGTCCACCCAGCAGCAGCTGCACCTGCGCACGGTGGACCGCAACGGGACCGAATCGGTCAGCGATTCGGATTACGCGGTGCTGGAGGACAAGGACGGTTCATCCCTCGTCTTCCGCGCCGACCAGACGGAAAACGGCCACCCCGCCCCCCGCATGGCGGGCGAGGCCCATATGCGCCCCAGAGGGGGGGCCGGTTCCGTGCATTACACCGCCCCGGCACCGCATGACGTGGCGCTGCCCGCAGGCACGCTGTTCCCGGTGGCGCATACCGCCGCCGTGATCGCGGCGGGGCAGGCAGGGCAGGGGGAAATAGCGCCCATCCTGTTTGATGGCACGGTGGATAGTGGCGCACTGGGCACCTATGTGCTGCTGCTGGGCCGCGAGGCGCCCCCCGTCGCCACGTCCTTTCCCGCACTGGCGGACCTGCCGGCGCAGCGGGTGCATGTGGCCTATTACAACCTGGCCACACGCGACATGACGCCGCTGTTCGAGACCGGCATGCGCTATTTCACCAATGGCGTGGCCGACCGGGTGGATATGGATTTCGGCCAGTTCCGCATGGCGGGCACGTTGCGCGAACTCCGCCTGCCGCCTGTGCCGGGCCATTGCGCCACGCCACGGCTCAGGCCATAGCATCAGCCAGTGTAATGGCCAGCGGCACATGGTCCGAGGGCTGGGGCTTTCCCCGTTCATCGCGCGCGGGCAGGGCGGTCAGCAGCCGTTCGGCCACGCGCGGCGAGAGCAGGGCATGGTCGATCCGCAGCCCGCTGTCACGCTGCCAGGCGGCGGCCTGATAATCCCAGAACGTATAGAAGCGCCCGGCGGGGTGCAGGGCGCGCAGCGCGTCGGTCAGTCCCAGCCACAGCAGGCGGCGGAAGGCGGCGCGGCTTTCGGGGCGGACCAGCGCATCGGTGGGGGGCAGGGCGCCGGGGGCGCAGTCCTCATCGGTGGGGCAGACATTGTAGTCCCCCATCAGCACGAAATCCTGGCCCGCCTGAAGCAGGCCACGGGCATGAAGGGCCAGTGCCTCCATGAAGGCCAGCTTGGAGTCGTAGCCGGCACTGCCGCCGGAATTGCCATTGGGCAGGTACAGGTTGCCCACCACCAGCCCGCCCGTGCGGATCTCCACATAACGGGCCTGCGGGGGGGTGGTCTCCCAGCCGGGCAGGGCGGTGTGCGTGACCGTAAAGGGCTGGCGGGCCAGCATGGCCACGCCGTTATAGCTTTTCTGCCCGACAGCGGTGCATTCATATCCCGCCTTGCGGAACGCATCGGCGGGGAACAGGTCGGTGGCGCACTTGATTTCCTGCAGCGCCAGCACGTCCGGCTGTTCGCGGGCAAGGTAGTCCAGCACATGGTCACAGCGCTGGCGGATGGAATTGACGTTCCAGGTAACGAGTTTCATCATTCAACCGAAAAGCTGGTGCCACACCCGCATGATGACGCGGCATTGGGGTTGCGCACGGTAAAATGCGCGCCCATCAGGCTGTCATTGAAATCCAGCTCGGCACCGGCCAGCAGGTCCAGGCTGGCGGGGTCCACCAGCACCCGCGCCGTGCCGGCGGGGATGACGATGTCATCGGCGGCCACGCTGTGGTCCAGTGCGAATTTGTACTGGAACCCGTTGCATCCCCCCGCTTCCACCGCAACCCGCAGCGCGGGTTCGCCATCGGGGGCGGGGGGCTGTTCATCCAGGATTTCACGCAGGCGGCGCGCGGCCGATTCCGATACACGGAAGCCATCGGCGGCGGGGGCAGGGGGCTGGGACATCGGGCTTCACCATGGTCAATGCGGCGCGGCGGGGCGGGATCATGTTGGCCACGGGGCGCGCGCGGGTTATGGATGGAGGGCGGCCGCATCCCGTGCCGTCCCATCCATGGCTGGATCCTGATCTTATATGAGTACTGCACCCTATGCTGTCCAGCCCGCCACCGCCCGTGGCAGGCTTTACCCCGAAGCCGAGGCCCCGACCCGCAGCCCGTGGCAGCGCGACCGGGACCGGGTCCTGCATTCGGCGGGTTTCCGCACGCTTCAGTACAAGACGCAGGTATTTCTCAATCACGAGGGGGATTTCTTCCGTACGCGCCTGACCCACTCGCTGGAGGTGGCGCAGGTGGCCCGCTCCATAGCACGCCGGCTGGGGCTGGAGGAGGACCTGACCGAAGGGCTGGCGCTGGCCCATGACCTGGGCCACACCCCCTTTGGCCACGCGGGGGAGGACGCCCTGGCCGCCGCCATGAAGCCATGGGGCGGGTTTGACCACAATACCCAGTCCCTGCGGCTGGTTACATTGCTGGAGCGGCGGTATTTCGCCTTTGACGGGCTGAACCTGACATGGGAAATGCTGGAGGGACTGGCCAAGCATAATGGCCCGGTGGACCATCCCACCGCCTATCTGGCCCGGTATGCCGCCCGCCACCGGCTGGAACTGGGCAGCTATGCCTCCGCCGAGGCGCAGGTCGCGGCCCTGTCCGATGATATCGCCTATCATGCCCATGACCTGGATGACGGGCTGCGCGCGGGACTGCTGCATATCGAGGAACTCGAGACCCTGCCCGTGGTGCGTGAAGCCCTGGCCGAGGCCCGCCGCGCCCAGCATGAGGCAACGCATGACGGCGGCAATAACGACCCCCGCCTGCGCCATGAGACCATCCGCCGGGTCATCAACACGCTGGCCATGGACCTGATCCGCCAGACCCAGCGCAATCTGGAGCGCCTGGCGCCCCGCAGTGCGGATGACATCCGCCACGCGGCCCGTCCGGTCGTGGCCTACAGCCCGGAAATTGGCGCGGCCAATCTGGAAATCCGCAAATTCCTGTATGCCCGGCTGTACCGGCACTGGCGCGTCAACCGCATGGCGCGCAAGGCACGGCTTACGGTCGAATCGATCTTCACCATCCTTTCGGAAAACATGACCCTGTTGCCCGATGGCTGGCGCGAATCCGCCCTGGCCGCGCGTGACGCGGATGACATGGCGCGTGCGTGCCGCGTGGTGGCGGATTATATTGCCGGTATGACCGATCGCTGCGCGATGGAGGAATATCGACGGTTGACGGACCTGTCCTCGCCGGGGTGAAACACGCGCAGCACGCCTGTCCGCCCGCCGCCCCCTGGCCGGGCGATCCGGGCGGCCCATCCATGCCGGGCCACAGGGTCCGTTACTGTTTTTGTCGGGAAGCCAAGCCGCATGTCAGACTGTCTGTTCGCCCGTTACCTTACGCATGTGCGCGATGCGTTGCGCACGATCATGCCCGACCTGCCGGATGCGGCACTGGCACGGGTCGAGGTCACGCCCACCCGTGATCCCGCGCATGGTGATCTGGCGACCAATGCGGCCCTTGTCATTTCCAAGGCCGCCCGCCGCCGCCCGGCCGAGATCGCGGCCGGACTGGTCACCGCCCTTGCCACGGTTCCCGGCATCGCGCGGGCGGAGGTGGCGGGCCCCGGTTTCGTCAACATGCACCTGACCCCCGCCGTGTGGCAGGGCGTGGCCCGGGCCGTGCTGGCGGCGGGCGAGGGCTATGGCACCTCCACCGCCGGGAACGGGGTGAAGGTGAATGTGGAATATGTCTCCGCCAACCCCACGGGGCCGATGCATGTCGGCCACTGCCGGGGGGCCGTGGTGGGGGATGTGCTGGCCAACCTGCTGGCCAAGGCGGGCTATGCCGTCACCAAGGAATATTACATCAATGATGCCGGCGCGCAGGTGATCGCGCTGGCATGGGCCACCTACTGGCGCTACCTGCAGGCCCTTGGCACCAGCGTGAGCGAGGCGGAATTCGCGCAGTCCGTGCCCGGTGGCGCGATCCAGTACGGCGGCGACTACCTTGTGCCCGTAGGCCGGGCGCTGGCTGAAAGGCATGGTGACGCGCTGGCCGCCCCCGGCCTGCGGCCTGCCGAACCCGCGCTGTGGCTGGACACCGTGAAGACGGAAGCGGTCGATACCATGATGGGCATGATCCGCGAGGATCTGGCCGCCCTTGGCGTGCATCATGATGTCTTTACCAGCGAGGCGAAGATCCTGGCCGATGGCGAGACCGATCGCGCCATCGCGGCACTCGATGCCAAGGGCCTGATTTACGAAGGCGTGCTGGAACCGCCCAAGGGCAAGCTGCCCGATGACTGGGAAGCCCGGCCCCAGACCCTGTTCCGCTCCACCGAATTTGGCGATGACGTGGACCGCCCGCTGCGCAAGTCGGACGGGTCGAACACCTATTTCGCCAATGATATCGGCTACCATGCCGACAAGATCCGCCGCGGCGCCGATGTGCTGGTGGATGTGTGGGGCGCGGACCA
This sequence comes from Komagataeibacter rhaeticus, assembly GCF_011611525.1. Taxonomy (NCBI): domain Bacteria; kingdom Pseudomonadati; phylum Pseudomonadota; class Alphaproteobacteria; order Acetobacterales; family Acetobacteraceae; genus Komagataeibacter; species Komagataeibacter rhaeticus. The sequence goes on from NZ_CP050139.1 coordinate 694,266, forward strand.
TGGCGGCTACGTCACCCGCATGAAGGCGGCCGTGGCCGCGCTGGCCACCGATGGCCGCCCCGTGCTGGACGTGCTTTTGTGCCAGATCGTGCGCATCGTGCGTGATGGGCAGCCGGTGCGCATGTCCAAGCGCGCGGGCACGTTCGTCACCCTGCGTGACCTGATTGACGAGGTGGGGCGTGACGCCGTGCGCTTTACCATGCTGACGCGCAAGGCCGATGCCCAGATGGAGTTCGATCTGGACCAGGTGGTGGCGCAGAGCCGCGACAACCCGGTCTTTTACGTGCAGTACGCCCATGCGCGCTGCCGTTCGGTGCTGCGTGCGGCGGCCGAAATGGTGGAAAAGGGCGTTTTTGATCTGTCCACCACCCCCGCCAGCCTGGGTGATGCCGACCTGTCCGGCCTGACATCGGATGCGGAGCTTGCCCTGCTCCGGCGCATGGCGCAGTGGCCCCGCATGGTTGAGTCGGCTGCCAGCGCGCATGAACCGCACCGGATTGCCTTCTATCTCAATGAACTGGCATCGGATTTCCATGCCCTGTGGAACCGGGGGCGTGATGATGCCACCCTGCGCTTCCTGCAGGAGCATGATGTAGCCACCACCCGCATGAAGCTCGCCCTTGTCGAGGCAACGGCAACCGTGCTGCGTTCGGGGATGAAAGTGCTCGGCGTGCAGCCGGTCGAGGAGATGCGATGAGTCCAGACGAAACGCCGCCCCCCGGCGGCACCCGCGATGACAGGCCGGACAACCCGCCCGCGCCCGATCCGTATGCCGAGCGCCCCAGGATCGTGCGTGAACGCATGGGGGCGGATTCCGACCCCGACCGCGAACAGCGCACCCCGATGGAGCCATCCGATGACATCCGTCCCGCCGCGTCCGCGCGGGGCAGGGGGGGCTTTGACATCAGGGGGCTGCTGGGCCGTGTGGCGGGCAGCAGCCTGCTGGGTGATGACCCGCTTACGCGCAGGCTGGTCTATGGTGCTGCGGGGCTTGGTGGCGTGCTGGTGGTGGCCATTGGCGGCTGGTCGCTGTTCGGGCACCATCAGGCCGGTATTCCCGTGCTGGGTCCGCCGCCGGGGCCGGTGCGCGTCAAGCCCGCCGATCCGGGCGGCATGCAGATACTGGGGGCGGCCGATGGCATGCCCGCCGATGGCGGTGTGATGCGTCTCTCCCCCCCGCCTGAACAGCCCCAGCCCGATGCCATGGCCCGCCAGTATGGCCAGACGGCCACGGGCGACGGGAATGGCGCCCCCCCCCCGGCAGGAAACGCGGCCGGTGCCCCGGCAGGCCCGCAGCCTGCGCCCGCGCAGCCTGCCGCCACAGCCGACGTGCCGGCCACCACACCGTCCGCCCCGCCCGCACCCGCCCAGCCGGTGCCACAGGAGGAGACGCAGGCGGATGCCCCGGCCCCCGAAGCCGCCGCCCCCGCGCCCCGGCACCTGCCGGCACCGGTGCCGCGCGCGGCCGGCAGCGCCGCTCAGGGCACGGGCGGCTATGGCGTGCAGCTTGCCGCCCTTGACACGCATGAGGCGGCGCTGAAAAGCTGGTCGCACCTGGCCGGCCGCTATCCCGACGTGTTCGGCTCCTACCAGCCCACCGTGGTGGAGGCGCAGCGCGGCGGCAAGACGTTCTATCGCCTGCGGGTCAAGGGACTGGGCAAGGCGCAGGCCACATCGCTGTGCGAGAAGGCAAAGGCGAAGGGCCTGCCGTGCGACCTGGTCCATTCCTGATCATCCCATGACACGCGACCACCCGCCACGGCCGGGGCCGGCAGGCGGGGGGGACGCATCCGCCGCCCCGGCCGCGCCAGCCTCGGCCCCCATCGTGCATCTGGAGGGGTTCGAGGGACCGATGGACCTGCTGCTGGAACTGGCCCGCGCGCAGAAGGTGGACCTGTGGCGCATCTCGATCCTGCAGCTGGTGGAGCAGTACCTGGCCGTGGTGCGCGCGGCACCCGGCGTGGTGCGGCTGGAACAGGCGGCGGACTGGCTGGTCATGGCGGCCTGGCTGGCGTGGCTCAAGTCGCGCCTGCTTCTGCCAGACGATGACGAGGAAGCCACCGATGCGGAGGAAGCCGCCGCCCTGCTGCATGAACGGCTGCTGGAACTGGAGCGCATGGTCCAGCTTGGCCGCTGGCTGGGTGCGCGCGCGCAGCTGGGGTTTGATGTGTTCGAGCGTGGTCAGGCGGAAAGCCTGGTGGCGGTTGACCGTTCGGGCCTTGCGGTTGACGTGCCGCAGCTCATGCGCGGTTACATGGCGGCCATGCGCAGGCGGGCGCGCCGCCATGTCTACCAGCCGCGCGTGCTGCGCTTCTGGACCGTGCAGGACGCGCTGGGCCGCCTTGGGCGGATGCTGGGCACGCACGATGCGCGGGCGCGGTGGTGCGGGCTGGAGCATTTCCTGCCCCCCGCCCTGCCGCCCCAGCCCGACATGACGGACACCATGGTGCGGACCGGCCGCCGGGCCGCCGTGGCCGGTACCCTGCTGGCCAGTCTGGAAATGGCGCGCAACGGCACGATCGAACTCCAGCAGGACGAGCAGTTCGGCCGTATCCTGCTGCGTGAGCGCATGGATGGGAAGAGACACGGACACAACCCGGAGAGGACATGGCCCGATGACAGATGAGCCGCAGCCCGACCTGCTACCCGATGATATGCCTGTGCCGCCGGTATCGGTGCGCGCGTTCTCGCTGCGGCTGGTCGAGGCGCTGATCTTTGCCCGTTCCGACCCGCTGAGCACGCGCGCCATAGCCGAGGTCCTGACCGCGCAGGGCGGCATCCCGCATGATGTCACGGACCGTGACGCCTATGTCACCGCCACCCTTTCGGCACTTGGGGCGCAGTATGCCGGGCGTGGCGTGGTACTGGCGGAGGTGGCGGGGGGCTGGCAGTTCCGCACCGCGCCCGACCTGGCCCCGCGCCTGACCCGCGTCATGCCGCGCCCGCGCAGGCTTGCGCGCTCGACCATGGAAACACTGGCCATCATCGCCTATCATCAGCCCTGCACCCGTGCCGAGATCGAGGAAATCCGTGGCGTGAGCCTGAGCCAGCAGGTGCTGGACACCCTGCTGGAAGCGGAGCTGATCGTGCCGCTGGGCCGCAAGGAGGTGCCGGGGCGGCCCATCCTGTGGGGTACGTCGGCGGGGTTCCTGCGGCATTTCGGGCTGAAGGACCTGGGTGACCTGCCCCGGCGCGAGGAACTGCTGGTGGATGTGCCCGATACCGGCCCGGTTCCCGGCATGCCGGTGGCGGAGGGGCTGCCGCCAGAGGGAAGCGTGCCAGAGGGGAGCCTGCCAGAGGGGCGCATGCCAGGGCAGGATGCGCCGGAATGGGATGTGCCGGAACGGGATGCGCCTGAAGGGAATCCAGCAGGGAAGCCGGCAGGGGACGGCATGGCGGAGCGGGCGGAGTCCGCCGCACTGGACCCCGATGCGCCGGACGAGGTTCCTGACCCGCCCGCGTCGTGATAGGTGTGCGGGACGATATGGTGGTATGCGGGCCTGCGCGGGCGGATGGGCGGCCGCGCGGTGGGGAAGGAAACTGGTCATGTTCGATTTCGCGTGGTCTGAATTTGCCCTGATCGGGGTGGTGGGCCTGCTCCTGATCGGACCAAAGGACATGCCGGTCGCCATCCGCACGGTCACCGGGCTGATCAAGAAGGCGCGGGGGCTTGCAACCGAATTCCAGTCCCATGTGGATGAAATGGTGCGCGAGGCCGACCTGACGGAAGCCCGTGACCAGCTGGGCCAGCTCCGGCGGATGAACGTGCGTGACAGGATCATGGACACGATCGACCGTGATGGCGCATTGCGACGCTCGCTGGATGATACGCGGCAGGTGGCGGGCTCCGCCCTGTCCACTGCCGTCACGCCGCCACCGGCGGCCGATGCGCTGCCCGAACAGAAAATTCCCGCGCGCCATTACATTCCGCCCCTTGCCCGGCCCGATCCGCATGCGGAGGGGGTGGATGTGGCGGATGCCCCGGCCTTCCTGCCGCCGCGCACGGCCCGCCGCATTGCCGCCGAACTGCCCGCCCTGACCCCGCCCGCCTTCCTGCCGCCGGTGCGTGTCATCCATCGGGGGCAGCGTGTTTCCGTGACCGATGGCGGGCGGGAATAAGACCAAGATGGATGCAGGAGACGAGACCCTGAAGCCCGATGATTCGATCAACGACCAGCCCATGCCGCTGCTTGAGCACCTGGTCGAATTGCGGCGCAGGCTGCTGTGGTCCATGGCGTCGTTCGTGGTGTGCTTTGCCGTCTGTTACTATTATTCGGAACAGATCTACTTCTTCCTGGCCAGGCCGCTGGGCGACATCATGCGCCAGAAGGGCGAACAGCCACACCTGATCTATACCGCGCTGTACGAAGCCTTCTTCACCTACATGAAGGTGGCCTTCTTCGGTGCGGCCTGCCTGTCGTTTCCCATGGTGGCGGTGCAGGCGTGGATCTTCATCGCACCGGGGCTGTACCGTAGCGAGAAGCGGGCCTTTGCCCCGTTCCTTGTGGCCACCCCCATCATGTTCGCGATCGGTGCGGCGCTGGCCTATTATTTCATCTTCCCCGCCGCGTGGAAGTTCTTCCTGTCGTTCCAGACGGCGGACGGACAGGACGGCTTGCAGATCGAACTGCAGGCCAAGGTGTCGGAATATCTTTCGCTGGTGATGAAGCTGATCATGGCGTTCGGCATGGCGTTCGAACTGCCGGTGGTGCTGACCCTCATGGCGCGGGTGGGGCTGGTGACGTCAAAGGGGCTGGCGCGCGTGCGGCGCTATGCCTATGTGGGCGCGTTCGTGGCCGCCGCCATCCTAACCCCGCCCGACGTGATTACCCAGACCGGGCTGGCCGTGCCGCTGATCGGGCTGTACGAAATATCCATTCTCTGCGCCCGCCTTGTCGAGCCGCGCACCCCGCCTGAAGACACCGAGGAGACCACCTGATGCATGACCTGCGTGCCCTTCGCGCCGATCCTGACGGTTTTGATGCTGACCTGAAGCGGCGGGGCGAGCCTGCCGTGGCGCAGGCCGTATTGCTGCTGGATCATGACCGCCGCGCCGCTGAAACCGCGCTGCAGGAACTGCAGGCGCGGCGCAACCAGATTTCCCGGGAAATCGGGGCCATGCGCCGATCCGGTGCGGACACGTCCGCGCTGGAAGCCGAGGTGACCGGCGCCAAGGCCCATATGGAGGCACTGCAGGCCCGCGTTGATGATCTGGATGGCCAGATCCGTGGCACGCTGGAACGCCTGCCCAACCGGCTGGATGAAAGCGTGCCCGCAGGCGCGGATGAGAGCGGCAACGTGCAGGTGCACCAGCACGGCACGCCGCCCGAATTCGCCTTTGCCGCGCGCGAGCATTTCGAGCTGGGCGAAGCGCTTGGCCTGATGGATTTCGAGACCGCATCCCGCCTGTCGGGCGCGCGGTTCGTGGTGCTGCGCGGTCAGCTTGCGCGCATGGAGCGGGCGCTGGGCCAGTTCATGCTGGACCTGCACACGGGTGAAAACGGGTACGAGGAAACCGCCGTGCCCGTGCTGGTCAATAACGAGGCGATGTATGGCACGGACAAGCTGCCCAAATTCGCCGACCAGTCCTTCCGCACCGAAGATGGCCGCTGGCTGATCCCCACGGCGGAGGTACCGCTGACCGCCAGCGTCGCGGGGCAGATCCTGCCCGTGGGCGTGCTGCCGCAGCGTCTGGTTGCCCTGTCTTCCTGCTTCCGTAGCGAGGCGGGGGCGGCAGGGCGCGATACACGCGGCATGCTGCGCCAGCACCAGTTCCAGAAGGTGGAGATGGTCAGCATCACCACGCCGGAGGAAAGTGACGCCGAGCACGAGCGCATGACCCGCTGCGCGGAAATGGTGCTGGAAAAGCTGGGCATTCCCTACCGCCGCATGCTGCTGTGCGCGGGCGATACCGGCTTTGGCGCGGCCAGGACGTTTGACCTTGAGGCATGGCTGCCGGGGCAGAAGGCGTGGCGTGAGATCTCGTCATGCTCCACCACGCGCGATTTCCAGGCCCGGCGCCTGAATGCCCGCTATCGCGCGGCCGATGGCAAGCCTGCCTTTGTCCATACCCTGAACGGGTCGGGCCTTGCCGTGGGCCGCACGCTGATTGCGGTCATGGAGAATTACCAGACCGCGGACGGCAGCATTACGGTGCCGGATGTGCTGCGACCCTATATGGGCGGCATTGAAGTCATTCGTAGCGCATAAACATCAGCCCACGAAATGGGTGGAAAACCCAAGGACGTTTCTGGTGAAGCTTTTTTCAAAAAGCTTCAGGGAACGCCGCCTTTTTGAAAAAAGGCGGCACCCGAAAACGTTCATTCCTTATCAACAGGTTATCTAAATCCCGTTCAGCGCCCCTTGCGGTGGGGGCGCTTGCCCTTTGGCGGGCCGCCCCCATCGCGGCCGCGGCGTCCGGGCGGGCTGGCGCGGCTGTCCGGGCGGAAGGGGGATGCATTGGGTGCGCGGGCGCGGATGCTCTGCTGGCGCAGCACGTCCTCGATCCATTCATCAAGGCGCGCGGTGGTTCCCTCGGCTTCCTCACGGTTGACATAGGTCTCGGGGAAGCGCAGCGCCAGCCACCGCCAGGCCACCAGCCGCTTGTGGCGCTTTTCGGCCCGTTCCAGTTCCGTGCGCTCGGCGCGTTCGGCGGCGGGCAGGCGGCCCGTGCCCGGGGGCGGCACGGTATTGCCCGCGGCGTGGTCCGCCGCCCAGTGCACCAGGCGCTGGATGCCGTTGTCGCGGTCATCGACCGGGCACATGGCGTAAACCCAGCGCTGGGCCAGCGTCAGGTCGGGAACACCTTCCAGTGCGGTGGCAATGGCAAAGGCCTGTTCCATGTTGGCCAGCCGGTAATTGGGGTCATCGCGCCGCAGCACCGCGCGGCGGATGCGCACCAGAACGCCAAACAGGCTGTCCGACCCGATCTCGGCCGCCACGGCCTGCACGATGTCGGCATCCGGCTGCACCTGCGGGCGCATATCCTCGATTGGCTGCGGGGGGGCCGCCAGCATGGCATGGATGAAGGACGGGCTGCCCACCCCTTCCAGCACGGCCACCACACCCTGTTCATGCTTGCCAAAGCGCCCGGCCCGGCCGCCGATCTGCTTGACTTCCTGCGGGTTGAGGTCGCGCGTCTGGTTGCCGTCATATTTGCGCAGGGCGGCAAAGACCACGCGGCGGATGGTCAGGTTCAGCCCCATGCCGATGGCATCGGTTGCGATCAGGATGTCGGCATCGCCATTGTTGAAGCGCTGCGCCTCCGCCCGGCGGACTTCGGGGCTGAGCGCGCCATACACCACCGCCACCCGCTTGCCGTGCGCCAGCAGCAGGGCGCGCAGGTCCAGTACCTCACGGCGCGAGAAGGCGATCAGCGCATCGTGCTTCTGCAGTTCATGCAGGCTGACCGCGCGTTCGGCGGCGACCAGCGGGCTCTTGCGCTCCAGACGGATCTCGTCGATCGGGTCGCCGCACAGTTCGGCAATGCGCCGGACCATGGGAATGCAGTCCGGCGCCCCCAGAATGAACAGGTGCCGCGCCGGCGCGCCCATGATGGCCGCCGTCCACGCCGCCCCCCGGTCGGGGTCGGTCAGCATCTGGGCTTCGTCAATGATGGCCACATCGACCGGGTTGTTGAGCGGGCACATTTCCACGGTCGCGGCCAGGTGGCGGCTGCCGGGCACGTCGATGCGTTCCTCTCCCGTGGCGAGCGAGGTCGGCACGCCGCGCGCGGTCAGCGACTCGCGGAACTCATGGGCCAGCAGCCGCAGCGGCGCCAGCGCCAGCCCGCTTTCGGCCCGCGCCAGCGCGTCCAGTGCCGTGTGGGACTTGCCGCTGTTGGTCGGCCCCGTGACCAGCGTGATCCGGCGCTTCAGCGCGCGCGCGGTGCGGAAATGGGCGGCATAGCGGTCAAGGGCCGCGACCTGGGCTATGACGGCGTTGCCGATGCGCTGGTTGCCCAGGTCGGGGGCCAGTGGTGCCCGGCCCGGCCCCTGCGGGCCCTCCCTGCGCCACTGGGGCAGGTTCTGGCGCAGGGCCATAAGCTCGCCGGGATCGAACTCCCAGCGTTCCTGCCCGCCTGCCTGCGGCACGCGGCGGGCGACGGGCAGGCGGTTTTCGGCAATCCAGCGCAGCGCCTCACGCTGGGAGCAGCGCAGCAGGCCGGGCACGTCGCTGAAGGGGACAAGGCTTTTTTCCCACTCCCGCAGGCGCAGGACTTCCTCGCGCCGGCGGGTGCGCGCCGTCTCCTCTATGCGGGCATCGCGGTCCTTGCGGCTGGTGTCCTCGCGCTCCAGTTCGGTGGCGAAGGCTTCGGGGTCGGCCACGGCAAAGGCATCGGCCACGGCCAGCGCCAGGGTGCGGATCTCGGTGGGTGCAAGGGTGCGGCCCGTGCCGTCAAACAGGTCGCCGCGCACATTGTCCATGGCGGCGCGGGGCGTGTCGCCCTGCGCGCGCAGCTTTTCGCGCAGGACGGGGGTAAGGGCGGCCAGCAGGCGGGCATCATCGGGTTCGGGGTCATCCACCGTCATGGCGGCGGCTTCGGTATCCGCGCGCGTAACCCATACCTGCCCTGCACGGCGCGTAAGGTCCATGAGGCGCGACCCCCACGGCTTGCGGCGCACGGTGCACAGGGCGGCGCGGAAGGCGGCATCGTCTATCCGCTGGGCACCGGGGGGCAGCATGCGGGCGATCACGCGCTCCAGCTTGGGGCGTTCGCGGGTTTCAACATGCAGCCCGGTTGCGGCAATCGCCGCGTCCAGCGCCAGCAGGGCAGGGGCGGCCCGGTCGGGGAATTCAGAAGTCATACTGCCTATGTGCGTCATCCGGGCTGCGGGGACAATGGACATCAGTACTTGCATCCGCAGGGGAAATCATTGAATAGAAGCCCGCATCGTACGCATGTGACGTGACATGAGCGCCCCGGAATGGGCATTGTGCGGTGAATTCAGCTTCCCGTGGCGCGAGATATGTTTGTTTGTGCTGGAATTCCACGCTGTGGATGGCCTAGACATGCCCGCCTGAGCGATATCGTTGTGGGGCGCATGTTTCAGGAAGTCCTGGGTCTGCGTCATATCCAGCCGGGAGAGTGATAACCAGATGTCCGATACGTTGATTGTGCCAACCGCTGAGACCATGCTCACCGGCCTTGCCCCGGTAGAGGGGCAGGCAGGCGTGTTCCATCTTGCCGAACCGACCAAGGAATACGGCCACCTGAACGCGGAGACCGTGCTGTCCGTCCATCACTGGACCGACCGGCTGTTCAGCTTCACCACCACGCGCGACCCGGCCCTGCGCTTCGAGAACGGCCAGTTCACGATGATCGGCATCGAGGTCGAGGGCAAGCCGCTGCTGCGTGCCTACAGCATTGCCAGCGCGAATTACGAGGACCACCTCGAATTCCTGTCCATCGCCGTGCCCGATGGTCCGCTCACCTCCCGCCTGCGCCACGTCAAGGTGGGGGACAAGGTGCTGATCGGCCGCAAGCCCGTCGGCACCCTGCTGCTGGACAACCTGCGTCCGGGCCGCAACCTGTATTTCCTGTCCACCGGCACGGGGCTTGCGCCCTTCATGAGCCTGATCAAGGACCCGGAATGCTATGAGCGTTACGAGCACGTGATCCTGAGCCACACGGTGCGCATCTCGGGTGAGCTGGCCTATGCCAACCACATCCGCCACGAACTGCCCGAGCACGAGTTCCTGGGCGAGGACGTGAAGGGCAAGCTGTTGTACTACCCCGCCGTGACGCGCGAAGCCTTTGCCGTGACCGACCGCATCACCAGGCTGATCGAGACGGGCAAGATCTTTACCGACCTGAACATCCCGGCGCTCGACCCCGAGCATGACCGTGTCATGATCTGCGGTTCGCCCGAAATGCTGGCCGATACGGAAAAGCTGCTGCAGGACCGTGGCTTTGACGAGGGGAACAACTCCCACCCCGGCGCCTATGTGGTGGAAAAGGCGTTCGCTGAACGCTGATCCCGCCCGCGCCCCCGGCCATGCTGCATGGCCGGGGTTTTTTATTGGCCCCGCCCCATAGCGCGGCGGGATGGCCGGAGTGACGCCTGTCCTTGCCGTCTTTCCGGCCCAGACAGGATGCACAACCGGCAATGAGTCATGATTTTGATCTGTTCGTAATTGGCGCGGGCTCCGGTGGCGTACGCTGCGCGCGCATCGCGGCCAGCCATGGCGCGCGCGTGGCGGTGGCGGAAAGCCGGCACTGGGGCGGCACCTGCGTCAACCTTGGCTGCGTGCCCAAGAAGCTTATGGTGCAGGCCAGTGACTATGGTGACTGGGTGGAGGACAGCCACGGCTTTGGCTGGAACACAAAGCGCGGCCAGCATGACTGGGCCGCCCTGATCGCCGCCAAGGACCGGGAGATCGAACGCCTTAACGGCATCTATGTCTCCATGCTGGAAAAGGCGGGCGTGGCGCTGTTTACCGGCCATGCCACGCTGGAGGATGCGCATACCGTCCGCATCGATCCTTCGCCGCTGGCCCCGCAGGCGCAGCCCCGCCGTGTTACGGCTGCGCGTATTGTCATTGCCGTGGGCTCCACCCCCACCCTGCCGAAAATACCGGGTGCGGAACATGCCATTTCCTCCGACGAGGCTTTCCATCTCAAGGACCGCCCCGAACGGGTCTGCATGGTCGGGGGCGGCTATATCGGGGTGGAGTTCGCCGGGATATTCCGTGGCTTCGGCTCGGAGGTGGATCTGGTCTACCGCCAGCCCCAGCCCCTGCGCGGGTTCGATACCGACCTGCGCCACGCGGTGCATGATGCCATTGACCTGCGCGGTATCCGCCAGCATGCCGGGGCTTCCCCCACGGAAATCGGGAAACAGGCGGATGGCAGCCTTGTCGTAAGCCTTGATAACGGCACGCGGATCGAAACCGACTGCGTGTTCTTCGCCACCGGCCGCCATCCCAAGGTCACCCATCTGGGCCTGACGCAGGCAGGGGTGGCGATGCAGGAGAACGGGCGGGTCATCGTGGATGAAAACAGCGAGACATCCGTCCCCGGCATCTATGCCATTGGCGACGTGACCAACCGGCTGAACCTGACCCCCGTCGCCATTGCCGAAGGGCACAACCTGGCCGACCGCCTGTTTGGCAAGGGGCCCCCGCGCCAGTGGTGCTATGCCACCACGCCCAAGGCCGTGTTCTTCACCCCCACCGTTGCCAGCGTTGGCCTGACGGAGGCCGAAGCCGCGAAAGAAGGCGATGTGGATGTCTATGTCAGCCGCTTCCGCCCCATGCGCAACACGCTTAGTGGCCGCGCACAGCGCACGTTCATGAAGCTGGTGGTCGATCAGGCCAGCCAGGTTGTGGTGGGCGCGCACATGCTGGGCGATGACGCGCCCGAAATCATGCAGGGGCTGGCCATTGCGGTCACCGCGCGGCTGACCAAGGCGGACTGGGACCGCACCATCGGCATCCATCCCACCGCGGCGGAAGAATTCGTGACCATGCGCACCCGCACGCGCGTCACGCCCCACAAGGTGGACTGAAACAGAATAGAAGTTTTTGGGTGCCGCCTTTTTTCAAAAAGGCGGCGTTCTCTGAAGTTTTTCGGAAAACAGCTTTACCAAAAACGCCTTCCCGGTCCTTAAATAAAAAAACCGTTGCCGGAGTGGACCTGGCAACGGTTTTTTTCATGTATCGGGCAGGGACCCCTAGCGCGGCGCGACCCAGCCATTGCCGGTGGAATCACCAAGCTGGCCGTCGCCATTGATCCCGCTGCTCTGGTAGGCGGAACCGAATTTCGACAGGTCGGTGCCGGTTACGGAATCACGGTGCACATGCTCCAGATGATCGGGGTCCGGCCCATGGTTCAGTTCCATGGAGGGCGCTTCCTCATAGCCGGGCGGCAGGTGGCTGCGCTGGCCGTGGACGGTCATCCTGTCCTCGTTCTGGCTGCTGCTGTCATCCGTGTCCTGTGGCGCGGCCATGGCCGTCACGCTGAACAGGCACAGCCCTGCGGACAGGGCGGTTAAGAGTTTCCCACGCGTCGTGGCCATGATCCGTCATCCTTTTACCGGGGTGGGCAGCATGCCAACCCTGCGCCACAAGGAAAAGGCGTGGTCTGGCAGGCCAACCATGTCGGTTTTACATATGGGTGAAGCCCGTTTGCAATGCGACCGTTAACTGCATGGTCCAGGCAACTTTGTGGCCCGGATGCAACATATGTTTCCCGTGCGGTGCGCCATCATGCGCGCCGGCGGCAGAACAGGCTTTGCCATGGCGGGGTTTTTTCGACATAAAGACTGCCCTTCCGCCACGGGCGGCGGGAACAGTCTTGTATCAAGAGGAATTAGGATCCGACCCATGAGTGCGACGCACAGCCATAACAGTTCTTCCCGGCAGGCCTGGACGCCGGAGAGCTGGCGGTCGTTTCCGGCGCGGCAGATGCCGCGATACCCCGACGAGGCAGCGCTGGAGGGCGTGGAGGCGCGCCTGCGCCGCTACCCGCCCCTGGTCTTTGCCGGTGAGGCCCGCCGCCTGCGCGCCCATCTGGCCAAGGCGGCCAGCGGGCAGGCCTTCGTGCTGCAGGGCGGCGCGTGCGCCGAAAGCTTCAATGAGTTCACGGCCGATATCGTGCGCGACACCTTTCGGGTGCTGCTGCAGATGGCGGTGGTGCTGACCTTTGGCGCCAAGGTGCCGGTCATCAAGATCGGGCGCATGGCGGGGCAGTACGCCAAGCCGCGCTCGTCCGATGACGAGACGAAGGACGGCGTGACGCTGCCTTCCTACCGGGGGGACATCATCAACGGGTCCGATTTTACCGAATCCGCCCGTGTGCCCGACCCGAAGCGGATGGAGACGGGGTATTTCCAGTCCGTCGGCACCATGAACCTGCTGCGCGCGTTTGCCAGCGGCGGCTATGCCAACCTGCACGAGGTGCATCGCTGGAACCTGGGCTTTGTCGAGCGCTCGCCGCTGGCCCAGCGCTATGGCCAGCTTGCCGAACGCATCGGTGAGACGCTGGACTTCATGGCGGCGTGCGGCCTGACGGCGGCCACCACCCCCCAGATTGACGAGACCGAGTTCTACACCTCGCACGAGGCCCTGCTGCTGCCCTACGAGCAGGCGCTGACCCGCATCGATTCGACATCGGGCGAGTGGTATGACTGCTCGGCCCATTTCGTGTGGATCGGGGACCGTACCCGCCAGCCCGAAGGCGCGCATGTCGAGTTCCTGCGCGGGGTGCGCAACCCCATCGGGATCAAGGTCGGTCCCACCACCACCATCGAGGACCTGGAGCAGCTGCTCGATATCCTCAACCCGTCCGATGAAGCCGGGCGCATCTCGCTCATCTCGCGCATGGGCGCGGGCAAGGTGCGTGACCACCTGCCGCCGCTGCTCGGGAAAGTGATGGCCACAGGCCGCACCGTCACATGGTTGTGTGATCCCATGCACGGCAACACCAGCTCGACCTCGACGGGGGTCAAGACGCGGTCGTTTGATGCCATCCTGTCGGAGATTCACGGGTTTTTCGACGTGTTCGAGGCCGCGGGCGCCCATCCCGGCGGCGTGCATTTCGAGATGACGGGCCAGAACGTGACCGAGTGTATCGGCGGTGCCCACCGCTTGACGGAAGCCGATCTTGGTGAGCGCTATGAGACCTTCTGCGACCCGCGCCTGAATGCGGAACAGTCGCTTGAGATGGCGTTCCGCCTGTCGGAAGAACTCAAGACACGCATGCATCGCATGGCGGGCGGAGCGCGCTAGTCCCGTCAGGGACACGATCGGAGGGGCCATGACCCACGGTGAGAAGACGGTACGTGACAAGAATGCGGGCGCGGTGGAACGCGATGTGATCGCTGCCCGCACGGATGCGTATTTCAACCGCACGCGGGCCATTGTCGAACATTTCGGGGACAGGAAGGTGACCTACGCCATCTTCCTGCGCCGTCCCGTCATATCCGCTCCGCGCCTTATGGTGGACTGGCTGCATGCCGTGGCCGCCGAGCGCGGAATCGATATCGAATGCAGCCTCATGTTCCCCGAGGGGACATGGGTGGGGGCGGGTGAGCCGCTGGTTTACGTGACCGGCTCCTTCGCCCAGCTTGCCCCGCTGGAAACCCTGGTGCTCCAGCGCCTTGGCCCGGCCTGTGTGGCCGCGCATAATGCCTACCAGATGGCGCTGGCGCTGCCGCAGGTACGCTTCATGGCCATGGAGGCCCGGCACTGCGCGGGGTTTGGCATGCAGGAACAGATGGCCTATGCCGCCTCCATCGGCAGTCAGGCCGCGCAGAAGGAAGGCGCGCTGGGCTTTATCGGCGGCGCCAATGATGCAACGGCGCATTATTTCGGCACATCAAGGGGGCTGGGCACCATGCCGCATGCGCTGGTGGGCTATGCCGGCTCCACCCTGCGCGCGGCCGAGATGTTCCACGAGGTCTATCCCGAAATGGACCTGGTGGTACTGGTGGACTATTTCGGGCGTGAGGTGACGGACGCGCTGGAAGTCTGCCGTCACTTTCCCGATCTGGCGGCGACCGGGCGGCTGGCCGTGCGGCTGGACACGCATGGCGGCCGCTTTCTGGAGGGGCTGGATCCGCAATCGTCCTATGATGTGCTGGAGCGGCACACGCCGGGCAGCATCCGCCGCTACCGTTCGGACAAGGAACTGCGCTACCTGGTGGGCACGGGGGTTTCGGCCGCCGCCATCTGGCGCATGCGTGAGGCGCTGGACGAGGCCGGATTCGCGCATGTGCGCATCATCGCCTCATCCGGGTTCAGTGTTGAAAAATGCCTGAGCATGGCCGACGCCCATGCGCCGGTTGATGTGATCGGCACCGGCTCCTTCATTCCCGATCGCTGGTCCGAGACCTATGCCACGGCGGATATCGTGGCCTATGACGATGTGCCCCGCGTCAAGGCCGGGCGCGAGTTCCTGCTGCGCCATAACCACGCGCGCTAGGCCATGCGCCGCCCCTTGGCATGTGGCTGGGACGTGGCCAGAAAAGCCGCTTCGGGAAGGCCGCCTTTATTTTAGGGAAGATGGCCTTGCCCTGAACGTCATGCCCTTTATCAACAGGTTGCTTTTTAAACAGTCTTTAACGAAAGGCCTGATCTTGTCAGAAACCATTTTTGCCCCTGAAGGGGGCTGGCGCGTGCGGATACTGGACCTGTCGGGCGGGGCGGAAGACAGTATTGTCGAGGAAGTCGGCGGTTTTCCCGACCTGATCCAGGCCAACGCCTTTGCGCGTGCCTATGTGCGCGACAGTATCGAGCGGTGCCGCATGGCGGGTCTTTCCCCCGCCGAGGTGCTCAAGGCATGGTTTGCCTTTGGCGAGGATGCGGAGGTGCTGGAGGCAGGCGATCAGGGCTGGCGTTCCGCCAATGAACTGGATGATTTCGCGGCCCATGCGGCAACCCTGATGGAACGCGACTGGCGTGCCTTTGACCCCCGCCGCGGCGGCGATGAGGATGACGAGGCGTAAGAGCGCCCCTTAAATTCATAAAGGTTTTTGGATGCCGCCTTTTTTAAAAGGCGGCGTTGGCGGGCCGCCTGAAAATACTTTGCCCATACGGGTTATGCACCGATACCGGCGTGTATCGGGCCGGCCTGCCAGGCGCGTGCATTCCGTGCCAGATTGCGCATGTGTTCTCTGGCATTCGGGGCGTAATCGCCGCATATAGGGGGCATGAAACTCCGTTTTGCGCCCAGCCCGACCGGGCTGATCCATGTCGGCAATGCGCGTCAGGCCATTGCCAATGCCCTGTTTGCCCGCCGTCATGGCGCCCGGTTCCTGCTGCGGATCGATGATACCGACCGCAGCCGCTCGAAAGAGGAATACGTGCAGGCCCTGCAGGACGACCTGCGCTGGCTTGGCATTGGCTGGGACGAATTCGTGCGCCAGTCGGACCGGCTGGACCGCTATGCGCTGGCCATTGAAAAGCTGAAGGCCAGCGGGCGGCTCTATCCGTGCTTTGAAAGCGAGCAGGAACTGGCCTCCAAGCGCGAGGCCCGCATCCGCATGCGCAAGCCCCCCGTCTATGACCGGGCCATGCTGCGCATGACGCCGCAGCAGCGCGCGCAGGCCGAAGCCAATGGCAAGGTGCCCTACTGGCGCTTTAAACTGTCCGACTACCGCACGGTGGAATGGAACGACCTGGTCATGGGGCCATCGCGCGTCAAGCTGCCCGCCATTTCCGACCCGGTTCTGGTCCGTGCCGATGGCACGGTGCTGTACACGCTGGCCTCGGTCGTGGATGACATGGAACTGGGTATTACCCACGTCATCCGTGGCGAGGACCATGTGACCAATACAGGTGTGCAGATCGACATTGCCGAGGCGCTGGGGGCAAAACGCAACCGCTTCACCTTCGCCCACCTGCCGCTGCTGCTTGATCAGGGGGGCGGCAAGCTGTCCAAGCGCTTCGACGGGCTGTCGATTCGGGCCTTGCGGCAGGATGGGGTCGAGCCTTCGGCCATCGTCTCCTACCTTGCCCGCCTGGGCAGCGCGGATGACCCGGAACCGCTATCGTTCGATGAACTGGCCCAAACCTATGACCTTGGCCGTGTTTCACGTTCCGCCGCGCGCTTTGACATGCGCCAGCTGCTGGGGCTGAACCGGCGCGTCATGCATGCCATGCCGTTTGAGGAAATCCGCGCACGCCTGCCCGAAGGGGCGACGGAAGCCTTCTGGCTGGCCGTGCGTGGCAATGTGGACATGGCGGGTGAACTGCGCCACTGGTGGGATGTGGTGGCGGGCGATATCGTACCCCCGGTGATTGATGAGGCGGATCGTCCCTTCCTGCTTCAGGCCCTGGGGGCGCTGCCTGCGGCGCCGTGGGATGACACGACATGGAAGACATGGACCACGGCCGTGAAAGAGGCCACGGGCCGCACGGGCCGCGCCCTGTTCCACCCGCTGCGCCTGGCGCTGACGGGGGAGGAGAGCGGGCCGGAAATGCGTGACCTGCTGCCGCTCATGGGCCGGGCACGCGTGGCCGACCGGCTACAGATTGCCGCCCGCTGATACGCAAAAAGGCCCGGTTTCACACCGGGCCTTTTCCAAAGGAGAAGAAGTTTTTGGCGAAGCTTTTTTCAAAAAGCTTCGAAGGACACCATCTTTTTGAAAAAAGGCGGCCCCCAAGGACTTTTACTGTTTTTCAGATACTTCTCTTGCCGCCTGTCGCGCCTTGCGCCCACGGGACAGTTCGGTCACCACGCCATGCAGCGTGCGCAGTTCCTGTTCCGTCACTTCACCGCGCAGGAAGAAGTGGCGCAGGTTGCGCACCATGCCCGCGCGTTTCTGTTCATTGCGCAGGAAGCCGCAGTCATCCAGGTCGGTAATCAGGTGGTGCATGAAGTTTTCCAGCTCACCCCGGGTGGCCACATGCGTCTCGTTGGTCATGAGTGCGCGGGGCGGGGTCTCATCCTCCGTCATCCACCACTCATAGGCCATGATCATTACCGCCTGCGCCAGGTTGAGCGACATGAAGGCGGGATTGAGCGGGTAGCGGATCAGTGCATCGGCGCGTGCCATGTCCTCGTTATCCAGCCCCGCGCGTTCGGGGCCGAACATCAGCCCCACCTTCAGCCCGCGCCCCGTCATCTCACGCAGTTCCGCCGCCCCGCCGCGCGCGGTCAGCACCGGCTTTACGATATGGCGCGGGCGGGGGCAGGTGGCGAAGACGTGGTGCAGGTCGGCCACCGCGTCATCCACGGTGTCAAACACCTGTGCCGATTCAAGGATGCGGTCTGCGCCCGAGGCACTGCGCCATGCGCGCTCCTGCGGCCAGCCATCGCGGGGTGCGACAATGCGCATGTGGAACAGTCCGCCATTGGCCATGGCGCGGGCCGTGGTGCCGATGTTCTCGGCCATCTGGGGCCGGACAAGGATTACGACCGGGCTGTTGCCAATGGGGCCGATATCCGCCCCGCCATCGCGCCCGGTCATGCCTGCCTCCATGTCGTGCCCTGCGGGCCGTCTTCCAGTACAATGCCCTGTGCCGCGAGGGTGTTGCGGATTTCATCCGCGCGGGCGAAGTCACGCGCCTTGCGCGCGGCAAGGCGTTCTTCAATCAGGCGTTCGATATGGGCCGGGTCCACTTTCGCGCCACCACGGAACCATGCTTCGGGTGTGTCATTGAGCAGGCCGATCAGGTTGCCCGCAGCCTTCAGTTGCGCCGCCGCAACACGGTCACCCGTCAGGGCGGCATCAGCCAGCGCATGCATTTCCGCCAGCGCGCGCGGGGTGTTCAGGTCATCGCACAGCACCTGCACCACGCTGTCTGGCGCGGGTACGGGTGGCTGGTCCGGGTCCAGCTTTTCCAGCGCGCGGTAGAAGCGGTCCAGCATCTGGCGGGCTTCATCCAGTCCTTCGCGCGTGAAGTTGAGCACCGAGCGGTACTGGGCGCGCAGCAGCAGAAGGCGCAGCGCCTCGGCAGGGGTATCACGCAGCACGTCGCGCACGGTCAGGAAGTTGCCGAGGGATTTCGACATCTTCTCCCCATTCACCAGCAGCATCGCATTATGCACCCAGTGGTTGGCGAAATGCCCGTGCGGGTGGCAGCACATGCTCTGCGCGCGTTCGTTCTCATGGTGGGGGAACAGCAGGTCCGACCCGCCGCCATGAATGTCAAAGCTCTCGCCCAGATAGCGGTGCGACATGGCCGAGCATTCGATATGCCAGCCCGGACGCCCCCGGCCCCAAGGGCTGTCCCAGCCCGGCGTCTGGTCATCGGAGGGTTTCCACAGCACGAAATCGCCGGGGTCGCGCTTGTAGGGGGCGACTTCCACCCGCGCGCCCGCGATCAGGTCATCGGGCGTGCGGCCCGACAGCGCGCCATAGGACGGGTAGGTGCCCACCGCGAACAGCACATGGCCCTCGGCCTCATAGGCATGGCCGCTTTCGATCAGGCGGGCGATCATGTCCTGCATCTCGCCAATATGGTGGGTCGCGCGCGGCTCCACATCCGGCGGCAGGATGGAGACGGCGGCCAGGTCCGCATGGAAATCGGCAATGGTGCGCGCGGTCAGGTCGGCAATGGATTCGCCGTTGGCATGCGCGCGGGCGTTGATCTTGTCATCCACGTCGGTGATGTTGCGCACGTAGGTCACGCGCGGGTACAGGTGGCGCAGCAGGCGCACCAGCACATCGGCCGTAAGCATGGCGCGCAGGTTGCCGATATGCGCCAGGTCATAGACCGTGGGGCCGCAGTAATAGACCCGCACGTTATCGGGTGCCAGCGGGACGAAGGGAACGGTGCTGCGGGTCCTGCTGTCATGTAGATGCAGGCGGGGCAGGTGCGGACGGGGCTGTGTGTCGGACATGATGCGCCTAGATGCGACAGACAGGCGGGGGGACGCAATAGTTCATCTGCGCCGGCCCCGCCGGGGTGGCCGGTCAGCCGATTTCCTGACCGATCTGCTTGATGTCATGGAACGTCAATTCCGGGTTCCCTTCCGCCGTGCGCTTCATCATGAACGCCGAGGAGGCAAGGAAGACCGGGTCGCCATCAATATCATCCGCCATGGCGGTGCGGTTGGCCATGCAGAAGGTTTCCAGCCGGTCCCTTGGCCCCGTTACCCAGCGGGCCAGGTTATAGGGGGTCGATTCGAAGCCGATCGCAACCCCGTATTCCCCCTTCAGCCGCGACTGCAGCACGTCAAGCTGCAGCGTGCCGACCACGCCCACGATGGGGGGCGCGCCATCCTGCGGGCGGAACAGCTGCACCACGCCTTCTTCCGCCAGTTCGGTCAGTGCCTGGCGCAGCTTCTTGGCCTTCATCGCGTCATCCAGCCGCACGCGGCGCAGGATTTCGGGCGCGAAATAGGGCACGCCGGTAAAGCGCAGGTCCTCGCCTTCGGTCAGTGTGTCACCAATGCGCAGCGTGCCGTGGTTGGGAATGCCCACCACGTCGCCCGCAAAGGCTTCCTCGGCCAACTGGCGGTCACGGGCGAAGAAGAACTGCGGGGTGTGCAGCGCGAACTGCTTGCCGATGCGCACATGCTTGAGCCGCATGCCGCGCTGCAGCTTGCCCGAGCAGATGCGGGCAAAGGCCATGCGGTCACGGTGGTTGGGGTCCATGTTGGCCTGGATCTTGAACACCAGCGCGGTCAGGGCGGGTTCATCGGCACGCACGTTGCGGGTCTCGGTCGCCTGGTCACGCGGCGGCGGGCCGAAGCTGGCCAGCGCGTCCAGCAGGTCGGTCACGCCGATCTCCTTCATCGCACTGCCGAAGAACACCGGGGTCAGGTGGCCTGCGTTGAAGCTTTCCAGGTCGAATTCCGGCAGTGCCGCCTCAACCAGTTCCAGTTCCTCGCCCAGTTGCACCATGCGCGGGTCGGACTGGTCCAGCGGTTCGCTCACATGCAGTTCACGGCTGCGGATATCATAGGTGCCGACGAATTTGGCGGCGCGGCCCACCGGCCACGTCGCGGGCGAGACATCCAGTGCCAGCGAGGACGAGATTTCATCCAGCAGGGCAAACGGGTCCTGTGCCTCACGGTCCATCTTGTTGATGAAGGTGACGATGGGAATGTCGCGCAGGCGGCAGATCTCGAACAGCTTGCGGGTCCGGGCCTCGATGCCCTTGGCGGCGTCGATCACCATCACGGCGGCATCGACCGCCGTCAGCGTGCGGTAGGTATCTTCCGAAAAGTCTTCATGGCCCGGCGTGTCGAGCAGGTTGAAGATGCAGCCGCCATATTCGAACGTCATGACCGAGGTCACGACGGAAATGCCGCGGTCGCGCTCGATGCCCATCCAGTCCGAGCGCGTGCGCCGCCGCTCGCCCTTGGCCCGCACGTTGCCCGCCATCTGGATGGCGCCACCGGCCCGCAGGATGCGTTCGGTCAGTGTCGTCTTGCCGGCATCCGGGTGGGAGATGATGGCAAAGGTGCGCCGCCGGGTAATCTCGGCGGTCAGGGCGGTATCGGCTGTGGTGGCGGTCACGGTCTTGTCCATTCCTGCGGCTGGCCCGGCGGAAGGGAGGGGGAAGCGGGCAGGGGCCAGAAACGCGGACGCCGGACGCAGGGACAAAAGCCCCCACGCCCGGCGTCACGCCTGCCCGGTTCCGGGTATAGATCAGCGAGAGTAGAATTCGATGACCAGGTTCGGTTCCATCTGCACGGGATAGGGCACATCCGACAGCTTGGGGCTGCGCAGGAAGGAGCCCTTCATCTGGCGGTGATCCACTTCCAGGTATTCCGGCACGTCGCGTTCGCCGCTCTGGGCCGCATCCAGCACGATGGCCAGCTGCTTGGACTTCTCGCGCACTTCGATCACGTCGCCATCACGCACCAGGTAGGAGGGGATGTTGACCTTGCGGCCGTTGACCGTGATGTGGCCGTGGCTGATGAACTGACGCGCCGCGAACGGGGTGATCGCGAACTTCAGGCGGTAGACAACCGCGTCCAGCCGGCGCTCCAGCAGGTCGATCAGGTTCTCGGAGGTGTCACCCTTGCGGCGGACGGCCTCGTCATAATACTTGCGGAACTGCTTTTCGCCGATGTTGCCGTAGTAGCCCTTCAGCTTCTGCTTGGCCATCAGCTGCACGGAGAAGTCGGACGGCTTCTGCTTGCGGCGCTGGCCGTGCTGGCCGGGGCCGTACTCGCGCTTGTTGACCGGGGACTTCGCACGGCCCCACAGGTTCACGCCAAGGCGGCGGTTGATCTTGTACTTGCTCTCAAGGCGCTTGCTCATCTGCGCGCTCTCTCTTCATTCATCTGCATGGATATGGCGGACCATATGCCATGGTGTTGCACCGGTAGGTCCTGTCCCTCATGGACAGGGCGGGCGCGCTCCGTATTACTGGCACCGGGGAGCAATCACCCATGGGCACCAGCCGGATCGTCCACGTTCCCGGCAGTCGGGCGCGTATAGAAGTACTGCTGTGTCCTGTCAATTGCCATGGGGGCAGGACGGTGGGGCAAAAGACTGTATCGCGCCGGCGGTCCGCCCTGTTATGAAGCGGGAACCGCAAGGGTGACCGATCACGGCAACAGGGGGAAGGCACGCATGGACACGGCATTGACACAGCGCTGGGGGCTGTTTGTGGGGCTGGGGGTGATTTCCTTTGCCCTTGGCATTGTCGCGTGGGTGGATGCGCTGGTCGTGTCGCTGGCCAGCACCATCGTGCTGGGCGTGCTGCTGTTCGTGGTGGGCGCGGTGCAGCTTGTGCATGCCTTCGTGGTGCGGGACTGGAGCGGGCGGCTCATGTCCATCCTTGGTGGCGCGCTTTACATACTGGCGGGCACCATGATGATGGAGGAACCGGCCGCGGGCACCATGGCCATTACCCTGTTCATTTCCGCCTGCCTTGTGGTGTCGGGCATCGGGCGCATCATCATGGCCTTCCAGCAGCGCGGCCTGCAGGGCTGGTGGCTGATCCTGATGGGCGGGCTGATCAGCCTGCTGGTGGGGGTGTGCCTGTATGCCACCCTGCCATGGTCCGGGCTGTGGCTGATCGGCACGTTCGTGGCGGTTGAACTGATTGCCGCCGGCCTTGGCTGGATCCAGTTCGGCCTGGCCCTGCGGCAGGCGGCCTACATCCCGCCAGCGAACTGAGTGGCAAGGTTGCGGTTGATCGGGTTGTCAGCCGCAACGCCCAGCAGGTTGCGCAGGTCGGTGGCGTTCATCTGCGCCTCGAACCCCGGGTGGCCGGGCTGGAACAGCGTCGCGGCCGAAAGCGGCCCCACCATGACCGGGTCGAAGCCTGCATCATGGATCAGCCAGCCTGCCGTGTACAGCGCCTGCGTCACGTCACCCGCCATGGGCAGCGCCATGCGCGGCGGTGTGCGCCAGGTCTGGGCGGCCAGGGTTGTCATGTCTTCCGAATTGAAGGCCCGCACCACCGAGGCGGAGGGGAACACGGCCTGGGTCACAATCCCCGCCCCCTTTTTCAGGGCAAGGTGGCCGATCTTGCCATCGCGCCAGCCATAGGGGTTGGTGGCATCGATCAGCGGCTTGCTGCCAATGGTGGTGCCGATGGCATGGCCCAGCTGCGGCAGCGCGCCATAGGGCACGGCCAGCACCACGGCATCTCCGAATCTGGCGGCCTCCTGCACCGTGCCGGTGCGGGCCAGGGGATACAGTTCGGATGCAAGCCGGTTCGCGGCTTCCTTCTTCACGTCGGCAAACATGATCTGGTGGCCGGCGCGGTTCCATAAATGGCCCAGTGTACTGCCGACATGGCCCGCCCCGATCATGCCGATGCGCAGCGGCCGGCCCGCGCGCGCCGCAACCGGCAGGGATGCGGGCAGCAGGGTGGCAAGCAGGGCGGTCAGGCCCTGCCGGCGGGTCAGTTTCAGGGCTGGCATGCATCTCTCCTGTTCTGGCGGCATGTGCTAGTATGGCACGTCCGGGTCTGGTCCGCAGTTTGGTTCTTTGCCGACCTGTCGGTATATGGCACAGACTTGGCTGAAGCAGGAGTACAGCGTCAATGACCGATACCCCCGATCAGGACAGCACTGTCGTGGCGGAGTCCGCCGTTCCCGCTGGTGTGGACCATCCCATCGAGGCCCTGCATGCGGCCGTGCAGGAAGATGAGGCCGCCCATGCGGCAATGAACATGCCCGATCCCGGTCCGGTGCCGGATGGCCAGGACCATGTGGTCACGACCGACCATGATGCCGTGGCCACCACCCAGGCCGCTGCCACGGCCGCCGCCAGCATGGACCCGGCCTTCATGCCCTATAAGGAACTGTTCCAGCTTATGGGGGCGGTGGTGTTCGTGATGATCGTGCTGATGGTGGGCGTCAGCGCCATGCATGATTCCGGCATCTGGCCCGAATAGGCCCCGGCTTCAGGGCAGGGACAGATTGACGGATACCGGGCAGTGATCGGACAGGCGGGAGGCCTCCGTCCCGCTGTCCTCGTGGTAGAGCATCACGCGCAGGCTGTCCGGCCGCACCCGGGCGTAAGCCGGACCCCCCACAAGGATATGGTCGATGAAATAGCTGCCCTGCGCGCAGGGGCTTGCCCGGCCCGCGGTCACCAGTGCCAGCGGGCCGCTGGCGGCAAGGGTATGGAAGGCCGGGTCATCGGGGGCCAGCAGCCGGTTGAAATCACCCAGCACGGCAAAGGCCTCGCCTTCGTCCTGACGTTCAAGAATCCAGTCCGCGACAATGGCAATCTGGCGTAGCAGCGTCCGGCAGGCGGGTCTGCGGCTGTCCGGTGCCGAATCGCGGCACCCTGCCTTGAGATGTACAACAAGGACCCGCAGGCTGTCGGCCCCGGTGCCGATACTGACATCCAGACCCGCGCGCAGGTGGTGGGGGGCGTCAGGCGCATAGACATCCAGCGCCGTGACATCAGCATGCCGCGTGACCGCAAGCTCCGCGCGCACGGCCAGGGCCACCTTCTGCACGACCGTGTCATGGGTAATGAAAATGCGATAGGCCGGGGCAGGGAACAGCCGGGCGGCAAGCGCCGGGCTGTCCACCTCCTCCAGCGCTGCAATATCGGGGGCCAGGCGCCGGGCATAGGCTGCCAGATGTTCCAGTTCCACGACCGTGCGGGGCGTGACATCGGCGGGCAGGGCCGGATCACCCTGCGGGCGGGTGGTCAGCCATTCCAGATTCCATGTGGAAAGCCGGATATCTTCCCGTGCCCCGGCTGTTGCGGGCAGCAGGCCCGTGATGACGGGCAGGCACACCCATGCCGCCCGCCATGCATGGGCTGCCTTACGCCGTGGAGGCGCTGTCCGCCTGCTGGGCGCGCAGCTTGGCAATCGCCTCGTCCACATGGATGAACGTGCGCGATGTTTCATCCAGCACCACAACTTCCCCACTGGCAATATCATAGAACCATCCCTGCAATGTCAGGGTGCCGCGGGCAAGCCCCGCCGCCACGGCGGGGTGTGTGCGCAGATGCGCGATCTGGAGCTGTACGTTCTGTTCCGACAGGCTGCGCACGGTAGCGGGGCCTGCATCCGATGCCTCCAGCACGGCGCGGGCGGCTTCGGCATTGCGCAGCCAGCTTGCCACGGTGGGCATCTTGTTCAGGTTGCTGGCTTCAGGGTCAAGCAGGGCCTTCATGGCGCCGCAGTTGGAATGGCCACAGACAATGATGTGCGAGACCCTGAGCGCACTGACCGCGTATTCGATGGCCGATGACACACCGCCCAGCATTTCCCCATAGGCAGGAACGATATTGCCGATGTTGCGCAGTACGAACAGGTCGCCCGGCCGGGTCTGGGTAATCATGCTGGGATTGACCCGGCTGTCGGCACAGGCGATGAACAGCGTGTCGGGTGACTGGCTGTTGGCAAGACTGGCGAACAGTTCCCGGTTCTGCGGGAAGACTTCGGTGTTGAAACGTTCAACGCCGTGCAGCAGGTCGATAAGGGTATCCCGGGCAGTATTGGTAGTAGCCATTATAAAATCCTGTCACCTGAATGTCCGGACAAAGGGAAAGCCATGATCCGCAACGCCAGTGCGGTACAATTCGGTGGCCCGGACTACATCCCGCGTCCTTTGTATCATGGAAACACCTGTCTGTCCCAACGGTTTCTTCCTGAACTGAATTGGAAATACTATGTAACCACGATATAATTAATAAATCTTCACTTCGGGTCCTGAAGTATTCATCTGTCCTGGGGGCGTACAGCACAACGGCGCGCCTGGGCGCGCCGTTGCATGGGGCTGTATGGCTGCTGGCGGGGTGGTGCCTAGCTGGCGTTCCCCTGCTGCAGGGCCGCCCGCACGGCTTCCAGCGCCGCTTCCACCCGGGTGGTGTCGGGACCGCCCGCCTGCGCCATGTCGCGCCGGCCACCGCCGCCCTTGCCGCCCATGGCCGTGCTGGCCGCGCGCACCAGTGCCACGGCGTCGACCTTCTCGCCCAGATCAGGGGTGGCGGCCACGACGATGCTGCCCTTGCCATCAGCGGTGGAGATCAGCACGATCACGCCGGAGCCGATTTCCTTGCGCAGCGAATCCGCCAGTGGCTTGAGTTCCTTGGCCGGCAGTTCGCCCACGTTGCGGGCATCAAGTTTTATGCCGCCCACGTCCACAATGGATGCCGCCGCCTGGCTGCCCGAGGCCAGCTTGCGCTGCAGGTCGGAAATCTGGCGTTCCATCACCTTGCGCTCTTCCAGCAGCACGGCCAGGCGTTCGGGTGTTTCCGCAGGTGGCACGCGCAGCATGGCGGCAATCTGGTTCAGGCGTTCCTCGGTGGCGATGGTGGCGTTCTGCGCGGCCAGGCCGGTCACGGCCTCGATCCGCCGCACGCCTGACGATACGCCACTTTCCGATGTGATGCGGAACAGCCCGATATCACCCGTGCGGCGCACATGCGTGCCGCCGCACAGTTCGATCGACCAGCCCGCGCGGCCTTCCTCCGGGCCGCCCATGGACACGACGCGCACCTCATCACCGTATTTTTCGCCAAACAGGGCCATGGCGCCCTGCTCGATGGCTTCTTCGGGTGTCATGTGACGGGTGGTGACATCCGTATTCTCACGGATGCGGGCATTCACCTCGGCCTCGATATCGGCCAGTTCCTCGGGCGTGATGGGGCGGGGCTGGCTTACGTCAAAGCGCAGGCGGTCGGGTGCGTTCAGGCTGCCCTTCTGGGTGACGTGCGCGCCCAGCCTGCGGCGCATGGCCTCGTGCAGCAGGTGGGTGGCGGAATGATGGGCGCGGATGGCGCTGCGGCGGTCATGATCGACCTGTGCCGTGACCGCCATGCCGGGCTTGACCGTGCCTTCGATGACCGTGCCGTAATGCACCAGCAGGTCGCCCAGCTTTTTCTGCGTGTCGGTAATGGCAATATGCAGGCCGGGTGCCGTGATGGTGCCGGTATCGCCCACCTGGCCACCGCTTTCCCCATAGAAGGGGGTCTGGTTGAGCAGCAGCGCCACCTTGGTGCCGGGACCAGCACTTTCCACCTGCGCGTTGTCCACGATCACGGTCTGTACCTCGGCATCCGAGGTTTCGGTGGTGTAGCCCAGGAATTCGGTGGCGCCGAACGTGTCGCGGGCCTCGAACCACACGGTCTCGGTCGCGCTGTCGCCCGAACCGCTCCATGCGGCGCGGGCGCGCTTGCGCTGCACCTCCATGGCCGCGTTGAAGCCCGCCACATCCACATTGTGGCTGCTGCCGCGCAGGGCATCCTGTGTCAGGTCAAGCGGGAAGCCGAAGGTGTCATACAGCTTGAACGCAACATCACCGGGCAGGGGCGCGCCATCGCCCAGGCGTTCCGTCTCGTCCGCCAGCAGCGACAGGCCACGGTCCAGCATGGCCTTGAAACGCTCTTCCTCGCCCTTCATCGTACCCTCGATCAGGGCGCGGGCATGGACCAGTTCGGGATAGGCCTCGCCCATCTGCCGGATCAGCGCGGGGACGAGTTTGTAGAAGGTCGGCTCCGTCGTGCCCATCATGTGCAGGTGGCGCATGGCGCGGCGCATGATGCGGCGCAGCACGTAGCCGCGCCCGTCCTTGGATGGCAGCACGCCATCGGCAATCAGGAACGAGGTGGAGCGCAGGTGGTCGGCCACCACGCGGTGGCTGGCGTTGAATGGCCCGTCGGGGTCCTGCCCCGTCACCTCGGCCGAGGCGAGGATGAGCGCGCGGAAGGTATCGGTATCATAATTGTCGCGCTTGCCCTGCAGGATGGCGGCAAAACGCTCCAGCCCCAGCCCGGTGTCGATGGACGGGCGCGGCAGGGGCGAGCGGGTGCCGGGCGGATTCTCGAAATACTGCATGAACACGAGGTTCCAGATTTCGGTAAAGCGGTCACCGTCCTCATCGGGGGAGCCGGGGGGGCCGCCCGCCACTTCGGGGCCGTGATCGTAAAAGATCTCGGAACACGGGCCGCAGGGACCGGTATCGCCCATGCGCCAGAAATTGTCAGAGGTGGGGATGCGGATGATGCGGTCATCGGACAGG
Organism: Komagataeibacter rhaeticus; assembly: GCF_011611525.1. Lineage (NCBI taxonomy): Bacteria > Pseudomonadati > Pseudomonadota > Alphaproteobacteria > Acetobacterales > Acetobacteraceae > Komagataeibacter > Komagataeibacter rhaeticus. Next base: position 722,116 of record NZ_CP050139.1, read on the forward strand.
CCGGCGATCCTGCGCCACAGGCTGGCGGCTTCCTCGTCATCGGCATAGACGGTGGTCAGCAGCTTTTCTTTGGGCAGGCCGAACGTGCCGGTCACCAGTTTCCAGGCCAGTTCGATAGCTTCGGCCTTGAAATAGTCCCCGAACGAGAAATTGCCCATCATCTCGAAGAAGGTATGGTGGCGGGCGGTATAGCCCACATTATCCAGGTCGTTATGCTTGCCGCCCGCGCGCACGACCTTCTGGGCGGTGGTGGCGCGGGAATAGGGACGTGTTTCCTGCCCGGTGAACACGTTCTTGAACTGCACCATACCAGCATTGGTAAACAGCAGTGTCGGATCGTTGTGCGGCACCAGGGACGAGGACGGCACGATCTGATGCCCGTTCCCCGCGAAATAATCGAGGAAGGTGGCACGAATGTCGTTTGTTGTGGGCATGGCGGGAAACAGACGATCCTGTATTGAAGATATAGATATAAAACCGGATTCATTCACCTAGCGCACGTAGCACCAGACCGGAAGTACGAACATGCGTGTTCCGCCCATATGCCCATGGCATGACAGGCGGCTTGTATCAGCGGGAGGCTTCAATATGCCACGGGAATGGACGGCGGAACAGCACGGGCTGCTGGCACCCTGCCGCCCGACGCCTTCCAGAATTTCCTGATCCGGGATCATCTTGACCTGATCCGGTATGCCCGCGCCTGCGCACGGGGTGCGTGAATTACTTGCCTGCGGCCGGTTTGTATTTGACCGGGGCCGCGGGGTGGTGACCTGCATGGTACCATGGCGCCGTGCCGGGCTGGCTATGCGGAGATCGGTGTCCCCGGCCCCGCAGGAAGGATAATCCCTGCCGGTCATGGATGCGGCCTGCATGGCGGCAGCGAATATGCCACGCTGGTGGAAGACGCAATCCGTCGCCTTGAATCAGGTGGGGGCCACTTACGGCGCCCGGGCGCGTTATCCCGTCTTGCTGCGGGAGTTCACGACAGCGGTCCGGCTGGAGACGGCATTCTGCGCCACGGCGCGTTCAGGCTGGAAGGGCACGATCTGGACGTTGCGGCGCCCGGTGGCCTTGGGCGATTCCCTGTGGAAAACCAGCTTCCGACTGATATGGAAGTTGGCCATCATGCCAGCCGCCGCACCGGCCACCAGCGCCAGCACCGGATTGGCCTTGAAGATGGGGGAAAGGTGGAAGAGCATGAACACGCAGCCCCGGTTCAGGAAGAACCCCAGCGAGTTGCCCGCAAGGAAGCGGAGCCACTGGACCATGAAATGATGCTGGTTGCCCGCCTTGCGGAAGGTCCACAGCCGGTTGATGAACCAGTTGATCGAAGCCGCGATGAAATAGGCGGCGATGGTTGCGGTAGTCAGGCCGACCAGGGGACGCAGGCTGTAAACCGCTGTTGTGTCCCAGCCCAGTCCTAACAGTCCTACAATGCCGAATTTGAGGAATTGCGTGATTTTCTCGGAAGAGAGTCTGGGCAAGGGATGATCCTTCTGCCTGGGCGAGGGATTCGCTGGCATATGGTCAGGGCACGCCTGTTCGGCAAGGACCTCCCGCCGGGCATGTGGATATCGTATTAGGCCAAATACTGCGTCAATAAAAGAGAAAAGGGGGCACCGAAGCACCCCCTTTTCCTGATGAGCGGCTGGCCGTGATCAGTGCAGGATGATCTCGACGCGCCGGTTCTGGGGCTCACGCGTGTCGGGGCCGGTCGGCACCAGCGGGTGGGCTTCACCATAGCCATGGATGTCGATGGCGTTGGCGGGCACGCCGTCACGGATCAGTTCGGCCTTCACGCTTTCAGCACGGCGCATGGACAGGCCAAGGTTGTACTGCTGGCCACGCGGGCCGGGGTGGGCCGCCGTGTTGTCGGTATAACCGTTGACTTCGATGCGGGTGGTCTGGACGTGGGTGGAAGCCTGTGCGGCCTCTGCCACGATCTCACGCGAGCGGCCGGTCAGGGCTGCGCCGTCCCAGTCGAAGAACACCAGGTAGGTGCGGGCGGCGGTCGGTGCGGGCGGCACGACGGCGGGGGCCGGCGGCGGCGGCGGCGGCGCGTTGTTGAACGCGTAGCGGACGCCTACGATGAACTGGTGGTTGAAGCGGTGGTCAAAGCTGGCATGACCCGTACCTTCCGGCCCGCTGGCGGTGTAGTTGCCCATGGTGAAGGAGGAGGGCTGGCCGATCATGCGGTATTCGGTGGTCATCTGCAGGCCAGGGACACCGGGGATGTCATAGGCCGCACCGACGATGCCCTGATAGGCGAAGCCACCCTTGGTGCCGCTCAGGCTGCGTGCCGCGTTGTTGCCAACGGTCACGTCATGGGCGTTCTGCCACAGGTAGCCCGCGCCAACACCGACAAACGGCGTGACCGGCACGTCAATGTTGAACAGGCGCTTGAGGTCGATGTCATACAGCACGTTGACGAAACCGCCATAGGAGCGGTCGCTGCCCTTGTCGCCACGGGTCTTGCTGTAGATTTCGGACCAGTTGTAGTCGCCTTCGATTTCAGCGCGCAGGCCGTTGCCAAAGCCCCAGCCCACCGCGCCAAAGCCGGTCCAGCCATGACGGTGGCCAAGCTTTTCACGGCCCGGGCCATCTTCCGTATCCGCGAAATGCCCGTGCTGGGTCTGGGTCAGGTTGTAGCCACCGCCGATATCGACATAGGGGCCAGTAATGGTCGTGGCCTTGGCTGCGAACGGTGTCGCTGCCAGCAGGCTGGTTGCCAGCAGGGCAGTGCGGAGACGCATATGTTCGTCCTTCCTCATGTTATTACTTCTTTGTAAACCACATCACGCATGGGATGCGAAGATTAATCAATCCATATCCCTAAACACTGTGTGTTGCCCGGGGTTGCCTGAACCCTGCTACCATATGGCGGCAGAAAAGTGACACCGTGCCGAATGCAGGCCGATCAATCGATTTTCCCATTTTAGAACAATTGTCTAGTTAGGGAAGATTCCATTGGAAACAAGTGTCTCGCACAATCTTCAAGGCCCAATGTGGCAGAAAAATCACGCAATAAACGAAGTATTTCAAAAAGTAAGAAATTTTTCATACATTAAAACGGGCATAAAAAAAGGAGCACCGAAGTGCTCCTTTTCCGTTTTGGTGACCGTGTTGGCCGTGATCAGTGCAGGATGATCTCGACGCGACGGTTCTGGGGCTCACGCGTGTCGGGGCCGGTCGGCACCAGCGGGTGGGCTTCACCATAGCCATGGATGTCGATGGCGTTGGCGGGCACACCGTCACGGATCAGTTCAGCCTTCACGCTGTCCGCGCGGCGCATGGACAGGCCAAGGTTGTACTGCTGGCCACGCGGGCCGGGGTGGGCCGCCGTGTTATCGGTATAACCGTTGACTTCGATGCGGGTGGTCTGGACGTGGGTGGAAGCCTGTGCGGCCTCTGCCACGATCTCACGCGAGCGGCCGGTCAGGGCTGCGCCGTCCCAGTCGAAGAACACCAGGTAGGTGCGGGCCGCGGTCGGCGCGGGCGGCACGACAGCGGGGGCCGGCGGCGGCGGCGGCGGCGCGTTGTTGAACGCGTAGCGGACGCCTACGATGAACTCGTGGTTGAAGCGGTGATCGAAGCGCTCGGCGCTCGTGTAGCCACCACCGGAAGCGTGGATGTTGCCCATCCCGAAGTCTTCAACCTGACCAACCATGCGGTATTCGGTGGTCATCTGCAGGCCGGACACGCCCGGGATGTCGTAGGCCGCACCCACGATACCCTGATAGGCGAAGCTGCCGTTCGTGCCCTTCATCTGGGCGCCGGAGGACATGCCCGTGACATTCGCGTTTTCCCACAGGTAACCGGCACCGGCACCGACGAACGGCGTGACCGGCACATCAATGCCGAACAGACGCTTCAGGTCGATGTCATACAGTACGTTGACGAAGCCGCCATACGAACGGTCGTGACCCTTCGTCTTCTCGGCATCGACACTGGTGATTGCGGTCCAGCTGTAGGCACCTTCGACTTCGGCGCGCAGGCCGTTACCGAAGCCCCAGCCAACATTGGCAAAGCCGGTCCAGCCATGGCCGTGACGGACATGCTGGCCGCCGTCGTCATTGCCGTTGGCGCCGTTTTTCAGGTCAGCATCATGCATATGCTGGGTCTGGGTCAGATCGTAGCCACCGCCGATGCCCACATAGGGACCGGTGATGGTCGTGGCTTTGGCGGCGACCGGTGCCGCTGCCAGCAGGCTGGTAGCCAGTAACGCTGCGCGAAGACGCATGTTCAAGTCCTTAAACTCTGTTGTTGCAGGGCAGAGCCCTATCTTGTGGGCCGGGCAATGGATATGCCCCGAAGACAGGGCAGCCTGAGATTACCCGCAAGCTATGATGCGGGGATTAGCGTGTCTGGGCAGGCTTGAGAATGGGCAAAATGGCGCAAGCGGATCGTGTGTGGCAAAAAAAACACATATCTTTCAGGAAGCTTTGGAAGGTGCTGCGAAAAGTTGTGACTTTATAAAGGATTTTTTGCACTGCCGGCACAGCCCCTTCTATTTTGCATAGGACATTGCCGGAAAAGGAGGGGCTGCCTGACGGTCGTCATGGCACTGGACGATTCGACGCAAAAAGGGAGAATGCCGGGCATTCTCCCTGATTTTCCACATGGTTTTGTTGTCAGGCGGGACTGGAGGTCAGTGCAGGATGATCTCCACGCGGCGGTTCTGCGGCTCCCGCGTGTCGGGGCCGGTCGGCACCAGCGGGCGGGCTTCGCCATAGCCCTGCACGCCAATGGCGCTGGCGGGCACGCCGTCACGGATCAGTTCGGCCTTCACGCTGTCCGCGCGGCGCAGGGACAGGCCAAGGTTGTACTGCTGCCCGCGCGGGCCGGGCTGGGCGGCGGAATTGTCGGTATAACCGTTCACCTCGATGCGGGTGGTCTGGACGTGGGTGGAAGCCTGTGCGGCCTCTGCCACGATCTCGCGCGCGCGGCCGGTCAGGGCTGCCCCATCCCAGTCGAAGAACACCAGGTAGGTACGCGCCACGGCGGGCACGGGCGGGACGACGGCGGGGGCCGGCGGCGGTGGCGGCGGGGCGGTGTTGAAGGCGTAGCGGACGCCCACGATGAACTGGTGGTTGAAGCGGTGGTCGTAGCTCGGGTGGCTGTTATCGGCACCGTAATTGGCGGTGTAGGACTGTGTGATGTTGCCCATGCTGAACGATTCCACCTGACCGACCATGCGGTATTCGGTGGTCATCTGCAGGCCGGCCACGCCCGGTATGTCATAGGCCGCACCCACGATACCCTGGTAGGCGAAGCTGCCATTGGTGCCGTGCTGGCGCAGGTTGAGGCTGCTGTTGGAGGCCAGCACCGTGCTGCTGCTTACATTCTGCCAAAGATAGCCCGCACCCACACCGACAAATGGCGTGACCGGCACGTCAATGTTGAACAGGCGCTTGAGGTCGATGTCATACAGCACATTGATGAAACCGCCGTAGGAGCGGTCGCTGCCCTGGGTCCTGCCGGTGGTGGAACCGCCCCGCGGGCCGCCCTGGCTGAAGGTCATGCCGGTCAGGCCGGACCAGTTGTACGCGCCTTCGACTTCCGCGCGCAGGCCATTGCCGAAGCCCCAGCCAAAGGCGGCGAAGCCGGTCCAGCCATCGCCGTGGCGTACCCGTTCGCGGTAATGCATGCTCGGGCTGTAGGTATCGCGCACGTCCGCCTGCGAGGCGGCAGGCGCGTGGTCGACATACCCCTTCATGAGACGGTCATTGTCAAAATCATGAAGATGCTGGGTCTGGGTCAGGTTGTAGCCGCCGCCGATATCGGCATAGGGGCCGGTGATTGTTGTTGCCATGGCGGTGACAACCGGGGTCGTGGTCAGTGCAGTCGCCAGCAATGCCGCGCGAAGACGCATATTCCCGTCCTTGATACTTGATCAGACGCCTTCTCTGCTGTGGAGATGGGGGCATTCCACACCGGCCTGATGCTTGTTGACACGATCGGCCCGGAGAGGGGCCGTGAGAATGGTGCCAGCGGCCGGGTGGGAATGGTGGCATCCGGCCCCGCCGGTCCGTGGCGGGACCGTTGTGCGGGGCAAGGATTGAAATACGGTAAATACCCCCTGCCCATCGTGGGGAAGGCAGGGGGCTGTTGTATAAAAATCACATCGCGCGGCGCGACGGGTCAGGGTGTGCAGCCATCCGCGCGCAGCACGTCCAGCACGGCCTCATCGGGTACGTCGCGACAGGTAAAGGCCTGTCCGATGCCGCGTACCAGCACGAAGGACAGGCGGCCATCGCGCATTTTCTTGTCGCGCTGCATGTTGCGCACAAGCTGGCTGGCGGAAAAATTCCGCCCCGTATCGCTGACCCGCAGCGGCATGGACAGGTCTTCCAGATGGCGGGTCACGCGCTCCAGGTCCCCGGCGGGGCAGTAGCCCAGCCTGACCGACAGCATGAAGGCCAGCCGCAGCCCGATGGACACGGCTTCCCCATGCAGCAGGCTGCCATCGTACCCCATCTCGGCTTCCAGCGCGTGGCCGAAGGTGTGGCCCAGGTTGAGCAGGGCGCGGCCATCGACGCGGCGCTCCTCGCGCTCATCGGCCGTGACCACGCGGGCCTTGAAGGCACAGGCCATGCGAATGGCCTCGGCCTGCATGGCGGGGTCGCCCGCCAGCACCGCCGCCCCGTGGCGCTCACACCATGCGAACAGTGCCGCATCGCCCAGCAGCCCGGATTTTACGATTTCGGCATACCCCGCGCGCAGTTCGCGCACCGGCAGGGTGGCCAGGGTGGACGTGTCGGCCAGCACGGCGATGGGCTGGTGGAACGCGCCCACCAGATTCTTGCCAAACGGGGTATTGATGCCCGTCTTGCCCCCCACCGACGAATCCACCTGCGAAAGCAGCGTGGTCGGAATCTGTACGAACGGCAGCCCGCGCAGGGTGGTGGCGGCGCAGAATCCGGACAGATCCCCCACCACGCCGCCGCCCAGCGCCACGACCGTGGTGCCCCGCTCCACATGCGCTTCCAGCAGGGCATTGGTCACCTGCTCGTACCGGGCCATGCTCTTGGACCCCTCGCCGGGGGGGATGGTGATCACCTCGGCACGGATGGCGCATTCCTCCAGCCCTTCCAGCAGGCGGGGCAGGTGCAGGGGGGAGACCGTCGCGTCGGTCACGATCATCACGCGCTTCTGGGGCAGGACGGGGGCCAGCAGCGCGCCCGCGCGGCGGATCACGTCGGGGCCGATCATCACCTCGTAGCTGGCGCGCTCCAGCCGCACGGGCACGCGCAGCGGCTGCTGGCTGTGTTTCAGGGCCTGCAGCACATGGTCGGCGCTGTGTTCCACGTTGTCATCTCCACAATCCACGATGATATCCGCTTCCGCATAGACCGGATGGCGGATGCGCATGAAATCCGCCAGCACCGCGTGCGGCGAGGCGGTATTGAGCAGCGGGCGGTGTGTGCGCTCCGCCACGCGCTGTACCAGCAGCGGCAGCGGGCAGCGCAGCCAGATGGACACTGCCTGCTCGCGCACGCTGGCGCGCGTGCGCTGATCCATGAAGGCGCCGCCGCCGGTCGCCAGCACCACGGGCGGGCCGGACAGCAGGCGGCGGATGACCAGCCGTTCGCCCCGGCGGAATTCCGGCTCGCCGTATTTCTGGAACAGGTCGGCGATCGAGCAGCCGGCCGCGCGCTCGATCTCCTCGTCCGAATCGACAAAGGGCAGGCCCAGCGTCGTGGCAAGGATGCGGCCGATTGTGGTCTTGCCCGCCCCCATCAGGCCCACCAGCACGATGGTCCGGCCGCATCCGGCCTGTCGCGGGGCGGATGGGCCCACGGCGTTCAGGTCGAGCGGAATGCTGAGTGACGGAGCCTCCGGACTGGGCCGGTCGGGGGGAATCTGGCGTGACATGCGCGGCAACCTAACATACAGCAGGACAGGACCGGTAGACTCCGCGCCCGGGACCTGTGTCGCGCATGGGGCGTGTCCGGGTACGGGAACACGCGAAACCGGATTTTGCAGGATATGGGAAGCGGTCTGATGCTCCGTATAGTCATTGCCCTGGTTGGCGTTCTTGCCCTGTGCGCCGTGGGGGGATTCTTCTCGCTGGGCGCCTTTCCGCCCGCGCCGGTGCAGCAGGCCATCCATAAGGACATTCCCTTCGCCCCACCCGCCCCGCCCGCGGCGGCGGCCCTTCCCGCGCTGCCGGGCGCGCCCGCGCCGCTGCCCGTGACCCCGCTTGCGCCTCTGCACTAGGGGTGCCCGGCGGCGTGCAGGCGGACGGGATTGACGCCTTTCTGGAAATGCAGGCCGCCGAACGGGGTGCTGCCCTGAACACGCTGGCCGCCTATGCCCGTGACCTGGCGGACATGACGGCGGTCCTTCATGCCGGTGGTGTTACGGCGCGCACGGCGGGGGAGGCCGACCTGCGTGCCTATCTGGCCGGTCTGGCGGGGCAGGGGCTGGCGGCGCGCACCCAGGCGCGCAGGCTGTCGTGCCTGAAGCAGTATTTCCTGTTCCTGGCGCGGGAGGGCATGCGGCCCGACAATCCCGCCGCCCTGCTGGAAGCCCCCCGGCTGGACACGCCGCTGCCGCGTTTCCTGTCGGAAGGGGAGGTGGAGGCCCTGCTGGCCGCCTGCGCGCCGGAACCCGATGCAACTCCCGCGCGCCAGCGCAGGCTGCAGGTCGCGCGCGCGGCGCTGGAAATGCTGTATGCATCGGGGCTGCGCATATCCGAACTGCTGGCGCTGCCCCGCCGCGCGCTGGATGCAGCACCCGGCATGATGCTGGTGCGGGGCAAGGGCGGGCGCGAGCGCATGGTGCCCATGTCGGCGCGTGCGCGTGAAGCCGCCCGCGCGCTGATGGAAGCCGATGCCGCGCGCCGGAGTCCCTTCCTGTTTCCCGGCCGTGGGGTGGCCCGGCCCATGACCCGGCAGGGATTCGACCGCATCCTGCACGATGTGGCCCTGCGCGCGGGGCTGGACCCGGCCCGGCTTTCGCCGCATGTGCTGCGCCATTCCTTTGCCACGCACCTGCTGGCCCACGGGGCGGACCTGCGCGCGTTGCAGGTGCTGCTGGGCCATGCCGATATCGCGACAACACAGATCTATACCCACGTCATGCTTGACCGCCTGCGCGAGGCGGTGGCTGACCACCATCCCCTGTCCCACGCGGGGGAGCTGGAGGTGGGATAGACAAAAATGCATGGCGGGGTGAATTCCCCGCGTGAAAATGTTTGGCTGGCGTGCAGGCTGTGCTATCGGCAGCGCATGCGCCAGTTTCTAGATTTCGAAAAGTCGGTCGCCGAGCTTGAGAACAAGATCGACGAGCTTCGCAAGATGTCCGGTCCGGACGGGATCAACATCGCGGAAGAGATCGCCCGGTTGAGCGAGAAAGCCGACCGGCAGTTGCGTACGGCCTACGCCAAGCTGACCCCATGGCAGAAGGTGCAGGTCGCCCGCCATGCCCAGCGGCCGCACACGGTGGATTACATCGGTGCGCTGATCACCGAATTCGCGCCGCTGGCGGGGGACCGCCTGTTTGGTGAGGACAAGGCCATCATTGGCGGCATTGGCCGTTTCAACGGCCAGCCGGTGGTGGTGATCGGGACCGAACGCGGGGCCGAGATCGAGACGCGGCTGAAGCATAATTTCGGCATGGCCCGGCCCGAAGGCTACCGCAAGGCGCAGCGCCTGATGAAACTGGCCGGGCGATTCGGCCTGCCGGTCCTGACCTTCATCGACACATCGGGCGCGTGGCCCGGCATCGATGCCGAGGCCCGTGGCCAGGCGGAGGCCATCGCGCGTTCCATTGATACCTGCCTGAACGTGCCGGTGCCGGTCATTGCCACCGTTATTGGCGAAGGGGGGTCCGGCGGTGCCGTGGCCCTTGGCGCGGGGGACCGGGTGATGATGCTGGAACATGCCATCTATTCCGTCATCTCGCCCGAGGCGTGTTCCTCCATCCTGTGGCGCGACCCCAAGCAGGCGAGCACGGCGGCGGATGCGCTGAAGCTGACCGCGCAGGACCTGCTCCAGCTGCGGCTGATCGACCGCATCATCCCCGAGCCACTGGGCGGCGCGCAGCGTGACCCGGCGGCTGCCATCCGGGCCGTGGGCGACGCCATTGCCGCCGAGCTGCCCGGCCTGCAGGCGAAGGACCCGGCCCTGCTCAAGGCGCAGCGGCGCGACAAGTTCCTTGCCATGGGGCGTGAAGCGGTTTCCTGAATTGCGTGCCGGATCGTGCCGCCGCGTGCGGCACGGCCGGGCAGGGAAACATCAGGCTTTCGCGGGTTCACCGGCCTGCGGCTCGAAACCCATTTCCTTGATCAGGTCACGGACCGCGTGGGCCGCGTCATGCACGGCGCGGGTGTCCGTCCCCTTGCACAGCAGGCAGACACCACGCTGGCTTTCATCCAGCCGGTAGGGGTAGGAACCGATATCCACGGCCGGGTAGCGGTGCTGGATGGCCTCCAGCGCCGCGGCCAGTGCCCCTTCATACAGCCCGTTCGCATGCCATGCCTGTGATGTGACCGGCGTGCCGTGGGGTAGGGTGGGCAGCACCTCCTCGAACATCGCGCGCATGATGCGGGGCACGCCCGCCATGACATGTACGTTGCCCATGGTAAAGCCCGGCGCCACCGACACGGAATTGCGGATGGGGATGGCCCCCTGTGGCATGGTGGCCATGCGCTGGCGGGCGGCATTGAATTCGCCGGGGGCGAAATGCGCTTCCAGCAGGCGGAATGTCGCGGGGTGGTGCACCCAGGGCACCCCGAACGATTCCGCAACACAGGCAGAGGTGATATCGTCATGCGTCGGCCCGATGCCGCCGGTGGTGAAGACGTTGTCATGGGCCGCGCGGGCCTCGGTCACGTTACGGACAATGACGGCGCGGATATCGGGAATGATCCGTACCTCGCTCAGGGTAATGCCGGTTTCCGACAGGCGGCGCGCGATATACTGCACGTTCACGTCCTGGGTGCGGCCGGACAGGATCTCGTTGCCAATGACAAGCAGGCAGGCTGTGGGGTTCATCATGACATTCCACTTGGTTGCGGCAGGGGCGTTTCACGTTCACCCTACAATGACAGACAGCCCGCCGGAAGGAGAAGCCATGAACACGGCAGCAATGCCACAGCCGCACTGTGTGTGGGACATCAGGGCGGAACTGGGCGAAGGCCCCGTGTGGTCCGTGCGCGAACAGGCGCTTTATTTCGTGGATATCGTGGGACAGGCCATCCACCGTTTCCACCCGGAAAGCGGTGGCCATGCTTCGTGGGCCACGCCGCAGCGCCCGGGTTTTGTCGTGCCCGCCAGTGACGGGACACTCATATGCGGGCTGAAGGACGGGCTGTACGGGTTTGACCCGGCTTCGGGCCGGTTCACCTGCCTGGTGGCGGTGGAACGTGACCTGCCGGGCAACCGCATCAATGACGGCTGTGTCGATTCGACGGGCCGGCTGTGGTTCGGCACCATGGATGATGGCGAGGCGACACCCAGTGGCGCGCTCTATTCCGTCACCCGCGGCAGGGGCGGCAGGCTGGACGTGCTGCGCCATGACGAAGGGTATGTCGTGACCAACGGCCCCGCCATCTCGCCCGATGGCACGAAGCTGTACCACAACAATTCCCCCGCCGGGATCATATATGTGTTTGACCTGGCGCCCGATGGCAGCCTGTCCGGCCGGCGCATCTTCGCCCGTGTGGCGGAGGGGTATCCCGACGGCGTGGTGGTGGACAGCGCGGGCACCGTGTGGGTGGGGGCCTGGAACGGGGGGCGGGTCATGCGGTTTACGCCAGATGGCGTGGAACTGCCGCCGGTGGCGGTACCTGCCGTCAATGTGACCAAGGTGGCCTTTGGCGGTCCCGACCTGCGCACGCTTTATGTCACGACAGCACGCAGGAACACGCCGCCCGATGCGCTGGCCCGCTACCCGCAGGCGGGGGGACTGTTCAGCCTGCGTGTGGAGGTGCCCGGACAGGCATCCCGTGCCTTCCCGGCCGATGGGATGGACGGCCTGTGTGACGAGGTCAAGCAGGGCTAGGGCTAGAGCAGGTCCTGCAGCAGCGGGACCAGCGGGCGGTCGGCATCGGGCATGGGGTAGTCGCGCAGCCTGGATGCCGGCACCCATTCCAGCTTCTGCCCCTCCCGCGCGATGGGGGTGTTCTTCCAGCGGTGGCAGACATAGACGGGCATGAGCAGGTGGAAATGCCCGTAATCGTGGGAGACAAAGGTAAAGGGTGCCAGGCAGGAGCGGGCCACGTCCAGGCCCAGTTCCTCATCCAGTTCCCGCACCAGCGCTTCCTCGGGTGTCTCACCCGCTTCCACCTTGCCGCCGGGGAATTCCCACAGCCCGGCCATGGATTTGCCCTCGGGCCTGCGGGCCAGCAGGATGCGGGCATCCGAATCCACCAGCGCGACGGCAGCCACCAGCACGATCCGGCGCGGGCCGTCGGCCTGCGTCCCGGCCATGGCCTCCCCCGACAGGTCGGCATGTCGGGCCTCGAACAGGCGGACAGGGTATTCCCCCCCGCGAGAGACGAATTCCTGCGTGGCGGTGCCGTTTTCCCGAAACCCGATCCGCTTCAGCACCGCGACGGAGGCATGGTTGTCATGGGCCGCCGAGGCCGTAAGCCGGTCCACCGGCAGGTTGGCCAGCGCCCAGCGCGCCAGCCTGCCCGCCGTGGTGCTGGCGACCTTGCGGTTCCAGTGCGCGCGACCGACCCAGTACCCCAGCGAGCAGGAGCGTTCGGTAGCGTTGATGCGCAGCCCGATACAGCCGATCAGCGCATCGGGCTGATCGGAGTGCGGACAGGTGATGGCGAAGTGATAGGCTTCGCCACGCCGGGACTGTTCCATGGTGGCCGTGATCCAGTCCTCTGTCATGGCCAGCGAATACGGGAAGGGAACGCGGCTGAGCATCCGCACCACGCTCCAGTCGTTGATCAGCCTGTGCATTGTGCCCGCATCTGATGTGCGGACTTCACGCAGGCGGTATTCGCCAGCCTCCAGTAGGGTACCGGGATCATGTCCTCCATGAACACTCATGCGCGGGAGGCGCCCCTGGCCACGGGGGCGGGCGTATCCTGGTCGGCAGGCAACCCGCATTCGGCCAGCAGCGACCGCAGGCTGTTGATCACGGGAAAGATTTCCTGGTTGCGGTCACCGCCCTGTTCATACCAGGCGTTCTGCTCCAGCTCCACGATCTCACGGTCCTCACGGAAGATCCGTTCGGTAAACGCGGTCAGGAACGGCCAGGCCAGGTCCAGTATGCCCGGAATCCCCGGCCGCTTGATGGACAGCAGCCCGAACACCCGGTTGGTCAGTTCCGCCTCGTCCTGCGGTACGTACGCAATCCACAGGTCCATGACCGGCGCGTTGTCACCCGTCTGGATATGAAGGGTCTGGTAGGGATAGGTGGTGCGGATGGTCATCACGTCGCGATGGGCGAATTTCTCGCTGTTGTCGCGCTTCTGGCCAAAGATCAGCGCCTCGCCGATCGGCTGCTTGCCGCCGGTGCGCGCAAAGCTGTAGCGTGCTTCCACCAGGCCGGGACCACGTTCCTGCCCCAGGAAGCGGGGCTTCATCTGCCCCATCTGCTTCATGTGCATGAACTGGTGGTTCATATCCATCAGGTTCTCGTGCATGAAGCTGTAGTGGCAGTGTACCAGCTGGCCGAAGCGGCGGGTCTTGTAGGCGGGGCTGGCCACTTCCGCCAGGCGGGGGAAGGGCGTCGTCTCCGCCTTCGCCGCATCGCCGGGAAAGACGAAGATCAGGCCATCGACCTCACGCACGGGGTAGGTGCGCACCCCGTTGGGCAGCTTGCCCTTGCCCAGATAGGGCACGTCGATGCAGCGGCCCGAACGGCCATAGGCCCAGCCATGATAGCAGCACTGCACCGAGTCGCCCTTGACCGTACCCTTGCTGAGCGGGACCTGACGGTGGGCGCAGCGGTCTTCCAGTGCAAAGACGCTCCCGCCCTCCAGCGGGCGGACCAGGGCAATGGGCTGCCCGGCATAGCGGGTGCCAATGGTCTTGCCGGGCTTCAGTTCCCGTGACCAGGCAACAGGATACCAGAAATCGGGGTTGGCGCGGATTCGGCGCAGATCCCGCCCGGTGACCGGGGCGGAGGATTGCATGCTGTCAGGCGATAACGACTGATCCATTGTCTCTCTTGACTGTTTGCAGGGCATGGCAGCCGGGGGTGCCACGGGGCAGGACACCGGTTCTACATGTAAGTTGCGAGGCATTCCCAACAATATCTTGCCGCCATGGCGATATTAAGGAGGTTTTTTTCGGGCAGGGCAAATGGTTCAACGTGATCATGTTTTGTAATATGCCGCGCGCCCCCTTTGCCACCAGCATTCCGGCCGTCCCATCATGCCGTGCACAGGGGCGCGCATCGTGGCATTTATGGCAGTACCCGCCCGGTGCCATCCTTGTTATGGATCATCCTTTGGCGGAAAGTTCGGCGCTCAGGTCCTCGATGAACTGGAACGCCACCCGGCCCGACCGGCCGCCGCGCCCCAGCGACCACGCATTGGCCTGCCGCACCAGATCGGCATCCGTGATCGGCAGGTGGCGTTCCTTCGCATAGGCCCGGACCATGGCCAGGAAGGTGTCCTGCGCGCAGTTGTGAAAGCCGATCCACAGACCGAAACGGTCGGAGAGCGAGACCTTTTCCTCCGTTGCCTCGGCGGTGTTGATGGCGGTGGAGCTTTCGTTCTCGATCATTTCGCGCGGCATCAGGTGGCGGCGGTTGGATGTGGCATAGAACAGCACATTGGCCGGCCGGCCGGCGATACCGCCATCCAGTACGGATTTCAGCGCCTTGTAGTCCGCATCCTCGCGCTCGAACGACAGGTCGTCGCAGAACACGATGAACCGGCGCGGGCTTGCGCGCAGCAGGGCCAGCAGGTCGGGCAGGGTGGACAGGTCCTCACGCTGGATCTCGACCAGCACCAGCCGCCCCTTTCCCGGTGCGGCGGGCTGGCCATCCACCAGGTTGGCCTGCGCGTGGGCGGCCTTGACCAGCGATGACTTGCCCATGCCGCGCGCGCCCCACAGCATGGCGTTGTTGGCGGGCAGGCCACTTGCGAAATGCAGCGTGTTGTCCAGCAGCAGCCTGCGCTGGCGGTCGATGCCCTGCAGCAGCCCCATGTCCACATGGGCCACATGCGGCACGGCGGTCAGGCGGCCAAGGCCGGGATGCCAGATGAAGGCATCCGCCGCGTCCAGCCCGGCAAGCGACGGGGCGGGTGGGGAAAGCCGCTCAAGGGCCGCGGCAATGCGTTCGAGAACGGGAAGGGTCGTGCTGTCCATCGTCGGTCCTGCTTTCTTTTAGCATGGCATGGCGGTGGCCGCTGCCACCGGGGGCTCCGGAGCGCGTTGGCCAGCAATGGCAGGCGAACGCCTTGACGGGAAACAGGCGAAAACTATGGTCCGCATGGCAAACCCGCAACCCGTTCAATCCCACCATTTGCCGGAAAGATAGCAATGCCTTCGATTTTCAATGATTTACTGACCACCCCCGCCCATGCGCAGGCTGCGGGCGGCGGCCTGCTCAGCGGGGATGGCATCATGGCCGTGCTGCCTTACGTGGCGATGTTCGCCATTTTCTACTTCCTGCTCATCCGCCCCCAGCAGGTCAAGCAGAAGCAGCTGCGCAGCCAGCTTGCGGCCCTGCGCCGGGGGGACCGGGTGCTGACGGCAGGCGGAATCATTGGCGTGGTGCAGAAGGTGCAGGCGGAGTCCAACGAGGTGGAAGTCGAGATCGCGCAGGGCGTGCGCGTGGCCGTGCTGCGCGATACCATAAGCTCGGTCATCACCAGTGCCGCCACCCCCGCCAATGACAGTGCCGCCAAAACGACCGACAAGAACGCCTGACCCTGCTCTTTTGTTCCCTCCATGGCACGCGCGGGGCGAACTTCCCCGGTGCTGTGCCGTTCTGGGTGGAAAGCAGGAGTGATGGTGAATGCACACGCAGCCCGGTGGCGCCCAGACCGACCAGAGCATCCGGCACAGGCCAGTCATACGGGGGCGTGC
The DNA here is from genome assembly GCF_011611525.1 of Komagataeibacter rhaeticus. Taxonomy (NCBI): domain Bacteria; kingdom Pseudomonadati; phylum Pseudomonadota; class Alphaproteobacteria; order Acetobacterales; family Acetobacteraceae; genus Komagataeibacter; species Komagataeibacter rhaeticus. Next base: position 738,126 of record NZ_CP050139.1, read on the forward strand.
CGGGCTGATCGGGGGGCTGGCCGCGCTGTCGGGCATCCTGTTCGGTCTGGATACCGGCGTCATGTCCGGCGCACTGGACCTGATCGCGCAGGAGTTCATCCTGTCGGACTTCCAGCGCGAATCCCTGGTGGCCATCATGCTGCTGGGGGCGGCCCTTGGCGTGCTGTGCGCGGCGTGGATGTCGCATGCATGGGGGCGCAAGCGCACGCTGGTGCTGACCGCCGGGCTGTTCGTGATCGGCCCGCTGCTGTGTGCCGAAGCGACATCGTTCCACATGCTGCTGTTCGCCCGCCTGCTGCTGGGGCTGGCAACGGGGGCAACCACGTTCACAACCCCCCTCTATATTGCCGAAATTGCTGATTCGGGCCGGCGTGGCGCCATGATCCTGGGCTACCAGCTCATGATTTCATGCGGGCTGCTGGCGGCTTTCGTATCCGACGGGCTGTTCTCCTATTTCGGGGTGTGGCGGTGGATGCTGGGCATTGTCGGCTTTCCGGGGCTGGTGTTCATGATGGGGGTGCTGTTCCTGCCCCCCAGCCCGCGCTGGCTGCTGGCGCAGGGGCGCGAGCGTGATGCGCGGCGCGTGCTGATCGAGCTGCGCGGCCTGCCGCGCATGGTCATGGCCGAACGCAATGCCATCATGGCCCGGCTCTCGGCGCGGCGTGACGGCATTGGCAGCTTCATGCGCGACCCCAACTGCCGCCGCGCCATGTGGCTGGCGGTGGGGCTGCAGGTGGCGCAGCAGTTCTCGGGCATCAACGCGGTGCTGTATTACGCGCCGCACCTGATCGGGCTTGCGGGATACGGGCATTACGCGCAGGTCTGGGGGCCGGTGGGGGTGGGGGTGATCAACCTGCTTTCCACCTGTGTGGCCACGACCTGTGTCGACCGCGTGGGGCGCAGGCCCATGCTGGTTGCCGGGTTCGCCGTCATGGCGCTGGCCATGGGGGGGCAGGCCCTGATGGTGGCGGGCGGCATTCCGGTCATGCCGGGCATGCGGCTGCTCATGGGTGGGTTCATGCTGCTGTTCGTTGCCGCGTTCGCGTTTTCGGCCGGGCCGCTGGCGTGGCTGCTCTGTGCCGAGATCCTGCCCCTGCGCGGGCGGGAATTCGGCATGGCATGCTCCACCTGCGCCAACTGGATTGCCAACATGCTGGTCAGCGCCACGTTCCTGACGGGGCTGGAACTGCTGGGGGCGGACAGGGTGCTGTGGATCTATGCGGGGCTGAATGCGCTGTTCCTGCTCATGGTGGTGCTGCGCGTGCCCGAAACCCGGGGCATGACGCTGGAACAGATCGAGGCGGAACTCATGCGCGGCACGCCGCTGCGCACGCTGGGGGGGCAGGGACATTCCTGACCGGGGGGCGCACCGGGCGGAAGGATGCAAAAAACCCGGCGCATGGCCGGGTTTTTCGTGGTCTGGCCGGTAACGGGCCGGATCAGGCGGACTGGAGCTGCGCTTCGGCGAACTCGTAGTTGGCCAGCTTGTCCAGGTAGTTGACGATGTAGTCGGGGCGACGGTTGCGGAAATCGAGGTAGTAGGAATGCTCCCACACATCGAGACCCAGCAGCACCTTGCCCTGGCCTTCGGCCAGCGGGTTGGAGCCGTTGGCGGTCTTGGTCACCTTCAGCTTGCCATCGGAACCCAGCACCAGCCATGCCCAGCCGGAGCCGAACTGCGATGCGGCGGCGGCCTTGAAGTCGGCCTTGAACTTCTCGATGCTGCCGAAATCCTCGATCAGCTTCCTGTTCAGCGAGTCGGGGATCGCCCCGCCCGACGGTGCCAGGTTCTGCCAGAACAGGATATGGTTCCAGTGCTGTCCCGCATTGTTGAACACGGGGGCCAGGTCAGGCTTGCCCTTGACCATGAGGATGATTTCCTCAAGCGACTTGCCCTGCAGTTCCGGCTTGGATTCGACAAACCCGTTCAGGGCCGTCACATAGGCCTGATGGTGCTTGTCATGATGCAGCTCCAGCGTTTCCTGGCACATGCCACGGTTGGCAAGGGCATTGTAGGCGAAGGGAAGGGACGGCAATTCAAAAGCCATGAACATTCTCCTGGGAATTGCAAGGGGCGGCCGGCAGCCGCCATACCAAGATTGCTATGGGGGCGGAGCGGGTGCGTCAAGTGACGGACACATGAACACCGCCATCCCATGCCACCCGGTGCAAACGCCATGATGGACCGGATGGATGCATGCCAATCAGGCGGCACGGCCCTCTCGCTCATGCACGCCGCCCGCAAGGCGGACCCGGACCGCTTCTTCTGCGCGCTGTTCCTGCCGGCCGCCGCGCGTCATGCCGCCATGGTGCTGATTGCCTTCAATCATGAGTGCACGCGCGCGCTGGCGCTGCCTGCATCGTGGTCGGTGGCGGGGCCGATGGCGGGGCTGATCCGGCTGCAATGGTGGCGGGATGTTCTGGAAGGTGGCAACGCCCGGCGGGTTGAACTGGCGGCCAGCGTGCTTGACCTGCTGGCGCGCGGCGCGGTGCGGCGCGGGACACTGGTGGCGATGATCGAGGCACGGGAATGTGAACTTGAGGGCCTGCCGGACAGCGCTGCATGGCAGGCTTCCATGCTGGATGGCGCGGGCGGCATGCAGGTGGCCATGGCGCAGGCGGCGGGCATTGCGGATGCGGGCGTGCTGGCGCGCGTGCGCCTGCTGGGCGGGGTGTACGGTGTGGGCGCACTGGTGCGCTACCTGCCCGCCGTGCTGGCGGCCGGGCGCTGCCCGTTGCCCGATGACGCGCTGGCCATGGCCGGGCTTACGCGCGACGGGCTGCGGACGGGGCGGCCCACGCCCACCCAGATCGCGGCCCTGCGTGCCATGCTGCGCCAGCAGGGCCGGGACTGGCTGGACCGGGCGCGGGCAGGTGGCCGCCTGCCGCGCCCCGCGCTGGCCGCAAGCCTGCCCGCGGTGCTGGGGCTGCGTGACATGCGTGAAGGCCCGGCGGCCCCCCACGCCCTGCCGCGTGGCATGGGGGACCGGCTGGCCGTGATCATGGCACGGCTGCGCGGGCGGATTTAGGGGGTGTTGGCCACCAGGCTTTCCATGACCGCGAACAGGGCGGAATAATCCTCGTCCGGGTGGCGGCGGCGGGTGAGCGACAGGCTCTGGGTCGCGGCGGCCATGGCGGGCAGGGGGGCCGTCTGGCGCGCCGCGCTGGTCAGCAGCAGGCGCATGTCCTTCTGCATGAGCCGGGCAGGGAACTGCGGGCTGAAATCCCCCGCCTTCGCCGCCTTGAGCTTGCGCTTGTGGTGGGGCGAGATGACCGGCACCTCGTCCAGCGCATCGAACAGCATGCCCCGCTCCAGCCCGGTGGCCAGACCGTAGGCAACACCTTCCGCCACCACCGCCAGTGTCGATCCCATGATGCCGTTGATCACCAGCTTGAGCTTCGTGCCGCACCCTGCCGGGCCTGCATGGATGGTCAGGCGGCCAATGGTGTCAAAAACCTTCTGCACACGGGCAATGGCCTCGGCCGTCCCGCCCGCCAGCACGATCAGGTTGCCCGCTTCCGCCTCCGGCGTGCTGCCCGCCACGGGGGCGTCGATCACATACAGGCCGCGTGCCGTGCCTTCCGCATCCAGTGCCTCGGCGGTTTCGGGGGCGATGGTGCTGGTGTTGATCAGCACGCCCCCCGCCTTCAGCCCCGCCAGTACGCCCTCCGGGCCATGCAGCGTCCCGGCCAGCGCCTCGTCATCGGGCACGGATACCAGCACGATATCGGCTTCCGCCGCCAGCGCGCGGGCGGTGGGCAGGAAGCGCGTGCTGCCATCCCCCCCCTTGCCCGATGGGGTATAGGCGGCAATCCGGTAGCCCGCCTTGGTCAGGTTGGCCCCCATGCGGGACGCCATGGCCCCGAAGCCGACAAATCCGATCAGGGGTGCGGTAGACATGCGTGTTTCTCCTGCCAGGTTTCAGTCATGGCCATCCGGGCCATGTGCATGATGTGGGCGCCAGCATGCATGACGACAGGCCGCGCTGTCACCCTGGCGGGATGGCTCGCATAAAGATGATGGCGGCGGAAGGCGGGGTGGTGTGGCATCAGGTGGCGACAGCCTGTCCGTAACGGGAAGGAGACATGATGCGCAGCCTGCGTTTTTTTGATGATCTTGCACACGGCCTTGCCAACAGGCCGCCCATCACGCTGGGCGTGGTCTATCCCTGCAGCCTGCCCGCCCTGCACGCGGTGGCCGGGATTGTCCGGCAGGGGCTGGCCGTGCCCTTCCTGATCGGGCCGGTGGCCGAGATCCGCCAGCTTGCGGCTTCCGCCAGCATTTCGCTTGAGGGCTGCCAGATGGTGGACGTGCCCACCCCGCAGGAGGCGGCCCGCACGGGCGTGGCCATGGCGCATGAAGGCCGGATCGCGGCGCTGATGAAGGGATCGCTGCATTCGCGCATCTTCCTTCATGAATTGGGCCATCACGAGGGCGGGCTGCGCACGGCGCGGCGGATGAGCCATGTCTATGTGCTGGATGCGCCGCAGGCCCCGCGCGTGCTGCTGGTCAGTGACGGGGCGGTCAACATCGCCCCGGACCTGGGTACGCGGTGCGACATCGTGCAGAACAGCATCGACCTTGCGCACATGCTGGGCATCGGGCGGCCACGGGTGGCGCTGCTTTCTGCCGTGGAGGTGGTCAACCCCGACCTGCCCTCCACGCTGGATGCGGCGGTCATGTGCAAGATGGCCGAACGTGGCCAGATTACCGGCGGCGTGGTGGACGGGCCGCTGGCGCTGGACAACGCGATCAGTCCCGAAGCCGCGCGGTGCAAGGGTGTTACCTCTCCCGTCGCGGGACTGGCGGACATACTGGTGGTACCGGATCTGGAGGCGGGCAATATCCTGGCCAAGCAGATGACCTTCATCGGGCAGGCGCGCGCGGCGGGCATTGTCATGGGCATGCGCGTCCCGGTCATCCTGACCAGCCGGGCCGACCCGGTGCCGGTGCGCGTGCTGTCATGCATGGTGGCGGCGGCCATGATCGGGCAGGGTTACGGGGGGAATCCGGTTGCCCCCGTGGCCCCGCGCGGATGACGGCGGGCCATGATGGGTGTAAGCAGGGGCCGCGCCCGCTCGCGGGATGTTGTCCATGCGGGCCGTCGCCGCTTTTGGGGCGGCCGGTGCGCTCTTGCAGCGCGGTTCCAGCCATGCGGTGGGGCGGAGGGCTGTGTTCCTCGCGCAGAGATGATGCCGTGGCCTGCCCCACATGGTGGCAAGGAAAGGGCTGACAGAGTGTACCGGCCATGTGGCGCGCGCCATGGGGGCCGGGGTGCCGGTCAGGCCGGTACCAGACCATGAACGTGCAATCAGGCCGGGTTCCCCGCGCCGCCGGGTGGCTGCCCGGTCAAGCCGATGACCAGCCACGCAGCGGGTTTCCGATGCCGATCCGGAGAATGCCATGACCTCGACTTCCCCTTCCGCCGCCTCCACCTACGATGTGGTCCTGATTGGTGGCGGAATTATGAGTGCCACGCTGGGCGCCATGCTGCGCCAGCTTGAGCCGGGCCTGTCCATCGCGCTGTTCGGGCGGCTGGATGACGTGGCGCTGGAAAGTTCCAATGGCTGGAACAACGCGGGCACGGGCCATTCCGCCCTGTGCGAACTGAACTACACCCCGCTGCGCCCCGACGGAACCGTTGACATCTCCAAGGCCGTGAACGTGAACGAGGCCTTTCAGGTTTCACGCCAGTTCTGGTCCTATCTGGTGGAGACGGGGCAGATCCCCAGCCCGCGTGATTTCCTGACCCCCGTCCCGCATATGAGCTTTGTATGGGGTGCCGAAAACGTGGATTTCCTGAAGCGGCGCTATGCGGCCCTGCAGCAGCATCCGCTGTTTGAGGGTATGTCGCTTTCCTCTGACGGGGCACAGCTGCGCCAGTGGATGCCGCTGGTCATGGAAGACCGCGCGCCCGGCCAGAAGCTTGCCGCCACCTGGCACCCGGCGGGGACGGACGTGAATTTCGGTGCGCTGACCCACCGCCTGGTTGACCTGCTGCGTGGCAGGCCGGGGTTCGAGCTGAACCTGGGGCAGGAGGTGGAAGACCTCAAGCCCGCGGGCAATAACGAATGGGATATATCGGTCCGGGCCATGCATGGCGGGGCGGAACGCCGGGTGCGCGCCAAATTCGTGTTCGTGGGCGCGGGCGGTGGCGCGCTGCACCTGCTGCAGAAAAGCGGCATACCGGAGGCGCGCGGCATTGGCGGCTTCCCCGTAAGCGGGCAGTTCCTGCGCTGCACCAACCCCGAGATCGTGGCCCGGCACCAGGCCAAGGTGTATGGCAAGGCATCGGTGGGGGCGCCGCCGATGTCGGTGCCGCATCTGGACACGCGCGTGATCGATGGCCAGCGTGGGCTGCTGTTCGGGCCTTATGCCGGGTTCTCCACCAAGTTCCTCAAGCAGGGGTCGTGGCTGGACCTGCCGCGTTCCATCCGCATGGACAATATCGGCGCCATGATGGCCGTGGGCCGCGATAACATGCCGCTGACCAAATACCTGATCCAGCAGGTGCTCCAGTCCAGCGAGGACCGGCTTAGGGCCCTGCGTGACTTCGTGCCCACCGCGCGCAAGGAGGACTGGGAACTGATTACCGCAGGCCAGCGCGTGCAGGTGATCAAGAAGGACCCCGTGCGCGGCGGCGTGCTGCAGTTCGGCACCGAGGTGGTGACAGGGGCCGGTGGGTCGATTGCGGGCCTGCTGGGGGCATCCCCCGGTGCGTCCACGGCGGCGCCGATCATGCTGACGGTCCTGCAGCGCTGCTTTGGCGCCCGCCTGCCGCAGTGGGAGGCCCGTCTGCGGGAGATGATCCCCTCCTACGGTGTCAAGCTGGGGCAGGATGCGGCCCTGTGCGCGCAGGTGCGCGCGCGCACCCGAACCGCCCTGCAGCTGGACGGCTGAACCCCGTATTAAAAAACCCCGCCCCGCATGGGGCGGGGCGGGGCCTGTGTCCGGGACAGGGCGTTTCCCGGTTCAGTCCTCGTCGTGCTCGCTCATCTGGTCGGCCGGGTGGCGCACGGGGGGGGCGGTGTTGCGCGGTGCGCGGCTTTCGATATGGCGGCGCATGAAGTTGGCCGAAATATCGGCCAGTTCAATGAACTGGTCGGCCTGCCGGCGCAGTTCATCACCGATCAGCGGCGGCGTGGTCTTGATCGAACCGACAACGGTGGTGCGCACGCCCTGGCGCTGGACGGATTCCAGCAGGCGGCGAAAATCCGAATCCCCGCTGAACAGCACAGCATGGTCGATATGCGGCGCCATTTCCATCATGTCCACCGTCAGTTCCACGTCCATGTTGCCCCGCACGCGGCGGCGGCCATTATGGTCTATGAATTCGCGCGCGTTCTTGGTGACAAGCGTGTAGCCATTATAGACAAGCCAGTCCGTAAGGGGTTTGAGGGGTGAATATTCCTCGGTATCCAGTACGGCGGAATAGTAATAGGCACGCAGGACATTTGACTTGGCGCGAAAGAACTGCAGCAGCTTGCGATAATCGACCTCAAAACCAAGATTGCGGGATGCGGAGTACAGGCTGGTGCCGTCTATAAAAAGACAAAGCCGCTCCTGAGGTTGAAAAAACATTTATGATCTGTCCCTGAAACAAGAAAGTGAATATGTCATGACCGGGTTAAATTCAGGCTTGGCATGTATTTTGTATCGAGGTGTAAAGTCGTCTTGCAGCAATGATCCTTGATATGCAGAAACCCTGGCCCGACAGGAAGTTCCCCATGGGCAGGGATTACTAACCGACACGAAGCCGCCGGAATACAGTTTTCACATGACAATGCCGCAATATGCTGCCCCGGCAGACGATATAACAATTGCCGTAGGCGCCAACCTGCCACGCGAAAGTGGTGAAACTGCGGCCATGACCTGCCGGTGGGCGGTGCGCCAGCTTGCGCGCCTGCCCGGCCTGCGCGTGGCCGCGGTCTCACGATGGTATGAAAGCGCGCCGGTGCCCCCTTCGGGGCAGCCCCCTTACGTGAACGGAGTCGTGCGGCTGTCCGGCCGGGTGGACCCGGCCTGGCTGCTGGCACGGCTGCACGCGATCGAGGCCGAAGCCGGCCGCAGGCGCACCGTCCGCAACGCCGCCCGCCCGCTTGATCTGGACATCATCACCATGGGTGATCTGGTGCGCGCGGCACCCGACCCCGTCCTGCCGCACCCGCGCGCCACCGCGCGGGCGTTCGTGCTGCTGCCGCTGCGCGATGTCATGCCCGAATGGCGTGACCCCGTAAGCGGGCAGGGGCTTGATGCCTTCCTGCCCGGCGTTGCGGGGCAGGAGATTGCCCCCATGGCCGATGCCGACTGAAATGCTTGCGCCGGGACAGGGCAGCGGGTAATAAGGTAAATTCTGATCAACACAACCAATTAACAACCGGAGTTCAGGCCTGATGGCACGCGTCACTGTCGAGGACTGCGTTGAGCGGGTTCCCAATCGTTTTGAACTGGTGCTGCTGGCGGCCCAGCGCGCACGCGCCCTGTCGCGTGGCGAGGAAATGACGATCGACCGCGATAACGACAAGAACCCCGTCGTCGCCCTGCGCGAGATTGCCGACCAGACCGTGGGGCTGGAGCAGATCCGCAGCGACCTTATCCGTTCGCTGGCGCGCGCGCCCGAACCCGAACCCGCGGATGAGGAAGTGGCCGACCTGATCCCGACCGAACACAACATCTTCGGCCTGCAGGATGTCTCGGCCGAGGAAGAGGCGCGTCATGCCGGCGGCGGCATGTCCGCCGAGGAACTGGAAGCCTCGGTCGAGGCCGCCCTGAGCGGACGGGGCCGGTAATATCTGACGAAGGGGTGGAAGGTGACTGACCCGGTCAGATCGGAAACGCCATCTTCCTCCATGCCCGTGCCCGTCACGGGCGGCGTGGCCGCGGATGCGGCCAGCCTTCCCGCCATGGCGGGGGGAGGGGAGCGCGTGATATCGTGCGAGGGACTGATCCGTCGCATTCACGCCTATGACCCCACGGCCGATGCGGACCTGATCCGCCGGGCCTTTGCCGTGGCCCAGGCCGCCCATGCCGGGCAGGCACGCGACAACGGCGATCCCTACATCACCCATCCGCTGGCGGTCGCCAACATACTGGCGGGATTCCATCTCGATACCGCCTCGATCATCACCGCGCTGCTGCATGACACGATCGAGGATACGGGGGTTACGCAGAAGGAACTGCGTGAGCAGTTTGGCGACACCGTGGCCGAACTGGTGGATGGCGTCACCAAGCTGACCCGGCTGGAACTGCAGTCCGACCGGACCAAGCAGGCGGAAAACTTCCGCAAGCTGGTGCTGGCCATGTCACGCGACATCCGCGTGCTGCTGGTCAAGCTGGCGGACCGGCTGCACAACATGCGCACGCTGCATTACGTGCAGCGGCTGGACCGCCGCCAGCGCATCGCGCGTGAAACGATGGAGATCTACGCCCCCCTTGCCGGCCGTATCGGCATGGACAAGGTGAAGGTGGAACTCCAGAACCTGTCGTTCGCGGCCCTTGAGCCCGAGGCGATGGCCACCATCCGCGCCCGCCTGAACTACCTGCGCGGGCAGGGGGCGGACGTGATCGAGGAGATCCGCCGGGAGCTTCAGGCCCTGTGCGCGCAGGCGGGGCTGGAGGGCGTGGAGGTGACGGGGCGGGAGAAGACGCCCTATTCCATCTGGGAGAAGATGCAGCGGCGCAACGTCGCCTTCGAGCAGTTGTCCGACATCATGGCGTTCCGTATCCTCGTGCCCTCGCGGGAGGCCTGCTATGTGGCGCTGGGCGCGGTGCATGCCGCCTATCCGGTCATTGCCGGGCGGTTCAAGGACTATATCTCCACCCCCAAGGCCAACGGCTACCAGAGCCTGCATACGGGTGTGACCCTGCGCCACCCGCGCAACCAGAAGATCGAGGTGCAGATCCGCACGCCGGAAATGCATGACGTGGCCGAAAACGGCGTGGCTTCGCACTGGCTGTACAAGCAGTTGCCCGATGCGGCGGGGGGCAGGGAAGCAAAGGGTGTTGTGTCCGGCCTGCGCTGGGTGCAGGACCTGCTTGACATCCTTGAGGACTCGGCCGCACCGGACGAGTTCCTGGAAAATACCAAGCTCGAACTCTATCAGGACCAGGTTTTCTGTTTCACGCCCAAGGGGCAGCTGATTTCCCTGCCGCGCGGGGCGACACCGGTGGATTTTGCCTACGCCGTGCATAGCCAGGTGGGCGATACCTGCGTGGGCGCGCGCATCAATGGCCGGCTCATGCCGCTGCGCCATGAACTGCAGAATGGCGATCAGGTCGAGATCATGACCGCGCGCGGCGGCACGCCCTCCCCATCGTGGGAGCGGTTTGTCGTGACCGGCAAGGCGCGCGCGCGCATCCGTCGGCATGTGGCGTTGCAGCAGCGTGAGGCGCATCTGGAAAGCGGGCGCGTGGCACTGGCCAAGGCCTTCCGGCAGGAAGGGGTGGACGGGTCGGAAAAGGTGCTGGAAAGCCTGCTGAAGGACCTGCGACTGCAATCGGTGGCCGACCTGTACGTAGCGGTAGGCAACGGGAACCAGTCCGCGCGTGAGGTCGTGCAGCTTGCCTATCCCGAACTGCGCCGTGCGCCGCGTGCGCCACGCATGGTGCCGGGACTGTCCATGCGCGCGCCGGGCGGCGGCGGGGCGGCCAGTGCGGCGGCCGGGCGGCGCAAACCCGCGGCGGGCATGGCGCTGGCTGGTGTGGGTGCTGGCATGGCGGTGCATTTTGCCGGGTGCTGCCACCCGCTGCCGGGGGACCGGATCGTGGGCATCGTCTCCACCGGCAAGGGCATCACGGTCCACACGCTGGGCTGCCAGACGCTGGAGACCTTTGCCGCCACCCCCGAGCGGTTCATGGACCTTGACTGGGATTACGACCTGATTGCCCGCAACGCCACCGGCACCCATACCGGGCGGCTGAGCGTGGTGACCGCCAACGAACCCGCCATGCTGGCCACGCTGACCAATATCGCCGCCAAGCACGAAGGGGTGATGGTCAACCTGCGCATCGTCAACCGCCAGCTTGAATTCATGGAGATCCTTGCCGATATCGAGGTGCGTGACCTGCGGCACCTGACCGCCATCATGGTGGCGCTGCGCGCGGCGCCCGGCGTGGTGCAGGTCGAACGGGCAAGGGGGTAGGCCATGCTGGTCGGCATCGGGTCCGATCTGTGCGATGCCCGGCGCATCGAGACGGTTCTGGCCCGCCACGGCGCACGCTTTGAGCAGCGCGTCTTTACCGCGCGTGAGCGCGCGGCGGCGCAGCGGCGGCAGGGCAACGCCCGGCTGGGTACCTATGCCAAGCGCTGGGCGGCGAAGGAAGCCTGCGCCAAGGCGCTGGGTACCGGCTTTGCCCACGGCGTGTTCCACCGGGACATGGGGGTGGAAAACCTGCCTGGTGGCCAGCCGGTCATGCGGCTGGCGGGTGGCGCGCTGGCGCGGCTGCAGGAACTGCTTCCCGCCGGGTATGAAGCCCGGATTTTCCTGACCATGACCGATGAACACCCCTACGCCTTCGCCCAGGTCATGATTACGGCGCACAGGGTGGCCACCGCCTGAACCGCGTCCCGGCCCACGGGCCGGTGCTTGACAGGTGGGGCCCGCGTGGGCTTGATCCCTCCCCGTTATTCGTCCGGCAATGCCTGTCCGGTCGATGCCAGATCCGGATAAAAGAACAGTTATGCCCATGGACGATAACAAGACGGTTTCCGCTTCCTCCCATTCCGATGCGCCGCGCCGCGAGGGCGGGATACTGGACCTGGTCCGCACGGTCGTCATTGCGGGTGTGCTGGCGGTCAGTGTGCGCACGGTGCTGTTCGAGCCCTTCAACATCCCCTCCGGCTCCATGATCCCGACGCTGCAGGTGGGGGATTATGTGTGGGTTGCCAAATACAGCTACGGCTATTCGCATTTTTCCCTGCCCGGTTCGCCCAACCTGTTCACCGGCCGGATATGGGACAGCACGCCCCATCGGGGTGATGTCGCGGTGTTCCGCTTCACCAAGGATACGTCGATCGACTACATCAAGCGCATCGTGGGCCTGCCGGGGGATACGATCCAGATGCGCGAGGGCAGGCTGTACATCAACAACCAGGAAATCCCCCGCGAGCCGGAAGGCGAATACACCGCCATAGACGAACACCGTACCCGCATGGAGGGCGACCGCTACCGCGAGATCCTGCCCGGCAGTGGCGGCCACGGGCCGGTGGCGCATGATATCCTGAAACTGACCGATGAGGGCGGCAAGAACGACACGCCGGAATATGTCGTGCCGCCGGGCTATTTCTTCGCCATGGGCGACAACCGCGACGACAGTGCCGACAGCCGCTTCATGGGCGATGAACCGCAGGATCTGGGCTTCGTGCCGATGGAGAACCTGATCGGGCAGGCCAAGTGGATCTTCATGTCCGTCGATGCGGCGCATCCCTTCTGGCAGGTCTGGTACTGGCCGGCGGAGATCCGCTGGGGCCGGCTGTTCATGGGGGTGCGCTGACCGTGGCGGAAGACCGCGTTCCCGCGGCCGAGATCAGGCGACTGGAAGCCTGTCTGGGCTATCACTTCACCCGGCCCGAACTGCTTCTGCGCGCGCTGACCCATCGTTCCGCCGCCCATGAGCGCAGTGGCAACCGCCGCACGCGCCAGAATGTGGCGACCCGGGGGGCCGGGTCCAACGAACGGCTGGAGTTCATCGGTGACCGGGTGCTGGGCCTGGTCATGGCCGAATGGCTGCTTGAGCGTTTCCCCACCGAGCAGGAGGGCGCGCTTGGTCCCCGCCACGCCCATCTCGTCTCGCGCACCGTACTGGCGGAGGTGGCGCATGCCATGGCGCTGCAGTCCGCGCTGGACGTGGCCGAGCACGAGGCCCGCGCCGGGGTGCGGCAGATGGCCAACGTGCTGGCCGATGCGGTGGAGGCCATACTGGGCGCCATCTACCTTGATGGCGGTCTGGACCCTGCGCGCGCCTTCGTGCGGCGGATGTGGCAGGACGCCATCGTGGCCCAGGCCCGCCCGCCCAAGGACCCCAAGACCGCCCTGCAGGAATGGGTGCTGGGGCGCGGCCTGCCGCTGCCGCGCTACCGCGTGGTTTCGGCCGAAGGGCCATCCCATGCGCCGCGTTTTGTCATTGCGGTGGACGCGCAGGGAAAAACCGGGCAGGGAGTGGCGGGCAGCAAGCGCGCGGCCGAAAGCGATGCCGCGGCCGACCTGCTGCGCCAGCTGGGCACGGACGGGCAGGCCGCATCTTCCACCGACCGCAGGGGGCATGGACAATGACCGGGCAGGACCACGACACCACAACCACACGCTGCGGGTTCGTAGCCATCGTCGGCGCGCCCAATGCGGGCAAGTCCACGCTGCTCAACCGCATGGCGGGTACCAAGCTGTCCATTGTCAGCCCCAAGGCGCAGACGACGCGCTTCAGGGTGCTGGGCATCCTCATGCGCCACGGCGCGCAGATCCTGCTGGTGGACACGCCGGGCATCTTCCAGCCCAGGCGCAGGCTGGACCGCGCCATGGTCGCCGCCGCCTGGACGGGTTCGGATGATGCGGACATCACGCTGCTCATCGTCGATGCACGCGCGGGCATGACCGATGCGCTGCGCGCCATTGCCGCCCGTCTGGCCGAGCAGAAGCGCAGGCTGTGGCTTGTGCTCAACAAGACCGACCTCGTGAAGCGCGACACGCTGCTGCCGCTTACGGCGGAACTGTCGGCCATCCTGCCGGTCGAACATGTGTTCATGGTCAGCGCGCGCTCGGGCGAGGGGGTGGATGACCTGCTTGACCGCCTGGCGGCGGCCCTGCCCGCGGGGCCGTATCTCTACCCCGAGGACGACCTGACCGACCTGCCCGACCGCCTGCTGGCGGCCGAACTGGTGCGCGAGCAGATCTTCCTGCAGACGCATGAGGAAGTGCCCTACGCCGCCACGGTGGAAACCGAGGCCTTCCAGGAACGTCCCGACGGGTCCGTCCGGATCGAGGTGACGGTCTATGTCGCGCGCGCCTCGCACAAGGCCATCCTGATTGGCGAGCGCGGCAGCCGGATTCGCGCCATTGGCGAAAAGGCGCGCCATGAACTGGGCCGCCTGCTGGGGCGGACATGCCATCTTTTCCTGAACGTGAAGGAGCGGGCGGGATGGGATGAGGAGCGTGCCCGCCTGCGTGCCATCGGCCTGGATGATGCGTCCTGAATCCTCAAAAGAGGGCGGGATCGGCTTGTGGGGGGGGGCATCCCTCTATATGACAGGGCATGGTCGGGCGGCCTGCCCGTCCCCAGTCCTGTTTGCCTGACCTGCGCCGAGGATCAATGACCCAGTCCGTCAAACCCCAAGCCCCGTCATCCTACAAGCGCGTCCTGCTCAAGGTATCGGGGGAGGCCCTGATGGGCAGCGGATCGTATGGTATCGATCCGGCAACCGTTGATGGCATCGCCGCCGATGTGGCCGCTGTCGCCCGCACCGGCATCGAAGTCTGCCTTGTGATCGGTGGCGGCAACATCTTCCGCGGGGTGGCGGCGGCGGCGCGGGGCATGGACCGTGCGCAGGGTGATTACGCCGGCATGCTGGCCACCGTCATCAACGCCCTGCTCATGCAGAACGCGCTGGAGCGGCACAGCATTCCCACGCGCGTGATGACCGCCATCCACATGTCCTCCATCGCCGAGCCCTATATCCGCCGCCGCGCCGTGCGGCACATGGAAAAGGGACGGGTGGTGATCTTTGCCGCCGGTACCGGCAACCCGTTCTTTACCACCGATACGGGGGCCGCCCTGCGCGCGGCCGAAATGGAGTGCAATGCCCTGTTCAAGGGCACGCAGGTTGATGGCGTGTATTCCGCCGACCCGCGCAAGGTGCCCGATGCGCAGCGTTTTGACACGCTGACCTACCGCGATGTGCTGGCCAATGACCTTAATGTCATGGATGCCGCGGCCATAAGCCTGGCGCGTGAGAACCGGCTCCCGATCGTGGTATTCAACATCCATGAGCCGAATGCCTTCTCCCGCGTCAT
Organism: Komagataeibacter rhaeticus; assembly: GCF_011611525.1. Taxonomy (NCBI): domain Bacteria; kingdom Pseudomonadati; phylum Pseudomonadota; class Alphaproteobacteria; order Acetobacterales; family Acetobacteraceae; genus Komagataeibacter; species Komagataeibacter rhaeticus. The sequence goes on from NZ_CP050139.1 coordinate 753,129, forward strand.
GCAGGGGCAGGGGCGGTTCACCACCATCGTGGCGGCGGACTGAATCCGGGCTGCTTTCGGGCATGTCGCGTGTATGAAGAATTAGAAGGAGGGCCACAGTGTCTGTCGATCAGAAAAGTTTGCTGGCGGATCTGACCCGCCGTATGGACGGCGCGATTGAAAGCCTGCGCCGTGACTTCGCGGGCCTGCGTTCGGGCCGTGCCAGCCCCGCCCTGCTGGAGCCGGTGCGGGTGGAAGCCTATGGCGGTGAAGTGCCGCTGACGCAGGTCGGCTCCATTGCCGTGCCCGAAGCCCGTATGTTGACGGTGCAGGTATGGGACCGCACGCTGGTGGGCGCGGTCGAACGCGCGATCCGTGACGCGGGGCTGGGACTGAACCCGGCGGCCGATGGCCAGACCGTGCGCGTGCCCATTCCGCAGCTGACCGAAGAGCGCCGCAACGAACTGGCCCGTGCTGCCGGGAAATATGCCGAGAATGGCAGGATTGCAGTGCGCGGCGTGCGCCGTGACGGCATGGACCAGACCCGGAAACTGGAAAAGGCGGGTGACATCAGCGAGGATGATGTCAAGACATGGTCCGATGCCATCCAGAAGCTGACCGACCAGTACGTCAGGCGCGTGGACGAACTGCTGGTCGAGAAAGAGCGTGAGATCAAGCAGGTCTGATTTGATCCGTGAGCCTCATATCCATTCTGCTCCATCGTATGCGTGACTGAGGGGGGCAGCCAGCTCTTGTCGGGATCAGATCATCGTGCCACAGGCCATGCCAGCCTGCCCGGGCACGTCGCCATCATCATGGATGGGAACGGACGGTGGGCCAGCACGCGGGGCCTGCCCCTGCTGGCGGGGCACCGTGCCGGGGCGGATGCGGTGCAGCGCACCGTGCGCGCGGCCATAAGCCGTGGGGTGGGATGGGTCACGCTTTATGCCTTTTCATCTGAAAACTGGCGGCGGGCACCGGGTGAGGTCGCTGACCTGACCGGACTGCTGCGCTACTACCTGCGCCACAAGGTGGCCGAACTGTCGCGTGAGGGGGTGTGCCTGCGCTTCATCGGTGACCTGGCCCGCTTCCCCGTAGATATACAGGAAGAAGCCCGCCGGGCGGAAACGGTCACGGCGGCCAATACCCGGCTGGTGCTGGTGCTTGCGCTCTCCTATGGCGGGCGGGCCGATATCGTGCAGGCCGCCATCCGCCTGGCGCAGGCGGTGGGGCGGGGCGAGCGTGCCGCGACCGATATCGATGAGGCCACATTCGCGGGCGCGCTGCTGACGGCGGGCATGCCCGACCCGGACCTTGTGGTGCGGACCAGCGGGGAATGCCGCCTGTCCAATTTCCTGCTGTGGCAGTCGGCCTATGCCGAGCTGGTTTTCCTGGATACTCCTTGGCCGGATTTTGACGAGACGCATTTCGATACCGTGCTGAACATCTATTCACGGCGTGAAAGGCGATTCGGTGCCCGACCAGCCTGACAGAACGCCTGCCCCGCCCCCGCCGCCATCGGGCAACTGGAAGGACCTGCGTGCGCGCGTGCTGTCCGCCGCCGTGCTGGTGCCGCTTGCCGCACTCTGCGTGTGGCTGGGGGGGCTGGTCTATGGCGCGATGATCGTGCTGGCCATGGCGGGCATGGCGGCGGAATGGGCGCGCATGTTCGGCTTCGGGCTGGATGTGCGGCGTGGCCAGCTGTGTCTGGCATGGGCGGCGGCCATGGGTATTGCGGCCGTGGCCGGGCATTGGGGCGGCGCGCTGCTGGTCATGGCGGCCGGGCTTGTACTGGGGCCTGCGCTGTGGGCGGGGCAGGTGGCCATTGGTTGTGCCGGGCTGTCGCTGCTGTGGCTGCGCTACATGAGCGAGCCGGGTGCGGGGGTCGTGCTGTTCCTTGTTGCCTGTGTGGCGCTGAGTGATACCGGGGCCTATATGGCGGGCCGGCTGTTCGGCGGCCCCAAGCTTGCGCCGCGCATCTCCCCGGCCAAGACATGGTCCGGCTCCATCGGCGGGCTGTGCTGCGCCGTGGTGGCGGGCATGCCGGTCGCGGCCCTGATGCCCGGTGCCCAACCCGGTGCCCTGTGGCGTGGCGCCGTGTTCGGCGGCCTTGTGGCCATTGCGGCGCAGGTGGGGGATCTGGCGGAAAGTGCACTCAAGCGGGCGCGGGGGGTCAAGGATTCCGGCACCATCCTGCCCGGCCATGGTGGCCTGCTGGACCGTTTTGATGGCCTGCTGGTGGCGGCCCCCGTGGCGGCACTGCTTTCTTTGGGGGCAGCGGGTGGCGCCGCTTTCTGGTATGTGGGCCTGCACTGAAGCCATGGTCCCGGCCATGAACAGTTTTGGGGAATGACACAAGAATGAAAACAGTTTCCGTTCTGGGCAGCACGGGCAGCATTGGCTGTTCCACGGTGGACCTGCTGCTGCAGGCGCCCGATCAGTTCCGTACCGGCGCGCTGGTCGGTGGCCGTAATGTTGCAAGGCTGGCGGAACAGGCCCGCGCGCTGGGTGCGCGGCGCGCCGTCATTGCCGATGAAAGCCTGCTGCCGGAACTGGAAAGCCTGCTTGCGGGCAGTGGCGTGGAGACCGCCGGTGGCCGTGCCGCCGTGATCGAGGCCGCAAGCCTGCCGGTGGACTGGACCATGGCGGCCATTACCGGGGCCACCGGGCTGGAGCCGACACTGGCCGCCGTGCGCAATGGCACCCATGTGGCGCTGGCCAACAAGGAAGCGCTGGTCTGCGCGGGCGATGTGATGCTGCGGGCCGTGGAAGAGGCGGGCGCAACACTGCTTCCGGTCGATTCCGAGCATAATGCCGTGTTCCAGTCCATGGCGGACAAGCAGGTGGACCAGGTCGAGAAGATCATCCTGACAGCCTCGGGCGGCCCGTTCCGTCGTGCCACCCTGGAGGAAATGGAGAAGGCCCCGCTCGAAGCAGCCCTGAAGCACCCGACATGGAGCATGGGGGCCAAGATCACCATCGATTCCGCCACCATGTTCAACAAGGGGCTGGAACTGATCGAGGCCGCCCGCCTGTTCAACGTGACGGAAGACAGGCTGGACGTGGTCGTGCACCCGCAATCGATCGTGCACAGCATGGTGCAGTATACCGACGGTTCGGTCGTGGCCCAGCTTGGCTCGGCCGACATGCGCATTCCCATCGCCCATACGCTGGCCTGGCCCAGGCGCATGGCCACCAATTCGCCCCGCTTGGACCTGGCGGCGCTGGCGCGGCTTGATTTCGAAGCCCCGGACGAGGTCCGCTTTCCCGCGCTGCGCCTTGCGCGCGAATCCCTGCGCGCGGGTGGCGCCATGCCCGCCATCCTGTCCGGTGCCAATGAAATCGCGGTCGAGGCGTTCCTGAAGCGCGAAATCGGGTTTCTGGATATTGCACGGATCGTGGAGGATGTGATGCACTCCATCGGTGCGCAGCGGGCCGACACGCTGGAGGACGTGCTGCACTGGGATGCGGAATCCCGCCGTGTCGCGCGTCTTCGCACCGTGGCTCGCGCGGCCTGACATGATTCTGGATGGCGTTTCGGGCCATCGGGAGATAGCGTAGCGTTCATGCATGATCTGATACGGACCGTTCTGGCCTTCTCCCTTGTGCTCGGGGTGCTGGTTTTCATCCACGAACTGGGTCACTACCTTGCCGCGCGCTGGCGCGGGGTGCATGTGGAGGTGTTCTCGATCGGGTTCGGTCGTCCGCTCCTGCGCTGGCATGACAGCGTGGGCACGGAATGGCGGCTGTGCCCGGTGCCGCTGGGCGGCTATGTGCGCCCGCACGGATTCGAGGGGCCGGAAGACGCGACCGAGGAGCAGAAGGCCGCCTGGCAGCCCGGTCGTACCTTCCATGACAAGCCGGTCCTGTCGCGGGCGATCGTGATCATGGCGGGGCCGGTTTTCAATTTCCTGCTTGCCATCGTCCTGTTCACCGGGCTGTTCGCCACCGTGGGGCAGCCGCATATCCTCAATCAGGTGGCACAGGTCGTGCCCGGCAGCGCCGCCGCAGCCGCCGGGGTGGAAAAGGGTGACGTGATCCTGCGCGTGGGCGACCATGTCGTGCGCGACGTGGCCGACCTGCAGTCCTTTGTCAGCGGGCAGGCGGGCGCACAGACCACGCTTACGGTGCACCGGGGGGATGCGGATACGACGCTGCCCGTGCATATCGGCAGCGTGGCGGAGAAGGGGGGCATGCCGCACGGGCAGATCGGTGTCTCCTTCGCCATGGAAATGGGCAGTCCCAGATCGCTGCCCGCCGCGTTCGTCGCGGCGGTAAGGGAAACCTGGAACGTCTCGGTCCAGACGCTGCAGGGGCTGTGGCAGATGATTACCGGCCAGCACAGCACCAGGGATCTTGGCGGCCCGCTGCGCATTGCCCAGATGTCGGGGCAGGTGGCGCAGTACGGGCTGCCCAGCCTGGTCTCGTTCATGGCGCTGCTGTCGATCAACCTTGGCCTGATCAACCTGTTTCCGGTGCCGATTCTTGATGGGGGTCGGCTGGTATTTTATATTTTTGAGGCTATTCTGGGCCGGCCCGTTTCCCGTCGGGTGCAGGAGATCAGCTTCCAGGCCGGCTTCGCGCTTATTGCGGGGCTGTTCCTGTTTTCAACCTTTAACGATCTGTCACATTTTGGCCTGTTTCAGTGGCTCGCTTCGCGTGCCGGACAGGGGTAAGATGCACGGAGTGATACAAGTGCTTGCACACGGTGGCGTATATCGGATAGGTCCGCCACGAAAGCTGATACATGACAGGAAGGGAGCCGGCCCTCCATCCGGTCTCAATGCATGGCTGATCCGCATGCCGAGTGGTGAGGAATAGCGATTTTGTCGAGTAAACGTTCAGCGCTGCTTGCGTCTGCCTGCCTTATGCCGCTGTTCTGGACGGCCGGGGCATATGCGCAGGATGAAGCGGCACAGAACACGCCATTCGGTGGGGACATGGCGCCGGTGTCCGGTGTGGACCAGCAGGAACCCGCGGTCGAAGCGATCAAGGCGCCCCCGCTTGAAGACCCGATCGAGGCGGTTGACATCAAGGGCAACAGCCGGATCGAGACCAGCACCATCCTGTCCTACATGGTTGTCCAGCCGGGTGACCGGTTCAACCAGGACCTGCTTGATCGTTCGCTCAAGACCCTTTACGCCACCGGCCTGTTCCATGATGTGACGCTCAAGCGCGTGGGCAACGTGCTGGAAGTGCATGTGGTCGAAAGCCCGATCGTCAACCGCATCGTGTTTGAAGGCAATCATTCCGCCAAGGACGAGGACCTGACGAAGGTCATTTCGCTGCGTCCGCGTGCGGTCTACTCCCCGCAGGGAATCTCGGCTGACAGGCAGAAGATCCTGGGCGTGTACGCGGAAAAGGCGCGCTACGCCGCAACCGTGACGCCGCAGATCATCCGCCTTGCGCATAACCGTGTCGATGTGATCTTCCACATCAACGAAGCGCAGAAAACCCTGATCAAGAAGGTAAGCTTCGTCGGCAACCGTGCGTTCAGCACGGCGGCGCTGGCCGGTGTCGTCTCTTCGAAGGAGACGGCGTGGTACCGCTTCTTCGCTTCCAGTGACCAGTACAACCCCGAACGCATGAAATACGATGCGGAACTGCTGCATCGTTTCTACCTGAAGAACGGCTTTGTCGATTTTCAGGTCAAGAACGCGACGGGTGAACTCTCGCCCGACCGAAAGAGCTTCTACATCACCTATACGGTGGATGAAGGCCCGCGCTACCGCCTGAACAAGATGGATGTGCGTTCGTCGCTGCGCCATGTCAGCGCGGAGTCCATGCGCAAATACATCTCCCTGTTCCACAATCAGTGGTACGATGGCTCGGCCATCCAGCACAATGCCACGGACATGCAGGAGATGCTGCAGGGCAAGGGCTATCCCTTCGCCATGGTCCATCCCGAAATTGCCCGCAACCCCGAGAAGCATACCGTCAACCTGCTGTTTGACATCAGCGAGGGGCCGCGGATGTATGTCGAGCGCATCGACATCAACGGCAACACCATTACCGAGGACAAGGTGATCCGCCGCCAGCTGCCGATGGCCGAAGGTGATCCGTACACCCCGCTGGACCGCAAGTATTCCAAGATGATCCTGGAGGATCTCGGGTTCTTCAAGACCGTCTCGATCGACCAGACCCCCGGTTCGGCGCCGGACAAGGTCAATATTTCGGCCGATGTGGTGGAAAAGCCGACGGGTGAGTTCTCGCTGGGTGGCGGTTACTCGACCGATGCCGGCGTGCTGGGCAACCTTGGCCTCAAGCAGCATAACCTGCTGGGCACGGGTATTGACGCGGGCTTTACCGGAACGGCCGCGTATTACGAGGACCAGGCGGACATTTCGCTTACCGATCCGTATTTCCTCAACCGCAACCTTGTGGCGGGCATCGACCTGTTCGGTATCCAGAACCGCTACATGACCTACCAGAGCTATTCCGAAGCGCGTATCGGCATGACGCTGCGCATGGGGTATTCCTATAACAACCACCTGTCGCAATCGTGGAGCTATACGCTGACCGATCGTGACATCGGGGATACGTGGTCGGATTCGTCCTATTACATCCATGACCAGAATGGCTGGTCCCTGCTGTCGCAGCTCAGCACCACACTGACATACGATACACGCGACCGCAGGCAGCAGCCGCATAAAGGTTTCGTGGTACGCGTGGGCGGTGACTTTGCCGGTATCGGTGGCAATGAGCGCTACCTGCGTGGCAAGGTGGATGCCGCGTACTACATCCCGCTGGACAGCATCATGGGCAACCATGACTGGACCGTCAGCTTCCGTGCGGGTGCGGGTGACATCATGAACTGGGGCGGTGGCCGCAGCGACATCATCGACAACTTCTATCTGGGCGGCAACTCGCTGCGCGGCTTCATGGATGGTGGTGTCGGCCCACGAAGCTACGCCATTCCCGCGCGTGACGGTAACGTCATGCACTCACAGCAGGACTTCCTGGGCGGGCGGTTCATGTACACCGCGTCCGCGCAGGTGGACTTCCCCATTCCGTTTGCATCGGCCATGGGGATTAAGGGCCGCTACTTCGTGGATATGGGCGGGCTGGACGGGCTGCGCGTGCGCCGCCGCTATACATCCATGAAGGACTGGCCCAAATATACCCCTGTCTATGACGATACGCTGACGCCGGTGGTCTCGACCGGCGTGGGTATTGCATGGAAAAGTCCGTTCGGTCTCGTGAACATCGATCTGGGCGTTCCGCTGCACAAGGGCACGAACGACCGGACCCAGTTGCTCCGCTTCGGCTTCGGCCAACAATTCTGAGGTGATAATGTTGCGTAAATCCGGCATCCGTCTGCTTGCCGCAACCGCTCTGATCGGGTGGGGAACTGTGATCGTACAGGGCGCCCATGCCCAGGGGAGTGGCGGGAATGCCGGCTGGTTCGTGCCCAAGGCCGCCCAGCCCGCCGCCCATGCGCCCCAGCACGAAGCCGCGCCGGCCCCCGTCGCCCTGCCTGCCGCCCCTGCCGACAGCGAGGACGCCCAGCCCCAGAATCCGCCCATCCTGCCCGTGCCGCCGGTGCCCAAGGCCCCGGATGTGCCCAAGAGCGCGCCGCCGCCCGCGCCGGTCATCGGCGTGATCAGCGTGCCGGAAGTGATGCGGCTGTCCAGCGCGGCGCAGCAGGCCGAGCGTGTGCTGGGCGCGCGCCGTGACGATCTGGCGCGTGAGGCGCAGAAGGAACAGGCCGGATGGCGCGACGAGCAGCAGAAGCTGCAGGGCCAGGCCAAGACCATGTCGTCCGACCAGATCCAGACCAGCGAGCGCAAGCTGCAGGAACGTGTGATCGCGGCGCAGAAGGACTTCCGCAACCGCAACCGCATCATCCAGGAAGCGGCACAGGTCTCGCTTGGGCAGATTGAGCGTGAGCTTGTCCAGATCATCCGCCAGCTTGCCGCCAGCCGGGGCATGAACCTGGTGCTGCACCGTGAACAGGTGGCCCTGAGCCAGGAAAGCCTCGACATCACCCAGCAGGTGGCGACCCAGCTGAACGCGGTGCTGCCCACCGTGTTCATTCCCGCCGCGAATGTGGACCCGGAAGTGCTGGCCAAGTCCGGCACCATGCCGACCACGGCCGATGCCGACAGGCCTGCCGCCGCACCGGCTTCCGTCGCTCCCGCCAAGCATTAAGGTCCGCTTCATGACAGTGACGCCGGATAACATACCAGGCGATCCACGTTTTTTTACAAGGCATGGGCCATTCGGGCTGGAGGAACTGGCACGCCATGGCGGTGCGGAACTGCGGGCCGCAGTGAACGGTTCGGCGGCCCCCGGCAGCTTTACCGGCATCGCGCCGCTGCAGTCCGCCACGCTCGGGCAGGTAAGCTTTCTTGACAACAGGCGCTACCTGCCCCTGCTGGCGGGAACGGGGGCCGGGGCGGTCATTGTCGCCCCTGCCTTTGCCGACAAGGTGCCTCTCCACGCCGCGGCCCTGGTATCCAGAACGCCGTACCAGGCCTGGGCGCGCATTGCGTCCCTGTTCTACCCGCCGCCGCCGGTCAATCCGGGCATCCACCCGACTGCCGTGATCGGGACCGGGTGCGTGATCGATCCCACCGCCGCTATCGGTGCCTTTGCCGTGCTGGGGGACGGGGTGCAGGTGGGGGCGGGCGTGGATATCGGCACGCATGTCAGTATCGGCCCGGGCGTGCGGATCGGGGCACGGTGCCGCATTGGCGCCCATGTCGCCATATCGCATGCGCTGCTGGGGGAGCGGGTGACACTCCTGCCCGGCGCGCGGATCGGGCAGGACGGGTTTGGCTTTGCCGTAACGCCCGAAGGCTTTGAAAGCGTGCCGCAGCTTGGCCTGGTCGTGCTGGAGGACGGGGTGGAAATCGGCGCCAACTCCACCGTTGATCGCGGGTCGATGCGCGATACGGTGATCGGCGCGGGCTCACGCCTCGACAATCTGGTGCAGATTGGCCATAATGCGCGGCTGGGGCGCTGCTGTATCGTCGTGTCCCAGGCGGGCATCTCCGGTTCGACCGAACTGGGTGATTTTGTAACGGTCGCGGCCCAGGCCGGGCTGATCGGGCATATCAAGATCGGTACCAAGGCGCGGATCGGGGCGCAGTGCGGTGTCATGTCCGATGTGGAGGCCGGGGCGGATGTCATTGGCAGTCCGGCCATGCCGTTCCGGGAGTTTTTCCGCAATGTGGCCTTCCTGCGCCGGATGGCCAAGAAAACGACGCAGGATGGAGCCGGGGAAAAGGCCGACAGGGCCTGATTGCCTGTTTCCATCAGATATTCAACCGGTAGGAACCGGCCTGTCCCGACTGTTGGCAGGCCAGCGCTCCTGACCGAACAAGTGGTTGGACGACGTGGATAAAGAAGTAGAGGCACTGCCAGCGGACGCAACGCCCGCAGTTCTGGAATCGATCGACATCATGCGGATCATGGAAGCGATACCCCATCGCTACCCGTTCCTGCTGATTGATCGCATGGTTGACATCACGCTGGGGCAGTCGGCGGTTGGCATCAAGAATGTCACGGTCAACGAGCCGCATTTCCAGGGGCATTTCCCGGCGCGGCCGGTCATGCCGGGTGTGCTGATCATCGAGGCGATGGCCCAGACCGCGGCCTGTCTGGTGGTGCTGACGCTGGGGCCGGCATTCGAGGGCAAGCTGGTCTATTTCATGACCATCGACGGCGCCAAATTCCGCCGACCCGTGGGGCCGGGCGACCAGCTGCGCATTCATGTCGAAAAAGAACGCAGCCGCGCCAATGTCTGGAAATTCAAGGGTATTGCGCGCGTGGATGGCGTATCTGTCGCCGAGGCGACATTCAGCGCCATGATCATGGGTTGATCCCGCACGCGGTTGTTTAGGTGGGGTGTGCGCCCCGGGGCGCGCCCGCAGCCTGCGCCGGTTCTGCAGGCCATAGTTACTTGCGGGGATGGAGGCTATTCTGGCAGGAAGTTCATCTGACGGTCACCAAATGGATGAACGGCGTGGAAAACCGCCCGAAATCCATCCGTCATCCATCGTTTCCAGCCGTGCGCGCATCGGGCGCGGCGTGCGGATCGGCCCGTGGTGTACGGTCGGCCCGGATGTGGAGATCGGGGAAAATGTCGAGCTGATCTCCCATGTGGTGATCGACGGGCATACCACCCTGGGTGAGGGCGTGGTGTGCTACCCCTTCACCACCGTGGGCATGGCGCCGCAGGACCTGAAATACCGGGGCGAGCCGACGGCCTGCGTGGTCGGCGCGCGTACCATCATCCGTGAGAACGTGACCATCCACCGTGGTACGGCAACCGGCACCGGCGTGACCCGTATCGGACCGGACTGCCTGATCATGGCCAATTCCCATGTGGCGCATGACTGCACGCTGGGGCGTGGTGTCATCATCGTCAACAACGTGGTCATGGGTGGCCATGTGGTGATTGGCGATGGCGCGCGCATCATGGGGGCGGCTGCACTTCACCAGTTCGTGCGGATCGGCCATGCGGCGCTGGTCGGGGGCGTATGCGGGGTCGAGGCCGATGTCATCCCTTATGGCAGCGTGCTGGGTAACCGGGCGCGTCTGGTGGGGCTGCACTGGATCTGGCTGCGCCGCAATGGCGTGCAGCCTGACGAGATCCGCCGTATGCGACAGGCTTTCCGGGCGCTGTATCCCAAGGCCGCCCATGCTACGGACGCGGTTTTCCAGACCCGGCTTGAGCATGTCCGCCAGACCTATGGCAATGACCCGCGCGTGGTCGAGATCCTTGATTTTATCGCAGCCCCCACCCATCGTGGTCTGGTGCGTGTCCAGAGTGGGGACATGATCGAGAGCGATGGCGCCTGAAGTCCTGCCCGATGGCCGGCTTCATGGGGCGTGTGTCGGTATTCTGGCCGGTGGCGGGCCGCTGCCGGGCCAGGTCGCGCGCGCGGTGGAACGGGCGGGCGGGCGTGTTTTCATAATAGGGTTCCAGGGTTTTGCGGAACCTGAAGTAATCGGGCACTGGCCGCACCGCATGGTCCGGCTGGCGGCGGCGGGCGAGATCCTGTCCGCCCTGCATGAGCACGGTTGCCGTGACCTTGTGCTGATCGGGCCGGTCAGGCGGCCATCCCTTGTCAGCCTGCGGCCCGATGCCGCGGGCGCGCGCATTCTCACGCGCATCGGCAAGGCCCTGTTTGCCGGAGACGACGGGCTTCTGGGGGCCATCGTGCGCGTGCTGGGGGAAGAAGGCTTCACCATCCGTGGCGCGCATGAATACCTGCCCGGTTCGGTTGCCCGTCCCGGTGCGCTGGGCACGCTCACGCCCGATGCCACGGCGCGCGCCGATATTGCCCTTGGCCGCCATGTCGTGCGGCAGTTGGGCCGACTTGATATCGGCCAGGGCTGCGTGGTGCAGGGGGGGCTTGTGCTGGCGGTCGAGGCGCTGGAGGGCACCGACAGGATGCTCGAGCGCGTGGCCACCCTGCGGCAACCCGACCGTCCCGGTGGCGTTCTGGTCAAGATGGCCAAGCCGGGGCAGGAACGCCGGGCCGACCTGCCAACCATCGGCCCGCGCACGATCGCAGGCGCCATGGCCGCGGGCCTGCGTGGCATTGCCATGGAAGCAGGTGCTACGCTGATCACCGATCCCGCCGCATGCACCGCCATGGCCGATGAGGCCGGTCTTTTCCTGACCGGCATTGGTGGTGGGGACGAAAAGATAACCTGAAAGGGAAGAACGCCGGATGGGAACTTACCTGCATACGATGGTGCGCGTGCGCAACCTTGAGGCCAGCCTTGATTTCTACCGCCTGCTGGGCATGCATGAACTGCGCCGCCGGGACGTGCCGGAAGGGAAATACACCCTTGTGTTCATCGGGTACGGTGACAATGCCTCCGGCCAGGCGGAAATCGAGCTGACCTATAACTGGGGCCAGGATGATGGCTACGCGGTTGGTACGGGGTTCGGTCATTTTGCCGTGGGCGTGCCGGATGTGAAGGCGGTGGTGGAAACGGTGCGCGAAGGCGGCGGCAAGGTCACGCGCGAGCCGGGACCGGTCAAATTCGGCACGAGCTTCATTGCCTTTGTTGAAGACCCGGATGGCTACAAGATCGAACTGATCCAGAAGCCCTGATGCCCGGCCCCGGCCTTATGGCGCGGGGCGGGCAAGCAGGCGGCGCATGATGCCCAGTTCCCTTGTCACGGCATCCAGTGCGGTCAGGATATCCTGTGCCGCCCGCCTTGTGCGTTCGTCCTGGCTCAGGGCCAGCGAATCCGCGCGCAGCATGGCGGGGGAGAGATGGCCGCGAATGTCATGGATGTGCCGCCGCAGCGTTTCATCACGGGACGGGGCAGAGTCGCTGGCGGGGCTGGTCATGTAAATCATCCGGTTGTGGCGCAGATGGGTATCAGCATTGACGTTGCCCCGAAGCGGCAGTATAAGGCGCCGCTCGGGGCATCCGCGTCATGCGGTGCCCGGTAGACTTATTTCCGTAACCTGTCTGTCATTGTCAATCTGGGAGTGCCGTTGTGAAGCGCACGTATCAACCCTCGAAGCTGGTCCGCAAGCGTCGCCACGGCTTCCGTTCGCGTATGGAAACCGTTGGTGGCCGCAAAGTTGTTGCAAACCGTCGCAGCAAGGGCCGCAAGCGTCTTTCTGCCTGAGGCAGGTGACGTCTGTACGTTCCGGGCATGACACTGCCCGGGGCCATGAATGTCTCTATAACAGGGGCGGCTGAAAGTGGCCGATCAGTCCACGCGCCTTAAAAAACGCGCCGAGTTCCTGCGGGTTGCGGCCAAGGGCCGCAAGGCGCCCGCGCCGGGGCTGGTGCTTCAGGCGCTTGAACGCGGCGACACGGAAGCAGCCCGGTACGGTTTTACCGTTACCAAGAAAGTGGGTAATTCCGTCGTGCGTAACCGCGCGCGGCGGCGCCTGCGTGAGGTGGTCCGGCTTCTGGGCCGCGAAAAGGCGCTCAGGGGCGTCGATATCGTGGTGATTGGCCGGTCAGGCACATGCGGGCGGCGGTTTGACGCCCTGATGGGCGATTACCGCAAGGCCCTGCGCAAGGCGGGGGTGAAGGAAGAATCGTGACGGCGTCTTCCCTCAGTCCACTTGCCCATATGCTGCGTGCGGGCATCCGCGCGTATCAGCTGGTGATCCGCCCCATATGGGGCGCGCATTGCCGTTTCACTCCTTCATGCAGTCATTACGCACGCGACGCGATTGCCCGCCATGGGGCAATGCGGGGCAGTGTGCTGGCGGGCTGGCGCATCCTGCGCTGCAACCCGTGGAATGCGGGTGGGCACGATCCCGTTCCCGGCACGGCCTGCGGCTGTGACATGCATGACTCCATGAAAAACAGTAAAAGTCTGGCGGGTCGCTGATGGATATCAAGCGTTTTATGGTGGCAACGGCACTGTCTGCCGTGGTGCTGGTCGGTTTTGAATATTTCCTGCCACAGCAGAACCATAAGACGGTCGAGCAGCAGGCCCCCGCGCCGGAAGCGCCGCCGGCGTCCACCCCGGTGACGGCCGCGGCGCCATCCGCTTCCGACCAGCCGGACCCGCGCGTGGCGATCGATGCCGACCGCGTGCATGGTTCGCTCGATCTGCGCGGCGCGCGCCTTGATGACCTTGTGCTCAAGAATTATCATGAGACCGTGCAGAACGGCAGCCCGCTGGTGCGCGTGCTGGAACCGCGCGGGCAGGAGCAGCCTAACCTGGTGGAAGTCGGCTGGGCCAATGTCAGCGGTGGCCATGTGGCCGTGCCGGATGCCAACACGCTGTGGACCGCCGACCATGACAGCCTGACCCAGGCCCGGCCCGTTACCCTGAGCTGGGACAATGGACAGGGCCAGGTGTTCAGCATCACCGTCGCAATTGACCAGAACTACATGTTCTCGGTCACGCAGAAGGTGACGAACCATGGGGGCGAGCCGGTCTCGCTCTATCCTTTCTCACGCGTGGAACGGGGCTATACCCCGGTCGAGACGGGGGGCTACCTTGTGCATGAGGGGCCGATTTCCGTCATTGACCACCGGCTGGATGAAAGTTCCTACAAGTCGCTGCGCAAGGGCGCCGTGCCGCCGGGCAATATTGCCTGGACCAAGGCAGGCCAGGGCGGCTGGGCCGGCATTACCGACAAATACTGGCTGGCCGCCGTCATTCCCCAGCAGGATAGCGATGTCGCAGGCACCTATGCCTATCAGGGTGCGGGCAATGGGGATAAGGGCACCTATGATGTCGGCTTTACCGCGCGCGCGCCGCTGGTGGTGGCGGCGGGCGGCGAGGCCAGCACCGCAAGCCATGTCTTTGCCGGCGCGAAGGAAGTGCCGCTGCTGGAAAAATATGAGTCCAGCCTGCATATCCCCGATTTCTGGAAAGCGGTGGATTTTGGCTGGTTCGCGTTCCTGACACGCCCGATCTTCACGGTGCTGGACTGGCTGAACACCATGCTGGGCAATTTTGGCCTTGCGCTTATGGCGTTCACGCTGCTGGTCAAGGCGCTGTTCTTCCCGCTGGCGACCAAGCAGTTCCATTCCATGGGCAAGATGCGCCAGCTCCAGCCCAAGATCAAAGCCCTGCGTGAGCGCTACAAGGATGACCAGATGGCGCTCAACCAGCAGATGATCGGGCTGTACAAGCAGGAGGGCGTGAACCCCGCCAGCGGCTGCCTGCCCATGCTGCTGCAGATCCCGGTTTTCTGGTGCCTGTACAAGGACCTGTATGTCACGATCGAGATGCGGCACGCGCCCTTCTTCGGCTGGATCCATGACCTTTCGGCGTTCGACCCGACAAACCTGTTCACCCTGTTCGGCCTGATCCCGTGGAATCCGTCGGTCATCTCGCCCATGCTCCAGCTTGGCCTGTGGCCCATTGCCTTCGGCCTGACCATGTTCGCGCAGATGCGGCTCAACCCCACGCCCACGGCAGACCCCGCGCAGCAGAAGATGTTCCAGTTCATGCCGATCATCTTTACCTTCTTCATGGCGCGGCAACCGTCGGGGCTGGTGATCTACTATTGCTGGAACAACCTGCTGACCATGGCGCAGCAGACCCTGATCCAGCGCCGCATGAATAAAAGCACGCCTGCCGTGCCGCCGCCTGCGAAGCCCAAGCTTCCGGCCAGGAAGAAATAGATACGCGGAGCATGACGGTGGAATTTTCCTCCTCCACACCAACACCCGAAGAAGTGGAACGTGACCGGGAAACCGGTCGCGTCCTGTTCGCGGGGGAATTCAACTTCGTGTTCGGCGCGCAGAAGCTTGGGCAGCTGCCCGACCCGATCCTGCCCGAAATCGCCTTTGCCGGGCGCTCCAACGTGGGCAAGTCCAGCCTGATCAATGCGCTGACCGGCAGGCGCGCGCTGGCGCGGGCTTCCTCGGAGCCGGGGCGGACCAAGCAGCTCAATTTTTTCGAGATGGCCCACCGCCTGACGCTGGTGGACATGCCCGGCTATGGTTTTGCCAAGGCCGCCAGGGCGGTAAAGGAAGACTGGCAGGGCATGATGTTTTCCTACCTGCGCGGCAGGCCGACGCTGCGCCGTGTGGTGCTGCTGCTGGACAGCCGGGTGGAGGTCAAGGCAAGCGACCGGGAAATCATGAAGATGCTGGACCGCGCGGCCGTGACGTTCCAGGTGGTGCTGACCAAATGCGACGTGCCCAAGCCGAACGCGCTGGCGGCCAAGCTGCGTGAGGTCAGCGAGATCGTGGCCACGCATGCGGCGGCCTTTCCCCATGTGCTGGCCACCAGCAGCGAAACGGGGCTGGGGATCGAGGATCTGCGCGCGGAACTTGCACGGCTGGCCAACCCGCCGGCATAGCCATCCCGATCAGGGACTGCCCCGGCATGGCGGCAGGATGGATGACACGTCAGGAGCGAAGGGACCGTTCGGATGACAGCAACAGGACCGGGCGACCGGGAAGCACAGGTACGGGCCGAGGTTCTGGCCAGGGCGCTGCCCTACCTGCGGCGCTATGCGGGTGATACCGTGGTGGTGAAATATGGTGGCAGCGCGATGGTCGATACCACGCTGTCCACCGCGTTCGGCCATGATATCGCGCTGCTCAAGCAGGTGGGCGTGAACCCGGTGGTGGTGCATGGCGGCGGCCCGCAGATCAGCGCCATGCTCAGGCGCCTGCAGATTGAATCCACCTTCATTGATGGCCTGCGCGTGACCGATGCCGCCATGATCGATGTGATCGAGATGGTGCTGGCGGGCAAGGTGAACAAGCAGGTGGCGGGGCTGATCAACCGCGCCGGTGCGCTGGCGGTTGGCATTTCGGGCCTGGATGGCGGGCTGATCACCGCGCGCCGCCTGCTGCGCCGCGCGCGGGAGAACGGGGTGGAAACCGACCGGATGCTCGATCTTGGCTTTGTGGGGGAACCCGCGCGCATTGACCCGCGCGTGATCTACGCGCTGTCCGGCTCGGGCCTGATTCCGGTGATCGCCCCCATCGGGGCGGGTGAGCAGGGCGAGACCTATAACATCAACGCCGATACGGCCGCCGGTGCGATTGCGGGGGCAGTCAGTGCCAGCCGCCTGCTCATGCTGACGGATGTGCCCGGTGTGCTGGATGGCGATGGCAGGCTGATCCCGGAGCTTACGGCAGAGGACGCGCGCCGTGGCATTGCCAGCGGCATGATCTCGGGCGGGATGATCCCCAAGGTGGAAACCTGCCTTGAAGCCGTGCGCGCGGGTGCGAAGGCGGCTGTCATCCTTGATGGCCGGGTGCAGCATTCCTGCCTGCTTGAACTGTTTACCGAAGCCGGGCCGGGCACCCTGATCCGCGGCGCGTAGCCATACCCGGACCATGCGTTGACATCGGCCCCGATCCTTCGCATGGTCCGCAGGCAATCAGTACAGGCGGGGGCACCCGGCGCAGGCCGCAGGGATCCCGCCCCAGACAGGATTTTACCGATATGACCGATACATCCCTCCGGAGCCAGATCGAGGCCCTGTGGGAGCGTCGCGAGACGCTGTCCACCGCAACCACCGGCGCTGACCGTGAAGCCGTCGAGACCGCGCTGCTGGCGCTGGATTCCGGCAGGCTGCGCGTGGCAACACCCGGCGAAGGGGGCTGGACCGTCAATGAATGGCTGAAGAAGGCGGTGCTGCTCTCCTTCCGCCTGAACGACAACCGCCTGGTCGAAGGCGGTGGCGCGGGCGCGCCCAGCTATGACAAGGTACCGCTGAAATTCGCGGGCTGGGACCAGGCGACGTTTGCCGATGCCGGTTTCCGCGCCGTGCCCGGTTCCATCGTGCGCCGCTCCGCCTTCATAGCACCCGGCGTGGTGCTGATGCCCAGCTTCGTCAATGCCGGCGCGTATGTGGACAGCGGCACGATGGTCGACACCTGGGTCACGATCGGCAGTTGCGCCCAGATTGGCAAGAACTGCCATATCAGCGGTGGCGTGGGCATTGGTGGCGTGCTGGAGCCGCTGCAGGCGGCCCCCGTCATCATCGAGGACGGCTGCTTCATCGGTGCCCGTTCGGAAGTGGCCGAGGGCGTTGTGGTCGAGCGGGGCAGCGTGCTGTCCATGGGGGTTTTCCTTGGCGCGTCCACCAAGATCGTGGACCGTGCCACGGGCGAGGTGTTCATGGGCCGCGTGCCCGCCTATTCCGTCGTGGTGCCCGGCACGCTGCCGCCGCGTCAGGCCACCAGCACCGATGGCAGGCCGCTGCCGTCACTGGACTGCGCGGTGATTGTCAAGCGCGTGGATGAACGCACGCGCTCCAAGACCTCGATCAACGACCTGCTGCGCGGCTGAGCGGCATCATGACGGACGGCGCCATGACGGATACGCAGCAGGACCCCGGTGGCGTCGTCACCCTTGCGCGTGACCTGATCCGCTGCCCGTCCGTAACACCGGATGACGGCTGCGCCATCAAGACCCTGGCCGCCGTGCTGGAACGGATCGGTTTCAGTGTGACGATGCTGCCGTTCGGGGAGGGGAGCGCGCACACCCCCAACCTGTTCGCGCGCCTGGGCACGGCGCAGCCCCATATCTGCTTTGCCGGGCATACGGATGTCGTGCCGGTGGGGGATGCGGCGCAGTGGTGCCATGACCCCTTTGGCGGGGAGATCCACGACGGTATCCTGTTTGGCCGCGGTGCGTGCGACATGAAGGGGGGCATCGCCGCCTTTGTTGCCGCCGTCCGGCTCTATCTCCATAAGGTGGGCACGCCGCCGGGGTCGATCAGCCTGCTGATTACCGGCGATGAGGAAGGCCCCGCCACCAACGGCACCGTGCGCGTGCTGGAATGGATGGCGGAACATGACCAGATCCCCGATTTCTGCGTGGTGGGGGAGCCGACCAATCCCGCCGGCATGGGGGAGATGATCAAGATCGGCCGCCGGGGCAGCCTGAACGCCCGTATTGTCGTGCCGGGCACGCAGGGGCATGTGGCCTATCCGCACCGGGCGGACAACCCGGTCCACCGGCTTCTGGCACTACTGAATGAGCTGACAGCCGCCCCGCTGGATGGCGGCAGTGACTGGTTCGAGGCGTCCAGCCTGCAGGTCACCAGCCTTGACGTGGGCAACACGGCCACCAATGTCATTCCCGCACAGGCCGAGGCCCGGCTGAACATCCGCTTCAATGACCTGCATACCGGGGCTGACCTTGCGGGCTGGCTCCGCACGGTGGCAGCCCGTCATGCGCCCCGGGCACGGGTGGACATCTCCATAAGCGGTGAATCCTTCCTGACCGAACCGGGGGTTGCGGTGGAGGCCCTGCGGGCGTCCGTACGGGCGGTTACGGGCCATGTTCCCCGGCTGGACACGGGGGGCGGTACGTCCGATGCCCGTTTCATCGCCCGTTACTGTCCCGTTGCGGAATTCGGGCTGGTGGGTGCCAGCATGCACAAGACGGACGAGCATGTCAGCCTGACGGACCTGCGGCAGCTGACGGCGATTTATACCGGTTTTCTGGAAAAGGTAATGCATTGATGTCTGATCGCGGCGCATCTCCCGGCCCCAGCGCGGCGGGGTTTGGCGGTATCCTGAAGGGAATGCTGCTGCTGGGCCGTGGCCGGGCGGAGGGCATTACCTATTTTGGCGGCACGCGTGATGCCGTGCTGTCAGCCCTGGCGCCCCGGCTGGCACTGTGGCTGGTGCTGGGGGGGCTGACCATCGGCTATGCCCCGCAAGCCATAAGCGGGGTGAAGGTGCTGTTCGCGCTGTGTCTGATCCTGTTGCCCGCCGTGGTGACCTATAGCCTGGCGCATCGCTGGAAGCGCGAGGCGCTGTGGCCGCGCTATATCACCGCCACATGGTGGACGGACTGGGTCACGCTGTTCGTGGGGCTGGGGGTGGCGCTGCTCATGGCGCTGGCATCTCCCAGGCTGCTGCAATCCGCCATGGGGGCGATGATCCTCAATGGTGTGGAGTTTGCCTACAGCCTGTGGCTGACCTGGTATGTGGCGCGTATCGGCCTGCTGCTGCGCCGGGGGCAGGCTGTGGTGCTGGTTCTGGCCATCCTTGGCAGCCTTGGGCTGCTGGTGCTCCTGACCGGCCTGCTCTCACCGGGGCAGCGTGCGTGGCATGAATTCCTGTACCCGATGCTGGTGCAGCAGGGTGCTGCGCACTAAACCCGTCTGCCAGCAGATCAGAAGGTTTTGGTGAAGCGTTTTTCAAAAAGGCGGCATCCAGACACTTCCCTTGTTTTCCATCAATGGATTATTCAGCGGCTGAAGGGGTTTTCCGCGTAACCCACGCCGGTCAGGCACAGCCCTTCCGGTGGGGCGGTGGGGCCAGCCGCGCGGCGGTCGCACGCGGCAAGGGCATGCGCGACCTGTGCGGGCTCCCAGCGGCCTTCGCCCACCAGTTTCAGGGTGCCCGCCATGTTGCGGACCTGATGGTGCAGGAAGGAGCGGGCCGCCGCTTCAATGACCACGTATTCCCCTTCACGCTTCACATCCAGCCGGTCCAGCGTGCGGACGGGGCTGCGTGCCTGACAGGCCGTGGCGCGGAAGGATGTGAAGTCATGCCGGCCCAGCAGATGGGCTGCCGCCTGCCGCATGCCGTCCACGTCCAGCGGCGCGCGGACATGCCACACCTGTCCGTCCTCCAGCGCGGGGCGGGCGGCGCGGTTGAGGATACGGTAGCGGTAGGCGCGTGAAATGGCGGAAAACCGCGCATTCCACTGTGGCAGGACCGGACGGGCCATCAGCACCACAACCGGGTGGGGCTTCATGTAGAAGTTCAGCCCGTCGCGTACCGTGGCGCTGGACAGGGTGACATCGGCCGGAAAGTCCAGATGCGCGACCTGTCCGCTGGCATGCACGCCCGCATCGGTGCGGCCCGCGGTAATGCTGCGTACGTCGTGGCCATTGGTCAGGCGGGTGGCGGCATCTTCCAGCAGGCCCTGTATCGACAGCAGTCCGGTCGTTTTCTGGCGCTGCCAGCCAACAAAACCACGGCCATCATATTCCATCAGCACCGCCCAGCGGCAGACCGACGGGGGCGCGGCATCATCCGGACGGGAGAGGGCAGGCGTGCTGTCAGGCATCGGGCTGCTCCATGCCCAGTCGTGTACCGGGTGCAATGGCCTGCCCGCGCAGGAAATCACCGGCTTCCATCATGCCGCGCCCGGGGCGCTGCAGGCGGGTGATGCGCAGTATCGTACCATCCCCGCAGGCAACATGAAGCCGGTCATCCATGACGGTGCCGGGGGCTGCCGGTGTGCCGCCCGGTGCGATTTCCGCCGCCCCGATCTTGATGACCGTGCCGTCCAGTACCGTAAAGGTGCCCGGCCACGGGGTCAGGGCACGGATCTGGCGGTCAATGGTGGTGGCCGGGGTCCGCCAGTCGATGCGTCCGTCCTCCCGGCTCAGGCGCTGCACGTAGGTTACGCCCGTATCGGGCTGCGGCGTGCCGGGATGGGGGGGCTGGCGCAGGGCCTCGACAATCAGCCGCCCCCCCATGGCCGCCAGGTCATCATGTAGCGTGGTGGCGGTGGTGCGCGGCGTCAGCGCCACATGGTCGCGCAGCAGCATGGCCCCTGTATCCAGTCCTGCGTCCATCTGCATGATGGTGACGCCGCTTTCACTGTCCCCCGCCAGGATGGCGGCCTGTATGGGGGCGGCACCGCGCCAGCGCGGCAGCAGGCTGGCATGGATGTTCAGGCAGCCGCGACGCGGGGCTTCAAGCATGTCTACCGGCAGGATCAGCCCGTAGGCGGCCACCACGGCGGCATCAAGGTCAAGGTTGCGGAAATGGGCGTGTTCTTCCGCATTGCGGCGCAGCGAGAGCGGGGTGCGCACGGCAATGCCCAGTTCTTCCGCCGCCTGCTGCACGGGGGAGGGACGCAGCTTCTTGCCCCGGCCCGCGGGGCGGGGGGGCTGGCTGTACACGGTTACGATGTCATGCCCGGCCTGGTGCAGGGCGCGAAGGGCGGGTACGGCAAAATCGGGCGTGCCCATGAAGGCCAGTCGCATGGCGTTGGGGTCCGTTCAGGCTGGGCCGGACCCTTTTTGTAGAAAACCCAAGGCCCCGGCGGTGTGATCCACACGCGTGGGTCAGTGCTTCTGGCGCTGTTCCTTGGCCAGGCGGCGCATGATCATGTTGCGCTTGAGCGTGGAGAGGTGATCGACAAACAGGATGCCTTCCAGATGGTCGATCTCGTGCTGCAGGCAGGTGGCCAGCAGGTCATCGGCTTCCAGTTCCTGCACCTTGCCTTCCATGTCCTGGTAGCGAACGCGCACCGCTTCGGGGCGGACGACCTCGGCATACTGGTTGGGCAGCGACAGGCAGCCTTCCTCACGCGCGGCCATGCTGTCCGTCTCGGCAATCACCTCGGGGTTGATCAGCACGATGGGGTTGCGCGGGCCGTCCTTGTCCGACACGTCGACAATGGCAAAGCGCATGCCAAGTCCCACCTGCGGCGCGGCCAGGCCAATGCCGGGGGCCTGGTACATGGCCGCGAACATGCGGGGGATGATGGTGCGCAGGCCGTCCATGTCCTCGGGGCGGACAAGGCGGGTTTTCTGGCGCAGGACCGCCTGGGGCGCGACCAGGATCGGCATGGGGGTCGCCTGAGCGATGACATCATGTTCAATCATAGATCGCCATTTAGCGTGTCCGTACCCGTGATGCCAGTAGGGATAGGGTCAAAATGGCGCAGGGTACCGGCATGACGGAACGGGAGCCTCCCCTTGCGCATGGCTATTATTCTCCCATATCGTAAAAAGACGGAAGCGGATGCCTGAGCGGGTCCGCTTCACGTTTCTTGTCTCGCTCGCAGCAGAGGAGGCCGATTTGTCGGGAAGAGTCTTCGGGTCCCCCATGTTCCTGGGGTTTGACCATCTTGAACAGATGCTTGAACGGGCATCAAAAAACGCAACGGACGGCTATCCGCCCTATAATATAGAGCAGGTCAGCCCCACGACCCTGCGCATCACGCTGGCGGTGGCCGGTTTCGTGATGGAGGACCTGCACATCACGCAGGAAGACAACCAACTGGTCATCCGCGGGCGGCAGAGTGATGACGGGCAGGGGCGTATTTTCCTGCATCGTGGCATCGCGGCCCGCCAGTTCCAGAAGGCGTTCGTGCTGGCCGAGGGAATCGAGGTGGGCGGGGCGTGGATGGATAACGGCCTGCTGCATATCGAACTGGCCCGCCCGCAGCCGGAAGTACGCGTGCGCAAGATCGAGATCTCGCGCGCGCCATCAGCCCCCCCTGCGTCGCGTGATCGTGTTCCACCCGTGGTGGATGTGCCCATGGGGCGCAAGCAACGTGTCGTGAGGGTGATTGACGAGGAATGACAGCATAAGCCGTAATGGAACGGCCAGTATTGCGATGCGGACCCGAAGGGACGGACATCCCTTCATGATGCAGGAGATAACGCGATGAGAGTCACGACACAGAATGGCCGGGTACTGCTGCAAAATGACCCGGAAACGGTAGCCGGCCCCCATGCCGTAACGGCCGGTGAACTGCGGGGACTGGGCATGGAAACGGTGGCCTACATCCGCGCGGTGGAAATGGAAGGCCAGGGGGCCTTTGCCATCCATGCCGCGGATGGTACCCCGCTTGCGGTAACCGATGACCACGAGACGGCCGTCAGGGCCATCCTCCAGCATGAAATGATGCTGGTTCCCCTTCACTAATTCTTTTCTTTCTTAGACAGAGGCCCTGTCCGGCATGCACGGACAGGGCCTTTTATGTTGTGGCAGACCCCACAACGCACTGGGGCAGGATGGGGGGGCCGGCGGCACGGCCCTCCCATCCCGTAGGGGTCTCACACCGTCTGGTTGCCTGCCCTGACCGTGGGATCAAGCCAGCCGATGTTGCCATCGGGCCTGCGGTAGAGCACGTTGACGGTATCGGTCCTGCTGTTGCGGAAAAGCTGGATCTGGCTGTCGGCCAGGTCAAGGCGCATCACGGCCTCGCTTACGCTCAGGGTCGGGATCTCGGCCGGGCGCTCGGCAATGATCGTGGCATAGGGTCCGGCACTGGCCAACGCCGAGTCCTCTTCCTCAAGCGGGCTTTCCTCCTCGCCTGCGGCGGCGGGGGTGGTCATGCCGGGGCGCAGGACATAGCTGCGCCCGAATTCGGGCACCTGCTGGCGGGTCTTCATGTGGCCATGGTTGGTGGCCTTGCGGTGGTAGCGGCGCAGGCGGCGGGCGATGTGTTCGGCCGCATCGTCAAAGGCCGAATGGGCATCGGCGGCTTCGCCCTCGCCGCGCAGGGTCAGCCCGCGTGAGGCATGGAGGTTGATGTCACAGGTAAAAAACGAGCGCGCACGGCTGAAGGTAACGCGCGCTTCCATGGCCTGCCCGAAATACTTTTCCGAAATACGGTCCAGATGGGCGCTTACCCGGTGTTTCAGGGCATCGGACAGGTCGATCTGCTTTCCGGCAACACTGATGTGCATAAGGGACAACTCCTTATCTGATCACAGCGCAGTCACCTGCGGGAGACGCAGTACGGTCGTTCAGTTCATGATGATGTCTCTACAGGGCCGAGCGTGTGCTCCCATGCGGGCTGCGATGCGTATGCTATTGTGTTGTACCAGTCGGGCACATGGTCCCGAACGGGAAACATTTGGGCATGGTTGCACGCCTGCTGTCCATTCCTTATTTGCATAAGAGATGGCAGATTTTCCTATCAATGGGGGCTTGCATTCCACCCCCTGCCTACAGGGGATGGACATCGTGGCTAGAGGGTGAATTTCTCGCCCAGATATACGCGGCGCACGTCCTCGTTCGCCACGATTTCCTCCGGCCGCCCTTCGGTCAGCACCTGCCCGCTATGCATGATGTAGGCCCGGTCAATGACTTCCAGCGTCTCGCGCACGTTGTGGTCGGTAATCAGCACCCCGATGCCGCGATCCTTCAGATGGGCCACCAGGTCACGGATTTCGCCCACCGCGATGGGGTCGATACCGGCCAGGGGTTCGTCCAGCAGGACATAATGCGGCTGGCTGGCCAGTGCGCGGGCAATTTCCAGCCGCCGCCGCTCACCACCCGACAGGGCCAGTGATGAGGAATGCCGCAGGCGTGTAATGCCGAATTCCCCCAGCAGGCCATCCAGCATCGTCTGCCGCCGGTCGGGGTCCGGTTCCACGATCTCGAGTGCCGCCATGATGTTCTGCTCGACGGTCAGGCCACGGAAGATGCTCGATTCCTGTGGCAGGTAGCCAATGCCCATCCGCGCGCGGCGGTACATGGGCAACTGGGTTATGTCCGCGCCATCCAGCGTGATGGTGCCCATGTCGGGCCGGACCAGACCCACGATCATGTAGAAGCTGGTGGTCTTGCCCGCGCCATTGGGGCCAAGCAGGGCCACGGCCTCGCCCCGCTGCACCTGCAGCGAGACATCGCGCACCACCTGCCGCTTCTTGTAGCTCTTGCCGATACCGCTGGCGATCAGCCCGCCGGAGGGGGGGGCAACCGGCTGTTCGGTCGTGGCCGCCCCGTCTGCCGCTTCTGCCTTGGGCGTCGTGTTCATCGTGCTGATCCCTTGTCACCCTTGCCGGCCTGGTTCGGAATGACCAGGCCGCTCACACGTGAGCCGGGGTTGTCGGTCAGTGTCGCGATATCGGTATGCATGTTCACGATGGCCGATGTGCCGCTGACCTGATTTTCCCCACGGGTGATATGCACGTTGCCCACCAGTCGGGCAATGCCCGTATCGGGCACATAGACGCCCCGGTCCCCGGTTACGGTTTCGGTGCGGGTACGGATCACGATATGGCCAAAGGCATCGACATGGTCGATCGTGCCCGCACCGGGGGCGGGCCTGTCATCGGCGGTATCGACCGGCGTGTCCTTCTTGCCGTTGGGATGTGTCTCGTTCCATTCGCGCCGGGGGTGGCTGCGCTGGTCCTTCGGCCTGTCATAGCCCACCAGCACGTCGGCACGGATCTGCCGCCCGTCATCGGTGGTCATGGTGGCATTGCCACGGGCAACGGACATGTGCTCGTGCGAATGATATTCCAGCACGTCGCGCGCGGTCAGGATGTCCTGCGGGGTTGTCATTTTCAGGTGCTGGCCGGTCATGACCAGGATCGCCTGGTCCACATCATAGACCGCATGGTCGCCCCATGCCTGGTCGCTGGTATTGAAGGCATGGACATGGCCCAGGGCTTCCAGCCGGTACACCTCGCTGGCGCCACCGGGGCCGCTGCTGTCGCCCGGCGTATTTGTGGATGCGGCACCTGTACCCGCGCCACCGGGCGCGCCCGCCGGAGCCGGCCTGTCGGGGGTGGGCAGGTCCTGGGGCAGGGTATCGGATGTGGTGGCGAGGCTGGTATCCACATCAGGGTCGCCGGGCAGGGCGGGCGCGGCAGGGGGCTGTGCTGCGGGGGACGCGGCAGGCGTGGCCGAGTCGTCGGTGATGTGGGGGCGTCGGGTTTCAAGCGGGGGGGCAACCCCCATATGGTCGGCCAGCGGGGCGCCGGCGCCCGGTGGCTTCGGTGCCGCCGTGGCCGGGCCGCCCGCCTGCGGGGCCTGGGCCGCTGTCGTGGGGGCCGTGGCCTTCTTGCGGTAGAAGGCGACCAGACGGTCGGCGCGCACCGTCACGTCGCCCCGGATGGCCTGGGCGCGGTCATAGGCGGTGACGGTCTGGGCATTCTGGTCCCAGTCAAAGCCGCCCGCGGCCGTGACATTGATCTGCTGGCCGTGTGACATGTCCAGCCCCTGCGCCATGGCGGGGGCTGCCGCCACCAGCCCGAGCATGAGGCCGCCCAGCGGGAGGGTGGAGCGCATGCGCGCCATCAGTTCGGTCTTTCCGCTGCGTTGAGGATCATGCGTCCCGGCCCGCGGAACAGCATGACGCCGCCATGGATGTCCAGCATGCCGCCCTGTACGTCCATCACGCCCATCGGGCCTTCGCCATGGATCCAGCTGTCGGTTACGATAATGTTGTGGCGCATGTCGATATCGGCGGTGGGGGTCAGCATGAGGGTTCCGTCATTGCGATAGAGCGTGACCGCATGCGTCAGGTCCAGCATCTGGGCATGCTGGATATAGACGCCTTCGCTGGCGGTCACGTACAGCCAGTTTCCGTTATCCATCAGGGTATCGGCGGCGGCGTTGGTCAGGTCAATCCGTTCGGATGAGATCTGGCGCGCCTCATCGGCGGTGATCATGTAGGGGCGGCCATGTTCGTCCAGCCCGCCATAGGTCGGGTTGAGCATGCTGCCGCTTTTCACGCGCACATGGCTCATCTGCGCCATGGTGCCGGTATGCATGATCACGGCGCGCTGCACGGCGGGCCATGCCGCGATGGAGCCAAGCAGGACAAGGGCCAGCAGCGGCAGCATCCACTTGGCCGAACGCATGATGGTCTGCCGCCGCGCAAGATCGGCGGCATTGGGCAGCAGCCGCCTGCGGGTGGACTGGTCGAATATGCTGCGCTGGCGCTCCACATCGGCGGCGCTGCGGGCATAGTCCTCGCGCTCGATGCGGTCGGGCGCGTTGCCCCCGTTCCTGTCGTCAGGCTGGTCCGTCATGCAATGCCAGCACGCAGCAGGTCGTGCAGGTGGACGATGCCGACGGGCTGGTCCGTGTCATTCAGCACGAAGATGCTCGAGATCGGTCGGGGGCGGTCATTCATGATGCGCAGCGCTTCCGCCGCCAGAACGTCGGAGCCAATGGTCTGGGGCTGGGTGTTCATGATGTCGGCGGCGCGCGTATGGTCAAGGTCCAGTTCCAGCGCCAGGCGCAGGTCACGATCGGTGATCAGCCCGACCAGACGGTTGTTCGCATCCACCACCCCCATGCAGCCAAAGGCCTTGCGTGTCATTTCCATGATCACCTGCCGCAGCGGCGTGTCGGGCGTGCCCAGCGGCATGCTCGGGCCGGGATGCATGAGTTCACGCACGCGGCGCAACTGCGTGCCCAGCCGCCCGCCGGGGTGGAAGACGCCAAAGTCACTGGCGCTGAACCCGCGGCGCTGCAGCAGCACGATGGCCAGCGCATCGCCCAGCGCCAGCTGCATGGTGGAACTGGTGGTGGGGGCCAGGCCGTTGGGGCAGGCTTCGGGCGCGCGGGGCAGCAGCAGCACGATATCCGCCGTGCGTGCCAGAGTGGAGTGCGCGCAGGATGTCATGGCGATCAGCAGCATGCCGAAGCGGCGGGCATGGGAGATGACGTCGGCCATTTCCGCCGTCTCGCCGGAATTGGAGATGGCGAGTACCGCATCCCCCTTCTGCAGCATGCCCAGATCCCCGTGTGAGGCCTCGGCCGGATGCACGAAGATGGCCGGCGTGCCGGTGGAAGCCAGGGTCGCCTGTATCTTGCGCCCGATATGCCCTGACTTGCCGATGCCGGTCACCACCACGCGCATGTTGTCCGACAGGATGCGCTCGACCGCCTGGATGAAGGCCTGTCCCAGACCGGCCTCCCCCGGTCTCGGGGGGGCCTCCAGTGCGGTGATCATGGCCTGCAGGCCGGCGGATTCGGTGCGCAGCACGCCGCATGCATCCAGCAGTATGCGCGCCTGTGGCGTCGGCATGCTTGCATCGGGGGGGGAGGGGGGAAAGGGGGAAAGGCTGCTGTTCATGCCCGATCTGTGTTGTTGCGACAGGCTGCCGGCGGGGCCGGGAGCGGTGTCAGGCGGCCCGATGCGCGAAAATGTCCGGATCCTGATAGCCCAGTATATCAAGACGTGCACGCGCTGGCATGAAATCAAAGCAGGCCTGCGCCACGTCGCGCCGGCCTTCGCGGTGCAGCAGGGCCTCCAGCCTTTCCCACAATGCATGCAGGTACAGCACGTCGGATGCCGCATAGCATAGCTGTTCGCGCGTCAGGTCCGTAGCACCCCAGTCCGAACTCTGCTGCTGCTTGCTCAGTTCCACCCCCAGCAGTTCCCGGCACAGATTGGCCAGGCCATGGCGGTCGGTATAGGTGCGCACCAGCTTGGAGGCGACCTTGGTGCAGATGCACGGCGCTACGGTCACATTGAACGTGTGCTGGAGAATCGCCACGTCGAACCGGGCGAAATGCATGATCTTGGGCACGCGGGCATCGGTCAGCACGCGCACCAGGTTGGGAAAGCCGGCCGCCGTTGCGTGGGGGGGAACCTGCACGAGGTGGGCCTGTCCGTCCCCTGCCGAAAGCTGGACCAGGCACAGGCGGTCACGGTGCGGGTTAAGGCCCATCGTTTCGGTATCGACGGCCACCATGCCGGTAAAGGTCACATCGGCGGGCAGGTCGCCGCGATGGAAATGGATGGCATCGGGTACCGGGCTTGCAGCCATGTTGAGAACGCTCCGTCACGATAGGCCCTTCACGGTGGCAGGTCTGGCAGGCAACCGCAAGGAAGGCCGGCCGTTGCAGTGCAGGTCCGGCAGGTGCCGGGCCGCGCGGGCGAACCTGCGCGCGAAGGATGCATAGGGGGCGGTTTACACCAATTTGAACCGGGAAACAGGCAAAAAAGATACGGGGCAGACCCGGCGGGGCTGCCCTGACCAACCCCCGGAGGGGAGTAGTATCCGATTTTTCAGAAAAGCTGGTGCCCAGAAGAAGACTCGAACTTCCACGACCTTGCGGCCACAGGTACCTGAAACCTGCGCGTCTACCAATTCCGCCATCTGGGCTCAGAGGCTCCCCAGCGGAGGCCGCCGGGGTGGTGTGAGCGCTGTTTAGTCCGGCACGCGGGGGCGGTCAACAGGCTAAATGGTTTTTTTTGAAATCAGGCGCATTTTTTTCTTTTCGCCCCGTGGCATGGGGCGCGCGGGCGGGAGAATTGACTGTGCCGCCCCCGGCCCCGCATGCGAAAAAAGGCGGCAGCGCACTCACGCGCCACATACGGGAGCAGGTCATGACACGGAAGGTGGCAACGGTTTTTGGTGGATCGGGCTTTGTCGGGCAGTCCGTCGTGGGGCGTCTGGCGCGGGCGGGTTATGTGGTGCGCGTGGCCGGGCGCACCGCACGGCTGGCCGCGACCCTGCGCATGCTGGGGGATGTGGGTCAGGTGGTGCCCGTTGTCGCCTCCATCATGGATGAGGCGGGCTGCGTCGCGGCGCTGGAGGGGTGTGACCTGGCCATCAACCTGGTGGGAATCCTCTCGCCACGCGGGCCGGCGACGTTCGAGGCGATCCATGTCGAAGGTGCCGCGCGCGTGGCCCGTCTGGCCGCCTGCGCGGGGGTGGAGCGGCTGATCCATGTCTCGGCGCTGGGGGCGGATGTCAGCAGTCCGTCCGCTTACGCCCGCAGCAAGGCGGAAGGGGAATGCGCCGTCACCCGCGCCATGCCAGGGGCGGTGATCATCCGCCCCTCGCTTATATTCGGGGTGGGCGGCCCCTTTCCCGCCATGTTCGCGCGCATGGCGCGCTTCATGCCGGTGGTGCCGGTGTTCGGGGCGGCCACCCGTTTCCAGCCGGTCTGGGTGGGGGATGTGGCCGAAGGCAT
This sequence comes from Komagataeibacter rhaeticus, assembly GCF_011611525.1. Taxonomy (NCBI): domain Bacteria; kingdom Pseudomonadati; phylum Pseudomonadota; class Alphaproteobacteria; order Acetobacterales; family Acetobacteraceae; genus Komagataeibacter; species Komagataeibacter rhaeticus. Next base: position 782,913 of record NZ_CP050139.1, read on the forward strand.
GCTGCGCCTTGCAACCGATGGGTCCATGGCCGGGGCCGTGTTCGAATTTGGCGGCCCGCGCATCATGACCATGCGCCAGATCGTGGCGTGGTCGGCGCGCTGGGCGGGGCATCCGCGCCCGCTGTTCGAGGTGCCGCGCTGGCTGGCCAATGCGCAGGCCAGCGTGCTGGAGCACCTGCCCGGCAAGGTGCTGACGCGTGACCAGGTCAGGCTGCTCTATGTCGATAACGTCGTGGCGCCCGGCGCGCGCACCATCGAAATGCTGGGCATAATCCCCGCGCCGATGGACCTGATCCTGGGATAAGGGAGGGAAACTGGGGAAATTTGCCGTTTTTCCCCATAAAGGTCAGCACTACTGTCTTTTATTTTCGCGCGGTGGTGCGTAGGTCTGTCCTTCGCCATGGGCGCGCTGGTGCTGCCGTGGCTTCCTTCTCATCCGCACACCAGGGGCAGACCGATGGCCGAGCGCATGCTGAAATTCGTCTCTGTGGCGCAGGAGCAGCCGGACAAACGGCCTGCCGGGGCGCGCCGCAGGGATTTTAACGAAATTTATGCCGAGTTCGTGCCCGCAAAGGCCGAGACGCAGGCCTCGCGCTGTTCGCAGTGCGGCGTACCGTTCTGCTCGGTACACTGCCCGCTGGGCAACAACATCCCCGACTGGCTGATGATGACGGCGGCGGGACGGATGGAGGAGGCATACGAACTGTCGTCCGCCACCAACACCTTCCCCGAAATCTGTGGCCGCATCTGCCCGCAGGACCGTCTGTGCGAAGGCAACTGCGTGATCGAGGAAGGATTCGAAAGCGTCACCATCGGCGCGGTCGAGCGCTACATTACCGATACCGCCTTTGATAACGGCTGGGTCAGGCCGGTAAAGCCGATGGTCGAGCGGGATGAAAGTGTTGCCATCATCGGTGCCGGTCCCGGCGGGCTGGCTGCTGCGGTGCAGCTGCGCGAGCAGGGCTACCAGGTCCATGTCTATGACCGGTACGACCGTGTTGGCGGCCTGCTGATGTACGGCATCCCCGGCTTCAAGCTGGAGAAGGACATCGTCCTGCGCCGCCACAGGCTGCTGGTGGAATCGGGCGTGCAGTTCCATCTGGGCAAGGGCATTGGCGATACGGACGGCGCGGACAGCATCGCGTTTTCCACCCTGCGCGCGCGCCATGACGGCGTGCTGATCGCAACGGGTGTGTACAAGTCGCGCGATATCGGTGGCCCCGGCGCGGGGCTGGGCGGCATCGTGCGCGCGCTGGATTACCTGACGGCATCCAACCGGGTCTCGCTGGGGGACACGGTTGCCGAATATGACAGCGGCGAACTGAATGCCGCGGGCAAGTCGGTGGTGGTGATTGGCGGTGGCGATACGGCCATGGACTGCGTGCGTACCGCCATCCGGCAGGGTGCGAAGTCGGTGAAGTGCCTGTACCGCCGCGACCGCGCCAACATGCCCGGCTCGGTGCGGGAAGTGAAGAATGCCGAGGAAGAGGGCGTGGAGTTCGTCTGGCTTGCCGCCCCGCAGGCATTCGAGGGCGAGGGCGGCGTGACCGGCGTGCGTGCGACCCGCATGAAGCTGGGCCTGCCCGATGCCTCCGGCCGCCAGTCGGTCGAGCCGGTGGAAGGCAGCGCCTTTACGCTGGAAGCCGACATGGTGGTCAAGGCGCTGGGCTTCGACCCCGAACCGCTGCCCATGCTGTGGGGCCAGCCGGAACTGGAGGTCTCGCGCTGGGGCACGCTCATGGTCGATCGCAAGACGTTCATGACCAGCCTGCCCGGCGTGTTCGCGGCCGGCGACATCGTGCGCGGGGCCAGCCTGGTGGTGTGGGCCATCCGCGACGGGCGGGATGCCGCAGCCCAGATGCACGCATGGCTTGAGGAATTGACGGCCGCACAGGCCGAGGTGGCGGAGTAAGCATGATGGACCAGTTTGAAAACCAGCCCACCGGTTTTGTTCAGGAATGGCAGGACAACGCACAGGCCATCTCCGGTCTGTACACCCCTGCTGATGAGCACGATGCCTGTGGTGTGGGCATGGTCGCAGCCCTTGATGGCAAGCCGCGCCGCGACGTGGTGGAAGCGGGCATCGCGGCCCTGAAGGCCGTGTGGCACCGGGGTGCTGTCGATGCCGATGGCAAGACCGGCGATGGCGCGGGCATCCATGTCGAGATCCCGCAGGATTTCTTTGCCGACGCGATCCATGCCGGTGGCGCCGAGGGCGGGGTGGACAGCCAGATCGCGGTGGGCATGGTCTTCCTGCCCAAGACCGATATCGCGGCCCAGGAGCGGTGTCGCCAGATCATCGAAAGCGAGATCCTGGCGTTTGGCTACAGCATCTATGGCTGGCGGCAGGTGCCCATCAACACCGACTGCATTGGTGAGAAGGCCAATGCCACCCGCCCCGAGATCGAGCAGATCCTGATCCGCAACCTGCCCGGCAGTGCCGAGGCCGAGTTCGAGCGCGACCTGTACGTGATCCGCCGCAAGATCGAGAAAAGTGCGATCGCCAACCAGGTGGACCTGTATGTCTGCTCGCTGTCGTGCCGTTCACTGATCTACAAGGGCATGTTCCTGGCCGAGCACCTGACGGAGTTCTATCCCGACCTGCTCGACCCGCGCTTCGTCAGCCGCTTTGCCATCTATCACCAGCGGTACTCGACCAACACCTTCCCCACATGGAAGCTGGCCCAGCCCTTCCGCAGGCTGGCCCATAATGGTGAGATCAACACCATCTCGGGCAACGTCAACTGGATGAAAAGCCACGAGACCCGGCTGGCCGATCCCGTCCTTGACCCGTACATGGACGACCTCAAGCCCGTGGTGCAGGCGCAGGGGTCGGACACGGCGTGTTTCGACAACGTGTTCGAACTGCTGACATTCGCCGGTCGTGACGCGCCCATGGCGCGCTGCCTTATGGTACCGGCCAGCCTGGGCGGCAATTCCGCCATGCCGCAGCGCCACCGGGACATGTATTCCTACTGCAACGCGGTGATGGAGCCGTGGGACGGACCTGCCGCCATCTGTGCCACCGACGGGCGCTGGATGGTGGCCGGCCTTGACCGTAGCGGCCTGCGCCCGCTGCGCTATACCGTGACCGGCAGCGGCCTGCTGATCGTGGGGTCCGAGACGGGCATGGTAAAGGTGCCCGAAGCCGATATCGTCAGCCGTGGCCGCCTTGGGCCGGGGCAGTCGCTCGCACTCGACCTGCATACGGCAAGGCTCTACAGCAACGAGGAACTGCTGGATGAACTGTCCGGCCGGCAGGATTTCTCCGCCTGGGTCAGGCGCACGCAGGAAATCTCCAGCATCGTCCGCCCCGATGGCAGCGAGCCGGTGCTGTATGATGCCGAGATGCTGCGCCGCCGCCAGCTTGCCGTTGGCCTGACGCTGGAAGACCTTGAGACCATTCTCCAGCCGATGGTGGAAAATGCGTCCGAGGCCATCGGTTCGATGGGGGATGATACGCCGCTGGCCGTGCTGTCCACCCGCTACCGGGGGCTTGCGCATTATTTCCGCCAGGCGTTCAGCCAGGTCACCAACCCGCCCATCGACAGCCTGCGTGAAACACGGGTGATGAGCCTCGTGACCCGTCTGGGCAACCTTGGCAACATCCTGGAGGAAAGCGAGAGCCAGTGCGACCTGCTCCAGCTGCCCTCTCCGGTGCTGACCACGGGTGAATTCCAGGCGCTGGTCGATTTCTGTGGCAAGGATGCCTGCATCATCGACTGCACTTTCCCCGCCGCCGACGGGGAAGCGGGCCTGCGCGCCGCCATCGCCCGCATCCGCGCCGAGGCCGAGGACCGCGTGCGCCAGGGCTGCACCCATGTCTTCCTGACCGATGAGCACCAGTCGGGTGAACACGCCTACATTCCCATGATCCTGGCAACGGCTGCGGTGCATACGCATCTTGTGCGCCAGTCGCTGCGCACGTTCACCTCGCTCAATGTCCGTTCGGCGGGGGCGCTGGACGTGCATGCCATCGCGGTCACGATCGGGGTGGGGGCGACCACGGTCAATCCGTATCTTGCGCAGGAAAGCATTGCCGACCGCCACCGCCGTGGCCTGTTTGGCAAGCTGACACTGAGCGAGTCGGTGGAGCGCTACCGCAAGGCGGTGAACAAGGGCCTGCTCAAGATCATGTCCAAGATGGGCATCTCCATCGTGGCATCGTATCGTGGCGGCTATAATTTCGAGGCCATCGGGCTGTCGCGCGCACTGACGGCGGAGTTCTTTCCCGGCATGCCCTCGCGCATTTCCGGCATCGGCCTGACCGGTATCGCGCGCAATGTGCTCAGCTTCCATCACAAGGCATGGAACCGGCAGGTCGAAACCCTGTCCGTTGGCGGGCGCTACAAGCTGCGCCGCAGTGGAGAGGTGCATGCCTTTGACGGCAACCTGATCCACATGCTCCAGACCGCCGTGACCACGGGCAGCTTCTCGGTCTACCAGCGTTATGCCGATGCGGTGCGCCGCCAGCCGCCGGTGGCGCTGCGTGACCTGCTGGATTTCCGTGGCGGGCGCACGGCCATCCCCGTGGAATCGGTTGAGAGCATCACCGAACTGCGCAAGCGCCTGATCGCCCCCGGCATTTCGCTGGGCGCACTCAGCCCCGAAGCGCATGAAACGCTGTCCATCGCCATGAACCGCATCGGCGCCAAGTCCGATTCGGGTGAGGGCGGTGAAGACCCGGCACGCGCGAAGCCGCGCCCCAACGGGGATAACGCATCCTCTGCCATCAAGCAGATCGCGTCGGGCCGTTTTGGCGTGACCGCGCAGTATCTCAATGACTGCCGCGAGATCGAGATCAAGATGGCGCAGGGGGCCAAGCCCGGCGAGGGCGGGCAGCTTCCCGGCTTCAAGGTCACGGGCCTGATTGCAAAGCTGCGCCACGCGACGGAAGGCGTGACCCTGATCTCGCCCCCGCCGCACCATGACATCTATTCGATCGAGGATCTGGCCCAGCTCATCTACGATCTCAAGCAGATCAACCCCGAGGCCACCGTGACCGTGAAGCTGGTCGCCCGCTCCGGCATCGGCACGATCGCGGCCGGTGTGGCCAAGGCCAAGGCGGATGCGATCCTGATTTCCGGTCATTCCGGCGGCACGGGCGCAAGCCCGCAGTCTTCGGTCAAGTATGCGGGCATGCCGTGGGAACTGGGGCTGGCGGAAGCGCATCAGGTGCTGATGCTCAACCGCCTGCGCCACCGGGTGAAGCTGCGCGCCGATGGCGGGCTGAAAACCGGGCGTGACGTGGTGATCGCCGCCATGCTGGGGGCGGAGGAATTCGGCATCGGCACCGCAAGCCTTGTGGCCATGGGCTGCATCATGGTGCGCCAGTGCCATTCCAACACCTGCCCCGTGGGCGTGTGCACGCAGGATGACGAACTGCGCCGCAAGTTCGAGGGCACGCCGGAGAAGGTGATCAACCTGTTCTCCTTCATTGCCGAGGACGTGCGTAACATCCTCGCCTCGCTGGGTTTTGCCACGCTGAACGAGATCATCGGCCGCACCGACCTGCTGCATCAGGTGCTGCGCGGGGCGGACTACCTTGATGACCTTGACCTCAATTCGCTGCTGGCCCAGGCGGACCCCGGCCCCTATGGCCGCTACTGCACGCGAGAGGGCCGCAACGAAGTGCCCGAGACGCTGGATGCGCAGATGATTGCCGATGCGCGCCCGCTGTTCGACCATGGCGAGAAGATGCAGCTGCAGTACAACGTGCAGAACACGCATCGCGCCATCGGCACGCGCATTTCCTCGCTGATCGTGCGGCAGTTCGGCATGAGCACGCTGGCACCGGGCCACCTTACGGTGCGGCTGCGTGGCTCGGCCGGGCAGTCGCTGGGGGCGTTCGCGGTGCAGGGCCTCAAGCTCGAGGTGCTGGGCGATGCCAACGACTATGTGGGCAAGGGGCTTTCGGGGGCGACCATCGTGGTGCGGCCTTCGCCTTCCTCCAGCCTTGTCTCGAACGAGAACGCGATTATCGGCAACACGGTGCTGTATGGCGCCACGGCCGGTGCGCTGTATGCGGCAGGCCAGGCGGGCGAGCGCTTTGCGGGGCGTAACTCGGGTGCCACCGCCGTGGTCGAGGGCTGCGGGTCCAACGGCTGTGAATACATGACCGGCGGCACGGTGGTCATCCTGGGCGATACAGGCGACAATTTTGGCGCGGGCTTTACCGGCGGCATGGCGTTTGTATACGACGCCAGCGGCACCTTTGCCGAGCGTGTGAACCCCGATACCGTCATGTGGTGCCGCGTGCAGGACCCGAAATGGGAAGCCGTGCTGCGTGAACAGGTCGAGATCCATGCCCGCGAGACCGGCAGCCACTATGCCGAACTGCTGCTGCATAACTGGGACAGGACGCTGCCGCGTTTCTGGCATGTCGTGCCCACGGAATATGCGCGCGTGATCGGCTTCGAGGCCCCGGCCCTGGCACGGGGGGCGTAAGCCGCCGCCTTTTTTCCAGTCATGACCAGCAGGGGAGCCGGGCGGCAATGCCCGGCTCCTTTCGTATGCGGGGCAGAATATTGGCCAGTGGGGTCGCGCGGGCTTGCGGGACGCATTAGGTTTGACCACATGGGAATCGCGGGGCTGGCGCATGGGTGCCGGGCCTGCCTGATGTGATGGTTGGTGGTCGATCTATGTCCAAAGCGTATTTTTCCGCTCCCGTATCCGCCCTTTCGCCCGTGCGGGAGGAAGCGGGCCAGCCCTCTGGCGGTGCGCCCGGCCTGTCGGGCCTGCCGCGATGGGACCTGTCGGATCTGTATGAAGGCCCGCAGGCCCCGCAGCTTGCCACCGACCTGGATCAGGCGGATGCGGATTCGCAGGATTTCGCCCGCGTGTGGCAGGGCCGCCTGGCCAGCGTGCCCGGCGGCGAACTTGCGCAGGCTATTGCCGAATACCAGCGGATTGACGAAGTGCTGGGCCGGGCCGGGTCATATGCCCAGCTGCTGTTCGCGGCCAATACATCGGATTCGGAGGTGGCGCGCTTCGCCCAGTCGGTCAATGAGCGGCTGACCGCCATTTCCACCCATCTGCTGTTCTTCACGCTCGAGATCAACCGGATTCCCGATGACGTGCTGGCCGCCCAGATGAGCGATCCGGCACTGGCCCACTGGGCGCCTTTCCTGCGTGACCTGCGTGTCTTCCGCCCCTACCAGCTTCCCGACGAGGTGGAGGCGGTGCTGCATGAAAAATCGGTCACCGGCCCGGCCGCGTGGAACCGCCTGTTTGACGAGACGATGGCCGGGCTGCGCGTGCGCGTGGGCGGCGAGAGCCTGACACTGGGCAACGCGCTGGATACCATGTCCAGTCCCGATCGCAGCGTGCGCGCCAGTGCCGCGCGCGCCATTGGCGATGAACTGGGCCGGAACGTGAAGCTGTTCTCGCTCATTACCAACACGCTGGCCAAGGACAAGGCGATCATGGACGGGCTGCGGCATTACCCGCGCCCCACATCGGCGCGCAACTGCGCCAACATGGTCGAGGACGAGGTGGTCGACGCGCTGGTGCAGGCCGTGACCGAAGCCTATCCGCGCCTGTCGCACCGCTATTACGCGCTCAAGGCGAAGTGGCTGGGGCTGGAAAAGCTGGAATACTGGGACCGCAATGCCCCGCTGACCACGCAGGATGAACCGCTGATCGGGTGGAAGGAGGCGACCGGGCAGGTGCTGGGTGCCTATGAGGGCTTCGATCCGCGCATGGGAAAGGTGGCGAAGGAATTTTTCGACCATGCATGGATTGACGCGCCCCCGGTACCGGGCAAGGCGTCGGGCGCGTTCGCCCATCCTACGGTGCCGTCGGTCCATCCCTACCTGCTGCTCAACTACCGTGGCCGCACGCGCGATGTGATGACACTGGCGCATGAACTGGGTCATGGCGTGCATCAGGTGCTGGCGGGACGGCAGGGCTACCTCATGTCCAGCACGCCGCTCACCCTGGCCGAGACCGCCAGCGTGTTTGGCGAGATGCTGACCTTCCGCGCGCTGCTTGATGCCCAGACCGATCCCACACGCCGCAGGCTCATGCTGGCGGCCAAGGTGGAGGACATGCTCAACACCGTGGTGCGCCAGGTCGCCTTCTACCGTTTCGAGACACTGGTGCATGAGGAACGCCGCAAGGGCGAACTGCTGCCCGCGCGCATTGGCGAGATCTGGCGCCAGACCCAGGCCGAAAGCCTTGGCCCCGCCTTCAACTTCACGCCGGATTATGATGTGTACTGGACCTATGTCCCGCATTTCATCCATTCACCATTTTATGTGTACGCCTATGCCTTTGGTGATTGTCTGGTAAACGCGCTATACGGTGTGTTCCGCTCCGGGCATCCGGGTTTTCAGGACAAGTATCTCGACATGCTGGCGGCAGGCGGCACGAAGCGGCACCGTGAACTGCTTGCCCCCTTCGGGCTGGATGCGGCGGACCCCGGTTTCTGGCAGAAGGGGCTGGATGTGATCGCCGGATTTATTGATGAACTGGAGCGTGTCTGACGTGGCGGATGAACGGAATATCGACAATACCGGCCTGTTTGGTGAATTCCGCCGCATGGTGCGCACGTCGGGCACGGTGGGCGGCATTGCCGCCCGTATTGCCGGGCACAAGATGGGGTTCCGCCCCTCCAGCCAGAGCATCCATGCCGAGGACCTGAAAAGCGTGCTGGGCGGGCTGAAAGGCCCGCTGATGAAGGGCGCGCAGCTTCTGTCCACCATTCCCGGTGCCCTGCCCGAGGAATACGCCAAGGAACTGGCCCAGCTTCAGGCCAATGCGCCGCCCATGGGGTGGAATTTCGTCCGCCGCCGCATGTCCGCCGAACTGGGACCGAACTGGGAGCGCAGTTTCCGCTCCTTCAGCCGCGAGGCCTCGGCCGCCGCAAGCCTGGGGCAGGTCCACCGCGCGGTCCTGCCCGACGGGCGGGAGGTGGCGTGCAAGCTGCAGTATCCGGACATGAAATCAACGGTCGAATCCGACCTGCGCCAGTTCCGTCTGGCGGTGGGACTGTTCTACCGGCTGGACAGCACGATCTGCCAGGATGACGTGCTGGAAGAACTTCAGGACCGGCTGTACGAGGAACTGGATTACCAGCGCGAGGCCGCGAACATGCGGCTCTACCACCTGATGCTGGCCGATTTTCCGGACGTGACCATTCCCCGGCCCATCGATGCCCTGTGCACCCGGCGCCTGCTGACCATGGAATGGGTCAACGGGCGCGGCGTGCAGAAGGTGCTGGACACCAACCCCACGCAGGAAGAGCGCAACAGCATGGCGCGTGCCCTGTTCCGCGCCTGGTATGCCCCGCTTTACCGTTACGGCGTGATCCATGGGGACCCGCACATGGGCAATTTTACCGTGCGCGATGATTTCGGGATCAACCTGCTTGATTTTGGTGCGATCCGCATTTTCCCGCCGCGTTTTGTCCAGGGCATCATCGACCTGCACAGGGCGATCGAGACGGATGACGAGGATCTGGCCATGCATGCCTATGCGGCATGGGGCTTTACCAACCTGTCGCGTGACACGATGCGCGTACTCAATGAATGGGCGCGCTTCATCTATGGCCCGCTGCTGGACGACCGTGAACGCTTCATTCAGGAAGATAACGACCCGCAATACGGCCGGGCCGTGGCCGAGCGGGTCTATAACGGCCTGAAGCGTACCGGGGGGGTGCAGCCGCCGCGCGAATTCGTGCTGGTGGACCGGTCCGCCGTGGGGCTGGGCAGCGTGTTCCTGCGGCTGAAGGCAAAAGTGAACTGGCACCGGCTGTTTCAGGAAGTGGCGGCGGATTTCAATGAAGCCGCACTGGCCCGGCGGCAGGCCGATGCCCTGCGCGAAGCCCGCGTGCCGCCGCCCCTGGGCGCACGGGCGTGATGGAAAGGGGGGTGCGATCCCGCCATGTGGCCCTTGCGTCGCGGCGGCGGCATCCCCACTGTGTCTAGTCATGGCAACAGCATCGCGTAGCAGGAAAAAGAAAACGACCGACATCGACCCGGCGGACATGCCTGTCCTGTTCCAGCCGGAGCGGCAGGCGGCAAAGCCCAAGGTCAACAGGTTCCGGGTCCATTCCCCTTACGAACCCGCGGGCGACCAGCCCACGGCCATTGCCGAACTGGTCAGCGGCGTGGAGGGGGGCGAGCGGGACCAGGTACTTCTGGGTGTGACCGGGTCGGGCAAGACCTTCACCATGGCCAAGATCATCGAGGCGACGCAGAAGCCGACCCTGGTGCTGGCCCCCAACAAGACACTTGCCGCCCAGCTTTATGCGGAGATGAAGCAGTTCTTCCCCGATAACGCGGTGGAGTATTTTGTCAGTTACTACGATTACTACCAGCCCGAAGCCTATGTGCCCCGGTCGGATACGTATATCGAAAAAGACAGCCAGATAAACGAGCAGATCGACCGCATGCGCCACGCCGCCACCCAGGCGCTGCTGGAGCGTAACGATGTGATCATCGTGGCCTCGGTCTCGTGCATTTACGGTATCGGCTCGGTCGAGACCTATTCGCGCATGGTGGTCAAGCTGGAAGTTGGCGGCGAGATCGACCGCGACAAGCTGATCAGGGGGCTGGTCGAACTGCAGTACCGTCGTAACGATGCCGCATTCCAGCGCGGCACCTTCCGCGTGCGGGGCGAGACGATCGATGTCTTTCCCGTCCAGAACGAGGACCGGGCCTGGCGCATCAGCCTGTTCGGCGACGAGATCGACGAGATCAGCGAATTCGACCCGCTGACGGGCGAGAAGACCGGCGATCTCGAATCCATCAGCATCTATGCCAACAGCCATTACGTCACCCCACGCCCCACGCTGACGCAGGCGATGACGGGCATAAAGCAGGAACTGCGCGAGACGCTGGCCCGCTTCAATGAAGAAGGCAAGCTGCTGGAGGCCGAGCGCCTGCAGCAGCGCACGACCTTCGACCTTGAAATGATCGAGACGACAGGCGTGTGCAAGGGGATCGAGAACTATTCGCGCTACCTGTCGGGCCGCGCGCCGGGCGAGCCACCGCCCACCCTGTTTGAATACCTGCCCGAGGACGCGCTGCTGATCGTGGATGAAAGCCATGTGACCGTGCCCCAGATTGGCGGCATGGAGCGCGGCGACCACGCCCGCAAGTCGGTGCTGGCGGAATTCGGCTTCCGCCTGCCATCATGCCTGGACAACCGCCCGCTCACCTTTGCCGAATGGGATTCGTACCGCCCGCAGACCGTGTTCGTCAGCGCCACCCCCGGCCCGTGGGAAATGCGCCGGACGGAAGGCGTGTTTGCCGAACAGGTGATCCGCCCCACCGGCCTGATCGACCCGGTCACCATCGTCCGCCCCGTTGAGCACCAGGTGGACGACCTGCTGGCCGAATGCCGCCAGACCATTGCCGATGGCGGGCGCGTGCTGGTCACCACCCTGACCAAGCGCATGGCGGAAGACCTGACGGAATACATGAACGAGGCAGGCATCCGCGTGCGTTACCTGCATTCGGATGTGGACACGCTGGAGCGTATCGAGATCATCCGTGACCTGCGGCTGGGCGCGTTTGACGTGCTGATCGGCATCAACCTGCTGCGGGAGGGGCTGGATATTCCCGAATGCTCGCTGGTGGCCATTCTTGATGCCGACAAGGAAGGCTTCCTGCGTTCGCGCACCTCACTCATCCAGACCATAGGCCGTGCCGCGCGTAACGTGGACGGGCGCGTGCTGCTCTATGCCGACAGGATGACCGACAGCCTTGCCTATGCCATCGAGGAAACCGCGCGCCGACGTGAAAAGCAGAACCTGTGGAACGAGGAGCACGGCATAACACCCCAGTCCGTGCGCAAGCATATCGGGGAGGCCATCTCCTCGGTCTTCGAGCAGGATTACGTGACCGTGTCCCCCACGGCCGATGGCAGCGTGCAGGAAATGGTGGGCAAGGATTACAAGGCCGCCATTGCCGAACTGGAAAAGAAGATGCGCGCGGCCTCGGCGGAACTGGAATTCGAGACCGCGGCCCACCTGCGTGACGAGATCCGCAGGCTGGAAGCCCTGGAACTGGGTATTGAGCCACCGCCGCTGCCGCAGTCCAGCGCGGGCAGGCCGGGTACCAGCCCCAAGGCGATCGCACGGCGCAACCGTGGCCCGGTGCCGCTGGGGCCGGGGGGCGGCGGGTATGATCCGCAACAGGCAAAGGGCAGGGGCAGGCGGCGTGGATGACAGGGCGACACCCGCACCCTGTGCGGGCCAGCATGAGCGTGGCATCTCCTCCACGCTGGAACTGTGCGCGGGGGAGGCGGCCCTGGGGCTGCTGCCCGACGTGGGGGGGAGCATCGCATACTGGCGGAGCGGGGATATGGAATTCCTGCGCCCCGTAACCGACCCCCACCTTGTGGCCCAGCATGGCCGGGCGGTGGCGGGTTACCCGCTTGTGCCGTTTTCCAATCGTGTGGCAGGCGACCATTTCCGTTTTGAGGGGGTGGACTACCACCTTGCCCCCAGTTTTGCCGGCGAGAACTGCGCCATCCACGGCAACGGGTGGCAGCGGCGGTGGCGAATCGACATGCTGTCGGACAGCAGCGCCACCCTGACGCTGGAGCACACGGCCACGCGCGAACTCGCGCCCCAGTGGCCGTTCAGCTATCGCGCGCAACTGCGCTATGACCTGCGGGAAGCGGGTCTTTCCATCGGTCTCCTGCTGGAGAACACCGATACCCGCGACCAGCCCGTGGGCATGGGGTTCCATCCCTATTTTCCCCGTCATGACGGGCTGAAACTGGGTTTTGCCGCCAGCAGTGTCTGGACGAACGGGCCGGACCACATGCCTGCCCTGCGCATTCCGGCGGAAGGGCCATGGTCGTTCGCCCATATGCGCGATGTGGGGCAGGCCGCCATTGACAACTGCTATGGCGGGTGGTCCGGCAGTGCCTTCCTGCGCTGGCCCCGCAGGGGCTATGCGCTGACGGTGGAAGCCAGCCCCGAACTGCGCCATCTGGTCCTGTTCACACCCCCCGCGCATCCCTATATCGGGCTGGAGCCGGTCAGTAACATGAATGATGGCCTCAACCGTCCCGGTATAGCCGATGCCGGCATGCGCGTACTGGCCCCCGGCCAGAAGATGGAAGGCCATATCCGCATGACGGTGGCCCGATGCTGAACGGCCGCGCGCCGTCCGGCCCGAAGGATGGCAGGCCCGGTTCCACCAGCCTGTCATGTTATGTCACACCGGCGGGAATCGCCGTGATGCGCGCCGAGCTGAATGCCCTGCTGCGCGATGAACGGCCGAAGATTGTCGAGATCGTTTCCTGGGCGGCAGGCAATGGCGATCGTTCCGAAAACGGGGATTACCAGTACGGCAAGCGGCGCCTGCGCGAGATCGACCGCCGCATCCGCTTCCTGACCAAGCGTATAGATAACGCCGTTGTTGTCGATCCGGCGGCCCAGCCCCAGCGCGGGCGGGTGTTTTTTGGCGCGACCGTGACCTATGTTACGGAACGCGACGAGGAACGGACGGTTACCATCCTTGGCGTGGACGAGGCCGACATGGCGGCGGGGCAGATCAGCCTTGTCTCGCCCGTGGCGCGTGCGCTGATGCGCGCGGCCGTGGGCGACGAGGTCCGGCTTGCCACCCCGCGTGGCGAGGAGATGATAGAGGTTCTGGCCATTTCCTATCCGCCCGCGCCGTAACAAGGGGGCTGGCAGTGCGGCCCAAGGCATATTATGACATTTGTCGCGGACAGTTTCAGTCCGTGACTGTCGGCTGGAGCCGGTTCCGTCCCGTGTGGAGAAAACACTTACATGTCACGCCCCCTGAAGGTTGCCGTCCAGATGGACCCGCTTGGTGGTATCGACATCAATGGCGATTCAACCTTTGCCATGATGCTGGAGGCACAGGCCCGGGGGTATGAACTGTTCGTCTACCAGGTCGAGGCACTGAGCCTGAGCGAGGGCCGCACGGTCCCCCATGGCCGGCAGCGTACCGACCGCGTGACGGCCCGCGCCCGTCCGGTCACGGTGCGGCGCAAGGCGGGGGATCACGCCACGGCCGGGGCCGAGCAGGTGATTGACCTGGCCGGCATGGACGTGGTGCTGATGCGCCAGGACCCGCCATTCGACATGGCCTACATCACCGCCACCCATATCCTGGAACATATCCATGGCGTGGGGCCGGACCGGGCGCTGGTGGTCAACAATCCCGCCGCCGTGCGCAACGCGCCCGAAAAGATACTGGTCACGCACTATCCCGACCTGATGCCGCCAACACTGGTGACATGGGATGTGAAGGCAATACTGGAATTCCGGGCGAAGTGGCGGGACATCATCGTCAAGCCCCTGTTCGGCAACGGGGGGGCGGGCGTATTCCGCATCCGCGAGGATGACCCCAACCTCAACGCCCTGCTGGAAATGCATTTCGCCCGCTCGCGCGAACCGCTGATGATCCAGCGCTACGAACCCGCCGTGCGCAGGGGGGACAAGCGGATCATCCTGGTCGATGGCCGGCCCGTCGGCGCGATCGACCGCATCCCGGCGGAAGGGGAGACACGCTCCAACATGCATGTGGGTGGCAGGCCCGTCCGCGCGGAACTGACCGCGCGTGACCGCGAGATCTGTGACACCATCGGCCCCATGCTGCGTGATGCGGGGCTTATTTTTGTGGGAATTGATGTGATCGGTGAATGGTTGACCGAGATCAATGTCACCTCGCCCACCGGCCTGCAGGAAATCGACCGTTTTGACGGGATCAATACGGCAGGCCTGATATGGGACGCGATCGAGGCCCGTCTGGCGGCTGGGACCGTGGGCGCCTAGGGCATGGGCGATGGTGTTCATGGCAGGCACGGTGGTCGTGATGGCCATGCCATGTGGCATGGCATCAGGTATGGATTACAGGCGGTTGTGCGGGCCGGTTGGCGCGCGGGCATGTCAGGTGGAATTGCAATGCAGCAGAACGGGACGGATTTGATCATGGCGGATGCAGCACGAAAGCGGGCCGGGTGTGCCATCTTCCATGACCAGGGCATGGGAGCGGCCTGATGAGCGACGTCCTGCATGATGAGACCGCCGAGAAGGTGGTGGAAATTCCCTCTCCCAAATCCGCCATGGACGCGGCTGCGGTCAAGGCCGCCTACCGCCGCTGGGCTGGTGTGTACGATGCGCTGTTCGGCAGTGTTTCGGCCTTCGGGCGCAGGCGCGCGGTGGAAGCGGTGAACGCGCTCCCGGGCCGCAGGGTGCTGGAAGTGGGTGTGGGCACCGGGCTGGCGCTGCCCTATTACCATGCCGACAAGCATATTACCGGCATCGACCTGTCGGGGGACATGCTGGACCGCGCGCGCCAGCGCGTACGCCGCCTGAAGCTGGCCAATGTGGACAGGCTGCTGGAAATGGATGCCGAGGCCACCCAGTTCGAGGACGGTGCCTTTGACATCGCGGTGGCGATGTTCGTGGCCTCCGTCGTGCCGCATCCGCGCGCCCTTCTGGCCGAACTCAAGCGTGTGGTCAGGCCGGGTGGGCATATCCTGTTCGTCAACCACTTCCTGGCGCAGGGCGGCGTGCGGCTGGCGGTGGAGCGCGGCATGGCGCGGGCTTCGCATTCGCTGGGCTGGCATCCGGATTTTGCCATTGAATCCCTGCTGCCGCCAGCCGACCTGCGCCGCGCGACGCTCCAGCCGGTGCCGCCGGCGGGCCTGTTCACGCTTGTCACGCTGGAGCGGGAAGCCGGTACCTCCGCCAGCCCCATGGTGGCCTGAGCGCGACGATTGCCCCGGACCGGGAGCCCTGCCCCTGTGGCAGGGCTGAAATGACATCTGCGCGACTGCCGGAGCGGCCTGCAGGGTCGTTTTTGCGTACCGGTCGGGGTATATGATGAAATCATGGTAACGATTGGCCATGCCGGGATGCGGTGCATGGCAGCAGGGAGTACATCGTATGCCCACAGGCACACAGTTCGGGGCAGATGCCGCGCGGGGGGCAGCCACGTCCTGTAGCTACAGGACGGTCGGCATGCTGTACCTCGTCATGGCGATCGTGGCGGGCCTGGCGGGTGGCCTGCTTGCCGTGGGCCTGCAGGCCGGCCTGCTGCCACAGGGGCTGCTGGACGCATGGGCGGGCGGTGATGCGGCGGGGGCGGCGGACCGTATCGCCCGCCGTCATGGCATGATGATGGTGTTCTTCTGTGCGCTGCCGGCGTTGTGTGGCGGGTTCGGCAACTGGTTCGTGCCGCTCCTGCTGCGGGCCCGCGCGCTGGCCTTCCCGCGCATGGCGCTTGCGGGCTGGGTACTTGTGGCGGCGGGTTTTGTCGCGGTGCTGGCGGGCCTGTCGCCCGCCGTGGCGCCACAGGTTTCGGTACTGGCCCTGATTGCCTGGTGTCTGGGCATGCTGCTGCAGGCCATCAACATGGTGGCCACGATCCTGAACATGGGACCGATGGGCCAGCGCCTGCGTGACCTGCCCATGTTCGTATGGGCACAGGGCCTTACGGCGATGATGGCTGTCATGGTCATGCCGGTGCTGGCGGGCGGGCTGACGCGCATCATGCTGGCGGGGGGCGATATGGGCGCGCGGATCGACACGCTGCTGCATGTCTTTGCCGGCCCCGAGATCGCCCTGCTGCTGCTGCCTTCCATCGGGATCGTGTCACAGGTTGTCGAGACATTTTCCAATGTCCCGCTGCAGATGCCCCGCGTGGTGCTGGGGGCACTGACTGTCATGTCCGTCGGCGGTGCATCGGTGTGGGTTCATGACCTGCTGCATGGCGGGCTGGAGCACATGCAGGCCCCAGCCGCCATGGTGCAGCTTGGCCTGATCGTGCTGCCGGTACTGGCCGTTCTGGTGGCCTGGGGGCGGACGGTGCGCATGGGGCGGGTCCGGGCGTCGGTTCCGATGGAATGGGCGGCGGGTTTCGTGGCGCTCCTGCTTGCGGGGTCGGTCATGTCGCTGCTGCCCGGTGGCATGGCGGATGTGCATGCGGCCACGCTCTATGCCGCGGTCTTCGCGCTGTTTGCCGGCTTCTATTACTGGATTGGCAAGATGGTGGGGCATGTTGCCCCTGCTGGTGCCAGCCGCGTGCATTTTGGCCTGACGGCTGGTGGCACGGTGCTGTCGCTGCTGGCGTTCCATGGCATGGCTGGCGTGCTGGGGGCGGTGCTTATGGGCCTGTCGGTGCTGGTGTTTGCCGGTATCGTGGTGCGGGCGGGGCTGCGGCCGGCCGAAGCCCTGCCGGATAATTACTGGGGCCCCGGCGCCCGTACGCCGGAATGGCAGGCGCACATGCCCGCCCGTGGGGATGCATGAGCATGAGCGGTTCCGCCACACTGCCCGGTGCGCCTGAGGGCGCGGGCCTGACCTATGATGCCAGCCGTGTCGGTACCGATGCGCGCGACTGGCTGGCACTGCTCAAGCCGCGTGTCATCTCGCTTGTCGTGTTCACGGGGGCGGCGGGACTGGCCATGGCGCCGGGGCCGCTCAACCCGCTGGTGGCGGCGGTCAGCATCCTGTGCATCTGCATGGCGTCGGGGGCGGCGGGTGCCATCAACATGTGGTACGACCGTGATATCGATGCGGTGATGAAGCGCACCGTGACCCGTCCCATCCCCGACGGGCGGATCAGGCCGGAGGCCGCACTGGGTTACGGTATCGGCCTGTCGGTTGCCTCCGTTATCCTGATGTGGCTTGCAACGAATGCGCTGGCGGCGGGCATCCTTGCCTTTTCCATCTTCTTCTATGCCGTGATCTATACGATGTGGCTCAAACGCTCCACGCCGCAGAACATCGTGATCGGTGGGGCCGCAGGCGCCTTCCCGCCCATGATCGGGTGGGCTGCGGCCACGGGTTCCATGGCGGTGATGCCGGTGGTGATGTTCGGCATCATCTTCCTGTGGACGCCACCGCATTTCTGGTCCCTCTCGCTTTATGCGTGCAAGGATTACGGGCGGGCGGGCATCCCCATGCTGCCGGTGGTCAGGGGGGCGCGCCATACCCGCTGGCAGATCCTGTGGTACACCATTATCCTGACTGCCGTCTCGCTTGTACCGTCCTTTCTGCACCTGGCGGGCTGGCTTTATACGGGTGTCGCCAGTGTGCTGGGGGCGGGGTTCATCTACTGCGCCATTCAGGTACTGCGCGACAGGCAGGATGCCAACGGGGTCAGCCTGACAGGGGATGGGGCGGCGCGGCGGTCGTTCCGTTATTCGCTGGCCTATCTGTTTTTCCTGTTCTGTGGCCTGCTGGCCGATCATGCCTTTATCGTCCACTGACGGGACCATTTCTTACCCATAGGGAGTTCGGGCTGATGGATCAGGTGCCAACACCGGGCCAGATTACGCCACAGATGGAAGCACGGGAGGCGATGCGCCGCCATGCGGGGCGCATCCGGGGCGTGGCCCTTGCGCTTTCGGCGCTGGCGGTCATCCTGTATGCGCTGAGTCTGGCGCATCTGTAAAAGACCGTTTGATAAGTCAGTTCATGATGACGCTTTAAAATTAATGAAGTTTTTGGTGAAGCTTTTTGCAAAGGCTTCGAAAGAACGCTGTCTTTTTAAAAAAGACGGCGTTTTTTATGGGCAGGTTTCCGGAACGGTCCGCAGGCGCGACGGTGCCCGGTTTCTGATCATGCTGCCCGGCTTTGCCATTCCGCAGATTGATGCATGCCGGTCCTGTTTTCATGGGCCAGCCGACCTGCCGGGCGCTTCCTGGCCAGCCGCGGGATTATGGGTATGGGTGCCAGCCGGGCCGCGCCTGTGGCCCGGTCATGAAAAAGGCCCGCATCGGGTGATGCGGGCCTGTTCCGGTCCGGGGGCAGGCGCCGCCGGTCAGTGGCGCGTCTGCTGGATGGCGGAAAGCAGCCAGGTGCCCGTACCCGCCGCGCGGACGAAAGTCCACAGTTCGGCCACGGTGGTGCGGTTGGCCGGGTCCCCGTCAATTACGCGGCCGGTCATGTCCGTGGTGATGTCGATCATGGAATACTGCATGGCCACGGTTGCGTAATCCATGCCATTCTCACGCCAGCTTTCCACCAGATCGCCGCGTTCGAAACGTATGTCGGACACCACGTTGCGCGCGCCACGGCTGGCCAGCTCGCTTAGCTGGTTGTTAAAGTAGGATACCATTTCCGGCGTGGCCATATGCTGCATGGCGGCCACGTTCTGCTGGCTCCATGCGGTCTGGATATTGATCAGCGCCTGCTGGAAGGCCTGGTAATCCGCCGCCGTAATGGCCACCCCCACGGGCTGTCCGCCACCACGCGCGCTCCCCCCGCCAACCGGGGCGGCACCGGGCGAAAACGGGCTGCTGACGGTGTTCCCCGCTGCCCTGCCGCTGAAACGGCGGATGGCCCACCGCACGATGAAGAATACGAGTGCCAGCTGGATCAGCAGGCCCAGGAAGCCACTGCCCCCCATGCCCGAGCCGAACATGCCATGGCCAAACACCATGCCAAACAGCCCGGCACCGATCAGCCCCCCCATGAACCCGCTCATGAACGGATGGCGGGGGCGGGCCATGGCCATGCTGGCCGCGCCGGCCCCAAAGGGTGCCCGTGCGCCATAGCCCGCATCGGGCTGGCGTGGCGTCATGGTGCGCTGGAAGGGCATGGCCCCCATCGGTGCGGTCTGGGAGGGAGCCGGCGCGCTGTAGGTGCGTGAACCACGGCTACCCATGGACATGCCGCCGCCTGCACGGGCATCGGCATCATGCGGATGGGCCAGCAGTGGCAGCATGGTCAGGGCCGCGCTGGCGGCGAGGACGATGCTTTTACGCGGCATCAGGCGCGAAGGATCTTTTTTCATCTGGGTCAGGGTATCTGCAATCCTGTGTCGGAACCATCTTTATCCGTGCGGCCTGCGTGGGATCGGGCCGCCTGTTACAGATATAAGCAGGCCCGTGCCCCGAAAACAGGGGCAACGGGCTTGCAGAAACATGAAATCACGGAAAGGGTAACGATCAGGCCCCGGCAATCATCATGTCATCAATGCGGATGGTGGGGGCATTGGTGGCCATGCGGAAGCTCAGGTCACTGGCCGGGACCAGACGGGCGAACATGTCATTGAGATTGCCCGCCACCGTCAGTTCCGCCACCGGCTCGGCCAGTATGCCGTCCCGGATCATGAAGCCCGCCGCGCCACGGCTGTAGTCACCGGTAATGCCGTTGATGGCGGACCCCATCAGTTCGGTCACGTAGATGCCCTCTGCAATGTCCGCCATCAGCTCGGCGGGCGTCAGGCGGCCGGGCCGCATGTGCATGTTGCCCAGCGATGGCGCGGGCGGCCCTGACGTGCCCCGGCTGGCGCAGCCTGTGGGCGCAAGCCCGAGCTGCCGGGCGGAACGGGAGTCCAGCGCCCATGTTTTCAGCACGCCATCCTCGACCAGCGTGCGGGTGGCGGTCAGCATGCCTTCGCCATCAAACGGACGGGCACCGGGACCACGCACGCGGCGCGGGTCATCGATGATGGTGACGTCCGCGGGCATGATCCGCTCCCCCATCCTGTCCTTGAGGAAAGAGGTACCGCGCGCGATGGCGATGCCGTTGATCGCGCCCGACAGATGGCCCAGCATGCTGGTGGAGATACGCGGGTCCAGCACGATGGGTAGCCGGCCGGTGCGCGGGCGTACCGGGTTGAGGCGGGCGACCGTGCGTTCCCCCGCATTCCGGCCGATCAGGGCCGCGTCTTCCAGATCGGACAGGTGGACGGCGGAATGGTAGTCGTAATCACGCACCATCTTCGTGCCGCTGCCCGCAACCGCGCTGGCCGAGACGGAATGGCTGGTGCGGGCATAACGGCCGGAAAAGCCGGCCGAGGTCATCAGGATGATGTCCGACAGGCCAAAGCTGGCGGACGCGCCATTGCTGTTGGAAATGCCCGCGACCGACAGCGCCGCGTCCTCGGCCGCGCGGGCACGGTCGACCAGATCGGCGGTGCCGGGGGCTGCCGGGTCGAACAGGTCCAGCCCGGTGGCATCGGCAAAGCCCTTTTCCGCCGCGTCGCACAGCCCGGCAAAACGGTCCTCGGGCACGACGCGGGCCATGGCCACGGCGCGTTCGGCCAGCGTGTCGAACCGCGTGGGATCAAGGGCGGTGGCCGAGACAATGGCCGCGCGCTGGCCCACGAAGACCCGCAGCCCCAGGTCGCATGTCTCGGAGCGTTCAAGGTCCTCGGTGCGGCCGTTACGCACCTGCGCGCCATGGGCGGTGCGGCTGACGTATATGGCGTCCGCCGCATCGGCACCGGCGGCGCGGGCACGGGCGATCAGGGTGCTGATCAGGTCAAGCGGTTCGGAACTCATGCCGCCAGCGCTCCTGCAATGCTGTCAAGCGAGGGGACGTTGCTGACCGGCCCCAGCGAGGCCAGCGTCGGCCGGCCGCTGAAGATGCGGGTGGCGACGCGCTGCACGTCCGCGATGGTGACGGCGTCGATGCGCCGCACGGTCTCGGCTGTCGGGATCAGGCGATCGAAGATCTGGAGCTGGCGGGCAAGCTGCTCGCACCGGCTGCCCGTGCTTTCCAGCGACATGAGCAGCGAGGACTTGAGCTGTGCCCGCGCCCGCGCCAGTTCGGCCGCGTTGACCGTATGGCGCACCTTGCGCAGTTCCTCCAGTGTTACGGGCACCAGGTCGGCCACCTGTGCCTCGCCCGTGCCGGCATAGATGCCGAACAGCCCGCCCTGACGGAAGGGCGCGTTGAAGGAATAGACCGAATAGACCAGCCCGCGTTTTTCACGGATTTCCTGAAACAGGCGTGAGGACATGCCACCGCCCAGCAGGGTGGAAAGCAGCAGGGCAGGGTAATAATCCATGTCGCCATAGGGCATGGAGGGAAAGCCCAGCACGATATGCGCCTGGTCCAGGTCGCGTTCGCGCGTGAACGCCCCGCCCACGTAGTTGACGGCGGGCTGCGGCGGCACGGTGCCGGTGGGCAGGTCGGCGAAATGGCGTTGCACCAGATCCACCACGCGGGCATGCTCAAGGTTGCCCGCCGCCGCGATAATGGTGTTGCCAGCCGTGTAATGGGTGCCCATGTAGTTGACCAGCGTCGCGCGCGACATGCCCTGGATACCGGCTTCGGTACCCAGCGTGGGGCGGCCCATCGCCTGATCGGGGAAGGCGGTTTCCTGGAAATGGTCGAACACGATGTCATCCGGCGTGTCGTTGGCCTGTCCGATTTCCTGCAGGATCACGCCGCGCTCGCGCTCTAGCTCATCGGGTGCCAGGCTGCTGTGGGTCAGGATATCGCCAATGATGTCCGCGCCCAGATCAAGGTTTTCCTTGAGCAGCTTGACGTAATAGGCCGTGTGCTCGCGCGCGGTGTAGGCGTTGATGTGGCCACCCACATTCTCGATTTCCTCCGCGATGCCTGCGGCGGTGCGGGTGCTGGTGCCCTTGAAGGCCATATGCTCCAGAAAATGGGAGACCCCGTTTTCGGGCGTGGTTTCATTGCAGGTGCCCGCGGCGACATACGCCCCGAGGGAGACGGTCTCCACCCTGTCCATCCGTTCGGTCACGATGGTCAGGCCGGAGTCCAGTCGGGTCACATTGATCAGGTCGGTCATGCTGGTCCTGCGGGCGGCAGGATGCGCAACTGCATCCCTGCCGCCCCTTGTTTGCTTGAAAAATGGGAAAGGGGCGGTCAGCCGGTGGGCGTATTGGCCAGAACGGCGGCGCGCACCCGGTCCTCGATCACGCCCAGATCGGCAGGCACCACGCTGTAGCGCTCGGGCCGGTCATACAGGTCGGCCAGCGCGGCGGGCAGGGCGGGGCGGATGCCGGTTGCCTGCGCCATGGCATCGGGGAATTTGGCGGGATGCGCGGTGGCCATGGCCACCATGGGAATCCCGGCCTCACGGAAGGTGCGCCCCGCCGCGATGCCGATGGCCGTGTGCGGGTCGGCCAGATAATGGCTGCGGGTGTTGAGCGTGCGGATTTCCGCCTCCGTTGCCGCATCATCAAGCGACAGGCCATGGAACAGCGCATTGGCCCTGTCCCATACGGGGGTGGAGACCTTCATGACCCCGGTCTTGCGGAAGTCGGTCATGATGCGCGCGCATTCGGTGGCGTTGCGGTCCAGCAGTTCGAACAGCAGGCGCTCGAAATTGGAGGAGACCTGGATATCCATCGAGGGCGACAGGCTGGGCACCACGCCGTGGATGCTCATGTCATTCTCGTTAAGGAAGCGCGAGAGGATGTCGTTGCGGTTGGAGCCCACGCACAGCGCGCGGATGGGCAGGCCCATGCGGCGGGCGACCCATGCGGCCAGCACGTTGCCGAAATTGCCGGTGGGCACGGCAAACGACACTTCCCGGTCCGGCGCGCCCAGCGCAAGGGCGGCATAGACGTAATAGGGCACCTGCGCTGCGATGCGCGCCCAGTTGATGGAATTGACCGCGGAGAGGTGCATGTCGGTGCGGAAGGGCAGGTCGGCGAACATCGCCTTGACCAGGTCCTGGCAGTCATCGAACGTGCCCTGCACGGCCAGGTTGGTCACGTTGGGTTCCAGTACCGTGGTCATCTGCCTGCGCTGGACTTCCGATGTGCGGCCCTCGGGGTGCAGGATCACGACCTGCAGGCGCTCGCGCCCCCGACAGGCCTCGATCGCGGCCGATCCCGTATCGCCCGAAGTGGCGCCCACGATGGTCACCTTCTCGTTGCGTTCGGTCAGCACATGGTCGAACAGGCGGCCCAGCAGCTGCATGGCCATGTCCTTGAAGGCCAGCGTGGGGCCGTGGAATAGTTCCTGCACGAACAGCCCGTCCTCCACCTGTGTCAGCGGTACGATGGCGGGGTGGTCGAATCGGCTGTAGGCGTCGCGGCACAGCCCCAGCAGCACGTCATGCGTGATCGACCCTTCGGCAAAGGGGGCGATGATGCGGGCGGCAAGTTCCGGGTAGGGCAGGTCGCGCAGGGCACGCCACTCGGTGACCGGGAATTCAGGCCAGCTTTCCGGCAGGTACAGGCCACCGTCCTCTGCCAGCCCCGCCAGCAGAACGGACGAAAAATCGCGGACGGGGGCATTCCCCCGGGTAGAAATATAGCGCATTGCACCATCATAATCCCAACCGCCGCGCGCGCGAAGGGGGCGCATGCGCCGGCATGCGCAATTCCCCGCGTGGCGTGTCAGAATTTGGGCGGTGGCAGGCTGCCTGTATTGATGCGGTAGATATGCACCGGCCACTGTATGGCGTTCACGCCGCCATTGAGCGGGGCCGTGCGGTCAAGCTGGGCGGCAGGCACGTAAAGCTGCCCGTCCTTCGTGGCAAAGGAACCGCCGGGCCAGTGCAGGCGCGGGTCGGTCACGATTTTCTGGTAAACGCGGTCGGGCATCAGCCGGAAGATGCTGCCGGTGGACACGTCATTGAAATACAGCGTGCCATCAGGGCCTGCGGTAATACCGCCCAGCGGGGGTGTCTTGTACCACAGGGTCGGGCCTTCCTCCAGTTCGATGGGCGTGACCTTGGGGTCAACCAGGAGATCGGTATCCAGCTTGTAGACCGGGCCGCAGAGGGGTTCAAAATACAGCCACTGTCCATCGGCACTGATGTCCATCTGGCTTATGTTGACAATGGCGGTATGGCCCGCCGGGTTGGTGGCCACCTTGCCGTCCACCGTAATGGGCTGGTGGGCGGTCAGCGCCGGGGTGTGTTCCATCAGGCGGCGCTGGGTGTTGGTGTCCAGCTTTACCACGATCATGGCCGGAACCCCGGCATCGCCCACAAAGGCATGGCCGCGCGCCACCCGCATGGTGGCGGCGTAGCTGCCCGGGCGCAGCATGTCGGGGTTGAGTGGCCATGTCTGCAACACACGCTGGCCGTGCGTATCAAGCTTCACGATCTTGGGGCCGCCTTCCAGCGGCCTGCCAGCCGGGTCGGGCTGGCCGCTATCCAGCACCCACAGCGTGCCATCGGGCTGGAGCTGTATGTCAGAGGGCGCCACGAACCGCGAGGAGGGCGGGGCGGCGGGGTCGTTCCATGTGGCATCGGGGTAGGGCTGCGGGTTGCCGCCGGCGTCCAGCACCGCAAGGGCCGGGCCATTATTGCCCGCCCAGCGCGGCAGTTCGACCAGAAGCCGCCCGTCGGGCAGCACGGCCACGCGGTCCCATGCGCTGGTGGAGGACGAGGCGACGTCCTCCAGCGCTGCGGGCGGGTTGAGCGGGGGG
This sequence comes from Komagataeibacter rhaeticus, assembly GCF_011611525.1. Classification (NCBI taxonomy): domain Bacteria; kingdom Pseudomonadati; phylum Pseudomonadota; class Alphaproteobacteria; order Acetobacterales; family Acetobacteraceae; genus Komagataeibacter; species Komagataeibacter rhaeticus. Next base: position 808,006 of record NZ_CP050139.1, read on the forward strand.
GCCGGTTTGGCGGCATGGGCGGCAGGCAGCATGCCCGGCAGGCTGGCGCTACAGGCAAGGAGCAGGCCCACATGGCGCAGGCGGCGGAGGGCGGGAAGGGATTTCGCGTACATCGCGCGATATCTCGTCACGAACCGGGACGAATGGCAAGAGGATGATGCGGCATGCCCGCCCTGCCGCCAGCCGGTGGCCCGTTACGGGGCATGCCTGGACGCCTGTGCCGCATGCTGCCGGTCATGAAGGGGGCTTTGGTGACGCTTTTTGCAAAAGGCTTCGGGGAATGCCGCCTTTACTGGAAAAGGCGGCACCCTGAAATTTCAATTTTTCATCATGTATAGTGTGCTCAGGCAGTCTTTTACGCTTCCGCGCAGTACCGTTGCCGCAAATGACGCAGGTACGGCCCTGTATTGGGCACCGCCCCCGTGGCGTCGCGCACGATCTCCACCGTGGAGGCACCACTGCCGCGCGCATGGACGCGTGGACGCAGCCAGTCCAGCAGGGGGGCGAAATCACCATTGCCGATGGCGGGCATGATGGAGGGGGTGTCTCGTTCCGCCGCCTCACGCAACTGGGCCGCAAGGATCGCGCCCAGCGTATAGGTGGGGAAATACCCCCATGAACCCGAAGGCCAGTGAATGTCCTGCAGGCAGCCCAGCCGGTCCTCGGGCACTTTCAGCCCCAGCAGGTCGTGGATACGGGTGTTGAAGGCTTCTGGCAGGTCGGCCAGCTTCATCTTTCCCGCGATCAGCGCGGTTTCCATCTCGTAGCGCACAAGGATATGGGCGGGATAGGTCACTTCATCCGCATCCACGCGGATGAAGCCGGGGCGCACGCGGGTTACAAGGCGATGCAGGTTTTCGGGCGTCCAGGCCGCATCGGTCGCGCTGCCGCCAAAGGCCGCGCGCAGGCGTGGCGCCATCCAGTCCATGAAGGGCCTTGAGCGGCAGATCTGCATTTCCATGAGCAGGGACTGGCTTTCATGCAGGCTCATGCCGCGTGCCTCGCCCACCGGCTGGGCGCGCCAGGCTCCGGGCAGGCCCTGTTCGTACAGCGCATGCCCGGTTTCATGCACCACGCCCATCAGCGCGTTGAGACAGTCATCGCGCTCATAACGGGTGGTGATGCGCACATCATCCTCCGCTCCGCCGCAGAAGGGATGCAGGCTGACATCCAGCCGCCCGCGCGCCATGTCAAAGCCAAGGGCGCGCATGGTGTCGCGCCCCAGCTTCTCCTGCGCGGGAACTTCAAACGGGCCGGGCAGGGGCAGGGGGGCGGGCTGGCCTTTCTGGTGGTCCAGCGCGGTTGCGATCAGGTCGGGCAGTTCGCTGGACAGTTCGGCAAAGACCGGGTCGATGTCAGCCTGCCGCGTGCCCGGATCATACTGGTCCAGCAGGGCATCATAGGGGGAAAGGCCAAGGGCATCGGCCTTGGCGGCCGCGATTTCGCGCGTGCGGGACAGCACGGTCTGCAACGCCGGCAGCAGGGCGGCAAAGTCGCTGTCCCGGCGGGCGGTGCGCCAGGCCATCTCGCAGTGCGAGGCCGCGCGGGAGGCAGCTTCCACCAGATCGGACGGCACGGCTGCGGCATGGGCATGCTGGCGGCGCATTTCACGCAGGTTGGCGCGTGCCATGGCATCATCCGGCGCATCCGCCCGGTCCAGCAGGGCGGCCATGTCGGGTGCGGTCATGAGTTCGTGCGAGAGCACGGCAAGGGTCGCAATGCTTTCGGCCCGGCTGTGGCTGGCGCCGGTGGGCATCATGGTGTCCTTGTCCCAGCCCAGAATGCCCAGCGCGTTGCGGATGTGGCCCATGCGGGCAAAGCGCTGTCGCAATGTCTCGTAAGCCTGCTGGCTGGCGGTGCCGGACTGGATGTTCATGCGGGGTCCTGACTGAAATTCTTAACGTTCCGTCGCGTATGAACGACAGGGCGAGTGTGCGGGAGCCAGCCACGCCATGCAAGGGAACCCACGCGATGATGAATGCCGGATATGACCGCCAGAACCTGCTGGCGCAGGGCCATGCCGCCCTGCATGCGGGGAACGTCACGGCGGCGCGCAGCCAGTTTGCCGCAATAAGGGCCATGCAGCCTGACAACCCCGATGCCCTGCACGGGCTGGCCTGCGTGGCGCTGGCGGCGGGGCGGGCGGATCTTGCCATCGGCCTTGCGGGCAGGGCGTTGCAGGTTGCCCCACGGGGTCCGTTTCATGAAGTGCTGGCCCGTGCCCTGCTGGCGCAGGGGCATCCGCAGGCCGCATGTGCCGCAATCCGGCTGGCCTGCCAGCGCCAGCCCGGTCATGTGCCCACGTATCTGGCCTGTGCCGAGATAATGGAAGCCACCGGCGCGGTGCAGGAAGCAGCCCGGGCGTTCGCACAGGCGGCCCGGCTGGCGGGTTGCGGCAACGTGCCTGTACGCAGGCTGCATGCCGGTTTTCTGTGGCGGCGCGGGCGGCGGGCGGCGGCGATTGCCCAGATGCGCCATGTCATGAACCTTGCGCCGCGGGATGCCGTCATGGCCCATGAACTGGCCGAGATGCTGCTGGCCCATGATGACAGGGCCGGGGCCGAGACCGTGCTGCGCATGATTGTGGCCCACCACCCGGCGGATGCCCGCGCCTGCGCGCTTCTGGGTGCACTTGTCTTCGCGCGCGGGCGGATGGGTGACGCGGCCGGCCTGCTCCGTCGCGCGGTTGCCCGGATGCCGGAGGCGGAAAGCTGCAATAACCTCGGCCTTGCCCTTATGGCGCTGGGTGACATGGCGGGGGCCGATGCGGCCCTGTGCGCGGCCCTGCGCCTTGCCCCCGATGACGCGCGGATTGCCCTTAACCACGCGACCGGCCTGTTTGAAGGTGGCGCGGTACGCGCGGCCTGCGCCCGATATGAAGCCATGCTGGGGCGCGAACCTGGCCCTGATGGCGATACCCTGGCCCGTACCCGCTTCAATCTGGGTGTCGGCCTGCTGGCGCGGGGCGATCTGGCGCGGGGATGGGCGCTCTGGGAATCCCGGCTGGCGTTCATGCCGCCGCATCCGGCCACGACCTGCCTGCCGCAGTGGGACGGGCGGGCATTGCCCGCAGGGCGCAGGCTGCTGATGCATATGGGGCAGGGGCTGGGGGATGGGGTGCACTTCCTGCGCTACGTGCCGCTTGCGGCATGCAGGGTGCCGGTCGTGCTGCGTGTGCCCGCCGTCATGGGCAGGCTGGCGGCCACGCTGGATCAGGCGGGTGATCATGGAATTGAAATTATCACTCATGATGAATATGATGGATTGGACATTGCCGCGCAATGCGACCTGTTCAGCCTGCCGTTCCTATTGCGTATGCATGCCGTGCCCGCCTTTGCCCCTTATCTGGGTGAAGGGCGCTGGCAGCCCCCTGAAGAAGGGCGTGCCGGCCCCCTGCGCATTGGCCTGTGCCATGCGGGGAATGCAGCCTACCGGTTTGATGCACGGCGTTCGGCCAGTGTGGCGGACATGGCCCCGTTGGGGGATGTGGCGGGGGTGACGTTCATATCGCTGCGCCCGGCGGATGCGCAGGCGGGGTCCCTGCCTTTTATGCGGCATGAACTGCCACCGGATGCGGACCTGCTGGATACCGCGCGGCTTATTGCATCACTGGATCTGGTGATCAGCGTGGATACGCTTGTCGCCCACCTGGCGGGGGCCATGGGGTGTCCGGTCTGGCTGCTTAGCCGATTTGGCGGGGACTGGCGCTGGTCGGCGGCATTTGATGTGCAGGCGCCCGGTTGCGCGGTAGCGGGGCGGGCCGGTGTGCCGGGCCGGGTGCCATCACCGGCCCATGCACCAGCCAGCCAGTGGTACCCCACGCTACGGCAGTTCCGGCAGGCACGGCTTGCCCCACCCGCGCGGGCATGGGGGGCTGTGGTGGCGCGGCTGTGTGCGGCGCTGCGTTTTGCTTGCAGCCCGTCCTGAAATCGGGCTGCTCATGAAAAATGAAGGCTTCCGGGTGTCGTCTCTGTTCAGGCACGTGACATCTTCTGAAGCCTTTTGAAAAAAGCTTCACCAAGAACGTCTTGATGGTTTGAAGGATGTCAGGGCCGGCTTTTCACACGCTTTCCGGGCTTCAGATCGTGATGCTCTCCAGTTCGGAGGAGCGGCGCTGCGCCGCCGCTTCCGCTTCCTGCAACCCGGCCAGCAGGGTGGTGCGTATGCGGTCGAGGCGTTCCCTGTCCGTAATCTTGAGGCCGAACAGGTCCTTGACATAAAAGACGTCTACCGCCCGTACGCCATAGGTGGTGATATGGGCCGAGGCGATCTGCAGTTTCTGCTCGCTCAGTGCGGCCGTGATGTCATGCAGCAGGCCGGGGCGGTCACGCCCGTTTATTTCCACCACCGTGCAGGTATTGGAGGCACGGTTGTCAATCACCACGCGCGGCGGCACATGGATCGCGCGCATGCGCCGCCCGCTCAGCCTGCGGCCGCACTGGGCAATCTCGCGGTTGATGTCGATATGGCCCGTCAGCGCCTGTTCGATCAGCAGCGACAGGCGGCCAAGCTGCTGCGGTTCCTCGAAGGCGGCCCCGCCCGCATCCTGAATCCACAGCGTATCCAGCGCCATGCCGTTGGTCATGGTATGGATGCGCGCATCCACGATCGAGGCCCCGGCAATGGCCACCGCCCCCGCGATCTTGGAAAACAGGCCCGGATGGTCGGCGGCATAGATCGTGACTTCCGTCACCCCGCGCGCGGGCAGGGGCTGGGTCTCGACCGTAAGGGGGGAATGCAGCCGCTCGGACTCGGCAATCAGCAGGGCGTGGCGGGCATGGGTGTCATGGTCGAAGGACAGCCAGTAACTGCCATAGCCCAGCCCCATGAAATGCTGGACAGTGGCTTCATCCATCCCGTCTTCCATCAGCCACTGGGCGGTGGCGGTCTTGGCGCGCTCTACGCGCACGTCGCGCTCGGTGGTGGCAAGGCTGCCTTCCAGCACTTCGGCCACGCGCATGTACAGCTCGTTGAGTAGCGTCGCCTTCCACGCATTCCATACGCGGGGCCCCACCGCGCGCATGTCCACGATTGTCAGCAGCAGCAGCAGGCGCAGCCGCTCGGGCGACTGGATGATGTCGGCCAGGTCAAGGATGGTCTTGGGGTCGTCAATATCGCGCTGGAAGGCGGTATGGCTGAGCAGCAGGTGATGCAGCACCAGCCACGACACGGTTTCCGTCTCCTCGCTGTCCATGCCCAGTTCGGGGCAGACATACAGCGCGATCTGCGATCCGATCTCGGAATGGTCACCCCCCCGGCCCTTGGCAATGTCATGCAGCATGACCGCCACATACAGCGCCCGGCGGGAATGCAGGTTGCGCGCAAGATCGTAGGCAACGGGGATCTCGTCGGCCATCTGGCCATGTTCCACCCGGCCCAGGATGCGCAGCGCGTCGATGATGTGCTCATCCACCGTGAACACATGGTAGGTGTCGAACTGCATCTGCCCCACAACGCGCGACCAGTCGGGCAGCAGGCGGCCCATGAGCCCGGTCTCGTTGAGGATGTGCAGCCAGTAGGCATTGCCCTTGCGCCGCCCCTCATCCATCAGGTGGAAACTGGGGGAGGCATCGGGTGCTTCCGCCGTCTCGCCCGTGCGGGGGGTGCGGGCGGCGCGCTCGGGCGGGTCGCCACACATGAGGTCAAGGAAGATGCGCGCGGTCTCGGGGTCGCCGCGCAGGCTGGCGGCCTTGCGTTCCCAGCGGATCAGCTGGTGCATGGCCATGGGGTGGATGGGCAGCTTGCGCTTCTTGGCCCAGTCCAGCAGGCGCATCATCTGGATGGGTTCGTCCTCGAACGACGTGCCGCGCTGGGGCAGGATGCGGCCATCCAGCACGGTAAAGCCCGCGTCGCGCATCTGGCTGTCGGCTTCGGGTGCATTGGCAACCGGTCCCAGCGCCTGGCGCAGTACGGCGGGCTCCAGCACCAGGGTCAGGCGCATGACCTCGCGCACGGTCAGGAAGTAGTGGCGCATGAAGCGTTCCACCCCCACCTGCCGCCCATGGCGCGTATAGCCCATGCGGCCACCCACCACGGGCTGCACGTCGAATGTCAGGCGTTCCTCCGCCCGGCCCGATACGTAATGCAGGTGGAAGCGCACCCGCCACAGGAAGTCCCACGCCCGGCGCGCGCGCTTGGCCTCGGGTTCGGTCAGCAGCCCGAGTTCGCTGAAGCCGGGGGCCAGCAGGTCCGATACATGGCGGGTGCCGAAGGTGTAGCGGCACATCCAGTACAGCGTCTGCAAGTCACGCAGGCCGCCACGGCCTTCCTTTACATTGGGTTCGACCAGGTACGGGCTGTCCCCGAATCGCTGGTGGCGGGCGAAACGTTCCTTGCGCTTGTCGCTTATGAAGCGGTCGGCGCCCGCGCGCACGCAGGCCACGATGTAGCGGGCCTGGAACATCTCGAACAGCGACTCGCTGCCCGTCAGGATGCGGGCATCGAGCAGCGTGGTGCGGACCGTGGTATCGGCCTCCGCCTCGGCAATGCATTCATTGATGGTGCGCGTCGCGTGGCCGACCTTCAGCCCCAGGTCCCACAGGAAATACAGGATGTATTCCACGCAGGCCCGCACGTTTTCCACTTCCCCGTCGGGGGTAAGGAACAGCAGGTCGATATCGCTGAAAGGGGCCAGCAGCCCGCGCCCGTACCCACCCGTGGCCGCGATGGCGAAAGGGGCCTCGGGTTGCGAGTCGATGCCCGTCTGGCGCATGGCGAAGGCGGCCAGCACGCGGATCATCCCGTCCGTATAGGCGGCCAGCAGCTTGCCGGCTTCCGCCCCGCCCAGACGGTGGTGCTCGAACGCCTCGCGCACATGGGCCTGGTAGCGCGACAGGTGGCGGCGGACCAGGCCGATGGCTTCCTCACGCGGCGGGACAGGCCCGCCCTCACCGCTTCCGGGGGGAAGCAGGGCTGCGTGAAGGGCGTCTGTCATCGCATCGACAGAGGTGGCGGAGGAGGGGGCTGCGTTGGACATTGTGGCCAGGTGGCGTCCTGATATGTGGCGACGGGAGCAGGGAGTGTGCAGCCCTTGGTGGGGTCAGGTCCAGAGGTGTGTCAGGGTTTCATCAGTTTTTTGAGTTTATACAGCATTTCCAGCGCCGTGCGCGGGCTGAGCGCATCGGGGTCCAGTTCCGCCAGCAGCGCGTGCGCGGCGGGTGGCACGGTGGGGGCGGCCGGTTCCGCTTCCGCTTCGGTGCGGGGGGGCTGCTGCTCGAACAGTGGCAGGGGCGGGGCCTGCCTGCCGCGTTCCTTTTCCAGCATGGCCAGCAGGCGCCCCGCGCGCCGCACCACAGGTTCCGGCACGCCCGCCAGGCGGGCGACATGCACCCCCCAGCTGCGCCGGGCGGAACCGGGAACGACTTCATGCTGGAAGATCACCTGCCCCTTCCATTCCCGCACGCTCATGGTGTGGGGGGACAGGCGGGGCATGCTGTCCGACAGTTCTGCCAGTTCATGGAAATGTGTGGCGAAGATGGCCCGGCAGCGCAGGGTGGAATGCAGCGTTTCCAGCACCGCCCAGGCAATGGCCAGCCCGTCCAGCGTGGAGGTGCCGCGCCCGATCTCGTCCACCACCACCAGCGAGCGCGGACCCGCCTGGTTCAGGATGGCCGCCGTCTCGGTCATTTCCACCATGAAGGTCGAGCGCCCGCGCGCAAGGTCGTCAGCCGCCCCCACGCGCGAGAACAGGCGATCCACCACCCCGATGCGCATGGAAGCCGCCGCCACCGGCAGCCCCGCCTGCGCCAGGATGACGGCCAGCGCCGTCTGCCGCAAAAAGGTGGACTTGCCCGCCATGTTCGGCCCGGTCAGCAGCATGATGCGGTGATCGGGCTCCAGATCGCAGTCATTGGGTGTGAAGCGTGCGTTGCGCGGGAGTGCCGCCTCGACCACCGGGTGGCGGCCCGCGCGGATGGTGAAGGACGTGTCATCCACCACGGCGGGGCAGCACCATGTGCCGCCCCCGGCCAGCAGCGCGCAGGACTGCAGGATGTCGATGCAGGCCAGCGCGGCGGCGATGTCGGGCAGCGCCGTCTCGTCCAGGATCTGGCAGACGACCTGCGTGAACAGATGCCGCTCGCGCAGGGCCGCGTTCTCGGCCGCCTGCGCGATCTGCTGGTCCAGCGCGATCAGCCGCTCGGTTGAAAAACGGCTGGCGCTGGCGGTACCCTGGCGCATGATCAGGTCATCACGCCCGCGCAGGCGGCTGGCTGCGGCGGCGGGTACCTCGATCACGTAGCCAAGCTGGGCATGGTGGCGGATCTTGAGGCTGGAGACACCAAGGCTTTCGGCATAGTCGTGCTGCAGGGCCGCGATGACGCGCCTGCTGCCATCGCGCAGTTCGCGCTGGGCATCGAGCTCGGTGTCAAATCCGGTGGCGATGATGCCGCCATCATCCATGCGCGCGGGCGGGTTCTCGCTCAGGGCGCGGCCCAGCAGGGCCTCGAGTTCACGCGCGCGGTCAAGATGGCCCATGACCCCCGCCATGATGGGGGGCAGTTCCGGCTGCGCCCCCAGGATGCGCCGGATCGCACGCGCCACTTCCAGTGCCAGGCGGATGGCCACCGCATCCCGTGGCTGCCCGCGCCCGAGCGATAGCCGCCCCAATGCGCGCGCCATGTCGGGGGCGGTGCGGAGTGCCGCGCGCAGGTCGTCGCGTATGCCCGGCTTGTCCAGCAGCCATGTCCAGCCCGCCTGCCTGCGCGTGATGCGGGCGGGGTCGGTCAGGGGGGCCGCGATCCAGTCCGCCAGCATGCGGCTGCCCGCGGCGGTCACGGTGCGGCTGACCGCGGCGAACAGGGTGTGTTCCGTCGTGCCATCGCGCGTGCGCAGCAGGTCCAGGCTGGCGCGGGTCGCGGGGTCCAGGCCCAGCACGTCCTGGCTGTCGCTGGGGCGGGGGTGTGACAGGCGGGGCAGCTGGCCCGCCTGGCTGCGGCGGATGTAGTCGATGGCGCAGGCCGCGGCCAGTGCCTCCGCATCGCTGAAGGTGCCAAAGGCATCAAGGCTTGCCACGCCAAAGGCTTCGGCCATGCGCGCGCGGGCCGCGTCCACGCTGGCGGGGGGGACGACAGGCGTGCGGCGCGGGGCGAAATCACCCAGGTCCACGTTGTCGGCGCACAGGATTTCCGCCGGGTCCAGCCGGCCCAGCAGGTCGTGCAGGTCGGCCGCCGGCACGGTGGCGGTCTCGAACAGGCCGGTCGAGATGTCGATCCAGGCGATCCCCGGATTGCCGCCCCCGCGCGCGCCGGGGCAGATGATGGCGGCCAGCAGGTTCTGCCGCCCGGCCTCAAGCAGTTCGTCCTCGGTCAGGGTGCCCGGCGTGATCAGGCGCACGACCTCGCGCCGCAGCGGTCCCTTGGATGCGGGGCGGCCCTTGCGCGGCTGCTCGGTCTGTTCGGCCACCGATACCCGGAAGCCGCGCCGGATCAGCCGCGCCAGATAGGCCTGCGCCGCATGCACCGGCACGCCGCACATGGCAATGGGCTCCCCCCCATGCGTGCCGCGCGCGGTCAGCGATATGTCCAGGGCTGCGGCGGCGGCTTCCGCGTCATTGAAGAACAGTTCGTAGAAATCCCCCATCCTGAAGAACAGCAGGGCGTCGGGGTGTTCGGCTTTGAGCGCAAACCACTGCGCCATGGCGGGGGTGGCGCCTTCGGGGGATGGGAATGTCATTCCCGTTGTCTACCGACGGGGTGGAGGATTCGCCAGTGGGATCTGCCAGCGGGATGCCGGTGGGCTAGCCGGTCCGGCCCAGCCGCCGCCTGATCGCGGCCACGGCCTGCCCCACATCCGCCACCCCCAGCAGCTGCAGCGCCCCCAGATAGAGCGCCACCCCCAGCATGATCAGCACGCCCACATCCACCAGCCGCATGAGCGCCCCCGCCTGCATCGCCCCACCCAGCGGGGTCTGGCCCAGCACGACAAGCCCCCCGGCCATAAGGCCCGCGCAGCCCAGCATGCCCGCAAGCTGGCGTGCCAGCCCGGCATCGGGCAGCAGCGCGCCGCGCCGCATGAGCAGCCATGCCAGCACGCCCGCATTGACCATGGCGGCCAGACTGCTGGCCAGTGGCGGGCCGACATGCGCCAGCCAGTGCATGAAGCTCAGGTTGAGCACGAAATTCAGCACAAGCGTGCCCATGCCCACCAGTACCGGCGTGCGCGTGTCACCGCGCGCGAAGAAGCCGGGCGAGAGCACCTTGACCAGCACGAAGGCGGGCAGTCCCACCGCATAGGCCCGCAGCGACTGCGCGGCCAGCACCGCGTCATGCGCCGAAAACTGCCCATGCCCGAACAGCGCCATCATGATCGGGGCGGCGACCACCAGCAGCCCCGCCGCCGCGGGTAGCGTCAGGATCAGGGCATAGGATAGGGCCCGGTTCTGGGTGGTGTGCGCGCCCGCAATGTCGCCTGCCGCCAGGTACCGGGTCAGCACGGGCAGCAGGGTCGTGCCCGCCGCCGCCCCCAGCACGCCCAGCGGCAGCTGGTTGACCCGGTCGGCAAAATACATGAGTGACACGCTGCCCTCGGGCAGCAGGGTGGCGATGATGGTATCGACCAGGAAGTTGATCTGGGTAATGCCGCTGCCCACCAGCCCCACCCCCATGCGCGCCAGCAGCGTGCGGATCTGTGGCGTGATCCATGGCACGACCAGCCGCAGGCGCATGCCCGCCCGCCGCGCCGCGTAAAGCAGGATGCCGAACTGGATCACGCCCGATACGCTTACCCCCCACGCGGCGGCATGCGCCACATCGCCGGTAAAGGGGGGCAGGACGAGGATGGCCGCAATCCCCACCACGTTGAAGCTGACATAGGCCGCCGCCGCCACGCCAAAATGGTGCATGCCGTTCAGCACGCCGGATACGAGTGCCGCCCCGCAGATCATGAGCAGGTAGGGAAAGGTGATGCGGCTGAGCGATATGGCCAGCGAATCGCGCACGCCCCCGTGCGTGAAGCCCGGGGCAATCAGGCGCAGCACGCCGGGCATGAAGATCTCGCCCAGCACGGTCAGCAGCAGCAGCCATGACAGCAGCACGCTCATCGTCTCGCTGGCGAAGCGCTGGGCGGTCTCCCTGCCTTCGCGCTCCAGCAGGCTGGAGAACAGGGGTACGAAGGCGGCGTTGAGCGCGCCCTCGCCAAACAGGCGGCGGAACATGTTGGGCAGGCGGAAGGCGATCTGGTACGCATCCTGCGCCACTCCCGTGCCCAGCAGGGCCGCCAGCAGCTGGTCACGCACCAGTCCCAGCAGGCGGCTGATCATGGTCCAGCCGCTTACGGTCAGGAATCCCTTCAGCATGGCGCGCGGCGGCTGCGCGGCATCAGTGGTCCATCACCGCGCGTTCGACCGCCATGCGCACCCGCCGGGATTCGGGCGAGGTGACGGAAGTGAACCAGTTGACCAGCTGCCCGTCGCGCCCGATCAGGTATTTGTAGAAATTCCACCGCGGCAGCGACAGGAACCCGCCCTCACGCGCCAGCCAGCGGAACAGCGGGATGGCCTGTGGCCCCCGGACATGGCTTTTGGCGGCAAGCGGGAAGGTGACGTTGTAGTTGCGCTGGCAGAACGTGCCGATCTGTTCGGCCGTGCCCGGTTCCTGCGCGCCAAAATCGTTTGATGGCACGCCAATGACCGTCAGGTCATGGCTGCGCCATGTCGTCCACAGGCTCTGCAGGCCCTCGTATTGCGGGGTGAATCCGCATTTGGAGGCGGTGTTGGCAATCAGGATCGGCTTGCCCCGCAGCTTCGACAGGTCGATGTCGGGTCCGTTGAGGGCAGGCAGGATGAAATCGTATAGTGTGGTCATCGGGATGCTCGGTCTCGTATGCGCGCCGGAAGGACCGGATTGCAGGCTGCGCTGCCGGGGGTCAAGCCGCCTGTTTGCAGATGTGGGATGTATGGGGTGGTCGCCTCAGGCAAATTCATGTCCCACCGGCCGTGCCAGAAGCTGCCTGCTGGCGTCAGCCATGGTGGTCGTGCCCGCCAGCAGGCTGGCCACGGTGGCGATGACCGGCGCGTTCACCCCGTGGCGCCGGGCCAGGTCGTGCAGGGCGGGGGCGGTGGCCATGCCTTCGGCAACACCTTCCAGCGCATTGGCGGCTTCCTGCGCGGGGGTGCCGTTGCCAATGGCCAGCCCCAGCCGGTAATTGCGCGAGGCAAGGCCGGTGCAGGTCAGCAGCAGGTCCCCGATTCCCGCAAGGCCGGACAGGGTTTCCAGCCGCCCCCCCAGTGCATGGGACAGGCGGCCAAGCTCGGCAATGCTGCGGGTGATCAGGGCCGCGCGTGCATTTTCCCCCAGTCTGGCCCCCATGGCGGCCCCTGCCGCGATGGCCACCACGTTCTTGGCGGCCCCCCCGATCTGCACGCCGGTCGGGTCGTCACTGGCATAAAGGCGGAAGGCGGGGGTGGTGAGCAGGTCGGCCAGCCTGCGCGCCTGCGTGCGCTCGGCACAGGCCAGCACGGCGGCGGCAGGCAGGCCCGCGGCGACTTCATGCGCGAAATTGGGACCGGACAGCACGCCCAGCATGCTGTGGGGGAACAGTTCGGCCAGTACCTGCAGGGGCATGAGGCCGGTTGCCTGTTCGATTCCCTTGCAGCATGCGATCATGGGCGCGCAGGGCGGTACGGTGCGGGCTGTCGCGCGCAGGTGCTGGGCAGGGCAGGCCAGCAGGATCAGGTCGGCCTGGCGCGGCAGGGTGCCGGTAACCGTAATGGCGGCGGGCAGCGCATAGCCCGGCAGGCGCGGCATGACGCGGCCCGCGGACATGGTGGCGGGGTCGCGCGCCCACAGGCAGACCTCCGCCCCCGCGCGCGCGGCCTGCAGCGCAAGGGCCGTGCCCCATGCGCCTGCGCCAATCACGGCAATCCGTGCGGTATGGGTCATCCGTTCGTTCCCTGAGCATCGTGTGCCGTATTCGGCATTCTGGTGTTGCCTTATCGCAGTGCGCCTGTCCGGGTTGCGGTGCAAGGGGCTGTCTGCCGCCGCGATGTCAGGCGGGGATGTCGGTGCCTGTCGCGGTCATCCGCTGTGCTATCTCCGCCAGTGGCCAGCGCGGACGGGGGCGCAGGGCGATATCATCGGGTATGGGCAGTCCCGCCGCACGGCGCGCGCGCATGGTCTCGATCGCGGCCCATGCCACCATTACCGCGTTGTCCGTGCACAGGCGCAGCGGCGGGGCGGCGAAGGGCAGGTTATGTTCATGGGCGAATGCCCGCAGGCGCGCCCGCAGCACGCCATTGGCCGCAACGCCGCCCGCCACCACCAGCGTGGTGGGGCGTTCCATCATGTCCAGCGCGTGGCCAAGGCGGTCGATCACGATATCGCTGACCGCCTGCTGGAAGCCTGCGGCAATATCGGCGGCAAGCGGGCGCGGCAGGGCTGTCCGCACCTCGGCGGGCAGTTTCTGCGCCACGGCGGTTTTCAGGCCGGAGAAGGAAAAATCGCACCCTGCCCGGCCCATGAGCGGGCGGGGCAGGGCAATGGCATGCGGGTCGCCCTCCAGCGCCAGCCGTTCCACTGCCGGGCCGCCGGGCCAGCCCAGGCCCAGCATCTTGGCCACCTTGTCAAACGCCTCGCCCGCCGCGTCATCAATCGTGCCGCCCAGCCTGCGGTAATGGCCCACGCCTTCCACCGCGATGCACTGGCAGTGCCCGCCCGAGACCAGCAGCAGCAGGTAGGGAAAGGGCGCGCCATTGCCGGCCACGCCGGGCAGGCGGGGGCTGAGGGCATGGGCCTCGATATGGTTGACGGCAATGAAGGGCCGGTCCAGCGCAATGGCCATGCCCTTGCCCATGTCAGCACCCACGATCAGGCCGCCGATCAGCCCCGGCCCGCAGCTTGCGGCAATGGCGCCCAAGTCACGGGGGCGCAGGCCCGCCCGGGCCAGCGTGTCACGCACAAGGCCAGGCAGGGCGGCAAGGTGGGCACGGGCCGCGATTTCGGGCACGACCCCGCCAAATGGCACATGGCCGGATTGCGATAATGTCGTTTCTGCCAGTATCTCGCCATCCGCGCGCACGATGGCGCAGGCGGTGTCATCGCACGAAGATTCAATGGCCATAACGGGAGTTGGCAGATCGGGGCCTGTCTGTTCGGTATCGGGCATGGCGCAATTTACAATGCGGGTGTGGCGAATGTCATCTTTCCTTTATCGCGGTGCGGTAATAGACACGCGATATGGAGTCCGCAAAGCCATCCGCCCCGTTTCCGTCGTCCGCGCTACAGAAAGTCGCGGCCGAGGCTGCTGCACGCCAGCGAAAGGAAGCCACACATCCCGAACCCCACCGGCGGCAGCTGCCGCTGAAGGTCGGAACGCGTGCCTCTCCGCTGGCGCTGGTCCAGACACGGGCGTTCCTTACGGTCCTGACCCGTTTCTGCCCTGTATTGCGGGACATGGGGGCGTTCCAGGAACACCAGATCAGCACCACGGGCGATCAGGTGCAGAACCGCAAGCTGGCGGAAATTGGCGGCAAGGGCCTGTTCGCCAAGGAAATCCATGAAGCCCTGCTGGATGGGCGGATCGACTTCGCGGTGCATAGCCTGAAGGATCTGGAGACCACGCTGCCGCCGGGGCTGGTGCTGGCCTGCACGCTCAAGCGCGAGGATGCGCGTGATGTGCTGATCCTTGGCCCCGGCTGTGGGGAGCCGGACCCGGCAGACCCGTATTCCGTACTGCCGCAGGGCGCGCTGGTGGGGTGTGCCTCCGTCCGCCGCCAGGCGCAGATGCTGCATGTGCGCCCGGACCTGAAATTCGGCCTGCTGCGCGGCAATGTGCAGACCCGGCTGGACAAGCTGGCCGCCCGTCAGTGCGATGCCACCCTGCTGGCCTATGCCGGGCTGCGCCGGCTGGGCATGGAAGACCGCGCCGACGTGATCCTTGACCCCACCATCATGGTGCCCGCCGCCGGACAGGGGATTGTGGGCGTGACCGTGCGGGAAAGCGATGTGGAACTGCGCGAACTGCTTTCCGCCATCGAGGATTACGAGGCCCGCGCCGTCGCCACGGCCGAGCGCGCGCTGCTGGCGGAACTGGACGGGTCGTGCCGCACCCCCATTGGCGGTTACGCCCGGCTGATCCCGGTGGTGGCTGGTGGTGCGCCGGAACTGCACCTGACCGGCCTTGTCGCGCGCGAGGACGGGTCGTTCCTGCTCAAGCGCTCCATAAGCGGGGCACCGGCGGATGCGGCGCGTCTGGGGCGCGACCTTGGCCGCAGCCTGCGGGCCGACAGCCCGGCCGATATTTTTGTTGAAGAAAAATAACCACTCCTGTCGCGCCCATGCGTGACGGGGTGATCATTACCCGCCCCCCGCCCGGCCTTGCCCCCACCATGGCGGCGGTGGCGGGGGCAGGGTGGCGGCCCATCGCGGCCCCCATGCTGCATGTCGTGCCCCTTGGCCTGACCTTGGGGGCCTTCCGTCCCGATGCCGTTGTGCTGACCAGCGGGCAGGCCCTTGCGGCGCTGGACGATCCGCGCCTGCATGCCTGCCCCTGCTATGTGGTGGGGCAGGCGACGGCCCGCCGGGCACGGGCGGCGGGTTTCAGTCATGTCATTCCGGCCTCCGGCACGGCGGCGGAGCTTGTGGCGCTGCTGCGTGCGTCCTGCCGGGCGGGAAGCAGGCTGCTGCTGGCGGTCGGGCGTGGCTATGGGGGCGACATGGCAAATGAACTCCGCGGTGCCGGTTTCCGCGTGGCGCGGCGGTGTGTCTATGCCATCGAGCCGGTGCGGGTGCTGCCCGATGCGACGGAAGCGGATCTGCGGGCGGAGCAGGTGGCGGCGGTCATGTTCTATTCCACCCGCACGGCGGAAGCCTTCGTGGCGGCGCTGGACCCGGTTGTGGCGGGGATGCTGGCGCGGGTGGACGCGATTGCCATGTCGGGCACGGTTGCGGCGGCGTTGACGGGCGGGCCGCACTGGCGGGCCGTAAGGGTGGCGACCCATCCCGACCAGGACGCCATGCTGGACAGCCTTGGGCGACCTGATTCAAATTAACCATTTGATAAAAAACGATAAAACTTTTTGGGAGCCGCCTGTTTTCAAAAAGGCGGCGTTTCTTGAAGCTTTTTGAAAAAGCTTCACCAGAACCTTCCCTGATACTTTTCAGGCCGGGCTGGCGCGCGGGGCGTATGCGCGACCTTGCATAAAAAAAGCCGGGAGCACGATGCCCCCGGCCTTTCTGGCTGCCTTGGTCAGGCTATGTGGCCCGACACAGGCTCAGGCATGGCCCGGCGTCTGGTCGAACGAGTTGCGCTTGGCCTGCCACAGCGCCACGAAGTCGATCGGCTGCAGCACCACGGGCGGGAAGCCGCCATCGCGCGTGACTTCGCTCAGGATATTGCGCACGTAGGGGAAGATCAGGCGCGGCACTTCCACCAGCAGGATCGGCTCGATCAGCTCGGCGGGCGGGTTGTTCAGTGTCGCGATTGCCGCATAGGACAGCTCGGCAATGAAAACCGGCCGGCCGGCGGGGCCGCCCTCGGTCTGCGGGGCTTCGCTCGCTTCGGCCTTTACGGTCAGGACCACCTCGAACACCGGCTGTTCCTGTTCCAGGCGGTTGGCCTGCACGTCGATGTTGACCGAGATCTGCGGGTTGGTGCGCAGCGTTGCGAATATTTCCGCCCCGGCGGGCACCTCGAACGAAAGGTCCTTGATGTACTGAAGGTTGATTGCCAGCGGAAGGGCGGGGGGCGCGCTCTGGCCGTTTTCAGGGCTGGTCGGCTGGGTCGTGTCGGACATGCTTGTCTGTATTTCCCGGAGGTCAGTGGAAAAAGGAAAGAATCCCGTATTCTCTGGCCGTAGCATGGGCATGCGGGCGATGCCATACCGCGTGCCGGAATTTTAACGCCTCTTGTGCATTGTGCTGGCAAAGGGCCTTGCCTATGTTGTGGCGCAGGGTAACTTCTGGCAGGGCGCCCGCCTGCCGTTATGGACGCGCGGCATGAATTTTATCTCTGGTCATTTTCCGCTGGATCTTGTTGTTCTGGGGCTGGTGGCTGTCTTCCTTGTCCTGCGCCTGCGCAGCATCCTCGGCCGCAGGGTCGGGGCCGAACCGGCGGTGCGCCCCATGGCGGCCCAGCCCGCGGCCCAGCCGATGGTGGAAAAGCCTGTCGAACCCCCGCCGCCCGCCATTACCTATGAAATTCCCACTCCTGATACCCGCGTGGGCGGCGTGCTGGCCCGCATCGCGGCCCTCCAGCCCGGCTTCACACCCCAGGAATTCGCCCGGGGAACCGAGACCGCCTTCCGCCAGATCGTGGGTGCCTATGCGGCGGGTGATCTGGACGTGCTGCGCGAACGGCTGACAGCCGCCACCTTTGGCGCGTTCGAGGCGGCGATCCAGTCCCGCCAGCAGGCGGGCGAGGTCCTGCGCAGTGAAATCCGTGACATTACCGACATCGCCATCATCGGCGCGGAAGTGGATGAGGCCGCAGGCCCCAGTCCCCTTGCCCGTATTGAGGTGCGGATCGTATCGGACCAGATCAGCCTGACGGTAGACAGCAGCGGCCACCCCGTGGCCGGCGTGGACGCGGTGACCGAATTCTCGGACCTGTGGACGTTCGAGCGCCTGCTGGGTGTCAATGCGCCCGGGGCCGGCTGGCGGCTGGGTGCCAGCCGCAGCGCATAGGCCGCCGTGCCATAATTTCCCGATAAACTCATGATCTGTCTGTGTGCATGAAAGTATTCAAGCATATTGCGCCGCTGTGCGCCGTTATTGCCCTGTGTGGCTGCCATACCCAGTCCCCCGTCACCGGTGCCGCCCAGGAACGCAGCCCCGCCCCGGCGCGGGTACGTCATGTCCCCTTCCATGCCCTGCCCGGATGGAAGAATGACGCGCAGGAAGAGGCGCTGTCCGTATTCCTGGAAGACTGCCACAAGATCACGAGCTTGCCCCCGGACAGCAGCCTGGGGGGGGAAGCCACGTCCCGTCCCGGCCGGGTGGTAGGGGACTGGCAGGCGGCCTGCCAGGCCGCGCGTGACGTGCCGGTGGGCGACCGGGCGGCGGCGCGGGCATTTTTTGAACAGTGGTTCCGTCCCTACACCATGCCGGCGGGTCCGCGCGCGGGTGGCATGCTGTTTACCGGCTATTACGAACCCGAGATCAGGGGTTCCCTGCGGCGGGGGGGCATGTACCAGACCCCGGTCTACCGCCGCCCGCCCGATCTGGTGCGTGAACGCGACGCACAGGGCAATATCGTGACCGGCCGCAGGCAGGACGGGCAGATCGTGCCCTACTGGACCCGTGCCGAGATCGATCAGGGGAGGCTTGCGCACAAGAAGCTGGAAATGCTCTGGCTTGCCGATCCGGTTGACCTGTTCTTCCTGCAGATACAGGGGGCCGGGCGGGTACGCCTGCCCGATGACACGATCATCCGCCTTGGCTTTGATGGCCTGAATGGCCAGCCCTATGTGCCGCTGGGGCGCGTCATGGTGGCGCAGGGGCTGCTGGGTGCGGATGACGTGAACATGGCCTCCATCCGCGGCTGGCTTGAGGCCAATCCCGACAAGGCACGGGAGATGATGGAGAAGAACCCCAACTACGTCTTCTTCCGTGAACTGGATGGAGCGGACGTCCGGGCCGGTGCGCCGGGCGCGCTGGGCGTGTCGCTTGTGCCGGGGCGTTCGGTTGCGGTGGACCGGGCCTACATTCCGCTGGGCAGCCCGGTATGGGTGCAGGCACAGGTGCAGGTGGACGGTCACCCCGCAACATGGGAGCGGCTTGACTTCGCACAGGATCTGGGCACTGACATCAAGGGACCGGACCGTGCCGACCTGTGTATGGGCTGGGGACCGGAAGCGGCGCAGGCCGCGGGCAACCTGCATTCGGGTGGGCAGATGATCGTGCTGGTGCCGCGAAGCAGGCCGAAACACGAACACGAACACGAAGCATCCGCCCAGTAACACCAGATCCGCCCGGGGCGGAGTAAAGAGCGCAGGAACATCATGACAGGGCGACCCCGCGCGGCGCAGGCTTCCGTACCGACACCCCGCCCGCCGCGGACGGTCCGTTACACCGAAGGTCCCCATCTGCTGGTCCGTGGCGACTGCGTGCGCGCCATGCGCCGCATGGAAGCGGCCAGCGTGGATGTGGTCGTCACCTCGCCGCCATACAATATCGGGCTGAAATACCGCACCTATCGTGACCGGCTGGAGGAAGACGGCTACCTGGACTGGATGGTCGAGGTCGCGGCGGAAGTGCGCCGGGTCATGCGGCCCGACGGTTCGTTCTTCCTCAATGTCGCGGGGTCTTCCGCCCAGCCGTGGCTGCCGTTCGAACTGATGGTCCGGCTGCGCGAACTGTTCGTGTTGCAGAACCATATCTCGTGGGTCAAGTCGATCTCGGTCGGGGTCGACACGCATGGCCATTTCAAGCCCGTCAACAGCCACCGCTACCTCAACCGCAATCATGAGCACCTGTTCCACCTGACGCTGAAGGGGGAGGTGGGACTGAAGCGGCTCGATATCGGCGTGCCCTACAAGGACAAGTCCAACATCGTGCGCCGTGGCCACCGCCAGGACCGCCGGTGCCGGGGCGATACCTGGTTCATCCCCTATGAAACCGTGCAGGGCAGGGCGCAGAAATTCCACCATCCCGGCACGTTTCCCGTGCTGCTGCCGCAGATGTGCATCCGCCTGCATGGCAAGAGCGCGCCCGTGGTGCTGGACCCGTTCATGGGCACCGGCACCACGCTGGTCGCGGCCGTGCGGGAAGGGGGGCGGGGGATCGGGATCGATCTCGATACCATCTATGTCAACGTGGCGCGTGAACGGGTCCGGCAGGCCATGCAGGCGCAGGCGGCGGGTGCTGCCGGAACGGATGATCGAAATGTTTGATCGTTTCCATTGAAACGATTATATTGACAAATAATTCCTGAATCGGCCAAAACCACTTCCAGTCTTGGGAAGGGGATTTCGCATGTCGGTCAGGAAGGCAGTTCTGGGGGCAATCGCCGCAGGCGGCGTGGTGTATGGCGGGACGGTCGCCTATCTCACGCATTTCGATCACGCCACGGCGCCGGCGCCCGCGGCGGCTGGCGTGGACGCCGTGTCCGCCAACGCCCTGAATGTGGTGCGGGAGGCACGCTGCGACTACTGCCACGCGGCCAATGTCGACCTGCCCTTCTATTTCAGCCTGCCGGTGGCCAATACGCTCATGAGCCGTGACCGCGCGGAAGGGCTGAAGCATTTCCGTGTGGAGCCGGTCATTACCGCGCTGCAGAATGGCAGCGTGCCCGATGAGGAGCCGCTGGCCCGCATCGAGGAAGTGATCAACCAGAACCGCATGCCGCCCACGCTGTACCTGCTCATGCACTGGCATGCCCACCTGTCGGCCGCCCAGCGTGACAGCATGCTGGCCTGGATTGCACAGGTCCGCCGCCAGCATTACGCCACTTCAGGGGTGGCCGACCGGTTCGCGGCCGAACCCGTGCAGCCGATACCCGAATCCGTGCCGGTCGATGCGCCCAAGGTGGCGCTGGGCCAGCGCCTGTTCTTTGACAGGCACCTGTCGGGGGACGGGCAGTCCAGCTGCGCAAGCTGCCACAGCCTGCAGCATGGTGGTGTGGACGGGCTTGTCACGGCAACGGGCATTTATGGCCGCAAGGGGCCGATCAATGTGCCGACCGTATTTGACGCGGTGTTCAACAAAAGCCAGTTCTGGAACGGGCGCGCCGCGACGCTGGCCGACCAGGCGGCCGGTCCGGTCATGAACCCGCTGGAAATGGGTTCGCATGACTGGTCGGACGTGGCGGCCCACCTGCGTGAGGACCCGAGCTATGTTGCGGGTTTCCAGGCCGCCTTTGGCAGCGACACGATTGACCAGGCCACCATTACCGGGGCAATCGCGGAGTACGAAAAGACACTGATCACCCCTGACAGCCGTTTTGACCAGTACCTGAAGGGCGATGACGCGGCCCTGAACACACAGGAAAAGCAGGGCTACAGGCTGTTCAAGGAGATTGGCTGCTCTGGCTGCCATACCGGGGTTTCCATGGGCGGGCAGGCGTTCGAGCCGATGGGGCTGGAAGGGGACTATTTCGCCGCCCGTGGGGGCGCCCTGACCGATGCGGACAAGGGACGCTTCACGGTAACCCACAACCCGGCGGACATGGAACGCTTCAAGGTGCCCAACCTGCGCAACATCGCGCTGACCGCGCCGTATTTCCATGACGGCAGTGTGAAGACGCTGGATGACGCGGTGCGCAAGATGGCGCGCTACCAGACGCCCGACCACAGCATTTCCGATCAGGACGTGGCCGATATCGTGGCTTTCCTCAATACGCTGACCGGGCGCTATCAGGGCGAGATCCTGCGTAATACGACGCCCTGACCAATTCCCGCTTGCCCCCTGCATGGCCCTGCCGCATACGCGGCGGGGCTTTTGCGTTATGGTCCGTGCCTGAAACCATGGACCTGCCCGGGCGGGTGTGATTCTATGCACCGCAGGCCATGGTGCCGGGGAAGGGGAAGCAGACCGTGAGGCAGCGCAGACTGAACGAGGAGGAACAGGCCCTGTGGTCGGCCTTCGCGCAGGGTATCGCGCCGTTACGCACGGCCCGCCATCTTCCGCCCGCATCCTTCGCCACGGGCCGCGCGCCTGCCGCCACGCCACCTGATCCTGATGCAAGGCCCGGCATGGACCGGGCGGATATCATGGCGCGGATAACGGCCGGGGCGGTGCATGCCGTGCATGCCACCGCGTCCCACGCCGTGACCGTGCAGAAAGGGAAGGGCGGCGCATTCGAGATTGGTGTGCGCAGGCCGGGGCTGGATGATACGAGCTGGCGCGGCCTGGTCAGTGGCAAGCTGCGGCCCGCGCGCAGGCTGGACCTGCATGGCCAGGTGGCCCAGACGGCGTTCCATCGCCTGCATGCCTTCATCATTCAGGCGCACGCGGACAACGTGCGCTGCATTGAAATCATTACCGGGCTGGGCAGTGGCCATAATGGTGGCATCCTGCGCCGGGAACTGCCGTTCTGGCTGGGGCGGGGGGATCTGGGGCGGCTGATCCTGGCGGTGGTGCATCCCCATTCCGCCAATCAGGGTGCCGTGCGCGTGCTGCTGCGCCGGCCCGGCCGGGCATCGCGCTAGGATGCGCGCCGGGCCTGCGTTATTATCTTAGTCCAGCCGCCAGGTCGGCAGCTTGGCCGCAAGCCAGCGGCGCAGCGCCATGATGGTCGTGGTATCGCCCGAAATCTGCTGTAGCGCCTGTGTCGCGTCCGTGCCGGTCAGCAGCGTGCGGCCGGTATCGTGGCCCATGGCCTGTATGGCGCCATCACGCATGGCCGCAGCCGTGGCCGTGCGCCAGCGCGCAAGGGTTGCGGCCTGTGTCAGCATGGGCAGCACAAGGGCAAGGTCAACCGACGCGGCCCCCGCCAGCGGTTTCCAGGCGGCATAGAGCAGGCTGCCCAGCGCGGAACGGGCATCCTGGCGCAGGCGGTCCTCCATGCCCATCACGGCCTGTCCCTGCACGCTGAAGGCGGTGGTGCGGGTGGACAGCGTGAACAGGGGGGCAAAGCCCGCCTGTGTCAGTGACTCGACCAGCGCCATCGTATCGGGCGCGCCCTGCGGGTCGGTGATCTGTATGGCATCGACCTGATTGTCATGCAGGGCGGCGGCGGCGGCCTGCGGGGTGGCCAGGCCGGTTACGGGAATGGGGCGCAGGCCGAACAGGCTCATGGCCAGCACGGTGGGCAGTTCGATGCCGGTCAGGGTGGATACGGCAATGCGCACCGGCCGGTCACGCATGAAATTGCCCAGACTGCGGTGCAGCTGCGCCCGCCCGATCACGACCGGTACCGTCATGCTGAGCAGTAGCGGCAGCCAGCGGCTGTAGTCGAAATGGATGCGCAGGTCACCGCACAGCGAGGAGACAAGCGCCGAGCCGGGCGCCGCCAGCGCCATCATGCCATCGGATGCAAACTGGGAGTCGAACAGGTTGGCGCCCGTTACCCCGTCCTGCCCCACGGTGTTGCGCACCGGCAGCGGGGCAGGCAGGCCAAACCCCTGTGCCAGGGCTGCGGGCAGTATCGGGCTCCATCGGTCGGCCATGGCGCTATGGTCCCCGGCCAGCAGCAGGCCGGGCGTGCCGGACGGGTTTGCCGGCATGGACAGCCGTTCCCGGGGCAGTTCGGACGCCATGGCGCGCCCCATGGCGGTGCCCGCCGCCAGCATGCCCAGCAGGGCCCGGCGGGTGATCATGGTCGTGCCACGCGCGCGGGGGCGGGGGGCGCCTGCCGGTCATGGCCCCGTCGCAACGGGCGGGGCGGGATCGGGAGCGGGTCTGGCTGGGTGGGTAAGGCGGGCATGGGCTATTCTTATGGCCAGTGGACTTCCGGGGGAAGGCTCATGAGGATGGCTTCGGTATTTCCACCCGTTTTAAGGCCAAAAATTGTTCCCCGGTCGTGCAGCAGGTTGAACTCCACATACCGCCCGCGCCGGACCAGCTGCGCCTTGCGCTGGGCCTCGGTCCACGGTTCCATCATCCGCCCGCGCACGATGTCGGGGTAGGTTTCCAGAAAACCCAGCCCCACATCGCGCGTGAAGGCAAAGTCGGCGTCCAGGTCCCCGGTGTTGAGCCGGTCATAGAAGATGCCGCCAAGCCCGCGCGGTTCATTGCGGTGGGGCAGGTAGAAATAGCGGTCACACCATTCCCTGAAGCGGGGATAGTAGTCCGGGTCATGCTTTTCGCAGGCCAGCCGGAAGCCATCATGGAAGCGCGCGGCGTCACTGATGGCCTCGGCGCTTTCGGGGAACATGGGGGTGATGTCGCCACCGCCGCCAAACCAGCCCTGCGTGGTGATGATCATGCGGGTGTTGAAGTGGGCGGCGGGCACAAGCGGGCTGCACATATGGGCCACAAGGCTTATGCCGGTGGCAAAGAAGCGCGGGTCCTGTGCCGCCCCCGGTATCGAATCGCGAAAGCCCGGGCTGAACTCCCCGCTTACGGTGGAAACGTTCACGCCCACCTTTTCGAACACACGCCCGCGCATGAGGCTGATCACGCCCCCGCCACCCGGCGTGCCGTCATCGTTCGTGCGCTCCCACGGGGTGCGGATGAAGCGGCCGGGAGCTTCCTTGCCGGGCAGGGTGGGGCTGCCGGCGGCGGCGGCCTCGTCCTCTATCTGTTCAAAGGCGCTGCAGATCCGGTCGCGCAGGCTTTCGAACCAGGCCCGGGCCGTATCCTTGAGGGCGTCGTGGGCGACAGGGGTGCGGGATGTTGTCATGGCTGTATCATTCTGCCCGTTCTGGTCGTTCGCAATGGATATTACGGGTGCCCGTTTGCACCGCCTATTGCAAGACGGGCGATTGCAAGGGCACGCTCCCAGCCGCTAGGAAGGGCCAGCCTTTTGCATCCGATGCGGAAGGAAGACCGATCACTGGGGCGGAAACGGAGCGGACATGCAGGAACGGCGTCATCAGCGCGGCCATGGCGCGCGCGCAGGGGGCTGGTTGCGGCGCGGCCTGCTGCTGGCGGCGCTTGGCCTGCCCGCCAGTACGGCACTGGCGCAGCCGCGACACGACTACCGTGCCCCCCCGCCGCAGGCATGGAGCTTCAGCGGCCCGCTGGGGCATTTCGACATGGCGGCCGTCCAGCGTGGCTATACGGTCTATGCCCAGGTCTGTTCCGCCTGCCATGGCATGAAGTCCGTAACCTATGGCGACCTTGCGGGGCTGGGACTGAAGATGGCGGATGTCAACGCCATTGCCAGCGCCCACCATGTGCCCGCCGGGGTGGACGGCAGCGGCCACCCGGTCACGCGCCCGGCCAACATGGATGACCACCTGCTCTCGCCCTATCCCAATCCCCATGCGGCGGCGGCGGCCAATCACGGCGTGATGCCGCCCGACCAGTCGCGGCTGGCGGTGGTCCATCCCGGCGGGGTGGACCGGATACTGGCCTTCCTGACCGGCTATGGCGAGACCCCGCCGCCCGGCACCGCCGTGCCGCCGGGCCTGTTCTACAACCCCTATGCCGCCAACGGGCAGACCGCCATGCCGCCCCCGCTGCATGAGGGCGGTGTCACCTATCCCGATGGCACGCCCGCAACCGTTGCCCAGCAGGCGCGCGATGTCACGACCTTCCTGGCATGGGTGGCCAGTCCCCACCTGACCGCGCGGCACCGCGTGGGCGTGGGGGCCGTGGTGTTCCTGCTGGTTTTGCTTGTCCTTTCCATCTGCCTGAAACGGAGAACCTGGTCCAATGTCCCCTAACCCTGCCAGCAGCGAACAGATCGAGCCGGTTATCGGCCTGATCGGTGGTTCCGGCCTGTATGATATCGAAGGCCTTGAAGACAAGGAGTGGCGCACCGTCGAGACCCCATGGGGCAAGCCCTCCGACCAGCTTCTGTTCGGCCGGCTCGATGGCGTGCGCTGCGTGTTCCTGCCCCGCCATGGGCGCGGGCATCCGCTGCCGCCCTCACGGCTGAACTACCGGGCCAATATCGATGCGCTCAAGCGTTCCGGCGTGACCGATATCGTGTCGCTTTCCGCCGTGGGGTCGCTCAAGGAAGAACTGCCGCCGGGCCATTTCGTGGTGATCGACCAGTTCATCGACCGTTCGTTCGCGCGCGAGAAAAGTTTTTTCGATACCGGCTGTGTCGCCCATGTGGGCATGGCCGACCCGCTCTGCCCGCGCATTGGCGACGTGCTGGAAGGCCAGTGCCGCGAACTGGGGCTGGATGTGACGCGCGGCGGCACGTATCTGGTCATGGAAGGGCCGCAGTTCTCCACCCGCGCCGAGAGCAACCTCTACCGCTCCTGGGGCTGTTCGGTGGTGGGCATGACCAACATGCCTGAAGCCAAGCTCGCCCGTGAGGCGGAGATCTGCTACGCCACCGTGGCCATGGTGACCGATTACGACTGCTGGCACGACGGTCATGACAGCGTGACGGTGGATGCGGTGGTCAAGGTCATGCAGGAAAATGCCAGCCGTGCGCGCGCCCTTGTCCGTTCTGTCATCCCGAAGCTGGGCGCGAAGCGTGGCCCCTGCTACGCGGGCTGTGACCGGGCGCTGGAACATGCCATCATCACGGCCCCTGATCGACGTGACCCGGCCCTGCTGAAAAAGCTGGATGCCGTCGCCGGCCGCGTGCTGAACCGGGCCTGATCCGGGAAGGCAACAGAAGTTTCCGGGTGCCGCCTTTTTTTAAGGCCGCACCTTTCTGAAGCTTTTTGAAAGAAGCCTTGCCTGGAACGTCTTTCCTCTTGGCTCCTGAAGGAACGTCCATGCCTTGCCGGCATGGGCGTTTTTTCATGCGGGCCCGTTACAGCCAGTGCTCGAAAAAGCTCAGCGTGCGCTGCATGGCCAGCGTTGCGGCCGCTTCGTTATAGGAAGGGCGGTCAGTGCAGCCAAAGCCGTGATCGGCCCCTTCATAGGTGAAGATCTCGATATCCTCATGCGCCGCGCGGATGGCTTCCACCTCGCTTGCGGGGATATGCGCGTCGTCTGCGCCAAAATGCAGTTGCACGGGGCAGTCGGGCACCTGGCTGCGGGTCTGGGCAATGCCGCCGCCATACCAGGCCACGGCCGCGGCAAAGGCCCTGGTGTGGCAGGCTGCTTCCCATGCCAGTTTGCCGCCCCAGCAGAAGCCGACAATGCCTTTCCTGTCCGTTGGCAGGATAGCGGCCGCGGCAACAAGGTCCTTCAGTGTGTCGGCCTGTGCAATCCGGCTGCGCAGGGCCAGGCCCTCCTGTATGCCGGCGCTGTCATAGGGCAGGATGGCATCGCGCCGCACGCGATCAAACAGGGCGGGGGCAATGGTCTGATAGCCCTGTGCCGCAAAGGAATCGCATACGGCGCGGATATAGGGCGTGATCCCGAATATTTCCTGCACCACCACAACGCTGCGCGCGGCATCTGGCCGACCGGCCCGGTAAGCGGAAAATGCATGCCCGTCGGTCGCGGTAATGGTGATGACTGCGCCCATGGCCTCTACTCCATTTGTTCCATTATTGTCCGTCACACAATGATGCGGGGCATCATCGCGTCAATATGAAACCCGCGTGAGGACGGTGTTTATGAGAATTTTCTCCTGCCCGCACCATATCCCGGCTTTCATCCGCCCGACCGGGACGGCACCATCGGGCATGTGGATGCATGGGCCGACTGGAAAACACAGCACGGCGGCGGATGAGACGGAACTGCCGGTGCCGACGCCCGACCGGTACTGGTTCCGTTAAGCCCCATGCAGGGAGAGCGCATTCCCCTGGCATGGCAGGGGGCAGGGACGGAATCGGTGCCACCCCCATCATGCATTGCACGGAGGGCAGGGCCTCCCCTTTTGACGGGTCGGGCCTGGGGAAAACAGGTGTCTGATATTAAAAGATAAAATCCTGACATCCAGCTTTGTTGTACTGGACACGCGAATTCCACGCCATCAGCCCCGTCCCGCTTCTTGACACCCGTAGGGGGGCTTCCTATCTGGTTGTTAGCACTCTCATGAGGGGAGTGCTAACGCGATGCGGCCTGGCGCGCGCGCCAACCGGTGGCGTTGCTTGATTCAAGGGCGTTACCTTTAGATATTATGGAGCGATCCATCCCATGACGAAATTTCGTCCCCTGCATGACCGTGTGGTCGTCCGTCGCCTCAAGAGCGAGGAAAAAACCGCAGGTGGTATCATCATTCCTGAGACCGCCAAGGAAAAGCCGATGGAAGGCGAGGTGATCTCGGCAGGCCCGGGTGCCCGTAACGAGCAGGGCCAGATCGTGGCCCTGGACGTAAAGGCGGGTGACCGCGTGCTGTTCGGCAAGTGGTCGGGCACGGAAGTGACGATCAACGGTGAAGAACTGCTGATCATGAAGGAAAGCGACATCATGGGCGTGGTCGGCTGACCCACCCGCGTTTTCCGCACCGAGTAACCTCCTGAAAAACTTTCCATACCGGAGAATAAGAAAATGGCAGCCAAGGACGTAAAGTTCGGCGGTGAAGCCCGCCAGCGCATGCTGCGTGGCGTGGACATTCTTGCAGACGCAGTCAAGGTGACGCTGGGCCCCAAGGGTCGTAACGTCGTGCTCGACAAGAGCTTCGGCGCACCGCGCATCACGAAGGACGGTGTCTCCGTCGCCAAGGAAATCGAACTGGCCGACAAGTTCGAGAACATGGGCGCGCAGATGGTGCGCGAAGTCGCCTCCAAGACCAACGACATCGCGGGCGACGGCACCACCACCGCCACCGTGCTGGCGCAGGCCATCGTGCGTGAAGGTGCCAAGGCCGTGGCCGCTGGCATGAACCCGATGGACCTCAAGCGCGGCATCGACAAGGCGGTTGGCGTTGTTGTTGAAGAGCTGAAGAAGAACGCGAAGAAGATCACGACCCCGGCCGAGACGGCACAGGTCGGCACGATTTCCGCCAATGGCGAGGCCGAGATCGGTGAAATGATCTCCAAGGCCATGCAGAAGGTCGGTTCCGAGGGCGTCATCACGGTGGAAGAGGCCAAGGGCCTGCACACCGAGCTGGACGTGGTCGAGGGCATGCAGTTCGACCGTGGCTACATCTCCCCGTATTTCGTGACGAACGCGGAGAAGATGACCGTCGATCTGGACAGCCCCTACATCCTGATCCACGAGAAGAAGCTCTCCTCGCTCCAGCCGATCCTGCCGCTGCTCGAAGCTGTTGTGCAGTCCGGCCGTCCGCTGCTGATCATCGCGGAAGATGTTGATGGCGAAGCGCTGGCGACCCTGGTGGTCAACAAGCTGCGTGGTGGCCTGAAGATCGCCGCCGTCAAGGCCCCGGGCTTTGGCGACCGCCGCAAGGCGATGCTGGAAGACATCGCGATCCTGACCGGCGGCCAGGTGATCAGCGAAGATCTGGGCATCAAGCTGGAAAGCGTGACGCTGGACATGCTGGGCACCGCGAAGAAGGTGCACATCGACAAGGAAAACACCACCATTGTCGAAGGCGCTGGCAACAGCGAGGGCATCAAGGGCCGTTGCAGCCAGATCCGTGCGCAGATCGAGGAAACCACCTCCGACTACGACCGTGAGAAGCTGCAGGAACGCCTGGCGAAGCTGGCTGGCGGCGTTGCCGTGATCCGCGTCGGTGGCTCCACCGAGATCGAGGTGAAGGAGCGCAAGGACCGCGTTGACGATGCCCTGCACGCGACCCGTGCGGCGGTTGAGGAAGGCATTGTCCCCGGTGGTGGCACGGCACTGGCCCGCGCTTCGACCAAGCTGGGTGGCCTGCACTTCCATAACGACGACCAGCGCGTCGGTGCGGACATCATCCGCAAGGCCCTGCAGGCCCCGCTGCGCCAGATCGCCCACAACGCGGGTGAAGACGGTGCGGTCATTGCCGGCAAGGTTCTGGAAAACGACACCTACACCTTCGGTTTCGATGCCCAGATGGGTGACTACAAGGACCTGGTGGCAGCCGGCATCATCGACCCGATGAAGGTCGTGCGCACGGCGCTGCAGGATGCGGCCTCGGTCGCGGGCCTGCTGATCACCACCGAAGCGATGGTGGCCGAGCGCCCCGAGAAGAAGGCTCCTGCCATGCCGGAAGGTGGCATGGGCGGAATGGGTGGCATGGGCGGCATGGACTTCTGAGCATAGCCTCAGGCCATGCCGGGTGTCCGGGGATGGCGGGTCCGCCCGCCTTCCCCACCCCCTGCGGACTTTTCGGAAAAACGGGTGTGACTTCGGTCACACCCGTTTTTTTATGGCGTTTTTTTATGGCGTGGGGGAAGCCGGTTTCCGCGCGGCAACCAGCAGGAAGGTTGGCCGGTCACGCTCGGGTGCCCAGTCGGGGTGGGTTGCAAGGTCCTGGTCGCTCGGGCTCCATTCCTCCACATGCGTGATGGCAAATCCCGTGCCGGTCAGCAGGTTGAGCAGGGTGCCCAGCGTGCGGTGCTGCTTGATCACGCCCGGCGCCAGCCAGTCCGTGCTGCGGGGACCTTCGATCTGGTAGTCATTGAGCGGCCAGACACGGGTGCCCGCGGCATCCTGTATCCAGTCGGGCCGGGACGGGGCGGTATAGATCGGGTGTTCGGTGGAAAACACGAAGTGCCCGCCCGGTACCAGCCCTGCGTGAATGGTGCGGAGCAGGGGGGCAAGGTCGCGGATATAGTGCAGCGCCAGCGAACTGTAGGCCAGATCGAACGCCGCTGCGGGCAGGTCCAGCGTTTCCAGATCCTGCCGGGCATAGGTAATGGCCGCGTCATGGCCGAAGCCGCGGGCGCGGGCCAGCATGTTTTCCGACAGGTCTATCCCCAGTACCGATCCGGCATGGCGCGCGCTGGCCCAGCGGCAGAACCAGCCAAAGCCGCAGCCCAGGTCAACAATGCGCGCGCCCGCAAGCGGCGGCAGCAGGGCCTGCATGGCGGGCCATTCCGCCGCGGCATCCAGCCCCGCGCGTGAGCGGGGCAACTGGCTGTAGCCATGAAAGAAATCGGGCTGGTCATAAATGTTCTGGCTCATGGGCAGTGGGTTCCGCGCGGTCTGATTCGTTACGGTTTAAAGTGTATTGCATTGCCGGGCCGCCGGTAAGGCATGCCATGCGGGCGGGGCGGCGGCCGAACGGTGGGCCCCATAGGCGGGCAGTCACTATTTTTTGATTGATTATGTCCCGATCTGCGCGGCCAGCGCGCGTCATCATTTGACAGGGCGGCCCTTTTCATGCTGCCCCTATGGTGCACGAACGACGTGAAAGCTGCAGGGTGTTTTCCGGATGCCCCGTTTTTTTCATGGCCGTAAAGGCACGCGCCCGGATTGCCGGTATTAGGACCGGCAAGGATGGCGCTGGAGAAGAGACTGGCTATGGCTACCGGAAAAGTAAAATGGTTCAACGCAACCAAGGGTTTTGGCTTCATCATGCCCGATGATGGCGGCAAGGACGTGTTTGTGCATATCACTGCCGTGCAGGCGGCTGGCCTGCGTGGCCTGAACGAGGATCAGGCTGTCAGCTACGACATCGCCATGGAACGTGGCAAGGCCGCCGCGACCAACCTCAAGGCGCTCTGACACTTCTCCCGCTCCGGGGAATGGTGTAGCGGGAAGGGCCCGGGCGTCCGGTCAGTGAAGCTGGCCGGTTGCCGTATCCTGCTCATGCAGGAAGGCCCCGATCTCCGCCGCCGCGGCACGCAGGCCCAGGCGGCGCACCGTTACCCCGGCGGGAAAAGCCGATAGCAGGCGTGATGGGGTGCGCCTGTCCAGCAGGACGAACACACCCCTGTCCTGACGGCTGCGGATCAGCCGTCCAAAGGCCTGCCGCAGGCGCAGGCGGGCTATCCTGTCGTCATACCGCCCCGGTTCCCCGCCCGACAGATGGATGCGCCGCTCCCGGTGCAGGATGTCGGGCCGTGGCCAGGGCACGCGTTCGAACGCGACCAGCCGCAGTGCCGCGCCCGGCACATCCACCCCGTCACGCATCGCATCCGTGCCCAGCAGGCTGGCATTGTGCTCGCTGCGCAGTATGTCCACCAGTGTTGTGTTGTCCATCGGGTCCACATGCTGGGCGTAAAGCGGCAGCCCGGCTGCTTCCAGCGGGGTCACGATGCGGCGGTAGACGTCCCGCAACCGCGAGATGGCGGTGAACAGCCCCAGCGCCCCCCCGTTCGATGCCATGAACAGCGTGCGGTAGGCCCCGGCCAGGGCAGCCGGGTCATCATGCGCCACATCGGTAATGATGAAGGCCCGGCTCTGCCGCGCGTAATCGAACGGGCTGGGGAAGGACGCCCGGATGGCGGGGGAGGGCAGATGGATCGCGCCCGCACGGGCTTCGGCCGCATCCCAGGCGCGGTCCGCCCCTTCATCATCCGATGCATCCCCCGTCTCGTCACGCAGGGTTGCGGAAGTGACCAGCACGCCATGCGCAGGGGCGGCCAGCACGCTGGCAAAGGGAATGGTCGGGTCCAGCCAGTGGCGGTACAGCCCTACATCCCGCTCACCGGGGTTCTGGCCCTCGCGCCGGTCCATGCGGATATAGTCGATATATTGCGGGGTTTCGCCATCCACCTGCGGTTTTTCCGCCTGGATGCTGCCCAGCATGGCGCACCAGCCATCCACCCGCGCCAGCGCGCGCCGGCGGATGGAGCGGCTGGCGGCGGCTATGCGTTCGCGCATCGGGGTATCCAGCCAGTCGGCCTCGGTCTCCAGCGCCTCATCCAGTCGCGCCACCAGCGTGCGCAGGGGTTCGGCCAGCCGCCGCAGGGCGCGCTCCATGGCCTGCGCCGCCATGCGCAGCGCATCGGGCATGGGATAGAGATCACATTCACTGTCGCTTCGCCGGGGGCCGCCCTCGGGGCTGCCCTGCGTGCGGGCCAGTACCTGCTGGCGCAGTTCGTGCAGCAGCATCTCGGTGGGGTTGGACAGGGTTGGCTCACCTGATTCCGTCCCGGCAGCGGCGGGCGGGGTGGCCGCGCGGTGCACGGGATCAAGGGCGGCAAGGCGCGCCGACCATCCTGGTGCCGGCAGCGCGCGGGCGGCCATCAGGGCGGTATCGAGCGGGGTTTCCATGCGGGGGATATGGGTCAGCAGGTCTTCCAGCCGGCGCCGCAGCCCACGGGCGCGCGAGCGTGCCCCTTCGGCCCCCAGCAGCCAGCGCCGCAGTTCGGCGGCCTCCAGCCCCGACAGTTCAAGGGCGAAGGCACTGTCCGCCGCATCGGCAATGTGGTGCCCCTCGTCCATGATGTAGCGGGTGGGGGTGTGGTCCTCGTTACTGGTGTCCGACCCGTCCAGCGCGTGCCATGCCGCCTGCGACATGACCAGCGCGTGATTGGCAATGACAAGGTCCGCCGTACGGGCGCGGCGGATGGAATGCTCCACCATGCAGCTCTGGTAATGCGGGCAGGCGCCATGGATGCACTCGCCACGGCGGTCGGCAATGCTGACCAGCAGCCCACGGCCGAACAGGTCGGCAAACCAGCCGGGCAGGTCGCCGCCAAACAGGTCGCCATCCTGCGTATGGGCGGCCCACAGCGCAATCAGCGCCAGCCCGACCAGCGCGCCATTGCCCGCCTGCCCGCGTGAGAGGGCGATGTTCACGCTCTCTTCCATATTGAGCAGGCACAGGTAGTTCTCCCGCCCCTTGCGCACCACCACATGCGCCATGCGCGTGGCCGGGTCGGGGTGCAGGCGGCCCAGTTCCGATTCGATCTGGCGCTGCAGGTGGCGGGTATAGGTACTGATCCATACACTGCCACCATTGCGCCGTGCCCAGATGCTGGCAGGGGCTACATAGCCCAGCGTCTTGCCGGTGCCGGTTCCCGCTTCCGCCAGCACCATGTGCGGGTCGCCCTGCGTTGCGCGCGGGGCGAAGGCGCTGGCCACGACATGGCTGAAGGCTTCCTGCGCGGGGCGCTGTTCGGCCCCTTCACCCAGTATGGCGCGCAGGCGGGCGCGTGCTTCCTCCCCCGTGACCGGATGCGCGCCGGGAGCGGGGAGCGGGGCGGTTTCCTCCCATTGGGGCAGGCGGGTCCAGACCCGCAGCGCGTCATTGGGCTGGATGGCGTCGGCCGGGGGGCGTTCGTCCGGGCCAAGCCCCAGTGCGGCACAGGTGGCAGCCCCCCATGGCCAGCCCGCTTCACGCATGCGCCAGGCCAGCGCGGTCTTTATGGCCGCCTCGGGCGTGTCGCGCGTCCGGGCCAGGCGGTGCAGCAGCGCGAAGGCCAGGTCGGGCAGCAGGTCGGCCTCGGGCGCGTCCAGCCTGTGGGCTGCAATGTCCAGTGCCCCGCCCAGTCCGCGCGCGGTGGGGGGCACGCCCCGGGCGGGCATGACAAAGGCAAAAAGCTCAAGCAGGTCCAGCCACGGGCCGGGGCGTGGCAGCGGCGGCAGGTCGAGCCTGCGGGCCATGGCGGGGGCATGGATGACAAGCGGCGCGGGCCAGTGCGGCAGTTCGCGCCGTATGTCTGCTGCCGTTATGGTCAGCAGTTCCCCATCCGGGGTCAGGACCGACCAGGCGCCATTGCGCGGCAGGAGTGCCGGCGCGCTGTCCGGCAGGGGCGGGGTGTCTGGCATGCTGGTACATGATATAGGGCACGCGCGGACGTCTGTCGCCCGTCGTGTGTCATGTATTCTCATTGCTGTACCACAGGGTGTGGAATAGGATAATTGACCCGCGTCCTTCCTGCCCATAGCTTGCCGGTCCATGTCAGAACAGCACCCCTCCCTTATCTCGCCCCTTCCCAAGTCCTGGCCGTTCGAGGAGGCGGCGAAACTCGCGGCCCATGTGGGCGGGCGCGAGGTGACGCCGTCCCGTCCCGCCCTGCTGGAAACCGGCTATGGCCCGTCCGGGCTGCCCCATATCGGCACGTTTGGCGAGGTGGCGCGCACGTCATGGGTGCGGCAGGCCTTCACGAAGCTGACCGGCCTGCCCACGCGGCTGCTGGCGTTTTCCGATGATATGGACGCCCTGCGCAAGGTGCCGGAAAATGTGCCCAACCAGGACATGCTGCGCCAGTATATCGGCAGGCCGCTGTCGCGGGTGCCCGACCCGTTCGGCACGCATGACTCCTTTGCCGCCCACAACAATGCCCGCCTGCGGTCCTTCCTTGACGGGTTCGGGTTTGAATACGAATTCGCCTCCTCCACGCAGTATTACGAAGGCGGCCGTTTTGATGCGGCCCTGAAGCGCGTGCTGGAAGTGCATGACCAGATCGTGGCCGTGATTGCCCCGACACTGGGCGAGGAACGGCGCGCAACCTATTCCCCCGTCCTGCCCATTCACCCGCGCACCGGCCAGGTCATGCAGGTGAAGATGGATGCGATCGACCCCGTGGCGGGCACGGTGCGCTGGACCGATGAAGATGGCGAGACGTTCGAGACCCCCGTCACCGGCGGCCACGCCAAGATGCAGTGGAAGGCCGACTGGGCCATGCGCTGGTATGCGCTGGGTGTGGATTACGAGATGTCGGGCAAGGACCTGATCGACAGTGTGCGCCTGTCGGGCAGGATCTGCCGCATCCTTGGTGGCCAGCCGCCAGCAGGGCTGACCTATGAGCTGTTTCTGGACCAGAACGGGCAGAAGATCTCCAAGTCCAAGGGCAATGGCATATCGGTCGAGGAATGGCTGCGCTATGCCCCGGCTGAAAGCCTTGGCCAGTACATGTTCAACGCCCCGCAGCGTGCCAAGCGCCTGTTCTTTGACGTGATCCCCAAGGCAACGGATGAATACCTGGCGCATGTGGCCAAGGCCAAGACCCTTGCCACCGATGATCCGCAGCTTCTGACCAACCCGGCCTGGTTCATCCACAAGGGCCTGATCCCGGCGGATGCGGGCAGCCCCGTCACGTTTGGCATGCTGCTCAACCTGGCCAGCGTGGCCAATGCCGAGACGCCGGATGTGCTGTGGAAGTTCATCCAGCGTTATGATGCGCAGGCCACACCCGAAAGCTGCCCCATGCTGGCGCGGTTGGTGGAACACGCCATTGTCTATTACGCCGATTTCGTGCGCCCCACGAAGCATTACCGCGCGCCCGATGCGCATGAGCGCCGCGCACTGGCTGATCTGGCCGAAGCCCTGCGCGGGCTTGAAGGGGCGGAGATAACCCCTGATGCCTGCCAGAACCTGGTGTTCGAGATCGGCAAGACCCATGGCTTCGAGCCGCTGCGGGCATGGTTCGGCTGCCTGTATGAAGTGCTGCTGGGGCAGAAGGAAGGGCCGCGTTTCGGGATTTTTGTAGCCCTGTACGGCGTTGCGGAGACCGTGGCCCTGATCGAGGCGGCCCTGACCCGCACCGAAGGAACAGCGGCCTGAGGGCCAGCCCATGGCTGAACGTCCATCGCAAGCTGACGACCGGCTGCCGGACGAAGCAGGGCAGTCGGCACCAGGTCCGTCACCCGCGCGGCGCAGGAGCGCGCTGATCCGCCACCTGCCCCACGGGATCGGGCTGCTGCTGCTGGTAGGGGCTGTGATTGTGGTGCAGCGCGAGGTCCGCAGCCTGCACTGGCATGACATCAGTCTTGCGCTGGCGGCCATTCCCGCCGGCACGCTGTGGGCGGGGGCGGGCTTTACGCTGCTGTCCTATCTTGTCCTGTCTTTCTATGACTGGCTTGCGGTGCGGCAGGTGGGGTGCAGGCTGGCCTTCCGGCGCACGGCGTTCGCGGCCTTCTGTTCCTATGTGCTGTCGCACAATCTCGGGTTTTCGGCTATTTCCGGGGCGGCGGTGCGCTTCCGGCTGTATGGCAACTGGGGGCTGAGGCCATTCCAGGTGGCCCAGATCATCGCCTTCTGCTCGGCCACCTACCTGCTGGGGGCCGCCGTGCTGATCGGTGGCGTGCTTGTGCTGGAACCGGGCACGGTGCCCTTCATCGGCAATGCGCTGCCCGCCATGGTAATGCGGCTGGCGGGCGTGCTGCTGTGGGGCGGGGTGATCGCCTATGTGGTCATGGGCCATTATGTGAACGAGGTGAAGATCTGGCGGTGGCAGATCACCTTCCCCTCATCCACCATGGCGGTCATGCAGACCGTGGTGGCGGCGCTGGAAGTGGCCGCGACCGCCACGATTGCCTACACGTTCCTGCCCGTGGCGCCGGGGCTGGATTACGGTACGTTCCTTGCCATCTACATCGCCTCCTACACGGCAGGGCTGGTGGCCAGCGTGCCCGGCGGGCTTGGGGTATTCGATGGTACCATGATGCTGGCGCTGGGCGCCTATGTGCCCGCGACCCGTATCGTGACCGCCATCCTGATCTTCCGGCTGTTCTACTACATCGTGCCCCTGTTCGTGGCGGGAATCATGTTCGCCGCCCATGAACTGTTCCTGCGCGGTGATGCCGCCCTTGCGCGCAAGGCGGGTGCCCGCAGTCCGCTGCGTGGGCCGCGCACGGGCCGGGCCAGTCAGGTCATACGGGAAAGCGAGGCCGATTTTTCCGTGGCCGTGGCCACGGGCGCCGTATCACTATGTGGGGGGCTGCTGCTGGCGCTGACGCTGCTCGATCCCGAAAACTGGCTCAATGCCGGACGGCTGCAGCCGGTTTTTGCCATGGTGGGGGATTACCTGCTCTCGCTTGCGGGTGTTGCGCTGATCGGGCTGGGCATTGGCCTCTCGCAACGTGTAACGCTGGCGTGGAAGGCCACGCTGGTCCTGCTGGGCGGTGCCTGCGCGCTGACCCTGCTGCGTGGCTCCCCCATGGCGGTGCCGGGGCTGCTGCTGCTGGTCTGCATGCTGATCGCGCCCTTCCGCAGTTCCTATTACCGCCATGCCCGGATCATGAGCGAGCCGCTTTCGTCCCACACCATCGTGTCGCTTGTGCTGCTGATCAGTTCCGTCGTGGTGCTGGTGCTGGCGGGACCGCATGATTCGGCGGGCGGAAGCTGGTGGGAGATCATGCTGTTTGCCACCCGTCCCGGCATTGCGCAGTGGACGCTGGGGCTGGCGGTCATGCTGGGGCTGGTCATGATCGTGCGGCTGGTGCGGCCGGGGCGCATCCATGTCCTGCCATGGGACAGCGCCACGCGCGCGCGTTATGGCGCGCTGGACCATGCGCTGGAGGGGCTGGGGCAGCGCACGCCGCCGCCCGCGGGGCTGATACCGGGGGCACGCCGGCAGGCCCTGCTGCCGTTTGTGCGGCTGGGGCCGTACCTGATCGGGCTGGGTGATCCGGCGGGCAGCATGGATGACTGTGTTTCCACCATCTGGTGGCTGCGTGACCTTGCGGTGCAGGAAGGCTGCCAGCCGGCATTCTGGCGCACGGGCATATGCCTGCTGCCGGTCTATAACGAACTGGGGCTGACCCCCTGGCCGCTGACGGAAGAGGGCGATCCCAGTCACCCCTGGTTCCTGTGTGCCGCGGCCGATGACCTGAACATGGTCCGGGCGCTCATGCGCCGGACCTTCGTGCCAACCGGGCCGGAAAGGGACTGAGCCACCATGTGCCATGATCCGTGCAGCAGCAGGCGCAGGCCATGACGGCGCATGCGGGACTGCTGACCCATTTTTCCACCGTGGTGGGGCTGCCCAGCCTGCCGGGTGCCTTTCTCATGGCGTTTCCGGCGCTGTTTTCCATCGTCAACCCGCTGGGGGCGGCGCTTATTTTCGCGCAGGTTACGGCCGGGCAGTCACGCCGCAACTGTATTGCGCTGGCGCGGCAGGTCGCACTCTATTCCGCCGTGCTCATGCTGGCCTCCATCTGGATGGGGGGGCTGGTTCTTTCATTTTTCGGCATTACCATCGACGCACTGCGTATTGCCGGCGGACTGGTGGTGGCGGTGCGGGCGTGGTCCCTGCTGCAGGCACCGGAAACGGAGGAAGCCCGCAAGCAGGCCCAGGGCAGCGCGGTGCAGGCCAGCGCCAACATCATGGGGCAGGCATTCTTTCCCCTGACCATGCCCTTTACCGTTGGCCCCGGCACGATTGCGGTAGCGATTGCCCTGGGGTCCGAAGGGCCGCCGGGGGGCAACCATTTCGTGTTCTATGGCGTGCTTTCGCTTGCGGGACTGCTGGTGGCGGGGATTGTATGGGCCGCCTATACCTACGCCGACCAGCTGCTGTGCCTGCTGGGTACCACGGGCACACGCATTGTCTCGCGCCTGGCTGCGCTGATCCTGCTTTCGATCGGGGTACAGATCCTGATTACGGGCGTGCAGGGTGTGATCCTGTCCAGCGCGCATGCCGTACTGCTCATGGCCAGCTGATCACGGCCTGCGTCCAGCGCGCTGGCTCAATTCTGTAATCATGGAGAAGTTTCTGGTGAAGCTTTTTTCAAAAAGCTTTGAAGAATGCAGCCTTTTTGAAAAAAGGTGGCACCCAGAGACCTTTATTGTTGTGGGTCAGGTCTTCAGTCCGCAGGCGCGGGCGCAATAACAGGTAGTGGCTGGCCTGCCAGAACGGCCTGTACACATGCGCGCAGGGCAGGCAGCACGTCACTGCCAAAACGGGGTGTGCGCCGTTCCCATGCACCGGTGCGCCATGATGGGTGCGGGAGTGGAAAATAGCGTGGCAGGTAGCGGCGGAAGTCGAGGCAGCGCTCACTGACCCGCCCCTTGCCCAGAATGTGCTGCTGGGCATACGACCCCACGACAAGGGTCAACCGGATATCAGGCATCTGCGCCATGATGCGGGCCCGCCACTGCGGCGCGCATTCAGGGCGGGGCGGGCAGTCGCCCCCCTGCGGCAGGCGGCCGGGATAGCACAGGCCCATGGGCACCAGCGCGATCCGGCTTGAATCATAGAATGTGGCCCGGTCTATGCCCATCCACCCGCGCAGCCGATCGCCCGAGGCATCATTGAAGGACTGTCCCGTTTCATGCACCCGCGTGCCGGGGGCCTGGCTTGCAATCAGCAGCCGTGCCGTGCGCGAGACATGCAGGACCGGGCGGGGGCCAAGCGGCAGGTGGGCGGCACAGGTCTGGCAGGCGCGGATGGCATCAAGCAGGTCTTGCAGGGTTTCGGCCATGGTCCAGCCTTACGCCGCCATCAGGTCGTGTGTCCAGATCGGCACGGTGCGGGTGGCCGGCCCCAGAATGACCTGTTCGAACGCGGATGGCCCCTGTGGCGCGTCAAGGTTGAACAGCATGGTATCCGCATGATCGGCCACGTTCTCCACAAATCCCGCCGCTGGATACACAACGCCGGACGTGCCGATGGCGACAAACAGGTCACATGCCGCCAGATGCCGGGCAATGGCGTCCATATGATGGGGCATTTCCCCAAACCATACGATATCGGGCCGTAGCGCGGGCTGGCCGCAATGGGGGCAGGGTGTGTCGGGATAGCAGTCGGTATGCCATGGCGGGGTGGCATGGCAGCGGGTGCAGCGCAGGCGCAGCAGTTCGCCATGCATGTGAATCACATTCCGGCTGCCCGCGCGTTCATGCAGGTCGTCTATGTTCTGGGTAACGATGGTGACCTGCCCCTGCCACCGGCCGGTGCGCGCGGCCTGTTCCAGTTCGGCCAGTGCGCGGTGGGCGGCATTGGGCTGCACGTCGGCCAGCTGGGCTCTTAAACCATTGTAGAATCGATCCACTCGAAGCGGGTCACGCCGGAAGCCCTGGGGCGTGCAGATATCCTCGATCCGCTCATGGTTCCATAATCCGTCCGGTCCCCGGAAGGTCTGGAGCCCGGATTCCTGGCTTATGCCCGCGCCGGTCAGTACCACGATGTGCCGCATGCTGGAGTCTCCGTTCGATAATGGCGTGATGCAGTATGAACAGGGCCCTTAAAACAGGAAAACCGCCATGGGTGGAACCCATGGCGGTTTTACCTGGTCAGCATTCAGGGAAAGGTGGCTCCGGGGAGCCACCCTGCCGCATTACTGCGCGGCGTCCTGACCGGTGTGCGTCTGCGGTGCAAACGTCCAGCCTGAGCCATAGGGCTGCGGCAGGAAGACCGACCAACCACTGCTCATGCTGTTCCAGCCCGAGCTGGAAACCGGGGCGCCCGTGTCACGCAGCTTGGTCACATCCGCCGCCGTAACGGTGCCGGGTGCCTTGTTGCCCCAGCTGGTGCGGATGAAGTTGACCACGTCAGCAATCTGCTGAGCGGACAGCGACTTGCTGTAACCCGGCATGGCCACTGCGGACGGTGCCCAGTTGCTTGGCGGCAGCACGCCACCATGTGCAATCACGTTCACCAGCGAGGTCGGGTTCTCGGTCACGACAACCGGGTTGCCAGCCAGCGGCGGGAACATGCGGGCCACGCCACCACCGTCGTTACGGTGACAGATGGCGCATTCCTTCACATACGTATCGGCACCCGGGACACTGGCGGTGTTACCCGAAGCCAGCATGGTCGCGGTGGACGCATCGTAGGTGTAGTTGCCCTGCGAGGGCGGTACCGGCGGCAGGCTCTTCAGGTACTTCGCCATGGCATGCAGGTCCGCATCCGTGAAGTACTGGGTGCTCCATGCCACCACGTCACCCATGCCACCGAATACGGCGGAGTGGTCGATACGGCCGGACTTGAGGAAGGTGTAGATGTCATCCTCGGACCAGCGGCCCAGACCCACGACCGGGTCGTTGCGCAGGCTGGGGGCAACCCAGTTGTCAATCGGGGCGCCACCGGCCAGGAAGTCAGGCCCACCCTTGGCGTCCAGTGCCTTTTCCTGCATGGCGAAGCCACGCGGGGTATGACAGGCGCCGCAATGGCCCGGACCCGTGACCAGGTATTCGCCACGCGCCACGTCGGCATCCGTGCCCGGAGCCGGTGTGTAATCCGCCGGCGCGGGCGAGAACATCATACGCCAGATGCCCAGGGGCCAGCGCATGGACAGCGGCCAGGAAATTTCCGGCTGCTTGTCCGGCTGTGCCACCGGCTTCACCCCATGCATGAAATACGCATACAGCGCCTGCATGTCTTCCTTCGTCATACGGGCGAAGGAAGGATAAGGCATGGCCGGATAGAGCGTGGACCCATCCTTGCGGATACCGTGGCGGACGGCTTCATCGAATTCCGCAAACGTATAGCGACCGATACCGTAGGTGGGGTCCGGTGTGATGTTTGTGGAATAGATTGTGCCGATGGGGCTCTTGATTTCAAGCCCACCCGCATAAGCCTGACCGTGGAGGGCGGTATGACACGCTACGCAGTCACCCAGTCGTGCGACATACGCCCCCTTTTCGACTAGCGCGGAGTCGGCACTGGGCGTCTGAGCCAATGCCGTCCCTGCCAGCAGACTAAACGCTGCCGCGCTGAATGTCACCTTAAGCCTGTTGATCATTATGTTCACCATCATGCGTCGCGTCGATGCGAAAAATTGTCAAAACCGGGAGATTACGGCAGCTGCTCGGGGATACCGGCAGTGTTCTTCCGGGCGTCAACTTCCCTCTGATAGGTCTCGTTCGCACGCTTGATCAGGAACTGACGAATGTCCTCAATCTCGGTCGGGTTCATGCTGCTGTCGAAGCGGTCCATACCGTAGGCGGTAAGCGCGCCGCGGCCGACAACATTGTAGAACGCATCCTCGTGGCGGATGGAACCGGACCAGCGCAGGTCAGGCAGCACACCCGCACCTTCGGCATTATCACCATGACAGGCGGCGCAATAGGTCTGGAACTGGAAGTAACCGTTATCCGTACGCTTGCTGTCGAACTCCGCCGGCGGCTTGACGGGCAGGAAGCCCTGGTCGTTCTGCTTGGGCAGGGGGCCGGACTTGCCATCGAGCGAGAAGGCGATGATGCGCGAATGGTTGACGGTCCAGCCGCTGGTGCGGGCAAGGCCACCAAGGAAGAATGGATAGATGCCACCCCAGCCCACTTCGACCGCGACATACTGCTTGCCATTGGCAAGGTAGGTGACGGGCGGCGCGATGATGCCGCTGTCAGCCGCGAAGTGGAACAGGTCGGAACCGTTCGTCGCGTCATAGGCATGGAATTCGCCGTTTGCCAGGCCCTGGAACAGCAGGTCGCCGCCAGTTGCCAGGATACCGCCGTTCCACGGGCCCTTGTGGTCCACGCGCCAGGCTTCGGCCTGCTTCTGCGGGTCCCAGGCCACGATCCAGCCCTTCAGGTCCTTAACAAATGCCTGCTTGGCTTCGGGCGAGTCGGGAATGCCGACCTTGTTCATGTCCAGACCCAGGTTCCAGCTGTCCGGGTGCGGGGTGAAGCCGCCAACCTGGTTGGTGTACAGGAAGGGCACCTGCTGCGCCGGGATATAGACCAGCCCGGTCTTGGGGCTGAACGCCATGGCCGCGAAGTTGTGGCCGCCAAGGTCACCCGGAATGCCGTACCAGTCCTTGCCCGTAAGGGTGTAGAGCGCATCGGGGTTGTAGATCGGGCGACCGGTCTTGGGATCAAGGCCGCTGGCCCAGTTCACATAGACGTAGTTCTTGCCCGAGATGAACTCGCCGGTCTTCGCATCGATGATGTAGAAGAAGCCGTTCTTCGGCGCGTGAACGATGACGTGACGGGTCTCACCGTTGATCGGCAGGTCAAGCGTCATGATCTGCTGGACCGAGGTGAAGTCCCACTGGTCCATCGGCGTTTCCTGGAAATGCCAGACGTATTCGCCGGTTTCCGGCTTCAGCGCCACGATGCTGCCCAGGAACAGGTTGTCGCCCTTGCCTTCGGAACGGTACTTGTAGTTCCACGGCGAACCGTTGCCAACACCCAGGTAGACCAGGTCGGCCACGGGGTCATACACGATGGAATCCCAAACCGTGCCGCCGCCACCCTGGCGGGTCCAGGCGCCGGTCGGGCTCCAGGTCTGGTAGGCCTTGTTCATCAGCACGCTGTCGGATGCGGCGTGGTCCGGCTCGTTCTTGGGGTTCGGAACCGTGAAGAAGCGCCAGTCGACCTTGCCGGTCTCCGCATCGAAAGCCGTGACAAAGCCACGGGCGCCGAATTCGGAACCACCATTGCCGATGATCACGCGGCCCTTGGCGATGCGCGGCGCGCCATCAACCGTATAGGAACGCTGCTTGCCCAGCTGGGCTTCGGGCGGGATGGTGTTGACACTCCAGACCAGCTTGCCGGTCTTGGCGTCAAGCGCGATCAGGCGGCCATCGAACGTGCCGAAATAGACCTTGCCGTTCCAGTAGGCGGCGCCACGGTTGACCGTGTCACAGCAGCCCTTGTCGGCAATGTTGCCGGGCACGCGCGGGTCATAGGACCACAGCAGCTTGCCGGTTGCGGCATCGACGGCCTTCATCATGCTCCAGTTGGTGGTGGCGTACATGACACCATCGACAACCAGCGGCGTGCCTTCCTGGCCACGGTTGGTATCAAGGTCCAGATACCAGGCCAGCTTGAGGTTACCAACGTTGGAACGGTTGATCTGGTCCAGCGGGCTGTAGCGCTGTTCAGAATAGGTGCGGCCGTAGGTCATCCAGTTGCCGGGGTGATCATCGGCGTGGATGATCGCTTCCCCCGTGGCGCCCTGCCCGTCATCCGCGGATGCCATGACGGCATGACCCGAGATAAGAGCCGCACATATCGTTCCGGCTGTAAGCGTTCTGCTCAGAGAACGTCTTTTTCCGAAAACGGCAGAAATCATATGTGATGTCCTCAGAAAACTAACGGTTTCGAATTCAGGACGCCCGCCGCTGCAACTTTCCGCCGGGGCAGGCTTTCTGAATGTACCCGGTAAAAAAGCGCGGGGTGCGCCTCTTTTCCGACCAGACAGGAAACCGGCTTCAGGCAGGGTAGAAAAGCAGGCAGTCCGTTTCATCCGAACATAGAGAGGCTAGCACGCCCGTCTCCTGACATTTTAGTGTTCAGGCTCACTAAAACGTGAACATGGTGTCCGATAAGCAATGATACGGATAGCTGGACATTGTGGAGAAATCCTAAAAATGTGTTGATATATCTAGGAAAATTACAATACGTGTCTGGTCGTCGGTGGCATGTGGTTCACAATAATTCGTCAGAAATATATTTTTATTATTCATAAATGGCATGAATTATGGATCGGGCTGCCTTGCCGGAACCGTAATGGACCCTCCCCCGCCAGCTTCCGTGCGGAGAATCAGGACGGCAGGGGATAGTGTTCCAGTGCTTCGTGGAAGGGGCCATCAGCATGGCGGATGGAACGGAAAAGCGTGAAATGCCCGACTGTCTGCGGCTGCGATGCGGGCAGGGCGGTAGCCAGCCAGCGTTGCCGCAGCTCCGGGCCCGGATTGTGCAGGTGCCCCAGCGTGACATGCGGTACGAAGCGCCGGCTGTTTGGTACCGTGGCGGGCAGGATGCGATTCATCACCGCGCGCACCCGGCTGCGCAGGTGCAGCAGGGCGGGATCCGGTGCGCAGCCAATCCACAGCACGTCCCGGGCGGGACGGCCATGGGTTTCGAACAGGCCGGGGGCGGCCAGTTCCAGCAGGGGAGGGGCGGCGTGAATGGCGCAGAGGGCGTGATGAATTTCTTCCAGCTGGTGTGGCTGGGTGACCTCACCGATGAAATGCAGGGTGAGGTGCCAGGATTCGGGGGCAGT
This sequence comes from Komagataeibacter rhaeticus, assembly GCF_011611525.1. Lineage (NCBI taxonomy): Bacteria > Pseudomonadati > Pseudomonadota > Alphaproteobacteria > Acetobacterales > Acetobacteraceae > Komagataeibacter > Komagataeibacter rhaeticus. The sequence goes on from NZ_CP050139.1 coordinate 852,797, forward strand.
CCACGCCACGTCCGGCAGGCTGCCCCGCAGGTCAGCCAGTGCCAGCGAGATGGAAGGCGGAAGTTCCAGGCCAATGAAAAGACGCATGATGATCCTGCCGGTAAAAAGGGAGAAACGGCATATGCCGGACTGACAGGTGTACAGTATATATAGTGTGATGTGCCCGGGAGGCATGTTGCCGTATTGTAATGTGTTGGACACGCTGTAGTTCTTGAACGTGTTCTACCGTAGCCCCACATGCTGGGAGAGGCACGTCGGTCCAGGACGTGGAGGAAGGAAACACAATGGCTTTTGGCCCTGATTCGCGGAGCTTCATCCGCCCCACCGCTAACAGCGCCGTGGACTCTGTCGATATGGGCCTGCGCGCCTATATGCTGCGAGTCTACAACTGGATGGCATCAGGACTGGTCCTGACCGGACTCGTCGCCTATCTGATTGCCAATACCGGACTGCAGGCGCTGTTCTATCAGCATGTGCCGCTGCCCATGGGTGGGGTGGCACTGCGGCCGACCGCGCTGTCCATGCTGGCCATGATCGCGCCGCTGGGCTTCGTGCTGGTCATGTCGTTTGGCGTCAACCGCCTGTCCACCCAGACGGTACAGACCCTGTTCTGGCTGTTCTGCGGGGTGATGGGTGCCAGCATGTCCAACATCTTCATGGTGTTTACGGGTGTTTCGGTCACGCGGGTGTTCTTCATTACGGCCGCCACCTTCTGCACCATGTCAATCTGGGGATACACGACTCGTACCGATCTCAGCCGGTTCGGTTCTTTCCTGATGATGGGACTGTTCGGTCTTGTCATTGCGGGGCTGGTGAACATGTTCCTGCACAGCCCGGGACTGTATTTTGTCTACAGCGCGGTCGGTGTGCTGCTGTTTGTCGGGCTGACCATGTTCGACACCCAGCGCATCAAGGCCACCTATCAGCAGTTCGCCTATTACGAAGGCGCGGATCAGGCTGCCAAGCGGTCCGTCTATGACGCGCTCAACCTGTATCTGAACTTCATCAACCTGTTCCAGTTCCTGCTGCAGTTCATGGGCGTGCGCAGCAACAGCAACGACTGAGACAGGAGTCCTGACCTATCAAGACCGATACGGTCTGATATGAGGGGCCAGCAGGGCCGCCACGCAAGTGGTGGCCCTTTTTCGTATGAAATGATGACCCTGACGGGGCAGTTGTTAAAAAAGATAAGACTTATTCATATATAGAAAATATTAAATGACGAGAGTGTGAGCTTCGTGACACTTGCGCAACCCATTGTAAAACAATGATTTTTTTGAATAAATTTTTAGCAATGAAATCTATTGAAATATTATGTGAAGGCTTGCTTCTAAGGCCATTCCGGTCGGATAACCCTTGAATAGAGAAACCATATGAAAGGGTATGCGGCACAGGACATGCGCTTCAGCACACAGGACGGCATCGCGATTTATGGTCCGATCTGCCCTGACAGTAATGATTACGTAAGGTCTGGCGGGCCGTATTGATCAAGATCATGGTCAGCCGGTCGGCAACTAACTCATGACGGATGCAAACCGAAAGAGAGCGTTTTTCGATTTCGGAAGTCGACGTAGGCGCGATGTCGCTGGGTGCCAGGGGGAAAGCCGGATGCATTTTCCCTGCCAAGCGTATAACGTGGCCGTTGTTGTCTAAGCCCGTGGATGAAGCGAGGATGTGAGCAAAACAGGGTGATGTCGAAACCAACGAGGCGTGAGATGAAGAAAAAAATCTTGCCAAGATTAACAAAGCTGATGAGTCTATCTTCGGCAGCGCTGCTAGCAGGCTGCACATGGGATACACTCGACCCCAAGGGCGTGATCGGTTTACACGAGAAACAACTGATCCTGACCTCGACCTACGCGATGCTGCTGGTTGTCATACCGGTCTGCATCCTGACGCTGGTGTTCGCATGGCACTACCGTCAGTCCAACACCGCGGCGGAATACCTGCCGAAATGGTCGCATTCCAACAAGATCGAGGTGGTCATCTGGGCCGTTCCCAGCCTGATCATCCTGTTCCTGGCGGTGCTGACCTACCAGACATGTCATTCGCTTGACCCGTACAAGCCGATTGAGGCTGACGCCAATGTCAAGCCCATTCATGTCGATGTTGTGGCACTGGACTGGAAGTGGCTCTTTATCTATCCGGATGAGGGAATCGCGACCGTCAACCAGATGGCCATGCCGGTCAACACGCCGGTTGACTTCCGGATCACGTCTGACTCCGTGATGAACTCGTTCTTCATCCCGCAGCTCGGCACGATGATCTACGCCATGGCAGGCATGCAGACACAGCTGCACCTGATTGCCAATGAAGCGGGTGACTTCCAGGGTGAATCCTCCAACTTCAGTGGCCGTGGCTTCTCCGACATGCGTTTCCGTGCGCTGGCAATGCCCGCGGACCAGTACAGCGCGTGGGTAGAGAAGGTTAAGGCTTCTTCCGAGCAGCTGGACAGCGCAAGCTATCCGAAGCTGGCCGCGCCGAGCGAGGCCAACCCGGTTGAATACTTCTCGCATGTCGATGCGGGTCTCTTTGATGAGATCGTTGCCAAGTACAACAACGGCATGGTCATGGATAAGAGCACCGGCAAGATGCTGCATGTGCAGCAGTCCGCGATGTCCGACATGAACATGAAGGAATAGGACAGATGTTTGGCAAATTGACTTTGTCGGCCATTCCTTATGATGTGCCGATCCTTGTTGGGACGTTCATCGGTGCGGCCATTGCTGGCCTCGCTGTTGTCGGTCTCATCACCTATTACGGTAAATGGGGCTACCTGTGGCGTGAATGGCTGACCTCGGTCGACCACAAGCGCATTGGTGTCATGTATATCGTTGTGGCCCTCGTGGCGCTGTTCCGTGGTTTTGCGGACGCGATCATGATGCGCTCCCAGCTTGCGCTGGCCTATGCCGGCAACCCCGGCTACCTGCCGCCGCACCACTATGACCAGATCTTCTCCGCCCACGGCACCATCATGATCTTCTTCATGGCCATGGCGTTCATGCAGGGTCTGATGAACATCGTGGTGCCGCTGCAGATCGGTGCGCGCGACGTGGCCTTCCCCTTCGTGAACACGCTGAGCTTCTGGATGACGACCATCAGCTTCCTGCTGGTCAACGTCTCGCTGTTCATCGGTGAGTTCTCGCAGTGCGGCTGGCTGGCCTATCCGCCCCTGTCCGAGCAGCAGTTCAGCCCCGGCGTCGGTGTTGACTACTATATCTGGGCGGTCCAGCTGTCCGGTGTGGGCACGCTGCTGACGGGTGTGAACTTCTTCGCCACCATCGTTAAGATGCGTGCGCCGGGCATGACCTACATGCGCATGCCGGTGTTCACCTGGACCATTTTCTGCACGACCGTGCTGATCATGGTTGCCTTCCCGATCCTGACCGTGGCCATGGGCCTGCTGGGTCTGGACCGTTACCTGGGCATGCACTTCTTCACCAATGACGGCGGCGGCAACCAGATGCTCTATCTGAGCGTGATCTGGGGCTGGGGCCATCCGGAAGTGTACATCCTGGTTCTGCCTGCCTTCGGTGCGTTCTCCGAAATCACGCAGACCTTCTCCCGCAAGCCGCTGTTCGGCTACAAGACCATGGTCTATGCGACCGCTTCCATCATGGTCCTGTCGCTGGTGGTGTGGGTTCACCACTTCTTCACCATGGGTGCCGGCCCGAACGTCAACGCGTTCTTCGGTATCATGACGATGATCATCGCGGTTCCGACCGGCGTGAAGATCTTCAACTGGCTGTTCACGATGTACAAGGGCCGCATTGAATTCCATGCGACCATGTACTGGGTGATCGGCTTCATGATCACCTTCTCGATCGGTGGTATGACGGGTGTCATGCTGGCCATCCCGGCCTCTGACTTCGTCCTGCACAACTCGCTGTTCGTTATCGCCCACTTCCATAACGTGATCATCGGTGGCGTGTATTTCGGTTACGTTGCCGCGATGAACTTCTGGTTCCCGAAGGCTTTCGGCTTCAAGCTGAACGAAGCCTGGGGCAAGCGCGCGTTCTGGCTGTGGTTCGTTGGCTTCTACTTTGCCTTCGTTCCGCTGTATGTCCTTGGTTTCGAGGGCATGACCCGTCGTATGAACCACTACGACAACCCCGAATGGCACCCGTGGCTGCTGCTGGCTGAAGTTGGCGCTGTCATGATCGCTTGCGGTATCGTGTGCCAGCTGACCCAGCTGTATGTCTCGATCCGTGACCGTAACCTGGCCGAGAACCGTGACCTGACGGGCGATCCCTGGAACGCTCGTACGCTGGAATGGTCCACGTCCTCGCCCCCGCCGTTCTACAACTTTGCTATCCTGCCGGAAGTGCATGAGCTGGATGCCTTTGCTCATGACAAGGAAGCCGGTATCGACACCCGTCAGGCCGGTGGCAACTATCAGCCGATCCACATGCCCAAGAACACGGCATGCGGTTTCCTGATCGGTGCCTTCAGCTTCGTGCTTGGCTTCGGCGCGATCTGGTACATCTGGTGGCTGGCGGCTGTTGGTCTGATTGGCGTCATCGCTACGGTGATCGCCCGTTCGTCCGACAATGACGTCGATTACTATGTGCCGGTGTCCGAGGTGGTTCGCATTGAGCAGGAGCACACCCATAACCTTATGGCAGCACAGGCAGCGGAATAATGGCGCAAAACATGACTGCTGATGCAGCCCATGCCCATGATGAACACCACGAATCTCCCGTGGTGTTCGGGTTCTGGCTGTATCTGATGACGGACTGCATCATCTTCGGTACACTGTTTGCAGTGTTCGCGGTGCTGCGTGACCAGTTTGCCGGCGGTCCGACCGGCCACGAAGTGTTCGAGCTTTCGGGTGTTGGCATTGAAACGGCAATCCTGCTGTTCAGCTCCATCACCTATGGTTTTGGCATGATTGCCGCCCACGAGAACAAGGTCAGCACCATGCGGACCTGGCTCGGGGTGACCTTCCTGCTGGGCCTGGGCTTCCTGTTCATGGAAATCCGTGAGTTCTCGCACATGATTGCCGAAGGTAACGGCCCGGATCGCAGCGCGTTCCTGTCGTCCTTCTTCACGCTGGTTGGCACGCATGGCCTGCATGTCACCTGCGGCCTGCTGTGGATGGCGGTCCTGCTGTTCCAGACGGCTGGCAAGACCGAGCTGAACGAGCGCATGATCGGCAAGCTGACCTGCCTCAGCCTGTTCTGGCACTTTCTGGACATCGTCTGGATCTGTGTCTTCACCTTTGTCTATCTGATGAGTGTGATCTGATGGGAGACCATATTTCTTCCTCGGGAGAGAGCCACGGGAGCGTAGGGTCTTACCTTACCGGGTTCGTACTGGCCGTGATCCTGACGGTTGCGGCGTTTGGTCTGGTGATGTCGCATGCGATGTCACCCTCCGCCACGGGCGGGGCGATTGCCCTGCTGGCGGTTGTCCAGATCGTTGTTCACCTGATCTACTTCCTGCACATGAACGGTTCGTCCGAACAGCGCTGGAATGTCATGGCATTTGTCTTCACGGTGCTGTCGGTTCTGGTCCTTGTGGCCGGCACGATGTTCATCATGCATGACACGTCCATCAACATGATGTCGCGCTAAGCGGCGTCATGTCGGGGTTCAGGGGGTGGGTCAAACCACCCCCGGGCCAGACAGCATAAAAAAAGACCGGCACGGGGAACCGTGCCGGTCTTTTTTATTGGGAAAAGCGACCCTGCGGTAAAGAAGCCGGGATCAGCCCTTCTGGGGTTCGGGAGAGAGAAGCTCTTTCTTGTTGGGCTTGTCTTTCCATTCCTCGGCATCGGCCGGGGCATCGAGCTTGCGCGTGATGTTGGGCCACACGGCGGCGTATTTGGCGTTCAGCTCGGCCCAGGGGGTGGCGCGGTCGTCGCTATCGGGGAAGATGGCCTCAGCCGGGCATTCGGGTTCGCACACACCGCAGTCGATGCATTCATCCGGATTGATTACGAGAAAATTCTCACCCGCGTAGAAGCAGTCAACCGGACAGACTTCGACACAATCCGTGAATTTGCAGCGAATGCAGTTTTCGGTGACCACATAGGTCATCGCCTATCTCCGATCATTATTTGTGCGGCCTGCGGCAATAGGCCCGGCCATTGAAAGGGATGAGGCATCACAGGGGATACGACCTCATCGGGAATGGCGGAAGATATGAGAGTGTTTTCGGGCCGTGGCAAGCCCAAGACCGCAGGTAATGCACAATCAGTGCCAGCATTGGCGGTAGCGCCACAATATTCAGGCGGTTTCCGGAACAATTTCATACAGAAGTTGTGCAAGTGGGGCGGATTGCCGCCGTTCTGCGCAGGCCCTGACGCGAATTACGATCACCGTTTTCCTGTCTGGCGAGGGCAGGGTCAGGATATCGCCAACATGCACCTGGGCGTGGGCCTTGGTCACACGCTGGCGGTTTATGCGCACATGTCCCCCTGTTGCCAGTTGCGCGCAGGCCGTGCGGCTGCGGCCAAAGCGGGCATGGAGCAGCCACAGGTCCAGTCGCTGGGCGGTTGGCATTGCAGGGGGCGGGGTCTGTTTCATGGCGGTCAGGAGCGCTTGAAAAGGGTGGCGAGGGCGGCAAAGGGGCTGTCGGGCCGCGTGGCGCGGGCCGACGTGACCGGCGGTGGTCTGCCAGCCTTGCGGCGCGGGGCACGGGTCGTGTTGTCCTTCCGGTTCTCTCCTGTTCGGGGCTGGAACCGGATCATGAGGGGGGCTGGCGGGCCGTAACTGTCAGCCGCCATGGGCCGGGGGTGATAGACACGCATGTCCAGCCCCTTCATCAGGGCGGGCAGCATCTCGCGCCGCACGCCCAGGCGCGATGCCAGCAGCGCGGGCAGGGGTATGGGCGCATGGCGGGTCATGCGCGCCAGTTCCAGGATGAACTTCTCCGCGATATCCAGCCTGATGCGCACCGGCCCCGCGTCCAGCCAGCCCATCCGGTCCAGAAAGGGGGCGGGCAGGGCATCGGGTGCCAGGGTGATGCGGCTCATGGCGGGCAGGGGCGGGCAGGCCATGTTCAGGCTGATCGCCACCAGCCAGCCGCGCAGCCGCAGCGGGCGTTCCTTCAGGATCGCGGGCATGAACAGGCTGTAATGCCCGACCCGTATGCCAAGCTGGCGCAGGCGGCGGAGCATGTCGGGGCGGGGGCGCTCGCCACGGGGCAGGGGGGCGATGCCCGCGCCTTCCACCAGGCGGTGGACGAGTCCCCTCAGCTCGGGTGTGCCGGCCACGGCAGCCTGCACGGCAAACAGGGGGGCAAGATGTTCATGCACCACCTGGCTGATCCATGACTGCAGCCGGCCCCGGATGCGCTCGCGCTGGGCATTGTCCAGCAACGGATTGTCGAGCACCTGCGGGCGCGGCGAAAGGATTGTGCTGCCCGGCTGCATGCGGGCAATCGGCATGCCCTGCCATATGACATGCGTGCCATCGGCGGAGAAGGCGAACTGCCGGTCATCATCCCCCACCAGCAGGGCCACGCGGCGTGGTATCTCGCTGCGCACCGCCCGACGCGCCGCGCGCATGAGCAGGCGGCCATCCTCCGCATCCGTATGGTCGCCCGCAATCAGGTCCAGCCCGGCAATCCGCCCGACCTCGTGGCCTTCGACCACCACATTGCCCTGCGCGGTCACGGCAGAAAGCAGGCTATCATGCCCGCCTTCATCCAGCCTGCGGATAAGGGTGGTGGCGCGGCGGTCGACAAAGCGGGCGGTCAGCTGTTCGTGCAGGATATCGGACAGGCGGTCCTCTGCCTCCCGCGTGCGGGCCTGCCAGTGCGCGGCATTGGTGATCCATCCGGTACGGGCCGCGACGTAGCTGCATACCCTTATGCCCGCCAGCCGCTGCATCAGGCTGTCTATGGTGCCTTCGGTCTGGAAGAAATGGGTGATCTGGTTTTCCATCCACGCGGCGGGGATGCGGCCATCGGTCATGAGATGGGTAAAGATACGGCCACACAGGCGGATATGGCTGTCATCCCCCAGCTTGCGGAAATCGGGGATCTGGCAGCTTTCCCACAAAAGCCGCGTCGCCGCGCGGGAATGGATCAGCGGGCGGATCTCGGTGCTTGCCGCCAGGGCCGACAGGGCCAGTACGTCGCTGGCCTCATGCCCCGCCACCAGTTCCGGCCGGGGGGAAGCCTGGTTGAGGCTGGCCAGAAGGGCCGGGGCGGACGAGAAATCAAGCGTGCTGTTACGCCATGCCAGGCGGGTCAGCGGGTCGAAGCGGTGTTCCTCCACCGCTTCGGCCAGTTCTTCATGGAGGGGCGGGCAGGTGCCGGTGGTGCCAAACGTGCCATCGCGCAGGCCACGCCCGGCACGGCCCGCCACCTGGGCTATTTCCCCCGCGTTGAGCGGGCGCACCCGCGTGCCATCGAATTTGGACAGGCTGGCAAAGGCCACATGGTTCACATCCATGTTCAGCCCCATGCCGATGGCGTCGGTCGCAACCAGGTAATCGACTTCCTTTTCCTGATAAAGGGCAACCTGCGCATTGCGCGTACGCGGTGAAAGCTGGCCCATGACAATGGCGCACCCACCCCGCCTGCGGCGCAGCAGTTCGGCAATGGCGTAAACTTCACTGGCGGAAAAGGCGACAATGGCCGAACGCGGCGGCAGGCGCGTCAGCTTGCAGCCCCCGGCATGGGTCAGTTGCGACAGGCGGGGCCGGTGTTCGATCTCGATGCCCGGCACCAGCCTGCGGATCAGGTTGCGGATGGTGTCGGCACCCAGGAACATCGTCTCCGCCGTGCCGCGCGCATGCAGCAGGCGGTCGGTAAAGATATGGCCCCGGTCGGGATCGGCGCAGAGCTGGATTTCGTCCACCGCCACGAATTCCACCCGCCGGTCCAGCGGCATGGCTTCCACCGTGCATGAAAACCAGCGGGCATTGGGGGGAACGATCTTTTCCTCACCCGTTATCAGGGCCACGGCCTGCGCGCCCTTGCGGGCCACCATGCGGTCATAGTTCTCGCGCGCCAGCAGCCGTAGCGGGAAACCGATGATGCCCGAGCCATGTGACAGCAGGCGTTCTATGGCCAGATGGGTCTTTCCGGTATTGGTCGGGCCGAGTACGGCCCGCACCGTCGTGTCGGAAGGGAGGCCGGAACCCTGCCCGGCCGCTGCGCGATAGGGGCCACCAGTGCCCTTGGGTACACCCGTCATGTCCCCATGCTCCGGCCAAGTGGCCGCAAATGCAAGCAAAACAGCATGCGGGCCAGCCGGGGTGTTGCGTTGGCGCAAAGCCGGACGCACCCTGCCTGATATAAAGCCATGCACGAAGGGACGTTCGATGAACAGCTTGCAAGGACAGGACAGTCTGGTCGCCGCCGATCATGTGGGGCATGAGCCGGTAGGGGTGGTGCATGCCATCCGCCCCGGCATGCTGGGTGAACTGGCCGCGCTGGTGGGGGAAGGGGCGGCCCGCTTTGCCACGCAGGCCGGGTTTGTCGCCCGGCATGGCCAGATCCAGCTGCTGCCGGGGGCCGATGGCACGGTTGCCACCGCCCTGCTGGGCATGGGGGATGAAGTGGAAGGGGCCGACCCGTTCGTATTCGGCGCGTTGCCCGACTCGCTGCCCGCCGGGCTGTGGCGGGTCAGCGCCCCGGCGGAGGTGGCAGCGGGCGACATCGCGCTTGGCTTCTGCCTTGGCGCCTATCGGATGCCGGCATTCGGGCGGGAAAACGCGCCCGCCGCCCCGGCGGCGCGGCTGGTGGTGGGGGCGGAGGGGCATGGCGCCAGCCAGATGGCGCAGTGCATGAACCTGGCCCGCTCGCTCATCAACACGCCCCCCAACCTCATGGGGCCGGATGATCTGGCAGCGGCGGCGGAAGCGGCCCTGCTGCCACTGGGGGCGCATGTCTCGGTGCTGCGTGGTGCCCGCCTGGCGCAGGATTTCCCGACCGTGCGGCATGTGGGCATGGGATCGGAGCGCGCGCCCTGCGTGGTGGAAGCACACTGGCAGGGCAGCACCGCCACGGATGATGCCCCGCTTCTTTCACTGGCGGGCAAGGGCGTGTGTTTTGATACGGGTGGCTACGACCTCAAGCCGCCAGCCGGCATGCTGCGGATGAAAAAGGACATGGGGGGCGCTGCCATCATGCTCGGGCTGGCGCGCCTGATCATGCTGCGTGACCTGCCCGTCAGGCTGGAACTGCGGCTGGGCTGCGTGGAAAACAGCGTATCCGGTCATGCCATGCGCCCGTCCGACGTGGTGCGGACGCGCGCGGGGCTGACGGTGGAAATCGGCAATACCGATGCGGAGGGCAGACTCGTGCTGTGCGACCTGCTGCACGCGGCCTGCGCGCGCCAGCCCGACCTGCTGGTTGACGCGGCCACCCTGACCGGCGCGGCCCGCGTGGCCCTTGGCCCGGATGTTCCAGCCCTGTTCAGCAACAATGCGGAAACGGGTGCCGCTTTCGTTGCCGCGGGCATGGCCTGTGGCGACCCGCTGTGGCGGCTGCCGCTATGGCCGGGCTACCGGAAATGGCTGCGCAGTCCGGTGGCAGACCTGAACAATATTTCATCCAAACCGATGGCCGGGGCCATTACGGCGGCCCTTTTTCTGGAGAATTTTGTCAAAACTGATGTGCGCTGGGTTCATATCGACACCTACGGATGGAATGATTCTGCACGGCCTGGCAAACCGGAAGGTGGAGAAAGTCTTGGTTTAAGAGCGACTTACGAAGGGATATTAAAAATATTTAATATCGAGGACAGAATGCACCACTAAAGAAACAATGCCGGATGCGAACTAATTTGCTTGCTGCGACTTATATATGCCGTAAATGCCAATTATATAGGCAGTAGCAAACGACATCATTCCAGGTCCGGCCCGATTCCCGCACTTGCGCGGGCAGGGAGCCGGACCTGACATTCGACAGAGGATTTCAACCGATGGTCAAGGCATCACAGACTAATCAGGACCAGACGATTAACGCCCTGCGCGACACCATTGTCGCCATGGTCCGCCGCGACGGGCTGGATCTTTCGGCACGCCAGCTGGCCGTGTTCCTGACCTGCTATCTCACCAATGACGAGCAGACGGTCCGCGGTCTTGCTGCAGAGCTGAACGTGTCCAAGCCCGCCATCACCCGTGCGCTGGACCGGCTGCAGGCGCTGTTCCTGGTGCGCCGCGTGCAGGACCAGATGGACCGCCGTTCCGTGCTGATCCGCTACACGCCCAAGGGCAAGGCCTACCTGCGTGAGCTGTGCAAGATCGTGACCGAGACCGCAACCGCGATCCAGGAAAAGGAAGCCGCCCCGGCCCGCAGGCCGCAGCGTGTGCGCGGGGTCGAGGAACTGCGCCGCGCGGGCTGAGTTATCTGCGGGTCAATATTGCACCCAAGGATGGAAAGGGTCTGATCCCATGCTTATGTCACGCCGTCTGGCTGTTCTCGCACTCGTCCTGGCTCCGCTGGCCGGTCTTCCCCACGCCGCCATGGCCGAGGAGTCCACGCTTGGCACGCCGTCGGGCGAGGTGACCATGAAGTTCAAGTCGCTTGATATCGGCGTTGGTCACACATGGGGCACGGGCAAGCTCGTGTTCCAGCACCATACCTATCGTTTCAGGATCGAAGGCGGGTCACTGGCGGCGGTGGGGTATGCCAACATCAAGGGACATGGCACGGTCTATAACCTGACCCGGGTCAAGGATTTCGAGGGAAGCTACGCCGCCGTCAACGGTGATGTGACGGCGGGGACCGGCATCGGGGCCGTACTGCTCAACAATCCGGCGGGCGTGCGTATCCGGCTTGATACATCCAGTTCCGGCGGTCGTCTGGCCGCCGCGGCACAGGGCATGAAGATTACCCTGACCAAATAAATACGATCCACTGTCGGCTGCACGGACAGGGGAATGGCCAGCAGGCCGTTCCCCTGTTCCTTTTGCTACCAGTGCAGCCCGGGCGTGCGGCGCACAAGCCGGGCCACGACCACGGTCCAGGCCAGTTGCAGGCACAGCAGCACGCCAAGGGACATGGCCGGGCGCGCGCCATGCAGGCCCACCACCATGGCCGCCAGCGCGCCGCACAGTGTCGCCCCCCATGCCTGAAGCGTGACAAAGGGGGCGGGCAGGCCCGCGCGATGGGCCATCTGGTAGACATGTTCACGATGCGCCTGCATGACGGGCCGCCGCAGCCACGCCCGGCGCAGCAGGGTCAGGCCCACATCGGCCAGCAGGCCACACAGCATGAGCGGCATGAGCGCCGTCCCGTGCGCCAGCCGGGGCATGGTGGCCATGTGCAGCCCCAGCGCGCCCAGCACCAGCCCGCAGCACTGGCTGCCCACATCCCCCATGAACAGCCGGGCATGGGGAAAGTTGAAGGGCAGGAAGCCCGCTATGCCCGCCGCCAGCAGCAGTGCGGTGCCCCATGTCTCCACGCCGCCCTGCGCCATCAGGCAGAGTGCCGCTGTGGCAAGGGCCGCGATAAGCGTGCAGCCACTGGCCAGTCCGTTCAGCCCGTCCATGAAATTCAGCACGTTGCACAGCATGACCAGCCACAGCATGCGCCATGCCAGCCCCGGCAGGGTTACGCCGTGCCCTGACGCCGCCATGCCGCCCCATGCCACCAGCATGCCCGCGGCGCATTGTGCCCCCAGCTTCCACAGCGGCGGCATGGGGCGCATGTCGTCACGCCAGCTGAACAGGCCCAGCCATGCGGTTGCGGCCAGCAGTGTCACGTCCCCCACATCGGGATGGTGGTGGAACATGCGCTGCAGCAGCGGCACGCCAATGACGAAAACGGTCAGGATGGCCAGTCCCCCGCCCTTGGGCACGGGGGCGGCATGCGCACTGCGGCTGCCCGGATAATCCATGACATGCAGCCCGATGACCCGGCGCGACAGCAGTGCCGCCACGGCAGCGGCACCCACCAGCAGCGCGGCGGCGAGGGCGGCCCCGTCATGCGTGGAAGGCGGTGGCGTCATGAAAGCACGGTGCGGTGCATGATCTCTCCTTCTTGCCCCTGCCCTGCTCGGCTATAGGGAGAGAGTAATGGTGACGCAATCCTCCGGCAGCCGTTCTCTTGCCTCATGCCTGCGCATGACACGGACCATAGCGGTAAACAGCGCCCTTGATGTGATCATGGGGGCCGTGGCGGCCCTTGGGGCGGTTGGCCTGTGCGGTCACGCGCCCGGGGGCTGGCCGCTATGGGGCGTGGCCGGGCTGGGACTGGGCGGCATTGCGGCGGGGGGACTGCCGTTTCGCATTTTCGTACAGCACTGGCGCTTTGCCGGGCGGTCGGATTTCTGGCGGCTGGGCTGCGCCTGCGTGCTGGCGGGCGTACTGGTCATGGGGGTGCTGGCGGCAGCGGGCGACAGGGGGGTCGGGGCCGCGTCTTGGTGCGTCAGCTACGGCATGGCGGCCTTCGTGTGCATGGCGGCCACGCGGGCGGCCTACCAGCGCTGGCGGCAGGCAGGCCCGCGTACCGGGCGGGTGGGCTGCCCCGTGATCGTGCTGGGTAGTGAGGCCGACACCACGCGGTTCCTGAAGCTCATGCCCGCCATGGCGGGGCGTGTCGTGGGCATGGTGGTGGAAAGCCGCCAGCGCAGGCCGGGGCGGCGGGTGCGCGGCGTGCCGGTTCTGGGGCAGGTGACGGAACTGCGCCGTATCGTTTCCACCATGGCGCGGGATGGTGACGTGCTGCTGGTCGTGGCGGACGGGCGCTTCAGGGGGGAGCGGCTTTCCGGTGTGCTGCGGATGGTGCAGGATACGGGTGCCCGCGTGCGCTGCATGCCCGACCTGTCGGGTATTGCCGGGGGGCAGGCGGGCCCCTTGCATCCGGTCCGGCTGGCGGACCTGCTCAACCGCCCGGCCCTGCTGCCCGATGCGCAGGGACTGGCTGGCCTGCTGGGGGGCAGGCGCGTGCTGATTACCGGGGCGGGTGGCACGATCGGCAGTGAACTGGCCCGCCAGATTGCCCGCCACCGCCCCGCTGAACTGGTGCTGCTGGATGTGGGGGAGTTCGCGCTGTGGCAGGTGGACATAGACCTGGCGGAAAACGCGCCGGAGCCGGCACGCCATCTGGTGCTGGCCGATATTCGTGATCCTGCCCGCATGGAACGGGTTTTTGCCCGTTTCCAGCCGGAACTGGTCTTTCACGCCGCCGCGCTGAAACATGTTCCCATGGTGGAGGAAAACCCCTGCGAGGGCCTGCTGACCAACGCGACGGGCACCCGTATCGTGGCCGATATCGCCGCCCGGCATGGGGCGCGGGCGATGGTGCTGGTCTCGACGGACAAGGCGGTCAATCCCGCTTCGGTCATGGGGGCGTCCAAGCGGGTGGCGGAAATGTACTGTCAGGCACTGGACGTACAGGCCTGCAACATGACGGATGGCGCCACCGGCATGCGCTGCGTCAGCGTGCGGTTTGGCAATGTCATGGGATCGACCGGATCGGTCATCCCGCTGTTCCGCCACCAGCTGGAGCGTGGTGGCCCGCTTACGGTCACCGATCCGCGCATGGAGCGGTATTTCATGACCGTGTCCGAAGCGGTGGGGCTGGTCCTGCAGGCCACGGCCTGTGGCACGGGGGTGCAGGCCACGGGGCTTGCCGCCCCGCTGCGCCGGGGGGGGGTGTTCGTGCTGGACATGGGCACGCCGGTCAGGATCGTGGATCTGGCACGCCAGATGATCGTGCTGGCCGGGCTGCGGCCGGGGCGTGACATCGACATCCGTTTCACGGGCCTGCGACCGGGCGAAAAGCTGACGGAAGACCTGTTTTACAAAAAGGAAATCCTGCAGCCCACCGGCTATCCCGGCCTGCGGATGGCAACGCCGCGTACGGTGGACCTTGCGCAGGTCGCCAATATCATGGATGCACTTACAGTGGCATGCCGGGATGGTGATGGCGCCCGTGCGCTGGATCTGGTCCGGAGGCTTGTACCCGAATTTGCCCATAACCCGCATGGCATGGACATGCCCGACCCGGCGGGGCAGATCGATGTGGAAAGGAATGCATCATGAACGCTCCGGTGGAGACACCCATAGGTTTTCTGAACCTGCCCCAGCAGCAGAGCCTGATCGCCAAGGAAATCAGGCAGCGTGTCGATGCGGTCATGCAGCACTGCCGCTTTGTCATGGGTCCTGAAGTCGCGGAACTGGAGGGGCGGCTGGCCAGCTACAGCGGTGCCGCGCAGTGTGTTGGCGTGTCATCGGGCACGGACGCCATCCAGATCGTGCTGATGGCGGAGGGAATCGGCGCGGGCGATGCCGTGTTCCTGCCCGCCTTCACCTATACCGCCACGGCGGAGGTGCCGCTGGTGCTGGGCGCAACCCCGGTATTCGTGGATGTGGACCCCGCTACTTTCCAGATCGACCCCGCCAGCCTGCGCAGCCGCATCGCCGACGTGCGCAGGGCGGGCAGGCTGCGCCCGCGCGCGGTGATCGGGGTGGACCTGTTCGGCCAGCCCGCGCCGTGGGCGGAACTGCGCGCGATCGCGGCGGAGGAGAAGCTGTTCCTGATGGCGGATTGCGCCCAGGGTTTTGGTGCCACGCTGGGCGGCCGCAGGCTGGGGCGTGAGGCGGTGGCGACCACGCTGTCCTTCTTCCCCTCCAAGCCGCTGGGGGCCTATGGCGATGCGGGCGGCATCCTGACCGATGACCCGGCGCGCGCCGAACTTTACCGCTCGCTGCGCACGCATGGCGAAGGCAGGACCCGCTACGAAGTCCTGCGCACCGGCATGAACGCACGGCTTGATACGATCCAGGCCGCCATCCTGCTGGCCAAGCTGGATGTGTTCGACATGGAGCTTGAACGCCGGCGCGAAATCGCCGCGGCCTATGACCGTGGCCTTGCAGGCCATGTCATCCCGCCCGCCCGCGTGCCGGACAGCCACGGGTCGTGGTCGGTCTATTCCGTACTGACGAAGGGGGAAGACGCGCGCGCCGCATTGCAGGACAGGCTGAAGGGGCACAACATCGCCTCGGCCATCTACTATCCGCGCCCGCTGCACCAGCAGCCTGCCTACAGGGCCAGCCATGACGGGGCGGCCCTGCCCGTGGCCGAGGACCTGTCGCGCCGCATCATGGCGCTGCCGCTGCATCCTGAACTGTCGGATAACGACGTAGGCCGGATTATCGCGGCCGTGTGCGAGTCCTGAGGGAGATCATACGACAATGAGACGCGAGACAGCGTTGCTGATCGGGTTCCTGTTCATTACCATCGGTACGGCGGCGGGGCTGTGGTACATGGCCATGCCCAATTTCCGCCCGATGAGCTTTCCCACCATGGAAAGCGGCACCATTTCAATCGGCCCGATGCGCGCGGAGCGCCCGCTGACCGCAGCCCAGGTCCATGCGCTCAATGACTGGATGCAGGCCCATACCAAGGGCTGGGGCCCGTTGGGCCAGACGCCGCCTTCCAGCGGGGATGCCGTGCTGGAAATGCAGGTGGCGCCGCCTGCCGGCCAGCAGCCGCAGGCAGGGGGGCAGCCCGCTCCCTACCGTATCACGCTCTGGACCGGCATCAGTGCGGCGGACTGGAACAATACCGTGTTCGTGGAGGAAAAGCCGGGCGCCGTCATCCGCTTCCATCACTACAAGGACAAGGATTTCAACGCGCTGCGTGATCTGGTCAACCAGTATGACTATCCCCGGTCCGCTTTCCCATGAGCCTTGTGCCACACAGCACGGCCGGGCTGATCTTTGACTGTGATGGCACGCTGGTCGACAGCCTGCCCATGTACCGTGAGGGCTGGATCGCGGCGCTGGAGGACAGCCTGCGCCAGAACGTGCCGCTGGAGTGGTTCCATGGCCATGGTGGCATGTCGGAGCACATGGTGCTTGACATCATCGAGGAAAAGCTGGGCCGCGGCGTGGACCGCGAGGGCATCATAACTCGGGCGCGCGATGGCATGCTCCAGCAGTTGCATGCGCTGCGCGAGATCACGGTGGTGGCGGATATTGCCCGCCATTACCATGGTCGCCTGCCCATGGCGGTGGCATCCAACGGGTCGCGGCGGATCGTTTCGGCCTGCCTGCGCCATCTGGGGCTGGAACGGCTGTTTGACGCCATCATCACCATAGATGACGTGGAAAACCCCAAGCCCGCGCCGGACATGTTCCTGCTGGCGGCGGGCAGGCTGGCGCTTGAACCTGGTGCCTGCCTGGTGTTCGAGGACAGCCGCGAGGGCATGCTGGCCGCCACCCGCGCGGGCATGGCGCATGTGGATGTGAATACCCTGCTGGCCGGATAGGGATAACCGGACCGGGTCCACTTCGTCCGCCCGAAATATATCGACACCGGCGGGGGCAGTGCACCGGGGCTGTGGCCTGGCTACAGCCCCCGGGTATGATCGGGGGCATGGTCAGGAATGGGCATGCGGCCCCTGAGGCAGATGTCTGCCTGCGCTTTTCATAAATAATATAGACAATGTGGTCTTATAATGTGCTAGGGCAGGCATACCCTGCCTATATGGAAACATCCGGCTACAGGAATCGGAATGTGACAGAGACGCCTTCCACCTTTAAGTTAGTCCTGTTCTACCTGCTGTTGGGGGTCATGTTTCAGGTATTCATCTTTGGATTACCTGGTATTCAATACATAACGTTCCATACGTTTCTGCATGTCGTGCTCTGGCCACTGTTTGTGGCGTACTATTTTGTCATCGCGGCTCTGGCACTCGCGGGAATCTGGATAATCGCCGGAATTATCTACTTTTTTATGGTCATCTGCACTCCTCGCGATCCCCGTTACCGGAGGTATGATGACTGGTCATGATCCTGCATATGAAATCCCGGAAAACGGGGAATGCCAGCTTTTTTGAGAATACATGAAGAGGCCGGACAGAACAGGATGACACTGCCATCCATCCGGACCGGGACATCGCTGGTCATGGGCTTTCGACCAGCAGTTCCGGTAGGGTCAAAGTTTTTGGGATCGTTTTTTTAAACGGCCCCAAAAACGCTCGTTCATGATCAATCCATTATCGTGAAACGGTCTTCAGACCCGCTCGTCTTCCTTCAGTTCCGGGGTGGCGCGGTCCGCCACCGCCAGCAGGGCGGCGGTGAGGGGAGATGCCAGGATAAGCCCCGGAATGCCAAGGATGGTACCAAAGATCGTCTGTGACAGGATGGTCAGCCCGGGCGGCATCTGCACGGCGTGGCGCTGGATCAGGGGCGCCATGACATTGCCTTCAAAGAACTGGATGGCGGCATAAAGCCCCATCACCATGAACCCCTCCCGCGTGCCCTGCGAGAGCGCGATGAGCACGGCGGGCACGGCGCCCACGAACGCGCCGATATAGGGGATGAAGTTGGCCAGCCCCGCCACAACCCCCAGCGCCAGCGCCAGCGGCACGCCAATGCACCACAGCCCGATGAAGGACAGCAGCCCCACCACGGTCATGTCCAGTGCCTGCCCCGCCGTCCAGGCCCACAGGGTGCGCCCCGCCGTAAGCAGCAGTTCGCGCGCCGTCATGCGGTAGGGATGGGGCACCATGCGCAGCATGCCGTTGACATACAGTTCGGGCGAGATGGCGAAATACAGCCCCGCGATCAGGATGACCGCCAGCGTGCCCGCCGCCCCGAAGGCGGAGGAGACGAAGCCCGTCATGGACCCGGCCAGCGAACCGAAGCCGCTATTGCCCGATGTGGCTTCATTGCCGCCCAGTGTGGTGGGCAGGTTGTCCAGGATCATGCGCCCGGTGGAGGAATCGCCCATGCCGTTACGCAGGTTGTGGGCCTGTTCGCTCAGGGCGGTGCGCAGCTTGACCGCCTGTTCCGAGATTTCGGGGCCGCTGCTCCAGATCAGTCCGGTCAGGGCACCGATCAGCACGACCACCACGGCGCCCAGTGCCAGCCAGTAGGGCATGTGCGTGCGGCGTTCCACAATGCCGGCAAGATTGTGCAGGATAACGGCGACAAGGGTCGCGGCGAAGATGACCATGAGTACATCGCCCACCACCCAGATCAGCATGACCACGATGGTGATGGCCAGCGTCAGGCGCAGCAGGGCATAGATACGGGCAAGCTGTACGGCGCGGGGATCCCCGGAATGGTTTTTTTCCGTGCCGTGTCCGGACTCCGGTGGGACGTGGGAAGGGGCCGAAGGGGATGAGAGTGTCATCTAAATGTCCATATGGTGGGCATGAAACGGGTTGTGCCGTGCGTGAATGCAGGCACAGATGGAACCACGATAACGTTTGGCACGAAGCCTGGGTCGCGCCGGGCCGGACTGCAATGCGGGGCCATGCCGCCCCATTACGCATGACAGGGCCGGCCCCGCACTGACCTGCAAGCCGTAAGCCAATCCTTACTGCCACGAAAGGGCGGATATGTGACCAGTCCTGACATGCCTTCCGGCCCCGCGGGCCGCCGCCCGCTGGTGGGCCATGCCGGGCTGGCGCTGGCCGTCGCCACCTTTGCCATTGGCACGGGGGAGTTCGCGCTGATGGCCGTGCTGCCCGACATGGCGCGTACGCTTGGCGTATCGGTGCCGGTGGCGGGGCATGTCATAAGCGCGTACGCGCTGGGGGTGGTGGTGGGCGCGCCGCTCATCACCATTATGGGGGCCGGGCTGTCGCGGCGCAGGCTGCTGCTGGCGCTACAGGTTCTGTTCATTATGGGCAACGCGGCCTCCGTCCTGGCGCCAGGATACCGCTCACTGGTTTACGCACGGTTCATGACCGGACTGCCACATGGGGCCTTTTACGGCGTGGCTGCCCTGATCATGGCCGCCATGGCGGACCCCGCGCGCCGGGGACGCGCGGTGGCGGGGGTGTTCGTCGGGCTGACGGTGGCCCATGTGGTGGGGGTGCCGCTGACCACATGGGGCGGGCAGGTGCTGGGCTGGCGGGCGATGTACGGGGTCATCACGCTCATGGGCGTGGTGGCGCTGGGCCTGCTGGCGCGCAACGTGCCCGAAATGGCGGCGGGACCCGCCAGTTCGCCCCTGCGCGAACTGGGCGTGCTGAAGCGGGGGCCGTTGTGGTTCACGCTGGCCACAGGGGCTATCGGCTTTGGCGGCATGTTCTGCATCGGCTCCTACATGACCGGGGTGCTGCTTACGGTCACCCATGTGCCGGCAGGGGTGGTGCCGCTGGCGCAGTCGCTATGGGGCGTGGGCATGGTCGCGGGCAATATCGCGGGCAGCAGGCTGGTTGATGCCAGCCCCGTGCGGGCGATCGCGGTGATCCTGGCGGGCAGCACGCTCATGTCCTGCCTGTTTGCGCTGTGTGCGGGCAATATGGTGGCGATCCTGCTGGTGATCAGCCTTATGGGCGGCATCATCGGGCTGCTGCCCGCGTTGCAGGCGCGGCTTATGGATGTGGCGGCGGATGCACAGGTGCTGGCCGCCGCCCTGAACCATTCCGCCGTCAATATCGCCAATGCCTTCGGGGCGTGGCTGGGGGGCGCTGTGATTGCGGCGGGTTACGGCATGCAGTCGGTCGGATGGGCAGCAGCCTGCCTGTCAGCTACCGGGCTTGCGGTGTTCGGGCTGGGCATACTGGTCCAGCGATCCGGGCTGCGGCGCCTGCCAGCCTGACAGAAAAACGAAAAGACGTTTTTGGTAAAGCTTTTTTCAAGAAGCTTCAGGGAACGTCGCCTTTCTGGAAAAAAGGCGACACCCAAAAACTTTTATTACATTTCACTCCGCGCTGGCAGCTTCCAGTTCCGTCTCCGCCTCCAGCCAGTCTTCTTCCGCCCTGTCATGTTCGCGCGCGATGGCGGCAAGCCGGGTGTTGAGTGCCGTGACATCCTCCGCCCTGCCGCTTTCATACAGCTTGGGGTCCGCCAGACGGGCTTCCAGCTTCGCACGCTCGGCTACCAGGCGGGCCATGAGCTGTTCGGCGTCGCGGATGCGCTTGCGCAGGGGGGCCGTGGCCTTGCGGGCTTCGGCGCGTTCGCGGCGGTCGTCACGCCTGGGGGCGGCGGCGGGGCGTGCGGGATCACTGTTCGAGACCGCGCGGGCGCGTTCGGTCAGCCATGTGCGGTATTCCGCCATGTCGCCCTCAAACGGGCGCACCGTGCCGTCCCCCACCAGCCACAGCCGGTCGGCCACCAGTTCCACCAGATGCGGGTCATGGCTGATCAGCAGGACCGCGCCCTCGAATTCCGCCAGCGCCCGGATCAGCGCATCCCGCGCGTCAAGGTCAAGGTGGTTGGTGGGTTCATCCAGGATCAGCAGGTGCGGCGCGTCCCGCGTGGCCAGTGCCAGCAGCAGGCGGGCCTTCTCGCCGCCTGACAGGTCGCGGGTGGGGGTTTCGGCCCGTTCCGCATCCAGCCCGAAGCGGGCCAGCTGCGCGCGCACGGCAGGCGGCGTGGCACCGGGCAGGGCACGGGCCATGTGGTCTACCGGGGTTTCGTCCGGGCGCAGTTCCTCGGCCTGGTGTTGGGCAAAATAGCCCACCTTCAGCTTCGGACTGTGCTGCATCGTGCCCGATTGCGGGGCAAGCCTGCCCGCCACCAGCTTGGCGAAGGTGGATTTACCGTTGCCGTTCGCACCCAGCAGGGCAATCCGGTCCTCCATGTCGATGCGCAGTGACAGGTTGGACAGGATGGTGTGATCGCCATACCCGGCCGAGACCCGCTCCATGGTCAGCATGGGCGGCGGCAGGGCGGAGGGTTCGGGGAAGGCGAAGTGGCTGGGCGTATCCTCCACCACGCTGTCAATCTGCGGCAGTTTTTCCAGCGCCTTGATGCGGGCCTGCGCCTGCTTTGCCTTGGTGGCCTTGGCGCGGAAGCGGTCAACGAAGGACTGCATGTGCGCGCGCCGGGCGTTGATGCGCTCGGCCATGCGGGCCTGCTGCAGCGCCTGTTCGGTGCGGATGCGCACGAACTCCTCGTACCCGCCCGGCGTCAGGGTCAGCTTGCCGCGGTCCAGATGGGCGATGGCATCGACCGCGCGGTCCAGCAGGCCCCGGTCGTGGCTGACGATCAGCGCCGCCCCCGCAAAGCGGGCCAGCCAGTTTTCCAGCCAGATCGTGGCTTCAAGATCAAGGTGGTTGGTCGGCTCATCCAGCAGGAGCAGGTCGGGGTTGAGGAACAGTGCCGTGGCAAGGGCCACGCGCATGCGCCACCCGCCCGAAAAATCCGATACCGGGCGCGCCTGTGCTTCCGTGCTGAACCCCAGCCCGGACAGGATGGCCGCCGCCCGCGCCGGGGCGCTATGGGCGTCGATGGCCAGCAGGCGCTCGTGAATGTCGGCCACGCGGGCGGGGTCGGCGCAGGTTTCGGATTCGGCCAGCAGGCTGGTGCGTTCGGTATCACCCGCCAGCACCGTATCCAGCAGGGAGCCAAGGCCGGTGGGCGCTTCCTGCCTGATGCGTGCCATGCGGGCGCGGGCGGAAAGGTGGATCGTGCCGCCATCGGGCGCGATATCGCCTGCGATGGCGGCCAGAAGCGTGGATTTCCCGGCCCCGTTGCGGCCGACAAGGCCGATCTTGCGACCCGGGTCAATGCTCAGGCTGGCACCATCAAGCAGGGTGCGGCCGGCAATGCGCAGGGTCAGGTCGGTTATGACGAGCAGGCTCACGGGGGAAAACTCCGGCAATATGGGGGACATGGCTGGTTTCGTGCGGGTTGTACCTACCAGTCCGCGGCGATATGCTCTAGATGGCCCTTGTAGGGCGATGTCGGGTCATCTCCAATGCCGCCCCGTGCATTTCAGTATCTGTTTGAAAGGAGCTGTCCCATGGCAGTCGAACGTACCCTCTCCATCATCAAGCCCGATGCGACCCGCCGTAACCTGACCGGCAAGATCAATGCCGTGTTCGAAGGCAATGGCCTGCGCATCGTTGCCCAGAAGCGCATCCAGCTGACGAAGGCGACCGCGGGCGCTTTCTATGAAGTGCACAAGGAGCGTCCGTTCTACAACGACCTCGTGTCCTTCATGATCTCCGGCCCGGTCGTGGTGCAGGTGCTGGAAGGCGAAGGCGCCGTGCTGAAGAACCGCGAAGTGATGGGTGCCACCGACCCCAAGAAGGCCGAGGCCCACACCATCCGCGCGCAGTTTGCCGAAAGCATCGAGGCGAACTCCGTCCACGGTTCCGACAGCCTGGAAAACGCGAAGAACGAAATCGCCTTCTTCTTCGCCGGCACCGAAATCCTGCCCTGATCCTTACGGGTCATGGTGGCGGGGGCTTTTGTCCCCGCCAATGGAAAAGCCAGCCTTCGGGCTGGCTTTTTTCATGCCCGGAGGCTGTCTGAACAATTGGCCCTGGCACCATCATGCCCGTCACAAGGCAGTTTCTGGTAAAGCTTTTTTCAGAAAGCCCGGAACGCTTCAGGGAACGCCGCCTTTTTGAAAAAAGTCAGCACCCGAAAACGTTTACGGATCAGGGATCAGACCGACAGCAGGCAGTCTGACGTGGCGGCGGCGGGTGCCGCGTCGGGCGCCAGCACGCGGTGCAGGGCGGCGGGATACAGGCGATGTTCCTGCCGCAACACGCGCGCGCCCAGCATATCGGGCGTGTCATCGGCCAGGACGGGCACCGCCGCCTGCCCGATGATGGGGCCTTCATCCATGCCTTCGGTCACCCAGTGCACGGTGCAGCCATGGATGCGGCTGCCCGCTTCCAGCGCGCGTTCATGCGTGTGCAGGCCGGGGAAGGCGGGCAGCAGGCTGGGATGGATGTTGAGCATCCGCCCGCGCCATGCCGTGGTCAGGAACGGGGTAAGCAGGCGCATGTATCCCGCAAGGCAGACATAGTCCACGCCCGCCGCGCGCAGGGCGGCATCCAGTGCGCGCTCATGCGCCGCCCGGTCCTTTTTATAGGGGCGGTGGTCGATGGCCTGCGCTGTCAGGCCCGCAGCCCGCGCCACGTCCAGCCCCGGCGCGTCGGGGTTGTTGCTGAGTACCAGGGCAATGCGGGCCGGGTAGTCGGGGCGGGCGCACGATTCGATCAGCGCGCGCATGTTGCTGCCGCGCCCGCTGATCAGGATGGCGATGGGTGTCTTGTGCTGCACGGCCGGATCAGTCACGCAGTTCGGGCAGTTCGTCAAACGCCAGCGTGGCCGGGCTGTCCGCGCTTTCGCCCGCCACGATCGAGCCGATCACGAAGGCCTGCTGGCCACGTTCGGCCAGATGGGCAAGGGCCGCGGCGCTGTCGCGCACCACCAGCACCATGCCGATGCCGCAGTTGAACACGCGCAGCATTTCCTCGGTCGTGACATTGCCGGTGCTGGCCAGCCAGCTGAACACGGGCGGGATGGGCCAGCTCGTGCCATCCACCACGGCGCACACACCCTTGGGCAGCACGCGCGGCAGGTTGCCCGGCAGGCCGCCGCCCGTAATATGGGCCGCCCCCACCAGCAGCCCCGCATGATGCAGGTCCAGCACGGGATGGACGTACAGCGTGGTGGGCGTCATCAGCGCCTCGCCCAGTGTCTGGCCTTCGGCGAAGGGGCAGGGCGCGTCCCAGCCCAGCCCGCTGCGGGTGACGATGCTGCGCACGAGCGAGAAGCCATTGGAATGCACACCGGCAGAGGGCAGGCCGATCAGCGTGTCACCGGGCTGGATGGTGCCGGGCAGCAGCGCCGTGCGTTCCGCCGCCCCGACCGAGAAACCGGCCAGGTCGTAATGGCCCGTGGCATACATGCCCGGCATTTCCGCCGTCTCGCCGCCCACCAGCGCGCAGCCGGAGTCGGCACAGCCTTTTGCAATGCCGCGCACCACCTTGGCCGCATCCTCGACCGCCAGCCTGCCGGTGGCGAAATAGTCCAGGAAGAACAGCGGTGTCGCACCCTGCACCACCAGGTCGTTCACGCACATGGCCACAAGGTCGATGCCCACGGTCTCATGCAGCCCGCTTTCGATCGCGATCATGAGCTTGGTGCCCACCCCATCGGTGCAGGAGACAAGGATGGGGTCGGCAAAGCCCGCCGCCTTCAGGTCGAACAGCGCGCCAAATCCGCCCAGCCCCCCCATCGTGCCGGGACGGTCCGTGGCCTTTGCCGCGGGCTTGATCACTTCGACAAGCGCGTCACCGGCGGCAATGTCCACCCCGGCATCGCGGTAGGTGGCGGGCGTGGTATCGGCGGGGGCAACGGGCGGGCGGGGGGCGGACGTCATGCGGCGGGCCTTTTTTCGTAATCAAACTATCACTTCCCCGGACTCCCGCGGGCAGGCTATGAAAACCGCCATATGGAACCGGGGCCAAACGGACTTCCGGCTCTCTTTACGTCATGGCGGGGCTACGCACAAAGCAGTGGATGGGCGCACGAAGCTGAAAACGGATGAAAACACGGTTGCCGGGGCGATCGGGCAGCTGGTGTTGCCGTTTGCCCACACGCCGCGCTTTGCCGCCAGTGACTTCGTGTTTTCCGCCTCCAACGCCGCCGCCCGCAGCTGGCTGCTCGGTCCCACCCCGTGGCCCGAACGCAGGCTGGCGCTGTGGGGGCCGGCGGGCACCGGCAAGACCCATATGCTCGATATCTGGGCGCGGCGGCATGAGGCCCTTCTCCTGCACGGCGGCAGCCTGACGCATGCGCATGTCGCGGCCCTGTTTGCCGCGCGTGGCGGGCGCAGGCCACCCATGGCCATGGCGCTGGACGGGGCGGACATGTGCGGTGACGAGCATGCGCTGCTGCACCTGCTCAACAGCGCGCGGGAACAGGGCATGGCCGTGCTGCTGGGCGCGCGCACGCCACCGGCGCGCTGGCCGGTCATCCTGCCCGATCTGGCCAGCAGGCTGCGCGCGACCATGGCCGTGGCCGTGGGCCAGCCGGGGGACGGGCTGCTGCGCGTGCTGCTGCTGCGCCTGCTGGCGGAACGGCAGATCGTGGTGGCCCAGCCGGTGGTGGAATGGCTGCTGCGCCGCCTGCCGCGTACCGCGCGCGCCATGCAGGCCGCCGTGCGCCGGCTTGATCACGCGGCCCTGGCCACGGGGCGCCCCGTCACCCGCGCGCTGGCGGCAAGCGTGCTGTCCGACATGCTGGCGGGGGCCGGGGATACGCCGCCCGGTCCCGGTCCCTGAACGGCGTGCCGGCATCCATGCTCTGGCCAGGACCCGCATGGCTCTTTAGGGTCGATTGCAACAAACATAATGCCACCGCCGAACGGGAGCTTGAAACCAGTGACCAGACCGCCACGCAAGTCCGCAGCCAAGCCCGCACCGGCCCCGCGTGCCCGTACGCGCAGCCGCAAGCCTGCCAGCACGGGGCGGCAGATGGTGGTGCGTGAACCCGTGATGCCGCTGCCCGATGCCACGTCGCCCCAGCGGTTCATCAACCGGGAACTGTCGTGGCTCGATTTCAACCAGCGCGTGGTGGATGAGGCCGACAATCCCCGCAACCCGCTGCTGGAGCGGGTGCGCTTCCTGTCGATCAGCGCCAGCAACCTTGATGAATTCTACTCCGTGCGTGTGGCGGGGCTGGTGGGACAGGTGCGCGAGGGGCTGGTCAAGACCTCGCCCGATGGCCTGACCCCCCAGCAGCAGCTGGCCGCCGTGCGTGAGCGGACCGGCAGGCTGCTGTATGAACAGCAGCGCATCTGGCGCGACCTGCAGCGCGAGCTGGAAGGGGCGGGCATCGTGCTGTGTGACGAGGTCTCGTTTACCGCCGAGGAACAGGCCTGGCTGGAAAGCTGCTTCATGGAGCGGGTATTCCCCGTCCTGACCCCGCTGGCCATAGACCCCGCCCATCCGCTGCCCTTCATTCCCAACATGGGCATTGCGCAGGCGCTGCGGCTGCTCAATGCCGAGACCGGGCAGTTCGTGATGGAGGCGCTGATCCTGCTGCCCGCGCGCATCGAGCGCTTCATCCGGCTGCCGGCAAGCCTGTCGCCCCCCGGTGTGACGCGCTTCATCCTGCTTGAACGCCTGATTGTCATGTGCATCGACCGCCTGTTCCCCGGCCTGGTGGCGGGGGACTGGGGGGTGATGCGCATCGTGCGCGACACGGACGTGGAGTTCGAGGACGAGGCCGAGGATCTGGTCCGCTCGTACGAAAGCGCGCTCAAGCGGCGCAGGCGCGGGGTGGTGATCCATCTCGATATCGAATCCCGCATGCCCGAGGACCTGGCCCGCTCCATGGCCGAAGGGCTGGCCCCGCCTCCCGATGAGGTATCCGTCCAGTCCGGGCTGATCGGGGTGGTGGACCTCAAGCAGCTGATCGTCGATGACCGGCCGGACCTGCTGTTCCCGCCCTACACCCCGCGTTTTCCCGAACGGATTGTCGATTGCGGCGGTGACTGCTTTGCCGCCATCCGCGCGCGTGACATGATCGTGCATCACCCCTTCGAGAGTTTTGACGTGGTGGTGCAGTTCCTGCGGCAGGCAGCGCTTGACCCCGCCGTGGTGGCGATCAAGCAGACGCTGTACCGCACGTCGCGCGACAGCCCGATCGTCAAGGCGCTGATCGAGGCGGCGGAGGCGGGCAAGGCCGTGACCGCCATGGTCGAACTGCGCGCACGCTTCGATGAGGAGGCGAACATCCGCCTCGCGCGTGCGCTGGAGGCGGCGGGCGTGCAGGTGGTCTTTGGTTTTTCCGACCTCAAGACCCATGCCAAGCTCAGCCTTGTGGTGCGGCGCGAGGGGGGGGCACTGCGGTCCTATGCCCATTTCGGCACCGGCAACTACCATCCCATCACGGCGCGCATCTATACCGACCTGTCCTACTTCACCTGCAATCCCGAACTGGTGCGGGACTCGGCACGGCTGTTCAACTACATGACCGGCTATGCCGTGCCCGCCCGGATGGAGGCGATCGCGTTTTCCCCCGTCACGATCCGCCGCACGCTGGAGGAACTGATCGCGGGCGAGATCGCGCATGCGCAGGCGGGCCGGCCTGCGCATATCTGGCTGAAAATGAACTCGCTGGTGGACCCCGACCTGATCGACCGGCTGTACGCAGCTTCCTGCGCCGGGGTGCGCATCGTGGCGGTGGTGCGCGGCATCTGCTGCCTGCGCCCCGGTGTTCCGGGGCTTTCGGAAAACATCAGGATCAAGTCCATCGTCGGCCGCTTCCTTGAACACGCGCGCATCTATGCCTTTGGTGACGGGCACCGCCTGCCTTCCCGGCAGGCGAAGCTCTATATTTCCTCGGCGGACTGGATGCAGCGCAACATGGACTGGCGGGTGGAAAGCATGGTGCCCATGCTGGACCCGCAGATCCATGCCCGCGTGCTGGACCAGATCATGGTCATTGACCTGAAGGACAACCTGCAGTCATGGATCCTGCAGCGCAACGGCGTGTGGCGCAGGCTGGAGCCGGGACGCAGGCCGTTTTCATCGCATGAATATTTCATGGAGCATCCGGGGCCGATGGGGCGCGGCACGGCGGCGGGGGATGCCCCCATCCGGGTCAGCGCCTCCCAGCCATGGCATACGGAACAGAATATTGAGGACTGAGGGCAACGGCATGGATGGCGCGCGCATGGCATGGGGGACAGGCAGCATATGGGGCCGGATGTGACGGGTAATGGTGGGTTTCACCGCTCGGCGGTCATAGACCTGGGGTCGAATTCCGTCCGCCTTGTGGTGTTTGACGGCATTTCGCGCAATCCGGCCCCCATCTTCAACGAAAAGGTGGTCCTGCGCCTGGGCCGGGGGCTGAACGCCACGGGGCGGCTGAACGAGGAAGCCGTGCCGCTGGCCATGGAAGTCATGGCCCGCTTCAACGCCATTGCGCGCGGGATGGAGGCCAGCCCCTTCGAGGTACTGGCCACCGCCGCCGTGCGCGATGCCTCCAACGGGCCGGAATTCGTGGCGGGCCTGCGCGCGCGCCTGCCCGGCGTGCCGATCCGCATCCTGAGCGGGGAGGAGGAAGCCGACTACTCCGCCACCGGCGTGCTGTGCGGCATACCGGACGCCAACGGGCTGGTGGCCGATATCGGTGGTGGCTCGCTGGAACTGATCCGGCTGGAGAACGGGCGCAAGCGCAATGCCTGCACGCTGCCGCTGGGGGTGATCCGGCTTAATGACCGGGCTGATGGCGACCTGGCCCGCGCCCGCGCGCTGGTGGATGAGGACCTGTCCCGCGTGGACTGGCTGGATGACGTGCAGGGGCAGGACATCTATCTGGTGGGCGGCGCCTTCCGCGCGCTGGCACGCCTGCAGATCGCGCGCACGGCCTATCCGCTCAACATCGTCCATCTTTACAGCCTGCCGCCCGAAACCGCGCGTGAGATGGCGGACTGGATCATCGGGGCCGGCCGGCGTTCGCTTGAACGCCTGCCCGGCGTGCCGCGCAAGCGGCTGGAGGATACGCCCTATGCCGCGACCGTGCTGCGCCGCCTCATGCGGCGCACGCAGTCGCGCGGGGTGGTGTTCTGTGTCGATGGCCTGCGGGAAGGGTGGTACATGCGCAATGTCGCCGCTTCGGTCGCGGCCAATGACCCGCAGGACGCGGTGGCGCATGAAATGTGCCGCATGCTGGGCCGCAGCATGACCCTGCCGGGTCGGCTGGCGGACTGGACCGCCCCGCTTTTCGTGCAGGAGGATGAGGACGCCCGGCGCCTGCGCCATGTGGCCTGCGGCCTGTCGGATGTGGGCGCGCATGACCACCCGGAATACCGCGCCGAACAGACCTATCTGCGCATCCTGCGCCTGCAGGGCGTGGGCTTTACCCATCCGGCGCGGGCTTTCCTGTCGCTTACGCTGGCGGTGCGGTACGGGGCTGACCTGTCGATGGATTACCTGCAACCCTCACGGCTGCTGCTCGACCCGATGCGTTTTGGCCATGCCGTGGCGCTGGGGCAGGCCCTGCGGCTGGCCTACAGTGTCAGCGGCGGGACCGAGGCGCTGCTGGATGGCACGCGGCTGGAGTGTGAAGGCGGCGTCCTGTCGCTGCATTTCGCCCCGGGGCGGGACGTGGTGCAGGGGGAAAGCGTGCGCCGCAGGCTTGAGCGCCTGGGGGCGGCGCTGGGCCTGTCCGTCAAGATCCGCGATCACTAGCGGCATGGGCGCGCGGCACGGGGTGGTGCGTGACCTGCTGCTGGTGCGTGGCGGCATGGTGGTGACGGGGCAGGCCTCGCTGCGGGTGGATGTGCTGTGTGGCGGCATGGGCGAGATGCTGGCCGTCGGGCCGGATCTGGACATACCGGCTGGCTGCACGGTGGTCGATGCCGGTGGCCTGCTGGTCATGCCCGGCGGGGTTGACCCGCATACCGCCATCGGCGCGGATGAAGCCGGTTTTGCCCGTACGGCCGAGGCCCTTGCGGGGGGCACCACCACCATACTCGATACCCTGTACCCGCTGGGTGCTTCATTGGACGATGCATGGCGCGCATGGTGGCATGCGGCGGCGCGTTCACGGGTCGATGTGGGGGTGCACATGGCGCTGCCCGCAGCCAGCCCCGATGTGCTGCAGGGCATGGACGTGCTGGTGGCGCGCAGGGGGGTCAACGCCTTTCACCTGTCCATGGCCGACGGGCTGTCCGACCGCGCCATCCTGCAACTGGCCGGCCACGCCGCCGCCTGTGGCGCGCTATGCCGGATCGAGGCGCAGAACGCGCAGGCCGTGGCCTATCTGCGCGCGGAACTGGCGCGGGCGGGCATTACGGGGGGCGAGGCCTGCCTGCTCAGCGCGCCCCCGCCGGTCGAGGCCGAGGCCACGGGCCGTGCCCTCATGCTGGCGGGGCTGAAGGGCGCGCCGGTGCAGGTCGGCCCGGTTTCCACCACGGGGGCCGTAGCCTGCCTGGCCGCCGCCCGCCTGAACGGCCAGCGCGTGGAGGGGCATGTGCTGGCCCCCCATCTGGTGGTGGACGAGACGGCCCATGACGCCGATGCGGCCGGGGGTGGTGCCGCCTGGACCAGCCTGCCGCCCTTTCGTGACGGCACGCACCGGCGTGCGCTGTGGGGGGCACTGGCGTGTGGCACCATCGGCATGGTGGCCAGCGGGTTCCGCCCGGTGGGCCGGCCGGGCAATGGCCTGCCCGGTGGCCTGGCGGAACGCATGCGCGTGGTCTGGCGGCATGGCGTGCAGGCAGGGCTGCTGGGGGCGGAGGAATTCGTGGCCGTGACCGCGCAGGCGGCGGCGCGTGCCTTCAACATCTATCCACGCAAGGGGGCCATCATGCCCGGCGCTGATGCCGATCTGGTGCTGTGGGACCCCGATGCTCAGGAAACCAGCCCCCACGGCCCCGGTACCCCCTATGGCGGGATCATGCTGGGTGGCCGCGCGGTGCAGGTGATCCGGGGCGGGGTTACGGTGTGGAAGGACAACCGGCTGTATGATGACGGCTGTTACGGGACCTATGTGCCGTGCCCGGCCTTCCGCTCCGGCCTGTCGGTGGAACTGCGCGAGGCGGCCCGCCTGTCCCTGCGCGATGGCTGATCCCGGACAGGGGCCACGCCATTCATTGCACCGGATGGCGATGGGTAACCCATGGGTCCGCGGGGGGGCGGGGGTTGCGTGACCTGCTGTAGATGTCTGCACGCCGGATGACGGGGGCTGGAGCGTTTTGTCCCGTGGCGCACTCATTCTGCGATGGGGCCATTGCCTTTTTTGGTGAGGTGACAGGAGCCGGGCAGGTTCCATATATAACGCAAGAGGGAACACGCGGCTGTTCCGGCTGTCGGCCTTGAGGGGGGCAGGGCAGTCCTGTGGCCGGCATGACGGGGGGAACAGAGTTGACGGAGATCCGACACACCATTCGTTTCTATGTGGGGGACGAATGCCACACGCTGGCGCATACGCCGCCCACGCGCACGCTGCTGGACTGGCTGCGCGAGGAGCAGGGCCGCACCGGTACCAAGGAAGGCTGTAACGAAGGCGATTGCGGTGCCTGCACCGTGCTGGTGGTACGGCTGGAAGGCGACCGGCTGGTCTGGCGCGCGGTCAATGCGTGCATCCAGTTCGTATGCATGCTTGATGGCGCGCAGGTACTGACCATCGAGGACATCCGCGCGCCCGACGGTACGCTCCACCCGGTGCAGCAGGCCATGGTGGACCATCACGGCTCGCAATGCGGGTTCTGCACGCCGGGCTTTGTCATGTCCATGGTGGCGGGGCGCAAGGCGGCGGGGCTGGCGCAGGACGAGCGCGGCATTGATGACATGCTGGCGGGCAATCTGTGCCGCTGCACCGGCTACGCGCCCATCGTGCGCGCCATGCGCCACGCCATGGAAGCCGGCCCCGACCATTTTGACGCCATGGCGCAGGACATGGCAGCAAGGCTGGAACGCCTGCGCGATGGCGCAACTGTGGAGATCAGTGGCCCGACCGGCAGCCTGAGCATTCCCGCGACCGTGGACGGGCTGGCCGCGACCATGCAGGAACACCCCGATGCCCGGATCGTGGCGGGGGCGACGGATGTCGGCCTGTGGGTGACCAAGGGCCTGCGCGTGCTGCCGCATGTCGTCTCCATTGGCCAGATACCCGAACTGCGGCGGATCGAACACAGGCCGGACGGCCTGTATGTCGGGGCCGCTGTCACATGGCAGGAAGCCCGCGCGGCGCTGGCCGATGTGCTGCCCCAGCCGGATGAGGAGGTGTTCCGCCGCATCGGTTCGGTGCAGGTCCGCAACGCGGGTACGGTATGCGGCAACATTGCCAATGGCTCCCCCATCGGGGACGGACCGCCGGTGCTGATCGCGGCGGGTGCCCGGCTGCACCTGCGCCGTGGTGACGTACGGCGCAGCATGGCGCTGGAGGATTTCTTCATCGATTACGGCAAACAGGACCGCGCGCCGGATGAGTTTGTGGAAGGCGTCACCATTCCCGTGCCGGGGCCGGATACGGCCATCCGGGCGTGGAAGGTGTCCAAGCGGTTCGATCAGGACATTTCGGCCATTCTGGGGGCATTCTCGCTTACGCTGGCGCCTGATGGCCGCATTGCCGATATCCGCATCGCCTTTGGTGGCATGGCGGCCACCCCGCGCCGTGCCAGCCATACGGAAGCGGCCATGCGCGGCCGGATATGGGATGAACCCACGCTGGAAGCCGCGCGCGCGGCAATGGCGATGGATTTCGCCCCCATTTCCGACATGCGGGCGAGTGACTGGTACCGCCGCACCGTTGCCGCCAACCTGCTGACACGCCTGTATGCCGATTGCGGGCCGGAGGGCGCGCGCGCGCCGATCAGCGTGCAGGCCGCCTGCACCGGACGCGGAGAACACGCCCATGGCTGACGCAAACATGCCTGCCGCCGCCGCAATCCCGGCCGTGGCGGACACGATCGTGCCCGGCGGGGCCTCACGCAGCCTGCGGCATGAAAGTGCCGCCATGCATGTGCAGGGCAGCGCCAGCTATATTGATGACCTGCCCGAACCCCGTGGCACGCTGCACCTTGTGCCCGGCCTGAGCACGCGCGCGCATGCCCGCGTGCTGTCCATGGACCTGAGCGCCGTGCGGCAGGCCGAGGGGGTCGTGGGTGTCTATACCGCCGCCGACATTCCCGGTGACAACCAGATCAGCCCGGTGGGCAAGGGCGATGAGCCGCTGCTGGCGACCGATCTGGTCGCGTTTTACGGTCAGCCGCTGTTTGTCGTGGCCGCCACCACGCGCGGGGCCGCGCGCCGGGCGGCACGGCTGGCCCGGGTCGAGTATGAAGACCTGCCCGCCATCCTGAACGTGGCGCAGGCCCGTGAGGCCGGTAGCCCCATGGTCTGGCGGCCCATGGAAATGAAGCGTGGCGATGCGCAGGCCGGCCTTGCCCACGCGCCGCGCCGCCTGTCGGGCCGCATGACCGTGGGCGGGCAGGAGCATTTCTATCTGGAAGGCCAGATCGCCCTGGCCCGCCCCGGTGAGGAAGGGGAGATGCATGTCATCTCCTCCACCCAGCACCCGACCGAGACCCAGCACATGGTTGCCCACGTGCTCGACCGCCCGTCCAACCTCATCACCACCGAAGTGCGGCGGATGGGTGGCGGTTTTGGTGGCAAGGAAACGCAGGCCAATGCTTGCGCCTGCCTCGCAGCCCTCGTGGCCGACCGCACCGGCCGTGCGGCCAAGATGCGCCTTGACCGTGATGACGACATGACCATGACCGGCAAGCGGCATGACTTTGTGATCGACTATGATGTCGGCTTTACCGATGAAGGCCGGATCGTGGCGGTGGACATGGTGCTGGCCGCGCGCTGCGGCTGGTCGGCCGACCTGTCCGGCCCGGTGATCGACCGGGCGCTGTTCCATGCCGATAACGCCTATTTCTACCCCGATGTGCGCCTGCGTTCCGAGCCGCTGCGCACCAATACCCAGTCCAACACCGCCTATCGCGGTTTTGGCGGCCCGCAGGGCATTGTTGCCGCCGAGCGCGTGATCGAGGAAGTGGCCTTCGCCACCGGCCTCGACCCGCTGGAAGTCAGGCTGCGCAACGTGTACGGCACGCATGACCGTAACGTGACGCCCTACAACATGGTGGTGGAGGATTCGATCACCCACGACCTGCTGCCCCAGCTGGCCCGGCGCTGCCACTATGCGCAGCGGCGCGAGGCCGCCCGCGCGTTCAACGCGGGCAGCCGCCACCTGCGGCGCGGCATTGCCATAACACCGGTCAAGTTCGGCATCTCGTTCACCGCCACCCATTACAACCAGGCCGGTGCGCTGGTGCATGTCTATACCGATGGGTCGGTGCAGGTGAACCATGGCGGCACCGAAATGGGGCAGGGCCTGCATACCAAGATGGTGCAGGTGGTCATGCGCGAACTCGGGCTGGGCACTGACAGGGTGCGCATTACCGCCACCACCACGGGCAAGGTGCCCAATACATCGGCCACCGCTGCGTCCAGTGGCGCGGACCTCAACGGCATGGCGGTGCTGGACGCGGTGCGCCGCATCAAGCGCAGGCTGGTGGAATTCGCGGCCGCCCACTGGAACGTGGGCGAGGATGAAGTCCGCTTCCTGCCCGATGGCGTGCATGTGGGGCAGAAGGTGATCGCGTTCGCCCACCTGACGCGGCAGGCCTATTTTGCCCGCATCTCCATGTCCGCCAACGGGTTTTACAAGACGCCCAAGATCTCGTGGAACGGGGATACGGGGCAGGGGCGGCCATTCTATTATTTCGCCTATGGCGCCGCCTGTTCCGAAGTCATTGTCGATCTGCTGACGGGCGAGATGAAGATCGAGCGCGTCGATATCCTGCATGATGCAGGCGAGTCGCTGAACCCGGTGCTCGATATCGGCCAGATCGAGGGGGGCTTCGTGCAGGGGGCGGGCTGGCTGACATGTGAGGAACTGGTATGGGATGGCGCGGGCCGCCTGCGCACCCACGCGCCCAGCACCTACAAGATCCCGGCCTGTTCCGACCGTCCGCGTGTGTTCAATGTGGACCTGCTGGAAAATGCGCCCAATCGGGAGCACACCATCTTCCGCTCCAAGGCGGTGGGGGAGCCGCCCTTCGTGCATGGTGTCTCGGTCCTGCAGGCCATATCGGATGCGCTGGCCAGCCTTGATGGCTACCGCACCTGCCCGCGGCTGGATGCCCCCGCCACGCCGGAGATGATCCTGCGCACGGTGGAACGCATGCGCAACGGCCCGCTGCCCGCCGCCTGACCCATGGACATGCAGATGCGGGCCGATCTGGTGCGGTGGCGGCTGGAAGGCCAGCCCGTGGCACGGGTCAGCGTGTCTGGCGCGCGTGGCTCCACCCCGCGCGCGGCCGGGACCTTCATGCTGCTTACGGCCAGTGAACAGTCGGGCACGATTGGTGGCGGGGATCTGGAATGGAATGCGATCCATCAGGCCCGCGCCCTGCTGCGCACGGGTGGTGCGCGGCAGGAGGTACGCATAAGCCTTGGCGGTAACTCGGGCCAGTGCTGCGGCGGGGAAGTCACGCTTACGCTTGACCTGCCCGACGCGGATGAACTGGAAGACGTGCTGGCCCGGCTTGAACAGGCGCGGCGTACCCAGCCGCTGCTCCTGCTGTTTGGTGCCGGGCATGTGGGGCGCGCGCTGGCCCATGTGCTCGCCCCCCTGCCGCTGCGGCTGGCATGGTGCGATTCGCGCCCGCATGAATTCGGCCCCACCATTCCCCCCGGCGTCACGGTGCATGATGATGGGGACTGGGAAGGGCTGGTGGCCACGGCACCCCCCGGTTCCGGCGCACTGGTCCTGACACAGAGCCATGCGCTGGACAGCCTGATTGTTGCATCCATTCTCGAACGGGGTGATTTTCGCTATGTCGGGCTGATCGGCTCGGCCACCAAGCGCCGGCGGTTTGAAGCGGGGTTCCGCCAGATCGGCCTGCCCGATGCGCGGATCGCCACCATGGTCTGCCCGATAGGCGACCGGGGCGTGCGCGACAAGCGTCCCGCCGTGATCGCGGCACTGGTGGCGGCGGAAATCGTGACCCGTTTCCTGCATCCGGCGCAGGATGAGGGCACAGGATAAACGGGGATGACACGACCTTATGAATGATCCGCTTTCCCGCACCCCGCGCATGATGCGCCTGCATGCGCGCGGCATTTCGTATTTCAACGCCGTGCGGGAATGCCGCTCCATCCGTGAGGCGGCGCGCAGGCTCAATGTCACGCCGTCCGCCCTGACCCGGCAGCTGGCGCAGATGGAGGCCGAGATCGGCGCCCCGCTGTTCGACCGCCTGCCCGAGGGCATGGTGCTGACCGACGTGGGCACCATCATGGCCCGGCATATCGTGACCGTGATGCAGGACGCCGCCCGGACGGAAGAACAGATCAACGCCCTGTCCGGCCGCCATGACGGGCGGCTGCGCATCATGGCGGTGGAAGGGATCGCGGGACAGCTGATGCCCGCCCTGCTGGAGCGGATACTGGGCGCGTTTCCCACTGTTGAACTGCATGTGGAGGTGGGGTCGCCCAAGACCATCGTCTCCGCCCTGCAGGATGGGCGGGTGGATCTGGGCATTGCGTTCTCGCTGGCGCTCTATCCCGAACTGCGGCGGGTGGCGGTGGCGCATTTTCCCGTGGGGGCCGTGGTGCGGCCGGACCATCCGCTGGCGGCGCTGCGTACGGTTACGGTAGAGGAATGCGTGGCCTACCGCCTGATCCTGCCCACGCGCACGCTCTCGCTCTACCGGGTGATGGAACCGATGCTGCGCCCGTGGCAGGACCGGCTGAACGTGGTGCTGCATACCGGATCGATCGAACTGACCAACCGCATGGTGCAGGCGGGGGCGGGGCTTGCGTTCCAGTCCCCCCTGGCGCTGGAGACCCGGCCGGGGCAGGAACGCCTGTGCCATGTGCCCCTGCGCGATACCCGCGCGGTGACCGACCTTGGCGCCTATGTGCGCGAATCCCGCTGGCTGCCGCCACTGCTGGAAACCGTGATCGAGGAACTGCGTCAGGAACTGCGCCGTGTGCAGGGGGTGGGTGATGAACGGATTGTCTGACCCTGTGTTGCGTTTTGGGCAACGGAACGGTCAGATCATTATACTGGACGGAACACCGTCTGGTTTGATTAGATTTAACCATCATGGTGCGGTTGGGGGATATCCGCATGGCGCCGGGGGGCGCCATGCGGGCTGCATCATCAAACGCTGAAAACAGACGGGGACCCGCAGATGGATACCAACACGCAGCCCGGTACCGGGGCACAGGGCGGGCTTGCAGCACTGGACGCGGCGGTGCGCCGCGATCTGGAAATCATCCGCTACCCGCGCAGGGAATGGGTTCCCGCCATCGAGCATGATGGCCGGCGCGTGCTGGATGTCGCCATTATCGGCGCGGGGCAGGGCGGGCTTGCCACGGCCTTTGCCCTCAAGCGCAACAACATCACCAATGTCCGTATCTTCGATCGTGCCGCGAAGGGGGGCGAAGGCCCGTGGGTGACGTTTGCGCGCATGATCACGCTGCGTACGCCCAAATACGTGACCGGGCCCGATCTGGGCGTGCCCTCGCTCACGCCGCGTTCATGGTATGAGGCGCAGTTCGGGGCCGAAGCCTGGGAAAAGCTGGACAAGATCCCGCGCGGGCAGTGGCAGGCCTATCTGGACTGGTACCGCGACATCCTGGACCTGCCGGTTGCCAATGATCATGATTTCCAGGGTGTTACATGGGAAAACGGCCTGCTGCGCCTGACCTTTGGCCGGCCCGATGGCACGACGCATGTGCATTATGCCCGCAAGCTGGTGCTGGCCACCGGCATTGAAGGCTGTGGTACGTGGAATGTGCCCGATTTCATTCGTGAGGGGCTGCCGCGCACGCGCTATGCCCACACATCCGAAGCCATTGATTTCGCGGCGCTTAAGGGTAAGCGCATCGGCGTGCTGGGGGCGGGGGCGTCCGCCTTCGATAACGCGGCCACCGCGCTGGAAGAGGGCGCGGGCAGTGTCACGCTGTGCCTGCGGCGTAAGGAAATCCCCTCCATCAACCCGTACCGGTGGATGGAGAATACCGGCTTCCTGGCCTATTACCCCGCCCTGTCCGATGACCTGCGCTGGGGCTTCATGCGCCGGATATTCGAGCTGAACCAGCCGCCGCCGCAGGATACGTTCTGGCGCTGCCGCCGCCATGCCAATTTCTCTTACCGCACCGGCTGCCCGTGGACGGCGGTGCGCATGGAAGGCGACGAGATCGTGGTCGATTCGCCCACTGGTGAGATGCGCTTCGATTTCGTGATCATCGGGACCGGCTTTGCAACCGATCTCGCGCTCCGGCCGGAAACGAAGTCGTTTGCCGCATCCGTGGCGCTGTGGGGGGACCGTTACACCGCGCCCGGGGGTTCGGAAAGTGCGGTGCTGGAAAGCTATCCCTATCTGGGCGCCAATTATCAGTTCCAGCCGCGCAGCAAGGATGACCCATTGGCGCCAATGCTTGCGAACATTCACAATTTCACCTTTTCGGCCACGCCCAGCATGGGGCTTTCGGGGGCCTCGATCAGCGGCATGCGCTTTGGCGTGGAGCGCCTGGCCCACGGGCTGGGGCGTGACCTTTATGTGGCGGATGGCCAGAAGCACCTGGAAAGTCTGCTGTCCTATGACGTGCAGGAACTGGTCAGTCTTGACCCACCTGTTGCATGATGCGTCCCGGGTAGATTTATCCATTCGGGAGATAGTGAGTAGATGAGCAGCGCTGCACGCCTTTCCCCTTCCGCGCCCGGTACCGGCGCGGGGGGACATGATGACCGCAAGGTCCCACCCGTATCCGACATGGCGCGGGGCATCGGGCTGTCCGTTCCGGCCGCCAGCCTGCCCGACGTCGTGGCGAATGCCGTGCTGCTGCAGGGCTATGCCGATCTGCTTGCGGGATTTGCGCTGCCCGATACGTGTGAACCCGCCTATGAGTACACGCCATGAGCGCTGACATGCAGCCCGGCGGTGCGGCCTTTGCCATTGCGGCGGACGTGCGGGCCGGACGGCGCAGCGCGGTTTCGGTCGTGACGGGCGTGATCGCGGATATCGAGGCACGGGACACCCGCTTCAACAGCGTGACCCGCATTCTTGGCCCCGCCGCCGTGGCGCAGGCGGAGGACGTGGACAGGGCCGTGGCGGCAGGGCGGGACCCCGGCCCGCTGGCGGGCGTGCCCTTTGGCGTAAAAGACCTGTTTGACGTGCAGGGCGAAGTGACCACCGCAGGCTCCATCGTGCTGCGTGACAACCTGCCCGCATCACGGGATGCCGCCGTGGTGGCCCGCCTGCGCGCGGCGGGTGCCGTGCCGGTGGCGACGCTGAACATGGATGAGTTCGCCTACGGCTTCTCCACCGAAAACGCGCATACCGGCACCACCCGCAACCCGCATGACCCGGCATGCCTGGCCGGTGGCTCATCGGGCGGGTCGGCGGCTTCGGTCGCGGCGGGGCTGCTGCCGTTCGCGCTTGGGTCGGACACCAATGGCTCGATCCGCGTGCCGTCCTCGCTCTGCGGGGTGTGGGGGCTGAAGCCCACCTATGGGCAGGTGCCGCTGCAGGGGGTCTATCCGTTCGTGGCCAGTCTTGACGTGGTCGGGCCGATGGCGTCCACGGTTGAGGACCTGCAGGCCGTCTATACCATCATGGCGGACCGGAGCCCGATGGCGCTGCCGGATGTGGGGTCGGTGCGTGTTGCCCGTCTGGGCGGCTGGTTTGCCAGCAACATCAGCCCTGAAATGGCGGCGGGCATTGATGCGGTCATGGCGCATCTGGGCGGTGACAGGGTGATCGAACTGCCAGAAGTCGCGCGTGCGCGGGCCTCGGCCTTCCTGATCACGGCGGCCGAAGGGGGCAACCTGCACCTGCCGCGCCTGCGCCTGCGTTCCATGCAGTATGATCCGGCAACGCGTTCGCGGCTTATGGCCGGGGCCATGCTGCCTGCCGCCACCTTCGTGCAGGCACAGCGCTTCCGCCGCTGGTTCCGTGCCCGGGTGCATGAAGCCCTGGCGCAGGCCGATGTGCTGGTGGCCCCCATCACGGTGGGCGTTGCGCCACGCATCGACCAGCCCGCCATCATCGTGGATGGCAAAAGCGTGTCGGCCCGCGCCAATCTTGGTATTTTCACCCAGCCGATCAGCCTGACGGGCCTGCCCGTCCTGGCCGTGCCGCTGGCGGTGGCGGGGATGCCGCTGGGTATCCAGCTTGTTGGCGCCCCCGGCGCCGAGGACCGGCTGTTTGCCGTGGCGGCCGAACTGCAGCGCGCGGGTCTTGCGGCCTGCCGCCCGCTGGGTGCGGGTTACGCGCGGAAGGACAGCTGATGCTCAATACGCCGCGCTCGTGCCGGGGCATGGTCACATCCCCGCATCATCTGGCCAGCCAGGCGGGACTGGATGTACTCAAGGCCGGTGGCACCGCGCTGGAGGCCGCCGTCGCCACGGCTGCGGCCCTTGCCGTGGTCTATCCGCACATGACCGGCATTGGCGGGGATGCCTTCTGGCTGACCATGTGGCCCGATGGCCGCGTGGAAACCATAGATGCCTGCGGGGCGGCCGCCGCCCGGGCCGATGTGGGCTTCTACCGTGCCGCCGGGCTGGATGCCATTCCGTGGCGCGGCCCGTTTGCGGCCAATACGGTGGCCGGTACCGTGTCCGGCTGGGACATGGCGCTTTCATGGAGCCATGCCGTGGCGCCGGGCCTGCCGCTGGGGCGCATATTGCGTGATGCACTGTACTATGCCGAACAGGGCGCGCCCGTTACCGCAAGTGCCGCCGAACTGACCGCGCGGAAAGCGGACGAACTGCGTGACGTGCCCGGATTTGCCGCGCAGTTCATGCCCGGTGGCCGCCTGCCGCAGGTGGGCGACATCCTGCACAACCCCCGTCTTGCCGGTACGCTGCGACAGCTGGCGGATCAGGGGCTGGACAGCTTCTATCGTGGCACGGTGGCGCGTGAACTGGCCGCCGACCTGGCCGATCTGGGCAGCCCGCTTACGCTGGCGGACCTTCAGGCGCACCGGGCCAGCCACCAGCCCGCGCTGCATGCCCGCATCCGTGGGGTGGACCTGTATAACATGGCCCCCCCCACGCAGGGCGTGGCCTCGCTGCTGATCCTGGCCCTGTTTGACCGCCTGCGGGCGGGGCAGGTGGATGATTTCGATTACCTGCATGGTCTGGTGGAAGCAACCAAGCAGGCTTTCCGCTACCGTGATACCCATGTGGGCGATCCCGCCTACATGACCGTGCAGGCGCAGGACATCCTGGATGACCGCAAGGCGCTGGACCGCATGGCCGCCGCCATCGACCCCGACCACGCCGCCCCTTGGCCATGGCAGTCGCAGGCGGGCGATACGGTCTGGCTGGGCGTGATCGATTCCGACGGGCTGGCAGTGAGCATGATCCAGAGCCTGTATTTCGAATACGGTTCGGGTATCGTGCTGCCCCGCACCGGCGTGGTCTGGCAGAACCGTGGCACCAGCTTCGGGCTTGACCCGCAGGGGTGGAACGGCCTGCAGCCCGGTCGCAAGCCCTTCCATACCCTTA
The DNA here is from genome assembly GCF_011611525.1 of Komagataeibacter rhaeticus. Lineage (NCBI taxonomy): Bacteria > Pseudomonadati > Pseudomonadota > Alphaproteobacteria > Acetobacterales > Acetobacteraceae > Komagataeibacter > Komagataeibacter rhaeticus. The sequence goes on from NZ_CP050139.1 coordinate 894,466, forward strand.
ACCCCGCCGGTGCCCGGTTCGATGACGGGCGCACCATGGTCTATGGCACCATGGGGGGCGAGGGCCAGCCGCAGACACAGGCCGCCATCTTCACCCGCTACGCCCGCTATGGCGTGCCATTGCAGCAGGCGGTCACGGCACCGCGCTGGCTGCTGGGGCGGACATGGGGGGAGGCAAGCGTCAGCCTGAAATACGAGGACCGCTTCGACCCCGAAGTGATTGCCCGCATGCAGGCGGCGGGCCACCAGATGGAACGGGTGGAGGCGTTTTCCTCCACCATGGGGCATGCGGGGGCGCTGGTGCGCCACCCGTCCGGCCTGCTGGAAGGGGCGACCGACCCGCGTAGCGATGGATGTGTGGCAGCATGGTAATTCTGATGGACAGGCTTGATACCCCCTCGGGCCAGCGTGCGGTCGCGCGCTGCACCGAACTGGGCCGGGCACCGTATTCGGATATGGAGGGCGGGCTGTTCCGCCCCTATCTCGGCCCATCCTACCGCGCAACGTGCGAACGGCTGGCGCAGTGGATGGAACAGGCGGGCATGGCCACGCGCATGGACGCGGCGGGCAATCTGGTCGGGCGGTATGAGGGGCTGGTCCCTGATGCCCCGGCCGTGCTGCTCGGCTCACATATCGACAGCGTGCGTGATGGCGGTTTCTATGACGGCATGCTGGGTGTGATTCTGGGGATCGAGACGGTGGCGCATTTCGCGCATGCGGGGAAACGCTTTCCCTTCGCGCTGGAAGTCATCGGGTTTGGTGATGAGGAAGGATCGCGCTTTCCCACCGGCATGCTGACTTCCCACGCCGTGGCGGGCGTGCCGCAGGACCCGGACCCGGCCATGGCCGACTGGGCGGGGGAGGCGACGCTGGCCAGCGCGCTGGCGGAATTCGGCCTTGATGCCGGGCATATGCACCGTGCCGCACGCAGGCGGGACGGCATTCTGGCCTATGTGGAAGCCCATATCGAACAGGGGCCCGCGCTGGAGGCGGCGGATCGCGCGCTGGGCGTGGTCAGCGCCATTGCCGCCCAGCAGCGCTACCGCATCACCCTGCGCGGCATGGCGGGCCATGCGGGTACCGTGGCCATGGCGCTGCGGCGCGATGCGCTGGCGGGGGCTGCCGACATCATCCTGGCGGCCGAGCGGATCGGGCGCGCGGGCACGGACGGGCTGGTGGCCACGGTTGGCTCGCTGGACGTGGTGCCGGGGGCCGCCAACGTGGTGCCGGGAGAGGTGGTGCTGAGCCTTGATGTCCGCGCCGGGAGCAATGCGGGGCGTGACCAGGCGGTGGCGGACATACTGCAGGCGGCCCGCCATACCTGTGCCCAGCGCGGGCTTGAGATGGACATCACCCTCCAGCAGGATCTTGACGCGACACCCTGTGACGGACGGCTGACGGAACTGATGGAACAGGCGGTTGGCAGCGTGACCGGCGCGCCCGCGCCCGTGCTGGTCAGCGGGGCGGGGCATGATGCGATGATCATGGCGCATCTGGCCCCGGTTTCCATGCTGTTCATCCGCTGTGCGGGGGGGATCAGCCACAATCCCGCCGAATCCGTGACACCCGCCGACACCGATGCGGCCTTCCGTGCCCTCATCACCTTTATCGGACTTCTTGAAAGACATTCCGGATGACGCAGACCTTCTACGGCCAGATCAACCCGCCAGCCCGCCTCCTGATGGGGCCGGGGCCGGTCAACGCCCATCCGCGCGTGCTGCGCGCCATGGCCGCCGACATGCTGGGACAGTTCGATCCCGAGATGACGGAATACATGAACCAGACGATGGACCTCTATCGCCGGGTGTTCATGACCAAAAACCGCTGGACCATGCTGGTCGATGGCACGGCGCGCGCAGGCATCGAGGCGGCACTCGTCTCGCTGGTTGAGCCGGGGATGAAGCTGCTGATCGTCCGCGCGGGCCGCTTTGGCCTGCTGCTGTCCGAAATTGCCACCCGTATCGGGGCCGAGATTGCAACGCTGGACATCCCGTGGGGGGAAGTGGCCACGCTGGAGCAGATTGAAGGCGCGATCAAGACCCATCGCCCGCAGGTGCTGGCCTGCATCCATGGCGATACCTCCACCACCATGGCCCAGCCGCTGGATGGCGTGGGGGCACTGTGCCGCGAGTATGACGTGCTGTCCTATGTCGATGCCACGGCAACCCTGGGGGGCATGGCGGTTGCGACCGACCACTGGGGGATCGATGTGGTCAGCGGTGGCCTGCAGAAATGCATGGGCGGGCCGCCGGGTTCCGCCCCCATCACCATTTCCGACCGGGCGGCGGCGCATATCTTTGCCCGCCGGCATGTGGAAGCGGGCATCCGTGGCGCGGATACGACCGATGGCGTGCGCGCGCGCATCCCGTCGAATTATCTCGATCTGGCCATGATCATGGATTACTGGTCCGAAAAGCGGCTCAACCACCATACCGAGGCGACCAGCATGCTGTACGCCGCGCGCGAGGCCGCGCGCATCATGGTGGAAGAAGGGCTGGAAGCCCGCTTTGCCCGTCATGCCAGTGCCTCGAAAGCCATGTGCGCGGGCCTGCGCGCCATGGGGCTGGACCTGTTTGGCAGCGATGCGCATCGCATGACCAACGTGACGGGTGTGTACATTCCCGCCAGCGTGGATGGCGAGCGGGTGCGGGCGCGCATGCGCAATGATTTCGAAATCGAGATCGGCACCGCGTTCGGCCCGCTGCAGGGCAGGATCTGGCGCATCGGCGCGATGGGCTATAATGCTGAAAAATCCAAGGTACTGCTCACGCTGGGCGCGCTTGAAGCCGCACTGCGTGCCGAGGGCCACCACTTTGTCGCGGGCGCGGGTGTGGACGCAGCCCTTGCCGCTTATGGTGCATGATGACCGGGAAACACACCCTCATGTCTGAATCCGCTTCCTATCCGCGCGACCTTGTGGGCTATGCGGGCAACCCGCCCGACGCGAAATGGCCCGGCGGCGCGCGCATCGCCGTCCAGTTCGTGATCAATTACGAAGAGGGCGCCGAGAATTCGATCCTTCACGGTGATCGCGGGTCAGAGGCGTTCCTGTCCGAAATGGTGGGCGCGCAGTCCATTCCCGGCGCACGCGCCATTGCGATGGAAAGCCTGTATGAATACGGCTCGCGCGCCGGGTTCTGGCGGCTGCACCGCATCTTTACCCGGCGCAACCAGCCGCTGACCGTATTCGGGGTTGCGGCCGCCATGGCGCGCAATCCGCAGGCGGTGGCCGCGATGAAGGAAGCGGGGTGGGAAATCGCCTCCCACGGGCTGCGCTGGATTGATTACCAGCATGTGCCCGAAGCGGTGGAGCGCGCGCACATACAGGAATGCATCGCGCTGCATACAAAGCTGACCGGCTCACGCCCGCTGGGCTGGTACCAGGGGCGCACCAGCCCCAATACCGCACGCCTGGTGGCGGAGGAGGGTGGCTTTGTCTATGACGCGGATTCCTATGCCGATGACCTGCCGTATTATGACCGCAGCAACGGCCGCGCACAGCTGATCGTGCCCTATACGCTGGATGTGAACGACATGCGTTTCGTCGCTCTGAACGGCTTTACCGAGGGCGAGCAGTTCTTCAACTACCTGCGCGATACGTTCGATGAACTGTATGAGGAAGGGGCCGACAGGCCGCGCATGATGTCGGTCGGCCTGCACTGCCGTGTTGCGGGCCGTCCGGGCCGGGCACGGGCGGTGGCGCGTTTTCTGGACTATATTGCCACGCGGGAGAAGGTATGGGTGGCCACCCGGCTTGATATCGCGCGCCACTGGCTGCAGGTGCATCCGGCATGAGCGGCGTGATGGACCGGGTCAATGCCCTTTCCGCCGTGCGGTTTGTCGAACTGTTTGGCCCGATATACGAACACTCCCCCTGGATTGCCCAGCGCGCGTATGCCCATGCGCCCTTTGCCGACCCGCAGGCCCTGCTGGCCGCCATGCAGCATGAGCTGGCGCACGCAAGCGAGGATGAGAAGCTGGCCCTGATCCGCGCGCATCCCGAACTGGCGCAGCGCATGGGGGTGGACCCGACCCTGACCTCGGCATCCGCCGCCGAACAGGCTTCCGCCGGGCTGGACCGGCTGACGCCGGAGGAGTTCACCACCTTTCGCGCGCTGAATGATGCCTATCAGGCCAAATTCGGCATTCCGTTCATCATCTGCGTGCGGCGTTCGGACAAGCAGGGCATTCTGGACGGCATGAAAACCCGGCTGGAAAACACGAGTGCTGCCGAACAGCAGGTGGCCCTGGCTGAAATCAACAAGATTGCGGCCCTGCGCCTGACCGATGTACTGGCAAAGCTGGAGGCGGAGGCATGAGCACCCTTTCCACCCATGTGCTTGACCTTGTATCGGGCCGGCCTGCGGCTGGCATGGCGATCAGCCTGTGGGCGGGGCAGGACTGCCTGTTCCGTGGCGTGACCAATGCCGATGGCCGCTGCCCCGAACTGGGCCAGCAGACGGGCGCGATGCAGGCCGGGGCCTACCGGCTGGAATTCGCGGTGGCAGATTATTTCAGGGGGCAGGATGTGGTGCTGTCCGACCCGCCATTCCTTGATGTCGTGCCGATCGCCTTTGGCATGGCGCAGGTAGCGGCGGGGGAAAAGGGGGGGCATTACCATGTGCCGCTTCTGGTCTCGCCGTACGGGTTCTCGACCTATCGCGGAAGCTGACCGGCTTAAACGCCGATCAATCAGGGAAAGGTTTCTGGTGAAGCTTTTTTCAAAAAGCTTCAAGGAACGCTGCCTTTCCGAAAAAAGGCAGCACCCGAAAACTGTCATAGACAAAAAGGGCCGTGGCGTTTGATGCGCCACGGCCCCTTTTTTATCTTCCCCATGGCGGTCAGGCCACCATGGGGAAGGGCCGGATCAGACCAGCGCCTGCTTCAGGGCTGCGGTCAGGTCGGTCGTGCTGGCCTTGCCGCCCAGGTCGCCCGTGCGCACGGCGCCCGAGGTGATGACCTTCTCGATGGCCTTGTCGATGCGGGTAGCCAGATCCTGGCGGCCCACATGGGCCAGCATCATGTTCGCAGCCAGCAGCAGCGAGGTCGGGTTGGCCTTGTTCTGGCCCGCAATGTCGGGTGCGGAGCCATGCACGGCTTCGAACACGGCAGCCTTCTCGCCAATATTGGCACCCGGCGCCAGACCAAGGCCGCCAACCAGGCCCGCCGTCAGGTCGGACAGGATGTCACCGAACAGGTTGGTGGTGACAATGCAGTCATACTGCCACGGATCGGTCACAAGCTGCATGGCGCAGGCGTCAACGATGCGCTCGTTCACTTCCACGCGGCCTTCATATTCCTTGGCAACCTTGCGGCCTTCTTCCAGGAACAGGCCGGTCAGCAGCTTCAGGATGTTGGCCTTGTGCACCAGGGTCACGCGCTTGCGGTTGTTCTTGACCGCGTATTCAAAGGCATAGCGGACAATGCGGTTGCATTCCTTGCGCGTGGTGTAGCCCGCGCTGGTGGCGATGGCATGCGGGTCGTCACCATAGGGAATGTAGTTTTCCATCGCCGCGTAATACCCCTCAAGGTTTTCGCGGAAGATGACGAGGTTGATGTTCTCGAACCGGCCGCCGGGCACGATGGTCTTTGTGGGACGGACATTCGCAAACAGGCCGAACTCCTGGCGCAGTGTCACGTTGATGGACTTGAAGCCGCCACCGACGGGGGTGGTCAGCGGGCCTTTCAGCGCAAGGCCGGTGCGGCGGATGCTCTCGATGGTTTCCTTGGGGAGCGGGCTGCCGGTGGCGTCAAGTGCCGCGACACCGCCAAGGGCCTTTTCCCATTTGAAGGGCGCACCAACCGTATCCAGGATCTCGACAACGGACTGGACAATCTCAGGCCCGATTCCATCACCGGGAATCAGGGTAGCGGGAATTGTTTTTTCTGTAGACATTCTCGAACGTCTCCCTTTGTGCTTGCTACTGAAAAGCGTTTCAGCATGCGCACCGGCTTGGCGGACCCGGTTCGTTGCCGGGTGCCCCGTCGGAACTGGTTAAAAGTCCTAGGCCGCCCCGCCCCGTGTGACAATCGGGCCACGGGGCGATGGCCGTGGTTTTGCAGTCACATTATCCGGCGTTAAGGGGCGCGCAGGCGGCTTCCAGCCATGTGCGTGCCGAACTCTCAAGCTGTGGGGCGATCCTTTCAAGAACCCGCGCATGATAGCGGTCCAGCCATGCAATTTCGTCAGGTTGCAGCAGGGTTGCATCAATCAGCCGCCGGTCAAAGGGGGCATGGGTCAGCACCTCGAATTCCAGGAACGTGCGCCCCGCTTCCCCAATGGGGGATGGCTGTACCAGATGCAGGTTTTCCAGCCGGATGCCGAATGCGCCGGGGCGGTAATAGCCCGGTTCGTTGGACAGGATCATGCCGGCACGGAGCATGACGGGCCGGAAGACGGGGGCGATGGTCGCCGGCCCCTCATGCACCGACAGGTAGCTGCCAATGCCGTGGCCGGTGCCGTGGTCGTAGTCCAGCCCCCCGTCCCACAGGGCATGACGGGCCAGCGCGTCCAGCGCGTGGCCGGTCACCCCGGTGGGAAAGCGCGCCCGCGCCAGCGCGATATGCCCGCGCAGGACACGGGTGAAGGCGTTGCGGATATCAGCATCGGGCACGTCAGGACCGGTCCAGACGGTGCGGGTGATGTCCGTCGTGCCGAAGGGATACTGCCCGCCGCTGTCGATCAGGTAGACTTCGTTTGCCTGCAGCGCGCGGCTGGTCTCAGGTGTGACACGGTAGTGGATGACCGCGCCATTTGGCCCGGCACCCGAAATGGCGGGAAAGCTCTCGCCCCGGTAATCGGGGCTGGCCGCGCGGAAGCGGTCAAGCCGGTCTGCCGCCTCCAGTTCCGTGGTGCGGGTTGCGTTCCCCTCCAGCCAGTGCAGGAAGCGGCATATGGCCACGCCATCCAGCAGGTGGGCGTGGCGGCTGCCCTCCTGTTCGGTCGGGTTCTTGATCGCCTTGGGCAGCACGCACGGATTTTCCTTGCGGATGACCGTGGCCCCCGCATCCACCAGCGTCTGGATGAACCAGATGGCGTTGCCGGTCGGGTCCACCTGCACGCGCGCGGGTGCTAGGGCACGCAGGGTCTCTTCCAGCGCATCGGGGGGCAGCAGGGTCACGTCCGGCCCCAGCCACGCGCGCGTGGGACCGGACAGCTTGGCCGGGTCGATCAGCAGCGTGACATGCCCGGTGTCATGCACGATGGCAAAAGACAGGCTGAGCGGGGTGTAAGGCACGTCCTGCCCCCGGATGTTGAGCAGCCATGCGATGGAGGCCGGGTCACTCAGCACCAGCGCGCTGTCACCGGCACCGCGCAGGCTGGCCGCAAGGGCCGCGCGCTTGTCGTGGCTGGACTGTCCCGCCAGGTCTTCGGGCTGCGGCACGCAGGGCGTGCAGGGGGCGGCGGGACGGTCGGTCCAGATCCGGTCCACCGGGTTGGCGGGCAGGGCAACCAGTGCCAGCCCCGCGTCGCTGAAGGGGCGCAGCGCGCTTTCACCAATCAGGCGCGGGTCATAACCGATGCGCAGGCTGGCACCATGGGCCGCCAGCCATGCGGGCGGCGGGGTTTCACGGATATGCAGCCGTTCCCACACGCCAGCATCCACCTGCTGGTCCATCTGGGTGATGTAGCGCCCGTCGGAAAACACGGCGGCGCGGTCGGGCAGGATGGCGGCTATGCCGGCACTGCCGGTAAAGCCGGTCAGCCATGCCAGCCGTTCGGCACAGGGGGCGACATATTCGCCCAGGTGTTCATCCCCACGGGGCAGGATAAAACCGTCAACGCCCATCTGGCTGAGAACGGCACGCAGTGCGCTGGCTCGGTTGGGGGCAGGGGGCATGGGAACCATCCTTGGTCGGGGGTGAAAGATCAGGCGGGGGACATGATGCGGTAGAGGAACAGCAGGTCCATCCACCTTCCGTATTTCGTGCCGCATTCGGGCAGCAGGCCACCGTGCTGGAAGCCAAAGCGCTCATGCAGCCGGCGCGATGCGATGTTGGTGGAGGTGATGCCCGCTATCATGACATGCACATCGGCCTCCCTTGCCCGGTCCAGCAATGCCTGCAGCAGGGCGCTGCCAATGCCCTGGCGCTTGTACGCCGGGGAGATGTACAGCGAGTGTTCGACCGTATGCCGGTAGCCTGAAAAGGGGCGGAACGTCTTCCAGCTGCTGTAGCCCGCCACATGGCCATTGGGCGTCTGCGCCACCAGGACGGGGAAGCCGCTGGCCTGACTGGAATGCAGCCATTCCAGCCGGGTGGCGATGTCGGTCTCGTGCGTCTCCCACATGGACGTGCTGTTGCGGATGGCGTGATTCACGATTTCGACAATGGCCGGAATGTCCGCGTCCGTGGCATCGCGGATCAGGAGATCAGGCGTATCAGCCATGGGGCTTGCGCAGGATCAGCGTGCCCCAGTCCCCTTCACGCAGGTGGTGTTCCAGCACCAGCCCATGGCGGCGGTGGGCGGCCAGCACCATGCGGACCTGTGTGTTGAGCAGCCCCGCCAGGATGGCGGTGCCACCGGGCAGCAGGTTACGGGCCAGATCGGCCGCCATGGCGCAGAGCGGGCGGGCCAGGATGTTGGCGAATACCAGGTCATAGGGCGCATGGTGGCGGATGGCGGGCGTGGCCCAGCCATTGCCCAGATGGCACGAGACAAGGTTGCCCAGCCCGTTCATGGCGGCATTGCGCCGGGTCACGCGCACGGACCACGGATCGATATCGGTGGCCAGCACCGGCGTATGCAGCAGGGCGGCCGCCGCCATGGCCAGGATGCCCGAGCCGCAGCCAAGGTCAAGGATGCGGCGTGGCCTGCGACAGGCCACCATTTCCAGCGCGCGCAGGCAGCCGCGCGTGGACCCGTGCTCGCCCGAGCCGAAGGCGACCCCGGCATCCAGCGTGATGGTGATGCGCTGCGGGTTGGGCGCATCGTCCAGATGCGTGCCACGGATGGCGAAGCGCTGACCTGCAAGCTGCTCGGGGAAGGACTCGTAGGTGCGCGCCAGCCAGCCTTCGGCCTCGGTATGGGTGCGTTCGAGTTCGGCATCCACGCCGGTGGCAAGGGCTGCCATGATCAGGCCCGCGCGCAGTTCGTCCTCGCCGCTGCCGATGTCCTTCACACCTTCCACCCGCCACAGCGTCTGGCTGTCGTCCACTTCGAAAATGCCGATGGTGGCGCATACGGTGGAAAGGGCGGATTCATAGGCTTCCACCGCATCCGGCGGTACCGTGACCGATATGGTTTCCAGTTCTGTGGCGTGACGCCGGGGGGAAAGGCTCATTTATACCTGCTCAACAAATGTATCGATCACCCGCTTGGGGCCTGCTTTTTCAAACGCGACTTCCAGCCGGTTTCCCTCGACCGAGGTAATGGTGCCGTAGCCGAATTTCTGGTGGAACACACGCACCCCCACATTCATGCCCGACCGCGCGGCGGTGGGGGGTGTCACGTCATGTACGCGCCGCGTGGCCATGAGCGGGAAGGGCGTGCTGCCAAACACGGCGGGGCGGCCAGGGAAGGCACGCCGGCTGTTGGCGGTATCGCCGCGTGTCTCGACATGCTCGGCGGGCAGTTCTTCCACAAAGCGGCTGGGAATGGCGGACTGCCAGTTGCCGTATATGCGGCGGTTGGCGGCGTGGCTGATGATGGCCAGCCTGCGTGCGCGCGTAATGCCGACATAGGCCAGGCGGCGTTCTTCCTCCAGCCCCTTCAGCCCGCCTTCATCCAGCGTGCGCTGGGACGGGAAGACCCCTTCCTCCCATCCCGGCAGGAACACGGTATCGAATTCCAGCCCCTTGGCGCCGTGCAGGGTCATGATGCTCATGCTGTCGGCGCCGGACCTGTCCTCGGCATCCATGACAAGGGCGACATGTTCAAGGAAACCGCTGAGGTTTTCGTAATCCGCCAGCGAGCGGACCAGTTCCTTCAGGTTTTCCAGCCGCCCCGGCGCATCGGGGGACTTGTCGGCCTTCCACATGTCGATATACCCGCTGTCCTCCAGCAGGTGGTCAATGGCGACGACATGCCCCTCGCGCCCCAGCATCTCGCGCGTGGTGGCGATGCTGCGCATCAGGGCCGCAAGCTGGTCCTTCGCCCGGCCCCTGATCTCGCCCGCCGCCAGCATTTCCAGCACGGCCGCGGTCAGCGGCATCTGGCGCGCGCGCGCGTGCATGTGCATTTTCTGCAGGCCCGTGGTGCCCACGCCCCGGCGGGGCACGTTGATGATGCGCTCGAACGCCAGGTCATCGGATGGCTGGTTGACCACGCGCATATAGGCAATGGCGTCACGGATCTCGGCGCGTTCGTAAAAGCGCAGGCCGCCCACCACGCGGTAGGGCAGGCCCAGCGTGATCAGCCGTTCCTCGAACGCGCGGGTCTGGAAACCGGCGCGGACAAGGATCGCGATTTCGGCCATCGGGTGGCCATCGGCGCGCAGGCGTTCGACCTCGGCGCCGACCATGCGGGCCTCGTCGTCCGAGTCCTGCACCGAAATCACGCGCACCTTCTCGCCTTCCGCATCCTCGCGGCCGGGGTGGAGCGTCTTGCCCAGCCGTTCCTCGTTATGGGCGATCAGGCCCGACGCCGCGCCCAGGATCTGGCGGGTGGAGCGGTAATTGCGTTCCAGCCGCACCACGCGCGCGCCGGGGAAGTCGCGTTCGAAGCGCAGGATGTTTTCCACTTCCGCCCCGCGCCAGGAATAGATGGACTGGTCATCATCGCCCACGCAGCAGATGTTCGATGGCTGCCCGTCCCGATGGGCCAGCAGGCGCAGCCACAGGTACTGGATGGTGTTGGTGTCCTGATATTCGTCCACCAGGATGTAGCGGAAAAAACGGTGGTACTGCGCCAGCACATCGGGGTGCCTGCGCAGGATTTCCGTCATATGCAGCATAAGGTCGCCAAAATCGCAGGCGTTGATCTGCTTCAGGCGCTGCTGGTAGTCGGTATAGATCTCGGCACAGCGGCCATTGGCGAAGTCGGTATCCTCAGCCGCCGTGATGGCGTCGGGCACCAGCCCACGGTCCTTCCAGCGCTGGATCACGCCCATTATGGCCTGTGGCGGCCAGCGCTTGGTGTCGATGCGGTAGGGTTCGAGCACCTGCTTGAGCAGGCGGAGCTGGTCATCGGTATCAAGGATGGTGAAGCTGCTGGTCAGCCCGACATGCTCCGCATGGCGGCGCAGCATGCGCGCGCACAGCGCATGGAACGTGCCCAGCCACAGACCTTCCGCCGGTTCACCCAGCAGGGCGCTCACGCGCTCGCGCATTTCGCGCGCGGCCTTGTTGGTAAAGGTCACGGCCAGGATCTGGTTCGGGCGCGCCCGGCCCGAGAGCAGGATATGCGCGAACCGCGTGGTCAGCACCCGCGTCTTGCCCGTGCCCGCGCCGGCAAGGACCAGCAGCGGGCCATCCGTGGTCTCGATCGCATCCCGCTGTTCGGGATTGAGTCGGTTCAGGTAATCCGGCGCGCGGCCGGTTGGGATAAGGCTGTCCATGGCGTTATCTTCTATAGCAATCCCGGCGCGGGGGCACCAATGCTATCGGGTGCCCCATGAAATGGGGACACGACAGGAGGAATTGCGGTTGCAGAAGGGGGCGGGCATGAAAAAGCCGGTTGCAACGGGGCCGGGTGGCCACCGGGGGCGCATGCGCCAGCGCATCCGCGTGGCGGGCGCGCAGTCGCTGGCCGATTATGAACTGCTGGAAGTGCTGCTGTTCGCCGCCATCCCCCGCCGTGACACCAAGCCGCAGGCCAAGGCGCTTCTGGCCCATTTTGGCAGTCTTGAAGCCGTGCTGGAAGCCTCCCCCGCCAGTCTGCGCGCGGCGGGGCTTGGGCCGCGCGGGGTTGCGGTCATGGCCTGTCCGGCGCTGGTGGCCGGGCGGCTTGCCCATGCCGACCTGCGCGGGTGTGTGCTGTTTGCGGACATGGCGGCATTGCTGGCCTATTGCGACCGGCTGCCCAACCGGGACCCCGATGGTGTGCGCGTGTTCCATCTGGATTCAGCAGGCCAGTTGCTGGCGGATGAAGTGGTGCCGCAGGCGGCGGCAGCCGAGATGTGCCGTGCCATACTGGCCCGCGCGCTGGAACTGCATGCCGTCTCGCTTATCACGATGCGCGACACGGGTGCGGCGGTTCCCCCGCCGCAGGGCAGCATGGCGGACCAGCGCTGGGGGCGCATGCTGTACAATCATGCCCGCCTGATGGGGATGGACGTGCAGGACTGCCTGATCCGGGGCGGGGGCAGGACAGTCAGCCTGCGCCCCGTCCTGGTGGCCTGACATGACAGAAGCCTTCGGGGGCCGCCTTTTTTCGAAGAAGCGGCGTCCTTTGACGCTTTTTGAAAAAAGCGTCACCAAAAACTTTTCTATCTTCCAGACCGTTCCCTAGCTGTGGGGATGGGCTTCGGCTGCGGCAAACTGCTGGCTTATGGCCTCCAGCAGTTCGGACGGCTGGCTGACCAGCGCATCGGCCCCGGCTTCGGTCAGTTCTTCGCGCGTGCCATAGCCCCACAATACACCCAGTGCGCGGACATGGTTGGCATGGGCGCCACTAATGTCGAAGCGGCGGTCGCCGATCATCAGCGCATCCTCGCGCCGTATGTCATGCTCACGCAGCACGGCGGCGATCAGTTCGGGTTTTTCCGCACCGCTGTCATCCGCGCGCGCGCCGGACAGGCCATCAAAATACTGCACCAGGTTGCGCAGGTGCAGGATCCTGCGCGCCAGGTGGCGTGGCTTGGACGTGGCAACGAACAGCCGCACGCCCTTGGCGGACAGGGTCTCGATCGTCTCGCGCATATGCTCGAATACGGGGCTTTTATGCATGCCTTCCGATTCGTAATGCCTGCGGTACAGCGCCATCGCTTCGTGTACCCGGTCATCGCCATAATGGGCCAGGATATGGGCGATCAGTTCTTCCAGCGGCGGACCCACCACCCATGTCAGGTCGATCGACAGGTCAGGCTCATGCCCAAGGTCGCGCAGGACAGCGTGAATGGAGTCCACAATGCCATCGCGGGAGCGGACGATGGTTCCGTCCAGATCAAAGAGTACGGTATGGGATCTGTTGAAATGCATGCAGGTCTATAACCTCCCTTTTCTGTCTGCATCATGTACCATCGGGGCGGCTTTTGTCCTGAAATTGTTGGGAACGTAGCATTTTGCCCGATCACAGGCCGCAGGCCCCGGTTCCGGTTCCCCTGTCGGGAACGGTCAGCCGGGCGGATGACCATGCCTTTGTACAGCGGCTGATCCGCACGCTTGATCCCGCGCATCCCGCCCCCGACCGGCTGGCGGCGGACCTGCTGGCGCGCTTTGGCTCGGCGGGAATGATGCTGTCGGCGCATGTGGGCGCGCTGGATGAAGTGGCGGGCCGGGGCACGGTCATGCCCCCCCTGTTGGCCGTGGCGCGGGAGGCGGCGCTACGGCTGTATCGCGGCCGGGTGCGGCGCACGGACGTGCTGTCAGGCCAGGCGGGGCTGGAGGCATATCTGCAGGCCTGCATGGGCCATGAAGTGATCGAGCAGTTCCGTGTCCTGTTTCTGGACGAAGGGTTCCACCTGCTGGCCGATGAACTGATGGGTACCGGCACGGTCAACCATTCCCCCGTCTACCCGCGTGAGATCATGCGCCGCGCCCTGCGGCTGGGGGCGGCAAGGCTGGTGCTGGCGCATAATCACCCTGCCGGCAGGGCGGAACCATCGGGTGCGGATATCGAGATGACCCTGCGCATTGCCCAGCTTGGCAGGCTCATGCGGGTGGAGGTGCATGACCATATTATCGTGGGCAATGGCCGCACGCTCAGCTTCCGGGCGGCGGGTCTGCTTGGCTAGCGGGCTTATGCCGCGTCGTCTGCTGGTGGTGTGGCGAGTGGGCCAAGGGCGGCCTCCACCCCGAATTCCCCCGGCAGGCCGCCTGCGGGGAACAGCACGTTGACATGCCCCATCTTGCGGCCGGGCCGGGCTTCCACCTTGCCATAATGATGGGCCAGCAGGCGTGGGGCGGCCAGGATTTCGGGCCAGAGCGCCATGTCGTCGGGGCCGATCAGGTTTTTCATCACTGCATCGCTGTGGCGGATGGCGGGCGGCAGCGGCAGGCCGGTGACCGCGCGCACATGCATCTCGAACTGGTCCACGGGGCAGGCATTCATGGTCCAGTGGCCGGAATTATGGGGGCGTGGGGCAATTTCATTGACCCGCAGGCTGCCATCATGGTCCACGAACATCTCCACCCCCAGCAGGCCGATCAGGCCAAGGGCCGTGGCGATGCGTCGCGCCAGTTCCTGTGCCTGCGCCGCAAGGGCGGGGGGAATGCGGGCCGGGGCCAGGCTTATGTCCAGAATGCCGTTGCGGTGACGGTTCTCGGTCACGTCAAAGGTGCTGATGTCGCCACGCGCATTGCGCGCCACCATCACGCTGACCTCACAGGCGAAGCGCACCATGCCTTCGGCCACAAGCGGGTGGGGGCGCAGCGTGTCGAATGCGTGGTCCAGTTCCGCTGCACTATGGATGCGCGCCTGTCCCTTGCCATCATAGCCAAGCCGCGTGGTCTTGAGGATGAAGGGATAGCCCAGCGCGTCCGCCGCCCGGTCCAGATCGGCCCGGTTTTCCACCGCATGCCACGGGGCAACGGGAACGCCGTTTTCCCCCATGAAACTTTTTTCGGCGATACGGTCCTGGCTTATGCGCAGGATCGCACCCGCCGGATGCACCGGCCGGATGCCGGACAGCAGGTCCAGCCCGTCGGCGCTGATGTTCTCGAACTCGAAGGTAATGACATCCACCGCACCGGCAAAGCGGCGCAGGGCGTCATGGTCATCATACCGGCCCACGGTCACGCCATGGGAAACCTGGGCCGCCGGGCCATCGGCCTCGGGGGTCAGGACATGGGCGCGATAGCCCAGACGGGCGGCGGCGATGGCGGACATGCGGCCCAGCTGGCCGCCACCCACAATGCCCAGCACGCGGCCAGGGGGAAGCCTGTTCATCGGGTCGGCTCATCCGCGACCGATGCCGTCTGCATCGCGCGCCACGCGGCCAGCCTGTCCCCCAGTTCCGGATCGGCCAGCGCCAGAATGGACGCGGCCAGCAGGGCGGCGTTGGTTGCCCCGGCCCTGCCGATGGCCAGCGTGCCCACGGGAATGCCGCCGGGCATCTGCACGATGGAAAGCAGGCTGTCCATGCCCTTGAGCGCATGCGATTCGACCGGTACCCCCAGCACCGGCAGCGCGGTCCAGGCCGCGCACATGCCCGGCAGGTGGGCCGCCCCGCCCGCGCCCGCGATGATGACCGAAAGCCCCCGGCCCTGCGCTGACCTGGCATAGCTGGCCAGCCGGTCGGGCGTGCGGTGGGCGGAGACGATGCGCACCTCGTGCGCAACCTCCAGCCGGTCCAGCACCTCGGTGGCGTGGCGCATGGTTTCCCAGTCGGACTGGCTGCCCATGATCACCCCGATGCGTGGGGCGGCCGTGGAGGCGGGCGAGGGGGAAGGGATGGTCACGTTTGGCGTACTCTCGTCAGATATTCAGGCAATGCTGTCCGGGATCAGGCGGCTTTCCAGCCATGTAATCTCGTCTTTCAGCAGGAGCTTGCGCTTTTTCAGCCTCTGCAGCTGCAACTGGTCCGTTACCTGCAGGGCCATGCGGCTTATGACCGTATCAAGATCACGGTGTTCACTGCGCAGTTCGTGCAGCTTGCGAAGGAGGGTATCCCGATCTGTCAGCATGGCGGCTCATCTGTTAGGTGGGCATGTTACCATCCTAAGCATATCCGCCGCAAAAGGCGACATGCCGGGAAAAGGCGCCATGGCCTGCAATTTTAACATGGAATTCGCCCGCGCGTCTGGTCTAGCCTGATCGGGTTGCCGCACGAAACGCTGGAGGATTCCATGTCGTACGAAGCACGTATCAACAGCCTCAAGACCCGTCATGCCCGCCTCGATGCCCGTATCTTTGACGAGGATCGCAGGCCCTTGCCCGATGAGGGCGCCCTACGCCGCCTCAAGCTTGAGAAACTGCGCGTAAAGGAAGAAATCGAACGCCTGGCCCGGCTGGGCTGAACCCCGGTATCCGCCGCACCCGTGCGGGTGCGGCGGAAAGGGATCAGATGGCGTGGTCGTCCTCGTCATCAAGTTCCAGCGGCTGGGGCACGGCCTGCCCTTCGCGTGCCAGACGCTCGTTGGCGGCCAGCACCATGGCGTTCAGGTCGGTCTGGCTGCACAGCCCCAGCGTGACCGGGTCGCGCGGCTTGATGTTGGCGCTGTTCCAGTGCTGCTTGCTGCGTACCTTTTCAATCGTGTCCTTGGTGGTGCCCAGCAGCTTGCTGGTCTGCTGTTCGGACAGTTGCGGGAAATTGCGCAGGATGAAGGCAATCGCATCCGGGCGGTCGTTGCGCTTGGCCACCGGCGTATAGCGCGCGCCCTTGGAACGGCGGTTGATCGGATTGGCCGGCGGCAGGATCTTCAGCCGTGCCTCGGGGTCCTTTTCGCAGCGGGTGATTTCCGCCTGGGTCAGCTGGTGGTTGGCAATGGGGTCGTAGCCCACGATTCCCTGTGCCACTTCGCCATCGGCAATCGCCTGGACCTCAAGGGGGTGCATTCCGCAGAATTCGGCAATCTGGGTAAAGGTCAGCGCCGTCTTTTCAATAAGCCACACGGCGGTTGCCTTGGGCATCAGGGGCAGGGCAGTCATTATCAATCAGGTCCTACAGCGTGTGGCGCCACACGCAGGCACCTGAAAGGGTGTTCGGAACGGTTCCCTATCCGCGTGGGAACCGTGCGTACCTGCTGGCGCGCCAGAAACAGAAAACACTCGTGGCAGTGATATGAAGGTTGCGGGTGGCAAAGGTCAAGACTTCAATCCGCGCGCCCGGAATGTTTCTCATCAATAAAAAACAGGGGCGGACCATTGGCCCGCCCCTGCGCCGGATCGTGGGTGCCGGCCCTTATGCCGCGCAGCATCCCGCATGCTGTGGGGCCGGTGCCGTGGCATGGGCCGCAACGACCGGGGGCAGGCTTTGCGCGCTGTCCGGTTCGGGGCTGCCGGCCGGGGCGGGTTCGGGCCGGGCCGTGTCGGCTGCCATGGCATGCCCCGACGAGATGGGAATGCGCCGCGGCTTGAGCGCTTCGGGCACGATCTGGCGGACGGCGATGCGAAGCAGGCCGTTGGTCAGGTCGGCGTTTTCCACCACCACATGGTCAGCCAGCACGAAGCGGCGTTCGAACGCACGGGTGGCGATGCCACGATAGAGCATTTCCCGGCCCTGTGCCGGGGCATCTCCCACGCGACCGGACACGATCAGCGTGTTGTCCTGCACGGTCAGTTCGATGTCATCCGGGCCAAAACCCGCCACCGCCATGGTCAGGGCATACTGGGCATCGGACAGTTTTTCGATGTTATAGGGGGGGTAGGACGGGCTGACCGGGTTCTGGGCCGCCGTATCGACAAGCTGGGCCAGACGGTCAAATCCTATGGCGCTGCGGAACAGCGGCGCGAAATCGTAAGCCATGTTCTGTAACCTCCATGAAGCAAGGTCTGCTGTGATGCGGCCCCTGCGTCGAGCGGGCCGCCATTTCCGGGTGATGCGCATGGACCCGCTTGGGCGTCCGGCGCATTCCAGACATGGGAATGCCCGGCCCCCCGTTCAAGGGACCGGGCATTTCCCGCAGTCATGACTTCATGAAGTGTAAGGCAGGGGGCAATCAGCCCTTCTTGCGCTGCCCCAGCGCGCCGAACTTCTTGTTGAACTTGGCCACCTGGCCCCCGGTGTCCATCATGCGCTGCACGCCGGTCCAGGCGGGGTGGGACTTCGGATCGATGTCCAGGCGCAGCGTATCGCCCGGCTTGCCGTAGCAGGAACGGGTCTGGTACTCGGTGCCATCGGTCATGATGACGGTGATCTCGTGATAGTCGGGGTGGATGCCGGATTTCATTTCAAACAACTTTCGCGCTGGGCCCACCGATGCCGACCGGGGGCGATGTATCGGCAGGCGTATAGACGACAAGGGCCGCCAAGATCAACACCCCATGGCCACAAAAGCCGCCATGGCCCCCCGTGGGGCAGGGGTGTTACCGCATTGCATCACGAACGGGCACGCGAACAGGGTATATGGCAATATATGGTCGTCATGGCGGCGGGTTGTTGCTAGAGATAGGTCATCTCCATCAAATTAAAGGATTGGCCTTCATGGCAAAACTGCCGGACCATGTGCCCGAACTGCACGTAAAGGATATTCATGTACCGGGCTGGCTGGGGGAATTCCGGGCATTCCTCATGCGCGGCAATGTGGTGGACCTGGCGGTCGGTGTGATCGTGGGTGCGGCGTTCACCGCCATCGTGAACAGTCTGGTCAAGGATATCTTTACCCCCATCCTGGGGCTTTTGATCGGTGGCATCGATTTCACCAACCTGTTCGTTGCCCTGCGCGGCCCGCATCTTGCCACCCT
Organism: Komagataeibacter rhaeticus; assembly: GCF_011611525.1. Classification (NCBI taxonomy): domain Bacteria; kingdom Pseudomonadati; phylum Pseudomonadota; class Alphaproteobacteria; order Acetobacterales; family Acetobacteraceae; genus Komagataeibacter; species Komagataeibacter rhaeticus. The sequence goes on from NZ_CP050139.1 coordinate 912,910, forward strand.
GGCCGATGCGCAGAAGGCCGGGGCGGTCACGCTCAATGTCGGGCTGTTCCTCAATGCGGTGATCCAGTTCATCATCATCGGTTTCGTGATTTTCTGGGTCGTGAAGGTGATCAACCGCCTGACCGTGAAGAAAGAGGCCGAGAAGCCTGCCACCCCCCCGGCACCGCCGCGCAACGAGGTGCTGCTGCAGGATATCCTTGATGTACTCAAGGCCGAAGCCGCACAGAAGGGCGCGACCACGCCGAAGGGCTGAACGCGTTCAACATGCTGGAACGGCATGGCGGGCACCCGGAAGGGTGCCCGTTTTTTGTGCGCACCGGCCGGCCGGTCTTGTGCCCCCTGTCCGAACTGCCCAATATCCCCCCGTATTGGGGGGCTGTTTCATGACTGATTTCAAACGACATATACGCGCGGGCCTGCTGGCGTTACTGGCCGGGGGGCTGCTGTCCGGCTGTCATGCAACGCCCGGACGCGACATGGCCCACCTGCCGCCTTCCGCACAGGACTACCTGCTGGTGACATCCTATTTCATGGCGGAAGGGGGGCTTGTCAGCCGCCTGCAGGATGGCGGCCTGTCGGGGCAGCAGGTATATGACATGGCCACCTCGCTCAAATATGGCAAGCACATGCTGCTTGAGGCGCTGAGCCATCCCTCGCATGCCGCGCGGCGCAGGGGGCAGCAGGCGATCGAGATCATGCTGGCCTGCACCAATCAGGTCGATCCGTCCACGCTGGGGGGCGGCACGCCCGCGCGCTGCCTTCCCGGTGTGCCGTTATTCGGCTCCGGCGGCAGTGCCCCTGGCGCCAGTGCATCCGGCGCCAGTGCGCCCAACGCAAATGGGCAGGTGCCGCCACAGCCGGACGGACCTGCCCACAGATAACGTGGCGCGATAAGGAATCGCGCGGGTCATGACCGTGTGGTCTGGCCCGCCCCCCTGGCTTCAGGGGCGCGCGGGCGGCCGGGCGTCACGCCGCAGCCGTTTCTCCCCCATCAGCAGCAGCAGGGGGGCGGCGATGAAGATGGATGAGGACGTGCCGACCACGATCCCGAACAGCATCACCCATGCAAAGCCCGACAGGCTGGCGCCACCAAACAGCGCCAGAGGAAGCGCCGCCAGGAACACGGTGCACGACGTGCCCAGTGTGCGGCTGAGTGTTTCGTTGATGGACAGGTCAATCAGTTCGGCAAGCGGCATGGTGCGGTACTTGCGCAGGTTCTCGCGCACGCGGTCATACACCACCACCTTGTCATTGGTGGAATAGCCCAGAATGGTCAGGATGGCGGCCACCATCACCAGATCGAACTCGAAATGCGTGATGACCAGGAAGCCAATCGCCTTGGTCAGGTCCAGCACCAGCGTCACCACCGCACTGACCGCGAACTCCCATTCAAAACGGAACCAGATATAGGCCAGGATCATGAGCAGGCTGATGCCCAGCGCCAGCATGCCGTTGCGGAACAGTTCCCTTGATACCGAAGCCCCCACCGCATCCGCCCGCAGCACCTGCGCGCCGGGCAGGGTGGCAATGGCGTGGCGCACGGAATCGACCATGGCCTGCGTGCGGGCCTCGTGGTCGGGTTCGCTGTCAGGGGGGGTATCAAGGCGGATCAGCACGTCATCCGGCCCGCCAAAGGACTGCACGCCGGCGGCATTGACATGCTGGGCGTTCAGGGCCGCGCGGATGGCGTTGAAATCCGCCGGGCCCTGCGTGCGGGCTTCGACCACGATCCCGCCGCGGAAATCCAGCCCCAGCGTCAGGCCGGGGTGGAAGAACAGGATCAGCGAGGCGATGGACAGCACGGCCGATGTGGCGAGGCCGATGAACCGGCCACGCATGAAGTTGATTTTCGTGCCGCGCGGCACGAACCGAAGGAGGGGACGGTCAAACATCATGCGGCGCGCCTCAGACCGGCAGGGTGCTGGGGCGCGTGCGGGCATACCAGCGCACCATCAGCATCCGGGACAGGAGAAGGGTGGTGAACAGGGTCGTCACGATACCGATCGTGATGGTAAGCGCGAAGCCGCGCACCGGCCCGGTTCCAAAAACAAACAGCATCACATGCGCCAGCAGGGCGGTGGCGTTACTGTCCACAATGGTGGCTGTGGCCCGCTCGAAGCCGGCCTGCATGGCCTGCAGCGCGCTGCGGCCACGGGCCACTTCCTCGCGGATGCGTTCGTTGATCAGGATGTTCGCATCCACCGCCATGCCCAGGGTCAGCAGCATGCCCGCCATGCCCGGCAGGGTCAGTGTTGCCTCGAACAGCGACAGGATGGCCGTCATCAGCACAAGGTTGGCCAGGAGCGCAATGTTCGCGTACCAGCCGAACCGGCCGTAGAACAGCGCCATGAACGCGATCACCAGCACGAAGCCCGCGGCCAGGCTGTAGCCGCCGGCCCGGATCGAATCCGCACCCAGCGACGGGCCGATGGAGCGCTGTTCGATCACGTTGAGCGGGGCGGGTAGCGCGCCCGCGCGCAGCAGCAGGGCCATGTCGGTGGCCTGCTGGGCGGAAAACCCGCCGGTAATCTGCCCGCTGCCGCCGGTAATGGCGGTGCGGATGACCGGGGCCTCGATCACCTTGTTATCCAGCACGATGGCGAAGCGCTTGCCCACATTCGCCCGCGTCACGTCGCCAAACTCCTGCGCCCCGGCCGAATCGAAGGTGAAGTTCACCGCCCATTCGCCACTCTGCTGGTCGATCGAGGCACTGGCATTGGTCAGGTCCGCGCCATCCACGTCCACATGCGAGAATACCGGCAGCGTGCCCTGTCCATCACTCATGGGCAGCAGGTCCACGCCCGGCGGCGGGACGGAGGAACCGATGGCGGAATCCGCCACCAGATGGAATGTCATCTTCGCCGTGGTGCCCAGCAGGTTCTTCACCCGCTCGGGGTCGCTGATGCCGGGCAGTTCCACAATGATCCGGTCCTCGCCCTGGCGGGTGATCTCGGGGTCGATCGCGCCGGTGGCATCGATCCGGCGGCGTACGATCTCGATCGACTGGGTCACCGCGTCATAGGCGCGCTGGCGGGCCGCGTCGGCCGAAAGGGTAAGGGTGATCTGCCCGTCCCCGCCCTGTTCGACCGTGAACTCGCCCGGCACGTTCATCGGCATGGCGCGCAGGGCCTTCAGGTCGGGCTGGGTTTCCTCGGGGGTGCGGGGTGTAAAGGTCACGCCGTGCGCGGTGGTGGCCAGGTTGCGGTAGCCCAGGCTGTTTTTCAGCAGCGTCTGGCGGGTTTCATCCTGCAGGCCGCGCAGCCTGTCGGCCGCGACACTGTTCATGTCCACCTGCAGAAGCAGGTAGGACCCGCCCCGCAGGTCCAGGCCCAGATGGATCTGGCGCCAGGGCAGGGATGCCACGGGCTGGCGTATGACATTGGGCAGGCACAGCGCCAGCCCGATCAGACATACGCCAATGACCGAGGCCATTCTGAGCCGACTGTAATACATCATGACTTGATGGAAAGCTCCCTACGCCCGGCTGGGCCGGTTCCCTTGCCCGGCATGGTCAATGTCTCGTGTGCACGAAATTCAGTGGCGGGAACATGCCGCTCCCGGCCCGATGATGCAACCGCTGATGCGCCACAGGCATGGTGGACGTTGCCGTTTTGCCGCATTCCGTTTTTTCATTCATGCCGGGTGTGAGCGTGGCGGGGGTGTGCGCCGCCACCCCTGGCTGCTAATCGGGATGGAGGGAACACGACAGGACAGGAACGGGGCATGACGCAGGCGGCAGGCGCGGGTACGGCGGGGCGGCAGCTGCGCATCGGCATTGTGGGGGCCGGGCATTTTGGCCGTTTCCATGCGCTCAAGGTGCTGGATTCCGCGCGTGAGGTCCTGACGGGCATCCATGACCCGGATGGGGACCGCGCGCGCGTGGTGGCGCGGGAAGCCGGTGGCGTGCCGGTGCTGTCCTATCCCGATCTGCTGGCCTGTTCGGATGCGATCATCGTCGCGGCCCCTGCCGAATATCATTTCGACCTGGCCCGGCAGGCCCTTGCGGCGGGCCGCCATGTGCTGGTGGAAAAACCCATGGCCGCAACGCTGGAACAGGCTGACGAACTGGCCCGTCTGGCCCATGCGAAGGGTGTGGTGCTGCAGGTGGGGCACCTGCTGCGCTATTCGGCCGAGCACCGGGCCATTACCGAACGCATTTCCCGCCCGCTCTATATCGAGGCCACGCGCATCGCCCCCTACAAGCCGCGCGGCACGGATGTCTCGGTCATCCTTGATCTCATGATCCATGACCTTGATCTGGTGCTGGCCATCGTGGACAGCCCGATCGAGAGCGTGGACGCGCTGGGGGCGGCCGTCAGTTCCCCGTTCGAGGACATTGCCAACGCCCGCGTACGTTTTGAAAATGGCTGTGTCGCCACCATTACCGCAAGCCGCATCTCGCTCAAGACCGAGCGGCGGATGCGCCTGTTCTCGCAGGAAGGCTACCTGTCCGCCGATTTCATGAAGCGTGAACTGACCATGATCGGGCGCGAGCGTGGCCTGCCGCTGCCGGGCACGGGCGGCTTCCGGCGCGAAGCCGTGACATGGCGCGACCATGACACGCTGGCCGCCGAGCACGCGGCCTTTGCCGCCTCCTGCCTTGATGGGGCGAAAGTGCTGGTCGATGCCGTGGCCGGACGCCGCGCGCTGGCGGCGGCCCTTGCGGTAACGCAGGGCATTGCCGCCACCCGTGCGCGGATGGAAGCATCGGGCCTGATCATTCCCCCCGTTCAGGGGGACTGAAGCGTCTCGCGCAGCATTTCCAGTTCCAGCCAACGTTCTTCCGCCGCCGTCAGGTCGGCCTGTGCCTTTTCCAGCGCCGTGGTGGCGGCGGTGAAGGCGGCGGGGTCGCGCGCGTAAAGTCCCGCATCGCTCAGGAGGGCACGCAGGCGTTCGATCTCGCTTTCCAGCGCCGCCATCTGTTTGGGCAGCTGTTCCAGCGCGTGCCTGTCCTTGTAGGACATCTTGCGCGCGGGCTGGCGGGGGGACGCGGAAGGCGTCACGTCGGTTCTGGCCGGTGTGGTGTCCGTGCGCTCCTGCCGCGGGCGGGCGGCCAGCGTGTCATCACGGCGCTGGGCCAGCATGTCGCTGTAGCCACCGGCGTATTCCACCCATTTCCCGCCGCCTTCCGCCATCAGGATGGAGGAGGCGACCCGGTCGAGGAAGTCACGGTCATGGCTGACCAGCAGCACCGTGCCGGAATAGCCGGCCAGCATGTCCTGCAAAAGGTCCAGCGTTTCAAGGTCAAGATCGTTGGTCGGCTCGTCCAGCACCAGCAGGTTTGAGGGCCGGGCCAGCGCGCAGGCCAGCATGAGCCGCCCCCGCTCACCGCCCGACAGCACGCCCACCGGCGTGCGCGCCTGCTCGGGGCGGAACAGGAAGTCCTTCATGTAACCGATGACGTGGCGCTTCTCGGTGCCGACCTGCACCATGTCGCCGCCGCCGCCGGTCAGCGTATCGGCCAGGGTGGCATTGGGGTCGAGCGTGCGGCGCTGCTGGTCCAGCGTGACCACGTTCAGCGCGCTGCCAATGGCGATGGAGCCCGAATCCGGCCTGTCCACGCCCGTCAGCAGGCGCAGCAGCGTACTCTTGCCCGCGCCATTGGCGCCCACGATGCCCAGCCGGTCCCCGCGCAGGATGCGCAGGTCAAGATGGCTGACCACCGGGTGGGCGGGGTCATAGGCGCGCGAGATGTCCTCGGCCACCGCCACCAGCTTGCCTGACAGGTCGCTCTCGCGTGCTTCCATCTTTACCCCGCCCTGCGGGCGGATGGCATTGCGGCGGGTGTTGCGCAGTTCGGCCAGTTCGGCCACGCGGCGGACATTGCGCTTGCGGCGCGCGGTCACGCCGTAGCGCATCCAGTCTTCCTCGCGCGCGATCTGGCGGTCCAGCTTGTGGCTGTCGCGTTCTTCCTGCTCCAGCACGTCCTCGCGCCATGTCTCGAAGCGCGCGAATCCCTGGTCCAGCCTGCGGGTGATGCCCCGGTCCAGCCACACGACCGAACGCGACAGCGTCTCCAGCAGCCTGCGGTCATGGCTTATGATGACCATGGCGGAAGAGAGCGACAGCAGTTCACGCTCCAGCCATTCGATGGTGGGCATGTCCAGATGGTTGGTCGGCTCATCCAGCAAAAGCAGGTCGGGTTCGGGGGCCAGTGCCCGGGCCAGCGCGCAGCGTCGCGCTTCCCCGCCCGAGAGGGTGGCCGGGTCTTCCGTACCGTTCAGCCCCAGTTCCGTCAGAAGCAGTTCGGCGCGGTAATCCGGGTCGCCCGGCCCCATGCCGGCACGCACGTAATCCAGCGTGGTGGCAAAGCCCGACAGGTCGGGTTCCTGCGGCAGGTAGCGTATCGTGGTGCCGGGCTGGACGAAAACGGTGCCATCATCGGCCTGTATCTCACCCGCCGCGATGCGCAGCAGGGTGGACTTGCCGCATCCGTTGCGGCCGACAAGGCACAGCCGCTCACCGGCGCCCACGCCAAATCCCGCCCCGTTGAGCAGCGGCGCGCCACCAAGGGTAAGGGTAATATCCTGAAGGAGAAGAAGGGGAGGAGAAGCCATGTCCGCTTATGTCCCTTCCATGGCACGGTGCGCAAGGGCTGCTACGCGGGCGGGCACGCCTGTTTCGCCCCCTCCAGTATGTTCAGGAACGACAGCCCCCACCCCAGGGCGGTGCGGCTGGCGATGCTGTTCCAGCAGGACTGCCAGCGCTCGCGCCGTTCCGCGGCCGACATCACCATCGCGCGTTCCAGCGCGTCGGCCATGTCATCATGGTCAAGCGGGTTGACCAGGATCGCGGCATCCAGCTGCTTTGCGGCGCCAGCCAGGCGGGAGAGGATCAGCACGCCAGGGTCTTCGGGGTCCTGGGCTGCGATGAATTCCTTGGCCACCAGGTTCATTCCGTCGCGCAGGGGGGTAATGTAGCCGATATCGGCCAGCCGCATGTAGCCTGCCACCGTCGGGCGCGGGCTGCCGCGTGTCAGGAAGCGCAGCGGTGTCCAGTCCGCCTGCCCGCGATGGGCGTTGAGCTGGCCGATCTGGTGTTCCAGCTTGTTGCGCAGCGCCTGGTAGGATGCCACATCCGTCCGGCTTTCGGCCGCGATCTGCAGGAACGTGACCTGGCGTTCGCGCTGCGGATAGGTTTCCAGGAAGCGTTCATAGCCCGCCAGCCGGTGGTCCAGCCCCTTGGTGGGGTCCATGCGGTCCACGCCAAAGACCAGCCTGCGCCCCGCCAGCGAACCCGACAGCCGGCGCAGGTCCTCCAGGTCCGCGGCATCGCGCGCGGTCGCGGCAAAGCGGGTGGGGTCGATTTCGACGGGAAAGGTGCCGACCCGCACCGTATGCCCTTCAAATGTCAGGGCATCGTCGCCCATGGCCACGGCGCCTGCCTTGCGGGTGGCGGCGAAGATGAAATTGGCCGTGTCATCCGCCGTCTGGAAACCCAGCAGGTCGGCGCGCAGCAGGTCGCGCAGGAAGGTGCCGCCATCGGGGGCGGTGGCCAGCATGTCCGGCGCGGGGAACGGGGTGTGAAGGAAAAAGCCGATGGGCTGGCGCACGCCATGGCGGCGCAGCAGGGCGGCCAGCGGCAGCAGGTGGTAGTCATGGATCCAGATGACGTCATCCGCGCGCAGCAGCGGCAGCAGGTTTTCACAGAACCGTTCGTTGACCGACCAGTAGCTGGCAAGCTCGCGCCGTTCGAAGTGGATGTGCTCGGGCAGGGAATGCATGAGCGGCCACAGCGTGGAGTTGGAAAAGCCGGTATAGTAATTGCGGTGCTCGGCCGGGGTCAGGCCGATGGTGGCGTATTCCACGCCTTCGGCCTTCTGGAGTGCGGGGGGCAGGTGGGCCGCGTCGGGGTGGCAGGTGCCGTTCCAGCCAAACCACATGCCGCCCTTGCGTGCCAGCAGGTCCTTGAGCACGACGGCCAGGCCACCGGGGCGCAGTCCTTCCTTGGGAACGGGAACGCGATTGGAGACGATGACCAGCCGTTTCATTCTGCCCTCTTGAATTAAGCGGTTGCAGTAGTGCACCAGCACCGCCCGACTGCACGGCCGGAACGTTCAGCATACACGCAACGGCGGGGGGAGGGGATGCCACTGACGCCAGTGCTGGCATGCGGTTGCGTCAGTTCAGGGGCACGCCACCGGAAACGGCCTGGTAGGTCGAGACCGCAAGGGTCAGCGGTTCGAACCGCTTGGTGATGACGAAGGCCGGCTCGATCGTGTCGCCGGTCAGCAGGCGCTCGGGATAGGCGGTGACGAAGATGATGGGAATGTCCTGATGCTGCAGGATGCTGGACACCGCGTGCATGCCGTCCCCCCCGTCACCCAGGTTGATGTCGGCCAGGATCAGGCCGGGACGGGTCTCGCGCGCCAGGCGGATGGCCTCGGCCTCGCTGCTGGCAACACCGGCTATGGTATGCCCGCACTGGCGCACCAGTTCCTCGATGTCCATCGCGATGATGGGTTCGTCCTCGATGATCAGCACGCTGGTCTGCGCGCAGGAGCGCAGGCGGGCATGGGCATCTTCCAGCATGGTGGCGGCCTGCGTGGGGCTGAGCGAGAGCACGCGCGCGGCGTCGGCCGGGCTCAGTTCCTCCAGCGATGTCAGCAGCAGCAGCTTGCGCGCCATGGGCGGCATGCCGCCCGCCTTCGTGTTTTCCGTGCCGTTCTGCGCATGGTGACGCGAGATCCACTGGTACAGACGCAGCCTTGGTGGCATGGCGGGATCATCCACCGCCATGAGTTCGCGCAGGCTCTCGGCCACCAGCAGGTCGCCACTGGACTGGCTGCCGCATAATGCGCGGGCGTAACGCCGGGCATAGGGCAGGGCGCGAAGCAGGTCTTGACGCCGTGATAGCGGCATGAGGCATTCATCTCCCCAGATAAACTGTTACACTCCGGATCATGACAGCGTTAGGCTGTGCTGCAAGAGTTGAAGAGTAAACAAACTGGAATCCAGAATACCACTTGATCCGTCGGCGGTCACGCACTTGCGTGGGGAGATGCTTGCCCTTCTCCCCCAGTTGCGGGGTTTTGCCCGTTTCCTGACCGGGCAGGCGGCGGCGGCGGACGATCTGGTGCAGGAAACCGTGCTGCGGGCGCTGGATGCGATCGGGCAGTTCACGCCCGGCACCAGCATGAAGGCGTGGCTGTACACCATCGCGCGCAACCTGTTCTACGAGCAGGCGCGCCACAGGCGGCGCGAGCGCGATGTGATGTCGGATTACGCCCTGCGTCCCGACCGCCCCGAAAGCGGCACGCCGGAAGGGGAGGCCGATGCCCTGCGTGACCTCAACGGCGCGATCTGGCGGCTCTCCCCCCGCCTGCGTGAGGCGCTGGTGCTGGTGGGCGTTCAGGAAATGACCTATGCGGAGGCCGCGGCCGTGTGCGGCGTGACGGTCGGCACGATCAAGGCCCGTGTGTCACGCGCGCGCGCGCAGATCATGGAATACATGGGCGACGGTGGCCCGGGCCGGGGGGCGTAGGGGCCTTTTTCCGCCTGCTCGCGTTTTCGTTATATGCCCGGATGTAACCTTTCGCGCTTCCTGTTCATTCCCTCTGCATGAACGACATCAAAGCGGAGACCAAGATGACCGGCAGCTTCCATGACGAGATGATTGCAATCCTGCCCCGCCTGCGCGTTCAGGCCCTGTCGCTGACGCGCAACCGCGCGGCGGCGGATGATCTGGTGCAGGATGCCGTGTGCAACGCGCTGGCTGCGCAGCACAGCTTCACGCCCGGCACCAATTTTTCCGCCTGGATGCACCGCATCCTGCGCAACCGTTTCATTTCCGACCTGCGCAAGAAGCGCGAGACCGGCAATATCGAGGACGTGCCCGCGTCCGCCATGGCGGGAAGCGGCGCGCATGAAGAGAGCCTGGTGGTCAAGGAACTGGCCGAAGCCATGAACCGCCTGCCCGCCGACCAGCGCGAGGCGCTGGTGCTGGTGGTGATGCAGGGCATGAGCTATGACGAACTGGCCGCCGCCACGGGATGTGCCGTGGGCACCGCCAAGAGCCGCGTGTTCCGTGCCCGCCGCCAGCTTGCCACATGGCTGTATGGCGAAGAGCGTGACCTGTCGACCGTCGAACTGCGCGGGGCCGTGCAGCGCCTGCGCGCCCGCGTGGGCGAACCTGTTGCGGCATCGTTCTGACCAAGCGAATTCCCACTTTGAATTGTGGTGTTAATATGGCACTGACAGGTATGCCCGCGCCAGTCTGTCAGGATACAGCAGGGTAAGATGCACGTTCCCGCATGTGCGGGGATGTGGTTGAGGTGGGAATTTACTTCGGGATAATGCGATGGCTCTGAAGGACAAGTGTCCTCCCAGGCAACCAGGAAAGAAGTCCACAAACAGATTGGATGATGCGTTCGAGCTATGGTTGAAGCGGGGGCTGCATCAGTTGTTCGATGATGTGACCAAGGAACCTGTCCCCGAGGAACTGCTGCGCCTGATTGAGGAAGACCGGAAACGGACAAAATAAATGTCCGTATTTCGCTCCCCGGGTCAGGGCAGGCAGGGCCGCCACCGTAGCCTGTTCACCCGTATCGGTCGTGTGTTCGATGCCGTGCGTGGCCGGATGATGGCCATCATCCTGCTGGCCGCCACCCCCATTGCCATGATCGGCGCGGTGCAGGCGTGGCACAGCTATCACAACACGCTGGAGGCACCGGGCTATCGCACGGACCTGGCCGTGGCGCGCATTGATCTGGAACTGCGCCACGAATCCGAGCATCTCGGCTCGCTGCTCAGGGCCGTCTCGCGCATGCGGCTTGATGACGGCGGCCTGCACCGCATGCTTGAACTGGTCCAGTCCCTGACCGGGCAGCATTACAGCCAGATCGCCCTGACCGATGACCGCGGCAACATCCTGACCGCCGTGGGCCGGATGACGGATGTCATCCCGCTTACGGTGGATGACATGCCCCGCTTCCAGGGTGATATCGGCATGCGGGTCATTACCGATCCGCTGACCAACGTTCCCGCTTTCTTCCGCATTACCGTCGCCACCATGATCAGTGACGACATGGGCCGCCCGGCGCGCGCGGGCTATCTTGCCGCCGTCATGCCCCTGTCCTGGCGCAGCAGCATCCTGCAGTCCAGCGATCCCCGGCTTGACCTGCTGCAGCAGAATGGCCCGATCGAGATATGGGTGCTGGACGCCCGCGCCCGCATGGCAGCCCCGCTGTGCGCGGACTGCAACTGGGTCACCCGGCCCCCGGCGCGGATCATGCAGTGGGCGCGCGCCATGATGGCGCAGGGGCACGAACAGGTCCATGTCACGCTGTCGGACGGCGCGTTTTCCGTGGGGCGCGTACTGGGGGGCGTGCATGTGCTGACCATGACGCGGCGCAACGCGGGGGAGCGGCACGCGGTGGTCATGTTCGCCATATCGCTGGTCAGCAGCGGGCTGCTGCTGCTTGTCGGCCTGCTGGGTGCGTCCAAGAGCGCCGACGTGCTGGTCATAACGCCGCTGCGCAGGCTTACGGCATCGGTCAACCAGTGGCAGCTGGGGGGGATGTATGAAGTCCGTTCCAACTGGGCCATGCCGCTGGAGGTCAGGCAGCTTGCCCACGCCTTCAGCAAGGCGACGCGCAGGCTGGCGCGGCATGAGAAGCGGCTGGAACGCGCGCAGGTGCGCCAGGAACTGCTGCTCAAGGAAATGCATCATCGCGTCAAGAACAACCTGCAGATCGTGGCGTCCCTGCTCAACCTGCAGGCCGGGCGGATCCGCCAGCCCGCGGCAAGGGAAGAATTCGCCCAGGCGCGCGACCGCGTGCGCGCGCTGGCCACCCTGCACCGCTACCTGTACGCCGATGGGGAACTGTACAGCCTGAACATGCAGAGCTTCGTGCGCGAACTGTGCGGCCAGATCATGCACGCCATTGGCGAATCCGACGAAGGGCGGATCACGCTCGACATCCGCGTGGATGACCTGCTCATGGTGCCCGACCAGGCCGTGCCGCTGGCCCTGATCGTGACGGAAGCGGTCAGCAACACGATCAAGTATGCCTTCCCCGACCAGCAGCGCGGCACGCTGGAAGTGGGGCTGCGCGCGCTGGATGGCGGGCGGGCCTGCCTGTGGATTGCCGATAACGGCGTGGGCATGGCCGCCGTGCGCAGCAATGCGCATGAACATGAGGCCCGCAGTGGCATCGGCATGCAGCTGATCCGGGGCTTTGCGCGCCAGCTGGGGGGCAACCTGCAGATTTTTGAGGAAAACGGGACACGTTATGTCCTTGTTTTTCCACTAAAGCAGCCCGAAGAAGACGAAATGGCCCCCTGATCGCATGCAAAAATGCATGGCAGAGTTATGTTCCGGGCAGTTTGGGGCGGCGCATGATGACTGTCCCTGTGCCGTGTCATTCGGTATAGGGAGCGGTCATGAACGATGACAAGACAGTGATGAAGGCGTGGACCAGGGCACAGTCGCGCCTTGGGCGCAGGCTGGCCATGCCTGTAGTGTTGCTGGGGCTGGCGGTGGCCGGTGTGGCGGTGGGACAGGTCTGGTGCGTGGCCAGCATACTGGCCTGCGTGCTGGTGCCGGGCGGTACGAAGGTGGCGGCATGGCCGCTTGCCGGTCTTGTCGGGCTGGCCGTGCTGCGCGCCGCGCTGCAGATGGGTATTGACGTGCTGGCCGCGCGTGCGGGCATGAAGGCGCGCGCGCGGCTGCGCGGGGGCGTGGTCGATGCCATCCTGCGCGGCGGGCCGGGCCTGCTGCGTAATCACCATAGCGGGGAACTCACGGCCCTTGCCGTTGACCGGATCGAGGCGCTGGACGGGTTTTTCGCCCGCTGGCTGCCCGCTTCCGTGCTGTGGGTGGCGGCGCCGCTTGTCATTGGCGTCCTTGCGGCGCTGGTCCAGCCGGGTTCGGCGCTGATCATGGCGGCATGCGGCCTTGCCGTGCCGTTTGGCCAGGCGCTGTTCGGCATCGGGGCCGCCGTGGCGTCGCGCAACCAGTTCCTGGCCATGACCCGTCTGCAGGCGCGGTTTCTGGACCGGGTGCGTGGCATTGCCACCATCGTGCTGTCCGGCCGGACCGAGGACGAGACCCGTCGCCTTGCCGCAAGCGCCGAGGAACTGCGCATGCGGACCATGAAGGTGCTGCGTGTCGCGTTCCTCTCCTCCGCCTCCATTGACTGCGCGCTGGTCGTGGCGCTGGTGCTGGTGGCGCTGCGCAACGGGGCGCAGATCATGGCGCTGCATGAACAGGGCGTGCCCGCCACCGTGATGGCGGCGCATGTGGCGCGCGGGCTGTTTGTCGTGCTGCTGGTGCCGGAGTTCTTCGCCCCCTTCCGCAGTCTGGCGCTGGCCTATCAGGATCGTGCCCATGCCTCGGGTGCGGCGGCGGCCATGCGGATCCTGCCCGATGCCGTCACCGCGCGGGCCGAAGGCCGGGCGCTGTGTGACGCGGGGCAGGGCGTGCGGGTGGCGTTCGAGAACGTGGGTTTCGCGTGGGACGCCGCGCGGGGGGCGACACTGGAGGACATTTCCTTCACCGTGCCCGCCGGGCAGGCCGTCGTGCTGTGGGGGCCGTCGGGTTCGGGCAAGTCCACCCTGATCGAGATGCTGCTGGGCTTCATCCAGCCCGCAGCCGGGCGCATCACCTTCAATGGCACCGACATGGCGGCCATCGACCCCGCCGCACTGGTGGCCATCACATCGTGGATCGGGCAGAAGCCGGTGCTGTTCGCGGGTACGCTGCGCGAAAACATCCTTTTTGCCCGTCCCGCTGCGACCGAGGCCCAGCTGCAGGCCGCCGTCACAGCGGCGGCGGCGGACAGTTTCGTGGCCCATCTGCCCCACGGGCTTGATACGCGCATTGGCGAAGGCGGGTTCGGCCTGTCTGGCGGGCAGGCCCAGCGGGTGGCGATCGCACGCGCCTTTCTCAAGGACGCGCCGCTGCTGCTGCTGGATGAACCCACTTCGCATCTCGACCCGGAAACCGAGGCGGATGTGTTCGCCAGCCTGCGCAGGCTGGCGGAACATCGCACCGTCATCCTGGCCAGCCATTCGCCGGCGGCGGCTGGCTTTGGCGGCCAGCGGATCGACCTTGACCACGGGCGGATTGTCACCAGCGGGGAGCATGCATCGTGAAATCCACGGAAAACCGGGAATTCTCGCGCCAGGCACGGCGCGAGGGCGTGCTGGCCCCGGTGCTGCAGATCCTGCAGATATGGCAGCGCCGCGCACCGCTGCTGACGGCGGGCGCGCTGCTGTCGCTGCTGGCGCTGCTGATCGGGCTGCTGCTCATGCGGGCGGCGGGGCTGCGTGTGGCGGCCATGACGGTGGGCATGCTGGTGGTCACCACCGGGGCGCTGCGCATCTTTGGCGCCTCGCGCGTTATCCTGCGCTATACCGAGCGTCTGGTCACGCATGATGCCATGTTCCGCGCGCTGGCGGATGTGCGGGTCTGGTTCTTCCGCCATCTGGCGCGCGGCGCCGCGGCGGGGCTTGGCTTCCGCCGCGCGGGTGACCTGCTGTCGCGTCTGGTGTCCGATGTCGAGGCGCTGGACGGGCTTTACCTGCGCATCATCATCCCGCTTGCGGGCGCGCTGCTGGTCCTGCCGTTCCTGTTCATTGCCATCAATATGGTGGATACCGAACTGGCACTGGTGGTGAGCGGGCTGTTCGCCTGTGGCGCCTTTGGCCTGCCCCTGCTTGCCGCCATTCTGGGGCGGCGCGAGGGCGGGCTGGTCAGCCATGCCAGCGCGCAGCTGCGCATTGGCGTGCTGGATATGGTGGGCGGCCTGCGCGAGATCGCGACCTTTGGCGCGGAAGGCCGCATGCGTGACCATGTCCATGCCCGTGACGCGGCATTGTTCCGCGCACAGATGCGGCAGGCGCGCATGCTGGCCCTGGCCGGTGCCGCGTCCTATCTGTGCGGGCAGGCGGCGGTCGTGGCCGTGCTGGCGGCGGCCCTTGGCCTGGGCCTGCCGCGCATTGCCCCGCTGCCCGCGGCAGCCGTGCTGTTCCTGACCGTGGCGGCGTTTGAAAGCGTGGGCGGCCTGACCCGTGCCGGTGCGCTGGCGGGTAGCATTACCCGTGCGGCGGCGCGGGTGGTGGCGGTGGGCGCCATGCCCGAACATGCCCCGCCCGAAGGCACCGAACCGGCACCGGCCGGCACGGATATCCGCTTCGAGCACGTTACCTTCCGCTGGGATGCCCACCGCCAGCCGGTGCTGGATGACCTGAGCCTGACTATAGCGGCGGGCGAGCGCGTTGCGATACTCGGGGCATCGGGGGCGGGCAAGTCCACCCTTGCGGCGCTGCTGCTCAAGGTGGTGGCGCCCGAGGCGGGACGCATCACGCTGGGGGGGCAGGATATCGCCACCATCCGCGATGACGACCTGCGCGGGCGCATTGCATGGCTTTCACAGGCGACGCATCTGTTCGCCGATACGATTCGTGCCAACCTGCTGCTGGGTCGGCCCGACGCGGACGAGGCGGAACTGTGGGCCGCGTTGGAGCAGGCCCGGGTGGCCGATGTGGTGCGTGACCTGCCCGAAGGGCTGGACAGCTGGCTGGGGGAAGGCGGGGCCAGCCTGTCGGGCGGGCAGGGCAGGCGGCTTGCGCTGGCGCGTGTCCTGCTTTCACGCGCGCCAATCCTGATTCTGGATGAACCGGCCACGGGGCTTGATGCGCGGACCGAGCAGGAATTCCTGCTGACCCTGAATGAAGTCACACGCGGCCGCACGGTCATCCTGATTGCCCACCGGCTGGCGGGGGTTGAAAAACTGGATCACGCATGGCGGATTTCTGGCGGCAAGATGGCCGGTATTGGTGCATAAGAAGGCGGGCATGTCGGTCCAGAGGATTGACGTGCCCAGCCCCGCAGGGCACGAAGTAGCGGAAAACCGGGTCGGACGCACCAGAAGCGCGCAAGCGGTCCGTCTTTTGAATCTCTGAAACAGGAGTAAGTTCATCATGCGTCGCCTGTCCCTTCTTCTTGGTCTTGGTCTGCTGACAGGATGCGCTGGTGGCCATCCGGGCAAATATGTCGTGTTCTTTACCGAGAACTCCACCCAGCTTGACACGCCGGCCCAGACCGTCATCACGCAGGCGGCCCAGCGGGCGGTGGCCAGCCACGCCAATGTGCGTGTCGAAGGTTACGCCGCCGCCAGCCATGACCTGTCGGCCGATGAACTGCTGGCCATTGACCGCGCCAAGGTCGTCGCCCGCCAGCTGGTGGTGGATGGCGTGGACACCAGCCGCATCCGCCAGCAGCCGCGCGGCCCGATGAACAATGAAAGCGGTGCGCTGGCGTCCCGCCGCGTCGAGATCGAGGTGGGCGGACACTGAGCGACGGCGCACCGCTTCATGCCATGACACCGCACGCAGTCCCGTCGCGCGACCCGCGCGGCGTGCTGGCCGATGTTTTCGGTTTTCCCGACTTTCGCGGCCTGCAGCAGCAGGCCGTGGATGAGGTCATGGCCGGGCGCGACTGCCTTGTGCTCATGCCCACGGGCGGCGGCAAGAGCGTGTGCTATCAGGTGCCCGCCCTGGCCCGGCCGGGCACCGGGCTTGTCATTTCGCCCCTGATCGCCCTGATGGATGACCAGGTGGCCGCCCTGCGCCAGCTGGGGGTCAATGCCGGCGCGTTGCATTCCGAACTGGAACCCGACGAGGCCGCCCGCGTGCGCGCCGACCTGGTGGCGGGACGGCTGGATATCCTTTATGTCTCGCCCGAGCGGCTGCTCTCTCCGGGCATGCTGGAGCGGCTGGGACGGCTGACGCTGTCCGTCATCGCGATTGACGAAGCCCACTGCATTTCCGCCTGGGGCCATGAATTCCGGCCCGAATACCGCGAACTTGCGGCGCTGCCGCAGCATTTCCCCCATGTGCCGCGCATTGCCCTGACCGCCACGGCGGACGCGCGTACCCGCAGTGACATCCTTGAAGCCCTGGCCATGCCCGACGCCACGGTGCTCAAGGCCAGTTTCCACCGCCCCAACCTTGATATCGCCGTCCGGCCCAAGACATCGGAACTGCGTCAGCTGACCGCCATACTGGACCGGCACCGGGGGGCGGCCTCCATCGTCTATTGCGGCAGCCGCAGCAAGACCGAGCGCGTGGCGCGTTCGCTGGTGGGCAAGGGGTATCCGGCGCTGCCCTTCCATGCCGGGCTTTCCCCTGTTGAAAAGCGTGCGGCGCTGATGCGCTTCCGTTCGGGAGAGCCGGTGGTGATCGTGGCCACCATCGCCTTTGGCATGGGGATTGACCGGCCCGATGTGCGCGCGGTGGTGCATCTGGACATGCCTTCCTCGCCCGAGGGGTATTACCAGCAGATCGGCCGCGCGGGCCGTGATGGCGAACAGGCCGAGACGGTGCTGCTGGATGGCGGCGATGACATGGCGCGCGCACGCTACTGGCTGGAACAGTCCAACGCGCCCGATGCCCAGAAACGCATCATGAGTGCGCGGCTGGAAGCCATGATCGCCCTGACCGAGACCACCGGCTGCCGTACCCAGTCCCTCCTGTCCTGTTTTGGTGAGGAACTGGACCATGCTTGCGGGCATTGCGACAACTGCCGCAATCCTGTCGCCACGTTTGATGGCACGGTGGCGGCGCAGAAGGTGCTGTCCGCCATCTACCGCACCGGCCAGCGTTTTGGCGCGGTGCATGTGGTGGGCGTGCTGCGGGGCAAGGGATCGGACATGGTCTCGCGCCACGGGCATGAGAAGCTGAGCGTGTTCGGCATCGGCCAGGACCGGCCGGAACCCTTCTGGCGTGGGGTGATCCGCCAGCTGATTGCCCGTGGCGCGATAAAGGTGACGGGTGAATACAACTCCCTGGCGCTGGAGGAAGGGCGCGCGCGCCCCATCCTGCGTGGCGAGGAGCCGATCATGCTGCGCGAGGACGCGACCGAGGACCTGAAGGCCGCCGCCCGCACGATGGGGAATGCCCGCCCGCAACGGCCCGATCTTGCGCCCGAGGCCGCCGCGCGGTACGAAGCCCTGCGGGCCTGGCGGCTGGGAGAGGCACGGGAACAGGAAATCCCGCCTTACGTTATCTTTCATGATGCCGTGCTGCATGACATTGCCATGGAGCGGCCATCCACGCTGGATGAGCTGGGTATGATCCGTGGGGTTGGTGGCTCCAAGCTGGCCCGTTATGGTGAAGCCGTGCTGGATGTGCTGGCGGAAGTGGGCGGCTAGTCCCGTCCGGCTGGCCGGCATGGGCCGCCCCTGTTTTATGCTGTAGTCGGGAACCCGTTGCGCATGCGTTGCCCCTTTTGTGGAAATGATGATACCCAGGTCAAGGACAGCCGCCCGCATGAAGATGGCGCCGCCATCCGGCGCCGGCGTATCTGCGGTGCGTGCGGGCAGCGCTTCACCACCATCGAGCGGGTGCAGCTGCGTGATCTTGTGGTCATCAAGGCCGACGGGCGCCGCGTGCCGTTCGAGCGCGAGAAGTTGGCGCGCTCGGTCCGCATCGCGCTGCGCAAGCGCCCGGTCGATGCCGAGCGGATCGAGCGGATCGTCAACGGGATTGTCCGCCGTCTCGAAGCCATGGGGGAGACGGATATCCCTTCACGCGATATCGGGCGGCTGGTCATGGAAACGCTGCGCGAGATTGATTCCGTGGCCTATATCCGCTTTGCCAGCGTGCACTGGGATTTCCGGGATACCAAGGATTTTGCCGATATCCTGGACACGATTTCCGCCTCCGTATCGGGGGAGGAGGGCAGCGACTTTGCCCCCGACGGTGCCAAGGACAAAGATTGAACTGGACCCCGCGGCCCAAAGAGGCGATGAAGCCCTGATTTCGCAGCATCGCCACAGCAGGAGTACCCCGCCATGACACAGACAGACGGTGACCGGCAGCCCAAGGTCCGTTCCCGCACCGCATCGCGCGTGGCGGCGGTGCAGGCCCTGTTCCAGATCGAGCAGGCTGGCGAAAGCCCCGAGCACGTCATAAATCAGTTCAACCGCCACCGGCTGGGCACATCCGTGGTGCAGGACGGCAGCTATGCCGAAGGGCAGGTGCCCGATGCCGATGCCCGCCTGTTTGGCATCGTGGTGCGTGGTGCCGTGGCGCGGCAGGAGCGCATAGACGGCCTGCTGCACGAGATCCTGCCGGCTTCGTGGCCGCTGGCCCGACTGGACCCGGTGCTGCGCGCGATCATGCATGCGGCGGGTGGCGAAATGACGGGGGCGGACCCCGTCCCCGCGCGTGTCATCATCAATGAATACATGGATATCGCCCACGGTTTTCTGGCGGGGGATGAGCCGCGCATGCTCAATGGCGTGCTTGATGCGCTGTCACGGCGCCTGCAGGAACCGGCGGCGCAGCCAGCCATGGACGTGACGCCCGATACCCCGGAATCCTGAAGCAGGATGGGCGGCCATGGCGTGCCGTGACCTGCCCGATACCGGGCTGCCAGCCGAATTCGGGTTCATAGCCCGTATTTTCCGCCCGCTTGCAGGCCATGGCGCGCTGGACCTGCGTGATGATGCCGCCGTGTTTACCCCGCCACCGGGCCGACAGATCGTGATCGCGGCCGACGCCATGGTGGAGAGCGTGCATTTCCTGCCCGATGACCCGGCGGAGACCGTTGGCCGCAAGCTGCTGCGCTGCAACCTGTCCGACCTTGCGGGCATGGATGCGACGCCGCTGGGCTACCTGCTGACGGTATCCATGCCCCCCGCGCGTGACGAGGCCTGGTTCGCGGGCTTTGCGACCGGGCTTGCGCGTGACCAGCAGGAATTCGGCATTACCCTGCTGGGGGGCGATACCACATCCACCACCGGCCCGCTGGTGCTCTCGCTGACCGTGCTGGGGCATGTCGCCCCCGGCATGGCACTGCGCCGGAATACGGCGCGCGTGGGGGACGGGCTATGGGTGACAGGCACCATTGGCGATGGCGCGATGGGCCTTCTGGCACGCCGGGGCGAGATAGCCGACAGGGATGGCTACCTGGCGGGTCGCTACCAGTTGCCACGCCCCCGTCTGGGGCTGGCGCTTGGTGCGGTTGCTTCCGCTGGCATGGATGTTTCCGACGGGCTGGTGCAGGACCTGGGGCACATGGCGCGCGAAAGTGGTGTGGGCGCGGTCATCCATGCGGCACAGGTGCCACTTTCCCCCGCCGTGCGTGCGCTCGGGCCGCAATGGCTGCCCACCTGCCTGGGTGGGGGGGATGACTATGAACTGCTGCTGGCGGTGCCGCCGGGGCATGAGGCGTTGCTGCGTGACCATGCGGCGCGGCAGGGGGTGTCCGTCACCCGCATCGGGCAGGTGGTGGCAAGGGCGGGCGTGCGCGTGCTTGACGCCAGCGGGGCAGAGATGGTGCTGGCCCGGCGCGGCTGGAGCCATGCCATGTAGGCGGCTAGGCGCGTTCAGTCCGCCAGCGGGCGGTCGTACACACGGTAGCGCTTGCACGGCCGGGGCGTGATGCGCTCGATCAGGCGGCGCATGGGCAGGTTGGTTTCCAGTACCCAGCCCAGTTCGATGGTGCGGTAGGGCAGGCTGCGGCCGCGCTTCATCAGTTCGGTAATGGCCAGGGCGGGCATGATGGCGCCCAGCGCCGTACCATCCAGCGTGGAACTGACCCCCAGCAGGATGACGCGGGCGGAATGGAATTCATGCCGCAGCAGCCGCTTGCCCAGCTTGAGCCAGCCCAGCGGCGAGGGGTCGCCGTTCAGGTCCCATGAGATATCGAATACATTGGGCACCACAAAGGCAACACAGACCGGCTTGCCGGCCTGTTCGATCAGCACGAAATGCTCCGGCCGCAGGATGGGCTTCATCTCCACGATCATGGACTGCACATCCTCGCGCGCCAGCGGGATCGAACCCCAGTTGTTGCGCCACGCATCGTTGTAAAGCGTGCGCAGGATCTCGCCATCCTCCTCGATCCGGTCCATGCGCAGGCCACGGGTGGTGACATTGCCCAGCCGTCCTTCCCCCAGGCGCAGGCTGGCGGGGACCAGATGCGCTTCCTCCGCATCGGGGCCGGTGCGCATCTGGTAGGCCACCAGGTCGCGTATCTTGACGCAGCCACAGGCCTCCATCATGCCCGGCAGCCATTGCGGGTGCCACGGCATGGCGACCATGGGCATGGCGTGATGGCCTTCGATCATCACGCCGAATTCGCCATTGCTGTCCAGCGTCTGCGGCCCGCGCATGAGTTTCATGCCATGCTGGCGCAGCCATGTGCCCGCTGCATCCAGCAGGGCGGAGACCACCTCCAGGTCGTCAATCGCGTCCAGTGCCCCGAAAAAGCCCACGGGTTCGCCATAATGCGCCATGGAGACCGGGTCGATCTGGGCCGAGATCCGGCCCACCGCGCGCCCGCCGCGCATGGCAAGGAAATACTGCGCCCGGCCCAGCCGGAAAAAGGCGTTCTTGCGCGGTGTCAGCAGGTCGCGCTGGGTCAGGTCCAGTGGCGGCACGTAACCGGGCAGGCCGGCGTACAGGCGGCGGGGCAACTGGATAAAGGTGGTCATCTGACGAAAGCCGGAAACGGGAATGATAGTAAGACGATCGGTTTCGTTCATGACCGGTTCGTTGCATCCTGAACATTACCGGCATGGGCCCTTGTTTCCATGGTGGAACCGCGCAGGCTATGCAGGCATGGGTTGAGAGAAGTGATTCGGTGGTCCGTCCTGTTGTTGTGCTCATTGCACAGATGGACCCTGAAAAGGAAGATGGACAATGACAGTAAGGACCGCTTCACGCATGGATGAAGGCAGATATGTGCTGATTACGGGTGCATCCAGCGGGATCGGGGCGGAACTGGCGTGGCTTTACGCCGCCCGCGGGCGGCCGCTGGTGCTGTGGGGGCGCAATGCCGGACGGCTGGAAAACGTGGCCGCCCGGGCGCGTGGCTGCGGGGTGGATGTGCGGACCCGCGTATTGGACGTGGCCGATGGCACGGCCGCCATCGCCGCCCTGCGAGAGGACGATGCCAGCCACCCGCTAGATATCGTCATCCTTGCCGCGGGGCTGGGCGACATGCGGCGCGGGGATGATGTGGTGGAACGGGCGGAGGACGTGCTCAGGCTGGGTCTGGTCAATTACGCAACACCTTCGGCCATGGCCGCCGCCGCCGCCGAATGCATGGTGCCGCGCGGGCGGGGGCATATCGTGCTGATCGGTTCGGTGGCGGCCTTCCATGCCCTGCCGTTCGCCGCTGCCTATTCCGGCTCCAAGGCGGGGCTGAAACGCTTTGCCGAGGCACAGCAGATGGCGCTGGCCCCGCTTGGCATCGGGGTGACCCTGGTCTCGCCGGGGTTTGTGGATACGCCCATGAGCCGCCGCGTGGTGGGGGCCAAGCCGTTCCTGCAGACTGCCCCCATGGCCGCGCGCCGGATTGCCCGCGCGGTGGACCGTGACCGGCCGCATCTGGTCTTTCCGTTCCTGTTTTCCGTGCTGCGGCTGGTCGATACCCTGGTGCCGTGGCCGCTCAAGCGGCGCATTCTGTCAGCAATCAAAGCCGACCAGACCGGCTGAGCGGCAGGAGGACTGCCATCCCATGGGCACGGCGTTCGTTGCGGATCTGGATGATTGTGGCCATTTCGTGACATTGATCAATGAAATTGGCCGGAGCATGGGCTTGTTTCCTGCACAGATATGTTAACAACCAGGCCTGCGATGCCTGATTTTTGTCCCCTGTTGCGCAAGATGTGATGGGAGGGGCATGATCGTAGACTGTTTTTATTGCAATTGCAGGCAAGGAGCATGCCGCATGGGCACGGAGCGTGACCGGACATGAAAGAGATCGTAGCAGTTGATATCGGCGGGACGCATGCCCGTTTCGCCATTGCCCAGGTGGACCAGGGCCGGGTTGTCACACTGGGGGAAGCCACGACCCTGAAATGTGCCGATCACGCCAGCCTTCAGCTGGCATGGGAAGCCTTTGCCAGCGTGATCGACCGCCCCCTGCCGCGTGCCGCGGGCATTGCGGTGGCCTGCCCCATCAAGGGCGATATCCTGAAGCTGACCAATAACCCGTGGGTGATCCAGCCCGCGTGGCTGCCGGTCAAGCTGGGGGTGGATGAACTGATCCTGGTCAATGATTTCGGGGCCGTGGCCCATGCGGTGGCGCAGGTGGGGGCGGACAGTCTCCAGCATATCTGCGGCCCGGACGTGCCGCTGCCCGAGGAGGGTGTGACAACCGTTGTCGGGCCGGGCACCGGGCTGGGGTCGGCCTATGTCGTGCGCCGCAAGAACGGCTATTTCGTGTGCGAGACCGAAGGCGGCCACATCGATTTTTCCCCGCTTGACCCGCTGGAGGACCGGATCCTGACCGTGCTGCGCCGGCGTTACCGCCGCGTATCGGTCGAACGCGTGGTATCCGGGCCGGGGCTGCTGAACCTGTATGAGGCGATTGCCGAAATGGGTGAGCTTTCGGTCAAGGCGCGCGATGACAAGGCATTGTGGACCATGGCGCTGGAAGGCTCGGACCCGGTGGCCGCCGCGGCACTGGAGCGTTTCTGCCTCAGCCTTGGCACGGTCGCGGGTGACCTGGCCCTGGCGCAGGGGGGCAGTGCCGTCGTGATCGCGGGCGGTCTGGGGCTGCGCCTGGCCAAGCATCTGCCCAGTTCCGGCTTTGCCGAGCGGTTCGTGGCCAAGGGCCGGTTTGAAGGCATGATGGCGGAAATGCCCGTCAAGCTGATCACCTACCCCCAGCCCGGACTGCTGGGTGCTGCCGCGGCCTTTGCCGAGGCTTATCGCTAAGAGCCTGTTTGAAATAATTTATTTTTTAAAAATAATAAAAGTTTTTGGGTGTCGCCTTTTTTCAGAAAGGCGACGTTCCTTGAAGCTTTAAAAAAAAGCTTCACCTGGAACTTTCCGGTGATTCTTGGATGTTTCCTGAATTGGCTGTTTCAGGCAGCGTTCAGGCATTCTGTCCGTATCCGTCCGGCGGTATTGTTGCCCGTGGGGCGGATACCGCCGCAGGCGTGGCGACAGGGCTTTCAGCCCTGCCACAGATGGCCGGGCATGGCATCGTACTGCCGGGTCAGGAATTCCAGCAGCACCGTGATCAGATGCGCCACGTCATGGGCATCATGCTGGGTATGGTATGCCAGTTCATGCATCGGCATATTGTTGATCATGGTGGCGATCAGGACCCGTTCGTAGCGGTTGCCAATGATTTCATGAATATATCTGTAGCGGTTGATCGACCCCATGCGTCCGTTAAGGGGGCGGCGGGACAGGCCGAGCGATGTCCGGTCCAGATGCGGGTCATCTTCCCCCATCACGCCAATACGGTAATCCGTGGCCCAGAAACGGGCCGCCGCAATATGCTGCGCATTGAGCGTGCCGATACGGTGCAGGACCTCGATGACCGTCGGCAGCGGCAGTTCGGTCGCGTGCGCCGTGTCGGGGGATGCGGGCGTGTGAACGGCAGGACTGTCAGCAGGCAAGGAGTTTGCTTTCATTTCGGCACATGGACCGTATCATCTTCGCGTTCCCCCGTGCGGGTCAATTGAAAGAGTGCCCGGCCGCGCACGCCTGCCATGAAAATATGCGCCTTCCGTATCGCTGCGGTCCATAAAAGAACGGCATCACCCGGGCCGGGGTGATGCCGTTGAGGTTCCGTGAGGAAGGTTGGGAAATCGACGGTTGGAAAGCTGTCGGGTAACCCACGGGTTGTGTTATTGATAATAATAATTATTATCATTTTCAAGGAAAAAATGATATCCACTTCAGTGACATGCGGTGGACCCGATCCTGAAAACGTGGTGCCATGGCCATAATGACAAAAGCAGGCAGGGAACAGCATGGCCATTACACCGCTTGAAGTTGCCGCACGGCGCGCCGGGGGGCGGCGTGGGGCGGACATCCTGCTGGAAATTCTGGAAAGTGAAGGGGTCCGCTACATCTTCGGCAATCCCGGCACGACGGAACTGCCGCTGATCGATGCCCTCCAGCGCCGGCCGGACCTGAAATATATCCTGGCCCTGCAGGAAGCGAGCGTGGTGGCCATGGCCGATGGCTATGCCCAGGCGGCGGGACGGCCCGGTTTCCTGAACCTGCATACGGCGGGCGGTCTGGGTCACGGCATGGGCAACCTGCTCAATGCCAGTGTTTCCCAGACGCCACTTGTCGTGACGGCGGGACAGCAGGATTCCCGGCACACGATTTCCGACCCGCTTCTGTTTGGTGATCTGGTCAGCATTGCCACCCCCGCCGTCAAATGGGCGCAGGAAGTGCTGCATGCCGATCAGTTGCCGGTGCTGGTGCGCCGTGCCTTCAACGATTCGATGGCCGCGCCGTCCGGCCCGGTCTTTCTCTCGCTGCCCATGGATGTGATGGAGGAAGCCAGTGATGTCGATATCGGGTTCCCGTCCGTCATCAACCGGGACTCGATAGCAGGCGGCCTGCCGGAACTGGCGCGGGCGCTGGCCACCATCACGCCGGGGCGGCTGGCCATCATTGCGGGCGATGAGGTGCATGGCGCGAACGCGGCGGCACAGGTCGCGGCGGTGGCCGAAGTGCTGGGGGCGCCGGTTTATGGCGCGTCATGGCCGTCGCGCATACCCTTTGCCACGTCGTGCCCGCTATGGGCGGGCAACATGCCCACGCGCGCAACCGACATCGCCCACCGGCTGGCGGATTATGATGCGATCTTTGCGCTGGGTGGCAAATCGCTGATCACCATCCTGTATTCCGAAGGTTCCCCCGTGCCGCCGGGATGCGCGGTCTATCAGGTCTCGGCCGATGCGCGTGATCTGGGCCGTACGTTCCAGACCCCGCTTTCGCTCGTGGGTAACATCCGTGCCTCGCTTGAGGCACTGCTGCCCCTGCTGGTGCAGGAAACCCGCCCCCGGCAGGCGGCCTTCACGGCGGCGCGTGACCGGGTTGTGGCCGCCCGCGCGGCGCGGCAGGAGCAGGCATGTGAACTGGTTGCCCGCCATCGCCATGATCCGGTCGTCGCACCCTGCGTCGCGGCCTATGAGGCGGTGCGGGCCATCGGCCCCGCTGTTGCGATTGTGGATGAGGCGATTGCCACATCCTCCTATACCCGCATGTTCCTCGATAGTGACTGGGCCGCGCAGTACTCCTTCCTGCGCGGGGGGGCGCTGGGCTGGGGCATGCCCGCCGCGGTCGGGGCATCGCTGGGGCTGGGGCGTGAGCCGGTGGTCTGCCTGGTGGGCGACGGTGCGGCGCTCTACTCCCCCCAGGCGCTGTGGACCGCCGCGCATGAGCAGTTGCCGGTGACTTTCGTGGTGATGAATAATCGCGAATATAATGTGCTCAAGGGCTTTATGCGCGGACAGACACATTATGTCTCGGCACGGGAAGGCAATTTCCTGGCCATGGACCTGCGTGACCCCCCCATCGACTATCAGGCCATGGCAATGTCCTATGGGCTGGATTCCCGCCTTGTGACACGGGCAGACGACATCGCCCCCGTCATCGAGGCCGCCATGGCTTCGGGCCGTCCCAATCTGGTGGAAATCGTGATCAGTACGGTTGTATGAAGCCGTTGCGCCCAGTCCTGACGGCTATCCGAAAAGCCAGTCGGGACGGTATCCCGAACGCATATGAAAGTTTTTGGTGAAGCGTTTTCCAGAAAGATTCGAGAGGCGTCGCCTTCTTGAAAAAAGGCGACATCCGGAAAAATTTTTCTGTTTTAAAGCAGTCTGTTAATGGATGGGGAAGGTGCAGCGGGCGGGCGCGGTTTCAACCCGTTCACCGCCCGGGTCCACACGCAGGGTCAGTCGCATCACGGCCGCGGCCAGATGCGCGCCGGTGGTGTGCATGGTGGTCTTGATATCCACACCATGGTTGTTGTCCAGTACCGCCACGTTACGGCCACGGGCAATGGTCGCTTCCGCCCGGACGGACCAGTAGGTCCCGTTGATGTCCGACAGGCGGGCCAGATTGTACACCGTTCCTTCGCCGCGCAGCCTGCTGTAACCGATTCCGACCGCGCCACCGCCACTGATCCTGACGGGATAGGAATGTCCGCCAAAATAAAGGCGCCCTTTCCCCCAGGAATATCCTCCCGCCAGCGCGACATCGCGCAGGCCGAAGCACAGCTTGGCGGTTGGCTGTCCCAGTGCGTCATCCGCTGCCCGTGCGGAGGGGGCGGCCAGTAGCCCAACGGCAAGAAGGAAAGGGGCGGAAAGGCGGACTGGGCGCACGGTGTGTTCCTGACAATATGCCGCGTATAAAGGCGCATATGTGAAATAAGGGGCAAGCCGGCACGCTTGACCGGCTGCGTCCTTTGTATTTCAGTCCATTACAATCAAAAGGCAACCCCCTGTCCGTCCGGTCGGGTACCCACGGACCGACAATGGGGTGGAAGGACCCTGGTCAATGCAGCCTTCTCCTGTTTCCATGGATTACGATCATCCGGCCTGTCGGGCCATCGGGCGCAAGATTCGGGCGCAGGCCCCCTTTGTTTATGGATTGACCAACTATGTCGCGGCAACCCTGAGCGCCAACGTGCTTCTGGCGGTGGGGGCCGCACCTGCCATCGGCGCGGCACCCGGCTGGGCCAGCGGTTTTGGCGCCCGGGCCGGTGCGGTGTGGATCAATGCGGCGGGGCTGATCAACGGCAGCATGGCGGCGATGCAGGTTGCCGTCGCGGCGGCCAACGCCAGTCAGGTGCCATGGGTGCTGGACCCCGTGGCCATGGGCGCGGGGGTTGCGGAATATGACGCCCTTGTCCGGCAGCTTGCTGGCAGTGGTCCTGCTGTCATCCGGGGGAATGCCAGTGAAATCATGGCGCTGGCAGGGGGCGCCAGTACGGCGCGCGGGGTGGAAACCACGGTCACGATCGCGCAGGCCGTGCCGCTGGGGCGGGTACTGGCGCGTGAGCGTAACGCGATCGTGGCCATAAGCGGGGAGAAAGACCATATCCTTGCCCCCGATGGCCAGATGGTTGTCGTGCCCGGGGGGCATCGCCTTCTGACCGCCGTTACGGGGGCCGGGTGCGCGCTGGGCGGGTTGATCGCGGCGGCCCTTGCCGTAACGCAGGCCGGGCCGGAGCGTCCTGTCGCGGTCGTGGCGGTCCATGCCCTGTATGCCCGCGCCGCCGAAATGGCGGCCCGCAACGCACAGGGCACGGCATCTTTCGCTATGGGGTTTGTCGATGCCCTGTCACGTCTGCAGCAGACGGCAGGGTGACTGGTCCGCTACGGGGCGGCCGTCTGAAAAATCCTGTCCGGAAAGGGGTCAGGAAACATCCGCCATAAGGGAAACATGGGCGGCGATGATCTTCCAGCCATCGGGCGTGCGGATCCATGTCTGGCTCTGCCGACCGATGCGCGTGCCGCCGTGACGGCGGAATTCCAGGTCAACCGTTCCCATATCGGTCCCGATGGTGGTGATATGGCGGCGCAGGACATCACGCGGCGGCGAACCGCCCGGACGGTTACGGCGGAAGGCGGCTATTTCGTCAAATCCGTACAGCATCTCTCCCACGCCATACCGCACGGTTTCCGGTCCCTGGTAAAACAGGGCATCAAGGACGGGTATGTCGTTGCTGCCCAGTGCGGTCTCATAACGGTCGGATACGGCGGCAAGCTCCGCCACGATGTCTGGACGATTGAGTTCTGGCGGCATGGTCGTTCCTACGGGAAGGCTAGGGTTATGCAGGTCTGGAGGATACCGTCGTGCGGGGGGCCTCATCCATCACATTTATAACCGCTTCATCCGAAATGGATACAACCTCGGAAGGCGGGCGATGTGCGGCCGCATCGGTCTTGCGGGCCAGATCGTTGGTGACGGCCTTCAGTTCGCCAACTTCGGCACGCACGTCATTCAGGATCTCGATCAGCGCCGCATGGTCTTCCGCCGCGCGCTGGTCCGTGCCGCGGCTCAGGACCGCATTGCCAACCATAAGGGCAGGCAGGGCCACAAGCTGGATGCAGTTGCTGATATAGAGCAGCGTATTCTGCCAGGCAGGGGCTGCCAGCGGGATGAGGGAAAAGACAAGAAAGGCGTAGACGCACCAGATGCTCCCGAAAATGATCGTCATGCGGACGGCTACATGATCATTGACCTGTTGGATCAGGGCGGATGGTTTGGGTGATCGGGACATGGGTTCCAGCCTGTTGCTATGTCTACATGGGGTTCCGCCTATATGTCTCAAAACATGTCGGCTTGCGTCCACCGGGAGTTAGATAGGATTTATGCCGGGAAAGGGGAAAATGGCGTCTCCATTCACGGAATCCGGCACGCCATCGGTTCTGGCCGATATTGCGGTGAAGGCTGCCATGGTCCCGGAAGGGCGGTAGAGCAGGGTTTTTCAGGCTTCTGGATCATGGCGCGTGAAATTTTTTTCCAATGATGTGCATTTTCTGATTGACGGTTTTGGGGGTGGGACCTATATCCGCACTCACCGGCGGCGCTGAGGGAAACTTCTTGAGGTTGCTGGTGAGATTTGCTAGGTTATTCGGCCCGATTGGGCTTTGGTCTTTGACAAGAGAATAGAGAGAGTATCTGGAAGGGATATGCTGGCGGCGCGGCTCCTTCTTCCATCCTTACAATATGGGAAGAATTTCAAGATCTAACAGGCCCTAATAGTTCAGAATGGAAATATGGAGCAGGAAACCTTGGTCTAGAAATAATTGCAAATAGACTAAATAAATCATTTACTATTATTGATGCGGTTATGCGTATACAAAATGGAATAGGCAAAAATGAAGGGCCGCTTAACTGCGATATTATTGGTGGACTTACGTTATCATCGATTGGCGAGATTGATATTTCTGGGTCGGAAATATGTGGAGGTTACATTTCTACCCTCGATTTATCAGGAAAGAAAATAGAAGGCCTCCATTTATCGGGATGCGAAATCAGATAATTAAATATATTTAACTCCAATACAATTGATACAATTATTTCCGATTCAATTATTGAGACTTTAGATGGAGTCTCGGGAAGCGAAGTTCCTGATTGGGTTAAGAATTGTGAAATTGGAGAAAAATCGAACTTGGATACTGTGTCTCGTATTCGGAAAACACCTCTTAAGCCTTCAGAAATAATACTAGTCACTATTTTGAGAAAAACCTTCTTTCAGCCTGGTAGCGGTCGAAAAGAGGAAGCATTACTACGTGGCCTTGGAGAATATGGAGATGCAAAGCTTCAAGGGAAGGTGTTACGCACTCTTGTCTCTTCAGGATTTTTGCAAGAAGCTAATGGCAGGTCCGGAAGACTCTACATCCCAGAAAGATCAAAAACATCTCGTGCTAGTAAAATCATGTCGCAGCTGCAGCAAAGCGATGACCCTATTTGGTTGGAAGTCACGCAATTTTAGAAATTGGTTGTAGTTGATCCGATCGAGGACTGCAGCTACCTAATGATGTTCATGCGAGAGCAGATGTTCCGTTCTCCCTCCCCAATTGCCGACATTTTTCTGCCGGGAAAGGAGGAGAGCGTGCTGGCTCGGGTGCGGCCAGCAGAGTCAGAGGGGTGCCCGGATTTTCGTGACGGGTTGAGAGGATGGGAGAGAGTCTCCTGTCCGCCCGTCATGGAGTTTTTCGCCATGGCGACCGCTATTCCCAAAATCACCCTGAGTTCGTCCCGCGATATCCCGTTCAACCGGCTGGTGCTGTCCCAGTCCAACGTGCGGCGCGTGAAGTCCGGCCTGTCGATTGAGGAACTCGCTCGTGACATTGAACGCCGCGGACTGCTGCAGAGCCTGAATGTCCGTCCCGTCCTTGACGGCGAAGGGACCGAGACCGGTACCTATGAAGTTCCGGCCGGTGGGCGTCGCTTCCGTGCCCTAGAACTATTGGTGAAGCAGAAGAAGCTGGCGAAGATCGCCCCGGTGCCCTGCGTCGTGCGCGAGGCCGGATCGGCCATTCTTGCCGAGGATGATTCTCTGGCCGAAAACCTCCAGCGCGTGGCCCTGCACCCGCTGGACCAGTTTCGCGCCTTCCGTGACATACTGGAAAAAGGCATGTCCGAAGAGGAAATCGCCGCAGCGTTCTTCGTCGCTTCAGCCGTGGTGAAACAGCGCCTGCGGCTGATGACCGTTTCCGACAAGCTGCTGGATATCTATGAGCAGGACGGCATGCGGCTGGAATCGCTGATGGCCTTTTCCATCAGCGATGACCATGCCCGCCAGGAACAGGTCTGGGACATCGTGTCCCAGAGCCATAACCGCGAACCCTATGTCATCCGCCGCATGCTGACGGAAAAGACCGTGCGCGCTTCAGACGCCCGTGCCCGCTTCGTGGGGCTGAAGGCCTATGTTGCAGCAGGTGGTCACATCATGCGTGACCTGTTCAAGGCCGATGATGGAGGATGGCTGCAGGATCCCGCCATTCTGGATCGGCTGGTCATGGAGAAGTTGACGGCCGCCGCCGAGGATATCCGCGCCGAGGGCTGGAAATGGGTTGAGGCGGCCCTGTCTTTCTCATGGGGGCATACCCGGCAGTTCGCGGAAATCGACGGCACGGATCCACGACATGAAGCTATTGAGAGGATTATTCCAGCGCCTACTGCTGCGGATCACCAACGCGGTAGACCATTACATCGACTACGCCTCGCCAGGACATGATTGACGGCCTTTGCACCAGGCGCCGCCGACGATCGGCTAACCGTCTGCTTGAAATTGAGCATGAACTCGGCAGCGAAGCAGAATTCATTTCTCCCTTTCTGCATGACTGTCCGGTAGCATGATGCACGCCTGAAGCAGAAAGAGAGGGCGTCAGGACGATTTTGTTTTTGAAATGGATGACTGCAGGCGCTCATACGCCCGGCCTGTCGCATGTCATGGGAGACAAGAACGATGGCGGTTCCCCGCGTCTGTAAGGCCTGAAGGACACGCTCGATCCGGCCGGTTGAGGTCTCATCCAGCGCGGAACAGGGTTCGTCGAGCAACAGCACCCCGGGATGCAGTAAAATCGCCCGGAGCAGCGCCAGTCGCTGGCGTTCCCCCGTTGACAGGCGCGAAAGCGGTGTATGAGAAGATAGTGCCCCGCAAGCCCAAAAAACATCATGAGGCCTCGCACTTCATCGCTGTCCGCCATATGATCGGACCACCATCCAGGTTCGGCCGGGACATATTGCACCAGTCGACGTCATGCCTCCACGGGCATCCCGGAACAGCCGCACCGTCAATCAGGCAGCCTGTCAGCAAACGGGTCCAGTCGACTGGGGCGTTCGGGAACCTGGATACGCGACTCAATACTCTCTGCCCGGAGATATTTCCGGATCGTATTGCGTGACAGTCCCGTCCGGCGTTCGATCTCGCGGATCGGAAGATGATCCCGGCAGTGCTACCGACGGATTACACTCAGAAGCTCCATGTCGATCACTCATCAAACCCCCAGCAGATGCTGCCGGGGAGTGTGAAGGCATGGGTCAGTTCTCGATGAGAATTTCCATACTACCCGGGTCAGTGCTCAGTGAAAATTAACAGTCGGGGCCATAGCGTGTCATGGTTCCTCGGCTGTCTTGCGCTCCTCTATGGCTTGGTCGAGAAGATCGAACGCTCGAACTCTTTTCTCCGCAGAGCTGGCAATCAAGAACGAGAAAAGAGCGAAGCTGGTGGCAATTATAATCATCGCCCAGATAGGTGAAGGCCATTTCTCAAGTATTTGTTCTTTCATATTCGATTGCCATGCGGTGATAGCCGCGCCGACAGCCAGCCATGCCAGACCCGCTTTGGCGGGATTCCCACCGAGCAGGGTAGCCCGACCGGTCAGACCCTCGAACTTCCTGGCGTAGGTGCGGCGTGCGGTTTGCAGATCAGCCAGCGTGCTGCGTTTGAGACGCTCGATATATGTGCGATCAGCATCCAATTCTTTCTGTGCGTAAAGCAGCGGCCATTCGTGTACATCTCGAAAAAAACCTACAACATCCTTCAGGGCCAGGAGAGAAATAACGACGAGCAATGGAATTATAGAAATTTCTGCACCTAAAACAATAAAGAGAATGATGGAATATGTGGCACTCTCTTTTTTGATAAATGACAATAATAAAATTGAAAATAATATTATGGATATTAAACCAATCGGGATGAATATACATAAAAAATTAGCGATCTGTTTCTCCCGTTTTGATCTCCGGTCAGGCGCAGTTTCCCTGACAATCTCGCTAATGATGATAGGTAACGGTTCGGCAAGAAAGCTTTCCTCGGCTAATGTCTGCCGCGTTTTTCTTGAAACGATATGTAGGAGAGAGTGAAGCATAGAAACCACCTGTTCCTTCTTTTGCCATAGGGGCACAGGCATCTTGATATGGTTATGTGGCTTGTTGGTGACGTCTCCCGGCCTCAACTGGCCGGAATCGGGCTCTCGTTCGTAGGGGCGCGAGTCTGGCGCTTCGCGCGCGGCTCGCGGTCAATGCATTCCAACCCTGCCGACCTGACCTGGTTCGGACATTATCCATGACATAAAGGGGAAAAACTGGCAGCTCACCACGGGATTTCGCGCCACTTTCGACCCGTTGTTCCGCGATGAACTGACTTATGTGGATCAGGGATATACGGGTCCAAAACCAGACGAGGCGGCCCGCACGCATGGTATCGCGCCTGGAGTCTGAAGTCGTCAGGTTGCCCGAAGCCAGGCGAGGCGCATCATTGGCCGCCAGGTCGGGCGTTTCCAACCTGAACTTCTCAGAGTGGGTTAAGGGACGTTCAGAATGCTCCAAATGCATTGATAGTCAGGTTCCATTCCTCCTGTCGTAACCTGTGGACAACACGGGACAAGTTCCATTCTGTCTGTCCTCGTTGGTTATCAACATCGTGGCCCTTGCAATCGCCGCAGCCGTCACAAAACCGTATGGGCGCCCATTCTGGACATGGCCGTCCGCCCGCATACATCCTGAAACCCATCGCCGGTCTACGGCCCCATCCGGGAAATGAATGTAAAAGTGATAGGGCATTATAAAGATAATTCCTATCCAGCTGCCGTTCGTGTGACAATCATTGTTATATGAGCATCATTGTGGATCGACGGATCGGGGAAATGCAGCACCGTCATGGGCAATCCTGGTTGCCGGAGGAAGATGAGGCGTTGGAAGCGGCGCTTCGAAGCGGCGTTTCAGTCGATCAACTGGCGGACCATCATAAACGCAGCGTTGGTGCCATCCGCAGCCGGCTCAAGCGCCTGGGTCTGATAGAAACGGGGCCATCCACACCATCTGCTTCTGATTCTGCTGCCATCCATGCGGAGAAAGAGCCATTGGAAACGCGGCTCTCGGCAGGCATAGATCAACTTGTCGCAACCCTGCTCAATCTGAAGGAGCAGGCTGAGCTGGCGCCACCCGGGCGGCGCGCCATTGCTACAGTGGCGCGGGCCTATGATTATCTCAACGTCCTTTTGCGTGAGACCGTGGCGATGTCGCCCCTTTCAACCAGGGAGGCTCCATCGGATGATCCACTGCCAGACCGGTTCCGGGCGGCTCTGGCCAACTCGGTAGAAAGCTGCGTGTCCGACCCGATGGATCAGATCATCGCCCTTCGGCTACTGGGACTGGTAGGAGATGGCGAGTATGTGACCCTCGCTCAACTCAGCCATGAGTTGGGCCGGAGTCATGAGCGGATTCGACAGCGGCGCAACAGGGCTTTTAGAACGATTAACGCCGCCCTTCCACGGAGGAAGGGGAGCAGGGACCGGCTTCGCATTGTGCTGGCTGAACTGTCACCGAAAGCGGACTGGAGCAATCCGGCTGTGGCGGCCCGCGGCATTGTCAAAATCGTCAACGATAATGTCGTGGCGGCACAGCAGCTCACGCTGATGCTGATGATCGCTTCCGGCGCCCCTGGTCAGACGCCCGCCCTGCGCCATGCGGCCGGGCAGGCTGCCATGGAAGCCTGCCGGGATCCGGAACTGCTCGGGCATTGGAAGCTCGACCGATGGGCAGATGTGGCCTTGAAGGCCATCATGCATGGTCAGTTCGCCTATTTTAATACACCTCCCCAAGACATGATCGGGCGGAAACGTTCCCCTGTTGAAGGAAGCCGGGGAGCCGCAATTCCCCTGCGCAGCGACAAGTTGGGGCGAATGGTGATGTGTGAATCAGGCATGGAAGTAAAAGTTTTTACCTGGCTTGAACGGTCGGAAGAGGTATCCTGGTATCAGGAGCAACCAGTCGCCTTTCCTTATACGATGGAAGGGCAGGAGAAACTCTATTATCCCGATGCCGTGGTCCGGGACCGGGAGGGCAGGATTCTGGTGATTGAGGTGAAGCCGATCTTCAACATGTTCCGCCAACAGACCGTGGAAAAAGGCCTGGCGGCGATCAAGCATCTTCAGCCACGTGGCATAGGTTATCTTCTTGTCGATTCTTCCGGGCGTACCCTGTCCGACCTTGCGGGCCATCCTTATGATAGGGCAGTCGCGGAAAAGCTGGAGGCATTGTTCTCGCAGGGGGCTGTACCCTTCCGGGTCGCCAGAGACATTCTATCGAAGCCATCGGGCCAGTTTGATTTCGCTGCCTTTATCTCAGAGCCTGAATCAGAAAGCGGTTTGATTGATTTTTCGCAGAACTCTGCGGAACCATACTCTTCTGCCATCTGTGCAAACATCTCGCGCGCCAGGGAGGGAAGGATATCCTCGGACGCAATCTGCCTGAGGAACGGCTCAACGCGGGAGAGACCAAGGGGAGCAGTCAATCCGAATTCGGCAGCATATCCCCGGATGGAGTTGGCCAGCTGCGTACGTCTGCCAACGAGCCGCTCCCGCATGCCGACAAGCATGAGGGCTGCCTGCTGCTCAACCGTCTTGACTGGCACAAAACGCATGGTTGGACGGCTCATCGCCTCACAGAGGGCCTCGGCATCTGCCGCATCATTCTTGCTGCGCCTGACGTAAGGTTTGACAAGCTGTGGCGCCATCAGCCTCACTTCGTGGCCGAGCGCGCCAAGGGTTCTGGCCCAGTGATGGGAGGCCCCACAGGCTTCAATGCCAATCACTGTCGGCGGCAGTTTCTCGAAAAACCGGATCATCTGATGTCGGCTCAGTTTCCGGCTTAGTGCAACCCGCTCTTCGGCATCCACGCCGTGGAGCTGAAACACTTTTTTCGAGGTATCCATGCCGATACGGACCAACTGATGCATGATGGTTTCCTTCACTGACATTCAACTCCTCAGCATCCTCTCAGGACCACAGGGAGCCGTCCACACCATCAGTTCTCAGTGAAAATCAACAGCCACCACAGCAACCGCACTTGCTGAGGCCCGAGAACAGGTAACGGGGGCGGCGTTTCTCGCGGAAGTGGTCGGGCGATGACGTGTCGCGTGTGTCCCGGCTGGCGCTGACGCTTGCCGGTGTCGGGATCCTTGATGAAGCGCTGGCGGTTCCACACCAGCCTGCCCACGTACATCTCGTTGTTGAGAATACCGGTGCCGCGTAGCCGGTTGCCGTTGATGGTCGAGAAGCCCCACGCACCACTGCCCGGTGCCGGGATACCTTCGTCATTGAGGCGGAAGGCGATCGCGCGTGGTCCCAGTCCGGCTGCGAAGTCGCGGAAGATGCGACGGACCACGTCGGCTTCCGCTGGATTGATGGTGCGGTCGCCCCGGATCGGCTCGCCGTTGGCGTCGAGCTTGCGCACCACGTCATAGCCGTAGGCATTGCCGCCGCCGGACTTGCCCTGTTCGACCCGGCCTCGCAGGCCGCGATGCGTCTTCTCGGCCAGGTCTTTCAGAAACAGGGCGTTCATCGTGCCCTTGAGGCCGACATGCAGATGCGACACCTCGCCCTCGGAGAGAGTGACGATCCGCACGCCAGCATAGTTCATGCGCTTGAAGACGCCGGCGATGTCCTCCTGGTCTCGGGACAAACGGTCCATCGCTTCGGCCAGCACGATCTGGAACCGTCCGCGCTGTGCATCCGCGATCAGCGCCTGGATGCCGGGCCGCATCAGGGAGGCACCCGAGATGGCGTGGTCGGTATACTCCTCGACGATGCTCCAGCCCTGCTTCTCCGCGTGGGTGCGGCAGACCCGAAGCTGGTCGGCGATCGAGGCGTCGCGCTGGTTGTCGGAGGAATAGCGGGCGTAGAGCGCGACCTTCATGACGGGGTATCCCTTACGGTCCGGAGCGGCGGCGCTGCTCCTGTTGCTGCGACCGGAACCAGTCCCGTGCCGCACGACGGGCCATGAGGCGGACCAGCGCCACAAGACGCGGGTCGGGGGCATTGGGGCGCAGGACGAGCCGCAACTCGGGCTCGGGCGGCCGATACGCCGTGGCAATGGACTGGCTGGGTCTGTCCGTCATCGTCGCTCTCTTCCGACCGTAAGGCAAGGAAAACAGACACACGATCCGGACAGATGACTGTTATTTCAATGGAAAACGGTAATACGAGAAGGCGTGCATGCGCGTGCTCCAGAGTGCGGAATCGTAGTTATGGGTAGTCCCGGATAGTGGCGCGTCGTACAAATACTGGCTTACGGCGGCATCACGGAAGGGGAGGGCGAGTCATGAACGATACGGGAGTGCCGTTCTTCCGGCAGGTCGGATGAGCGGGCGCGCCATCGACTCTTCGCCCACGGAAGCGCTGGCTGGCCTCGTGGAGCGGGTGACGTTCCACAACGCCGAGAACGGCTTCTGCGTCCTGCGGGTGAAGGTGCGGGGGCAGCGCGATCTGGTCACTGTTGTCGGCCATGCCGCCATGATCTCGGCAGGCGAGTTCGTGCAGATGTCGGGGCGCTGGTTCAATGATCACACCCACGGGTTGCAGTTCAAGGCGGAGTTTCTCAAAGCCAGTCCGCCGACCACGGTTGAGGGGATCGAGCGCTATCTTGGCTCCGGCATGATCCGGGGCATCGGTCCGGTCTACGCGAAGAAGCTGGTGAAAGCGTTCGGCGAGGCGGTGTTCGACCTGATCGAGCAGGAACCTGGACGTCTGCGGGAGGTGACGGGCATCGGCCCCAAGCGGGCCGAACGGATTGTCGGTGGCTGGGCGGACCAGAAGGTGATCCGCGAGATCATGCTGTTTCTGCACAGCAACGGCGTCGGCACCTCGCGGGCGGTAAGGATCTTCAAGACCTACGGGCAGGACGCGGTCCAACTGATCAGCGAGAACCCCTACCGGCTCGCGAAGGACATCCGGGGGATCGGCTTCAAGACCGCCGACCAGATTGCCCGGAAGATGGGGATTGCGGCCGACGCCATGATCCGGGTGCGGGCCGGGATCTCCTACGCGCTTGGCGAGGCCATGGATGAGGGGCATTGTGGCCTGCCGGTCCGGGAGTTGCTGACCAGCACCGCCGAACTGCTGGAGGTCGCGGCACCCCTGATCGAGACGGCTCTCACGTTGGAGCTGGAGGCGGGCGACGTTATTGCCGACAGCGTGGGCGAGACGGGATGCATCTTCCTGGCGGGTCTCTATCGCGCGGAGCAGAGCATCGCCGAGCGATTGCGTGCCTG
Organism: Komagataeibacter rhaeticus; assembly: GCF_011611525.1. Lineage (NCBI taxonomy): Bacteria > Pseudomonadati > Pseudomonadota > Alphaproteobacteria > Acetobacterales > Acetobacteraceae > Komagataeibacter > Komagataeibacter rhaeticus. The sequence goes on from NZ_CP050139.1 coordinate 951,199, forward strand.
TGTCGTCGGCCGTCCGCCCTGGCCCGAGATCGACGCTGGAAAGGCCATGACCTGGGTGGAACGGAAGACCGGGCTTGCGCTCGCGCCCAGCCAGCAGGAGGCGGTGCGCCTTGCCCTGAACAGCAAGGTGCTGGTGATCACGGGTGGTCCTGGCGTGGGCAAGACCACGCTGGTCAACGCCATCCTGAAGATCGTGACCGCCAAGGGCACGGACGTGCAGCTCTGCGCCCCGACCGGTCGGGCGGCGAAGCGCCTGTCGGAAAGCACCGGACTGGAAGGCAAGACCATCCATCGACTGCTGGAGACGGATCCGGCCAGTGGCACCTTCAAGCGGGATGATACCAACCCGCTGACCTGCGATCTGCTGGTCGTGGACGAGGCCAGCATGGTCGATGTGCTGCTGATGCGATCCCTGCTGCGCGCCTTGCCTGACAACGCCGCGTTGCTGATCGTCGGCGATGTGGACCAGTTGCCGTCGGTCGGGCCGGGGCAGGTGCTGGCCGACATCATCGGCTCCAACGCCGTGCCTGTGGTGCGGCTGACCGAGGTGTTCCGTCAGGCGGCACAGAGCCGGATCATCACCAATGCGCATCGGATCAACGAGAGCAGGATGCCCGAACTGAGCGCGGAAGAGGGATCGGATTTCTACTTCGTGGAGGCGGCCGAGCCCGAGGTCGGGCTGCGCAAGTTGCTGGCCGTGGTGAGGGATCGCATCCCGGCGCGGTTCGGGCTGGACCCTGTTCGCGACGTGCAGGTGCTTTGCCCGATGAACCGGGGTGGCCTTGGGGCGCGGTCGCTGAATATCGAATTGCAGCAGGCGCTGAACCCGCCGGACGAGGTGAAGGTCGAGCGGTTCGGCTGGACCTATGGTCCGGGCGACAAGGTGATGCAGATCGCCAACGATTATGACCGGGATGTCTTCAATGGAGACCTCGGCGTTATCGGCAGGATCGATGTGGAAGAGGGCGAACTGACGGTCTCATTCGATGGACGGGATGTCGTTTATGGCTTCGGCGAGTTGGACGAACTGGTGCTGGCCTACGCCACCACCATCCACAAGAGCCAGGGCTCGGAATACCCGGCGGTGGTGATTCCGCTGGTGACGCAGCATTACGCCATGCTGGCGCGGAACCTGCTCTACACCGGCGTCACACGGGGGCGGAAGCTCGTCGTGCTCGTGGGCCAGAAGAAGGCGCTTGCTATCGCCGTGCGCAATCAGGGTGGCAGGCGACGGTGGTCGAAGCTCAGGGAGTGGCTTGCGGGTAGTTTTGCATGACGGAGCGATGCCTCCATGTCGGCTTCCGCCTCATGTCGGACATAAAAGTGGGTTGGCTCGCCTTTCGCATAACGGACATAGTCCGCGCAGTCCCCCGCTATCACTTGGAGCCGAGAGTGGGGTGATCGTTATGGGAAATAACCAGCAAGAATACAGGCGCTTAGGTTGGCCGTAGCAAGACACGCCCGAAGCCACTGGGCAGGGAGTATAAATCATTTGGATCGGGCAACGATGCTTTCGGTTTTCGGCCTTGACACGATGATGTTCGGTGCGGGCGGCAATCCAGATTTTCTGGACAGCGTCAAGATTCATGAAGGCAATTCCGAACCCAACCAGAAGGTCGAGCCAGACCGAATGGTGGCCGAGCGTGATACGGAAGCAGTTTTCATTCTGGGTTCTATTGGCATATCGGACATAATCTTCAAGGAGTTCTGTGCAGCAGTGGCCCATACCTGTCACTTGAACAAGGTTTCCGGAAATCCCGTTTCGTTTTCAGAAAAACTACCAAATTTGACAGCAAGAATAGGCAAAACAAACAGGTTAAGTATCATTGATGTCATGAGCCCTCCAAGAATGACAGCTGCCATAGGTCCTTCGATTTCCCGCCCAGGCGCATTCATATCAACAGCCAGAGGCGCCAGTCCAAGCGCCGTAACGAGCGATGTCATGAGTACGGGGACGACGCGGTCTCTGGCCCCCCGGAGCGCTGTTGTTACTCCCCATGTGAGATGTTCCCGCTCGACCAAAGTCTCAAAATGCGAAATCATCATCACCGAATTCCGAAGCGTAATCCCGAATAGAGTAACGAAGCCGACTGTTGCCCCAAGAGTTAGCGTTGTGCCGGAAACAATGATTGCCAGAATGCCGCCGACAAATGCGAAGGGAAGATTGACGAGTATCAGAGCGAGATTGCGCCATCCTTGTGTGATTATTGAGAGCAGAATCATGACCGCTATGGCAGCGAGCCCGGAATTTATAAACAGTTCCTTGCGTGATTGTGATTCAGCTTCCGCTGCGGATGTAAACTGAACGTAGGTTCCAAGAGGCAGTTTGATATTTTTTGCTATAGCCGTGCGTGCGTCCTGAACGAAAGATTGAGCTGATCGTCCTGTAACATTTGCGGTGACAGTCTGTGTTCTCTGTGCTCCCAGATGTGACACCTGATAGCGACCGTTCGTCTCATATATGTCTGCGACAGCGCGGAGTGGTACGTAGTTTCCGTGAACAGTATGCAGTGGCAGGAAGCCGACAGACGCAACATCATTACGACTTGCGTCATCAAGACGAACCATAACATTAAAAGCCGCAGAACGCTCGTATATCTGCCCCACGGTTTCACCCTGCCAGGCTGTATGGATGGATCGGAGTACATCCGCCGACCGAAGCCCCCAGCGCTCCAGATCAGCAGGGCGTAGCCGAATAGCAAGTTCCGGAACACCAGGGGGTGCTTCTATCCGGACATCTGTTGCGCCATGTATCTGATGCAACATGCGGACAATATTATTTGCCTGGATATCCAATACATCCAGATCATCGCCAATAATATTGATTGCCACAGCCGAAGACGAACCAGAAAGGGTTTCGTTTACGCGCATCGTCAAAAAACTACTGACAGAAAAACTGGCCCCAACGAACCCGTCAAGCGCTTTGCGAACGCGGGCATCAATCTGTCGGGAAGCCTTCCCATCCACCTGATTCAAATCAACCTCAAACTCGCTGGTATGTGGTCCATACGTGTCCTCATCCAGCGAGGCGCGTCCGACTCTCTGAGCAACCGAACGGATTTCGGGAAGCTGACGAAGTTTTTCTGTAACCTGTCTACCTAATTTCAGAGACTGTTCCAGGGAAGTCCCCGGAGCAGCCGTCATATGAATGATAAGGTGACCTTCCTTGAAATCAGGAATGAAATCGCTTTCAAGGAATGGAAGGGCCGCAAACCCTATCAAGGTGGTCAGGATCATCCCGCCTATAACAAATCGGGGATGGCGCATTAATCTGGCCAGAAGACATTCATAAGCTCTGGCGGTCCATCCTGCCAGGGGGGGCTCTCTCCGGGTTTCTCCAGGCGTCGCCAAGAGCCATGCGCAGAGTGCAGGTACAACGGTTACAGCAGCGGCAAGAGAAGCCATGACCGCAAGAACATAAGCTGTTGCCAGTGGAGCAAACAGTCGTCCCGAAAGTCCGGGAAGGGCGATGACAGGCAAGAAAACGATAATGACAGCAAAGGTCGCGTAAACCACTGCACTGCGGACTTCAACGCATGCATCGAGTACGACGCGCGCTGTAGATGCGGGCTGGACCAGAAGCCGGTTTTCACGCAATCGGCGTGTAACATTTTCGACCCCGATCACGGCGTCATCCACGACCTCGCCGATGGCGATAGCAAGCCCCCCCAGGGTCATGGCATTCAAAGTAACCCCGAGTGTCTCCAGCAACGACAGGGCTATCAGAATAGCCAAAGGTATGGTGGCGCAACAGATTGCAGCGGTTCGCAGGTCAAAAAGGAAAAGAAAGATTACGGCAACCACTAGAAAACCGCCCAGAAGCAATGCTCGTGTGGCATTCCCCAATGCGGTCGTAATGAAATTGGCGGGTCGGAACAGGTCAGCATGCAATGTAATCCCCTGTCCCTGCAATTGCGGGCGGAAATCGGTAAGTGCCGCCTCGATTTCCCGGGTCACAGCCATCGTATTGGCACCGTACTGTTCCCATATATTAACCACAATGCCTGTCTTTCCCTCGATACTGGCCGCGCCGAAGGCGGGAATAGGGGCTTCAGTTACAGTGGCAATACTGCCCAGTGTGACAGCACCATTATCAGAGCGGACAATCACAGTGCGGGCCAGACTTTCTGGCGTCAGGGCCTGACCGTCAGACTGAAGAACGACTCTTTGGTTCGGGGTATCAATAAAGCCGGCCCCCTGTATGCCAGTTGCTTCCTGGGCAGCCGCAAGGACGTCATCAAGTCCGATATGATGCAAGATGAGTTGGTCTGGATGTACCTGTATCTGGAGTGACCGACGCTCCCCGCCAAACACACTGACTCCAGCCACACCAGGCAACGCCAGCAGACGCGGCCTTAATGACCAGTCAGTAAGCGTGCGCAACTGCATGAGGGACTGTTGTTCCGACGTCAGACCAATCACCAGTACCAGACCGGCGGATGAGGTCAGTGGCGTCATAGTCGGAGCATGAACACCGGCTGGCAATTGCTGTGCAACAACATTCATTTGTTCCCCGACCAGTTGCCGGGCGCGATAAATATCGGTCGATGTCGCAAACAGGACGTTGACGACTGACAGTCCCTGAATCGAAGTCGATTGCACGCGCTGAATACCCGGGAGGCCGGTCAGGGCAATTTCCATTGGGCGACTAACCAATGTTTCGACCTGTTCCGGCGTAAAACCAGCGGCTTCGGTCTGGATCGTGACCCGTGGCGGAATGAATTCCGGAAACACATCATAGCTGGCATGTCTCAAGCCATACAGGCCATAGAAGAACAACAGACATGCGGTTGCGATAACCACGCCCCGGAAGCGGATCGAAAACCCGATAATAGCTGCCTGAAGGCTGAAAGAACGTCCCGTCATCAGTCGTCATCGTCTCCTGATTCAAGCTGAGCTCGGAATTCTTCAGACAGAAGTAATTGCGTACCCTCTACGACGATTTGCGTTTCGTGTGTGATTTGTCCTGGAGTATCTTGGATCAGGTAGCCACCTTCTCGGTCCGGCACGTCGGTCGTAAGGGGTAGGCGTGTAAATTTTCCGTGTCCGTTATCACGGTATATCCACGACTTACCTTGCAGCCAGATAATAGCTGATGCAGGTATCCGGATACCGGGACGTTCCTCTTCGGTAGGCAGGAGAACGGAAACATTCATGCCCGCGACAAGCTGACTTTCAGCCGACGCAAAATAGAAAAAGCTACGCCCCTGAATAGCAGGATCGGTCATGGTTACAGGAGACAAATAGTGGAGCATTGTCCCGTGTCCACCCGTGTTTCCATAATCGGTCACATCCGCCTGACTTGGTGGGGTTGGTAGATCCGTATCTGGTGGAAGGGTCACCTTGACCAAGACCACTTGTTGTTGAAGTAACTGTGTAATGAAAATTGTATTTTTTTCGGTAGCGTCAGATATGACCGAACCAAATTGCTGTCTGATAATATTAAGTGCGTTATTCACCCGGACCTGTTCTGCTTTTACCATAGCTGAGTTGGACTGAAATCTGGCTGTTGTCTCCTGGAATTGTTCCTGAGAGATATTCTGCCGGTCGCGATACAGTCCTTTGTCACGATCGAGTTTCGCACGGGCAAGCGTCTGCTGTGCCTGCATGCTCTCCAGCCGCGCTTTCATGTCAGCATAATCACTAACAAGAGTGATAAGTTGTGTTGCGTTCAGAACGTAACCATAGGCGGGAACCAACTTTCTCCAAGGCACGATGCTGGGTCGTGCAGAAGCGATGCCACTCTTCGTAACTGCTTCCGGGGAGACCGTCACGGTCGCCTCTTCGCCAAGAACCGAAACTGGTGGATCATCATCATCTGCAATAGCAATGTCCGCCACGTTTAGAACTAGGAAGACAGAAAGACCTACAAGAGGCAGCCAGAAGGCCCTCGCTTTCATGGTGAGTTCCTTTGGTTATTTTCAAGCAGGCCGGAAACCTGCGCGGCACTGGTGTGATCAAAAATGGGCTGCTGCATGCCATCTTCGATCTGACCTATGGCTTGCCGTTGCTGAATTTCTGCTTCAAGAAGAGCGGTCTCTGCTTGAATCTGCTCTATATGAGTCATAACCATCGTTGGTCGGTCGATTGCGCCTGACTGAAGGCGGTGCTGCATCTGGTTCAGCCTTACCCGTACGGTTTTGGCAAGTTCATCCGCCTGTAGCAGAATTGATGTCGTGCCGCGGTAATTGGCCGTAGCCTGCGAGATGGACTTAAACACCGTGTTCTCTGCACGCCGGAGACGAGCCGCCGCCTCATGCTCCTGCCCAACAGCTTCAGCTATGGGGCCTTCGTTCTGATTGAAAATCGGAATTTGCAGAGAGGGATTTACCTCAAAGCGATTTGAAATATCCCAGTTATAGGCGGGACTGATGGTGACATCGGGATAGCGTCGGGAAACTTCGACCCGTAGAGCCTGTCGGGCGGCGTCATAAGACGCAAGAAGTTCCCGCAGATCCGCGCGTTGCATTACGGCTTGGTATCTCATGTCCTGTGAATCGCGGTATTCCATGAGGTCGGGACAGACATCAAATGCTTTTGTATCAAGAGCAATGGAATCAAGTGCTTCGGCAGGAACCCCGATTGCTCCTGCCAGAGCTGCCTTACGGACGGCATACTCGCGCCGCAGATCACTGACAGACAACTCGGCATGGATCATTTCCGTCCGTACCTGCGATATTTCGAGAGCGGATGCTCGCCCCTGATCAAAACGTGCCTGTTCCAGGGTAAAGAGTTCGCGTTTAGCTGCCGCAGTCTCTTCCACAAGCTTGAGGCGCCCGGATACAGCCCAGACGCCGAGAAGAGCAGACCGCGTGTCGCTGCGTAGTTTCCATGCAGTATTGATGACTTCCCATTGCGCGACGGCAGCCCGATATCTGGCTTCTTTGATACGGTGATAACGCCTGCCGAAAAATTCGATCAGTATTGACGCGCCGTAGCCGACGTAATGAGCCGATGGGCCACCCAGCACCGTGAAACTGGGATTGGGCAGTTGACCGGCTGTCTTGATTCCAGCGCGAGCCGTTTCCAGTTCAGCTTTAGCTACAAGGATATCGGGATGAAAATACAAGGTAGCAAGCGTCAGGCGAGTGATGCCCCATGCGTTTTCCTGACTCGATACGTTTGGTCCGAGAACTTTTGTAATGAATTCTTGCAATCCGGCATCCGTAAATTGACGGCTGGAAAATTTCTGGACATCTGATTCCGGCGAAATATTTGAGTGATCACTATTTGTACAGCCACAGAGCAGGGGAAAAATCAGGAGAATGAATGCCGCATTATAGCGTGTGCGTCTCCTTACCTGCTTAATATATTCTAGAGTATTATATGATTTATACATTGATATGTCGTGATATATCTGATTTGTTATCTGTTAGTTCTACTCTCGATTGTCGCATAATCTGCACACCTCCACTAATACCAAGCATCGCAAGGATGGCAGCTACCGCAATATCCGGCCACGCAGAACGAGTGCCAAACACGCCCAGAGCTGCCAGCACAACGGCAACATTTCCGATCGCATCATTACGAGAGCAGATCCATACAGAACGGCGGTTGGCATCACCTTTCCGGTGTGTCCATAATATGAGGGCACAGGCCAGATTGACCGCGAGGGCAAGCAGACCAATGCCGCCCATTGCGTCTGGGTGAGGCGGATGGTTGCTGTTCATTACTATCCACCCAGCATTGGCCATTACCCATAGCCCAGCCATGAACAGGGTCAGGCCTTTCAGAAAGGCCGCGCCAGCTCGCCATCGCAATGCCATTCCGGCAACACTGAGGCTTATTGCGTAGTTGGCGCTGTCGCCAAGGAAATCAATCGCGTCCGCCTGTACGGATGCAGATCCAACCGACACGCCAGCCCCAGCTTCAACGGCAAACATGCTGGCATTGAGAAAAAGCGCGATCAGGAGCGCTCTCCGCCATGATTTATTGATTGGTAGCGGCGTATCTGTGCATCCACCACAGCATCCTCCTGCCATCCAGCGCCTCCCTGACGAATCATCTGTTTTAATGTATGCTCCCTGTAGCAACTACAGGGTCAAGAGGCAGGGAATGCGATCGATTGGTGCCTTGGGGAAGGCGACGAATACCAAAGTCGAGACGATCCGCTATTACGAACGGATCGGTCTTCTGGCTCCGCCACAGCGGACCGATGGCAATTATCGCACTTATGATGATGAGGCACTCGCGAGACTGTCTTTTATTCGTCGATCTCGGGATCTGGGTTTTTCATTAGACCAGGTAAGAGCTCTATTATCCCTAACGGATCAGGGAACCCAGGATTGTAAGACAGTTGATAGAATTGCTCGTGACCATATGGCAGAAATTGAGCGCAAAATTGCGGATCTCATCGCATTGCGCCATGAACTTTCTACGATGATAGAATCATGCGGGGGAGGTAATATTTCAGAATGCCGAATTATTGAAGCACTTTCTCCGTTTGATAATTAGTTCTCCTGACTTTTTTCGCAGCCAGTCGATTCTGCATTTGACGGAAGATTACCCGAAATAGTTATGCGGCCTCATCCTCACGTGTCAGAATCTGAAAAATCCTCATGGAAAATTCAAGGACTATACGTGCTCCCATGGTGGCAGTTTATGATCAGGCCAGTTCTGAAGCAGACATTCGGCTTCCCCCCCTAGTCCGCCTGTCTGCTCAGTGATGTAGGAGCAGACAGGCGGCAGTCGCCGTCATGTCGGTCGTAAAGAGAGTCGCTCAAGGTTTTGGTAAGCGGACATCCTGTGTCGGTGATGCAAGCCAGTCCGTGAGTTGCCGGATCATGGATCGCGCGACACGGCCCGCCCCCAGGAGGGTTGCGGATGCGGGACCGCACCAAGAGCCATATCCCAGCAGCCACAGGCGTGGCTCCCTGATGGCCTGCTGCCCGTTCACGTGGATCAGCCCGTCCGGCTCGATCACGTCGAGTGGTGCAAATGCAGAGAGCGCGGGACGGAAGCCTGTACACCAGATGATCGCGTCAATGGCTTCTTCCTGTCCGCCGGGCCAGACGACGCCCGTAGCCGTCATGCGCACGAACGGGCGCACCGCGTGGAAGACACCGCGCTCCCGGGCGGCCCGTACGGGCGGCACCATGACGATATCGCCAAAGCCTCCTGTCGGCATGGCGCCGGCGTTGCCCAGGACACGTGCGGTCGCCCGTTCGAACAGAACCCGTCCATCCACATCGTCGGGCAGGAATACCGGATCCTGCAGCGTCACCCACGTTGCGTTCGCGAGCAGTGACACTTCCGCCAGAATCTGCGCCCCGGAGTTACCGCCACCGACCACGAGCACGCGCCGACCGGCAAAAGGTGCGGGGATCTGATAGTGCGCGGAATGGATCTGCGTCCCGCCAAAGAATTCATGCCCCGCGACATCAGGAATGAACGGGGCCGACCATGTGCCGGTCGCACCGATGACGGCGCGGCTCAGAAAATCGCCCGCGTTTGTGCGGATATTCAGGAATTTCCCACCGGCCCGTTCCACGCGCCCGACCGTTACAGGACGGCGGATCGGCGGGGTGTAGCGCGCCTCGTACCGGCGCAGGTAGTCCAGCACCTCGTCACGGGTCGGATAGCTGCCATCCGGTGTGTCTGGCATCGGCCAGCCGGGCAGCGAACTGTAGGACGCCGGCGAGAACAGATGCAGGGAGTCCCAGCCATGCACCCACGCCCCTCCCGCCTGTGCGCCGTTGTCCAGAATGACATAGGTCAGCCCGGCCCGGCGCAGGAAATAAGAGGCGGCGAGTGCTGCCTGACCACCCCCCACGATCACAACATCGAACTGTTCCGCCATTTCCCGGCTCACAGCTTTTCAGGCAGGCGGTGTTCTGATCTGCGCTCGCTGTAGCGATCGACAAGGTAGTCGGCCCGGTCCCGCAGCAGCCAAGTGAACTTCATCAACTCCTCCATGACGTCCACCATCCGGTCATAAAGGGGAGACGGTTTCATTCGGTCGTCGTCACCGAACTGGGTGTAGGCCATCGGCACGCTGGACTGGTTAGGGATGGTGAACATCCGCATCCATCGGCCCAGCACCCGCAGGGCGTTGACGGAATTGAAGCTCTGTGACCCGCCGGAGACCTGCATGACAGCCAGCGTGCGGCCCTGTGTGGGTCGGATCGAACCTTCCGTGAGGGGAAGCCAGTCGATCTGGTTCTTGAATACTGCCGTCATGTTGCCGTGGCGTTCGGGGCTGCACCAGACCTGGCCTTCCGACCAGATCGAGAGTTCACGCAGTTCCTGCACCTTCGGGTGCGTGGCCGGTACGGAATCCGCGATCGGAAGACCGGTTGGGTCGAACACCCGTGTCTCGGCCCCCAGTACGTTCAGGATGCGTTCGGCCTCCAGCACCAGCAGGCGGCTGAAGGACCGAGGACGCAGCGAGCCATACAGCAGCAGGATGCGTGGTGGGTGGTCAACCCGTGGTTGCGGTTCCAATCGTGCGAGATCGACCTGTTCGAGATACTCCGGGTGCAGGGCGGGCATTTCCGGTTTGGACATCGTTCCGTCAGATCCTTCGGTCTTGTCAGGGATGGCTGATCAGGGGCAGCCACAAGGCCAGTGCGGCAAGTGTGACCAGCAGGACGGGTGGCGTGATCACCAGACCCACCGTCATGTATTGCCCCCAAGTGACCCGATGGTTTTTGGATGCCAGCACATGCAGCCACAGCAGGGTGGCGAGACTGCCGATTGGCGTGAATTTCGGCCCGAGGTCACAGCCAATGACGTTGGCGTAAACCATCAGATCGCGGGTCAAAGGCGTAATGTCGTGCGCCTGCTGGATCGCCAGCGCGCCGATCAGAACGCTGGGCATGTTGTTCATAACCGACGACAGGGCTGCCGCCAGAAAGCCGGTGCCAAGCGTGGCGGTGAACGGACCCTGATGGCCAAGCCAGACCAGTGCCGCCGCCAGATGATCGGTCAGCCCGGCATTGCGCAGTCCGTAGACCACCAGATACATCCCCAGCGAGAAGATCACGATCTGCCACGGGGCGTCGCGCAGCACCCGACGGATGGGAATGACCCTTCCATATCCAGCAACTGCCAGCAGGGTAATGGCAGCCAGGCAAGCCACGATACAGACCGGAATATGAAATGGCGCGGTCAGGAAATAAGCCGCCAGCACCAGGGCCAGCAGCGGAAAAGCCGCGCGAAACACAAGGCGGTCACGAATGGCGGTGGCGGGTGCTGGCAGTTCGGCGACGGGATAGGTCTGGGGCACCTGCCGCCGATACCAGAGCCACAGCACGGCAAGTGTCGCGCCAAGGGCGGCCAGATCGACGGGGACCATGATCGCGGCGTAGCGGTCAAAGGGAATGTCGAAGAAATTGGCGCTGACGATGTTCACAAGATTGGAAATTACCAGCGGCAAGCTGGTTGTATCCGCGACAAAGCCGGTCGCGATAATAAAGGCGAGCGAAGCGGCGGGGCTCAGGCGAAGCTGGGTGAGGATGGCGATGACGATCGGTGTCAGCAGCAGGGCCGCGCCATCATTGGCGAACACGGCCGCGATGGCCGCCCCCAGCAGCACAATCAGCGGGAACAGCGTCCGGCCTCGCCCTTTGCCCCAGCGCACGACATGCAGGGCGGCCCAATGGAAGAACCCGGCCCCATCCAGGAGCAGCGAGATGATGATCAACGCGATAAAAGTAAAGGTCGCGTCCCAGACGATGTGCCACACGACAGGAATATCGTGCCAGTGGATGACACCGGTCGCCAGTGCCACGGCGGCACCGGCTATCGCACTCCAGCCGATGCCCAGACCCCGTGGCTGCCAGATGACGAAGACCAGTGTTGCAATGAAAATGGCAAGGGCCAGCATCAGACGATCCGTTTCCCGGCCTCATCCACGATCTTCTCGCCGTCCTCCTTGGCGAAAGCACCCTTCTGTGGCGTGGGTAGAATGTCCAGAACCACCTCGGAGGGACGGCAGAGTTTCACGCCAAGCGGTGTGACAACGATGGGCCGGTTGATCAGGATCGGGTGTGCGATCATGGCGTCGATCAGCGTATCATCGCTCAGGGCCGGATTATCGAGGCCGAGTTCATGAAAGGGCGTGCCCTTTTCCCGCAGGACCGTGCGCACCGGAACCCCCATACGGGCGATCAGATCGACCAGTTCCGCACGGCTGGGTGGCGTTTTCAGATATTCGATGATCGCGGGCGCGATTCCCGCATTGCGGATCAGTGCCAGCACGTTGCGCGACGTGCCGCAGGCCGGATTGTGGTAGATGGTGACGGTCATGGGCAGGATTCCGGGGACGGACAGCTGGAGGACAGGTTTGCGATCAGGGGCGCGCAGAGTTCTGGGCTGCCCGCACAGCAGTCCCTGACGAGGAAAAGCATCAGGCCCCGCAGGCTCGGAAGACAGGCGCGATAGACGATCAGCCGGCTGTGGCGCTGCGAGGTCAGCAGGCCCGCGCGTGTCAGGGTGGCAAGATGGGCCGAGATCGTGTTCTGCGGGACATCAAGGTGCCGCGCGACGTCCCCGGCGGGCAGCCCGTCCGGTTCGTGGCGCACCAGCAGGCGGAAGATCTCCAGCCGCGTGGACTGGGACAGGGCGTTGAGGGCCGAGAGTGCGGATTCTGTATCCATAAATCGACGATCACGGATATATGGGATGAAGTCAAGACCACCCAGGACATGCCTCGTTCAGAGCTTGGAACGCGGCGTCACACGCCGAACAGGCGGCCGATCCCGCCCGTGACGATCATTGCCACAATACCCCAGAACGTCACACGCAGTGCTGGGCGCAGAGGCGCTGCGCCGCCGGCAATCGCGCCAACGACCCCCAGAACAGCGAGAAGCACGACGGACGTCAAGGACACGCCCCAGGATACCCACGCCACGGGGGCCAGAACAGCTGCCAGCACGGGCAGTAATGCTCCGGATGAAAAGGCGGTTGCCGAGGCGAATGCCGCCTGTATGGGTCGTGCCGCCGTGGCCTCGGACAAACCCAGTTCATCCCTTGCATGGGCACCGAGCGCATCATGCTTCATGAGGGCAACGGCGACCTTGCGCGAGAGGTCTTCATCCAGCCCTCTCTTCTGATAAATCCCGGCCAGTTCGGTGACTTCGCCCTCCCAGTCCGTGACCAGTTCCTGTTTCTCGCGGGCGATGTCGGCGTGTTCAGAATCGGCCTGGGAACTGACCGAGACATACTCGCCCGCCGCCATGGAGAGGGCGCCTGCGACAAGTGCGGACAAACCCGCGATGAGAATGCTGCCGCGTGTCGCATGAGAACTGGCAACGCCGACGATGAGGCTGCCGGTCGACAGCGTTCCGTCATTGGCGCCGAGAACAGCCGCACGCAGCCATCCCAGTTTCTCGACGGCATGACGTTCGGCCAAAGGATGGAGGCGCGACATAAGATGACCTGCTGCTTCTGGTGAATACAAATAAAGGTTAAAATGCATCATTTGCCGCGACAACAGATATTTCATTCTGATATTGCGAGTTATTTTCAATATTATTTATGTTTTAGGAAAATCTGTTCTGTTCAGAATCCTGTCAGGTAAGCATGATACGGAAGTGGATTCAGGGTTCTTTTTTGCCGAGACGTATATGCCTTATTCAACGCCGGACATCACGGATAGCCTGCTGCGTTACGACAGGCCGACGATCATCTTTCACTGGATGACGGCCTTTCTGGTGCTGCTTCAGTTTGCTCTTGGCGAAACCTGGAACTGGCCAACAAAACCCGTCCATCATCTGATGGTGGTCGCGCATCTGACAGCCGGCATCCTGCTGACCGCAATTATGGTGTTCCGCATTGTCTGGCGTCTGACGAAAGGCCGGCATCTGTCGGACCTTCTCGTGCCTGTGGACCGGGTATTCGCCCTTGGAGCAGAGTACACGCTCTATGTGCTGCTTCTGGCGGAAATCTTGCTGGGCTATCTCTGGCGATGGGGTGCCGGGCAGACGATGAGTTTTTTCGGCCTCCTGATTCCATCCCCGTTCGCGCGGTTCCCGGCGGAAACCGTGACGTGGTTTCAGACGCTACATTACTGGAACGCCTGGTTGATTATGGGTCTTGCGACAGGCCATGGCGCGGCGGCGCTTTTTCATCAGTTTGTCCTGAAAGACAAAGTGCTTGGACGCATGCTGCCGCGGGGTTCCTCACTCAGTCAGTGATTGCGATCGGGAACCTATCTGATTTTCATGATTGGGCAGCATCGTGATGCTGGATTGCCAACAACGTCAGCTTTTTTCGGCTTCCGTTGTACAACAGATGTTCCGCTGTCCCCCCCCCCCTAAACTGCCTATCCGCTCAAGGAAAGTGAAGCAAACAGGCGGCAGCCGCCTACATGGCGGACATGCGACATAGCGATTTGATTTCCGCATAGCGGACAGCCAAGAAATGTCCATTAAACGGTAGTTTTCTAGACATGCTGAAAATTCCCATATTGGGCTATCGCAACCATAATTGTTCCGTTAACATTGGCGTCAGTTTTTCAACGTCCCGGTTGTGTCAATGAATCAGAGGATCGGCTACGCGCGGGTTTCCACGGAGGACCAGCATTTAGACCTGCAGCGTGATGCGCTTCAGCAGGCTGGTTGCCGTGTCATCTATGAAGAGGCGGCGATTGGCAAGAACGCTGTGCGCTTGGAGCTGGAGCAATGCCGGAAGGCGCTGCGCAGCGGTGATACGCTGGTGGTGTGGCGGTTGGATCGACTTGGGCGTAGCTTGCCTGATCTTGTGCAAATCGTGGCCGAGTTGGAATGTTTGGGAATTGGTTTCGAGAGCTTAACCGAGAAAATCGAAACGAACAGTGCGGCGGGCAAGTTGGTTTTTCACGTCTTCGCGGCCCTTGCGGAGTTTGAGCGTAGCCTGATCCGTGAACGCACTCACGCAGGGCTCGCTGCGGCACGTGCCAGAGGGCGTTCAGGTGGTCGGAAACCCAAGTTGGGGGAGAAGCAGGTGCGCGAGATTAAAGCTCTCTTGCGCGACCCAGAGATTCAGGTGGCGGCGGTGGCGCGGCAGTATGGTATTTCGAGAACTACTTTGTACAAGCACGTAGGGGCTGTGCTGCCGAAGAAATCGCGTAATGCAGATTTTTAAATTCCCCACATGTACGAATTATTTTGATCTGCCGAATGTAGGCAAAACAGCAATAGCAGGGGTGCGACCCGCATTCCGTTCATTCATAAAAACTAACTACGGAATTTGATGTAATGCTCGGTCTTACGCTCAGAGAAGAATTTAGAGGCAAGCGCCTCAAAGGCACAGCTATCGAGCTGTCTAACGACCAGCAAACCGGCGCGACTCAAATTGCCGCCAAACAGTTTTTGGAAATTACTTATCCCACGCATGATTTGCTAAAAGGCATTGAGGCCGTTGGTCCTAATAAAGGTCGGCCTGTAGTCGTGATCGGCGAACGTGGCCTCGGTAAATCGCACTTGATGGCCGCGCTCTATCACGCGGTGACGGATCCGTCTTCGACCAGATCATGGCTCAACGCATGGGCAACTATCAATCTGCAGTTCGCACGCGTTTTGTTCAATTTCGACCTGCCGTGGAATCCGATGGATATGGAGCAACGCATCGGGCGCATCCATCGTTACGGCCAGAGCCATACCGCGCAGGTCTACAACTTGGTGCTGTCGGATACTATCGAAGGTCGCATCTTCCTATTGCTTGACGAGAAACTGATCGAGATCGCGCGTACCGTCGGTAAGGTGGATGAGCATGGCAATGTGGCCGAAGACTTACGTGCGCAGATTCTTGGTCAGTTATCAGAACGATTGAATTACGACCGTCTGTATCAGGAGGCGCTTTCCGACCCCGAATTAAAGCGAACACAGGTGGAATTAGAGGCTGCACTATCGAACTCCCGAGAGGCACGGCAGGTGGTGTTCGACTTGTTCCAAGACCTGGATGGTTTCAGTCTTGACGATTACAAACCTTTCTCTGACGTATCATCCAGCTTAGATCGTCTGGTTCATTTTCTGTCGGCGGCGGTCGTGGATCGTAAGCAGAAACTGATCAAGGTGAACGACGCGACATACGACCTCGTCAATGTCGATGGCGCCCCTAGCATTCAATTTACTCTGAGCCGCGAAGCTGCGACCAATCAGGATAATCTGCAACTGATGGGCTTGGATCATTCGTTGGTACAGGAGGAATTGACTCGCTGGCGTGGCCTGGCGCCAGAGGAAGTCGGTATTGCCGTGTTCGGCGACGTAGAAGAGCCGGTGCTGTTGTCTATATGGGTGGTTGAAGTATCTTCCGATAAGGGCGAGCGCCGCGTAATGATGCTGCCCATTGCCGTCAAACAAGACGGGACGCGTGTTCCAGCGGTCGAGCGTCTTTGTGAAACATACCTACAAGCATCCCCGACGACGCCTATCTTTCTGCCCGATCAGCGGAACGATCTGTTTACTCACATGGTAGAGCCAACCCTGCAACGGGAGCTGAGACATAGGGGGGATGCGAATGGCAACAAAAGTTATTCGGCAGAGTTAGTAGGTTACGTCGAAATCTCTAAGCAGGTAGGTTGAGACACCATAATTACATCATGATGGATGCCCAGTGTTGCTGGTTTCACCGTGTGCAGTCGTGATCGTACGTGTCAAAGCCTCTAATACTGCAATGGTATATGAAATCTGTCTTCTATCATAGCGTATGATTTTAAAGGTTATTTTGTTCTTATTAACAATCGATTGGGAAATAAATAAAGGCCACCAGACCCCGGCGGGGGTCTCTCTCTGCCCCTTCTAAGGTCATATTTTTTACTGAGAACAATCGAAAACCGACGTCAGTCCGAATGAATGTCCGCTGTTTTAATTTCTAAGCCACAACCGGACATTCCGCTTCCCCCCCCGTTGCCGTCGTTTTCTGCCGGGAAAAGGCTGCGGATTTTGGGTGCGTCCGGGCCTTTTAGAGTCAGAGGGCTGCGCGAAATTTCGTGACGGGTTGAGAGGGTGGGAGAGAGTCTCCTGTCCGCCCGTCATGGAGTTTTTCGCCATGGCGACCGCTATTCCCAAAATCAGCCTCAGTTCGTCCCGTGATATCCCGTTCAACCGGCTGGTCCTGTCCCAGTCCAATGTGCGGCGTGTGAAGTCCGGCCTGTCGATCGAGGAACTGGCCCGCGATATCGAGCGCCGCGGATTGCTGCAGAGCCTGAATGTCCGGCCAGTCGTTGACGATGCCGGGGTTGAGACCGGTACCTACGAAGTGCCGGCCGGTGGGCGTCGTTTTCGCGCGCTCGAACTGCTGGTGAAGCAGAAGAAACTGGCGAAAACGGCACCCGTGCCGTGCGTCGTGCGCGAGGCAGGGTCGGCCATTCTCGCCGAAGATGATTCCCTGGCCGAGAATGTCCAGCGGGTAGCCCTGCATCCGCTGGATCAGTTTCGCGCCTTTCGTGACATGCTGGAGAAGGGTATATCCGAGGAAGAAATCGCTGCCGCGTTCTTCGTCGCACCGACCGTGGTCAAACAGCGCCTGCGGCTGATGACGGTGTCGGACAAGCTGCTGGATATCTACGAGCAGGACGGCATGAAGCTGGAACAGTTGATGGCCTTTTCCATCAGCGATGACCATGCCCGTCAGGAACAGGTCTGGGAGATCGTGTCCCAGAGCCATAACCGCGAACCCTATGTCATCCGCCGCATGCTGACGGAAAAGACCGTGCGGGCTTCGGACGCCCGTGCCCGTTTCGTCGGGCTGGAGGCCTATATCGTAGCGGGTGGTCCCATCATGCGCGACCTGTTCGAGGCCGATGACGGCGGCTGGTTGCAGGATCCGGCCATTCTGGACCGGCTGGTCATGGAAAAGCTGCATGCAGCCGCCGAAGATATCCGTGCAGAGGGTTGGAAATGGGTCGAAACCGCCCTGTCATTCCCATGGGGCCACACACGGCAGTTTGCGGAGATCGATGGCACGGAAATGCCGCTGTCCGATGAGGAGACTGCCCGGCTTGCAGCCCTGCGCGCCGAGCAGGAAAGCATCGAGGCTGAATATGCCCAGGCTGATGAATACCCGGATGAGGTTGATGCAAGGCTGGGCGAGATCGAACAGGCCATCCTTGCCCTCGAAGAACGGCCTCTGGCGTTCGATCCCGCTGACATGGCGCGGGCGGGGGCCTTCGTAAGCCTCGCCAGCGATGGTACGTTGCAGTTGGAGCGGGGGTTTGTGCTCCCCGAGGACATGCCGGCTGAGCCGGAAGAGACCGATGATGCGGGCAACGCCGATCAATACAATTGCCCTGCGTATGATGGGCAGGAGCACGATAGCGCAGGCGATGGTTATCA
This sequence comes from Komagataeibacter rhaeticus, assembly GCF_011611525.1. Classification (NCBI taxonomy): domain Bacteria; kingdom Pseudomonadati; phylum Pseudomonadota; class Alphaproteobacteria; order Acetobacterales; family Acetobacteraceae; genus Komagataeibacter; species Komagataeibacter rhaeticus. The sequence continues at coordinate 969,456 of NZ_CP050139.1, forward strand.
GGAGGGGAAGAGCGATAGCATCTCTCCCGACGTGGAACCCGAGGAAGAAGACGGGATCAAGCCGCTGCCTGACCGGTTGCTTACCGAACTGACGGCCTGGCGCACGCTCGCCCTGCGGGACGCCTTTGCCAGCAACCCGCACATCGCGCTGACCGAACTGCTGCATACCTTGGTGCGCGATGTTTACTGGCAGACACCGGGTGCGGATTGCCTGGAAGCCTATGTCCGGGAAATCCCGCTGCCGGTCCATTCCTCCGACATGCCAGGCAGCCTGCCAGCCCACGCGCTGCGACAGCGTAACGATGGCTGGAAGCACGATCTGCCGGACGACGAAGACGCGCTGTGGCGCTGGATCGCCGGGCTGGATGATACCAGCCGCATGGCATTGCTGGCGCATTGCCTGTCCTTCGGGATTAACGCGCTCTATGAGCGCATGCCCGCCTATGGTGCGGTGTCCCAGCGCAGCGTGACCGAACGCCTCAAGCGGGCCAATCGACTGGCGTCGGCCCTCAGCCTTGATCTGATTGAGGCTGGCTGGCAGCCCACGGTCGAGAACTATCTCGGCCGGGTGACCAAGGCGCGCATCCTGCAGGCGGTGCGGGATGCACGTGGCGACGAAGCGGCTGACCGCATAGTTCATATGAAGAAGCCCGACATGGCGCGCGAGGCCGAGCGGCTGCTTGATGGTTCGGGCTGGCTGCCCGAGGCGTTGCGGACCGTGGGGCTGGCCGATCAGGCACAGGTTGAAACGGTGACGTCAGGCGGGGATATGGAGGCCATCGCCGCCGAGTGACGCAATGAGTTTTGGAATTGTGAGACAGCGGCTTCCGGTGCCCGGAAGCCGCTTTTTTCGTGTCCGGCATACCGGAAAGAGGGAGAGGTCGGCTTCGCCTTCTGTGCCGAATAACCGGCATAGAGGAGAGTTTTCCATGATCACAACCACCATCCTGTCCCCCGCGTCCCGTGGTGCCGCATCCGGCGGCTTCAGGATCGATCCTTCGCGTGGGGAGCGCAGTGCCCGCGTATCGTCCGAGTGGTTTTCCCGCCCCGATGACGAACGCTATCTGTCGCTGTCCGACCTGCATGCCGCGACCCTGGCGCGAGCAGATCGGGCCACGACCCGCACGGTGGAAAGCCGCGCCATTCGCGTGGAAGCCTCGCGCGACAATGCCGAGCGCCTGACCCTGACTGTACCGGGGCAGCAGGAGCCGATTGCCCCCACACACTGGTCGTTCGGCCAGATGTGCAGTCTGATCAGCGCGCCATCGTCCTACCTGCGTAACCTTCCGGCTCCACTGGCGGCGATCAATCTCCAGCACGGCCTGCTGTCACACCGGGTTGAACTGATCAAAACACTGGAAACCGAGGACGGCCGCGTGGAACTGCGCGCGGTCACCGGGCCAGATTACGGCCGCATCTGGGACCACGAACTGGTCGGCGCGGTGCGGAAAATTGCCGGTGACGGCACAGGTGATACCAACTGGAAGGTGCCCGGTGTCATCGACTGGGCGACCATGACCCATAATCCGTATGTGGATATCACGAAGGAGACGACGACGCTCTACGCATCAGATCGCGATGTTTTTCTGTTCCTCGTGGACGATACACACCCGATTGAGGCCGGACGCCTGCCCAATGGCGATCCCGATCTCTATTTCCGGGGTTTCTATGCGTGGAATTCTGAAGTCGGCAGTAAAAGCCTTGGTATTGCGTCATTTTACCTGCGCGGAGTGTGCCAAAATCGCATGCTCTGGGGCGTCGAAAATTTCGAACAGATCACGATCCGGCATAGCAAGTTTGCAGCATCCCGCTTCGTGCATCAGGCGACACCAGCGCTCCGGAATTTCGCCACGGCCAGCCCGGCCTCGTTTGTTTCCGGTATCCAGGCTTCGCGTCGGGCGCTGGTGGCCAGAACCGATGATGATCGCGAAAGTTTCCTGCGCCGTCGCGGGTTCTCGAAACCGGAAACCGCGAAGATCATCGAAACCGTGCTGCACGAAGAGGGCCGCAAGCCCGAGAGCGTGTTCGATTTCGTGCAGGGGATTACCGCACTGGCACGCACAAAAGCCAATCAGGATACGCGGCTGGATCTGGAAGAAAAGGCCCGCAGGCTGATGGAGCGTGCGTCCTGAAAGCCGCTTTTCTGTATTTCCGCCAATACGTTTTTACGAGCCCGGCCCCTGCGCCGGGCTTTTTTCGTTTCGGGAGTTTTTCCGATGGCTGATTTTTTCACGCATTTTTCCTGCGTGCTCGACGTGGGCACGGTGGACAATGCCGCAAAGGGGCTCGATCTCTACAATGAATTCATGGACGAACTGGCGGCGGAAGACCCGCCCTCTGACGGTTTCATTCTGTCGATCGTGCCTGAATATGGCGGCACGAAACTCTGGATGCACGATGAGACGACCGGAGATCCGCATCAGGTTGTGGAGTTCGTGCTGCGCTGTGCGCGAACATTCCGGTTGCGGGGCCGATGGGGATTCCAGTGGGCCAATACGGCATCCCGCCCCCGGATCGGCGCCTTCAGCGGCGGCGCGCATCTGCTTGACCTTGGCAGGCGCAAAGCGATTTCATGGATGACCACTGATCGCTGGCTGGCGATTGCCCTGGACGGAGGCAATCCCGACACAGGAGGGCAAGGCGATGACTGGACATGATGCTGGGGATCTGGCTCACCGTCTGGCGGAGAACGCGGAGGCGGTATGCCGACGCTATCTGTCCGCCGGTCGCCGTCATGGCAATTACTGGCTGGTCGGTAACGTACGCAACACCCCCGGCCGGTCGCTGTTTGTCCGGCTGCACGATACCGCCAACGGCAGGGCCGGTAAGTGGACCGATGCGCAGTCTGGCGAGCATGGCGACCTGCTTGACGTGATCCGCGAAAGCCTCGGTCTGGTGGATTTCCGCGACGTGGTCGACGAGGCGCGCGCCTTCCTCAGTCTGCCTCGCCCTGATCCGGTGCCGCCGTCACAGGACCGGCCTGCCCGTGAGCGTGGTTCCGCCAGTTCGTCCGAAGCCGCGCGACGGCTCTGGGCCATGTCCGGGCCGATCGCGGGCACGTCCGTAGAAATGTATCTCCGCAGACGCGACATTACGCGTTTGCACGGAACCGCAGCCCTGCACTTCCATCCGCGCTGCTTTTACCGTCCGGACGAGGACAGTCCGACCGAGACCTGGCCCGCCATGATCACCGCCGTCACCGACCTCGACGGCACCCTGACCGGGGTTCATCGGACCTGGCTGGCGGCGGACGGGCGCGGCAAGGCGCCGGTCGATCATCCGCGCCGTGCCCTGGGCGACCTGCTCGGCAATGCCGTGCGCTTTGGCACGGTGTCCGACGTTCTGGCGGCGGGCGAGGGCATCGAGACGGTGCTCTCGCTCCATGAGATCATGCCCGCTCTGCCACTGGCCGCCTGCCTGTCCTCGGCGCATCTCGCCGCCATGATGTTTCCAAATACGCTGCGCCGCCTCTACGTGCTGCGCGATGACGATCCGGCCGGAGACCATGCGGTGACGATCCTGCAGACCCGGACGCAGGAAGCCGGGATCGAGTGCCTCGTGCTGTCACCGCGTCTGGCGGACTTCAACGATGATCTCCGCTACCTCGGGCGTGGCGCGATGCGGGCAATCCTGCATCCCCAGCTTGCCCCGCAGGACGTGGCGCGGTTTCTGCATCCCGTCACGCACTGAGGCGGCCCGGGAAGGGGGTGTGAGGGTCTTCTTCTTTCCAGTGTGCGCAGGGCTGTCCTGTTTCCGGATGGGGCGCGCCCGCGGCCTTTCTGGAAGGGGAGCGGGCGTCAGCCAGGCCGGGCCTGCAATGGCGGAACCGGCTATTTTCCGCCGCGCGTGCCGCGCTTTGCATCGCGAAGCAAAATAGCCGTCTCCCTGCCATCCTCCGCTGCGCTGCGGCCGCGCGTTGCGCGGTTCCGGCCCGGCCTTCGTCTGCCGCTGTCCGCCCCCGGAAAGGCCGCGAGGGGCGCGGCCAGAACCGGAGGACAGACCCATGACCCGCACACAGCACGATTTCGAACCCGCACACGCTACCTCTTCCACCGCTCATGTGCTGGCGGAACTCCAGCTTTACGGCCATCGTCCCTTCGAGGACGAGCCGGACGCGAGGCCGTTGCCCGACGCCAGCCAGATCGAGGGCGCGATTGCCGATATCTTCGATGCCCTGTCAGCCACACTGACCGACACGCGGCTGGAACCTGATCTCGAACCGCTGCTCTGGTCCACCGTCAACGTCTTTCACCGTATGGTCGGGCAGGTGGAGCGTGATCTTGACCGTAACGAGCAGGCGCAGAAACGCAGCCAGCAGGAACAGGATGGCAGCGAGATCCGCTCGGTGGAACTGGAGCGCCTCATCGCCGAGGGGCTGACCCTGCTGGAGCGACGCAATGCCTATGAGATATTCCGCGCCCTCGCCTGCGACCAGTTCGAACGCCTGACGATGTCGCCCTGGCGGCCACGCTCCGGCTCGCTGGTCAGCCGGAGCACCCTGACGGCGTCGATGATCGACAGCCGCGATTTCCTCAACGCCCGCCGCAAGGCCGAAACGGAGCTGCTCGTGCCACCCGGGCCAAAGGTCGCAGTGACCGGCGGGCTCGATTACGAGGACCATCTCCTGATCTGGAACCGGCTGGACAAGGTGCGTGAGAAGCATCCCGACATGGTGCTGCTGCATGGTGGCTCGCCCAAGGGCGCGGAATTCATCGCTTCCCGCTGGGCCGATCATCGCGAAATTCCACAGATTGCCTTCAAACCGGACTGGAACCGGCACGGCAAAGCCGCCCCGTTCCGGCGCAACGACGCCCTGCTGAAAGTCCTGCCCGTCGGCGTCATGGTATTTCCGGGTTCGGGCATTCAGGACAATCTGGCCGACAAGGCGAAGCAGATGGGTATCCCGGTCTGGCGGTTTCAGAAAAAGAATAGTGCCTGACAGGTTGTGAGGAAACCGTGCCGAGAAATCGGCACGGTAGCATAGGGCTACCGTATTGACGGTCTTTCAATGCCTGAAAGATAAGGCATGGCGCGTTTAACCCGGTTCTGCCGTCGATCCCGATCGACAACATTGACCTTATACCTTGAAACACGCCTGATTGACTTAGTGATATCTACAACTTGCTTTTTTTCGGTTTCGGCTGATGAAGCCTTCTTTTCACATTCGGCTTCAATGCGTTTCGAACATCCTTGTCGACGGTTGCAAGATCGAACCACTCGGGATCGAAATGGCCACCACACCAGGCCTTGGTTTCCCGATGCTCGGGATCCTTGAGGGAGCCGATTACCTCCAGAAACTGCTCATAGCCTGGAATGCCGCCGACATCCTCAGGCGGACGGGCTCGCGCGCCGTCAACACAGGTCGCGTGCTGGGGAGCGCTTTCGAGGAAAAGCAGATTTTCGATTTCTACGGTATGGCGCCAGTCGTCGCCAAAATCATAGACGTAGGTGAACGCCGTGCCCGCGTTGCGGAAATCTCGCAACCGGACCTGGCGCTCGTCAAAGACCTGAGGATCGCCGATGGCCGATCCTTCCGCAGCCTCAATGGCATTTCCGTAACGCAGTCCCCCGATCTCGAACTCATGGAGATGATAATTCCACCAGTTAAAGGCCGCCTGGATCGCGAGGTGAAGCTGCTCCAGGTTCCACGCACTAGGCACGACGAGACGCCGCCAGACGGCTGGTTCGATATCGTCGATTGAGACTCTGATCTGCATAGCATTGGGAGGTCCAAACATGGTTTCAAGAAAAATGGTAATTCCTGATAAAGTCAAGAAAGTTGCGTGTGGCGGGGTGTAAGATCAGTGCTGATTTCTCGGCACGGTTTTTACAGAGCGTGGTGGGCATTATTTCCACGACGGTTTGTAAAACCGTCATGATACATGAAGTCTGACGTCTGAGCCGCAATGACGTCGGGCTCCCCAGTTCCTGCGCACCTGATGGCGGTAGGCACGTTCGCCCGCCCCCTGGAAGTCCCCGCCCGGAGAACCGGCGGGACGGAGTTCGATGGCAGCCCCGTGTGTCTGCGGGGACGGTCCATGGGGATGAAACGCCCGCGCCAACCCCATCGGTGAAAGGGCCGGGACGGCAGGCAGCGAACGAGGGATCATCCGGCCCGCTCTAACGGGATGCGCTTGTGCCGGGAGCGGGGGCCTGTCGCACCGCACGGGCAACCCTGCCCATGAGCGGGTGAAAAGGGGGCGTAACATCGGGGACGGCAAAAACGACCACCGGACGGGGCCAGTTTCCCAAAATGCCAGCGTGACAGTCTCGCGCCAGATCGCATCGTCCCCCCACCTGTCGGACCGGTCATGCCGGCATCGTATCTCTTTGGGGCTGGCGGGTCCGCACACCATGGCCTCTGTCGGATGGCTGATCTAGCCGAAGACCGGCTGCGCCTCGATCGGCTGGCCGCAACGGCGTTCCAGAACTTTCTTCCCCTGCCGGCTGCGCCGTCATTCCTCGCGAAACAAGAAAGTTCCGGCCCTGCCGTCCTCCGCTGCGCTTCGGCCCCGAGGGGTGCTCTGCCGCTCGCCTCCGGCTGGTCGATCGCCATCGAGGCCACGGTGGTCGCGGCCCGATAACAGCATGGAGATACGACAATGGCTAACATCGGTTCCTTCAAGAAGGTGGGCGAAGGCTTCGAAGGCGAAATCGTCACCCTGGCCCTGCAGGCCCGCAACGTCCGTCTGGTGGCCGAAACCAACCGCGCCAACGACAACGCCCCCAACTACCGCGTCTACCTCGGACGGGTAGAACTCGGTGCCGCCTGGACCCGCCGCTCCAGCGAAGGCCGCACCTATCTGAGTCTGAAGCTGGACGATCCCTCCTTCGCCGCCCCGATCTTCGCCAACCTGTTCACCGACGAGGAGGGCGAGGGCTACTCGCTCATCTGGACCCGGCCCCGCAGCCGGAACGGGGAGTAAGCGCCCCACCACCAACCCCGCCCGGTCTCCCCGGGCGGGGCCTTCCGGGCTTTCATTTTCCCACGTGCTTTTCCGGGGCGCGGGCGGCAGTGCAGGTCGCCCGACGTGAGACGCAGGAGGAACACGGGGCTTTCCCTCAGCCTTCCCATTGTACCATGCGCGAGGGCGAACCGCGTCAAGGACGCGTGGTCCCCCCAATTTTGCCCGATGCACCCTTCGGGCGCACCGCACAAAATCGGCTCCCCCACACGCCGGCAAGCCGGTCGCCTTCGGCGATCCCTGACCCGGTCCACCCCGGCATGAGCCGTCCGTCCTGTCTTCGAAAAACGAAAGGAGCAGGACGATGACCACGCTACACGACCAGATCCAGATGCTGCGCGCCGAACTGACCAGCTTTCACCTGAGCCGCCGCGAGCGCCGGCAGATCGAGCGCGAACTGAACGAGGCGCTTGCACGATGCGCAACAGAGCGCCACGACGAGACGGCCCCCGCATAGAGCGGGGGTCTTTTTGCATGGTCGCCAATACAATCGGGAACCAGACGCCGACTCTCTTTCGGTATCCCCCTGAAAGAACGATGTTGAATATCCACAAAGCGACTATTATAGTCGTATTTCTGGTGTGCAGGCTCCGCGTGTCGGATGTGATCGTGGATGATCACTGGCCGACAGGTAAGGGCGGCACGGGCACTCCTGAACTGGACACAGGAAAGGCTCGCTGAAAAGGCCCTCGTAGCATTGACCGCGCTCAAGCGCCTAGAATCCGAACGCGGTCTGGGCGTTCATGAGGGCACGATCGATCAGGTCCGTCGCGCGCTGGAAGCGGCGGGCATTCTGTTCATCGAGTCCGGACAGGGACGCGGCGTCATGTTTCTTAACGAGACTTCCGATATCCAGACGCGGCAGGGTAGGGGGCGTAGTCGGGCGGAATCGCCCTGATCTGTTCCGTTCATGTCATTCCTTCCCCGTTGGGCGTGCTGATTTCTGGCGGGGTCATGCAAACCTGGCCGGTCGGCAATCCCGATCTTTGTTATCGAACCGATCTGGCAGCGGTATCGTGAGGAACCGCCATGACCGACCCGTCTTTCCTTGACCATCCCCCTCTCACCGAACGGGTAAACGCCTACGACGAAGCGCATCTCGGGCTTTACCTGCGCCTTCTGGTCGCGGACGAGGAAGGGGCGGACTGGCGCGAAGTCGTTGCGGTGCTGTTCGAAATTGACCCGGTTCGCGAACCGCTGCGTGCGAAAGCCGTTCATGGCAGGCATCTGGCACGGGCGCGCTGGATGAGCGAAGCCGGTTTCCAGTATCTGCTGCAACCGCGCCTGCAATAGCCGGGCTTCGCCCCGGCACCCGCATCTGCCCTGCGCTTCTCTCCCCGATAAAAAATCAGGGTCTATGCACTCCCGCTCCCGCTCTGGCTGATGGAAGCTTCCCCTTTTGCCGCATGGGGGGACAGACAGGGAGGCCCGCATGCCAACACCTTTATGGCGTTCACCGGAACTGCGCGACCATATCAGCCGTCTGGACCGCTCCGGTTTCGCCGTCGAATTTCTCCGCCGTAACACCACCTATCGCCGCGACTATGCCCGCCTGCAACGGCGGATCGGCCGTCGGGGCGTGGATTCCGCCGCCGAGTGCGCGGCGTTCTCCCGACGCTGGGGGCTCTGCTTTTGTCCATGCGCCCGATGAACCCGTCCCTCAGGGGCGCATGATCTGGCGGCCCGAGGTTTCACCGGCCACACTGATCCTCACGCCCGCGCCATCGGATTTCGCCATCGTGACCCCGATCAATCCGGCGGTGCTTGGAACCCTTCTGGCCCGTCATGATGCGGAAGACGACGCGTGGTTGGTGATCGGCGATGTGGCTGGCAATCTTTACCTTCGGCTTCTGAGCCCGCTGGCTATCGTTCGACCCGCCGTGCTCCTGCCGATGGACGACGCCGCTGAACTGCGTCTCGACGTGGCGCTGCGTTTCTTTCGCAGGCAGCGCGGCCAGCGCGTTGGCCTGCTTCCGCGCGCCCTCCAGTTGACCCCGTTGCAACGTGCGCGGCAGATACTGCTCCTTCTCGCCTTCGATATTCACGAAGCGGGCGGCACCGTCCGCGATATCGCCATTGCGGCCAATCGTTCATGGCAGGCGGATTTACCGGCGGTCGAATGGCGCAACACGGCGGCGCGTCGCCATGCGGAGCGCCTGCTTCTTGACGCCCGGAACCGGGTCAAAGGCGGTTATCTGGATTTTCTACGCGGAAAATAGTGCTGCCTGTTTTCGCTCCTTCCCGCTGCGATCCCCCATTTTCCCCACGCTGCTTCACGCCCGGCTCCGCGCGGTATCGCCCATGCACGTCCCGGTACACGAAGGGTGGACACTGAGTCTGAAAAATCTTCGTCCACCCCCAACGCCTGCTTTCTTCGCCACCGTCATCCCGATCCGCCGCATCATTCCTGCGGCGCTTCGAGACCAGATGGAGGCATACCATGCTCGACAGACACGCGCCGTCACCGGCACGCTACCTGCGCACACATCAGGCCGCGCAGATTCTAGGCCTTTCTCCCCGCACGCTGGAAAAATACCGCTGCCATGGCAGTGGTCCGACCTTCCGCAAGCTTGGCGGTCGTGTCGTCTACCTGATCGACGACCTCGACGCCTGGGCTACCGCCAGCGCCTGCCGGTCCACCTCTGATCCGAATTATGACGAGGCCCGCTCTGCCGGCCTTAATCGCCGGTGAGGGGAGGATGGACATGCAGGCCCGCCACATCCTCACGGCCAGTGAGCGCAGCAGGCTCCTGCCGTTCGTTGTCGCCAGCGGCGAGATCAGTCCGCGCGACCAGCGCGATCTGATGGAGCGACCGTTTTTCTCCCTGTCCAAAACGAAGCGCACGACGCCAATCCTCTACGCAGTAGGGGACACGCGCGTTGAGGTGTTCGGGATGCCCGAGCACGGCATGGCGACGATCTGGGACGCTGACGTGCTGATCTGGGCCGCCAGCCAGATTGTCGAGGCGGAAAATCTCGGCCTGACAACGTCACGCTTCCTGCGCTTCACTCCCTATCAGCTGCTCACCGGTATCGGCCGACAGACCGGGGCGCGGGATTATGGGCTGCTCAGGGCGGCACTTGCCCGGCTCCAGTCCACCGTGGTCGCCACCACGATCCGCAACGGCCAGAACTGGCGACGGCAGCAGTTTTCCTGGATTACCGAGTGGGAAATCTGCGCCAGCCGGAACGGTCGCGCCGCTGGTGTCGAGATCGTCATTCCGGAATGGCTCTATCGTGGCGTGATCGACCGTTCGCTGGTGCTGGCCATCGACCCGGCCTATTTCCGGCTGACGGGCGGCATCGAGCGCTGGCTTTACCGCGTGGCCCGCAAACACGCGGGTCGTCAACCTACCGGCTGGACTTTCGAGATCGGGCATCTGCACCAGAAATCCGGCAGCCTGATGCGTCCCTCGGACTTTGCCATCCAGATCCGGCGTGCCGCCGCCAGCCAGCCCTTGCCAGGCTATCGCCTGAACATTGAACGTGCTGGCGCGCGCGAGTTACTGCGCATCCTGCCAACTGATTTATCCACACATCCTGTGGATAACTATGCGAATGGTATCGGGACTTCACACGCATCCACTATCGGGACATCACACGCAGGACTATCGGGACTTCACACGCACAAACCCCAGCTAAGTCTTTGGCCTGAAACGGTGATTCCGGCCCTTAACTTATCTAACTTAGAATCTAACTCTTATGTTGATGGGAAGCGCCGTTCTGCGGATAACCCCTCTTGCCCGTCCATTGCCCCCTTCAAGGGGCCGGGAGTAGGGCCATGACCAGACAGTCTCCTATCTCCCACCGGCATCCGGCGGCACTGACGCATGTCGAACTGACCTGGATCGACAGGCGCATCGAACACTGGCTGCGCTTCGGGCATTGCAGTGACGAGCAGATACTCGATGACCGCCGCCGCATTTCCAGTTTCGCGCCAGGAAGTGTTTTCGCCTTTGTGCGCTGGGCGTCCAATGACCTCGGTATCACCGTCTCCCGGCTGGATATCGTGCGCGCGGTCAGGGCTGGCGAAGTGTTCCAGACTTTGCCGTTCGTGCGTCCCGGCGGCGAAATCCTCCTGCGTGTCGATAGCTGGCCACGGGTCGAACATGTGCTCCGGGCGGTCGACGCCATTGAGGCACTGGGTCTCGATCCGGCGGATGCAGCGCCCGAATACTGGCGGCATCTGCACCATCGCATTACGGCCGGACATGAGCCGCGTGCCTATACGCGCGAGCAACATTCAGCATGGCTCAAGCGGCGGCAGGTGACGTCATGACCCGGCGTGGCTGGTTCTTTGCGACCTATTTCGCCGTGCTCGGTGTGGGCGCGTCAATGGTCGTTCATCCTGCGCCACGCCTGATCTGGAACGAGACGGCGAGCGTGCCCGTCGGGTTGTACCGATTGCACCCGGTTCCCGCGCCGCATGTCGGTGATCTGGTTGCTGTCCGTCTGCCCGAGCGCGAGGCGATGCTGCTGGCGCGTCGGGGGTATCTGCCGTCTGGCGTGCCCCTGCTCAAGCCCGTAGCGGCTGTCGCGGGGCAGTCCGTGTGCCGTACGGGACAACGCATCACCATCGACGGGCAATTCGCTGGCGACGCGCAATCCGTCGATCACCGTGGCCGTCCGCTCCCCTTCTGGCAGGGCTGCCATCGTCTCGATTCCGGCCAGATTTTTGTCATGAACACGGCTGAACCACGCAGTCTCGATGGTCGGTATTTCGGCCCGTTGCCCGTTTCCACCGTCATCGGTCGTGCCACCCCGGTCTGGCTTCCATCCGGGAGTAACCAGCCTGCCATCGTGACCACCAACCCGTCTCCGAAAGGGCAATGAAATGGCACAGATCGGTCTTTTCACGCGCACGAAAACCGGTTTTGCCGGGCGCATTCGCACCCTCACCGTGGCGCAGGATATCCTTCTCGTTCCGGCTGAGTTTTCCGACGCCGAACATGCCTCGGATTACCGCATCCATCTCACCGATGCCGATGGCCCGGAGGTTGGTGCTGGCTGGAAACGCACCGGCGAGAGGGCTGGTGAATACATCGCCGTAGCCCTCGACGACCCCGCCTTTGCACAACCGATCCGGGCCAATCTCTTCCGTGCCGGTGGGGAGCGTGCGGTTTGGGTGCTGAACTGGACGCGTCCGTCACGACGTGTCGAACGCGGGGAATGAGACGATGCGACGCATCTTCTTCCTCGCTGTTGGTGTCATTGCAATCGGCGTATCGGGCGCACCTGACCTGTCATGGGCGGCATCGGTTCCAGCGCCCGCTGACACCGATCCTTATGGTGCCGTGATCGCTGAAGCCGTGCAGCGCTTCGACATTCCCGCCACATGGATACGGGCCGTAATGAGCGCTGAGAGCGGTGGTGATATTAGCGCGATTTCATCAAAAGGCGCGCTCGGCCTCATGCAGATCATGCCCACGACCTGGAGCGACCTTCGTACCCGTTACGGGCTGGGAAGCGATCCGTTCGATGTGCATGACAACATTCTTGCAGGCGCTGCGTTCCTGCGCGAGATGCATGATCGCTATGGCTCTCCGGGCTTTCTGGCAGCCTATAACGCCGGGCCGGGGCGCTATGAGGACTACCGTGATCGGCAACGTCCGCTGCCACCCGAAACGCGCGCCTATGTCGCCGGATTGCTGCCCCTGATCGGTCAGGGCGGTGTAGATCCATTGCTGCTGGTTTCGCATCCCGACCCGCTGTTCTGGACCAGCGCGCCGATTTTTGCCGCGCAGTCGGACGATGCGGGGAAAGGCGTTCCGGTTGCAATGAAGCTGCCGCCGAATGGTGTTCGAAGTGACATCATCGCGCATGGTCTTGCGCCTGTCAGGCCGCTTTCCGGTGGGTTGTTCGTCGTCTCTTCCGCATCACGAGCGATGCCATGAATGCGCGTCCAGGCATCATTTCCTCTACCGGTATGCGGTGGTTCGCGCAGGGCAATCGGGGCAGGGACCAGCATCGCGGATTGGGTGCTGGCAGGGTGGAACAGGCACTTTGGGGTGGGGTTAAGGAGAGGCGAGATAAAAGGGCGCACATTGCGCCTCGGTTGGGGTGTTGGTTTTTCTGTGTTTTTTCTGCCTTCCGACAATGTTCCGCCCTTACCGGCAATGTTTGCCGACCCCGTATTTCGTTGTTGCTCCTGGCTTTTTCGCACATTGGAGGCAGTGATGGCGCGCGAGAATGACTTCCAGCCCCGTCTGGGTCGCATCCGCTCACCACGCGCCCAGCGGCTCAAGCCCTTCGTCGCCCAGGCCCTCGCCTCGGCCCAGCGTGCCGGAGGCGGTGGGTTCCGATCGGGTCGCAACGGCGGCGGTTCCCGTTCGGCCTTCGGGCGTGGCCGTGTCGCGGCAGCCAGGGCCAATCGCCTGCTGACCAGCCGTGCCCGCCGCGTGACCGTCAAGGCCCGTGTCGTACGCCATAGCGGGCGCAAGGCTCCACTCGCGGCCCATCTGCGTTACCTGCGCCGGGAAGGGGTGACGAAGGACGGTGAGAAGGTACGGCTCTTCGGTCCCGGCATCGACGATGCGGACCCGAAGGCCTTCGCCGAACGCTGCGAAGACGACCGCCACCACTTCCGTTTCATCGTCTCGCCGGAGGACGCGCCGGACATGGCTGACCTCAAGGGCTATGCCCGCGAACTGGTCGGGCAGATGGAAAAAGATCTCGGCACGAAACTCGACTGGGTGGGGGTGGATCACTGGAACACCCGGCATCCCCACGTCCACATCCTCGTGCGCGGCGTAGCCGAGGATGGCAGCGACCTCGTGATCTCGCGGGATTATATCAAAGACGGGTTGCGCGCCCGTGCGCAGGATCTGGTGACGCAAGAACTCGGGCAACGCAATGACATCGAAATTCACCGTGCCCTCGAACGTCAGGTCGATGCCGAATACTGGACCCAGCTTGACCGGCAACTCGTCCGCGACGCGGGCCGCAGCGGCATCATCGACGTGGCGCCAGCGCCGGATCGGCAGCCTGATCCGTTTGAGGCCCTGAAGGTCGGCCGCCTGCGCCGCCTGGAGGGGCTCGGCCTCGCCCATCAGGTCGGACAGGGACAATGGATGCTGGATGAGTCCGCCGAAGCGACGTTACGCGAACTGGGCGAACGCGGCGACATCATCAAGCGCATTCACCGTTCCCTGACTGAACGCGGCATCGAGCGGAGCACGTCGAGCTATGTGTTGGCGGGTGAAAGCCTCGACGTCCCTGTCGTCGGCAGGCTGGTCGATCGCGGGCTGGACGATGAACTGAAAGGCACGGCCTACGCCGTCATCGACGGTGTGGACGGTCGCACGCATCATATCCGCTTTCCCGATCTGGATGCGACCGGTGATGGTAGTATGGGGGCGGTCGTGGAGCTTCGTGCCTTCGATGACAGGAAGGGGCAGCGTCGTGTTGCGCTGGCTGTTCGTTCTGACCTGTCGATCGAGGATCAGGTGACGGCGCGCGGGGCCACCTGGCTCGACCGGCAGGCGGTGGCGCGTGATCCTGTCGCATTGGGGCAGGCGGGTTTTGGCGCCGAAGTACGTGACGCGATGGAGCGGCGCGCCGAGCAACTGATCGAGCAGGGGCTCGCCGAGCACCGCGCACAGGAATTGGTGCTGGCGCGTAATCTGATCGGCAAACTCAGGGACCGGGAGGTTCACGAGGTTGGAGAGCGGCTGGCCAGCGAGACAGGCCGGACATTCAGCCAGTCGGGTTCGGGGGAGTATATCACGGGCACCTACCGTCAGCGCATGGTGCTGGCCTCCGGCCGCTATGCGATGATCGATGATGGGCTTCAGTTTCAACTCGTGCCCTGGACGCCCTCGCTGGAGAAGCAGCAGGGCAGGCACGTCTCCGGTGTCGCTCGCGACGATGGCGGGGTTGATTGGACCTTCACCCGGAACAGGGGGCTGGGTTTGTGAACCAGCGCTCCTGTCAGTTCGGCTGGGGTTCCCACGGGTTGAGCAGGGGGACGCCGCACGGCAGGAAATCCGCGACGTTGCGGGTCACGACCGTCTTGCCATGAACCAGCGCGGTTGCGGCGATGAGCGCATCGCGTTCCGAACGGGGATCGGGAACATGGAGCCGGGCGCAGCGCAGGGCTACGGACGTATCGACGGGAAAAATACGCCTTTCGAACGCGGGAAGGACATGCTGTTCCAGCCAGGTCCGCAGGATCGTGCCGGTGGCTCCGTCGCGGCGCTCCACGCGCAGGATGCCGGTTTCCAGTTCCATGACGGTGATGGCGGAGAGATACAGATCGTCCGCCTCCACGCTGTCGGCCCAGAGCGCCACGTTCGGGTCGGCCTTCCCGGCGCGGATTTTTCTCAGTTCTGAAACGACGTTCGTGTCCAGCAGGAACATCAGGAAAAATCGGCCGGGCGGAGTGTGATATTGGCGCGAGGCGGATCGAATGCGATGTCCGCAGCTTCCGGCATCGCCAGAGCGTCCGCGATCTTGCGCGGATGGTGTGTCAGACGGCGGTATTCCTCAATACTGAGCAGGACATGGGCCGTGCGTCCCCTGTCGGTGATGAACACCGGTCCCTCGGCCGCCGCCTTCTTGGCCCGGCTGGTGTCCTGGTTGAACTCGCGGCTTGAAAGTGTGGTGATGCTCATGTCCGGCCTCCAGACTGCAATGTAGGAACATTACTACATAATGAGAGGGAGTGCCAGAAAATCCATGTCTGGTCGGGGTTCGCATCATCGTTGGCCGCAGCACCCGTCCAGCCACAAGACCCGGTTATCATTCGACTCCCGCGACCTTCGCTCAATGTGATGACGGTCTGGGCCGCACCGGACAAGTATTTTTTCCCTGCCATGCGCCGGGATGCGACGACGCGGGAAAAGCCCTTGCGGAACGGAAAATGGCCGCCCGACCTGTTCCTGCGCAAGGAGGAATCGAAAATGCCGGGAACCAAAATTCAATGGGGACAGGTCGCGGTGGTCCTGTCCATTGTCGTCCTGTCCTGGTGGGCCGCGACCCAATGGACGGCCTGGGAACTGGGCTTCCAGCCTGAACTCGGTCGGCCCTGGTTCGTGCTGTTCCATCACTGGTCGGTCTACGCGCCGCCGCTGTTTTTCTGGTGGTGGTTCGAATTCGACGCCTATGCCCCGAACGTCTTTGCGCGCGGGGCGTGGATGGCCGGATCGGGTGGGGTGCTGGCTTTCGCCGCCGCCGTGACGCTGTCGGTCCATCGCGCCCGTGAAGCCAGGAAAATCGAAACCTACGGGTCGGCACGCTGGGCGGACCCGGACGAGATCGCGAAAGCCGGGCTGCTTGACCCGGATGGGGTGGTGCTTGGCCGGTATGGCAAGGCCTATCTGCGCCATGACGGACCGGAGCACGTCCTGACCTTTGCACCAACGCGCAGTGGCAAGGGTGTCGGTATGGTCATCCCGACGCTTCTGACCTGGCCTGGCTCAGCTATTGTCCACGACATTAAGGGCGAGAACTGGGAGTTGACGGCGGGATTTCGCGCCCGTTTCGGTCGCGTCGTGCTGTTTGACCCGACCAATGCGATCTCGTCCGCCTATAACCCGTTACTGGAAATCCGGCGTGGAGAGTGGGAAGTCCGCGATGCCCAGAATGTCGCCGATATCCTCGTGGACCCGGAAGGCAGTCTGGAGAAGCGCAATCACTGGGAGAAAACCTCACACTCCCTGCTTGTCGGCGCCATCCTGCATGTCCTCTATGCCGAGCCAGACAAAACCCTCGCCGGTGTCGCCAATTTCCTGTCGGACCCGAAGCGCCCGATCGCCACCACGCTGTCGGTCATGATGCGGACAAACCATCTGGGTGAGAAGTGGCCACATCCTGTTGTTGCATCGGCCGCGCGCGAGCTGCTGAACAAATCGCCCAATGAACGCTCGGGCGTGCTCTCCACTGCCATGTCCTTCCTTGGCCTGTACCGTGATCCGGTGGTGGCGGAAGTCACCCGGCGCTGCGAATGGCGCATTGCCGACATCGTTGGAGGGGACCGCCCAGTGACGCTTTACCTGACCGTGCCCCCCTCGGATATCAGCCGCACCAAGCCATTGATCAGGCTGGTGCTGAACCAGATTGGCCGTAGGCTGACGGAAGACTTGGAGGCTGCGGCACAGCGACGGCGCCTGCTACTGATGCTCGACGAATTTCCGGCCCTCGGGCGTCTGGATTTCTTTGAATCGGCGCTGGCTTTCATGGCGGGCTACCGGATCAAAAGCTTCCTGATCGCCCAGTCCCTCAACCAGATCGAACGGGCTTATGGGCCGAACAATTCGATCCTCGACAACTGCCATGTCCGGGTGAGCTTCGCCACCAACGATGAGCGGACGGCGAAACGTGTGTCTGACGCGCTTGGGACTGCCACCGAGATGAAGGCGATGAAGAACTACGCGGGGCACCGGCTTTCGCCCTGGCTGGGCCATCTGATGGTTTCGCGCTCGGAGACGGCACGCCCGCTGCTGACGGCGGGAGAAGTCATGCAGCTCCCGCCAGCGGACGAGATCGTCATGGTCTCCGGTCTCTATCCGATCCGCGCGAAGAAGGCCCGCTATTTCGAGGATGACCGCTTCCGCGAGCGCGTTCTTCCTCCGCCTGATCTTCCGCGCCCGAAAGATGGCCGTCCCGACGACTGGAGCACGCGACCGTTGCCGCCACGCCCACCGGCGCCGGATGCCGGGGCGGAGCCGACGGAGGACGAGGGGGATGAAGACCCGAAACAGTCTGCCCGCCGCCGTCAGCCAGAACTGGGTGAGGGAACGGTCGAGAAGAAGGAGCCGATGGAAAATGAATTCGCACCCGACCCGACTGACGAATTCGACGACATCGCGCCCCGTAACAACCGGATGAACGATCTCATGCGCGGTGTGGCCCGGCAGGCATCGCTCGACTGTGGCGACGAGCTGGAACTGTGAGGAAAGTATGGTGATGGCAAAAAAGAAAGCCCAGATCTCCGTCTATCTCGACCCTGATGTGATGAAGACCCTCTCCGCCTATGCCGCGCGACGTGCGCAGCCGATGTCCCTGATCGTGGAGGCTGCCGTCGCTTCCTTTCTGTCGCCCGACGGGGAGGAGCGCCGCGAGGCTGCAACATCGAAGCGCCTCGACCGGCAGGACCGGCGTCTTGCGCGGCTGGAGCGCGATATCGGCATCACGGTGGAGACCCTGGCGCTGTTCATCCGCTTCTGGCTCACCACGACCCCGCCCTTGCCTGAACCGGCTGCCAGGGCAGCACGGGCGCAGGCCGGGGCGCGTTACGATAATTTTGTCTCGGCCCTCGGTCGCAGGCTGGCCCAGGGACCGAGACTCCAGCAGGAAATTCCAGACGATGTTTCCGATCCTGCCTTACAGGATGAACCGGATTCGTAATTTCCGCACCCTGCAAGTATTTTTGCCCTACGTTTCCCCACCGCCCTACGACGCATGAATTCCTGTTGAACCGCGTGGTTTCCTGCCTTTCTTAATTGCCCCGTTGCTGTCCGCGCATCGTGTTCGGCTCATAGCGGGGAAAATCATGTCAGTTTCCAGCATCCATGAAAGGGCCACGGTACGCGGCATGTCCATGCTGCGCACGGCGATGGGACCGGCGATTGCCCGGCACCTCGCTGATCCTGCCATTGTCGAGGTGATGCTCAATCCCGATGGCAGGCTGTGGATCGACCGCCTGTCCGAGGGGCTGGGCGATACCGGCGACAGGGTTACGCCGGCCGATGCCGAGCGCATCGTACGCCTGGTCGCGCACCATGTCGGGGCGGAGGTGCATGAGGCAGCACCGCGCGTATCGGCGGAACTGCCAACCGGTGAGCGGTTCGAGGGATTGCTCCCGCCCGTCGTGACCGCCCCGAGTTTCGCCATCCGCAAGCCCGCCGTGGCCGTGTTCACCCTCGACGATTATGTCGCCGCCGGAATCATGACGGTGGGGCAGGCGGTATTTCTGCGCCGCGCGGTCGCGGAACGGAAAAACATCCTGGTCGCCGGCGGGACATCGACCGGCAAGACCACGCTGGTCAATGCGCTGCTGGCCGAGGTCGCGAAAACCGGTGATCGCGTCGTGCTGATCGAAGATACGCGGGAACTGCAATGCACAGCCCCCAATCTGATCGCCATGCGTACAAGGGATGGTGTCGTAACCCTGTCCGAACTGGTGCGGTCCGCCCTGCGCCTGCGGCCCGACCGTATCCCGATTGGTGAGGTGCGCGGCCCCGAGGCGCTGGACCTGCTGAAAGCATGGGGCACCGGCCATCCCGGCGGTATCGGTACACTACATGCCGGATCAGTGCTCGCGGCCCTGTATCGGCTGGAACAACTGATCCAGGAGGCGGTGGTCACAGTGCCACGCGCCATGATCGCGGAAACCATCGACGTCATCGCGGTCCTGTCCGGACGCGGCACGGCCCGCCACCTGTCCGAACTGGCAGAAATCGATGGCCTAGATCCCGTGACGGGTGCCTATCGCATCCGTCCGGTCAGCTTCTCGTCTCCCGAAACATCCTGCTCTGCCAATGGAGAGTCATCATGAGGCCGCCTTCACGTCTGCGCGCCGTCGTGTGCGCTGTCGCACGTCCTGACTGGCATGTGCGGGATCTCCGTGTATTCGGAACGTCCCTGTTGCTGTCGTTTGCTTTCGCGTCGTCGGCATGGGCGTCAGGATCCAGCATGCCGTGGGAAACCCCGCTCAACGAGATTCTGGAATCCGTGCAGGGACCGGTCGCCAAAATCATCTCGGTGATCATCATTACCGTGACCGGCCTGACGCTGGCCTTCGGGGAAACATCCGGCGGGTTCCGCCGCCTGATCCAGATTGTCTTTGGTCTATCCATTGCTTTTGCCGCGTCCAGCTTCTTCCTGTCGTTCTTTTCGTTCTCCGGTGGGGCGCTGATCTGATGGCCGTGGGATATGACGATGATGCCGTGCCGGGCTTCCATGTCCCGGTGCATCGCTCGCTGACCGATCCCATCCTGCTCGGTGGTGCGCCCCGCGCCGTTGCCATCGCCAACGGCACGCTGGCGGCAGCGATCGCCCTTGGTCTGCGGCTGTGGCTGATCGGGGCCGCATTCTGGATCGTCGGCCATGGGCTCGCGGTCTGGGGTGCGAAACGCGATCCGGTCTTCATCGAGGTGGGACGACGGCATCTCCGTTATCCCGCCTGGCTTCGTGCGTAGAGGGAGGACAGGGCCATGATGTCCCTTGGCGAATATCGCAACCGAAACTCCCTGCTGTCTGATTTCCTGCCCTGGGCCGCGCTGGTCGAAAAGGGCGTCGTCCTGAACAAGGACGGCAGTTTTCAGCGCACCGCAAAAATACGTGGTCCCGATCTCGATAGCGCAACACCAGCGGAACTGGTCGGTGTGACCGGAAGATTGAACAATGCGCTCCGTCGCCTTGGCTCAGGCTGGGCGGTGTTCGTGGAAGCGCAGCGCGTCCCGGCGACACTCTATCCTGACGGTGACTTTCCCGACGCAGCCAGCCAGATGGTCGACCTGGAGCGCCGGGAGCAGTTCGAGGATGAGGGCGCGCATTTCGAGAGTCGGTATTTTCTGACCCTGGTCTGGCTGCCACCGGCGGAATCATCAGGTCGCGCCGAGCGTTTTCTCTATGAAGGCAGGGAACGCGATGGTCCCGATCCGCATGGCATGCTCCATACGTTCGTGGACCGCACGGATCGGATGCTGGCCTTGCTGGATGGCTTCATGCCCGAGGCGGCATGGCTGGATGACGGTGAGATGCTGACTTATCTGCACAGTACCATCTCCACCCGGAACCAGCGGGTCCGGGTGCCGGAAATTCCGATGCATCTGGATGCCCTGCTGGTGGACCAGCCGCTTTCGGGTGGTCTGGAGCCAAAGCTGGGCGATGCCTTCCTGAAAACCCTGACCATTACGGGTTTCCCGTCGCGGACTTTCCCCGGAATCCTGGACGACCTGAACCGGCTGGCCATGCCCTATCGCTGGTCCACCCGCGCCATCCTGCTGGACAAGACCGACGCCACCAAGGTGCTGACGAAAATCAGGCGCCAGTGGTTCGCAAAGCGCAAGAGTATCGCAGCCATTGTCCGCGAAGTGATGACCAATGAGGCGTCAGTTCTCGTGGATAACGATGCCGCCAACAAGGCAGCCGATGCCGATCTGGCGTTGCAGTCGCTGGGCGCGGATGATGTCGGGCAGGCTTACATCACGGCCACGGTGACGGTGTGGGATGGCAGCGCCAGCATAGCGGCGGAAAAACTTCGCCTCGTGGAAAAGATCATTCAGGGCCGTGACTTCACCTGCATGGCGGAAAGCCTGAACGCGGTGGAGGCGTGGCTGGGATCTCTGCCGGGGCATGTCTACGCCAATGTGCGGCAGCCCCCGGTCTCGACCCTGAATCTGGCGCACATGATTCCGCTTTCCGCCGTGTGGGCAGGGCCGGAGATGGATGGGCATTTCAAGGCCGCACCGCTGTTTTATGGCAAAACGGCAGGGGCCACGCCGTTCCGGTTTTCCCTGCATGTCGGCGATGTGGGTCATACGCTAATCGCGGGACCGACCGGGGCAGGTAAATCCGTGCTGCTGGCGCTCATGGCGCTCCAGTTCCGTCGCTATGCGGGATCGCAGATTTTTGCCTTCGATTTTGGCGGGTCGATGCGCGCGGCAACGCTGGCGATGGGAGGCGATTGGCGCGATCTCGGGGGTGGACTGACAGATGCCGATCTGTCTGGAGAAGAGGGCAGCGGCGTATTACTTCAGCCGCTGGCGCGGATCGATGATCCGGATAAGCGCAAATGGGCCAGTGAATGGCTCGGTCAGATCCTTGTCGGCGAGGGGGTGGCGCTGACCCCGGAGGTGAAGTCTCACCTCTGGTCGGCTCTGAATTCGCTGGCATCGTCGCCTGCCCGTGAGCGGACCCTGTCCGGCCTGGTCGCGCTTCTCCAGTCCAACGCCCTGAAGCAGGCGTTGGCGCCCTACTGCCTCGGTGGTCCCTACGGCCGCCTCCTGGATGCGGATGCCGAGCGTATCGGGGATGCCGATGTGGTGGTGTTCGAAACCGAAGGTCTGATCGGCTCGGGCGCGGCCTCCTCCGTTCTGTCGTACCTGTTCCACCGCATCGAAGGCCGTCTGGACGGCCGGCCGACCCTGCTGGTCATCGATGAGGGCTGGCTGGTTCTCGATGACGGGGATTTCTCCGGCCAGTTGCGAGAGTGGCTGAAAACCCTGCGCAAAAAGAACGCCAGCGTCATCTTCGCCACCCAGTCCCTGTCGGATATTGCCAATTCCCGCATTGCTCCGGCGGTGGTGGAAAGCTGCCCGACACGGATATTCCTGCCTAACGAGCGGGCGATCGAGCCGCAGATCATGGCGCTCTATCGGGATTTTGGCCTGAACGACCGACAGATCGCCATCATCGCGCGGGCCGCGTCGAAGCGGGACTATTACTGCCAGACGCAACGCGGCAATCGCCTGTTCGAACTGGGGCTCGGGCCTGTCGCACTCGCCTTATGCGCAGCATCAGGGAAGGACGATCACAAGCTGATCGATGCAGTGCTGGCGGAACACGGCCGGGACGGTTTTCTCCTCGCGTGGTTTGACGCGCGGGGCGTGTCATGGGCGGCGGATCTGTTGCGCGACGATCGCGGGGCGGAGGACGTGCCATGACGGAAAGACATTGCCAGCTTCGGACCGATTTTTTTGCGCGTGTGAGAGAAAAACATTTCCATCGCACTGCTCTTGTCGCCTCTGTTACGCTGGCATTCGGTGCAACGTTCGACCTTTCACGACCGGCCCGTGCCCAATGGGCGGTCTATGATGGGGCGAACCACGTCCAGAACGTGCTGATCGCGGCCCGCACGCTTCAGCAGATCGACAACCAGATCACATCTCTTGCCAATCAGGCGCAGATGCTGGTCAACCAGGGCCGTAATCTGGCGAGCCTGCCACTGTCGACATTGTCGACGCTGCAATCAACGATTTCCCAGACAACAGCCTTGCTCGCGCAGGCACAGAACATCGCTTATTCGGTGACCTCGGTCGAGCAGCAATACCAGCAGGCGTACACCTCAATCTCGTCCGGCATGTCAGACAGTGCCCTGTTCAGCCAGGCACAGACACGGTGGCAGAATTCCGTGGGCGGGTTCGAAGATGCCCTGAAGCTTCAGGCTCGGGTGGTAGGAAACATCCCCAGCGACAGTTCGGCCATGACCCAGCTTGTCTCTTCCAGCCAGACCTCCACGGGCGCGTTGCAGGCGGCGCAGGCAGGAAACCAGCTTCTGGCGCTACAGTCCCGTCAGTTATCCGACATTCAGGCCGAACTTGCTGCCAATGGCCGCGCCACAGCCCTGCAACAGGCGCGCGATGCTGCGACGGAAGCGGAAAGTGAAGCCCAGTATCAGCATTTTTCACAGCATGACGCCTATGTGCCCGGCACGGTGTCCATTTTCGGCAGCAGCGGGAACTGACCGCCATGGCGATGGGCAATGTGGGCGTTATCGACACTTTCCTGAATACCTTCACCACCACCATCGACAGCGGCTTCGGTCTGGTGAAGGGGAATGTGATCTCACTAGCAGGAACACTGTCCGTGCTGGATATGGCGCTGGCTGGCCTGTTCTGGGCCTGGGCTGCTGATGAGGACATCATCCAGCGTCTGGTGAAGAAGACGCTCTATATCGGATTCTTTTCCTTTCTGATCAGCAATTTCTCCAGTCTGTCGAAGACCGTCTTTGACAGTTTTGCGGCCCTTGGCCTGAGAGCCGGTGGCGGCAATCTGGCACTCGGAGACTTCCTGCGGCCCGGCCGACTGGCATCCACGGGTTTCGATGCAGCCCAGCCGCTTCTGGATTCAGTCCATAATCTCCTTGGTCCTGTCGCCTTCTTTACGAACTTCATTCAGATCTTTGTGCTCTGTCTGTCGTGGCTGATCGTGCTCGCGGCGTTCTTCATTCTGGCCGTGCAGCTTTTTGTTGCCCTGATCGAATTCAAGCTGACCACGCTGGCGGGTTTCATCCTGATCCCCTTCGCCCTGTTCAGCCGCACCGCCTTTCTGGCGGAAAAGGTGCTGGGCAATGTCGTCTCGTCGGGTGTGAAGATCATGGTGCTGGCGGTCATTTCCGCTATCGCGTCGGTTCTGTTCGCCCAGTTCTCAACCTCCTACGGCAGCGACGTTCCCACGATCGGGCAGTCCGTCTCGGTGGTGCTGGCCTCCCTTGCAATTGTCGGCCTGTCCATTTTTGGCGGCAGCATCGCCAATGGGCTGATTTCCGGCGCACCGCAGCTTGGCGCGGGAGCGGCAGTCGGTACCGGCATGGCGGTTGGCGCCATGGGTGCTGCTGCGGCGGCCGGTGTCGGGGCTGTTGCTTCCGGTGGTGCCGCAGCCCTCGGCGCCACGGCTGCCGCCGCGCGGGGAGGGGCCGCGATTGCCGGGGCTGCTACCTCCGCCTATTCGGCCGGAGCCGCAGGCGCGTCTGGCGGCGCGGGCAGCATGGCCGCCGGGATCGGAGGCATGGGCCGGGCCGTCGGTGGAAATGTCGCGAATGCCGTCAAAGGGGCGGCTTCGCGTGCCGGTTCATCCCTCAAGGAAAGCTATGCCGCCGGTGGACGCTGGGCCGCGCGCGGGATGGGGGAGGGAGGCGAAGGCGGAGCCGGGGATAACGGACCGGCACCTTCTGGAGGCGGTGGTCCTGCCGGAGAAGGGGATGGCCCCACGGGTGGCGGCCCTACCGGTGAGGGTCCGTCTGGTGGAGATGGTGGCGGTTCCGGCGAACCGCCCCGCTGGGCTCAGAAGATGAAGCGCCGCAATGCCGCCGCTCATGCTGCTGAGGCCGCCCATGTTATCCGCTCCGCCGATGGCGGGGGCGGATCTTCCTCCATCGATCTGTCGGAAAAGGAATGAGGACGATGTTCCGTCGCTCCACCACCCGCTACGGGACCACGCCCGAGCCTGTCACGCCCTATCAGAAAGCCGCGCAAGTCTGGGACGAGCGCATCGGCTCCGCCCGTGTACAGGCCCGTAACTGGCGGCTGATGGCGTTCGGCTCTCTGCTTCTGTCCGCAGGCCTTGGCGTAGGGCTGGTCTGGCAGTCCGCGCGCGGTACCATCACGCCGTGGGTCGTGCAGGTCGATCGGCTGGGGCAGGCGCAGGTCGTGGCCCCCGCGATAGCGGGCTATATGCCCACCGATCCGCAGATCGCTTGGTATCTGGCGCAGTTCGTTCATGACGTGCGCGCTCTGTCGTCGGACCCTGTGGTGGTGCGGCAGAACTGGCTACGCGCCTATGATTTCACCACCACGTCGGGCGCTCAGGCGCTTAACGATTATGCCCGCCTCAATGATCCGTTCTCGCGCATCGGGCATGAGCAGGTCGAGGTGGACATCGCCTCGGTGATCCGGGCGTCTCCCGGCAGCTTCCGTGTCGCCTGGAGCGAGCGCCATTACCGCGACGGCGCGTTCACCGGCACCGAACGCTGGACCGCCATCGTGTCGGTCGTTCTGCACACGCCACGCGATGCCGACCATCTCAGGAAAAATCCGCTCGGAATCTACGTCTCCGCCATCAACTGGTCGAAGGAGCTTGGTCAATGACGCGCTTCATTTTCGCAGCCCTTCCTGTGGCGCTGCTCTCGCTTGCCGGTTGCGCGGGCAGTTACCATCCGCCCGTCATCCGGTACGATGACGCCGCGCGCGCGACGAGAATTCCCGATCCACCGAAGCCCGTGCAGGTGGTGGAGGTGCCACAGCCACTTCCTCTGCCGGGCCAGTTCAAGCCACTGCCGTCACGACGCACGGCCCATCCGGTCCCCGAGGTTACTGATCCGACCACGCGCGTGACCCAGGCTAATCTGGCGGCGCGCATCCAGCCGACGCGGGCCGGTTTCATCAATGCGGTGCAGGTCTATCCCTATTCTCCGGGTGCCCTCTATCAGGTCTATACCTCGCCAGGCGAGATCACGGACATCATGCTCCAGCAGGGTGAAAAACTGGTGGGCACCGGCCCAGTTGCTGCTGGGGATACGGTGCGCTGGGCCATCGGTGACACCGAAAGCGGAGAAGGGGCGACCAAACGCATCCATATCCTGGTGAAGCCGACCCGGCCGGATCTGACCACTAATCTGATCATCAATACTGACCGACGGACTTATCTGGCGGAATTGAGGTCAACACCCCCCACATACATGGCGTCGGTCTCGTGGAACTATCCCGAGGACGATCTGATTGCCCTGCACCGGCAGGACGACGCGGCCGATGACTCTGCCCCAGTGGACGCGGGGCTGAATCTCGATACCCTGAATTTCCGCTATGCCATCCAGCCGGTGAAAGGCGGCACGCCGCCCTGGTTACCCGGCCGGGCCTTTGATGGTAACCGGCCGCTCTGGGCCGCCTTGATTATGCGGCCTGTCTGTGCAGTGTATTCGGTAAGTTACCAGTCACAATCCTCAATCATAAGGCGGCCTCAAACGGCCGGTTACCTTTGATGACGGTCACAAGGTCTATATCGCTTTTCCATCCGGGATCGGGCAGGGGGAACTGCCGCCGCTCTTCGTGCTGGGGGCGGATGGCGGCCCGGAACTGGTCAATTACCGGGTGCGGCAGAACTGGATGATCGTGGATCGGCTGTTCGCCGCCGCTGAACTGCGGCTGGGCGATAAGCATTCCGAGCAGCGGGTGCGCATTGTCCGCATTGACGGCAGGAAGTCATGACCGGGCAGGCTCACACAGTGGGAGAAAATTCTGCGGCTCCGGCCACAGGGGGAAATTCCGCAGCATCACCGCCGCCACCTGATCTGCGTCTGCGGACGGAACGACCGCGTGTCGTGCGGCTTTCCCGCACCGTGGTCTGGTCGCTGGGCGGGGTTGGCATGATCGCGGTGGCCTTCGCGCTGGGCTATGCCCTTCAGGCAAGCCATCGGGTGTCATCCACGCCTGCCGCGCAGGACGCGGATGTGCGTCCCTCTGCCGACGGGCTGGCGGGACTGCCGTCCGACTATGTCGGCAAGGATGTGCCGAAGCTGGGACCAGCGCTGCCCGGTGATCTGGGGCATACCATCCTCCACGCACAGGAGCAGGGAAAGGCAGCCTCGGGTGGCGACGACCGCCGTGCCGCGCAGGAGATCGAGGCCGCAATCGCCAGCAAATTGTTCGTGCAGACGGGAGAACGCGACCGGGGTACCGACCAGGCAACTTCGCCCACATCGGGTGCATCTGCGTCCCAGGCAAATCCATCTTCTTCGACCGACGCCCAATCAGGCAACCGTGCCTTTCTGGCAGGCCAGCCTGACCGCGCGACGACCAGCCCGGATCGCATCATGCCGTCAGCTTCGCCTTATATCCTTCAGGCGGGCACTGTCATCGCGGGGGCGCTGAACACGAAAATCAGCTCTGACCTTCCGGGTCAGATTACTGGCCATGTCACGCAGAACGTCTATGACAGCCCGACCGGTCGTTTCCTGCTGATCCCGCAGGGAAGCCTGCTGTTCGGGGCCTATAACAGCGGCATTTCTTTCGGGCAGCAGCGTACCCAGATCATCTGGACCCGGCTGATTTACCCGAACGGCGAGAGCCTGGTGCTGGAAAAACTGCCCGGTGGCGACGCCATCGGCCAGTCCGGCCTGTCCGATGAAGTGAACAACCACTGGGGCCAGCTTTTCAGGGCTGCCATCGTGACCACGCTCCTGAGCGTCGGATCAGAGGCCGGAACCAGTCAGAGCGAGAACAATCTGGCGCAGGCCATCCGTTCTGGGGCCAGCAATGGGTTTTCCATGGTTGGTAACCGGCTGGTTGATCGCAGCCTCAACATCCAGCCGACCCTAACCGACCGGCCGGGGCTGCCTTTCACCTTGATCCTTAACCGCGACCTTGTCCTGCAACCTCGCCACGCAAAGGAAACAGCACCATGACAACGCTGCGCATCACTGAAATTCCGGATGAAAAGCCGGTCCGCATGCCCGTGGACTTACCGGCGGACCTCCATCGTGATCTGGTGACTTACGCAGCACTGGTCAGCCAGAATGGTCAGCCCGTCGATCCAACCCGTCTCGTGCCGCACATGATCCGTGGATTCATTGCATCTGATCGAGCTTTCGCGAAGCTTAAGCGTGCGCGAGCTAAGCAGATAGTAAGCAGAGAAACTTAGTCTATTCGAGATTCTGCTTTCCCAAGAAAACAAGTATTTTATGTGCGACGGTCGACAAATTTCTATCGCGCCATCCAATGCCGTAATCAAGATGTGAAAAACCGTCGCCGTCGCGCACTTCTAGCACAGTTACCTGCTCAAGGATCGTACCTGGAAAAAATGCGAGCCAGCCAGCCGGCATGAGCGTAATACCATGTCCGTTAATGACGAGAGCGATCGTCCGCAGACTTATGATTTCTTCCCTACACACTGTTGGTAGAAAGCCAGCAATGCTTGCTTTGCGTTTTAACAGTGTAGACATGTCCTCTCCTGTATCATCGTTACCGAAGACAAAAGTTTCTTCCCGTAAATCGCTCCAACATGTCGTGACAGACGAAGCAAGAGGATGGTTTGTCGGTGTCACAGCGACAATTCGATCGCTCCACAGTGGTAAGGTAGCTGCGCAAGATTCGTTCAGCGGAAGGGCTATAATTACTAAATCAACGATACCGTCGAAAAGAGCCGAAATTACATCTCTCTTGGATACGTCACGATATATAAACGAAATACCGGGATAAAGAATTCTATACGGTTCGATGAAGGCCGACACCCGTCCTGGCGGTACATTACTTTGTATTCCTATTGATACGATACCGCTTTCACCCAAGGCGCATCTCCGAGTATATTCATAAAGAGCATTTGTGTCGTGCAACAGAGCCTCAGCTTGTCGGAGGAATGCTTCGCCGACTGGCGTAGGCGTTGTGCCAGATGATGTCCTGCGGAAAAGCTGAATTCCGACGCGCTCCTCAAGTAGCCGAAGTGAACGACTGACTGCGGACTGTTTGGAATTTAGAGCGCGTGCCGCGCCATGGATGCTTCCTTGAAGAGCAATTGCGCATACGCATTGCAGTTCCCGTAGATCAAGAGGAGGGTGTCTTACCATTCCATTTCTTTCCTCTCATACAAATTAAAATTCGACAGTTTGTAGTGTGAGTGTTGTAACGCACAATAATATAATTTATGTATACATGAAAAATATAATGTAATATTTATATATGTCTTATATACCACAATTAATACCTAGATATATTTATTCGCATCTATAGATATGCGCGCATGACTCTAGTTTGTAGGCAGAGATAAGATTGTCGGGTCCATTCTCCCAGCAACGGCAACAATTGCAATAACAGCAATAGAAAGTGCAATTTCGGCTATTGTTCCGCGTTGAAGATATTTAAGGCTAACCGTAATGTTTCTTTTCTGGCGTAGATTTTTCACGTATACATAGCGGTTGACGCAGGCGATACAGACCATACCGCTCGTTAATCCCAGCTTGAGAATGAGTAGTGTAGAATAGACAGTGACATGCTTCGGCCATCCCCCCAGGATATTCAGGCCGAGTCCAGAGCCGGTAAGCAGGACCAGAAGCACCGCGATATGCCCCGCAGCCGAGTACCGTGCTAACGCCACTTGCATGGAGCAATCCCACTTCTTTTTTCGTGTATCACTGACAAGCATGGCAACGGGGATGAGGCCCCCGCACCAGAAACTACCTGCAAGCAAATGCACGGCCTGGAAGAACATCGCGCCCACACCGATCATGCGCACGTGACCTGTCAAGGCTGTCGCCGTCAGAAGCACGCATGCGGGTATGACCGACAGGACCGCGCCGCATTTACGCCAAGTTAGAAGTAGAAGACAGACGCCAGCTACGGCCTGAATGATCCATGCCTGTCCAATGGTGGTGTCAACAAGCACGGCTTTGCTTAAAGTCGGCGAGAAGGCATCCTGCCATCCATCTCCGACCTCGGAGACTTCGGCTGGCAGTGTTGCAACGACGATTACCGTCGTAAAAACGCTCCCCCATGCCCAAAACTTTCCCAGGCGGGCAGAGAGTGCGTTTCCGAGTTTGCGCGGAGCCAGCCACCCTGCAAAAAGCAGGCTACCTGTAAGAAAGAGCGCCAGGCTGTCTCGTGCGGCGCGACATAGGATCAGGAAAGCATCCGGTGTCATCGGTTAGTAACTGTGAACCCGTAGACGCCATGAGTCTTGTGTCCATCGACGGCAAGGGCGTGCCAGGTTACGGAATATCGTCCAGGCACGAGGTCAATTTTGAGCGGGATCGTCAGAGTCTTGCCGTCATCCGACAGGGAAACGTTTCCTGTTTCTATAACATTACCCTTGGGGCCAGTGACAACGACGCCGGTGAGCTTGACAACTACTGCTTCAGTAAAGCCTAGCGTCAGGCTCTGCGGCGCCGTTCCCGTGCTATCCGCAGCGGGTATTTCGGCGTTCAGGTGGGCATGTGCATAGGCAGGGTCCGCCATCTGCAGAACGAAGTTCCCTGCGAGACACATAGAGGCAACGATTTTACGGATAGAAGTCATGTTTACTTTCCTTGCTTGGTGTGAATTACAGCAGAAAGACAAATATTTTCAGAGAAAAAAGTCTCTTATTGACCAACGAAAAGGATACCTTCGACGCAGCTATGCTGTTGAAAACAGAATAGTATTGAAAGCTTTCGTCATGCGTTGCTCAAGCTCATCAATGTCTTTTTTAGAAATAATGAGAGGTGGTGCTAAAATTATGCTATCGTGTGAGATTCTTATCAGGACGCCGTGTTCCATACATGCTTTCACAACTGACCGTTTGATGTCTCTCTTCTCATCATTTCGGAAATCAAGCTCCCTGTAGCTACGGAATCCGACTTCAATCGCGCTTAATAATCCGATTGTCCGTGTGGATCGGACCAGTTCGTGTGCCGCAAGTTTCGAAATCATCTTTATCCAATGTTCTGAAATATCCCGCACATGATCTACTATTCTTTCATCCTCATAGATTTTTAGCGTTTCAAGGGCGACGGCAGCGGCAACAGGATGTGCGTGATATGTGCCGCCATGATGAAACCCATGGTGCATAATCGAGCAGTCCACCAATGCGGAGTGAAAATCATCATTCATGACGACCGCCGAAATCGGTTGATAGGCCGCTGAAAGCCCCTTCGATGCGACGAGGCAGTCGGGCGTCTGGTTGACGGTCTGGCTTCCCCACATCTTTCCGGTTCGACCGAAGCCCGTCACGATTTCATCGAAATAAAGAGGAATATCGCGCATCGACAAGACGTTGCGGATTGCTTCAAAATATCCTTCCGGCGCTGGGTACATGCCGCCAGCAATCGAGACTGGCTCGCAGAGGAAGGCCGCGATATTTTCGGCACCCGTGTGATCTATCAGTTCTGCCAGTTCCAGCGCCAGGCGATGTGCATAATCTTCTTCTGTTTCTCCAGCCAACGCGTCACGTGGCCAGCGGGGTTGCGCAGCATACAGAATATCGTCACCCGTCAGATCGAATGAATTGATAATGCTTTCGATCCCGCCAAGTCTCGTGGCAAATATCGTCGATCCATGGTAGCTCCCCCGACGCGTGATTATTTTATGCCGTTTTGGATTTCGTTGTTTATTGATATACCAAGTCGTTTTAATGAGAGTTTCGATAGCTTCCGATCCGGTTGTGGCGAAAAGAACGTGAGCGTCCGGTATCGGCGCTGCCGCGCTGAGCGCGTCCGCAAGCGCGTGGACGACAGGGACCGTCCGGTTTAGCGCGGTGGGATAGACTGGCAGCTCTCGCATCTGGCGTGTGGCGGCTTCGATCAGGCGTTCATTATGAAAGCCGAGCGTAGCGCAAAACAGTGCCGACACCGCGTCGATATAGTCTTTACCCGAAGAATCGAAGACGAAGACACCAGATCCAGATACCATATCGACGCCTGATGACATGGCGGAGTTGCTAAGATGCGATAAGCCGTACACCAGTCGCGAAGTCATCATTGTGCGCCTTTACCAGAGGGAGAGGCTGAGGGCAGAGCCAAAGGGCAGGTCTTTCCCGGATCTGAGAACGCCGGGTTGGTGAGGAAGCTCTGATCCGTCAGGGAGTTCAGGAAGGCGATCACGTCCGCGATCTCCGCCTCGCTGATATCGAACGGCTCTATGAACTGGTCGCGCAACGGGTTCTCTCCGTGTGGCCCTGTCGCCGACCGACCTCCCTTCGAGTAATGTGCTGCCAGCACGTCGTGCAGCGTGGCGATGGAGCCATCATGCATATAGGGACCCGTCAGAGCGACGTTGCGCAGGCTTTCCGTGCGGAATTTCCCCTCGTCCTCGGCATTGCCTGTCACTGTCCGCAGCCCGTGATCACTGGCAGGATAGGCCCCCTTGCCGTCCTCGTTATACAAGCCGGTATTGTGAAAGCCTGTTTCTGGAAAGGGCATGTTAGCCGCGCGGATATTGTCGGTCAGATTCAGGCCATTATGGCAATGCGAACATTCGAGCTTCTCGCCGAAGAAGAGCGCCTCGCCTCGTTGCGCGGCCGGGGACAGCGCCGTCTTGTCGCCATGCAGCGAGTGGTCGTAGGGACTGTCGAAGGACAGCAGCGTGCGCTCGAAGGATGCAATCGCCTTCGTGACCGTGGAGAGTGTGATCGCGCCCTTCGCCTCGGGGAAGGCGACACGGAACAGGCGCGCATAGCAGGGATCATCCGAGAGCCGGGCAAACAGCGCCTTTTCCTGGCCGCCCATGCCCAGCTCGACCGGTTGGTCGCTGAACATCGGGATCAGCATCTGCTTTTCCAGAGTGGTGAGCTGTGGATTGGCCCAGGTGTAGCTCGGCAGATAGGCTACGTTCGCCAGTGGCATCGGCGTGCGTAGTCCCGGCTCGCCATGCGCGCCTACATGCGTCGGGACACCAGAGGCAAAGCCCAGTTTCTGGAGATGGCACGACGCGCAGGCGAGCGTCCCATTCTCCGATAGCCGTTTGTCATAAAACAGCCGCCGCCCCAGTGCGACCTTCTCTGCCCTCATCGGATTGTCGGACGGGACGACTGGCGCAGGCGCCCAGGAGGGGATGTCCCAATGCCACGTCGTGGGCCGGGTTGCGGCCGATAGAAGCAGCGCCCCCCCACCCAGAAGGGCCATCTGGAGAACTTTGCGAAATAACGTGCGCATCTTATCGACCCCGAAATACCGACTGAGCCGGCGGAGAGGTCTCTGATCCGAATGGCAGGCCGAACTCACGGAACACACCTGCGCAATCCTTGTCGTCCGGTCCAGACATGCAACCTGGCGCACTATTAATCTGGTTGGTGCTGACATTACTCAGAGCGAGCAGTCGACTTATGTCGAGCTTCACGGTCTGATGCGCCGGATCGAACTCCGGCAGCGTGACCGTGACGAGGTTCGGGGCCGTGCACGCGCCCTTCGGCGCCTCGACCGCGCTGGCGGACTCACAGCCGGTGCTCCCGATATGGACAGGGAAGCCGTGCGGTCGCGCTTTGTCGCCAGGCTTCGGAATCATCGTGATGTCGAGCGTGAAAAAACGATATCCTGACTGCCAGGTCCAGAACATGCTCGTCATGTTCAGTGGTGGCTGTGCAATCGTAGGATCGCCGTGATTGGCGGCCATAGGCAGCCCAACGGTGAAGCGCAGGCCGGTGAAATGGCCTTGCGGCCAAACAAAACTGATAGCCGAGTTCGGCGACGGAGTCGTATCGCTGCATGGAATATTGCGATCGATCAGGTCGATCAGCGCTATCCCGTCACGCTGCCAGAGGCCGGACGGCCCTGGCTTGACCAGCACCGCACGGCCGTCCTTCGTGAGCAGCGCCACATCGTGGATGTAGAAGCGTAGATCGTTGATGCGGACCGTATTGTCGCTTGTCCCCACCGGGCTTATGGTTCTAGCACAACTTACCGGCTGGTTTCCGAATGCCGCCTGGAAAGTAAGGCGCCCGAGCTTTGGTGCTGCGTGGGCTTCGTTTGAAGAAAAGGCCGGGAAAATAAATAGACCCATCCCAATGAATAACAAAAAAAAATTTATTCTATACACTGACGGCGCATAGGTCAAATTGCTCACAGTATGCGGCTCCATCCAGGGAATACAGAAATTTTGTTATCAAAAATAAGGAAATACGACGGAATATCATCTTCCGGGCTTAAATCCGCACCAATTTCAATTTCTTGAATTTCTCGTTGCAGATCTACCGCACGGCACTTCCAGCCGACAGTCCAGTTTTGTTTGATACCGCGGTAAATGGCGATGCCTAGTGCTTCTGTGCGATCAGATATGGCCCACCGAGCAGCTGCAGCTCCCGCCAATTCCGATAGAATGATTTCGGAATTAGAACTATTCAGCATCTCATTTTCTTGCAACCAAATGATAACCCAGAGGTGTAATGGCCAACCAAAACAAATTTTTCGCTCAGAACCCCACCTCATAAAGGGCCGAAAAATATTGAATCCGTCTTGATCACCAGAAAAATCCAGTAGGGATGGACATGGATCATAAAGAGCATGCCAATAACCGCGCCACGCAATATCTAATCGCACCAACGCGCGCCTGTTGTCAGAAAACAAAGAAAACTGATCTGGGCGCGACATAAAGTCTATGACATCGATATCACGCAAATATTTTCTATGATTGTTCATTGTATACACTCTGGTTTTTCGATTTCAAGCGAAGGCTGTTTAAATCTTCCACTATAAGGTCGTAATCAAAATTTCCGTCTCGTTCGTAAGTAATTGTAGTATTTTCACGAAAAAACAGATCAGCATAACGATCTATGAAGATCTCCGTTTCTGATGAAATCTGCTCCGAATGTGAATCAATTAAAATATTATTATCGCTTGGTGCTGGAGTGTATCCTGCAACATGATAGTGTAGCGTTTTCGATATTACATTCTTCCAGTCGTCTATGTCTGCGCCCGTATTCCTAGAGGCACAAACAGCATTGGATATATCAAACAACACATTACATTCAGTTTTCTTTGATATATGCTCGAAGAAAGTTGGAGCTTCATAAGAACCGTCGAGCAGTGAAGGATAATTCTCTAAATATAGAGTATGACCAAGCATATCCTGCCATCGCCGAATTTTATCAAAATATATTGACCCTATTGCATAATTTATTTCGGCGAGTTGATAAAAATTAGTTCCGTTATGCTCGAAAAGTGCGATATGATCGGAAATATAAAGTGGCTGAAACGCCTCAGACATTTGCGTTATTCTGCTTGATATATACTTTAATTCTTCCTCACCTCGCTCCAAAAAACGGGATTGCATAATATGGAATGCGACAGGGCAAGGAAATTTCTTTGCAATTTCTGTTGGATTGAGATGTAAAAAATTGTCGATCAGGAGTTCGACGTAATCTATATGTCCCTCGTCAATAAGGGACATAATAGATGAGTAAGATTGGCCGCCAGTGAAATTTATGCCAATAGAACCGTTACACATCGTATACCTCCTAGGGCGAGACTGGCGCGGAAAGGCGCCAGTCTCTGTATTGTTTTAAGCGTTATAACCGCAGACACCCGAACCACACTGCAGTCCGGCCCGGACAGGTACAGAAATTTGTTTGGTTTTAAGTATAGTTATAGTAATAGCCATTTCATACCTCCAGTAACCACAATAGACATTCTATGCGGCGTCTAATTATACATAAAAACAGGAAATAAATCAATGGAATTACGTGTAATAATTTGATTTATTTCAGAATAACCTCCTGGCGATTGTCAAAATCTATATGATAGATCAAAGCGAAAGCTGCGACCTACTTCAGGAAAATCAACGTTTGTGGAAGCCATTTTATACATACTGTATTCCTTGTCGAATAAGTTGGTAACAGCAAAATTAATTCGCCAAGGCTTGCGAGGAGGTGCCCAGGTTGCGAGTATGTCGTGCACCATATAGCCGGGACGCCGACGAATAATAGTTGCATCGTAGTTCTGAGCGTCTACGGCCATGAGGCTGTACATTAAAGTCAGTCCGATGTTCGGAAAACGGTAACGCATATCAGCGGCAACTTTATCTGGAGGCGAGTACAACCCAGCACCGGTCCGAGCGTTTGTGACTCTTATGTGGCTGAAGCTCAGATCAAACCCCCAGTTTCCTATGTCGTAATTACTATGTAGCTCAATACCGTAACGTGTGGCGTGTCCAACGTTCTGATATTGATAAATGGGTCTGTTTTTCCCATATTTTCCATTAAAACGCCCGATAGCAACTTCTTGAATGAGATTGGTTACGTCTTCGTAAAAACCTGTAGCGCGGACGCTCGCACGATCGTGCTCGCTAAACAGTGCGCTCTTTGTATAAGTAAATCCGCCTTCGTATGTTTTGGCAGATTCGGGTTTTAGATTTTTGTTAGAAACAAAATTTGCGAACCATTGATTGCCTGTCAAATCCATGTCGCTTTGCGCTGGGGTGGGAGCATTATAAGCTTTCCCCCAACTGAGATATATCATCCATTCGCGTGTTGGTTGCCACGATAATGTTATTTTTGGAAGAATAGCACCGTTTGAGCTATTTGAGAGACCTTTCCCGTGTTCAGGAAAGGTATTGTATCTATCGTAACGCAAGCTAGGGGAAAGAGTGACATGGTGGCGAAATTTTATTTCATCTTGCCCGTAAACCCCATATACCTGCTGTTGTGCGTTGGGTGTATTTGAACCAGATGTGGTGTACGTATAAAAATCGCGGTAGTAATTTACGCCTCCAGTAAATTTATGTCTTCCAAACAATCCGAAATTACGAAAGTATGATTTTTGTAAGTCGAAACCATAGGTCTCAAGGACAGTGGACCCGCCATTAGAGTCCATGCTGTTCGGCACCTGCTTTGAGGCCATTTTCGTTCTGTAAAGGGTCAGCCTTCCATCTTCCTCGCCTTGCTCGTTACGTGTTGTGAGGTGCAATGTTGACTCGTCCTGTCGGACATTTTGCTCTTGGCAGGTAGAACAGTGGTAAGTGGAAGGACCTTTTTGTGGCACTGAAGATCTATAGTTTTCATCAAGATAAAATTGCTGACCAAAATCTATTCTAATTCGGTCATTGATGTCATATCCAAGTTTAAGTAGTGCGCTGTGGCTTTGCCCGTCATTGGGTGAAAGTCTCTCGCCGCCCCCTAATCGTATCGAGTTGAAGGTTTGCCCAGAATAAGCAAGAAGCGCATCGAACTTGCCCCATTTTCCGTATATTTTTGCTGATCCCTTCCCATTTCCGTTGGCGCTTTGATAGCCGCCATCAATTTCTCCGCCCAAGCCTTGACCCGGTTTCAGAAGGGACTTTGCGTCAATAGTCTTAATTGACATAACTCCGCCGAGACCACCTGTTCCATAAAGAGTGGACGCTGATCCGGCGACAACTTCTACACTCTGGATAAAGGCGGGATCGATATAAAGCGGCGCTTCAATCCCTTGGGAATCCCAATTACGCCGTGCGCCATCGACCATCAAAATGATCTCGCGTCCCGCAAACCCACGGATTTGGGGAACCTGACCTTCCATACGCGCCGTGCCGACCATATCGACATCAGGCAAGCGATTGAGGGCATCTGAAATCGTGGAAGATTGCCTCATTTGGATGTCCTGACGTGTTATCAGGCTGACCGAGGCGGGAACGTCCTGGATCTGCTGTGGCGTTCGCGTGGCTGTGACAACGAGCCGCTCAGCTGCGTTGCTGGATATAGGGACGGCTGCTCCTGTTTTTACGTGAGCGCCGAGTTGTTTTGACGTGTTTCGTGATGACTGTTCCGGAGTTTTTTTAATCGCCGCCTGCCTGGTTGATGCGGCACTCTCACGCTCTTTTCCGGGCAGTTCATTGGCATGCGCCGCGAAGGACGGGATAAGAAAAATTGCGGCGGCAGAAAGTAAGTGCGCGCGATGGAACGTGTGTGCGCAAACATGTGTCGAAGACATGGAAGCTGATCCTGAGCTGAGAATATCGTTCAGCCAGCAGGACGGTCATTGTCTTTTTCGTCATTAGTTTATGACGTCAGCGACGCACTATGCGTTAAGTGAACGCGTACGGTCGATGAATGACAGCTTAAACGGCCTGCGGGCGCTAGAAGACCGCAGACACAGGGGGGCCACAGGAGAAAGGAACACCAAGTGTGATGACAGGTGGAGCACGGGGGTTAACGATGTTGACGTGGCGTTGCCAACGAATAAACGCCAGTGCCAGCAAGATCACGAGAGCTGTGAACAGGAATACTGGCAGGTGCAGGAGGGGGCATAACGGACAGCTTCCATCGTGATGAGAAGGATGCCCGGACATGTGGTCGTGGTCGCCCTCATTGTCGGCTGACACAGCCTGCGTCACATTGTCCATTGTCATGCCAGGCATATCCGCACAGACGGAGTGCTTATGTGGCGTGTGATAAAGATGTGGAGCGATATCAATGCCTGTCAGGCGCAGGATGGTAGCACGAGGCATTTCTCCCGGCATTGCCTGACTCTGGATCAGGAGTTGCCCCAGAAAGCCCATGAGCGTGAACGCGACCAGAAACCAGCGGCTCAATGAAGAGCGGGGCGCAGGATGTATGGCATGGGCCATCTTTTGAAAACATATGCTCCTGTCACGGTAGACTTTTTATAAAATCCATTATGGTTGCGAGCCTGTCAACCCGATATTGCACACACATGGCAGGCATTCCTACCAGGATGCTTGAAGAGCCCATTTTGGCTTGGCGGCGGCTTTGTTTCGCAAATACGTGGAAGATCGCCGAAGTTCACATCCACGTTGCTACTTTTAACCGCTTCACAACGCTCGGAACCTCAATCACTTAGGCGGTCGTATAACAAAAAACATAAGAGCGTTCAGCACGACCAATCAGTGAATTGTGCAACAAAGCCGAATATATTTTTAGGTATTTTTAAAAATAGTTCTGTGAGGCAGGGCATAATTGACGTGTTCAGATGTTGCTCTCGCTGCCTCCTGAAACAAGTGCCGTAAAAATTTTCAAATCGATCCCTTTGACTGCACGCTGGATTGGTTCTTTCTTGAGGTGAGCATAACGTGCGGTCGATTTGAGATCGCGATGACCCAGCAGTTTCCCGATCATGACCAGATCCTCGCCGAGTTCCAGCGCATCGGATGCAAAGGAATGGCGGAGATCGTGAATGCGGACATCATGCAGCCCGGCTTCCTTTCGGATGCGCCGCCACGGCTTCTCCAGATCGGTCAGGTGACCACCGTCTTTCCGTCCCGTGATGACATAGGGATTGCCCTCAACCCGCGTGATGTCTCCAAGCAAGCCGATCGCACTCTCGCCCAACTGAACCGTGCGGGCACCATTTTTGCTGTCAGGTAATCTGATTATCCCTTCGTCCAGAAAAACATATTCCCATTTCAGACGTTGGATTTCCCGCAGGCGGCAACCGGTTAAAAGCAGGAGTTGGAACGCGTTGACGGCTTCCGGCATTGCGGAACGGCCGTCGTCGAGTGCTTTGCCAAGACGCTGATGTTCTTCTGTTGTGAGGTAGCGCTCGCGCTTCTGCTCCTTATAGCGTTTCACGCCCCTGCATGGATTGACGTTGTCTGTCCGCACACCCCAGAGGATTGCCAGAGAGAACATTTTCGACAGCACACCCAGAGTCCGGTTCGCCTGATACGGGATATGGCGATAGGCGTGGTGGAATGCGACCACATCCGAGTGGGTCAGGGTGGCCACCATCCGGCTGCCAATTTTTTTTATAATGAACAGGTCAATCGCGCGTTGATATTCGGCTTGTGTGGTTGATTTCAGATGCGTCTTTACATGCCGTTCAATGAAAGTCTTGCAGAACTGACTGATTGTGGGGGAGGTCCGCTCTTCGCCGCGTTCGGTGTTTGGGTCGTTGCCGTCTTTCACACGAGCGAGGATTTTAATCGCTTCATCGCGTGCTTTGTCTGCCGTCCAGGGACCATGATGGCCGATCGTATAACGTCGGAACCGGCCATTGGCTCGATAATGAACCACGTAGCTCATCCGACCCGAAGGCCAGACCCGCAGGGCGAAGCCGGCGACCTGATCGTCCCAGACGATGTAGTCCTTCTCAGCAGGCTGGAGGGTGGCGATTATGCGCTTTGATATCCGGGGCATGGCTGCCTCCACAGGATGCGTATAGGATGCAAATGGGATTGAAACGTCAGCGTGAGTAAGCGTAGACAGAAGAGCCAAAATGAACGACTTATTCAATTAAAATAATAGGATAGTAGTGGTTCTTCGGGATGCGTCGGGGAATTTCGTGGCAGGGCGTAGCTCTTGCCTACAAACTCATAACCTGAAGGCCGCAGGTTCAAATCCTGCCCCCGCAACCAAGCCGAACATACTGATATCTAACAAAAAATGCCGCCCACAGAGGCGGCTTTTTTGCGTCCTGAATTCCACCGTAGGAAACACATGGGAAACACGCGGAAAGGAGACTTTTTTCGGGTCTGAAAGTCACTATGGGAAACATAGAAAGGGTCAATCATGCGGCGTAGAGACTGATCAGAGTGTGCCCACTCTGCCCGGTTTCCTGCTCCAGCGGCAGCCTATGCCTGTTTGATACAGATAGGATGAATGGTTTTTACGGACTGTCCACCCCACCCAGACGGTACTGCTGCATGCCTGCTCTCTCTCTGAAAAGCAAAGGAAACATCAAGAATTGGGTGGAAGTACACGCATTCTGGAACCGTATGCTGGCTGACGATACATTTTGGCGCACTTCTGCCATCTGTATCGGGAACAGAAATATATGTCTTTCCCAATACCTGTTGTGGCATCTCCAGACTGGCGCCAGATTTGGCATTGGATAATTTGTTAAGAGACTGTTTGAAAAATTAGGCCGGAAAACATCCAGCAATCATAAAGAAGTTTTTGGTGAAGCTTTTTTCAAAAAGCTTCGAAAAACGCCGCCTTTTTGAAAAAAGGCAGCACCCAAAAACTTTTATTATTTTTTATCAATGACTTGTTTTCAAACAGTCTCTAAGTTTCTTTTGCGGAACGTGTGGTCAGGATCTATGGCAAAAGCCCTGATGCCTTCATATTGGCATATTCTGTCAGGACTTTTATAAAATATGGTTACTATTTCTGTTTTGAACTTGTTTTAAATATACCATCAATAAATATGCCAGTAATGGCATAGTTGGCATCATGATCTTTATAATGATGCTTGATGTGATGCACCTTCAGTTTCTTTAGCCATTTTGATTTCATGGGGAACTGATGGCATGAATAATGAATGATGTCGTAGCCAATATAACCGCATATGAAACCTGCGGCAGCAGCGCTACCATTGCCTTTTCCCATGAACCAGACACAGCCTGTCCATATGACCGCAGCCAGGGGCAGGGACACGCTTAACGGCATGAGATTGCGCAGTGGATGATTCGGCTGTTCATGGTGGTTGCCGTGAATCAGGAAGACCATGGACTTCACGAACGTCGATGTGCCCTTCAGGTGGAAGAGGAAACGGTGGAGCAGATACTCCATCGGAAACCAGATAACCCACCCGATCAGGAAACAGATCACGAAAGCCGTTACCGAGGACGCATGGCTGAATGCATAGAGCAGGGCAATAAACAGGATCATACCCCATACGACAAGAAATATGGGGAAGGACAGCAGTGTCATGCATTCAAAAACAGGATTTTTGAATAACCGGATCGGCATATCATCGGTTTCATTTCTGCCTACCCGACGCATGTAAGACATCCTTGAAGTTGAATTGTGGTAATTGTCCTGCGCCTTTTTTACTATTGGCGGCTTCCGTGAAGATGCCAAATTTTCTATCATAAATTTTCGGCACAACCTACCATGCAGTTCGTCTCTCTGCCCCGGAAAGACGCACTGCTTCTTAATACACGATTATCCGAAACGCCAGCCAAATGCTTCTGTCACACCCCGGTCTGTTCCTGTTCGCAGCATGTGTGAGTGCTGGTTGTAATCTCCCCAAATGTGCTGGTTGAAAATTCCCCAGTTTGAGGACTGTGCGTGATCGTCATGGGGGCATGCCCCCATGACGATCACGCGGCACATTTATCCCTGCTGATGCCAAAGGAAGGGCGAGCAGGTGATAGGACTCAGGGAGGTCGTTTTGATCCAGGAACTCAAAAGACAGGGGCTCAGCATCAGCGCCATCGCGCGCCAGACAGGGCTCGATCGCAAGACAGTGAAGAAGTATCTGGCCAATGGGCTGGAGACTCCAGCCTATGCACCGCGTAAACCGGTGGCCAGCGCAGCAGAACCTTATCGAACCTATCTGTTGGAGCGGATGGCAAGTTATCCCGGACTGCCCCATCTGCATCCATTGCCTGCCCTGCGCTACGATGCTGTTCTGAGCGTCGAGCGGCGGATCAGCCGCGAGGGGATGGTGGCGGTGGCCGGCAATTATTACAGTGTGCCTGACACTGCCCGCCGTCGCGTGGTCGAGATCCAGCACCATACACATGAAGTCCTGATCTTCGAGGAAGGGAAACTCATCGCCCGGCATCCCGTGCTGGAAGGCAAAAACCGTAAGCGGATCGAGCCAGGCCACCGCAAGGCCCCACCGGTTCAACACGCCGAGATGTTGCCGACGACACCGGCGGTGCCGATCCTCCAGCGTCCTCTGGCTTTCTACGGCGCGGTGGGTGAACGCCTGGCCAACATCAATGCCAAAGGGACCGCATGATGTCTGTCACCGAACGCATCCGACAAAGCCTGCTGGCTCTCCATATGGCACGCGCCCTCGAAACGCTTGATCACACGCTGGGCAGGCTGGAAAAGGGCGAGATCAGCGCCATCGAGGCCATCGACGATCTGCTGGCCGAAGAACTGAACCTGCGCGAGGGACGGCGCATCAGCGTAGCACTGCGCACCGCCCGCCTCATGCCGATCAAAACTATCGAGAGCTTCGACTTCTCGTTCCAGCCTTCACTCGACAGGCATCGCATCACCGCGCTGGCCCAGCTCGAGTTCATCAATCGGGCCGAGGTGTTGCATTTTCTGGGCCCGCCAGGCACCGGAAAATCCCATCTGGCCACAGCCATCGGCGTGGCCGCCGTCAGGGCCGGACGCAGCGTCTATCGCTGCTCTCTGGCAGAACTGCTCGAGGCGCTCACCAGAGCCGAACGCGAGGGGCGTCTGGCCGAGAAAATTCGCTTCTACACGCGGGCTTCGCTGCTGATCGTCGATGAAATTGGCTACCTGCCAATCACGCCAGGTGGTGCCAACCTCTTCTTCCAGCTGGTCAATGCCCGCTACGAAAAGGGAGCGATGATCCTGACCTCCAATCGCGGTTTTGCCGAGTGGGGCGAGGTCTTCGGCGACCCGGTCGTCGCCACCGCGCTGCTCGACCGGCTACTTCACCATGCTGTCGTCGTCCACATCGAAGGTGCCAGCTATCGCCTGCGCCAGCATGCCGATCTGATCCCCGAGCATACACGGGCCCACGCCAATCTGATGCCACCGGCAGCGCCAAAGCGCCGCGGTAGGCCCCCAAAGCATGGAGCTATCGATCACCTCAATGGCTGATCACCATATCCGTGCTGGGGAATTTTCCGACAGCACATGTGGGGAATTTTGAAACAGCATTTACAGCATGATCTGAT
The DNA here is from genome assembly GCF_011611525.1 of Komagataeibacter rhaeticus. Classification (NCBI taxonomy): domain Bacteria; kingdom Pseudomonadati; phylum Pseudomonadota; class Alphaproteobacteria; order Acetobacterales; family Acetobacteraceae; genus Komagataeibacter; species Komagataeibacter rhaeticus. The sequence continues at coordinate 1,012,861 of NZ_CP050139.1, forward strand.
CAAGGGCAGGGCAATACCATTTTCCTTGCCAGAGGTCTATCTGGCCTGTGGAAAAAGATACGGAAATGCATTAGGAGACGTCCCAGATGTTGAGAGGAACATGGATTGGCCTGCCATAGCCTGTTTCGTTGCCCCCCGTTTCGTGAGACGAAGCCCGTCCGCCTTGCCGTTCCATCCGGTCGTTCCCTTTGTGTTGGCACAGACGAAAAAATTGCCTGGCTGCGCCATGAAATCGTAACCCGGCGGGTGGGGGGCACATTCTGGGCACCAGCCCGGCATCCCGGTCGTTCCTTTCCCGTTCTTGTCTGCTGTTCCGGCATGCAGGGTACAACATCCCAGCCCCTCGTACAGTTGCTTCAGCGTGTGCTTGGGCAGCATGACAAAACTGATATCCTGCTCTTTTATCCTTTTCGGCATGGCCGGGTTGCCCGATTTGCAAGGCAGCATCGGATCCGCCACGTCTGTACTCCATGTGATCCACATGATCTGCTGGATCATGTGGGACAGGTCCATGAACTGGGCAATGGAGATATAGGGACGCTGGCCAGCCTGCGCGGCCTGCCTGTGTGGCGTTATGCGCTGCCGCAGCAGGGTGGGACAGACCATCGGGAACCGACCCCGCTTGATGGCGATACGGTTCTGCATGGATTACTGTCAGACTGGCATTATATTAATCCATTCGATAAACGTTTTACTGATATCAATAATATTATAGAAATTCTGACGCTGTGGCGTAAGATCATTGATGAAAACCGCCATATCGGGGCATGCGTCGGGATGTCATGGTGGAAGCGTGGCAGAATAGCGGATTTTCTGACGATCCCCCCAACCAGCCCGCGATTTGTCCGTTCGGCTGCTCGGGCACTGCGGTTGTGCCGGGAGCGTGGCGCATCAGTCGCGATGTGGGCGACGCGTGTGCCGCCGGGACTGGAGGAAAAGGCAGCGAAAGAAAACATTCCTATCTGGCGGGTGGAAGACGGGTTTGTAAGATCTGTTGGCTTGGGAAGTGGCCTGCAGGTTCCCGCATCCATTATTCTTGATAAAAGGGGGATCTATTACGATCCGGCCGGGCCCAGCGACCTTGAGCATATCCTGGCAACGGCCCGGTTCGACCCGCAACTGCGCCAGCGTGCCCGTCATCTTGGTCATTACCTGGTTCATAAAGGCATTACAAAATACGGCAGGGCCGACCAGGCCGGGATTGCCGGGTGGGACAGCGGTGGGCGCCGTACCATCCTGGTGCCGGGTCAGGTCAGTGATGATCAGTCCGTGCTGCGTGGCGGTGGCCGAATTCGTGGTAATCTGGAACTGCTGCGGGCGGTGCGCCGTCATAATCCGGACGCCTTCATCATTTACCGCCCGCATCCCGATGTGACTTCAGGCTACCGCTCTGGTGCGTTGAACGATAAGGACGTATTGTCCTGTGCGGACCATGTCAGTTATGGCGGTTCGATAACCGCCCTGATGGAACGCGTTGACGAAATCCATACCCTGACGTCGCTTGCGGGGTTTGAGGGCCTGTTGCGGGGGATCAGGGTCGTGACCTACGGGGGCCCGTTTTATGCAGGCTGGGGTCTGACGACGGATATGGGAGACGTGCCATGGTCCAGACGCGGACGCATGTTGCATATTGAAGAGCTTGTCGCCGGTGCCTTAATTCTTTACCCACGTTACCTTGATCCGTTGACCCGGTTACCTTGTGAGGCCGAGATCCTTGTCAATCGCTTCGAAGATCCGGCCTTGTGGCGTCCAACCCCGCTCATGCAGGTCAAGACGGCCTATGGAAGGACGAAGGTAATGTTGTTGCATCGTATCAGTCAGGGCGCATGGGCCAGCAGGAGCCAAAGCAAGTAATATGGTACAGGATATGCAGGTTCCTGCAGGCGGTCCCCGCAGGTTTCTTCTGTTGCAGGGGCTTATGGGGCCTTTTTTCCGCCGGGTCGGCATTGCCCTGCGCAAGACCGGATACGAAGTTTACAAGATCAACTTCAATGGGGGGGACCAGCTGTTCTGGCGCCTGCCCAACGGGCTGGACTTTACCGGGTCCAGCGCGCAGTGGCCGGACTTCGTGCGCAGGGTCATTCGTGAGCACGGCATTACGGATGTCATGCTGTTTGGTGACTGCCGCCCCCTGCATCGCGTGGCGATCGGCATCTGTCATGAAATGCATGTGCGGGTCTATGTATTCGAGGAAGGCTATATCCGGCCTGACTGGGTGACGCTGGAACTGGATGGGGTGAACGGGCATTCTCACCTGCCGCGTGACCCGGAATGGTATGTACACCGTGCGGCGCTGTTGCCGCCGCTGGGGCCGCATTCCTACGTGCCTTCTTCGTTCCGTCGGCGGGCACTGGAGGCCGTGGCCTATAATGCGGCGGATATCCTGACCCGGTGGTATTTCCGGCACTGGAATGATTACCGCCCCTGGCATCCGTGGATAGAAGGTATTGGCTGGCTCAAACGCCTCCGGAACCGTGACGCCGCCCAGGTGCGGACCGATGCCATCATGGCCGAGGTCAGGGAAAAGGCGCTGCCCTATATGCTTTTTCCACTCCAGCTTGATGCGGATGCGCAGATCAGGCTGCATTCCGAATTCAAGGGGAATGAAGGGGCCATTGACTATGTCCTTCAGTCCTTTGCACGGCATGCGCCAGCTGATCTGTACCTGCTGGTCAAGGAACATCCACTGGACAATGGCGTAAAGGACTGGCGCAGGCTGGTCATGCGCATTGCCCGCAAATACGGCATTCAGGATCGTGTCCGTTATCTGGAATGTGGGGATATTGCCGTACTGGTACGCGCGGCGCGCGGGGTCGTGACCATCAACAGCACGACGGGCACGCTTGCACTGGCATCCGGCGTGCCGATCATTACGCTGGGGCAGGCGATTTATGATATTCCCGGTATTACCTATCAGGGAAGCCTGAATGACTTCTGGTGCAATCCACCGCCGCCGGATGAAGAGATATTCAATGCTTTCCGCAGGGTACTGATTGATCGTTGCCTGATTGAAGGGGGCTTCTTCTCCGAGCAGGGGCTGGACCTGCTGGTACGCGGCACGTTGCAGCGCATCCAGTCGCCTGCCCGTTCGGATGACGGGTCAAGCTTTGTTACCTCCCATCTGGAACGCCTGCAGGTTGTAAGGCGGTAGGCAATACCGTTGCCCACAAGACATAATAGGAATGCCAGCGGTATGTCGGTGCATATCTTCATGGATCTGTCACGTCTGATCGCGCGGGCCGGCGTGCCTGTGCCCACAGGCATAGACCGGGTCGAATATGAGTATGCCCGCCATCTTCTGGAACATGAGGCGCACCGGACGCATTTTGTCGCGTTTCATCCCGTCGGCCGGATTGGCGAGATACCGTTTGAAGAGGCCCGGGATTTTGTGGGACGGACCGGTCGTGCCTGGGACGGCGCGCGCGAACTCTGTTCCGGCCTGCGCTGGCAGGGGCGGCGCCTGATATGGCAGGCGCTGAAGGCGGCGGACAGGGGGCAGGGTGTTTCCTCTCCCGCCATGTACCTTAATGTGTCGCATCATCACCTGACGCGCCCGCGCAGCATCGGGAATTTCCTGGTTCGTTACAATGCGCTTTTCATTGCCATGGTGCATGATCTCATTCCCATGGAATTTCCGGAATACGGTCGACCGGGGGAAGCGGAAAAGCATCTTGTCCGGATGCGGACGGTCGCACGCCTGGGGGCCGGGGCCATTGTGCCGTCACATGCCGTTGGCCGATCGCTGGCGCCATATCTGCGGCACAGTCCGGCCAGGGAGCATGTGGCGGTTGTGCCGCACGGCGTGCATCTGGGGGAGACCGTTCCGGAAAAAGGTGCGTTCCAGAAGGATCTGATGCAGAAGGGGCGCCCCTATTTTGTCTGTCTGGGTACGATTGAGCCGCGCAAGAACCACCTGCTGCTCCTGCATATCTGGCGCAGCATGGCAGAGGAAATGGGCGCGCAGGTGCCGCATCTGGTTGTTGTGGGCAAGCGCGGCTGGGAAAATGAAAATGTGGTTGATATGCTGGAGCGCTGTCCGGCATTGCGTGGCTGCGTTCATGAATGCCAGGGCCTGACCGATCCGGAAGTCGCGGCCCTGCTGCAGGACTGTGCGGCTCTTGTGTTCCCATCCTTCAGTGAAGGGTTTGGCCTGCCCCTGGCCGAGGCGCTTGTACTGGGTGTGCCGGTCATATGTAGCGACATTCCGGTTTTTCATGAATTTGCCGGAAGTGACGTTACCTATATCGATCCAACCGATGGGCCTGCGTGGATGCGTGCAATCCGTGATGCCAGCAGGGGAAAGGCCCCTGCTACCGCATCAGGGGGGAGCGATTTCAGGGCGCCCGATCTGTTTCAGTGGCCGGAGCAGGTCGGCAAGGGAATACAGGCGGCGGATTCCATCATTGAAAAATATCGACGTAATGGCCTGATACCTGCGTAAAACGCATCGGCACGTTTTTTTATCAAAATAGATTTTGATATTACATGTATTCCATAGAAACATGTTTATCATTTCGAACTCAAAACAAATAGATAAGAGAAAATATTTAAAAATCAATACCATATTATAAATAAAAATAATGCAAATAATACTGTAATTTTAAAAACGTATACAAATATACAAATATTATAAATATAAAATTTAATAATATTATTCCGCATAAATATATAATTTCACTTGTAATTACAAATATATAATATGTTTATACCAAATCATAAAATTAAATAACTTAAAAATATTTCTTTTTATTTATTTATATATAATCATATATATCTGGTATTGCAGCGTTAAGATATGTGAAAAATATATTAAATCCCCATTTTTTATTTCTTGACAATCGTTTGCCATAAAACTAACAACTGGGCTTCTATGAAAAATTAAGTCAATAATATGACTGAAAAGTGGCGATCCGCATGGTTTTACGTCAGGTCAGGTGATCAGGTACCTGTTTTTGTGCAGGGATTTCGGCTTGTGCCGTTTTGCGGCGGGCATCTGGGGGGGGCTGCACGCTGCTCTTCGTGCGGATGTGTGGTTCTACGCAGGGCGGGTATCGCATTCTTGGGTTTTAGGCAGATCTGACGGTATGCATGGCGCAGTTTGTGGATAAAATTACCAGATTCATGGAGCAGGCGGCTACCGGCAGGGTGCCTTCATGGGTGCCGATCGTGATCGGTGTCGTCATGATGAGCTTTGTGGGTTCGGTTGCATTGCTGCCGGACATGCAGGGGCTGATTTCAATCGGGACGGTCCTGCTGCTGCTTGTGCTGAACCGGTTCAAGGGGCGCGGCATCACCATATTCCTCATGATGCTCTCGCTGCTGGTGTCCATGCGTTACGTGGTCTGGCGGCTGACATCGACGATCGAGTTCCATGGGTGGATACAGTCCGCCCTGTCCATCCTGCTGCTCCTGGCCGAGGTCTATGCCCTGTCCACCCTGTGCCTGAGCTATTTCCAGATGGCCTGGCCGCTGGGGCGCAAGGAGCATCCCCTGCCCGAGGATACGTCCTCGTGGCCACATGTGGACATATATGTTCCATCATATAACGAGGAACTGTCCCTGGTCCGCTCGACCGTGCTGGGCGCGCTGAAGCTTGACTGGCCAGAGGACAAGCTTCACGTCTACATCCTTGATGACGGGCGCCGGGTCGCCTTTCGTGACTTTGCGCTGGAAGCGGGGGCGGGCTACATCATCCGCTCGCAAAACAACCATGCGAAAGCAGGCAACCTCAATCATGCGCTGAAGATTACCGATGGCCAGTTCGCCGTGATCTTCGACTGCGATCATGTGCCCACGCGCGGCTTCCTGAAAAGAACCATCGGCTGGATGATCGCCGATCCCAAGCTTGCCCTGCTGCAGACCCCGCACCATTTCTATGCGCCCGACCCGTTCCAGCGCAATCTTGTAGCGGGTGCCCATGTCCCCCCCGAAGGGAACATGTTCTATGGTCTGGTGCAGGATGGCAATGATTTCTGGGACGCAACATTCTTCTGCGGTTCCTGCGCGGTCATCCGCCGCTCCGCTGTTCTGGGCATTGGCGGCTTTGCAACCGAGACGGTGACGGAAGACGCGCATACCGCGCTCAAGATGCAGCGCAGGGGCTGGCGGACCGCCTACCTGCGTGAACCGCTGGCCGGCGGGCTTGCGACCGAACGGCTGATCCTGCATATCGGCCAGCGCGTGCGCTGGGCGCGTGGCATGCTGCAGATCATGCGGGTGGACAATCCCCTGCTGGGGCGCGGCCTGCGGTGGGAGCAGCGGCTGTGTTACCTGTCCGCTATGTCGCACTTCCTGTTCGCCATTCCGCGCGTGACCTTCCTTGTCTCGCCGCTGGCGTACCTGTTCCTGGGGCAGAATATCATCGCGGCCTCGCCACTGGCCATCAGTGTCTATGCGCTGCCGCACATCTTCCATTCCATCCTGACCCTGTCGCGTATTGAAAGCCGCTGGCGGTATTCATTCTGGAGCGAGATCTACGAAACCTCGCTTGCCCTTTTCCTGGTCAGGATCACCATCGTCACGCTGCTGCAGCCTCACAAGGGGACCTTTAACGTGACGGACAAGGGCGGCCTGCTGGAAAAAAGCTATTTTGACGTGGGGGCCGTCTATCCCAACGTCATCCTTGCGGTCATCCTGTTCGCCGCATTCCTGCGGGGCATATTCGGCATTGTATGGCAGTTCCATGACCGCCTGGCCCTGCAGTCCTTCGCGCTCAATACGCTGTGGGTGGTCATAAGCCTGATCATCGTGCTGGCTTCCATCGCGGTCGGGCGTGAAACACGCCAGACCCGTGCCGCCCCGCGCATTGCCGTGGCCCTGCCGGTCAGGATAACCGACATGGAAGGCCGGAGTTTTGCCGGACATACCCGCGATATCTCGCTGGGTGGACTGGGGGTTGACCTGCACTGGCCCGCGGATGTCGCACGGCCCGACAGGGTCATGATGGAATATGTAAACGAGCGGGACGGGATCCATGCCACCGTGCCCGCAACGGTCCTGGCCCTGGATGAACGTTCCATGCGGCTGCAATGGGAACGCCGCGATCTGGAAGATGAAAGCCAGATCGTGGACATGGTCTTTGGCCGGAATGATGCCTGGGCGAACTGGGCCGATTTCGAGCCCGATCGCCCCCTGCGCAGCATTGCCATGGTGCTCAGGAGTATTGGTGGCCTTTTTAAATGGCAGGCGCGTGAGATCCCACGCCATGTGGCGGATGACGAAGAGGCCAAGGCGCCTGTCGTGGAAGCAAAACTGGAGAAACAAAGCCTCGTGCTGAAACCTGTTCGACGCAGTGCCCGGAATGGTGCTGCCGCATCCGCTGTCCTTCTGGTGGCTCTTGCCGCCCTCAGCCCGGTCGCGATGGCGCAGGTGCAGCCCGCCGCATCCGCTTCCGTGCCGGACCAGACGGGCGTCAGCGCCGAAACCCCGTTCGGGGACAGCAATACCGGGACCGTGCCGGACATGATTCCGGTTATCGATCAGGCGGCGGCGGACCGGATCAGTGATTCGGAAGTGACCCGCACCCTGTCCTTCCGCAATCTGGGGGCCACGTCAGGCCCGCTGACGCTGCGTGGCTATTCCCCCCTGCAGGGGCTGGATGTGATCGTGCCCGCCAACAGGGTGGTCACGCATGCGCGGCTGTCCATTTCCGGCGCCCTTTCGCCCTCCCTGCTGCCGGAAGCCAGCGCGGTTACGGTCACGCTGAACGAGCAGTATATCGGCACGATCAAGGTCGATCCCGAACACCCGCAGTTCGGGCCGCTGACATTCGATATCGACCCGCTGTATTTCACGGGCGACAACAAGCTCAATTTCCGTTTTGCGGGCGAATACCGGCGTGACTGTAATGATCTCTTCAACGAGATCCTGTGGGCGCGTATCTCCGATATGTCACAGATCACGCTCACGACTGTCCGCATCGCCCCCGAACGCAAGCTGTCGCGGCTGCCCGCGCCGTTTTTCGATCCCAACCTGCGTTCGACCCTGCGGGTACCGGTCGTGCTGCCCGATACGAATTCGAAAAGCAGCCTGAAGGCGGCGGGACTGGTTGCTTCGTGGTTTGGCAAGATTGCCGATTTCCGCAAGCTGTCCTTTCCGGTCTTTACCGCCATCCCGGCATCGGGCAATGCGGTGGAGGTGGGTGAAAACCTGCCCGTTGACGAGACGGGCACCCGGCCACGTGGCCCCATGCTGGCGGAAATCGCCAATCCCAACGACCGCTGGGGCACCATCCTGGTCGTGACCGGGCGCAATGCGCAGGAAGTGGAAGCGGCCGCGCGTTCCCTGGTCTTTTCGGCCGATACACTGGGCGGGGTTGCCGCCAAGGTGGTTGATGACGTGTCGCTGGAGGCGCGCCAGCCCTATGACGCGCCCGCTTTTGTCCCGACCGACCGGCTTGTGCGTTTTGGTGAACTGGTCGGGGCCGCCGACCTGCAGGGCGGCGGTTTCACACCCGCCGGCATGACGCTGCCCTTCCACCTGCCGCCCGATCTCTATACCTGGCGTGGCCGGCCCTTTCTGATGGACATGTGGATCCGTGCGCCCGGTGGCCCCGTGGTCGATCTGGAGACATCCCGCGTTGATGTCAGTCTCAACAACAACTATCTGCAAAGCTATACGCTTTCGCCGCCGGGGCTATGGCAGCGGTGGTCGCAGCGGCTGGTGAACCTTCATGCCGGGGCGGTGGGACATACTACGGCACTGCCCACCTGGCTGCTGTTTGGCCAGAACCAGCTGCTGTTCAATTTTGACGCCCGGCCGATCGACCGCGGGGCCTGCCGCCGCACCCCCGGTGACATCCGCATGAGCGTGGATTCCGATTCAACGCTTGATTTCCGCCGCGGCTACCATTTTGCCGAACTGCCCAACCTGTCCTATTTCGCCGAGGCGGCATTTCCCTTCTCCCGCATGGCCGACCTGTCCGAAACGACGGTGGTCCTGCCATCCCATGTCGATGCCGGGACGGCGGGCGCCTTTCTGGACCTGATGGGTTTCTTCGGGGCCTCGACGTGGTACCCGGCCGCCGGTGTGCAGATCATGACGGCAGACCAGGTGGGCGCCGCGCAGCCCGGGGGCGATATCGTGGTGCTGGGCACGGCGGAACAGCTGGGCAGCGCGACGAGCCTGCTGTCGCGCTCTCCTTACGTCATCCGGGACGGCCGCATCCAGGTTGGCGAACATATGGGCCTGCAGGGCATCTGGTACCTGTTCCAGGACCGTGACCACGCGGGGCTGAAGAACGGTGTGACCGCCAGGCTGAATGCCCCGATCGTCGAGGCGGGGCTCATGCTGGCGGCCCAGTCCCCCTATGACCATGCGCGTTCCGTCGTGGCCTTCACCGGTGATACGCCGGAGCGGATTCACGATCTGGTCCTCAGCCTTCGCAACAAGACGGACCTGCCGTCGCTGCAGGGGGATCTGGTCATCAAGAATGGCAACCAGTTCACCAGCTACCGCACGGCGCCGACCTACACGGTGGGGTCCCTGCCGCTATGGGTGCGGGCGGACTGGTATCTCAGCCATCATCCCCTTGCGCTTTACCTGACCGGCCTTGCCGGGGCCGCGCTTACGGCGCTGGGTGTATGGGGCTGGTTGCGGCGCCTGTCGCGCAGGCGTATCGAGAATGAGGAACTGGCCGGGGAACAGTAACCGTTCCCCCTGCAGGAGGTAGTAAATGTTGAATGAAATCAATGTTGTCATCGAGTCTATTGGCGCATAGTCCTGGATTTTCAAAAGACGAATTATATTGTTTGGAAATGATCGATGAATGCTCTTCTTGCTGGCCTGACACTTCTGATTATCGGTGATAGTCACGTAACCTTCAAAGACACCCTGCTTTCGGTCCTGCCTGATGAATTTACCAGGCAGGGCGCAAGGGTCGTGACCTATGGTGTGTGTTCCTCCACCGCGGCGGACTGGGTTGTGCCTAATCCCAATAACGGATGCGGGGCGGCCGAACGCATCGGCACCGCCCCGATCGGCGCGCCCGACATGAAACCTGCCTCGCCGCCGCCGGTGGCCGAACTGATTGCGAAATGGCACCCCGACGCGGTCATGGTCATCCTGGGGGATACCATGGCCGCCTATGGGCAGGGCGCGGTCTCGAAAGACTGGGTGGACGAGCAGGTCAAGTCCCTGACCTATACGATTGGCAGGACCGCGTGCATCTGGGTCGGGCCGACCTGGGGGCAGTTCAGCCCGCGTTATGGCAAGACCGACCAGCGCGCGATGGAAATGGCAAGCTTCCTGAAGGGGGAAGTGGCGCCATGCACCTATATCGATGGCACGGCGCTGCTCAGGCAGGGAAGCGTCAGTACCACCGATGGCATTCACGCGACACCGGAAAGCTACCGGGTCTGGGGCAATGCCATCGTGCAGGCAGCGCTGCCGGAACTGGAGAAGCTGAAGTCTCCCGCCGCGGCGGGACAGTAGGGACCGCTCACGCCACGGCACTGTCCCTGACATGTCGCGGGATGTTCCCATCTTGCCGGATACGGACGCATACGTGGAAATTTGTTGATGCTGCAAGTAAATGACGCCGCCCCCGCCAGCAGATGGCGGGACATGTTCGGGAAGGACTTCTTTCCCCAAAACCGTCGGCGCGATATCGACGGGCTGCGTGGTCTTGCCGTTGCCCTTGTTGTCCTGTTCCATGCGGGCTGGCTGAAGGGGGGCTTTGTCGGGGTTGACGTCTTTGTCGTGATCTCGGGCTATTTCATGGGCCGTTCGGCGCTCATGCAGCATCCGTTCCAGCCAATGCGCTTTGTCTGCCGCAGGCTTTACCGCCTGCTTCCCGCGCTGCTGTGCATGATCGCGCTGGTCTCGGCCGGCATGCTGTGGTGGGTGCTGCAGAGTGACCGGGCCGATATCGCCGATAACGGCGCCTATGCCCTGGTCTACCTGTCCAATATCTGGGCATCGGGGCATGTCGGCTATTTCCAGGGGCAGAGCATTGCCTACCCCTTCCTGCATACATGGTCGCTTTCGCTGGAAATGCAGTTCTATGCCATCATCTTCTTGATGGCCCTGCTGCTGCCGCTGTCACGGCACCGCAGGCTGGTACTGTCGGGCATCTGCGTGGCGTCGTTTGCCTTTTGCATCAGCTGCGACATCCGGGGGGATACGCAGGCCTATTACAACATCTTTGCCCGGCTGTGGCAGTTCTCGCTTGGCACGATGATCTGGATGTTCCCGCGCCCCCGACTGTCGACGGTGGCGGCGAATACCATCCATGCCGGGGCCGTTGGGGTGATTGTGGGCGCGGCCCTGTTCTATACGCTCCGCTTTGCCTGTCCGTCCTGCATGGCGGTTTTTCCCTGTGTGGCCGTTGCGGCCATCATCATGCTGCCCCAGACGCAGGCGGGCAGGCTGTGCCTGGTGCCGCTTTCCCCGCTGGGGGTCATTTCCTACTCGGTCTATCTTTGGCACTGGCCGGGTATTGTGGTGGCAAACTACCTTCTGTTCTTTCAGGTGCATGGTCTGGTCATGGCGGCGGTTCTGGGCATCGTGCTCGTGGTCAGCCTGTTCAGTTACCTGCTGGTGGAACGTACCGGCCTGGATTACGAGGACAGGGTCGTCTCCGCCGTCCGCAACCGTGGGGCGGCCCTGCTGGTGGGGTCATGCATGGTGTTGGCCATGGTCCTGTTCTACGTCTCCCGTGTGTCCCGTGTTCATTAGGAAATACATGACTCGACAATACTGTCCCGCCCGTGGGCGGCAGCCTGCCGTGGCATGGCGGAAGGCGCCTGCGGCGTGGGTCATGCGCCCCGCCGCCTGCCGGCCGTCATCGGCATGGCTGGCCGGGGGTGGATGGAAAATCATCTGTGGCATGGTTGCCGGTGTCATCATGGCTGGGGAGATCGCGCAGGCGGAACCCGCCTGGACGGCAGGACCGGACAGCGCGGCGTCCCCCGCCGGTGGCAGCACCCAGATTACCGTGACCCCCGATGCAGGCCAGAACGCGGCCAACGCGCATCTGGCGCATGCCGCGGCCGTGCTGGAACTGCTGCTGAACCAGGGATATTACTGGCTGGGGCAGCACAACCTGCCCAAGGCACGCGAGACGATCCAGCGTGCGTTGTCCATCGAGCCGGATAATAACGAGGCCCTTTTCCTGCTGGGTCGCCTGCAGATGGCGGAAGGCCAGACGAAGCTTGCCGCCGCCACACTGGGCAGGCTGATCCAGAACGGGAATGCACCGGGTCTGGTGGCTGATCTCAGGGCCCAGATCCATGCCGGTCCGATAGACCCCAGGGGGCTGGCGGAAGCCCGCGCCCTTGCGGCCGAGGGCAAGATGATGCCCGCGATGTTCAAATACCGCGCCCTGTTCAAGAACGGTGACCCGCCGCCCGACCTGGCCATGGAATATTACCGCGTTCTGGGGGCCACCACCCTTGGCTATCAGGAAGCCGCCACCAGGCTTGCCGCCTGGGTGGCGCGCAACCCGCGTGACCTGGACGCAAAACTTTCGCTGGACCGGATCCTGACCTATCATGTCACCTCGCGTGACGAGGGGCTGGAGGGCCTGCGCCAGCTTGCCCGTTCCAATGCTTCCGCCGCGATACGTGACGGGGCCATTGCCGCCTGGCGTGACGCCCTGCTGTGGGAACCGGTCACGGGGCCCACCATCGCACTGTATAACGAGTGGCTTGACCTGCATCCGGGGGATGCGGAAATCATTGACCGCCGGCACAAGGCGCAGGATGCGCAGAATATCATTGATGGCGCGAATTACCGCCAGCAGGGTTTCGTGCTGCTGTCGCGCAGGAATATCGAAGGGGCCGCCGACCTGTTCCATCGCGCCCTGGCCATCAACGCCCATGACGCGGACTCGCTTGGCGGCATGGCGCTTGTGGCGCAGGCCCGCCAGCAGCCCGCCCTGGCACGGCACTATTTCCAGCAGGCCATACAGGCGGACCCGGATTCCGCAGCCCACTGGCGCGCGGCCCTGAAGGCGATGGAGGCAGGCGGTGGAGGCGGGATGGACCCGCTGGTGGCACGGATCATACAGGCCATCAATTCCGGACATTATGATGCGGCACAGTCTGACCTGGCGCTGCTGGGCCGCCGGGGCAACACGATCACGCTGCAGGCGCTGCAGGGCATGCTGGCGCGCAGGCAGGGCCATATGGAGGAAGCCGAGCGCCTGTATCGTGAGATCCTGCGCCGCGCGCCGGGCAATGCCGATGCGCTGTTCAATCTGGGCGGGATCCTGATCGAAACCGGACGCGAGGCCGAAGCGCAGGACATCATCGCGCGTCTTGCGCACATCCGTCCCGACCTTGCGCGGCATCTGGAAGTGGCCGGGCTTTCAGCCCGGTCGGACCGGACACGCAATAATGACGAAAAACTTTCATTGCTGAACCGGGCCATGGCCATGGCCCCCACGGACCCGTGGATACGGCTCAAGCTGGCGCGCGCGCTGGATGAAGCGGGCAACCATGCGCAGGCCCAGGCCATCATGGATGGCGTGACCAGTGGCCGCGCCGTCACCCCCGATGACCTGCAGGCCGCGATCCTCTATGCAATGGGCCGCCATGACATGGCCAGGGCGGAACAGCTTCTGGCGCGGCTGCCCCCCGGTATCGAAAGCCCCGGCATGGCCCGCGTGGCCGAGCAGATCGAACTGGTCCGGCGTATACAGGAACTCAACCGCGTGCCGCGTGCGCCCAACGCACTCCTTGTGGCGCTGGCCGACCGGCCTGACCCCACGGGTGAACGTGGCATGCGTATCGCCAACGCGCTGCTTGACCGCCATGCCCCACAGGATGCCCAGCAGGTACTGGCAACGGAAGAACGTCTGACCCAGCCGCCCCAGCCATCCCAGCTCCTTGCCTATGCGGGTGTGTACCTGCGGCTGCATTCCGCTGTTGATGCAACGCGATGCCTCAATGCCTTTGATGCGATGGCCCGGGCCCGGCCCACCGACATCACGGCGGACCAGCAGGAGATACGCAACCAGATCGCCATTGGCCTTGCCATCATGACGGCGGACGGGTTCAACCGTTATGGCCAGACGGCGCGGGCGTACCAGGTACTGGCGCCGGTGCTGCAGGCACATCCGGATTCCGCCGAGGCGCATCTGGCCATGGGGCGCGTCTACCAGACCCGCAACATGGCCCGTCGCGCACTGGAAGAGGACCAGATCGCCCTGCGCCTGAAACCGCACAACATATACGCCCTTGCCGCCGCCGCGCGTGACGCGGGGGGACTGCACCAGATGGCAGAGGCAAAAGACTATTCCACCCGGCTGGCACATGAAGACCCCGATGGCCCGATGAGCTGGGAAGTCCGTTCCGATATCGAACGGATAGAGGGCAACACACGCGCGCAGCTGGTGGATGTGGAGCATGCGCGCCACGCGCAGTGCACGCTTGATGGTGAAGGGACATGCGACGGGCAGCATGAAAGCTTCCTACCGGACTATCGCTGGCCTGAGATCGACAGCAACTACATCAACCTGCATGGCGCGACCCTGCCTGCAACCTATCACTACATTCCCGAAGATGACGGGCCGGAGGCAATGGACCGCCAGATCGTCTATCTGCGGGATTCCGTATCGCCCCAGATCGATGCCAATTCCTACGTGCGCAGCCGCACGGGCACCGCGGGGCTGGGGCAGCTGACGGAATTCGCCGTGCCGATTACGGGCACGCTACCGTTTGAATCCTGGGAGCACAGGCTGTCCTTCTCGATCGTGCCCACGCTCCTGTTCACCGGCAATCCGCTTGCCAATCCCTATTCGGCGCATGAATTCGGTACCTATGCCATCAATGGGGCGCTGCCCGGCTCATCCCACCATTATTACACGCAGGGCGTGGGGCTGAGCCTGAATTACGTCAATCACTGGTTCTCGGCGGATGTGGGGTCGTCGCCACTGGGCTTTCCCATTACCAATGTGGTGGGCGGGGTTGAATTCGCGCCACGCCTGACCCGCAACCTCGGCCTGCGCATAAGTGGTGGCCGCCGCATGGTGACGGATAGCGAACTGTCCTATGCCGGGATGCGCGATCCGGGCACCGGCAGGCTATGGGGCGGTGTGACACGCATGTTCGGCCATGGCGCGCTTGAATGGTCGGAGCCGACATGGAACCTGTACGCGGGCGGTGGTTTTGCCTATCTGGGTGGCACCCATGTCGTTGACAATACCGAAGTGGAGGCCGGCGCGGGTGGCAGTGCCACGGTATGGCAGTCGCATGACAGGCAGTGGCTGCGGGTCGGGCTTGACCTGATGTATTTCGGCTACAAGCGCGATACCTATTCCTTTACATGGGGGCAGGGGGGATACTTCTCGCCGCAGCAGTATTACGGCGCCATGATACCGGTCGAATGGTCGGGACATGACCGGCGGTGGACATGGTTCCTGCGTGGTGAAGCGGGTTTCCAGCACTATCACAGCAATGGCGCGCCTTATTACCCGACGGATTCCGCCCTGCAGGCGCTTTCTGTGGCGCACCAGCCCGATTATTATGGTGATGAGGGGGAAAGCGGCCTTGCGGGGAACATACGTGGCCGTGTTGTCTATCAGTTCACCCACCGCCTGCGTCTGGGCATGGAAGGTGGTTACAGCCGGGCAGGAAACTGGTCGGAAACCAGCGGCATGTGGATGGCACACTATACTTTTGATGGCCAGTAATGCCGTAGCCATGCGCCGGGCCGCGCCCTGTCCATGACAATGACAGCGCGGCGCGGCATGGGCGGTCATGGATTGTCGGCAGGCTGAAAAAAGGCGGCCTGCCGCGTCGCCCATTCATGACGGTCCATGCAGGCCATGGATATTCAGTAAATGAAATGGTCCGGGTAATGATTTTTTTTAAATACGGCGTTTTGGGGAGTTTCCTGGCAGGACCTTCTTTCAGGATGCCGCCCGTTGCATGGGCAGGATTTTAAAACAGTCGATAGGGGAGAGAGGATGGCGTATGCTGCCCGCATGGCGGGGACAGGCCGGGCGTATGGCATCAGGGTCGAACCCCCGTAACCCGGGCAGGAGGCGCATCATGGCAGACCGGTCCTATCCCCGGCCTTCATCTGGCGAGATCACGCCACGTTCGGCATGGCTGTCGCGGCGCGCGCTGCTGGCCGGTGCGGCGGCGGGGGCGGCCACGCATCTTGTCTCGCGCGCGGGGGCACAGACATTGTCCGTACGGCCCGGCCCCTTTCAGGCCGCGGAACGGCCGACCCCGCTTCAGGATGTGACACATTATAATAATTTCTATGAATTTGGCCTCGACAAGGGAGATCCCGCCGCCCTTTCCGCCCGTTTTGCCGCGCGGCCATGGACGCTCTCGGTCGAGGGGCTGGTCGCCCGTCCGCGCGTATGGGATATCGACCAGCTGATTGCCGCGATGCCACTGGAAGAACGCCTGTACCGCATGCGCTGTGTCGAGGCATGGTCCATGGTCATTCCATGGGATGGTTTTCCGCTTGCCAGCCTGCTTGCACAGGCGGAACCGCTGGGCAGCGCGCGTTATGTCGCCTTTGAATCCGTCGTGCGGCCCGCGCAGATGCCCGGCCAGCGCAACGGGCTTGATTCACTGGCATGGCCCTATGTGGAGGGTCTGCGGCTGGATGAGGCCATGCATCCGCTGACCCTGCTGGCGGTGGGACTGTATGGGGAGATCCTGCCCAACCAGAATGGCGCGCCCGTCCGGCTGGTGGTGCCATGGAAATACGGGTTCAAGGGCATCAAGTCGATCACCCGTATCCGGCTGGTGGAAAGCCGGCCCCCTACAACGTGGAACCAGATGAACGCGCAGGAATACGGTTTCTTCGCCAACGTCAATCCCGAAGTCGATCATCCACGCTGGAGCCAGGCGTCGGAACGGATTATCGGCGCGGGCGGCTTCTTTGGTGGCGGGCGGAAGAAAACCCTCATGTTCAATGGTTATGGCGAACAGGTGGCCGGGCTGTATGGCGGCATGGACCTGCGGCGGAATTACTGAACGTGCCGTATCTGTCCGGTACGCCCCGCAACCGCCTGCTCGTACCGTGGTGGGGTGAGCGGGCGGCCCTGGCCCTGCTGGGCCTGCTGCCTGCCATCCTCTATTTCTGGTACGGCGCGCATGATGCGCTGGGGCCGGACCCGGTCAATGTGTTCGAACGCTGGCTGGGGCTGTGGGCGGTGCGCTTTCTGCTGGCGGGGCTGCTGGTTACGCCGCTGCGCGCGCTGACCGGCCTGAACCTGATACGCTACCGCCGCATGCTGGGGTTGCTGGCCTTCTGTTACGTGTGCCTGCATGTGGGCGTGTATGTGGGGCTGGACCAGCAGGGCAATATTGGCGTGCTGGTGCAGGATCTGACCCGGCGCCCGTTCCTCATGATCGGGTTTGCGGCCTTCATGCTGATGGTGCCGCTGGCGATCACGTCCACTGACGGGGCCATGCGCAGGCTGGGCAGGCGGTGGGGCAGGCTGCACCGGCTGGTCTATGGGGTGGCCCTGCTGGTGGCCGTGCATTTCCTTATGGCATTCAAGACCTATAACGTCACCAGCGTGACCTATGCCGGCCTGCTCATGGCCATGGTCGTGTGGCGGTGCCAGGCTGCGTGGCGCAGGTGGCGACGACGGGCGGCATAATGCGGTCGCGTGCGCCAGATCATCCGTTATGCCCGGTGGCTGGCCGGAAAGCCTGCCGTTAAAAACCAACACAGTTTTTTTTGGGGAAGCATTTTTCAGAAGCTTCGAAGAACGCTGCCTTATTGAACAGGGGCAGTATCCGGAAACTGTTATTTAAAACAATCTCCAGACCATACCACCGGCAGGGAGCCGTATTGCCGTCTCAGGCGGGAGGGCTTTCCAGATTACGCAACCTGCGGTGCAGGGTCGAGCGGCTGACGCCCAGCATGCGGGCCGCCACCGCCACCTTGCCGCGCGCACTGGCCAGCGCGGTCTGGATGGCCACTGTCTGGGCTTCACGCAGGGGGGCGCCGGGGCGCGGTGCCGTCGTGTCATCCAGCAGGCACAGATTGACATCCTGTGCCGGGGCAATGCCCATCTGCATGCGCGCGGCAAAGGTGGCGCCTACCACATGCCGCTCCCGGTCCAGGGCCACCATGGGCACGGACGACCCCATCGCCGCCCCCAGCAGCATGATGGCGTGGCCACGGTAGCGATCCATGAAGCAGGTCCGCTCGATCTGGCGCGCTGCCTGCAGCAGGGCCGATGCCAGCAGCGCGCCCATCGTACCCTCTGGCGTGGGACGGAACGAACTGGCGTTTAGGCAGGCCGCCATGCGGCCCGTCGCGTCATAGACCGGGGTGGCCACCCCCGCCAGCCCATGCAGCCCGCTGCGCCAGTGCTGGTTGCGGTGCACGCTTACGCTGCGCTGTTCAGCCAGGCAGGTGCCTATGCCGTTGGTGCCCGCATCGCGTTCGTGCCATACGGCGCCGGGCCAGAAATGCCACCGTCGGCAGCCGCGCCGGATGGGGGGGGCTGTGCGGTGGTCCAGTACCACGCCCCCGATATCGGCCAGCATGACCGTATAGCCCACCGGTTCCAGTGCCGCGTGCAGCAGATCCAGTTCCGGCGCCGCGAAATGCATGACACGCCCGGCGCGCTGGCAGGACTGGCGCAGTTCGGCGCCCGACAGCACGCAGGGCAGCGCCGGGGTGGCGGGGTCCAGCCCGTATTCATGCTGGCAGCGCCGCCATGAACCTTCCAGCCCGGTCCCGGCCGAGGGGATGGCGGCAATGGGTGGTGCGGAAAACAGGAAACGGGCGCCATGCAGCATGCTGTTCCTACAGGTTTTGAAAAAGAGGGGACGATAGCAGCTAAAGGACCTGCCCCGTGTCGCGGTTTCGCGACACTTCGTACCGTCCCTGTCACATGGCCGTGAAACCTGTCCACCGCGTTGTTGCCGGCAGGCAGGCAAAGCGTGTGTGCTGCCCCCAGCCCGCCGCATGCCCATGCGCATGAGGGGCGGAGGCAGTAAAGAACAGGGGAAACACCCATGCAAATAGCGCGTGAAACGCTGCTGCGCTCGTATCGGGCCATGCGTACCATCCGCATGTTTGAAGAGCGCCTGCATGTCGAATTCGCAACCGGCGAGATACCGGGCTTCGTGCATCTGTACTGCGGCGAGGAAGCCTCGGCCGTGGGCGTATGCGCCAACCTGACGGATAACGACACCATCGCCAGCACCCATCGTGGCCACGGCCACTGCATTGCCAAGGGCGTGGGCGTTGCCGGCATGATGGCCGAAATCTATGGCCGCAGCACCGGCGTGTGCCGTGGCAAGGGCGGGTCGATGCATATTGCCGACCTGAGCTGCGGCATGCTGGGGGCCAACGGCATTGTGGGCGGCGGCCCGCCGCTGATCTGTGGGGCGGCCCTGTCGCACAAGACGCTGGGCGATGGCGCGGTGGCGGTTGCCTTCTATGGCGATGGCGCGTCCAACGAAGGCACCACGCTGGAAAGCCTGAACCTTGCCAGCGTGTGGCAACTGCCTGCCGTGTTCGTGGTGGAGGATAATGGCTATGGCGAGGCCACGGCCGCATCCTATGCCTGTGCGGGCACCCAGCGCGCGCGGGCGGCGGCCTTTGGCATGCCGTATATCGAATGTGACGGCTCGGACTACTTTGCCGTGCACCAGGCGGCGGGGGAGGCGATAGCCCATGCGCGCGGCGGCAACGGCCCGGCCATGCTGCATGTGCACCTGACGCGCTGGTACGGCCATTTTGAAGGCGATGCCATGACATACCGT
This sequence comes from Komagataeibacter rhaeticus, assembly GCF_011611525.1. Classification (NCBI taxonomy): domain Bacteria; kingdom Pseudomonadati; phylum Pseudomonadota; class Alphaproteobacteria; order Acetobacterales; family Acetobacteraceae; genus Komagataeibacter; species Komagataeibacter rhaeticus. Next base: position 1,032,558 of record NZ_CP050139.1, read on the forward strand.
GCCCCCAACGAGGTGGCCGAGGCCCGGCGTGACCATGACTGCCTCAGGCTTTTCCGTGAGCGGGTAACCCAGGCGGGCCTGTTTGAAGGCAGCGCGCTGGATGAAGTGGACGCCGCCGTGGCGGATGAAATCGAGTCCGCCGTGCTGCGCGCCAAGGACGACCCGCTGCCCCAGGCGCCCGATCTCATGGCCGACGTCTACGTCCGTTACTGAGCCGGTCCCCTACAGCAGGAAGGAAATGTACAATGAGCAAGAAAAGCTTTCGGCAGGCGATCAATGAAGCCCTGCGGCAGGAAATGCGGCGTGACCCGACCGTCATCCTGATGGGGGAGGACGTGGCCGGGGGCCGTGGCGGCTCCGCTGGTGTTACGGATGCATGGGGCGGTGTGCTGGGTGTGACCAAGGGACTGTATGAAGAGTTTGGTGCCACCCGCGTGCTGGATACCCCGATTACCGAAGCCTCCTATATCGGGGCTGCCGCCGGTGCGGCCGTTACCGGCCTGCGCCCGGTGGCGGAACTGATGTTCGTGGATTTTGTCGGCTGCTGCCTTGACCAGATCATGAATCAGGCAGCCAAGTTCCGCTACATGTTTGGCGGCAAGGCACGCACGCCGCTGGTCATCCGCGCCATGTATGGCGCGGGCTTCAACGCCGCCGCCCAGCACAGCCAGGCGCTGTACCCGCTGTTTACCCACATACCGGGGCTGAAGGTCGTCATCCCGTCTTCCCCCTATGAGGCGAAGGGCCTGTTGATCTCGGCCATACGGGATGACGATCCGGTCATCTTCCTCGAAAACAAGGTGATGTATGACGAGGAAGAGGAGGTGCCCGACGAGGCCTATACCATTCCCTTCGGTGAAGCCAACCTGACACGCGAAGGCGATGACGTGACCATCGTGGCGTTCGGCCGCATGGTGGGATTTGCCAACCAGGCCGCTGACCGGCTGGAAAAGAAGGGAATCAGCTGCACGGTCATCGACCCGCGGACCACATCCCCCCTTGACCGCGACACTATTCTGGAATGCGTGGCCGATACCGGGCGGCTGGTCATTGTGGATGAGTCCAGCCCGCGCTGCAACATGGCGACCGACATCGCGGCCCTGGTGGCGGAGGAAGCGTTCGACACCCTGCGCGCGCCCATCCGCCGCGTGGTGCCGCCGCACACGCCGGTCCCCTTCGCCACGGTGCTCGAGAGCCTGTACATGCCCAGTGTGGAGAAGATCGAGGCAGCCGTAACCGCCACCATGAACCATCGTGTAGTGGAGAAAGTCTGACATGGCACAGGACATCACCCCCATCACCATGCCCAAATTCGGCCTTGCCATGACGGAGGGCAAGATTGCCGGCTGGCTGGTCGAACCCGGTGCCAGCATTACGGCGGGCGAGGAACTGGTCGATATCGAGACCAGCAAGATCACCAACACGTTCGAAAGTCCGCTTGCGGGCACATTCCGCCGGCAGGTCGCGGCCAATGGCGAGATGCTGCCCGTGGGCGCGCTGATTGGCGTCGTGGCCGATGCGGCGGTGCCGGATGCGGACATTGATGCGTTCATTACCCGTTTCCAGGCCGAATTTGCCGAGAGTGCCGGTGATGGGGAAGGTGACGCGGCCGTTGATGAGCCGGTTACGGTTACGGTGGGGGAATACACCCTGCGCCTGCATGAACGGGGCGAGGGGGATGAGATACCGCTCGTGCTCATCCACGGTTTTGGCGGTGACCTGAAGAACTGGATGTTCAATCACGCAGCCCTTGCCCAGGGGCGGCGCGTCATTGCCTTTGACCTGCCGGGGCATGGTGGTTCCTCGAAGGATGTGGGGCCGGGCACGCTGGAATTCTTTGCTGGTGTAACCATACGGTTACTTGATCACCTTGACCTGCCGCGCGTGCATGTCATGGGGCATTCGCTGGGTGGCGGCATTGCGCTGACACTTGCGCGCATGGCCCCGCAGCGGGTGGCATCCCTTGTGCTGGTTGCCCCGGCCGGGCTGGGCCGCCAGATCAACATGGACTTCATCAACGGCTTTATCGCGGCCGACCGGGTCCGTGCCCTGCAGGATGTGCTGAAATACCTGGTGCATGACAAATCGCTGATCGGGCGGCGCATGGCCGATGACGTGCTGCGCTACAAACGGCTGGACGGGGCGGAGGCGGCATTGCGCACGATCGCGGCCGCCTGCTTCCCCGCGGGCCAGCAGGGTGATGACCTGCGCCCCGACATCCAGGCGGCCGACATGCCGGTCACCCTGATCTGGGGGCAGGCGGATGAAGTGCTGCCCGCAACACAGGCCGAGGGCCTGCCCGCCGCCATTACCCGCCATATGCTGGCGGACATAGGGCACATGCCCCAGCTTGAAAGTGCCACGGCCGTCAATACGATTGTTGAGGAGTTCATAAAAACGAAGGTCGCCACGTCCTGAAAACCGCTCAAAATAATCCTTGATAAACATAAAAGCTTCTGGGCGCCGTCTTTTCAGGAAGGTGGCGTTCTTCGAGGCTTTAAAAACAAGCCTTGTCAGAAGCTTCTTTAAGATTTGTGGCATGTCGTCAATGCAGGCGTCAAAGGCGCATGGAGGGGAAAGGCCGGTCAGGCTTTTCCCTTTTTTCATTTAAAGGGAAACCGTTTTCAGTAAGTAATATTTCAACTGTTCCCGACCTTACTGTCCCGTGCCCGGGCATCATGCCTGCCGGGGGGTGGTCACCAGAAGGTGTGCAGCCCGTACTTGCGCTGTTGCGGGCAGTATGCATTCACTTGCAGCACACGAACGCGGCAAAGCAAGAAGGCCGGACCGGTACGCCGGTCCCGGCACGGGAATAATAATAATGTTTGTCGGGATTGATCTGGGCACTTCGGGCCTGAAGGCCGTTCTGGTTGATGGGGCGCAGCGCGTCCTTGCCAGTCACACGCATCCCCTGCATGTCACATCCCCCCATGCGGGATGGAACGAGCAGGCACCGGGGGACTGGTGGGTCGCCCTTCTGGCCGCCATGGACGTGCTGGCCGCCCGCCATCCGCGTGAAATGGCGGTGGTCAGGGGCATTGGCCTGTCGGGCCAGCAGCATGGTGCCGTGCTGCTGGGGGAAGACGGGGGCGTGCTGCGTCCATGCATCTTGTGGAACGATACCCGCGCCACAGCGCAATGTGGGGAATTCGAGCGTCGCTTCCCCGAATTCCGGCAGGTATGCGGCAACATGGCCATGCCAGGCTTTACCGCGCCCAAGCTGATATGGGTGGCGGAACATGAGCCGGATGTATTTCGTGCCACCCGTCATGTCCTGCTGCCCAAGGCATGGCTGCGTTATCGCATGACTGGCGAGATGATCGAGGACATGTCCGACGCATCGGGTTCCCTGTGGCTGGATGTGGGCAGGCGCTGCTGGTCCGATGGCGCGCTGGCCGCCTGCGGGCTGGAGACGCGCGCCATGCCCGCTCTGGTGGAAGGCACGGCGCGGGCAGGTGCGCTGGATGCCGGTCTGGCGCGTCGGTGGGGGATGAAGGTACGCCCGGTACTGGCGGGGGGCGCGGGCGATAATGCGGCGGGCGCGGTGGGGCTGGGGGCGGTGACGCCGGGTTCATCCTTTCTCTCGCTGGGTACGTCCGGCGTGCTGTGGCTTACGACAGAGCGCTTCAGGCCCCACCCGCAGGGTGGCATCCATGCCTTCTGCCATGCGGTGCCCGACAGGTGGCACCAGATGGGGGTCACGCTGTCGGCGGCGGCATCGCTGGCATGGTGGGCGCGCACGACCGGCATGACGGAGGCGGCCCTGCTGGCGGAACTGCCCGATCCTGTCACGCAACCTTCCCCTGTCATTTTCCTGCCGTACCTGTCGGGTGAACGCACGCCGCATAACGACGGGCGCATCCGGGGTGTCTTTGCCGGCCTGTCGCAGGGCACGACGCGGGCACAGATGACGCAGGCGGTGCTGGAAGGGGTGGCGTTCTCCTTTCGTGACGTGGTGGACGTGCTGGCGGCGGCGGGGTCCGTGGTGCGGGAAGCGGATGTGATCGGGGGCGGTTCGAACAGCCGTGTCTGGGTGTCCATCCTGGCCAACGTGACCGGGCTGTCGCTGCACCGCCTGGCGCATGGGGCGCAGGGCGGTGCCTTTGGCGCGGCCCGCCTGGCCCGCCTTGCCGTAACGGGGGAGGAGGTAGAGAGCGTATGCCTGCCGCTAAAGCGCGAGGAGACGCTGGTGCCCGACCCGCAGGTCAGCCCGGCCTATGCCGCCCCGCTGGCCCGTTATCGTGCGCTCTATCCGGCCGTGCGCAGCGCCATGGACACGCTACCTGCCTGACAATGGCCACCCTGCCACGCGCCCGCATTCCTGACCGGGACAAAAGACTGGTATAGCCAGAGGGTCGTTCATCCCGCCCGGCTGGGCAAGAATACGGAAATGGATCAACCAGTATGAAAACAGGCCTGCTTTCCACGATTTTGCACCGCCGCGCGGGCGCGGCCCTGCTTCTGTCGCTTCTGGCGCCGGTTGCGGCCCGTGCGGCAGACAGCGTTGACCACGGGGCGGCCGCCACCGGAAATGTCAGCGTTGTCGCGCGCTTTGCCGACATGCAGCCCTCCGGCATCGCGGCCCTGCCCGATGGGCGGGTGGTGCTGGCCTTTCCGCGCAGTGCGGCCGACCACAAGGGGCCTCGCCTTGGCCTGCTGCGTGACGGCAGGGTTACCCCTTTTCCCGACGCGGCGACACAGGCCCGCCTGATCTCCCCCCTTGGCATGACGGTGGATGCATCGGGGCGGCTGTGGATTGTCGATGAAGGCACGGTTGCGGGCCAGAAAACCCCGCCTACCCCGGCCCTGATCGGCATGGATGGGCATACGGGCCAGATCATTGCGGATATCCCGCTGGACAAGGGTGCCACACTGCCTGACAGCCACGTCAATGACGTGCGCGTGGACATGACGCATGGGGCGCAGGGCACGGCCTATGTCAGCGATACCTCGCTTATGGACCATCCCGCGATCATCGTGGTGGATATTGCCACCGGGCAGGCGCGCCGTGTGCTGGAAAACGCCCCTTCCACCCGTGCCGAGCCGGGTTTCGCCATGGAACTGGATGGACGGATGCTGCGCTATGACATGGCGCATCCGGCCATGGGACAGGGGGGAATCGATGGCCTGACACTCAGCACGGATTCCAGCAGGCTTTACTGGCAGCCCCTGTCCAGCCGCAGGTTGTACAGTGCCCCCACCGCGCTGCTGGCCAATCCCGCCACCAAGCCTGCCCAACTGGAGCAGTCGGTGCGTGATGAAGGCGAGGACGCCGTGGTGGACGGCATGGCCACCGGGCCGGACAACACGCTGTACCTGACCGATATCGAGCGCCATGCCGTGCTGCGCCGCACGGCGGACGGACATCTGGATGTGCTGGCCCATGACCCGCGCCTGATCGCGCCCGACGGGCTGGCGCTGAAGGACGGCGCGTTATGGCTGACCGTGGGCCAGTGGGGGCGACTGCCCGTTTTCCACGACGGGAAGGACATGGAGGAGCGCCCGTGGCTCGTGGTGCGCATTCCCCTTAAATAAACCCGGCCGGCACCCGTCCGGACCGGCAAGCTGAAAGAACGCATGATAATGGCGCATGACAGGCAGATGGCTTCCCCCGGTTCCGGTATTGTCAACCTGATTGCCGGGGTGGCGGCAACGGGCGGGCTGCTGTTCGGGTACGATACCGGCATCATATCCGCGGCCCTGCTGCAGATAACACCCGACTTCGCACTGGATACGCTGGGCCAGCAGGTCGTGACATCGGCCATTGTGGCGGGTGCGCTGGGGGGCTGCCTTATGGCGGCGCCGCTGTCGGACCGGCTGGGACGGCGCTACATGATTATGTTCGCGGCCCTGGTCTTTATTGTCGGCACGCTGGTGGCATCCCTGGCGCCGGGGGTGGTGCTGCTGGTCTGCGCGCGGTTCATACTGGGGCTTGCGGTTGGCATGTGCTCGCAGATCGTGCCGGTCTATATTGCCGAGATCGCCCCGCGGGAAAAACGCGGGCAGATGGTCGTGCTGTTCCAGCTTGCGGTCGTGTCCGGCATCCTGGTGTCCTTCATTGCGGGGTATCTGTGCCGCAACCAGTCATGGCGGCTCATGTTCGGGCTGGGGATCATACCGGCGGTCATTCTGTTCGGTGGCATGTCGGTGCTGCCGCGCAGCCCGCGCTGGCTGGCCATGAAGGGCAATCTTGAAGGCGCGTTCGAAGTCCTGCAGCGCCTGCGGCGTGACCCGCAGGCCGCGCGCACGGAACTGGACGCCATCGTCGCCATGCATGATGAGCAGGCGCCATGGTCGGCCCTGCTGCAGCCCTGGGTGCGGCCCGCGGTCGTGGCTTCGGTGGGGGTGGCGCTGTTCTGCCAGATCACGGGCATCAATGCGGTGCTGTATTATGCCCCCACCATTTTCGCGGGTGTGGGATTTGGACAGAGTTCCGCCCTGCTCACCTCCATCGCCATTGGGGTGGCCATGGTCCTGTCTACCGCATTTGGCAGCTGGGCGGTGGATGCGTGGGGGCGGCGGCGGCTGCTGTTGCGGCTCATACCCGGTGCGGTCGTATCGCTTATGGTGCTGGCCACGATGTTTGGCATCGGCTCGACACAGGGTATCAACACCTGGATCACGGCGGCAGCCGTGGTGTGTTACGCCATATTCAACGTGGGCAGCCTGTCTGTGGCCATATGGCTTGTGGGGGCGGAGGTCTATCCCCTGTCATGCCGCAGCAAGGGCATGAGTCTGGTAGCCGCCACGCACTGGGTGGCCGATTTGCTGATTTCGCTGACCACCCTGTCCCTGGTACAGGCGCTGGGGGCGGCGGGTACGTTCTGGATGTATGCGGGGATCAACCTGCTGGCGTTCGTGTTTGTCTGGCGTTGTGTGCCTGAAACGCGTGGACGCTCGCTGGAGGATATCGAGACGGCGCTGAAAGATGGCACCTTCAACCAGTTGACCTGAGTGCACGGCATTATTTCGGGACAGGAAACAATAAAGCTTTTTAAGCGCTGCCTGTTTTTCAGATAGGCAGCGTTCTTCTACAAGACTGTCTGATCAGTCAGCTCATGATAGCGCTTTGGGATTGAAGAAAGTTTTTGGTGAAGCTTTTTGCAAAAGCTTCGACAGAACGCCGCCTTTTAAAAAAGGCGACACCTAAAGACTTCTATATGATTGATGGATTTTTCCATAAGCAGGCCGCCCTGCGGGTGGCAGGGCGGCCTGTGGGCAGGAGGAAACGTACCAGCCGGGATCAGTGATGGATACTGTGATGCGCGTCGATTACGGAAGCATGGGCCATTGGGATACGGGGCAGGGGGGCTTCTTCAGGCAGTAGCTGGTACAGGATTTTCTCGCCAATGGCATTCTGCCACAACCACAGGCTGTTGACCTGTCCGTTAAAGCTGCTTTCCCCACCCATGGTGGCGGACGCGCTGTAGCCCGAAGCCAGCCCCAGGCCGAACAGCCCCGGAATTTCGTGGCCGGACCCATCCATTATGCCGCAGTCCGGTCCGGTCAGGCTGCCATCGGGATGGTCCGTGGCCAGCGCCATGGGATGGTTGTCACGGTCCATGATGGCCACGCGCCGGGGGCGGTAGCCAAGACAGGCGACAAGGGCATCCGCACTGTCCAGCGTGGCCTGCACCGCGCTGTCATTATGTCCTGTCATCTGCATCGTGTGCAGCCGGGGTTCGGGGGCGGCGTTGGCAATGCCCATCAGCTGCATGGCCAGATTGCGCGAATCATAGCGCAGCCCCCCGAAGCGGTACACAAAATGGCTGATCGGACAGATATCGGCCGCGCCGAAATCGGTATAGCCATCGGCAAGGGCCTCTTCTGCCGTCCGGTAGAACAGTTTCAGGCGGGACCTGTGCAGCAGCGTCAGGTTGCCCGGCACGATCCGGTTCCCCATATCCCGCAGGATGACCCGGGCAACGGACAGCGCGCTGCTGGCACCGCCGATTATGGCGATCTTCGGCTTTTCGCTTCCGGCCACCAGCGTGCGCAGCCGGCTGATGCCATCAGGGGCAAGCAGGTCATCGGACTGCATGAGCCTGCCGCTGTAACGCGGCAGCAGCGCGGCCCCTCCCACCTGTTCATCATGCAGGCGGCATTCGGGCTGTATGGCACCCAGTGCCAGAACAACCTTTGCCGCCCTGACATGCTGTGCCCGGGCCCCATCGGCCGAGACAAGATGGGCGGCCCATTCCCCCCTGTCGTCCTGACGCAGGCTTGCCAGCCGCCAGCCTGTCAGAAGCCGGGAGGCCGGATGGTTCCGGATCAGTCCGGTCAGGACATGCCCCACCAGATCCAGATAATCCGCCACCACCCGCAGGGGCAGGGTGTCCTTGCCATGGGCCTGGATCATCTCCACCAGCGGGTGGGTGCGCAGTCGGGCCAGTTCGGGTACCGGATTGTCGGTCAGGGCATCGACAAAGGTTTCCGCCGCGCTGTCGGAATTGATGACATAGCGCCCCAGCATGCCGGAACCAATGGTGTGGCCCTGTTCAACCAGGGTAATGCCTTCATCCAGCAGGCGGGACAGTTCGCCCATGCGGGAGGCTGCAAGCAGCAGGGCAATCCCCGCCGGACCACCACCGGCGATCAGGACGGGTGTCAGGGGATAGGATGGCATGGCGTATATATCCGTTTTCCGCAGGGTTGGGGGAGCGGGGGGCTTCTACATATCGTAGGCGGCGCAGGCATCCAGGAATTCCCGGCATACGTACTGCACCATCTCCGGTGTCATTTCATGCCACAGGGGGAGTGACACGATGGAAGCGGACAGGGCGCGTGTCGCGCCCAGATCGCCTGCCTGGCTGTGGATGGAGAAATAGCTCTGCTCGTGCAGGTGGGGGGAGAAGTAGGTGGATGTCCCGATCCGCCTGTTTTTCATGCGTTCAAGTATGGCGCCGCGATGGGGAACAAGATGGGCGGGCAGGCGTACGGGCAGGAACTGGTAGGATGTACGCGTACCGCGCTGGTGCTGGAATTCAAGGCCGTGCAGCAGTTCATAGTAAAGCTGCTCTATCTGTACTTTCTTTCTGATCACGCCATCCAGATGGTCCAGTCCCGACAGCGCAAGCAGGGCCCCGATTTCCGGCAGTTTGGAATTGAGTCCCGGCATGGTGGCGTGGCGGATCTGCCCGAAACCGAAATTACCCATCGCGCGCAGGGCTTCGATCATGTCGGGGTTGTTCGCGTATATGAAGCCGCCTTCGCCAATGCCCATTGTTTTTGTTGCATGCAGGGAACAGACAATGGCGTGTGGGGACCCGCTTCCAAACCCCCGGCCCTGCGCGTCATGCGCGCCAAGGGAGGCCGCTGCATCAATGACGACAGGCACCCCCGTCGTCTTTTCCAGTTCCGTGTAATGCGCGATATCGATGGCATTGCCAAATGTCGCGTAAGGAAAGACGGCAGCCACCTGCCCATCATATTTGCGTAGCAGGTCATCTTCCGACTGGTGTGATGCCATCCAGTCCAGTGGATCAATATCACAGAACAGTGGTGTAAAACCGGCCCATAATACGGCATGGGCAGCCGCGGCAAAAGTAAAGGATGGCATGATGACGTAACGTGCCCGGGCCGGATCAGTATGCCGGGTGGCATATTTCAGCGCCATCATAAGGCCGATCGTGGCATTGCATACCGTGACACACCGGCCCACCCCGCCAAACATCTGTTCAACCAGACGTGTTTCGAACTTCTGGTTGATCGGGCCGTAATTGGTGTAGATGCCGGATGCTTCCATTGCGATGATGCCATCGGACAACTGGCTTATCTTCGGAATATTGGAACGAATGAACGATATTTCCGGATACGACATTTCTGTCATCTTTATATTCCGCTTCCTGAAATCCGATGGCCACATCTGTCCGCAGGTGCAGAAAAACCGCGTGTCCGTGCAGCCAATACTAAACTCGAACGGTCAGTACAAGTTCACCGGAAATATAAATATATTATTTACCACACGTTTATGTGACATGTGTAACATGGAGAAGTATACAATTTTTGAAAAAACACCGTTAAATTCATGCATGATTGAAAATTATAAAATCGGCATGTCTATAGGACATATTCATGTTGAAGAAAGTGTAAAATATTCATCTTCTCCTTTACATATGAATCGACCCGATCCTGTGGAGTGCCGGACGTGATCACAGCCAGAAAATGCGCGGTTGTGCTGAAGACATATGCATGGGACAGTTTTGTCCACCGACAGCTCAGGCGGTTGCAGTCCACCTTCCCCGATACGGATATTTTTGTATCCGTTGACGAAACGAACGGATTTGTCGGTACCGTTGCGCATGACCGCGTACTGCGTACCTGTAATGCGGACATGGTGGCCATGGGATTTGCCAACCGTTTTGAAAAGGGCAGCCTGATCTGGTGGAATGCCGATTATACCCATTACCAGGTACATGACCGCATTCCGGATTATGATTATTACCTGTTTGTGGAATATGATGCCTGTATTACGGGTGATGGCCAATGCCTGCTGGCGGCCATGATGGCCGATGGCGCCGATTTTGTGGCCCATCCCATTTCATCAGGGCCACGATGGTACTGGGCGCGCTTTCATGCCGGGGTCTATCCCGCCGGGCGGTTGCGTGCATCCCTTAACTGTATTTCGTTTTTTTCAGCCCGGGCGCTGTCCCATCTGGCGGGCAGGCGGCTTGCCATGTCGGCAGATAATGGCGCAGGGATCGCATTCTGGCCGCTGGGGGAAGCCTTTGTGGCATCGGAGGTGGCCGCGGCGGGCCTGAGCTTCGTGCCGCTGGCGCGTTATGGCGATGTTACGCGCTATAACTGGTTCCCGCCCGTGCTGGAAACGGATCTGGTCGCCCCGCCAGTCGGGCCTGCCTTCATTCATCCGGTACTGGATCGTAAACGTTATATTGCCAGCCTGCTGCGGCATACCCATTTTGTCCGGCATTATTTCATGCCGCGTAGCGCATTGCGTCGGGAACTTGCGCGTTTCTCCGGTGAGGTCTCGCGCAGTCAACTGTACCGCGCCGCAGCCCGCCGTGCCGGGGAGCGCCTGCGACTGGCGTGGGGTGGTGTATGAGTGTTCATGTGGAACCCATCGGTAACGGATGGGCAGGATGCTCCGGGTGTCGCCTTTTCCAAAAAAAGGCGACGGTCCCTGAAGCGGCCTGAAAGCAGCCCCACCAACACTTGCCTGATGGCTGGCGCAGGGGAGGGATTCAGGGCTGCTGGCGTGCCATCAGTTCCCCCACAACCCGTTCCACTTCCGGCCGCCAGGGGCCGGGCGCGCAGTCAAAGACCTGTTTCAGCCGCGTGCAGTCAAGCCGCGCATCATGCGGGCGGTGGGCGGGGGTGGGCCAGTCCGCCGTGGTAATGGGTTCAATCACGGACTCAGGATTGCCGTGCCGTGCCGCCGCCTTTATTGCGGCACAGGCCAGTTCGTACCAACTGGCGCTGCCCTCGCCCGCCGCATGGTAAATGCCGGCGTATTCCGGCCGCCATCCCGTATCGCGGATGCGGGCAATGATGTGCATGATCACATCCGCCAGCGCGTCCGCACTGGTCGGGTTGCCGATCTGGTCACCGACCACGCGCAGTTCGGGGCGCCTGGCTGCGGCCTCGATCATGGTGCGTACGAAGTTGCGGTTATAGGGGGAATAGACCCATGCCGTGCGCAGGATGATACTGTCGGGGCATGCTGCCAGTACCGCCTGCTCGCCAGCCGCCTTCGTGCTGCCATAGACCGAGCGCGGGTCCACCGGGTCGGACTCCACATAGGGGCTGCCCTTGTCACCGCTGAATACGTAATCCGTCGAGATATGGATGAACCGGCTTCCCATCTCCCGACATCGTGCCGCCATGCGGGCGGGACCCGTGTGGTTGGCGCGGTCGGCCTCCTCCATATGGGATTCCGCCGCGTCCACTGCCGTCCAGGCTGCGGCATTGACCACAATCGCGGGCCGGTGTGCCCGCAGCACGGTATCGATCGTATCGGGGCGGTCAAAGTCAAGATCCGGGCGGCCCACCCGTATTACATCCGCATGCGCGGCCAGCGCGCAGGCAAGCTGGCCACTGCCGCCGGTTACCAGAATGGATGACTGCATCTCGATATGTTTTCTTCTTCAATGACAGGAAAAGGGAACCTGCACGCTCATGCGTCGGCTGTGTGGGTAAACCAGTCATCCACGCTGGAAAAAGCCAGTGCCTGGGCATCCTTGGCGGATACGATCGCCTCCCCTGCGGCGACCGGCCAGTCGATTGCAAGCAGCGGGTCGTCCCAGCGGACGGAACGTTCACATTCACGGTTCCAGAAATCGGTGCATTTGTACTGCACTTCCGCATTGTCCGTCAGCGTGCAGAACCCGTGCAGGAAGCCTGCGGGAATCCAGAGCTGCGCCCCGTTTTCTGCCGAGAGGGTTTCCCCCACCCATTGCCCGAATGTGGGGGAGCCTGCGCGTATGTCCACCCCCACGTCCCATATGCTGCCCCGTGTGCAGCGCACCAGCTTGCCCTGCGCATGTGGGGGCAACTGGCAGTGCAGGCCGCGCACGACCCCGCGCTGGCGCGAAAGGCTGTGATTGTCCTGTACGAAGGGTTCGGTAATGCCGATTTCCTTCAGGCGGGCGGCATTATAGGTTTCCGTGAAATAGCCACGGTCATCTTCGAAACGGGGCGGGGTCAGCAACACCAGACCTTTGATGTTGAACGTTTTTATATCCATGCGTGGGGTTCCTGTGTCCCTGTTGAGAATACCATGATCTGAAATTCAGCGGCTTTTGCCAAGGAAGGGCCGGATGGCCTGCATCTGGGGCCGGTCGGCGCCATGGTCGGGCTCCAGCGTGAACATGTAGTTGCCCCACAATGGACCCGCCGCCCAGTAGGTCCAGCCGGACCATACATCGGCATTTTCCCGCATATGGGAGAGAAGGGGCGCTAGCAGGGCCACACATTCGGGCTGGCGGCTGACCCCGAATTCCCCCAGGAAGCCATGGGCCCTGTGGGCACGCAGCCAGTCGGTAAAGGACTGGAGCCGGGCAACCGCCTGATCGCGTGAGATACAGGCAGGCTTTGTGCCTGACGCATCGGTGTCAAAATACTCGTGCACTTCATAAACCAGATTATGGGCCGGATCCGTAAGCGTGCCAAGGCTTGGCCCGTTAAGCGACGCAAAGGACTGCGCCCCGTCCCAGCCAATGCCGGGCACAAGGATGGTATTGTGGCTTCCTGTCTTGCGTATCGCGTCGATCGCGGCCTGCACGCTGTTCTTCCAGGCCTGGGCTGAATGCTGCTGGGGTTCGTTCATCAGTCCGAACAGCACATGGCTATCCGTGCCGAATGCCTGGGCCAGCCGTGACCACAGATCGGCAAAGGCCGCATCCGGCACGGCGGTGGAACCGACTTCCTGCCCCCGGTAACGGCCATAATCGTGAATGTCGAGTACCGTGCTGGCCCCCCTGTCCCGCGCGTAGCTGACGAACTGGCGCACGCGCCGCAGTTCCCCTTCATCCAGCGGGCCATTCAGGCTGGGTTGCAGGCGCTCCCACAGCACCGACAGGCGGAATATGTTCATGCCCGCCTGGGTAAAATAGTCCACTTCGCTGGGCTTTGGGTAGATATAGTCGTACCCGTACCGCCCCGGCAGCCTGGAGGATGAATAGGCCGCTCCTGCCAGGTTCACGCCCCGCCAGGTCTGGGCCATGGCGGGATGGAGGGTGGGCAGCACAAGTGCCGCCACCCCCACGCAGCCCGCAAGCCAGTGACCGATGCGGTCGGGAAAAGGTCGTTTCATGCACCATGCTCCGGTGAGGGGGAGAAGCGGTTGAAGCGAAAATATTTCAGGCGTGCCGTCGTGGCCGCGGGCGCGTCCGCCGGGGTTACGACACTGTTTGTGGTGCCATACAGGAACCACAGCAGTGCCGCCGTCTTGATGGTGAAGACCGAGGCCCCGATGCACAGCGATGTGGCGAAATAGAGCGAAATCATCGCCTTCATCGACACGGCGGATTCCGTGCGCGCCGGATGCATGGCGAACAGCGCCAGCAGGAACAGCGTCAGCGGCAGGCCCAGATTGTTGATGATGTAGGCATAGCCGGTATCGGCCGTATAGACCTGTGACGGGGCCATGGCGAACCATTGCGGCAGGTACCAGTAATCCAGCAGCCGCCCCGAAAACAGCAGCCGTCCCGAGAAATTATCCCCGATGATGGAAGGCAGGATGCCCGGCATTTCATGATTGGCGCCCTGCAGCATCAGCCCCATCATGACCGCGACCGGCATGGCAAAGACCACGAAGCGCGAGCGGTAGAGCGGCGTCATGCGCAGCCCGATCATGGCCATGGCACAGCCCGAGGCGAAGCGGGAATCCGCCAGCACGAAGCACAGCGCGGACAGGAAGAACAGGAACGCATGGCGCAGGCGAGAGCCAAGGCTGGTGCTCAGGCACCATGCAAAGCCTATGGCCGAGAAGTTGCCCAGTGAATCCGGCTCCAGGAACAGGGAGGACACGCGGTGCGAGCCGAATATGGACTGGAAGAAGGTACGCGACGCCGCCGCCCCCCGGTTGCCGCTGATGAACAGGTTGGTATTGCTGTAATTGACGGTGCTGGTGCTGATCACGCCCTTGTTGACGTAATAGGTCCAGACATCGAACACCATGCCGAACAGGTTGGTGAACAGCAGCTCGAAAAATCCGATGAACAGGATCATCGCCATGAGCACCCACATGGTCCGTTCCCCCGAGCGCAGGGTGGAGCGCGTGCCCAGCTGGTAGAACAGGTAGGCGATGGCAAGGTCATGCAGGATTTTCAGGTCAAGCCGGGGATTGATGAGTTTTGCCCCGATCTCGAAACACAGCATGACCGCCGTGATCCGCACCACGGCGGGGGATATGGTATTGCGGACCTCGATAAAGGCCAGGAAGATTATGGCCAGTTCGCACAGGGCGATTTCGGAACTGTGGACCGTGATGACATGTCGCGTGTTGATGAAGCACAGGGCAAGGTTGAACACCGCCCCCGCCACCACCAGCCATGAGACGCCATCCGCCCGTGACAGCGCTGGCGCGCGGGTGGCGGGACGGGCAGCGGCGCGCGCGGGCGCGGCCGCGAATGCAAGGAATGGGGTGTCAGACGCGAGAGACATGCGTATCCGCCCCCTGTCCTGAAGCAATGGGGGCGGGGCTGGCCGCCGCCGGGCTGAGTATGCTCCGGCCCAGGCGGCGCCCCATATTATGCAGCGGCAGTTCCAGCACCGTATAGGTCAGCGCCGCCAGCGCCGTGGTCAGGACAGCCGTCACCATTCCCAGCCCGAACTGCGCAGGCGTGGGATGGGAGAGAATGGCAGGCGTGCCCAGGACGTGGCCAGCCAGGCTGAACACGATCAGCATGACCGGCAGGTGCAGAAGGTAGATGCCATACGAGAGTTCACCCACCGCGATGACCGGCTTGCTGAGCAGGAAGCGGTACTGCCGTCCCGATGCATACAGGTCGCGGATCACGACAAAGGCGGCTGCCGTCTCGATCATGTCGGCAATGCGTTCGGGCAGGGCGAATGGCGCAAGGGCGTAACGGTCATATAAAAGTACGCCGACCGCCAGCAGCGCATAAAGTCCGTGCCGGCGGGGCAGGGTGGCGGGAAGAAGCGGGATCAGCGCCCCCAGCCCGAAGGACAGGGCAAAGACCGTTCCCACCTCATGCGGCAGGGGCAGCAGGGCAATGGCGGCCAGCACCACCAGTGTCACGACGCGCAGCCGGGGCGTGCGGACCAGCACGAACAGCAGCGGAAACACCACGGAATACATCAGTTCGACACGCAGCGACCACATCGGGCCGTTATAGCGGGTGAACAGGCCCGTGACTGAGGCAACGGTATTGCGGATGGAAACCGGTGTCTGCAGGTTGCGTGACAGCCAGCCCACAAATACGCCATCGCCCGCCCAGCCGCGCGCAATGACCATGCTGGCAATGGCAAGGATGATGGAAAACCACAGCAGCGGGTAGATGCGGAAGATGCGCTTTACATAAAAACTGCCAATAATGCGTCCGGTCATATGTGTATATTTTCGTAACGACAGCGACAGCACGCATCCGCTCAATACAAAGAACAGGACAACGGCCGCTTCCGCATTGAAGGCATAGGTCACGAGATCATGCATCATGGCCTGTGGCGCCGGGCGCCGGGGCTGGCTGTAACGAAACACCTGTATGGCATGGCCAAACAGCACGATCAGGCAGGCGACACCGCGCAGGGATGTCAGCTGGTGCAGATAATTCCGTTCCGTTCCCGACGTTTCTGTCACGGATGGCATTATTCGGTTTCCCCCGGCGCAAGATATGGCGTGGTTGAGGCGAAGACAGTGTTTATGCAATGGCCGGCAGAGCCTAACAGAATATAAATGTGGAAAACACGTAAAATATGCTCACACAGTTCTTTGTCTCGACGCCACCATCAGGGCACGAACTTGTCATCATGCTGCCTTAATCCGGGGGTCGATTCAGGCGTTCCACAGGGTCGGGGGTGTCGTGGCCCTGGATGAACCACGCAGTCGCGGCTGAACCGCATGCCGCTGCCCCGTCATGCCCGCATGCGTGCGGGATGGCGCAAGACAGGAGTCTCCTTTTCCATGACACGGTCCCTGTTTATTTCCGTTCATGATTTCCGCAGTCTCCGTAAGGCAAGTATCCATTTTATCGCGGCGGAAATGGCGCGCAGGGGGCCGGTCGCGTTCCTGTCCATAGGGCTGAGTGCCCTTTCGCTGCGGCGCGGTGACACGCGCGCGAACCTGGTGGAACGCGCCAACCGGGTGGAAGTGGTTGACGGGGTCGAATGTTATCTGTGGCGCATGCCCTGGCACCCGTTCAACCTGCGCCGGGCGGCGCTGGCCCCGGTGGAACGGGGGCTGTTCTGGCTTTACCGGCGGATGCTGCCCGCCATCGCGCGCAGGTGGATACGGCGTGCGGATACCGTTTTTATTGAATCCGGCATGGCACCAATATTTATTGCCGATGTCAGGAAACTTAATCCGGATGCGCGTATTATTTACCTGATGTCCGATGATCTGGAGGTCGTAGGCTGTGCGGATACGATCAAGAAGGATTTCGTGCGCAATTTCGACATGATCGATACGGTTCGCATGCCCTCGCGCTACCTGCTGGAGCGCCTGCCGCATGCCCGTTCGGCCGTTTTCGCGCCACACGGCATTGACCGCAGCATCGCCGATGCAACATATCCCGATCCCTACCGGCCGGGGCGCATCAGCTGTGTCTCGATCGGTTCGATGCTGTTTGACAGGACATTCTTCCAGCTTGCGGCGCAGCTGCGCCCCGATATCGATTTTCACATCATTGGCGCGGGGCACGCCGCCGACGGGCTGGACGCGCCCAACATCATCATCCATCCCGAAATGGCGTTCGAGCGCACGCTGGCCTATCTGCAGCATGCCAGTTTTGGCGTGGCCCCGTATCGTGACGCCAATACGCCGCGCTACCTGCTGGATACGTCGCTCAAGCTGCGCCAGTTCGCACTGTTCGGCATTCCTGCCGTCTGCCCGGATTTCGCGCTGAATGAGACCGCGGGGCGCTTTGGCTACCGGCCGGGCGATGCGCGGTCCATCGGGCAGGCGATCGGGGATGCCCTGCGGTTTTCCGACCCGATAGAACTCGAGGCCCATAGCTGGCCCGAGATCGTGCAGCGCATCCTTACGCCGCAGGACTATCCCGACACGCATGTATGACCGCAGGACTGGCCTGCGCCGAGTAGAGGAAAGAGCGATGGACATGAGTGAGGCAGGTAAGGGCGGGTCCGGCATTTCGGTTGTCATGGCAACCTATAATGGCGCGGCCCATATCCGCGAGCAGCTTGACAGCCTGGCCGCGCAGACGTGCCTGCCCGCTGAACTGATCATAACCGATGACGGATCAACCGACGCGACACTGGATATTGCGGCGGATTTCGCGCGTAACGCGCCCTTTCCCGTCCGGATTTACCGCAATCCCGAACGGCTGGGTTACAAGGGCAACTTCATGCGGGCCGTCGGGCTTGCATCGGGGGACCTGATTTCGTTCTGTGATCAGGATGATTTCTGGAAACCCGACAATCTGGCAAAGGTCCGGCGTGCCTTCGCGGATGATTCCGACGTGATGATGGTCTTTCACAACGCGCGTCTGGTTGATGCGCGGCGCAATGACATCTCCACCTTCTACGCCACTGCGCCCATGCCCGCCATTGCCCGCCCGCTGACACTACAGCCCTGGAGCTTTTCATACGGCTTCATGCAGACTTTCCGCAGCGTGCTCAAGCCTGCGGCGGCGCTGTGGCCACGCATGCGCGACCATTACAATCCGGGCAAGGAGATGGGGCATGACCTGTATTTCTTCCTTGTCGCATCCGGCCTTGGCAGCATTGCCTACCTGGACGAGGAACTGGCCGAATATCGCATACATGGCGGCAATACGGTCGGTTCGGGCAAGCGCACCAGCCCCACCTTCATCGACCGCTGGCGCTACCGTCTGGAAGACCGGGCCGATACCTACCGCTATCTTGCCCGCATGACCGTGCAGGACAGCAACCTTTTCGCCGACCTGGCGCAGGATGCGGCGCTGCCGGAGGAACTGCGCACGCGCGCACGCGCGGCAGCGGCGGCATGGCGGTCGCTGGAACCTCTCTACAGCGCGCGGGCGGAGGTCTGCTCCGCCAGCCTGCCGCGCCGGATCGCGGCCTTTGCCCGCCTGGTGCGCGCAGGCGGCTATAGTGAACGCTCGTTCTGGACGTTTGGCCCCCGGGCCATGAAAAAGGATGCGGTGCTGGGCGTGCTGCTTGCCCCGGTCGTACGGCGTTTTGGCCGTGAATCCTCGCGCACGGACCGGGCATGCCACCGGGGCAGCGCCTCCACCATGGCCAGCCCGCAGGCCGTGGCGGCATGACCGTGGCAGTGTCCCCGGGGGATGGCGCCCTGGCATCCGGCCCGTCCCGGCCCTGTGTTGCCATCTACCGGACCCAGATCCTGCCCATTTCGGAAACCTTCGTGCGCGACCAGGCCTGTGCATTGCGGCGCTGGCGGCCGGTGCTGACCGGTGAGCGCACGATCGGGCAGCTTCCGCTTGATGGCATGGCGGTGCGTGCGCTGCATGACGGGCCGCCAACCCTGCTGCAGCGCCTGATCGGCATGGGTTCGCGCTATCTTGACCGCCCGGTGCCCGGCATGCTGCGGCTGATGCGTGATGTCGCGCCCGCCCTGGTGCACGCCCATTTCGGTTTTGACGGGGTGGAGGCATGGCCGGTGGCGCGCGCGCTTGGCGTGCCACTGCTGGTTACGCTGCATGGTTCCGACATCACAACCCACATGCACTGGTTTGCCTCTGGCGGCGGCGGGCGGCGGTGGCGGGCCTATCCGCGCAGGCTTGAACGGCTTGCGGCCGAACGCCGGGTCAGTTTTGTTGCCGTCTCCCACAGTATCCGCGAGGCCGCCATCCGCGCGGGGCTTCCCCCGCAGCGCATCCATGTCTGCCCCATCGGGATTGATGTGCAGCGCTTCCGGCATACGGGCAGGCCCGTGGCCGAACGGGAGCCGGTCATCCTGTTCGCGGGCCGGCTGGTGGAAAAGAAGGGCTGCCGTTATCTGATCGAGGCCTTCCGTACCGTGCGCGCGCAGATGCCGCAGGCACGTCTGGTCATTGCGGGGGATGGCCCCGAGCGTAGCGCACTGTCCGCCATGGCGGCGGATATGGAAGGGATCACCTTCCACGGCCGCTATTCGGCAGCCCAGATGCAGCCCCTGCTGCAGGAAGCGCGCGTGTTCTGCCTGCCCAGCGTCACGGCGCGCAATGGGGATGCGGAAGGCATGGGGCTTGTGCTGCTGGAAGCGCAGGCCAGTGGCGTGCCGGTCGTGACATCCGCGCGCGGGGGCGCGACCGAAGGCATCCTGAATGGTGAAACCGGCTTTGCCTTTGCCGAAGGGGATGTGGCGGCCCTCAGTGCCCATCTGCTGGCCATCCTGCGCGACGACGGTCTTGCCGTACGCCTGTCCGCAGCCGGCCCCCCGTTTGTGGCGCAACAGCATGACCTGTCACGCTGGGCCGGAAAACTGGAAGACATCTACGACAGCATGACAGGACGCCCATCATGAACACGCCCATGTCCGTCAGCCTTATCATTACCACCTACAATGCCCAGGCCTTCATCATGCGGGCCATCGGTTCGGCCCTGGAACAGACAAGGCCGCCACTGGAAATAATCGTGGTGGATGACTGCTCCACGGATGGCACGCCCGAGATACTGCGCAGGCTGGAGCACGGGCATGACAGTATCCGGCTGCTTTCCACCCCCCGCAACGGTGGCCCGTCGCTTGCACGCAATGTGGGGCTGGATGCGGCAAAGGGGGACTGGGTCGCCTTTCTGGACGCGGATGACGCCTTTGCACCCGACCGGCTGGATGTGATCATGGCGCGCGCGGCACAGGGCGACTGTGATGGCGTTGCCGATGACCTGGCCTATTACGACGCGGCTGCGGGTCAGGTCACGGGCCGGGCAATGGGCGCGGGCAGGGTGCCGCAGGCACCGGTCAGCCTGCGCGACTATGTTGGCCATAACCTGTCGGGCGGGGAAGGGTTCGACTGGGGGCTGCTCAAGCCGGTTTTCCGTCGGGAATTCCTGCGTGAGCAGGCCATACGTTACGATCCCCTGGTACGCCATGGGGAGGACTTTCTGCTTATGGTCTCCTTCCTGCTGGCAGGGGGGCGGTTCTGCCTGACGGACCACGCGAGCTATCTCTATACCCAGCGCCAGGGAAGCGTGAGCGGGCGGGCATCGGGCATGTCACGCACCACCATCGCCTATCGGGACATGCATGATACCGCGCTGGCGCTGGCGCGTGATCCGCGGATCTGCGATGACCCGGTGCTGGTTGACCTGCTGCACCGGCGCGCCGCAGGGCTGCAGCGGCTGGATGATTCCCATTTCGTATCCGTGGCCCTGCGTGCGGGCGCGGTGGGGGCGATCGTGCGGCGGATCATAAGGCGGCCTGCCTTCCTGCCCGCCATGATCCGTCAGGTGGCGATGGCGCTCAGGCGCAGGCTCTGTCACTCTTGATCCATCTGGTGGGCGAGATTTCCGCCTGGTGTGATCCGCCCGATCCGGAATGCTGAAGCTTGTTCCAAAAAGCATCAGGGAACGCCGCCTTTTCTGGGAAAGGCGGCGTTCATAAGATTCGTGTTTGTCAATGTGGTTTTGAAGCAGTTCCCGGGCGGTCCGGGCCATGCTGCCATGGCCCGGGTTGCCCGTGTAATCAGGACGCGGCCCGCACGTCGGGCCGGCCAAGCGAGATATAGTCAAATCCCGCTTCCCTGATGGCCTGCGGGTCCCAGATGTTCCGCAGGTCCGCGATCTTGCGGCCCTTCATCTGCTTCTTGAGTTTTTCAGGGGCAAAGGCACGGAATTCGTTCCATTCCGTAAGGACGACCAGAATATCCGCGCCCTCCATCGCATCCATCGCATCCTTGCAGTAAGTAACCGCCTTGGGCAGTACCGGGCGGGCGGTCTGCATGCCGGCGGGGTCGAATGCACGGATATGCGCGCCGCCCCTGTCCAGCTGGTCCAGGATCACGATGGACGCCGCCTCGCGCATGTCATCGGTCTCGGGCTTGAAGGTCAGCCCCAGCACGCCAATCGTAAGGCCGCGCACATCGCCACCGGCAAAGGCGATAATGCGCTCGCCCATGGCCTTCATGCGCGCTTCATTGACCGAGACGGTGGTTTCGATCAGCCGCACGGGAGAGCCCGCATTGCGCCCGATGGCCGTAAGGGCGCGTGTATCCTTGGGGAAGCACGACCCGCCAAAGCCGGGGCTTGGGTGCAGGAATTTCTTGCCAATGCGTCCATCCAGCCCGATGGAGCGGGCAACATCGTTCACATCCGCGCCCACCTTTTCACACAGGTCCGAGATTTCATTGATGAAGGTGATCTTCATCGCCAGGAACGAGTTGGCGGCGTATTTGATCAGTTCCGCCGTTTCCAGCCCGGTAAAGACGATCGGCCGCTCCAGCAGGTAAAGCGGGCGGTAGAGCTTGCGCAGGATGTCCTGCGCGCGCTGGGTGCCGCCGGGCTTGTCCTGATCCGTGCCAATCACCACGCGGTCGGGCTTCATGAAGTCCACGATGGCGTTGCCTTCGCGCAGGAATTCAGGATTCGAGGCCACGTCGAAATCAAGGTCCGGCCGCGTTTCCCGCACGATCCGCGCAATCTCGCGCCCGGTGCCCACGGGGACCGTCGATTTTGTTACAATAACGGTATAGCCTTCCGCTACGCGGGCAATCTGCTCGACCGCCGCATAGACGTAACTTGTATCGGCCTGCCCGTCGCCCCGGCGCGAAGGGGTGCCGACCGCCACGAACACGGCATCCGCCCCCTTTACGGCGGCGGCCATGTCATCGCCAAAGGTCAGGCGGCCTGCCTCCACGTTTTCCGCCACAAGGCGGTCAAGGCCGGGTTCATAAATCGGTATGCGCCCTTCCCGCAGGGCGGCCAGCCGGTCCGGGTTGGTTTCAACAATGGCAACATCCGTGCCGAATTCAGCAAAGCACGTACCGGAGACCAACCCGACGTAGCCCCCACCGATCATAGCAATTCGCACCTGGACCTCCCTGATTATGTCCCGCGCCCTATTATCCCTAACAGGCGCGAACCCAAAGCTTTCAAAGCAGTTTGAATGAAACCCACAGTAATGACGGGTGCATGTTCCGTAACGCGGAATGTGTCATGCAAAAGCTACACAAGGGCATGAACACGACGAAAATATGTTTGCGCACCACATTCTTGACAAAAAAAATAGGCCTAAGTTCCTCCCCGACAGGAATGGCTGGCACGAAAGATGCCGTTCCGTGGCCATGGCCGCGGATACGCATATCATGAAACCTGCACGACGGAGTTGCGATCCATGACTTTTATGACAGTAACGGATGTACACATTCCCCCCGCGCAGGCCAGCGGGCGCACCATCACGCCCGTCATCCTGTCGGGTGGGACGGGCACGCGCCTGTGGCCTGTCTCGCGTGCCAGCCACCCCAAGCAGTTCTGGGCGCTGACATCGGAGCGCACCATGATAGGCGAGACGCTGCGGCGCGCGACGGGGGAAAACTTTGCCCCCCCGATCGTGGTCTGCAACAACGAGCACCGCTTCCTCGTGGCTGAAAGCCTGCGTGAAAGTGGCTGCGAGGACGGGCGCATCATCCTTGAACCCGCCGCGCGCAACACGGCTGCGGCCATTGCCGCCGCCGCCCTGCTGGCGGCACGCGAGGACCCTGACACCCTGTTGTGGATCATGGCGGCCGATGCGTCCTTCCGCCACCCCGAACGCCTGGCGGCGGCACTGGAAAAAGGGGCGCAGGCCGCGCGTGAGAATTATATCGTGACATTCGGCATCCGGCCCGACGCGCCGGAAACCGGCTATGGCTACATACGGACCGGTGCGCCGCTGCATCCGGATGGTGGCGTTATGGATGCGCACCGGGTGGCCTGTTTTGTTGAAAAACCGGACCGGCTGCGGGCTACCGAAATGCTCAAGGATGGGGGCTATCTGTGGAATGCCGGCATGTTCATGGCCCCGGCCTCGCTTCTGCTGGCGGAACTGGCGCGGCATGAACCCGCTGTGCTGGAATGCGTGCGCGCGGCGCTGGCCCATAGCCAGAGCGACCTGACCTTCCGCCGTCTTGATGCGGCGGCATTCCTGCGCTGCCCCAGCGTCAGCATTGACTATGCGGTGATGGAGCGTACCGACCGGGCCGTCGTCATACCGGCGGATCTGGGCTGGAGCCATGTCAGCAACTGGAATTCGCTGTGGGAACTGGGTGACAAGGATGCGCGGGGCAATGTGGTGGCGGGCGATGTGGTGCTGGAACAGTCCCATAACTGCTACGTGCGCAGCGAGGGCATGCTGACCGTGGTGGCGGGGCTGACGGATGTGGCGCTGGTTGTCACATCCGATGCGGTGCTGGCCATCCATCGTGACTACGCGCAGGATGTATCGGCGCTGGTCGCTCAGCTCAAGGCCAGCCGCAGGCCGGAGGCCGATATTCACAACCGCTGTTACCGGCCCTGGGGTTTTTACGAAGGGCTGATCCAGGGCGAGCGTTTCCAGGTCAAGCGGATCGTGGTGTATCCGGGGCAGAAACTTTCGTTGCAGAAACATTTCCATCGCGCGGAACACTGGGTTGTTGTCAGCGGTACCGCAGTGGTGACGCGCGACGATGAAAAACTTCTGTTGCAGGAAAACGAAAGTGTCTATCTGCCGTTAGGGTGTATGCACCGGCTGGAAAACCCCGGCCGTATTCCCCTGACCCTGATCGAAGTGCAGTCCGGGCCTTATCTGGGGGAAGACGATATCGTCCGTTTCGAGGACACGTACGGCCGGCAGTAGGGCAGGGGCCCCCATGGGTTCGCATGGACCTGTGGGGAAGTGGTGAGCGTGGAAAAGAAGATGGCGGAGGGTCGTGCGGGCTTACTCGTTACGTAATAATAACGGTTTGCCGGATTGGTTAATTTTTTATGAAAATGAAGGGATGGGGGGACTTATGTTACTGTATTGTGTGCATGACATATTTTGGCCCCAAAACAGGCAGAGTATTGCCAGATCGGGCCGGGTAGTACCGAGTCTGGAATAATAACAATAAAACGGGGGTTTTTTCGCACTCGATTGTGCAGTGCGGAAAATGACGGGCAAGGCCTTAATCCGGCGTCAGGTCGTATTCCGCGTCGACAGGAGATGTTTCAAGATGAGCGAGGCACTCAGGCAGTTGAAGAACGGCGAACCCGACCTGTCGCTATCCACGATGGGTGAAAGCAGGCTCAGGCTCCCGCATCTGGGGCGCCGGGCTGATGACGGCAGCTTTTCCTACCGTCACCCCGTCCTGCCGCAGATCGTGATCCTGTCGGATGCGCTGTGTGTCTGCCTTGCCGTCATGGCGTGCATTGCCTGGCAGCGTCTTTATGACATGCCTGAACTGTCCGGGGCGCTCCTGCTGGCCAACATCATGGCGGCAGGGGCGTTTTTTCTGTTCCCCCGCAATGTCCCGCTGCTTGACATTCCCGATGTGACGCGGCTCTCCGCCCAGCTGCGTTACCTGCTGCCGCCCGTGCTGTTCGGCGCGATGGTTTTCTGTGGTGTCCTGCTCATGCTGTCCTGGCCCATGGGGGTCACGCTGCGCCGTGCGTCGGAATGGCTGGTGTTCGTGGCGCTCATGCTGGCGGCGGAACGCATCGTGGGGACCTACCTGCTGCATACCGATGCGGTGGCGCACCGCCTGGCGCGCCGGGTCGCCATTATCGGTTCCGGCCCTGCGGCACTCCGCATGGCCGCGCGCATCAATGCCGGCATGCAGCGTTCCTTCCGTCTGGTCGGCCTGTTTGATGACCGGGGCGGGAAGGTGGATGGCACGGTAGAGGAACTGGTCGTGCGGGCGCGTGAGGAGGGGATTGATGCGGTCATCATGAACTTCTCCCCCGAGGAGGGCGGCCAGCAGCATGTCATGGAGGAACTGTGGCGCCTGCGCGGCATGCTGGCGGATGTCTATGTCGTGCCAACCCTGATGACGGAAGACTGCCATGGCTGGCCGGTTGAACGGTTCGGGCCGTTCTCGCTTACCGTGCTGCAGCGCCGGCCGCTGAGTGAATGGGACATGCTGGAAAAGCGCGCCTTCGACCTTACGGCAAGCGTGCTGCTGCTGCTGGCGCTTTCCCCCGTTCTGGTGCTGGTGGCGCTGGCGATCAAGCTGGACTCCCGCGGGCCGGTCCTGTTCTGCCAGCCGCGTCTGGGATACAACAATCTTTACTTCGATGTATTCAAGTTCCGTTCGATGTATACGG
This sequence comes from Komagataeibacter rhaeticus, assembly GCF_011611525.1. NCBI lineage: Bacteria > Pseudomonadati > Pseudomonadota > Alphaproteobacteria > Acetobacterales > Acetobacteraceae > Komagataeibacter > Komagataeibacter rhaeticus. The sequence goes on from NZ_CP050139.1 coordinate 1,058,391, forward strand.
ACATGGCCGATCGTGACGCGGCCCGCCAGACATCGCGTACCGACCCGCGGGTGACGCGCGTGGGCAGATGGATACGGCGCCTGAGCATTGATGAACTGCCCCAGTTGTTCAACGTGCTGCGTGGCGATATGTCGCTTGTCGGCCCGCGCCCGCACGCGCCACAGACCCGTGCCGGCGGCCAGCTCCTGCATGAGGCGATGGAAGAATACGTTGCGCGCCATCGCGTGCAGCCCGGCATTACCGGCTGGGCGCAGATCAACGGATCGCGTGGCGAACTGGTCACGCGCGATGACCTGCGCCGCCGTGTCGTGCTGGATCTTGAATACATACGCGCCTGGTCGATCTGGCTGGACATCAAGATCATTTTCCTGACCGTGAAGCGCGAGATCTTTAGCCGCAATGCATTCTGAACTCCCAATTTCACCCGATGATGAACGGTGTATTCAAAATGAACGCAAATACTGAAATCATGGTGGATGACACGGTTGTCGATGTCATGGGCCTGCCCCTGCGCGACATATCACGCGAGGACATCATCGAACGCGTCGTCACCGCTGTCCGGGCACGCCAGAAGCTGGTCATCGTCAATGCCAATGCGCATATGGCCGTGGTATCACAACGCCAGACTTGGCTGCGTACCCTGTTCCGCCGGGCCGATATCGCGTTCTGTGACGGGGCGGGGGTGCAGCTTGCCGGCATGGTGCTGACGGGCCGCCACCTGCCGCGCACCACGCCGCCGGAATGGATCGGGCCGGTGCTGTCGCAACTGGGGGCGGAGGCCTCGGTGTTCTGGATTGGCGGAAAGCCCGGCGTGGTGGAAAAGGCGGCCCGCGCGTTTTCCGCGCGTTATGGCGTGCGCACGGCGGGCACCCAGCATGGTTTCTTTGACCAGATGCCCGGCTCGCCTGAGGCCACGCAGCTGCTGGCGCGCCTGCATGAAACCCGGCCCGACATCATCCTGCTGACCATGGGCATGCCACGTCAGGAAAGCTGGCTGCGCGACAACATGGACCATATCCCCTCCGGTGTGATGCTGACGGCGGGCGCGCTGGTCGATCATGCGGCAGGCCATGTACACCGCCCGCCGCGATGGGTGGCGAACATGGGGCTGGAATGGCTGGTGCGGCTGGTGCGTGAACCGCGCAGGCTGTGGCGGCGTTACCTGCTGGGGCTGCCGGTATTCGGTTTTTACGTGCTGCTGTATCTGCAGCGCAGGATGCGCGCCACGCCTGCATCCTCCATCTCGCGGAAACTTGCCGGGTAATCAGCATGAATTATGTTTCCTTACAGGGACGGGCCACTTCAATGTCATGGACAGCACAGGACGTGGGTCTCGTCATCCGCCAGACGGTGCGGGCCTTTCTGCGGCACCGGCTGCTTTTCGTGCTGACGGTGCTTGGCGTGCTGGTCGCGGGGGGGGCAGTCATGATGACGCTCAAGCCGCGCTATACCGCCACCGCCACGGTGGTGGTGTCCGGTCGTGCGCAGCAGGACCCGCTGGCCCCCAATGGCCAGCAGCAGAACCAGGCCCCGCCGGATGACTCGCTGGTCCAGACCGAGGCGGCGATGATCCATTCACGCGACGTGGCTGCCGCCGTGCTGGCCCAGCTGCCGCCCCCGGCTGCCGCCCCCCATGTCGGGCTGCGTGACAGGCTGTGCCATATGGGGCTTGGCTTCCTGTGCCACGCTGCACAGCCGGTGGACCCCGCGGTGCAGCGCGCGCGGGACGAGGATGCCTTCCTTAACAACCTGACCATCACCCCCGAGGCCCATACCCAGATCCTCGACATCAACGTGGTGGATGGTGATGCCGCGCGTGCCGCCGCCCTGGCCGATGCGGTGGTGACGAACTACCAGCGCCTGGCCCTTGCGCGCCAGACGGCGGACATCAACCGCGTGGCCGCATGGCTGGACAGCCGCACCGCGGAACTGCGCCAGCGCTGGATGGATGCGGTGGAAAAGGCCAATGCCTTCGATACCGCCCATGGCCTGACCAATACCAGTGAGGGCAGTACCTCAAGCCCGCTGATCGAACGCCAGATTGCCGATACGGCCGCCAATCTCAGCCAGGCACAGGGCCGGCTTGCCGCAGCCCAGGCACGGGCGGACGCGCTGCGCGACGCCGCATCGCGCGGGGATGCGCGGGCGGCGGTCGCCCTGTCGCAGGAACCGATCCTTGTCAGCACCGCCAATGCGCTCATGCAGTTGCAGAGCACGCGGCAGGAGGAAGCGGCAACCTATGGCCCGCAGCACCCGCGCCTGCGCGCGCTGGACCAGCAGATTGCGGTCACGCGCGCAAGCCTTGCGGCCGAGACGCAGGCGGCGCTGAACTCCATTCGTGAAGACCAGATTTCCGCCAGGGCGGAAGTGGACCGCCTGAACGAGAACCTTGACCTGCTGCGCCAGAAGGCAGGCGGGCAGAGCGCGCCCCAGGCCGAATACCGCACACTGGACCAGGAAGCGCAGAGCGCGCGCACGGTATACGAAACCTTCCTTGAACATGCCAAGGAAGTGGTCGATCGCGCGGCCCTGCTGCAGCCGCCCATCTCCCTTGTCTCGCACGCTTCGGCTCCCGATGTGCCCAGCTTCCCCAACCGCAGGAAGATCGGCATGGGCCTTGTTGCCGTGGCCCTTGCGGCGGGTGCCGGCATCGTGCTGCTGCGGGATTACTTCACCGCGGGCTTTACCGAGATCGAGCGCCTGCGCGCCGCCGTGCCGCTGCCTCTTATGGCCGTGATACCCAAGGTGCGTGCCCGCACCGAGCAGGGCGTACGCCGGCATGTGCTCGACCATCCCTATTCCCGTGCCACGGAAGCGGTGCGCAGCCTGGTCATGCAACTGTCCATGCGGGTGCATGACGGGGGGCAGCCGCTCTGCCTTGCCATTACCTCCGCCGGGCCGGAGGAAGGCAAGAGCACGCTGGCGCTGTGGATGGCGACCATCGCCCGCCGGGGTGGACAGAAGGTGCTGGTGATTGATGCGGACCACCGGCGCGGCATGCTGGACCAGTACCTGACCGATGTGACGACGGGCCGCCCGTCGCTGGGCATGAGCGATCTTGTGACCACGGGCGCGCGGGTGGAGGAGGTGATCCGTACCGACCCCGATACCGGTTTTGACTACATTCCCGCCGGCCGCACGATGGAGCACGCCTTCAGCCCCGTCGAGATCCGCCGCCTGCGCGCCATGCTGGTGGAACTGAAGCGGACATATGAACTGATCATCATCGACTGTCCGCCGCTGCTGGGGCTGAGCGATGCGCTGGTGCATGCCAACATGGCCGATCAGGTGATCTTTGTCTGCCGCTGGAAGAGCACGGCGCAGCGTGCCGTCATGGCCTGTCTTGAACGCCTGGAGGCCAGTGGCGCGCCACTGGCGGGCGTGGTCGCCACCATGGTGGAGGACAACGCCATGGATGTGATGGGTTATAGCTACGGCAACCGGGATATCAAGATCCTGAGCCGCTTTGACGAGAAATGAACGAAGGGGGATGAAACATTGAAAGTCCTGCATATTTGCCGTCAGTTCAGTCCCTCTGTTGGCGGGTTGGAAGATTCACTGCTCAACCTGGCGCGCAGCCAGCGCCAGAAGCTGGGCGTGGATGCGCAGGTGCTGACACTCGACAGTGTTTTCGGCCGTCCCGGAAAGCTGCCGCACCGCGACGTGGTTGATGGCATACCCGTCACCCGCATTCCGTGGCGTGGTTCGACACGCTACCCCTTTGCACCGGATGTATTGCGCCACATCCGCGGGTTTGACCTGCTGCATGTGCATGCAATCGACTTCTTCTTCGATTTTCTTGCCTGGACCTGGCCGCTGCATCGCAGGACCATGATCGCGTCAACCCATGGCGGCTTTTTCCATACCGGCGCACTGCGGCGGGTAAAGGAAGTCTGGTTCCGCACCATCACCCCCGTCTCGGTCCATGCCTATTCGCGCATCGTTGCGTGCAGTTACAGCGATGCCGACATGTTCGCCACGGTTGCGAAAGGACGGCTGCAGACAATCGAGAACGGGATCAACCAGACCCGCTTCCGCGATGCCGCATCGCGCACGCCCAACCGCACCATCCTCGCATTCGGGCGGTTTGCGGTGCACAAGCGGCTGGGGCTTCTGTTTGAACTGGTCGCGCGCCTGCGCCGTGACAATCCGCAATGGAAGCTGATCGTGGCGGGACAGGATTCCAACCTGACCGCCGATGACCTGCGCCAGCAGGCCCGTGCCTGCGGGATCGGGGACAGCATGCGCATCGTGCCCGGCCCGAGCGATGCGGCATTGCGGGACCTGATGGCGGAGGCCAGTTTCTTTGGCTGTCTTTCCGCGCATGAAGGCTTTGGCCTTGCGGCGGTCGAGGCCATGTCGGCCGGGCTTGTGCCCATCCTGAGCACCATCACCCCGTTTGTCCGGCTCATGCAGCAGGGGGCGGCGGGGGTGATGATCGACCCGGACAACCTTGCCCCCGGCGCGCGGGATGTGGAAGCCCTGGCCGCCTCCCTGCCCGAAACGGGGGAGGCCCTGCGGGCACGCAACATCGATGTGGCCAGCCGGTATGACTGGAACAGCGTGGCCCAGGAATATGTGCGTGTGTACCAGCAGGTCCTTGGCCATTCCCGGCCCCGGTCCGCCATGCTGACGGCAGGGGCGGAGTAATGGCACAGAGCAAATTTTCCACCAATTTCCTTTTCAACGTTTTCGGTTCCATTTTCCCCATTGTCGTCTCGCTGGGTACGGTGCCCTTCTACCTGCGCCTGATCGGCACGGACCGGTACGGTATCGTGGCGATATCGTGGATCCTGCTGGGGTATCTGGGGTTCCTGGATTTCGGGCTGTCGCGCGCCTCGGCCAATGCGCTGGCGCAGCTGGGGCATGCCACGTCGCGCGAGCGCTCGCCGGTGCTGATGACGGCATTCTACAGCAATCTTGGCCTTGGCGCGCTGGGGGGGCTGATCCTGTACCCCATCGGGGATATGGTGCTGCTGCATTTTGTCCGCATCCCGCCCGACCTTATGGCCGAAACGCGTCATGCCTATCCGTGGATGGCGGTCATGCTGCCGCTGGGCATGATCAATGGCGTGGCCACGGGGGCCATGGAATCGCGGGAGCGTTTCCTGCTCTCCAACATGCTCAATTCCAGTACCACCATGGCGGGGCAGATCATTCCGCTGATCTGCATCCATTTCCTGGGGCCGCAACTTACGGTTGTCCTGCCCTCCATCGTCCTGTCCCGGCTGGGCATGATCATGCTGTCCTACTGCGTGGTCATGGCGCTGGAATGGCCGATCCGCCCGCTGGACTTTGACGTGACATGGCTCAAGCGCCTGCTGGGCTACGGGTCGTGGGTCAGTATTTCCAGCCTGATCAACCCGCTGCTGGATACCTCCAACCAGCTTATCATCGGTGCGACGCTGGGGGTGACATCGGTGGGGCAGTACACGGTGCCCATGAACCTGGCCATGCGCTCGCAGGTGGTGGCTACCGCACTTGCCCGCACGCTGTTCCCCCGCCTGTCGCGCGCTGACCGGGGGGAGGCGGTTGACCTGACCCGCCGGGCCACGGCCTCGCTCACCTACGGGTTTGGCATGATCTGCGCGCCGGGTGTGCTGTTTTCGGGCGCATTCCTGCATATGTGGGTGGGCGGCAGCTTTGCCGAGGTCTCCCGCCCGGTTGCCGAGATCCTGATGTTCGGCGCCTGGACCAACGGCATTGCCTTCCTGCCCTACGGGCTGCTGCAGGGGCAGGGGCGGCCCCATATCACGGCCAAGGTGTCCATGGTGGAGATCCTGCCCTTCTTCTGCGTGCTGTGGCTGTTCATAAAATGGTGGGGGCTGCCGGGGGCCGCCGCGGCCTGGACGTTACGGGTCACGATTAATTTAATTGCCCTTTATCTCCTGTCGGATTGCCTTTCCAGGCAGACTTGGCGGCTTGTGCCGGGAATGATAGTCATGACAGGGGCATTGATTGTGAGTCTGCTGGTTCCCATGAACCTTGTGGTTTCCGCCTGTGCGGCCACGGTAGCGGGACTTGCCATGGCTTTTGCTGCATACCGGTTGGACCCGGGTTTGCGTGATGTCGTGCACCGGTTTGTCCAGCGCGCGGGGGGCAATCCCCGTCTTACGATCACAGGTTAGGATGCGGTATGAAGGTCAGGCGGTTGCGGTGCAACGCCACGGTGGGGCGTTGCCTGTCGTGGGGGCCCGTCAGTGTGATGGTTCTGGGGATCGGGCTGCATGCGGGCAAGGCGCATGCACAGCTGATCCAGCAGCTTTTTCCTTCCGATGTGCCGGGTTATGCCACGGACATGACCGGCTCGGTCGTGACGCGGCAGATGATGGGCCAGCAGGGCGACGGGATCGGTCTGGGCAGCTGGCTGCTGCGGCCCACCGCATCGGAAAACGTGGGCTACAACACCAATACGCTGGGTATTCCCGGTTCGGGCAGCCCGGCGGTGCAGACATCGGCGAATGTCAGCGCCAGCTCGCGCTGGCGCAGGCACGCGCTGGGCGCGTCCGTGGGGATGGATGACCATCGCTACCCCACGCAGTCCATCGCCAGCTACACCAACTGGCATGGCAGCATCGGGGGTACGCTCAACCTGGGGCATGACACGCTCAGTGCCGCTTTTTCCCATTATCAGTATCATCTTTCCGCGACCAATCTGGGCGTGTACGGCGTGGTCTATCCCGTGCCCTATCAGGTCAATGACGGGCGGCTGACCTATACCAAGGTGTTCGGGCGCTTCAGCCTGATCCCGGCCTTTGATTATCAGGATTTCTCGTTCGGGACGGCACCGGGGCCGATCTCCATTGATTACGGCACCATCAGCCACAAGGTGGAAACCGGCTCACTGACCTCGCGCTTCGCGTTCTCGCCGGGGAATTCGGCGGTTGTGGTTTTCCGGGGTTCCGCCGCGCAGTATGATGCGGCCCTCCAGGCCTCGACCAACAACTATGCCGACGGGGCAGGTTTTGCCGGGGTGGATTTCCGCAGCGGACAGGTCTGGCAGTACCGGCTGCTGGTGGGGGGTGAGACGCGCAGCTTTGCCAACGGCTACAGCCCGTCCGTCAGCACGCCCACGTTCGAGGTCAACGTATCATGGATGCCGCGCAGGATCGACACGGTCAACCTGACGGCCGGCCGCCACCTGAGCGACCCCGAAACCCCCTTTGCCCGTAACCAGGTGATTACCGACGTGCGCCTGCAATGGGACCATGAACTGCGCCATAACGTGTTCCTGCGCGCCTATGGCGAGTTTGGCGAGAGTGATTCCCAGTCCAGCACGCAGGTGTCCGGCACGACCTCCACCACACTGGCGGGCAGCCGGCTGCAGAAGCAGATCCATTTTGGCGGATCGGTTTTCTGGAACATCGACCGCCATATTCGCGCCTCCCTGACCTATAACTATGTCAATAACGCCACATCGGGCGGAAACGTGAATTATCTGAACATCCCCGGACGTCTTTCGACGTTTACGAGCAATACGGTACTATTGGGCTTTTCCTTCTCCGGTTAGGGAGAGCCCCGGCGGGGCATCGGAACGGGAGAAGTCGCATTCAATGATTTGGGAGTGGCCATGTTTGCAATGATACGGAATACGTGTCGGCCTGGAATGACGCAGGCAATCGCCGCTACAGCCCTGCTGGCACTGGGGTCATGTGCATCGGCACGGGAACAGTCCTTTGCATCGGTTGATGCGCGCGCCTACCATCTTGGCCCCGGCGACCAGGTGCGTGTCATTACTTATAACGATCCGCAGTTGAGCAATACCTTTACTGTAAGTGACAACGGCAACATCGACTTCCCGCTGCTGGGCGTGGTGCCCGCGGCAGGGGCCGCGCCACGGGACCTGGCGCGGCGCATCTCCTCCAGCCTGGAAAGCAGGGGCATCCTGTTCCAGCCCAGCGTTTCGGTGGAGGTGGCGCAGTACCGTCCCATCTACATCCTGGGGGAAGTCAACCATCCCGGGCAGTATCCCTACCAGCCGGGCATGACCATGCTGACGGCGGTAGCCCTGGCGGGCGGGTTTACCTACCGCGCCATAACCGGCCATGCGACCGATGTGCGCCACGAGGACCTGAATACCGCGCCGCATGAAGGCCGCATTACACGCGCGACCGAACTGCTGCCCGGCGATGTCGTAACGATTGACGAAAGATTTTTCTAGAACCCGAACCCATATGCATAAGGGGATAACATGCCCAGGGCCCGTTCCATCCCCAGCCTGACCGGTGTGCGCGGTGTTGCGGCGCTGTGGGTTTTCATGACCCATTTCTATGGTCTTGCTGCCGACATGCTGCATCAGCCATGGCTGATGAACTCGCTGTTCCTGTTCAATGGCTTTCGTGGGGTTGACCTGTTTTTCGTGCTGTCGGGCTTTATCCTCATGCATGTGCATGAGGGGCAGTTCGCACAGTTGCGCTGGCCTGTCATCCGTGATTTTTTCATTGTCCGTTTCTTTCGCGTCTATCCGCTCAATACTTTTGTCCTGCTTGCGCTGGTGCCGCTTGTATTGTTTGCACCCGGTTATGTTGCCATGCAGCGCCATTATACCGATCCCGCCTTTGCCTACCGCGCGCATAACCTTTCGGTTCCCGGTTTCATCCAGACCCTGCTGCTTGTGCAGAGCTGGACGGTACTGAAACTGGGGGAATGGAACATCGTATCATGGACGCTGAGCGCGGAAGTGCTGGGCTACATCGTGTTCCCGCTACTGGCCATGATGGCCATGCGCGTGGCCAGCATGCGCAGCGCGCTGGCATTGTGCGTGGCAAGCCTGGTCACGCTGGTTGCCATCCTGTTTGCCTGCCATCATGCCAATAACAACCCGACCGGCACGTTTGGCGCCATCCGCATGTTCTTCTGCTTTGCCGCCGGGATCATGCTGTACCGCGCCTATCATCTCGCCCCCGAAGGTACCGCCCGGTACGGGGCGGCCATTACGGTCGGGGCGGTGGCGTTTATTGCCGCTACACTGTTCTTTCCGGTGCTGCCGGTCTGTGATGTATTTGGTTTTGCGGCCCTTGTCTTTGGTCTGGCCTATCAGCGCGGGGCAATCAATGCGTTCCTGTGCTCGGGGCCGGTCATGTGGCTGGGCCGCATATCGTTTTCATTCTACCTGACGCATTACCTGATCATCGGCATCCTGTCCTGGGCCATGGGGGAGTGGCTGCGCAGTCTCGGGTTTGTCGGGGGTATGATGGCAACGATTGCCATATTCGCCGTATGCCTGCTGGCGGGTGTTGCGTGTTACCATCTGGTTGAACGGCCATCGCAGCGCCTGGGGCGGCGTGTCATGCAGCGGGTTGAAGCACATGACGCCCTGACCGGGGCGCAGCGGACTGCATGAATGCCCGTTCAGACGATCATGCCATGGCACGCTTTTCCCTTTTTGACAGACAGGGGCATGGTGCCCACATTTCTGACACACACCGCACATTACAGTGTCACGATTCATATCAACGCGCGGGTGGGCCTGCCCTTTTCCCGCGCGGGCCTGACGGATGGGCCGGCCCGGCTTTTCCGGTCCGGCAGGGCAGGATAATGTGCGGCGTCCCAAGGGAGGAAGGAAGCAAGGAATGCGTATACTCATAACGGGAGGCTGCGGATTTATCGGCTCCGCAGTCGTGCGGCATCTGATCGGCCAGACCGCGCATGACGTCCTCAATGTGGATGCCCTGACCTATGCCGCCAGCACGCAGGCCACGCAGGCGGCTGCCGAGAGCGGGCGCTACCGGCTGGAAGTCGCCAATATCATCGATGCGGCGGCCATGGATCGGGTCTTTGCCGAATTCCAGCCCGATGCCGTGATGCATCTGGCGGCCGAAAGTCATGTTGACCGTTCCATTGATGGTCCCGGTACCTTTGTCAGTACGAATATTGTTGGCACCTATACATTGCTTGAAGCCGCGCGGCGCTGGTGGTCGGGGCTGGATGCGGCGCGGCGCGGGGCCTTCCGCTTCCATCACATTTCCACCGATGAAGTCTTTGGCGCGCTACGGCCCGGTGATCCGCCCTTTACCGAACAGACCGCCTATGACCCGCGCAGCCCCTATTCGGCCAGCAAGGCATCATCGGATCATCTGGTGCGGGCCTGGTACCATACTTATGGGCTGCCCACGTTTGTTACCAATACCACGAATAATTATGGCCCCTGGCACTTCCCCGAAAAGCTGATCCCCCTTGTCACCATCAATGCGATCGAAGGGCAGGAACTGCCGGTCTATGGCGCGGGGCAGAACGTGCGGGACTGGCTGTTCGTGGAAGATCATGCCGAGGCACTGGTGCGCGCGGTGGAACATGGCCAGCCGGGCGAGACCTACGCCATAGGGGCCCGCCAGCCACGCACCAACATGCAGGTGGTCGAAGCGATCTGCGCCATTCTGGATGAACTGCGCCCGGACCCGTCCGGCCCGCATGCGCGTCTGATCCGGCATGTGGCCGACCGGCCGGGGCATGACTTCCGCTACGAGATCGATCCCTCCCATGCCGAACGCGCGCTGGGCTGGCGCGCGCGGCATGATTTTGAACACGGTATCCGCCGTACGGTACAGTGGTATCTTGATAACCGGGAATGGTGGGAAGCCATACGGGCCGCCCGCTATGCGGGCCAGCGCCTGGGGCAGGCAGGAAAGACAATGGGAACAGCAGCATGAACGAACAGATACAGCAGAAGCCGACCAAGGGTATCCTGCTGGCGGGCGGGTCGGGCACCCGCCTGCACCCGATGACGCTCGCGGTCAGCAAGCAGCTGCTGCCGGTTTATGACAAGCCGATGATCTTCTACCCGCTCTCCACCCTCATGCTGGCGGGCATACGCGATATCATGATCATTTCCACCCCGGCCGACCTGCCGCAGTTCCAGCGGTTGCTGGGGGACGGGTCGGATATGGGTGTTACCTTCACCTATCGTGAACAGCCGTCACCCGATGGCATTGCCCAGGCCTTTGTCATAGCCGATGACTGGCTGGATGACGCGCCCTGCGGGCTGGTGCTGGGTGACAACCTGATCTTTGCCGACCATCTGGGCAAGCAGATGCGCGCTGCCGCCACGCGGCCGGTGGGGGCCACGGTCTTTGCGTATCAGGTGCGTGATCCCGAACGGTATGGCGTGGTCAGTTTTGGCGAGGATGGCCATGCACACGATATTGTTGAAAAACCTACCGACCCGGAATCCAACTGGGCCGTGACCGGTCTGTATTTCTATGATGGCAACGTGCGTGAATACGCGCGCGGTCTCAGGCCATCCGCCCGGGGCGAGCTGGAGATTACCGACCTCAACCGGATTTACCTGCAGAAGGGGGCGCTGCATGTGCAGCGTCTGGGGCGCGGCTGTGCATGGCTTGATGCCGGCATGCCCGACAGCCTGATGGAAGCCGGTCAGTTCGTGCATACCATCCAGTCCCGGCAGGGGCTGCTGGTGGGGTCCCCGCATGAAGTGGCGTTCCGCATGGGCTTTATCGATGCCACCCAGCTGGAGGCCTATGCCCGGCGCATGATCAAGACCGAACTCGGGCGTATCCTTATGGAAATCGCCACGGGGGAATTCTGAACATCCGTCCCGTTCCGGCCACCCGGATACAGGGGCAAGCATATCATAAAGTGGTGTTGTCGGGGCTGGATCAGTGTGTCCTTCGCATAAAGGGGGCAGGCTCCGCCCATCGTTTTGACAGGACCTGAAACCGGGGAGAGAATCATGGGACGGGTATCGGCAAAGGTGGCGCTGGTTACGGGGGCTGCGCTGGGTATTGGCAAGGCAACGGCCCTGCTGCTGGCGCGTGAAGGGGCCAGGGTGGTCGTGGCCGACATGAAGGCGCAGGAAGGTCACGCCGTGGTGGCCGAGATCGAGGCAGCGGGAGGGGAGGCCCTGTTCGTGCCCCTCAACGTGACGGTGGAGGAGGACTGGAGCAAGGCCATGGCCGCGATCAAGGCCCGCTTCGGGCGGCTGGACATTGCGGTCAACAATGCCGGTATTGCCTATACCGGCACGGTCGAGAGCACTTCCCTTGCGGACTGGCGTCGGGTTCAGGCGGTCAACCTTGATGGCGTGTTCCTGGGCACCCGTTACGCGGTGGAGGCCATGAAGCCGCAGGGTAGCGGGTCGATCATCAATCTTTCGTCCATCGAGGGGCTGGTGGGCGATCCCACGCTGGCCGCCTATAACGCCAGCAAGGGGGGCGTACGGCTGTTCACCAAGTCCGCTGCCCTGCACTGCGCGCGCTCTGGCTACAAGATCCGGGTCAATTCCGTCCATCCCGGCTATATCTGGACCCCCATGGTGCAGGGGCTTACGTCCGGGACACCGGATCAGGAAGCCGCCCGCCAGAAGCTGATCGACCTGCATCCGCTTGGCCATCTGGGGGAGGCGGATGACATTGCCTACGGAATCCTGTTCCTTGCATCCGATGAATCCAAATTCATGACCGGAAGCGAACTGGTTATTGATGGTGGTTATACCGCACAATAAAGGCGGTTGTTCTGCAGTGTATTCCTGAAGATAAGAAGTAAAAGTTTTTTGGGCGTCGTCTTCTTTCAAAAAGACGACGCCCAAAAACTTTCCGATGCCGGCACTCAGGGGCAGCGGCGCGGGATGTAAGAGCCTGAATCAGAAAGCGGTTTGATTGATTTTTCGCAGAACTCTGCGGATATGGGCAATCATCAACCACGCGTGGGATGAAGAGATTGTTGCCTCGACATCCTTCGTGAGGCGACGGCAGCGTCCGAGCCATGCAAAGCTGCGCTCCACGATCCAGCGTTTGGGCAGGACGACGAAGCCTTCGGCCCGATCGCTACGCTTGACGATCTCGATCGTCCATCGGCCGAGTTCAGCCAGCGCACCACGCAACTTCTCGCCGGCATAAATCCGTACGTCGTGGTCTCCCCAGTCGTTTCTTCTCGGGCATCAAAGGCGCAATCAGCGCCCACTCCGCATCGCGAAGGTCGCTTGCATACTCCAGGTCGTCCCGGCGATACTGCGCGCGGGTGATTTCAGTCCAGGCCATCTTGATCTCATCAGGTTATCGCAAACCCATGAATCATAATCCACTGAAATCACTCAACTCATTTTCGGTCAGACACTAAGACACCACGCGGTCCAGCAGGATATCCAGTTCCGGCCGGGTCACGGGGTCCATGCAGGTGGCGACATAGGCCCGGGCGCGCTGCTTGATCATGTTGGCCGAGCGCAGGTTGATGGCCAGCATGTCGCTTTCCTCTATCATGTCCGCCACGGTCATGTGGCGGTGGTAGGCCGCGCGCGTGATTTCAAAGGCCAGCCGGTCCACGATCGTCTTCATCTCGGCCTTGCCGAAAGCGGACTGGCAGTTCTGCAACTGGGTATGGGCCTGTGCGTAAAGCCGGATAAGGGGAAGCTGGCCACTGCGGTGGAAATGCTGCTGATGCCACGCCCGTGCCCACAGATGCTCGCGGTTGGCGGTCTCGTATTCATGCAGGCCGGTACTGTCATCGCGGATCAGGGCATGCACGGCCTGTGCCGCCAGCCATGCGGATGCGAAATCCGGGTAGGCCTGCCCGTTCCATAACGGCTCAACCCCGGGGGAGCCGGTGGCAAAGCGGAAATTCCGCTGCCCGTCCACGCCATACAGAATGGACAGGGCGGGCGTTGTCGCCCCGTCACGCCCCAGTACAAGGATATGCCCGCCATCGCCCGCATGCATGTGGCGCTGCATGGTAAACAGGTCGAACAGGGCTTCATCTTCCACCACCCGTTCGGCATGGGCCTTCACATAGGTCAGGAAAAGCGGGTTGCGTACCCCGGTCACGCCACGGGGACAGAAGTCAAACCGCCACCAGCGTGACATCTTGACCAGGTGGAACGCCAGTGCATTGCGCAGCCGGGTCAGTTCCGGCGGGTGCGTACCCGCGCTGCACAGGGCCTGTACATCACGGAAGCGCCCGGCCAGCATGTTGATCTGCCGGGCAAAGGGACGGCAGGGATCAAGATAGCGGAGGAACCGGGCGGGGGCGGAGTGTTCAAGGTGCCAGTCGGCCGTGCATCCTGTGGTTTCACTCATGATGGACATGATCCCTGCATGAAAGGAAGAAGTGCGGCATCACCCTGCGTGTGGTGATGCCGCATGAGTTTTCACGGCCGGGTGCTGGGAAATCGACGGTTGGGAAAACTGTCTGAGAAAGCCGTGAGTGTTTTTTTGATATTGCAAACGAATATCAATTGCAACTGAAAAATGGTCTTTCCGCCCTTTCTCCACCGCAGGGCCGCCATGCATGCAACTTGCCGCCAGATGGGCGTTATGGGTGCGCATGCAGGCCGCCGCACGGACAGAAAAAACATCGTGACGTCGGCACGCCTGTTTCCCCGATGGAACACAAGCAGTGGAGACAATGATGACAAACAAGGCGGCGGCAGAAGCGGGCAAGGCCCATGTCCGGACCTATCTGGGTACGCCCACGGACCTGAAGCACGAAGCGGTGCGGGAAATAGCCGGCGGACTGAAATCGGTCCTGGCGGATGTGTTCGCGCTTTACATCAAGACCAAGAATTTCCACTGGCACATGAGTGGCCGGCATTTCCGTGATTACCACCTGCTGCTGGATGAGCAGGGCGAGCAGATCTTCGCCATGACCGACCCGCTGGCTGAACGCGCGCGCAAGATCGGGGGCAATACGCTCCATTCGGTGGGTGAAATCAGCCGCCTGACCAGGGTGGCCGATAATGATGCGGAATACGTCACGCCCGAGGATATGCTGGCCGAACTGCGTGAGGACAACCTGGCCCTGACCGCCCGCCTGCGCGCGGTGCATGCGGTGTGCGACGAAGGCAATGATGTCGCCACCGCCAGCCTGCTGGAAACCTGGATTGACGAGACCGAACGCCGGACATGGTTCCTGTTTGAGGCTACCCGCCCGGCCTTTGGGCACAATAGTTGAAGAATTAAATAGGAAATAAAGGTTTTTGGTGAAGCTTTTTCAAAAAGCTTCAGAGGACGCCGCCTTTTTGAAAAAAGGCGGCTCCCGGAAACGTTCTCTGTCCGACAGGCTTGATGTTCAGCGTGTCATGGCCTTGAAGTTGCGCGTCTGTTCGGTCAGCGCAACCTCGACCGGCAGGCGTTCCATGCTGGACGCCCCATAGAACCCGTGGCAGTCCGGGCAGGCCGAGAGCACTTTCTGCGCATCCGCCGGCATGGCGATCGGGCCGCCATGGCACAGCACGATGATGTCGGAGCGCACGCCACGCGCGGCTTCGGTAATCTGGTTGATGCGGGCAATCGAATCCTCCAGCGTGAACGCGGTTTCCGCACCGATGGCGCCGCCGGTGGTCAGGCCCATATGCGCCACCAGCACATCGGCACCCGCCTTGGCCATGTCCACCGCCTCGGCTTCGTTGAACACGTAGGGCGTGGTCAGCAGGTCCTTGCGGCATGCGCGGGCCACCACATCCACTTCCATGCTGTAGCTCATGCCGGTTTCTTCCAGGTTCTTGCGGAAGGTGCCGTCAATCAGCCCTACGGTCGGGAAGTTCTGGATGCCCGAAAAGCCCACGCGCTTCACGTCGTCCAGAAACACGTCAAAATCCACGAACGGGTCCGTACCGTTTACACCGGCCATGACCGGAATATGCGGCACCACGGGCAGGACCTCGCGCGCCATGTCCATGACAATCTGGTTGGCGTTGCCATAGGCCAGAAGGCCCGCCAGCGAACCACGCCCGGCCATGCGGTAGCGACCGGAATTATAGATCACGATCAGGTCGATGCCGCCCGCCGCCTCGCATTTGGCGGACAGGCCGGTGCCCGCGCCACCGCCCACGATGGGTTTGCGTTCAGCGATCAGGGTGCGGAACCTGGCAAGGATCTCACTGCGTGGGATACGGGGCATTGTCTGTATTCTCCGTGAATAGGCGTGAAAATTCATGCGCCAGCGCCGCGGCGAAAGCCGGGTCGTTGATCGCATGGGGCAGGCGGATCAGGCGGCGTCGGGGGGTCTGTTCCAGTGTTTCGGCAAGGGCCGCGTAAAAGGCTTCATCCGCCGCCGGGTCATGAAAAGGCGCGCCCGGCTGGTCAAGCAGGGAGAACCCGCCCTCGGGATAGAGAAAACGGACCTCGCCTTCGCACCGGTTCAGCTGATGGCCGATCATGTGGCCCATGGCCCGGCATTCCGCTGGATTGGTGCGCATGAGGGTGATCTGGGGGTTGTGTTCGACAAGAACGCGGTTCCGGTACTGCGCGGGCACCGTGGCGCGCGCGCCGAAATTGACCATGTCCAGCCCGCCGCAACTGCCCACATAGGGAAGGCGGGTGCGGATCACGGCACCAAGCCGGTCACTGTCACACGGGAATATGCCGCCTGCCACCCGGTCACAGAACTCGGTCAGGGTCGTATCGACAAAGCCGCGTATCATGCCCGCGTCCGCCAGCCGTTCCATGGCCTGGCCTCCCGTGCCGGTGGCATGGAATACCAGGCAGTCAAAGCGGGCGGACAGGTGCCGGAGCACATGGTTCACGCATGGCGTGGTGACCCCGAACATGGTCAGCCCGATGGCCGGGCGCGGGTCGGCCACAGGCTGGCAGGGTGTGCGCACCATGCCCGCCATGGCATGGGCGGCATTGCACAGGATGATGCGGGAGAGGCGGTTCAGCCCCTCCATGTCCGTTACGGAATACAGCATGGCAATATCCGCTCCACCCACATAAGGCGCGGTATTGCCCGAGGCCACGGTGGAGACGACCAGCTTGGGCAGCCCGAGCGGCAGCGCCTGCAATGCCGGGGCCACCAGCGCCGTGCCCCCCGAACCGCCAATGGCAATCACGCCGCGCATATCCTCACGCGTGGTCAGGTAGTGGCGCAGTGCTTCCGCCATGGCGGCGATGGAACGGCCCCTGTCATCACCAAATACGTGGCCTGCCCCCTGCGGGTGGAAACCGGCCACCGTGCGGGCGCTGATATCGGCATGGCCCGCGTGGCCGCGGGTGCTGACATCCACGATCCGTGCGTCCACCCCGCTGTCATGCAGGATCTGGCGGATATAGGTCAGTTCGGGCAGCTTGGTGTCGCAGGTGCCCAGAACGTACACGCAGCCTGCCGTCACCGCGTACCCTCCGCCACGGGGGCGTTCAGCAGCGCCAGGACGATGGTGACGGCCCCGGTGGCGCACAGGCCGCCCAGCAGGAATACGATGTCATACCCGAAGCGGTCCGCCAGCAGCCCCGCCAGCGGGCCGGTCGCGCCATAGGCCAGATCCTGAAAGGCGGCGAAACCGCCCAGTGCCGTGCCGCGCATGTGCGGCGGCACCAGGCGCACCACCTCCACCCCAAGCGAGGGATAGACCATGGAACACCCCGCCCCGGTCAGGACCGCGCCCGCAAAGGCCAGCAGCGGGGAAGGCGCGCACCAGAGCAGGTATTGCCCTGCCGCCTCGATCATGAGCGAGAACAGCGCCACCTTCAGCCCGCCAATGCGGTCGGGCAGGTGCCCGCAGGCAACCCGTCCGGCCACGAACGCCACCCCGAAGCAGGTCAGTCCCAGCCCGGCATGGGACCAGTGCGCATGGATGAAACGCAGCGGCAGGAACGCGCCCAGTGCCGCAAATCCCACCCCCTGCAGGGCAACCGCCATGCCCTGCCAGCGAATGGTACCCAGTATGCGCCAGAACGGTGGCCTTGCCCCGGCATGTGGTGTGGTGGCGGGCACGCCATGCACCAGGGCAAGCCCTGCCAGCGGCAGCAGGGCCGATACCGCCATAAGGGTTGCGATGCCACCGTGTTCATACAGCGCCAGCCCGATCGGGCCACCGGCGGCAAAGGCGCCGTACATGGCTGCCCCCGTCCAGGCCAGCACGCGGCCCGCGCGTTCGTGCCCCATAAGCCCGATGCCCCAGCCCAGCATGCCCACAATGGTCAGGCTTTCACCGACACCCAGCAGCAGGCGGCCCGTGATCAGTATGGCGTAACGGATGGTGAAGGGCAGTGCGGACAATCCGGCCAGTACACAGATCATGCTGGCCGTGACATACAGCGCAAGACCCGCGCGCATGCACGGCCGCCCGCCCTTCATGTCGGCATAGGCGCCGGCATGGTTGCGGCTGAGGATGGTGGAGAAGAACGCAATCCCCACCGCCAGCCCCGCCAGCCCGTTGCCATAGCCCGGCCAGTGCAGGATCGAGACCGGCAGGGCCGCCAGCGGCAGCGCCACCGCCATGTAGGACAGGAACAGGGCAGCGGCCAGACGGACCAGCAGCCGCGGCGCCGGGTCAGATTTCACGGGTGATGCGGACATGCAGCGGTTCGGCCAGCGCGGTTTTGAACACATCCGCCATGGCGCGGAAATGCGGTGTGGTTTCATGTACCGCCAGGGCTTCGGGGCTGGCCCAGCGTTCGACGAATACGAACACGTCCCCATCCCTGATGTCACGGTGGCACTGATAGGAAAGATTGGTCGCCTCCTGCCGTGATGCCGCAACACAGTGGCGGATGGCGTCCAGCGCCGCCCGTTCGTGTCCGGGGCGCACGCGCAGGGTGGCGATGACCGTAATGGGCTGATCCGTCATGGGTGTATCTACCGGATGCTGTGACTATGGAACGATGATAGGCGGGTGTGACACTTTTCTTCCATCGGTAAAGTGTCACGTGACACTTTTGCCCTGCTCACCGCATAACGCACGCAGGCGGCACAGGGCTTCCGTCAGGTCCGGCAGGGGGGCCGGGCCAAGGCACAGGCGGATGCCCGCATGGCCGCATGCGCGCGGGCTGGTCATGAAGGGGGCCAGCGGTGTCACTTTCACGTTATGGCGTGCGGCTTCCGCCTCAAGGCGCAGGGCCTGTTCCTGCGGCATGGGCATCCAGGCATGAAAGGCATCATGGCGCGGCGGGGTGACATGGGGGCCAAGCCTGTGCAGGACCAGTTCCCTGCGCCGCCGGGCTTCCGTGCGCAGGGCGCGGCGCACGGAGACGGCCGTGCCATCGAGCATCCACTGCGCCATCAGGGCATAGGATAGCGGTGCGATCATGAGCGATGAGTTGAGCAGCGCCTCACACGCCGCCGCCATGAACGGGGCCGGAGGGGCAAGCGTGCCAATCCGCAGGCCGGGGCTGAGTGTCTTGGACAGGCTGCTGACATGAAAGGTCCGTTCCGGTGCCAGCGTAACCAGTGCGGGCAGCGTGTCATCGGCTACGCAGTGATAGACATCGTCCTCAATGATCAGGGCATCATGCGCGCGGCACAGGCGCACCACGTCCTGCCTGCGGGCAAGGTCCATGGTGGCGGTGGTGGGGTTGTGCATGGTGGGCGTGACATACAGCACGCACTGCCCGTGGCCGTTGCGGCGCAATGCGTGTTCAAGCGCCGTGGGCAGCACGCCACATGCATCCATTGCCAGCCCCTGCGGGGGCAGCCCCGCCTGGCGGAGCAGGGAAAGCATGCCGGGATAGGTCAGGTCCTCGGTCAGGACCGTGCGGGCCACCTGCCGGCTTGCCGCCAGCGCCACGCCAAGCGCCTGCTGTGCCCCGCTGGCCAGCAGCAGCCCGTCGGGGGCGATATCCACACCCAGTTCCGCCAGCCAGTGGCTCATGATGCGGCGGTGTTCGATATGCCCGGCAACGGGGGGATAGACGTTGAACAGCGCCGGGTCCACCGTGCGGGCCAGCCGTGAAAGCGTGCGTGCCAGCGCGCGGTCACCGAACATGGGGGGCGGCATGTTGGCGGACAGGTCGATCACGCAGCCATTGCCGCCGGGATGCGACGCCACGAAGGTGCCCCGCCCGCGCACGCTGCGCACCAGCCCCCGGCGTTCCAGCATGCCATAGGCGCGGGTGACGCTGCCGATCCCGATGCCCAGCCGCCACGCAAGGTCCCGATGGGCGGGCAGGCGGTCGCCCGCGTTCAGTCTGGCCCCCAGTATGTCACCCGCCAGTGCATCGGCCAGACGTTCGGCGGCTGGCGTGTCACCGGCGGGCAGATGGGGGGGCCATGGGGAGCGCAGGCGCATCGCGGGCCAGCCTGTCCTGTTGATGGGGCGCCCAAGCCATAGCAGCCCGGCCCCCGTTACGGAACCGGCGGGTGGGACAGGTTTCGGGGCCGCATGTTACGCTATCGTCATAACCGGCGTCGTGCGGGGGCGCGTGGGGACGACAGGAGGCGGCTGTGGGCGGGGATCAGGCATCGGTGGGGCAGGGAACATATGGCAGGCGGCCGCTTATGGTCATGGGCGGGCTGTTTTTCGTGATCGGGTTCGTGACATGGCTCAACGGCCCGCTGATCACGTTCGTACAGGTCGCCTTCGGGCTGGGGCCGGTGGGCGCGTTTCTGGTGCCGCTGTGTTTCTATCTGTCCTATCTGGTCTGTGCCTTTCCCGCCATGGCGGTGGCGCGGTGGACGGGCCTGCGTGGCGGGATCAGCCTGGCGCTGGCCATCATGGCGGGCGGGACGCTGCTGTTTGGCGAATGTGTGGGGCGGTTGTGGTATCCGGGCGCGCTGGGTGGCCTGTCCGTACTGGGGGCGGGGCTGACGCTGCTGCAGGTTACGGTCAACCCGTATGTCACGTTGCTGGGCGCGCCGGGCCGGGCGGCGGGGCGTATTGCAATCATGGGGATTGCCAATAAGGTATCTGGTATTATCGCACCTGTTGTATTTTCACTCCTTGTCATGCCAGATATCGGCGGCGTGGTGGCCCGACTGGCTGCGGCGGTGGACGGCGGGCAGCGCGCGGGGGTGCTGGCGGCGTTCGCCCGGGCCGTGGTGGTGCCCTATCGTGGTCTGGCGTTGGTGCTGCTGCTGGCCGCCGTGGGGCTGCGTCATGCGGGGCTGCCCGCCCTGTGCCTGCCCGCGCCACGTATGCCGGCGGCCATGCGCCGCATGCCCGTGCGGGCATGGGTGGGGGTGGGTATCGTGTTTGTCTATGTGGGTGTGGAAGTCATGGCGGGGGATGGCATTGGCCTGTATGGGCGCGGAATGGGGCTTTCGCTGGGAAGCGTGCGGTTTCTGACATCCCTTACCCTTGGGGCCATGCTGGCGGGTTACGGGGTGGGCACGCTGGTCGTGCCGGCGCGGTGCGGGGTAGCGCGTTATCTGGCAGGGAGCGCGGCGCTGGGCATCGTGCTGTGCCTTGTGGCGGCCTGCCTGCAGGGCGCGGGGTCGGTTGCGTGCATCGCCCTGCTCGGGCTGGCCAATGCCATGATGATGCCCATCGTGTTCCCGCTGGTGCTGCACGCGGCGGGGGACAGGCAGGACCGGGCGGCGGCCCTGCTGGTCATGGCCTTTTCCGGCGGGGCGGTCATGCCGCAGGTCTTTGCGCTGCTGATCGGTCCCGTGGGGATGCAGGTGGCGTTTATCGGGCTTATGACCGGCTCCTACCTGCTGATCGGGCTGTATGCGCTCGTTCTGTCCGCGTGGGCGGCGCATCCGGTGACGAAAGGGTTGGGAAGCGGGGCGTAATGGGGCAGCATGGCCCCTGTTCATCTGATCGTGGAAAAGAGTACGCTCATGTTTCGTGCCCGCTGCATCCGGTCCCGCCTGCCACTGCTGCTGGCGATGGGGGTGTTTGCCGCAATGGGGCGGGGACGCGCGGCACCCGTGCTCATGCCGCAGCCCATGGACTATCACCAGCGGGGCGGCACGCTGGCCCTGACCGGCGGCATGAAAGTGGAATGGCAGGGCGCCCACCCGACCGTACTGGACAGGGCGGTGGTGCGTTTTGCCGCACGGCTGACGGCACTGTCCGGCTGGAATGCCGTGCCGGATGGCAGCCCGGGACTGATCCTGCGCATTACCTGCCGCAACCCCGACCCGGACTGGCTTACCATCCACATGCGCGAGCACTACCGGTTGCGCACGGGGCCGCAGGGCGTAACCCTGGTGGCGGATGGTCCGGCGGGCGTGCTGCGTGGCCTGAGCACGCTGCTGCAACTGGTGGAGCCGCGTGACACCGGGGCCGTGCTGTCGGGTGCCGTTGTGGATGACAGCCCGCGTTTTGCATGGCGGGGGCTGCTGGTTGATGTCAGCCGCCATTTCATGTCGGTCACGGCGCTGGAGCGGCAGATGGACATGATGGAGCTGACCAAGCTCAACGTCCTGCACCTGCATCTGTCCGATGGGCAGGGCTTCCGGGTGGAAAGCAGGCTGTTCCCCCGCCTGCAGCAGGTTGCGGGGGCAGGCGGGTATTATACCCGGCAGCAGGTCCGTGCGCTGGTCGGATACGCGGCCGATCGGGGTATCCGCATCGTGCCGGAGTTTGATGCGCCGGGCCACAGCTATGCCCTGCTGCGCGCCTACCCCCAGTATGCCGCCCAGCCCGTTACCACCCCCATGGACCCCAGACGGGTGGTGCGCGCCGCACTCGATCCCTCCAACCCGCAGACCTATGTTTTCCTGGCGCAGTTGTACCATGAAATGGCGGGGCTGTTCCCCGATGCCTATTTCCATGTAGGCGGGGATGAAGTCCGGCCCGATGAATGGACCGCCAACCCGAAGATCAGCGCTTTCATGAAGCAGCATGGCTATGCCGACGCGCCAGCACTCCAGGCGGCCTTCACGCAGCGCATACAGGCCATGCTGGCGCAGGCGGGCAAGGTCATGATGGGGTGGGATGAACTGATCCAGGCCCCGGTGCCCGCCTCCATCGTGATCGAGCCGTGGCGGGGGTCACGCTATACGGCGCAGGCCACGGCGGCGGGGCATCCGGTTGTGGTTTCGGCGGGGTATTATCTCGACCTGCTGCTGCCCGCGCAGGAGCACTACCGCGTCGATCCGCTGGACCCGCAGGGCAATGGCCTGCCGCCAGATCAGGTGGCGCAGGCGCATGCGTCCTTTCTTGATGCCTTCGCGCTTGACCCCACGGCCCGCATGACCCCGGCACAGGACCGGCGCGTAATGGGCGCCGAAGCCGCGCTGTGGACCGAAATCGTGACGGAGGACATGCTGGATTCCCGCCTGTGGCCGCGTAGCGCAGCCCTGGCGGAGCGGTTCTGGTCACCGGCATCCGTGCGGGATGCGGACAGTCTGGCCATGCGCCTGCCCGTGGTGCAGGCGGAACTGGAAAAACTGGGCAACCATGCCACGCTGGACCGACAGCGCATGATGGACCGCCTTGCGCCGCACGCTACGGCCCCCCTTGCAACCCTGCTTTCAGTCGTAAGCCCCGTGCGCAATTACGCCCTTAACCACGTTTTTGGTCCGGGCCGTATTCCCCCCACCGAGACCCCGCAGACACTTGACCGGGTGGCCGACATCGCAACGCCTGACAGTTTTGCGGCAGCCGCGTTCATGCGCGACGTGCAGGCCTATCTGGCCGGGCGGCGTGATCTGGCCGCCACCCTGCGTGTCCGGCTGGAGCTGTGGCGTGACAACGACGGACGGCTGCGGCAGGCCGCGCGGGTTGATACGGCCCTTGATGAAGCCCTGCCCGCATCGGCCCTGCTGGCACAACTGGCGCAGGCGGGGCTGGATGCGCTGGAGAATGCGCATACCGGCTGGCAGCCCCGTGCGCGCGACGTGCTGGCCACGGCCCGGGCCCAGTTTGCGGCCAGCCAGTCCATTCTGGCCGTCAGGACCATGCCCCAGCCCGCGGGTGACCTGCTGCAGGCCGTAACCCCGGGCATTGCCGCGCTGGTGGCGGCGGCCCGGCCCGGGGGCTAGTCCCGGTTGCGATGCGGGGCCGCGCGGACATACAGCCAAGTGGTGACCGGCAGCCCCACGGCCCACGATATGTCCACCCCATGCAGGGCGCGCGCCAGAAAGCCGCTGTGAAACCCGTTCTGCATGAAGGGCAGTTCCACCGCCACCCCGATGGCATATGCCCACAGGGCGGGAAGGTTGCAGTAGCCATACACCCCGCCGTCCTGACGGAAAAACGAGGGTATATCATACCGGCCCCGGCGCAGCAGGTAGTAATCCGCCAGGTTGATGGCGGTCCAGGGCACCATCACCGCCATGAGCAGGTCCAGAAAGGCGGCATAGGATTTCAGGAAACTGTCAGCCATGCCCAGCCCCATGGCCAGTGCCGCCCCGACCAGCAGCAGGGTGACCAGCGTGCGTTCGCGCAATGCCGCGCGCCAGTCGGGCATAAAGGTCTGGATCACGGTTATGGCGGACAGGGCCCCGCCATACAGGCTCATGGCATTGCCAAGTGCAATCGAAAGCGACAGGACAACCAGCACGGGCGTCGCCCATGCTCCCGCCAGACGGGCCATGACCGTGGCGACCGGGGCACCATGGGCCAGCAGCCCGATCATGCCGCCCAGGATCATGGGCAGGACGGTGCCGGTGACTGATCCGGCATAGGTGGTCAGAAAGGCGGCGCGGCTGCCGGATTCATTGGCGGGCAGGTAACGTGACGAGTCGGAAACATAGGGCGCATAGGCGATCTGCCACAGGGCGGCAGCGGTAAACGTGCTGCAGAACCCGGCAACGGAACCGTGCATGTCCACCATGGTACCCGGTGGAAGCGCCGTGCAGCCCAGCCACAGGCAATACAGGATCACGCTGCCTGCTACCCACGTCACCACCTTGGACCACGCATGGATGATACGGTAGCCCATGCAGCAGGGCACGAAACTGAGCAGCGCGATGAGCAGGATCGCACGGGTGCGTCCGGTGGCGGGCAGGGCGGTATACAGCGCCTCTCCCCCCACCACAAAGTTGGAGGCCACGAACCCGATATACATCAGCACGACAAGGCAGATGATGGGCATTGCCCCGAAGGAGCCGAACTGCCCCCGGCTCTGCACCATCTGGGGCACGCCCAGCATCGGGCCCTGCGCCGCATGCAGCGCCATGACCACGCCACCCACCAGGTTGCCCAGCACGATGGCCAGCATGGCCAGCGGCAGCGACAGCCCGAACAGGTCGGTGCCCAGCGTCCCGGTCACGACGGTCAGCAACGTCAGGTTCGTGCTGAACCATACGGCAAACAGGTCACGTATCCGCCCATGCCGCTGGTCATGGGGGATCTGGTAGATGGTATGGTTTTCAAACGCCGTGCTCATCAGGACTGTATGCCTGATGAACCCTGTGATGGATATATCCACCGTATGGCCGGGAACGGAGGCGGCCGGTTCCGGTGGCCAGGCAGCGGGCGCGGTTACTGGAACGGACTGGTGGAATAGGAAGGGGATGTATAGCCCGCGGCCGGTACCGGCATGGTGGGGGTGGGGTAGCTGGCGGGGCGGCTGGCAGGGGACGTGTAGCCCGGCGTGGAGAGTTTCTGCTGTGCGACCGAGGAATGGGCTGTGATGCTGCCTGTGCCTGTGCCTGTGCCTGTGCCTGTGCCTGTGCCTGCATTCACATCGGGCCGGGCGGGCAGGGAGCGTGGCAGGGGCGTGGCGGCCGGGGCGGTGCTGTCTGGCAGTATCCGGTCGGGATAGACCGCGCCGCTGCTGTCATAATCCGTAGCGTTATAGCGGCCGACGCAGTTCTTGCCCCGTTCGGCGGTATGGACGGCTTCCAGTTCCCCCCTGATCTGGCCGGGTGTTGAAGGGCGGGCATATGCCGGTGCGCGGGTGCCCGCCGTGGCAAGGGCCTGTGTGTCCGTTTCGTCCAGCCAGGCCAGTTGTGCGCAGGTCCGGCGCATGAAGGGTTCGGGATTGACGTATTGCGCAGTGACCGCCGAAGGCTGCGCGGCACAGCCTGCCATACCCAGCATGCCCAGGCACAGGATCATCTTTTTCATGATATTCCTGTCATATGTTTGTCATCATGTCTGTAATGATTCCTGTCTGATATGAATCCGGGACCATGGTCGCGGTTAAAATTTTCAAATTCATTAAAAGTCGCAGAACAGGGGAATGCGTTTCCGGCAGAAGGGAACAACATGCAGGCATGACAGGACGTCCTCGTCATGCTGGTTATTGGCGGGCACCATCCGCACGGCCGCCCCGCAGCATCACGACCATGACGAAGAACGCCTTGGCGCCGTATCGGTTGCAGGGCCAGTGGAAAGGCGCGAAGGCTGTGAGCTGGGATATTCCCGCTACACCTGCTCATCCGGCGTCTTTCCCCGTCATTGGCTATCGTAGCATGAGGAAAGGAAACGGCAGATTTTCGGGGATTGTGTCAATCATTGTCCTCCCCTGACGGGGATGGACTGGAGGTCTGGGCGGGAATCGAACCCACGTACGCGGATTTGCAGTCCGCTGCATCACCATTCTGCCACCAGACCTCAGCGACACAGGGGGTATATCTGCCGAAATGTGGTGCAGGTCAAGCCGTTGTGTGCGGGTCGGGCGTTGTTTCCGTGTAAAAGGGGCGCATAAATATGAAAAAAGCCGGGAACTTCCCGCCCGTCCGGCCGGGCCGCAGCGCGATACCCAGGGCCTGGGTGCCATGCTTCAAGGAAACGTTATGGACAGGACAGACCCCGATTACGCCCCGCTTGATCCCGTAGCCGCCCGCCAGCGCATGGTGGATGCGCAGATCCGTCCCGCGCAGGTCAGCAACCCGGCGGTGATCGCCGCCATGCGCGCGCTGCCGCGTGAACTGGCGGTACCGCCCGCATTGCGGGCCTTCGCCTATGCCGACCAGAACCTGCCGCTGGGCGAGGGGCGCTACCTGACCGAACCACGCGTGACCGGCCGCATGCTGCAGGTGGCCGACATCCATCCCGGGGCACGGGTTCTGGTCGTGGGCGCGGGCACGGGTTATGTGGCCGCGCTGCTGGCCGGCATGGGGCAGGGGCTTGTGGTCACGGCACTGGAATCGGATGCACGGCTGGCGGCAGCTGGCCGGGACCTGTGCCGGCAATGGGCGCCGGACGTTCACTGGCACGAAGGCGCGCTGGTAAAGGGGGATGCGGCTGATGGCCCCTATGACCTGATCCTGATCGATGGCGCGGTGCGGCAGGTGCCCCCGGCACTGGTGGCGCAACTGGCCGAAGGGGGGCGGATCATCGCGCCCATATGTGCCGATGGGGGGGTGACATCGGTCAGCCTTGTGCTGCCCACCCCGCAGGGTAGTGCGGCGCAGCCGCTGTTCGACGCGGCGGTTCCCCTCCTGCCCGAACTGGAACCGGCCCCGGCCTTCGTGTTCTGATGCCCGTGTCCCCGGTTAACGTGGG
The DNA here is from genome assembly GCF_011611525.1 of Komagataeibacter rhaeticus. Classification (NCBI taxonomy): domain Bacteria; kingdom Pseudomonadati; phylum Pseudomonadota; class Alphaproteobacteria; order Acetobacterales; family Acetobacteraceae; genus Komagataeibacter; species Komagataeibacter rhaeticus. Next base: position 1,085,404 of record NZ_CP050139.1, read on the forward strand.
GGCAATATCCTGCTGCTAGACGTGCCGTCAGGGCCAGGGCCCTGCATGGCATGTCAGGTGGCAGGTGAGGCAATGAAGGGTCAGTGGGTAATCGGAACGGGGAGCGCGGCCATCCTGTGCTGCGGCACGGCACTGGGGCGCACGCCCCATATGGACCCACCCGGCACGGAGGTGCCGCATACCCTCAGTGCGGCTCTGGCGGCGGCTTACCTGAGCAATCCGGTCCTGCGTCAGGAGCGTGCCAGCCTGCGCGCAACCGATGAACAGGTGCCCCAGGCGCTGGGGGGCTGGCGGCCGACCATTACCGGTACCGCCTCCATGTCCTATTATTCCGGTGTGACCCGCATGGCCCCCACGGCGGGGGAAGACGGGTATGCCCGCCAGTACGACACACCCGGCTATTCCGGTGGCGTCAGCATTGCCCAGCCCATCTATACCGGTGGCAAGACCACGGCCACCACGCACAAGGCCCGCCATGCGGTCATGGCCGAACGCGCCCGGCTGATCGCGGCGGAGCAGCTGGTCTTTACCGATGTGGTCAATGCCTACATCAACGTGGTCGAGGACGAACAGATCCTGAGCATCGACATCAATAACGAACAGGTCTACGCCGCCCAGCTGCGCGCCACCGAACTGCGCGCCCATGGTGGTGAGATTACCCATACCGATGTCGCGCAGGCGCAGGGCGCGCTGGCCAATGCGCGGGCGGTGCGGCAGCTGGCCGAAGGCACGTTGCAGGCCGACCGTGCCACCTACCGCCAGGTCGTGGGAACCGACGCGCCCGACGACCTGACCCCGCCCCAGCCGCTGGTGCTGCCGCTGCGTACCGAACAGGAAATCATGACACAGGCGGTTCAGAACAACCCGCAGGTCATCGCCGCCCTGTTTGATGAAGCCGCGAAGAAGGATGCGGTCGGTGTGGCCTTTGCCGCCCTCATGCCCACCATCAATGCACAGGCGGCCTACATGCACGGCATCAATCAGGATGAAGGGCGTTCGCTGGCGGACAATAAATATGCCGTCGTAACCGCATCCCTGCCCCTTTATCAGGGGGGTGGGGAATATGCCGCCGTGCGCATGGCCCGCCAGCAGGCGGCGGAAGCCGCACAGGCGGTGGACGTGCAGCGCCGGACCGCGGTGCAGCTGGCCGCGGCAAGCTGGCAGCGCATGCAGGCCAACCGGGCGGCCATCGACAGCAACCGCGAGGCCGTGGCCGCCGATGCCACCGCCCTGCACGGCATGCAGCGTCAGGCCATTGTGGGCACCACCACCACGCTGTCCGTGCTCCAGCAGCAGGAAACCCTGCTGCAGGCCCAGATCGCGCTGGTCCGCAGCGCGGGCAACCTTGTCCAGTCCACCTATCAGGCCACAGCGGCCATTGGCCGCCTGACGGCGCGTGATCTCAACCTTGATGTGCCGCTATATGATGAGCGCGCCTATTATCATGCCGTGCATGACCGGCTGTGGGGGATAAGTGACTACGCCACCAGCCAGCCCGGCCGCTAGGGAAGTCTTTAAAAACAGACAATCGGTGACAGATAAAAGTTTCTGGGGGTCGCCTTTCTTCAAAGACGTAACCGGAAGCATTCTGAAAAAGGTTTTCCCGGAAGCGCCTGCCTGATTTACCCGACAATTTCTGGCAGGACGATGGGAAACGGTTCCTTGCGGCGCACGATACCCGTCCATCCGGCAGGCGCGCATAAAGATTGCGGCAGTGGCGTTCCCTTCGCGCCGGTTTGGGGTATATCTGCCCTTGGTCGGGCGTCTTGTCCGGCCCTGCGTCTGATTATGGTGGATCTGGTTTTTCGTGATGCTTGACAAGTCGTTCTCCCCCGACGGGACAGAAACTTCCCTCTATGCCCTGTGGGAGGCCAGCGGCGCCTTTGGCGCACAGCCAGCCAGCACGGCCGCGCCCTATACCATCATGATCCCGCCGCCCAACGTGACGGGCACGCTGCATATCGGTCATGCCCTGACCATGACATTGCAGGACACGCTCATCCGCTGGCGCCGCATGCAGGGGCGCGACGTGCTGTGGCAGCCGGGCACCGACCATGCCGGTATCGCCACCCAGCTTGTGGTCGAGCGGATGCTGCAGAAGGAGGGTACGTCCCGCCAGGAAATGGGCCGCGACGCCTTTGTCGAGCGTGTGTGGGAATGGAAGGCCGAATCCGGCGGCGGCATTACGAAACAGCTGCGCCGCCTTGGCAGTTCACTGGACTGGAAGCGCGAACGCTTCACCATGGATGATGGCCTGTCGGACGCGGTGAAAGAGGTGTTCGTCACCCTCTATCGTGAGGGGCTGATCTACCGCGACCGCCGTCTGGTCAACTGGGACCCGGCTTTCCGTTCCGCCATTTCGGACCTGGAAGTGGACAACCGCGAGACGCGTGGCAGCCTGTGGTATATCCGCTACCCTGTCGAGGGGCAGCCGGGCCGCACCATCACGGTCGCCACCACCCGGCCCGAGACCATGCTGGGTGACATGGCCGTGGCCGTCCACCCCGATGACGCGCGTTATGCCGATCTTGTGGGCAGGAACGTCATCCTGCCGCTGACCGGCCGCCGCATTCCCATTGTGGCCGATGAACATTCCGACCCGACCAAGGGCAGCGGCGCGGTCAAGATCACGCCCGCCCATGACTTCAACGATTTTGAGGTCGGCCGCCGCCACAGGCTGGACATGCCCAGCGTGCTGGATGAGGAAGCGCGCATCACGCTGGCCGAGATCGAGGGCGAACTGCGGGCGGAGGAAGGGCTGGCCGATCCCGCCTTCGTCCGCACGCTGGAGGGCATGCCGCGGGATGCGGCGCGCAAGGCGATGGTGGCCGAGTTGGAACGCCTGGAATGGCTGGAAAAGATCGAGCCCCACACCAACCAGGTACCCCATGCCGAACGCAGCGGTGCCGTGGTCGAGCCGCGCCTGACCACCCAGTGGTACTGTGATGCCAAGACCCTGGCCGGTCCCGCGATCGAAGCGGTTGAAAGTGGCCAGATCGAATTCGTGCCCCGGCAGTGGGAAAACACCTTCTACGCCTGGATGCGCGACATCCAGCCCTGGTGCATCAGCCGCCAGTTGTGGTGGGGGCACCGCATCCCGGCGTGGTACGGCCCGGACGGACATGTGTTCGTAGCCCATGACGAGGCCGACGCGACAGCACAGGCCCGCAGCCATTACGGGCAGGACACGGCGCTGACACGGGACGAGGACGTGCTGGACACATGGTTCTCCTCCGCCCTGTGGCCGTTCTCCACCCTTGGCTGGCCGGAGCGGACGGCGGACCTTGCACGCTACTACCCGACCGATGTTCTGGTTACGGGTTTTGACATCATCTTCTTCTGGGTTGCGCGGATGATGATGATGGGCCTGCACTTCATGAAGGATGTGCCGTTTCGCAAGGTGTTCATCCACGGGCTGGTGCGCGATGAGCGTGGGCAGAAGATGTCCAAGTCCAAGGGCAACGGCATTGACCCGCTGGAAATGATCGACACCTATGGCGCGGATGCCACGCGCTTTTGCATCTGCGCGCTGACCGGGCTGGGGCGTGACGTCAAGCTGGGCCGCAAGCGGGTGGAGGAATACCGTTCCTTCATGACCAAGATCTGGAACGCCGCGCGGTTTTGCGAAATGAACGGCGTGGCGCCGGTTGAAGGGTTCAGCCCCGCCAGCGTCCGGTCCCCGCTGGGGCGGTGGATTCTGGCCGAACTGGCCCAGGCGGTGGAAGACGCCACGAAGGCGCTCGAATCCTTCCGTTTTGATGAATATGCCGCGACCTGCTACCGCTTTGTGTGGAACTGCTTCTGTGACTGGTTCCTTGAATTCGCCAAGCCGGTCTTTGGCGCGGGCGAGACGGCGGAAGCGGTCGAGACGCGGGCGGTGGCGGCCCATGTGCTGGGTACCATCCTGCGCCTGATGCAGCCCGTGACCCCCTTCATGACCGATACGCTGTGGCAGCATTTCGGCTTCGGGGCGGAAGGCACGCTCATGACCGCGCCGTGGCCGCAGCCCGAACATCTGGAAGGAGCGGCGGCAGCCCGTGACGAGATGGAGTGGCTGATCCGCTTCATCAGCGCCATCCGCACCGTGCGCTCGGAAATGAACGTGCCACCATCCCGCCTTGCCCCGGTGCTGCTGCGTGATGCATCCGCCACCACCGTGGCGCGCGCGGCCCAGTGGTCGGAAGCCATTGGCCGCATGGCCCGCGTATCCGAAGTGCTGCCGCTGGAAGGCGACATGCCGCAGGGCGCGGCCCAGCTTGTGGTGGATGAGGCGACGCTGGTCATCCCGCTTGCGGGCATCATTGACATCGCGCAGGAACGCCTGCGTCTGGAAAAGGAATGCGCCAAGGTGGAGGGCGAGATCACCAAGGTCGAGCGCAAGCTGGGCAATGCGGATTTCGTTGCCCGTGCCAAGCCGGAAGTGGTGGCGGAAAACCGCGAGCGGCTGGATGCGTTCATGGCGGAACGCACGCGCCTGCAGGCGGCCCTGGCCCGTATCGGCTGAGGCCCGCTACAACCGCATGGAACAGGGGGAGACGCAGATATGACCGGACAGGCATTGGAAACACTGGTGCTGGGCGGGGGCTGCTTCTGGTGCATTGAAGCCCCGTTCAGGGAACTGCGCGGCGTGCAGGCGATCGAACCCGGCTATGCGGGCGGCCAGACCCCCAACCCGACCTACGAGCAGGTCTGCACGGGTCGCACCGGCCATGCGGAGGTCGTGCGCGTGACGTTCGACCCCGCCGAACTGTCCTGCGCCGACCTGCTGCGTATCTTCTTTGTCATGCATGACCCCACCACGCTCAACCGGCAGGGCAATGATGTGGGCACGCAGTACCGTTCCGCCATTTTCTGGCAGGATGCACAGCAGGAAAAGACTGCCTGCGCCATTCGTGACGAGATCGCGGCGGCAGGTGTGTGGCCGAACCCGCTGGTGACCGAGATTGTAAAGCTGGATCATTTCTGGCCGGCGGAGGATTATCACCGGGACTACTTTGCCCGTAATCCCGGCAATCCGTATTGCAACGCGGTCATCCCGCCCAAGATCGCCAAGATGCGCCGCCTGTTCCGTGACCGGCTGGTGGATACGGCGGGTTAGTATGAAAAGGGAATAAAAGTTTTTGGGTGCCGCCTTTTTTCAAAAAGGCGGCGTTCCTTGAAGCTTTTTGAAAAAAGCTTCACCAAAGACTTCTATTTTTTCAAACGCGTCTACTCGGTTTCGTCCTCAAGGAAAAGCTGGTCGGCTTCCTCATCAAAGTCGAACAGTTCCGCATAGCGCGCCCAGCCGATCAGGGTCTGCAATGTCTGGCGGGCATAGTCGGGGGACATGCTGTCCTCCAGTTCGTCACGGAAGCGCTCGGCGGAGGCACGGTGGTTGGGCCGTTCGTCCAGCACCGCGCGGATGGTGCGTACCATGGGCAGGTTGTGCAGCATGCTGGCGCGCAGGATCGTCTTGCGCGTGTCATGCTCGCTCTGGACAAAACGCAAGCCCTCGGGGGTCAGCAGGATGTCCCCGTCCTCCAGTTCGGCAAAGCCCAGCAGTTGCAGGGATTCGCCCAGGGGGAACAGGTCATCGAGTTCAAGCTGCAGCCGGCTGGCCAGCAGCGGCAGGTCGGCGCGGCCATGCAGCGGGTCCGCCGCCAGGGTTTCCATCATGCCCACAATGGTGTTGATCGGCAGCGCGGGCAGGGCCACGGCATCGGCGGTAATCTGCACATGCCGCATCTCGGGATCGGCCATGTCCGCTTCCGACACGACCGGTGCGCGACGGGTCATGAGTGCGTAAATCCGGTCCACGAACTGGCGGAAGGCCATGTCCTCGCGGTTGCGGGGGTGTTCGAAGGGGACCTGCAGTTCGTACGCCACCCTTCCGGGATTGGAGGAGAAGATGAGGATGCGGTCACACATCAGCACCGCTTCCTCGATATTATGGGTAACAAGCAGGATGGACTGGATGGGCAGTTTCTTTTCCGCCCACAGTTCCACCAGGTCGGTGCGCAGGTTCTCTGCCGTCAGCACGTCCAGCGCGGAAAAGGGCTCGTCCATCAAAAGCAGGTCGGGTCGCACCACCAGCGCACGCGCCAGCCCAACGCGCTGGCGCATCCCGCCCGACAGTTCCTTGGGATAGGCGTTCTCGTACCCGCCAAGGCCGATCAGGTGAATGGCATCTTCCGCCAGTTTCTCACGTTCGGCGGGCGCAACACCCTGTGCTTCCAGCCCCAGTTCCACATTCTTCTGTACCGTCAGCCACGGGAACAGGGCAAAGGACTGGAACACCATGGAAATGCCATCCGCCGGGCCTTCCAGCTTCCTGCCCTTCCAGATCACCTCGCCCGATGTGGGCGGCAGCAGCCCCGCGATGATGCGCAGAAGCGTGGACTTGCCCGAACCCGACCGGCCCAGCAGCCCCACGATTTCCCCGCTGCGTATGGACAGGTTGACCCCGTCCAGCACCACAAGGTCGGTGGCACTTTCCTTGTGATAGGCCTGGCGGCAGTTGACGATCCGGACAAGCTCCGTCCCGGTCTTTGCCGTGGTGGGGGCGGCGGTGTTGGGCTGCATCATGAACTCTCAGTCAAAGGTATAGTGCCGGGCGGCATAATTGGCGAGCGGGCGCCAGAGTACGCGGTTGAGCAGCAGCACGAAGCCCGCCATGATGGCCATGCCCAGCCCCACCCGGTCGGTCGCACCCGCCACGGTGGCATGCGCGATATAGGCGCCCAGGCCCTGCGCGCTGAGCGTGGTGTCACCCCAGCTTGCCACTTCGGTTGCGATGGCCGCGTTCCATGCCCCGCCCGATGCGGTCAGCGCCCCGGTAATGAAATAGGGCATGATGCCCGGCAGCATGATGCGCCGCCACCACAGCCAGCCCCTGACATGGAAGTTCCTGGCAGCTTCCAGCAGGTCACCGGGATAGGAAGAGGCACCCGCCACGATATTGAACAGGATATACCACTGCGTGCCCAGCAGCATGAGCGGGGTCAGCCAGATATTGCTGTTCAGATGCCAGTGCACGATCCCGATCACCATAAGCGGGAAGAACAGGTTGGCCGGAAAGGCCGCCATGAACTGTGCCGCCATCTGCGCATGCCGTGCCCGGCGGGGGGACAGGCCCAGCCATATGCCAAGCGGTACCCACACCAGTGAGGCCACGATAACCGTGCCCATGACCCGCAGCAGCGTGATCCCGCCCAGCATGACCACATGCAGCACCTGCGCCACGCTGTAATGGGAACTGCCGTAGGTCCACGTCTTCCAGCCGATGGTCAGCGCACAGACCGCCAGTGCCATGCCCCATGCCCCGTCCATCAGGCGGGAAGGAATGATGGCGCGGACGGGCTGCGAGGGACGCGGGCCTATAGCCAGCCAGCCGATGCGCGTCATGGTGTCACCCAGCCGCAGGCAGAACTGGCGCAGCAGGTGGGTCCGGCGCAGCAGGGTCAGCACCCATGGGTCAGGGGCGGCCATGGTCGCGCCATCATCGGTGCTGAACCGGGCGGACCATGCCACCAGCGGGCGGAACAGCAACTGGTCATAGATGGTGATGACCGCCAGCATGGCGATGATGGCGTAGAAAATCGCCCCTATGTTGCGCTGTTCTATGGCCACGCCAACATAGGAACCGATTCCGGGCAGGGCGATGTCGGTACTGCCCACCGTGATCGTTTCGGAATACACGACCATGAACCATCCGCCGGACATGGAAATCATGGTGTTCCAGACCAGTGATGGAATGGCAAAGGGCACTTCCAGCCGCCAGAAACGCTGCCATGGTGTCAGGCCGAAGCAGCGCGCCGCTTCCTCCAGATCGGGCGGGACGGTGCGTAGCGCCTGGTACATGGCAAAGGCCATGTTCCAGGCCTGGCTGGTAAAGATGGTGAAGATGGCGGCCAGTTCCGCCCCCATCATCCGGCCCGGAAACAGGCCAAGGAAGAATACGACCGTAAAGGTCAGGAACCCCAGGATGGGCACGGATTGCAGGATGTCGAGCAGGGGAATGAGCACCTGCGCCGCCCGCCTGCTCTTGGCCGCCCAGACCGCATAGGTGAAGGTAAAGACCAGCGATGCCGCAAGGGCTGCGAACATGCGCAGCGTGGTTCGCACGGCATAGGCGGGCAGCCATGCGGGGCTGAGGTGTATGGTGCCCGTCTCGCTGGCGGGAATGGGCACCAGCATGTGGCGGCCGGCAGTGGCAATGACAGCCGCCCCCGCCATGATCGCCAGCAGCCCCAGCAGGTCCGCCAGGTTGGGGCGGACACGCAGGTTGCCCGGCAGTCCGGTTTCACTCACCCTGCGGTGCCCGTACTGCCAAAGCCGCCCGCGCCGCGTGCCGTTTCTTCCAGTTCCGCATATTCGACCCATGTCCCGCGCACGATCGGGGCCAGCACGCCCTGCGCGATGCGCATGCCGCGTTCGATGACAAAGGGCGCGCTGCCGGCATTGAGGATGATGATGCCGATCTCGCCGCGGTAATCCTCATCGATCGTGCCGGGCGAATTGGGTAGCGTAATGCCATGCTTCAGCGCCAGGCCCGAGCGGGGGCGCACCTGTAGCTCGAAGCCCCGGGGCAGGGCCACGCACAGCCCCGTGGGCACCAGCGCGCGGCCACCGGGCTGTATGGTCACGGGTTCGCTCACGGCGGCCAGCAGGTCCATCCCCGCCGCTCCGTCCGTGGCGTAGGATGGCAGGGGCAGGCCGTGCGCGTGGGGCAGGCGGCGGACCTGGATGGAAAGGGGGGCGGTCGTGGTCATGTCTGGAGTCCGTCAGGTTTCGCTTGGGCTGGGTGAAGGAAGGCTGCGATCCGCGCGACCAGCCGATGGGCGACCTGAAGCTTGTCCAGTCGGGGCCAGTGTGCGGATCCCGCATTGTCAATCAGGATGATCTCGTTTTCCCTCCCGCCCATGATGCCGGTGGCGGGACTGACATCATTGGCCACCATCCAGTCACATCCCTTGCGCAGGCGCTTGGCGGTGGCGTGGGCCAGGACATGCTCGGTTTCCGCCGCAAAGCCGATGACCAGACGGGGGCGGTTGGGGGAGGGCTGGCTCAGGGTGGCCAGAATGTCCGGGTTCGGGACCAGATGCAGCACGGGCGGCGTACTGTCTGCCGTTTTCTTGATCTTCTGGGCGCTGGGGGCGACATGCCAGTCGGCCACGGCGGCGGCGCAGATGGCGATGTCACACGGCAGCGCCTGCTGGCAGGCATCCAGCATGTCACGCGCTGTCTCCACCCGTATGGTGGTGACGCCGGGCGGGTCGGGCAGCGTGGTCGGCCCGCTGACCAGCGTGACCGTGGCCCCCGCCTGTGCCAGTGCCGTAGCGATGGCATAGCCCTGCGTGCCCGATGAGCGGTTGGCCAGGTAGCGCACCGGATCAACAGGTTCATGGGTTGGCCCGGCGGTCACCAGCGCGGTGTATCCGGACAGGGGTTTATCCTCATCCAGTTGGCATAGGATGGCGGCCAGTATGGCTTCCGGCTCGGCCAGGCGGCCCGGGCCGGTCTCGTTGCATGCCATAAGCCCGTGCTCCGGCCCCACGAAGGCCACGCCACGCGCGCGCAGGGTGGCGACATTCGCCTGCGTGGCAGGGTGTTCCCACATCCGTACGTTCATGGCGGGGGCAACAAGCACGGGGGTATCGGTGGCCAGCAGCAGGGTGGTGGCCAGATCATCGGCAAGCCCTGCCGCCATGCGGGCAAGGATGTCGGCCGTGGCGGGGCAGACCACGATCAGGTCGCTGCTGCGCGAAAGGGCGATATGGCCCATCTCGCTTTCCTCGGTCAGGGAAAACAGGTCACCCGATACCCGCTCCCCGCACAGCGCCTGCAGCGCCATAGGGGTGACGAATCGGGCACCCGCCGCCGTCAGCACCGGGCGGACGCGCATGCCGTGCTCACGCAGCCTGCGGGCAAGCTCCAGCGCCTTGTAGGCGGCAATGCCCCCGCATACCACCAGCAGGACAGAGCGTTCCGCCGGTGCCCCCATCAGATCTTCCAGCCGGAGTGGATCGCGGCAATCCCGCCCGACAGATTCTGGTAGGAGACACGCTCAAGCCCGGCCTCGCGCATCATGTCGGCCAGCGTTTCCTGATCGGGAAACATGCGGATGCTCTCGGCCAGGTACTGGTAGCTTTCCCGGTCGCCCGCGATTGCAGCCCCCATGCGGGGCAGCACATGGAAGGACCAGGCATCGTAGACCGGGGCGAAGGCCGCGACCTGCACGCGGGAGAATTCAAGGCACAGGAACCGCCCGCCGGGACGCAGGATGCGCCGTGCCTCACGCAGTACCTGCAGCTTGTCGGTGCAGTTGCGCAGGCCGAAGGCGATGGAGACGCGGTCCACCGAATTGTCGGCCAGGGGAATGGCCTCGGCATCGACGGCCACGAAGTTGAGGCCGGACACAAGCCCGCGCTCCAGCGCGCGGTTGCGGCCCACGCTCAGCATGCTGACATTGATGTCGGACAGGATGGCGGGGCCACCGCCACCGCGCAGCCAGCCGAACGAGATGTCACCCGTGCCGCCGGCCAGGTCGAGCAGCGACAGGTCGGGATGCGGGGCGAGTTCGTTGACGAATATCTTCTTCCACGCGCGGTGGATTCCAAGCGACATGACGTCATTCATGATGTCGTATTTGGAGGCCACGCTGTCAAAGACGTTGCGGACCAGGGATTTCTTCTCGCGCAATGGCACATCGCGGAAGCCGAAATCGGTGGTATCCGCCGAGCGGTCACCGGGACGGCCTGCGGAAGGGGAGGGGTGGTGTGGCTGGCTATTGTCGGTCATGATGCACAGGTATAACCCCAGATGAGGCCATGCCGGAACTCCCTGAAGTCGAAACTGTGATGCGCGGGATGCGAGTGCATCTTGAAGGCCACACTATTTCACGCGCCAGCACGCACCATACCGGGCTGCGATGGCCGTTTCCCCCCGGTCTGGCTGATGCGCTCGCGGGGCGCAGGGTGGATGGATTCGCCCGGCGGGGAAAATATATCCTCATCACCCTTTCGGGTGGCATGGTGCTGGTCGTGCATCTGGGCATGTCGGGGCGCGTGCTGCTCTCGACGCCGGCAGGGACTGTTTCCCCCGCGCTGCACGAACATCTGGTGATTGAAACGGCCGAGGGCGCGCGCTGCGGGCTGGTTGACCCGCGCCGCTTCGGCATGGTCGACCTGGTGCCCGCCAGTGCGGTGGAAGGCCACCGCCTGCTGGCGGGCATGGGGCCGGAGCCGCTGGGCAACCGCTTTGATGGCGCATGGCTTGCCGCGCGCGGCAGGGGGCGGCGCAGCAGTATCAAGGCGCTGCTGCTGGACCAGCGCGTGGTGGCGGGCCTGGGCAATATATATGTGTCTGAAGCCCTGTTCCGTGCCGGTATCCACCCCGCGTGCGCCGCAGGTGACGTGAGCGGGGCGGAATATGACCGGCTTGCCACCGAAATCCGTGCCGTGCTGGAAGAGGCGATCGCCGCTGGCGGCTCAAGCCTACGTGATTACGTGCAACCCGATGGGGAGCTGGGTTATTTCCAGCATGCATGGCGTGTATATGGGCGCGCGGGGCAGGGCTGCCCTGACTGCCCCGGCCCGCCCGTGTGTGGCGGGGTGGTGCGCATCACCCAGTCCGGGCGTTCGACCTTTTTCTGCCCCCGCCGGCAGGGGATGAAAAACGATGGGGGCAAAGACTTGTCTTGACGAACAGGCCCCGGGTGGACTAGACCGCCTGCCTGATATGTGGATGTCCGCAACGATCGGGTGGCGGACCGCCGTAACCTGATTTATGCAGATGAACTGAGAGCAATGGCCAATACAGCATCCGCGCGCAAGCGCATCCGTCAGAACGAAGTCCGCAACGCCCGCAACACGGCGCGCATGTCGCGCGTGCGCACCTTTGTCAAGAAGGTGGAGACCGCTATTCTGGCCGGCAAGAAGGACGAGGCCGCTGTCGCCCTGCGTGAGGCCCAGCCGGAACTGCAGCGCGCCGTTGGCAAGGGTGTTATGCATGCCAACACGGTCGCACGCCGTATTTCCCGCCTGTCCGCACGCATCAAGTCGCTTGCTGCCGCGTAATATACGGCCGTTTTCTTTCGCCTGAAAGAATTTCGGAAGTAACGGAAGGGGCTGCGCGCCGTCAATATTGGCGGTTGCAGCCCTTTTTGTATTTCTGTTGCCAGACGTAATCGGGTTTTGATGGTGGGGCGGCAGATTCCCGTTGCTTCGTACCATCCCGTGCTCTAGCTTGTGTGGATAACTCCAGCGTCATCGTTGATCCGGCCCGTTCGGGCCGGATTGTGGGTCGTGTCGGGGGCACGGCCGTCCGCCTGCCCTGTGCGGGGCGGATGGCGTTGCGGAACAGGTTGAATAAGGGGGCAGGGGGCATGCGCGGGGGCGCATGGCGGCCGTGCCCCATATGGCCGGGAGCGGATATGACGGGTGGACTGGGAGGCTATGACGCTGTGGCGGAAGCCAACGCGCAGAAAAGTGTGCTCGCCATTCACTGGTCGCGCATTTGCGAACGGCTGAAGGTCGAGGTGGGGGAGGTCGAATACCGCACATGGCTGCGCCAGATCACGGTCGGCCCGGTGGATGAGGATGAGATTACCCTCTACCTGCCCACCCGCTTCCTGCGGGACTGGGTGCGCGGGCAGTATGGTGACCGGCTGGGCACGCTGTGGAACGCGGAAGTGCCCGCCATCCGGCGCGTGGAACTGCAGGTTGCCCGCCCTGCCACCGATGCCGCGCCCGCGGGGCGGGAGGATACGCCCCCCGTACCCGCCGCCCCGTCGCCCGACAGGGCGGCCCCCCGTCCGGCGGCATCCGCGCCAGTGCCCGAGGAGCCGCGCCCTGCCGAGGTGCGTACCGATCTGGCTGCCCCGCTGGACCAGCGCTTCACGTTTGACACTTTCGTCGTGGGCAAACCCAACGAATTCGCCTATGCCTGCGCCCGCCGCGTGGCCGAGCAGCCCTCCAGCCCCGGATTCAATCCGCTGTTCCTGTACGGCGGGGTTGGGCTGGGCAAGACCCATCTCATGCATTCCATCGGCGCCGAACTGGTGCGGGAGGGGCGGGTTTCGGTGGCGTACATGTCGGCCGAGAAGTTCATGTACCGCTTCATCGCCGCCATCCGCTCCCAGTCCACCATGGAATTCAAGGAGCAGCTGCGTTCCGTCGATGTGCTGATGATCGATGACCTGCAGTTCCTGATCGGCAAGGACAACACGCAGGAAGAATTCTTCCACACCTTCAATGCACTGGTGGATGCGGGGCGGCAGATCGTGGTCTCGGCCGACAAGTCGCCTTCCGACCTGTCGGGGCTGGAGGACAGGCTGCGCACCCGCCTTGGCTGCGGCATGGTGGCCGATATCCACGCCACCACGTTCGAACTGCGCATTTCCATCCTTGAGGCCAAGGCCACCGCATCCGGCGTGGTGGTGCCCGCCAAGGTGCTGGAATTCCTTGCGCACAAGATCACGTCGAACGTGCGCGAGCTTGAGGGCGCGCTCAACCGCCTGATCGCCCATGCCAACCTGTTCGGCCGCCCCGTAACACTGGAGGCGACGCAGGATGTGCTGCACGACATCCTCAAGGCGCATGACCGTCGTGTCACGATCGAGGAAATCCAGCGCAAGGTGGCCGAGCACTGGAACATCCGCCTGACCGACATGTCTTCCGCGCGCCGTGCGCGGGCGGTGGCCCGCCCCCGGCAGGTGGCGATGTACCTGGCCAAGCAGCTGACCAGCCGCTCCCTGCCGGAAATCGGGCGCAAGTTCGGTAATCGTGACCACACCACCGTCATCCATGCCGTCTCCCGCGTGACGGGCCTCATGGCGGAAGACCCGGCCTTTGCCGAGGATGTGGAACTGCTGCGCCGCATGCTGGAAAGCTGATGCCGGGCCACAGGGGCACCCGCGCCCCTTTACCTGTGTCGTGCACGCCTGCTAGACATGTCGGCCCCGTCATGGCGTTGCCCGATCGTGGCGCGGGGTGGAGGATATCGTACCGATGAAGTTGAAGGCCGACCGCGTAACGCTGCTCAAGGCACTGGCCCATATCCAGAGCGTTGCCGAGAAGCGCAATACCATCCCCATTCTGGCCAACGTGCTGATCAATGTCGTGGACGGGGCGATGACGCTGACCGCAACCGACATGGAAATTGCGGTGGTGGAAGGCGTTGCGGCCGAAACACAGCGCGATGGCGCGGTGACGGCGCCGGCTGCGGTCCTGTACGAGATCGTGCGCAAGCTGCCCGATGGCGCGCAGGTGGAACTTGACCATGCGGGCGGTGACGCGCCGCTGGGGCTGCGGGCCGGGCGGTTCGCCACCAGCCTGAACGTGCTGGACGTGGATGATTTCCCCTCCATGATGGCCGGGGCGCTGCCGCATGAATTCAGCATGCCGGCCCAGGTGCTGCGCGGCCTGATCGACCGCACGCGCTTTGCCATCTCCACCGAGGAGACGCGCTACTACCTCAACGGCATCTTCCTGCATGTGGCGGAAGGCGAGACGGGGCCGGTCCTGCGCGCGGTTGCGACCGATGGCCACCGTCTGGCCCGGGTCGAGACCGAACTGCCCGCGGGCAGCGCGGGCATGCCCGGCGTGATCGTGCCGCGCAAGACCGTGGCCGAACTGCGCAAGCTGCTGGATGAAGGCCCGGAGCAGGTGGCCGTGGCGCTGTCCGACACGCGCATCCAGTTCTCGATCGGCAACATCACGCTGACCTCGAAACTGATCGACGGGACCTTTCCCGAATACGAGCGTGTGATTCCGCACGGCAATGACAAGATCCTGCGTGTGGGCAAGAAGATCTTCTCCGATGCCGTATCGCGCGTGGCCGCGATCAGCCAGGAGCGTTCGCGCCCGGTCAAGCTGAGCATGGGACACAACCTGCTTACGCTGTCCGCCGCCAGCCAGGACCAGGGCACGGCCACCGAGGAACTGGATGAAAACCACGTCTCCTATGCGGCCAGTCCAATCGAGATCGGTTTTCAGGCCCGCTACCTCAACGATATTACCGATCAGGTGGAGCGTGAGGTCGAATTCGCGTTTTCCGACAGTTCGGCCCCGACCATCGTGCGCGACGTGGACAGTCCTTCCGCGCTGTACGTGCTGATGCCGATGCGCGTGTAAGCGCGCCGGGCCAGGCTACCCCGGCATGGCCTTTGTCAACCGGCTGGTGCTGACGGATTTCCGTAATTACCGCCATCTTTCATGGCGGCCGCAGCGGGCGGTCACGGTCATTACCGGGCCGAATGGCAGCGGCAAGACCAATCTGCTTGAAGCGCTGTCCCTGCTGGCGCCGGGTCGTGGCCTGCGTGGGGCACGCATGGATGAACTGCCCCGGCATGGCGAGGCCCTGTGGGGGATCGCGGCCGACGTGGCGGACTTGCCGGGGCCGGATGGCCTGCCGGTATCGCTGGCCACGGGGGCGGACCCGCTCCGGCCCGAGCGTCGGACGTTCCGGGTAGATGGCCAGACCCTGCGTAACCGCGATGGTATTTCCGGATATTTTGCCGCCGTATGGCTGACACCGCAGATGGACCGCCTGTTTCAGGAAGGCGCTGCCGGACGTCGCCGCTTTCTGGACCGGCTGGTCCTGGCGCTGGAACCCGGCCACGCGCGGGAAGTGGCGGCGCATGACCGGGCCATGCTGCAACGCGGCCGCGTGCTGGCGCAGTACGGGGCGGACCCGCACTGGCTGGCCGCGCTGGAGCGGACCATGGCCCGGCATGCGGTGGCGGCCACGGCGGCACGGGCGGACATGGTGGCGCGCCTCAATGCCGACGGGCAGGCCCTGCTTGATGGTTTTCCCGCCGCCCGGCTTGCGCTGGACTGTGTGATCGCACGGCGTCTGGCACACGAACCCGCGCTGGCGGTGGAAGACTGGCTGGCCGAATGCCTGGCCGGCACGCGCGCGGTGGACCGGCAGCGCGGTGGCAGCCGTTTTGGCGCCCACCGGGCCGACCTGCACATGGCCGACCGGCTGACGGACCGACCGGCCGGCCAGTCCAGCACGGGCCAGCAGAAGGCGCTGCTGGTGGGTATCATACTCTCGCATGCCCGGATTCTGACCGCCTGCCGGGGGCAGGCCCCGCTGCTGCTGCTGGATGAACCGCTGGTGCATCTGGATGCGGCGCGGCGTGATGCCCTGTTCCATGCCATGGGCCGCATGCGGACCGGGGTGATGCTGACCGGAACGGACAGGGAACAGTTTGACCCGCTCCGCCAGAGCGCCGAATTCGTGACGCCGGGTGAGGGCAATCTTGCACACGGTGCATGATTTCGGCCGGGAATGCTGGTTACGGGGGCCGGTTCGGGCTATAATGCATTCTGTTGTTTTGTTGTTATCCGCTGTGGAGCATCTGCCGGCATGTCCGATCAATCCAGTCCCGACCAGAAACACGATGCCGAGGTCGCAGGCAGCATCCCTCCCGCTGCGGATTACGATGCGGCATCCATCTCGGTTCTGCGCGGGCTTGATGCGGTACGCAAGCGCCCCGGCATGTATATTGGTGATACCGATGATGGTTCGGGCCTGCATCACATGGCCTTCGAGATCATTGATAACGCCGTGGATGAGGCACAGGCCGGGTTTGCAACCACCTGTATCGTGACGCTCAATGGCGATGGCAGCGTGACCGTGCGCGATGACGGGCGCGGCATCCCGACCGACATGCATCATGAGGAAGGGGTAAGTGCCGCCGAAGTCGTGCTGACCAAGTTGCATGCGGGGGGCAAGTTCAACCAGAACTCCTACAAGGTCTCGGGCGGGTTGCACGGCGTGGGGGCGGCGGTGGTCAACGCGCTGTCCGAATGGATGGAAGTGCGCATCTGGCGTGAAGGCCGGGAGCATGTGATCCGTTTCCGCCATGGCGAGCGTGACGAGGCGCTGCGCGTGGTGGGGGAAAGTGCCGAGCCACGCGGCACGCAGGTCACCTTCAAGCCCAGCGCCCAGACCTTTGCCAAGGTCGAATTCGAGTTCCCGATCCTTGAGCGCCGCCTGCGTGAGCTGGCCTTCCTCAATTCCGGGCTGAAGATTGTCCTGCGCGATGAGCGCCATGAGCCCGCGCGGGAGGAAAACTTCCATTACGAAGGCGGCCTGTGCGCCTTCGTGGAATGGCTGGACCAGGGCAAGACCGCCATTGTCGAGCCGCCGATCACCGGCAGCCTGCAGAATGATGAAAATGGCATCAAGGTCGAATTCGCGCTGACATGGAACGACAGCTTCCATGAAACCATGCTGTGCTTCACCAACAATATTCCGCAGCGTGACGGCGGCTCGCATCTGGCCGGTTTCCGTCAGGCGCTGACCCGTGTGGTGGGCCGGTATGCCGAAGCGAACGCCACCAAGAAGGACAGCCACGCCCTGAATGGCGAGGACATGCGCGAGGGCCTGACCGCCGTGCTGTCGGTCAAGGTGCCCGACCCCAAATTTTCATCCCAGACCAAGGACAAGCTGGTCTCCTCCGAAGTGCAGCCGGTGGTGCATGCGGCCGCAGCCGACATGATCTCCCACTGGTTCGAGACCCACCCCAAGGAAGCCCGCCACATCGTGGCCAAGGTGATGGATGCCGCAGCCGCCCGTGAGGCCGCGCGCCGTGCGCGGGAACTGACGCGGCGCAAGGGTGTGCTGGACATTTCTTCCCTGCCGGGCAAGCTGGCGGACTGTCAGGAGCGTGACCCTTCCAAATGTGAACTGTTCCTGGTTGAGGGGGATTCGGCGGGCGGCACCGCCAAGCAGGGGCGGGACCGGCGCTTTCAGGCGATCCTGCCGCTCAAGGGCAAGATCCTCAATGTGGAGCGCGCGCGTTTCGACCGTATGCTCGGCTCGGCTGAAATCGGCACGCTGATCACGGCGCTGGGCACCGGCATCGGCCGGGGTGACGTGGAACATGGCGGCTTTTCCATCGAGAAACTGCGCTACCACCGCATTGTCATCATGACCGATGCCGACGTGGATGGCTCGCACATCCGCACGCTGCTGCTGACCTTCTTCTTCCGCCAGATGCCCGAACTGATTGAGAAGGGGTACCTGTATATCGCCCAGCCGCCGCTGTACCGCGCCAAGCGGGGCAATGACGAGCGGTACCTGAAGGATGATGCCGCCCTTGAATCTTACCTGCTGGACAAGGCGCTGGCCAATGCGGCGCTGCGTTATGCCGACGGGCGTGAACTCACGGGCGAGGCCATGCGTGCCGAAGTCCTGTTCATCCGTGACGTGACGCGTGCCCTGTCGCGCCTGTCGGCGCGGGTGCCGGTATGGGTGCTGGAACAGGCGGCCATCGCGGGCGTGCTGCGTCCCGACCTGCAGGCCATGCCGGAGCGGATCGTGGACCTGCAGGCAAGGCTGGATGCGGTTTCCCCCCCGGCCGAGCGTGGGTGGAAGGTCGCGGTCAGTAACAGCGGGCTTGAAATGGCGCGCAGCGTGCGCGGTGTCGGGGAAGTTTACCGGCTGGAGGCCACGGCCCTGCGGAGTGCGGAAGTGCGCTGGCTGGCTGAACGCCATGCGCGGCTTGTGGCCGATTTCACGCAGCCGATCACCCTGCTGCTGGATGGCGCGCCCCAGTCCTTCAATGGTCCGGCATCGCTGTATGAACGGATTCTGGCGCAGGGCCGCAAGGGCCTGTCCATCAACCGCTTCAAGGGCCTGGGCGAGATGAATGACGAGCAGCTGTGGGAAACCACGCTGGACCCCGCCATGCGCACGCTGCTGCAGGTCAAGGTGGGTGACATCGAGAATGCGGCGCAGGTCTTCTCCACCCTGATGGGCGATGTGGTCGAACCCCGCCGCGACTTCATTGTGGGCAACGCGCTCAAGGTTGCCAATCTCGACGTGTAGCAGCCGTCAGGCCGGGATCAGTTCGCCTGCCAGGCGGGCAATTTCGGCAATGGAATCGGCGCCAACCGTGGCACCGGCTTCCATGTCCGGTTGCCCGTAACCCCAGCGGGCGAATATGGCGGGGACATGCGCGCCAAGGGCGCAGGCCACGTCGTTATGATGGTCCCCGGTCATGATGGCGCGGCGCGGGTCGCCGCCCGCCAGTTCTATGGTGCCCAGCAGGGGGCACGGGTCGGGCTTGCGGGCGGCGAAACTGTCGCCCCCGCCAACCGCGATAAACCAGTCCTCCAGTCCCAGACCTTTCAGGATATGGCGCGCGGCGGCAACGGGCTTGTTGGTGCAGACAGCCATGTGCCATCCGTCCGCCCGCAGGCGGGCCAGCATGGTCTCCGTGCCGGGAAAGGGGCGGGACAGGTCGGTTGAATGCGGGGTATAATCGGCCATGTAGCGGGTCGTGGCCTCGGTGGGGTCAATTCCCGTTGCAGCCGGTCCGGCATGGGCAAGCAGGCGGCGGACAAGCATCGCCACGCCATCGCCAACCATGGGACGTACAAGATCGGGGGTGATCGGGGACAGGCCGTAATGCACAAGCAGCCGGCTGGCGCAGGCGGCAAGGTCGGGCAGGCTGTCGATCAGCGTGCCGTCCATGTCAAAAACGGCCAGGCGGGGCAGGGAAGATGTCATCATGAACTCCTCGTGATGATCCGGGCGGGAAAGTAGCAATCGGAAATTCTAAGTGATGGTCTCGGGCATGCATAAGGGTTTGACAGGGTGCGCGGGGGCGGAGTACCCGCACACTGCCATGAATACCAAGACCGATCCCGCACTATCCTCTCCCCCCGCCCGCCTGTCGACCGCTGTCATCCTGGCAGCGGGGCGGGGCACCCGCATGAAGTCGGAGCGGCCCAAGGTCATGCATCCGCTGGCGGGCCGGCCCATGCTGCGTTACCTGCTGGATAACGCAGCGCAGGTGTTTGACCGGATCGTGGTGGTGATCGGACCCGGCATGGACGATGTGGCGGCACTGGCCGCCCCGCATGCGGTGGTGGTGCAGCACGACCGCCTTGGCACCGGCCATGCCGCCCGCCAGGCCGAAAGTGTCTTTGGCTATGGTGATGTGGCGGTCCTGTATGGTGATAATCCGCTGATTACGCCCGGCACCATGCGCGCGCTGCTGGCCCAGCGGCGTTGCGATGATACGGGACTTGCCCTGCTGGCCATGGAGCCGGCGGACCCGGCGAAATATGGCCGTGTCGTGACGCACGACGGGCAGGTCGTGCGCATTGTGGAATGGGCGGACGCCACGCCGGCCGAGCGCGCGATCGGGCTGTGCAATGCGGGCGTGCTGTGTGCCGATGCGGCCGATTTCCGCCGCTGGCTGGATGGGATCAGCAACGACAACGCGCAGGGTGAGTATTATCTGGGCGACGTGGTGGCCCGTGCCGTGGCGGATGGGCGGCATGTGCGTGCCGTGGTCGCGCCAGAGGACGAACTGCGTGGCATCAATTCCCGTGCCGAACTGGCGCAGGCCGAAGCCTGCGTGCAGGCCCGCCTGCGGCAGGCGGCCATGGCGGGTGGCACGACGCTGGTTGCGCCCGATACGGTGTTCCTGTGCGCCGATACCGTGCTGGAACCCGATACGGTGGTGCATCCCCATGTGGTGTTCGGACCGGGCGTGCATGTCAGGCGGGGCACGGAAATCCACGCCTTCTCGCATGTGGAAGGCGCCGTGGTCGGTCCCGATGCCCAGATCGGCCCCTATGCCCGCCTGCGTCCCGGAACGGACGTTGGCGCGCAGGCGCGCGTGGGCAATTTTGTCGAGCTGAAGGCCACCACCCTTGGCGCGGGGGCCAAGGCCAGCCACCTGACCTATCTTGGCAATGCCACGGTGGGTGCCCGCGCCAATATTGGCGCGGGCACCATTACGTGTAATTACGACGGGGTGTTCAAGCATGCCACCGAAATCGGGGCGGACAGCTTCATCGGTTCGGATTCGGTACTGGTGGCGCCCGTGCGGGTGGGCGCGCGGGCGCTGACGGCGGCAGGCAGCGTGATCACCCATGATGTGCCCGATGGCGCCATGGCCCTGGGGCGTGCCCGGCAGGCCAACCGGGCAGGCCATGCCGACACGTTTCGGGACCGGCTGAAGAAAAAGAAGGAACAGGGCTGATGTGCGGCATTGTTGGGGTTGTAGGAAGCAATCAGGCCACGCCAGTCATTCTGGACGCGCTGCGCCGGCTGGAATATCGCGGTTACGACTCCGCCGGTATCGCAACGCTTGAGCAGGGGCAGGTCGAGCGCCGCCGCGCGGCAGGCAAGCTGGATCATCTGGCCAGCCTGCTGGCGCGCCTGCCGCTGCCGGGTGTTACCGGGATTGGCCATACACGCTGGGCCACCCATGGCGCGCCCACCGAAAACAATGCCCATCCGCATGGGACGGAGCGGGTTTCGGTCGTGCATAACGGCATTATCGAGAATTTCGAGCAACTGCGCCACGAACTGGAGGCGGCAGGGCAGGTGTTCTCGACCGATACGGATAGCGAGACCATTGCCCAGCTGGTGGATTATCACCTCCAGCGTGGCCTTTCCCCGCGGGAGGCGGCGCATGAGTGCCTCAAGCGGCTGGAGGGTGCTTATGCGCTGGCCATGATCTTTGCCGGGCATGACGGCATGGTCATCGGCGCGCGGCATGGCGCGCCGCTGGTGGTGGGGTTCGGGGACAACGAGATGTTCTTCGGTTCCGACAGTCTGGCCCTTGCGCCGCTGACCCGCCGCATCGCCTATCTTGATGATGGCGACTGGAGCGTGATCACGCCACAGGGCGCGGAGTTCTTTGACATGGCGGGCAATCCGGTTGACCGTCCGGTGCGTCTGACCGCGCTGATCGCGGCATCCGTAGGCAAGGATGGGTACCGCCATTACATGGAAAAGGAACTGCACGAGCATCCGGTGGTGATCGGCCAGACCCTGCAGCGCCTGATCGACCCGGCCACCCGCCGCGTGGTGATGCCTGAACTGCCCTTTGACCTGGCCACCATTCCCCGTGCCGTGCTGACCGCCTGCGGTTCAGCCTTTTACGCCGGTATGATCGGGCGTTACTGGATCGAGCAGTATGCCCGCCTGCCGGTCGATATCGATGTGGCGAGCGAGATGCGCTACCGCAACCCGCCGCTGGCGCAGGGGGGGCTGGGGCTGCTGATTTCCCAGTCGGGCGAGACGGCGGACACGCTGGCCGCCCTGCGCGGCATGCGGGCGGCGGGGCAGCATATCGTCTCGGTGCTCAATGTGGAACAGAGCACCATGGCGCGCGAAAGCGATGCCGTGCTGGGCACGGTGGCGGGACCGGAAATATCGGTGGCCAGTACCAAGGCGTTCACTGCCCAGCTTTCGGTGCTGGCGTGCCTGACCATTGCCCTTGGCCGGGCGCGGGGGCTGCTGGATGGCGCCACGGAAGAGGCGATGGTCACCGCCCTGCTTGACCTGCCCAGCAAGGCGACGGAAGTATTCGAACGCCATGACGAGATCCGCCGCATGGCCGCCATTGTGGCGGATGCGCGCGATGTCCTCTATCTGGGGCGCGGGGCGATGTTTCCCGTGGCGCTGGAAGGGGCACTCAAGCTCAAGGAAATCACCTATATCCATGCCGAGGCCTATGCGGCGGGGGAAATGAAGCACGGGCCGATCTCGCTGATCGACAGCAGCGTGCCGGTGGTGGCGACCGTGCCCTCGGGGCCCCTGTTCGAGAAGACCCTGTCCAACCTGCAGGAAGCCCGTGCGCGCGGGGGGCGGCTGCTGGTGTTTACCGATATGGCCGGGGCGCCGCGCCTGCGTGAAATCGCGGAATGCGTCGTGGCCATTCCCACGGTGGATGAATTCGTGGCCCCCATTCTCCAGACCATTCCGGTGCAGATCCTGGCCTATGAAGTGGCCCTGCTCAAGGGTACGGATGTGGACCAGCCCCGCAACCTCGCCAAGTCCGTTACTGTTGAATAGACAGGCGGGAGCGGGTCGGCACAATCATCGCGGGTCGTCGCGACAACAGCAGGGGGACGCAGCGCATGGCAGCACAAACGGCTTTACCTACCGGATCGGGGCCATCCGTCCTTGTACGGGGGGCGGGCGTTTCCGGCCTGACGGCTGCCGTGACGCTGGCCGAACGGGGGGCGCGGGTCCATGTGCATGAAAGCGGGCCACGGGTCGGTTCGGGGGCTTCATGGAAGGCGGGGGGCATGCTGGCCCCATGGTGCGAGGCGGAGTCCGCAACACCGGAGGTGACCGGGCAGTCCCTTTCCTCCCTCGACTGGTGGGATGCGCATGTGCCCGGTGTCGTGCGCAATGGCACTCTGGTCCTTGCCCCCGCGCGCGATGTGGGTGAGATCGCGCGTTTCGGCCGCCGGACCGCGCATTTCACCACCATAGGCGAGGGCGAGATCGCGGCCCTTGAACCCGATCTGGCGGACCGTTTTTCGCGTGCGCTGTTCTTTGCCGGCGAAGGCCATGTCGATCCGCGCCGGGCGCTGGTGGCGCTGGCGGACAGGCTGGTGGCCCTGGGTGGAAAAATCAGTTTCAACGTTCCCGCCGGTCAGGCCATGGACGGCCATGACTGGGTGCTGGACTGCACGGGCATTGCGGCACGCAGCCAGATGGCGGACATGCGCGGGGTGCGGGGCGAGATGCTGCTGCTGCGCTGTCCCGATGTGGGGCTGCGCCGGCCCGTGCGCATGCTGCATCCGCGCATTCCCATCTATATCGTGCCGCGTGCCGACCATGTGTACATGGTGGGCGCGACCATGATCGAAAGTGAAAACGCAGGTCCCATGACCCTGCGCTCCATGGTGGAGATGCTGGGCGCGGTCTATGCCCTGCACCCGGCCTTTGGCGAGGCCGAGATACTGGAGACCGGTACCGGCCTGCGTCCGTCCTATCCCGACAACATGCCCGCCGTCCGGCGCGACGGGCGGCACATCCACATCAATGGCATGTACCGCCATGGCTTCCTGCTTTCCCCCGTCAGGGCGGCGGAGGCGGCAGATATCGTGTTCGGCGCGTGAACCGGACCCTCCCGCACAGGAGTTGGACATGCAGATTATGGTGAACGACAACCACCACGACGTAACGGCCACCACACTCGCGGCCCTGCTTGAAGAACTGGGCTATGACGCGAAGGCCCGCATTGCCACGGCCGTGGAAGGTGCCTTCGTACCGGCGGGCAGGCGTGCTGCCCAGCCGCTGCACGAGGGTGCGCGGGTGGAAATTCTGGCCCCCATGCAGGGAGGATGACGGCATGACCCTTTTCTATGGCACGGCGCTGACGTCACGCCTGATGCTGGGCACGGCCCAGTATCCCTCGCCCGAAATCCTGAGTGACGCGGTACGGCGTGCCGGCGCCGGGGTGGTGACGGTATCGCTGCGGCGCGAGGCAGCGGGATCGCGTGCGGGGGAAGCGTTCTGGAACCTGATCCGGGAACTGGACGTGCCCGTGCTGCCCAATACGGCGGGCTGCCATACCGTGCGCGAAGCCGTGACCACGGCGCAGATGGCGCGTGAGGTGTTTGGCACCGACTGGATCAAGCTCGAAGTGATTGGCGAATCCGATACCCTGCAGCCCGACATGTTCGCACTGGTCGAGGCCGCGCGGATTCTTGTGGAAGATGGCTTCAGGGTCTTTCCTTACATGACGGAGGACCTAGTCGGCGCCGAACGCCTGCTGCGCGCGGGGTGTGAGGTCCTGATGCCCTGGGGCGCGCCCATCGGTTCGGGCAAGGGGCTGAACAACCTGTTCGGCCTGCGCGCGCTGCGGGCCCATTTCCCCGATGTGCCGATGGTGGTGGATGCCGGGATCGGCGTGCCCTCGCATGCGGCGCAGGCCATGGAACTGGGCTATGATGCGGTGCTGATCAATACGGCGGTTGCCAAGGCCGGCAACCCGGCGGAAATGGCGCGTGCCTTTGCCCTGGCGGTCGAGGCCGGGCGCATGGCCTATGTGGCCGACCCGATGGAAGAGCGCGACATGGCCGTGCCCTCCACCCCCGTCATCGGGCAGGCGGTACTATGAACACCCCGCTGCCCTCGCGCATCTATCCGGTTGTCGATACCGCGCAGTGGGTTGCCCGGTTGGGGCAGGCGGGTGCAAGGCTGATACAGCTGCGCCTGAAGGACATGGCGGATGAGGCCCTGCACCATGAAATCCGCGAAGGAATCCGCCAGGCACGGGCGCATGGCGTGACGCTGGTGCTGAATGATTACTGGCGGATCGCGATAGCGGAAGGGGTGGACTACATCCATCTGGGGCAGGAGGATCTGGATACGGCGGACCTGTCCGCCATCCGTGCCGCAGGCATCCGGCTGGGGGTCAGCACGCATAGCGATTCGGAGCTGGAGCGTGCCCTGTCGGTTGCACCCGATTACGTTGCGCTGGGTCCGGTCTGGCCCACAAAACTCAAGAAAATGCCCTGGGCTCCGCAGGGAACGGGCAAGCTGACCCGGTGGAAGCAGCGCATCGGCACCATCCCGCTGGTTGCCATTGGCGGGATTACGCTTGAACGCGCGCCGCTGTGCCTGGCGGCCGGGGCGGACTGTGTTTCCGCCGTATCCGACTTCATCCGCATGCCCGACCCGCAGGCGCAGGTAAAGGCATGGCTGGCGGCAACGGCAGTCCCGGCGGGGATGTGAAGGACTGGAACATAAAGTGATCTGGCCTATGTTGTTCCTGCAACGGGCCTGTGGCATTATTGATACTTGACCGGGCAATCCATGTGGCCGTGCTTCCATGCCACCGGATACCGGTCGTCTCAGGTCCCGTTTCGCTGATCTGCAATGTAATGAACATAATCTGTTCATGGTCGGTCACTAGGATTGGACTATAGTCGTCGCATGGCCATGAATCGGGGATTTTGAATGGAGATAGCGGGTCTGGCAGCAATCCTGATGGCAATTGCCGTACTGCTTGTCGTGGTCAGTGCGGTGCAGCCGCTTGCCCGCCGCCTGGAACTGTCCGAAACCGTCCTGCTGGCCATTGTGGGCATCGTGATTGGTGGCGCGGCCGATCTGGTACTGCGCAATTCCCATATGGAAATTTTCAGTGGCGCGGCGCAGACGTTGCTGGACTTCCCGCTGAATAGCGAAGCCTTCCTGCTGATCTTCCTGCCCATACTGGTGTTTCAGGGCGCGCTGGGCATTGACGTGCGCAGGCTTGCGCATGAAACCGCGACCGTGCTGCTTCTGGCCGTGGTGGCGGTGGCCGTGTCCACGGCGGCGATCGGCTTCGCGCTCTATCCCTTTGCCGGCATGCCGCTGGCGGTGTGCCTGCTGCTGGGCTCCATCGTGGCCACGACCGATCCGTCGGCGGTGGCGGGCATCTTCAAGGAAATCGGTGCCGCAAGCCGCCTGACCCGCCTGGTGGAGGGCGAGGCGCTGCTCAATGATGCCGCCGCCATTTCCATCTTCACCATCCTGCTCGGCTCCATCACCTCGCATCACAAGATCATGCTGGGCGGGGCGATGCTGGAATTCCTCGTCTCCTTCATCGGCGCGCTCATCATCGGCGTGGTGTTCGGGCGGCTGACGCTCATGCTCATTCCGGCGCTGGGGGCGGCCCCGGCGGCCGAAGTCACGCTGACCGTGGCGCTGCCCTACCTGGCCTATATCGTCTGTGATGAATTCCTGGGGTTTTCCGGTGTCGTGGCCACGGCGGCATCTGGGCTGACCATCTCCATCTATGGCCCGTCCACCTTCCGGCCCCAGACATGGCGGTTCCTGAACGAGCTGTGGCAGCAGCTTGTGTTCTGGGCGGGGTCGCTGGTGTTCGTGCTGGCGTCCATGCTGGTGCCGCGCCTGCTGGTGGGCATGACCAGATGGGACTGCGTGCTGATCCTGCTGGCCGCAGGTGCCGGGCTGCTGGCCCGCGGGGCGGTGGTGTTTGGCATGCTGCCCGTTCTTGCCGCCACCAAGCTGTCGCCACCGGTGCCAACGCCGTTCAAGGTGACCATGGTGTGGGGGGGGCTGCGCGGTGCGATCACACTGGCGCTGGCGCTGGCGGTGACCGAGAACGAACATGTTTCCAGCAGTGTTGCCCATTTCATCGGCATCATCGCCACGGGCTTCGTGCTGATCACGCTGTTCGTCAACGGCCTGTCGCTGCGCTATCTCGTGCTGTTTCTCAAGCTGGACCAGCTTCCGCTGATCGATCAGGCGCTGCGCCACCAGATCCTGGCCATCGGGCTGGGAGAGGTACGTGACCAGACGCGCGAAGTGGCGGGGGAGCTGGGTTTCTCGCCCAATGTCACCACTACCGTGGTCGATGTGCTGGACCGCCGCGTCCATTCGGAAGAGCAGGCCAATACCTTTGACACTGCCCTGGGGGACCGGCAGCGTGTGACACTGGCGCTGATTGTCATTGCCAACCGGGAGCGTTCCATCCTGCTGGACCTGTTCCGCATACAGGGGCTGTCGCGCCGGGTGATGGAGACGCTGCTCCGTTCGGCCGAGGCGATGGTGGACGGCGCGCGGCTGGAAGGGCGTTTTGGCTATGTCCGCGCCCTGCGGCGCCGGCTGCGGCCCTCGCTGCGTTTCCGTGTGGCGCAGGTCATCCATCACCGCTTCAATTTCGATACGCCGCTCATGTACTGCATGATGGAGCGGTTCGAGATGCTGATGATCGGCTATTTCGTCTCGCTTTCGCTTACACGTTTCATGCGCCAGCGCATGGAGCCCACGCTTGGTACGCGCATCAGTGAAATCGTGGGAGAGGTGCTGGGCCGCCAGTGCAAGCTGCTGGATGAAGCCCTGCAAACCCTGCGGCTGCATTATCACGGTTATTCCGAAGCCTTGGAAAACCGGATGCTGCGCCAGATCGCGCTCAGGCTGGAAGAGGAAAAATACGATACCCTGATGGCCGACTCGCTTTTGAGCGAGGAACTGCACCGCGAACTGCACAAGGATGTGGAACATCGGCGTGAACAGCTTGATTTCCGCCTGAAGTTCAACATCCGCGCCGGGATTGAAAGCCGCATCCACAACTTCCCCCTGTTCGAAGGGGTTGCCGATGGCGTGCTGCATGACGTGGCGATGAAGATGTCCATCCACTTTTCCTCCCCCGGTGAGCGGCTGTACCGCAAGGGGCAGAAGGTGCGCACGGTCTATTTCATCAGCGCGGGACTGGCAGAGACCCATTACCCCAAGCACGATGTCCGTTTTGGCGCGGGCGCCGTACTGGGGGCGGAGGAAGCGCTGCGCGACGAACGGGTAACCGCAACCAGCCGGTCGTTGCAGTTCGGCCATTTCATGACCATGAGCGCACGCGATTTCCGCAAGCTGGTGGAAGACTATCCCCGTATCGGTGAAAACCTTGAACGTCTGGTGCAGGCGCGCAGCAAGGGTGAACTGCCCGATGCCCAGCTTCTGCCACAGGCCGGGAAAGATGCGCCGGAAAGCCCGCCGTCCTATGATGCCATTGACCTGGCCACGGCCCCGGTCACACGCGCCATTCCGATCAATCATGACAGCGAGGCAACCGACGCCTGATCCCATGAGGGGAGCCGGTCTCCATGGAACGCCCGTTGGCCCTGGCGTGGCTGCGGGCGTTTTTTGCATGGACAACGGGGCGTGAATGGCCGCCACAAAATAACTTGTTGATAAAGAATAAAAGTTTTTGGGTGCCGCCTTTTTTCAAAAAGGCGGCGTTCCCTGAAGCTTTGTGGAAAGGGGCTGGCTTATGACCGCAACAAAGCGGTTATGAACCCCTGTCCGCATGGCGGAGCGGGCGACCAGTCCTGCCCACGGGTCAGAAAGCGCGCAGCAGCCGGTCGAGATATTCCAGTTCTTCCGGCGGCCGGGTGCGGTCGGCATCGCGGCGGCGCAGTTCCTGTTCGATTTCACGCGCGCGCTCACGGCTGGCCTTGTCTGGCACATGGGTGTCGTTATCCATGCCCGCATGGGTACCGCCGGTCTTGCGGCCAAGCGGGTCGCGGTCTCCGCTGCCCCCGGCCTGCTGGTCCGTGTCGTCCTCGTCATCCTCACTGGCGGGATGATCGCCCCCACTGCCATGACTGCCCCTGCCGTTCTCCTGTGACAGCATGGGCAGGAAAACGGTCATCGCCCCCTGTGCGCTCTGGCTGCGCATGGACTGGCGCATCTGCTGGCTACCCTGCTGCAGGTCGGCCAGTACCTTTTTCTCGGCGCTGGCGGCATCGGGGTCCTTGCCCGCGCCCAGTGCCGCGCGCACGGCTTTCATGTCCGCCTGTGCCTTGTCCAGCGCGGGCATGTCCTTGCCGCCAAGCTGCCTGAACTCGCGCTGCAGTTCATGCAGGGCGCGGGCCAGGGCATGCTGCACCGCACGGTCGGCATGCTGCTGGGTGGCGCGGGCCTCCGGTGTCATGCTGGCGGGTGTGGGCGTTGCGGGCTGCGGCTGCGGGGCAGCACCCGGCGGGGTGACACCCAGCTGCCGCAGCAGGTCGGCCGTGGACATGGTGGACAGGTCGCCCCCGTCCTCATCCATGTCGGTCTGGTGGCTGGCCGCTTCCTGATCGCGCTGGCGCTGGTCCTGATCCATGCGCAGCTGGGCGTGGTCCAGCAACTGTGACTGGCGGCTGACCAGATCACGCAGGTCACGGCGCAGTTCCATTGCCTGCTGGCGGGCCTGCAGCTGCCGGGCCAGGGCGACCATGTCCTGCGGGGTGGCGTTGCGCATGCCCTCGGCCATGTCCTCCATCTGCTGGAGTTTCTGCATGGCGTCGGCATTATGGCCGCCTGCCGCGTCATCCTGCAGCTGCTGCATCATCTGCGAGAGGTTCTGTTCCCCCCGCGATGTCATTTCTGGAATGGCGGGCATGGCGGCATGGTCGCGCATGGCCTGCTGGGCCAGTGCCTGCATCTTGCGTGAAATGGCGTCCCTGAGCGCCTGCATGCGGTGCTGGAGTTCCGCCTGCTGGTCCGGCCCCTGTCCCTTCGCCCCCATTTCACGCATGTGCTCAAGCTGCTCGCGCACCGCTTCCTGCGCGGCCTGTACGCCAAAATCGGCCTGTGCGTTATCCATGTCGCGCCGGCCATGCTCGATATCCAGCGCCAGGAACCACAGCCGTCCGGTGGCCTGGGCTATGGCGTAGTCATCCGTCACGTCGTCGCTGCCCAGCACGGCGGCGACACTGGTTAGCGCCACCATCAGCCCGGCATGGTGGGTCAGCATGGTATCGGCCTGCGCCAGTGCCAGCAGTTCACGCCCGGCCTGCACGCGGTTTTCACGGTGCAGGGCCACGCGCTTGCGTATGTCCAGTATGGCCTTGGCCAGCGGATTGACGAAGGGGCGTGCCCCGATGCGCAGCCGCACGGGGGCGGATGTGGCGTGTGTGCCGCTGTTGCTGGTGGCGACCAGCCGTGCGGTCACGTCCTCTCCCGCCCACGGGTTCTGGGACAGGTCGGGTGTGGCGACACCATCGGCCACGCGCGGATGGCCATTGAGCGGAATGGGCACGTCCAGCATATCATGCGGGCTGTCGGGCATGACCAGTTCGGCATGGATGGACGCGATGCCATAGGGCTGGGCTGCGTGATAGGGCAGGCGGGTGCGCCATTCCCCCTCCCTGCTGCCAGGGTCCTTGCCCCATGCAATGTCGGGGGCGGGATTGGGGGTGACGTGCAGGGTCCACCGCGCCAGCGTCCGGCCCCGGCCGCGCAGGGTCAGGCGGCCACTGGCCAGCACGGTGGCCTGCATGGTCCAGCTGCCATTGCCCAGTGCATGAAAGCCATGTGGCCCCATGCTGGCCCGTGCGCGCAGGACGGGCCGGCCGTCCAGCCCGTTCAGGGTTACACTCAGCTGTGCGCCCGCGGGCACGTCTGCGCTGTCATGCGCGGCATCAAGGAAGACCGGGGCGCCGGGGGCATAATCGGGCAGCGTGATCCATGCATTGATCTGGGGGACGGGGGTGTCGCTGTCATCCACGCCGGGCAGGAAGGCGGCCATGATCCGGCTGGGGGCATGGCTGCCGTTCCACGCCAGCCCACCGGCCAGCAGTACGGCCAGGACCGGCGTCGCGGCCCACCATCGTGCGCCCCGCAGGCGCGGCCGTGGCCACCCCCCGCGCAGCGGCCCCATGCCTGCCATGATACGGTTCAGGTGAAGCTGCCACAGATAGCCGGTTTCCGGTGTGGGGGGGGAAGCGGGGCGGTCCTGCAGGGTGCGCAGCGGCTGGCCGCTCAGGCCGGATGCCTGCTCCACCCGCCGGTCGGTCTCGGCCGGGGTGGGGCGGCGTATCCCGCGCCATTGCCGCCATGTGGCATGGCCCACTCCCGCGATACAGCCGGCCAGCAGGATGGCATGCAGGCTGTCGGGCAGGTGCTGGGGCAGGCGGGTCAGGCCCAGCAGGGCAATGCCCATGGCCGTATCCGCCGCAGGCAGCATGAGCGGCCACAGCCGCTCCGCCCACAGGGCGCGGCGGGCCTGCCGGCGGGCACGGGCCAGGCGTTGCGGCAGGCCGCCGCTGGTCTGGGGGCTGTCCTGCCCGGCTGTCATAGGCCTCCGCCAGATGGGAGAAGGGTTTCATCCACCCATGGGGGAATGCTGTCGGCGGCCCAGAGTTCCGTGATTGCCTGCCGTTCACGGATCACGGCCCAGTGGCCGCCATCAACCATGACCTGTGCCGCCAGCGGGCGGGCGTTGTAGGTTGAACTCATCACCATGCCGTACGCGCCGCAATCCAGCAGGGCCAGCCGGGCGCCGGCGTCCATGTGCGGCAGGGTGCGGTCATGGCCGAAGGTGTCGCCGCTTTCACAGACGGGGCCGACAACATGCACCTGCTCGGCAGGGGCGACGGCGTCCCTGGCCGACAGGGGAATGATGCCATGCCACGCATCATACAGGCTGGGGCGCATGAGATCGTTCATGGCCGCATCCAGCACCAGAAAGGGCGGCATGCCCTCATAGCCACGCTTGCGCAGGATGACCGTGCTCAGCAGCAGGCCGGCGGGACCGGCCAGCCAGCGCCCCGGCTCGATGGCCAGTCGCGTGCCCAGCCCGCCCAGTTCGCCGTGGATGGCGGCCGCCAGCGCCTCGGGCGCCCCCTCGGTTTCATCGCGGTAGGAAATGCCCAGCCCTCCGCCACAGTCCAGGGCCTCAATGTGCAGGCCCCGCGCCCGGATGGCGCGGACCAGATCGGCCAGCCGGGCATAGGCCGTGCGGTAGGGCTGCATGCGCACGATCTGGCTGCCGATATGCATGGCCAGGCCCACGGGGCGGATGCCGGGCAGGGTGGCGGCATGGGCGTACAGATCGACCGCGCGGTTGTAGGGAATGCCGAATTTGTTGGTGGCAAGGCCGGTGGTGATCTTGGCGTGGGTGCCCGCGTCCACATCGGGGTTGATGCGCAGGGCGACCGGGGCTTCCAGCCCTTCGGCCTGCGCCACGGTGGACAGCAGTTCAAGCTCTTCCGCACTTTCCACGTTGATCTGGGCAATGCCCGCGCGCAGGGCGGCCTGCATCTCGGGCATGGTCTTGCCCACGCCGGAAAAGACGATGCGCGCCGCCGGTATGCCCGCCATCAAGGCGCGTTGCAGTTCGCCCCCGCTGACCACATCCGCCCCGGCCCCCTGTGCCGCCAGCACGCGCAGTACGGCCAGATGGTCATTGGCCTTGACGGCGAAGTGAATGGAAACCGGCCGCCCCGTTGCCCTGAATGCCGTGGCAAGGCGCTGGTAGCGGGCGCGCAGGGTGCCGGCACTCATGACCCATGTGGGCGTGCCAAGCGCGTCGGCAATGGTGTTGAGGGGCACCTCTTCCAGCACAAGCCCGTCCATGGCATGCATGGACAGCGCCGGGCGGACGGCCAGAAGAGCGGCAACGGAGGGGTCCTGTCCGGGACAGGGGGGGGAAGCTTCAGCCATGATGGAATGCACGATACCGCCTTGCCCCCTCCCTTCCAAGGTGTCTGGCGCAGGAAAGAACGAGAAGGACAACCGGTTATGGATATCAAGCCCCTTGTGCAGTCGGCAGTTGACGCATATGGGCGCGCTTATGCGCCCTATTCCCGCTTCCAGGTGGGGGCGGCGGTGGAGACGGATGATGGCCGTATATTCGCCGGCGGCAATGTGGAGAACGCGGCCTACCCCGAAGGCACCTGCGCCGAAGCCGGCGCCATAGCGGCCATGGTGATGGCGGGCGGGCGGCATATCCGTCGTGTCGTGGTGTGCGGCGGGGGGGATGCCGCCTGCACGCCATGTGGCGGGTGCAGGCAGAAGATCCGTGAATTCGGGGCGCCCCAAACGCCGGTTACGATGGTTTCCCCCAGCGGGACGGTGCGTCTGGTGCGCACGCTTGCGGAACTGCTGCCGGACAGTTTCGGGCCGGACAACCTGCGCTGAACAGGGGGCGTGGCGGCAGGGCCGGATACGTTCCGGATGAAGCTTTTTTCAGAAATCCCGGGTAATGCCGCCTTTCCGAAAAAAAGGCGGTAGCCGGAGTTTTTTTTGAAATAGCCTTTTAACGGTCCGGGCTGGGGTAGGTCCGGTAGTAATCACGCGTGCCCGCCGGCTGGTGCGGCGGCCCGATGCGCCCGCACGCGCCAAGCGTGGTTGCCAGGACCAGCATGCCAAGCGTGACCAGCCTGAAGGCGGGCATGAAGCGGGGACGTGTCGGGGAAGGCTTGCGCATCATGCCGTCTCCAGTGCATCAAGCCAGCGCGTGGCCTGCGCGCGCACATTGCCTGCCGCCGTGCCGCCGTAGCTGGTCCGTGAGGCGATGGAGGAATCGACCGTCAGCACCGAGAAGATATCGGCGGTGATGCCCGGCTCTTCCGCCTGCATTTCCTCCAGTGTCAGGTCGGACAGGCCAACCCCCCTTGCCTCCGCCCTGCCCACAAGCCGTCCGGTTACATGGTGCGCGGTGCGGAACGGCACCCTGAGCACGCGCACCAGCCAGTCGGCCAGATCGGTGGCGGTGGAAAATCCCGACCCGGCATAGGCGCGCATCTGCTCCGTGTTCACGCTCAGGTCACGGATCATGCCGTCCATCGCCGCCAGGCTGAGGCTGGCGGCATCGGTCGCGGCAAAGACGGGTTCCTTGTCTTCCTGCATGTCCTTGGCATAGGCCAGCGGCAGGCCCTTCATGACCGTAAGCAGGCCCACCAGCGCGCCGGTAATGCGCCCGCCCTTGGCGCGGACCAGTTCGGCGGCATCCGGGTTGCGCTTCTGCGGCATGATGGAAGAACCGGTGGTGAACGCATCGGACAGGCGGATGAAGGAGAAGGGGGCCGAGCACCAGATCACGATCTCTTCCGCCAGCCGTGACAGGTGCATCGCCATGATGGACAGGGCGGAGAGGTATTCCAGCGCGAAGTCCCGGTCCGACACGGCATCGAGCGAGTTGGCGGTGGGGCGGTCGAAGCCCAGCGCGCGGGCCGTCATCTCCCGGTCGATGGGGAAGGACGTGCCCGCAAGGGCGGCCGACCCCAGCGGCGATTCATTGAGCCTGCGCCGCGCGTCAGCCAGCCGGCCCCGGTCGCGGGCCAGCATTTCCACATAGGCCATCAGGTGATGGCCAAAGGTCACGGGCTGGGCGGTCTGCAGGTGGGTGAAGCCGGGCATGGGGGTGGCCGCGTGTTCCAGTGCCCGGCGCGCCAGGGCGCGCTGGAGCGAGGCCGCCTGGTGTTCCAGCCCGTCAATCGCATCGCGCACCCACAGGCGGAAATCGGTGGCCACCTGGTCATTGCGCGAGCGCGCGGTGTGCAGGCGCTTGCCTGCCTCCCCGATCCGTTCGGACAGGCGGGCTTCGATATTCATGTGAATATCTTCCAGCGCCGTGCTGAATTCAAAGGTGCCCGCCGCAATCTCGCCGCCGATCTGATCCAGCCCTTCGGTAATGGCCCGGGCATCGTCTGCGGAAATGATGCCGGTTTTCGCCAGCATGGCGGCATGGGCTTTTGAACCGGCGATGTCCTGTCGCCACAATGCCCTGTCAAACCCGATGGAGGCGTTGATGTCCTGCATGATGGCGGCAGGCCCGCCGGCAAACCGGCCGCCCCACTGTGCATTGGCCTTGTGCGCGTCCTGATCCGTCGGCGTTTTTGCGTTCCCCGGCATCGTGTATTCCAGCTACCCAAAGTGTGAAAATGATCATGTCGTGCCTGTCATGGCATCAGGCCACGGCGTGGCGCACACTACCGGGGTGAAGCGCCAGATACAATCACCCTGCCCATGCCGCGCGGCGTGGCGGGCGGGGCAGGGTGCGTGGACAGGGGTCTTTCGTTCCCGTGGCCGGGCCTGTAGGGTCGGCCATCCAACCCGCCCATGGCCAGAGGACGCGCCGCTACGATGCAACATGCAGCCCTTGCGCAGGAACCGTCACGCCTGCTGACGTGTGATGACCCGGCGCCTGTCATCCAGTTCGGCACATCGGTCATGGAAGGTGCCCAGCCGCCCGGCCTGCCCTTCGTGCTGGTCAGCGACCATGCGGGCCGCGCCGTTCCCGCGGCACTGGGGGACATGGGGGTCAGCGCGCAGGACCGCGCGCGCCATATCGCCTGTGACCTGGGTATGGCGGAGACCGGGCGCCTGCTGGCGCAGCACCTGGACTGCATCCTGATCGAGCAGGCCTATTCCCGCCTCGTGATTGACTGCAACCGCGCGCCCGGCCATCCCACATCGATCGTGCGGCACAGCGACGGCACGGCCGTGCCTGCCAATACCGGCATCACCGCCGCACAGGAAGGCTGCCGGGTGGAAGAGATATTCCTGCCCTACCACCGGCAGATCAGTGACGAGATCACGACCAGGCTGGAAGCGGGGCTGCCGGTGGTGCTGGTCTCGCTGCACAGTTTTACCGACCGTATGAACGGCGCCGACCGCCCGTGGCATACCGGCGTGCTGCATAACCGCAACCCCGCCTTCGGCCTGCGGGTGCGGGACCTGCTGGCGGCCGAGGACGGGCTGGTGGTGGGCAGTAACGAACCCTATGCCCTGACCGACAGCAGCGACTATACCGTGCCGGTGCATGCGGAAGGGCGCGGGTTGCCCTATCTTGAAATCGAGATACGCCAGGACCTGATCGCGACCCCGCAGGGGCAGGCGGAATGGGCCGCCCGTCTGGCCCGTATCCTGCCGCAGGCCTGGCAGGAGTTCAGTCACCAGACTTCAGGCCCGTCCACGCAGGGAAAGGCACGATGGAAAAGACAGGGGACATGATGCCCGACGCAGGGAACATCCGGATTGACGGGCACACGCTGCTGGCCGGGGTAATCGGGTGGCCGGTGGCCCATTCGCGCTCGCCGCTCATGCATAACTGGTGGCTGCGGCAGGGCGGGATCAATGGCGCCTACGTGCCGCTGCCCGTGGCGCCCGGTCAGTTCGAGACGGCGGTGCGGGGCCTGCTTGCGGCGGGATTCCGTGGGGTGAATGTCACCATTCCGCACAAGGAATCCGCCTACCGGATCGTGGACCGCCTGCACCGGTCCGCCCGGCGTTCGGGTTCGGTCAATACGCTGGTCTTTGACAGTGATGGCAAAATCGAGGGCTATTCCACCGATGGTGACGGCTTTGTCGCCAATGTGGAGGCGCATGGCATTGCCGTGAACGGCGGCCGCGCCCTGCTGCTGGGGGCGGGCGGTGCCGCGCGCGCCATTGCCGCCAGCCTGCTGGACCGGGGGATGGAAGTGCTGGTGGCCAACCGCACGCGTGCCCGTGCCGATGCCCTTGCCGCGTCGCTTGAAGGGGTCGTGGTGGTGGACTGGGCGCAGGCAGGCAGTGTCCTGCCCGGCTGCGCCATGCTGGTCAACACCACCTCGATCGGGATGGAAGGGGGCGCGCAGGCACAGTTTCCGCTTGATCTGGCACAGGCCGATCCGGCGCTTGTGGTCTGTGACATCGTTTATGTGCCCCGCCGGACCGGACTGCTGGAATGGGCGGCCGGGCATGGGCTGCGTACGGTTGACGGGCTGGGCATGCTGATCCATCAGGCCGGGCTGGGGTTCGAGAAATGGTTCGGCGCGAAACCGGATATCGGGCCGGCGGTCGAAGCCCTGCTGGATGCCGACCTGCGCCACCCGCGGGCACGGGACGCGGGCTGAGCATGCGGGTGCTGGGACTGACGGGCGGGATCGGCATGGGCAAGTCCACCACGGCCCGCCTGCTGAGGCGGGCGGGGGTCAGGATATTCGATGCCGATGCCGTGGTCCGCGCCCTGCAGGCCCCGCATGGGGCCGCCCTTCCCGCCATTGACCGGCTTGTGCCCGGCTGCGTGCGGGGCGGGGTTCTGGACCGTGTGGCCCTGCGGGCGGCCGCACTGGCGGACCCCGCGGTCATGCGCGGGCTGGAGGCGATCATGCACCCGTTGGTACGCAGGGCAAGGCAGCGTTTTCTTGCCCGCGCGCGGCGTGACGGGTGCCGGTGGGTCGTGCTGGATATCCCGCTCCTGTTTGAAACGGGCGCCCAGCGGCAGTGTGACCGCGTGGCCGTGGTCAGCGCGCCAGCCGCCATCCAGCGTGCGCGCGTCATGCGCCGGGGTACCATGACATCGGGGCAGATCGATGCCGTTCTGGCCCGGCAGATGCCCGATGCCCTGCGGCGGCGACGGGCGGATGCCGTGATCAGGACCGGCCTGTCACGGCATGAAACAGTAAGGCAGGTGCGGCGTCTGCTGCAGGCGATGCGTGAGGGAGGCCCCGCCGCATGGGCCGCGGCAAGGGGAAAGCGGGCATGAAACGGACCATCCTGTTCGATACCGAAACCACGGGGCTTGATCCGCTCAAGGGGGATCGGGTGATTGAAATCGCGGCCCTTGAGCTGGTGGGGGATCTGCCCACGGGGCGTAATTTCCATGTGCTGATCGATCCTGAACGCGATGTGCCCGAGGAAGCCTCGCGCGTGCATGGCTTTACCCGCGCCGATCTGGAGGGAAAGCCGAAATTTGCCGAAGTGGCTTCCGGCTTCCTGGAATTCGTGGGCGATGATCCGCTGATCGCGCATAACGCGCGCTTCGATTTCGGCTTCCTCAACGCGGAACTGGCGCGGGCGGGCCAGCCCGTTCTGGACATGGGGCGCATGGTCGATACGCTGGACATGGCACGCGAACGTTTTCCGGGCATGCCCAACAGCCTGGATGCGCTGTGCCGCCGTTTTTCGATCGACCTGTCGGAACGGACCACCCATAACGCCCTGCTGGACTGCCGGCTGCTGGCCGCGGTCTACCTGGAACTGACCGGAGGGCGCCAGCGTGGCCTGAGCCTGGCGGTCGAGGACGGCGGGGGCGGCATCGCCACTTATGACTATGTCCGCCCGGCAGGCCACGCGGTGGTGCGCGTAACGCCCGACGCGGCTGAAATCGCGGCCCACGAAACCTTTGTGGCAAGGCTGTCCAGCCCGCTGTGGAACGACTGAATGGGCGCCATGTAACAAAGACGGTGGTCGCGGTGGCCCGTTTCGGGTACACTGGATCACATTCGGAATAATGGATGTCTTGAACAGGAAGAGAGCATTGTCCACGGACGAGATTGTCGATCCCACGATTGCCCCTTCTGATCAGGTCAGGCGCTTCCTGTTCCATATCGGCATTCCGGTAGCCGCTGTCGTCTCGACCATTGGCATCATCGCGGCCGTGGGGTGGCATTCCTACCGCACGGTGCGTACCGGCGCCCTTACCCTTACGCATGACCTGCTGGTCAGCCAGCAGGACTATATTGCCAAGGAAGTCAGCTCCTTTCTCATGCCGGCCTCCGCTGGTGCCATTGTCGCGCGCGACATGCTCGAACATGGCGCGCCGGAGGTGGAACAGAAGATATTCACCGCCTACAGCAGCACGATGCTGCGCAACGTGCAGCAGATACAGTCCTTCTATATTGCCGATAGCGACGGCAATTTCAGCACGCTTGAACATGGTGACAACAGTCAGGATGTCGCCATAACCACCCTGCACGATCAGGACACGCCCAAGGCGGGTTTCACCCACGAACTGCGAGACCCCACCGGCAAGGTACTCAAGAAGTGGGAGACGCCGGCGGGTACGTATGACCCGCGTGGCCATGCCTGGTTTGCCGACACGGTCAAGGCCGGGCAGCTGGCCTGGACCCATCCCTATGTGGTGGAAGTTACCAAGCAGATCACCATTACCGCGGCCGTGCCGTACAAGGGCACGAATGACAAGACCTATGTCTATGCCATCAACATGTCGCTCAACCACCTCAACAATTTCCTGAACTCCCTCAGGATTGGCGAGAGCGGCACGGCAATCCTGATGGATCAGGAAGGGCACGTCGTGGCCGGGCATGGCATGGCGGAAGCGCAGGCCAGGGCGCATGGCGATGCGGACCGGATGACCCTGGACCCCGCCCGTTTCCCGGTCATGACCAAGGCGTTCGACCAGTACCGCGTGCATGGGTATGGCGCGCGCACGGTCACGGTCAAGAACAAGAAATACGTCACCATTACGGCCCAGCTGCCGGTGGGCAAGGACAGCTGGGTCCTGCTGCTGGTGGCACCGGAGGATGACTTCTCCCGCTTTGCCATGGCGGATGGCCGGCAGAACCTGGTGTTCTTCGTGCTGGTCGTGCTGATGGCCCTGGCGTTCGGGCTGCTTTTGTTCCTGCAGGCCCGGCGGGCCGACCGCATGCGCGGCCAGATCGCGCAGTCCCGCGCCGTGGCCAATTACGAAAGCCATGCCCTGCAGTCCGTGGCAAGCTATCCCGACCTGTTCAACCCCGAGGACAACGCGCTTGTCCTGACCGAGACGCTGGCCGACCAGTCGCATGCCCGCCGTGCGGCAATATGGCGCATCCTGCATGACGGGCACACCCTGATGTGCATCGATTCCTATGACCGCCAGCAGGACGTGCATTCCGGTGGGTTTGAAATGTCCACCACCGACCTGAAAAGCTTTTTCGATTCCGTCTCGCATGGTGACGCGCTGGTGGCGCAGGATGCCTCAAAGGATGAGCGCTCGGTGGCCTTCTACCGTGTGTACATGCGCAGTTTCGGCAGCACGGCGCTGTTCTGCAGCCCGATCCAGGGCAGCACCGGCCCGGTGGGGGTGATCACGCTGGAAGATGCGCCGCGCGCGGCAATGGTCTCGCATTTCGTGGACATGATCGCAGGGGTCACCGCCGCCCGTTTCTCGGCCCAGCATTACACCGCCGTTGCCGCGGCGAAGGAAGAACTGGAGTCCGAACCCTCGACGGAAGACATGCAGCGCGATCCCAGCCAGGGGTTCCTGCTCCGGCCCGGTGCATTGTCCATGCATGGGGGGGCAGGCGCGCCCGATCCGGCCAGTATCGAGGGATTCTATCCCGCCGTGGCCATCATGGTGATCAGCCTGTCCGATGTGGTGATGACGGCCCAGAACGACCCCACGTCCAATATCAAGCTGCTCGATTCCATGGCGGGCATGCTGCAGGATATCGCCCATCAGTGCGGCCTGTATTCCATCCGCATGCTGGGCCATCGCGTGGTGTGCGTGGCGGGATGGTCCCGCACGCCGGACAAGGGGGCGGCCTACCGCATTGCCAATGCCGCGCTCATGATGCGCGAGAGCACGCTGGCCGCCCTGTCTCAGGCCGATCTCGACCCGGTCTTCCGCATCGGCATCGATGTGGGACCGGTCTATGGCGGCATGCTGGGCAAGGACCCCCAGGCATTCAACCTGTGGGGCGATGCCATGGGCATGGCGGAAATGATGGCGCAGGGGGCACCGGACGTGGGTACGATCCAGGTGTCGGAGGATGTCTATCTCGACCTGCGGCAGTATTTCCTGTTCCGTGAGCGCGGGCGCTTCTTCATACCGGGTGCGGGGCTGACCCGCACCTACGTGCTGGCTGGCCGCCGATGACCGGAACCCCGCCCGACACAACAGGGCAGGGCACGGCGCGGCCCGGTGGCATGGCCCTTCCATCCGCGCAGCCTGAACCCGAAAACAGGGGGCGCCTGATCGCGCTGCTGGGCCGTTTTGCGCCGTGGCTTGCGGCCATCGGGCGGCTGACGCGCCATCAGGTCCGTTTCACGCTGCTGCTGATCGGCGCCGGGTGGGGCACGCTGCGTGAAAGCCTGCGGCCCAATTCGTGGCGCAGGCCGGTCAAGTATGAATTCCGCGCCACCCTGCGGCAGGTGGTCAGTGGCGGGTTCCTCAGCATCGTGATCACGGCCACCCTTGCGGGTCTCATGGTGGTGTCCCAGGCGGCTTACTGGCTGGGCTATGCCGGCATGGCCCAGATGACGGGGTCCATTCTGGTATCGGTACTGGTGCGTGAAATCTCGCCCATCCTGGTGGGCATTATCCTTATGGGGCGCAGCGGCATGCTGTCGCTGACCGAAATCGGGATGATGGTGCTGGGGGGCGAAGTGCGGGGGCTGCAGGCCCGGGGCATCGACCCGTTCCTGGCGCTGGTCATGCCACGTACTTTTGCCTTCACGCTGGGGGGCTTCACGCTGGGTATGATCTTTGCCGTGGTCTCGCTGCTCATGGGTTTTGTCGTGGCGCATGCCAGCGGGGCCATCACGTCTTCGGTCTGGACCTTCTTCTTCAATGTCCTTGCGGCCATGACCACGTGGGATTACCTGATCATCCCGCTCAAATTCGTGCTGGTCGGCTTTTTCGTGGGGCTGGGTGCGTGTATTTCCGGCCTGACGGTAAGCAGCACCGATACGATGGCCACCATCATGCCGCGCGGCTTCGCGCGCGGGATCATGCTGGTGCTGGTGGTCAACATTCTCTTCATGCTGGATTTCTGATCATGGCAGCAAACGCGCCCCTGCTGGAACTGCGTGATGCCGTCCCGTCGTTCGAGGAAAGCGGGCTCATGCCCGCGCCCTACAACCTGCGGATCATGCCCGGCGAATGCGCGGTGATAGACTGTCGCGATGTCGAGCGCGCGGCACTGTTCGCCGATCTGTGCACGGGCATGATCTCGCTCACGCAGGGCAGCATCAAATTCATGGGGCTGGACTGGAGCGTGCTGCGTGACCGGCAGCTCAATGCACTGCGCGAGCGCATTGGCCGTATTTCACGTCATGGTGGCTGGCTGGACATGTTCGGCACGCATCTCAACATCATGCTGCCGCACCTGTACCATACATCCGAGCCGTTTGATCATGTCGTGCTGCATGCCACGGAGCTTGGGCACAAATTCGGCCTGCCCGGCCTGCCCATCTCGGCCCCGGACCGGCTTTCGGCGGCGGATCTGGCGCGCGCGGCCTGCGTGCGGGCCTTCATGGGGCGGCCGGCCCTGCTGGTGCTGGAGGACATATCCGACATGCTGCCCGAAGAGACGGTGCTGCCGTTCCTTGAAATGCTGACCGCCGCCCGTGACCGGGGGTGCGGGGTCCTGTGGCTCGTCCGTTCGGGGGCGGCCTGGCATGATTATCGCAAGGCGGTGAATATCCACATGCGCCTTCTTGATGAAGGTCTTTTTTCCATGCGGGTGGTGTAATGGTCCAGAAACAACAGTCAGATGGTATCCGGCAGCTCGTGCGGGTCCGTTACGCCGATGAATGGGTGGGCATTCTTGTCCTGCTGGCACTTGTCATCCTGCTTGGCGCGGTGATCGAGGCGGGTGTGCTGCGTGACTGGCTGACGCCCGCGGGCAGGCTGCGGATCGTGCTGCCCGAAAACGGGGTCAGCGGCCTGTCCGTTGGCGATGATCTGGAGGTCATGGGCATTCATGCCGGCACCGTGCGCCGGGTGCGCATCAACCCCGCGGGCGGCATGTATGCCATTGCCGAAATCGATCCGGATATCGAACCCTATATCCGCCGGGACAGCACGGCCATCATCCGCAGGCGCTTTGTGGTGGCCGGGGCCAGCTACATCGATATCTCACGCGGGGTAGGGGACAAGCTGGACTGGAGCTATGCGGTGCTCAGCGCCACCAATGCCCCGAACCCGGCCGATACCATTACCCAGACCTTCAGTGACATCCGTGACCGTGTCATCCCGGTTCTGGACAATGCCCAGCACATGATGGCAACGCTGGATGCCACCATTACCGACATGCATGCGGGCAAGGGATCGATCGGGCGGCTCATGACCAATGATGACCTGATCCGTCAGGCCGAGCAGATGATCACCAGCCTGAACGCCACGGTCAGCCAGCTTACACCCATTGAAAAACAGCTTGGCACCGTGATGGAGCGGGCCAATGCCAGCATGACCAATGTGCAGAAGGCGACGGGTGACCTGAGTGATGCAACCCCTGCCATCACCCGGAACCTGAAGGATGCCAGCCAGCAGCTTCCCGTGCTTCTGGTACAGGCCCAGACAACGGCGGCCAGCCTGCAGAAGCTGGTCGACCAGATGCGGGGCCTGTGGATACTGGGTGGCAGTGGCAGCAAGACAACAGCCAGGCACGCACGCCTGTCACCGCAGAAGGTGCAGCCATGAAGATGAGGAAAGATTACCTGGCCCTGGGGCTTGCCCTTGCACTGGCCGGATGTGGTGGGGGGGGGAAGGCTGTCTCCCCTGTCGACAGCACGCTGTCACAGCATATGGACAGCGCGCATGACGCCGTGGGGCTGGACCGGCTGGCGGTCGCGGAACAGCAGTACCGCGCCGCAGGCAAGCGGGCACTGGCGCGTGACGACGTGACGGCCATAGGCGATGCGGGTTACAATCTGGCGACCGTGCAACTGGATCAGAACAGGCCGGCGGATGCGCTGTCCACACTGGCCGCGACCCGGTCAGCCCTTTCGCTGCGCGGGCAGACGGCGGATGATGCCGGGCTGGATCTGGTACAGGCCGGTGCGCTGCACCGGCTGGGCCGCGAGACGGAAGCAGCTGGCGCTGCCGCACGCGCGGCCTCGGGCCAGGATGCGGATATTACGGAAAAGGCCCAGCTTATCCGCGGCCTGATTGCCGATGATAGCGGGGACCATGCCACCCTGGCTTCGGTGGCGGCCTATTTCGCCACCCTGACCGGCAAGGTGCCCGATAGCTGGACCGCT
Organism: Komagataeibacter rhaeticus; assembly: GCF_011611525.1. Lineage (NCBI taxonomy): Bacteria > Pseudomonadati > Pseudomonadota > Alphaproteobacteria > Acetobacterales > Acetobacteraceae > Komagataeibacter > Komagataeibacter rhaeticus. The sequence goes on from NZ_CP050139.1 coordinate 1,129,129, forward strand.
GATGCACGGGAGATCGCAGCCCGCAACCTGCTGGCCACCGCTGGCAGCAGCCAGACGGCATGGCAGGATGCCATGCAGGCGGCCACACTTCACCAGACACAGGTGGATTACCGTGACATGGCACGCACGCTGGGTGTCGCGGCCCGTGCGGCGGACCGTTCGGGCAATGCGCAGGCGGCGGCCCAGCTTTATGCCCGCGCCAGCCAGAGCGCGCGGCAGGCCGGTGATACGGCTGCGGCCGACCAGTGGGCAAGGCAGGCCGGGTCCGCCGTGGCGGCCGATCCCTTTGTGGACCCCGCACCGCCCGCGCGCGGGAAGTAGGCTGAACAGACTGTCTGAAAAGTCGGTTTTTGAAGACAGCCTGCACATTATAAGGAAGTGTTAGGGGAAGCTTTTTTCAAAAAAGCTGCGGGGGATGTCGTCTTTTTGAAAAAAGGCGACATCCGGAACCGCCCTGTTTTTTATCAGTACACTGCTTTCAGCGCGGCGGAGCAGGGGCCGGGCCGGTGATCAGGCAAGGTTCTCCAGCCCGGTATGGCGGCTTAGCAGGGCGGTGGTGGCGCTGTTCAGGCCGACCAGGTGGACCTGCATGCCCTGTGCCTTCATCTTTCCCACCAGTTCTTCCAGCATTCCTGCCGCTGTCATGTCCCACAGATGGGCGCGGGTCAGGTCGATGGTGATGTGACGGGCGGTATCATGCAGGTCGAAAGCATCGGCAAAGCTGTCGGATGAGGCAAAGAAAACCTGCCCGTCGACCACATAGGTCCGGCCGGTTCCATCGGCCGAAAGCGTGCTGTCGACCGTCAGCATGTTCGAGACCTGGAAGGCGAAGAACAGCCCGTTGAGCAGCACGCCCACCGCAACACCTGCCGCAAGGTCATGCGTGCCCACGACCACCGCAACCGTGGCCAGCATGATGACGCTGGTGGTGCGCGGATGATGCACAAGGTCCCGCAGCGACGACCACGAGAACGTGCTGGCCGAGACCATGATCATGATGGCCACCAGCGCCGCCACCGGCACCTGGGCCACCCATGGGCGCAGCAGGACCATGAGCAGCAGCAGGAAGGCACCCGCCACAAAGGTGGACAGCCGTCCCCGCCCGCCATAGCGCAGGTTGCCAACCGTCTGGCCAATCATGCCGCAGCCCGCAATGCCGCCAAACAGGCCGACCGCGATATTGGCTACGCCAAGGCCCAGGCATTCGCGCTGCTTGCTGCTGTGGGTTTCGGTCAGGTCATCCACCACGCGGGCGGTCATCATGGATTCCAGCACGCCCACGCTCGCCATGGCCAGCGCATAGGGGGCGATGATGCCAAGGGTATCGAGTGAAAAGGGCACGTCAGGCCAGACCAGATGCGGCAGGCTGTCGGGCAGGCGGCCAAGGTCGGCCACCGTATGCAGCGGCATCGGATAAAGGACGGCAATCACCGTCAGTACCACGATGCAGATCAGTGGCGAGGGGATGGCCGAGAAGACACGCGGCACGGAATAGATGATCACCAGCCCCAGCGCGATCATGGCGTAGGTATGCCACGTTACATGCAGCATATGCGGCAGCTGTGCAGAAAAGATCAGGATGGCCAGCGCGTTGACGAACCCCGTGCGCACCGGACGCGAGACGTAGCGCATGAGGACATGCAGCCGCAATATGCCAAACACCACCTGCAGCAGCCCGCACAGCAGGGTGGCCGCCAGCAGGTACTGCACGCCATGGCCGCGCACCAGGGCGGCCGCCACCAGCGCCACCGATCCCGCCGCCCCCGATATCATGCCCGGCCTGCCGCCGGTCAGCGCGATCACCACGCTTATCACGAAGGATGCGTAAAGCCCCACCGCCGGGTCCACGCCCGCCACGAAAGAAAAGGCGATCACTTCGGGGATCAGTGCAAAGGTCCCGACCATGCCGGCCAATGTGTCGCGTGTGATGTTGCCGAACCATTCCTGGCGGTAGCGGGTAAGAGCTGACATGGGCGGGGCGGAACCTTTCAGGGCGGGTTGGTCAGGATAGGCCGGTATCGGCGATGGTCATGTCCGCCCGGCGCCACCAGCACTGCGCGGCGGGACGCGGCTGTGGCAGCACCGCAAGCGGGTCGCCGCCGTAGCGGATCGTGTTGGTGGGGGTCTCGTCAATTTCTATGCTGGCGCAGGACAGGATACCCCCATCGGCGGCCAGGAAGGCATTGAGCTTGGCCATGAGCAGGCAGGCCAGAAGTTCCGTGGTCGGGTCTCCCGGCGTGACCAGGATGCGCTGGGCGCGTTGGGGTTCATGTTGGGCAAACCAGCCCAGCAGGGGGTCATCCTGCGCCAGCTGCAGGGCATGATCGACATGATTGTCGATGAACTGGTGCCAGATGCCCTTTGCACGCTGGAAGGGCAGGACCATGTTCGCATGCCCGTCAAGGGCCGTGGGGGCCGTGGCGCGCAGGCTGACACGGACATATTCGTTGTGGCCGTGGGGCAGGGCGCAACGCTCGCTCCCGCCCGCAAGCAGGCGGTGCGCCATGGAAAAACGGCGGGTAAAGACCAGTTCAAACATGGCAACATTCCGCGAGGAAGCGCTCCCACCCCGCCTTGCGCAACTGGCAGGCCGGGCACGTCCCGCAACCATGGCCCCAGGGGTGCAGCGTGCCGCGTGTGCCCAGGTAGCAGCTGTGGCTTTCGCGGTTGATCAGACCGACCAGCGCGTCACCCCCCAGCGTGCGGGCCAGTTCCCATGTCCGGGCCTTGTCCAGCCACATGAGCGGCGTGTGCAGCACGTAATGGCTGGCCATGCCCAGGTTCAGGGTCACCTGCAGGGATTTGATCGTATCATCCCGGCAGTCGGGGTAGCCGGAATAATCCGTCTCGCACACGCCGGTTATGATGTGGCGGATATTACGCCGCGCCGCCAGTGCCGCCGCAAAGGTCAGGAACAGCAGGTTGCGGCCGGGTACGAAGGTGTTGGGCAGACCGTTCTCGTTCAGCGTGATCTCGGCCTCACGCGTCAGGGCCGTATCCGACAGGGTGCCAAGAACCGCGAGATCCAGCGTATGGTCCGCTCCCAGCCGTGCGGCCCATTGCGGGTTTTCGGTCGCCATGCCTTCGCGCAGGGTGGCGCGGCATTCCAGTTCCACCGCGTGACGTTGCCCGTAATCGAAGCCCAGCGTTTCCACCCGCCCAAACCGGGCCAGCGCCCATGCCAGGCAGGTTGCCGAATCCTGACCGCCGGAGAACAGGACCAGTGCCGCTTCGCGTGCGGGCGTGGAGGGAGGGGGGGAGACGCTCATGTCAGGGTATCCCGATCAGCTTGTGGGTCTGTAATGACAGACGCCATTGCGGATGATGCAGGCAATAGTCAACCGCGGCACGCGTATTGTGATCGCGCGCGGCATTGTCCATGGGTTGCAGCCAGAACTGGCTGAAGTCCAGTCCCGCCACCTGTCCGGGCAGCAGATCCGGCTGGGGATAGACCAGCTTGAGTTCATGGCCGCTGGTCTGCACCAGTGGCGCACCCGCCTTGGGGCTGACACAGATCCAGTCAATCCCGCCGGGCGCGCGGAGCGTGCCGTTGGTTTCCACGGCAATCTCGAACCCGCGTGCATGCACGGCGGTGATCAGTGCGTCATCAAGCTGGAGCAGGGGCTCGCCGCCGGTAAAGACCACGAAGGCGGCCTTCCTGTCCGGGGCGGGCCAGTGGGCGGCGATGGCGTCGGCCAGCAGGCTGGCACTGGCGAAGCGGCCGCCGCCAGCGCCATCGGTGCCGATGAAATCCGTGTCACAGAACCGGCAGGTCGCCCGTGCCCGGTCGCGCTCCAGCCCCGACCACAGGTTGCACCCCGTAAAGCGGCAGAATACCGCCGTGCGGCCCGCATGCGCGCCCTCACCCTGCAGGGTGGGGAATATTTCCTTTACGGTATAGGACATGTTCCGGATTTCATACTGAACGCGGCAGGCCGCGGGCCAGCGTGGGAAAATGCCCCGGCCGGTCCCGCGCCCGGCTGCGTCGGGTTCAGCCCTGTTTGTGGGATGTATGCATGCCCAGCCGGTCCAGCAACTGCCGGTCGCGCAGGGCGGCGGGATTGGGGGTGGTCAGCAGGCGCTCGCCATAGAAAATGGAATTGGCACCGGCAAGGAAGCACAGCGTCTGTGCTTCATCCGTCATGTCCTCACGCCCTGCGGCAAGACGCACCCGGCTGGCGGGCATGGTAATGCGGGCGGCGGCAATGGTGCGCACGAATTCGATCGGATCGACCGCCTCTTCCGTCCGGCTGGCAAGGGGGGTACCCTCCACGCGCACGAGCATGTTGATCGGCACGCTCTCGGGGTGGCGGGGCAGGCTGGCGAGTGTTGCGATCATGCCCGCGCGGTCGGTGCTGTCCTCGCCCATGCCCACAATGCCGCCACAGCAGACATTGATGCCCGCGTCCCGCACGTTTTCCAGCGTATCAAGCCGGTCCTGGAAGGTACGGGTGGAGATGATGTCGCCATAATATTCGGGCGAGGTATCGATGTTGTGGTTGTAGTAGTCCAGCCCGGCATCCTTCAGCCGGTGCGCCTGGGCATTGTCCAGCATGCCCAGCGTGACACAGCTTTCCAGCCCCAGCGCCTTGACCCCTTCCACCATGGCGCACACGGTTTCCAGGTCATGTTCCTTCGGGCTGCGCCACGCCGCCCCCATGCAGAAGCGCGCGGCCCCGGCGGCCTTTGCCGCGCGGGCTTCCTTCAGCACGTCCTCCACCGCCATCAGGCGGCTGGCCTTTACGCCGCCATCCTCGTGCATCGCACTCTGCGGGCAGTAGGCGCAGTCCTCGGGGCAGCCGCCGGTCTTGATGGAGAGCAGGGTGGAAATCTGCATTTCCGTGGGGTCGAAGCGGGCGCGATGGACCGTCTGCGCGCGGTAGATCAGGTCGGGAAAGGGCAGGGCCATAAGGGCCGCCACCTTATCGCGCGTCCAGTCCGTCCTGACGGGGGGCAGGCTGGTGGGGCCGGCATGCGGCAGGGTGTCCGGGCTGCTCCCATCGGGCATCGGTCTGGCTCCTGTGGCGATGATGAAGGTGGAAAACGGCACTGGCTGTGCCACAGAAAACCGGCAATGACCACTTTTTTATCGTTATGGGGTCATTGCCGGGACAGGGGATCAGCGACGGGGGGATCAGCCCAGCACGCGGGCCAGTGTCACACCCAGTTCCGCCGGGCTGTGCGAGATATGGATGCCCGCTTCGCGCATCGCCTCGATCTTGGCGCTGGCGGTTTCGTGCCCGCCGGTAATGACCGCCCCCGCATGGCCCATGCGGCGGCCCGGCGGCGCGGTGGCGCCCGCGATGAAGCCCACCACCGGCTTGCGCGTGCCGCTGGCGCGGATCAGTTCCGCGCCCTCGATCTCGGACGTGCCGCCAATCTCACCGATCATGACGATGGAATGGGTGTCGGGGTCCGCGATCATGCGTTCGAGCACATCGGTAAAGTCCATGCCCTTGACCGGGTCGCCACCAATGCCGACGCAGGTGCTCTGTCCCTGGCCAATGGCCGATGTCTGGGCCACGGCCTCATAGGTCAGGGTGCCCGAGCGCGAGACGATGCCCACATGCCCGCGGCGGTGGATGGGACCGGGCATGATGCCGATCTTGCATTCATCGGGGGTGATGATGCCGGGGCAGTTGGGGCCGATCAGCAGGCTGCCCGAGCGCTCCAGTGCCGCGCGCACGCGCACCATGTCCTGAACCGGAATGCCTTCGGTAATGCAGACGATCAGCGGGATTTCGGCGGCGATCGCCTCCAGTATCGCATCCGCGGCCCCCGCGGGTGGCACGTAGATGACGGAGGCATCGGCCCCCGTGGCCTCACGCGCCTGGCAGACCGTATCGAACACGGGCAGGCCAAGGTGCTCGCTGCCGCCCTTGCCCGGCGTGACCCCGCCAACCATGCGGGTGCCATAGGCGATGGCCTGTTCGGTATGGAAGGTACCCTGCGCGCCGGTAAAGCCCTGGGTAATGACCTTGGTGGACTTGTTGACAAGAATGGACATTCACTCAGGCTCCCGCGTTACGGACGGCGGCCACGATCTTGCGGGCGGCATCGCCCAGATCATCGGCAGGGATGATGGTCAGGCCGGATTCAGCCAGCAGCGCCTTGCCGCGTTCCACATTCGTGCCCGCCAGGCGCACGACCAGCGGCACATTCAGCCCGGTTTCGTGCGAGGCGGCGATGATGGCCTCGGCAATCACGTCACAGCGCATGATGCCACCGAAGATGTTGACCAGGATGCCGCGCACCTTGGGGTCGCTGACAAGGATGCGGAAAGCCGCCGCCACGCGTTCCTTCGAGGCGCCGCCGCCGACATCAAGGAAGTTGGCCGGTTCCTCGCCTTCCATCTTGATGATGTCCATCGTCGCCATGGCCAGGCCCGCGCCGTTGACCATGCAGCCGATGTTGCCGTCCAGCCCCACATAGGCCAGGCCGTAGCCGGCGGCCTCACGCTCACGTGGGTCTTCCTCGTGCTCGTCACGCAGCCTGGCCAGTTCGGGGTGGCGGAACAGGGCGTTCTCGTCAAACGACATCTTGGCGTCCAGCGCCAGCAGGTCACCACTGCCCGTCACTACCAGCGGGTTGATTTCCACAATCGCGGCATCAAGGCCGGTAAAGGCGGTGTAGGCCGCGCGCACCACGTTCTGGAACGCGCGGATTGCACGGCCCGTCAGGCCCAGCCGCACCGCCAGATCGCGGGACTGGTAATCGCACAGCCCCTTTGCCGGGTCGACATACTCCTTCAGGATACGCTCGGGGGTGCGGGCGGCCACCTCCTCGATTTCCATGCCGCCATCGGGGGAGGCCACGATCACGATACGGCCACTGACCCGGTCCACCAGCATGGAGAAATACAGTTCGCGTGCGATGTCGCACCCGGACTCGATATACAGCGTGCGCACCTTCCGGCCTGCGGGTCCCGTCTGCTTGGTGACCAGTACCTCACCCAGCATGGAGCGGGCTGCGGCATCGACCTCGTCCAGGCTGCGGGCCAGGCGTACGCCGCCCTTGCCTTCGGGCCTGCCGGCAAAATGCCCCGCGCCGCGTCCGCCCGCATGGATCTGTGCCTTGACCACGGTCACGGGCGCGGCAAGGCCGCGCGCGGCTTCCAGGGCTTCGGCTGCGGTGGTGGCGGCACGTCCTTCAGGCACGGGCATGCCGTAGGAGCGCAGCAGCGCCTTTGCCTGATATTCGTGAATATTCATTTGGCGACCCAATCTGTCGTTCTTATTGGCGGTGTCGGGCTACGCCCCTAGCACGATTTGGCCCCGCAATGACAGGGGTGGGATACAGGCAGAATTGGCGTAAACATGAAACATGTGTCATGTCGTCGCAGGCAGTGGCACGCGCGGCGCGCCGTGATGGAGAAAATGCAGAAGAACAGGTTGCGATGAAACACTGGCGCATTGAACAGATGAACTGGGAACGTTTCGACCCGCAGCGGGTGGACCCTGACATTGTCCCGCTGGTGAAGGCCGCATCGGTGGTGGAGCGTAACGGGCTGGATTATGCCCGTTATCTCAAGAACGTCTTTGCCGATGATCCCGCTTTCCGGCAGGCGGCGGACAACTGGGCGGAGGAGGAAGTCCAGCACGGCGATGCGCTGGGCCGGTGGGCCATGCTGGCTGATCCGGCATGGGACTACATGGCCGCGTTCGAGCGTTACCGGCAGTCCTACCGGCTGGATCTGGATGTGGATGCCTCCATCCGCGGGTCGCGCACGGGGGAACTGATCGCGCGCTGCATGGTGGAAACGGGTACGTCATCCTTCTATACCGCCCTGGCCGATGCAACGGACGAGCCGGTGCTCAGGGCGATATGCCGGCAGATCGCGGCGGATGAATACCGTCATTTCAAGCTGTTCTATGACCATATGAACCGCTACCTGCGCCGGGAGCGGCTGGGCGTATGGCAGCGCACCCGTATCGCGCTCGGGCGGGTGACGGAAAGCGAGGATGATGAACTGGCCTCCGCCTACCACACCACCAACGAACCGGCGGGCCTGCCCTATGACCACCGGCGCTGCATCGCGGCCTACATGTCGCGCGCGCTGCGTTTCTACCAGCCACGGCACGCCGTCAGGGTGACGGGCATGATTCTCAAGACCATAGGCTGGACGCCCCATGGCCGCCTGCATGCGCTGATCGCCCGCGGGCTGTACCGGCTGCTGATGATGCGCCAGCGCCGCTTTGCCCGCGTCCTGGCCACGGCCTGACCGGTTGCGTCCCGCTACAACGGCACTGACAGGAATGAAGATAGGACAGGAATGAAGATAGACGGTATGACGGTTCAGGGCATGAAAACGCGCGGCGCCGCCCTTCTGGCCGCGGGCTGCCTGATGCTGGCGGGGGCCGCGCGGGCGGACGTGCCGGCCACGCCGGCTCCCGCCGGGGTGGATTCAGCGCCTGAATCCCGGATCAGCGACGCCACGCGCGCCGAGCGGCTCATGGCATCGCAGATCGGGCTGCGCAATTTTACCGCCGCCGGGTTCCATCCGGGCAGGGTGCGCCATATCGTGCTGCTGCGTTTCCTGCCCACCATTACCGACGCGCAGCGTGCCGAAGTGGTGCGGCGTTTCATGGCGCTGGGTCAGGTTTCACGGCGCGAGGACGGCTCCCCCGTCATTTCCGCCATCGAGACGGGCGCCCAGATCAGCGGCGAGGGGGCGGATGAAGGGCTGCAGCAGGCCTTTGTCGTGACCTTCCGCTCCGAAGGGGACCGAAATTACTATGTCGGCCGCCCCGTGGTGACCGATCCCGCCTATTTCGATCCCGCGCATGAAGCATTCAAGAAATTCGCGGCCCCCTATATCGTTTCCGCCGTCGTGTTCGACTATGCCCTTCCCACCCCCCATCCCCAGCACGCCGTGCCGGTCCGCACCGGTGGCGCGCAGGTTCCCCGGCAGCAGGGCTGACGGACCGGATATCCCCTTCAAGGAGTGACACCATCATGACAACCGTGACCCTCGGGCATCTGGACAATACCGTGCAGCAGGCCAGTGCCGCCGCCGTGGCCCGTGTGCTGGAGGCCTATGACCTTGAGGTCGAATACGTGGCGGCCTCCCGCGCCGGGATGGAAGCGCACATGCGCCAGGGGGATGTGGACCTGTTCGTCTCCGCATGGCTCCCCGATGTCGATGCGGGTTTCCTGGCGGAGGGGCTGGGCATGGAAGCCTTCGGGCAGCTCTACCGTCCGGCCTTTGGCTGGTGCGTGCCCGAAGCGGCCGCCACCGGCATCACCTCCATTGCCGAACTGGCCGCCGCCGACTGTCCGGTGGGGCGTGAGATCGTGGCCCCGGCCTCGGTCATCGATCTGGTGCGCCAGGTCGTCGCGGCCTACAACCTGACCGAAGCGGGCTACACCATCGCCGTCCGCCCCGATGCGGAAGCCTGCGATCATGCCGCCCAGGTGCTGGAAAACAGCCTGCCCGAGATCATTCCCGTCTGGCAGCCCTCCTTCGTCCATTACGGCCAGCGCGTGGTCCAGCTGGAAGACCCCAAGGGGGCCTGCGGACCGGAACAGGACGCGCGTATCCTGCTCCGCTCCGCCATCCGTGCGGAAATGGACCAGGACCTGCTGGACGAGCTGGATGAACTGACACTGGGCAACAAGGTTGTCAGTGCGCTGGACCACGCCATGCGCACCGAGGGCATGAGCGCCGAGGACGCGGCCGAGGCGTGGCAGCGCGGCAAGCTGCTGCCGCGCTGAGGCCCCGCCATGACCATGCATGAAGGTGACGGGTCTCCCGCCCATGATGCGCGGGACGTGGGCCTGAAGGCCCAGTACGAGCAGTATCCCTATCCCGCCCGTGACCCGCGGGAGGAAAAGGACAGGCTGCTGATTGGCAGCCCCAGTCACCTGCGGGAAATCGATTACTGGGTTTTTGGCGCCATGCGTCCGCAATCCACCCCGTTGCGGGTGCTTGTGGCGGGCTGTGGCACGGGCGATGGCGCGATCATGCTGGCCACCCACATGGCGCGTGCGGGGCGCGGGGGGGAGGTGCTCTGCCTTGACCGCTCACCCAGGGCGCTGGAGATCGCGCGCGGCCGGGCGGAAATACGTGGGCTGGGCAACATGCGCTTCGTGCGCGGTGACCTGTCCAGCCTTGCCACGGTGGCGCCGGGGCCGTTCGACTATATCGACTGCTGCGGCGTGCTGCATCACCTGCCGGACCCCGATGCCGGGCTGGCGGCGCTGGAAGGCGTGCTGGCGCCCGGTGGGGGGATGGGCCTCATGGTCTATGCCCCTTACGGGCGCACCGGCGTGTACATGCTGCAGGACGCGCTGGAACGTCTGGCCCCGGTGGATGACGCCCCCGCGCGCAGGCTGGACGTTGCGCGCCGGGTCATGCGCCACCTGCCCGCTACCGCATGGCTGCGGCAGAACGTCAATTTTGGCGACCATCTGAGCGGGGGGGATGCCGGGCTGTATGACCTGCTGCTCAACCCGCGTGACCGGGCGTATGACATCACCGCCTTCCACGCGCTGCTGGACCGCGCGGGGCTGGCGGCGGCCTGCCTGATGGAACCCGCCCGCTACGATCCCGCCCTGCTGCTGCCCGACCCGCGCCTGCGTGAACGCATTGCCGGCCTGCCCGAACGGGCGCGTCAGGCCGTGGCCGAGGATGTGGCGGGGAACATGGCGACGCACGTCGCCTATGTCCGCCGTGCGTGTGAACCTGTGAAGCGCGCGGATGCGCTGGCGCCCGGTGCCGTGCCGGTCATGCGCGAGATCCCCGGCCTTGAACTGGCCCGCATGATGGGGCCGGATGACCGGCTGCCCTTCGCCTTTGGCACCCTGCAGGTCGCCGTTGCGCTGCCGCCGCAGGCGCGCGGCATCCTGCCGCTGATCGATGGCGAACGCACGGTGGGCGACATCGCCGCGATCATGGAAACGCGTGGCGTATCCGCCAGCCGGTTCGCCCGGGTATGGGAACAGATGTTCACCACGCTGGAATCGCTTAACCGGGTGCTGCTGCGCGCACCGCGCTGACAGGCGTGCGGCAGGGGGGCGGCGTGCTGCCGGTTGTCATATTCGGCGCGAAACTGCGGCCCGATGGCACGGCGGCCCGCACATTGCGGTGCAGGGTGGAAGCCGCCCACGCCTTTGGTCGCCAGCACGGCGCGGTCGTGTACATGCCCACTGGCGGCCCTTCATGGCCATCGGGCCTGACGGAGGCCAGCGTGATGGCCCGCCTGCTTCTTGATGCCGGTGCCGCGCCGGGCAGCGTGCTGGTGGAAGATACGGCGCCGGACACGCTGGCCTCCGTCATCGCCTGCACGCGGCTTTTGCGGGCGACCGGGCATGCGGGGCCGGTGGCGGTGGCCAGCAGTGCCTATCATCTGCCACGCTGCCTTGTACTCATGCGGATGATGGGCTGGCGGGTACGGCGCGTGCCGCCGCCCCCGGTGCCCGCCGCGCGCCGGTGGGGCAGGCGCTGGTTCTGGCGCCTGCGGGAAGGGGCGGCCCTGCCGTGGGATGTGCTGCTGCTTGTCCTGTGGCGGCTGCGGGCCGGGCGTGATGGTGATTGACACCGTCCGCCCAAGCCCGCATCACGCGGGGGACACGAAAAACAACATGAGTGTGGATGGAAGTCATGCCTGTGCAAGCCTTTGTTTTCCCCGGTCAGGGAAGCCAGTCAGTTGGAATGGGTCGCGATCTGGCCGAAGCCTTTGCCCCCGCGCGCGAGGTGTTTCAGGAAGTCGATGATGCACTGGAGCAGCATCTCTCCACGCTCATGTTCGAAGGGCCGATGGAGGAGCTGACCCGCACCGACAATGCCCAGCCGGCGCTGATGGCCGTCTCGCTGGCCGTGCTGCGGGTGCTGGAACGCGAAGGCGGGCTGGACCTGAAGCGCGATGTGGCCCTGGTGGCGGGGCATTCGCTGGGCGAATATTCCGCCCTGGCCGCAGCCGGGGCGCTGGGCATTGCCCGGACCGCCCGCCTGCTGCGCCTGCGCGGCAATGCGATGCAGGCAGCCGTTCCCCCCGGCCAGGGTGGCATGGCGGCCCTGATCGGCGCGGACATGGACATGGACCGTGCCGCCAGCCTGTGCGCCGAAGCCGCGACCTTTACTGACGAAGCCGGCAAAACCCACACGGAGGTGCTGGAGGTCGCCAACGACAATGGCGGTGGCCAGGTGGTCGTGGCGGGCCAGATGGCGGCGATTGACCGCGTGATTGCCCTGGCCAGGGCGCAGGGCGTCAAGCGGGCGCTCAAGCTGCCGGTCTCGGCCCCCTTCCACTGTTCCATGATGGCACCCGCGGCGGACGCGATGCGCGCGGCCCTTGCCGATACGGACATCGCAGCCCCGGCTGTGCCGCTGGTGGCGAATGTCACGGCGGCCAAGGTCACGGACCCGGCCACGATCCGTGACCTGCTGGTCCGCCAGGTCACCGGTACGGTACGCTGGCGCGAAAGCGTTGACGCCATGGTGGGCATGGGGATCGACAGCTTTGTCGAGATCGGTTCGGGCAAGGTCCTGGCGGGGCTGGTGCGCCGCATCAACGGCGACGTGGCGACCCGCTCGGTCGGCACGCCTGCCGATATCGAGGCCTATCTGGCCGCACGCTGAAAAAGCCCATGCCCGCGTCACGGGGCATGTTTCATTGATGGATACCGAAGGAAACGGACAGGTCATGTTCAGGCTGGATGGAAAAATAGCACTGGTAACCGGCGCATCGGGGGGAATCGGGCGCGAGATCGCCCGTGCGCTGCATGCGCAGGGGGCGGGTGTCGTGCTGTCGGGCACCCGTCAGGGCGTGCTGGAGGACGTGGCGGCCGAAATTGGCGCGCAGGGCGGGGCTGAACGGGTGCATGTCTGTGCGGCCGACCTGTCCGACCCGGCGGCTGCCGAAGCCCTGGTGGCGGCGGCCGAGGAAAAGGCGGGGGCGCCACTGGCCATTCTGGTCAACAATGCTGGCCTGACGCGCGACACGCTTGCGATTCGCATGAAGGACGAGGACTGGAGCCGCGTGCTGGACGTGGATCTTGCCGCCCCCTTCCGCCTGTGCCGCGCCGCCCTGAAGGGCATGCTGCGCCGCAGGGCGGGGCGGATCGTCAACATCGCTTCCGTGGTGGGGGTGACGGGCAATGCCGGACAGGCCAATTATGCCGCCGCCAAGGCCGGCATGATCGGCATGGGCAAGTCGCTGGCGCAGGAAGCGGGCAGCCGGGGCGTGACCGTGAACACCGTGGCGCCGGGCTTTGTCCAGACCGCCATGACCGATGTCCTGCCTGATGCGCAGAAGGAAAAGCTGGTAGGCGCCATCCCGCTGGGCCGCATGGGCCAGCCGCAGGATATCGCACCCGCCGTGGTCTACCTTGCATCGGACGAGGCGGGCTGGATCACGGGGGCGACAATTCATGTCAATGGTGGCATGGCGATGCCCTGACAGATGTGATATTCTGCCCGACAGCAGACTTGCAGGTGACAGAAAAAGAAGGGGCCATCAGGCCCCGGCTGTCCCTGATTGCAGGGCGCGCGGACAGGAAATGCAATCGCCGCCTTGGCGATCACATCAAAACCGTGCTAATCGCCCGCAGCTTCGTCCGAAGCGGGCCGGTACGCAACGCCGGTTTGCAGGGACGTACAGGACGAACACGTTTCGAACCGCCCGTTTCATTCAGGGGCAGACAGGAAGCAGAGACAGATGAGCGAAATCGCTGATAAGGTTAAGAAGATCGTAGTCGAGCACCTTGGTGTGGACGAAAGCAAGGTTACCCCCGATGCCTCGTTCATCGACGATCTGGGTGCGGACAGCCTCGACACGGTTGAGCTGGTCATGGCTTTCGAGGAAGCGTTCAGTGTCGAGATCCCCGAGGACGCGGCTGAAAAGATCACGACCGTAAAGGACGCGATCGACTACATCGAGAAGCAGAAAGCTGCCTGATCGGTCCCTTTTTCCGATCATGTTTTTACGAATTCAGTCAGGTATCGTTACTTTCAGGAGCAGGACGGGTTGATGCAGTCTACCGGATTGACGTCTGGACAGCGGCGCGTTGTCGTGACCGGTATGGGTATTGTCAGCCCTCTCGGACTGGGTGTGGAGCGTAACTGGTCACGCCTTTTGGCCGGGGAAAACGGCTTTGGCCGCATTTCCTCGTTCGACGCATCCGACCTGCCGGCACAGGTTGCGGGCGAAGTCCCCGCGGGGCCGACGGAAAGTGGCGGCCTGACCCTTTCGGACTGGATACCGGTCAAGGACCAGAAAAAGATGGATCGCTTCATCCATCTTGGTCTTGTGGCCGCGACCGAGGCGGTCGAGGATTCCGGCTGGAAGCCGGAGTCCGAGGAAGACCGCTGCCGCACCGGCGTCATGATCGGTGCCGGTATCGGCGGACTCCAGACCATCTACGAGGCATCGGTGACGGTAAAGGAAGGACGGGCGCGCAGGCTTTCGCCTTTCTTCATCCCGTCCGCCCTGATCAACCTGGTCTCGGGCCATGTCTCGATCAAATACGGATTCAAGGGGCCAAACCATTCGGTGGTTACGGCCTGCGCCACCGGCGTGCATGCCATAGGTGACGCCGCCCGCATGATCATGCTGGGTGATGCCGATGTCATGGTGGCTGGCGGGGCGGAAGCCGCCGTGTGTCCGCTGGGCATCGCGGGGTTCTGCTCGGCCAAGGCGCTGTCCACCCATTTCAATGACACGCCGGAGAAGGCATCCCGCCCGTGGGACCGCGACCGCGACGGTTTCGTAATGGGTGAGGGTGCCGGTATCGTCGTGCTGGAAGAATACGAGCACGCCAGGGCTCGTGGCGCCAATATCTATGCCGAGGTGATTGGCTACGGCATGTCGGGTGATGCGCATCACATCACCGCACCTGCCCCCGGGCATGAAGGGGCTTTCCGCGCCATGCAGAACGCCGTGCGCAGCGCGGGCCTGACCACGGCGGATATCCAGTACGTCAACGCGCATGGCACCTCGACCATGGCCGATGACCTGGAGCTGGAAGCCGTGGAACGCCTGTTTGGCGATGATGCGCGCAGGCTGGCCATGTCCTCCACCAAATCGGCCACGGGCCATCTGCTGGGAGCGGCAGGCGCTGTGGAAGCGATCTATTCCATTCTGGCCATCCGCGATAACGTGGCGCCGCCCACGCTCAATCTGGACAACCCGTCGCGGGAGAGCGTGATCGACCGGGTGGCCCATACGGCGCAGGAACGCAAGATCGATACGATCCTGTCCAACAGCTTCGGCTTTGGCGGGACCAATGCCAGCGTGATCCTGCGCGGCGTATGAGACCGGGGCGCCTGCGGGCGCCCTTTCCATTTTTGGCAAGACGAACAAGGGGATGGCGTGCGCAGGATTCTGGCGGTACTGGCAGGGGCCTTTCTGCTGCTTGTCCTGTCAGGTCTCGGCATCGCGTTCCTGGGGGTGCGGCACTATGATGCCCCCGGCCCACTGGCCGACCAGCATACGGTAGTGATCCCGCATGGCGGAGTGGCGCAGGTGCTGGTCACACTGCAGGACACGGGCGTGCTGGAACGTGACTGGATCACGCGGAAAGTCTTTGAGATCGCAACCGCCCTGACACGGGTGGACGGGGCCTTCCATGCGGCGGAACTGGTTTTTCCCGCCCATGCTTCCATCCATCAGGTGCTGCAGGTCCTGCGCCATGGCAGGCCGGTCATACACAGGCTGACCATCCCCGAAGGGCTGTCCGCCATCCAGATCGCGGCCCTGCTGGAACAGGCGCCCTATATGGACGGCAGCTTTCCCTTCCCCGATGAAGGGTCGGTCATGCCGCTGACCTATGATTACGAATGGGGCATGCCGCGCGCGCAGATGCTGGCGCGCATGCAGCATGCCATGGGCCGCGCGCTGGATCGTGCATGGGAAGGACGGGTGGCCGATCCCGCCATCATGGACCGCCATGACCTGCTGGTGCTGGCGTCCATGATCGAACGCGAGACGGGCAGCGCGGATGAGCGACCGATGGTGGCGCGTGTCTTTCTCAACCGCCTGCATCAGGGCATGCGCCTGCAATCCGACCCGACCGTGGTGTATGGCCTGAACAAAGGTGTCGGGCCACTGGGCCATGCCCTGACCCGTGCCGACCTGCTTCAGCCCACGGCCTATAATACATATGTCATAACCGGCCTGCCGCCCGGCCCGATCTGCTCACCCGGCGTGGCGGCACTGGAGGCGGCGGCCCATCCCGCATCGGGGGATCAGCTCTATTTTGTGGCGAATGGCCATGGCGGTCATGACTTTGCAACCACGCTGGGTGATCATAACCGCAATGTCTCGGCCTTCCGCGCGACAAGGCGGGGGCAGCAGCCCGTAGCCGGGGAAAAATAGGGGCCATGCCGCGCCCTGCCTGATGTTACTGGGGCGGCAGGCTCTGGCTGCTGACCGAGCCGGACGGCGCCACGGCCGTAGGCTCCTGCGCCACCGGGGCCGCTGTTGTGCCGGTCGTGGCCTGCCCGTTCTTGTCCGGGCGGCTCTGGGCCGTGGTCAGCACTTCGGTCAGGGCAGAGCGCAGCGGGTCCGCACCGGAATTGTTGACCCGCATGGACACCACGATATCTTCCGGCCCCACGATCTGGTTGTAATAGGCGCGATTGGCAGCACTATTCACCCGCATCTTGGACCCACCCAGCGCGGCACCGGCAAACAGTCCCTTGGATTTCTGCACGCCCTTGATGCTGGTGTTGTGCTCACCCGCCGTGCCGCTTTCCAGCCCCGAGCCGGATGAGGCAAAGGATGTGCCGACATCCGCACTCAGCTTGAACTGGCTGTCCAGCAGGGACTGCACGCCCTGGTCCGTCATGACGAACAGCATGACTTCCACATCCTGCATGCCAAGCTGTAGCCCGAAATTGGCCGAGGACATGCGGTAGAACGCCGGGTCCGACCATGAGCCATGGGCATCACGTGTCAGGAACACACAGCCGCCGCCGCCGCCGCCAAAGGCAATGGACATGCGAAAGACAGAGGGGCAGACAATCACGCCGCGCGACTGCGCCAGATAGCGGGTGACCTTGCTGTTCGCCGTGGCAGTGGAAAACATGTCCCGCACGGTCAGGGTGGCACGGTCAACCAGGCTCTGTTCTTCCTCCATGCTGGCCGCAAGGGCACTGTGGAGCGGCATCATCAGGGTTAGGGTGGCAAGTGATGTCCTGATGAAATGAGATGTGCGCAAAACCGTGCTCCCCTTCCGATTCGTAACGGCAGATCCACCAAAACGGCCCGTGCCATGGAGTGGTCTGTTTTCATGGCCGAATCATGGCCCGCAAGGCAAGCCCGCCAGGCGGCCCGCCGCCATATATTGCCGTTATTTAAGGGAAACCCCGACAGCGCGGGAAAACGCATCGGCAATGCCGGGAGCAGCGGCAAGGATGCTGATGCCATCGGTCAGGCCACCATCGCGCAGGAAGGGGGAGACGCAGGCCCCCGCTTCTTCCAGCAGCACGAGGGCGGCCGCCACGTCCCACAGGTTGATGCGGATTTCCAGATAGCCATCCTGTCGCCCGCAGGCGACCTCGGCCAGCGCGATGGCCCCCGAACCGCCCGAGCGCGGCATGGCGCCAAGGTTCAGGATCGCATCAATCTTCTGCTGGAACACGCCGGGCGGCACGCGGTTGCTCCACCCCATCTCGATCAGGGAGGACGCCGTATCCGTCACGGGGGAGGCCTTGATGCGCTGGCCGTTGAGGAAGGCGCCATGGCCCCGCACCGCCGTATAGGTCTCGCCCAGGGCCGGGGCCTCGATAATACCGGCAACCGGGGTATCGCCCTCCATCAGGCCGAGCGAGACACACCAGCGGTTGCGGCCTCGGGCATAGTTTGACGTACCATCAATGGGGTCCACCACCCAGCGCAGGGCACCGGTGCGGGTGCGTCCTTCTTCCTCGCCCTGAAATCCGTCTTCGGGGAACAGCGTGCCGATTCGCTCCGATATGAACGCCTCGACCGCGCCATCGGCTTCCGTCAGCCAGTCCTGCGCGCTTTTCTGGGTGCCCTGCGGGCCGCCGGGGGCGGGTCGCATCTTCATCGCCAGGGCGGCGGCATCACGCACGACGGAGCGCGCGGCTTCAAAGCGGGTCAGGATGGCTTGGGTCATCGGGTCACCTTTCATGGGATGGAAATGCTATTCCACACGTAATGCCGTTCTGAGTGTCTGGTCCAGTTGCGGCATCTCTGTCCGGCCCAGCCGTTCGGCGGCCTGCATGGCAAACCGCAGGGTCAGACTGCGCCTGCGTGCCGGGGCCAGTGGGATGTGGGGCGCGGGGCGGATGAGTGCGCAATCCACGCAGGTCGGCCTGTCATCGGCGCCCCTGCCGGTGGCGGCAACGATCAGGCCGGCGGTGTCGGGCAGGACCGTGTGGGGAAAATCCTGGTTGACCGCGAAATAGAGCTGGTCACACCACGGCAGGTAATCGGGCCATTTATGGTCGGCCCGGAAATCGGGCAGGCCCGACTTGATTTCGATACATACCAGATGGCCCTGCGGCGTCAGGGCCATGATATCGGCGCGCCTGCGGTCAGGCAGGCCGAATTCATGCAGGACCGCCCAGCCATGCAGCCTGCACATCTGGCTTGCGCCCATGCGTATCGCCGTCTGGATATGGGGGGCAGGCAGGGGGCCTGACATCGGGTAATGCCGGGCCGGTTCAGGTGGCGGATGCCGTGGAAAGCAGATGGATGACCAGTTCCAGATCGGCCGGCTTGTCCACATCCACCGCGGCCCGGCCATCAGCCAGCGGGATCAGGGCCACGCGCGCGTGGGAAAGCCGGCCGATGCGGCGGCAGACATCCGCGCGTGTCAGGCGCCGGAATACGAAGCGCAGCAGGATGCCCGGCCCCAGAATGCGCGCCATTTTCAATGGATGCTTGCGATCCGCCTCCAGCTTCTGCCACAGCCGGATCACCCCGGCCGCGGCAGGCGTGCGGAACAGGAACATGTTGCAGCCCGAGAACGCGCCATCGGCCAGCCGGATCATGGTACGTTTCGTGCCTGGGACATCGCGCAGGATCGACTGTTCCATGGCGATTGCGGCGGCGACGTCACACCCGCTTTCCTGTGCCGCCTGCACGAAGCTGCGCACCCAGCCCGGCTGGAGCAGGGCATGGTCCGCCGTGGTGACCAGAAGCGGCGTGCCCAGCGTGTCAAGCGCGTTCATGACGCTGGCGCTGGGTCCGGCGGCGGGCGGGATGAAGGTCACGTCATCGGGCACGACGCCATCCAGCACGTCCGGCCGTTCGATACAGATGGCGATCCGGCCAATTGTCTCGACCGATTTCAGTGCGGTGACGACCCGGCTGATCATGGGGGTGCCGCAGACCGGCAGCAGCGCCTTGTGCGAAAGACCGGCAGCCTGTGCCATCGGGTCAACCCGTCCGGCCCGGCTTCCGGCAAGGATAAGGACATTAAGCCCCATGCTCATGCCGCGTTGCGTGTGGGGTTGGCGCCATCGGGCCGGTCACGCGGGGGGGCGCCGGTCTCTTCCATCACCCAGGGGTACTGCTGGGCTTCCTTGACGTCGTAGCCAAGGTTGAACACCGTGGGGCTGCGCGGGCAGCCGCGCGCGTCACGGTAATAGCTGCGGAACAGACGGTCGGCCACGAAGCTGGTGATGCCGTAATTGCCGTTCTCGTTGTGGAAGTGATGCAGGACGTGGCGCTGCTTCATGCGCTGGATCCAGCTCATGCGTGGCTTGTAGTTGAGGTGCTGGATGCAGTGAAAGAATTCATAGATGCAGGTAATGGTCAGCCCGGCGCCAAAGGCCGCCGCCGCCGCAGGCATGCCACCAATGGCATAGCCGATGGGAATGGTCACGATGGCGATGGTGGGAATGGTGTTGAGCGGCGAGCCGAACAGCACATCCAGCAGGTGCGGGTCCTGATGATGGTCGAAATGGATGCGTTTCCACAGCGATGCGCTCCATTTCATGCGATAGAGGAAGCGCCCGTGCAGGATGAAGCGGTGGATGGCGTACCAGACCAGCGGGTAGACCAGCATGACCGCCCCGATGCTGACCGCAACCGGCGCGAGGGTGGTCCAGGTATATGCCATGACGGTAAAGCTGCACGCAACCAGGGCAAAATAGAGCAGGATGGTGGGATAGGTGAGGTAGGCAATCCAGAGCTGTGACAGGTTCATCTTGCCCAGGTCGAAGCTCCGGCCCGTGCGGATTGAACTGTTTTTCAGTGTCTTGGTAATCATCGCTCTTCAATCCTCAGTAGCACGGTGATGACGCCAAGGATGAAAATAAGAATCCCGACGAATATCGCCATAAGCGAGGGCAGCGTTCCCGCATTTCCCAGCGCGCGCAGCAGCCCCTGGAATACGACAAACAGCAGGCCGGCGCCCAGGCACCATACCGGCAGCCAGCTGCGGATGCCAGCCCGCGGGGGGATATAGACCACCGGCACCGCCAGTAACAGCATTACCGTGAAGGTTAAGGGTAACATGATGCGTCCCAGTATTTCCGTCAGGAAGAACGAAGGGGACTGGCTGGAAGGCAGCCGGCCGGCCTCCTCGTCCAGCATCGTGCTGATGGACTGGGTGAAACTTATGGTCAGCTGGGTGATGTAGCCCGGGGTCAGCGTATCGGGCCAGTCAAGCCGGATGCTCTGTCCGGGCGGCACATCCAGCAGGTCGATGCGGGTGGGACTGATGACGCTGAGCATGCGTGTGGGCGTGCCATACCAGTGGCCATGCACATAGCGCGCCGTGTCCAGCGTGGTCACCTTCTGCAGCAGGCTCTGGCGGTCGCGGTGGTAGACCGTCACGTCCCCGAGGACACTGGCGCCACTGCCCAGGAAATGGATGCTGATCAGGTCATTGCCCGAACGGACCCAGTAGTTGTGCGCCTCGGCAATGGCGCCGGGCGTGGTGACATTCCACCACTGGGCCAGGGCCTGTTCGGTACGCGGGGTGACCTGGTCATTCACAAGCCCGCACAATATGCCTAGCGCGATGGTTGTGGGCAGGAACAGCTTGATCAGCCCCGGTGTGGACAGGCCCGCCGCCCGCATGATCGCGATCTCGTTTGACGTGGTCATCTGCACCAGCGCCAGCAGGGCGCCGATCAGCACGGCGATCGGCATGGCATTGCAGAACAGCAGCGGCAGCCGCATGACCGCGTAATACAGCACCCCCGTCAGGCCCAGATGACGGTGCATGATCTCCGTCACCTGTTCCAGCAGGGACAGGATTTCCATGAGCGAGACCACGATGACGGCGGTGGCGAATACCTTGCCCATCATCTCGCGTGACAGGTAGCCCAGCAGGACCGTACCGCTGGCCAGGCGCAGCCGGTGCTTCATGCCTGGTGTTCCATCATGCGGCGCGGCAGGCCATCGGCGGAAAGCTGCCGGGGGGGCAGGGCTGGCCCCTGTTCAAGCAGGATGCGCAGGCCGCCTGCCTGACGGATCAGCACGCCCACGCAGATCAGGCTGAAAACCAGGGTGGGCAGCCAGATCACCAGCAGCGGTGACATATGCATGTTGGCGACGAAGCTCATGCCCATCTGCAGCGTATGGTCGAAGCCGACCAGCGTGATGGCGGCAATGGCCAGGCCCGGATTGTTCTTCTGCCGTTTGCGTACACCCGCCAGGGCACAGGCCAGGATGGGAATGAAGGGAATGGCCGCCGTGCGGGCCAGACGGAAATTCAGCTCCGCGATCATGTACGAATGGCTGATGGTGGGGTTGCCGTATCTTATGCCGTAATACAGTTCCGGCACGGTCAGTTCGCGTTCGGTCTCACCCCGCTTGCGGTAGGCTTCGGTATCCAGCTTGCCCTTGGTCGAGATCATGCGCGTGGTCCGGCTGAAGCTGGTGATGGTGGGTGGCTTGTCCTGGCTGTCGGTGATGACGGTGCCATCAACCAGGTCAAGGCGTATGTTCGACCCATCCGCCGGATTGAAGAGATAGCCCTTCTGCGCGGAAATAAAGCGGACATGCGCCTTGTCCGTCCCGTCACGGATGAAGACATTCCACATCCGCGAGCCGGCATGGTCGACGTTTTCCGCTGTCAGGACGATATCATCCGACAGGGCGAACATCTTGGATTGCAGGTGCGGCGTCCAGCCCGCATGGCTGGCGAAGTAGAAGGCCGAACGGTAATCATAGCGCGCATAGGGCTGTATGAAGCCGTAAAGCGAGAAAGCCAGGAAGCCGAATATCGCCCCTGTCAGTACAAAGGGCTGGCAGATGCGGAAAATCGAAACCCCGCTTGCCATCAGCGCATCGATTTCGTGATTGGCGCTCATCCGCCGGATGACGGAAAACACGCTGACGCACATCGCGGCGGGCAGGGCCAGGCCCAGATAATGCGGGATCAGGTCGCTCAGCAGCGCGAAGAAGGTTTTCATCGAGCTGCCATTGGCAGCCAGCAGGTTGAACAGTACCAGAAGGCGTTCCAGAAGCAGCGCCGCCATGACAACGCCCAGCGCGATCGAGAACGGTGGCACGACCTGGCGCAGCAGATACCGGTCCATGGTGGTTGGCGCCAGCTTCTCCAATATCCGGGAATGGAACGACATGCGGTTCATGAAGATATGCTTATACCCGGAAAGGAACGGGAAGGCGAAAGGGGCGTGAAGACAGTTTCCTGGCTGGTAACAGCCTGCCCCCCGTCGGGGAAGCAGCGCCGTGTGACACCCAGTGCGTAACCCGTGTCTCCCCTGTGGACCGTGATGCGATTCCACCCTGCCGCGCGCAGGGGATCCGCCGAGCGGGCGGAAGCCGAGGCAATCCCCAGAACCGGCACGGCCCCCTGAGGTCCGGGGAGGGACGATATGCTTGAGGTATGAATATGGCCATGCAGTACCATCTCCGCCCCTTCGTGCGCAATACAGGCAGCGAAATTATCCGGGTCGCGGAGGGCCTTGCGGGCAACGGCCAGCCCGGCGACCGGCGGGTGATGGATCATGACGATGCGGCACAGCCCCTGCCGCCCGGTCTCGTGCAGCAGGGTGCGCAGCCGTGCCGCCTGCCGCACCCCCAGGGTGCCGGTCGCCCTGAACCACGGCGTCGGCACGGCCGAACTGACCCCGATCAGCGCAACTGACCCGACCCGCCGCACGAAGGGAAAGGGCAGCGCCCCCATCCACGGCTGCCACAGGCCCACGGTTTGCTGCCAGTCGGCATGCACAAGGGTGTCATGATTGCCGGGTATGACTGTGCAGGGGGCGGGCATGCGTTCCAGCCAGCGCAGGGCGTTGCGGCATTCCCCCGGCAGGCCCATGTTGGTCAGGTCCCCGGTTACGGCAATCATGTCGACAGGCGTGGCGGCCATATCGGCCATGACCCGCGCCAGGATTTCGGGGCGATGGATGAAACGGCGATGCCGCCGCCATGAAATATGGCTGAACATGCGTTTGTTAAGGCGGTCTGCAAGGCGGGGCGGCGCCATTTCCGTTGGCAGATGGGGGTCTGACAGATGTGCGATGGTGATCGGGTTCAAGCTCGCCTCTTTCCTTGCATCATGCCCGCCGGGCCGGGCACGGGTCCGTGTTGTGCCAGACCACCACAGGGGGGACACCATCTTTTCGTGCCTTGCAATAGAAGGCAGATGGTTGCTTATGGCCTGTAAGTCAAATTTCAGACAGGGATGGGATAATCAGTGACCGGACGTTTTGCGCTTGTTTACAACCCGCGCAGCCGGCGGAATATGGGCGACACGAGTACCTATGCCCAGACGGCCCGGGCACTGCTGGGAAGCAGTTTCATCGATCCGGCTGATCGTTCCCGTCTGGATGCCCATGTTGCCGAACTGGCCGCATGCGCCATGGACTGTATTGTCATAGATGGCGGGGACGGAACGGTAAGCGATGTGCTGAGCGCCGTGCATCGCCATTACGCCCCTGACCGCCTGCCGGCCATTGCCGTCCTGCCTTCGGGCAATACCAACCTGATTGCGGGGGATGTGGGCTTTGGCCTGCGTGGCACCCCGGCACTGGAACGGCTGCAGCAGCTTGCCCTGTCCGACCGGCTGCGGCGCAACGTGCGCAGGCGCTGCGGGCTGGTGGTGCAATGGCCCGATAGCGATGGCCGGCCCCCGGTCGTGGGCATGTTTCACGGGGCGGCGGCCTTCACGCGCGGCATAGAACTGGCCCACCAGCCCGCAATCCTGAACAACTATTCCCATGAGATGGCGGTGATCGTCTCCTTCCTGTCATCCGTTGCGCGCCTGCTCACGCGCCGTTCCCGGCAGGAATGGATGCAGGGGGACCCCATGACGGTCCTGCCCGGGCAGACGGCACGGCTGGATGGCAACTGCTTCCTGTTCCTGTCCACCACCCTCCAGCGGCTGCCCTATCGCATATGGCCGTTCTGGACGGGGCGCGGCATGCGTGACGATGCCATCAATTTCCTGCATGTGGCAGGCCATCCGGTCCGGCTGGCGGCTGCGGCATGGGCGCTGCTGCGTGGACGGCAGCCCGCATGGCTGCGCCATAGCCCCGATTACAGCAGCGGCTGCGAGGACCGGATCGAAATGCTGCTGCATTCCGACTTCGTGCTGGACGGAGAGGTCTTTTCCCCCGGTGCGGCCGGGCGCATCATCCTGTCCGCCACCGCCCCCATAGATTTCATCCATGCCTGAAGGAGCGATGACCATGCCCCAGCCCGCACCGACAGGCCGCCTGGCTGCCGCTGGCCGGATCGCGCACCTGCTGGCCGGTGAACTGGTCCAGCCGGTTGCTCCGTCTGTTACGGCGTTCGTGGCGCAGCTTGTCGGCGGGGCGCAGCCCCTGGGCGTGATCTTTTACGGTTCGATCCTGCGTGCATCGGACCCTGACGGTATCCTGGACTTTTATGTCATCGTTGAGCGGCTGGAAGACTGGGGATCGCGCCCCCTGGCACGCGAGGCCAACCGGCTGCTGCCCCCCAATGTCGAATATCATGAAATTCCCGTGGACGGGCGCATCATCCGCGCCAAGGTTGCCATCCTGTCCATAGCGCAGTTCCGGCGCATGACGGGGCGGGCATCGCTGGATACCACGGTGTGGGCGCGTTTCTGTCAGCCGGTACGTCTGGTATGGGTGCGCGGGCCGGAGGCGGCGGATGCCATCCTGGCCTGCATCGTGCGCGCGGTGGCGCAGGCGGGACGCTGGGCGGCGGCGCTGGGGCCTGCGTCAGGCACGGCGGATGATTTCTGGCTGGCCCTGTTCAGCCATACCTATGCCGCGGAGCTGCGGGTGGAGAACGGGCGCAGGCCCCGGACCCTGCTGGAGGGGCATGAGCAGCGTTACAGGACCCTGCTGCCGGATATATGGCTGGCCGACGGCCTGCCCTTTGAACGCAGCGGGGATGTGCTTGCCCCCCGCCTTACGCCGGGCCTGCGCCGCAGGATGCGCGAAGGCTGGTGGCTGCGCGGGCGGCTGGGGCGTGTGCTGAACATCGGCAGGCTGGCCAAGGGGGCCTTCACGTTTGAAGGGGGCGCGCGCTACATCGCATGGAAAATACAGCGCCATTCCGGCATCGTTCTGCCGCTTGGCCCGTTTTCCGAACGGCACCCACTGATCTGCCTGCCGTATCTGTTGTGGAAGCTACGGCAGGCCGGTTTTTTCAGGCGGCGCGGTTGATCCCCATCTCGCCTGCCACCGTGGCAAAAATTTCCACTGCCCGGTCAATCTGCTCCGGCGTATGCGTCGCCATGACCGATGTCCGCAGGAGCGGGTGCTGGTCAGGCGTTGCGGGTGGTAGGCTGAGATTGACGTAAACCCCCAGGTCAAGCAGCCGGTTCCAGAAGGCGACCGCCGTCGGGACTTCGTCCAGAATGACGGACACGACAGGGCTGGCCTGCGGGCCCGTGCGCAGGCCGGCGGCCTGAAGCCCCGCATGCAGCCTGCGGGCGTTGTCCATAAGGCGGACCCGCAGTTCCGGCCGGTTTTCCAGCTCATCCAGCGCGGCCATGGTCGCGGCAATCACTTCCGGCGGAAGGGACGCGGTGAACATGTAGGGGCGCGAGCACAGGCGGATCAGGTCCAGTCCCGCATGGTTGGACACGCAGTATCCCCCCACCGTGCCAAGGCTTTTGGAGAAGGTGCCGACAACAAAGTCCACATCCGCTTCCACGCCATCGGCTTCCGCCACGCCCCGGCCATGTTCGCCCATCACGCCCACGGAATGGGCTTCGTCGGCCAGCAGCCATGCGCCGGTCTCACGCTTGACGGCCGCGAATTCCGCCATGGGCACCACATCGCCCATCATGGAATAGATGCCTTCAACAACAACCAGCTTCGCACCCGGCGTGCCATCCAGGCGGCGCAGGCGCTTGTGCAGGTCATCGGCATCATTGTGGCGGAAGCGGATCACCTGCGCATGGCCAAGGCGGCTGCCATCATAGATGCTGGCATGGCTGTCCGCATCCAGCAGCAGGTAATCGTCCTTGCCCGCCAGTGCCGAGATCGTACCCAGATTGGCCTGGTAGCCGGTGGAGAACACCATGCAGTGCTGACGCCTGAAGAACGCGCACAGACGTTCCTCCAGCTGGCGGTGGAGTCCCTGCGTGCCGTTGGCAATGCGCGAACCCGTGGTGCCCACCCCATATGCCCGGGCGGCCTTTACCGCAGCGTCGATCGCGGCAGGTGACTGGCTGAGACCCAGATAGTTGTTGGTCCCGAACAGCAGTGTCTCGCGCCCTTCGATCAGCCCGACCGTCGACGAAATGGGTTTTTCGATAACCACGTTGAAGGGGTTGCGGCCACCGCCGGCGGTGACAGCGGCCAGGGCTGATGCCAGCCCCTCATATTTCGAGAAAATTGACATGATGCGTCAGGACGCCTGCTTGAGGGAGACGATGCAGGCCGCCAGATCATCGATGGTGCGGATATCAGCCAGCCGGTCAAGCGGCACGGACACATCGAGGGTATCCTCGATTTCCATGACAAAATTCATGACGGCCAGTGAATCAAAGGCCAGATCTTCAACGATCTTGCTGCTGCCATTGATATCACGGGGAACCTTTGGGTTCGCCAGCAGCGTCTTCACGATCAGCGCGGAGACGCTCGCTACCGTTTCACTCATTCCTACATCCTTATGGCACGTCCAGCCTGCACACGGGCAGGGGAACAGCATGAATGACCTGCCCACGATCCATAAACCGGGGGTGGGGACTGTATTCGCCCCCTGATCGGAAGTCTTATGGGCGAAAAACTGGTTTTTGACCAGTCCCGCTTTGCGCGGACACCGGAGGCATGGCGCCCCCTGACGTCAGACGACCGATACGGACGAGGCTTCCAGTGGCTGGAAAGCGCCCGCCAGCAGCATTGCCTTTGCCCGTGCCCGCGTCAGCTTGCCCGATGATGTCTGGGGCAGGGTATGGGGCGGTACCAGGATGATGGACACATCCACCCCATGCTGGCGACGGAACAGGTTGGCCGTCTCGGTTTTCAGCGTTTCGCGGGCTTCGGGGGAGGAGGCGCGGCACTGCACCAGGGCCACGATCTTCTCGCCTTCATCTTCATCGACCGAGAATACAGCCACGTCGCGGCTGCGCAGGGTACTGATTTCCGTCTCGGCCGACCATTCCAGATCCTGCGGCCAGATGTTGCGGCCATTGATGATGATCAGGTCCTTGGCGCGCCCGGTCACGACAACCTGCCCATCCAGCATGTAGCCCAGGTCACCGGTGTTGAGCCAGCCTTCCGCGTCCACCACGCGCGCGGTTTCCTGCGGGCGGCGGAAATAGCCCTGCATGAGGCTGGGCCCGCGTACGAATACGGTGCCGACCTTGCGGTCCGACAGCACGCGGCCTTCGCTGTCACGGACTTCCAGCTCGTGCTGGGGCAGGACCGCGCCGCAGATGACAAAGGTGCGCAGCGCGCGTGCCGGGTCGTTGGATGGTACGGCCTCGCCGCGTGTCTCAAGGGCACGCAGGTCGATCGTATCCGTACGGATGCCCGACCCCAGTGGCGCGAAGCTTATGGCCAGCGTTGCTTCCGCCATGCCGTAGCTGGCGGTGAACGCCCGGCTGTCAAAACCGGCGGATGCGAAGCGCTGCGCGAAATCTTCCAGGATATGGTAGCGGATCATGTCCCCGCCGATACCCGCGACGCGCCATGTCGAGAGATCCAGTTCGATCGATGTGGCACGTCGGGCGCACAGTTCGTAACCGAAGGACGGGCTGTATGAAATCGTACCGCGGTTGCGGCTGATCAGGTCCAGCCACACATGGGGGCGGCGCGCGAACTCACGCGTGGGCAGCATGTCCACGCTGAGCTGACAAGTCATGGGGGTCAGGAAGAATCCCACGAGTCCCATGTCATGGTAAAGCGGCAGCCAGGAAACGCAGCGGTCTCCTGTTTCCCGTACCTTCAGCCCGTTCAGGGCGATGGCATGGGCATTCGCCATGCCCGAACGCTGCGTGACCGCAATGCCCATGGGGAAGCGCGTGCTGCCCGATGAGAACTGCAGGTAGGACAGGTCATCCGGCCGGACGGCTGGCAGGGTCTCGACGGTAATGGGCATTTCCAGCAGCCGGGCGGGCGTGCCGGAGAACTTCAGGTCAAGGCCATTCGTGATTTCATCTGTCCAGCCGGCAATGATCTCGGCAATGACCACGGCGGAAGCGGCAGCACCCTCGATCATGCCCCGCAATGTGGCGACATAACCCTCACGCCCACCAAAGGCCACGGGCAGCGGCAGCGGGGCGGGCACAAGCCCGGCATACTGGCAGCCAAAGAAGATGCGTGCGAAATCGCCATCGCTTTCGGCCACGATGGCCACGCGCTCACCCGGCTCAAGCCCCAGGGAAAGCAGGCGCCTGCCGGTCTCGATCGCCTGCTCGCGCAGGGTGCTGTAGGGCAGTGCCTCAAGCAGTACACCCTTGCCAGAGTAGATGTTGAAACCGCTCTTGCCCTGTGCGGCATAATCCAGCGCAGCCGGGAACGTCGGGAAATTGCCGTAACGACGCGGCAGACCAGAATCGGAGGGGGTCGGGAGGCTTATCATTTCCGGTAATGTGACTTCCACAGACGTAACTTGAAACGGCGAATGGGCGGTGTTCAACCAATTACCCTCAAAAAGTCAATGATCGATTTCGCGCCCTTGGCTGCCGTATCCTGTGGCGCCGCAAACCCGAAGGTCTCCCATATATACTCTTTTTGTCGATCAAGGAAATTTGCATGCGACAGGAAAGCACTGTCAAGGGCAGGACCCAGGTCATCCACGCTGTCCAGCACGTCCCCCAGGGTCCAACTCTGGTAATTGGGATCGTCCCGCCACCGGGTATGATGGGCGTTCAGGAACAGGCAGGGTCTTGGTTTTATCAGGAATTCACTGACCTGGCTGCTCACGTCGCCCAGATACAGGTCTGAACCCATGGTATAGGTCATATCGACACTTCTGTCGCTGCCCGGATCAATAATCATGTGAGGCTGGTCGGTAAAGGGGGCCAGCATTTTCATGGCTCTGGCGCGGTTTGTGTCGAACAGTCGGTAATGGGGGGCGAACACCAGATTGTATTTTGTCTGTCGGGCGAAATACCGCAGGATATCCATGCCAAATCGTGGCCATGACGACAGGCCCAGGCTGAAATGCGGGTTATAGAGTATGGTCGGCCGTCCGTTGGGGAACAGGGGGGCATTCCTGGCATGCCGGCGGCGTACCATGTCGAATTTGGCGTAGACTCCTGATGTATAGTGCCCTGGCCGCAGGGCGCCGCTTTCAAGCAGGCGGGCTTCCACCTTGTGGCCCGCCATCAGGATGTAATCGAATTTCGCCGCATCATGCGCAAAGCCTATGGCCCTGTCGCCCGCGCCGTGCCGGGTCCAGATCAGCCGGGGATGATGTACGCCCATCTTGCGGAGCAGGAGGGATGTACGTTCCGGCACTACGATGGCCTGAAATCTGTTGAAATAATTTCTGTTCAGAAAAAGCACCGCTATCTTGCCCAGCGGGGTCGGGCCATGGCGCTGGACATGTCGGCGGAGCCAGTCCGGCATCTTCAGGATATCAAAGACAACCCGCGCATCAGGATAGAGTCTGGACAGATTGCGGATGCGGGAATCGCGCTCGGCTGTCAGGCTGGCAATATGGATCGTGACGTCTGGATCAAGCCGGGCC
Source organism: Komagataeibacter rhaeticus (assembly GCF_011611525.1). Lineage (NCBI taxonomy): Bacteria > Pseudomonadati > Pseudomonadota > Alphaproteobacteria > Acetobacterales > Acetobacteraceae > Komagataeibacter > Komagataeibacter rhaeticus. Next base: position 1,159,167 of record NZ_CP050139.1, read on the forward strand.
ATTTCCAGCGCGATGGGAAGCGAGTGGAATTCCTGATGTGGCTGGGCAAGATAGGGGAACAGGATATGTGACACTTAGATAATAAACCTGACGCAAACCTTAAAAGGAAGACAGCCGCAACAGTTTAGCCCGAATGATTTCATGAGATGAACTAACCAAGAGTAACATATCATATCGGTCATGCGGGGCGGCCGACATTTCATATAGGCTGCCCAGCGCATGCGGACCCTGATCCGCGACCCGGATGGATTGCCATCCCGGCATCCATTTGCGGCCGAAGCAGGGCAGGGAAACCAGCGACAGGAGACAGGGAGGGGCCTGCCCCTCCTTTTTTCACATAAATATCTTTTTTTCTTCGTTTTTTTGGTTCGCATTGTGAATGTTAAGTGGGGTTTATGGCGGATTTCCGTTGTTTTCCTGTGTTTTGGGGGTAGCGTTGACAGGGTGGGCCAATATCCGTAAAAGCCCCTTCACCGGACGGCGCTGCTGCTCCGGCGGGTCTTTGACAAGAGAATAGAGAGAGTATCTGGAAGGGATATGCTGGCGGCGCGGTTGTTGCTCTTTAGGGGGTGATGATTGGCGGCCTGGACTGGGTGAGACTGGTCTAGGGTAGCTTGGCGTATCTTTTTAGGAATATGCGTTGAGTGTTTTGAAGCTGTATGCGGGTTTATCCTGTTTTATGGTTAAGAAGCCTGGACTGGCTCTGTTTATTTTACGTCGTCCACATCGAAGGTGCCAGCTATCGCCTGCGCCAGCATGCCGATCTGATCCCCGAGCATACACGGGCCCACGCCAATCTGATGCCACCGGCAGCGCCAAAGCGCCGCGGTAGGCCCCCAAAGCATGGAGCTATCGATCACCTCAATGGCTGATCACCATATCCGTGCTGGGGAATTTTCCGACAGCACATGTGGGGAATTTTGAAACAGCATTTACACCTGTTTGCGGTCCTCACGCGTCAGCACGCTGGGCCGGGTCCACAGGACGTAACAGGTGGCCTCCCAGCGCATGACGTTTGGCCAGCGCCGGCGCCTCTCTTCGATGACGTCCGAAAGGTCCGCTCCGATCTGTCTGGCTATGGACCGGCAACCATTGAGACTCAGGCGGTCAATCTCGATACCTGAGCGCTCGGGATCGGAAATATACCATCCCACAATGGCATGGCCACGCTCTTCAAGTAGACCCTGCAGTTCAATACGCTGCTGCTCGGCGAGCGCTTCCACTTCCTGCCGCGTGCACATGCGACGCAGGCCATTGATGCGCAGTACGGAGACATATTCACCGCGTTTGGTGATGAGATGGTCCCCGTGCGTACTTTCCACATCGCAGAACGAGGCAAGGGGCTGGCGTAGCCCGAGGCTGATGCCGGCCAGCAGACTGGAAAGAATGCCGCCCATCGATGTGATCCTGTCATGTCATGATCGGTTGGGGATCGGTGTCAAGCCATTGCCTGACAAGCGCCGGGTAGACATCTGTGGCGCCGTCATAGAGACGGCCCAAGGGGAGGAGCCGGATGCCGTCCATCAGGGCGGTCGCGCTTTCATTGATCTGTGGGGCCGCCCGGTTCGCCATCAGCAGGGCAGTCGCCAGTAGCCGGGGTGACGTTGTCTCCAGCCGCCGCCGGGCTTCGGCAGTGCGCGCGTGCAGGGCGCGGAGCACAGCGAGAGCGCTTTTGCATTGCGCAGGCATCATCGCGGTATCCGCCCCTGACGCGATCGCGTCTATTGCACGATGCCAGACGGCATCCTGTCCGTTTGGCCCATTGCCGAGCGTCTGCATGAGGGTCTGATGCGCGCAGCGGGTCAGGGTCATGATGCGGGTCTGCGGCAGTTTCGGCCACCATATCAGGACGGCTTCGCGTTCAATGGCCGGACGGGTCGGATCCTGCAGGATGTTGCATAAGGCGCAGACAGGCCCGGGTCCGTCACCATGCCATGGAAACCTGCGACCAGGCGTTATCAGGCCGCAGCAGGCACATGTGAAAAGGCCCGGCTCACCCATCTCCCTGGCGCCTGGCGCTGACGGATCCCATGGGCGCGGCAGCAGCCGGAAAGACTGTGTGAGACGGGCCATTGCGATCGGGTTCCTAGCCGCCGCTCGTGAACTGATAGGCCTGAGCCTGCGTACCAACGGTTGCCGAGCCGCCGGACGCGGTGTTGGCAGCCTTGTTGATCCACTGCGGACCCGTTGCGAAAAGACCGCACAGCACGATGCCGGCGATTGCCATACCGACCTTTCCGGGCGAACGGTTCTGTTCGTTGCGGCTCTGCCAGGCCGCCCATACGCCGCCGATGAAGCAGATGAAGGCAGCGACATACATGCATGCTGCAGCGACAAAGCCGCCCGCTGTCAGCCCCTCCTGGGCGGTGGCCTGCATCTGGGCCCCGATACCGTTTGCGCTGCCGGTTGCGGATTGGGCCAGCGCATGGCTGGCAATGAGGATCGGGACGGCCAATGTGCCAAGTGCCGTGACGGCACGCTGGCTGTATCCGACCCGTTTGGTCAAGAGACGCGTCGATCGCCCCGTGTCGGGGATGCTTGTGCGAGAGAGGTTCATGGTCAAGGGCTCCGTTAAAGAGGGAGGCATGTCCCTCGGGGGAGTCTTCGGCCAGTAACATGCGACTGCGAATGTTTTTTCCGAAAAAATCTGTCTTATCGAATGGTATACTATGACTTCGGTATAAAAATGGCTATCCGGCGTTTGGGGTTGATGGGCTGAATCCCCGGTTCGTTGGGAAGGCAGCTCAGGCCACCGCCTGAGCTACCATATCGGGGTGCCGTCCGATGACCCGAACGTAGGCTACAGCGAAGTCGGGGGCCATCGCCCGTGCCTGCTCCCAGTCCCGTAACGTGCCGACAGGAACGCGGAAACGGCTGGCAAACTCGACCTGAGACAGACCGAGATCGTTACGGGTTTTACGGATCAACCGCGCCCTTTGCCCACGCTCCATGCCTTCGATGGATACCGCGCGGTCTTTGGAATCCGCCGGATCAGCAGGCAGAATGATATGCTCTCTCTTCACCTTTGTTGCTCCTTCTCACGGAAATGAAGCGGGGCAGATCGTCCCGCCAGACAAACACACCGGTGAACAGCTTCTCGCCCACGACGCCAACCACTTTGTAGCGATCCTCCTCATCCTCAATGCGGATGGTGGGCAAGATCAGGTGATTATCGTCCTCGAAAATACGGTCGCCAAAGGTCAGAGACAGCGTGTGCTTTTTTGGTTGGCGAGGTCTTTTGCGGGGTCAAACCTGTTATCCATGAGACGATAATACGGGATTACCGTAGTTATTGTAAAGTGAAAACTACGGGCATCCCGTAACTTTTAGCCATTTCGACAGGTCGCCATCAACCTCGTATGCCCGATAGCATAAAAATCCGGGGCATATATCTTTATCCAGAATCGCTCGAATCCTTAGTAATAACGAAATATTTCTTGTTTAATTTCTGGAAAATATGAACAGTAAGCGAAAGTGATCGAGCGTAGTTTAGGTACTACCGCGAATACACCCCTGTTTTTGCACGGACCTCAACTTTGATGGGCCTGTTACCCTCATTGTAAACAAGTTTCACACGGTCAACCGTTGGTTGGAATGGACGATAAATTTTCAATTATCCTTGATAGGCATTTTAGAAATACCATAACCAAGAACGCCAATGATGATTGGCATGCCAATGAAGGCGAAGAACTGCATAAAGGTCATTCTCGAAGCCCTCCTAAAACGGCTTGTGCCCGCTGATGGCGAAAATACGCCATTCCCAGCCAGAAAGCGACTCCCAAGATAACGATATGAGCAGGAACGCGGTTGGCTGTCAGATTAAAAAATGACGCAGCCAAAGGAGATAGAACACCTAGCGAAAGGCAAGATCCTGCAGCGGTATTCAGCAGGTTTGCCCGCAGCTTGGTCCGTTCGTTATGAACAGGATTACCCATCCCAGCCATCGCGTTCGGCGGCTTCAAGTTCCCTTGCGATCAGGCGGTGGATTGCTCCAGCACGGTTAATGCCCTGGCGCACGGCCATATGTGGCCATCTCTCCAGATGGGGCGCGCCCCGCTTTTTCGGGTTATTATTTCCCAATTTTATCATGTTTATCGGTTATCAAAAAAATGCGCAGGAAGAAAGTGTCGAACCTTGGCCAATCTCAGCGCTACGGGTTGGGTCATGATTTTAGCCGGACGTTGTCCAGTGGCTCAGGATCCAGGTTGCTTCCTTGACGGGGTTAAGGAGGATTACCCCGAAAACGAACTGGATGAGGCAACTGAGTTTTGAGCGGTTTGTTTTTCCGGTCGCCGACGCGTTCCACGCAACGACCGCCATGAACGCCGCCCAGGCGCCGAACATTTCGAAGAACAGGGCGAAATCACTGACGATTGACAGGATGGCATCCTCTGGGCCCGTCCCGGAAATGACGCTTCCGGTCGCGGCATCCGTATAGCCGGTGACAGAAGCTCCCAGCGAAACCTGCGTATCGAGACCGGCAGAGGTGGTGGACTTGGTGAGTATCCTGTCAAAGGTGGCAAAGACGCCAGAGAGGACAATCCCGATCCAGGGCACCCAGGGGCGCCCGACGAACGGGTTCTGGGGCTGGCGCTGCTGCCATAATCCCCATGCCCCGGTCAGGAAGGCAATCCACGCTGCAATATAGCAGGCCATTGGCAGCAGCCAGGCCATGGCGAGAGCGAGATCGTTGACGAGGTTGACCAGACCTTGCACGTCGATGTGTCCTTGCCTTACTGGATGATGCCGCGTTCAGCCTGGATCACCCACATCGTGCCGCGTTGGGAGATGGCGCGCACACGACCATATCCGCGGAGATCGGTGCCGATTTCGATTTCGGACTGCGGCGGTTGCCCGGCCGGCGCAGCGTCGTCCTGCACCATGGCAAGCTGGGGAGATGCGGCAAGTATCCGGTAGTGCGGCGTCCATGTCGGGGGCGGAGCAGGAGGCATCTGGCGCATTTTCGCTGTCCGGTACGCTGGAGATTGCGGCGGCGTTGGCGCCAGCTGCGGCTCGGCCGCCGCTGCTTCCAGGGCTGCCCGTGCCTTGTCGGCCGCGGCGCGTGTGGCGGCCGGTCCATCTGACGGGGGCGCTTCGGCGTCGGCCACGGCCCGTTTGGCTTCGAGGAGCGACATCCGGCGGTTGAGATCCGAAGCTTTTGCCGTATCTGCGATACGCAGCCGGTCAAGATCCTGCCGGAGTGCTGCGATGTCGCTGCGGGTCCGCTGCACCAGTGCTGCTTCTTCCGTTACAAGCTGCAGCACCTGCAACTGGTCGTCCGATGTCATGGGAGCAGCTTGCAGGCGGGTTGCTTTCTGGACCGCATCGTCCGTCGTAACAGCCTTTTCGATGCCAGTGTCGTGTTTCTGCGCGGGCGTGTTCTCGGTCGGCAGAGGTGCCGGTGTTGGGACGGCGGGATGGGGCGGCTTTTTCATAGCAAGGAGTGCCTTGAGATCCTCATCTGTAGCCGAGACCTGAGGTGCCGGGGGTGATGGCGATGATGTAGGTGAGTGCCCTGGCGCTGGAGACGCTTTGGGGCCTGATGGCAGCGGGGCGGAAATCATTCCGACTTCCTGGCCCACGGGAGACGCCTGCCTCTTTGCTATGCCCATCACGAGGAAGAGGGAGAGCAGACTGCCGACGGCGGTGCCCGCGATCATGACCTGCCTGCGACGCGGAAGCGCCCTGAAAAGGGCCATTGCATGTGGAACGGGTCGGTTCCTGTCAGGTGCTGCTGTCACAGGTTGCGGGTGAGGGGAGGGAGGCTCGGCAATTATGTCCGCCTCGGGCGAAGGGTCAGGCTCGGGCATTGTGCCCAGCTTGCGGAACGGAACAGATTCGATGCCGCGATCCGCGCTGAACGGATCCCGGGACGTCGTTGCGGTTGCGGCTGAGGTCATGGTGAATGCTGCCTTCTGGTAGAGAGTGCAGAATTCGCCAATATCATGCGACCGGTGCTCGAAAACTTACTTCTTCATGACGACGTCCGACATGAAGATCACGCCAACACTGACCTGAGCGACAAGATTTACGCGCGGCTGGGTCGGCATCTGCTGCATGAGCGCGCTGTTGACCTGCGAGGCCGCTGCACCGGCCGCCACGCCCAGTTGTTGCGGAAAATTCAGTGACTGGACGTAGTTGACGTTGCCGAGGGCTCCGATCGAACCGGTCGTGTTCGACGTCATCTCGATCGCCTGCCCGAGCCCCTGGACAAAGGCGGCTGCGGCGGGAAGAACAAAGCGCTCAACGTATAGCTGGTCAACGCTTGAGGCTACCGCAGCTTCCATGGTGTCCGGCGCAACCACCATACCTTCGACCTGGATCGGGGTCGGATCATTCTTATGGAAGACCTGATCAACGCGGACAACCAGCCTGTTCAGATGTCCCCCGGCCCTTCTGACGGATGCTTTCATCCTGTCGCCAGCGAGTGGACCTGAATCAGCTTCCAGGATGATTTCTCCCCCGAGATCGCTGTTGGTTGCTGAAACCGTATGGGCGTAAATCCCCCGCCCGGCAGGAACAAGGACGCGGGAGAGGGCCGTCTGGGAATTTGCTGTCGCCGCCGAAGTTATTGAAGGGGAGACCACCGGTTTTTTTGTCTGCTCCCTTCCGGTTTCCGTCTTTTCATACAGGACATTTGTGACCGGAAAGCGTCCATCAAGACGGCCCGCGAGATCCATGATCGCATGTCTGTATGCGGTGATGGCGTCTTTCTGGAGCTGCGGGTCACGTGGCATGGCTGCACGGAAGGCTGCATCCGTCTGCACTGGTACGACGGGAACGCTTGGCACGACCTCAGGCGCGTGCGGGGCTGGCGCCGCGGCGGCCCTGGCCATCGCCGGGTTGGCGTCCGCCCCGACCTCCTGGGCGACTGCGGGCGGGGGAGGCTTGTCGTCGGGATGGGTGAGCGTGCCCGGCGCAATATCAGGTGAATACGACTGTCCCGCAGTCTGTGCCCGACCAGCCTCGTCGCGGATCTGATCTTCGCGGAGTTCCTGCTGACGCGGATTGGAATTCAGGCCGCCGGGCAGGGGGTTGGCGGCGGGCGGCCTGCCGGGGTCCGAGCGTGGAAGCTCCTTACGGTGGATGGTGGAGATGAGCAGCGTGACACCAAGAACGGTGCCGATACTCCCAAGGATTGCGAGCAGACGCCGGTTTCCGCCCCGCGACGCATCACTGAATAGCTGGTTGAATCTGGGTTTCATCACTGTGCGTCCCTGATATGGGCCGAGACCGTCCGTCCCGCATCGGAGAGAAGGACAACGGGGGACTCATGGAAGGCATAGAGCGTGTATCCCCCTTCACCGTGCTCCATGCTGTCCGAGGAGGGCGTCATGAGATGAAGGCGCGTGCGAAGATAGACCTCGTTTCCAATCCGCCAGGCGCGCACGTCGTCGGGTGAAATACCCTCGACGGCCAGCGGAACGGCTGACGCTGGTGGAATGCCGCTTAGCATGGCGTTCATGTAGGGCTCGCCTGTCGCGGGCACTCCGGGGCGGCTGTCGACCGGCTCCCGGGCATTGGGCCCTCCCTCGGACATGCGAACGGTCAGGTTGTCATCGTAGGATCCACGCCCCGCGATCAGCAGGAAGGAGACCGGCTTTGGCGCGTTCTGAAGCGTTACGAGCAGTCCACCTCTGGGCTGGAGCGACATCGGTTCGATATTGATGGTATTGGAGCCCTTGAACGGGACGCAGGTATAGAAACCCGTTGTCTCGACCGCAGGATTCCCGGCCGACGCGCCGCTTTTGCCGGAAGCACAGTTCGTGCTGCCGTCCGGGTTGGCGGAATTGCCAGACGTATTCCATGCGATCGGCCAGGGCTGTCCCGTGCTGTCCACGAAGGACAATGCGGTCGGATAGCCTTTTGTCGTAAAGATCAGGCTTGTCTGCTGACCAGGCGCAAAGGAGACACGGATCGCAGGGCGCGCATTAGGGGTCGCGAATTCCGTACCGACCTGCTCCGTGGCACGACGCACGTTCTTCAGGCGTTCCCCCAGCCGAAGGATTTCTTCGGGCGTGAACGGAATGGCCTCATGCTCGGCTTCATCTTCGGCTGCCTGATCCTGATCGTCTGCAGGTGTCGTTGCCGCAGGCCCGGGCTGTGATGGCTGCTGTGCGAGTGCCGCAAGTGGCAGGATGGACAGGGTCAGCGGAAAGAGAGAGAGAATTCGCACGGTTGTCACTCCCTCCCCGACGAGACGACAAGCTGTTCGATGGCCAGTCCATCCGGGTGATCCAGGTCCTCCACGCGATCAATCGTCACGGTTGCCATCAGCATTTGCGTATTCTGCTGGTTGACGTTTTCGCAGGTCTGGATGAAAGGAAACTGTATCACGTAGCGCGCGTGTCCCTGCACGACTGTCTCGGCGCGTACGGTCGCGGCCCGTGTCGGCTGCGCATAACAGAGCAGTTTTGCATCCCTGAGTTTCGCCAGATTCCCCTGCGTAATGAAAGACTTTGCAAAGGTGTTCCATCCGTTGAGCGTGTAGTGAGCGCCCGCGGTGTTCATCTGGGTTGGAAAATCACGATAGTTGATGTTGTAGGGTGCGATCGCCCATTTGACGGCCCAGCCGAGAAGCTGGTCCTGGCCAAGTACCGGACTGGTGAGGGCCACGGCCGGTCGGGGAGCATTCTGGCCGTCAACGTAGAAATAGAGGGGTGTGGGCGGGTGTGCACGGATATAGGCGTCGTGCGCCGCGAACACGATGACCACGCCCGCCAGTGCGATGTTGAGCAGCAGTGATCTGTCTACAACAATCCCCTGAAAGTCGGGGTCGGTAAGCCGCCTGGTTACTGCGGAATTAAACAGCCGCATGGCGCGCCTCCCTTACGGGGGCATGAAAAAAGGCGATCATCACTCTACTCTCATTTCCCGACGGTGATGAGAGCAGGCTGGAAGTCTATCTTGCGACCGGCACGTTTTTTCTTTGATGATTCCCGCTACTACTCAGGCGGCAATGCCATGCGTGGCGGCAATGCTGCGGCGGTATCGTCTGCTGACACGGTCGCCCCCCTTGCGGGTGGTCCAGAAAAAGCATCCGCTCTTGCAGAGGCATTCCCGCCGGATGTAGTGGTGTTCGCCGATATAATATTCGGCCCTCGCATGAATGAACCAGGGCACTTTGGCGCCGCGTCGTGGCGGAAGCTGCTCCCAGCAGCTTTGGGATTTCAGCGCGCTTTCCGAAATAAGGAAGTCCCGCGCAATTTCACGCGGGTTCTGAAATGCAAAATGGCGGTAGGCGATTTCAATGTTGGCGGCCTCGTGCCACCGTACCTTGTCTCCGCCCTTATGTCCTGTGAGGGTCAACCTGTTGAGGCTGTTCCTGACAAGCCATGTCCGTCCCCGCCGGGCTTCATGAGGAAGCAGGAAGGCCTGTTCCCATGTCAGGACAGCTTCGGGATCTGCGGGAATGGCGCTCCGCTTTTCGGCAAGTATGGTCTCCGCCTGTATTTTTGAAAGCCTGATGCGCGGTGGCAGGCCAAGCTGCTTTCTTTTTGCACGCACGCTCCCGGCCGAGCGGCCAAGCATCTCGGCTATGTCGGCGGTTTTATCACCACAGAGCCACCGTTGGCCGAGGATGAGTAGCTGGGTCCTTGTCCACGCTCCCCTGCGCGTAGACGCTTCATAAAAAACATTCCGGGGTCGGTCGGCCCATTGCGCAACTGACTCTTGCACATCCTGCACTGTCAGGGTGAGCATTGTCGCCACAAGGACCTCGTCGCGCAGCCTGGCATAAAGGGCGCGTGTCATTTCTGGTGTGGGATAGGTCTGAAGCCATGTAAACAGACCGTGTTTTATGACCTGGCCGAACGATGCTGACTTCATGGCGGTATGCCCTCGTCATCGCGTTTTCGGGATAGGCTACGTGTTTTGGGAATAATATCTCTTAAGCGTTATATAACCGTCAAGAAATAAATAGCGCAGAACGCGCTAATATGATTCCAGACGCGGTTTCCGGTCCGCGTTGGTGATCCGCCGGGCCACATCACCTGGAATGGACAGCCCAAGGCATATGGCCTGCCATAAGAAAGGAGACCTCTTTCCTGACAGTCTCCATACCTTCATCACCCGGTCAGTGGCTTGCGATATCGTCGAGGTGACCAATAATGGACTCGAGATCAGCGAGGGCTTCGAGTTGTGATTGCGCGGACATTGCCCACGCGGTCATGTCCAGGGAACGCAAAAGGTCTGCGTCGTCATGTATTCCCGGGATCAGGTAATAAACGGAGACGGCCAGTCCTTCGGCGATGCGATAAACCGTTTCAAGGCTCGGATTTCTGAGCCCTGCTTCGATCAGGCTCAGGCTGGTCAGGGAAACATGTGATTTATGGGCAATCTGGCTCGCTGTTGCCCCCTGAAGCGTCCTGAATATCTGAATCCTGCGGCCAAATATCTCAAGGAGGTCCTGCCGTTCCCCCGAGGTGAAGGCGACACTGTGTGAATAATGATCGATCGGCAATCTGGCCGGTATTTCCGGCAGGTTAAACGTCTTTGAAATATTTCCAATAATGTCGCGTAATTTCTGGATTGCCAGATTGTAGTCCGAACACTGCTTCATGGTCTTTTTCAGCTGCGTGGCGGATGCCACGAGATCCAGATGGGCAAACCATGTACCTTCCGGTGCGCCTTGCGGAAGAATATCGCGCGGATCTATCTTAAATACCCGTAGCAGCGCCGATAATGTTTCCAGGGAAACCGGACGACCTGCCTCGATGCTCCGTATGACCGATACATTCAACCGTGCCAGTTTGGCGAGGTGTACCTGCGTCCAGTCAAGCGCAGTTCGCCTGTCATAAATGATTTTCCCGATGTCTCTATATAATTGGCCGGATGCAAATAAAGCCTCGGCTTGCATCTTGCCATTGTCATGGGACATTTTCGTTTACTCTCACGGCGGGCGTTTTCCTCGGCAAAAGAAACTTCCAACATCCAGAAGATATCGACTGGTCACGTCCTGACAGGGGATCACGCGTGACGGAACGTCATGATAGTCGAGTTGGAGCCCGCAAAAAAGGTGTCTGAGGTCGCAAAGGCCGCTGCTCTGGTCAGGAGAACTTGATGGAGACACTCATATGCCTGTTATGCCTGCCGTGGTTATGGCGCTGGCCTCTGGCCCCATATCTGTCACACCTGCCGCGTTTCATCTTGTCCAGACAACTTCTCCGGACACTCCGTCCCAGCCGGCGTTGATGGGGACAACCGGCGGGGAAGCCTTACCATCACCGGGAGACGCTGGGCAGGAAGGTCCGGGCGCATTGGCTGATACTGGTGTGGATCCTCGAACATCCGGGAATGTTCCAGCCCGTCGGTATTTCCATATCGCCAGCGGTTATGGAAAGCAGGTCCCACTTGGTTTCGCCGTGCGTCAGATCGTTCCGCATGGGGTGCGTGTGGTGTTCGCGGCGGACGTGGACACCAGCGTTCCTGTTGACTGGCAGGGCGGCCGGGAATGGAACAAGGTTCTGGCGACCACGGTAGCCCAGGCGGGTGACGTCATTGATGTTGGTCATAATAAAGTCGCGGTCCGACGTCGAATTCGCTGACTGGTCGCATGATGGCCCGACACCTTCGTCGTCATCACCCGAGGAAGGTTCCATGAACAAGCCCTCATCCGTCCGGAAATCCGGACTTTCTTCCCCGATGCCCAATGTCTCCCTTGCGCTGGATGCGCTCGGCGAGATCTGGCGCATCAGGGGCGGGGAGGACGTCATCGCGATGTTGGACAATGATATGACAGCGAGGACGGCCTGGCACGCCATCCTCGCTGGTGTCGCGCCGCATGAATGGCCGGATCTGGTCAGCTCCCTTGACGCGCTGATCCCCTATCTGCGCGGCCGCAGGGACCTGTTGTCGGCGGACAGCCCTTTTGGACGGGGCGTAATCTCGGAAAGCAGGCGCCAGGCGCTTCATCGCCTTCTTGCTCCGGAAAGGATTGCCCTGCTGGAGGCTGTGACGCGTCCGGCTACACGTCAGGAGGCCGCATGATCGGTCTGCGCTTCCGTGTCCTGTTGTCAGTGGCCGCCGCTCTTGTATCGATACAGGGGCATGCGCAGACCATGTCATCAGCCGCCTCTGGCGCCACGACATCTACGGGAAGCGTCGGCTGCGCCGCCCTGACCCAGGCGGCGGCAACAGCCGTAAACGAACGCGTTCAGGCCAACGATGCTTACGAAAAGCAGCCGGATAGCGTCAACGGCCTATCCTGCCTGAGCAATTTTTTCAACGGCACCGGATTGAATCTCATCACGAACGGCCTTGACCCCGCGGCACTCCTGCAGGCCGTCGAGGGCCAGATAGGTGGCCAGGTCTGTCAGGCCGCACAGGCGGCATGGGGTAACGCCATGGGGTCGACCCAATGTGGACTCAGTTTGTCAGGCGTTAACCTGGGGCTCGGTTTTGGCTCGAGTAGCGGGCTCATGTGCCCGAGCCTGAGTTTCGGTGGTGGTGGGCCGCCAATCGCGACCGCCATTGCGGGGACGTCGAGCGGTACGACTGATCTGTATATCAACGGATCTCCCCAGCTTCCGACCGGATACAGCCTGAGCAATCTCGTGGACGGAGTGTTCTGATGCGCAGGCTGCAGATGGTTATCATTGGTGTTGCTTCGTGCGTCTGCGTGCTGGCAGTCACGCCGCGTCCGGCATACGCGCTTTTCAGTGACGCCGCTGTCGTTGCAGCGATCAAGCTTCTTCAGGCGTTCACGGGCAACGCCCTCAATACGATGACAAAAAATCTGACGGACAGCATCGATTCAAACCTCAGTAGCCTTACAAACCCGAATTCCGTTGCGTCTCTCCTGACGAAGGGTTTCACGCAGGTTGCCAATTACGCGAAAGCCCAGGTCGGTGCCCAGTCGCAACTCATGGATGCCCAGGACGCAGCGATGGCCGGATTTCTACGGCGCCAGCAGGAAACCGGAATCCGGGACGAGCATATGATGAACCCGGAATTCTGCGCGGGCCTTGACGCCCAGCAGTCCACCGTGGCCGCGTCCAAAGCGGCGCGCTCTGCGGTGTACGCCATTGCGACCGTGAGCGATCCCCGCGGTGAGGCAGGTCAGGGAACGCCCTCCTATTACGGCAAGTCACAAGGCACGGATGCGAACATGTCCCTGCACCTCAAGCGCTACTGTTCGTCGGACGACGTGGCCCAGGGGCTCTGCTCTTCCGTGTCCCGGCTGCCGAACGCCGACCAGCGTGCTGCCAGCCTGTTCGGCGCTGATACCCTATCTGCGGATGGAGCTGTGGATGCAGCCAATGATTATGCGACTACCCTCATCCAGCCAGTAGCGCCTGCAGCCCTGCGTGGCGAGCAGCTGTCCAGCCTTCGTGGACGTGAAGCCGCGACCCGCCGACGGTCATACAACAGCCGTATGTCTCTTGCCCGCTGGGTCGCGGGCTACGTCACATCACTTGGCGTTCCGTCTGTCACGCTCACGCGGGACCAGAAGGCTGAAATGACGGCCGAGGGGCTCACGCCGCTCGACAAGGCGTCGTGGCTGCAGGCCATGGCGCTGGAAGTCAATCGCAGGGTGTCCAGCGTAAGCTGGAACGCCTCGCTCCAGGCAATGCCTCCCGCGTCCGTCATGCGCGAGGTCGCCACCGAAATGGCGCAGGCCAATTACCTGGCACTCCAGAACTACCGCCTCAGTCTCTATCTGGCGACCATGGGGGCTACCCGGGTCGCACAGGAAGAAGAGGTCGCCTTCAAGGACGGCCTCACCCCGATGCCGTCTCCCACGATCAACCCATAAGAGGTTCGTCATGTCTGAGGCCCTGCAGAAAACCGATGATATCGAAGATGTGCTGAAAACCCTCGATCGCGTGCAGTCCGAATACAGGAAGCAGGCGCCCGGGCAGGCCGCCGCATATGACCGGCTGCGGCAGCAATCCCGTGACCCTGACGTCCAGAATGATCCCGGGTTCCGTACGCGCGTCGCTTATGCTGTTCAGGATGTGGAGCGTCTTCTGGGACCCACGCTTAAGGACGATCACCCGCTGCATGCTGAAATGACAGAGCGCGCGGCGCATTATCTAGGTCTGGATGAACCTGTGGTCGCCGCCATGATGCGTGAAACGCATCGCCTTCAGCAGCCGGAAGTAAACGCGATCCGGACACTTGCTAGCGAACTGGTTGAAGGACATCAGGATCCGGACCACCCGGACATCGCGCACACCATCGAGAACCTGAGGGCGACCATCTTTCCCGAACCAGGGCACCAGCCAGCGTCAGGGCATGACCATGCTGCCGGGTCTGCGCACGATGAGAAAGGTCAGGCGGACAAAACCCGAGGAATGGCGTCGCCGGGGGAGGGCGCTCCGCAAGGACCGGAGCAGTCGGCCAGCAGCCAACCCGGACAGACCCATACGATGGATCCTCAGAAGGACTTTCGAGAGAAACAGACAGGTCCCGCAAAAGATGCGCCGGAAAGCCGATCGACGATGGATGGCAACGGCACAAAGGAAAAGGCGGCAGCGAACACACGGGAAACGAACGCGGCGGCCAGGGATCAGGAGGAGGTCAAGGTTATTCGCGGTGGGGGCTTTGCCCGCCTTGCGGAAGCGATTGCCTCGCGCATTGATAGCCAGCCTGCGAACCCGGCATCATCATGGATGGAAAAGGCCGCCGATTTCAGCACCCGGCTGCACAACGCGCGTGACGAAAAGAGCCTGGAGGCGACCGAACGGCTGGGAAAGCAGGCGGTGGAGGCCCTGCGTGACCTCAGGGAGCGACCAGCTTCCTCGATCATGGCGGCGATCTCAGATGCAGGAAAGGGCGATCCTGACGGTGTTGCCGGTGTGTTGTCGGAGATGAAGGCTGGTGGCCGGTATGCCGATCTGCATAGCCAGTTTGTGACGGAGAAACAGAATAACCAGGCGTTTGCAGCGCAGCTGGAGAATATCAGTAGCAAACTCGAAGCCTACGGAAAAGGAAGGGAAGCCGCCGAGGCAACAGGCCAGCGCATGGGAATGCCCGGCAGTGTGACGCAGCGCTTCACCCAGATCGATGCCGAGATTGGCAGGACCGCGGCCGAAGTGCCCGGAAAAAAAGAAGGGGCCAGTGCGCTGGAAGATGTGAGCGAGAAGGTCCGCGAGATGATGCACAAGGCTGTGACTGCGGTCACGGATTTCATGACGCGGATGCATCCCGGTCCCACCGCCAGTCCTGCGCCGTGACTTCGCCGCTGGAGGACAAACCATGACGCCCTTTCGCCGTCCAGTATTCGCCATCCTGCCGCTCCTGTTTCTGTCGGCTCTTACCGTGTCCGCTGCAGCGCAGACGGTCGTCGCGACCGGTTCAGGGGATGCAGCCAGCAGCACGGGCTATAATGTGACATGGGACCTGCTCGATCCTGGCAGTGATTGGGCGGCGCAGGTCATCCGGTCCGTATTCCCGGTTTTCGGGCAGGATACGGGCGCGCCCAGCATCGGCAACGAGGCGACCGTCATAGGAACCATGATCGGGTGGTTCTCCGGGTTCGTCATGGCATTTGCGATGGCGGTCGTAAGCTATATCTACTTCATGAACATCCACCGGGGTGCAGAAACAGCACAACTCCTTGGTAACAACCAGACCAGCATGTCGATCGTGCGGATCGGGATTGCGGCCATCCTGATGTGGCCGCTTCCGACAACCGGCTTCAATGCGGCGCAGGCCGTTGTCGTGCAGGGCTCGCTTTGGGGCATCGGTATGGCGAAGGTCGTCTATGACAAGGCGAAGCAAGCAATCGGACCAGACGGCAAGGTCATCGCACAGCCCCTTATCCCCGGCACAAAAGGGATTGTGACCGGTCTTGTGAAAAATGAGTTCTGCCGGGCCATTATTAACATTGCTGCGAATAACACGAACCTGATTGCGGCCCCGACCGGGCAGACCGTCCTGTCCGTGACCGGCGGGAAGATGGGAATCATCAACTATTCTTACAATATGGCAGCCGGCGCAGGAGACGGGACACCAGTTTGCGGGGCCGTAAGTCTGCAGGCGCCCAATACTGACGCAGTGAATCTGGCTGGTTTCCAGGTCGACCAGGCGGGTATGCAAAAACAGGTTCTTGATTCCGTGATCCTTGGCGACATTCGCAGCCAGGTTGCGCAGGTCGCGCAGAATTACTGGCAGACGAAAACGACAGCGTCCCTGGCCCCACTCATGACCATCATCGTCAATGCCACCAACGATTATGCGTCGCGTCTCACGACGCAGGCGGCACAACTGCGCTCGAAGCTTCAGGACACGGTCAACAATCAGACGCTAGCGCTCCACCAATGGGGGATTTCGACGAACGGAGATGCGGTCAACACCAGCAACCAGATGGATAATCTCGGGTGGACTGGCGCAGGAGCCTACTATCTCGAATTCGCGCGCCTCAATGGCCAGACCCTGTCTCTCATGACCGCAACGCCAACCATCACTACGCCATCCTATTCCGGTCTCGGAAACTATCTTGCCTCGGACATTGCGCCCCTGGTGCAGTCTGCGGACACCTTTATGGAGAACATCGACAGCATGGTTGCGACGCAGGACGGCGTGACCGCGCCAGGCGGGAATGCTGACCTGTACACGGGCGCAATACCGGGTGGAGACGGTGCGGGAGTGCTCGACCAGCTGTTCCGCGCCCTGCACCTGAACGATTACGCCCTGCAGATCGTGACCGGATTTATCGAGCCGTCCGGGACGAACGGCTACTGGACGGATCCGTTTGGCAATCTCATGTCACTTGGAAACTGGATGATCACGACTGCCCTTCTCACCATGGGCACTGCGTCGGTTCTTTCTTCTACGGCCGGGACCGTTGGTATCGGCGTGCTGTCGCTTCTGAGCGGGAATCCAGAAGGCGCCGTTGCGGCCGGGGCCGGGCACGCGCTGATGCACTTTTTTGGCGCGCCGATTATCGGCGGCTGTTTCGCCATGCTTATGCCAGGCCTCACCATCGCCTATGTCATCCCGATGATCCCGTTTGTCATGTGGATGTTTGCCGTAGCCGGGTGGTTCATCATGGTTTGTGAGTCCGTGATTGCAGCACCTCTGTGGATGCTCGCGCATATGACCATGAACGGGGAAGGGCTGCACGGTCATGCAAAACAGGGTTATGCCCTTCTGTTCAATGTCATCTTCCGGCCGGTACTGATGCTATTCGGGCTTTTCCTCGGATATTTTATATTTGATTCAGTGTCGTGGCTGATCCACATGTGTTTCGGCATTGCGGCCGGACTGGTGCTGTCAAACGGTTGGATTGTCAGCAACTTCCTCGGCATGATTGTTCTGGTTAGCCTCTTTGTCATGATTCACGTCACCCTGGCGTTCATTTCATTCAGGATGATCTCGATCCTGCCCCAGCGGGTTCCCGCGATGATCGGATTTGGTGACGTGGATCGCGTTGATATCGACCAGTTCAGCAGGGACGCCGCCGTTGTCGGTATGGCGGGCACGTTGCTCTCGATTCAGCAGTCTCTGGCAGGAAATAAAGCAGATAATCAGAATGGGCCGGGACAAGGCAACGGTGGCATATCTTCTGGTGCTCGAGCCCTGATAAGTGATACAACAATGAAAAAGAGCGTCTGACTTTAGGGTCAGGAGGAACTGAGATGTCGAACTGTGGTGGCCTGAGCGGGGCTGCAGCGTTCATGTTGGGACGTGCATCGCACCAGTACGAACAGACGCTGGGGAACTCCATACAACGTGCGCTTTACGGCCGACGGCCTGCGCGACCGACAGAAGCCGATGAACTTGCTCACCTGCTTTCGCAGATGACAAGTCTACTGCGACAGAAGAACGCGGAATCTGACAGACTTGAGGAGCATCTGCTCAGATCCAGGGAATATGCTTCTGGTCTGGAGGCTCAGATCAAAGACCTGAAAGACACTCTCGCTCTCGCAGATGCAGCAACTGCGCGGCAGGCAGTTCAACTTAAGGCTGCTGGGGACCGAGAGAAACGCCTGGCGTGCGATCTTGCGGCAGCCCACGATAAATACCATCGACTTAGCGACGACCATACAATGCTGAAGACTAAAGCCGAGAACATGGAACGACGGATTTGGGGCTATCTTTCCATGGAAAATGAATGGAGAAAGCGGCAGTCCTAGGGCCTGTTAGGGCTTGATCCAGTCTGCTGCGGCAGCGATGTGGATGACCGCGAGGAACGACGTTGCTGTTTTTTCATATCTGGTTGCGACAGCGCGCCACTCCTTGAGGCGAGCCCAGAGGTTCTCAACGAGATGCCGACACCGATAGGCCCATTTGGGGCAGGCGACCGGGCCATCGCGTCGTTTCGCGGGAATGGCTGGCCGTGCTCCCATGTCCCATATCCGTTCACGCATGGCGTTCGACGCGTAGCCCTTGTCCGCTACTACCCACAGGGGAGTGGCGGGAAGGCTGTCGAGCATGGCTGGTGCCAGAGGCAGTTCATGAGCCTGTCCAGGGGCCAGCGCAAAACCGAAGGCTTTTCCATGTCCATCAGCGATCACGCAGACTTTTGTGCCATAGCCGCCGCGAGAGCGGCCAAGTGCTTCACGATGGTCTCGCTCTTCGAAAGAGGCCCCTTTTTTTGGGCTCCCGCCGCTTTGTGGTGAGCCCTGATGTTTGTGCCATCCAGAAAAGTCATTCCGAATGCCACTCCCTGTTGTTCCTGAACCAGTGCGAGCAGCCGCTCCCATACGCCGAGCTTCGCCCAGCGGATGAAAAGCTGCGCAGCCCGCCACCACGGACCCAGTTCAGCGGGGATACTCCGCCATTTCGCGCCATTCTCATGACGCCAGAAAATCGCTGCTATCGTCCGCCGCAGATCATGTGGCGGCGTCTTGCCCCTCGGGCGAACCTCCTCAATCAGAGGTTCCCAGATCGCCCATGTCTCGTCCGTAAAGGTGCCTGTTCTGTCTCCTTCTTCCATCCCTACAATATGGGAAGAAATTCAAGATCTAACAGGCCCTAGTCGCAAGATACTTTGTCAGGATGGTCTCCTCTAAGCGGGAGACCATTCGTGAAACATCTCATTCTACCTCTTGTCCTCTCCCCCTGGCTTGCGGCATGCAGCGCTGGCAACGTGTCGTCTGCTGCACATGTGCATGGCCCAAAGGCTCCCCCGACCAGGCATGCGCGTTATGATCCGCACGTGGCCTACGGATCGACACGTGTAATCTGGACACCCCCTACGTACGATCGCGCCGGTACGATCGTCCGGCCTGATGATCCACGGGCGATGTCGGGGCGCGAGGATTACGAACATGCCTCCTGGGCAACAGGCGCTCAGGGCGGCGACAAGAACGCGCCACCCGGCACGTTCTGAGTGCTCCGCCAATCCTATCTATTCACCAGCGTAAAGCAG
The DNA here is from genome assembly GCF_011611525.1 of Komagataeibacter rhaeticus. Taxonomy (NCBI): domain Bacteria; kingdom Pseudomonadati; phylum Pseudomonadota; class Alphaproteobacteria; order Acetobacterales; family Acetobacteraceae; genus Komagataeibacter; species Komagataeibacter rhaeticus. The sequence goes on from NZ_CP050139.1 coordinate 1,178,488, forward strand.
ATGGACTTGCGGTTACGGCCTGCGTGGAATGAGGCTGTCGGCGGTGGCGACAAATTGGCGGGCGGAACCCAGGCGGCGTTCGCGGATCTGCCAGTTGAGCCACGCGTTCTGAAACGCCACGAGTGTCAGAAATGTCCAGAAGGGTGCGAACTCCAGCGCAGCAAGGAGTTGGCTGCCCTTCCAGTGGGAAAGGAGCATTTCTCCGGTCCAGCCAAGCACCAGAACAACAGCGAGCATACTGGCAGCAAGCGCCCGCCTGTATGTCTCATGCTGTCTCTGATCGAGTAAGATCGCCACAACGCGGGGTTCGACGCCGTATTCGGCAGCGACCGCGGCGATATCAATAGGGGTACCGTCTGGCGCCCGCGGGCCCTGCATACCGGCTTTAGGCTTCAGTAATGCCTTCCCGAGGGCTTCAATCAGCGCGGCATTCCTCGTTACATCGGACCAGGCGACCAATGTACGTGGGTCGCCAATCACCACGCGGGCCACCTTGCGCGTTCTTTCAAAAAAACGCCGCGGGCCGGTCTGGTCCTGTCGTGTCTTCATTGCGAGACCGAGGTGAGAAATGTGGCGACATCCGTGGGAACGCCGTCGAGCCGGCCGGTCCCGCCATTGCGGTGCATCCAGACGAACGTTGGTGTCCCTGTGAGCCCTATCTGCCGTGCAATCCGGGTATTACGGGCAAGATTCTCCCCACTATCCGGTTCAGGTGCAGCCAATCCCGGGTTTAGACGACCGTTGACCCACGCTTGTGCCATCTCGTTTGCCGGGAGCGATAGCATGGCTCTCGCATTGACGGTACTGGCGCCGTTATCCTCGTAATCAAGCAATGACAGCGGGACTATTTTCAGGCGAACTTTCCCTGCATCGATTGCGGGCTGAAGGATATGCATCGCCTTCATCGAGTAAATGCATTGCGGGTCTATGAACATGATGACTTCCGGGGCGGAAGGTATCCCTATAAGGCCTCCCGAGAGCCCCTGGAACTCGGACTGTTCGTTAGCGTCGGATGAAGCGCCAGAGATACTGATTTCTGGGACGGCTCCAGGAATGCCCCTGATCTGGTCTTTCGTGATGTCCTGTCCAGCGGCACCCCACATCCGGGCCGCGACTGCTGCCTTGCCATCCGGGGTCGCATAGACGACCTGAAAACGGTTATCCGCCCGAACAAACATTCCCCTGATGCCATCGACCGGTGCGAGATCGTGGGCGCGCGACCCGGCCAGGGAACGTAGGGTGTCGTAGGGTACCGGGATCAGCGTGCCGCTAAGCACGATCGCGTGGCTTTCCGGGGCGAAAAAGACCAGGAGTTCGTTCCGGGTATGGGCGATGCCAGCTTCGAACCCGTGGAGATCGGGTAGTTTTTCGATGTTGGCCCCTGCGATCCCAAGGTGGGCGACTGCATCGGTCCTACCTTTATCATCATGTTCCAGGGTCGGCCCTATGGTGTCGCTCCTGGACTCAATCGGAGTAGACACAGAGCATTGCTGTCCTCGCGCTGGCGCGTGCATGAGCAGGAGAAATGGCAACACGTAGAAACAGCGCATGGCGGACTCCGGACAATACCTATGTCCTGTACGCCCTGATCATGCGACTGCGATTAAAAAATCATCCCTTGTCGTTTCCCCTTTCTTGAGACAGGAGATTTTCAAAAGGGGGGGGGATCGGGGAGAGAATAAACGTATCTTCTGCTTCGCTTCCTAACTCCTCGACCGACATCTCGCTTATCATTTTTACAAGAATATCAACGCGGAGTTGCAAATAATGGGAATTCGGGTGGTCGTCTTTCAACTGACGGCCTTTTTCGTGGCAAAGCACCAGAATGGGGTGCAATGATCTTGCCTGCTCACGCCTGGCAGTTGATGTTTTCGCTGGAGAAGCAATGTATTCAATATTGCATCTCAGCGCTAAAATCGCCTGAACCAGCGTCAGACATAGCTGTCCGGATTGTTCGTCATCGATAAGCTCGAAACGCGAGCGAAGTTCATCAAACTTCATATCATCCTCACACGGATCAAGACGAACACACTGAAGCAACGCAGTGCACGGTTGCCATGTTTCTTACGGAGCGCTGGAGCGGCATAACCCGATATACTTTGCTATTGTTGACGATTTCCGTAGTGATTTAATCTGGTCACCTGGCTCCACGGAATCATGATCAGGCTGCTCAATCTACACGATTCCGTCTTGTTGTAACGTATATCTCATTATTGTTACCAAGTGTTTCGTCAATATTCTGCGGGCAACGCATGTTCGAAACATGCCCTGCACTTTCTGGCTGATCGAAGGGCAGTCACGCCTGAGTGGCGAGAAAAAGCGTCTTCTACGTCATCTTCGACCGGGTCATGGCTTGAGGCAACCACCAATGTGCTGGATGATTGACGTATCGGAAGACATCCGCATCGTATCATCCGACCCATAGATCGTAGGAAATGATCCATGCATGCTCCACGCGGAGTTGCAAAAGGCTGAAAGAAGTTCAGAATATCTGTACTTGGATAATAGATCATGTTAGCATCATGCGATGCGCAGGACCAATATGACATCCAGAAGATCAAGGAGCGCCGTTCCCTCAGGGAAAACAATACAACTTGGACTGTTCCCGCTATCGGTCCAGTTGCGCCGTATTCAACCCAGTTTCAATGAGTGGCGGTATTACGGACTGTCAGTTCAGCCCGACCTGTTCGGTGGTGCTGCACTTGTTCGTAACTGGGGCAGGATCGGGACAGCTGGCACCCAGCGCGTGGATCTCTATCCCGACGAAGGCGCTGCGGTGAATGCTCTGACCGCGATGATCCGTTATCGCCTGAAACGCGGCTATATCGTTACACAGTCATGACTGGCAGCATTATCTGCAGGATAACCCGGGGTGATCATCAGACAGGTGATAGAGATAAATACTGTATCCGCTCACCACGTCATGGAAAATTCGTGTGTGGATATATTCCGACTAAAAAAACTTATCATCGACATTGAGGTGAGCCGTAGTTTTCGTGAAAGGCCCGCTGCATAAGCCAGTTTACGCCGTCTGATAGCGTAATCAGGGGCAGGCTCCGCCGCATACAATTTGCGTAAAACTTGATGTTCATGGTGCAATGTGATCGATGTAGGCAACGTACCGCAATATATAATTTAGCTTTCGATACGCCATATTTTGCCGATTGCATAAAGACTTACACTCCGGCAATGTTATTCGGCAAAAATATAGCGGAGAGGCTTTATCATGGACCAATCAGACGACCTAACCCCGGCAATTGTAATTGCCATGAGCGACATCGTGGCAGCGCATCTCGGCAATACCAATACCTCTCTGCCGACAGAACATGTCCCGGCGTTTATCCGCGATGTCTACGCCGCTATCCGCGAAACAACACCGGCCACAGAGAAAAACAGCAGCATCCCTGCCCAGCAACCCGCAGTTCCAGTCGCGCAGTCGGTATTTCCTGACTACATCGTCTGTCTGGAAGATGGCAAAAAACTCAAAATGCTCAAGCGTCACCTGCAGACAAGGTACGGAATGACGCCAACGCAATACCGAGAGAAGTGGCAGCTTCCTATGGATTATCCCATGGTTGCTCCGGAGTATGCCAAAATGCGGGCGACTCTGGCGCGAGACGCGGGTCTCGGACGTAAGGTTTTGGTGCCCCAGACCGCTCCCGTGGACGAAGCAACCGCAGCACCTTCTGTCGATAGTGCGACGAAAGAAGTGTTGGTCGACACTGCAGAGGCTGTATTACCCCCCAAAAAAACGATTTCGAAGCGATCCAGGTCGTCGGCAACTGAAACCGGATCTTCCGCGGCATCGCCAAAGAAAACGCCGGGTTCCAAGACTTCAGCGAGACCGCGTGCGGTACGGAAGACCGGCACGAAAGCAAAAGGGGCCAAGGTCTGACTGATCAGCCCAGCCTATCCGGCTTTGTCATAAGGCAGCCAGGCATCACCCGAACGTCAGGATGATCAGATGATGAATGTTCATGAGGAAGATGTTCGAGTTATCATTGCGCCAGTTCGCGCCACACTGCTCAAACTGGAAGATCTCGTCGCCGGGATTACCGATCTGAACGGGCATGATGAAATTGACTTTGGACAGTCTGTAGGTGACGAAAGCTGGTGAACACCAAATCGCAGGTCACGTGGGTTCCGGACTGCGGCGACATTGTCTGGTTGGAATTTGATCCCTCAGCCGGGGCGGAAACGGGCTGTGCATCGGCCTGCGGTGCTTCTCAGCCCTGCAAGTTATAATGCCAAAGCGGGGATGACGCTTTGCTGCCCCATGACCACTAAAATCAAAGGCTATCCGTTTGAAGTAGCCGTAGTAGTAAAACCCGCCAGTGTGGTCCTCTCTGATCAGGTGAGAAGTCTGGACTGGCGGATGCGGAACGCGAAGCTCAAAGGAAAGGTCTCGGCAAAGGAAATTGAGGCAGTTCGTCAGCATGCCAGATTACTGGCTGGCCGAGGAAAACAGGGAAGCCCGAACATTTCTATGTATTCAAACATGTCCTGCCGGACTTCTTAATATGTGTTGTAGGTTCGACGCTCCATGCGCTTGTCTGATGAGCGATCAACCACGTTCTACGCCGACATACAGGGCAACGTTGGCCTCTGCGCCAGAAAACGGAAACATGAGATGTGCAGCACAGCCGAACAGGGTCACGTTCGGTTGCGGCTGCCAGCACATTCCTGGCGGTAGGTTGCTATACGTTAGCAATGGCACCGGGCTGTGGTCGGGTTTTGTAATCTAATTGGGCAGGGGTGTGAAATCACCTGTTTCAGTCTGGGTGCGGGGTGAGTCTGGAGCCTTATCCTGACGCCGATGAGCGTTCAAAACGCCGGGTACCGGCTAGACGAGCCATCAGCCCGCATATGAGTGCGGCTGCACAACGCGGGCCTATGTATGATACCGGTGATCGGGTTGAAAAAGGCAGAGCTGGGTACCGAGGGCACGACAACATCATGTCCGTCCGTAGCAAGGAACTTTAACAGATGCTCAAATCCGAGATACGAGCCTAGCCAGCTGTGGCAGAGCAGCACAAGTGGGCAAGACGCCACGCCTTCGGTGGGTGTTATTGACAGCCAGTCGGTTAAAACCGCTACAACAGCGGCCGCTGTGGTTATGACGCGAGCAAAAAAAATCAAGGGTCGCGAGCGGCATATCTCGACCGACACGCTGTGTCATGTCGTGGCAGCTGTCGTGCATCCCGCCGACATTCAGGATCATAACGGTGCGCCGCCGGCAGCAACCAAAATACGCTCATTGTTCGCTTGGCTGCGCCATCTGATTGGTGAGGGTGGATATGCTGGCGAGAAGTTGCGTGGTGTGCTGGTCGAACGTGGCCGACGGACGATCGAGATCGTCAAGCGCAGCGATCGGGCTGAAGGCTTCATCATCATGCCGAAACGCTGGATCGTGGAGCGTCGCTTCGTATGGCTCGGACGCTGCCGCCGTTTCACGAAACATGTCGAGGCACCAATCTCGTTATCCTGTGCACAGTTGATGATTGTCCATATCTGCAGGGTGCTGAGACAAATCAATCAAACCGCTTTCTAATTCAGGCTCTAACAGAGCCTTAAATTCACATATGAAATTATCGCTTACTCTAAATATAGAAATGATAATCATTTTCATAATATAAATTCTCTTTTGTAGACCGGATGTTCAGGTTCACGTCAGGTTTCTCTGTTACCGTCAGAAAGTCATCGTCGTGATGGCAGGAACTTTATGTACGCCGGGGAACAGACGCTTATTATGCAAAGGATAGTGCGGGATAGTCTGTATGCAGCCTGTATTTTCTTCCTAGGGGTGTCGGCCGCTTGGGCGGATGATGGGACAGAGGGCATATGTATGACGGTCCGGCATGGTATACGTTTGCATGTAGATGGCATGTATGGGGGTTATCCCCATTCCGTACTGCGTGACGCCGTGCTGCAGGGCGTGGCGTGCCCCTCTGATGAAGCTGAACGGCATGTCTTCGGTCTCATTGCCGACCCGCCGCCACACCTGCGTATTTCCGTTACGAGGCCCATGGGGCAGGGGCAGCAGGGGGCGATTTCGGCCCGGCTGTTCTCGCAGGGGCATTTTGTCATCGGGGAACGCATGTCCCTTTCGCCCCTGGCGCGTTCGCAGTCCCCGTTTTCGGTCACGTCCGAGATCAATCTGCTGATGGCGCGACTGTGGAGCGATTTGGCCGAACGGATCAGCCATGGTGGTCGCGCCATTCCATGATGGCCTGAAGCATGAACCGCGCCATCCCCCCCATCCCCCCCATCGTGTCGATCGCCATGGCCTGTGCCCTGCCATGGATGGCCCTGGCCCAGGACGCCCGCCCTGGCCCATCCTTCCATGAAGCCGTCGGCATGGCCTGGGCGATCGATCCCGTCCGCACCGAACTTCAGGTCGGCCATCATTCCGCCCGCGCCCGCGCCAGCGCTGCCGGGTCATGGTTTGCCGGCGGCCCGACCCTGTCGGGTGAATACATGGATGACCACATGCTGGGCAGTAACGAAGGCTATACAACCTATCAGGGCGGCGTATCGGTGCCGCTGTGGTTGCCGGGGCAGGGCAGTGCAACAAAACAGGTAGCCAGCGCGGAAGCCGCGTCGATTGATGAGCAGCTCAATGTCGAACACATGGCGCTATCCATCCGGGTGCTGGACGCAGCTGCCGCCGCCCTGATTGCCCGTACCCGGATGGATGTGGCCCATGCCCTGTACGATGCGACAGCGCGCATGGCCGGCAATGCGACGCATGCGGTGCATGGTGGGGAACTGGCCTCGGTCGATGGGCAGATGGCGCAGGCGGCGATGGAGAACGCGCGCAATGAACTGGCCCTGGCACAGGAGGAAGCGCAGAACGCGACTACGGCCCTGGAGGTGCTGCTGGGGCGCCCGGTTGTGCCTGACCTGAGCCGTTATGGTGGCGGCGACGTGACGCAGGCCCGTTTTGTCAGCCCGCGCGACATGGAAGACAACGATCCCCGCATAAAGGTCGCGCACCGCAATGTGGAAGCCGCCGAAGCGAACATGAAACTGGCGCGCCGTTCGTTCATGCCCAACCCGGAAATCGGCGTGGACGCCATTCATGAAAAGCAGTACGGCAGCCCGTGGGATGATCGTGTGGGCGTGAATTTCAGCATCCCCCTGCCCAGCGAGGTCCGTAACACCCCCATCATGTCCGAAGCCCGCAACCGCCTGGCCACGGCCACCAGCCAGGAAACGCAGGCGCGGCGCATGGTGCATCTGGAAATGATGCGCGTGCGTGAACGCCTGATCGCGGCCACCACGGCACGACAGGCTACCCGCAGTGCCGCAGAGAATATGGAAAAGCGGGCCCAGGCGCAGGAACGGGCCTGGCAAGTAGGCGAAGCCGGTGTGGATACGGCGCTTGCCGCCCGGCAGGCGGCCGCCAATACCCGACTGGCCAGTGTCCGGGCTGAAGTGGAATGGCATGTCGCCAGCATCCGCATGCTGATTGCAACAGGTGTCGTGCCATGAAGCGGATTGCCTCCATCCTGTTTCTTCTCGGCCTGTCCGCCCTGCCTGCCCATGCCGGGGAGGGGACGCTGCCCCCGATCGTGAAGCTGGACGGGGCGGCGGTTGCCAATGAAGGGGTAACCATCGTCACAGCCACGCCGGGTCGCGTGGCACCCATGCTGCCGGTCATGAGCCGGGTCATGCCCGATACGACGCGGGTCGTTCATATCCATCCCGCCGGCAGTGGCAAGGTGCTGGCAGTACTGGTACAGCCCGGAGCATCCGTGCAGCGGGGGCAGGCGCTGGTGCGCTATCAGGATCATTCCCTGCATGTTGCGCGCCTGCAGGCGGTTCAGATGCGTGCAGCGCTTGCTGCCGCCATTGCGGCCCGGACCGATGCGGCAGGCGCGGTGCAGCGGGCTAGGGCACTGGCTGGCGAGAGCATATCATTGGCCGAACTGCGCCGCAGGCAGGACGTGCTGGCACAGGCGGATGCCACCATGCGTGCACGCCAGGCGGATGTGGACACGTTGGGCCACCGTTTTGCCGAGGAGTTCAATTCATCATCGGAGCAGGACAGTCAGGGCGCGGAAGACGAAACCTCGACCCTGATCTCCCCTGTCAACGGCATGGTGCAGGTGATCGGTACGTCAGTGGCGGGTGATGTGGACCCGAGCATGGATGTGGCCACCGTCGCGGATCTGTCCAGCATATGGCTTGTCTCCGACATCCCGCCGGACCAGGCGGCGCGGATCGCACCAGGCGGCCAGCAGGTAACGCGGACGGCAGACGGCCCGTTTACATCCCGTATCGATACGGTGGACGGGATGGCCAGTTCCCTGACCGGGCTGGTCCGGGTCATAAGCCGTGTGTCAAACCCCACTGGCGCGCTGGTGCCCGGTATGGTGCTGGATTCCGCACTGGCTCAGCGTGACAGCGTGGCGGGTCTTGTCGTGCCGTCCGAAGCCATCCAGCAGATTGACGGGCGCAGCGTCGTGTTCGTGCGGGTGAACGCGACGGACTACCGGCCGGTCGTGGTCGATGTGGCACTGGATGACGGGCGGCAGGCAGTGCTGCGTTCCGGCCTGACAGAGGGCGAGCCGGTGGTGGGTCATGGTAGTTTTGCCCTGCGTTCCGTCATCGGTCTGGCCGGAATGGATGCAGACTGATGGCACATGCCTACCTTGCCACCCTGATCCGCGCGCGCATGCTGGTGCTGGGCGGTCTTGGCCTGCTGCTGGCCGCGGGCATCATGACTGTCCTGGGCCTGCCGGTGGAAGCGGTGCCGGATATTTCGCCCCGGCAGGTTCTCGTCTCGGTCGTGGCGCCGGGCCTTGCGACGGAGGAAGTGGAAAAACTCATCACCTTTCCCGTCGAGACCAGCATGACCGGAATCCCCGGCATGACTGACCTGCGTTCCGTATCGCGCGGCGGCGTCTCGGTGGTGTATGTGCAGTTTGCCGATGATACCGACATCAACCTGGACCGCACCCGCGTGAACGAGCGCATACAGCAGGCGCGCGCCAGCATATCCGTGCCCGGCATTACCGTCAGCATGGGGCCGCTGGCTACCGGCATGGGCGAGATCATGCAGTTCCAGATCCGTGGCGCGGGGGGTTCGCTCATGGAACTCAACCGCATCATGAACTGGACCGTGGTGCCGCAGATGCGTCTTGTACCCGGTGTGGTGGATGTCAACGTCAATGGCGGGGCGGAAGAAACCTATGAGGTGACGCTGGACCCCGCGCGGCTGATCGGCAGCAACCTTTCGGTAGGCGAGGTCTATCGTGCGGTGGATGCCGGCAACGCGGCATCCGGCGGCGGATGGATCACGCACCATGCCGAACAGCAGAGCGTGGTCGGACGCGGGCTGGTCGGCAGCCTGGCCGACTTTGGCAACATTGCCGTGCGCACCAACCCCGATGGGTCCGCCGTGCGGCTGCGCGATCTTGGCCGCGTGCGCGCAGGCGCGCGCACCCGTCTGGGGGCGGTAACGCGTGACGGGCAGGGCGAGATCGTGATCGGCGTGGTGATGATGGAAAGCGGGGCGAGTTCCAACGCAACGCTTGCCGCCATCAACCGTGCGCTGCCGGGCATACGGCAGGCTTTGCCCGCAGGCGTCACGATCGAACCCTATTACACCCGCGCCACCCTGACCGGGCAGACCATCGCCACCGTGCGTGACAACCTGTTGATGGGCGCCGTGCTGGTGGTGGGGGTGCTGGTGGTGGTGATCGGGAGCTGGCAGGCCGCCCTTGTCATTGCCTCGGTCATTCCGGTTGCCCTTGTCTGCGCGATGGCGGGCATGCGGCAGTTCGGTATCTCGGCCAACCTGCTCAGCCTTGGCGCAATCGATTTCGGCATGATTGTCGATGGTTCGCTGGTGGTGATCGAACATGTGCTGTCGCGCAGGGAGGAGGAGCCGGACGCCGAATTCATTCCGCTGGTCATCTCCTCCGTGCAGCAGGTCATGCGCCCGGTGGGGTTTGCCATACTGGTCATCATCATGGTCTATCTGCCGATCCTGACCCTGCAGGGGATCGAGGGGCACATGTTCCGCCCCATGGCGCAGACGGTCATCATGGCGCTGCTGGCGTCGCTGGCGTACTGCTTCATCTGCGTGCCCGTTCTGGCCGCCCTTGCGCTGGGGGGCGTGCGGCCTGCGGGTGATACGCGGCTGATTGCCTTCCTGCGCCGGCCCTATACCCATATGGTGACATGGGGGGAAACCCATCCACGCATCCTGTTTGGCGGTACGCTGGTGGTGCTGGCCCTTTCAGCGGGGCTTGCGATGAGGCTGGGCGGTGAGTTCATTCCCCAGCTTGATGAAGGGGCGCTGGCGGTCACCACCACGCGGCTGCCCTCGGCCTCGCTTGATACGGTTCTGGCGTCAGTCACGAAGCAGGAGCAGATCCTGCGCCGCTTCCCCGAAGTGCGCGCGGTGGTCAGCAATACCGGCACATCGGCCATTCCCACCGACCCGATGGGCGTGAACGAGACCGACAGCTTCATCTTCCTCAACCCACCCGCCACATGGAAAACCGCCCGCACGCAGGCGGGGCTGGTCGCCGCGATGGATGATACCCTGCGGCGCGAACTGCCCGATGCGCTGTATTCATGGAGCCAGCCGGTGCAGATGCGCATGGATGACCTGCTCTCTGGCGTGCGCACGCAGATTGCCGTCTCGATCTTTGGCGATGACCTGGCCATGCTGGCCGAGCTGGGTGACCGGGTGGTGGCGGCTATGTCCGGCGTGAAGGGGGCAGCGGACGTGGCGGCTGCGGGGGACGGCACCGTGCCGCTGATCGTGGTCGACATTGACCGCACGCAGGCTGCCAGCCGCAATGTGGCGGTGCAGGACATTCTCGATACGGTGGAGGCCATAGGCGGGCATATCGGCGCCCGGCCGGTGATCGTGGATAACGCCATCATCGGCACGCAGGTCCGCCTTGACCCCCGCGTGGCGACATCCGCCGCCGCCATTGGCGCGCTGCAGGTCCGGCGGATGGACGGGCAGGGGAATGCGATGCTGTCACAGGTGGCGCATGTGCATGAAGTCGATGGGCCGCCGCGCATAAGCCGCGACCGGGTACGCCGGCGCATGGTGGTGCAGGCCAATGTGCGCGGGCGTGATCTGTCTTCCTATGTAGCCGAAGCACAGGCCCGTGTGGCGCGGGACGTGAAGCTGCCCGCGGGCTATACCATGCAGTGGGACGGGCAGTTCCGTAACCTGCAATCAGCTACAAGGCGGCTGGAGATCGTGCTGCCCGTTGCCCTTGGCCTGATCTTTGCGCTGCTGGTGGTGGCGTTTGGCGCAGTGCGGCCCGCGCTGCTGGTGTTCGTCAACCTGCCGGTGGCGGCAACCGGCGGCATCGTGGCGCTGACGCTGCGCGGCATGCCGTTCAGCATTTCGGCGGGGATCGGCTTCATCGCGCTGTTTGGCGTGGCGATCCTGAATGGCGTGGTGCTGGTCAGTGAGATCGCAGCCCTGCGGGCACGGGGAATGGCCGTGGCACAGGCGGCCTTTGCGGCCGCGGAATCCCGCTTCCGTCCCGTCATGGCTACAGCCCTTGTCGCCAGCCTTGGCTTTTTTCCCATGGCGTTTTCCGAAAGTGCGGGCGCGGAAGTCGAGCGCCCGCTGGCCAGTGTGGTGATCGGCGGGCTGGTCACGTCCACGTTGCTGACCCTGCTTGTGCTGCCATCACTGTATGCCCGGGTCATGCGGGAAAAGGATCAGGACTGATGCGTATCCTTATTGTCGAGGATGAATACGATCTGGGTGTGGCGGTGCAGGAGCGCGTGGGTCTGGACGGGCATGCCGTGGACTGGTTCACGACGCTGGAGGACGCGCGCGCGGCCATGGCAACGGTGGATTATGATTTCATGCTGCTCGACCTTGGCCTGCCCGATGGAAGTGGGCGCGACCTGTTGCGTGAGGTCCGTCGGACATCATCAGACATCGCCATCCTCATCACCACGGCAGAGGACCAGATCAGTGACCGTATCGCGGGTCTGTCCGAAGGGGCAGATGATTATATCGTCAAGCCCTATGACCTGAATGAACTCGTGGCCCGTATTGCGGCAGTGGCCCGCCGGTATGCATCGCCGCGCAGGCACGCGCACTGCCGCGTGGGAGAGATTACGATAGACCGGGAGAACCGGTCTGTATCGCGTGATGGCGAGCGGCTGGACCTGACCGCGCGGGAATGGAGCATCATGGAACTGCTGTCGCGCAGTCCGGGCCGGATCTATTCGCGCCAGCAGATTGACACCGCGCTGTATGCGCTGGACCGGGACGTGGACAGCAATACCGTCGAGGTTTTCATCAGCCGCCTGCGGCGCAAGGTCGGCAACACGGTCATCCGGACCATACGCGGCCGTGGCTACTGCCTCGATGCAAGGGACGGCGCATGAAAAGCTGGAGCCTGTCTACCCGGATCATCAGCAGCGTACTCATGGTCGTGATACTGGGGCTGCTGATCCTCAGTGTCGCGGTAGGTGGATTTACCCGCTACGAGGTAACGGAACGGCTGGACAACTCGCTGCAGGAAGTTTCCGAGCGCCTGCAGACGGCTGTGGAGACACGACTGCATGATCCGGGTGCGGCGTCATCCATCGCCTGGCTGCCGGAAGTCGGGCCACGCACCCTGGCCTATCAGATCGTGGATGTGACCGGGCATGTCGTGTTGCGTTCCCAGAATGCCCCGCAGGACGCATTCGAGCGCGCGTGGCGGACCGGGTTTGCTAATGTTCCGCATTTTCGCGTTTATGTCGCGTCACCCGTGGCGGAGAAATACCGCGTTCTTGTGGGGGAACCGACCTTCCACCGGCGCGAGGCCGTCCGGCGCGCGATGCTGATCTCTGTCGTGCCCATGCTGCTTTTCATGCCGGTGATCTGGTGGCTGGTGCGCCTGATCGTGCGGCGCGCCCTGCGCCCGCTGGACCTGCTGCATGACGAGATGCGCGCACGTGGCAGCGGCAACCTTCAGCCCATTCCCCCCCTTGATCTCCCTGACGAACTAGTCTCCATCCAGCGCTCGATCAATACGCTGTTGGCGCGGTTGGAGGCAGCGCTCTCTACCGAGCGCGCCTTTGCCGCAAGCGCTGCGCATGAACTGCGTAACCCGCTTGGAGCCCTTCTGGCGCAGGTACAGATGCTGGGCCGACTGATGCCGGCGGGTTCGGATACGGGCCGGCGGGTGGAGCTCATTGCCGACCGGACCCGCAGGCTGGGCCGCACGGTGGAAAAACTGCTGCAGTTTTCCCGCGCCTCGTCCGGCGTCGCTTTCCGGCGCGACCGTTTCGACCTGATGACCGTAGTGCATGTCCTTGTCGATGATCTTGGGCATAATCCGTGTGACGGGCAGGGCATTGTCATCGCGCCAGACGGGATTCACCACATATTCGTACATGGTGACATGGATGCGACCGGCATCATGTTGCGCAACCTGCTTGAAAACGCCCTGCTGCATGGAGGGCACCATATGCCCGTGCGGGTGGCCGTGCTACCAGATGGTGGAATCGACATCACCAATGACTGCCCCGCGCTGCCACCCGGCATATTCCAGCGGCTGACTAGCCCATTCGTGCGCGGCGGGACCGGTAATCATGGCAGTGGCCTGGGTCTCGCCATTGCCAGTAATATCGCTACCCAAATGGACGTTACTCTGCGCTTACGTTCCCCACTTACAGGATCTGCCAGAGGATTTGGTGTGTGTGTCACCTTTCCAAACTCGAAGGTAACCTAATTCATGACAGTAGAGGAACAGACGCGCAGGCAACTCCATTTTGCGTACTCTACTCCCCTATGTCACGAATGCCCTGCGTCACGGTTGCCTGGTACAGCAGCCCGTTGGCAATATTCTTAGAGGCTGCTTGGGAAAATCAGTCAACACGTGCCTATGGGTGGTGGGGTTGATGCCTCTTTCGCTGCGTACCGACTACGCTTTCCGTGTGTTGATCCACTTGGCGTGTAATCCTGATTCGCGTGTTACCGTCAGGAACATCACTGAGTTGCAGGGCATTTCGCACAATCATCTTGTGAAAGTTGTACAACACCTGTGTCATGCCGGGATCGTACAAGGTACCCGGGGAGGTACTGGTGGCATCCGTCTGGCTGTGTCTGCCAGAAACATCAACGTCGGTCATATTATGCGGCTCATGGAAACTGAAAAAGAATCCCCTGGCGCCTGTCACCCATCTGGCAATAACCAGTGTATACTGGGCAATGCTTGTCAGTTTCGCCATCTCATAGTACAGGCCGTTGATGCATTTATGGCATTTTCCGATGGAATGAGCTTACTGGATCTCACTAGTGGTTCAGGATAATGTGTTTGCTCACTTTTCCATCCTGGCATGATGCCTCCCTCAAACAGTTGATAGAACATTTGAAGCCGTCGATGAAAAAAATGTCACTGTAGTCATAGTGAATCTCGTGTGAAGTAAGATTCATATAATCTTCAGGTGCAAAGTTCATTTTGTTGCGGGTAATATAATGATAGCGGACGTTATTATTATTACGGTGTTGAAAGATTTTTACCAAAGTACGGACGGCTTCTAGTCACCTGGAACTGAAATAAGCATCATTATATGATATTCCTGTCGCACTGACGGGAGCAGAACGATGGCGGGACGACAGGCAGGTCAGGTAGTACTGCGTCCGCAGGCGCGGACGTTTCTTGAAGGGCAGGTCCGGCGTCACAAGGCGCCGCGGTCATTGTCGGATCGCTGCCGGATGGTTCTGCTCTGCGCCGAAGGCTTGCAGAGCAAGGAAGTCGCTGCACGCCTGGGGGGAGTGTCCTGAAGTCTGTGTATCTGGCCTGGCCCATGGGTTTTCAGATACTCAAGCGGCGAAGCGCTCGCCGAACATTATGGCGAACTGGTTGCGGGCTGCAAACCATTCCCGAACATTCCGCCCGTCTTTCTCGAAGCTGCGGATCGCCAGGTAGATCAGCTTCGTTGCGGCATCGTCGGTCGGGAACGAACCGCGCGTCTTGATCGATTTGCGGATGACCCGGTTCAGGCTCTCGATGGCGTTCGTAGTGTATATGATCTTGCGGATCGCCGGATCGAAGGCAAAAAACGGGATCACTTCTGGCCATGCCCGGCGCCATGCCGGGGCGATCGACGCGTATTTCCCGGCCCATTTCTCCTCGAACGCATCGAGCTCTGCGGCCGCCATGTCAGCGGTCGCCGCCCCGTAGATCCGGCGCAGGTCGGCAGCCACGGCCTTGCGGTCCTTCCATGAGCAGAAGTTCAGGCTGTGGCGCACCAGGTGAACAATACAGGTCTGAACCATCGCCTCGGGAAAGGCGGCGGTGATGGCCTCGGGAAAGCCTTTCAGCCCGTCCACGACCGCGATCAGGATGTCCTGGATGCCCCGGTTCTTCAACTCGTTCATGACCGAAAGCCAGAATTTGGCGCCTTCATTCTCGGCGATCCAGAGCCCCAGAACCTCGCGCACTCCCTCGCGGGTGACACCGAGAGCAACGTAAACCGCCTTGTTTTTAACGGTCCGGCTGTCAGCATCGCGGATCTTTACCCGAAGGGCATCGAAGATCACGATGGGATACATCCGATCCAGCGCCCGGCCCTGCCACTCCCGGACCTCGTCCAGCACGGCATCGGTGACGCGGCTGATCAGGTCGGGAGAGACCTTCAGGCCATAAAGATCAAGCAGATGGGTCTGGATGTCCCGGACCGTCAGACCGGCGGCATAGAGACCGATGATCCTGTCGTCGATCCCGTCGATCCGGGTCTGGCCCTTCTTTATAAGCTCCGGCTCAAAGCTGCTGTCGCGGTCGCGCGGCACCGTCACCGGAAAGGCGCCGTCCTGGCCTTTCAGCACCTTGGTCGTGGAGCCATTCCGCCGGTTCGACTGGCCCGGCGGGGCAGCCTTGCCTTCCTCATAGCCCAGATGCGCGCTCAACTCTGCACCCAGCATACGCTCCATGAGCCGAATTTTCAGCTCCTTCAGCAACCCGCTGTCTCCGAGCAGGTCTTCAGGACGCTTCACGCCCGTCAGCAATTCGTCCAGGAGTTCCTTCGAGATGGTCATTCATACTTCCTTTCGGTGAAGTATGGACCAGATCAATTATACACAGAAGATCGGACACTCTCCGCCTGGGGGTACATGAGCACACCGTCGGCAAATGGCGGCGGCGGTTTGTCGAAGATGGCATTGAAGGCCTGACCGACGAATATCGTGCCGGCCGGCCCCGCACGGTGTCGGACGCGCAGGTTACGCAGGTCATCGAGCGCACGCTGAACACAACGCCCAAAGACGCGACCCACTGGTCGATCCGTTCCATGGCTGCCGAGATCGGCCTGTCGCATACGACCATCCGCCGGATCTGGAGCGCCTTCGGTCTGCAGCCGCATCGGGCCGAAACCTTCAAACTGTCGACGGACCCGCTATTTGTCGACAAGGTTCGGGATATTGTCGGTCTTTACATGTCGCCACCGAACCGTGCGATCGTGCTGTGCGTCGACGAGAAATCCCAGATCCAGGCGCTGGACCGCGAACAGCCAGTCCTGCCTATGGCACCGGGCGTGCCGGAACGACGTACCCATACCTATCTCCGGAACGGCACGACGTCGCTGTTTGCAGCCCTCGACATCGCAACAGGTGCGGTGATCGGCAAATGCTACAAACGTCATCGTACCACGGAATTTCTGGACTTCCTGAAATGTATCGACGCTGAGATCCCTGCTGGCCTGGATGTTCATCTCGTGATGGACAACTACGCCACGCATAAAACGACCACGATCAAGACATGGCTCGCACGCCGCCCGCATTGGCATGTTCACTTCACACCCACCTCGGCTTCCTGGATCAATCAGGTAGAGCGCTGGTTCGCCGAACTGACGCGCAAGCAACTCCAACGCGGCGTGCATCGGTCAACAACTGAACTCGAAGCCGACATCACAACTTTTATCGACGCACATAACGAAAATCCCAAGCCGTATCGGTGGGTCAAATCAGCCGACCAGATCCTCGCCTCGGTGAAGCGCTTTTGTCACAAGACAATGAACCGAACTTCAGATTCAGGTGACTAGGGCCTGTTAGCACTTGATCCAGTCTGCGGCGGCAGCGATGTGGATGACCGCGAGGAACGAGGTTGCTGTTTTTTCGTATCTGGTTGCGACAGCGCGCCATTCCTTGAGACGAGCCCAGAGGTTCTCCACAAGATGTCGGCATCGATAGGCCCATTTGGGACAGGCGACCGGCGCATCGCGTCGTTTCGCGGGAATGGCCGGTCGGGCTCCCATGTCCCATATCCGTTCACGAAAGGCGTCTGACGCGTAGCCTTTGTCCGCCACGACCCACAGGGGAACAGAGGGGAGATCGTCGAGCATGGCTGGCGCCAGTGGCAGTTCATGGGCCTGTCCGGGTGCCAGAGCGAAACCAATGGCTTTTCCGTGTCCGTCCGCGATCACGCACACTTTTGTGCCATAGCCGCCGCGAGAGCGGCCAAGTGCTTCACGATGGTCTCGCTCTTCGAAAGAGGCCCCTTTTTTTGGGCTCCCGCCGCCTTGTGGTGAGCCCTGATGTTCGTGCCATCCAGAAAAGTCATGCCCAGCGCCACTCCGTGGTGGTCCTGAACCAGTTCGAGCAGGCGTTCCCACACCCCCAGTTTCGCCCAGCGGATGAAAAGCTGCGCCGCCCGCCACCACGGACCCAGCTCAGCGGGGATACTTCGCCATTTCGCACCATTCTCATGACGCCAGAAGATCGCTGCTATCGTACGCCGCAGATCATGGGGCGGTGTCTTGCCCCTTGGCCGAACCGCCTCAATCAGCGGTTCCCAGATCGCCCATGTCTCATCAGTGAAAGTGCCTGTTCCGTCTCCTTCTTCAATCCATACAATATAGGAAGTATTTTAAGATCTAACAGGCCCTAGGCTCGGGACACATAGCCAGAACATGACGGTTGCGGTGAGACAGATGGCTGAGAAGAAGACGGTCGGGCATCTGTTGTAGCGGGTTGCAACCCGCCGCCAGCCCTTGAGCCTTCCGAATATGATCTCGATGCGATTGCGGCGTTTATATTTTCTCTTGTCGTATCTGACCGGTTTTCCGCGAGATTTCTGTCCTGAAATGCAGGGCTTTTATACCTTTTGCTTCCAGGGCGTCCCTGAACCAGTCGGCGTCATCCCCGCGATCTCCCGGCATCCATTGTGCTTCAGGAAGACTATCCAGCAGGGCAGCGGCATCGGTATAATCGCTTATCTGTCCCGCAGTCATGAAAAAGCTCAGCGGTCGCCCACTCTGGTCGGTGATCGCATGCAGCTTCGTGTTTATGCCCCTCTGGTGCGGCCGATCAAGCGACCTGGATCCCCTTTTTTAGCCGCACGCTCGAAGCCGTGCGGTGTGCCTGGAGATACGTCGCATCAGTCATGATGGTCTGGGGCTCTGCCTTTCCGGCAGCCAGACCGTCCATCATCCGGGCGCAGATCCCCATGGCGCCCCAGCGCTTCCAACGGTTTTAGAGCGTCTTATGTGGACCGTATTCCCGGGGCGCATCGCGCCAGCGCAAGCCGTTCCGATTGACAAAAATGATGCCGCTCAGCATTCGGCGGTCATCAACGCAGGCTCTACCATGGCTCTTAAAGAAAAAGGGCCGCAGACGCTCCATTTGTTCGTCCGGCAGCCAAAACAGGTCGCTCATCTCCAGTCTCCTCACAGAGCCTGAATCAGATTCCCGCACTTAAATCAATGGGTTGTTATCATAGGGGATGAAGCCAGTCTGGAAAGCACTCGGGGGCTCAACTCGCGTTCATCACCATTTTCCCATTCGACCGCGAAAGTGTGTTGTCGCCATGACACGGACGCTGCGGCTTCATGGGCTACGTGGGCGAAATGCACCGTGACATTTGCCTGCCGCGCTAACTGACTACTGGCGGAGATCACCATCATGACACCCGCCACGACCATGGCGGCATGACCAATATGGTGAAACAGGCGATCATGCAGGTGCGGCAACAGGTACTTCATGATTATTGATGACAGAACCGCCGCCGCAGCAACAGCGATACCCGCAATGCTGGCCCGGGTATTCAACAGGCCGAACTCAGCGTAGAGAGCGATCTTGAGCACATGCAGCATGATTTCGTTGGCCGCGCGGGTTGCGACGATTTCTTCCTTCCGCAGACCAAGTCGATAATAAAACCCATTGAACACCAGGCCGACCGCTCCGGTAAAACCGGAAATGAAGCCGGCGGTAGCACCCAGCACGTGCAGTTCGATAGCGTGGGGCGTTTTCACAGTGACCTGGGGTGCAGGCTTGCGAAAGAGAAGGGGAAGATTCCCCATCAGGAATACGCCAAGAAGCAGCGACAGATAGGCTGGCTCCATACGGCTCAATGCCCATGCGCCCAGGGCGGCGAAGGGCAACGCGGTGGGCGCAAAATGCCGGACGATGTCCCACCGGATCGCCTGCCGGAACGAGATGATGCGCGTCGCCGAACTGGCAACTGTCCCGATCGACAGGGCGGCTGGCACCTGAGTGCCAGGCAGCACCAGCCCCAGCAGGGGCATTAGGAGCAGCCCGGCACCGCCTCCCGACACGGCGCTCAGGCCAAATGCCGCGGCTGATGCAACCAGAATCAGGGACCAGAGCAGCATGGTTTGTATGAATCCCGATTTGGATCCCTGCTCGCCGGGACCGTTGCAGGCGGCCACATCGCATGGGCGCGCGGCATCATTATTTCTGGCGAAAGCTCACGGGGATGTCAGCTTACAATGCCCCAATCTTCAGTCGTATTTGCACATCTCTAACCAGCCAGGAGGTCTGCTGTCTATGAGGCCGTGAAGGCTAGAGCTCTATGGGTAATTTAACGATACACCTTACGCCAGGGTTGTTGTGAGACAAGACGATCGTGCCCCGGTGCAGTTGTACTACGGCTTTCACCATGGTAAGCCCTAGCCCGTTACCGTCATGCGTACGGCTTGTATCAAGACGGACAAAGCGGTCGAATACCCGAAGCATGGCTTCGTCCGGAATGCCTGGACCATTATCGGCTATTTCTATCGTGATGGTCTTGTCCGAAAGCATTATGGTCGCTGTGATGGTGGTCTGGTCGGGCGTATGGCGTACGGCATTCTCGATCAGGTTGGAGAACGCCTGCCGTAAAAGGACTGGATGACCGGTGACGGTAGGGCAGGCGGGAATGATTTCGGTTTCCAGGCGCTGTCCATTGTCTTCGATAACGGAGCGATACGGTTCTAGAACTGATTCCAGAAGTCGTGCGGGATCGAGGGGTTCCATTTCGTTGTTCCATGCCCCGGACTCAAGTTGCGCCAGCTTGAGCAGCGAGGAAAATATTTCCAATGCGGCATCCAGATCCTCGATTGCACACTCGACCTGCTCATGCATGGTATCGGAAGGTCCATGTGCCCCAATGGCGCGCTCAAGATTCTGGCGCATACGCGCCAGCGGGCGGCGCATGTCGTGCGCGATGTCATTGGAGACCTGTTTCAGACTTGCAATCAGGTATTCATTCTGGTCGAGCATCGCATTGAGGCTCTCCGAGAGATGATCAAGCTCATCATCCGTGCCACGTAGCGGGATGCGGCGAGACATATCGCCCTGCATGATGCTCCGTGCCGTCCTGCTTATCGTCTCGATCCATTTCAGGATCAGGTTGCTCAGGAAAAGGCCGCCTGCTACCCCTATCAGACCAAATCCTGCAATGCCCCACAGGATCGTTGAGAGGTGATGTTGTGGACGGCCCCCGCACGAAATGTGCGAGGATGAAATCGTCACAAACCCATGAATCATAATCCACTGAAATCACTCAACTCATTTTCGGTCAGACACTTATGGCGGCTTCAGCCCGCAGGCGCTCGGCTGTTTCCTGTTCGATCTTGTCGCGCGTATCATCAAGCGAGGCTGTATCTTCCACGCCAAACATCCGCTCCGATAATGTGGCTTCCAGCGTCGCCAGTCGTGCCATCGATACGGCGCGGTCATGGTCAAGCTGGGGGGAGCGCAGTTCGGCTACGGTTTCGCCTGCCTGTACCATGCTGCCTGTCGGGAGCAGGCGCACCACCTGGCCGGGATCCTGCGTATAAAGCATGCTCTGCCCTTCCGCCCGCAATACGGCAGGTGCGCGCACAGAGTGACTCCATGGCAGTACCAGGAGTGCCAGCAGTATGGCCAAAGCGGCGCCCGTAACATGCACGCGGCGGCTGCCTGGCGCCTGCAGGGCCTGCCGTGCCCATTGCGCCAGTTCTCCCATGATGGGGCGGGCAACAAAGAACCAGATTTCAATTCCCATCAGAACCACGCCCAGCGCGGGGAAAACCGCATGATAGACAACCAGTGCAATGCCGGTGAACAGGAAAAAACGATAAAGCCATGTCGCCATGCTGTAGCCGGTCAGCATGAGCCCCCGATACGCGGGAAAGACCTCGGGCGGGGGGGTATCCATACCAAACAGGAACTTGCGGGTGCGCCAGCGTGTCCACGCAAATGCGCGTTCCTGCAGGTTGGGAATGCCCATGAGATCAGAAAGAATATAATACCCGTCAAACCGCATCAGTGGGCTGAGATTGACCGACAGGGTAAGGACCCATGTCGAACTGCTTAACGTAAACAGGCCATCACGCAGCGCGCCGTCGGGCACGATGCTCCAGATAATGGTGGCCAGTGTCGCCAGCATGATTTCCGCCACCATGCCAGCGCAGTCGATAACCAGCCGGTCGCGCGCACGGATCAGTCGCCACGCATCAGTTGTATCGGTCCATAAAACGGGGCACAGGACCAGAAAGGCAATCCCCATTGCGGGTACCCGGCAGCCAAAATGGCGTGCCGCGATACCATGGCCCAGTTCATGTACCATCTTGCTACATGTCAGCGCCAGAGCAATCCCGATCGCACCTTGCGGGGTGATGAGATGCATGAACCCTGCGACATAAAGGCTCCATTGCTGCACGACCAGGATCAATGCCAGCCCCACCGCCAGCACAAGGCCGGTACAGAACTGACGGGTAAAAAGCCAGTTCGTTAGTGGAATGCAACGTTTTAGGACCGGATCAGGATTGCATAACCGTACCCGCAGGAAAAGGTAATGATGCAGTATCCATGACAGCAATGGGGGCTTGCGTGCCTGCCGGGCCAGCAGGGCACTGTCCGCGCTGGTCTGGGCCGTGGTCAGCCCGGCCTGCCGCAGGAAGGCGGCGAAGGCCGTGACATCGGCAGGCTGCATATCAAACGTGCTCTGTTCACTGACCACGCGGGCAATCGTGTCCGGGTCAGCCAGGTCCCAGCGCTGCAGTATTTCCATTTCCATGCTGCCAATGCGCACGTAACGGTGGCGGGTGGGGTCATAGAGGGTCCATGTCGGCGCGCCGGTTACAACGGGCCCCCGTAACAGTTCCAGGTCATCACGCAGGGCAGGCCAGGGAGCGCGCGCGTTCATGCGCCGCCTTGCGGGCTGGCTAGAAGGAAAGCCATTGCCGTACCACGCCCAGTGGTTTGCGCAGGGCCCACAGCACCAGCATGTGCCGTGGGCCGTAGATGCGCGCGGTGCCGCGCAGGCCAAGGCGGATGTCGCTGTTCAGGTCGGCACGCAGGGTATAGGCCAGTGTGCCCGCAGGCGTGGGCGTGCTGGCGTAGGAGGTAAAGACCAGATGCCCTTCCGCCGGATGATCGGGGTGCACGTTGTCAAAAAAACGCACGCGCGCATCAGGGGGGAACTGTGCGGTCTCGGTTGCCGGCAGGCGGATCTCGATCCGGCGGGACAGGGCAGGGGCGACCATGAGGATACGCTCGCCAGCCTCGACCGGGCGTCCCACCCACTCTGATGGGTCGTTGTAAAGCGCCAGCCCGTCTATCGGGGCGGTCAGGGTGGCGCGGTGCAGCAGTTCGCTCTGGTAGCGCATCTGGGCTGCTTCTTCATCGATACGGCCCTTGAGTTCACCAGCCTGGGCACGGGCCTTGGCATCCAGCATACCGGCCTGAATGGCTTCATCATATTGGGTCCGCGCCACTTCCAGCGCCTTGCGGGCAACCTGGTACTGGCTTTCAAGCTGCGCGCGCTCCAGTTCCACCACTGGCGTGCCGGCCTGCACGGCGGTATTGGGGGGGATATCAAGCTGGTGGACGATACCGGCAAAGGGCGCACGCACATAGGCAGGGGCCACCGGCACGACTTCGGCCGGGGCCAGGACCCATGAATGGACCGGGTAGAACGCCACCAGCACCGTGGCCGCCAGTATGGCACCGATGCGCCTGCGCATCCGTGTATCGCGTGGCCTGGGTGGTTGAGAGGCGATAAGCTGGCGACTTTCCGCATACTCGCCGCCAATCATGCACAGGGCCTGGATGTCGGGCGGTGTCCACGCATCCGGTCGTGCGACAAGCAGTGTGCCTGCGCGGCCATGCCGTCCGGGCAGCGGAATGAGCACGGCATGGGGGGCCATCCATTGCGCCCATTCATCGCGCAGTGCCGCAGGCAGGGTCGCGGCATCGAGTACCACGGCCTCTGTCCGGGGTGTGATGCTTTCGAACACCTGGGCCAGCCAGCGCACATAGGGGGCGGAGGCATCGAATACCGCCGTGCCGGATATGGCGGCAATCCCTGCCTTGTCCGTGCGGTAAAGGGCGGCCTGCTGGTAGGGAAGGAGATTATGGCTTTCGTTGACCAGCACGAAATCCAGTTCATCGGGCGGGCTGGTCCGCAGGCGTTCGCATAGATGCACAAGGGCCGACAGCCGCAGCAATGCGGCCTGCCGGCCTTGCTGCATGCGTGCGGGATCAGGCGGGGGGAAGGTCATGATCCGTCAGCCATCCGCCCTCATTGACCGAACTGGGCTTCTCCTGTCATGCCCGGCAGCAGGTCGGGGGCGGGACGGGTCAGCTTGCCATAGACCTTGATGGTCTTGCTGACGGGGTCCACCTTGCCCGAGATGCGGCTGATGGTTGCAGGGTAAATGGCATCCGTTTCCAGTATGTGGACCTTGAACGAGGTACCGGGCTGCAGATGGCGCAGTTCCATGGATGAGACGATCATGGACAGTTCAAGCGAGGTATCATCCAGTATTTCCAGCATGGGGGTTCCGGCTGAAAGATACTGGTAATTATGCACCATTGTATTGGAAACACGCCCGTCAAACGGGGCCTCGATCACGCACTGCGCCACAACGGCGCTGGCCATTTCCAGATCGGCATTGGCCGCGCGTTCATCGGCCGCAGCCGAGCGCAGGTCCGATACGCTCCATTGGCCCAGTGCCTTCATCTTGTTCTGCACGTCCAGCAGGCCACGGCGCTTGATGTATTCGGCATGGGCGTGGGCAAGGGTTGCCTTCTGCTGGCCGCAGCGGAATTCGGCCAGGACGTCGCCCTTATGGAAGTGGTCACCGTCGCGCAAAGGAAATTTTTCAAGCTGGCCCGACATGCTGGCGCTGATCTGCGCACTCATGGGGGCGGTTACCTGTACGCTGGGGGCAGGGACCGCCGTGCTGTCCGGTTCTGCCGTGGGGGGGATATCAGGCTGCGGGACAGGCGCCGTGGTGGCTGGCGTCATCCCGGCGGGTGCGACCGGTCGTGCTGTCTGGGCCAGGACCGTACCGGGCATAAGGGCAAGCGCCAGTGCGGAGACAAACGAGTACATACGCATATACACAACCGGCCTTCCAAAATAAAGGCGCCACTCCCGCCCGGGGACGAGGTGGCTTTATGACATTACTTATTGATAATGAGTTGCAAGCTGGCAGATCAGCCGGGCGTAGCGGCAGGTTGTGCCGTATCCATCTGTGCGACAGGGGTGGCAGGCGGCGCAGCCTGCTGCACCGGTGCCGCGACGGGTGCCGTGCTGTTGCCCGCATCCGGTTTCTTGACATTATCGGGCAGCGTCAGGTCAGG
This sequence comes from Komagataeibacter rhaeticus, assembly GCF_011611525.1. Taxonomy (NCBI): domain Bacteria; kingdom Pseudomonadati; phylum Pseudomonadota; class Alphaproteobacteria; order Acetobacterales; family Acetobacteraceae; genus Komagataeibacter; species Komagataeibacter rhaeticus. The sequence goes on from NZ_CP050139.1 coordinate 1,203,329, forward strand.
CAGGCGGCCGTTTTCCCACAGGGCAATGGAATGCTCGACCTGTGCTGTCAGGTGCTTGAGATCCTGAATGTCGGCATTGGCGGGCACAAGGTCCACGCCAATGGAGGCATACAGGTTGGCCAGCGCCTGATGGGTATGCGCAAGGCTGCGGCTGTATTCAAGCTGGCCCAGCAGGGCCGCCATCTGATGGCGCACGCGATTGGCCTCGGACTGCGCGCCTGCGGCGGAAGCGGAGACGGCCAGCTGCTCCATCTGCAGGCTGACATCATTGATCTGCCGCGAGGATTTGAGGAAATCCACCGCCGTGACGTATTTCTGCGCGCTCAGGTTGATCTGGGCCAGAATGGCGACACTCAGTGCAAGGCGGCGCATTTCCGAGAGTTTGACATTGCCCTTGGCCACGGCGATGGCACGCGGCCCCTGGATCATGTTGATCAGGTTGACAGTCGCCCGGACCCCGATCTGGCCCCAGATATGGTGGTAGAGCAGGGCATTCGAATCAAAGTTGCCGTTGCCGATGGCCCCGATACCGGGCATCATCTTCAGGATTTCCTTATAGACATCCTGCCGGTCAACTTTCTGCTGGTACACTTCCATGCGCAGTTCGGGGCGCATGACCAGCCCCATGCGTTCCAGCGTGGGGATGTCCAGGTTACCCAGCGGCTGCACATCCTGCGGGTGGGTGGCAAGGTTGAGCTTTTCATCCTGCGGCACGTTGATGAGGGAGGCGAGCTGGATCTGCGCACCGACCAGTTCATCCTTTATGCGCCGCATTTCACCCAGGATCTGGATGATGTTCTGCTGGTAATCAAGCAGCGTAAGGGGGGACTGCAGGTGCGCGTTACCCGCATCCTGCGATGCCGCCAGCATGGTTTCCGCATCGTGGATGATGGGGTCAAGGCGGGGCAGCATGACCTGGGCTGCCGCGGCTTCCCAGTAATTGGTGGTAACGGCCTTGACCAGATCATTGATGGCGCGCCTGCGCCGTTCCACGGCAATCAGGGCGCGGAAGGCCTGCTGGCGGGCGGAGAAATAGCTGATCCCCGCATCCATCGCGTTCCATGAAAAGCTGATATCCCCGCTGCCATGGCTGGGCATTTCGGAATAGGAATAATCCAGTGAGCGCTGGTTGCTGAATTCATCAATACTTTCAGCAGCATTGTTGTTGCTTCTGTCGGTATAGCCCGCATCGGCCGCAAGGTGCGGCAGCATCTGCATCAGGGCCAGATCAAGCTGCTTTTCCTGCTGGTTGATCTCAAGCTTGGCAACCTGTGAATCATAATTGAACTTGAGCGCGCGCGCGATGGCGGTGCCCAGTGTCAGGTCACCGTCCAGCGGCAGATAACGGGCCTCGATCGTAGCGTGATCCGCATCCGCACGCTTTATATGGTCAGCCAGCGGCATGGGCCGCATGCCACACCCCGCCAGAAGCATGACTGTCGAGAGCGCAGCGCAGGAGACCAGACGTAATTTGTCGCGGGTAAGCTGATGCGTCACAGTATTTACCATGAATTTCCGGGTTGTGTTCAGGACGGGAAGAAAAATTTCAATAAAATCTGGCAGAATCAGGGTTTTGGTTACCTGACTATATAGGGGTGTATATAGGTATGGTTTTGGAATACCAGCCTATTTTACAGTTGCGCTGCGCTCGATACCGGGCGCGGCATGGTAGTTATGGTGCCAACACATTTCTGTCAACTTCATTCGTTGTAACATGAGCAAAAAAATTGTAGATGGAATGCGAGAATTGAAAATGCAGCCGTGGCGCCACTGCGGAGTGGCAATGATTCATCTCATGGAAACCATAGTCTGGCATTCATAAACAAATTATTGATAAAACTGGATTTTTCATGCGTCTGATTCTTGAGCAGAGATATCTTTTTGATGGCAGCGTGGCGCATGTTACCCATCATCATGGGGTGGACAGGCACCATCACGAGAATCAGGGGGAAAATGCCCATGATGCCCCTGTTGTGGATGAAGCCGTCGGTTCCCTGCCGGATTTACCTGCAACCACTGGTACAGGCCGGTCGTTTCATGAACGTGATGGTGGAAAAAAAGACAGTTTTACCGATATCGTCTTTGTAGATTCCCGGGTCAGCGACTGGCGCGAACTCACTGCCTCGCTGGGCGATAACGTGGGCGTGGTGGTGGTGGACAGCGCGCGTGATGGCATGTCCGTCGTCTCGCGTGTCCTGTCGCACCAGCAGGACCTCAACAGTGTCAGCTTCCTCACATACGGGCAGTCAGGGCAGATCGATCTTGGCAGCGCCACCATAAACGCCGCCACCATCATGGCCGACAGCAGGCAGGTTGCGCAGTGGGGCGATGCGCTGGGGACAAGCGGGCAGATCCTGTTCTGGGGCTGCGATGTGGGGCAGGGGACGGCCGGGCAGGCACTGGTGGAGGACCTGCATACCCTGACCGGCGCGGGCGTTGCCGCCTCGACCGACCGCACGGGTCTTGCGACACTCGGTGGTGACTGGACCCTGGAACTGACCGATGATGTGGCCGCGAATGCGGTGGATAACCCGTTCTCCGCCGTGGCCGAGGCCGGTTATGACAGCGTGCTGGACAGCCCGGGCGCTACGGCGGATGTCGCGATTGCGAATACAGCCGGCACCAGCACCCTGCTGGGCAATTCCTTTTCACAGGATATCACCTTTACCAATCCTTCCACCAGCGTGGGGTATGGTCCCTTTGTCGAGGTCTTTGCACCAAGCACCACGCCGCTGACCTCCGTCAGCTATCTGGGGAACGACCTGACGGTCAAGGCGGTGACGCTGACGACGGATTCCAACGGAGTCGTGGGCGCCCTGAACCCGTACAGCACCGGGGCAAACGGCCAGCCGGAATTTGTGGATGCACCATCCAGCTTCAAGGCGGGCGATACCATGTACGTGGTTTCCCTGCCATTTGGCAGCTACACGCCAGGCCAGCCTGCCATCACGCTTACGGCCCAGTTCGCCAACAAAACGGTCGAAACCGTTGACCAGTCAAGCGGCACGGGGGCCCCGATTGTCATCGCGGCGGCCGGGGGGTACCAGTATGGCAATGATGCGCTGAGCGATCCGGCCACGGACCCGACCATTCAGGGAGCGGTTGTAAGCAATTCCGTTGCCCAGGACCTTGTTCACGTCAGCGCCGGGATCATTACCTCGCCCCTCGGGGAAGACGAGGTCCCGACCGGTCAGGATTATCCCGCCACATACGAGGTCAGCGTTACCCCGGCCGCGGCAACGGCTGGTAACCCGATCACGGACATGACGCTTGATGTGACGCTGCCCAATAGCGTCAACTATACCGGCGACAAGTCGGTTACCATAACGGCACCTGATGGTTCTGTAGTTACCGGCGCCAAGATCACCTATGTGCCCTCCGCCGATGGCACGACCGGCGGCTCGTTGCATGTGGTGCTGCCCAGTGTGGCCTATGACGCGGGTGCATCCTACAAGGTTGATGTTCCTGTCTATGTCGGCCAGACAGATGCGGTAAACAATACGATCCTGAATACTTCCGGCGGTACCACTGCGCCCACGACCATCGCGCCCGCCACCGTAACCTATAGCGGCGACTGGACCCCGCCCGGGCGGGACAGCGCCATAACTCTGGCCAGGACGACGGTGGATACGGCACCCACCGCGTTCAACGCCAAGGCGTTCGCGGTACAGGAGACGGATACGGTCACAGATGCGGCGGGCAGCCAGACCGATGGGCAGGTCATGCCCGGCGATACCGTCACGCATGAGATCCATATCGAAAATTCGGACTATTATTCCAGCACCGGCATGATGGTGACCGCCACGCTGGGCGATGGTCAGGCCCTGAAGCCCGGCACGGACCCGACCTTTACCTATACCGATGCCACCGGAACATCGCATGAAGTGCAGTTGGGCAGTGACTACTGGTCGGCCACGCCGGGTGATAACGGGCAGACCGTGGTAACAATGAACATTGCCCAGTACCTGATTGACAATAACCTGCCTGCCATGGGGGCAGGCAAGCAGGGTACGATCAGCTATGCCAGCACGGTGCTGGATAATTATACCGCCTCGAACACGCCGGTGACCGAAGGGGATACGGTCAGCAGCAGCGTGAGTGTCAGCGCGCTGGCAACGGCCCCCGATGGTACAACTTCGCAGGTGCAGGATAATTCAAGCAGCACGCTTTCCGTGCCCAGTGGCACAACGGGGCTGAAGATCGTGGCCGTCAACCAATCCGGCACGGACGGAACGACACCTGTCATCCACGCAGGTGATGAGGTCACTTATGAGGCGACCTACACCCTCAAGACCGGCACCTACAGCGACCTTGACCTGTCATCATACCTGCCCGTGCCGCTGTATGACACGAGCAACCCCACGGGCACCGGCGATTCCGCCTTCACGGCGGCCAGCAGCACGGACCTCCTTGACCAGAAGGCAGGCACCTACAGTGTGGTGAGCGTGCCGGGTGGTGTCGATCCAAGCCAGGTCCAGGTCTCGACCCAGGCTTCGAGCAACAGCATCAGCTTTGATATGGGCAGCAGCGACATCCCCGCATCGAGTGATGCCGGCAAGACTGTCACCGTGCTGTTTACCGTCAAGGCCACCTCGACCCCCTTTGCCGATGGCCTGAGCCTGACCAGCCAGGAGCAGTCCACCTTCACCAACGGGCAGAATACCCAGACGGCCCAGTCCACCCTGCAGTCGGTTACCGTTGGCGAGCCAGCAGCCGTGATCAAGACAGGCGTGGTGTCGGTCATGAACGGTGACAGCGCGGAAAAGGTCACCTATACGCCCCAGACGGCGGGTGAGGGGACGGATACCGATCCCACCACCACCTTCAACGCCGCGGGATCGGATGGGGGGGCCTATATATCGGTTCCTGCCGGTGGCGTCAGCGGCCTTGGCGCGGTCAATGACCTCAATGCCACGGGGGCCAAGGGCGGCGATACCGTGCGTATCGCCTCCACGGTGGAAAATACCGGCTCGGCCGACATGTACGACCTGACGGTATCGGGCGCCCTGCCAGCCGGGTTCTCGACGGCGGATGTGACGAATTTCCAGATCACGCGCCCCGATGGGACGGTGATCTATCCCTCTGCCAGCAGCTATTTCAGCACGGGTGGCCTGACCATACCGGCCACATCGGCAACGGATCCGGTCCTGGCCAAGGGGCAGGACCTGACCATTACCTATGACCTGACCCTGCCCACCGGCCAGAACCTTGGCGATACGCTGGTGGCCAACGCAACGGTGGTGAACTTTGGCAACAGCCCCGGCGCCGTGGCCCAGGGAGACGGGTTCGTGACCAATCACGTACCGATTGGCGGGCAGGCCTCGGACCTGACCGATCCGGCCAGTATCACCCTGCAGGTGCCCACCATCAGCAAGACCATCAGCGCATCCAACCTGCCCACGAATGATGGCATTGCTACGACCACGTCCAGCGGTAACATTGTCAGTGGCGAGACGCGCACCACCACCATTACCGTAGCCGTGCCCGAAGGCACGCTTACCAATGGCGATGGTGATGTGACGGTGGTGGAAACCCTGCCTGCGGGCATGGATTATGCCGGGGACTTTGTTGGTACCCTGGCGGGCGTGACCGCTTCCAGCGTCGGTACCGACGGCAGCCTGCCTGCGCCAACGGTGGTCAATAACGCTGATGGCACCACCACCCTGACCTTTGACCTGGGCAGGACGGTTACCAATTCCGGTTCGGCCCCCGGCACCATAACGCTGGCCTATAACGGTTATTATGGCAAGAACAATGCCCCGGCCAATACGGATACGATCACTTCATCGGCGGTGCTGAACTACAGCGTACATGATGATACGGCCACCGTTGACGGGCCGGATGGCATGAACACCGTGGCCGAGCAGGCTGGCCCCGCCGATGTGACCGTAACCGAGCGCAAGCCCTCCCTCACCGAAACCATCACCGATGATACGAATGGCCAGCCGCTGTACAGTGGCCAGAAGGTGACCTATACCCTGACACTGGGCAATAATGGTGATGTGACGGCCTATGACATTGATCATGCCATCACGCTGCCATCGGGCCTCACTGGCGTGACCATCACGGGTGGGGGCAATACCATCACCGTGGCCGCTGGCCAGACATCCGTTGCCCTGTCCCAGCTTGCCGCTCTTGCCCGTGGCGCTTCGGTCACCTACACCATTACCGGCACGGTTGCCAACGACCTGCCGGCCGACACACAGCTTACGGTAACGGACGCCTACACCTGGCATTCGGCGCCAGAGAGCTACGTATTCATGCCCCCATCGGGCACCGCGTCCGGATCGGGGGATGCATCGGCAAAACCGCAGGATGTGCCTGAAGCCTTCAACGGCACGGTCAGCGATGCGCCAGCGGTTGGCAGTTTCACGTCCGTGCTCGACATTGTGGGTGAGAGCAATGACACGACCGGCGGCATCTCCTACCGCGCGCCGGTCACTGTGGCCAATACCGTGCCCGGCGACCAGATCACCCTGCAGGGCGAGGTCCTGATCCCCGAAGGGCAGAACCACAATGTGACGCTGACCCTCGCGGTGCCGGACAATGTGCAGCTTGACCCCACATCGCTGCGCCTGCTTCTGGCCAGTCCAAACGGGGAGATCACCTCGTCCAGCATTGGCAGTGCCGCGCAGTTGGCCGAAGGAACGACAGCGGCCCTGACCATGCAGGGTGGCGGCAAGACCTTCACGCTTACGGATCCGGCGGAGGCCGCACTCAACAGTAATGGCGCGGCCATAACCGGCGTGACAACGGACTCCTCCGGCCAGACCGTGCTCACCATCAGCCTGGGCACGGTAACCAACAACGATACATCACCCGTTCCCAACTATGCCATCATCCAGGTGGCGGGCACGGTGCTCAATACCACGGCCAACAAGGATGGCACCGCCCTGAGCGAGAGCCTGACGGCCAGTACGTCACCAACTTCCACGGCGACACCCATATCCACGCCCGCATCCACCGTAAGCGAAACGGTCAAGGAACCCACCGTCACGCTGGGCAAGGCGGTGACCGCGATCGATTACACCGCTGACACCGTCACCTTTACCGATATCCTGACCAATACCGGCGATACCACGGCTTATGATGTCGCCCTCAATGACCCGCTGGTGACAGGGCAGGAAACCATTGCTGGCACTGTTGCGGCCACGGGTAATGGCACAGTGGACACCACGATCAATGCCAGCGGCAGCGTGGTGAGCGCGGATACGGACGGCGTGACCACCAGCGGCCTGACGCTGGCCGCCGGTGCCAGCGAGACCGTGACCTATACGGTCAAGCTGTCCGACCTGACAAAGGGGCTGGCGCAGACCACGACCGATGTGACGTGGGAATCATTGGCCGGGGCCACGCCCGCCACTTCAGGCGGAACGGCGCAGAGCCGCGATGGCTCGGCCGGGCAGGCTGGCACGGCAGGCACCAATAGCGCCGATACCTATGAACGTTCGGTCACGATGGGGCTTGGCACCCTGTCGGGCCAGATATGGCAGGCGCTGGGCAACACGCCCGGCACCTATGACAGCGCCATCGATACCCCACTGAAGGGCGTAGGCGTTACGGTTACCGCGCGCGGGCAGGACGGCACCTATGCCAACGGCCTTGTGCAGACAGGCATCCAGACCGATGGCAATGGCAACTACGCGGTGCTGGTGCCGGTTTATGGCACGCCCACATCCTCCATTGCGGAAATTACCGTGCCAACCACAGGGGGTACGGATGGCGTGCCTGCCAGCGAGACGGAGGTCTACAACCATGATGGCGCGGTGACGTCAGCCACAACCGCTGTCAGCCCCGATGCGGGTTCAACCAATGGCATGAGCGCAACCCATGCCGACCTGGCCTATGAACTGCCCGATACCGTCCCCACCATTACAGGCTGGCAGGATACCACGCCGCATGTGGCCACCGCTGGCGCCCCCACGGCAATCGGCGATGGCGGGGTAACGGTGGATGACCACGAACTCGATACCTTGACCACGAAGGAAAGCGGCACCTACAGCTATGCCGGTACCACACTGACGGTGCAGCGCTATGCTGATGGCAAGGCCGCCCCTTCGGCCGCGGACAGCTTTGGCGTGACGGGCACCGACGTGAGCATGGCAGGCGGACAGGTGAGCGTGAACGGTACCGCGATCGGCACTTATACCGACACGGGCGGCGTGCTGAACTTCACGTTCAATACAGCCGCCACCAAGGCCAGCATCGCCACACTGGCGCAGGACCTGACCTATACCTACACACCTACGGCAACCGACCCGGCAACACAGCTTGATGTCACGCTGGGGGCCACGTTCTCCGATGGCAATACCAACCTTACGGGCACGCAGGTCACCACTGGCGCGCAGGGCACGGGGGGCGTGCAGACCAGTGCGCCCATGTTCACGCGTGTCAGTGTGGGCGGCAGTTCCTTTGCCACCACCTATGCCGAACCCAATGATATCCCGGCCATGACCAAAGCGACGGATCTGGGATCGTATCTGTCGGTAGAGGATGCGTCGGGCACGGGTACAGGTTCAATCCAGAAAGTGACGGTGCAGATCGCCTCCGCCACGGCAGAGGACGTACTGGCCGCCAGCACGGCGGGTGGCATTACCGCCAGCATGGACAGCGCAACCGGCACCCTGACACTGACTGCGGGCACCGCAACCACACTGCAGGACTGGCGGAGCACGCTGGCCAGCCTGCAATATTATGACAGTTCCGATACGCCTGTCGTCGGCACGCGTAACGTGAGCATATCGGTCTTTGAAAACGGGGTAAGTGCGCCCATCGTCACAAACGGCACGATTGCGGTCATTGCCGCCAATGACTCCCCGATCCTCGATCCCTCGGTTCCGGTCTCCCTCAACGATGCGCAGGAGGACTCCGGTCCGCCGCAGGGTGCGGTCGGCACATCGGTCTCGCAGCTTGTGGGCTATGCAGGGGCAACAGGTGGCGCAGGCAACGTGACCGATCCTGATGGCGCCGGCCTGACGGGCCAGACAGCCGCAGGCGTGACCCCGCTGCCCGGCATCGCCATTACCAGTGCCGATACCACCCACGGCACATGGTGGTACAGTATCAACAACGGCAGGACATGGACCGAATTCGCCGGTAACGGCGTGAGCAACGCGATAGGCGCCGACAGCGCGCTGCACCTGATCGATAACGGGCAGGCGCGGGTCTATTTCCAGTCCACCGACCCGAACTGGAACGGCAAGGTCAATGATGCCCTGACCTTCCGCGCATGGGACCAGTACGATGGCGCGGCCAATGGCAGCATCTCCACGCTGCCGGCTGTGGCTGGGCTGGGCACGGGCATCAACACGCCGGGTTCGGCCTATTCGTCGGCCGTGGATAGCGTTGCGCTGATGGACGACAACGTGAACGACGCCCCGAACGTGGTGGCCAGCAACAGCGATCCCGGCGCTACGCCGGTAACGGGGGGGCTGCCCGCTTCGTGGCAGGTAACGGAAGACACGCCGCAGGCAGCGAGCGTGCAGGACCTGTTTGGCAGCTATTTCTCGGATCAGACCGACCAGCAGCACAGTGCCACCAACCCGGATGGTTCTACAGCCAACACCATGGCGGGCGTGGCCATAGTGGGCTACACGCCCACGGCTGCGGGCACATGGTCCTATTCAACCGATGGTGGCAAGACGTGGACGCAGCTTCCGGCCGCCATCTCGGACACGAATGCGCTCGTACTGTCCAAGGATGCGCAACTGCAGTTTACGCCCGCGGCCAACTATAACGGCCAGCCCGCAGGTGGCGATGACCTCAAGGTGGCGTTGATCGACAATTCGGATACGACATCCGGCAGTCCCGCCCTTGCGGGAGCGGACGGGCAGGCCCTGACCACGCCAGATGGCACGCCCCTGACCGGGGTCGCACTGGATTCCGGCACGATGGCGATAGCCGGCGCCGATGTCTCGACCCGTGGCGGGCAGACAGCGCTCAGTGTGGGCACGGTCGACCTGTCCACTTCGGTAACGCCGGTCAATGACCCGCCAACCATGGCGCCAGGGCACTATACGTTGCCTGACGTGACCTCCAACAGTGCCGAAAGCACCAATACCGGCGCCACGGTTGCAAGCCTGTATGGCGATGCCGTGCAGGACGGGGCCGATGCACAGCAGGGCGCGGCCGACCCGACAGGCTCCACCGCCGACCATCTGGCCGGCGTGGCCATTACCGGCAATACGGCCAACCCCACGACCCAGGGCACATGGCAGTATTCAACCGATGGTGGCAGGACATGGACGGACGTGCCTGCTGATGTCTCGGGCAGCAATGCCCTGGTGCTGGGCGATCAGGCCACATTGCGTTTTGACCCTGTGCCGAACTTTACCGGCACGCCTGGCAACCTGACCACGCAGGTTGTCGAAAGTTCGGCCGCCGTGCCGATAACCGGCACCAGCAACGGTGTCGCCACCAGTGTTACGGGGCAGGCGCTTGACGGCACTGCCACGGCCCTGACGGGCGTAAACATAACCCGGATGCAGCACGATTACCCCAACGGGTCGGTCAGTACCAACAGCCAGCCGCTGGACATCACGGTTACACCGGACAGCCACAGGGACATCAGCCTTCCGCCCGGCCAGGAAGACCAGCCGGGCACGAAACAGACCGTGTCTGACCTGTTCACCGCCGCAGACGATCCGAATGGTGTGGGCGGTGTTGCCATTACCGGCAACGCCACGCCTGCCAGTGAAGGGACGTGGATGTATTCCGTGCCCGGTGGTACGGCGCAGGCGCTGCCGACCGATCTTTCCGCCACCAATGCGGTGGTGCTGCCCAAGGATGCGCAGGTGTGGTTCCAGCCTGCGTCCAATTTTAACGGTGATCCGTCCAACCTTTCGCTTACGGCAACGGTGGTGGACAATACCGCGGCCACCGCCTTTACGGGGGCGGATGGCAAGGCTGTGGCGGGTGACGCCATAACCGGTGTCGCGACGGGTGTGGATGTAAGCAGCACGGGCGGGGGAACCGCGCTTGATGTCGTGCCGGTGCATGTGCATACCAGTGTCATACCGGTCAATGACGCACCGGTGGCAAGCGGTAGCGCGACCCTGCCATCCGAATACACCAACAGGATGGACGTGAAGGGCGATAGCGTTGCCAATCTGTTCGGGCCGACTTTTTCGGACCAGGTCGACCAGCAGCGCAGTGCCTCCAACCCTGATGGCTCGGTAGCCGACCATCTTCAGGGGATCGCCATCGTGGGCAATACAGCCAACCCGGCCACGCAGGGGACATGGCAGTACTCAACCGATGGTGGCAGGACATGGCAGGATGTCAGCACTGCGGTTTCCGCCACGGCGGCGCTTGTGCTGCCGGCCAGCGCGGAACTGCATTTTGCCGCCGTGATCGGCTTTACCGGTACGCCGGGCGGGCTGTCCGCCGCATTGGTGGAGACCAACAGCACGCTGGCGACGGGTAACGCCGCACAGGTTGCCGATGTGTCGGCGCTGATGGCGGATGAGACCAGCCACGTCTCGCAGTCCCCCGTGATGCTGAATACGAACGTAACGCAGCAGGAGGGTAATCCCGCCCTTTCCGGCTCCACCCTGAACAACGATCTCAGTTCGTCCAACATGCTCAAGACATCGGTGGAGGATGCGTTCGAGAACGAGTTCCAGCGGGGTTTTGGCGTTGCGCACCAGACATGGATACGCGGCACGTCGCTGTACCGGTTTGTGACGACCAATCAGCAGTATGATGTTGATGTGCCTGCCGGTGCCTTCATCAGTTCGGATGGAACGGACCTCAACCTGACCATTACGGCACGGCAGGCGGGCGGCGCGCCGCTGCCGGACTGGGTTTCGTTCGATGCGGATCGCCGCTGCTTTTCCATGATCGCGCCGGATGAAGCCACCGGTTCCATCGACCTGACCCTGATCGGTCGCGATGAATATGGCCATGAGGCGGAAGTCGATGTGCATGTGGTGATCGGGCACGAACATCCCGCATGGCAGATGGCCGATGACCCGTCCATTCCCCGGGCGGTGGACCAGGCAATGCAGGTGGTGGAGCAGGACATGAACTGGCTTGCCTTCAACCCCGACTTCCATCGCGGTGGCCACCACGATGCCGGGCCAGCCCCCGGCAAAAAGGGGCTGCGTGCGCAGATGCGTCAGATCGGCCAGAGAGCAGCCCATGCGCGTGGCCGTGATCTGGTCAATCACTGACCACCTGTCAGGCTGCTGAATGCGGTGCCCCCTGACAGGATGTATGGCCTGTTACAGGGGGCCTGCAGGCTGTCGGTATGCTGGCAACCAGATGTGCCCCTGCACCCGGCATGTTCGATACAGAGTTGCCAGACCACCGCCGATGTAACGGAATGCTGCCACCCAATGTCGTAGTTTACGGGGTCGTTCTCCGAGATCCGGCGATGAGGATATCGACAAGGCGCTTCGCGCTGGTTTCCCAGCCGGGACCGGCCGCATAGTTCGAAACGCCGGCCAGGGCACGAAGCAGATCAAGCGGATCGATATCCGCGTTGATGTCTCCACTTGCGACAGCCGCCGACACAAGCCCCTCGATCGCGTTCTGCAGAATCGTGCCGGATTGGGCATAAAGCGCGCACGTTCCCCCAACCAGCCCATTGAGTGCGGGGGCAATCACCTGTTTGGCCGCGATATAGTCCACAAACAGCCGCATCCATGCCCGCAGTGCCTCCACCGGCGGATGCTGCGCGGCAAGGGTCGGCGCAGCATTGGCAAGGCGGTCCAGTTCAGCGCGATAGACCGCCTCGATCAGCGCATCGCGATTGGGAAAGTGGCGGTAAAGCGTGCCGATCCCGACACCCGCACGACGGGCGACCTCATCCAGCGGGATATCGACTTCCCCTGCCGTGAACGCGGCCTTGGCCACTGTCAGCAGGTTTTCCCTGTTGCGCTGTCCATCGCTGCGCGGTCGGCGGCGCGGCTTTTTTTCGTCGGTCACCAGTTTCCCTCTTGTTAAGCGGAGTAATGCTCCGCATATATCAGGCGGAGCTACACTCCACATAACACCCCGCATGCCGCTTCGGCAAAAAACGGATGCATCCTTTCAAGGAGTTCCACCCATGACACAGATTTTTGGCGCAAGCTCGACAACGGAAGATGTCCTCTCCGGCGTATCCCTGAAGGGAAAACGTGTTCTCGTGACCGGCGTTTCCGCTGGCCTGGGCGTTGAAACCGCGCGTGCCCTTGCCGCACATGGTGCCCAGGTGGTGGGGGCGGCGCGCAATCTGGCAAAAGCGGAACAGGCCACCGCACAGGTCCGCGCGGATGCTGCGCGTGGGGGCGGGGGTTTCGAACTGGCCGCCCTGGACCTTGCGGATCTGGACAGTGTCCGCACCTGCGCCGATCAGTTGAATGCTACCGGTCTGCCCTTTGATCTGATCATTGCCAATGCAGGCGTGATGGCCACGCCGTTCGGCCATACGAAGGACGGGTTCGAGACGCAGTTCGGCACCAATCATCTGGGGCACTTCGTCCTCGTCAACCGGATCGCGGGACTGATGCGCACCGGTGCGCGGCTGGTCAACGTGTCCTCGGCCGGACACCGCTTTGCGGATGTTGATCTGGAAGACCCGAATTTCGCCCATACACCTTACGATTCATTTGCCGCCTACGGGCGCTCCAAGACGGCCAACATCCTCTTTGCCGTTGCGTTTGATGCGCGGCATCGCGCGCGCGGCGTGCGCGCCACGGCGGTGCATCCCGGTGGGATCATGACCGAACTTGCACGTCATATGCAGGCTGGCGCCATCGAGGCGATGGTGAAGGGGATCAATGAACAGGCTGCGGCTGAAGGCAAACCGCCGTTCCAGTTCAAGACCATTCCGCAGGGAGCGGCCACGTCGGTCTGGGCAGGCGTAGTGGGGGCGGCTGACGCGGTCGGCGGCCATTACTGCGAAGACTGCCACGTCAGTCCGGTCGTGCCCGATGACCAGCCGATCAGTCTGGTCAGTGAGGGCGTGCGGGCCTACGCGGTCGATCCCGCGCATGCCGAGGCGCTGTGGGCGAAAAGTGAGGACATGGTCGGGGAAAAATTCTCCTGAAGCTTTCACGTTTCTGTTTCTGGTATTGTTCGATGCGAACCGGCGCGTGATGTCTGGTGGGCACATGGCATCGGCTTCCGCTTCTTTTACTTGGTGGCTACATTCAGCGGATATCCATGTCGTCCCTGCGCGCCGGAACGCATGCCCAGTCGAAACCCAGGGAAGATAACGCATGTCGAAGGACGATCGCGCCAAGGTCGTCCTTACCGCTGCCACAGCGGACCATATCAGGGTCTGACAAGCCCTGATCTCGCAACATACATTTATGGAAAACAGGTCTGCTGGCAAAATATTCGATGAACTGCTCCCCCTTTGCTGATTTGTCAAAGGGATGGACAAGCGTCCTCGGCAATGGATTCACGCGGAATGCCCCAATCCCGCGGCTTTTATGGTGTCTGCCATACCGGCCTGAAAGCAGGACCGGTCATGCCCGGTAGATGTAAACCGTTTTTCATGCCGTTTCGGGAAGTGGCGTGATGCCGCGCGGCCAGAGCGCCAGGAAAACGAGTTGCAGCGCGCTGCTGCCCAGCGGCAGCCATACGAACCCGGCCGTGACCCAGTGTTTCAGCCCGATAGAGACCGTATCGGCCCCGCCCATATAGTGGCCGTAAGACAGGAAGGATGCGAGTAGAAAGCCGGTAACACCCATGGATACTTTTGTAACCAATGTATTGATTGAATAGGCCATGCCGGCGGTGTTGGCAGATGACATCAGCCGGCCCCGATCGATCGCATGCGCCAGCAGTACATAATAAAGTGGCGACCCGATACCCTGTGCCAGGGTAAGCATGGAAAAAGCGGCAAGGAAAAACGGTGTGGAGCCACCGGCCAGGAAAAGCAGCGCATAGGCCATGACCTGCACGCAAAGGCAGGTCATGGCCGTTCCGACAACACCCAGGTGACGTACGCCGTGCGGGCATACGAGCGCACCGCCAAAGCCCATTATGGTGGCAACGGTCAGAAGAATGCTGCCCAGTTCAGCCCGGCCTCCCAGAACGACGCGGGCATAGTACAGCGCAAAGCCATATAGTGTTGCCAGACCGACAAATTGCAGAAACACCAGTGCATTGCATATCCACCAGCTTCGGTTCCACGCCAGGGCGCGCAGCAGGACCGCGGGTGGATGGCGCGCGGGCAGGGGGGGGTAACGGGTAACGCAGATCCGCCCGACATAGCGCCAGAGTACGGTTGCCGTAACGGCAAGTACCAGTGCATAAATGGCCATGCCATGCTGGCGTTGCGGCATGCCGCTTCCGCCCCCCAGCCACGTAATGGCCGGAATGGTAAGCAGGGAGACGATAAACTGGCCGCTCTGGCACCCCATCATCCTGAAGGCGTTCAGGTCCACCCGGTCCTGCGCGCTGCGGGTCATCATCGTGCCCAGCGCGCCATAGGGTGTATTGATGCACGAATAGATGGCCCCGAATACAATATAGGTCAGGGTGGCCCATGCTATCTTTCCCTGTGGGGAAAGGGGCATGGCCACAAAGCACAGGCAGCCGAACAGGCCGAATGGAATGGCAAGGCTGCGGATCAGGCGGGACACGACATGCCCGCCCCTGCGGTCAATGAAATAACCGATGGCCGGATCACAGAATGCATCGAAAATCCGTGCCGTCAGCAGGATCCACCCCACCGCCACCACGGGCAGGCCATAGATGTCCGTGTAGTAGAACATGAGGTAGGACGACGTCATGCCCCACATCAGGTTGGAGGAAAGATCGCCGCATCCATAAGCGATTTTCTCGCGTAGGGAAACTTCGGTAATGATGGATGACATGGCGGACTCCCGACTGGAATGAACGGCTACAGGCGGCCAGTCCCAAGTTCGCTGGCAAGATGGTGACAGGCCCGCATGCTTACGGCCATGACGGTCAGTGTCGTGCCCAGCGCCCCGCCAGAGGGAAAGCAGGATGCATCGGTTACATACAGGTTGGGCGCATCCCATGCCTGGCAGAAAGGATTGAGCACCGATGTGGCCGGGTCATTGCCCATCCGTGCGCCACCGCTTTCATGAATGGCGGCGCCCATTGTCATGCTGCGGGGGAACATCTGGCGTATGAACCAGCGTATGGGGAACGGCTTGTCAGGATACAGTCCGGCATCGCCTTCCCCCAGGCCCAGTGGGGATGCCCAGAAATCGACGTGGCCCCCGTGCGCTTCGATCATGTCCGCGCAGTCACGGATCTGCCTGCGTAGCATGGCGCGTTCATTGGCATGCGGAACGCAGCGGATATGGGGCAGGGGAACGCCCCATCTGTCGCGTCGGCGCGGGTCGAGGGTGATCGCATTGTCGCGGTAGGGCAGCATTTCCCCGAAGCCCATTATCGTGACCGGTACATCCGCGCCGTCCGACCTGGCATGGCGGCCGATGGAGCCCTGGAACGTGTAACCGCGCATGAAGGCAGGGTCATGCGCGCCGCAGGCGTTTTCATAGCGGGGGATGTACAGGCCCCCGGTCGTACCAAAAAGGGTATGAGTGGGCAGCGGTTCATCCTGTCCCTCGCGGCAGGATGCAGGCCAGCGTCCGAACATGAGGCTTGGGCACTGGTCCATGAAATAGCGGCCCAGCATGCCGGAACTGTTACCCAGTCCGTCAGGATGCAGACGGCTGCGCGAGTTCAGCAGCAGGCGGACGCTTTCTATGGGGGAAGCACACAGGACCACGGCCCTTGCATGCGCCACCCGTGCTTCCCCTGTCTGGCGCTGGATATAGCATACGCCGGTCACGCGTCCCGAGGCCGGGTCGGTCAGGACTTCGCGCACCACGGCATCCGACCGTATTGTCAGCCTGCCGCTTGCCATGGCCGCCTGGAGGGAACTGGACAGCGGGCTGCCGTTATGCGGGTTGAAGCGCCATGGCACGACATGCCGGTTCGGCCAGCGGGTCTCGACCGCGGTGCGAAAACTACGTTCTTCCGGGGTAAGGGGGGTCGATTGGGCCATGATGCCATCTGGCGCCGTTTCAATCCCGTCACGGGTGCCGTGGATGCCAAGGAAGGTTTCCACCCTGTCGTACCACGGTGCAAGATCGGCATAGGAAAAGGGCCAGTCCACGCCGCCCCCTGCCTTGCTGGCACCCCTGAAGTCATAATCGGACCAGCGGAACAGGACGCGTCCGAAGGTATGGAGCCGACCGCCGGTCTGCCGCCCGCGTATCCACAGGAACGGGGCATCCTTTGGCGTGGTATAGCCATGCTGGCGGTCATTGACGAAAAGATGCTTCAGCGTTTCACTGAAAAAGGCCACGCGGGACTGGATATGCTGTCCCGACAGCGTGGCCTTGATGCGGGGGAAAAGCTGTATATTGTCCTGCTTGCCCCCGCGCGGGGGTTTGATGTCCCTGTCCGAAAGCGTGCGTCCGGCCTCGATCACAAGGACGGACAGGCCCTCATCCGTCAATGTTTTCGCTGCAAAACCGCCAGCAGCGCCCGATCCGACGACAATGACATCGTATCCTGTTCCGGTCATATTCCATTCCTGATGGTGCAAAAATAGGGACAGGCCACATGGCTATGTCCGCAGTGCGGTCCATGCACCGTATCGTGCGCCGGATTCCAGCGCGGCTTCGATGAATTCCTGTCCTCTCAGCCCCGCGTCCAGACGTGGCAGCAGCGGCGCATTGTGGCCACCAAGCAGGCCTGCCGTATCGGCATAAAGCCGGGCAAAGGCTTCCAGATAGCCTTCGGGATGACCGCGCGGCAGGAGGGAAGGGGTCGGCACCGCGCTGCCAGCGCGTGCGATATGGGTTTGACAGCCGTCCATGGTTGAAAGGACCAGCGTATCGGGCTGCTCCTGATTCCATTCCAGCCCGGCCTTCTCGCCAAACAGGCGCAGCCGCAGGGCATTGCCGCAGCCGGTGGCAACCTGGCTGACCCACAGGCCGCCTACCGTATCATCGGCAAAGCGGAGCTGGATCTGGGCATCATCGGGCACGGCGCGACCGGCTACAAGGTGCGAGATCCGGGCCGACAGGGCTTCACACCGCAGGCCGGACACGAATTCCGCCAGATGGAAGGCATGCGTGCCGATATCCCCCACACAACCGCCCGCGCCACCGGTACGCGGGTCAAGCCGCCATCCACCATCGCTGTCGGCATCGGCAAGCCAGTCCTGCAGGTATTCGACCTGAATGCCCCTGAGCGCACCCAGCGCGCCTGTCTGTACCAGCCGGCGCGCTTCCCGTACCATGGCATAGCCACTGTATGTATAGGCCATGATCATGTCATTTGTTTTTTCTTCGAAACGAATGGCGAAATGCCGTGCCTGTTCCAGTGTCAGTGCCAGCGGTTTTTCGCACAGCACCGGGATGCCCGCATCCAGAAAGGCCGCGGCCACGGGCAGATGCATGGCGTTCGGTGTAACGATAATGGCAAGGGCAATGCCATCCGGCCGGGCGGCTTCCTCCCGCGCCATCCGTGTCCAGTCGGTATAGGCCCGCGCCGGGTCCAGCCCCAGGGCCTGCCCGGCCTCAAGCGCCTGCTGCGGGTGCCGCGACAGGCATCCGGCAACCAGCGAAAACTGTCCGGTCAGGGCCAGCGCGCGCCGATGGACATCCCCCATAAAGGAACCGGGCGCGCCCCCGATCATGCCGACGGGCCATGTCTTCATGTCGTGCTCCACACTTACAGGCCGAGACAGCGTTGCCGCTCTTGATCGGAGAGGGGACTGGCGGCAAAATCATCAAAGGACTGCCGGGACATCTCGATCATGTGGCGCTGTATGAAGGGGGCGCCTTCGCGCGCGCCCTGTGCGGCGGCCTTGAGGCAGCATTCCCATTCCAGAACGGCCCAGCCGTCATAACCGTATTGTGTCAGGCGTGAGAAAATGCCGCCGAAGTCAATCTGCCCGTCACCGGGGGAGCGGAAGCGGCCCGCTCGGTCACGCCAGTCGGCAAAGCCGCCATAGACGCCCTGCCTGCCGGTGGGGCGGAATTCGGCGTCCTTTACATGGAACGCACCAATCCGGTCATGATACAGGTCGATGAAGGCAAGGTAATCCATCTGCTGGAGCAGCATATGGCTGGGATCATACAGGATGGCACAGCGTTGCCTGTTGCCCAGCAACGCGGCAAAACGCTCGAAGCTTGTCCCATCATGCAGGTCCTCGCCCGGATGAAGTTCAAAGCACAGGTTGATGCCTGCGTCCTCGAATGCGTCGACAATGGGCCGCCAGCGTGCCGCCAGTTCTGAAAATGCCAGATCGATCAGGCCATTGTCGCGTGGTGGCCAGGGGTAGAGGTAGGGCCACGCCAGCGCACCGGAAAAGGTGACATGCGCCTGCAGTCCCAGCCGTGCCGAAGCCCGCGCCGCCAGACCAAGCCGGGAACACGCCCATTGCGTGCGTGCGGCGGCATTGCCCCGTACCGACAGGGGCGCAAAGCGGTCAAACAGGATGTCATATGCCGGATGGACCGCGACACACTGCCCCTGAACATGCGTGGACAGTTCCGAGATCACAAGACCGTATTCCGACAGTGTCCCCCGTATCTCATCACAGTAATCCTGGCTGGCTGCGGCCTGCTCCAGATTGAAGACATGATCGAGATGTGTCGGAAGCTGCAGGGCCCTGTAACCCAGGCCCCCGGCCCAGCGGGCCAGTCCGGGCAGGGTGTTGAAGGGGGCGTCCGGTCCGATGAACTGGGCAACAAAAATGCCTGGCCCCTTCATGCCGCACCCTTTTGGGCCAGTGTTTCGATAAACGTCATGCCCCGCCGCAGTGTCGGCACGGGATCGGCGCAGGCATCCAGTTCCAGAATGGGGCCACAGAGCCGCGGCGCACCGGCAAGCTGTTGCGCCAGTTGCCTGAAATCGACCTGCCCGTTGCCAAGTTCACAGAAATAGGCGCGGTGTCGGGTATGGATGTCCTCGGCAATGGGGGTATCAACCGGCATGGCACGGGTCGCGTCCTTCCAGTGCATGGCAACCACCCGTTCACGATGACGGGCGACAAGATCCACCGGATTGCCCCCTTCCAGAACGATATGGGCCGGGTCCGGACAGAGGGAGACATAGCGCGGGTCGGTCAGCAGCATGAACAGGTCCACATCACGCGGGGCGCAGGCAACGGTGTGGGCTTCCGTATGGATGGCCAGTGTGACGCCATGCCGGGCGGCGGCAAACCCCATGTGGTTGAGCAGCCCGGCAATGGGGGTTGCAAAAGCCAGGTCCACAAAGCCGGGAGGGTCGGAAAGGAACGTCCCGCGGCAGGGAAGGCCGGCTACCAGCACGGTTCCCCCCATGGCGGACAGGAAGCGGGCTACGGCCGTGACATCGGCCAGAATCTGTGCTTCGGCATCGGCGTAACGGTCTACCGGAATACGGTCAAGGGCAGGGAAGAAACACGACCATATTTCCAGCCCCCTGATTTCCAGTTCATGTTTCAATGCGGCTTCCGAGGTAAAGGCCGCCACCGCGCCCATCTGGTCGAAGGGGGGGAATGTCAGTTCAATGCCGGTTATGCCCGCCACGTGCAGGGTATCGAGCAGCCGGGTCCAGAATGCCCGGCCATCCGCCTGGGCCAGAGCGGTGATGTCCGCCTCTGTCGTAACACCCCAGAACGCGGGATTGTAGAAGGTAACCAGGTCCGTTCCGATTTTCACCTGCGCATGCTCCCTGAAGCCTGTTCCCGGTGGCTTTGTGGACTGAGTGCAATGAATGCCGGAATCCTACATACAGGAATGCCTCTGGAATGCAAACGTTTGCCGCAACCTGTAATGCATGTGTCAGGTCGACTGCCGAATCACGAAGCTGGGGGCAAGGGCGACAAGGCGGGGGGTTGTGATCCTGCCGTTATGCAGGTCGGTCAGGACCTGCACCGCAACGCGGCCGATCTCCAGCGTGGGCTGGATGACGGTGGTCAGGCTGGGGGTGGTGAACGCGGTATAATCCATGCCATCAAAGCCGGCTATGGCCACATCGTCCGGCACGCGCAGGCCACTGTCCAGAATCGCATGCATGAAGCCCAGAGCCAGTGCGTCGCTACAGCAGATGACGGCGGAGGGGCGGTTTTTAAGGGCCAGGAAGGATTCGGCAGCCTTCTGGCCCGAAGGCATGTCAAAAGGTCCCCCTTCCAGCCGGACCAGTTTCCTGTCCAGTCCCAGCTGGGACAGCCTGTGCCTGACGGCATTGTAACGGACCTGTTCATGGTGCATCCCTTCGGGACCGGACACAAAGGCGAACTGGCGGTGCCCCCGCGCGACCAGATGGTCGACGATTGCAACATATCCATCGGCTTCCTGTGTCATGACGCTGGTCAGGCCGGAGGCCGTCAGATCCCGGAAAATGCTCACGACGGGCAGGATTGTCTCCCCGGCATGCCCATCCGTGGGGGGGAGCCAGTTTTCAACCGCCACCAGCAGCACGCTGTCCGCCACGCCGGTCTGCAGATGCCGGATGACATCGCTGGCCGAAACGGTCTGCCCCAGGCATTGCTGCAGCATGACATTCAGGCCCAGGGATTTCGCTTCTTCACAGACGCCCAGCAGGATCTGGGTGAAAACGGGGGAAATCGCCTGTCCTTCAAAACTGGGCGCCAGGACCAGAATGGTATCCGAGGTGCCACGGCTGAGGTTGCGCGCGGCAATATTCGTTGCGTAACCAAGTTGGGATGCAACTTTTTCCACCAGTCGCCGCGTCTCGGTGCTGACCCGGTCTGGCCGGGAAAGCGCGCGGCTTATTGTGGAAATGTTCAGGCCGGTCTGTTCCGCCAGATCCGCCAGGGTTACACGCTTGGCCACCGTTCCGGTGTCTCCTTAGGTTTTTGCCGTCAATGCCTTGTTTCCGCAGTGTGAGGGGTCGGGCTGCGGGTCCGGTTCGTACCCGGATGGCGATGGTCGACAGGATATGGTGCTTGCGCCTTCAGGTCGAGAGCCGGAGTGAAGATGCATCCCGGATTGATCTGCATCGCGTGCGGGGCAGGAGCGACCGGATGCCGGTGACTGTAGTCAATCCGCAACACCTGCCCTGCAAATATGGGTTTTTACCCTGGCCGCGCCGCGGATCACATGACAGGGAACCGGCATTGCCATCGTTTGCCATACGTTGTCCTAATGCAATGATAATTGGTTATTTTATCTCTCCGCACTGACGATCTTCCAGCAGGAAAAATCAGGAAATACGTATTTTTATTATAAATAAACAACAAAATAAGAAACTTAGTTTTAAAAATGAATCTGCTGCGCGATAGACTCTCTGGCTGGAATCATGGCAATCGTTTCCCGTGTATGCTGTTTCCTGATGACGCGGCCCTGTGTCAGGTCAGGCATACGATCGTTCCAGGTGGGGAGTTCGATATGATTGTGGGTGTTATGCCGCATGGCAGACGTTGGCTATTGGCAACATTTCTTTTCGGTACGACAGGTTTCGTGACGGTAGCGCATGCACAGGTTCCGGACAGGGTGGCGGATACCCGTCATGCATCCCGTCCGGCGCGCCAGCATGTGGCACCAGCCCGGGCTGGTGCGCAGCAGCCCGCGGGGGCGGTACGGTCAACGGCGACGCCGGAAATCCTGAATGTGAATTCAGGCCGTGCGGGCGGCGGCGGGATGATGCGTCGGGAAACCGCATCGCATAGTATCCAGACCGTTACGCGACAGTTCATGGACATGCGCAGCCCGGCCGGTACGGCACTGGATATGGTGAAAAACCTGCCCAGCCTGAATGTGTCCACCCAGGATACATCGGGCATGACCGGCGGTTCGATTGAAAGCCGTAGTCTGAACGATGGGGACATGGCGCTGCTGATTGATGGCGCGGTTGTGACATCGGGTACGGAATATATTCAGGAAGATATCGATACCGAAAACATGGACCGTATCGAAGTCACGCCCGGCACGTCAGCCATTGACCAGCCGGTAACGTCGGCAGCGCTGGGGGTGATGAATGTCGCAACCCATACACCCGGCCATAAATATGGTGGTCTGGTTGATTTCTCCTATGGTACCAATGACATGTCGCGGCAGTTCATCCGTCTGGAAAGCGGTGACATTGGCAGGACCGGCCTGCGCACGTTCTTTTCATTTTCGCATACACATGCCGATAACTGGATTGGTGCCGGTGCTTCTGACAAGAAACATATCGATTTTGGCGCGCAGAAGGATATCGGCACCGATTCCTACATAAAGTTCTTCGCATCCTGGAACCAGGAGCGTTACGGGATCTATAATTACCCCACAGCCGACCAGTTTTACGCCAAGAAGCATGGAACCGGTACATGGGGCGGCAGCAGTGACCCGAACAGCACCGATTTCTGGGGCAGTCATCGTGAAGGCCCGTGGAATGAACTGTTTCTTACATTGCCGGTCCATCTTCGCCTGACCCATCGGCTGCAATTTGATCTTGTACCCTATTTTGCCTATGGCCGTGGATGGAGTTCGTCTTCCTCGGGCGAGGCCGGTTCGGGCCTGACCTACGCCAATGGCACCGCTGTCTCCCCCACCCAGCTTTCGGTCAATTATTATGACCAGCGTACGCCCACCACCGGGGCCACGGTCAAGCTGACCTATGATATTTCTCGTCATAATCAGGTCACTTTGGGGTACTGGTACGGCTATACACAAAGCAGGCAGTGGGGGCCAAACAGCGCGGTAAACCAGAATGGTTTTGCTATTGACCCTGACAACCTGTCGACCGCGTATTTCAGGGACGGGCAGCGCGACTATTCCGCAAACCAGCAGACGGGTGACCAGATACATGCGCTGTTCATCCAGGACACGGCCCGTTACCTGCAGAACCGTCTGGTGGTGTCGGCCGGGTTCAAATTTGCCATGATCAATTACTGGTTCAATAACTACCTGACCCACGCCAATATGGGTTCCAATTCCACTGTGCCGCTTCCCCGTTTTTCAGTATCTTATGAAATCAACCGTCATCATCAGATTTACGTGAATGCGCAGGGTGACTTTCGTGCGCCCGATCCCAGCAATCTTTCACAGAATGCCGCGTTGCCGCGCAATCAATATTCCATCAAGGAGGAACTCGGGTATCGGTATAACAACCGTTACATGATGCTTGATCTTTCCCTGTTCAATTATGCGATTACAAACCGTTTGCTGAGTGTCTATAACGCCAATAATTCATACAGCACGATCAATGCCGGTAATCAGACGGCGCGTGGTTTTGATATCATGCTGTCTACGCACCCGATACATCACTTCAGTCCCTATGTTTCATTCGAATACCTGAATGCCCATCAGGACTCGAATGTCCAGTACGGCACGTCCTACCTGCCGACCAGGGGCAAGGAAGCCATCATGGCCCCCCATGTCATGGCCAATTTTGGCCTGACCTATGATAACAAGCACTTTTTTGCCAATGCGACCGTCCATTACACCGGTCCCCAGTCCGTCACGCTGGTGGGGGATGAGCGGATACCGGGCTACGTGACGGATACCATTTCACTGGGTTACCGGTTTTCTCCCTTCCTGGTGGCAAAGTCACCGACGTTCCGGCTTAATTTCACCAATCTGACCGGCTCGATGGTGCGCACGGGAACAACCGGGGTTACGGATAACTATCATGCCGTAACGCTGCTGAATGGCCAGCGTATTGCGGGCTCGACAGGGGCACAGTTCTATGTGGAACCACGCTTCAGCATGACAGGAACCATTTCCACGGCATTTTAAAGGCTGCGCGGGCGTGCACAGTCCGGGTGTCGCCTTTGTATTGACAGGCGACACCCCGTAAATATTTCATGAAAACACCATACAGGCCTTGTGCGATATGCTTGGCACGGGCCTGTTTTTCCGCATGGCGGAGCAGGACGATGCCTGCGGGAAAGAGGCAGTAAACTGTATTAACATTTGAAAAAGAATATTCTCTTAGCATTTTTCTTCCTCGCCCGGAGGAAATCAGTTCTACTGCTTCGAGAATGGTCATGAACAATCAGATTGCTTCCATCCGCACCCGGCTGCAGACAGGAGACTGGACTTTCGGCCCGGGTGCGGGCAGGCCCCTGACCACGACCATGCGCTTTGGACCAGATGGCGGTATCGTGGGGCATGAACATCCGAACGAAGCCAGGTGGGATATCAGGCGCGGCCGCCTTGTCCTCTATAACATGCATGCGGTACCCATGTGGCAGCAGGTCCGGGCAGGGGATGACGGGGCAATCGTTCTGCAGGCCGTGTCCGACCCGGACATGCATTCTTTACTTCGGCCGACCATCAAGATTTCCGCGCCCATGAAGCCTGCCGAATTTCTGTTTCCGCGCGAGCTGAGTGTAACGCCTGCGGGAATCAGCCGCGTACTTCTTGTCGGCTCCTGTCTGACCGCCCTTTATTATGAACAGTTCAGCCGCCTGTATCCTGACATACGGTTCGATTATATCGCGTTCAATTACGCGGGCAGCCTGCCGGACCAGCCACCGGCGGCTGCAGACGGTTATGATTTTCAATATGTCCAGATTCCACTGCGGTCAATCCTGACGGACAGGATCATATGGGCGGTACGGCTAGGCCAGCCGGGTTTTCTCAGACAGATCCTTGAAGATGGCTATGGCATTCTGGATACAATGCTGGATTCCGCGCTGGGTTATAATCGGTCTTACGGCCTTCTGACATTTGTCGCCAATTTTGCCGTTCCGCAGATGAACATAACGCTCTCATTGGATGAGAGGCACGGGACGGGTGATCTTGCGCAGGTTGTCCGTGATCTTAATGCCTATCTTGCACAATGCATCCGCAAATATGACAATGTCATATTGTGTGATGTCGATGCCATAGGAAACAGTCTGGGAAAGCAGTACTTCCTGGATGACATGGTGTATTTCTATTCTCATGGTGCCAGTTTCTTTCAGGATGAATGGGACCGCCCGCCCCATCACCGTATCGAAGCCATTCCGGCGCTTGATACGGTCTATGAATCCCATCAGGCGGAACTGCTTGCTGCCGTTTATGAGCAGATGGTCTCAACATACCGCACGGTCCGGCAGATGGATCAGGTCAAGGCGGTCATATTCGATCTGGATAATACCCTGTGGCGCGGGCAGATTGCCGAGGACTATCGCCCCGACCGTCAGCCCTGGCCCAGAACGGATGGCTGGCCACTGGGCATATGGGAGGCAATCCATCATCTGCGTGCCCGTGGCATTCTGGTGGCGATCTGTTCAAAAAATGACCTGGCTCTTGTGCAGGACAGATGGGACAGTGTTGTCCAGCCCGGCTTCCTGTCGCTGGATGATTTTGCGGCCGTTCGGATCAACTGGCAGCCCAAACCGGAAAACATTCAGGAAATATGCAATATATTCAACATAAAGACCCGGAATGTCGTATTTGTTGACGATAATCCGGTCGAACGTGAATCCGTGCGCGCCGCACTGCCCGACATACGGGTGATTGGCAGTAACCCCTATCTGGTGCGTCGCATTCTGTTATGGTCGGCAGAGACCCAGGTCCTGCATCTGACAGATGAATCCGCACGGCGTGAAGTCATGGTTAAAGGACAGATTGCGCGCGAACAGGTCCGTAATGCAAAAACCCGTGGGGAATTCCTGGACTATCTTGGTACGGAAGTCAGTCTTTCCCGAGCGGATCATGAAGCAGACCGGAATCTGGGCCGCATCATGGAACTGACCAACAGGACAAACCAGTTCAATACGACAGGGAAGCGGTGGACCCATGCGGAAATAAAAGAATTCCTGTCAGGCGGCGGCTTGATTTTTACGTTCTCCGTAAAAGACAGATTTGCCGACTATGGCCTTGTGGGGGTCGTGTATGTGCTGGGGCATACCATCATGCAGTTCCTGATGAGCTGTCGCGTCATGGGGATGGATATAGAGTATTCGGTCCTGGCTGGCATTGTGAATGCAATGCGTAAGGGCACGCATGTCGGAGCCGTGAATGGTGTTATGATAAAAAACGGGGATAACGGTCCATGTCAGGCATTATATGAAACCGCTGGCTTTCATTGCAGGGATAATGATGGCTCCGGTTCCATGATGTTTTCCATCGAAGGGAATGAAACCTGTATCGCGCCGTCCCATATAACGCTGAAAATGTGAAATCCGCTCTGGAATACAATTATAGTAACTGCCCCGCGTATGCCTGTATTCAGGAAATGTGCGGGGCTGAAAATATGTAGTAGTCATGTGGAACAGAAAAAACCGGCCGTGCATGCGGTATCTGCCGGACGGGCCATGTCAGGCTCCGGCTGGCCAAATGCGCGCATGCACGGACGGGGCCTTCAGATCAGTCCGTAGCGTTCCAGCAGGGTATCGATTTCAGTACCATCCGTGATGTGGCGCAGAAGGCCTGAAGCCGGAACCTTCTTTCCATCCCGCAGTTCCGCAGCCGCCTGCAGCAGCATGCGTATATCATATACACTGCCAAAAACTTCCGGCACGGCACGATCAATGTCCAGCAGTGTATAGACCGCTTCCATCGCGGTGCGAACGGAATATTCCGTTGTAAAGACGGTATCGCGCGGGGTTTCGGCAAACTGGCCGAGGAAGGCGAGGTTGCGGCTGCCATCCGGCACCACCTTTGGCCGGTCGCCTGTCGCACGCGGCATGAACTGCGCGGTAATGAAGGGCATCATGCACGGGTGGGTGATCGCACCCGTGGCGGCCATGTCATCAATCCGGTCCTCGGGCACGCCCATATGGAACAGCCATTCGCGGGTGATTTCCTCTCCCGTGCAGTCCTGCATGGGTTTTTTTACGTAATCGCCCGGTACGTTGCTGAACAGGCCATACAGCCACGCCACCATCTGCCCTTGCGGCTGGCCCTTGAAATGCGGCTGCCGGCTGACGACCCAGCTCATCAGCCACGCGGAATCCTTTATGGTGATGGGGCCTCCCGTAACGGTGCGGCCGGAAAACGGGTCACGCCCCGTCACCTCATGTACCAGGGCAGGGATGCGCGTATCCAGCGTGGTGACGGTGGCGGATTCCCAGCGTGATCGCGTGGTATCGCCACAAAACACGTCGGGCCGCCCGAAGGCCGGGTCCTGCGCTGCCATATTGCGCCATAGCTGCCAGACATTGCCCTCCCCGATGGTGGTATCCAGCGGCGCGGGTGTATGGTGGTCGCCCCAGCGGGCGTTTTCCACCATGGAGCCGTTGGTGACGAAAGCCAGGTCATCTGCGCCCAGATCCGTATGGCCGGACTGCCCACTTTCCAGCCAGTCAATGCGGGTCGCAACCTTCTTTGCGCCCGTGGTATCAACAAGAACGTTGGTCACCCGCACCCCATGGCGAAAGATGACGCCCTGACTGACAAGCCATGTTGCCAGGGGGCGGCTGAGGGATTCCTGCTGGTTGAATCTTGTAAATTTCAGTGTGTGCAGGTCTTTCAGCCCCAGTATCTGGTGGACGAAGCGGGCCAGGTAACGCTTCATCTCGATCGCGCTGTGCCATGTCTCGAACGCGAACATCGAGCGCCAGAACAGCCAGAAATTCGATTTCATGAAATCGTCGGACAGCACATCGCTGATGGTCCTGCCATCAAGCGTTTTTTCATCGGCAAGGATAAGGGCAACGATTTCCCGCCGTGCCCTGCCGGTCAGGGTCAGCCGGTCCCGATCCGGCAGTTTCTGTCCCCGCCCGCACATGGCGCGGATCGGGCTGCTGCTGGGATCGGCCCGGTTGAGGCGATAGAACTCATCCAGCACCGAAGCGTCAGGTTCCTCCAGCGAGGGGATGGAGCGGTAGAGATCCCACAGGCACTGGAACTGTTCCTCCATTTCCCGGCCGCCACGGATAAGCCAGCCGGTTTCGCTGTTGCCCGCGCCATCCAGCGCCCCGCCGTCGGTATCCGATGCCTCGAGGATGGTGATCCGTGATGGTGTCATGCCCGCATCACGGATCAGGAAGGCGGCAGCCGCCATGCCCCCCAGCCCGCCGCCCACGATCCACGCCGAGCGGTTCCCGATCCCGGCAGGTCGGGCCGGGCGTACAAAGGCTTCAAAATTGCTGTGGGCGTATCTCATGAACTGCCTGCCTCTGCCTGGCGCGGTCGTGGGCGACCATGTGCCATATGGTAAATGTTGCCGATTACAACAGGCGTCTTTGTCAGGGCTGTCGTTGACGTGCGTCAACTGCGCGCGGGTGGGATACAGTGTTGTCCGGCAGGGTAAGGCCGGTTGCCCCTTCGTCCTGATGGCGGAAGGCATGGGCATTGGGCCTTATCCCATGCAGGACAGGCATACAGGGCATGCCAGCATTGTG
Organism: Komagataeibacter rhaeticus; assembly: GCF_011611525.1. Classification (NCBI taxonomy): domain Bacteria; kingdom Pseudomonadati; phylum Pseudomonadota; class Alphaproteobacteria; order Acetobacterales; family Acetobacteraceae; genus Komagataeibacter; species Komagataeibacter rhaeticus. The sequence goes on from NZ_CP050139.1 coordinate 1,232,526, forward strand.
ACTGATGCGGTTATGGATGGGGGCGCCAACGATGATCCCGCGCTGGCGTAAGGCACGGGTGGTGGGCGGCACGGCCTTCCTTTTTTGCCCGGCCGGAACACGAACAGGGTTTTGACTGGCTGTTCGTTGATGAAGCCGGGCAGGCGGGACTGGCCGTGCGGGGCAGGGGGTATTGCAGGCCCCACCCCGCGGCGGGTCGACGTTCCGCCGGTCAGAGGTCCGCGCTGATCGAGAATTTGAAGGTCTCGGGGTCCCCCATCACCAGATCGCTCTCGTAAACCGAAGCCCAGTAGCGCTGGTTGCCGATGTTATCGACCTCAAAGCGTGCCGTAAGCGGTTTGCTGGCGGCAAGGAACGTGTAGCGTGCGCCCAGATCGAACCGGGACCACGCGGGCAGGTGCGTCGTATTGGCATTGTTGAACTGCTGCTTGCCCGTGCTGATGACACGCCCGACCAGCGTCAGCCCCTTGATGAAGGGCACGTCATATTCAAGATTGCCGTTGATGGTGTAGTTCGGCACGCCAATGACCGTCTTGCCATCATAGGTGCCGCCGGCCGTGTGTGTCTGCTTCGCGTCGATCAGCGTAAGCCCGCCGTTGAAACGCAGGCCGCGCAGGATCTCGCCATTGAATGTCAGTTCCATGCCCCGGTTCCGCTGCCGGCCATCCTGCGTGTAGATTTCCTGCCCGGTATTGCCGTATGCCTCGGTCAGGCCATAGGGCATGGACGTCTGGAAAAAGGCGACCCCCGCGGCAAAGCGGCCGATGTCGTATTTGGCGCCGACTTCGTACTGGGTGCTCTGGTAAGGGGCGAAAACCTGCCCGGCATTGACATAGGTCGACCCCACCGTCTGCCCGGCAGACAGGCCCTGGATACGGTTGAAATACAGGGCCGCATGCCGGACCGGATGGATAACCAGGCCGATGACCGGGGAGAACGCCGCCGCATCGTAATGGGTGCTCAGCTTGCCGGTGCCGTAGGCGAAGGAATCCGACAGGATATCCTGATACCGGAAGCCCCCCGTAAGCGCGATGCGGTCATGCCAGAATGTCATCGTATCGGACAGGAACAGGCTGTACAGCTTGTTCCATGACACGCGTCCGGGATTGTTCAGGATGCCCCCGCTATAGGTCTCGGAAGGGGTGAACTGCGTGGGGTGGTAGATGTTGCCCGCCTGGGAGACCAGGCTCATGGAATAGGCGGCATCCGATTCTTCCCATATGGCTGAGCCGCCCGCATTGATCTCGTGTCTGATCGGGCCGGTGGTGACATGCGCATGCACGCCAGCCTGCGTGGCCTCGTTCATCACATTATAGGCGTCGGCCATGGCTCCGACGGTACCGGCGCCGGTTACGGAGTTCGTGAGCGTGGTGGTGGCGTAGTTGCCCATCTCGTTGCCGCTCTGGGCGCCGAATTTGCCGTAAGCGGTGATGTGGCTGCCAAAATCATGTTCGACATTGAACGTTCCGAACAGATAGGACAGATCGGTATAGGCCCAGCGCTGCCCCCAGTTTTCGGAAGGGGATGTCGCCTTGGGCGCAGGCATGTCCGTTGCCAGGCTGGAGACGATGATCGCGCTGCGTCCACCAAAAACCTGCTGTTTCTGGTAATTCATGTTCATGTTGATGCGTGTGTCGTCATTATGCCAGTCAAAGGCGACACCCAGGGCCACGTCATCATGCCGCTCGCCCTTGATCGCTGTCTCGCCATCCATGCCCGCGGCGTTGAAGCGGAAGCCGAAGGCCCGGTCCTTGCCAAAGCGGCGGCTTATGTCAAAGGCGCCACCACCCTGGCCGCTGCTGGTGTAGTCACCGGTAATGCGCGTGATGTCCGTAGCACCTGCCCGTTTGGGAATCAGGTTGACATTGCCCCCGATGGCCGACCCGCCCGGTGCCGCACCGTTGAGGAAGGCGCTGGCACCGTTGAGCACCTGCACGGAATCGTAAAGCTGTGGCGAGACAAGCTGGCGTGGCGTCACGCCATACAGCCCGTCAATCGCCACGTCATCGCCATACAGCGTGAAGCCGCGGATCTGGAACAGCTGGGCGTAATTGCCATATCCCATGGTCGTGCGCACGGTGGGATCGTTGAGCAGCACATCCCCCAGTGTCTGTGACTGCTGGTTCAGGATCAGGCTGGAATTGTAGCTGCGGATGTTGAAGGGTACATCCAGCCCCTTCTTGTTGCCCAGTGCGCCCAGATCGCCGCCGCTTGTCACATACATGCGGTTTTTGCGTGCGGCGGTCACGACAATATCCTCGTGCCTGCTGTCCGCATTGCCGGCATCCGTTGTGCCGTGCGCCGCAGTGCTCTGGCCTGCGTTCCTGGCGCGGGCGGCGGGGTGGCCTGTGACTGTCCCGGCGGCTGGCTGCGACCTGCCTGTTACCGGCGGCACCTCATCAGCCAGGGCGATGGAAACCGCAGGACTTCCAGCCTCCGCCAGGAGACTGGACGCGCAGATTGTAACCAGAAGGGACGCACGCAGGCTCATTTCATGACTCGCATAGTGACAGGACTCGCCCGCTTATCACGCAAGTGATAATGAATTGCAATGTCAAAAAAGTCCTGTTGCAGAATGCAACAATTCATAAATTCCATACGATATGGTCCAAACCCCCATCCGATGTTCATTCATGATATTCAGAATCAGTAACGGACAGGATGGTCCGCCCGCCAGCGGGAACCGTGGTGCGCGCCCTACCCATTGATAATGATGGAGAAGGCAATATCATGAAGGCTTCTGCAAACCGCCGGTACCAGCAACCGGGCAATACGGTCGGCAAGCCAGTCCATGGCCGTGGGGACTGCCCTGCCGATGGGGCATTCACATGAAACACTGGAGCCTGGCGACCCGCATTGTCAGCAGTGTCCTGAGCGTGGTCACCATAAGTCTTCTTGCCCTCAGCATGGCGGTGGCCGGTTTCACCCGGTACGAGATAACGGAGCGGCTGGACAATTCCCTGCAGGAAGTGTCCGAACGCCTGCAGGCCACGACCGTCACCCATCTGCAGGGACCACGACCGGACAATGTTGCCTGGGTGCCCGATGTCGGACCAAGGACGCTTGCCTATCAGGTCGTGGACCGCAGCGGGCATGTCGTGCTGCGGTCCCAGAATGCGCCCGTGCAGCCCTTCGTGGCCGACATGCGCACGGGCTTTGCCAACACCCCCACCTTCAGGGTATATGTCGCGGCGCCCACCACCACGGCCTATCGTGTGCTGGTGGGGGAACCCAACCTGCACCGTCGTGGTGCCACATGGCGTGCCACGGCCATGGCGGTTGTGCCGATACTGGTTTTCCTGCCTGTCATATGGGTGCTGGTGCGCCTGATCGTGCGGCGTGCGCTGCGTCCGCTGGACCGCCTGCATGATGAGATGCAGTCGCGTGGCAGCGGCAACCTGCGCCCCATTGCATCGCTGGACCTGCCGGTTGAACTGATTTCCATCCAGCACGCCGTCAATACCCTTCTGTCCCGGCTGGAAACGGCACTTTCCACCGAACGGGCCTTTGCCGCCAGTGCGGCCCACGAACTGCGCAACCCCATTGCCGCCCTGCTGGCACAGGCCCAGGTACTGGAAACCGCCGTGGCCCCCGACCCGGCCCTTGTGGCCCGTGTAAGGGTGATTACCACGCGTACGCGCAGGCTGGGCCGGACCGTGGAAAAACTGCTGCAGTTCTCACGTGCCTCGTCCGGCATGGCCTTCCGGCGTGAGCGTGTGGACCTGCTGCCGATCGTACATATCCTTATTGATGACATGGACCCGCCCGCCCGGGACAGTCACCGTATCGAAATGGATACGGCGGACATGAAAGCCTTCATCATCCACGGTGACATGGATGCGCTTGGCATCCTGTTCCGGAACCTGATCGAGAATGCCCTGATCCATAGCGCGCCAGGCCAGCCCGTGCGCCTGACACTGGAGCGGGACGGGCGCGTGCTGATTGCCAATGACTGCGCCTCCCTTCCGCCATCGGTGGCCGCCCGGCTGACAAACCCGTTTGTCCGTGGCGCAACCCGCGTGCAGGGAAGCGGCCTGGGCCTTGCGATTGCAAATAATATTGCCCGGCAGATGGATGCGGAACTGCGGATTGCCTCGCCTGTTCCGGGCAGCAGCCGGGGCTTTGTCGTATCGGTCCGTTTTCCTGCTGTCGAAATCAGTTAGGAACGCGACGGGATGGACCGTATGCAGGGGGACGCGGTTTCCGGTTCTGCCTGGCATGATGAATATGTGGAAACCATACCCGTAGAAGGGGCCTTGTGCGGATTTATGTTTAAAAACATTAAGTAATCGTCAGATTAAAGAATTCGAATACATAAATTTTAATAGTTTTTTCATGGATATGTTTTTGTATCCTGAACAGAGGGTACAGTGCCGCGTCAGGTTGACGGAACCGTTGCATCCCATGCATGCAAGAATCCGGTAAGATAAAAATTTCAAGTTTAAAGTATTTATAAAAAATCAATGACACGCTGCGTATCACACTCTTTTTGAAATTCTTTAGGTAACGAAGGCGTCACTCCCCATTTCGTGTGTTGATGACAGGGGAGAATAAATTTTAAAAAACATTTCATGTTTCGTATCCCGAAAATAACAGGATGCGCATCACCTGATTGGTTTTACCATTTATACAAAAATTTCTGGCTTCTTATGTGTGTTGTGGTCAGTTTTTATTGTAACCTGTCATGGGCGCGCAAACCTGTTCCCGACCATGCTGCACGGACACAGTCCGGTTTACTGGTGTCGCAACCGCATGCGGAGGTGCGTGAAACGCCCGCGGCGCCGCATGCCAGTGTTTCCACCCGTCTTAACAGTATTTTCAGGACCGAAGGACTGTCCATCCTGCTGACCAACCGCGAGGATGCGCTGCGCGTGCGTGACCTGTCGGCCGGGTATTATGCGTCATCCGAGGCACCAGGCCATATCCTGCCCCAGATCGGGGCCTTGCGTTCCCGTCTCCAGAACCGGGGGGTCACCTTCGCCTTTACCTACAAGGGTGAGGCCATGGCCGATGTGGGGGGCGGCATATCGCGTGGCATGGATTATGTTCATGAACTGACACTGCAGACCCAGTTTGACCTGGGCCGCCTGTTCGGTTTTACGGGCTGGACGGTCCACACCCTGCTTATGGAACGTGTGGGCCGCGAGGTCTCGCATGACCGGGTAGGCGATTACAATATCAGCCTGATGGAAGTGTACAGCCTGTCCGGTCACTCGGTGGCGCACCTGACCGATATGTACGCGCAGAAATCCTTCCTGCACAACACGGTTGACCTGGCCTTCGGGCGCATGGCGCTGACCCATGTGTTCGCCACGTCACCGCTTCTGTGCAGTTTCATGATGACGTGTTCGGCCCCGGTGGCCATCAAGCTTGATGCGGGCTTCAGTGTCTATCCCAAGGCGACGTGGGGCGGCCGGGTGCGCCTGCGCCCAACGCGCGACACGCTTGTCCAGATCGGCGCCTACAGTGTCAGCCCGTTGAACGAGGACATAAGCGGCTGGGCATGGGCAGGGGAAAAAAGCACCGGGCTCATGATCCCGGTTGAATTCGCGTGGCAGCCCTTTTTCGGTCCCCGGAAACTGCCTGGCCATTACGTGCTGGGTTTTGCGCACGACACCACCCGCTATGCCGATAATATTGGCGATGTTCCGGCCGGCAGCGCCATACGACCCCACGGGGGGGAAGCCCGCGATACCTTCTATCTGGAAGCCGACCAGATGCTGTACCGCAAGGGCGGGGCCAGCCAGATGGCGGGTGGATATGTCCTGGCCGGTTATATCCACAATACGCCCGATGTATCGGTCATATCGGATGAATTCTATGTCGGTTCATCCCTTCTGGGCATTATTCCCCATCGCCCGCATGACCGCTTTGGCGTGATGTATTCCTATTACCGCATGAGTCCGCGTACCGAACTGGGCCAGCAGCTGCGCATGGATGCGGGCATGGCGCTGGGCGTCCATGTCAATGGGCCACAGACCCATGCCGCCGTGCTGGAAGCCTATTACGGCGTGCCGGTCTATCCCGGAATCCTGGTCCAGCCCGAGTTCCAGTACATGATGCGCCCCGGCGAGACCGCGCACATTCCCAATGCCGAAGTGGTGGGGCTGAAAGTTATCGGCACCCTGTAACCCGTTCCCGATGGAACAGGAGGAGACACGACATGTTCACCGTCCTGAAATCACTGTTTTCGCGCACGGCCGCGCCGGATGCGGCCCATGACCCCCTTGTCCGGCAGTTGCGCCGGATTGTGGGAGACGCCCATGTCCTGACCGATCCGGCGCAGACGCTGCCGTTCCGCCGGGGGTTCCGCTTCGGGCTGGGCAAGGCGCTGGCGGTGGTCCATCCCGGCACGCTGGTGGAGCAGTGGCAGGTGGTGCAGGCCTGTATCAGGGCGGACAGGATCGTGCTGATGCAGGCGGCCAATACCGGCATTACCGGTGGCTCGACCCCGGACGGGGATGATTATGACCGTGATATCGTCATCATAAGCGGCATGCGGCTGAAAAAGATATTCGTCATTGGCGGGGGCAGGCAGGTGATCTGCCTGCCGGGCGCCACACTGGACCAGCTTGAGCGCACGCTGGCCCCGCTGGGGCGTGAACCGCATTCGGTTATCGGGTCATCATGCATCGGGGCGGCGGTCTTTGGCGGGGTCAGCAACAATTCCGGCGGTGCGCTGGTACAGCGTGGCCCGGCGTTTACCCAGATGTCGGTATTCGCGCAGGTGGATGACAGGGGCACGCTGCATCTGGTCAATCACCTCGGGGTTGAACTGGGAACGGACCCGGAGGAGATACTGGGCACCCTGGATCATGGCGTGATTGCCGAAAGCGCCATAAACTGGAACGCAGGGAAGGGACATGACGACAATTACGCAACCCATGTGCGTGATGTCGATGCCAATACGCCCGCCCGCTACAATGCCGATCCCGCCCGCCTGTTTGAAGGGGCGGGATGTGCGGGGCGCATGGCGCTGTTTGCCGTCCGGCTGGATACGTTCCCGGCTGAACGCAATCCTGCTGTTTTCTATATCGGGACCAACAACCCCGATGAACTGGAAGATATACGCCGCCATATCCTGACCGCGTTTTCCGAACTGCCGATCGCGGGTGAATACATCCACCGCGATGCGTTCGACATTGCCGAGGAATATGGCAAGGACACATTTCTGATCATCCGTGCCATTGGCACCCGCCGCCTGCCCATGCTGTTCGCGTTCAAGAACCGTTTTGACCGGCTGACCGAACGTTTTCCCTTCCTGCCCGGCAACATGAGCGACCGGCTGCTGCAGGCCGCAAGCCGCCTGTTCCCCCGCCACCTGCCCAAACGCATGTATGACTTCCGGGACCGCTTTGAACATCATCTCATGCTCAAGGTCGGCGGCCATCTGGAAGCGGAGGCACGGACATTCCTTGACGGTTTCTGCGCACGCGGTGGCACGCGCTATTTCGCCTGCACGCCCGATGAGGGAGCAAAGGCCTTCCTGCACCGCTTTGCCGCGGCGGGTGCCGCCATCCGCTACCGCGCCACGCATCACCGCACGGTGGAGGATATCGTGGCCCTGGATGTCGCCCTGCGCCGCAATGACCGCAGATGGAAGGAAACCCTGCCATCCGGCCTGGACCGCCAGCTGATCGTCAAGCTGTATTACGGGCATTTCCTGTGTCACGTCATGCATCAGGACTATATCGTGCGCAAGGGCAATGCCTGCGCCCCGATCGAGGCCCAGATGCTTGCCCTTCTGGACCAGCGTGGCGCGCGCTACCCGGCGGAACATAATTACGGGCACCTGTACGCGGCGCCGGAAGCACTGCAGCAGCATTACCGCGCGCTGGATCCCTGCAACTGCTTCAATCCCGGTATCGGCAAGACCACCAAGCGCCGCAACTGGCAGGCGCAGAGCGTGTCCTGACCGCCTTTCCATTCGCAAAGACCGGAGTGCCCACCATGCGTATTGGCCTGTTTGTGCCCTGTTACATTGATGCCTTCCATCCCGAGGTCGGGATCGCAACACTCCAGCTGCTTGAACGCTTCGGGCTGGATGTCGAATATCCGCGTAACCAGACCTGCTGCGGCCAGCCCATGACCAATACCGGCTGCCATGCGGAATCGGCTGCGACGGAAGCCCTGTTTGTCCGCAACTTTACCGGGTACGACTATGTCGTGGCCCCGTCGGGCAGTTGCGTGCATCATGTGCGCTGCGACATGGATGCCGTCGAACAGACCGATGACGTGCGCCAGGTACGCGCACGGACCTATGAACTGGTCGAATTCCTGCATGACATCCTGAAGGTCGATGCCTTTCCATGGGCGGAATTCCCGCACCGTGTCAGCCTGCATAACAACTGCAACGCCCTGCGTGGGCTGAACCATGCCAGCATGAGTGAACTGCGCGAACCGGCCTTTTCAAAACCGGCCGACCTGCTGGCCAGGGTACGCGGGCTGGAATTCGTGCATATCCAGCGGCCGGATGAATGCTGCGGCTTTGGTGGTACGTTCTCGGTCTTTGAAAAGGGCGTGTCGGAAAAGATGGGGTATGACAAGGTGCGTGACCACAGCAACGCCGGGGCGGCATATGTCGTCTCGGCCGACAGTTCGTGCATGATGCACCAGCAGGGCTGCGCGCAGCGGCTGGATATGCCGCTCAAATTCATCCACATTGCCCAGATCCTGAACGGGGCACGGGCATGAGCGGTGCACAGGGTAGCGACCTGAACCGCAATCCGCCCCGGTCCGGCAGGCTTGACCATGCTGAAGGGGCGTCCGTCCCGCTGCACTCACGCGTGCGTGAGGCCCAGCCCCGTGGGGCGGTGATAAATGGTGACCAGCCCATCAATCAGGCCGAAGCCGCCGAACGCTTCATGGCCGCCCCCGAACACGAACGCATGCATGACGCGCGCCTGTGGGACCTGCGGCAGAAGCGTGACCGGCAGATGCATGGGATTACGGAGTGGGAAGACCTGCGCAGGCTGGCATCCGAAATCAAGGAACACGCCCTGACCCATCTCGACCATTACCTTGAACAGTTCGAGACCAATGCGCGGGCCAATGGCATCCATGTCCATTGGGCGCAGGATGCGGATGAACATAATGCCATCATCCTTTCGCTGCTGCGCGATCATGGCGTCAAACGGCTGATCAAAAGCAAGTCGATGCTGACGGAGGAATGCGGCTTCCGTGATTTCATGGCTGAATCCGGGGTCGAGGTCGTGGAAACCGACCTGGGTGAGCGCATCCAGCAGCTTGATGATGAAGCGCCCAGCCATGTCGTGGTGCCTGCGGTGCACAAGCTGCGTTCGGACGTGGCGGATGTGTTTGCCCGCACGCTGGGTACGGACCCGAATGATGACGACGTGCATTACCTGACCGAACAGCAGCGTGAAAAGACGCGCCCGCTGATCCTTGATGCGCAGGCCGGGCTGACGGGTGCCAATTTCGTAGTGGCGGAAACCGGGACCTTCGTGGTGTGCACCAATGAGGGTAATGCCGACCTGTCGGCCAATACGCCGCCCCTGCAGATTGCCTCCATCGGGATCGAGAAGGTCATTCCCCGTCTGGAGGACCTGCCGGTTTTCGTGCGCCTGCTGTCACGCAGCGCGCTGGGATCGCCCATTACCCAGTACACCTCGCATTTCCGTGGCCCGAGGCGTGGGGGGGAACTGCATGTGGTGCTGGTGGATAATGGCCGTTCCGAGCGGCTGGGCATGGAACAGTTCTGGACATCGCTCAAATGCATCCGCTGTGGTGCGTGCATGAATACCTGCCCGGTGTTCCGCCGCAGCGGGGGGCTGAGCTATGGTGCCACCTATGCCGGGCCGATCGGGCTGATCATTGACCCGACCTTCAACCGCCATCGCTACAGCAGCCTGCCGTTTTCCTCCACGCTGAATGGAAGCTGCACCAATGTCTGTCCCGTAAAGATCAATATCCATGAACAGATCGCGGGCTGGCGCAGGGTGCTGGCGGAAACGCATGAACTGCCGCTGATGAAAAAGGCGATGATGCGCGAGGCCGGGCATCTGCTGTCCCATCCGGCGCTGTACCGCGCAGCCATTGCAACGGCGGACAGTGCCTTGAAGCATCTGCCGCGCTTCATGGTATACAATCGCCTGAACACATGGGGGCATGGCCGCGAAGTGCCGGCCCCACCGCGTGAGACATTCCACCAGTGGTACGCCGCAAACCGTGCTTCCGGGCAGGGAGAGCCGTCATGAGCAGCCGCGAAGACATTCTGGCCCGCGTGCGCGCACACAAGCCGGCCCTTGCGCGTCCCTTGCCGCAGGTGCCGTACTTTGACCCACCCCCGGGCACGGACCTGACCGCGGTCTTCCGCGCGTCCTTCGTGCAGATGGGGGGCACATTGCCCGATTGTGGCGCGGCCGATCCGCTGGATGTGGTGCGCGGGATTGTCGCGGCCGTGCCCGTCAGCTGTTCGCAGGTGCCGGAGGTGCAGGGGAACCGTGCCCTGGGCGCCGATACGCCCCCGGCATCGCTGGCGGATGTCGATATTGGCGTGGTACGCGCATCCTTTGGCGTGGCGGAAACGGGATCGGTCTGCCTGACGGAAGTGGACCTGCTGGTCAATACGCTGGGTTACCTGCCACAGCACCTGATCGTGCTGCTGGACCCCGCGCGGATTGTCAGCAACCTGCATCGTGCCTATCAGCGCCCGGAATGGCGGACGATGCATTACGCGGTCCTGCAGAGCGGCCCGTCCGCCACGGCGGATATTGAAGGGGTGCTGGTGCATGGCGCGCAGGGCGTGCGCTCCCTGCGCCTGTTTTTTGTCCCTGATCGGGCTGGCTGACCTGTCCTGACAGTGCAGTGGGGCCGGGACCGTTGCGCGGAGCCCGGCCGCGCCACCCGTTATGCGTGGGGGCGCAGGTTCTGTTTCGGGTGGGCGACCACGGCATGGGTCGCGCTGGTCAGCGGGTGAGGCACGACTTCACGGGGTTTTTTCGTCTGTCGGCGGACATAATATTCCGCCAGCCCCACAAGTCCCAGCCCGGTAAAGGCGAAACAGGCGGACAGGACGGGCAACCCGCCATAGGACCAATGGGTCTCCACGATATGGCTACCCGCCCAGGCCCCGACCGCGTTACCGAAATTGAAGGAACTCTGGTTCATGACGGCGGCGATATTGGGCGCCGCCCCCGCGCAGGCAACCACATAGGTCTGCAATGGGGCCATGGGGGCATAGATGCACACCCCCCACAGGAACAGCAGCACAAGGCAGGCCCACGGGTGCAGGCTGCCGGGCACAAGCAGTACCTGCACCACGGCCACCGTTGCCATAAGCCCGGCACATGATGGCAGCATCTTCCAGTCCGCCAGCCTGCCCCCCAGCAGGTTGCCCAGGCACAGGCCGCCCCCGATCATGAGCAGGATGCCGTCAATCGCATGCGTGCCGAAGCCGGAGCGGGTCTGCAGGAACGGGGTGATATAGGTAAACAGGGTAAACATGCTGGATGACGTGCACATCGAAACCAGCATCATGGTAATGACCAGCGGATGCAGCATGGCCCTGAACTGTGCCGATAATGGAATGGCAGGCCCGCTGGCCCTGTCCTGCGGAATCCACAGCCACATGGTGCTCCAGGCCAGCACGCCCACCGCGCAGATCAGCCAGAAGGCCATGCGCCATGATGTCATCTGCGCCACCACGGTGCCCATGGGCACGCCCAGGATCATGGCCAGCGTCAGCCCGATATAGACAAGGGACAGGGCTTCTGCCCGTCTGGCGGGGGGCACGACCTGCGCCGCCATGATGGAGGCCGCGCCATAGAACGTGCCGTGGGAGAACGATGTCAGCACACGCGCCAGCATGAGGCTGGTGTAATCCGGCGCCAGGGCGCTGCAGGCATTGCCCGCGATGAATATGCCCATTGTCAGCAGCAGCGTTGCACGGCGCGACAGGCTGTTGGTCAGGATGGCGACAAGCGGTGATGCGATGGTAACCCCGATGGCATAACCCGACACCAGCAGCCCCGCCTGTGCGATGGAGACATGCAGCCCTGCGGAAAGCTGTGGCAGCAGCCCCATGACAATGGTTTCCGTCGTGCCAAGGCCAAACGCCCCGATGGCAAGGGCCAGCAACGCAACAGGCAAGATATGCATCCTTGATTTACGGTAACGGCCATGCCGCCCCGCCGGAATAGGGGATGGACGCCATCGGGACCGATCGCGCCCGTTCCCAGCCGTAACCGTCGGCACGGCGGCCTGTCTGTCCGGGTGGGAATGGGTGGCTTTACCAGATTTTCCTTCCTGTTACCGCAGGTAAGTATCAGTAATATGGAAATATATTTTATGCATGGACCGGATATGGAAAGTGGCATGCATGCTGCCGCCACCTGGCCTGATGTCTGGTGATGGCATCCGGTGCGGGTCGTGCACCACGCACCGTACCGCCTTCGGGTCTTCCGTCCGCCTGGCCATTGGTAGAAAACGGTCGGAAAGTGGTGGGGCTGTGCTGAGGGGCAGGCTGAATCTTGTCAATTCCGGCAAGGGGCGGCATTATCTGTTTTCAATGTATGACTATGCCACCAACGCAACGATGCGGCGTGAGTGGAAAGTGCCTTTCGGGTTCCCGTCTGTGATTATGGCTACATGCTTCATTGATTTCCAGGATCAGGATGGAAGACACGAAAGAGGCCGGACTGTAAGATTTTCATATATGGATAGCTGAAAGGATTCAGGAAGAATTGCCCAGGCGCCCTGTTTCCTGTGAAGAATTCATGAATTATTATTGAATTCGAATATTTTCAATGGGTATTTTTTTGTTTTATTTGTATTTGCGGGGGGCGATTGATGACAACACGTAGGAATTTCCTGAAGTATGCTCTCATGTCCGGTGCGGCGGCTTCCGCCGCGCGGCTGCCGGCTTCCATCTCCCGCGCTTTCGCCATTGCGCCGGAAATGGGGTCCACATGGCGGGACGCCGAACATGTCGTGATCCTGATGCAGGAAAACCGTTCTTTTGACCATGTTTTCGGTACCCTGCAGGGTGTGCGTGGCTTTCATGACCCGCGTGCCATGCGCCTGCCCGACGGGAACCCGGTTTTTGCCCAGGGCAGCCGGTCCGGTGAAACCTACCTGCCCTGGCGGCTCAATATCCATGATACCCGTGTGACATGGATGGGATCAGTCCCGCATTCGCGTGACAGTCAGGTTGATGCCTGGAACGGTGGCGGCCATGATGGATGGATCGACGCCAAGAAGTCATACCATAAGGATTATGCGCATTATCCGCTGACCATGGGCCATTACACGCGTGAGGATCTTCCTTTTTACTACGCGCTGGCTGATGCCTTTACCGTATGTGACCAGAATTACTGTGGCGCCATGACCAGTACAACGCCCAACAGGCTGATGTTCTGGACCGGTACCGTGCGGGACCGGCAGGACCCCGCATCCAGGGTTTACATGCGCAATGGTGAGATACTGGAAGGGGGAATGAACTGGACCACATTCCCCGAGCGTCTGGAACAGGCTGGTGTTTCATGGAAATTCTACCAGAACGAACTGTCACAGACTGGTGGCATGAGCCGCGATGAACGGGCATGGCTGTCCAATTTCGGCTGTAATGTCCTGGAATGCTTTGACCGGTACCACATCACGGCCAATCCCGGTTTTGGTACATGGCTGGAAGAGCGTATCAGTGAATGCCAGAATCATATCGACCGGCTGAACAGTCATGAACTGCTGGTTTCCCAGACCCATGCGGAACAACTGGCCGAAGCGCATGCCCTGCTGGCCGTACTGATGCGCCGGCGGGCATCGGCAGGTGAAACACCGGAGGAACTGACCCCGGCGGAACGCAGCCTGTTTGAAAAGGCCTTTGTCACCAACAGGGGGGACCGGCATTACCGCAAGCTGGAAAAACTCAAATTTCATGATGGCAGGAAGACCATCCATATGAAGGCCCCACGCGGCGATATCCTTCATCAGTTCAGGAAGGATGTAAAAACGGGCAGGCTGCCCACGGTGTCATGGCTGGCCGCGCCCGAACATTTCTCCGACCATCCGACCTCGCCCTGGTATGGCGCATGGTACGTTTCGGAAATCATGGATATCCTGACCGACAATCCCGAGGTGTGGAAAAAAACGATCTTCATCATGACCTATGATGAAAATGATGGCTATTTCGATCATTGCTGTTCCTATGCCGCGCCCGATCCCAGGCGGCCGGAAACCGGTTGTTCCTCCCGCAGTATTGGCCAGCCGGGGCTGGAATATACGACAGCGCAGGATGAAACGGATCGGGGTGTGCCGGAACATCTGGCACGCAGTGGCCCGATCGGGCTGGGTTTTCGCGTGCCGATGATCGTCGCCTCCCCATGGAGCCGTGGGGGATGGGTCAATTCCCAACTGTTTGAACATACGTCCACGCTGCGTTTCCTTGAAGCTTTCGTGCAGGACAAATTCGGCAAGGATGTTACCGAGCACAATATTTCCCCGTGGCGTCGCGCGATCAGCGGTGACCTGACTTCATGCTTCCGCCCCTATGACGGGACCGTACCCCGCCTGCCTTTTCTTGGGCGCGATGCCTACCTGCGCACCATTGAAAAGACACGTGACCGGCCGCTGCCCGGCGGGTTCAGTGCGCTGGATGTAACCCAGGTCGCGGCCTTGCGGAACGATCCGGCAGGGCTGCGCGCCGTCCTGACGCAGGAAGCGGGCACGCGCCCCGCCTGTGCCCTGCCTTATGAACCATACTGCGATGGCGGCCTGTCGGGAGATGGCAGGCGGGTGGCCATTCGCCTGCGTGCCGGCAACACCCGTTTCGGCGCCCGTGCGGCGGGTGTGCCGTTCAACATCTACCGCCATGGCACGGGTGCTGGCGGTGGCATGCAGGCTGGCACCTATGCCGTGGCGGCCGGAGATGTGCTGGACACGGCCTTTGCCCGCACACATTCCGCCAGTGGCCGGTATGATGTGGATGTGCATGCGCCCAATGGTTTTTACCGGCGCTACAGGGGGATGTACGGCGGCCTGCGGTTACAGGTGGAATGCCGTTATCTCTGCGGGCCGGGGCAGGATCTGGTCGTGCGCGTAAGCAACCATGGTGCCAGGGCCGCTGGCCTGACCTGCACGCTGGCCCTGTCGGGTATGGCACGGTCCGTGCAGGTGGCGCCGGGCCATGTGGCTGAACTCCCATTCGATCTGGCGCTGGGCCTGCTATGGTATGATATTTCCCTGACCTGCGCGCATGAGCCGGAATTCCTCTACCAGTTTGCCGGGCGGATCGAGACCGGGCAGCCGGGGCGGACGGACCCGGTCATGGGGGGCGTGCCGTCTGCCGGATCAGGGCCGCGGCCCGCAGCGTAAGGGCCCGTGATATGCGTCGCGCCCATGGGGGGGCAGCCGCCAGCCATGGCCAGGGTCGTGCCGTCCGGGCGGGGCGTGTGCCTGGCGGGGCGTGTGATGTCGCGGGCGTCAGACGGGCTTGAGGATCTGGCTCAGGATGGTGGTGCTGGCCGGTTCACGGTGGAAATCGAGACAGCTTTCGATCCCTTCCAGATGACGGGCCATGAGCGCGGAGGCTTTCGCGTGCTTTTCCGCCAGCAATAGGTCCAGCAGGTCATTATGGTCGGATGACAGGCAGCATGTCGTGTTGTGGCGCTCATACAATGTGATGATGAGTGACATGCGCAGGATCAGTTCCTCGATAATGTTCTTGATGACCGTATTGCCCAGCTCCTCGATCAGGGTCAGATGAAACTGCCCGGATGTGTGGATCATGGCCGCCGCATCGTGGTCGGCATGGGCCTTTGCTTCCTGCGCCATGATCTTGCGCAGGCGCTCCGCGCCTTCGGCTGACAGGCTGCGATGGGGGTTGGCAAGCAGGCTGACCTCGATCAGCCGGCGGCTGGCCAGTACGTCACGGGCTTCCTGGGGGGAGGGACGGCTGACGAACGCGCCCCGCCCCGGTTCCAGCGTTACGATATGGTAACGCGAAAGCGAGAGCAGCACCCGACGGATCTTGGCGCGGTTGGAGCGGAAGATCTGGGCCAGTTCCTCTTCCGGCAGCTTGCTGCCCGGTGCAAGCCTGCGTTCAAGGACAGCCTTGCACAAAGCATCAGCAATGCGCGTTTCTTCCTTGGCTGTTGATCCCATGGCCCGCTCTCCCCCCCCTTGAACAGAAACGCATTCTGTTGCGGCAGTCTGGCGTTTGCGTCAAGAGCCTGAACATTGTAAACAATCATGGTTGACGTAAATGGTTTTCAAACCATACTGATCATGGACAGGTTCCCGTCCCGACCTGTTTTCAGTTCATGATTGGATGCCTGCCCGTGCCGCGCCTGCTATTGATCAACCCCAATACCGATATGGACATGACGCAACGCATGGCGGCCCATGCCCGGGCGCTTTTTGCCGGGACCGTTACGGTTCAGGCTGTAACCGCACGTTTTGGCGCACGCTACATAACGGACCGGGTTTCGCTTACGATTGCAGGCCATGCAGTACTGGATGCACTGGCATGCATGCAGGAGCCATTTGACGGGGTACTGGTGGCCTGTTTTGGCGATCCGGGACGGCAGGCACTGGCCAGCATCTGTCCGGTGCCGGTCATGGGCATGGCGCAGGCTTCCATCATGCGGGCAGCCCGCCTGCCGGGCCGGTTCTCCATTGTAACGGGCGGGGCGAAATGGGAACCCATGCTGGCGGAACTGGTACAGGCCATGGGGCTGCGGGACCGTCTGGCATCCATCCGTATTCTGCCCGAAACGGGGAACGTGCTGGCCCTTGATGGGGACGGTACGTGCCGTCAGCTGGTCCAGGCCTGCAATCGGGCCGTGCATGAGGACGGCGCAAGCCGAATCGTACTGGGCGGGGCAGGGCTTGCGGGTTTTGCCCCACGTATTGCGTCGCAGGTTGTGGCCCCGGTCCTGTGTTCGTTGCGGGAAAGCCTGCTGGAAGCACAACGGCAGCTTGCGCGGCCTGCACTGTCCACCACCCCCTGTCGGGGCGGGATGGAAACGGTGGGCCTGTCACCTGAACTGCAGCATTATCTGGTATCCGGGCCCGATATCTGTGTGACCCATAATTGAAATCCAATTTTGTAAACAATATGCGTTGACTCGGATTTTGGGTGCATATTATTCTCTATCCGTAACGAGACATATTGCTCTCAAGTATCATTTCCCGCCGTAATCCCGCCTGCCGTACGGGATAGACAATAAGGACACCCGCGATGTGCCTTGACGGAAAAAGTCCGACCGGATCATATTGTTTCATACATGACATGCGCACATGCGCACATGCCCGCTGCCCGCCCCGCAATCCGGTTTCCGGCTTCTTCTGCTGCTGACAGGCGCGCTGGCGCTGGGTGCGCCGCGTGGGGTGGCCCTTGCGCGCACGGTGGCGGGGCATGACGCCCATTCGCGCGCCACCACTCCCCGGCCGCAGGATACGGCCACCACGCCACCACGCGGCATACGCGCCACGGGCGCGGCCGAACAGATCCATGTAGGGGCCGCGATCGTTCATTCCGCCGATGGCGTGACCGGGCGTGCCCCCGGCGGCGGCCTGATCCAGAAGCAGACAGCCCCCAAGGCCCGCAGCACCGTCACCCCTGACTATATCATGAAACAGTCCCCGGCACAGAACGCCTATAATGCGGTCAAGCTGCTACCGGGTATCGTGGTGGCGAATACAGATCCCGCCGGGCATGAAAAATCCGCCCTGAGCATGCGTGGCCTGACACAGGACCAGATCGCGAATGTGTGGGAAGGCATGCCGCTTAGCAGTATTGGCGGCTATAACCTTGATGTGGCATGGGTAACCGATAGCGAAAATATTGGCAGCGTATCCGTGCAGCCCGGTTCGTCCAACCTTGATACGCCCGCCATTAACGGTTCGGGGGGGATGTTCGAGTTCAAGACCCGCGATCCATCCAAGAAATTCGGCGGCCTGGGTGATGTCGGTGTGGGTAACCGTGACTACACGCGCCAGTTCCTGCGCGTGGATACGGGAGAGTGGGGCAAGACGGGCATCCGTTCCTACATCTCGTTTTCCAACCAACATGACACGTTCTACCATGGCCCGGGCCAGGAAGATTTCAAGCATATCGACTTCAAGATCCTCAAGGAATGGGGTGATGGCAACCGGGTTTCGCTGGTTGGTGGCTTTACGCGCGGTATCATCGGCAATGAGCCATACTGGGACATGACCATGGCAAGCTGGCGCCAGAAGGGGCTCAAGAACGAACTGGCAGGTTCGTACAACCTGAATGACGCTGATGGCGGCACTGATTACTGGAAGCTTAACTGGCTGCATTCCAAGACCTTCAACATCGCAGCCCCCTCGCATTTCAACTTCGGGCGGCTGGGGCTGGATGTGACGCCCTATGTCGCGGCCAACCAGAAGGTTTACGGTTCGGGTTTTGAACTGAACGATCAGGTCTATGATGGATATGGCAGCAGCCCGCAATCCATTGTCATTCCGGGCCAGCAGGCCGGACAGTCCTATGGCGTGACCGAACAGTACAGCAGCCTGAATGAAATGCGTGGCGGCGTGAACGCCAAGTTGAGTTACAAGGTCGGGCATCACCATATTTACCTGGGCTACTGGTTCGATTACGACAATTCAACCAACCTGGTTGGTTATACGGGCGTAAGCAGTGGCGGGGACCCCGCGACATCATGGGGGCGGGCGCGTGACTCGCTGCGCCTGAGCAATGGCAAGGTCTTCTATTCCCAGAATTACAGCGACATTTCCACCGTCAATGGCATCTATGCGGGGGATACGGTCACACTTCTTGACGGGCGGCTGGTGCTGGACGGCGGTATGCGCGTGACCATGATCCACCGTGATGGCACGGACAACATTCCCGGCCTGCAGCGCAAGGTCAGCGCCAATGAATTCATGCCGCTGCCCACGCTGGGTGGTCATTTCCAGCTGAACAGATACGTGCAGATCTTCGGCGGTGTCTCGACCGGAGCCAAGGCGCCACCCGACAGCGCCATGATCACGACCATCAACCCCAATACCGGGCAGATCGCCAATCAGGGTGCCACCCAAATTCATGATGAATACAACATTACCGAAGAAGTGGGCGTGCGCTATACCGGGAAATATATCATCGGGTCATTTACCTACTTCCATTACAACCTGTCGCATCACCAGGTGTCCACCTCCCTGTTCCTTGGGAACGAGGCGATCGGACAGGTGATCGATGCAGGCAACCAGACCACCAACGGTTTCGATGCGGAAATCGGGACGCGGCCCATCCATCATTTCCGTCCCTATGCCTCCATGCAGTATCTTCACTCCACGATCGACAACAACATTGATGGCCTGCCGACCAAGGGCAAGATGGCGGTCAATACCCCGACCTGGGCGGCATCACTTGGCATAGATTGGGATAACGGCATATTTTTCTGGAATTATGGCCTGAACTACTTTTCAAAGCAGTATTCAACCTTCATGAATCAGGAAGCGCTGCCTTCCCTTTACACCATGAATGCAACCGTGGGCGCCCGCCTGCCGCGCAACAGCCTGGTGGGCCGTGGCCTGAGTTTTCTCAAAAGCCCGGAAATCATGCTGTGGGTCAACAACATGATCGATAGCCACGCCTATTCCGCCATCAATAGTGTCAGCCTGACCAATACGACAATCGGCAGGATTCAGGGCACCGCGCCAACCTATAACACGCTGGGCCGGTTCTCGGCGGTTGTCACGTTCCGGGCCGGGTTCTGAGCGGGCATCATGTAATGGGGCGTGCGGGCTGGTACAACCTTCACATGGCGGGTGCGCCACAGCATACTGACCGGCGGAGGTTACGCGTATGAATGTGCAGGTCCGACCGGAACCGGTTTCCCTTTCTTCCACCACACGAACAGGGGGGAATGATGACAGGCTGCGTAACCGTGACCTGCTGCCCGCAGCCATGCAGGACTGGACCTGGTATGACTATCTGTCCTTCTGGATGTCGGACGTGCATAGTGTTGGTGGCTATGTCACGGCGGGCAACCTGTTCATGCTTGGCCTGCCGGCGGGACTGGTTTTTGCGGCCCTGCTGGCTGGTGTGCTGATCGTCAATGCCCTGTGCAACCTTGTGGCGGTGCCCAGCCAGCGCACGGGCACGCCGTTCCCGGTTGTATGCCGCATGTCCTTTGGCGTGCTGGGCGCCAATATTCCCGCGCTGATCCGCGGCGTGATAGCCGTGTGCTGGTACGGCATACAGACGTGGCTGGCATCGAACGCGCTGGTGGTGCTGGCGCTGCGGCTTGCACCAGGCATGACGCCATGGGCGCAGGCTGAACGCCATGGCATGCTGGGCCTGTCCGCTGTGGGGTGGGGGGCGTTTGGCCTGTTATGGCTGGTGCAGGCCGCCATTTTCTGGCGGGGGATCGAGACGATCCGCCGGTTCATCGAACTGGCGGGGCCGGCAGTCTATGCTGTCATGATCGCGCTGGATGTGTATCTGCTCCATCGTGTGGGGTGGCGTCATTTTTCCTTTCATGTCACGGATGGCGGTGCGCCCCTGCATGGGCGCGCGCTTGTCTGGGCCAGCGTGAATGCCGTGGCGCTTGTGGTTTCCTATTTTTCGGGGCCGATGCTCAATTTTGGTGATTTTGCCCGCTACGGACGCAGCGCGGCGGATATCAGGCGTGGTAATTTCTGGGGGCTGCCGTTCAATTTCGTCGGGTTTTCAGCGCTGACGGTCTGCACCATTGCGCTGACGGCGCCAGCCTTTGGCCATGTCATGACTGATCCGGTGGAAACCGTGGCGCATATCGACAGCCTGAGTGCGGTCGTATTCGGCATGCTGACCTTCATCATTGCAACGGCGGGTATCAATATCGTG
This sequence comes from Komagataeibacter rhaeticus, assembly GCF_011611525.1. Taxonomy (NCBI): domain Bacteria; kingdom Pseudomonadati; phylum Pseudomonadota; class Alphaproteobacteria; order Acetobacterales; family Acetobacteraceae; genus Komagataeibacter; species Komagataeibacter rhaeticus. The sequence goes on from NZ_CP050139.1 coordinate 1,253,341, forward strand.
GCCAACTTCGTTTCGGCCTCGTTTGATTTTTCCAATCTTTCGCCCCGGCATATCAACCTGCGGCGTGGCGGCATGATTGCCGCCATCGGGTCCATGGCCATCATGCCATGGAAGCTGTACGGCAGTCCGCAGGTGATGCATCTGACACTTGACGTGCTGGCAACATTTATTGGCCCGTTATTTGGCATTCTGGTATGCGATTATTATATCGTGCGTCGCTGCCGGGTGGATGTGGATGCGCTTTATACAACCAGCCCGCAGGGGCGTTACTGGTATCGTAACGGGGTCAATCCAGCGGCGGTCCTGTCCCTGCTTGCCGCGGTGGTGGCAGGGGGGGCCAGTGTATTTGTGCCTGCGCTATCGGCCCTGTCCGGCTTTGCCTGGTTTACGGGGTGCCTGACCGGGGGCCTGTGCTACATCGCCTTCATGCGGCGTGCCGATCCGCTTTCCTGATGGCCCGCCAGGGCGGTATTGCCGATAGGCGGGCCAGAAAAATCTTTCTGTCCGGCCCTGGCCGACTGGGTCATGGGGGATCATTACGGGTCGTGGCCCGCTTTCTACCATACGGTAAAACCGGCATCGACACTGACAATCGCCCCCGTCATCAGGCTGGCTGCATCAGATGCCAGGAACTGCACGACTGAGGCCACCTCATCGGGCTGGCCCACGCGGTGCATGGGCGTGCCATCCAGCCAGGCGGCGTAAAGGCGTGGGTTTTCCATGCCAAAGCGGGTCAGGGTTGTCTCGATATAGGTGGGTGCCACCGCGTTCACCCTTATCCCGCGCATGGCCCATTCCGCCGCAAGCGAACGGGTATACTGGTGCACGCCGGCCTTTGATGCGTTATAGGCCGCCTGCTCCTGCGGCCGGTTGACGATCAGGCCCGACATGGACCCGATATTCACGATCGCGCCACGGCCCTGCGCCAGCATGATCCGCCCAAACGCCCGGCAGCAGCGGAAAATGCCATTAAGGTTGATATCCATCTGTTTCAGCCATTGTCCATCCGTCATGTCCTCGGCCCGGACTTCGGAAATGCAGAGTCCGGCACTGCAGACCAGGATATCGACATGCCCTTCTTCGGCGCCGATGCGCGTGGCGCAGGCATCCACCTGCGTCGTATCGGTCACGTCAAGGGCCGTGGCCGATACATCCAGCCCCTGTGCGGTCAGTTCGGTCACGGCGCGAGCCGCCAGTTCCGCATCACGATCGGCAATGATGACGCGGGCGCCAAATTCCGCCAGCGCCGTAACGCAGGCCAGGCCGATATTCCGCGCGCCACCGGTGACAACCGCGACCCGCCCGTCAAGGCGGAGTTTTTGCGTATACATATGTCTGTATCCTGAACAGGAAAGCCGTTTTCAGAGGTCCGAAAGCAGGGGATGGTCCGCTTCACGGGCCAGCGCCATGCCATCCGCGTCAAACAGGTGGCAGTGTTCTTCGCCTAATGTCAGGCGGATGGGGGTATCGGCACGGTCCGTATTGTCCCCGCCCGTCTGCACGACAATCATCTGTCCGTCAGTCAGGCGGACATGCAGCAGGGTTATCGCCCCCAGCCGCTCGCTAATCGTGACCATGCCCGTGATCGCCCCCTGCGGGTCAATCAGGATATGCTCGGGCCGGATGCCCAGCGTGCCCGCGGTGCCTGCTTCCGGCCCACCATGCCGCGTGGGGATGGAGACGCTGACCGCCCCCGCCTGAACCTGTGCCATCCCGTCGGGGGTAAGGGCATGAATACGCGCGGGCAGCAGGTTCATCGCGGGCGATCCCATGAAGCGTGCGACAAACAGGTTGCGTGGCCGGTGATAGAGTTCCAGCGGGGTGCCGATCTGTTCCACAACACCCCTGTTGAGCACCACGATCCTGTCGGCCATGGTCATGGCCTCCACCTGGTCGTGGGTGACATAGATCGTGGTGGCGCCCAGCCGCCGGTGCAGGCTGGCCAGTTCCACGCGCATCTGCCCGCGCAGCGCCGCATCAAGGTTGGACAGCGGTTCATCGAACAGGAAGACCCTGGGGTTGCGCACGATCGCCCGCCCGATCGCCACACGCTGCCGCTGGCCGCCCGAAAGCTGGCCGGGCCTGTGATCAAGGTAGGGATCAAGCTGCAGGATGCGCGCCACATCACCGATGCGCCGCCGCCGTTCGGCTTCGGGCATGCCGGCAAGCCGTAGCGAGAACTCCATGTTGCGGTAGACATTCATATGCGGGTACAGCGCATAGGACTGGAAAACCATCGCGACCCCGCGCCGTGCGGGATCGGTGTCGTTTACCCGCTGCCCATCGATCAGCAGGTCTCCGGCACTTATGTCCTCCAGCCCCGCGATCATGCGCAGCAGGGTGGACTTGCCACAGCCCGAAGGGCCGACAAAAACCACGAATTCCCGGTCCGTGATGGCAAGCGAGATGCCCTTGATGATTTCTTCATGCAGATAGGTCTTGCGCAGGTTGCGCAGTTCTACGGTCGCCATGGCATGTCTGTTCCTGTCGCTGCTACGCGGGGTGCGGGCCGCCTGGTCCTATTTCACCGCCCCGAATGTCAGGCCGCGCACAAGCTGCTTCTGGCTGGCCCAGCCAAAGACCATGATGGGGGCGACCGCCAGCGTGGAGGCCGCGGAAAGCTTGGCGAAAAACAGCCCTTCGGGTGAGGAGAAGGAGGCAATGAACGTTGTCAGCGGTGCCGCGATGGAAGACGTCAGGTTCAGTGACCAGAACGTTTCGTTCCAGCACAGGATCAGCGACAGCAGCCCGGTCGAGGCAATGCCCGGCAGTGCCAGCGGCATCAGGACCTGCGTGACTTCCTGCCAGCGGGTTGCCCCGTCCATCCGCCCGGCTTCCAGTATGGGTACCGGCACTTCCCTGAAAAAGGTGTAGAGCATCCATACCGTAATGGGCAGGTTGGTCAGCATGTATATCACGATCAGCCCCGTCCGGCTGTCCAGCAGGCCGGTGGCGCGGGCCAGCAGGTAGATCGGCACCAGCACGCCCACCGGGGGCAGCATGCGCGTGGAGAGCATCCAAAGCAGCGTCATGCGCGTGCGGGGTCCCGGCAGGAACGCCATGGCATAGGCCGCGGGAATGGACACAAGCAGGGCCACCACGGTTGCCAGGACCGAAATCACGACGCTGTTGGTGGCGAAATGCCAGTAATCCTCCCGCGCGAAAACGTCCCGGTAGCTTGAAAGCGTCGGACTGAAGAACAGGTGCGGTGGCGTGGAGATGGCATCGGGTTCGTTCTTGAAACCCGTCAGGAACATCCACAGGATGGGGAAGAACATCCACAGGGCAATGGCCCAGCCCAGGATGGTGACTACGCCCTGGCGCAGGCGTGTGCGGGTTCTTGCCATGTCAGGTCTCCAGATTGCGGGCCACGGCGCGCAGCAGGAAGGCTGCGACAATATTGGCGACGACAATGGCCACGACGCCACCTGCCGAGGCCCCGCCCACATCGAACTGCAGGAGGGCGCGCGAATAGATGAGAAACGCCAGGTTGGTCGACGCCACACCCGGGCCGCCCGCCGTGGTGACCGAGATTTCGGCGAATACCGTCAGCAGGAAAATGGTCTCGATCATGATCACGACCGTAATCGCGCGTGACAGGTGGGGCAGGGTGATGTTGATGAACTGCGCCACCATGCCCGCGCCATCCATGCGCGCGGCTTCCTTCTGTTCCGTATCCAGCGACTGGATGGCGGTCAGCAGGATCAGGACCGCAAAGGGCAGCCATTCCCATGCCACGATCATTACCAGCGTTGCCAGCGGGTAGCGTGACAGCCAGTCAACGGGTGTCAGGCCCACGGCGCGCATCATGGCGGAGTACACGCCATAGATCGGGTGCAGCATCAGGTTCTTCCACAACAGGGCGGCAACCGTGGGCATGATGAAGAAGGGCGAGATGACCAGGATGCGGGCAATGCCGCGCCCCGCGAATTCCTCGTTGTAAAGAACCGCCAGCAACGTCCCCAGCCCGACCGAGATGGCCAGCACGCCACCCACAAGTATGGCGGTGTTTTCCAGCGATGTCAGGAAATCCGGGTCCGTCAGCAGGTACCAGTAATTGCTGATACCCGCGAAGCCCTGCCGGGTCGGGTCCACAAGGTTGTAGTTGCGCAGCGAATACCACAGCGTCATGAGCAGCGGTACCACCGACCATACCAGCAGCAGCATGATGGCGGGTGACTGAAGCAGGAAACCCTGCAGGCCCCGGCCGCGGGCACCGCCGCCCGCAGGGCTGGCCGTCAGGGGGGCGCGGATTGCCACTTTGTCCATCTTCGTCCCCTTTCCTAATGCAGGTAGCCGGACTGGCGCATGGTGCGGGTCACGGATGCCTGTGCCGCGGCAAGCGCCTGTTCCACCGTCATCTGGCCCGACAGGGTCGCGGCCACGCTCTGGCCAACCTGCGTGCCGATGGCCTGGAACGGCGCAATGCCGACAAACTGCGCACCGCCATAGGGGCGTGGCTGCTTTGTCTGGCCGTTGGGATCGGCCGTGTCGATGGCGGTATGGACAAAGGCCGCGAACGGTGCCGCCTTCTGGTAATCGGGGCTGGCATAGGTGGAGATACGGGTCCCCGCAGGCACGGCCACCCAGCCTTCATGCCGGGCCACAAGCTGGACATAGGCCCTGGAGGTTGCCCATTCGATGAAGATACGGGCATCATCCGCATGTCTGGACGATGCGGGAATGGCAAGGTTCCAGCTCCACAGCCATGTCGGTCCCTTGCCATACGGCCCGATGGGGGCGGCGGCAAAACCGACCCTGTCCGCCACATGCGACTGCTTGGGGTCAAACAGCAGGCCGCCCGCGACGGTTGAATCAACCCATATGCCGCAATGGCCGCTGGCAAACAGGGCCAGGTTCTCATTAAAGCCGTTGGATGTCGCACCGGGTGGCCCGTCGGCCTTCATGGCCGATACATACCACGTCAGCGCCGCATTCCATTCCGGGGTATCGAGCATCGGCTTCCACCCATCGCCAAACCACTGGCCGCCAAACGTATTTACCAGCGCGGTGACATAGGCCATGTTCTCCCCCCAGCCCGGCTTGCCGCGCAGGCACAGCCCGTAGGTCTGGCTGTCCCTGTCCGTAATCCTGTCGGCAAAGGTGCGGATCTGGTCATAGGTGGGGTGCTGCGGCATGGTCAGCCCGGCCTTCTGAAACAGGTCGGTCCGGTAATAGGTCATGACACTTTCCGCATAGAACGGCAGGGCGTACAGCTTTGCGTCCACACTCAGCCCGGCGCGCACGGAGGGCACGATATCATCCATGTCGTAATCCGCACCGGGCCTGAGTTCGGCCAGCCATCCCTGCCTTGCCCAGATCGGCACTTCATAATTGCCAATGGTCAGGACATCGAACTGTCCCGCATGGGTGGCGATATCCGTCGTGACCCGCTGGCGCAGGACATTTTCCTCCAGCGTGACCCAGTTCAGGTGAATATCGGGATGGGCTTTTTCGAATTCACCTGACAACTGTTTCATGATGATCATGTCACCGTTATTGACCGTGGCGATGGTCAGTGTGCCGGCCGCCTGCGCGCGCCCGGCCAGCAGCATGCCGAGCACGGTCATGCCGGCCAGGATCCTGGAAGTCACCATTGCAATACCCTTTATTGATTGGTTCCGTTTTTTTTCGGTATTTGGTCTGGAGGTCCGGTTCTTGGGTTTTTCTGTAAAGCGCCACGGGAACCGTCCGGTTCCCGTGGTGCCTGTCTTATTTGTTCATGATCTGCCGGTAGCGGATCTGGTCGGCATACATCCGGGTAAAGACGCGGAATTTCCTGGCATGGAAGGGGGCGCTTCCGGCGCAGGGCCGAATTTCCGCCCGTATGCGTGCCATGCCGGCCATGGCCGCCCGGATGGAGGGATAGGCCCCCGCAGCAACCGCCCCCAGTATGGCACTGCCCAGCAAAACGGAATCCGGTTCTTCTGGCAGCAGGATGCGGCAGCCGGTGGCATTGGCGTGTTCACGCACGAAAACGGGGTTTTTCGTGCCCCCGCCCGTGGCGATGACCGTATCGATCGCATAGCCCTGTCCGTTCAGCACGCGCACTATGTCGCGCGTGCCATAGGCCAGGGCCTGTATCGTTGCCAGATACAGGACGGCCAGGTCCTGCGCCGTGGCACCCAGGCCCAGCCCGCTGATCATGCCGCGCAGGGTCGGGTCGGCATGGGGGGAACGGTTGCCATGGAAATCGGGCATGACATGCAGGGATTCCGTCAGGGTGCCGGCGGGCCGGTCGCCTTCGGCGGTGGCCAGCAGGTCGTTCAGGACCTGATAGATCGTCCTGCCTTCCTTTTCGGCCTGCTGGCGCAGGGCCGGGGTGGCGGGATGGGTGGCGATGATGAAGTCGATCAGGCTGCCGGTGGCCGACTGCCCGGCTTCATTCAGCCACATGCCGGGCAGCATGGCATCCCGGTATGGTCCCCACACACCGGGCACGAAGCGGGGCAGGGGGGAGACCGCCATGTGGCAGCTTGAAGTGCCGCCAATCAGGGCCAGGCGCCGGTTGAAATCGGGCGGCGTGTCATCGGGGGTTGCCCCCATGACACCTATGCCGCCGGCATGTGCGTCAATAGCGGAAACCGCCACGGGGGTACCCACCGGCAGCCCCAGTTCCATGGCTGCCCGCATGTCCAGCCCGTTCCCGACCTGATCGCCCAGTGCCCTGATGTCCGTGCCGATGCGGCGGTAACCCTCATCGGCCAGCATGCCGAGGCCAATGGCCCGGAAATAGGTGTCATCCCAGCGGTCTTCGTGGGCAAGGTAGGTCCATTTGCACACGGTTGAGCAGCGTGAGCGTGAAGTGGCTCCGGTTGCGCGCCAGGTCAGGTAATCCGGCAGGTCAAGGAAAAGGGCGGCGCGATCGAACACATCGGGCAGGTGGCGCCGGAGCCACAGCAGCTTTGGTGTTTCCATCTCGGGCGAAATCACGCCGCCCACGTAACGCAGCACATCGTGGTGACCTGCGTTGATCGCGGCCGCCTCCGTCATGGCGCGGTGATCCATCCACAGGATCACGTCCTGATCCGGTGCGCCGTCCGCATCAATGGAAAGTGGCTGGCCATCGGGCCCCACCACCACCAGCGAACAGGTCGCATCAAACCCGATGCCCCGCACAGCCAGCGCCTCCCCCGCCGTGTCCCGCGCCATGGGCAGGGCGATGGCGACGCTCTGGCACACCGCACGCCAGATATCAGCGGAAGACTGCTGCATGTGGTCGGTGCGTGGCCGCCACGTCCGGGTTGGCGTCGTGCCCGCGCCCAGCTTGCGTCCATCCAGTGTGAAAACGCCCGCCCGCGCGCTGCCGGTTCCCACATCAATGCCTATGACGACGTCCATCTGCCTGGTCCACTCCCTTGTGTCGCTGTGCCGGACCCTTTCTGGCCATGGAAATCCTGCCCCCGTGACAGTGGCGGGGAAGGGGGCTCATTCTCCTATGATGATTGTCTCTTCCGCGATCTTGCCCTGCAAGGCCTGTCGCGCGCGAAGCTGTGCGGGCAGGAACGGGTAGATCAGGTATTCATAGGCGGTCGCCCCCAGCAGGCCGCCAATCAGTGGCCCGGCAACCGGTACCAACCAGTAGTGACCCGCCGCGGGAAGGGCGGCCTCATGCCAGCCCGCAACATAGGCGAACAGCCGTGGCCCCAGGTCGCGGGCCGGGTTGATGGCCCACGCTTCCAGATACCCCATGGAGGCGCCAATGGCCGCGACCAGGAAGCCGATGATCAGCGCACCGAAATTGGCGCCGGGCGCCATTTCGTTATACTGTTCGGTAATGGCGAAAATGCCGAATACCAGTATGGCGGTCAGGATGATTTCATCACTGAAGGCATGCCATAGGGTTATGCCCGGCGCGGGGGCGGTAAAGAACACGCCCGCCCCGCCACCACTCATGCGGGCAAGCTGGTGCATGTCATTGAAGTGATCGATGACGGGGTAATACAGCGCATAGACCAGTGCCGCACCCAGAAAGCCGCCTACGATCTGTGCGAACCAGTAAGGGATTACCTTTTTCCATGGAAAGGCGCGATAGGTGGCCAGTGCCAGCGTGACCGCCGGGTTGGCATGCGTGCCCGAAACCGATCCGGTGGCGTAGATGGCAACGGTCACCCCCAGCCCCCATACGATGCACACGCCCCAGTAGGCATGCAGGTACGGGCTGGGATCATAGAGAAGGTACATCGCCGCCACCGAATCACCGAAGGCGATGATGATGAAAACGGCAAGCGCTTCGGAAATAAGCTCGCCCAGGAATACCCGATTCATTGGCCTGTTTCCTTACATATGGGTTGGGGCCGGGTTCATTCGGCCCAGTCAAAGGATTTCTGTACGGCCTTCTTCCACCACGCCAGGTAACGCGCGCGCTGTTCCGGCGGCATGGTGGGCTGCCAGGTGCGGTCCACTTCCCAGTTGGCGCGCAGGTCATCAATGTTTTTCCAGTACCCCACCGCCAGGCCGGCAGCGTAGGCCGCGCCCAGCGCGGTGGTTTCCACCACCTTTGGCCGGACAACCGGCACGTTCAGGATATCGGCCTGGAACTGCATGAGCAGTTCGTTCGCCACCATGCCGCCATCGGTTTTCAGGCTGCGCAGTACGATGCCGCTGTCTTCCTCCATGGCGGCCACGACATCGCGCACCTGATAGGCCGTGGCCTCCAGTGTCGCGCGGGCAAAATGCGCGCGTGTGACGTAGCGGGTCAGTCCGACAATGACGCCCCGGGCATTCTCCTTCCAGTATGGGGCGTACAGGCCGGAAAACGCCGGCACGATATAGACGCCGCCGTTATCCGCCACGCTGCGCGCCAGCGGTTCGATCTGTGTCGCCAGATCAAACAGCTTCAGGTTGTCGCGCAGCCACTGCACCAGCGCGCCTGTAATGGCGATGGAGCCTTCCAGCGCGTAACGGGGTTCTTCCGTGCCAAACTGGTAGGCCACCGTTGTCAGCAGCCCCGCCTTTGACTGGACCGGGTCGGTGCCGGTATTCATCAGCAGGAATGATCCGGTGCCGTAGGTATTCTTGGCCTCGCCGGGGGAAAAACAGGTCTGCCCGACCAGGGCCGCCTGCTGGTCGCCCAGAATGCCGGCCAGTTTCGTGCCCTGCAGGCTGGGGATCGTGATCGTGCCATATACCTGCGAGGAGGGCACGATACGGGGCAGGCAGGCGGCGGGAATGGAAAAGGCCGCGAGCATATCCTCATCCCACGCGCAGGTTTTCAGGTTCATGAGCTGGGTGCGTGAGGCATTGGTCACATCGGTGATGTGGATGCCGCCCCTGGTCCCCCCCGTCAGGTTCCATGAAAGCCAGCTGTCCACCGTGCCGAACAGCGCCTGTCCGCTTTCGGCCTTCTGGCGCGCGCCTTCCACGTTATCGAGCAGCCAGCGTAGTTTGAGGCCCGCAAAATAGCTTGCCAGCGGCAGGCCGGTAATGGCGCGGAAGCGGTCCTGCCCCCCATCGCGGCCATATTCGCTGACCAGCTGGTCCACGCGCGTGTCCTGCCATACGATGGCATTGTGGAGCGGCAGGCCCGTTGTCCTGTCCCACAGCACGGCGGTTTCACGCTGGTTGGTAATCCCGACCGATACCAGGCTGGCGGCACCCAGATTGGCGCGCGCCATGGCGGCGCCAATCATTTCATTGGTGTTTTCAAGAATTTCGATGGGATCATGTTCAACCCAGCCGGGGCGGGGATAGATCTGGCGGTGCTCCTTCTGGGCAACGGAAACGATTGTTCCCTTCCGGTCGAATATCATGAACCGGGAACTGGTCGTGCCCTGGTCTATCGCGCCAACGTAGTCCGTCATGCTGCATTCCTTTTTTGTTTTTATGTTCTGTCCATGATATTTCATGACCTGGTCGTGTCGTTGCCCGCGGGTGGCAGCCCCCGCATGGAACCGTGGCCTGCGCATCTGCCCTGTCGCGGTCCATGGCGTTCGCCTGGGGGCGGATGGTCAGAGATTTGTGGTGAACTGGAACCCGATCACCGCCGCGTCATGGAAGGTCGTGGTGGCACCCGGGCGCTGGAGATACTGGAAATCGGGCTGGAAGGCCGTGCCACGGGCCACATGGATGCTGTAGAAGGCTTCCCACACGTTCTCATGGCTCTGTATGCCGTAAACGGCGCCCCACTGGTTGGACAGGTAGGGCAGGCCAAGCGCCAGCGAGGATTCCTGCTGCAGGGTGACGGTATGGCCCATTTCCATATACTGGAACATGGCCCCGACCTGATCCAGCGGGCGGCCCCAGGGGGTGCCGCTCTGCAGCAGGCCGATCCATTCATGATCGCGCATGGCCACCTGGCTGCCCTGGGTGTAGTCAGCGCCACCAATCACGATCAGGCCGTTGGCCAGGCCATCCCCGCTGCGGTGGATCATCTGGTTGAACAGGAACCATGCCGCATTCATGCCGGATTCATAGCGGCGCGGCAGTCCGGTCGCCTGGAAGGAATTGCCGTTTATGTCGGCATACAGGTTGGGATAGCGCGAATTGTCATACCAGTACCCGATCTTGTAGTGCCCCAGCAGATGATGGCGGCCAAAGGAAGGGCTCCAGCCGATCTCGACCTGCGAGGAAAGCTTGCCCAGTCCGTCCTGGCCCAGCGCCCAGCCCGATATGCCGCCATTATAGGCATGGGGGCTGACGGCAAAGATGCCGCCCATGATGTAGGTCCGCAGCGTGGGGCGCACCCGCAGCACCGCCCCCAGGTTGCCCGATGGCCAGTCACGACCGCCCGGCACGTATTTGGAAGGTGCCGGGTTGCCGCATACCGATACGTTCATGAACGAACAGGCCAGATAGTCCTGATTGAAGAAACTGCCCGTGGGTATGACACCGACCGAAAGGATGATCCGGTCACGCAGGAACCCCTTGTCAGCATACATGTCCACCAGATGGGCGACCACATTGCCGCGCGCGCCATATATTTCTTCAGGATTGGTGATCGAGTCCCCTATGGCATTGGACAGGCTACTGCCATGTCCGTTTACAACCAGCATATGGGTCCAGAAAGACGGAACCCCCGCCAGGCGCTGCCAGTCGATGTCCAGTGCGCCCGCAACCTGTCCGGCCGCCACGTTGGCGCGCTGCCTGCCGCCGGTAACGTTGCCCATATATTCCTCATTGACCGTGACGTTGAGGAAAATGCCCCGGTTCGTCAGCCATGGCTGAATGCCGCCCCAGTCCCCGAACAGATGGGGGGAGGCGGTCAGCATGGGCACAAGGGGGCCGATCGCCACCTGCCCCATTTCGGTCATGGGAAAGGCGGCCGGGTCATAATGGGTTGTGAAGGCGGTCTTGGCTGTTTCTGTCTGGGCCAATACTTCGGACGTGAGCGTGCAACCGATGAACAGCATGCCCACCGCAACAGCCAGAAGTCTGATGCGGACGGGGATGAAGTTCCATTTTATTGCAGACTTGTTCTCGTTATTGGCGCATGTCTTGATGACACACATTGTCTGCTCTCCCTTCCCGGGCGTACTGGCGCCTCGGGTTCGGCTATCAGGAACAGAGTGTGTATCGGCCCACGGGGAAGAAAGATTTTATTCATGAATAACACAATTTTGTGATATTTTTCTTTAATTTTTATTTGAACAGAATGGCTTTCGTAAGAAAACTACATCAGTCTCCGGTAATGGAGAGGATCAATCACAATCCACGCTCCATATGCCCCGCTACGATCATGGTTCGGTGGATGTGTCCGGGATTCCTGCCGGCCGTCCCGGTCAGCGCACACGACCATGTGGTCATGGCCTGTGAACCGGAACACCATGAAAAAACACGGGCACGGGACATAGCCCCGCGGCCTGTCATGTCGCCCTTGCTGGTGCCCGGCGGGTACGATGCCCTTGCATGATCCGGATCGTGTTCCATGCGGGCCATGTTCCGGGCATCACCCATTCAAGGAGGCAGGGAGCCGCCACACGGCAGTGGCTGCCCCCTGATGCAGGCGGACGGGACCCGGCTGATCCGGGAAACGGAGCGGGGACCAGCGGAAGGTTTCCAACGCCACCTTCTTCCTGCGCAAAGGCGGCATTACCTTAGGCCCGCGTCACGCCCCGGCCGCGCGCTGGAACCGGATTATGCTGCGTGACAGGCGCCCTTCGGCCCAGTTGGGCATCTTGCGCCATGGGGTCAGGACATTGGCGTGTCCGTCCTTTATCACAACGGTCCGGCGCTGTTCCGTCCCGACCCATTCAGGTGCCCATGCGGTCTGGACATTCGTGATCCACTGGTTGCCTTCCACCCGGTAGCGGCCGATATAGGCCACCAGCGTCTTCATGAGCCGTGCCCGTTCCGCATCATTTTTTGCCGGATGGCGGTGGCTGCCCTCAAGGTTGAAGGCCACCCAGCCATCGGCCGTGAACACGACGCGGCCCCGTGGCGTAGGCCCCATGGCCGGGATGAAGGCGCCGCTTTCCTTCTCTTCCACCCTGTAGGACACGAGTTCCCATGTCCCGACAAGTTTCTGCCGCAGTTCTTCGCCTTCAAGCATGGTTTCGGGCTGCTGCATGGTGTCCTGAACGGGCATCTTTTTATGTCTCCATCGCTGATGCTTGGCACCGGTGCACGCGCAGTGTCGGTGTCTGTCGGCGGTAACATGCCTTTTACCTGGACAGGCCGGTAGTGATCTGTAAGGAAAAATAATATTGCGAAAAACGCAATAAAGGCAGGCGGGAGGCGACGGAATTGTCTTATGATGAAATTGGAGACCTGCGTTTTTTCAGTGCGTTGGTGGATGCAGGCAGCCTGACGGCCGCCGCGCGGGGACTGGGCACGTCCCCTGCCGCCGTATCGCGGCGGCTGGCGCGCATAGAAGCCAGGCTGGGCAGCACGCTGGTCATCCGCAATACACGCCATTTCGGGCTGAGTGAGACGGGGCGTCTCTATTACGAACGTGGCCTGGCGATCGTGGCCGAGATTGATTACCTGGAGGAGGAAATCTCCTCTTCCACCCGTGCGCCAAGGGGCACGCTGGGCATAGGTGCGCCGGTGGAACTGGGGCGTCGCCAGATCGCCCCTTTCATCGAGGCTTTCAGTGCCCGCCACCCGAAGCTGAACATCAATCTCGCCCTGGCATCAGAAGGGGTCTATGATTTCAGTGACTCGCTTGATGTCGTGCTCCGGTTGGGCCTGCCTGATACGCCCGGTGCCGTGGTGACCCGCCTGGCTTCGACCATGCGGGTATTGTGTGCCTCTCCCGACTATATCCGGCGCCGTTCATTGCCCGCGCATCCGCGTGAGCTGGTCCGGCATGACTGTTTGTGCCTGCGTCGCAACAAGACCATGGCCCTGCTCAACCGCTGGGCCATCGGGAATGACACGGAAACGGAAGTGGTGACGGTCGAGCCACGCCTTTCCGCCACCAATGCGGAAATCATTCATGACTGGGCGCTGTCGGGGCAGGGGATTGCCTATAAACTGCTCTGTGATGTGTACCAGGACCTGGAAGAGGGAAAACTCGTACGCATCTTTCCAGACCTGCAGGGTGAAAAGATCGACCTGTACGCCGTTCTGCCAGGTCGCCAGCATACACGGGCCAGTGTCCGGGCCTTCGTGAATGAACTCCGGCCCTATATCCGCACTGCAGGCTTCATGGATCAGGGATAACCCTGCCTTCCGGTGCCATCGGGGCCGGAAAACTGTCTCGGATATGAGACAGTCTGGCCGAAACGGGACAAACCTTTGTGATGGCATTCGGGTAAGGCATGGCCCTTTTCGGGCGCTTCATGCTGAACAGGGGCATGGGCTGGACGCGATAGGGAACCGTTACCTTCACATATCGTGCTGCCACAGGAGAACGATGAAAGATACGCGGCATGCAGGAAACGAGTGGAGAGATATTATCGCTCCTGACATCTTTGTTATGGCCTGTAACGGGAACGGGCCGGTTTGCGCAGGGCGGGTCCACGCCTGAAATCCGGCACGAAACCGTAATACCCCCAACCGCATGGCGGCATGGCGCAGCCATACCTGCCTGCCCGATGGCCGTGCGGCCTGCCCCATGCGGGACGTTCCGGTGGGCGCTGGCCCGCGCTGTCCGCCCCGCGGATGGCAGCGGAAAGGAGCGCCAGGCCGGCATGATGCATGATATGCCGCGATTTCAGACACATGGCAGCCAGCCGTCAGGCACGGGCCGGCACCATTGCGGTGGCAATATTGTGACCGGCAGCGGCGTTGTGTCCGGCCGCGCAAGGGCCGATGATCATCGGCGTCCTTTCAATCGTAATGACGGCAAGGTCATGCGGAGCCGTCACGCCCCCGTGGATGGTCAGGCACCAGTCATGCCCCGGTCATCCGGATGCCCGATGGTACGCATCATGGTGCCATGGCCCAATAAACAACAATAACCGTGCAGGACTCCGGCCCCCGCCGGATGCCGCAGCTTTACATGGAAATTTCTCCCATGCGTCTGACAGAAAGAGCGGTATGGCTGCATGCCGTGCTGTGTCTCACCATTCCGCCCGCAGTGCTTTTCCTTGCGTCCGGGGCCAGGGCATCGGATGTGACCCTGGGGATAATCGGCCCCCATGAATATGACCTGCCGGTTGATTTCAAGCCATTCAACGTGCTGGTCCAATACGGTGATGGCAACGCCGCGGGGCATTCCTATAATAGTCTGGGCGCGCGCAAGCCGACGGGGGGCAGCCATACCTGGTCAGGCATGACGAAATATGTGCACTTCCGCAGTTTTGAAGCCATTCCCCATGTCGGCTTTGCCTTCGAACTGATCCAGAGCGAGAGCTACAGCCTGGCGGATGGCACGAATTATGGTGGGCTTGGCCCGACCATTGTCGGGCCAGCGGCGTGGTTCAAGCCCAACAAACACAGTACTTTCGGCATCCAGACCTTCATGCAGACGGCAGTTGGCACGCGGGATGCGACATCACCCAATTACTGGTCCAACATTTCCAGTTTCATTTTTGACTATGAATGGAAGCATTTCAGCTTCGATGGCGATGCCGGGACCGTGGCGGGGGCTGCCAAACATGTGAAGGGGGGACACACCTATTCCCCCGGCGTAGTGTTCTATACCAACCTGCGTTTCAGCTGGAAGGCGACCCGTCTGTTCGAACCGTTTTTTGCACTGGACTGGCAGAATGTAAAAGGCACGTACGACCGGACAGCCGGGCAGTATCTGGATGATTCCAACAGCCGCGAGGTAACCCTGGGGGCGGGTGCGATGTTCAATATTTCACAGCATCTTTCCTTCACGACACGATATTCGCATTCTGTTGATGGGCGAAACGTGCCGGAAAGTAATGCATATTACGTGAAATTCGTCTATCTGTGGTAAAATGAAAAGTAGAGTGCCAGATAACGGTTTTCAAATATTGCCAGATCATTACATGAAGCCGTTTCGGGAAAACTTCAGGGCCTCCTCAGGTGCATGACGGAAGGCAGGATTACGGTGCAGGGGGATACACAGGGATGAATACGCTTTGCAGTCGGCCCATGCCCCGCCCCGGGCCGGCTTTACAGGGGACGGTCACGACCGAGATCATCAAGTCCTGGCAGCGCTGCCTGTCCTCCTATAATCTTGATCCGTCACAGCGGTGGAAGGCGGAGGTCCTGTCCGGGGCGGAACTGCGTCATGTCAGCCACCGCTCCGCCGCCCTGCTGGGGACCGCCATGCCGGAAATGCGGCGGCTGTTCAGACTGGTGCAGGGGCTGGATCTCATGGTGTTGCTGGCCGATCCCGACGCGACCATCCTGGCACGTAACATAGATGATGCGCATCTGCCCCTGTGCACCAGGCTTGCCCTGCGGGAAGGGGCGATATGGGATGAACGGATTGCCGGAACAAACGGGATCGGCACGGCTGTGCAGGACTGCTGCGCCATCTTTCTGGGTGAGGGCGAGCACTGGCGTTTCTGTTTCTCGCTGCTGGCCAGCTATGCGGTACCGGTTTTCAATGCGGTGGGGCAGGTGGCGGGGGTGATCAACCTTGCCGCCTTCAACGGTCCCGCAACAGCCGGCGTTGCGCCGCTTGTGCTGGATACATTGCAGCAGTCCGGTCGCCGGATCGAGGAACAGCTGTTCCGTGATTACCATATGGGCGAAAGAATACTGAGCCTTGGCCCGGCAGAAGGCTGTTCCGCATCGCTGGTCGCCATCAACCGCGATGGTGAGGTGACCGGTGCGACCCGTGGGGCCCGCATGCTGACAGGCTGGACGGATGACATGATCCGCACGCATCCCAACCTGCTGGGCACGCTGGCGGTGGAGGACCGGATCAGCTTTCGCAGGGCAGAGGAAAATGTCATCCGCTCCGCCCTTGCGCTGGCGCATGGCAATGTAGCCGCGACGGCCCGTAACCTTGGCATCGGGCGTGCGACATTATACCGCAAGATGAAGATGCTGGGCCTGCGCTGATCCGGGCGCACGGGGCGTGCGGCATGGACACCCCGGCCCGGTGAACGGGTGCCACGCATGGCAGGCTCTCCTTACCCGCACTGGTTTTTAACCGCCCGTATTTATAATGGCCTTTCTGACCGCAGGTTAGGATGCCACAGATGAAATTGACCTTTCTTACGTCAGGTATGATGCTTGCCTTTGCGGCATATTCATCATTCTCGATCAGCGATGCCTATTCAAAGCTTCTGGCCGGGCAACTGGACCCGTTCGAGGTGGCGTTCTCCGGCGGGGTATTCGGTTTCCTGATCATTCCGTTCATCCGCCTGCCCAGTGAATCCTACCTTGATATTTTCTCTCCCAGGCATCCGGGCATGTGGCTGGTCCGGGCCGTGGCAACCTTTGCCGCCACGGCCGCCAGTGTGGAGGCCTTCATGCTTCTGCCCATGCCTGAAGCGCTGTCGCTCATGTTTCTCATGCCGCTTTTTGTCACCATCCTTTCCGTGACCCTGCTGCGCGAGAAGGTGTCGGGTTGGGCCTGGCTGTCCGTTGTCCTGGGGTTTGTGGGGGTGCTGATCGTGCTGCGGCCCGGGATGCGCGCGCTGCATCTGGGGCATCTCTGTGCCCTGATCGCTGCTGTTGCCAATGCGGTCGGGGTCACTGCCTACCGGCTGGCCGGGAACAATACGCCACGACTCTCGCTGTTCGGGTCCAGCCTGTTCGGGCCGCTGGTGGGGGACGGGGCGCTCATGTTCGCGCATGCGCACTGGCCGCATGGCGCGCGGGTGTGGATGTTCCTGTTCGGGTACGGTTTTCTGGCGGCACTGGGGCAACTGTTCATGATGATGGCCACCGCCCGCGCACCAGCCAACCGGGTGGCCCTGCCGCAGTACAGCCAGATGTTATGGGCGGTGGCGTTCAGCTACTTCCTGTTTCATCAGCCGCTGGATGGCTGGACCTTTGCGGGTATTACCGTTGTAACCCTGTCGGGCATGCTGAACTGGGTCCGCCAGCGCATACATTATGAGCATCTGGCCCTGGAGGAACGACGTGCGGCAAGGCTGCACCTGTCCGTACTCCCTGCGGGCAGGGAAAGATAACGGGCCGGGTTGCCGGTTCCCGCAACGCTTGCGGGCTGGGCCGGGGCCTGCCCGTAAAATGTTCCGCAGGGCATAAGAAAGCCCCCGGATGCTGCCTTCCCGCAGGAAGGCGACAGCCGGGGGCTGGTGTTTTTATCGATGATCAGTCAAGCGCGACAACGGCTTCGGTTGTCAGCACACGGAACACGAAGCTTTCCTGCAGGTAGAGTTCAACCGTGTCCGCCGTATGTCCCAGATACCCGATCGAGAAATCCTGCCCGATATCAAGGGCAAAATCCCCCCCACGCATCGATACGACAAATGCGCCCTCAATGGCGGGTGCCCAGATGATGCTGCCGTCGATCAGGCTTTCGACATGCTTGCGGACAGGATAGCCATCCTCGTCTCCCCCGTTCAGGGCAAGATAGGCCTGCGCCCCCAGTACGACGGAATAGGGGCCATTGACCCCGGCCAGACGCAGCGTATTGAGTGCATCGGCAAGGGCGTGCGGATAGTCCCTGGCGGAAGCGGGCAGGCTTAGATGGGGATTGGAACTGCCCTGGCGTAACCCGCGGATGCCGGCGGCTGCGTAACCATCAAAAACCGCCCGGTCCTCCGCAAAGGCAATTTTCCTTGCGGCATCCTTTACGGGCTGCCAGTCGGAATCGCATGATCCGCGTTCCACGGCATCAATTTCTTCACGCGACAGGGTGAAGGGCACGCGCAGTTCAACCAGGGGCAGCACTTCACGGCGTAGCGCCTGAATCCCTTCATGGGGGGCCGCGATCCGTGTGCCCCGTCCGGAACCGACCCCGGCAAATGCCGTTCCTTTGGGTTCGGATGTATCGACCACGCGCCGTCCGGCAAGGTGACGGCGGATGGTACGGGTGGCTTCATCCTCGATTTCCGTCCATGCGGCACTGGAAACCGGGGCCAGATGCTTGTGAAGATTGTTCATGTCAGACGTCCTTTCTGAGTGAGCCGATCCCGAGGGAACCGTCATGCGGGCTGGCCATCTCCGGCGCGGGTTTGGCCGGGCCAGCGGTTTCGGCAGGTCGCGCGTCAGGTAGGGGGAAGGCGGGGGCATTATCCAGAAAATCAGCGGTGGGAATGAAGAACAGGGCGCCCCCCACGGCGGTACTGACATCCAGTATCCTGTCGTAATTGCCCGGGGGGCTGCCCACAAACATGTTCTGCAACATCTGTTCTACCCGTGTGGGTGAACGGGCATAACCGATGAAATACGTGCCGAACTCACCACTGCCCACTTTTCCAAACGGCATGTTGTCGCGCAGTATCTGGATCTGTTCGCCGTTTTCTTCAATGTTGGTCAGTACGTTGTGGGCGTAACTTGGTTTTTCCGCTTCAGGCAGTTCAATATCGGATACTTTCCTGCGGCCGATTATATGCTCCTGTACTTCAGTGGGTATGGCATCCCATTTCTTCAGGTCATGCAGGTATTTCTGTACTATGACGTAGCTGCCGCCGCTAAAGGGGGTATCTTCCGCTCCGATCAGCGTTGCGTCCCGTGCGGCCTGGCCTGTCGGGTTTTCCGTTCCATCGACAAAGCCCAGCAGGTCACGCTCATCGAAATATTTGAACCCATGCACCTCATCCACGACATCGGCGGCCCCTTCCAGGCGGGAGACGATGTTGGTGGCCAGTTCAAAGCACAGGTCCATCCGCGTTGCGCGGATATGGAAAAGCAGGTCCCCCGGCGTGGAGGGTGCATGATGGACACCGTTGATCTCCACAAACGGGTGGAGTTCACGCGGGCGGGGGCCGCCAAACAGCCGGTCCCATGCATCCGAACCGATGCCCGTGATGCAGCTGAGCTGGCCATCGGGAATCCGGAAGCCGACAGCACGCTGAAGCGATGAAAGATCGCCCATCAGGTCCCGGACCGTCTGGTCGGCCGTTTTGGCCCCGGTCAGGGTCAGGACCAGAAAAATGGCGGCCCGGGTCAGTTTTGTATCAACGGGTTGTGGTGTGGCCAACGGACTGAAGCTCCCTGTGGGTGATACGGATGTAACACGTCAGGGCACCCAGCATAGGCGTATGGCCGATTGTGACAAGGGAGGCGGCACGACAAAATAACAGGAGCGCCGATGGAACAGGAAGGCTGATAAACAGGATGGATAAGATCATTTTATCCCCTTATCCCTGTAACGCCACAAATAAAAAACGGGCATGCGGGGCATGAGTGGCTTCTGCGCGTCAGTCGCGCCCCCAGTGGCGCGCATGCCGTAGCCGGAAAACCTATCCCTTCATCCTGATGGGCGCGCGGACCAGCATGAGCGAGACGAGTGCCGCCATGATCAGTGCGGCCGCGCACATGTACCATGCCATGTCAAAACTGCCGGTATAGAAGACGATGTAGCCGGTCAGGATGGGTGAAAGCAGTCCCAGGGAGTTGCTGCATGTCAACGTGACACCGGTAACGGTGCCGATTTTCTGGCCATCTTCCACCAGGTCGGTTAGCAGCGCGGTATTGGCGCCATTGGCGGCAATCAGGCAGGCAAGCGAAACCGACAGGACCAGCAGGATGGGGGCCATGGTATGGAAATGGGGCAGAAGCCCGATCGTGGAAGCCCCGGTCAGGCAGGCCGCGACAATATAGCGCCGCCGGGGGGGATGAATTTCATTGCGGAATACAACCTGTTCAAATACACGGCCAATAATGATGGCACCGATGGCAGCCGACAGGTAGCACAGGGCCGTTCTGGTGCCCGTTCCGGTTGTATCGATGTGAAGTTCGTGCATGAGATAGAGCGGCATCCATGACATGACCAGAAAATTCAGGTAATTCTGGGTGCATTGCACGGTCAGTATGCCGATAAAGGAGGATGAGCGGAACAGGTCCCGGATCTGTGCCAGCGATATGGGTTCCCTGCGGGGGGCGGTGGCCTTTTGCGCGGGGTCGCGGTAAACCAGCCACCATACGACAGCCCAGAGCAGCCCGATCCCACCCAGCGCCACGAATTCGAAGCGCCATCCGAACAGGGTGATCAGATAGGCGCCAGCAATCGTGCCACCGGCCAGTCCCAGTTGCATGCCGGTCAGCAACACGGTCATGACCGACCCGCGTTCACGCGGTAGCGCCCAGTTCCGCACGACGGTCGCCCCGACCCCGAAGGTCGGGGCCTCCCCTATGCCCAGCAGCACCCGGGTCATGAGGAACTGGGTGATGTTATGGACCATGCCCCCCAGCAGCATGGCCAGGGACCATACACTGACCGCAAGGCTGCCAATGACGCGCGCGCCGACCATGTCCAGCACGATGGTGGAGGGCAAGTTGAGCAGGAAATACGACCACAGGAAACTGGACGAGACCCAGCCCATCTGCACCGGGGTCAGGGTAAATTCCTTTCCCAGCGTGGGCAGCGCGATGGAAAGTGCCGCGCGGTCCCCGTAACTGATGACATACATCAGAAAGACAAGGACGAAGAACACGTAACGGGAAGGGACGGTCCGCGCTTCGCGCGCGCTGGTCGCAGCGTCACCTGTCATCATGCTACCTGACTCCTGATGGGTCATGAACGGGAAGGGGGGGCAGGGCGGTACCGCCGCGGTGACTGGCTGCCATCACGGTGGTGTCCCGGTTGCGGCATCCATGGTGCCTGTCGCCACCGCCTCCTGCTGCCGGGCGGGGCGGTCATGGCGCAGCATCCACACGCCGGAACCCACAATCAGCAGGCCACCGCACATCATGGCCACGCCGGGGACTTCACCAAAGCCGAACCAGCCGATCAGCCCGGCCCATAGCAGGCCGGAATAGGCAAAGGGGCCAATGGCGGAAACCTGTGCTGAAGCAAAGGCTTCGGTCTGCAAGACCTGGGCAATGCCGGCAAAGGCGCCCACGGCCACAAGGCACAGGGCATCCGTCATGCCTGGCGTGGTCCAGATGAAGGGCAGCGGCAGCGCGGTCATGAGCGTCATCAGGATCGCCTGCCACAGGGCGATGGTGGTGCTGGCCTCGGTTGCCGAGAGCTGGCGGATCTGCATGGTGGTCAGCGCACCCACGGCGCCCTGCGCCAAGGCTACGAAATAGGCCCAGTTGGGTACAGTGGCCGCACTGCCGTGCAGCAACCCCTTGCCGGACGCCACCACCAGCACGCCCGCAAACCCGATGGAGACGGCAATCCAGCGCTGGAGGGACGGCTTTTCATGCAGCAGCGGTATGGACAGCAGGACCAGGAAAAGCGGCTGGGTATAGGACAGTACCTGCTGCTCCGCCAGCGGCAGCCGGGTCACCGTCACCACCACCATGATCATGCTGACAAGCCCCACTACCGAGCGCAGCAGGTGGCCGCCAAAATGGTGGGTCTTAAGGATTATCTTCGTGCGCGCCGCAATAAGCAGGACAAAGGGAAGTGAAAACAGGTTGCGGAAGAAAATGATCTCAAGCGCCGGGAGCTGCGTGCCGGTCAGCTTCTGCAGGGCATTCAGGGCTGCCGTGAACAGGGTGGCCGATGCCAGCAGGAGTGCGCCGCGCTTCAGGTCATGCTTCATTCTGTCTTAACCCCGTTGCACGACATATAGGCAGGTGCAGTTCATGATGGACCAGAAATACCGGCTGGATGCCGGATTTATGTTACGATATGGTAACGCTTTGCGTGAAGCCCCGCATCGATCCCGCCATGCCGGAAGCATCGATCAGGACAGGAACGGATCAGTCCGTAATCTGGTTTGCAGGCGTCAGCACGCCCCCATTGGCTTCGATCTCGCTGCGGATGGCCCGGGCCAGTTCAAGTGAGCCGGGCGTGTCGCTATGCACAAGGATGGAACGCGCGCTGACGGGCAGCGTGCTTCCTTCAATCGTGGTGACACAGCCGTCATGCAGGAACTGCCTGACCCGTGCCTGTACCGCCGCCAGGTCGTGAATGACCGCACCTGGCTGCCCGCGTGGTACCAGCGCGCCCGTGGGCAGGTAGGCGCGATCGGCCAGGAACAGGGTCCGGGTGCGCAGGCCCACCTTTTCCGCCGCGCGCTGCGTGGGCTGGCCGGGCATGCAGAACACGGTCAGTTCCCGGTCCAGTGCGGCAATGGCGCGCACAAGACGCAGGGCCAGTGCTTCATCCGCGTTGGCCATGGTGCCAAAGGCCGCGTGGTAGCTGACATGCGTGACACGGTGGCCATGCCGGGCAGCAATACCCTGCAGCGCGCCGATCTGGTATGTCATCATGGCTTCCATGTCCGCGTCGGACACGCTCATGGTCCGGCGGCCAAAGCCGATCAGGTCCGGCAGGCCGGGATGGGCGCCAATACCCACGCCCTTTTCCTTTGCCAGCCTGACCGTACGGTCCATGATGGCATAGTCCCCCGCATGGAAGCCGCAGGCGATGTTGGCGGAGGAAATGGTGTCCATCAGCCCGTCATCATCGGCAATCCGCCAGCGGCCGAAACCTTCGCCCATATCGGAATTGAGATCGATCTTCATGCCTTCTCTCCTGCCTTTGCGCCGCTGCGGCACCGGGCGGATTTTTGATAATGCGCGACCATCATCCGCAGGTCATCCAGATAGGCCGCAACCGGCTGCATGGCGGCAACGCCCTGCTGGTGGGTGCATTCATGGAAGCGGATGCGCGTGCCGATACGCGCCTGCGCCAGCCGCCACAGATCGGCCTCGATCACCGTGGCGATGCGGGGGTAGCCGCCCGCCGTGTTGGCATCGGCCAGTTGCACGATCGGCTCGCCTGCCGGGGGAACCTGCACAATGCCGGGTACGATGCCGTAGGAGCGCAGTTCAACCGCATGATGCAGGCGCAATGATTCCCCCGCCAGCCGGTAGCCCACGCGGTTGCTCTGGGGCGTGATGCGCCAGGGTGTGTGCCAGAACCGCTGTTGGGAATCAGGGGTGAAAAGCGCATAGTCCGTTGCGGGAATGGCGCGCAGGTTGACGGTGCGGGGTTCGCCCTCATCATATTCGTCGCCCACGGCCACCGTGGGGGGCAGGGCACCATAGCCGGACAGATGACGGGTGGTGGCACCCGTGGCCAGGGTGTCACCCGCTTCCAGTGGTCGGCCATCCAGCCCACCAAACGCACCGCGCAACTGCGTGCTGCGTGAACCTAGCACGCCGGGCACGTCAATCCCGCCCGCAACGCACACATAACCACGCGCCCCCCATGTGGGCGGGCCGACCCGCAGGACCTGGCCTGCCCCTGCGGTCTCGACCGACCAGGGCAGGATTTTCATGCCATCAAGCGTGATTTCGGCATCGATCCCGGTTATGGCAAAGCTGGTCGTGGCATCGAAGCGTATGGAAAACGGATAGGTCTGCAGTTCAATGCAGGCATCCCCGCGCGCATTGCCCAGCAGGATGTTGCCGACCTCAAGCGCCAGTGGGTCCATGACCCCCGACGAGCCGACCCCCAGGTTGCGATAGCCCGGCCGACCCAGGTCCTGCACCGTGTTCAGGGGGGGTGTTTCAAGGATCGTGATCACAGGTCTATGCTTTCCGGATAGAAGCGGATGCGGTCCCCGATGGCGAACAGGGATGGCGGATCGCGCTGCGGGTCGAACAGGGAGAGTTCGGCATACCCGATGGAATTCCAGCCATTGGGTCCGGTCAGTGCGGAAATGCCGGCCTGCATGCCGCCAATTGTCACGGTGCCCGCCGGCATGTTGAGCGAGGGGACTGCCTTGCGCGGCGTGGCGATGCGCGGGTCAAGCCCGTGCAGGTAGCCAAACCCCGGCGCGCTGCCAATGGCACAGACCGTGTAGTCGTTGCCATGGTGCAGGGCGATGACCTCCCGCGGGGACAGGTTCGCATGTTCCGCCACGGCCGCCAGATCTTCCCCCAGCGTGCCGCCGTACCGTACGCCGACTTCAAAAAGGCGGCCCCTGATATGCCGTTCGGGCAGGGTTGCCCACTGGTGGCGCAGCCAGCCGGCCACCTGTTCCGGGTCATGGGGGGGATGGGTGAACACAAGCATGAGGTTGGTCACGCCGGGAATGAGTTCGGCCACGTCCGGCCGGTCCTGTGCCGCCTGCATCAGTGCCCATATCCGGCGCTGGCTGGCCATGGTGAACGCGCCGGGGGCTTCAAACAGCATGGCGCGGGTACCGATCATGCTGATGGCGGGGGCCAGGCCCGTGGTGCGCTCCAGATCGCGCGTCGTATCCGTGTTCAAAATACACAGTCCCTAGAACAGTGCCGCCATGCCGTGGGAAAGGGGCAGGATGGGGCATTTTAGGATCACAACCGTAACGAAACGGGAGTCGGGCCGCCCGGTGCCTGAAGATAAGGGTAGGGGGGTTTCGGTAATGATGGCCAGTGCAATTCTTGCTGTGAGGCTATCGGATAATCTTATGGCTCAATGGCGTAGCGTTGGTATCGTATTATGTTATGGCGTAAGAACGAACTGCTCTTGGCGCTGTGGTTTTGGCGCCGGTAGCATGAAACAATACTCTGTGCCCGGTCGCGCATTGCGTGGCCGGGCGGATTTTTCTCTGTTGCAGGATTGGGTCCCATTACAATGAGCAACCAGCCGTATCGTACCGCTCTCGTTACTGGCGCGTCATCTGGCATTGGTGCCGCAATTGTCCGTCGCCTGAGTGAGGCGGGGATTGAAGTGCATGCCGTGGCACGCGACGCAAAGCGGCTGGCGCAGCTGGCGGAAGAAACCGGCTGCATTGCGCATGCGCTCAGCGTATCCGACCAGGCGGGGATCGAGGCGCTGGTCAAGAGCGTGGAAATCGATGTCCTGATCAACAATGCCGGTCAGTCCCGCACCGGCAACATCACCAGGACCACGGTGGAGGATATCGACGCGCTGGTGGATGTAAACCTGCGCGCCGTCCTGCAGCTGACCCGTCTTGTGCTGCCGGGCATGATCGCACGCGACCGCGGGCATGTCGTCAATATCAGCTCGATTGCCGGGCATTACGCCTTTGCCGGTGGCAACACGGTCTATCATGCAACCAAGGCAGGGGTACACTCCCTGTCCCAGCAACTGCGCTGTGACCTGTTTGGCAAGCATATCCGGGTGACGGAAGTCTCGCCCGCGCGGGTGGAAACCGAAGTATTCGGCCGCCTGATCGGTGACATGGCGGAAGCCAAGAAGCGGTTCTTTGACGAATATGAATCACTGCTGCCCGAGGATATCGCCAATTCGGTCGCCTTTGCCGTGCTGGCGCCGCAGCGGATGAATGTCAGCTTCATGGAAGTGCTGCCGACCATGCAGGTCGTGGGTGGTCTCAATTTCGCAAAGAAAACGGCTGAAGCGGTGTAACGCCAGTGGATATCCCACAGCTCAAGCGGTTGATAGACCTGCTGGCCCACACTCCGGTAGCGGAGCTTGAGGCCGAGGAAGATGGCAGGAAAATACGCATAACCCGCGGCGCGGCCCCGCAGCCGCATGTGGCCGTGTCCCGCGCGCCCGCATCCGTTGGCGGGAAAGGGGCGGCCCTGTCCGCCGCCGCCGTGCCCGCGCAGGCCACCCCGGCCGAAGGGCGGGTCATAAAATCGCCCTCATACGGCATTTTTCACCTCTCCTCGTCCCCCGGCACGCCGCCTTACGTAACGGTGGGGGACGAGGTGAAGGAAGGACAGCAGGTAGGGCTGGTGGAGGCAATGAAAGTGTTCAACGCGGTCAAGGCAACGCTGGCGGGCCGGATTACCGCAATCCTGGTGGAAGACGGCGCGGAAGTGGAAGCAGGCACCCCCCTGTTCCGTCTGGCATGAGTAAGCCCGTGCGTTTTGAAAGGGTCCTGATCGCCAATCGTGGCGAGATCGCCCTGCGGATCCAGCGGGCCTGCCGCAAGCTGGGCCTTGAGACCGTTGCCGTCCATTCGGAAGCGGATGCCGAAAGCCGCCATGTGCGCGAAGCCGACGTGGCGCTGTGCATTGGCCCGCCAGCGGCCGCGCGCAGCTATCTGGACCCCGATGGGCTTTTGCTTGCGGCAAAGCTTACGGGTGCCACGGCAATCCACCCCGGTTATGGCTTCCTTTCGGAAAATGCGGATTTTGCCGATGCGGTCGAAGCGGCGGGCCTGACCTTTATCGGCCCCACGGGCGCATCCATCCGCATGATGGGTGACAAGATTACCGCCAAGCGCGCCATGCGTGATGCCGGTGTGCCCTGCGTGCCCGGTTCCGACGGCCCCCTGCCCGCCGATATGGAAGAAGTGCACGCCCTTGCGCGTGAGATCGGGTTCCCGGTCATTGTCAAGGCATCCGGCGGTGGTGGCGGGCGTGGCATGCGGGTGGTGCAGACACCCGATGAACTGACCCAGGCGGTCACGCTTACGGCCAAGGAAGCCCAGCAGGCTTTCGGTAATCCGACCCTGTATCTTGAACGCTTCATGCAGAAGCCGCGGCATGTTGAAATTCAGGTACTGTGTGACACGCACGGCACCGCCCTGTGGCTTGGCGCGCGGGACTGCTCGCTCCAGCGCCGCCACCAGAAAGTGCTGGAAGAAGCGCCGGCGCCGGGCATAGAACCGGACACGATTGCCCGGATTGGCGAACGCTGTGCCGAAGCCTGCCGCCGTATTGGCTACCGGGGGGCGGGTACGTTCGAATTCCTGTATGAAGACGGGGTATTCGCCTTTATTGAAATGAATACCCGCGTGCAGGTCGAACACCCCATTACGGAGGAGACGACCGGCATCGACATCGTGGCCGAACAGCTGCGTATTGCCCAGGGGGAAGCGCTGCATATCCGCCAGCAGGATATCCGGCAGAACGGCCATGCCATCGAATGCCGCCTGAATGCGGAAGATGCCGCGACCTTTTTCCCATCGCCCGGCACCATCACGCGCTGGGACCTGCCCGGCGGGCCGGGAATCCGCGTCGATACGCATGTGGTAAGCGGCTATACGGTGCAGCCTTATTATGACTCCCTTATCGGCAAGATCATAAGCCACGGGGCGACACGGGCGGAAGCCATTGCACGCCTGCGCGTGGCGCTGGCGGAAATGCGGGTGGAAGGGGTGTCCACCAATATTCCCCTGCATCAGGACCTGCTGGCGGACCCGCAGTTCCAGCAGGGGGGCGTGGACATCCACTACCTTGAACGATGGCTTGCGGAAAGAACGGAATCATGAACAACGCGCCAAAGCTGATCCCGGCGTTTGATACACTGCCTGATCCGGACGAGATTGCCCGGATTGCAGGCTGGCTTGCTGATGCGGGTCTTGAATCGCTTGAGCTGTCGAATGATGCCGGTATCAGGCTGCTGATCCGCGTGCCGCAGGCCGCACAGGCTGAGGAGGGGCAGGACAGGCTGCCGGCTCCGGCACGGTTGGCCGAGGCAGTGGATACGGTTGCCGCCACGGCGCCCTATTTCGGGCATCTGTGCCTGACCCATCCCCTGCGTGACGTGCCCTTCGCGCCCGTGGGGGCGCAGGTCAGCAGGAATGATGTCGTCGCACTCCTGACCCTGGAAAGCCTGCAACTGCCCGTGCGGGCACCCGTAAGTGGCGAAGTGGTGGATGTTGTGGCCCAGCCCGGTGCGCTGCTGGGTTACGGCGCAAAAATCCTTGAGATCCGTCCCGACCATCAGGACTAGACAGGTTACACGGGCAGGTCTTTCCGCTGGCACTGACCTGCATAATCAGGAAAGGTCGGGCGCACCAGTCAGGTGCGCCCGGCCTTTCGTGTTATAAATTATTCAAAAATAATAAAAGGTTTTGGGTGTCGCCTGTTTTCAAAAAGGCGACGGTCTTTGAAGCTTTTTGAAAAAAGCTTCACCAAAAAAACCCTTATGCTTGCCGGATGCTACGTGGATTGGCTTTTCAAGCAGTTTCCGGCCTGACTTTACTTCAGGCCGGTCACGAATTCGGCAATCCGGCGGCAGCCTTCGCGCAGGGTGGCGGTATCGGTCGCGTAGGAAATGCGGAAGAAGGGACTCATACCGTAAGCCGCACCCTGCACGGATGCCACCTGCTGTTCCTCCAGCAGCGCCATGACGAAATCGGTATCGTTTTCTATCCTGCGGCCCCCGGCACTGGTCTTACCCATGCACGCGCTGATATCGGGATAGACATAGAAGGCCCCCTGCGGGGTATGGCACTGCACGCCGGGAATGGCATTGAGCAGGCTGACCACCAGATCACGCCGCGCCTGGTATTCCGCCGCACGATCCTTCAGGAAATCCTGAGGGCCTTCCAGCGCGGCCAGGGCCGCTGCCTGCGCCAAAGTGTTGATGCCGCTGGTAGACTGGCCCTGCATGTTGTTCATGGCGGCAATCAGGTCGCGCGGCCCACCGCAGAAACCGACACGCCAGCCGGTCATGGCATAGGCCTTGGAAACACCGTTTACCGTCAGCACGCGGTCCTTCAGGCGCGGTTCGACTTCCGCCAGTGTGCAGAACTGGAAGTCATCATAGACCAGATGCTCATAGATATCGTCCGTCAGGATCCAGACATGCGGGTGCTTGAGCAGGACGGCGGCGATTTCCTCCATGTCCTTGCGCGGGCAGCACGCGCCGGTCGGGTTGCTGGGGAAGTTCAGGACCAGCCACTTGGTTGCTGGCGTAATGGCCGCATTCAGATCGGTAGCCGACAGCCGGAAATTGTTGCTGGCGGGACACGGAACCTGCACGATGCTGGCACCGCCGAGACGGGCGATATCGGCATAGCTGATCCAGTACGGGGTGGGCAGGACCACTTCATCACCGGGGTTGATCGTCGCCATCATGGCGTCATAGATGATCTGCTTGGCGCCATTGGCCACCAGGATTTCATCCAGCGCGTAATCCAGGTGGTTCTCACGCTGGAATTTGGCCTGGATGGCCTTTTTCAGCGCGGGCTTGCCGGCCTGCGGCGGGTATTTCGTATCCCCCGCGCGGGCGGCGGCTATGGCGGCATCCACCGCATGGACGGGCGTGGGGAAATCAGGTTCACCGGAGGACAGGCTGATGATCCTGAGCCCTTCCGCCCTGAGTTCGGAAGCCTTGTCGGTCATGGCGGCGGAGGCCGAGATTCCTATTCCATTCAGTCGGTCTGCAAAGCCAGGCATTAACGGTCTCTCCGGTCTTGAATACATGAATGAGCGCGCGCGCGTCGGCGCATACCGTAAATCGTTTCGGACAGGATTAGATACCGCCGAAAATTGTCTGACCCCATATAACAATCCTATGGGGGCAAAGCGGGTCGGCACCGATACGATCAGCGACAGAAGGAACCGTTTCAGGGCGCTGCTGCCGCCCGTAGGGGCGTGTTCCTGTCGGGATCATTCCAGCCAGTGGTAGTCAAGATGACCGATATATCCTCCTGCGCGTCCGCTTCCACGGTACGGCGGCCCGATGTCCTGTCTGAATCATCACGGCGCGGCGCGGAAGGGCCTGCCCGCAGGGAGCGTGACCTGCTGGGGGAAGTCACGCTGCCGCCGGGCGCGTTATGGGGCGTGCATACCCAGCGTGCGTGTGAGAACTTTCCCATAAGTGGCACCCCTGTCGGCGCCTTTGCGGAACTGGTCGAGGCACTGGTTACGGTAAAGCGCGCGGCGGCACGGGCCAATCTGGAACTGGGCTATCTGGATGCGCAGCGCGCACGGGCGATTGATGCCGCCTGTGCGCGCATCCTGGCCGATCCTGCCTACCGGGCGCATTTCGTGGTGGATGCCATGCAGGGTGGGGCAGGTACGTCCACCAACATGAACGCCAATGAAGTCATTGCCAATGTAGCCCTTGAGGTGCTGGGCCAGAAACCGGGTGATTACGCCTTCATTCACCCCAACGACCATGTCAACATGGCGCAGTCGACCAATGATGTCTATCCGACCGCGCTCAGGCTTGGATTGTGGCTGGCGGTTGACCCGCTGGTGGCTGCGCTGGAGGCGCTTGCGGCGGCTCTGGGTGACAGGGCGGATGCGTTTGCCACCATTCTCAAGGTGGGGCGCACGCAGTTGCGTGATGCCGTGCCCATGACATTGGGCCAGGAATTCCGGGCGTTCCAGACCGCGATCAGAACCGAGATCAACAGCCTGAAAACCCATGCCCGTGCCTTTGGCCAGATCAGTCTGGGCGGCACGGCCATCGGCACGGGCCTGAATACCGACCCCCGATATGCCGGCGCTGCGGTAGCACAGTTGCGGGAACTGACCGGACGGCCCCTGTCCAGCGCGCCGGACCTGATCGAGGCGACATCGGATGTCGGGGTTTTCGTACTCTTTTCGGGCGTGCTGAAGCGTCTGGCGCTCAAGCTGTCCAAGATGTCCAGTGACCTGCGCCTGCTGTCCAGCGGGCCGCGCGCGGGACTGGGGGAGATCGTGCTGCCCGCCGTTCAGGCCGGTTCGTCCATCATGCCGGGCA
Source organism: Komagataeibacter rhaeticus (assembly GCF_011611525.1). NCBI lineage: Bacteria > Pseudomonadati > Pseudomonadota > Alphaproteobacteria > Acetobacterales > Acetobacteraceae > Komagataeibacter > Komagataeibacter rhaeticus. The sequence goes on from NZ_CP050139.1 coordinate 1,284,032, forward strand.
AGGTCAATCCGGTCATACCCGAAGCGGTCAACCAGGTTGCCTATCTGGTGGCGGGGCATGACCTTACCGTTACCATGTGCGCCGATGGCGGGCAGTTGCAGCTGAATGCCTTCGAACCCATGATTGGCTACTGCCTGTTTTCATCCATCAGCACATTGCGGGCCGCGATCAATATCCTGACCACTCGCTGCGTCGCGGGCATTACGGCCGATACGGCCCGTTGCCAGCATCTGTCCGACATCAATATCGGCATCGTAACAGCCCTGGTGCCGGTGCTGGGATATGACAGATGCGCCGCCATTGCCAAACGGGCCCTGGCCGAGCAGCGCACGGTGGTGGATCTGATCGTGGAGGAGAAGTACCTGTCGCGTGAAGAACTGGCGACACTGCTGCGTCCCGAAGCCCTGACCCGGCCCAACCTGCATGGCCAGGCAGGCTGAATGGTCAGGTGGTGGCCTGCGTGCCGGGCCAGTTGCGGGATGTGGCCATGGCGCGGGCCAGTTCGATCAGCAGTTCCCGCACGGCAACCGATGCCTCGGTTTCCGGAATGATTTCAGGAATGCAGAGGGAGACATCTTCCTGTATGACCGGATTGCGCAGCGGGTAGATACGCGACCGGCCCGGTACCATGATGCGGCTTGCCACCGACCAGGGCAGGATCGTGCTGCCGATCCCTTCTTCTATGGCGCCCTGCAGGGTACTGAGCGCTTCAATTTCTGCCACGATATGTGGCTCAAGCTGCTTGCGCAGGAACGCCATGTCAACGCTTTTGCGGACGAAGTTGTGCTTGGGTGGCAGCAGAAGGGCAATGTCCTTGATATCCACCAGCTGGACCGCCCCGGCGTCATCCTGGGGGAATTCCAGGCCGTGGGGGGCCAGCAGGAAGAACTCCTCTTTCATCAGCGGCGTGAAGATGACGCCCTTGATCGGCCCCGCACCATGGATGACCGCCATGTCCAGCCGCCCGGTCATGATCAGTTCGCTATAGATGTCATCAAAGCTTTCGGTCAGGTGCAGCGTAATGTTGGGCAGGCGTGCGCGTACCCGGCGCAGCAGTTCGACCGACAGGGTGGACCCCGCGCTGTAGGGAGACAGTCCGACCGAGACCTTGCCGACAAGCGGCCCCGCGCCCTGGCTGATTTCCACCATGGCGCGGTCGAACTGCTTGGTCAGCGTCTGGGCATGGCGATAGAGTTCCGAACCCGCGGTTGTAGGGGTGACACCGCTTTTGCTGCGGATGACGAGTTTCTGCTTGAACACGCTTTCCAGCGTTGCAAGCTGCTGGCTCAGGGCGGGCTGGGCAATATTCAGCAGATCGGCCGCACGGGAGATGCTGCCCAGATCGATTATTTTCACAAAAGCCTGAAGCCGTCGTATATCCAACTGGAACTCCATTCCCATGCGCGGGTTGCATTTTGCCAAGGATAGGATTCACCTTGCAATATGTCAACAAAAACAATGATGTAATGAAAATGTTTCTTTAAATTAACGTTCTGCCCCCTGTCACGCCTGCCGCCGCGCGGCCATGGCAGCATCCGCGCCTGATGGATGACTGGTGGCGGGAAAATAAAAATAGAATGTATTTCCAGTCATGTAGTGTTGTCGGGATAATGGAAAAAGCCTGCGGGCAAGCAAGATATTAATAATCTATATGACGCCACATCATAACGTATCCGTATCATAACCTCACACATATTCGTTACGACATAGTCCGGCGGTATCAGGGGGATGCAATGGTAGGCCTATCAAAACGGAAGTTATATTTGGTGGCTGGGGTGGCGTTTGGTACATGTGCGCCTGCCGTTGGCAAGGCTGCGACGACACCGTCCTACACGCCGGAAAAACATTACAGGCCTGCTACCAAAAAGGCTGTGGCACCACCGGCTCCGCATGCCGTGGCGACGTCGGTCCGGGCTTCCGCCACGCCGGAAGTCATTCATGTGGGCGGGCATTCGACCAATTCCGTCTTTTCGCCCGCAACCGCGCGGCACAGCACGACGCAGGTCACGGTGGTGACGGGGGCTGAACTGCTCAAGACCGGGCAGAGCAACGTGCTGTCCGCGCTGGCGCAGGCCAACCCGGCCATCACCACGGCCGCACTGCCGGGGGGCGGTGCCAGTTCCTTTGTGCAGACCATGCAGCTGCGTGGTCAGTCACCTGACGATACGCTTATCCTGGTCAACGGGCATCGCCGGCATATCGGTGCCAATTTCAACTCCAACTCCGGCACCAACTGGGGCAGTGAGCCTGCCGATATCTCGCTCATCCCCATTACCGCGATTGACCATATCGAGGTGATTACGGAAGGCGCGTCCGCGCTGTACGGGCAGGATGCGATAGCGGGGGCGGTCAATATCGTGCTCAAGCGCGATACGCATGGCGGCAGCATAAACTTCAAGAATAGTGGGTATTACGCGGGCGATGGCCAGGCGCTGGATGGTTCGGCCAGTTATGCCATGGCGATCGGCAACAAGGGCGGCTATCTGGATCTGGCAGCGCAGGTCACCCACCAGTTACCAACCACGCGCGGCGGTGACTTCTATGGCACGCTGTTCGATGATTCCCGTAATGAAACGGCAAACCGCAATGTGCAGCGTGGCCTGGGCATCCCCAAATCCACACTGGAAACACTGAGCGAAAATATGTCCGTGCCGTTTGGCAACGGGTTCAGTTTCTACAGCACGTCCACCTTCTCGCACCGTCGTGCCAATGTGGCCGAGACCTACCGCAGCGCCGCCAGCACGGATACATGGATCAATACCGGCCTGTATCCCAATGGCGACCAGCCCTACATCACCATGGACCAGTATGATTTCGAGACCGATAACGGGATCCGTACCCGCAAATTCGGCTTCGCATGGGATGCCTATGTGACCTACGGCCGCGATGCGCAGCAGTATGGCACAAAGGATTCAGAAAATGTGTCCATCCCCGGCAGCACCCAGACGTCGTTCTATGATGGTTCGTCCATTTCATCGGAACTGACAACGGGCCTGCGCGGGTCACGCTCCTTCAGGACCGGCTTCCTGCCCCGTGACATCAATTTGAAGTTTGGCGCGGAATACCGTCACGACACGTTCCAGATGACCGAGGGCGAAACCGCGTCATGGAGCGGGCTGGGGGCCACGGACCATCCCGGTAACGTGCCGCTGGCCGTGACGAACCAGAACCGTGACGTGTATGAAGGCTTTGCCAACCTTGACTTCTATGTAACCGACAAGTGGGAATGGACCCTGGGCGGCCGTGTCGCCAGCTACAACAACCTTGCCACGGTTGAAACCGGGTCGGTCGGCACGCGTTACAACTTCAACAAGCGCTGGGCCATCCGTGCCAACATCAACAGCGGTTACCGGCCGCCGACGCTGGGGGAAATGTCGTATTTCTATTCGGCACCCTATCCCGGTTATACGGTTGACCAGGTTCCGGCCAACAGCGCGATTGCCAAATCCCTTGGTGCGGGCACCATGAAGGGTGAATACTCGCGCAGCTATACAATCGGGCTTGATGCGACGCCGGTGGACAATTTCCATGTAACGGGAAATCTGTATTATATTGCGATCAACGACCGTCTGGGCAGCACAAAGACCTACAGCGTTGATTCAAGCGATACGGCCCTGGTGGATGCCCTGAAGTATTACAACCTGGAAAGTGCCACATCGCTTTCCTATTACGCCAATCTGTATAATACACAGACTTTCGGCGGCGATTTCAGCGCGGATTATACCCTGCATACCAGCCATTATGGCAAGTTCCGCTTTGCCATGGGCATCAACTTTTCCGATAACGAAATCCGTTCCTCCCGCAGCAGCCTGGTCAATGAATACACCAAGGAAATGGTGCTGCACGCGGCCCCCAAGAACCGTGAGCAGATCAGCATAAACTGGCAGTATGGCAAGTGGTCGGTCTTTGCGCAGGAAATGCGGTACGGTTCCATCATTTACATGGCCGCCCCGACCGGCCCCGGTGGCGTGCCGTTTGAACAGAACCCCGCCTTCATCACCAACCTGGAAGTTGACTACAAGGTGATGCCGAAATGGACCATTGGCGTGGGTGCCAATAATATTGGCAACAAGTATCCGACCCGTGTGCCGACCGCCGTATCCAATACACAGCAGGGACTGACAAAATACCCGTCCTATTCCCCCTATGGTTTCAGTGGTGGCATGTATTATGTCAAGACATCGCTTGATTTCTAGGGGGCGGGCAGGGGGCCTGCCGGCCAGATCCTGACTGTCAGCATGCCTTTCCCATCCCGGCTGCAGGCCGTGCGGGACGGATGAATGGACAGGGTTATGAATACATTATGAAATCATGCTCCCGGCCCCTGCGGCCGGGATTTTTTTTGGTTACCCTGTTCGCTCCGGTACGGCTGCCATGTCATTGCATGATTTTTTTCAGGATCATCTATTGGCGTGGATAGGAGTGGCGCGGACAGGGGGACAACCGCCCGCCAGTCCGGTTTTTTATTGGTACCGGTCCCGTCCTGATTCCCCGGTATCATGATTTTGCGGAAACGGGGCGGCATGATAGGCATGACGGATCGGAAACCTGCATGCCCGTTCCCGATGGCAGTGCCGGGAGGAAATTTTCCGGGAAGGAGACGTTAAAAAACAGGCGTATGTCTACCATATGACATTTAAGATGTTCTGATCATGGGAATTGATTGCTGAAAGGGAGGACACGGGGTTATGTCGATTGCTCAGATGAAGGAAAACATGTCCGGGCACGCCGGTTTCATCGCGGCGCTGGACCAGAGCGGTGGATCAACACCTGGCGCGCTCAGGCACTATGGAATTCCCGATACCGCCTATAGCAATGATGCCGAGATGTTCGCGCTCATGCACCAGATGCGGGTCAGGGTCATCACGTCGCCCGCCTTTACGGGCAAGAAGATCATTGCCGCCATCCTGTTTGAACAGACCATGAACGGACTGGTGGAGGGTGTGCCGACCCCGACCTATCTGTGGAAGGAGCGTGGCGTCGTGCCCTTCCTGAAGGTGGACAAGGGACTGGAGGCCGAAGCCGGCGGCGTCCAGATGATGAAGCCCATTCCCGGCCTGGATGTGCTGCTGGAACATGCGGCCAGGCTGGGTATTTATGGCACCAAGGCGCGTTCGGTCATCCGCCTGCCCGAGCCTGCTGGCGTGGCCGCCATCGTGCAGCAGCAGTTCGCGCTGGCGCAGCAGATTGCCGCGCACGGCCTTGTCCCCATCCTGGAGCCGGAAGTGCTGATCAAAAGCCCGGACAAGGCAGGGGCCGAGGCCCTTCTGCATGCGGAACTCAGGCGTGGGCTGGAAGCGCTGCCGGGTGAATATCAGGTCATGCTCAAGGTCAGCATTCCCGAAAAGCCAGACCTCTATCTCGATCTGGTCAATCATCCGCGTGTGCAGCGTGTCGTGGCCCTGTCGGGCGGCTACCCACGCGATGAGGCATGCAGGCGCCTGGCCGCCAACCATGGCATGATTGCCAGCTTCTCACGCGCGTTGCTGGAGGAACTGCGCTATCAGATGACGGATGAGCAGTTCAATCAGGCGCTTGCCGCCTCGATTGATGAAATATACAAGGCGTCGTCGCAGAAAGTATAAACAACTTTTCTGAAACGGAGTTAGCAGGGGCGCGCTTTTTTCGGAAAGCGGTGTGCGTGGCGGTGTTCACAAAAATGCCCCTGCGCGCGTGGCTGCGCGGGCGGGATGCCGGACAGCCATGGGTCCGCTGCCCTTAGCGGAACGGGTTGTCGGAATACGAAGGCGAGGAATATCCCGCCGCGGGCATGGAATAGGCCGGTGCGCTGTAGCCCGTATCCGATGGCGCGCGCACGCCGCTGCCTGTCGTGCCGGGGGTGGCGACGCCCTGCCGGGCGGCGGTGGAACCGGTGGTCACGGCAGCGCCATCCGCAGGGTCCACACCGGTGGACAGGCCCCTGGCGGAAGGCGTGGCGGGATAGGCTGAGGGCATGCCGTTATAGTCGGCCGGGCTGTAGCTGCCAACGCAGTTCTTGCCCCGTTCGGCCGTGTGTATGGCATCCAGTTCGCCTTTCAGCCGGCCGATATCCTTGTGCCGGTCTCCCCCGATGCTGCCAACCGGCACGCCGATCAGGGCCACGCCCCATTCATCGGACTGATGCATCCGGCGCTGGTGCTTCTCGGCCGAGGCCAGGTCCTGCGTGTCGGCCTGGTCAATGTGGGCAAGCTGGGCGCAGCTCTGTTGCAGATAGGGTTCCGGGCTTACATATTGCGCGCCGATATCCGAAGGGTTGGAGGCACAGCCGGTCATGGCCAGGACGGCAGTGCACAGAAATATTTTTTTCATGGGTTTCCCGTTACGATCCATAATGTAACGGACTGTATCCAAACAGGGCAACCCTGTCCCGTAGGCAGGATCAGATGGCTGTGTTGCGGTCCTGTCCGGCCCGGGTGCCCCGGCAGGGGTCAGGGCGTGAACACGATGGTCTTGTTGGCGTTCATGATGGCCCGCCGTTCGATATGGAAGCGGACCGCCCGGGCCAGTACGCGCCGTTCAATATCGCGTCCCTTGCGGATCAGGTCATCGGGTGAGTCCGCATGGGAAATACGCTCCACATCCTGTTCTATGATCGGGCCTTCATCCAGGTCGCTGGTCACGTAATGCGCGGTAGCCCCGATCAGCTTGACCCCCCGGCTGAAGGCCTGGTGATAGGGGCGCGCGCCCTTGAAACCGGGCAGGAAGGAATGGTGGATGTTGATGCACCGTCCGCTCAGCCGGGCCGCCATTGCGTTGGACAGCACCTGCATGTAGCGGGCCAGAACCGCAAGTTCCGCGTCACTGTGGGTGAACAGCGACCAGATCCGTTCTTCCTGTTCGGCTTTCGTGTCCTTTGTAACGGGCAGGTAGTGGAAGGGAATGCCGTAAAAATCCACGTCGGCGAATATCTCGCGCGGGTGATTGGAAACGATGCCGACCGGCTCGATCCGCAGTTCCCCGATGCGCCAGCGGTACAGCAGGTCGACCAGGCAGTGATCGAAGCGTGAAACCAGCAGCAGCACCCGGGGACGGTGGCGGGTATCGGTCAGGGTCCATGACATGGAAAAGCTGCTGGCGATATCGGTAAACTGTGTCCGCAGGGTATGAAGCAGGCCCTCCTTCCGCGCCAGCTCGAACACGATCCGCATGAAGAACTGCCGGCTGCCTGTGTCATCAAACTGCTGGGCTTCGGTTATGTTGGCGCCGCGCTCATACAGGTGCTGGCTTATGGCGGCCACGATACCCGGCCGGTTGGGGCAGCTGAGGGTCAGGATGAAGGTGGCGGATGGCGGGGCGGGCGCGTTCATAAAATGGGGTCCACTTGGTTACGGGCGGCGGGACGCTCCTGATACAACCTTTGGGCCGGCTTGTGGAGGGGACGGGGCCGGGTGGCGGCACGGGTACGGGCGTGCAGGCACCCCGCTTTCGCGCAGACCCTACCCGCATGCATGGTCCCCCTTTACAGGCAGCATGGCTTCCTGTCCTATGGGAGGAATGAAACCGAAACAATTTCTGACCGGCGGGGCTGCGTTCCCGCCCGGATGCGGTGTGTGGCTGGGGTGAACCGTCCGCCCGTCCGGCCAGGGGCCGGGCGTCCCGATCCGGCCGTGATGTCCCGCCCGCGCACGGTCCCGCCTGACCCGTGGGGAGGGTGCATGACGGGGCGGGCATGCCCCCGGCGGGCCAGCATGGGGCGCCGGTTGCCCTTCTGCCATTTCAGGAACCGATACCCGGTATGACACCAGTCAGGAATCTGCCTTCGGCGCGGCCCGTGTCCAGCCTGAGGCAGCGCCATATCATCATGATCGCCTTTGGCGGTGCCATCGGCGCCGGCCTGTTCGTGGGCAGCAGTGCCGTCATCGCGGCGGCGGGTCCGGCCGCCCTGCTGGCCTTTGCCGGGGTTGGCCTGCTGGTCATGCTGATCATGCGCATGCTGGGGGAAATGGTCGTGGCCAACCCCGGCAAAGGCTCTTTTATCGCCTATATCCGCGCAGCCCATGGCCCGGCGGCCGCTTTTACGGCGGGGTGGCTGTACTGGTTTTTCTGGCTGGTCGCATTGGGGAGCGAAGCGATAGCGGGTGCGATCATCCTGCACGAATGGATCGGCCTGCCTGTCTGGCTGCTGGCGACAGCGCTGATCGTTGCGCTGGAACTGGTCAATCTGGCGGCGGTGCATATATTTGGCGAATGCGAATTCTGGCTTTCGCTGATCAAGGTTGCCAGCATCCTGTTCTTCATCGCGGCGGGCGTGCTGTACCTTGCCCATGTCTTCGCGCCCGGCGTGCCGGCCATGTGGAATCCCGCCAGGGCGGGCGGCATGTTCCCCCATGGCATGGCTGCGATGGTATCCATCGTGCCTACGGTCCTGTTCGCCATGATCGGCTCGGAAATAGCCACGGTCGCGGCAGGGGAGTCAGCCGAGCCGGCCAGGAATGTCGGGCGTGTCACGCGCACGCTGGGGCTGCGCCTTGTGGCGTTCAACAGTCTTTCCGTCGCGCTGATCGTGATGATCGTGCCATGGTCGGATGTGGTGCCCGGGCAGTCCCCGTTCGTGCAGGCGATGCAGGTCATGGGCATTCCCGGTGCGGCGCCCGCCATGCGGATCGTGGTGCTGACGGCCATTCTCTCATGCATGAATTCCAGCCTGTACATCACCTCCCGCGTCATGGCGGAGCTTGCAGGCCATGGGGATGCCCCCGCCCTGTTCCGGCGCAGGGCGGACCAGAAGGCGCCGGTCAATGCCATCATGGCCAATTCCGTTGCGGGGGCGCTGGTGGCCTTTTCCTCCATTCTGGCGCCCGGTACGGTGTTCGCCTTCCTGCTCAGTTGCAGCGGCGGGGTGATGCTGCTGGTCTATTCGCTTATCGTTACGGCCTATGTCGTGATCCGCAGGCGCGTGCCGCCGGATGAGCAGCGGCTTTTTTTCAGCATTCCGTTCTTTCCGGCCCTCAATTTCATGACGCTGGGCGGGGTCGCGGTCATTTTTGCCGCCATGCTGCTCGATCACGCGCAGCGCCCGGTTGCCGTTGCCAGCCTGGGCACATCGTTTTTCTTTATTATGGCCTATGGTGCAAGGCGGTGGCTGTTCCGGCGGGGCTGACGGCCATGCCCACGGATATATGAAAGGCATGGCGGGCATGGTCCCTTTAAGGTTGGCCGCAACATTATAAAAATGGAGCCTTCCCGCCCATGCTGCTCAACACGATCGAACTTGGCCCCGACAATGGCGACCTGTCCCGGCCCCCCGTTGTCTTTTTGCATGGTCTGTTCGGGCAGGCGCGCAATTTCGGCTTTTTCCAGCGCCGCATGGCCGGGACCCGCCGCACCCTTGCGCTGGATCTGCGCAACCATGGCAAGAGCCCCCATGGCATGATGGATTACCCGACCATGGCCATGGACGTGCATGAAACCCTTGTGGCGCATGCCGCCCTTCCCGCCATGGTGATCGGCCATTCCATGGGGGGCAAGACCGCGATGATGCTGGCGCTGGAGCATCCGCGGGATGTCCGTTGCCTGGTCGTTGCCGATATCGCGCCAGGGGAGGGCGGATTTGCCCAGTCCCGCCAGCTTGCCCACGATCTGGAAGCCCTGCCACTGCCAGCCTATCTTGACCGCGCCGGGGCGGAGGCATGGCTGGGGCAGGTCATTGCGGACAGGCCGGTGCGTGATCTCATGCTGATGAATCTCGAACTGGGTGAAAATCCGCGCTGGCGCATCGGGCTACAGCAGATTGCCGCATCCATGCCCGCCATCATCGGCTGGCCTGCCATTGCGCCGGGCGTGCATTATGAGGGTCCCACGCTGTTCATCGCGGGCGGGCACTCACGTTACATCCAGCCTGCCAATTATCCGGTCATGCGGCAGCTTTTTCCCCATTACCGGCTGGATGTCATCAGGGATGCGGGGCACTGGGTGCATGTACAGGACCCGGCAGCCTTCCTTGCCCTGATACAGGCCTTTGCCAGCGCCGACCACGGCGGGACGCGCTAGGCACGCCCTGCCGCCACGGTGTCAGCGGATGGGGATCAGGTGCCAGACCACTTCCCGTGCCGGGCATATGCCCTTCAGGCCGCCCGGAACCGGAACGGTGGCAAGACAGACAGGGTTGAAAAGCGCAGCGTAATACTGCCTGACTTCAGCGGCATCCACACTGAATGGCGGCCCGGCGCGGCAGGACTGGTCATAATCCAGGCAGACCAGCAGTTGCGGGGCGGAACGGGTAAGGGCGGGCAGGTGGGCTGCATAGGCATCGCGCAGTGCCGGGGGCAGGGCGATCAGGGCCGCACGGTCATATACCCCGTCAACCCGGCCCATCATATCCGGTGTCAGGTCGAATATATCACCGGCGAATACACACAGCTCCCCCGTCATGTAACGGGTCACGCGGCCGCAGGTGGAAACATGTGGTGTCAGGCCCAGTTCGGCAAAGAGCTGCCTGACGGCAAGCGGGCTGAGTTCACATCCCACCACCTGATACCCCTGTGCCAGCAGCCAGTGGATATCAAGGCTTTTTCCGCATAGCGGCACGAAGACCCGTGCGCCCCGGGACAGGTGGAGGGCGGGAAAATGGCGGATGAGCAGGGCATTGGGCTGTGGCTCGTGAAAGCCGATTTCGTTGCGCTGCCATTTGGCATGCCAGAAAGTCTTGTCCATCCGTCCGGTTTCATGACTGTGGTTTCCAGTGGCGCGCGCTGGCGTCTGGCGGCTCCATCCTTTCGTAGCATTCTTTGTCCATGCTGTCGCCCGGTGCGCCATGGCGGATGTGCGGCGGGTGGAAACCCTGCCGCCGCTGTGGCATGAGGGATGGCTTGTTCAACGGTGGCTGTCCCGCACGGCATGGTCCCTTTCATGCAGCCGGGGAACACATGTGATGCCGGTCAGGGTTTTTTGTTGATGTACATGATGTTTTTTCTGTCTGTGGCCTGTATCTGCGTTGTCGCGCCCCTGATCGAGACCGTAGGAATCAGGACACGGGATGGCAGAAAGGCCATGTCCCCGCGGCGGGTCTATATCGACATGCTCTGTGCGCTGTTCACGGTTGGCCTGCTGCTGGCGCTGACCGGCAATATCGTGGTCTCGCTGCTGGTGGCGGTCCTGTCTGAAGTCGTATTCGTATCCGTATCCAATATAAAATATGGCATACTGGGGGAACCGCTGCTGTTCAGCGATCTTTTCGTCGCCCGCAGTTTTTTGCAGCATCCCAAATTCTACCTGTTTTCCATACCATGGTATGCGCGTATCTTTGTTGTCGTTTTCATGCTGTTCCTTGTGGTTGGCGCCTTTTTCTTCGTGGTGCCGGAACCTGTGCCCCATCTTGCCGGGCTGTTCATGGCGGTTATGGCCATGCTGGGCATTCGTGGCCTGCCCGCAGCGAAATGGGTGCCTGCCGCCGATCTGGCACAGGACCTGCAGCGCTTTGGCCTGCCGGGCATTACCTTCCTGTACTGGAAGCAGTGGAAGGCCAGCAGGACACCGCCGCCCGTCCCGCCCCTGCCGGGGCGGGCGGCGTATGACGCGGTGGTGGTCATACAGTGCGAGTCATTTGCCGACCCCGCCCGTCTGCCCCTGCCGGCATCGGTCGGGCCTGTCGCCATGCCCGGCCTTGCCCGGGCCCGCCAGTGGGCATGCCAGCAGGGGGAACTGCAGGTCAGCGGGTTTGGCGCCTATACCATGCGTTCCGAATATGGTGTGCTGTATGGCCGCACGGAGGCCGAACTGGGCTTTCGCGCCTTTGACCCGTTCCTGACTGCCGCGCAGGAAAGTTCCTATGCCCTGCCCAACCGCCTGAAGGCAGCGGGGTATCATGGTGTCTTCATGCATCCGCATGACATACGTTTCTACAACCGCAACCAGCTTATGCCCGCATGCGGGTTTGAGCGGATGATCGGACCCGAAGCCTATGCCCACACGGCCAGCACCGACATGCCTTATATAAGTGACATGGCGCTGGGCGACAGTATCGGGGCTCTTGTCCGTGCGGCACGCGAGCCTGTGCTGGTCTATGCCGTGACCATGGAAAACCACGGGCCATGGGCCGCCAGTTCACAGCCGGCGCTGGGACTTGCGAATTATCTGCGCCATCTGGGTAACAGTGACCGCATGCTGGCTGACCTCATGCAGGCCCTGTCGGGCATGGACAGGAATATCCTGCTGGTCTTTTTCGGTGACCACCGGCCTTCCATCACGGGGGTTTTCAGCCCGGTGGCCGAACGTGACGTGCCTTATGTCGCCGTGTCCCTGGGGCCAGGAAAGGACAGCCATCACAGCACCGGGAAAACCGTTTCGCTGTCGCCTGCCGGGCTGCATGCCCTGATTCTGGAATACGCCGTAAAACCCGCATAAAGAAGGAACGGGCACCGGCAGGGTCAGGAACAAACGCCCAGCCGGCAGGCCGTAAGGGGCCATCCTGAACGGATGGCCGCCCGGCTTCAAGAACAGGTGAGGCATTTTGGGGGAAACCCTCGGGGCCATCGGGCTTTGAAGGAAATGCCCCTGTTGTACCCGGCCTTTCCACAAGCGAGGTAGCATGAACGCCACGCGCAATGCCTGTACCTGTAGTCTGAAGGTGAATGGCGCGCTTTTCCGTAAGGACGTGCCACCCACCGTCATCCTGCTTGACCTGCTGCGTGAATGCCTTGGCCTGACATCTGTCACACAGGGCTGCGATCATGGGCATTGCGGTGCCTGTACCGTGCTGCTTGATGGTGTGCCTGTCCAGAGCTGCCTTGTTCTGGCCATTTCGGTTCCCGATGCTGAAGTGGTGACAGCCGAGGCATTTTTTCCCCCTGGATCGGGCCTTCTTCATCATATCCGGCAGCGCCTGCTCACGGCGGCGGGGCCGCAGGTGTGCAGCGCATGCCTGCCCGCGCGCCTCCTGTGCCTGCTTGCGCAGGCCACGGACGGACAGCCCCCCAGCCCTGCGGAGATCGAGGCTTTCATACACGCCAGTCCATGCCTTTGCGGCGGCCAGGCGCGTGAGGAACCGGTATCCATGAGCCGCTCCAGACATGAAGGTGTTGCATGAGGGCGTTTGCATACAGCCGGCCAGTCACGCTGGGCGCGGTGGTGCAGGCGCCACCATGCAGTCGCTATCTGGCGGGCGGCACCAACCTGATCGACCTGATGAAGGCGGATGTCGAGCAGCCGGAATATGTCATCAACATCAAGGCCCTGCCATTGGGGGACATCAGGCCGCTGCCGGATGGGGGGGTGGGACTGGGGGCCCTGGCCACCAATGCCCGCACGGCGGCCCATCCGCTGGTGCGGGCGCGCTATCCGTTGCTGGCGGCTGCCATCCTGGCAGGGGGCAGCCCGCAGGTCCGCAACATGGCGACCAACGGGGGCAACATCAACCAGCGTACGCGCTGCCATTATTTTTATGATATCGGCACCGTCTGCAACAAGCGTGAACCGGGCGCGGGCTGTGCCGCAATCGGGGCACGCAACCGCGTGCATGCCCTGCTGGGCACCAGCCCGGACTGCATGGCGGCCTTTCCATCCGATATGTGCGTGGCGCTGGCCGCGCTGGATGCCCGGGTCAACCTGTTCGGGCCAGGTGGCGCGCGGCAGGTCCGCATCCGGGATTACCACTGCCTGCCCGGTCGCACGCCGTGGGTCGAGAACGTCCTGCGCAGGAATGAACTGGTGGTGGGCATAGACCTGCCGCCGGTCTCGTTTGGCAGCCATTATACCTATCTCAAGATCCGTGAATCCCGCACCTGTGCCTTTGCCATCATATCGGTGGCGGTCGGGCTGGAAATGGAGGGCGGCGTCATCCGCCATGGACGGGTCGCGCTGGGGGGCGTTGCAACACGGCCATGGTATGTCCCGGCGGTGGAGGACATGCTGCGTGGCCGGTCCCCCTCGGCCACCCTGTTCCATGATGTGGCACGGCTCCTGCTGCATGGTGCCGTGCATGATCAGGGCAATGCCGACAGGCTGGCCCTGGCCCCCCGGGTCATCCAGCGTGCCCTGTGGCAGGCTGTTACGGGCAGTCCGCCATGCCAGCCATGCGCTGGCATGCCCTGAGCATGCGCCATGCCCATGGCGGGGCGCCTGCCATCTTTCCATAAGCATGACATGCAGGTTCTTCATGGCTGCGCTTCAGGATCAATGTGATACTGATACAGTAATGTGACATTCCGCCACTGTTTCGTCGTGTCCGTGTAGCAGGTTAAGGGTGAAGGAGTACCACAATGAAATACACGAAAGCATGGACTGTGGCTTTTGTTGCCATGGCACTGGCTGCGGCACCGGTCATGGTACCGGCTGATGCTTACGCGCAGCACGGCCCCGGTGGCGGTGGCCCCGGTGGGGGCGGGCATGGGGGTGGTGCCGGCTTTGGTGGGCCAGGTGGTGGCCATGGTGGTCCGGGTTTTGGTGGACCGCGTGGCGGCGGCCCGCGTGGCGGTGGCGGCTGGGATCGCGGCCGTGGTGGCTGGGGGGGCGGCTGGGACCGTGGACCCGGCTGGTATGGTCCGCCACCCTATCCCTACGATTATCCTGTCTACGGTTATCCCGGCTATTATGGCTATCCGTATGGGGGGTATGTCGGGGGATGGGGCTGGGGTGGCTGGTAAAAGGCCTGCGGGCCGGATGAAGGGGGCGACGGGCGTTCAGTACTGTCGTGTGGCCAGCAGCAGCCCCGCCCCAAGCCCGGCAAGGGATGCGGCCGCGAACCATAGCAGTGCGCCCGTCACGCCATGGCTGGCCACGGCCCCGGCCAGCGCGCCCAGCGGGGCCGCCATCCGTAGCAGATACGCCACCGGGCGCAGGCCCGGCGGGGGGGCGGGTAGCCTGTAGCGACGGCCATGCAGCAGGGCATGGCACAGAAAGGCGGCAAGACAGGCGGCAAGGGCGACAGGAAAGGTCATGCCGCCCTGTCCCGCAGGTGCGACAGGACATAAAGGGCAAGGCTGGCGGCACCCAGCCCCATGCCATCCACCGCCGCATGGATGGCGGGCGCGGCATGTAGTGCCGCGGGGGCCGTCAGTCCGTCAAGGGGCAGCAGCCCGCCCGCCAGCACCGCGGACATGGCCAGCTGCGTGCGCCACGCCCGCAGGCCACGCCCGGTTACGGCACAGGTGAGCGCATGCAGGGCGCACAGGCCCCATACGGTAAAAAATACCGTTATTTCAGTTCCGTCGCGTCCCGGCAGCGTTGCGGGCAGCAGGCGGCTGGCCCATAGCAGGGCGCACAGGCTGGCGGGCAGCCCGACCAGGGTGGTCATGGTCAGTCCTTCCCCGATGCGGAAGGCCACCGTATGCCCCCGGTCACGGCGCCGTTTCATGCCAAACAGGACCAGCCCGCTGGCAATGACCGCCGTGGCGCACAGCCCGGACACAAGATACAGCCAGCGCAGTCCCGTTGCGGCAAAGCGGGCGTAATGCAGTCCATGCAGCAGTTGCACGGAGCGGGCGATGGAACCGCTGGTGGCGGCCGTGGCCAGCAGTGCGCCATCAGGCAGGTGGAAATCGGCATGGTCACGCGTCAGGAAGGGGCCTGATGCGTCACTGGCGAAGATGCTCAGGTGATCGGGAGAAAAAAGGATGAAGCCCGCTTCACGACCGCCAAGCGGCGCACGCGCGGCCGCCAGCAGGGGGGCAAGCGGGGGCAGGGGCTGGAACACGGGGGACGGCGCCACATGCGGCGGACGGATGGCCGTGGACCGGGATACCGGCCTGCCCTGCGACCACAGGCTGGTCACGGGAATGGCGGGCAGCAGCCTGTCCACATGCACCAGCACGCCCGTATAGGTGATCATGACCATGAAGGGCAGGAACAGCACGCCCGTCAGCAGATGCGCATCCAGCCATGCCCGCAGGCGCGTGGCCGACAGGCGCAGCAGCACGATGTCGGGCAGCAGTGCCCGGATGTGAATGACAAGGCCCGAGCCGATTGCAACAAGCAGGCCGATTGCCGGAATGTCTACGGCAAGGATACCCGCAGGCCCCTGCATGCACAGGGTATAATGAAAGCGGAAGAAAAACTCTCCCCCCGCCGTCTGCCGTGCCGGTATGATCACGCCCGTTTGCGGGTCAAGCTGGGGACCCGTGAATTCACGCCCGTCATAATGCAGGACTTTCAGCGTGGGGGAACGGGGCGATGGCAGCGCCAGAAAAGCCGGTATGCCGTGGGTTTCCCCTTCATGGATCATCCGGGCCGCCACATCCAGCGCGGCGGGCGTCAGGGGCGTGCCGGGCGCCACCCGCACTTCGGGCTGCATCCAGCGGGTGATTTCCGTATCGAACACCGACAGGCTGCCGGTCACGAATACGCATACCATGACCAGCCCCCCCACAAAACCGGTCCAGGCATGCAGCCAGCCCATGCGGGTGCGCAGCGTCTCACGCATCAGGACAGCACAGCCCCGACAAGGGCCGCGGCAAGACCGCACCCCCCCACAACAAACAGCCCGACATGGCGCGCATGGGCACCAAAGCCCAGCACAATGAGTACCGGCAGGAGGGCAAGCGCCATGATCTGGCCCAGCGCGGTGGCCTCCCCGCTGGCTGGGCCGGGCAGCCGGACAATGTCCATGACCACCAGATGCGCAACGCCGTAGGACAGCAGGCAGGCCAGTACGAGACTGCCCGGCCTGTTCCACGCCGGCATGGCAGGGCGACGGCGCGCATCCATGGCCGTTGCCGGAATTCTGTTACGCTTTGATATATAAATGCGACGCATTTGCATTTTTTGTCTATGCCACAGAACAGGTCCCGCTGCGAAGGGCCTGACAGGCATTTTATGGCCGGGCGTCTGTTTCCCCCGCGCCCGCGCCTTCCCGCCGGCACAGGCCCCGCGCGTGGGCCTGAAAACCTGCCCGGAAATATCGGCGCGTCATAAAGGCATTTTGGGATGTGACTTCTTGTCAGCATCCCCCAAAAGGCCGTTCAGCCTGCGCGCGGACGGCTTCCATGGCCTGCCGGGCATCCGGGCCCTGCATGCGACGGATGTCCCGTCTTTCAGACCTGCGCGGCACCGGACTCATGCTGGCAGGTTTATTCACTAATAAAAAACGTAAAACATGCCGCCGGAAAACCGGTCGAACGGCACGGAGCCCGCCGCAGCCCTGTTCCGGAAAATATAACCGCAATCGGGAAAGGGGCAGGCCCTGCCCGCACCATCAGATGGCAGGGTGCGATGGATTGCCACTTCCGTCATGGATGCGGCAGCGGATGGCTGTCATGAGAAAAACAAAACACAATTTAAAACGGTATTTAATCTTAAATAAAATAATTTAAAAACAGTAAGTTAAACTTTAGACCTGCCGGAAAGAACCATAATTTACGATAAATTACAGCATAATATCGCATTTATTTTTTTATTAATCACATTAAACGTAAATTATATAATTGACTCACATGAATCGGTTGTTAATGTTGGATCAGTTAAACACTCACTAAAAATAGTAATATCCTCCATATGATGAGGTTGTCATGACAGATCGGGTCCATCCCACACGCGGTTTTTCCCCCCGGACTGAGCTGGCGGCACAGGCGCTGCGCCCCATTTTCGCGCGGATTGCCAAAGGCGCGGTCACGCGCGAGCAGGATCGTGTCCTGGCCCATGACGCGGTGCGCTGGCTGCTTGATGCGGGGTTTGGTGCCCTGCGTGTGCCCGTGCGGCATGGCGGCACGGGTGCCACCCTGACCGAGACCTTTGCCCTGCTGGCGGAACTGGCGGAGGCGGATTCAAACCTGCCGCAGATCTTCCGCGCCCATTTCGCCTTTGTCGAAGGCAGGCTGCATGAAGGCGACAGCCCGCAGGCCGCGCGCTGGCTGGAACGGGTGGCGCAGGGTGCCCTGTTCGGGGCTGCCATGGCGGAACTGACGGACAGCACCGGCACCGCGACAACGCTCACGCCCGGGCCGGGACGGGAGGGGTGGAGACTGGATGGCACCAAGTATTATTCAACCGGCACACTCTATGCCTCATGGATCGTGGCGGTAGCGACTGACGGGGTGGACCGTATCCAGCTTGCCGTGCCCGCCACGGCCCCCGGCGTGACCCGTGTCGATGACTGGGACGGTTTTGGCCAGCGCCTGACCGGCAGCGGCACCACCATTTTTGAAAACGTGGCCGTGCCGGAAGGGAACATCCTGGGGCGCACCCCACTGGCCGATTTTCCCACCAACGAATATTTCACCACCTATTACCAGCTTTTCCATCTGGCCACGCTTGCCGGTATCGGGCGGGCCATTGTGGGCGATGCCACAGCCTTCGTGCGCCCGCGCACGCGCACCTTTGGCATTCCGGGGCAGGTGGCCCAGCGCCATGACCCGCTGGTGCAGGGTGTGGTGGGGCGCCTGTCAGCACTGTCCTTCTCGGCTGATACGCTGGTGGAAAAGGTGGCCGCCGGGCTGGAGAACGTATTCCCGGCATGGGCGGCGGGGCAGGAAAGCGGCCCTGCCTTCGACCTGGCGCAGGTACAGGCCTATCAGGCCCAGCAGATCGTGGCGCCCCAGGTGCTGGAAGCGGCAAACCTGCTGTTTGAAGTCGGTGGCGCATCGGCCACCAGCGCCACCCGCAGGCTGGACCGGCACTGGCGCAATGCGCGCACGCTGGCCTCGCACAACCCGCTGGTCCAGCGGCAGCGTGAACTGGGTGACCTTGTGCTCAACGGCACGGCCTTTGGCGCCCAGTGGCGCGCGCGCACCACCGATGCCGCCCCGCAGGCCGACCCCGCGCGGCAGCATCCGGAGCGCGTGGCATGAGCGCGCGCGCCAGACAGTTGCACGTCAACCTGTTCGAGATGGCCTGCGTCAGCCATATCGTGCACGGCATGTGGCGTGCGCCCGGCAATAACCGGCATCGCTTCGGGGAGATGTCCTACTGGCTTGAAGTGGCGAAACTGGCTGAGGAAGGACTGTTCGACGCGGTCTTCCTGGCTGATGTCGTCGGCACCTATGACCGTTTTGGCGATGGCACCGCCGCCGCCCTGCGCGAGGGGCTGCAGATCCCCAATCTGGACCCGCTGATGGTCGTGCCCGCCATGGCGGCGGTGACGGAAAACCTGGGGTTCGGCGTGACCTTTTCCACCACTTACGAGCCACCCTTCGCCTTTGCCCGGCGCATGGCCACGCTCGACCTGCTGACCGGCGGGCGCGTGGGGTGGAACATCGTCACATCCTATCTGCGCAGTGCCGCGCGCAATTTCGGGCTGGATGACGAGATCCCCCACACGCAGCGCTACGCCATCGCCGATGAGTATCTCGATGTGCTGTACAAGCTGTGGGAAGGCAGCTGGGATGACGATGCGGTCGTGAATGACGCGCGGGCGGGCCTTTATGCCAATCCCGATGCGGTCAGGCCCATCAATCACGCGGGCCGGCACTTCCGTGTGGCGGGTCCGCATCTGGTCTCGCCTGGCCAGCAGCGCACGCCGGTGCTGTTCCAGGCGACGGGATCACCCGACGGGCTGGAATTCGCCGCCCGCCATGCGGAGGTCGTGTTCATCGGCGGCCAGACGACCGAAGCGGTGCGCGCCAATATTGCCCGCACGCGCGAACGCGCCCGTGCCCATGGCCGTAATGGCGATGACATCCGTTTTATCGTCATGGCCGGGATCATTGCCGATACCACGCAGTCTCTGGCGGAAAAGAAGCTGGAGACATACCGCCGGTATTACAGCGTGGAAGGCGCGCTGGTGCATGCTCAGGCGGAAATTGACCTGCGCCGCTACCCTGCCGATGCCCGCATCGGTGACATCCTGAAACGCGAGGGCGTGCCATTTGGCAATATGGGCCGGCGTTTCCATCCCGAACAGACGGTGGGCAGCGCGCTGCGCCAGATCGCATCGTTTGACGAGGGGCGCTTCTTCGCTGTCGGCACGCCGGACCGGATTGCCGATGAAATCGAGCGCTGGCTGGACATCGACGGCATAGATGGCATCAACCTGCGCCAGTACCACACATTCGAGACCGCGCGGGATTTCATCAATCTGGTCGTCCCCGAACTCCAGCGGCGCGGGCGCTACCGTACGGCCTACACGCCGGGCGAGACCCTGCGTGAACGCCTGTTTGGCGCAGGCCGCGCGCGCCTGCCCGAACAGCATTTCGGTAGCCGCTACCGTGATCCCGCCGCCCTGCACGCCCCGGCGTCCCCGCTTTTTCCATCTGAAACATTTTCCAAGGCGTCATGAGCATGTCCTACGCAATTCCCGACAAGATCAATGTGCTGTGGTTCCTGCCCACCCATGGCGACAGCCGCTACCTGGGCACGCAGAAGGGCGGGCGCCCGGTTGACCTGCCCTACCTGCAGCAGGTGGCAAGGGCAGCCGACGCGCTGGGCTATTACGGTGTCCTGATCCCGACCGGCCGCAGTTGCGAGGACAGCTGGGTGGTGGCCTCCGCCCTGGCCCCCGTAACCGAACGGCTGCGCTACCTGATTGCTGTGCGGCCGGGCCTGCTTTCCCCAACCCTTGCCGCGCGCATGACGGCAACGCTGGACCGTTTTTCAAACGGGCGGCTGCTGATCAATATCGTAACGGGGGGCGACCCGGCGGAAAACGCGGGCGATGGCCTGTTTGCCGACCATGCGACGCGTTACGAAATCACCGATGAATTCCTTGATATCTATCGCGCGCTCCTGCGTGGCGAGGATGTCAGTTTTGAAGGGAAGCACTTCACCATAAAGGATGGCCGCCTGCTGTTCCCGTCCTTTCAGGAAAACGGGCCACCGCTTTACTTTGGCGGTTCATCGGAAGCAGCGGCGCATGTTGCTGCCAAATCAATCGACAAATACCTGACATGGGGCGAGCCGCCCGCGCAGGTGGCCGAAAAGATCAGCCATGTGCGCAAGCTGGCCCATGCACAGGGGCGGGAGGTATCATTCGGCATCCGCCTGCATGTAATCGTGCGCGAAACGGCGGAGGAAGCCTGGCATGTGGCCGACCGCCTGATCAGCCATCTGGATGATGCCACCATCGCCAGGGCCCAGACGGTCTTCGCCCGCATGGATTCCGTGGGCCAGTCGCGCATGAGCGCGCTGCATGGTGGCCAGCGCGACAGGCTGGAAATCAGTCCCAACCTGTGGGCGGGCGTGGGCCTGGTGCGCGGTGGCGCAGGCACGGCGCTGGTGGGTGACCCCGATACGGTGGCCGAACGGATTGATGAATACCGCCGCCTTGGCATCGATAGCTTCATCTTCTCGGGCTATCCGCATCTGGAGGAAGCCTATCAGTTCGGTGAACTGGTCCTGCCCAACCTGCCCACCGCCCATCCCGTGCGTGGCCGGTCAAACCTGAACAACATGGGGCCGTTTGGCGAGACGATCGCCGGTGACCACCGTCCCACCCGGGCTGCGTGAGTGTGGGGCGCGCCATGTCATCTTCCCCTCACATCCCCCATATCGCCATTATTGGCGGCGGGTTCAGCGGTGCGGCGCTGGCATGGCATCTGGCGCGTGATGGCGGTGGCCCGAAACGCATGACGGTGTTCGAGCCGCGTCCCTTCCTTGGGGCGGGGCTGGCCTATGGCGCTGGCGATCCGCAGCACCGGGTGAATGTGCCAGCCACCCGCATGAGCATCGATACCAGCCAGCCCGATGACTTCATCAACTGGATACGCGGGACCGGCGCGCTGGCCGATGATCCGGCGGCCACCCGGCCGGATGGCGATGTTTTCCCCGCCCGTGCCGTGTTTGGCCGGTACGTGGCCGACCGGCTGGCCCCGCTTTTGCATGCGGGTGTGCTGACGCATCTGCGCCGCAGGGTGACGGGGGTGCACAGGGTGCCCGATGGCGGCTGGATCGTGACCGATGCGACGGGTGTTTCCCTGCCAGCCGATATCGTGGTCATTGCCACCAGCCATCCCGCCCCGCAACCGCCGGGCGTGCTGCGTGCGCTGGACCTGCATCCCGGCCAGCACCCCATACTCGTGACCAACCCGTGGCAGGCCGGTGCGCTGGATGATATCCGCCGTACCGACAGCGTACTGGTTGTGGGGTCGGGGCTGAGCATGGCCGATGCGATCGTCAGCCTGACCGCGCGCGGGCATACGGGCCGGGTCACGGCCATTTCACGGCGTGGGCAACGTTCGCACGGGCATGCGACAGGGGCGGTGAAGCCGGTGGGGGATTTCATCTCGCCGCCTGCACGCACGGCCCGCCATCTGCTGCAACGCATACGCCATGAACTGGCCCGGCACGCAGGCCAGCCATGGCAGGCCGTATTTGACCGCATCCGCACGCAGGCCCCCGATATCTGGGCAGCCCTTTCGGTGCCGGAACGCAGGCGGCTGATCCGGCACCTGCGACCGTTCTGGGATACGCACCGCTTCCGCATCGCCCCCCAGGCTGATGAAGTGCTGCGTGCGCGTGAACGCGCGGGCACGCTGGATGTTCGTGCCGCCCGCGTGGTGGCGGCACGGGTGCGGCACGGGCAGTTTGCCCTTACCCTGCGCCATGGCAGTTCGCCCGCGTGGGAAGCCTGCTATGATGCCATCATTACCACTACCGGCCCCGCGCATGGCGCGATCATGCACATGCAGCCCTATATCGGGGGGCTTGCGGCCGCAGGGCTGGTGGAGGTGGATGCCACGGGGCTTGGCCTGCATGTGGATGCGCTGGGCCGCGCCTGCGTAGGCGGGCGGCATGAAGGCAGCCTGTTTGTGGCAGGCCCGCTTGCACGCGGTCGTTTTGGCGAACTGATGGGCCTGCCCGAAGTCACGCATTACGCCGAGAAACTGGCCGTAATCATCAGCACGCTTGCGGCTGCGCGCGCCGGTGTTTCTTACCCTTATCAGGAACGGGCAACGACATGACAGCACAGTTTTCTACCGCGCGTCCCGTCGTGCGCGACGCGGATGACATTTCCGCCCTTGTCAACGCCGGTCCCGCAGCGGGAAGCCATGCGCGCATGGTCGTGGCGCTTGCGCTGGGGGGTGTGTTTCTGGATGCGTATGACCTGACCACCCTGTCATGGGGCATTACGGATGTGCAGGCCCATTTCGGTCTGTCCGCGTTCCAGACGGGTCTGGTGGCGGCGGCGCTGAATGCCGGGACCATCGCGGGCAGCCTGGCAGGCGGGTGGCTGACGGACCGTATTGGCCGCTATGCCGTCTTCATGGCCGACATGGTGTGCTTTGTCATCGCGGCCCTGGTGGCGGGGCTGGCGCCCACCGCCGGTATCCTGATTGCCGCCCGCTTCGCCATGGGTTTTGGCGTGGGCATGGACCTGCCGGTGGCCATGGCCTTCCTGTCGGAATTCTCGCGGCTGGAGGGACGTGGCAGCAAGGCGGCGCATGCGGCGGCATGGTGCCCGACATGGTATGCCGCGTCATCCGCCTGCTTTGTCATCGTGTTCGTGCTGTCGCATGTGCTGCCGGCCACCCATCCGGACTGGCTGTGGCGGGCCTCGCTGGCGTTTGGCGCGGTTCCGGCGCTGGCCATCATTCTGGTGCGTGGGCGTTACATGAGTGAATCCCCCGTATGGATCGCCCGCCGGGGTGACCTGACGCGGGCGGCGGATATCCTGCGCCGCTCCTACGGGGTTGACCCGATTGTCCAGCCCGCGCGGGGCCGGGCGCCGGTTGTGGTGCAGGCGGACCCGTGGCGGCTGGTACGAAAGCCGCTGCTGGGGCGCGGGCTGCTGGTGTGCAGCATGACGCTGATCAGCGCCATGTCCTACAACATCATCATCTTCGGCCTGCCCACCCTGCTGGTTTCCATCATGCATGCCAGTGCGGTGCAGGTGGTGGTGATTTCCATCCTGCTCAACCTTGCCGTGGCCTTTCCGGGCGGGCTGCTGGGGGTCAGGCTTGCGCGCAGCGTGCGCTCGCGGCCCATCATCCTGGCGGGTTACATCATGCAGGTCGCAGGGGTGGGGCTGCTGGCCGTGACCGGCGTGCCGCATGGCACGGTGGGCGTTGTCGCGGCACTGGCCGGGTTTGCCGCCTTCCTGTTCGCGCAGGGGTTCGGGCCGGGGTGCCAGCTTATGGTCTATCCCACGCTGAGCTATCCCACCGAACTGCGCGGCATGGGCATAGGGGTTGCGCGACTGGTGTCGGGCATCGGGGGGACGCTGGTGCTGCTGTCCTTTCCGTGGATGAACGCGCAGATGGGGCCGGCCCTGTTCTGGCTGGTACTGCTGGCGCCGCTGGCAGGCGTGGTGATCACCTGCCTCTCGCGCTGGGACGTGTTCGGCTACGACCCGGACATGGACCCCGCCCTGCGGCAACCCGTCCGGGCCACGCAGCACGACACCGTTCCGGCGGACCCGGAACTGCTGTTTTCCTCTGATATCGGGAACTGATCAATAATGAACAACATGATTGCACCGTCCGGTTACAGGCTGGTGGACGAGACGTCGGTCTCTGTCGAGACGTTCCGCAACGGCATGGCGGCACTGTGTTGATTTTCACTGAGAACTGACCCGGGTAGGGCGGAAATTTTCATCGAGATTTGACCCATGCCTTCACACTCCCCGGCATCATTTGCTGGGGGGTTTTTGGAGTGATTGACATGGAGCTTCTGAGTGTGATCCGCCGGTGGCATCGCCGGGATCATCTTCCGATCCGCGAGATCGAACGCCGGACGGGACTGTCACGCAATACGATCCGGAAATATCTCCGGGCAGAGAGCATTGAACCGCGGTTCCAGGTTCCCGAACGTCCCAGCCGACTGGACCCGTTTGCTGACAAATTGAGGGGATGGCTGGTTCTGGAAGCCGCCCGATCCCGCAAGAACCGGCGCACGGCGCGACGGTTGTATGAAGACCTTGTGGCACTGGGTTATGATGGATCCTACGGACGGGTGGCTGCTTTCATCCGGCAGTGGAAACACGAACAGCACCAGGCACGCCAGACAACGGGCCGGGGTGTTTTCGTGCCCCTGTGCTTCCAGCCCGGGGAAGCCTTCCAGTTTGACTGGGGCGAGGACTGGGCGGTGATTGCCGACCGTCGCGTCAAGCTGCAGGTTGCCCACACCAAACTGTCCTTCAGCCGGGCCTTCATACTCAGGGCCTATCCCCTACAGACCCACGAGATGCTTTTTGATGCGCTTACCGAGGCCTTCCGCGTGCTCGGTGGCGTGCCGCGGCGGGGTATTTTTGATAACATGAAGACGGCCGTGGACCGGATTGGGTCGGGCAAGGCGCGTCAGGTCAACCTGCGCTTCATGGCCCTGGCCAGCCATTACCTGTTCGAGCCGACCTTCTGCAATCCGGCAGCCGGATGGGAGAAAGGGCAGATCGAGAAGACCGTGCAGGATGCCCGGCGCCAGATCTGGCAGGATTTGCCCGCCTTTCCCGATCTGGGGGCGCTGAATGCCTGGCTGGAAGCCCGCTGCCTGGACCGTTGGGAACGGCTGCGGCATGCTGGATTGCCGTGTAGCGTCTCCGAGGTCCATGCAAGCGAACGTCCCCACCTCATGGTGCCGGGGCGTCCCTTTGACGGGTTTGTCGAACAGACCAAGCGCGTCTCACCAACCTGCCTGATCCAGTTCGAAGGCAACCGCTACAGCGTGCCGGCCTCCTTTGCCAATCGTCCGGTCAGCCTGCGGGTTTATCCTGACAAGCTGCGCATTATCGCCGAAGGGCAGGTTCTGTGCGTGCATGACCGGATCATCACGCGTTCGCATGGTGTGCCAGGCCGCACGGTTTATGACTGGCGGCATTATCTGGCGGTCATCCAGCGCAAACCGGGCGCCCTGCGCAATGGCGCACCGTTTACCGAATTGCCAGCCGCCTTCCGGACCCTGCAGGATCAACTGCTCAGGCGGCCTGGAGGCGACCGGGAAATGGCTGAAATCCTGGCCCTGGTGCTGCAGCATGATGAGCAGGCCGTCCTCTGCGCGGTTGAACTGGCTCTTGAAGATGGCGTGGCGACCAAGACCCATGTTCTCAATACGCTGCATCGCCTGATTGATGCCAAAAGAACCGTGGTTCTCCGGCTTGATGCTCCACAGGCCCTGGTGCTCGAACACGAACCGTGCGCCGATACAGGGCGCTATGACATCCTGCGTGGGGACAGTCGCCATGCGTCATGATCCTGCCGCCGCCTCACTTGTCGTCATGCTCCGTGGACTGCGGATGTATGGCATGGCCCAGGCCACGGCTGACCTCATTGAGCAGGGCGCGCCCGCCTTCGGGGCGGCCATCCCCATTCTCTCGCAGCTTCTGAAGGCGGAACTGGCCGAACGCGAAGTGCGCTCCATCGCCTACCAGACAAAGACAGCCCGGTTCCCCGCCTACAAGGACCTGTCTGGGTTCTCCTTTGCCGACACCCAGGTCAACGAGCCCATGGTCCGCCAGCTTCATGGCGGGGACTTCATCGAGCGTGCCGAAAATGTCGTGCTGATCGGCGGCCCGGGAACCGGGAAAACCCACCTGGCGACCGCCCTGGCCATCCAGGCGATTACCCATCACCGCAAGAAGGCGCGCTTCTGGTCAACGGTCGACCTGGTCAATGCTCTTGAACAGGAGAAGACTGCCAATCGGGCCGGGCAGATTGCCGACAGGCTGCTCCGCCTGGATCTCGTGATCCTTGATGAACTCGGTTATCTCCCCTTCAGCGCGTCTGGGGGCGCCCTGCTGTTCCATCTGCTCAGCCGCCTCTATGAGCGCACCAGTGTCATCATCACAACCAATCTGAGCTTCAGTGAATGGGGAGACGTCTTTGGTGACCCGAAGATGACGACGGCGCTCCTCGATCGGCTGACCCATCACTGTCATATCCTCGAGACAGGAAATGACAGCTACAGGTTCCGCGCCAGCACCGCCGCGTCAAAAAACAGGAAGGATAAATCCTCTTCTTGACCGCCCGCCCGACTATGCCTGAAATAGCATCTGGCTGGGTCAATTCCTGATGAAAAACCCGGGTCAGTTCTCAGTGAAAATCAACATTTCACCCTGTTATGTAACGTGATTAACCTAGCGCATATCCTTAAATTATGCGAATAAAAATGTTATAAAAATATATAACAAAAAATAAAGGATTTAACCGGCGCCAGCGTCCTTGCGCCCCTGAATGACGGGAAGCCCCTGTAGGATGGGCGCTTTCAGATAAAACAGGTGAAGAGCGGCCCGGTCTGGCCCGGAAATTTAATTAACATATTGTATATAAATATATAATTTTCGGACTGGCAATTGACGGGCGGCATCCTGCGGGCATAACAACATAAAAAATGTTATATAAAAAATAACACTTATCATAAAGATAATATGTTGACCGTCCCCGCCCGGCATGTATGATCCGGCTCCAGCGCCTCATGTCGTGGCGTCATACCGATCAGGGGGATCTGCCATGTGCCAGCCAGCCATGCGAATGTGCCGCATCGGTCGATGTAACATCCATGCCCCGATGCCTGGCATGTGGGGCGGCACTTACTAGAACAGCCGGCGGACATCCTGCCGGGCACAGGTTGCGGCCCTGACCGCAGCCGAACAGGGGCAGTAATCCGATGCTTGAATCCCGTATTGTTGAGGTGGACGGCACATTTGTCGG
This sequence comes from Komagataeibacter rhaeticus, assembly GCF_011611525.1. Taxonomy (NCBI): domain Bacteria; kingdom Pseudomonadati; phylum Pseudomonadota; class Alphaproteobacteria; order Acetobacterales; family Acetobacteraceae; genus Komagataeibacter; species Komagataeibacter rhaeticus. The sequence continues at coordinate 1,311,475 of NZ_CP050139.1, forward strand.
CACCGTCATCGTGGAAGCGGACCGGGTGACCCGGCGTTTCTACGCGGCACATGACAGCGTACGCGCCTTTCATAACCGCACGCTGCGCAGCGCCGATGACCTGACCCATCAGGTTGCCCGCCTGTACAGGCGTAACCATACGGTGCATGGCCAGCAGCCGTCATAGGACGGATATGGAAGAACAGAACAGCCCGGACACTGGATGTCCGGGCTGTTGGGAATGGTTCGGGAACAGTTGCCTGACCGGTATCCTGGCCCGCAGGTGGGACAGGCCGGCCGGGATTGGCTTTACGGGCGGCGACAGGCCGTTGCTACCTGCCGGGCCTTCTGTTCGGTTCGGTCGTGCGTCCCTGCGCGGGCGGATCGCTGGCGGGAAAGCTTTCATCCAGCGCTTCATCGCGGCCTTCATCTTCGTGCTTCTGGGCCGGGGTGGGCTGCTTTTCCGTCTCGGGGGGCGGATCTTTGTGCATTTTCAGTATTCCTTGCCGGATGGAGCCGGTCCTGCGCGCCATGAAGGGGCGGCCGTGGTGCTGTAACGGGGGCGGCGGGGGGAAGGGCGCATCAATGGGCTGCGACCTGTCCGGCGCCATGGGGGGACAGCCCCGTGGACCGGGTGGCGCGGGCGGGGGCAGGGGGGGCTGGCTGGACATATGAGCATACGGTATCGACATGGCCGTTCTCATCTGGCTGATGCGTGAAGGACGGGGCGCGCGCGGTGGCGGCGGGCCTTACTGTTCGCTGCTATCGGCGGGGGAGGGGGTCTTGTTGCCGCCACGGCTGCTGCGTCCGGCTTCGGCCCCTCCGTGACGGTGCATGCCGCCGGAGGAAGTGCTGGCGGGTGGCTGTGTGCCCGGCTGTTCACTGACGGTGCGCGGGTTGTTCCACAGCCTGTCGGACGGTTCGACGCGCCCGCCTGAGGGCGATGTGGCTGAAGGCGGGTTCCTGCCCACCTGCGATGCTGCTGAATCAGCAGTGGGGGCCGGGCCAGTCTGCATGTCGGACTGGGCCAGGGCCAGTGCGGGGGTGCTGGCGATAAGGGCTGCCAGCAGGGCTGAACGGATTGTCTTGGCCATTTGCTCATGCCTTTTCGTGTCGGGAAGAATATACTGCTCATTAAAGAAATCATGCGCGGGAAGGTTGCATGCGGACTGTCCTGTCCCGGTGAATACTGCCGTGGGGCGCACCGGGGCATGAAAACACTGCCGTCAATACCATCACGCCTCATATCGTGCCGCTCAGCAGGGTGCCTGTCCCTGCGGGCCGGTCGGGTGGCCGGGTGCGTCCGGTGTATCGGCATGCGGTCCGGGGCGGCTGCCGGGGCTGTCGCGCCGGGTGTCCCGATGGCTGGTCTTTTCTATCTTTTCATCATTATCAAGGGTGGATTCCGGCTCGTCCTCACCCGCGCGGGGGCCGCCATGTCCCGGTGGGGCCGTATGCGGTGGCGTGCCCTGCTGCGGGGGAGACAGCACGACACCACAGGGCGGCGTGCGGGAATGTATGTCATAAGCCATGGTTGCATCCTTTGCGTGGGGGGCACGACAGGTGCATATGCCGCCGGGCGGCAGGTGGCCTGCGCGTGGCGTCAGAGGGGCAGGCAAACGGCCCGGCCCTCGTGTCATGCCGTCAGGAGCTTAACGGTGCGCGGTGGGGATGGTTCTGGACTGTCCGGCGGCGGGAGCCAAATAAATACGCGGGATGCATGCTGCAGCCGTTCAGGCAGTATTGCATCAGTATACAGGGCGGGACCCTATGCGTTGGCGCCCAGTGTTATTATGACGGCATGGGTCGCGCCATCATCCACCATGTCGATCATGGCGCCCGCGGGCAGGGCCGTGCCGTCAAGCGTGATGTGACCTGTCCCCCGGCAGAGCTGGTGCGGATTATGCACGGTAATGCCGTAGGTCGCCGTCCGCCAGCGCAGGGTTGCCGAGAATTGTGGCCACTGGCGCGGAATGCACGGGTTGAGCGCAAGCTGCGTGCCGATGATGCGGATGCCCAGTATGGTCTCGGTTCCCACGCGCTGCATCCATCCCGCCGATCCGGTGTACCATGACCATCCGCCCCGGCCCACATGGGGCGGGGTGGAATAGATATCGGCCGCGACCACGTATGGCTCCAGCCGGTAGCGGGCGACATCGGCGGGGGTCAGGGCATGGTTGACCGGGTTGAGCATGTGGAACAGGTCATGCGCCTGGTCCCCTTCACCCAGTGCCGCCATGGCCATGACCGTCCAGAGCGCCGCATGGGTGTACTGGCCCCCGTTTTCACGTATGCCCGGCGGGTAGCCCCGTATGTAGCCCGGATCGGGGCCAATGGTGTTGAACGGGGGGGCCAGCACCAGGACCAGCCCGTCCTGCCCGCGTACAAGCCGCGCCATGACCGAGCGCATGGCATGCTCCGCCCGTTCCAGCGGCGCCACCCCCGAAAGCACGGCCCAGGACTGGGAAATGGCATCGATCTGGCATTCCGCGCTGGTATGGGCGCCAAGTGGCGTGCCGTCGTCAAAATAGGCGCGCAGGTACCAGTCACCATCCCATGTGGCTTCCAGCGCCGTGGCCAGCGCGCGGGCATGGTCCTGCCATGCCTGCGCGCGTGCATGTTCGCCGCGCGCGCGCGCCAGCGGGATGAAGCTGGCAAGTGTCGCGTGCAGGAACCAGCCCAGCCATACACTCTCGCCCTGTCCCTTCTCGCCCACGCGGTTCATGCCGTCGTTCCAGTCGCCCGTGCCCATAAGCGGCAGCCCGTGCGCGCCCACTGCCATGCCGTGTTCCAGCGCGCGGGCACAGTGTTCGAACAGGGTGCCGGTCCGGGCGGAGCGGGCCGGGATCATGAAGCGGTCATGCTCGTCCATGGGCAGCGCCGGTCCTTCAAGGAAGGGAAGCGGTTCATCCAGCACCGCGACATCGCCGGTCGCATTGACATAATGCGCCACCGTATGGGCCAGCCACGCGCAGTCATCGGAGATATGGGTCCGCACGCCCGCCCCGGTATCGGGCAGCCACCAGTGCTGCACGTCCCCTTCCACAAACTGGCGTGACGCCGCGCGCAGCAGGTGGGCGCGCACGCGCTGCGGGCAGGATGCGGCCAGGGCCATGCCATCCTGCAGTTGGTCACGGAAGCCATAGGCCCCGCTGGCCTGATAGAAGCCCGCGCGCGCCTGCACGCGGCTGGCCAGTGTCTGGTACAGCAGCCAGCCATTGAGCATGATGTCCATCGCACGGTCTGGCGTACTGACCGTGATGCCGCCGGTCACCTGGTTCCAGTGTGCCTCGACCGTGGCAAGCACATCGTCAAGGTCGGTGCCGCGATAATGGCTGACCAGTGCGCGGGCATGGTCCTCATCCACGCCTTCCCCCAGCAGGAACACGATTTCCGCCCGTCCGCCCGGTGGCAGGGTGACCACGGTCTGCACCACGCCACACGGGTCCAGTCCCGCCCCGGTGCGGCCCTGCACGCCGTTGGGATGGCTGAAGGCCAGCGGCCTGTCCAGCGTGCCATTGCGGCCGATGAACGCGCCCCTGTCACCCGAACTTGCGCTCAGGTAGCCGCCAATATCGGCAAAGGCCACGCGGCTGGCATATTCGGGCTTCCAGCGGTTGCGCGCGAACAGCGCCCCCGTCTCGGCATCCATGGTGGTGGAGACGAAGGGGGCCGTCACGCTGCGCGCGGCGCCCAGAACCCATTCCACATAAGCGGTGACGGACAGCGTGCGCGGCCGCTCCGACTGGTTGTGAAGCTGGATGCGCGTGATCTTGACCGGGTCCGTCACGGGCACATACTGCAGCAGGGAACTGGCAATGCCGTGGGCAATCCGTTCAAGCCGGGTATGGCCACGGCCATGGCGGGTCACGTAGGTTGCCTGCGGGTCGCGGCGCGTGGCGGCGGTGGGGCACCACAGCATGCCGGTGTTTTCATCGCGGAAATAGAAGGTCTCCCCCGCGTGGTCGCTTACCGGGTCGTTGGACCAGGGGGTGATCTGGTGCTCGCGGCTGTTGCCCGACCATGTATAGCCACTGCCTTCGGCCGAGACCTGGAAGCCGAACGTATCATTGGCAATCACGTTGATCCATGGCGCGGGCGTGGTCTGGCCGGGACCCAGCACGATTACATAGTCACGCCCCTGTCGGGCAAAGCCGCCATGGCCATTGAAGAATTCCAGTGCCGGCACGGCGGGCATGCCAAAATCCGTGGCTTCGGGCCGTGGCTGGCGTGGGGCTGTCCCGAACGGGCGCGGCAGGGTCCGTTCCGCCTGGCCCAGCTGTTCGGCCAGTCCCCGGTCCGCGTCCAGCACCACGCGCGCCACCGACAGGATCAGGTTGCGCACGGCAGGGGAAAGCAGGTCCGCGCGCAGCACCCGTACGGATCCCACGCCACTGCCCGCGCGCGGCCTGCCATGCACAAGCTGGTCCAGCGAGACCTGCAGGTCCTGCAGGTAGGAGGCCGGATGTTCATTAAGGATGACAAGGTCCACCGCCAGTTGCTTGAGCTGGAAGTATTCATGTGCCAGCAAGAGCATGCGCACGATATCCGTGCTGGCGTTTTCCCTTATGCGCAGCACCATGACCGGCAGGTCGCCCGACAGGCCCTGCTCCCATAAAAGTGGCTGGGGACCCGCGCCCTTTTCTATCGTGGCGGAACCGGCGCGCAGGGTCGGGGCGGCAAATATGACATGCCCGGCCAGTTGCTGGAACAGGTCCGCCATGGCGGGCGTCATGTCCAGATGGCGCAGCTGGACCTGCGCCTGTGTCCAGGCCAGCGTGCGGACACGCTCGACGGCGGCCAGGTCACGATGTGTTTCGATCAGGTCCATCAGGGCGGCACGGCTGGATGCGGCCAGGGTCCAGAACGTGACACGCGCCATGGCGCCAGGGCGGATGGCCGTGCGCGTGCGGATGGAAAAGACCGGGTCCAGCACCGTGCCGGTATGCCCGGCGGGGGGCGCTGGCGTGTCCAGTGCGGCAGGGTCATGCACGGTGCGCCTGCGGCCTATGAAGCGTGCGCGGTCGGTCTCGACCTCGACAGGCGTGTCGCACATGATCAGGTGCGCGACCCATATTTCCGCCTCGTCCGGGGTACGCCTGCGGCGGGTGGCGATCAGCGCGCGGGCGCCAGCCAGGTATTCCGTCTGCACGAACAGCTTGGTAAAGGCCGGATGCGCAAGATCCGCCGCCTGTGGCAACAGGGCAAGTTCGGCATGGGACGTGATCTCGATATCCAGTGTCTCGCTGCCGCCATTGAATATGGAAAGCTGGCGGATCTCGGCGTCATCCTCGGCCGAGACACGTATTTCCAGCGTTGTGGTCACGACACCGTCCCGGCGGGCGAACTCGGCACGGTCTTCATGAAAGCCCACGCCATATTCATCGGGCCGCGTCCGCCCCGGCTGCAGGCCCGCGGTCCAGACCTGCCCGGTCCGGCGGTTCTTCAGGTAGATGTACTGGCCATAATCGTCACAGGTCGCATCCTCGCGCCAGCGTGTAATGGCCTGACCCTGCCAGCGGCTGTAGCCCGACCCCGCCGCGGTCAGCATCACGACGTAACGCCCGTTGGAAAGGAGATGCGTGACGGGGGAGAGTGTCTCGGCATGGTCCATGTACCGTCCCGATGGCGCGCTGATGGCGCGTACGGGGGGCGGGGCCGCCTCCTCGGTGGGCAGGGGCCGTGCCACCGCCCCGGTGCGGGGCGCGCGTTCCTGCAGCAGCAGTTCGGCCGAGGCGATGACCGGGTCGTCATGGAAGCGCGTGCGCATGATCCCGTTCATCACCGCATCCGCCACCGCCAGGATGGACATGCCCTGATGGTGGGCCATATAGGCGCGGATGATGGCAACCGTGCTGCCATCGGGCACGCGCCCGGGTGTGTAATCAAGGGATTCATACAGCCCGAAGCGGCCCAGCGCGCCGGTTTTCTCCAGCGTGTAAAGGTTGGCGACCGCCTTTTTCGGGTCCACCATCGCCGCCAGCATGGTGGCGTAGGGGGCCACCACCGTATCCAGCCCCAGCCCGCGCTTGAGACCAAGGCCGGGAATGCCGAAATTGGAATACTGGTAGGTATATTCCAGGTCCCGCACGTTATAGGCGGATTCCGATATGCCCCACGGAATGCCGCGTGCCTGCCCGTAGGCGATCTGGCGCTGCACGATCAGGATGTTGGTCTGTGCCAGCAGGCTGCCCATGGGCGCGCGCATGACCAGCGAGGGCATGAGATATTCGAACATCGACCCCGACCACGAGACCAGTGCCGCGCCATTGCCCACCGGCGTGATCGGCCGCCCCAGCCGGAACCAGTCATGGGCGGGCATGTCCCCCTTGGCTATGGCAAGGAAGACCGCCAGCCGCGCTTCGGATGCCAGCAGGTCGTAGCAGTTGGCATCCTGTGCGTCCTCCGCCACAAGATAGCCGATGGAAAGCAGCTTGCGCGCGGGATTGCACAGGAACCGGAAATCCATTTCCTCCGCCATGCGCCGCGCCTTGTGCGCGATCACGCCCAGTCGCGCGCCAAGCGTTGCGTGCAGGTCCGTGTCCATGTCGCGCTGGTGGCTTTCCAGCGTGCGCAGCGGGGCGGATATCCAGAACATGCGGTCCGTGCCGGTGGCGGCATCCGCCACGGGGGGCAGGCGGGCCGCCTGCTGGACCAGGGCGCGCCCGTGGTCCAGCAGTGCCGCAAGGCCCGTGGCCGAGCGCGCCGGGGCGGACAGGACGCTGTTCTTGAATGCGGCCAGGCGCCGCAGCAACTGGCGTTCCGCCGGGCCGTGGCTCAGTCGCGTGCCATCGCGGAAGGTCAGGTCGGCAATGGCGATGTTCAGCGCATCAGCCGTACCTTCGCGCCACGGGTCGGTTTCCGGTCCGTTTTCCTGCCAGCGCTGGCAGGTGCTGGCCAGCGCCACGAGGTGACCGGCCAGGTTGCCGCTGTCCACGCTGGAAATATAGGCCGGGTCCAGCGGCTGGAGGTCGGCGGTGGCGTACCAGTTGTAAAAATGGCCCCGGTAGCGCGGCATGCGCTCCAGCGTGGCAAACGTGGCTTCCAGGCGGGCGATGGTATCGGCCAGGCCGCTCCAGCCAAAATCGCGCGCGCTGGCGGTGCATAGCAGGTACAGGCCGATATTGGTGGGCGACGTGCGCCGCGCCAGCACCGGCGTCGGGTCTTCCTGAAAATTGTCAGGCGGCAGCATGTTGTCGTCCGGCGTGGTGAAGGTCTCGAAAAAGCGCCATGTGCGTCGCGCCGTCATGCGCAGGGTGCGGATGTCGGTGCGCGAGGGGCGCGTGCGCGCGGCAATGACCGGCGTGCGGCTGGCCCACATGGCAATGGCGGGGGAAAGGCACCACAGCGCGGCGAACGGCACGGCCAGGAACAGGCTCCACGCTGCCCACAGGGCAACGGCCGGCACGATCAGCCCGGCCAGCATGGTGGCGGGGGCCATGCGTCCGTAATACCCAGCAAGCCCCGAACGCAGCAGCCCCGCAATCTGGGCCGCGGGCACCCATTGCAGCATGTGGCGGCGGGTCATGTACACACGCCCCAGCGTGCGCAGGATCGCATCCGTCATGAGAAAGGACAGATGGGCGAGGAAGGTGATGTTGAGGAAGGTCATCACCGCCGCCTCGGCGCTGGCGTGGCCCAGGACGCTCAGGTAACTGCGCAGCGTGATCCATTCCTGCCGGGGCACCAGTGCGGGCAGCACGGGCAGGAAGGCGGGCAGGGCAACGGCCGCCAGTATGAACCCCGTCCAGACAAGGGCGGCATGGAACGGCAGGAACCAGCTGGATACAAGGGCAAGCAGCACGAGCGGGGTGCACAGCGTGCGCCGCAGGTTGTCGAGCATCTTCCACCGGGCAATGCCCGAAATCCATCCATGTGCATGCCGATGCGACGGCCCGGCGGTGATCCAGGGCAGGAGCTGCCAGTCCCCGCGCGTCCAGCGGTGCAGCCGCTGGGCCGCCACCAGGTAGTCGGTCGGGAATTCTTCCACCACCTCCACATCACTCACCAGTCCCGCACGGGCGAATATCCCTTCGAACAGGTCATGGCTGAGCAGTGTGGCCTCTGGCACGCGACCTGCCAGCGCGGCCTCGAAGGCGTCGATGTCGTATATGCCCTTGCCTGCGTACGACCCTTCGCCAAACATGTCCTGATACAGGTCGGACACGGCGGCGGAATAGGCGTCTATGCCGCTGGCGGAGGCGAATATGCGCTGGAACAGCGTGCTTTCATGCCCCACCGGCAGCGAGGGCGTGACCCGGGGCTGGAGGATGGCGTAGCCTTCGCACACCCGTCCCGATGCCGGATCGAAACGCGCGGCGTTCAGCGGATGGGCGATCTTGCCGATCAGGCGCCGGACCGTCTCCAGTGGCAGGCGCGTGTCGGCATCAAGCGTGATGACGTATTTCACGTCCGCTGGCAGTCCGTGGGCAGGGGGGATGAAAGTCGTGTCGGTCGCGCCGCGCAGCAGGCGGTTGAGTTCGTGCAGCTTGCCGCGTTTGCGTTCCCAGCCCATCCATACCCCTTCGCTCTGGCTCCATACCCGCCTGCGGTGGAGCAGATGGAAGCGCATGGCCTGTGCGGGGGCGTCATATTTTGCATTGAGCCGGTCCACCCCTGCCTGCGCCAGCGCCACAAGCTGCTCATCGCCGGGGGCGTGGGGGCTGTCATGGTCGGTCCAGTCGGTCAGAAGCGCGAAACAGACGGATATGTCGCGTGTGGCCAGGTAATGGACCTCAATGCGGGCCAGCAGTTCGGCCACCGTTTCTTTTGTAACCAGCAGGGCGGGTATCACCACCATGCTCCGCAGATGGGACGGAATGCCGGAGCGGAACTCCAGCCCCGGCAGGCTTGTGGCATGGAGCATTTCCAGCGCCAGACGGTTCACGCAGGCAACGGCTGCTTCCGATACCGGGATGAACGCCACCGCCGGTAGCAGCCATGCCGTCCCGGTGCCGCCGTAATGGGCAAGCCAGAGCGGAATGGCCATGAACGCCAGCGTCAGCCCCGTCACGACCATGCTGTAGGCCATGATCCCCTGCCGGCAGAAGCGCCGGACCAGACTGTGGCGCAGGGTGGGGCGGAAGTGGATGGCGGCTTCCAGCGCGGGCCGTCCCGCCATGAGCAGGTAATAACCGGGATCGGCCCGGCGCGGGTCCGCCGCCTCCCCGGCCTGTGCCGCCCGCGCCATGTCCACCGCACGGGCGGCGATGTCCATCTCGTCCAGCGCGCTGCCCCGCGCCAGTTCCTCCACGGCCTTGCGATACAGGTCGCGGCTGGCGAAATCGGCCTGGGTAAAACTGTCATAGGGGGCGAAAAGCCGGTTGACCAGGCACACGCGGTCAAAGGCTTCCGTCCAGTCAAGGCCCGCGATCAGCCGCAGGCTGGTGATGATGTTGCGGATGGTGGCGTTGAAGGCACCCTGTTCATGCAGGTCGTCGCGCACCGCGTCTTCCACCGTTGTGCCCCGGTCGGCCAGGCGCTGTTCCAGCCAGACAAGGGCGGGGTCCTTTTCCGGGTCCAGCCCGCGGGAGCGGTGGGCAAGCTGCGCGGTGAACGCACAGGTCAGGATGCGGGGGTCAATCATGGCCAGAAAGCCCGACAGGGCGGCCGGCGTGCCCCTGCGGTAGGCATCCAGCCGGTCGGCCAGTGTATCGGCCTCACGCCTGCTGGTGTTGTTGTCCATTATGGCGGCCACCACGCGGCGCAGGTTCTCGATCAGCACGATGCGCAGCGTGATGGGGACCGCCCATAATTCCCCGATGGTCAGCGGGGTAACGCTTTGATAGGCCAGCAGGAAGCTGCATAGCGTATCGGGCTGGAAGCTGCTGTCGGTATGCGCCACCAGCGCCCATGCCACCCCGAACACCCTGGGCAGCCCGGCAAAGGGGCCTGTCGCCAGTTTGGGCAGGCGCGCGTAATAGCCCGGCGGCAGGTCAAGGCCGGTCTCGCGGATCTGCATGTCCACCAGCGCGTAATTGTCCGCCAGCCACTGGGCGGCGGGGGTCAGCTGCTTTCCGGCCTGTATGGCGTCGGCTATCCGTATGTCGGCCGCGCGCAGGAAGGCCCCGTTTTCCGTCAGGCGCCGCGACAGGGGGTGGCCATATCCACCGGGCCGGGGGCTGATGGTCTGGGCGGCCGCCAGGCTTCTGGCATGGGCTTCAAGCCGTTCGGGGCCGAATATCTCGCAGCGCAGGGGGGTGGCGTCGTTTTCCCACGGCATGCGGTGGGCACGGCCGGCCAGCCGTGCCAGCCACGATGGCCATGAGGACGTGAAGGCACGGCCGGGCTGCGAAGGGGGTGCGGTCGTCCCGTCCATTTCAGGCTCCAGTGGCATGCGCGCAGGGGCCGGGCGCGTTTTCCGGTGTGGTTCCTATTTGCGGAACAGGCTTGTTCGTGGCGGTGGTGACGCGGGCAGGAGCCTGCCCAGCAGGCCGGACCCCGCCCTGTCCGCCGGTTGCGGGGCGCGTGCCATGGCCGGTGGGGTGGCCACCGCGCCGGGTGCCTGCGTGTCCGTGGCGGGAACGGGCCGGGCGTGGTGTGGCGTGTGCTGTCCGGTCATGGCCGGTTTTGTGGGTGCACCCATCCTCTGTTCTCCTTGTCGGGGAAATGTGGGAACGGTGTGGATGATATTTCGGGCAGGGGGCATGACAGTCCCACGCATGGGAACGTATTGCCGCCAGTCCAGCATGAACGCGGGTGCATCGGACCCGTTGCACTGGCATCCGCATGTATTTTATGTGTCAGTCATAAATATTCGCCAAATACTTCCGTATGGCAATATTGTGGCATGGATAATGCCGGGGTGGTGCAGCATAGCTGCGGGCGGCAGCCCGCGGGCCGCCTTTCCGATGACAGGGGAAGGCCCGCCCGCCTTTGTGCCACCGTACCCGCCCGTGATGCGTTGGTTCCGACAGGCCGGGCGCGCATGCCGGGCCGTGTGACGGGTCGGGTCCGCATGTCCAATGTAGGGCGCTTTGAGTTCATCCTGCTGCTGATTGTCCTGATCGTGGGGCTGGAACTGGCCGCGCGCAGGCTCCGCCTGCCCCCTGCCGCCGCCCTTGTGCTGGGGGGCATCGGGATTGCCCTTGTGCCCGGCGTACCCGTGATTGGCATCGACCCTGATCTGGTGCTGATCGTGTTCCTGCCGCCACTTCTGCTGGCGGGGGCCTATTTTTCCGTATGGCATGCGTTTCGTGCGCATCTGGGGGGGATATTGCAGCTTGCGGTGGGGGGGGTTGCCTTCACCACCTTTGCCGTCGGTGCTGTCGCGCACTGGTTCATTCCCGCCCTGCCATGGGCGGGGTGCCTTGTGCTGGGGGCGATCGTGGCCCCGCCCGACGCCGTGGCGGCCAAGGCCGTGCTCAAGCATGTTCACCTGCCCGAGCGGATCACCACCCTGCTGGAGGGGGAAAGCCTGCTCGATGACGCGGCAAGCCTTGTGATCTACCGCTTTGCCGGGCTTGCGGTACTGACCGGGGCGTTCAGTCCGGTCCATGCGGGCATGACATTCGTGCTGCTGGCGCTGGGCGGGCTGGTGGTGGGGGGCGGGCTGGGCTGGCTGTGGATCAGGCTGCTGGGGCGCGTGCAGGACCGCATACTCAGCATTACCATGACGCTGCTGCTGCCATGGGTTGCCTATATTGGTGGCGAGATGGTGGGGGCATCGGGGGTGATCACCACGGTGGTGGCGGGGCTGGTGCTGGGGTGGCGGCAGCATGACGTTTTCAGTGCCGATGAGCGCCTGCGCTGGGCGGCGGTGTGGGAGGTGCTGGTATTCGTGCTGGAATCCCTTGTCTTCGTCCTGATCGGCCTGTCGCTGCATGCGATCGTGCTGCGCCATATGGGCACGGCCTGGGTAGCGCAGGATGTGGTCCGTCCCGTGGCGGGCATTGTGGCCGCCGTTCTGGTCTCGCGCTTTGTGTGGATGATCCTGACCGAGGGGCTGCGCGTGGCCTGGCTGCCGCCCCGGGAGCGGCCGGACTGGCGGGAATTCCTGACCTTTGTCACCATAATGGGGTGGTGCGGGATGCGTGGCGTGGTCAGCCTTGCCATCGTGCTGGCGCTGCCCGCCACCATGCCGGAGCGCGATGTCATGCAGATCGTGACCTTTGTTGTCATTCTGGTCACCGTACTGGGGCAGGGCACCACCATTGGCTGGGTCATTCACATGGTGGGGGGGGATGGTGGGCAGGGGCGCGGGCAGCATCACCACCTGTCCGTATCGCAGGCACGCGCGCTGATCGCGCATGCCCAGGAACAGGCAATGCGCCAGCAGGCCTATGATGCGCAGGGGCAGCTTGTGCATGGCCGCCTGCTTGAACAGTATGCCTACCGCGCGGAACTGGCCGAACGTTTCAGTCATGAACAGCAGGCGCTGCAGGGCAGGCGGGATGCGCATTACCACGCCCTGCTGGCCACCATACAGGCCGGCCGGGCCGAACTGCTGCGCCTGCATCGTGGTGGTGAAATTCATGATGCCGTGCTGCACCAGCTCGAGCACGAACTGGACCTGCAGCAGATGACAGCCGAAGGCGGCCTGATCTGACCCTACGCCACGGCCGCCCGCATCACCTGCTCCAGCCAGTCGGCAAAGACCTGCAGGCGGCGCGACAGGTGCTTGCGGTGCGGGTAGAGCAGCGCCATGGGCATCGGTTCGGGTCGCCAGCGGGGCATGACATCCACCAGTTCGCCCGCCGCGATGTGGTGGCGCACGTCATAGGCGGGCACCTGTATCAGTCCAAGGCCGGCCAGACAGCAGGCCACCAGCGTTTCAGCACTGTTCACGCTTACCCGGCCGGGCAGGGCGCGGGTATGCAGCGTGCCGTCTTCCATCCATTCCCAGTCCTCTACCCGGCCGGTGGTGGGGGCGGCGTAGCGCACGGCCTCGTGCCCGTCCAGGTCGGCGGGGTGGTGCGGCGTGCCCCGGCGGGCGAGATAGGCGGGACTTGCCACATTGACCAGCGCCAGTTCACCCATCTGGCGCGCGATCAGGCCGGAATCCCCCAGCGGGCCGACACGCAGCACGCAGTCAATGCCATCCTCCACCAGGTTGACCACACGGTCGGTGACCCCCAGTTCAATGTCGATTTCAGGGTAGCGCCGCAGGAAGGCGGGCAGGGCGGGGGCAACCAGCAGGCGGCCGATCCGGCCGGGCATGTTCGCGCGCAGCAGGCCGCGCGGGCCTGCGGCATCCGGGCGGAACAGTCCCTCGGCTTCTTCCATGTCGGCAATCAGGCGCAGGCAGTGCCCGTAGAAGGCCGTGCCATCGGGCGTGGGGGCGACGGAGCGGGTGGTGCGTGCCAGCAGGCGCGTGCCCAGCCGGTTTTCCAGTTCCTGTATGGCGGCGGAAACGGAGGAGCGCGGCATCTTGAGCGTATCCGCCGCACGGGTAAAGCTTGCGCTTTCCACCACGCGGGCAAAGATGCGGAACAGGTCGATACGGTCCACGGTCACTCCGTATGGCACTATGGGTCTGTTCGTTATTTCTGACAGGTGTTGTCAGGACTGGCTGCTTTATATCCATATCCTGCCTGATAACCTTGCCCCATGAAAAGCGTTGTATGCGCTTGCACACAAGGGATGGAGGCAACCCATGGCGGACCATGGCATAAAGGGCAAGACGGTTCTGATCGCAGGCGGGGCAAAGAACCTGGGCGGACTGATCGCGCGTGATCTGGCGGCGCAGGGGGCGAAGGCCATCGCCATCCACTATAATAGCGACGCAACGGCGCCAGAGGCCGAAAAGACACTGGCCGACCTGAAGGCGGCCGGCGTCAACGCGATGGCCGTTCAGGCCGACCTTACGGCTGAGGGCGCGATGGCGCGGCTGTTTGCCGATGTGGTGGCCCGGATCGGCCGGCCCGACATTGCGATCAATACGGTGGGTAAGGTGCTCAAGAAACCGATCATGGAGACGACCGAGGCCGAATATGACGCCATGTTCGCCATCAATACCCGTGTCGCGTATTTCTTCATCAAGGAAGCAGGCAGGCACCTGAATGACAACGGCAAGCTGGTTACGATCGTGACCTCGCTGCTGGGGGCCTATACACCGTTCTATTCCACCTATGCCGGGTCAAAGGCGGCGGTGGAGCACTTTACCCGTGCCGCGTCGAAGGAATATGGCGCGCGTGGCATTTCGGTCAACGCCATTGGCCCCGGCCCGATGGATACGCCCTTCTTCTACGGGCAGGAAGACCCATGCGCCGTGGCCTATCACAAATCGGCCGCCGCCCTTTCCCCCTTCAGCACGACGGGGCTGACCGATATCGCCGATATTGCGCCTTATGTCCGTTTCATCGTGTCGGAAGGGTGGTGGATGACGGGCCAGACCATTCTGGTCAATGGCGGCTATACCACAAAATAGGCGGTCTGGCGCTAGCGGTAGCCCGCCGCCTGCAGCGCGAACAGTTCCGCATAGCGCCCGCCATTGGCCACAAGCTGGGCGTGGCTGCCGGTTTCCAGCACCCGGCCGTGTTCCAGCACCACGATCCGGTCGGCAGTCCGCACGGTGGAGAAACGGTGCGAGATGACCAGTGCCGCCCTGCCTTGGCGCAGGGCGCGCAGGCGTTCGAACACATCGGCTTCCGCCCGCGCATCCAGCGCGGATGTCGGTTCATCAAGGATCAGCAGGTCGGCATCGCGCATGTAGGCACGCGATATGGCGATCTTCTGCCACTCACCCCCCGACAGTTCCCGCCCGCGTGCAAGCTGCTTGCCCAGCGGCTGGTCATAGCCCAGGGGCAGGCGGCCCACTACGCCATCGGCCAGTCCTTCACGGGCGGCCGCCCTGATCCGCGCGGTGTCTGACAGGGCTTCGATCCGGCCCACGGCAATGTTTTCCGCCGCCGTCAGGCTGTAGCGGACAAAATCCTGAAAAATCACGCCGATATGGGCGTGCAGGTCCGCGGGGTCCATATCGCTCAGGGATATGCCATCGACCGTGATCTGCCCCTCATCGGGTTCATAAAGCCGGGTCAGCAGCTTGACGATGGTTGTCTTGCCCGCCCCGTTTTCCCCCACCAGCGCCACGGTCTCGCCCGCCCCGATGGTCAGGTCAAGGTTGCGCAACGCCCAGCGGTCGGTGCCGGGATAGCGGAAGCCCACTTTCTCAAATCGGATGCCCTGACGGATGGGGGAGGGAAAGGGAATGGTTGTGGCGGCCGGGGCAATGGCCGGACGCAGGTCAAGGAACGCAAAGAAATCATCCAGATACTGCGCCTGGCTGGCGGTCTGGGTAATGGCCATGAGCAGCCTGGACAGGATGGTATGCAGCCGCAGGAACGAGCCGGACAGGAACGTCAGGTCCCCAACCGAAAACCGTCCCCGCACCGTATCCCACACAATCACGATATACACCGCGTAATAGGCGACCGAGCCAATGGCCCCGAACACCCCGCTCCAGACAAAGCGGCGCAGCGCCAGCCTGCGGTTCTGCGCCATGACCGTGGCGGCGGCGGCGCGGAACCGCCCGACCAGGAAGCCCCCCAGCCCGAACAGCCTGAGTTCCTTGGCATGTTCGGCGGTGGAGCCGATGTGGCGCAGATAGTCCATTTCACGCCGTTCGGCCGTGCGGGCGCGCAGCAGGCGGTAGCCTTCGGCATTGAAATGGGCTTCGCCCGCGGTGGCGGGCAGCAGGGCCAGCACCAGCAGCAGCACCATCCACGGGGCAAACGCCATGACGCCCGCGGCCAGGGTGAGGGCGGTCAGGCCGATCTCGGCAATATTGAACAACTGCACCAGCAGGTTGTTGCGGCCCGAGGCCTGGCGGCGGGCGCGTTCCAGCAGGTCCTGCAGTTCGCTGGATTCAAACTGTTGCAGGTCCAGTGTCGCGGCATGACCCATAAGCGAGAGGCTGACATCGTTTATGTAACGCTCGTTCAGCAGCCCATCGACCAGTGTGGTGGCGCGTGCCGTCAGGTCGGACAGGATGATGAGCATGAACTCAAGCGCAATCCAGCCTTCCAGCCGGGAGGCCGGGCCATGCAGGCTCCATGCCAGCAGTGAGGCGGGCGGCGTGGACTGGCTGCCCAGATGGATGACCTCATCAACAATCAGCTTGCCCACATACAGTGCCAGCGAGGGCTGGACCGCCTGCACCAGCCGCAGGGTGATGCCGCCCAGGGTCAGGGCCGGGCTGCACCGCCATATCTGGCGGAACATGCGCGGCACATTGGCATACACCCCGAAGCGGTTCGCAAGACGTGCCCGCCATGGTGGCCGCACGGGGGAGGGGGTGGCCTGTGTCACGAATTCTCCACTCTGTTCTGCCATGGCTGCATGCGCGCCTGCCATGGCCGGAAACGGCACGTCGGGTGGCACCGGGCTGCGGGGCAGGGGCCGTGCATCATTCCCCCTGCCGCCGGTTATATCAACCTGCGGCCGGTGGTACGGGTTTGCCCGTGTGGTCCGGGATGCGGGCCATGCCCGGTATCAGGGGTGGATCAGCCCCAGGCAGGTCGCCTTTACCGCCGCCTGCACGCGGTTGTGGCAGCCCAGCTTGCGCAATGCGTTCTTGAGATGGAATTTGATGGTGTTGTCACTCAGGGCAAGGATATGCCCGATATCCGCCGTGTCCTTTCCCTGCGCCACCCATGTCAGGCATTCGCGTTCCCGGCGGGTCAGCCCTGTCCCCGTGATGCCCGCATGCTTCCGGCCAAGCTGGTGGTAGCGGTAATGGAACTGGCTGGCGGCAAGCTGGATGGCCATCTGCTGGCGGGTGTCGATATGCGGGTCGTATGATGCAATGCTGACCAGCAGCAATGTGCCGGGCGCAAGGGCAAGGGGCACGGCATGGCCGCTTCTGAAACCCATTTCCCCGAATTCACGCAGCATGGTGTCCTGCCGCCTGTTTTCGATATGGATGTCCTTCCAGTCATAGGGATGCAGCCCATGGCGCAGGGGATCGATGACCGGGTCGATATGGTGGTAGTTGCGCGCCACGTAATGCGCCATCCAGTGGTCCGGATATGTGGTGGCAATCAGGTGGCGCTGGAGGGGGTCGGTTTTATGGATCGTGCCCATGCTGTAGGCATGGGGGCCAAGCCGGGAGACCAGCGCGCCAAATGCCTCGGCCAGCGCCTGATGGTCCGGCGCGCCGCGTATGTCCGCCGCCAGATCGAAAATATCGGTGTAAAGACGGGCCATCATGGCTGGCAGTTCCGGCATGGATTCGGGGGATGGCATCTGTGCCTGCGTGTGGTGATGGCAGGGCGGGTTTTCCTATGGCTCCGTCCCGTCGCCCGGGGGCGCATCCGGGCGGGAGGGAAGTGGCAGGCCCAGATGGTGCGTGCCCCTGCGGTCGGCCAGCCGGATCTGGCGTTCGCGTTCGGCATAGCGCCTGCGCTGGGCCTCGGTGCGCGCGTCCCTGCAGTGGGGGCAGCTTACGCCTTCCTCGTAGTCCGGGGCGGCGCGGTCCGCGGGGCTGAGGGGCGCGCGGCAGGCATGGCAGATGTCGAACGTGCCGGGTTTCAGTCCATGGCCCACGCTGACGCGCTGGTCGAATACGAAGCATTCCCCTTCCCACAGGCTGTCGGCCTCGGGCACGGTTTCCAGATATTTCAGGATACCGCCCTGCAGGTGGAACACGTCCTCCACCCCTTCGGCGCGGACAAAGGCGGTGGCCTTTTCACACCGTATGCCGCCGGTGCAGAACATGGCGATTTTTGGTGTACGGCCCTTTTCAAGCAGGGCTTCGCGCCGGTCACGGAACCATTGCGGGAATTCGCGGAAGCTGCGCGTGCCTGGGTCAATCGCGCCGCGAAACGTGCCGATCGCCACCTCGTAGTCATTGCGGGTGTCGATCACGATGGTATCGGGGTCGGCAATCAGGGCGTTCCATGCCTCCGGGGGCACGTAGCGGCCCACGTCGCGCCGTGGGTCCAGCCCCGGCACGCCCATGGTCACGATCTCACGCTTGATGCGGACCTTCATGCGGTGAAAGGGCAGCGCCGGCGCGCGGGAGAACTTGACCTCCAGATCCGTGCAGCCGGGCAGGGCACGGATGATGCCCACAATCCGCTCGATCGCCTCGTCCGTGCCCGCGATGGTGCCATTTATGCCCTCATGCGCCACAAGCAGGATGCCGCGTATGCCAAGGGCGTGGCAGGCTTCGAGCAGCCGGGTACGCACTCCCGCGCAATCCGCGAACGGCGTGAAGTGATACAGGGCCGCGACACGGATGGGCAGCGCGTCCGTGGCCGGGGGGGAAACAGGATCTGTCACAATGGCAACCATGCAAGAAAGAAGACCGCATACCGGCCACCCGGCGGCAGGCCCGGTGCCCGCACGCGGATGGAACAGGCCCGCCGGTCCGGGCGGGCCGGGGCACTCATAACGGCATTTCGGGCAGATTGCACGCGGTCCGATGTCCGTACGGGGCCGGGTACTGCATTTGGCGGCGGGACGTGTTTATATCGTGCCCATATCCGTCCGAACCACTGGGGGCTTCTGCGCGTGAGCGTCACACTTTACCATAACCCTGCCTGCGGCACGTCACGCAATGTGCTGGCCATGATCCGCGCCGCCGGAATCGAGCCGGTGGTGGTGGAATACCTCAAGACGCCGCCCACCCGCGCCGAACTGGATGGGCTGGCCGCCCGGCTGGTGGTGCCGGTGCGTGACCTGCTGCGTGTAAGGGGCACGCCCTATGCGGAACTGGGGCTGGATGATCCGGCGCTGACCGATGGGCAGATACTCGACGCCATTGCCGCCCATCCCGTCCTGCTCAACCGTCCCGTTGTCATGACAGATCAGGCGGCGCGCCCCTGCCGCCCAAAGGAGATACTGTTCGAAATCCTGCCGCAGGCCCGTCCCGCCACGCCGTGACCCTGCCCGCACGCGACCGGACGGTCATCATCATCGCCAACCCCGTTGCCGGGCGTGGGGGCAGGGGACGGGGCGATAACGGATGCATTGCGCGGTTTGTCCACTGCCTGCGGCGGGAGGGCATGCGGCCTGTCGTGCTGTACACGGCGGCCAGGGGGCATGCGCGCATGCTGGCGCGCGATGCCGCGGGTGCCGGGCGGTGTACCCATATCGTTGCGGCGGGTGGCGATGGCACCGTGGCCGAAGTGGCCGATGGCATGGCGGGTTCGGATATCATATTGGGCATCCTGCCCGTAGGTACGGCCAATGTACTGGCCAGCGAGCTTGGCATCCCGGCCGATGCCGCCGGCAATGCCCGGATCATCGCGGCGGGGGGATATACGGTCATCCGGCCCGGCAGGCTGCGTTCCGGTACCGGGGACTGTCTGTTCGTGCAGATGGTGGGGGTGGGGTTTGACGCGCATGTGGTGCATGCGGTGTCGGCGCGGCTGAAAAAGGTGTTCGGACGCATGGCCTACGTAATCAATACCCTGGGCGCGCTGTGGGCCTATCCCTTCCATTCCATGAATGTGGTGGCGGATGGGGTGGCCCATCCGGCGGTTTCGGTCATCATTTCCAAGGGGCAGCTGTATGGCGGGCGGTATGTGCTGGTGCCGCACGCCATGCATGAACGGGCAGGCTTTGCCGTCGTGCTGTTCGGCACGGCGGGGGTGCGGGCCAGCCTGCGCTACAGCCTGGCCCTGCTGCGCGGCACGCTGGCCGGGCAGCGCGATGTCATGGTGCTGGACGCGCGCATGGTCGAGATCATCACCCCCGCTGGCCTGCCCGTGCAGGCTGACGGGGATGCGTGTGGTTACACCCCGCTGCGTATCGACCAGCCGGATCACGCGCTGCGCGTGGCCTGCGCGCCACGCCATGTGGCGGGAAAGCCCTCCCCGTCATAGCGTTTGCGTGATACATCCTTGGCCGCCATGACAACGCAGATGATGATCGAGCTGATCGCCGTGCTGACGGCGGTAAGGGATGACGTGCCCCAGGTCATGACCATCGGGCATGGCAGGCTGCTGCCCTCCGGCCCGCTGGAGACCATGCACCGCTCCCTGCAGGCCGGGGTGAGGGCATGGGTGGAGCGCCAGACCGGTCACCCCATCGGTCATGTCGAACAGCTGTATACCTTTGCCGACCATGACCGCATCCTTTCCAGCGCGCAGGAACGGATGATCGCCATTTCCTACCTGGCCCTGACCCGCAGCCATGCGGGCGAGACCGGATGGCGGGACTGGTATGACTATTTTCCGTGGGAAGACAGCAAGACCGAGGCCGGCAGGACCAGCCTGGCCGGGATCGAACGCCGTCTGTGCCAGTGGGTGGCGGGCATGGGCAACCCCGCCATCCGCGTGCGGCAGTGGCAGCGCTGCGTTACCCTGTTTGCCATAGGGGACATGGGGGTGTGGAATGATGAACTGGTCCTGCAGCGCTACGAACTGCTGTATGAGGCCGGGCTGGTGCCCGAAGCGGGCTGCCCGCCCGAACAGGCCGTGCCGGGACAGGCCATGGACCACGACCACCGGCGCATCCTGGCTACCGCCATGGCCCGGCTGCGTGCAAAGGTACGTTACCGCCCGGTGGTGTTCGAACTGATGCCCGGGGCTTTCACCCTGCTACAACTGCAGCGCGTGATGGAAAGCCTGTCGGGCATGCATATTCACAAACAGAATTTCCGCCGTCTGATCATGCAGCAGCAACTTGTTGAAGAAACAGGCGAAATTGACGAACAGACCGGCGGCCGCCCCGCCAGGCTCTACCGCTTCTGTGGCGAGGTACGCCAGGCGCGGCATCTGGCGGGAACCAGCATTCCCCTGGCGCAGCCCTAGGTCAGGCATAATGTGCCGGCGTGGAAAACCGGATTGACAGTAATGGCGTTTCTCTTTGCAATCAGCCACCCGGTTCCTGCCACTTGGCTTATGCTCAATATGAGCATAAAGGACATGGCCGGAGTGGGAAGGGAGAGCAAGGCATGAACCAGATTACGCCACAGGGCGGGACGGATGCGCTTTATGAACGGGTGCGCCATCTGGTCCCGGCAATGGAGTGGGAGACGTTTCTCGCCGATATCCGGGCGATCGAAACCCTGAAGCGGGAACGCAACGCCGTCATCCTTGCGCATAATTACCAGACGCCGGAAATCTTTCACTGCGTGGCCGATATCCGTGGTGACAGCCTTGCCCTGGCGCGGGAGGCACAGGAAACGGATGCGGACGTGATTGTCATGGCCGGGGTGCATTTCATGGCGGAGACCGCCAAGATGCTCAACCCGCACGGCACCGTCCTCATCCCGGACAGGAAGGCGGGCTGTTCGCTGGCCGATTCCATCACGGGGGCCGATGTCCGCGCCCTGCGCGCCCGCCACCCCGGCGTGCCGGTGGTCACCTATGTCAACACCTCGGCCGAGGTAAAGGCGGAGAGCGACATCTGCTGCACCTCGGGCAATGCGAAGCGCGTGGTGGAAAGCCTTGGCACCGACAGTGTCATCATGATCCCCGATGAATTCCTGGCCCGCAATATCGGGGCCGAGACCGGCATCAGGATGATTACATGGCCCGGCCACTGCGAGGTACATGAACGCTTCACGCCCGAGGAAATCGGCCGCATGCGCGCTGACAACCCCGGTCTGGTCGTGCTGGCCCATCCCGAATGCCCGCCCGAAGTGGTGGCTGCATCCGATTTCAGCGGTTCGACCGCCATGATGGCCGATTTCGTGCGCGGGCATGCCAGTGACCCGATCCTGCTGGTGACCGAGTGCTCCATGAGCGACAACCTCGCGATCCAGTATCCGCGGACGGCGTTCGTGCGTCCGTGCAACATGTGCCCGCACATGAAACGCATTACCCTGTCCAATATCCGCCACGCGCTGGAAACCATGACGCATGAGGTCACGCTGGACCCCGAACTGGCCAGCCGTGGCCGCCGGGCGGTCGAGCGCATGCTGGCCATATGACCGGGCAGGTCCCGTTGCCCGTCGGCCAGCCGGTCATTATCGGCGCGGGGCTGGCGGGGGTCATGACGGCGCTGTCCACCACGCGGCCCTGCGTGCTGGCCTGTACCGGAACGCTGGAGGCCATGCAGCCGCCATCTGCCGCCAGCATGCTGGCCCAGGGGGGCATGGCCGCGGCCGTGGGCGCGGGTGACAGCCCGGCCCTGCACGCGGCTGACACGCTGGCGGCGGGCGCGGGATTGTGCGACCCGCGCATGGTCGCCCGCATCACGGCGGAAGGCCCGGCGGCGGTGGCCCGCCTGGCCGGGCTGGGCGTGGCGTGGGACCGGCATGCCGATGGCACCCTGCAACTGGGGCTGGAGGCCGCCCACGGCCACCGCCGTATTGCCCATGCGGGGGAGGACGCCACGGGCGCCACCATCATGCGCGCGCTGGTTGCACGGGTGCGGCAGACCGGGCGCATAACGGTGGTGGAGCATGCCCGCGCGCGTGACCTCGTGCTGCATGACGGTGCGGTTGCCGGGGTGGAACTGGACATTGGCGGGCAGGAAGTCATGCTGCCCACCACCGCCGTCATACTGGCCACGGGCGGCATGGGGGGGCTGTTTGCCGATACGACCAACCCGCCCGCCGCCACAGGCAGTGGCCTGGCCATGGCCGTGCGGGCCGGTGCGGTTCTGGGCAACATGGAGTTCGTGCAGTTCCATCCCACCGCCCTTTCCGCTGGCGCGCGGGGCCAGCGCCTTTCCCTGATCAGCGAGGCGGTACGCGGTGAAGGGGCCGTGCTGGTGGATGAGGCCGGTGCACGTTTCACCAGTGAACTTGCCACGCGTGACAGCGTATCACGCGCGGTGTGGCGGCACATGCTGGCGGGGCATACGGTGTACCTGGATGCACGGGCCAGCGTGGGCGCGGATTTTCCCAACCGTTTTCCAGCCATATCCGCCCTGTGCGCGGCCCATGGCATCAATCCCGTAACGCAGCCGGTCCCGGTCCGTCCCGCCGCCCATTACCATATGGGCGGCATCATGGTGGACCAGCAGGGCCGCAGTGACGTGCCCGGTCTGTGGGCGGTGGGCGAGGCGGCCTGTACCGGCCTGCATGGCGCCAACAGGCTGGCCAGCAATTCCCTGCTTGAAGCCGTGGTGTGCGGCACATGGACCGGCCACGAACTGGATGGCCTGACCATGAACTCCGCTGGCCAGGTACAGGCGGGTGCCGCGCGGCAGGCGGCGCCCGCGCCCCAGTCCCCGCTTTCCCTGCGGCATGTCATGAGCCGGCATGCGGGTGTCATCCGCACGGAGGCAGGGCTGCGCACCGGCCTGCTGCAGGTGGCGGACAGGCTGCATACCGATGCGGGGCTTGTCTGCGCGGCCGTCATGCTGGCGGCGCTGCACCGGCGGGAAAGTCGGGGTGGCCATTTCCGCAGTGACTGCCCCGATGCGGATACCGCGGGCATTCCCTCCCGTCTTGGCCTGGCCGAACTGCGGACGGGCCTTGCCCGGGTTGTGGCGCAGGCCGGGCCGTCCATGGCGCCCCTGTCAATGAATGAAAGAATGCCCTCATGATCCATCCCCTGCCGGACATCATGCTTGAACCGCTAGTGCGCGCTGGCCTGCTGGAGGACCTGGGCCGGGCGGGCGATCTTACGACCGATGCGGTGATCGTGGATGGAGACACACCTGTCCACGCCGTTCTGGCCGCGCGGCAGGACGGGGTGATTGCGGGGCTGGACATGGCGCGCCTGTCCTTTGCGCTCATGGACGCGCGTATCGAATTCCGGCCCCATGCGCATGATGGCGATGCGGTGACGAAGGGCGCGCGCCTTGCCACCGTACGCGGTCCCGCGCGGGGCATCCTGTCGGGGGAGCGGGTCGGGCTCAATTTCCTGTCGCATATGAGCGGCATCGCCACCGCCACGGCGCAACTGGTGGAACTGGTGCGCCCGTACAAGGCCGCCATTACCTGCACCCGCAAGACGATGCCCGGACTGCGCGCCATCCAGAAATACGCCGTGCGGGCAGGGGGCGGCAGCAACCACCGCTTTGGCCTGGATGATGCGATCCTGATCAAGGACAACCACATCGCCTTTGCCGGGGGCATTACCCCGGCCGTCACGCGTGCCCGTGCCGCAGCCGGGCATCTTGTGCGGATCGAACTGGAGGTGGACACGCTGGAACAGCTGCGCGAAGGGCTGGAGACCGGATGCGTGGATGTTTTCCTGCTGGATAACATGCAGCCCGACATGCTGCGCGAAGCGGTCCGGCTGGTGGGCGGGCGCGCGGTAACCGAGGCTTCGGGCGGCATCACCCCGCATACGGTCACGGCGGTGGCGCAGGCGGGTGTGGACCTGATTTCACTGGGCTGGCTGACCCATACCGTGCGCGTCATGGATATCGGGCTGGATTACCAGCCATGATGCTGTAATAAAGGGCTGGTTATTACAGGGAGAACCATCATGGCGCGTGCCATTACCAGCCATGCGGCCTGCCTTGCCGCTGCATTGTCCGGCATCCTGATCATGGCGGGGGCCGCGCATGCCCAGCCGGACATGCAGCAGGCCGCCCAGCGCGCCCAGCAGATGCAACAGATGCAGCAGCAGTTCCAGCAGCAGCAGATGCAGTTCCGCCAGCAGCAGGAGCAGATGCACATGCAGCGTGACCAGCAGATGCAGCAGATGCGCCAGCAGTTCGACCAGCAGCAGATGCAGCTTGACCAGCAGGCCCGGCAGATGGGCAACCAGCCCGGCGGCCGCGAACAGATCGAGCGCCAGCGCGAACAGATGCGCCAGCAGCAGGCCCAGCAGATGCAGCAGATGCACCAGCAGTTTGCCCAGCAGGACGAGCAGATGCGCCAGCAGCGCATGCAGATGGACCAGCAGCAGCAGCAACAGCAGATGCAGCAGTTCGGCCAGACGATTCCCTATCAGCAGAACTGGTAAGGCGGGAGCGGGAAGCCTGTCTGTGGCGGTTCCGCCCAACGCGGTGGCATGCCCGCCCGTTCGGACGGGCTGTCACGCCGCAATGCGGGGCAGTTCCACAAGATTTATGGCCACCCCCTGCGCCTGCAGGCTGCGGGCCATGTCGCGTATGCTGTCATGGTGGGTAAACAGCAGCACCTGCGTGGTGCGGGCAAAATCCGCCAGTACCCGTAGCGTGCATTCGCTGCGCGCGTCGTCAAACTGCACCAGCAGGTCATCGGCGACAAAGGGCAGGGGTTCGGCCGCGCGGCAGTAGGTTTCCACGCTGGCAAGGCGGAACGCCAGGAAAAGCTGGTCACGCGTGCCGGCACTCATGTCCGCCACCGGCACATGGCTTCCGTCGTGGCGCTGGCCCAGTACCACCGGGTTGCCCTGTGCATCCAGGTCCGTGCGGATGGCGTTAAACGCGCCCAGCGTGGCAAGGGAGAAGAACTGCCCCGCGCGTGTGACCAGCGGGTCCTGCTCCGCGGAGCGGACATGGTCTATGGCATTGGCAATCAGGTTCCGCGCCAGGGTCAGTTGCGCATATTCCTCCACAATCTGGTGCAGGCTGGCAATGGCTGCCTCGCGCCGGGCCGCCGCCTGCGGGGCGTCGGTATTATGCTCGAAGGCGCGCAGCGCCGTTTCCTCATGCTGCTCGGCGCGCACGGCGTCGTCACGTTGCAGGTCAAGATCCTTCAGCCGGTCGTGCATGCGTGCGGTCTCGGCCCGCAGTTCGGGCAGGTCGCGGCCGTCAATGGCGCGTTCCAGTGCGGCAGGGGACTGGCCCCCTGTCATGCGGGCAAGGGTGTCCAGTGCCCGGGTGTGTTCCTGTGCCAGCCTGTCACGCCGGGCAAGACGGCCGGCAAGCTGTTCAAGTGCCTCGGGGCTTTCGGCATGGGTGCGCGCCAGCAACTGGTCAATCATGGCATGGGCGTGGGACAGGCTGGCCCCGCTTTCCGCCAGGTCCTGACGTGCCCTGGCCAGCGTGGGCAGCAGGGCCTCGCGCTGGTGCTGGCTTTTCTGCGCCGCCTGCCACAACTGCTCCAGCGCTTGGGCCGCCGCCACGCCATCGGCGGGCAGGGGCGCGGGCAGGTGGGGGCGGATTTCATCCATGACCTGTGTCAGGTCCTGCTCGGCCTGCCGGGCCTGAACACAGGTTTCATGCAGTTCGGACAGTCGTTCCAGCTGTGCCGGGGCGGCGGCCCAGTCGGCTGCCAGCGCACAGGCGGCGGGAGGCGGTGCATCGGCCTCCAGCCCGATGGCCTGCATGGCCGTGGCCCATTGTGCCGCCCAGTCCTGTCGTTCCGCCTGCAGGGCGGCGGCCTGCCGTTGCAGGTCAGCCTGTTCGGGCAGCAGGTCATCCAGTTCACGATGCAGCCGGCCATATTCCTCATGCCCGCTGGCATGCTGGCGCAGGGCGGTGGTCACCGCTTCCACGCAAGGCCCCGGTGACAGGGTGGGCGCGATGCCAAGGCGCTCGGCCAGTGCGCGCAGGCCTTCGTGCAGCGTGTCGGGTTTTATGCGGTCTTCCGCCAGCTGGGCCAGTTCGGTCGCGATCTGCGTGGCATCGGATAGCAGCTGCGTCCGGGCGGATACAAAGGCGACCAGCGCATCGGGGGTGGTGGCGTGCGGGGCCGGTACGCGGAATGGTGCGATGAAGGCCCGCCAGTCATCGGCCATCCGGGCCTGTATGTCCGCCTTGGTGCGTTCATGCAGCGTGAGCGTGTCCGCGCAATGCGTGATGTCGTGCCGCAGCCCTTCCAGGCGGGCGATGCGGTCAGCCTGTGCCAGCAGCTGGGCGGACAGGGAATCCGCCCGGGCAATCGCGGCATCCAGCGCCGCGGCCCGGGCGTGGCGGGTGGAGGCGGCGGGACCTGCGGGCGGATTTTCGGGGTCGAGGTAGGCTGCGCGGATATCCTGCCACACCGCGTCACGTTGCCGGCAGGCTTCATCCAGCATGCGGGGGGCCAGCGGACTGCCGGTCTGTTCCAGCCGGGCAAGCTCGGCGGCCAGTCTGGCCTGTCGTGCGCGTTCCGTCGTGCAGGCCGCGTCAAGCCGGTCATATTCGGTGCGCAGGTGGTGCTGGCGTTCGGCGGCCATGCGCGCACCCTCCGGCGGGGGGCAGGGCATGGCGCGCAGGTCTTCCACCGTGGCCGCTCCCAGCGCGCGCAGCCGGGCGGCGAGGGCGGCCTGCCGCCGGTCAAGGGTGGCCGCGCGCATCTCCAGCCGCTTCATTTCCGCCACCAGCCCGGAAAACGGCGCGGAATCGGCATGCAGCGCCACGTCATGACCTGCCGCGCGCAGGCTGGCCATGCGCTGCCGCCTGCGCGCAATGGCCATGTCGGCCTGGCTGATCTGCCGTGCTAGCCCCGTATGCCGGTTGTGCCAGTCGGCCTGTGCGTCGGCCAGATGGCGTATGGCATCCAGGGTTGCGCGGTCGGGCACGGCCTGCCGCAGATCCGCATCCGCCCCCCGGCCCAGCCGCTGGCGCAGGCTGGACAGGCTTTCGTTCATGGCGCGCCGTTTTTCCTCATGCCCGGCATGCAGGTCACGGTTGCGGCGCACGCTCTGGCCCAGGCTGCGTGCGCGGGCGACGGCTTCGTGCAGGGTATTCAGCATGGCTTCGGCAGGGGGGGATGTGGTCTGCCGGACCAGCTGGGTCACCTGGGCCTGTGCCGCCGCATGGCGCGCACGGTCGGCGGCACAGGTTTCCAGCGCGGTGGTTATGGTGGTGGCCATGCCGGGGGGTAGCGGTTCCAGGTCGGCCTGTGCGGCCAGTGCAGCGGCCAGACGGGCAATCTCGTGCAGTTGGGGCAGGGCCTTTTCCAGCTGTTCGTAATGGCTGTGCTGGCGGCGCAGTTCCGTCTGCTCGGCACTTATGGCGGCCCTGCGGCTGCGGGCTTCGTCACGGTCACGGCAATGGCGGTCATAGGCATCATGTTCCAGCGACGCGGCCCTGAGGCTCTGCTGCGCGGCTGTAAAGACATCCAGTTCCCTGTAGAACGCACGCCCCCCCGCCCGGCGGAGCGTGAACAGGGAGGCGCGTTTCGCATCAATCTCGTCCAGCCTGACCATAAGGGCACGCAGGCCCCCGCCCGCTTCCACGATCAGGCGGCCGATATCGCCGTTCGCATGCAGCAGTTCGGCGCCGCCCGTGCGCAATGTCTCGTCATTCAGGCCAAACAGCGCGGCAAAGCGGGCGCGTGTCATGGTCTCGGGTATCAGCAGGCTCTCCGCTACGGCGGTACCCTCGGTGGTGACAAGGGAACGGTTGGTGCGCTTGTAGCGGTTCAGGTCATGTACCTGCCCGTTTTCCAGCACGATACGGGCGCCAAGGCAGATCTGGCCGTTGCCGAAAACCGCCCCGGCGCGCGTTCTGGCCGGGATGCCGAACAGGAAGTCGCCAATGGCGGCAAGGCAGGTGCTCTTGCCCGCCTCGTTCGGGCCATGGATGACATGCAGCCCGCTCCCGTCCCCCAGATCCAGGTCCAGGCCGGGGACCGCGCCATATCGGGTGATCCTGAGTTCACTGATGCGCATCATCGCGCCCTTCGGGGTCCTGCACCAGCGAGAGGGCGAGGTCACGCGCGCGGGCCGGGACATCATGCAGGATGGCGGCGCGCATTTCCTCCCTGCGGGTATGGGCGGGCATGCGTTCGATGACGGCGGTCAGGATGGCGTCCAGTTCCGCCTGCAGTGCCTCGGGTGTTGCCGCAGCGCGTATGTCGGCGGCAATCCGGCCGCCGGTAGAGGGGTCCATGACTGCGGGGCGGGCCGGCGCGCCGGTCCGCAGCTGCAGGCGCTCAAGCCATATCTGGTCCGATATGCCGGCCAGTACGGCCTCGACTTCCTCCTGCACCGCCTGCCTGTCACGCAGCAGGGCGGCATGCAGCGACGTGGTCCCCGCCAGTTCCAGCCGCAGCGCCACCGGGCGTCCCTGTGCCTGCGCCATGATGTCCCTTGCCACGTTGCGGATGCGTGCGTCCATCTCCTCGTGCGTGGCGACCTGCGTCAGGTCCACGCTCTCGCACGCCCAGCGCACGGCATCGAGCACCCTGTGTTCGACCGTGGCCACCGCGCCGCCGCGCACGGTGACCAGGGATGCCCCCTTCGGCCCGGCTTCACGCGCATGCCGCCCCTGCAGGTTGCCCGCATACACCACATACGGGTCCCGGTGCAGGATCTCGCGGGTGTGGACATGGCCCAGCGCCCAGTACTGGTAGCCATGGTTGACCAGCTGCTCGACCGTGCAGGGGGCATAGGTCTCGTGCCCTTCACGCCCCTGGCAGGCGGTGTGCAGGATGCCGATGTTGAACAGCCCCGCTACCGGCGGGGGATACTGGCGCGCAATATTGGTGCGCACGTCGCGGCGGCCAAAGCTGTGGCCGTGCACGGCAACGCCCAGATCCTCCATGATGCAGGTCTCGGCTCCGGTCGTGGCGAAGAGGTGGACGTTGTCCGTCACCCGCAGATGCCTTGCAAAGCGGTTTTCAGCATCATGGTTGCCCAGGATCATGAAAACGCGGATACCCGCCGCCCGCAGCCTGGCCATGCCGCTGATGAAGAACAGCCCGCACTGCGTATCGCGCAGGTCACCGTCAAACACGTCGCCTGCCAGCACCACGAAGCGGCATGCACTTTCTATGGCCAGGCTGACCATGTCACTGAAGGCCCGGCGTGAGGCATCGGCCACAAGGCGGGCATATTCGCCGGATTTTTCCGTAAGCCCGCGCAGCGGGCTGTCAAGATGAAGGTCGGCGGCATGAAGGAAGCGGAATTCGTCCATGCGCGCCATCGTACTTCATTGTTGGCGGATGTAAATGCGCGCCAGGACCGCCCCGTGACGGGCCGGTGGCCGGTCAGGCACCGGGGTCGGTAATGTCGGTGCAGATGTATTTCATGTTCAGGTATTCATCTATGCCGTAGCGTGATCCCTCCCGCCCCATGCCCGACTGCTTGATGCCGCCAAAGGGTGCGACCTCGTTGGAGATCAGGCCGGTATTGTGGCCGACCATGCCGTATTCCAGCGCTTCGGCCACGCGGTGGGCGCGCGCATGGTCGCGGGTGAAGAAATAGGCGGCCAGGCCATATTCCGTGTCATTGGCCATGGCAATGGCCTCGGCTTCGGTGTGAAAGCGCAGCAGCGGGGCCACGGGGCCGAAGGTTTCTTCCCGCGCCACGCGCATGGCCGGGGTTACGTCCTGCAATACCGTGGGCTGGTAGAACAGGTCGCCCGCCGCGTCACGCGCCCCGCCGCACAGTATGCCCGCGCCGTGGGCCACGGCATCACGGACGTGTTCCTCCACCTTGTCGCGCGCCTGCGTGCTGATCAGTGGCCCGATGGCGGCATCCGGGTTGCTGCCCGGCCCGACCCGCAGCTTTGCCACCACGCGGGCGAAGCGGGTGGCGAATTCATCATAAATGCCATCCTGCACCAGAATGCGGTTGGCGCAGACACAGGTCTGGCCCGCATTGCGGAATTTGGCGGCGATGGTGCTTTTGATCGCCTGTTCGATATGCGCGTCATCAAACACGATAAGGGGGGCATTGCCACCCAGTTCCAGTGACAGCCGCTTGAGCGTGGGGGCGGACTGCGCCATGAGGATACGCCCGACCTGTGTGGAGCCGGTAAAGGACAGCTTGCGGATATCGGGGCTGGCGCACAGGGCCTTGCCCAGCGTTACGCCATCGCCTGGCAGGACCTGCAGCAGCCCTGCGGGTACACCGGCCTGTCGTGCCAGTTCCGCCAGCGCCAGCGCCGTCAGCGGGGTCTCTTCCGATGGCTTGACAATCATCGCGCACCCCGCGGCCAGCGCCGGCCCGGCCTTGCGGGTGATCATGGCGGCCGGAAAATTCCAGGGCGTGATGGCCGCGCACACACCCACCGGCTGGCGGATGACACTCAGCCGGGTGGCAGGGTTGGTGGGCGGAATGATATCGCCATAGGCCCGCATGGCCTCGGCCGCGAACCACAGCAGGAAGCTTGCGGCGTAGCGGATCTCACCGGCCGCTTCCGCCCGTGGCTTGCCCTGTTCGGTCACGATCAGGGTGGCCAGGTCATCCAGGCTGTCCATGACCAGATCATGCCAGCGTGTCAGGATGACCTGCCGCTGGGCGCCGGTGCGGTTGCGCCATTCCGCCTGTGCCGTTATGGCCGCCGCAATGGCGTGGGTCACGTCGGGGGTGCCACATTCGGCAACCTGTGCCACCAGCGCGCCGGTGGCCGGGTTGTGCACCGGCCGGCGCGCGCCATCCAGCGCGGGGCGCCACGTACCGTCGATGAATGCGTCCTGGCGGAAAAGGGATGTATTGGCAAGGTTCAGGGCCATGGCGGTCTCCGGTATGGATAATGGGGATGGCTGGCAGGACCGGCGGGGCGGACCGCGTGATGCCGCCAGAATCTGTTGGATGATGGTTGTCCTTTCATCGGGGATTATCCCGGTCAGCGTCAATGGTACAGCAAGCAATGTGAAGGGTTCCGCCTTGCATCCCGCAACCGGCGGAACGCTTCCTTTCCCACGGTCTGGCATGCCGCCGCCGGGCCGGACCCGTCATGTGCCAGGGGAATGCCGGATGCGGCTGGCCGGGCAGACCCGGATGGACGGTGGGGGCCGTCCGTGGCACATGGTGGTGCGCGCTGGCGGAAGGCGTGGTTGACCGGCATGAATAAAGGGGCAGGGTATGTTCTTGCGGCAGTTGACATATCTCATAGCGCTGGACCGCTACCGGCATTTTTCCCGCGCGGCGGAAAGCTGCGGTGTATCCCAGCCCGCGCTTTCGGCGGCGATACGCCAGCTTGAATCCGAACTGGGCATTACCATCATCCGCCGTACGCGCCGCTTTAACGGCCTGACCGATGAAGGCCGGCGCGTGCTGGACTGGGCACGGCAGACGCTGGCGGCACTGGATGGGCTGCGGCAGGAAGCGGCCTTTGCCCAGCAGGTGGCGGGCGGCACGCTGTCCATTGGCGTGATGCCACCGGCACTCCAGGCCATGCCGCCATTGCTGGAAGGCTTCCGCAGCGCCATACCCGGCCTGCACCTGCATGCAAGGCTGGGGTCCAGCGCGGATACCATCCATGGCCTGCGCCTGCAGCAGCTTGATCTGGGGCTGGTCTATCTGGACCAGATCCCGGCCGACGGACCTTTTGAAATCCTGCCGCTCTATACCGAACAGCATGTGCTGGTGGCGGTCGAACCGTTGACGCTTCCGGCCGGGCGGCAGGAATGGGACAGCCTTGCCGACCTGCCGCTGTGCCTGCTCAGCGCGGAAATGCGGACGCGGCAGATCGTGGATGGCGCCTTTCGCAACGCGGGCGTGACCCCGACCGTAATGCTGGAGACGAATTCACTCGAGGTGCTGTATGGCGAAGTGCTGGGTGGCAGGCTGGCCAGTATCCTGCCGGTGGCCGCGTTGCCCACCCATACCGGGCGCAACCGGCTGCAGATCCGCCCGCTTGGTCCCTGTGCCACGCCCGAAGTGGGGCTTGTGCGTCTGGTCCCGGCCCAGCCTACGGCGCTGGCCACGCGGGTATGGGATGTCGCGGCCACGCTGCGGATGCGTGATATCTTCGTGGTGGGCTGAAGGGGCGCGGGGTGTCAGCCCCGCCCTGTGGGCAGAAGGGTAGAAACAAAAACGGCAGGAACCGAAGTTCCTGCCGCAATTGTCAGCCAATCTTCAGATTGACTGCGGAAGACTTGCCGTTACGGCCCCTTTCGAGGTCATACGTCACGGCCTGTCCCTCGTTCAGGGTCTGCTGGCCAGCCTGCTCGACGGCGGAGATGTGAACGAAAGCGTCAGCGCTTCCATCATCAGGCTGGATAAATCCAAAGCCCTTCTGGGCGTTGAACCATTTAACTGTTCCTGCGGCCATGTGTTGGCCTCCTTGCGTAACCGGCACCCACGCGAACATGCGCGGAATCGAGACTTTTCGTTTTATCGGGGATGCCAGAAGGCCGCGTATCGTGGCTGCATTTGAAATCTTGTCCGTAGCTGAAAAGTCCAGCCGTGCGATCCTTGTATAGGGGTGACGCGCAAATAGCACGGGAAATATTGCAAGAGCCGGAAATATTTCGTCCGTGGCACGCCATCCTGATTTTGAGACAGACGTACCCGTTGTGGAAAAACCCGTATGGTTCTCCCGATATCGTTCAGCATGATGACTTTTTTACAGGATGCACCACTGGCGCATCATGTTGTGGTAGATATTGGTCAGGGACAGCACGGCCGGGTCGCCATCGCCCAGCCGTTCGCGCAGCGCCGTGACCTGCATGTCCAGATCGAACAGGATCTGCCTGCGGCTTTCCTCCGCAATCATGGATTGTGACCAGAAAAACGCCGCAAGCCTGCTGCCGCGCGTAACCGGCGTCACGCTGTGCAGTACGGTGGTGGGGTAGAGGATCATGTCGCCCGCCGGCAGCTTGATCGCCTGTTCGTTGCCATTGGCATGCATGGTCAGTTCGCCGCCCTCATAGTCATCGGGGTCGGAAAAGAACAGGGTGGAGGACACATCGGTGCGGATGCGCGTGTGGATGCCACCCGCCAGGATGCCACGGATGGCATTGTCCACATGCGCGCCGAAGCTCATGCCGTTTTCATAGCGGTTGAACAGGGGCGGACTGACCCGGTAGGGCAGCACCGCGCTGTTGAACAGCGCGTTGCGGCCCAGCGCGCGCAGCACGATTTCCCCCAGTTCGCGGCAGGCCGGGGTATCACGCCCGAGCTGCAGGTTGTTCTTGGCCCTGGCTGACTGTACGCCCGCCGTCTCGCGGCCATCGGTCCATGGCGCGCTTTCAAGCACTGCGCGGCAATGGGCCAGTTCATCGGCGGTAAGCAGGGCGGGAATGTGCAGCAGCATGGCAGTGCCTTGGGCATGTCGCGCGGTGGATCAGTACTGCGCCGAGATGTTGAACAGGAACGACCGCCCGATGGAGGGGGTGACCCGGTTGGAGAACAGGCTGCCGTAGTTCAGCCGGTTATCAAGGTTATAGGCGTTCATCGCCACTTTCCAGTGGTTGTCGAAATGATGCGAGACCATGGCGTCGAACTCCACCGTGGCGGGCACGCGTGCCGTGTTGGCCTGGTCCAGCCACACGCCCTGCCGCCAGGTAATGCCGCCGCCGACCGTCATGTTCCACGGCTTGCGCGGCGCGATTTCGTAACTGGTCCATGCCGTGGCCTGATTGTGGGGCACGTACTGGATCTGGCCTCCCTGCTTGGATGTGGTGGAACCGGCCTTGGTTATGGTGGGGTCATACAGCGCATAGGTGCCATAGAACATCCAGTTGCGCATGAGCGTGCCCGATACGCTGAGTTCCAGCCCCTGGTTACGTTCCTGGTCACTGGTCGCGCTTACGTCGCCCGTGCTGGGGTCGGTCTGGACGGCGTTGTTCTTTTCCAGCCGGAACAGGGCTGCGGTAAAGCCGATCCGGTCATGGAAGGCGCTGTATTTGGCGCCCACCTCATAAAGCCTGCTGCGCTCGGGCGCGGCGGTCTGGCTGGAACGTGTCATGGGTTCGGAACTGTTGGTGACATACAGGCTGAGCGGCGTGGTGGATTCCGACCAGTTGAAATACACCATCAGGTTGCTGCGCGGGGTGTACATGATGCTGACGGAAGGGTTGATGGTGGTTTCGTTCTGCCCGTAATGCACATCCGGCGTGGCGGTGCTGCCGCCGGTGGCGCTGTAATGGCTGTTCCAGTTATCCCACCTAAAGCCCGCCTTGACCGACAGGTAATCCGTCAGCCACACCTGATCGGACAGGAAGAAGCCCACATCCAGCGCATCGCTGTCCTTGTAGCACTTGCGGCCCACGCCATTGCCGATATTGACCAGACGGTTGGGATACTGGGCGCAGTCGCCCAGCGTCAGGCCGGGCACATAGGGCGAGGGGTCAAGCAGGCTGGTGCCGGGGCGGTTGGAGCCATAGGCGTAGTTCTGGCGGTGGTCGGTCACGTATTCGATGTCAAACCCGCCGATGATCTCGTGACGGATATGTCCCGTCTTAAGGTGTGCCACACCGGAGAACACATCCTGTATCGACCAGTCGCTCTGCCGGTAGGGTTCGGGGCCCCCCACACCGCCATTGCGCGCCACTACGGCGGAGCCGGGGTTGGATGAGAAAAAATCCGACTGGCAGGTGGAGGAAGCGGCCACGCCATTGATCGTGTTGTTGGTCAGGGTGGCGCCGCTGGAGAAGTTCGAGCACGCTTCCTGCGATGCCGAGAAATAGCGGTGGAATATCCCGCCCCGCATGTCGTTATACAGTGTCAGGATGGGGCTGACCCTGGCCGTCAGGCGGCCGGTGATCATGTCGGTGCTGGAATCGTCCTGATCATAGGTGGTGCCATACCAGTTGGTGCGCCTGACGCCATATTCGGTCACCGGGCGGCCAATGGCACTGGCGGATGAATAGACCACCGGCACGCCGTAATCGGGGATGCGGTTGTCGTTCTGGTGGAAGTATTCCAGCACGAAGGACACTTTCTTGCCCAGCCCGAATGCGATGGAAGGCGCAATGCCCCAGCGGTGGGAATAGATGTAGTCACGCCCCACCACGTTGTTTTCGTTGCCCATGCCGGTCAGGCGGAAGGCGGTGGAACTGCCAATCTGGTAATTCACATCCAGCGTGCCCCGGTAATACGACCCGCTGCCCCCCGAAAAACTGGCCTGGTAGCTGTTGCCCAGATGCGGGGTCTTGGTCACGATGTTGATCGCGCCACCCGTGGTGCCATTGCCGAACACTTCCGATGACGGGCCTTTTATGACCGAGACATGGTCGTAATAGAAACTGTCGCGCGTATAGACGCCAAAGTCACGCAGGCCGTTTTCATAAATATCGTTCTGTGCGGCAAAACCGCGGATCAGGAACTGGTCCCCCGCCATGCCGCCCTCGCCCTCGCCAACCGATGCGGTAATGCCGGGCACGTTCTTCAGGGCCTCATCAAGGGATTTGACATTCTGCTGCTGCATCAGGATCTGGGGCACCACGTTCACGTTCTGGGGCGTGTGCATGGCGTCCTGTGGCATGCGGCTCAGGCCGATGGATTCATGCAGCACGTTCATCGGCGAGGCCGTGACGCGGGTCTGGTCGTACCTGCTGTCGGATGCGTGGTTGTACTGGTCCTGCGCGGGGGGCGCTGGGGATTTCCTGTCCGGCGTGCCTGCCGTATCGCTGGCCCGGGGCGGGGACGTTACCGCATCGGGGGCGGCCCGGGCGCCGGTTGCGGCACAGGCCAGCGCCATGCTGGCGGTCAGCAGGGAGAAGGGCCGTAGCCTGGGGCGGATGCCGGGGCGGGGGGTCTTGTCTGTCATAATTGCAACAGCCTCTTAATTGCAGAATGTTGCAATACATATTGTAATAATTATTCGCAACACGATGGCTGTGTTTCGCCGTCTCCTGTCTCATAATTGCAACAAATTCTTATTATCATTATCAAGGAAAACAGCGAAAAAAGCCCTGCATATTTCCGTATGCAGGGCCGTCATGCAATTTGTGCAATACCCGGTCGGGGTATCAGAGATTGGCGATGACCTTCAGCCCCACCAGTGCCGCATTGGGAATGTGTCTGGTCTCGCCCGGCCGGATCATGTACTCGAATTCCGGCTGCACCAGTATGCCGGGCATGGCGTCGATCGCGTAATAGGCTTCGATGATGTGGGAATCCGTCTGGGGCGCGCGCACCGATGTCCCCAGCGAATAACCGGCCTCATACCGCAGGATCTGTCCTTCCTCCTTGCGGTGGCTGACATGGTACCACGAATACATGATGCCCAGCCGGTCCGTCACGCGTGAGGGGATGACGCCCGCGAAGGACAGGCCGCCATAGGCCTGATCGGAAATGGAGGTGACATGCGGTGTATTGTGGATATAGCCCGCCATCAGGTAGCCGCCGGCCATCTGGTTGCGCCCGCCGCGACGGTAGACCATCTGGTCGCCTTCAAACCAGAACATGTCCATGGGGGCCGAGCGCTGGTGGCCGGCGGCGGTTTTCAGCGCGGCGGGCAGGCCGATCCCGATTTCGTCGGGGTAGCGGGTGGTGTCATGCGCATATCCCAGCACGTAGTGGCCCGGCAGGCGGTTGCGGGTCAGGTAGGGCTGCCATGTGAACTCGACGGGCAGCATCAGGCCGGTCGTGTTCTCCGCCCCCCATGCCCAGCCACTGGGGTTGTCGGACAGGGCGCTGACCGAATAGGCGCCAAGCTGGATGGCGGTATCACGCGTGGGGCGCATGCGGATGCGGCTGCCCCATGTGGCCTTGGGGTACACGCTGAAGCCGGGATCAAGCTTGAGCGCCACGGGCGCCGAGCAGGTGACCATGAACGAGCACAGCAGCGGGGATGTGGCGAACACATGCGTCAGCGCCATACGGCCGAACGTTACATCCAGCCGGTTGTCCAGCAGCTTCTTTTCCGCATAGAAATCAACCAGATGCGCCACCACGTTGCCTGACAGGCCATAGACTTCCTGCAGGTTGACATAATATTCCCCCACCCGGTCGTGGCTTACGGCGTGCCCCGCGCGTTCCATCACCAGGGTATGGACGGACCAGCCCTTTATGCCGGCCATCTTTTCCAGGTCGAAGTTCACCTGCGCGGTCAGTTCGTGCACGTAGCTCATGCCACGTTCCACCCCGCCACTGATCACGCCCATGGCCTCGCCCTTGTAGGTGAAGGCAAAGCTTACCCCATGGTCCCGCAGCCGGTTACGCAGCGGGTTGAGCTGCGGCACCAGGTGCCCGCTGCCCGCGGTTGGCACGTAGTACGGGTCCTCCAGGTCGGTATCATGCTGCGCGTCGATCCACGCGGGCAGGAAGCCCGACGGGCCTTCATGGCGGGTCAGGGCATCCAGCTCGATCTTGTGGAAGGCCTTGCTGTCACCGGGGCTGCTGACGGGGGCCACGCTTATGGTAGCAAGCCCCGCCGAAGGATAGGCCGGCACCCCGCTGGGCGGGATGGGCGTGTTGGGCGGCCGGCGGATGGCCTGGGGCGTGGGGCCAAGGCGTTCGGCATCAAGCGTGTTCAGGCTGATCTGGCTGGCCTGTGACGCGGGGGTCGCGGGTACGGCCGGGACCGCATTGACGGAAACGAGCGAGGGCACCCCCGTCGTGGGGGCAACCTGGGCATGTGCCACCGGCAGCGCCGTGGCGGCCGTGCTGACGGCCAGCAGCCATTTACAGGTATGGGAAAACGGATGGCGTGCGCGCCCGCTGCGGGCATGCCGGATCTGTCTTGTCATGTCTGTTGGTTTTCTCGTGGCCCGGTCATCAGCGACGGGGCATGGGTACGCGGCGGGGATGCCGGGTGAAGCGACGTGCGTCTTTTCAGCCGTGTGGCCGGGGGAATGCGGAACGGGCGGGGACGACGGGCGTCCTGGCGGGTGGAACCGGATCGGTCATGATTTGTTGGGCCATTGTTCTTATTTTTTATGATTGGAGAAGGTGTAGGGTAAA
The DNA here is from genome assembly GCF_011611525.1 of Komagataeibacter rhaeticus. NCBI lineage: Bacteria > Pseudomonadati > Pseudomonadota > Alphaproteobacteria > Acetobacterales > Acetobacteraceae > Komagataeibacter > Komagataeibacter rhaeticus. Next base: position 1,349,691 of record NZ_CP050139.1, read on the forward strand.
ATTATCGAAACGTCAAACGATTTATAATTATATTAATTTTGCACCGCACAAATTGTAATTTTATTTCAGAAATCATTCTTCTTTTAGTTGTTTCCCCAGCATGGTATCGCCCGTTTTCCGGGCCATGCGGCAGGTCGGGAAGGGGAGGACGGTGTGACAGCGCTTGTGCTGCTGGTGGTTGGCCTGGTTGTGGGGGGCGGCGGGGCCTGGTTTGTCCTGAGCCGACATGACATGGCCGGGCGGCTGCCCTATTACCCTGTGGCCCGTGGGGCGGCGGACCCCGTGCAGGGCACGGATGAGGACACGATTGCCGTGGATGACCTGCCCGTGGCCCTGCTGGTGCTGGCACGTAACGGTCGCCTGCTGCATGCCGGTGCCCGTGCGCAGAATGAATTTGCCGAAGGCCTGGGCACCATGATCCGTCACCCCGCCCTGCAGCGCGCCGTGAGCGAATTGCAGCCCGGCAACGTGACCGAGGTCCGTATCGAGGCGGATGTGCCGGTGCGCCGGGTGGTGCAGGCTTTTGTAAAGGCCGCGCGGTGGCACGGGCAGCCTGCCTGCGTGGTTGTCCTGCTGGATGCCACGGCGCGTGACGCGCTGGACCGTGCGCGCAGCGATTTCGTGGCCCATGCCAGCCATGAACTGCGCACGCCGCTTGCCGCCCTGATCGGTTTTATCGAAACCCTGCAGGGGCCTGCCGCCAATGATGCGGTAGCGCGGCAGAAATTCCTGGCTATCATGGCACGGCAGGCAAGCCGGATGCAGCGCCTGATTGACCGGCTGCTCTATCTGTCGCGCGTGCAGATGCTTGAGCACCAGCGCCCGCAGGGACAGGTGGTGGTGGCCGAACTGCTGGGCCGCTTCCGTGATGAACTGCAGGGCAAGCCCGCCGGGGAGCGGGCGGCGCTGGTGGTTCATGATGCCCCGCCGGGCAGCCTGCGTGGCGATGCGGACCAGATTTTACAGGTGCTGGTCAACCTGTGCGAGAACGCCCTGCGGTATGGCAGGCCGCAAGCGCCCGCGGTGGCGCGTATTGAAGTGGGGGCGCAATGGCTGGACACAGGGGGGCTGCTGCTGTCCGTGCGTGATAACGGGCCGGGTATCGAACCACAGCACCTGCCACGCCTGACCGAGCGCTTCTACCGCATAACCCAGCCCGCCGGGCGCAATACGGGGGATCAGGGCACCGGGCTGGGCCTTGCCATCGTGCGCCATATCGTTGACCGTCATGGCGGGCGGCTGGATATAACCAGCGTACCGGGGGAGGGGACCCGCTGCACGGTCTGGCTACCCGGCCAGCCCCCTGTAACCTAGAGACCATTTCAAAATAAACATTTGGGAAAACTGGTAAAAGTTTTTGGTAAAGCTTTTTCCAAAAAGCTTCAGGGAACATCGCCTTTAAAAAAAGCGACACCCGAAAACTTTTATGTTCCCATCAGTGAACTGTTTTCAAAAATACAGCAGGGCATGTCCGGTCGGCCCGCAGCCCGTGATTTCATGCTTGACGGCAGGCGTGCGTGCGTGCTGTGCTTATGGGGCGAGTAGAAGCGGTCTGGACATGGGTCCTGGACATTGCTCCACACCAATCCGTTCCTGATTAGTGGACCGCTGTCATGCAGGGCATATCTTTTTTCAACATATGATCGTTCCGTGACCGGCGGTGTGCATGCCGCCCGTGCCGGTTCCCGCCCTGTATCTGCCATGCCCGTCCCGCAGGAAAAAACTTTCTGCCCGGAGAATATCGCATGTCTGCTTTCCCTGAATATGAACTGGCCGAACTCCAGCGTGAAACCCGGATCGGGGGGGCTGGCACCAGTGTCGCGCGTGACATTCCCCGCATCGACCTGTCCGATTATGCCAACCGCAAGGAAGCCATTGCCGATGCGTTGTGGCAGGCGGCAACGCAGGTCGGTTTTTTCCAGGTGTTCAATCACGGTATCCCCGAGGAGGATATTGACGCCGCCTTTGCCGTTGCAGGGGAATTCTTTGACCTGCCCATGGCGGAAAAGGCGCGGCATGCGCGCAGGCCGGGTTCCAATGCGGGGTGGGAATACCGCGCGCAGGTCCGCCCTTCCACCGGTACGCCGGACAACAAGGAATCCTACCAGATCACCCTGCCGGACATGGCGGGCCTGTGGCCCACCGCCACGGAACTGCCCGGCTTTCAGGCACGGATGTGCCGTTTCGAGCGGCAGAACTGGGAACTGGGCATGAAGATCCTGTCCTGTTTTGCCATCCGGCTGGGGTTTGATTCCGATTTCTTCACCCATAACCATGACCCCGCATCGCCTTATTACCAGAGCACGCTGCGGCTGATCCATTACATGAGCATGGAAAACGCCACGGATGCGGATTTCGACCTGTGGCGCGCGGGGGCGCATTCCGATTTTGACTGCCTGACCCTGCTGCACCAGCGGCCGGGGCAGGGGGGGCTGCAGGTCTGTCCCGGCATGGAAGCCGATGCCCCGGCCTGGACCGACGTGCCGCCGCTGCGCGGGGCGGTCACCTGCAATATTGGCGATATGCTGATGCGCTGGAGCGATGACCGCCTGCGTTCCACCCTGCACCGGGTGCGCATGCCCCGGCGCGATGAATATCTGGGGCCAAGGCTGTCGCTGCCGTTCTTCTGCCAGGCCAACCGCGATGCGGTCATCCAGGGACCATTGAAGAAATATGCCCCCATCACCGCGCGCGATTATCTGGATGAACGCATCCGTGCCAACTACACGCCGCGCCCCTGACCCGGCAGGGGCGGGTCAGATGCCGAAGTAGTTGCGGCGCAGTTCCCTGCGCACGAAATCAAGGAAGAAGCGCGTGCGTGGCGGCATATGCGTGCGGGAGGGGTAGACAGCGTGCAGCGTCACGTCCTCCCACGCATAGGCGCTCAGGCATTCGATCAGCCTGCCGCATTTCAGGTCATCGGCAATGTCCCACAGCACCTTCAGTGCAATGCCCCGCCCGCTGACCGCCCAGTCATGCACCACCTCGCTGCTGGATGTGGCCAGTCGGGGGGTGACATGGACCTCCTTGCGCACCCGCCCATCCAGATAGACCCATTCATTGAATATGCGCTGGCGTCGGATCAGGCAGATGCAGTCATGCTTGAGCAGGTCGTGCGGGGTGGCGGGCAATCCCTTGCGCGCGCAGTATTCGGGGGAGGCACAGACCACGCGGCGGCTGTTGAGCAGGCTGGTGGTCATGACCTCCTGATCGGTGGGCATGCCGGGGCGGATGGCAATGTCCAGCCCGTCGTCAATCACGTCCAGCCCGGCATCGGACAGGATAAGGTGCACGGTCACCTCGGGGTACTGCTCCACGAATGTGGCGACCACGCCCGCCAGCATCTTGCGCCCCAGTTCCGATGGCACGCCCACGCGCAGCAGGCCGTGCGGCCTGTCGGCGCGCGCGGTCAATTCGGCCTCGGCTTCCTCCACGTCATGCATGATGCGCACGGCGTGCTCATGCAGGCGCTGGCCTTCCGCCGTAAGGGCAAAATGGCGCGAGGTGCGGGTGACAAGCCGCGTGCCAAGCCGGGCCTCCATCGCGCTCAGCCTGCGGCTCATGGCGGCGGGTGACATGCCCATGGCCCGCGCGCAGCCCGCAATGCTGCCGGCTGCGGCCAGGATGCAGAAAAACTTCAGGTCACTGATCTCGTCGCGCATGGGGCGGCTGTTCCATGATTGCGTGGCACGTACGGTTGGCATGCGGCCACGTGCCCTACACGAATATGTGCAGAACCGTATCCTGCGCATTCTTTCGGGTTCTCGCAACGTCGGATCGTTCATGTCGGATACAGCACACTTCCCGGGGCAGGTCCCCCTTCATACCGCCCTGTCCGGCAGGGAACTCCTGGACTGTCCTGTTCTGAACAAGGGAAATGCATTTGACCGGCGCGAGCGTGACCTGTTCGGGCTGCATGGCCTGCTGCCCGCGCGCATCGCAACCCTGGCCGAACAGGTCGATCTGGCCTGCATGCGGCTGGCGGCACTGCCGGACAATTTTGCGCGACATATTGCGCTGCGCGAAATCCAGGACAGGAATGAAACCCTTTTCTACGCCATTATCGACCAGGCGCCCGAATCCTGGCTGCCCATCATCTACACGCCCGCCATCGGCCGCGCCTGCCAGCAGTTCAGCCAGATCTGGACCCGCCCGCGCGGCCTGTTCCTGAATTACACAGACCGGGGCCGTATTGCCGAAATCCTGGCCAGCCCGCAATGGGATGGCGTGCGCGTGATCGTGGCAAGCGACGGCGGCAGCATTCTGGGCATCGGTGACCAGGGGGCCAACGGCATGGCCATCCCCATTGGCAAGCTGTCGCTCTATACCGCCTGTGGCGGGCTGGACCCGGCATGCGCGCTGCCGGTCCTGCTGGATGTGGGCACGGACAACGCGGCCCTGCTGGCCGACCCGGACTATATCGGCTGGCGGCACGCACGGGTGCGTGGCGCGGAATACGATGCCTTCATTGCCGAGTTCGTCACCGCCGTGGCCGCGCGCTGGCCCGATATCGCCCTGCATTGGGAGGACCTGTCGGGTGCTGACGCGCTGCGCATCCTGCGCCGCTACCGGGGAAGCCTGTGCACCTATAATGATGACATACAGGGCACCGCCGGCGTAACCGCGGGCGCGCTGCTGGCCGCGATCCGGGCAGGGGCCGCGCCACTGGCTGACCAGCGCATCGTCATCTTTGGCGCGGGTGGCGCGGGCTGCGGCATTGCCGACCTGCTGGCGCAGATGATGGTGCGCGCGGGCATGGCGGCACATGAAGCCCGCAGCCGCTTCTTCATGGTCGACATCAACGGGCTTGTGCGCCACGGCATGGAAGGCGTGACCGAGGGGCAGATGCCCTTTGCCCAGCCTGCCGACGTGGCGGCGGACTGGCAGGTGGCGGACCCGGCGCATGTCACCCTGGCCGAAGTGATGGCCCATGTATGCCCCACCACGCTTATCGGGACATCGGGGCAGGGCGGGGCCTTCACGCGCCAGATCGTGGCCCCCATGGCCCGGCAGGCCGCACGCCCGGTCGTTTTTGCCCTGTCCAACCCTACCGCCAATATCGAGGCCCTGCCCGCCGACCTGCTGGAATGGACCGATGGCCGCGCCATTATCGGTACCGGCGGTCCGTTCGCGCCCGTAACCCATGCGGGCCGGACCCGGCCGGTGGACCAGATCAACAATTCCTATGTCTTTCCCGGCGTGGGGCTGGCGGTCATGGCGGGTGGCATTACGCGCATGACCGATGGCATGTTCCTGGCTGCGGCGGATGCGCTGGCCGGGCTGTCTCCCGCCGTGGGGGCCGGTGGGGGACATGATGCAGCCCTGCTGCCGCCGGTCTCCGCGCTGCGCCCTGTGGCCATGGCGGTCGCGCGCGCCGTGATCCGTCAGGGACAGGCGGAAGGGGTCGCCCCCGCCATGCCCGAAACAGGGATTGGGGCGATGCTGGCGGCGGCCATGTGGTCTCCGCGCTACCGCCCGTATGAAAAAACGCCACCTGCCCGTCCCTGATCCACCAGGAGCCCTTTGACCGACCGCATTCCCCCACGGGAAGTGGACCATGTCCGCCATGCTGATACGACGGACAGGAGCATATGGAAATATCCCGCTTTGTAGCCGATCCGGTTGCGCGCCTGCGCTGGCCGGCGGCCAGTCCTTTCATGCCACGCTGGCTGTTCTGCCCCACGCCACAGGCCGTGGGCTTCGCGCTGCGCAACACGCTGGCCTCCCTCATCGCCCTGGCCATTGCATTGTGGATGGAACTGGACAGCCCGCAATGGGCCGTGGCCACGGTGTGGTCGGTGGCCCAGGTACGGCGGGGCGAAAGCATGTCCAAGGCACGCTGGCGCATCGTGGGCACGCTGGTGGGGGCCGTGGCGGCGGTGGTGTTCATCGCGGCCTTCCCGCAGCAGTCATGGCTGTTCTTTCCGGCCGTGGCGGCGTGGATCGGGCTGTGCAGCTTCCTGGCCACCTTCTGCCTGAACTTCCGCTCCTATGCCTTCGTGCTGTCGGGTTACACATGTTCCATCATCGCGGTGGCGGCGGCGTCCGCGCCGGATGACGTGTTCTTCATCGGCGTCTCGCGCGCCACCTATATCGTGCTGGGGGTGGTGTGCGAGGCGGCGATCGCCACGCTGTTCACGCTCAACCTGTCCACCCGGGCGCGGGCGGCCATGGTGGCGCAGGTGGAGGACGTGCTGCACCGGCTGGCCACCCTGCTGCGTGAGATCGTGCTGCATGACCGTGACACGCTGGTCCATGCCGGTGAGTTCTCGAACATGCTGGTCTCCGTGCATCAGGGGCTGGAGTTCCCGGCCATCGAGATGGGGCGGCAGGTGCATGCGGGTGATCATGCCCGCGCCGTGCTGGCGGAGGTTTCCATCCTTGTCACCCGTCTTGTCGGCCTGTCCGGCGGGGCGGAACGGGCCATGCTGAGTGATGACGGGATACTGGCCGATACACGCGGCCAGCTGCTGCATCTGTGCGACCGGCTGGCTACCGCCCGGCTGAAGGCAAGGGCGCTGGACGACCTGCACGCACAGGCCGCACACCTGCGCACCCTGTTCGAGCAGCGGGCGGCAACAGGCACGCAGGAGATGGGGCGCATCACCCATGGCGTACTGGCGGCCGCGATGGGGGATATGGAGGAGGCGCTGGCACATTGCCACGCCATTTACCGCCCGCCCCCGCATGACCATTTCCGCTTCCATCTGGGCGGGCACCGCGATATCCGCCTTGCGTTCCATAACGGCCTGCGCGGGGCCGTGGCCATCATGCTTGCGGCCCTGGTGTACGAAGTCACGGCCTGGCCCGGCGGCATGGGGTTCATTGCCATTACCACGCTGGTCTGCGGGCTGTTCGCCACGCGGGAGAACCCGGTGGTGGGCACCACGCGCTTCCTGTCGGGGGCCGTATGGTCGGCCGTGGCGGCGGGCTTCCTTGACCTTGGCGTGCTGCCTTACCTGAGTGATTATGAGGAATTCGCCTTCGTGCTGGGCATTTTCCTGTTCGTGGGGGGGCTGGCCAAATGCAGCCGGGGCACGGCGGGGGCGGCGGCCGCCTACGGGCTGCTCATGCCCAACCTGCTCATGCCCGGCAACCAGAGCCGGGTGGACGAGGTAACGTTCCTGAACGGCGCATGGCATACGGTGCTGGCAGTGGGGCTGAGTGTCCTGGTGTTCCGCCTTGTGCTGCCGTTTCGCGCGCGCGATGAGCGGCTGCGCTTTGGCCGGCACATGCGTGGTGAACTGCGGCGGCTGTGCCTTGTGCCGCTGCCGCCTTCGCCCCAGTGGTGGATCGGGACCAGCGTGGACCGGATCGGGCGCATGGTGCGGCATGCGGCCCAGGCGGGGGATCACGGGGCGGCGGGGGATATCCGGCTCATGCTCATGTTCTCTTCCGTCGGGCTGAATATCCTGCTTCTGCGCCAGCTCAAGCGCCAGCGGCGTGATGCGGTGTCGGCGGTCATAACCGCGCTGCTGCGCGCGCTGGTGCGCTACAGGGTGGCAAGCCCGCGTGGCATTGCCGTCGTGCGCGCGGCGCGCAGGCGGCTGGCGCGCATGGAACGGGCCGATCCCGGCAACGGCAGGCTGCTGGAGGTACTGGCCTGCCTTGATGGCATTGGCCGCACGGCCTCGGCCTGTGTCGCGGCCATGGCGGCCGGGGTGGAATGAAGCCCGGCCCATGCCGGTGCCCTCACATTTATCTGTCCCGGACCCGGCAGGCCACGGTGGTCGTGGCGGTAGGCAGGCGGCCAGACCCATGTTAGGGCAGGGAGACGGCATTTTTTGTAATGGCCGGGCCGGCTGCGTGCCGGTCCGGAAGGGATGAAAACGCGGGGCGCATGAGAAAAGGCTACGATCTTGACCTGCTGCGCAGCCTCCAGGTCCTGATCGAGGAGGAAGGGGTCTCGCATGCCGCGCGCAGGCTGCATACAAGCGAGGCGGCGATGAGCCGCAGCCTGGCCAAGCTGCGCGTGGTGTTTGGTGACCCGATCCTGGTGGCATCAGGGCGGCGGATGGTGGCCACATCCTTTGCGCTGGGCCTGCGCGAGCGGGTGCAGGCGCTGGTAAAGGGGGCGGACGCCCTGCTGGAAGAGCAGGAGACGCCAGACCTGGCCGGGCTTGCGCCGCATTTCACCCTGCGGGCGAATGACCTGATCGTGGGGGCGTTCGGTGCGGCCATCCTGACCGCGCTGCGTCAGGACTGTCCCGGATGCACCATTACCTTCGCCCCCGAAACGGATGAGGAACCCAGTGATGACCTGCGTGAAGGCCGGGTGGACCTGTATCTGGGCGCCAGTGATGACATGCGCCCCGAAATCCGCCGGCAGAGCCTGTTCCCCACATCCTTCCGCGCGCTGGTGCGTGCTGACCACCCCATCCTGAGCGAAGGCATCACGCCCGCCTCCATCGTGCGATACGAGCATATAAGCGTATCACGCCGGGGGCGGCTGTATGGCCCGATCGATACGGTGCTGAAGGACCGTTACGGGCTGAAGCGCCGTGTGGTGATGGTCGTGCCCACCTATTACGCCATGGTCGAGACCCTGCGCATGATGGACATGATCCTGCCGCTGCCGGGCATTGCCATTGACTACCTGCCCATCCGCTCGATGCATCTGGCCGAGTTCGAATTCCCTTTCGAACTGCCGCCCGTGCGTTCGTTCCAGGCCTGGCATCCCCGGCGCGACAGTGACCCCGTGCACCGCTGGCTGCGTGGCACGGTGTACCGTGTGGTGCGCCAGCGGGGGGAGGGACCGCCCGAGGGCTTCTCCCCCGTGACGACGGGTATTGCAGGCGTGTAGCCGTAAAACCGTAAAGAGGTTTCAGGTGGAGCTTTTTTCAAGAAGCTTCAGGGAACGCCGCCTTTTTTTAAAAAAGGCGGCACCCGGAAAGGCCTGTCGTTTTTTAATGGTATCTTACTGGCCGTAGCGCACGATACCCAGGTCTTCATGCGGGATGTCGGGCATGCGGCCGGACATGATATCGGCCAGCACCTTGCCCGAACCACACGCCATGGTCCATCCCAGCGTGCCATGGCCGGTGTTGAGGAACAGGTTGTCGTAGCGCGTGCGGCCGATGATGGGGGTTCCGTCCGGTGTCATGGGGCGCAGGCCGGTCCAGAACCTTGCCCCGGCAATGTCCCCGCCACCGGGGAACAGGTCGGTCACGGAATGCTCCAGCGTCTCGCGTCGTGGGGCGCGCAGCGATGTGCTGAACCCGGCCAGTTCCGCCGTGCCGCCAATACGGACCCGGTTGCCCAGGCGGGTGATCCCGATCTTGAACGTCTCGTCCATGATGGTGGAAACCGGGGCCTGCTTTTCGTTGATGATGTCGGCCGTCAGCGAATAGCCTTTTACCGGGTAGATGGGCAGGTCCAGCCCCAGGCTGCGTACCATGGCCGGTGAATAGCTGCCCAGCGATACGACATAGGCATCCGCCACCATCCGGCCCCGGCTGGTTTCCACGCCGGTGATGCGGCCACCCTCGGCCGTCATGGTGCGGATGCGTGTATCATAATGGAAGGTCACGCCTGCTTCCGCCGCCTTGGCCGCAAGGCGCTGGGTGAACAGGAAGGCATCCCCCGTCTCATCGCCCGGCAGGCGCAGGCCACCCACGATCTTGTGCGCGGATACGCCCAGTCCCGGCTCGGCCTTCACGCAGTCGGCGCGGCCCAGCAGTTCATAGGGCACGTTGTACTGTTCCAGCACGCGGATATCGCCTGCAATGCCGTCCATCTGCTTTTGCGTGCGAAAGACCTGCAGCGTGCCCTGCTGGCGGTCATCATAGGTGATGCCGGTGCTGGCGCGCAGGTCGCGCATCACGTCGCGGCTGTATTCGGCAATGCGGACCATGCGGCCCTTGTTACGGTCATAGGCCGGGGTGTTGCAGTTTTCCAGCATCTGTACCAGCCACTTCCACAGATGCGGATCGGGCATGGGCCAGAACACGAAGGGGCGGTATTTCATCAGCAGCCACTTGAGCGCCTTGAACGGCACGCCCGGCCCCGCCCATGGCGAGGAATAACCCGGCGAGACCTGTCCCGCATTGGCGAAACTGGTTTCCAGCCCGGCTTCGGGCTGGCGGTCGACAACCGTGACCTCATGGCCTGCCTGTGCCAGATACCATGCCGATGTCACACCAACGACACCGCTACCCAGAACGATGATCTTCATTGCAAACGTGCCTTCTGTGGCGGGTGGAAACGTATCACGCCGCCTGCGCCGGCAGGTAGACGCGATGGAAACGGGAGCCGAGAGCGGTCAGTACCTCGTAGCCAATGGTGCCGGCCGCGTGCGCGACGTCATCCACACTGCGGCGGGGACCGATCATGTCGACATGGGTGGCCTGGTCCAGCACGCTTTCCGGCACGCCGGTTACGTCCACCGTTGTGGAATCCATGGAAATCCGGCCCAGGATCGGCAGGCGGTAACTGTCCAGCCATGCGCAGCCGCCATTGCTGGCGCCCTGGCGCAGGAAGCCATCCGCGTAGCCGATGCCCAGTGTTGCAATGCGTCGCGGGCCGCTGGCGTGCCATGTCAGGCCATAGCCCACGCCATCGCCCGCCTTGATGGTGCGGCGCTGGACGATGCGCGCCTGCAGCCGCACGGTGGGCTGGAGCGGGTTCGGGGCGTCCGCGTTGGGGGCCAGTCCATACAGCGCGGCACCGGGCCGTACCAGGTCAAAATGGTAATCCGGCCCCAGGAAGATGCCTGATGAGGCCGAAAGCGCCAGCGGGGCGGCCGGCAGGCGCGCGGCCATGGCGCGCAGCCTGTCGCGCTGCAGGGCGTTGGCGGGGCTGGCGGGCGTATCGGCACAGGCAAGGTGGCTCATGACCAGCCGGGTCTCGATCCCGTCCAGCAGGGCCGGGGTATCGGCCAGCGCCGTGACATCCGCATCCGACAGGCCGAAACGGGACATGCCGGTATCAACCTGCAGGGCGGCGGGCAGCGCGTGCTGCGCCTTTGACGCATGCGCCCGCCAGCCCGCGATCTGCTCCATGCTGTTAAGCACGGGCAGTAGGGCATGATGGGTGAACGCCCGCTCCGTGCCGGGCATGGGACCGTGAAGGACAAAAATCTGCGCCGTGGGGCTGACATGGGGCCGCAGGCGTATGCCCTCTTCCAGATGGGCGACAAAAAAGACCTTCGCCCCGGCCTGTTCCAGCACGGGTGCGACCTGATGCGCCCCCAGACCGTAGGCATCCGCCTTGACCACGGCGGCGCAGGTGGCCTGTCCCGTACGCGCGCGAAGCAGGCGGTAATTGGCCGCCACCGCGCCCAGGCTGATTTCCAGCATGGCCCCGGCGCCGGGGGCCGCCCACCCGGTGGCGGGTATGGGAAAAGGCAGGTCGGTCATGCGCGGCGAACTCCATCGTCCAAGGCGGAACAGGATTGATCGTATGCGTTGGTTAATGAAATGTCCTGTCGTTCAATGCAATATCATGCAATTCATGGTCTCTGGTACGCAATGATATGCGACAAGAAGCGGAAAATTCACCATGCCGTTCGACCGGATGACCGATGCCATACTGCGAAACCTCCGCCATGACGGGCGGATGAGCAATGCCGAACTGGCGCAGCGGGTGGGCCTGTCGCCCTCCGCGTGCCTGCGGCGGGTGCGCATGCTGGAAAAGGAGGGTGTGATCCGGGGGTATCGCGCCCTGGTGGATGAGCGCTCGATCCACGGCATGACGACCGTGATCGTGCAGATCACGCTTGAGCGCCAGACCGAGGAATGCCTGCGCCGCTTTGAGGCCCGCGTGCGTGAATGCGCCGATGTGCGGGAATGCTATCTCATGACGGGGGATGCGGATTATCTTGTGCGGGTCGAGGCCCGCGACGCGGCCGATTACGAACGCATCCACAAGGAAGAACTCTCCCGCATGCCCGGCGTGGCCCGCATACAGAGCAACTTTGCCATCCGCACCGTCGTCCAACGCTGAACCGGCGTACCCGGCCCCGTCATGACCGGAAGACGGGGCCGGGTGGTTCCCTCTGTCAGGGCAGCGTGGGCCTGCGGTACGCGGGCGCATTCGGGTAGCCTGCCGGCACGGGGCCGGCAGATGGGGAAGTTCCCGCGCGTCAGGACACGGGCGGGACGGCCGGGCTGGCCTGGCGGGGGATGAAGGGCCGGATGAGGAACTGGTAGCAGCCCGCCCCCAGTACGCCCCCCAGCACCGGCCCGGCAACCGGCACCCACCAGAAGTGGTCCGGCCCGGGCAGGGCGGAGTCTCCCCACCCGGCCAGGAAGCAGAACAGGCGCGGGCCGAAGTCACGCGCGGGATTGATGGCCCATGCTTCCAGATAGCCCGAGCACGCACCGATGCTGGCCACCAGCAGCCCGATGATCAGCGCGCCCGAATTCGCTTGCGGGGCGACGGTATTGTATTCGCATGTGACGGCAAAGATGCCAAAGACCAGCAGCCCGGTCAGGATCGTCTCGTCCACAAAGGCGTGGAACGGGGTTATGAATTCGCCCGGATGGGTAAAGAACACGCCCGCGGCCCCCCCATCGGCACGGGTCAGGGCATGCAGCTGGTTGTAATGGTCGATCACGGGCTGGTAGAGTGTATAGACCAGCGCCGCGCCGATCACACCCCCCAGGATCTGGGCCGCGCAATAGGCCGGTACCTTGCGCCACGGAAAACCGCGGTACAGCGCCAGCGCCACCGATACGGCCGGATTGGCATGCGTGCCCGATACGCTGCCGGTAATGTAAATGGCAATGGTGACGGAAAGCCCCCATACAATGCATACGCCCCAGTAGGCCAGCTTGTAGGGGCTCGGGTCATACAGCGCATACATCGCGGCCACGGAATCGCCAATCATGACAATGATGGCCACCGCGATGCATTCCGCGATCAGTTCCCCCAGGAATTGTCTGTTTTTCAACATATTAGCCCACTTTATTCTTTTATTATCATTTGATGGGAAGGGGCTGTGTGCCTTCTGGCCTTTTTCCAGTCCCCGGATGTTCTTAAACGAACATGGCGGGTGGGGGAAGAGGGTGCTGCGACAGGTCGGGTAGGCGGATCTCCTTTTTCCATGTATTTCAATATATTTCATTCAACCTCTCCAACCTTGCGGATTCGGGGTGGCGGGCCGGTCTGTTCGGGAACGGCCATTGATGGGGGCATGGGTATCATCCGGCATGCGCGATTTCGCACATGCACAAAAATACAGATTCATATGAAATGCAGGTAATGGCGAATTTATGGCTGGCTTATTAATAAACAGAATAGAAAATATTTTAAGGAACGACAGGTGGCATGTGCGCTTTCCCCCTTGAAGCGCGCATCATGTTCGTTTACGAACATCCGTATCAGGAGGAACACCCATTATGGCGTCCATGGACGAAACATTCCGCTCCCCCCCCACACAGGGCAGCCCGTTCGATCTGCTGATCGTGGGCGGGGGCGTCAACGGCACCGGTATCGCGCGTGATGCCGCAGGGCGGGGTGCCTCCGTCCTGCTGGTCGAGCAGGACGATCTGGCCAGCTACACCTCATCGGCCAGCACCAAGCTGATCCATGGCGGCCTGCGCTATCTGGAATACTATGAATTCCGCCTGGTGCGCGAGGCGCTGATCGAACGCGAACGCCTGCTGCGCATCGCGCCGCACATCATCTGGCCCATGCGCTTCGTGCTGCCCTACACGCCACAGGCCCGGCCTGCGTGGATGCTGCGCCTTGGCCTGTTCCTGTATGATCACCTTGCCCCCAACATGACGCTGCCCAAGTGCAAGTCGCTCGATTTCCGCACAAGCTCGGCGGGCAAGCCGCTCAATGGCAAGCTGGCGCGCGGTTTCGCCTATTCCGATGGCTGGGTGCAGGACAGCCGGCTTGTCGTGCTCAACGCCATGGATGCAAAGGCGCGCGGAGCCGATATCCGCACGCGTACCCGCCTGGTGCAGGCCCGGCGTGTTGATGGCCTGTGGGAGGCCGTGATCGAGAACACGCGCGATGGCAGCCAGCAGACCGTGCGGGCCAGGATCGTAGTCAATGCCGGTGGCCCGTGGGTGAGCGAAGTGCTGCGCGAGCGCGCGCAGGTGGATTCCACCAAGAACGTGCGTCTGGTCAAGGGCAGCCACATCGTGGTGCCGCGCCTGTTTGACGGGCCACAGGCCTATATCCTGCAGAACCCGGACAAGCGCATTGTCTTCGCCATTCCCTACGAGCAGAAATTCACCCTGATCGGCACGACCGACGTGCCATGGACGCAGGCGCCCGGCCGCGTCGAGATCTCGCCCGAGGAAATCAGCTACCTGTGTGAAAGCGTCAGCCGCTATTTCACCAAGCCCGTCACCCCCGATGATGTGGTGTGGAGCTACGCCGGCGTGCGTCCGCTCTATGATGACGCGGCCAAGAACGCGTCGGCCGTGACGCGTGATTACGTGCTGGATGTGGACACGCAGGGCAACCAGGCGCCCATGCTCTCCATCTTCGGTGGCAAGATCACGACGTTCCGCCGGCTGGCCGAACATGCGATCGAGAAGCTTCAGCCTTTCCTGCCGGTCCTGTCCGCGCCGGGCTGGACGGCGGACAAGGTGCTGCCCGGCGGTGACCTGGGTGAGGGCGGGTTCGAAGGCGCGCTTGCCCGTCTGGCGGCAAAGGCCCCCTTCCTTGACCAGCAGTTGTGCTGGCGGCTGGTGCGCAACTATGGCTCGCGTGCCGATGTGATCGTGGGCGATGCGCGCAGCATGGCGGATATGGGCGAGCAGTTTGGCGGCGGGCTTACGGCGCGTGAGGTGGAATACCTGATCGCGCATGAATGGGCCCAGACCACCGAGGATATCCTGTGGCGCCGTTCCCGCCTTGGCCTGCATGTGACGGATGAGGACGCGGGCCGGCTGGATGCCTATCTGCGTGGCCGCCAGCCGGTTGCGGCAAAGGCGGCCCCGTAACGGGCGGCTGCGGCGGCATGACGGTCGCGGGTGGCAGTCTGCCGCCCGTGGCCACAAACCAGAATCCGCCCGCATGGGCAGGAGAAAATAATGAACAAGAAGAACAGAATTCTCGCTATTGACCAGGGAACAACGTCCACCCGCAGCATCGTGTTCGACCGCGATATCGCGGCGCTGTCCGTTGCCCGTGTCGAATTCGCCCAGCATTACCCCAATCAGGGCTGGGTGGAGCACGATGCGGAGGAAATCTGGTCCAACGTGCTGTCCACCGCACGCGAGGCCATAGCGAAGGTGGGCGGTCCCGCCACCATCGCGGGCATCGGCATCACCAACCAGCGCGAGACGATCGTGGTATGGGACCGCAAGACTGGCAGCCCCGTCCATCGCGCCATCGTCTGGCAGGACCGGCGCACGACGCCGGTCTGCATGCGCATGCACGAGCAGGGTTACGAACCCCTGGTGCGCGAGCGCACGGGCCTGCTGCTCGACCCCTATTTTTCCGCCACCAAGATTGCGTGGATACTGGACAATGTGGAAGGTGCGCGCGCGCGCGCCGAGCGTGGTGAACTGGCCTGCGGCACCATCGACAGTTTTCTTCTGTGGCGGCTGACCGGCGGCCGCGTGCACGCGACCGACACGACCAATGCCTCGCGCACGCTTCTGTTCAACATCCATACCTGCGCGTGGGATGACGAGCTTCTGGCCCTGTTCAACGTGCCGCGCGCCATCCTGCCCGAAGTCCGCACCAACAGCGAGATCTTTGGTGAGACGGAAGCCGACCTGTTTGGTGAACCGCTGAAAGTGGCCGGCATGGCAGGCGACCAGAACGCCGCCATGGTCGGCCAGGCCTGTTTCAAGCCCGGCACCGCCAAGGCAACCTATGGCACCGGCTGCTTCGCGCTGCTCAACACCGGCACCACGCCCGTCAATTCCGAAAACCGGATGCTGACCACCATCGCCTACCGTATTGGTGACGAGACGGTCTATGCGCTGGAAGGCTCGATTTTCGTGGCCGGTGCGGCCATCCGCTGGCTGCGTGACGGGCTGGGCCTGATCACCCATGCCTCCCAGACCGATGACATGGCAACCCGCGTGCCGCACAGCCATGGCGTGTACATGGTGCCCGGCTTCGTGGGCCTTGGCGCGCCGCACTGGGACCCCGACGCCCGTGGCCTGATCTGCGGCATGACGCTGGGTTCGACCGCGGCCCATATCGCGCGCGCGGCCCTGGAATCGGTGGCCTACCAGACGCTGGACCTGATGGAGGCGATGCGCGAGGACGGCGGCGGAAAGCTGAACGCACTGCGTGTTGATGGCGGGATGTCGGTCAATGACTGGTTCTGCCAGTTCCTGGCCGATATGCTCCAGACCCCGGTGGAACGTCCCCGGCAGGTCGAGACGACCGCGCTGGGGGCGGCCTTCCTGGCGGGGCTGGCCACGGGCGTATGGAGCAGCATCCCCGAACTGGAGGGCACCTGGACGCGCGGGCACCTGTTCCGCCCGACAATGGACAAGGCCCAGCGCGACAGTATGGTGGCGGGCTGGCATCTGGCGGTGCGCCGCACGCTCAGCTCCACCGTAGCCGCCTGACCCACGAATACCAGAACATAGGAAAAGAGTGCTTCATGACCTCCACACGGCATAATCCCTATCAGGTTACGGATCGCAATCTTGCGCTTGAACTTGTCCGCGTGACGGAAGCGGCCGCTGTCGCCGCCTCCGCCTGGACGGGCCGCGGCCTGAAGAACGAAGCCGATGGCGCGGCGGTGGAGGCCATGCGACGTGCCTTCGATACGGTTGCCATCAACGGCACCGTTGTCATCGGCGAAGGTGAGATGGATGAAGCCCCGATGCTGTTCATCGGGGAAAAGGTGGGTGCGGGTGGCCCCGGCATGGACATTGCCGTGGACCCGCTGGAAGGCACCAACCTGTGCGCCAAGAACCTGCCCAACGCCCTGACTGTCTTGGCGCTGGCGGAAAGCGGCAACTTCCTGCATGCCCCCGACATCTACATGGACAAGATCGTGGTCGGCCCCTACCTGCCCGAAGGCGTGGTGGATCTGGACAGCAGCATCGAGGCCAACCTGAAGTCCCTGGCCAAGGCCAAGAAGCGTGACGTGTCCGAACTCATGGTCTGCACGCTGGACCGTGAACGTCACGAGGAACTGATTGCCCGCGCCCGCGCGGTCGGCGCGCGTGTGACACTGCTCAGTGACGGGGATGTGGCGGCCGCCATCGCGGCCTGCCTCGAGGACAGTGAAATCGATCTGTATGTCGGCTCCGGCGGCGCGCCGGAAGGCGTACTGGCCGCCGCCGCCGTGCGCTGTGTGCACGGGCAGATGCAGGGCCGCCTCATGTTCGAGGACGATGGCCAGATCGAACGCGCGCGCAGGATGAATCCCGGCGCCGATCCCTCGCGCAAGCTGGCGCTGGAGGACATGGCCCGTGGTGATGTCCTGTTCTCCGCCACGGGTGTTACGGGTGGGGCGCTGCTGCACGGCATCCGCCGTTCGGGCGTGCGCACGGTCACGCATTCGCTGGTCATGCGCTCGAAGTCCGGCACCATCCGCTTTGTCGAGGGCCATCACGATTACCAGACCAAGACCTGGTGAACATTTCATCCGTTGCATAACAACAATAACACGCAATAGAGGAACGACATGACTGACACAGCGACCACTGCCTCCGCCCGCCTGGGCCTGAGGCCCGGCGTGGTGACCGGTGCCGACTACCGCCGTCTGGTGGAAACCTGCCGTGACGAGGGCTATGCCCTGCCGGCGGTGAACGTGGTGGGCACGGACAGCATCAACGCCGTGCTGGAAGCGGCGGCGCGCAACCGGGCGGATGTGATCATCCAGCTTTCCAACGGTGGCGCGCGGTTCTATGCGGGCGAAGGCATGGAAGATGCGGCACGGGCCCGCGTGCTGGGGGCGGTGGCCGCGGCCCGTCATGTCCATACCGTGGCGGCGGCTTACGGCGTGTGTGTGATCCTGCATACCGATCATGCCGACCGCAAGCTGCTGCCGTGGATATCCGGCCTGATCGACGCCAGCGAGGAGGCGGTGAAGGAAACCGGCCAGCCGCTGTTCTCCTCGCACATGATCGACCTTTCGGCCGAACCGCTGGAAGACAATATCGCCGAATGCGCCGCCTTCCTGCGCCGCATGGCCCCGCTTGGCATCGGTCTGGAAATCGAGCTGGGTGTGACCGGCGGCGAGGAAGACGGTATTGGCCACGATCTGGATGACGGGGCCGACAACGCGCATCTCTACACCCAGCCCGAGGATGTGCTGAAGGCTTATGAGGCCCTGTCCCCGCTGGGCTTCGTGACCATTGCCGCCTCCTTTGGCAATGTGCATGGCGTGTACGCGCCGGGCAATGTCAGGCTGCGGCCCGAGATCCTGCGCAATTCGCAGGCGGCCGTGGCCGCGGCCACGGGGCGGGGCGACAAGCCGCTGGCGCTGGTCTTCCACGGTGGTTCGGGGTCCGAACAGGCCAAGATTACCGAGGCCGTGTCGTATGGCGTGTTCAAGATGAACATCGATACCGACATCCAGTTCGCGTTCGCCAGCAGCGTCGGCCGCTACGTGCACGAACATGCCGAGGCCTTCAGCCACCAGATCGCGCCCAGCACCGGCAAGCCGACCAAGAAGCTGTATGACCCGCGCAAGTGGCTGCGCGTGGGGGAGATGGGCATCGTGGAGCGGCTGGAACGCTCCTTTGCCGATCTGGGTGCCACCGGGCGCACCGTTGCGCGCGTGGTCTGAGCAAGTAACCGGCGTAAGGGGAAAAAGGCAACGTGTCGGCAGAAGAACGTCACCACGAAATTACCGCACTGGTGCGTACGCAGGGTTATGTCTCGAATGAGGAACTGGCCCAGAGGCTGAACGTTGCCGTCCAGACCATACGGCGTGACGTCAACCACCTGGCCCGTCGCGGGCTGGTGGCGCGGCATCATGGCGGGGCGGGGCTGGCCTCGTCGGTCGAGAACATCGCCTATTCCGAGCGGCAGGTGCTCAACCGTCGGGCCAAGGAGGCCATCGGCCACCTTGCCGCCCGGCATATCCCCGACAATTCATCGCTGTTCGTCAGCATCGGCACCACAACCGAGGCCTTTGCCAAGGCGCTGCGGCGGCACAAGGCACTGCGGATCATTACCAACAACCTGCATGTGGCCACCCCGCTTTCGGCCCAGACCGATTTTCAGGTCATCGTGACGGGCGGGCAGGTACGCTTTTACGATGGGGGCATTACCGGCTCCACCGCCAGTACCTTCATTGAACAGTACCGCACCGATTTTGCCGTGATCGGCATAAGCGGGATAGAGGAGGACGGCACGCTGCTCGACTTTGATGCCGATGAGATCAGCGTGGCGCAGGCAATGATGCGCAATGCCCGGCGTGTCTACCTGCTGGCGGACCAGACCAAGTTCGGCCGCAGGCCGATGGGCCGGCTGGGCCACCTGTCCCACGTCCATGGTTTCTTTACCGACCGCCAGCCCTCCGAACGGATATCCGAAATGCTGCGTGAGCATGATGTGGAAGTGCATATCGCCTGAAGGGCGGCCCGGCCGGGGCTGGCCCTACTGGGCCAGGTAGCCGCCATCGACCGGCAGGACCGCGCCGGTGATGAAGGAGGCATCGTCCGATGCCAGGAACAGGATGGCGCTGGCCACTTCGGCCGGCCTGCCCATGCGGCCCATCGGGTGCATCTCCACCACCTTGCGGATTCCCTCCGCATCCATTCCGGCCACGGCTGGCGTATCGATGGTGCCGGGGGCCACGGCATTGACGCGCACCCCCTTGTCCGCCAGGTCGATGGCAAGGTGCTTGGTCAGGCCGGAGGCCACGAATTTGGCCGGGCCATAGACCGCCTGGCCCTTCTGCCCCGCAAAGGCGGAAATGGAGGACAGGCAGACAATCGCCCCCTGTCCGGCATGGACCATCTCGGCTGCGGCATATTTGCACGACAGGAACATGCCGCGTGCGTCAACCGCCATGGTATGATCCCACAGTTCTGCCGTGGCGGATGCCAGGTCGGCTTCGGGGATCACGCCCGCATTGGCAACCAGGATGTCAATCCGGCCAAACTGCTTCATGGTTTCGTGCATGACGCGCTGGATGTCCGCTTCGCTCGTGACATCGGCGGGCACCGCGATGACGGATACGCCACTTTTTTCAAACTGGCTGACCAGCTCATCAAGTGCGTCGGTATTGAGATCGGTCAGGGTCAGTTTCGCGCCCTCGGCGGCAAAACGCTCGGCCGTGGCCCGGCCGATGCCGCTGGCGGCACCGGTAATGACGGCAACCTTGCCCTGGATACGTCCGTTCGGGGTGGCAGTCATGTTTTCTCCTGTTGCAGGTGACAGCGGGGTAAAGGTCCCTTGCGCGCGGTTGGCTGTTACGGCGCATCAGGCCGGTTAACGCGGTGGGGGCAGGGGCGTTGCCCGTCCGGGGCCTGGCATGGCAGGTGTGGGCATGGGCGGCAAGGGCTGATCGGGTTCTTTTGATCAGCCCGCCGCATGCGTGGGTTTTCCGCATTCCGGCGCGGGACGGGACATGCCATTGCACCGTGTCATTACATATTCGTGCATGAAATTGCCCGGCCGCGTGTTTCAGGCCGGGGGGCGATGGCCTATGCTCACGCCCAGAGTGGTTTACATGGCTGGAGCGGGCCGGGGGTTCTGCCAGCGTGCGGCAACACCGGCCAGCGGGTTTGGAGCATTATCGAGATGGCACAGAAGTTTCGGATCGTGATTGTGGGCGGCGGTGTGGCGGGGCTGGCCCTTGCCACGCGGCTGGGCAATTCGGTCGGGCGGTCGGGGCAGGCCGAAATCACGCTGGTGGATAAAAGCTTCGCCCATGTGTGGAAGCCGATGCTGCACTGCTTTGCCGCCGGCACGGCCGCCAACGAGAATGACCGCATAAGCTTCATGTCACAGGCCAGCCGCCACCATTTTGAATTCTGGCCTGGTGAGATCACGGCGCTGGACCGCACGGCCCGGACCATTTCCCTTGCCCCGATCCGGGACCGGCTGAGTGGGGAAGTGGTGGTCGAGGCCCGCACGCTGGATTATGACGCGGTGGTACTGTCCATCGGCAGCCGGGCCAATGATTTCGGGACCCCGGGTGTGGCCGAGCACTGCCTGTTCATTGACAACCTGGTCGATGCAAACGGCTTTAACGACCGCTTCCGCATGGAACTGCTGCGGGCGTTCGCCAACGGGCAGGAACTGGATATCGCCATTGTGGGGGGCGGGGCCACCGGCACCCAGCTTGCGGCGGAACTGCACAAGGCGCTTGATCTCGCCTCGCTCTACAGTTTTGGCCGCAAGCCGCCCAGGCTGCGCATCACCCTGCTTGAAGCCGGTCCCCGTATCCTGCCCGCTTTCCCCGAGGCAGTCTCGGCGGCGGCGGTCAGGCAGCTTGAGGCGATTGGCGTCAGCGTGCGCGCGGGGGCCATGGTCAGCGGGGCGGATGGGAACGGCTTTATCCTGAAAGATGGCAGCCGCGTGCCCGCCACGCTGCGGGTGTGGGCTGCGGGTGTGAAGGCACCGGACGTGACCAGTAAATTCGGCGGCCTCAAACTCTCGCGCTCAGGTCAGCTGGAGGTCCGGCCAAGCCTGCAGGTGATGGAGGACGACAACATCTTCGCCATGGGTGACTGTGCCTTCATTGCCGAGAAACCCGTGGCCCCCACGGCGCAGGCCGCCCGCCAGCAGGCCCATCATCTGGCCCGTGTGCTGCCGGGATGGATGAAAAGCGGCAATCCGCTGCCCCCCTTTACTTTCCATAACAAGGGCGCGGTTGTCGCATTGGGTGACTATAATGGCTGGGGCACCTTCCCCGGTGGCACGGTTTTTGGTGGTGGCTGGCTGCATGGCCTGTCGGCGCGGCTGGTCCATCTCATGCTGTATCGCCAGCACCAGTTTGAACTGTACGGGCCGGTGCGGGGCACGATTTCGTGTCTGGTGGACTGGCTGGATGTATTCGTACGCCCCTCTGTCCGGCTGGACTGAGCGGTTTTTTCACCAGCAGGGCATTGATGAAAAACAAAAGTTTTTGGTGAAGCTTTTTTCAAAAAGCTTCAGGGAATGCCGCCTTCCGGAAAAAGGGCGGCACCCGACAATTTTTTACAAACCGCCGCGCCGCCGCCATCAGATATGGAAGGCGGAAGGGCCTGCCGCAGGGCGGGTCAGGCCACGCATTTCGGCCTGCCGCACAAAATCTTGCAATGTCAGCTTGCTGTATTCATGTGCCAGCAATCCGTCCATCTGGTCCAGGAAGGGCCGGATCACGGTATTGAACAGCGCGCCCTGGCGCCTGTCCGCCGCATGGGCACCATCATGCAGCGCAATCCGGCAGATATCGGACAGCAGGATTTCGCGCGCGGGCAGGGCCAGCCGGTAGCCGCCATGCGGGCCGCGCACGCCCTTCAGCAGCCCGGCGCGGGCCAGGCCTTGCAATATGGGCTCCAGTCCCCGGCGCGCCAGACTGGAGCGTTCCGCGATTTCAATGGTGCTGACGGGCCGCTCCGCCGTTCCGTAGAACGCCACGTCCAGCATGATGACAAGGGCGATGGCGGTGCGCTCACGAATGCTGTGCATGGATACGCTCTCCTGTCGGGTGGATGGACGGCGGGCCGGGGAATGGCGGGGTCTCGACGCTGGCCCACGCATTGTCGCGCGCCAGCCGCCCGGCCGTAACATCCAGCGCGCAGTGCGGCAGGATGCGGGGACGGTCAGGGGGCATGAGCGTTTCCACCTGCAGCGTGTCCGTGCCCAGACGCACGTCATACAGTCCCAGCGGGCCACGTGCCTGACGCAGTACGGCGGTGGCCTGTCCCTGCCCGGGGCGCAGGGCGATATCGACAGGCCGGACCAGCAGTTCGGCCGGGCCGGCGGCAATCGGGGCGGTAACGGGCAGGATGTCAGGCAGGTCGGGCGTGAAGACATGGTTTTCCACCCGGCCACCCAGGCGGACCAGATCGCCGGTGAAGGCCATGGTGAAGGGATCGGCCGGTGTGTCTTCCAGTGCCTGGGGTGTGCCGGCCTGCACGATGCGGCCATGGCGCATCAGCACCACCGTATCGGCCAGTTCGGCCGCTTCCTGCCGGTCATGGGTGACAAGGATGGTGGTCAGCCCCAGCCGTTCATGCAGGCTGCGCAGCCAGCCGCGGATCTGCCTGCGCACCAGCGGGTCCAGCGCGCCAAACGGCTCGTCCAGCAGCAGCACGCGCGGGCCGGTGGCCAGCGTGCGGGCCAGGGCCACGCGCTGGCGCTGCCCGCCGGAGAGTTCATGCGGGTGGCGCCCCCCCAGCCCGGAAAGCTGCATGAGATCGAGCAGGTCCTCCACCCGCCGGGCAATCACATCACGCCGCGGGCGCTGGCCACGGGGGCGGACGGACAGGCCAAAGCCGATATTGGCCGCCACACTCATATGCGCGAACAGCGCATAGTGCTGGAATACAAAACCGATATTGCGCGCCCGGGCATCCAGCGTATCCACCCGTGTCCCGTCAATCGAGACATGGCCTGCCTGATGCGGGTCAAGCCCGGCAATGATCCGCAGCAGCGAGGTCTTGCCGGCACCCGATGGGCCGACAAGGGCGGTAAAACTGCCACTGGCCACCGCAAGCGAGACATTATCGACAATGGGTCGCCCGTTGCGCGGGTTGCGGTGGGTGATCTGCTCCAGCTGAACGCTCATGCCGTATTCTCCGTCCGCCCGTGGCGGCGTTCGGTCAGGTTGCGGGCCATGACCACACCCATCGCCATAAGGGCGAGCAGGGCTGCCATGGTAAAGGCGGCCACCGTCTGGTAGCCGTTGTACAGGGTCTCGATATGCAGCGGCATGGTTTCGGTCAGGCCCGGAATATGGCCCGATACGACCGATACCGCGCCAAATTCCCCCATGGCGCGCGCCGTGGTCAGCAGCACGCCCGAAAGCAGCGCCAGCCGCGCGCCCGGCAGCGTGACATGCCACAATACCTGCCACAGGTTCGCACCCAGCATCACGGCGGCTTCTTCCGCCTCGCGCCCGTTATGCGCGAGCATGGGCATGAGCGTGCGCGTGACATAGGGGAAGGTGACGAACACGGTGGCCAGCACAATGCCCGGTGGTGCGAACAGAACGGGGTGGCCCCAGCGTTCCAGTGCCGCCCCCCACCATCCCTGTGTGCCAAAGACCAGCAGCCAGACCAGCCCCCCCACCACGGGCGAGACACTGAGCGGCAGTTCGATCAGTACTACCAGCAGGTTGCGGCCGGGAAAGCGGAAATGCGCCAGTGTCCACGCCGCCATGGTGCCGAACACGGTATTGATGGCCACACTGATACCCGTCACGATCATGGTCAGGCGGATGGCGGACAGGGCATCGGGATCGGCCAGCGTGGCCATGGCAACCCGTAACCCGTGTGAAAGCGCGGCCGCGAACACCAGTACGGGTGGCAGCACCACCATTACGGCCACCAGCAGGTAGACCACGAGGGCAAACAGCAGGCGTGACATCGTGTTCCAGCCCCTCAGTCCGTGCCGTATGACAGGTGGCGGCGCAGCAGGCCGATGCCCGCAAGCGACAGGAGCGATATCCCCACCAGCACGAACCCGATCAGTGTCGCCCCCTGGGTATCGTATTCCTGCAGGCGGATGACGATCAGCAGCGGCGCGATTTCGGTATGGTAGGGCTGGTTGCCGGCAATGAAGATGACCGATCCGTATTCACCAATGCCACGTGCGAAGGCCATGCCCGCCGCCGTGACCAGTGCGGGGTACAGGGCGGGCAGGATGACGCGCGTGATCACCTGCAGGCGGCTGGCCCCCAGTATTCCAGCGGCTTCCTCCACATCACGCGGCAGGTGGCGCAGGACGGGGGCGATGGTGCGCACCACGAAGGGCAGGCCGATGAACATCAGCGCCAGCACGATACCGGCCTGCGTAAAGGCGACATGCACCCCCCACCGCGCCAGCGGGCCGCCAAGCCAGCCATTGGGGCCATAGAGCGTTGCCATGGTAATGCCCACCACGGCCGTGGGCAGGGCAAAGGGCAGTTCCACCAGCATGTCGATAAGCCGCCGCGCCGGAATGTCACTGCGTACCAGCGCCCATGCAATCAGCAGGCCGGGTACAAGGTCGGCCACCGCCGCGAGCAGTGCCGATGTAAAACTGACCCGTATTGCCGCGAGCATGCGCCCGTCATGCGCCGCGTGGGCGAAGGCGCGCAGACCGCTGTGCAGCCCTTCGCCCCATGGCCGGACAACCAGCGCCACCATGGGCAGGATCACGATCGTGCCCAGCCAGAACAGCGTCATGCCCAGTCCCAGCCCGAAGCCGGGCAGCGGGTCGCGCTGCCACCGCAGGCCGGGGAAAGGGGACGGACGGGACGGATTCATTTCGTGTAGACGCCATCAAAAAGGCCGCCATCGGCGAAATGCGTGGCCTGCACTTTGGCCCAGCCGCCAAGGCTTGCGATGTCAAAGGTGGTCGTGGGGGTAAAACGGTCCTGATTTTCCGCCAGGATGGCGGCGTTGACGGGACGGAAATAATGTTTCGCCCCCGTTTTCTGCCCTGCATCGCTGAACAGGTAGTCCACATAGGCCCGCGCCAGTTCCGTCGTGCCATGGGCCTGCGCGTTGCGGTCCACCACGGCCACTGGCGGTTCGGCCAGGATGGTCAGGGGGGGGACGATCATGTCGAACTGGTCCGGCCCGATCTCGCGCGTGGCCAGCAGGGCCTCGGCTTCCCATGCCACCAGCACGTCACCCAGGCCGCGCTGGACAAAGCTGTTGGTGGCGCCGCGTGCCCCGGTGTCCAGTACCGGCACATGGGCAAACAGGGATTTGAGATAGGCGCGCGCAGTCTCTGGCGTGCCGCCCGGCTGGCGCAGTGCCCAGCCCCATGCGGCAAGGTAGTTCCACCGCGCGCCGCCCGATGTCTTGGGGTTGGGGGTGATGACCTGCACCCCCTCACGGATCAGGTCCGGCCAGTCATGGATGTTCTTGGGATTTCCCTTGCGTACCAGGAACACGATGGTGCTGGTATAGGGTGTGGCGTTATGGGGCAGGCGGCTCTGCCAGTCGGTGGCCAGCAGGCCGGCATGGGCCAGGGCATCAATGTCATAGGCCAGGGCCAGCGTGACGATATCCGCAGGCGCCCCTTCCAGCACAGAGCGCGCCTGTGCCCCGGACCCGCCATGGGACGTACGGACCTGCACGGTCGCGCCGCCATGCTGGCTGGCCCACAGGCGGGTGAACCCGGTATCAATGTCCTGATATAATTCACGCGTCGGGTCGTATGATACATTCAGCAGCCCTGTCGCCGCCCGGGCCTGCGGGGGGCGGAAGGCAAGGGTGGCGGCGGCTGCGAAGGTGGCCTGCATCAGGCTGCGCCGGGTCGGGAATGATGGTTTGGCCACTTTTTATATTCCTTTTTTATATAAGGAAGTATGGAGAATATGAAGCGGTTTGCATCGGGTATGCCGAAGGGAGGAGACGATATTTAATGCCAGTGATTCGTCCTATTGAAAAATCACTGTAAAAATACGCTATATATTCTGTATGATGGCTTTGTGGATCTGTCAATAACACGTTTTAAATCGTCAAAAAAAATGGTCCTGTAATTTTTATGACACATTGTCTTTTCGGTGAATCTGAGCAAAAACATTAAATAACAGCACGTTAGTAAAATAACGACCCGCGGGGGAAGTTTTTTTGATAACTTTCCGAAAGCCGATGATAATACACGATTGACGCGAACTTATCTGTATAATACGAAAATATTTAGTGCTTAACGGCGGATAAAATCCGTATATGACGAACTGGTGCGTAACTATGGTGCCTTCCCTGACCCCGGCCACGACCGCGAACATCCGGAATTCCCGCAGGCTTGCCCTGTGCGCCCACGTCGTGCGGACGGGCAGGAAGGCCGCCGACTTTCCCGTTCTGGCCATGTTGCTCAGCCTGCCATCGGGGGCGGCCATGCTGGGGCAGGGCGCGCATGCGGCTGAGCTGACACCCGCGCGTCAGTCCGGTCAGGTGGGAATCCAGGCGACATCACAGCCGGAAAGCATGGTTGTCCATATCCAGCCCCGGCCCCCTATCCAGATCTATCCGCATGCCAACCCGATCGGCCAGCCGCTGCGCATGAGTGGCGCGGAAAACCGCAAGAATGGCCATCAGTATGACTGGGGCGTGTTCAACCGGGGCAATGGCGAGGCAGCGGGCTTTGGCCCGGTCGGGACCTATGGCGTGGCCCCCTGGGCAGAGGACTGGAGCCGGCTACGGCACACGAAGAAGTCCGATGACCCGTTTGACGTGCTGAAATACATTCCCCTGACCCGAAGCGGCAATGTATGGATCAGTTTCTCTGGCGAGACACGGCTGCGGAACTGGTTTGAAAGCAGGCCACAGCTGGGCACGCAGAAGCCTAATGATTCCGGTCGCTTCGGTGTGCGCAACCTGTATGGGGCGGACCTGCATATCGGCTCGCACCTGCGTTTTTTCGGGCAGCTGATCAATGCCGATGCCGCAGGCTGGGGGGGGTATGGCTATGGTTCGACCTACCGCAAGCGGCTGGATGCGCAGCAGGCCTTCGTCGAGACGCGGTGGACCATGCTGGGTGCCAAAAGCGGCTTCATCTTCGGCCGGCAGCAGTTTCTCGATGCGCCATCATACATGCTGTACAATCGTGAGACCCCCAACGTGCCACTCTCATGGGACGGTTTCCGGGCCTATATGGTCTGGAAGCGCATCCGCGTGGATGGCTGGGATTTCGTGCAGACATACGACAGTGAAAACAAGATGTTTCACGATACTGAAAACTACGCCACGCGCCTGTATGGCTTCAATACCACCTGGGCGCCGCCGGACTTCACCTTCATGGGGCAGAAGGGGTACTCGTTTCTTGATGCGTTCTATATCGGCTATAAGCTCAATGGTTCCGCCGGGGCCATTGCGGGCCCGAATGGCACGTCCGTCAAGGGGTCGAACACACGTAACAACTTCGGCATGCGCTGGCATGGTGTTGCGGGACCGATCGAGTTCTCGGTGGGCGGAATCTGGCAGGGCGGGGTCTTCCGCCAGGCCAGCAACAATGCGGCGCGCAATGTCAGTGCCTATGCCATCAACTCCGTAGTCGGGGCACGCCTGCCCAAAAATGCGCTCAATGCCTTTGCCGGTATCCAGACAGATGTCTATTCCGGTGGTAATGCGTCGGAGCGGAGCGGGACAATCGGTACCTATGTCTCGCCCTTCAATCCGCAGACCAACTATCTTGATACCACGACCTACATGACGGGCTCGAACCTGATCAGCTTTGCGCCGCTGGTCCGTATTACGCCGTTCAAGTCCGTGAGCATACAGATCAAGTATCCGCTGTTCTGGCGCGACAGTGTGAATGATCCGGTTTACAAATCATCCGGGTTCTACAAATTCGCAGGCAATTTCCGGGGCAAGTTCATTGGTATGGCACCACAGGCTTCCGTGGCGTGGCAGATCAATACCCATGTCTCGTGGACACAGTACGTCTCGCGCTTCATGACCTCGCGCGCCCTGAATGAGGCGGGTGGATCAGGCGGGACCTATTACCAGTCCAATTTCGTGTTCCGCTTCTGACAGAAGCCGGCGGGCTGAAAACACGGACCCGGGGACAGCGTCCTTTCTGAAATTACGGTGTTCTTCAGCCATTGCTGAAAAAGCGGGTGTCCGGAGTGTCTTCAGCCTGCACGGCGTTCTTGGCGGTGCCCGTTCCAGAAAATCTTTTAACCGGTTCCAGCAGGGGAAAATCATGCTCTGGACAGGCAGGACTTACACTCGGTCAAGGGGGTATGAAATAGGGCTGGCGGTGCTTGGCCTGGCTGTCATGTCCGGCTGTGCCTGCACGGCCTATGGCTGTGGCGTGTCATGGGCGGATCTGTCAGAGGCAACGGCGTCCATCTTCCGTTACTGAACACGGCGCGGCCCCTGCGGGCTGTCCGTGTAGCCGGGCCATTCCCGGCATGGCCGGTCTGCGCGGTCAGGGGCTGAATCAATCCGCCATGTCATCAACCGGTTCCGGCCGGGGCCAGAGTGTTGACTGCAGCGCGTAGGTTTTCTGCAACAGCGGCACCAGCGCGGGCCGCCCGCGCAGCCTGATCCATTCATCCAGCGCCGTGCGGAAAATCGCAATGCCACCGCGTGCCATAAGGCGCGCCGCGGTCCTGCGGCTCTTGCGTTCGGTTATCCGCTTTGCCAGCCCTTCGGCCAGGCAGTCTTCCCACTTGCCGTATTTCTGCAGGCTGACGCTCTGCAGGGAAGGGGTCTTTTCGATCAGGTAGACAAAGGCATAGGTATCATGCCGGTTGGCGGCAATATGGGGCACAAGGGCCGTAAAGGCATGCATCATCGCATCGGCGGGGGGCATGTCGGCCGGGCAGTCGGCCAGGGCCTCGGTCAGGGCCTGTGTCATGCCGCGTGTCCAGGCCAGCACGATATCGGCCTTGGTTGCGAACATGCGGAATAGCGTGCGGCGTGAAACCTCGGCTGCGTCCGCGATTTCATCCACCGTGGTCTGGTCATACCCCTGGGCGGAAAACAGGCGCATCGCCTCTGCAATCAGGGTATCGCGCACGCGGGCCTGCTTGCGTTCACGCAGTCCGGGGCGGGGAGGGGTATCGGGCGTGGCGATGGGCTTCATTCAGTATCCTCTCGTGCAGGTCCATCCTGTAGCGGGGCAGGACGGCCCTTCAGGACGCGAGAAAACGGGGGCTCACGCCAACAGACAGCCTTTTTATACATAAAACCGATATTATTAAAACATAAAGCGGTTTGTCACATGCCAGGCAGGATGTCGAGACCGGCCACCGGGACAGGACTGTATTATACAGGGCGGCAGCACATGCCGCATGTTTCATGCAGGTCGAAGCAACAGGCCTGCCGGCGCGGGGTTTTACGGCAGGGCAACAGGGTACAGTTCGCTGGTTATGCCTGCAGGAATATATTTATATTTATTTTTGGGTTACAGTTTTGTGGATGCCGGTATTCCTGCCGGGCAGGCCCGGGCTATTTCAACTTTTTGCCAAACAGTTCAAGGCGTGTCGTGACAAGGTCGAAACCCATGCGGCTGGCGATCTGCCGCAGCATGACCTCCAGCACTTCATCCTCGAATTCAATGACGGACCCCGTCTTGGCGTCAATCAGGTGATAGTGATTGCCGTGGTCCGTTTTTTCATATCGTGCCCGGTTGCCACCAAAATCGCGCCGCAACAGGATGCCCTTTTCTTCAAACAGGCGGACGGTACGGTAGACGGTGGCGATGGAGATGCGCGGATCAATGGCCAGGGCACGACGGTAGAGTTCTTCCACATCCGGGTGATCATCGGATTCCGACAGGACATGGGCAATAACGCGACGCTGGTCAGTCAGTTTCAGCCCCTTGTCACGGCATAGATCTGCAATGGGTGATGGGGGAATATCATCTTGTGGCATGGTATGCTCTGACTGGAACCGGGGCAGGACTGGATATGATTCTGCATGTAAGCAACCATGCAGCGGCATCAATTACAATTGCTTATATCTGTATTGGTAAAATACGGGAATGTTCCGCAGCCGGTCCGGTCCCCGGCTGCCAGGTGGCAGGTACTATGTACCTGCCGGGCGCAACCGCCTTATTCCTGATCGGGGGCAGGGGCGGAGTTGAGCTGGATGTAACGCTCGATACCGACCTGGCGGATCAGGTCGAACTGGCGGTCAAGGAAGTCCTCGTGCTCTTCCTCGTTCACCAGGATCTTGAGCAGCAGGTCACGCGATACGAAATCGCGCACGCTTTCGCAATAGGCGATGCCTTCACGCAGGTCACCGATGGCCTTTTCTTCCAGCTTCAGGTCGCATTTAAGGATTTCCTCCACGTCCTGTCCCACCAGGATCTGGTTGTAGCGCTGCACGTTGGGCAGGCCACCCAGGTACAGGATACGCTCGATCAGCCAGTCGGCGTGGCGCATTTCCTCGATGGATTCCTCGTATTCCTTCTTGCCCAGCAGGGTCACGCCCCAGTGGCGCAGGGTGCGGGCATGCAGGTAATACTGGTTGATGGCTGTCAGTTCATTGGTCAGCTGAGTGTTCAGGAACTCGATGACCTTGGGGTCCTTGACTGGCATGGTGCTGTTCTTTTCATTTCGGTAAATGAGAATCGTTCATGACATATATCGCAAACGGCCTTCATTATCAAACAAAAAAACATTATATATCAACGCATTAATAATGATAATTATCATTCGCAAATAGAGGGAGCTATTAATTGGCCACCCCTTGTTATCAAACGGTTTTCATCGGCCAGGCGCCCTGTCCCGCCGGTCGTCCAGACTGGTGGCCGCATTGCCGGGGCTGCTTTCGTTTTGCATCCGGTCCATGCCTGTGCAACGTTCCCGATCCGCCCGGGGGTGGTTGCCCCCCGTCGTTCATACGCGGCATGGTAGCGGCCTGCTGACCCATCAGGCCATGCGTGCCCCGCGTGCCTTTACACGCAAGCCACAGGACTAAAGGCCCATGCTTTCCACCATCATTGCCGCGATGCTGCCGCTTGTTGTGGTTTTTGTTCTGGGCTACGCGGCGGGATGGCGGCGGGATTTCAATGGTGAGCAGGTCGGCATCCTTAACCGGATGGTCATGCTGTATGCTTTTCCGCTCAGCCTGTTTGTGGGAATTGCCCGCATGCCGCGCACCATCCTGGCGGGCCAGTTGCCGCTGGCGGCATCGGTGTTTGGAATCATGTGCGTAAGCTTCGGGGTGTCCTATATCCTGTCACGCCATGTTTTCCATCGTGATGCGGGCGTGGCCACCCTGCAGGGACTGGCCATGGGCGCACCGTCCGTGCCGTTCATCGGGTCTGCCATGCTGCCGGTGCTGATCGGGCCGAGTACGACGGCCGTTGTCATTTCCGCCTCCGTCTTCGCCATGGTGCTTGTGCAGACCCCGGTCTGCATGGTCATGCTGGCCAGGCATGCTACCATGGACAGGGCGGACCCCCGCCTGCATCTGGGGCACCAGATCCTTGTCTCGCTGCGGGAACCGATTGTCTGGGCCCCGATCCTGGCCACGCTTCTGGTTGCCTGCGACATCCGCTTTCCCGTGGCCGTGCTGGATGCGTTTGCCCTGCTGGGCGGTACGGCCGCGGGGGTTGCCCTGTTTGCTTCGGGTATCGTGCTGTTCCTGCAGCGGGTTTCCATTACCCTGCCGGTTCTGGTTACGGTTGCGGTCCGCAATGTCGTGGTACCCGGATTGTCGTGGCTTGGACTGGGCATGACAGGTCTCCCGCATGAGGTCGTGCGCGCGGCGGTGCTGGCGCTGTCCATTCCGGTCGGGACGGTTGTTGTCATCCTTGCGGTCCGGTTCGGGACGGATGAGCAGGAAGCCGCCTCCACCCTGTTCCTGAGTGCCGTTGTATCGGTGCTGACCATGGCGTTCTTTATTGCCATTACAGGCTGAGTGCATGGAATGGATTCATGATTTAAAGTATTAATGGAAGTATCATAGTTATTTATAAAACTTGATCTTTATTTGTTAAATTCATCAAATATTCATATTATTAAGGGGAATGCGCCAGTATATCTTTCGGGACCTATGATCGGATAGGTATCTGGATTGGGAATGCTGCCATGAAAAAGGATTGCAAACACACGCCGCCCGCCATTGAGGAAGAATGGCGGCCTGCCGTTGTCCTGGTCTGGAAGGATACACGGGGCCGGACGGGATGCAGGCCCGCCCTGCCGGAAGTTGATCCGTCCGCCGATGATGACGTGTACATCCAGGATGAATTCTGATCGCCTGAACATTGATGGAGACGTACCCCGCCATGACCGAAGTCCCTGGCAGTACCAGAGAGATGTGGGAAAGAAACCGCCTGCGCGAAGACGTGCTGGATGATATTGACGAAGAAATCGAACTGGAACTGGATGACAGCCGCCTGGGGGCGGACAAGGACCGTGGCACCCCTGATTCCCGCCGTACCTACTTTCGTGAACTGTTGCGGCTGCAGGGTGAACTGGTCAAGCTGCAGGACTGGATCAAGGATACCGGGCACCGGCTGGTCGTGATCTGTGAAGGGCGGGATGCCGCAGGCAAGGGGGGCGTGATCAAGCGCATTACCCAGCGCCTCAATCCGCGCATATGCCGCGTGGCGGCTCTGCCGGCCCCCAATGACCGGGAGCGCACGCAGTGGTATTTCCAGCGTTATGTCAGTCATCTGCCTGCAGCGGGGGAAATCGTGCTGTTTGACCGCAGCTGGTATAATCGTGCCGGGGTGGAACGGGTCATGAATTTCTGTACGGATGCGGAATACGAGGAATTCTTCCGCTCCGTTCCCGAATTCGAGCGCATGCTTGTGCGCAGTGGCATACAGATCATCAAATACTGGTTTTCCATTTCCGATGATGAGCAGGAAATGCGTTTCCGTGCCCGGATGGAAGATCCGCTGAAGCAGTGGAAGCTCAGCCCCATGGATCTGGAAAGCCGCAGGCGTTGGGAATCCTATACGCTGGCCAAGGAAATCATGCTGGAACGTTCCAATATCAATGAAGCACCCTGGTGGATCGTACCGGCGGACGACAAGAAAAAGGCACGGCTGAACTGTATAAGCCATCTGCTTTCGCAGGTGCCTTATCAGGAAATCCAGAAGCCGGAAGTCAGGCTGCCCGAGCGGGTCTTCAGCCCCGATTATCTGCGCCAGCCGGTGCCAGACAGCATGATCGTGCCCCAGCAATACTAGGCCAGTACTAGGCCGTTTTTATCAGATACGGCGCTGAGCACCCCTATTACCGACCGGAAAGGCAAAGCCTTTCCGGTTTTTTTGTAAGATATCGAGATATCTGAATTTTCAGGGGGGGTATTTAAAAAAGCTTCAGGTGAAGATTTTTTAAAACTATTAAATTAACAATGACTTCTTTGAAAAATTTTATTTCATAATAACGAAAGTAATTTTTGTCAGTTTTTTGTGAATTATTGATCTGATCAGGTTTATCCTGTAGGAATATGGATATCAAAAAAGCCAGGCAGGTACATGGTACCTGCCCGACCCTCTGGTGCCATGGGCCTCAGCTGTTCAGGATATAGAACAGGGCGGCGGCAAGTGTAATGGTAACCGGCAGGGTGCAGATCCATGCCAGCGCAATCCTGACCAGCATGCCACGGTTGATACCCGAACCCGATCCCAGCATGGTGCCCGCAATACCGGCGGTAATGATGTGCGTCGTGCTGACCGGCAGCCCGGTATAGCCCGCCGTGGCAATCAGGCCCGCGCCAACCAGTTCGGCCGATGCGCCCTGCGCGGGGGTCAGGTGGGTATTGCCAATCTTCTCGCCCAGCGTATGGACAATCCGCCTGTAGCCAATCATGGTGCCAATGCCCAGGCACAGCGCGCTGAGCAGGCGCACCCACCACGGCGCATATTCCACCACGGGACGGATCTGGTTGCTCAGGTTCCTGGCGGTTGCCCGGTCATGGGCGGAGGCCCCCGTATTGGCGGCAACCGCCTTCAGTCCCGCCACGACTTCATAGATGTCGGCGCGCAGGGCCGATGCGACAACCGTGTCCGGGCTGGTCTGGGTCAGGCGGGTGACCGAGGCAATGGCTTCATCACGCAGGCCATCATGGTCGTACTGCGTGATCAGCGGGGCGGCGATGGTGGCGTTCTGTGCGATATGGGTAATCTGGGTCGCGCTGTCGGGCGCCAGTGCAAAGGTGGCGGGCAGGATGCCGATAATGGTCAGCATGATCAGGCCGATGCTTTTCTGCCCGTCATTGCTGCCGTGCGAAAAACTGACGCCGGTGCAGGTCAGGATCAGCAGGCCGCGTATCCAGCCATGGGTCGGCTTGTCACCCTGTGGCGGCTGGTAGAGTTCCGGGTCCTTTACCAGGTGTCTGACCACGAAATACAGCCCGCCCGCCCCGATCAGGCCCAGAAGGGGGGAGATGGCCAGCGCGCGCAGGATCTTCCAGATCTGTGACCAGTCAACGCTGTTGCCCAGGCTGCGGGTATGCAGAAGCGCATCGCCAATGGCAATTCCGATCAGGGCGCCAATCACGCAGTGCGAACTGGAATTGGGAATGCCGAACCACCATGTGAACAGGTTCCACGCCAGCGCTGTGCCGAACAGGGAAATCAGCATGGGCACGGCGGGGTCGCCATTGGGGGGAGAGAGCACATCGGCAGGCAGCAGTTCAACCAGCCCGTAGGCCACGCTGATGCCGCCGAGGATGACGCCCACGAAATTCATGAACCCCGACCAGATGACGGCCGTGCGTGGTTTGAGTGAATTGGTATAGATGACGGTTGCCACCGCATTGGCGGTATCATGAAAACCGTTTACAAATTCAAATACACACACAAGCGCAAAGCATATGACCAGCGCGATTATGGAGAAGGTGGAATAGGGTGCAAAATGAAGCATGAAACAATACACCGATGAGTTATTGTTATGCTCACTTTAAATGATTTTTATTATTAATATAAGTTACCGGATTTTTGTTTAAGTGTCTGACCGAAAATGAGTTGAGTGATTTCAGTGGATTATGATTCATGGGTTTGCGATAACCTGATGAGATCAAGATGGCCTGGACTGAAATCACCCGCGCGCAGTATCGCCGGGACGACCTGGAGTATGCAAGCGACCTTCGCGATGCGGAGTGGGCGCTGATTGCGCCTTTGATGCCCGAGAAGAAACGACTGGGGAGACCACGACGTACGGATTTATGCCGGCGAGAAGTTGCGTGGTGCGCTGGCTGAACTCGGCCGATGGACGATCGAGATCGTCAAGCGTAGCGATCGGGCCGAAGGCTTCGTCGTCCTGCCCAAACGCTGGATCGTGGAGCGCAGCTTTGCATGGCTCGGACGCTGCCGTCGCCTCACGAAGGATGTCGAGGCAACAATCTCTTCATCCCACGCGTGGTTGATGATTGCCCATATCCGCAGAGTTCTGCGAAAAATCAATCAAACCGCTTTCTGATTCAGGCTCTAATATAATATTCATAAATTCTGAAAATACCTGTATCCTGCTTTTGATGGCATGGACTGAAACGGCCTGCGGTCAAGCACCGTACGGGACGAGACAGGGAATGCCGCCCCTTTTAGGAAAGGGGAATGGTATTCAGATGGTTTTATTTCATATCAACAGGAAATTTCAAATATCCGGTCATGTAAGGCAATCCGTTCAGGCACGGCATCGGGTGATATCCAGCGCGCGCGGTGCCCTGTAATGCCCCATGCGGTAGCGGGCGCGTGCCCTGGATACGGCGGCTTCAAATGTTGGCAGCGTATCGCCATCCATCTGGGTTACACGTTCATGCATGGCGCGGAACCTGTAGGGTTCAAGCGGACCATCGTGTAAAATGACGCCAACAAAGACGCCATCCACTTCGATTACACTGGATTCAAACATAAGGCTGCTTCCTGCCATGTTACCATGAAGGGCGGACACCGTCCGGGCCACTCCCGATGCGGGTGCTATGCAGCAGGGACCAGCAGTCATGCAATAGAAAATAGATGAAGTTTATATGACATGACAAGAACAGATTCGTGTCATGCACGGCAGAACACAGGTGCTTCATAAAAACTTCATATAAAATACTGGAAGTAATTATTGCCATGTCTCAGCCGTGCGGCCTAATCCTGCGGCTGTGTCATACATGTCAGGAATTGCATGATGGAACTTCCATCTTCCCTTGCGGCCCATGACGGGGCCGTATCGGACAAGAATACGCGCGGGCAGTGGGGCGATGCCCTGTTTGGCATGGTTGCCCGCCTGGCCGGATGGTCCCTTCTTGCGGTCATGGCCGGAATCATTCTTGTTCTGGTCTGGGGCGGGCGCCAGGCATTCCTTGCTTTCGGTCCAGCTTTCCTGACCAGTACCGCATGGAACCCCATTTCCCATCATTTTGGCGCGGCAACCTCCATTTTCGGCACGCTGGTCACCACGGCGGTCGCGCTTGTCTTTGCCGTGCCGTTTGCCTTTGGTGTCGCCTTCTGGCTGGTGGAAATGGCGCCCCCCGCCCTGGCGCGGTTCATTGAAACGGCGGTGCAGCTCCTTGCGGCCGTGCCCTCCATCATTTTTGGCATGCGGGGGTTCTTCATCGTGGTGCCCTTCATGGCCCATCATGTGGAACCGGCAGCCACGCATTACCTGGGCCATGTGCCCGGCATCGGCCTGCTGTTCCGCGGCGCGCCCTATGGTACCGGCCTGCTGACGGGGGGCATCATCCTGGCCATCATGGTTACACCCTTCATCTGTTCGGTCATGACCGATGTGTTCGTCTCCATTCCCGCTGTGCTGAAGGAAAGCGCCTTCGGGCTGGGCGCCACGCGGTGGGAGGTCATGCGCCAGGTGGTCCTGCCGTGGTCACGGCAGGCGGTCATGGGCGGCATCATGCTGGGCACCGGCCGCGCACTGGGGGAAACCATGGCCGTCACCTTCGTCATCGGCAACAGCAACCGGCTGGGGTGGTCGCTGTTTGCGCCGGGCAACACCATTGCCTCGCTCATCGCCCTGGAATTTCCCGAAAGTGCGGCAGGCAGTCTCAAGCTGTCGGCCCTGCTGGCACTGGGCGCGATCCTGATGGTCATCTCGTTCGTCACCCTGGCCTGCTCGCGCAT
Source organism: Komagataeibacter rhaeticus (assembly GCF_011611525.1). Taxonomy (NCBI): domain Bacteria; kingdom Pseudomonadati; phylum Pseudomonadota; class Alphaproteobacteria; order Acetobacterales; family Acetobacteraceae; genus Komagataeibacter; species Komagataeibacter rhaeticus. The sequence continues at coordinate 1,387,206 of NZ_CP050139.1, forward strand.
TTTCCTGCAACGCGGCGCGGTGAATTAAGGAATTACGCTCATGTCGGTCCAGAAAACGCTGCCCGAGGCAGGCAGGGGATGGCAACGTGGCGGTGCCCAGGCCATGCGGCGCAGGCTGGTGGAACGGCTTGTCAGCATGCTGTGCAATATTGCAACGGTCATCGTGCTGTTCGTGCTGTTTTCCATCCTGTGGACGCTGGTCACGCGGGGGGCCGCCGGGCTTTCGCTCAATACGTTCCTGCACAGTACCGGGGCGCCCGGCAGTGGTGGCGGCCTGGCCAATGCCATTGCCGGCAGCTGCGAGCAGACGGGCCTTGCGGCCCTGATCGGCACGCCGGTTGGCATGATGACGGGCATCTACCTGTCCGAATTCGGGCAGGACGGGCGCGTTGTCCAGCTTGTCCGCTTTGTGTCGGACATGCTGCTGTCCGTGCCGTCCATTCTGGTTGGCCTGTTCATCTACCTGATCGTGGTGGAACCGGCGGGGCATTTTTCAGGCATGGCGGGCACGCTGTCGCTGGCCGTGCTGTTCATCCCGATCGTGGTGCGCACGACCGAAGACATGCTGCGGCTTGTCCCCCGCGCCATGCGTGAGGCCGCCTATGCCCTGGGGGCACCGGGGTGGCGGGTGATCCTGGGCGTATGCCTGCGTGCGGCGCGCGGGGGCATCATGACCGGCATCCTGCTGGCCCTTGCGCGGATATCGGGTGAGACGGCGCCGCTGCTCTTCACATCGCTTGGCAATCTCAACTGGTCCACCAGCCTTGGCGCGCCAATGGCAAGCCTGCCGGTCACGATCTACCAGTATGCCGGTTCGGCCTATGACGACTGGGTGCAGATGGCATGGACGGGCGCGCTGCTTATTACCGTTGCGGTTCTTGCAACAAACATCCTGGCCCGCTGGTGGCTTACGCGTAACGGATCCGCACAATAATGAACAAGATCATCATGGATAACAGCATGGGCCAGAATACGGCGGTGCCGGCACTCGCCATACGCGATCTTGATTTCTGGTATGGTGAAAATCATGCCCTGAAATCGATCTCGCTGGATTTCCCGACCCGTCAGGTCACGGGCATGATCGGGCCATCGGGCTGCGGCAAGTCCACGCTGCTGCGCTGTCTCAACCGGATGTATGACCTCTATCCCGGCCAGCGCGCAACGGGGGAGGTTGTGTTCGACGGGCGCAACATCCTCGCACCGGGGCTGGATGTGAACGTGCTGCGTTCACGCATCGGCATGGTGTTCCAGAAACCCACGCCATTCCCCATGTCCATCTATGACAATATCGCCTTTGGCGTGCGGCTGCACGAACGCCTGCCGCGTGCGGACATGGACCAGCGCGTGGAAAGCGTGCTGCGGCGCGTGGCCCTGTGGCCGGAAGTCAAGGACAGGCTCAATGCCTCCGCTGCCGCCCTGTCGGGCGGGCAGCAGCAGCGCCTGTGCATTGCCCGCACCATCGCCACCCGCCCCGAGATCATCCTGCTGGACGAGCCGACCAGTGCGCTGGACCCGATCTCCACCGCCCGGATCGAGGAACTGCTGGATGAGCTGAAGCAGGAATTCTCGATTGCGATCGTGACCCATAACCTGCAGCAGGCGGCACGGTGTGCCGACCGGGTCGCCTTTTTCTACATGGGCGAACTGGTGGAGGTGGATACGGCCGACAGGATGTTCACCGCCCCCCATGCCAAGCGTACCCAGGATTACATTACCGGCCGCTTCGGCTGAGCGCGAAAGTCCAGACAATGCCCCATGAATCGGTCCATACGGTCCAGAGTTACGAACAGGAGCTTGAACAGCTGCGCTCGTTCATCAACAGGATGGGGGGCGTGGTGGAACGCCAGGTCGCGCAGGCCATCACCGCCGTGGTCGAACATGACGAGGCCGCGGCGCGCGACGCCCCCGAGATGGACCCCTATGTCGACGAACTGGAACGCGAGACCGAGGCGCTGGTCATCCGCCTGCTGGCCCTGCGTGCCCCCATGGCGGGCGACCTGCGTGAAGTGGTGGTCGCACTGAAGATATCGGGGGATCTGGAACGCATTGGCGACTGCGCCGCCAGTATCGCGCGGCGCGCCATGCGCAACGAACTGCTGTCATGCCCCATCTCGCTGACGGGGCTGCGCAGCATGGGCAGGCTGGTGCAGGAAAACCTGCGCCGCACCATTGATGCCATGGACCAGCGCGACCCGGAACTGGCGCGCATTGTCTGGCAGTCGGACACGGCGGTGGATGAGCTGTATGTCTCCATGTTCCGGGAACTGGTGACATACATGATGGAGGACCCGCGCAATATCGGTCCCTGCACCCATCTGCTGTTCATCGCCAAGAACCTTGAACGGATCGGGGATCACGCCACCAATATTTCAGAACGGGTCTATTACGCCGTTACCGGCAATACGCTGCCCATCGTACGGCCGCGTGGCGGCACCTTTGATTGACCGGCATCGCTTCGGGGTGGCCGGATATGTGGATTGACGGACTTTCCCCTGCTGATTGACGCAGGGCGCAAGACGGGGGGCGTGCCGCCTTTGCGCGGTACGCCCCCCTGTGTGGCGTAAAAAGCGATAAAAATTTCCGGGTAACGCCTTTTTTCAACAGGGCGGCACCCCCGGAATTTCCTGAAGCAGGCATCTGGATGCGGGCGCGGGTCATGCGCGGCCGTCATGGGTATCATTGATTCGGTGCGGAGATGGCCATCGTGCCTCATGTGTTGTTACAATGCGGGCAGACCTGTTTTCTGCCCGGACCCCATCATGAACGAATGTGCACCTTCTTCCGCCTCCCGCCTGTCCGCAGCCCTTGCCGCCATCCGCGCTGGCGGCCTGTCGGCACAGGTCAGCACCGCCCCATCCGTGCTGGAAACCCACAGCCATGGTGAGGCGATGGAGGCGGCCTGTCTGCCCGGTGCGGTGGTTTTTGTGGAAAGCACGGACCATGTCGCAACCGTCCTGCGCGCCTGCCACGCCAACCGGGTGCCGGTGGTGGCGTTTGGTGCGGGCACATCGGTCGAAGGGCATGTAACCCCACCCGACCATGCCATAAGTCTGGACCTGTCGGCCATGACCGCCATTGTGGAAGTCAATGCGGAAGACCTGGACTGCCGCGTGCAGGCGGGGCTGACCCGGCAGGCGCTCAATGCCCGCATCCGCGACACGGGGCTGTTCTTCCCGGTTGATCCGGGTGGGGAGGCAACGCTTGGCGGCATGTGCGCCACCCGTGCATCCGGCACGGCCGCCGTGCGCTACGGCACCATGAAGGAAAACGTGCTGGGCCTGACGGTGGTGCTGGCCACGGGCGAGGTCATCCGCACGGGCGGCCGCGTGCGCAAATCCGCCACCGGGTATGACCTGACATCGCTGTTCATCGGTTCGGAAGGCACGCTGGGCATCATAACCGAGGTGCAGCTGCGCCTGCATGGCCGGCCCGAATGCCTGAGTGCGGCCATATGCCAGTTTCCCACCCTGGATGACGCGGTGCGGACGGCGATGGAAATTATCCAGTGCGGCATTCCCATAAGCCGTGTCGAACTGCTGGACAGCGTGCAGATGGCGGCATCCATCCGGTATTCCGGCCTGACGGGGTATGAACCGCTGACCACCCTGTTTTTCGAATTCGCCGGTGGCCCGGCCGCCGTGCAGGAACAGGTCGCCGCGACCGAGGCGATTGCCCTGTCCAATAACGGACAGGCCTTTGCCTGGGCCGACACGGCGGAAGAGCGCACGCGGTTGTGGAAAGCCCGGCATGATGCCTTCTGGGCGGCCAAGGCCATTGAACCCGGCGCGCGTGTGATCTCGACGGACTGTATCGTGCCGATTTCGCGCCTGGGGGAACTGATTGCGGGGGTAAGGCAGGACATCGCGGCTTCCGGCCTGCGCGTGCCGCTGCTGGGGCATGTGGGGGACGGGAATTTCCATGCGCTGATCATTATCGAAAATACCCGGCAGGGGTATGACCGCGCGTGGGATCTGGACCGCCGGATCGTGGCGCGGGCACTGGCGCTGGGCGGTTCGTGCAGCGGGGAGCACGGCGTGGGCATGGGCAAGCTGGAATTCCTGGAGACCGAGCATGGCGAGGGCACGCTGGCCGTCATGCGCGCGCTTAAAAATACCATGGACCCGCGCAACATCCTCAATCCCGGCAAACTGCTGCCTCCGGGCCGTCTCTATCAGGGGTGACCCGCAGCCCCGCCGGTACGGGTGCATGGGGGAACCTGCCGGTGAATACGGTCTTGGCGTACGGCGTCAGTGCGTTATCGTGTGCGCTTTCGTTCCCCTGCCAGAACAGGAATCGCCATGACAGAAGCCCCCCAACGCCAGTCCGACACGCCGGTCGAGCGGCTGATCCTTGATCGCTGGTCCCCGCGCGCCTTCACGCCCGCACCGATAGAGGAAGCGGAACTGCTGGCGTTCCTTGATGCCGGGCGCTGGGCGCCGTCGGCCTATAATTCCCAGCCGTGGCGCTTCATCTATGCCCGGCGCGGCACGGCGGACTGGGAGCGTTTCCTGTCGTGGCTGATACCCTTCAACCATGGCTGGGCGCAGAATGCATCGGCCATCGTGTATGTGGTCTCCCATACCGTCATGGGCAGTGACAAGGCCGAGCCGGCCCCCGCACCGACCCATGCCTTTGATGCGGGTGCCGCGGCCGTGCTGGTGCAGCTGCAACTGAGCAGGGCGGGATGGGCCGCGCATCCCGTCAGCGGCTTTGACCATGACCTGGCACGCGCCGGTCTGGAACTGCCCGATGATTACGCGCTGAACGCCGCCATCGTCATTGGCCGGCAGGGAGATGTGGAAAGCCTGCCGGAATACCTGCGCGGGCGGGAGGTCCCTTCCTCACGCAGGCCGCTGGCGGAAGTGGCGTTCGAAGGCCGTTTTCCCGTAGCAGAGGATGAGGACGCGACCTAACCCCGCGCGGGCAGGAGGGAGGGCGGCAGGTCACGTCTGGCCAGCATGCTGCACAGCCGGTGGACGACGTTCTCCCATTCTCCCGCCCGGATCTGGCGGATGATGCGCAGGCCGGGATACCACGGGCTGTCGGTGCGGCCCGAACGCCAGCGCCAGCAGTTGTCAAACCGGTCCAGCAGCAGGACCGGGCAGCCCATGGCCCCGGCCAGGTGCGCGACCGACGTGTCGACCGAGACAACCACGTCCAGGCCCGCAATCAGGGCCGCCGTGTCGTCCATGTCGCGCACGCTTTCCATCGGGTCATACAGGCGCATGCCTGCGGGCACGTCGCGCAACTGCTCGGTGTAGGTGCCCATCTGCAGGCTGACCAGACTTATGCCCGCAATGCCCGCCAGCGGCGCCAGCCTGCGCAGCGGGAGGGAGCGGCGGCGGTCCATGGCAAAGGCGGCCGGTGCATCGGGCCTGCTCGCCCCCCCCCATACCAGCCCCACGCGCAGGTCCGTGCCCATGGGCAGGAAGGGCGCCCACTGGCGCACCAGCGCCGGGTCGGCGCGCAGGTAGGGCACGGGCTGGCCGTCGTGCCCCTGCGTGCGGTGCAGGACATGCGGCAGGCTGAGAAAGGGGCAGTGCCAGTCATGGGGCGGGGGGGCCTGACGCTCGTCCACCACGCGGCGGATGCCGGGCATGCGGCGGATCAGGCCATGCAGCGTATCGGGCGCCTGCACGCTCACGCGCGCGCCCATGCCGGCCAGCACCGGCACGAAGCGCAGCATCATCAGCATGTCACCCAGGCCCCCTTCGCGGGTAATCAGGATGGTCCTGCCGCGCAGGTCCGCATCGGGCGCCAGCACGGGCAGCATCTGCGCTTCGGGCAGGCGCTGCCGGCCGGGCAGGCGTCTGCGCCATTCATATTCGGCCCAGCCTTCCGCCATGCGCCCGGTCTTGAGCAGGGTCAGGGCGTGGTTCAGCCGCAGGCGCGCATCCTCCGGCCGGAGTGACAGCGCATGGCCATGGGCCTGAAGCGCTTCCTCGTTATGGTTCCATGCCCCCAGCAGGTGGGCCAGGTTGGCGTGGGTCATGGCGCTGTCGGGGTGATGTTGCAGGATATAGCGCAGCAGGTCGCGCCCGGCCGCGAATTCCCCCTGTTCCATAAGGCACACGGCCATGAGGTTGCCGGTACTCAGCTGCGCGGGTGACAGGGCCAGCCCGTCGGCCAGCACGGCCTGGGCTTCCGCCGTGCGGCCGCGCTGCAGCAGCAGTTCGCCCAGCATGTCATGGGTGCGGATGTCCTGCCCCGCGCGCTGGCGGATGGCGCGCAGGACCGCTTCGGCCTCGTCTACCCGGTCATGGGGCAGCAGCAGGTCCAGCATGTCCTGTGCGGGATGGCGCGCGCCGGGATTGGCCGCGGCCTGGCGGCACAGCAGGCGGGCGGCTTCCTGCACGCGGTTGCAGCCCGCATGCGCGTGCGCCAGCAGGATTTCCGCCCGTGGCGAGGCCGGGCAGTTTTCCAGCATGGCACGGGCATGGGCGAAGCGGCCCAGACGCAGCAGCTGAAGGGCCTGCGCAAGGACGGGGTTGAGCGTGGCGGGGGGCATGGACATGGGGCGGGGATCAGTTCAGGACGGGGGGAAGCAGCTTGCCGGGATTGAGGATATCCAGCGGGTCGGGTGCCCGCTTGATCGCGCCCGTCACATCCAGCGCCGGCGTGCCGTGTGCGGCCTGCATGAACGCCACCTTGCCGCTGCCGATGCCGTGCTCGCTGCTGCATGACCCGCCCGGCGCCTGCGCGCGGCGCACGCTCTGCCGGGTCACGCCCGCTTCCACCCGGCAGTCAAGGTCATCGGCATTGACCTGAAGGATGCAGGTCATGTGCGAGAGGTTGATGCTGATGGCACCCGGTGGCGGCGTGAAGTGGCCTTCCAGCGACGTGCCGGCCCCGAACGGCACCACCGGCACGCGACGGGCATGGCACCGGGCCAGGATGGCCGACACTTCCTGTGTGGTGTGGGTGAACGGCATCGCTCCGGGCAGGCTGGCGCGCATCCACCCTTCGCCATGGCCATGCCGCGCACGGATGGACTCGTCAAGGCTGATCCGATCTTCCCCCGGCATGGGGGTAAGGGCCGCAAGGACCTGCTGCAGCGCGGTGGGAGCCATGAGCGTGTTTTCTTCTGCCGGACTGGATGGTAACGGGGTGGGCAGTTTAGCGGCCATGGCTGCAACGTCTAGGGTACGGTCATGCCAAAATACCGTTCCAGCAATGCCACGTTGCGCAGGTCGGCTTTAAAGGCGGTATCAAACACATCGCCCACGACCGGAACAAGGTCGGCTGCGGTTTCCACCAGCACATTGGCCATCATGCGCGACAGGACCGCGCGGCTGGCCCCCAGTCGCCAGCCTTTCCATATGATGTAGAGCGAGGGGACGAGCATGACCGCCGTGCCGCCCACGGGCAGCAGGCCGACCAGTGTATCCAGCCCCCAGCGTGCCCTGGTGCCGGGAATGCGGAAGGCAGCGTCAAGCAGGGTGGCCAGCCTGCGCAGGCGCGCCATTTCCTGCCGTATGTCGGCAGGCATGGCGGCGGAAGGTGCGAGCGTGTTCATGGACGGGGATATGGGGATGGCGCGGGGGCGTTGCAATCGGCCCCCGCGCTGTCGCCCGGTGTCAGTTTTCCCCGGCCGCCGGGGTTTCGCGGTCGAGATGACCCAGGTCGCGCTCTGGCGCGATCACGTCACGCACGCGCTGCTTGAGCGCCTTGGGGCCGGGAAAGCCGCCATCACGCTTTCGCTCCCATACCAGTTCGCTATCCACCGTGATTTCGAAGCGGCCGCCACTGGCGGGAATAAGGGTTACGCTGCCCAGGTCTTCCCCAAATGTGGAAAGCAGTTCCTGCGCCATCCACCCCGCCCGCAGCAGCCAGTTGCAGCGCGTGCAGTACAGGATGGAAACATGCGGGCGGGTAAGGGAAGTAGTATCGGTCATGGTTGTGGTTCTTGCTGTGCTGTCAGGCCGGTGCCTGTCCGGCGTTCCCTATTGTGGCGAGGATGGGCGGCCGGGGGCAAGGGGTCAGACGGCCTGTGCGCGTGTTTCCCGCGCCCACAGGCGAAGGGCGGCGCAGGTCTGGATGAATTCTGCCGCATCCTTTGGCTTTTCCAGCGCGATGACCCCTTCGTCGCGGGCCTTGGGGTGGAGTCCGGCCGCCGCCAGCAGCAGTTCGGCGGCATCGTTATGGGCGATGAACTTGGCGTGGGCATAGGCATCGGCAATGAAGTCGCGCATCGTGGCTTCATGGCGCAGCAGGTTGGCGCCTTCCACCGTGGGCAGCAGGGCCACCGCGTCATACAGCACGGAGGGGCCGCCATTGATCTTCTGCTGTGCCACCAGTTCGTTGCCCGCGCTGTCATGCAGCCCGGCCACGGTGGGGGCGATCAGTTCGGTCGTGGCCCCCACGGCTTCCGCCGCCTTGCGCAGGGCCGCAAGCAGCGTGGCATCCACCCCGTCGGTTACGATAATGCCCAGCCTGCGGCCTTCGAAACTGTCAGGGCCGTTCTTGAGTATGCTGAGTGCGGCGGAGGGGCCAAGCCCCGTCAGTACCGGCCGGGCCGCGGCTGCGGGCTGGGGCAGGGGGGAAAGGCCCAGCCCCCTGGCCACCCCTTCGGCCAGCCCCGGGTCCACATGCAGCAGGTGGCTGACCATGCGCGCGCGGATGGCAGGGGTTTCCACCTTGCTCAGTTCAAACACGAAGGCATCGCGCATATGGGCCTGTTCCACCGGCGTCTGGCTGATGAAGAACTGGCGGGCCTGGCTGTAATGGTCGGCAAAGGATTCGGAACGCTGGCGCAGCTTGGGGCCGGATTGTTCCTGGGCGAAGGAACGGTAGCCATCCGTGCTCTCACGCGGGCCACCTGCGGGCTGGGACCATGAATTGGGTTCGTAATTGGCCCGGCCCCTGGGGTTGTGCATGGCCATGTGGCCATCCTGCTGGAAGTTGTGGAACGGGCATTTGGGCGCGTTTATGGGGATATGGGTGAAGTTCGGGCCGCCCAGCCGCTCGGTCTGGGTATCCAGGTACGAGAAGTTGCGCCCCTGCAGCAGCGGGTCATTGGTAAAGTCGATGCCGGGGATGATGTTCTGGGTGCAGAAGGCGACCTGCTCCGTCTCGGCAAAGAAATTGTCGGGCATGCGGTCCAGTACCAGCCGGCCCACCCGGCGCACGGGCACCAGTTCCTCGGGGATGAGCTTGGTGGGGTCGAGGATGTCAAAGGCAAAGCCATCGGCAAACTCGTCATCGAACAGCTGCACGCCCAGGTCCCATTCGGGAAAATTGCCGCTGGTGATGGCCTGCCACAGGTCACGGCGATGGAAATCGGGGTCCGCGCCGTTGATCTTCAGCGCTTCGTTCCATACTACCGATTGCAGGCCCAGCCTTGGTTTCCAGTGGAATTTCACGTAAGTCGAGCGCCCTTCGGCATTGATCAGGCGGAAGGTATGCACGCCAAAGCCTTCCATGAAGCGGAAGGAGCGGGGAATGGCGCGGTCCGACATGGCCCAGCAGACCATGTGCGTGGCTTCGGGCGAGAGGGAGACAAAATCCCAGAAATTGTCATGCGCGGTCTGGGCCTGCGGGAAGTCGCGGTCCGGCGCCTGCTTGGCGGCATGCACGAAATCGGGGAATTTGATGGCATCCTGTATGAAGAATACCGGGATGTTGTTGCCCACCAGGTCCCAGTTGCCCTGCTGTGTATAAAGCTTGACGGCGAAGCCCCGCACATCGCGCACCATGTCGGCCGAACCCTTGTTGCCCGCCACGGTGGAAAACCGCACGAAGGCGGGCGTGCGTTCGCCCACCCTGCCGAAGATATCGGCCCTGCACACGTCGGCCAGGCTGTCGGTCAGTTCGAAATAGCCGTGCGCGCCATAGCCACGGGCATGGACCACGCGCTCGGGGATGCGTTCATGGTCGAAGTGGAAGATCTTCTCGCGGAAGTGGAAGTCCTCCAGCAGCGCCGGGCCGCCCGGCCCTACGCGGAGGGTGTTCTGGTCATCCGATATGGCCAGCCCCTGCTGGGTGGTCATGACCGGGGTCTCGCCACCCGCGGTCTGGTGGGTTTCGCCGCCCTTGCCCGTATGCGTCGCCGGAGATCGGGAAGGGTGTGCTGTCTTTGTCATGGGGCGCTCGCATGTCCATGCCGGTTGTCTGGAAAACCGGGAGTTGAGGGGATGCGCCTGTCAAACGGGCCGGGCCGGGCATGGTTTCATGCCTTCACCCCGGCCGGTGCGCAGGGGGCGTGACACGGTGGTTGCCAAGCGTGCGGGCGCAGGGCACACGGGAGCACGTTCACACGCTTTGGGGGATGCCCGCGTTCATGTCCAGATTGACAGGTTTTCTGGCCACCGGCCTGCTTGCATGCGCCATGGCGGCAACCGCCCCCGCCCGTGCCGCCACGCCCGATACGGTCGATTTCGCGGCGCTGACATGGACCGAAATCCGCGATGCGCTGCGTGGCGGGGAGACCTCCATCATCATACCCGTGGGCGGCACGGAGCAGAGCGGCCCCTACATCGCGGTGGGCAAGCATGACGTGCGCGCCATGATCCTGGCCCGCCGCATTGCCCGGCAGGCCGGGCACGCGCTTGTGGCCCCCGTCATCGCCTATGTGCCCGAGGGGGGGACGTCGCCGCGCACGTCGCACATGCGTTTTCCCGGCACGATCAGTATCACCCCCGCCACGTTCCGCGCGTTGCTGGCCGATGCGGCGGAGAGCTTCCGCGTGCAGGGTTTCAGCCGGGTGGTGCTGATCGGGGACCATGGCGGCTACCAGAAGGACCTGCGCGCGGTGGCCGACCTGCTGAACCGGCGCTGGCGGGGGCTGGGGGCGCATGTGCTCTACATTCCCGCCTATTATGACGTGGTGCCCGGCGCCTATGCCACATGGCTGCGCAACCATGGCCACGCGGCCGAGGTGGGCATGCATGCCGACCTGTCGGACACATCGCTCATGCTGGCGCTGGACCCCGCACTGGTGCGCGCGCAGGCGCTGGCCACGGCCCCCCTGCCCACACCGGCGCAGGGCGTGTATGGCGGCGACCCGCGCCGTGCCGATGCGGCCCTGGGGCAGGTGGGGGCGAACATGCAGGTCAGCGCCGCAGTGGCGGCCATGCAACATGATCCAACAGGACAGGAAATGCCCTGATTGCATGGTCCGTACAGCGTGCTATAGGGGCGGCGAGGAACAGGATCACACTATGATACACAACAGAAAACTGCCGGTTCTGGGGCTTGGCGCGCTTCTTGCGCTGGGTGGCGGCGCCCTGGCCCAGAGCGTGGACACCATCCCCGGAATGCCGCCCGTGGTGGACCCCCACAACATCTATTCCGAGACCGGGGCGAACCACCTCAACCCCGAGGTGGCCAGGGACCCGGCGCGCATCTACGTGCCCAACCTGCGTTCGAACAATGTGTATGTGATCGACCCGCAGACCTATACCGTCGTCTCGCGCTTCAAGGTTGGCAAAAGCCCGCAGCATGTCGTGCCGTCATGGGACCTGCGCACGCTGTGGGTGACCAATAATGCCGAAGGCACGACCAACGGTACGCTGACCCCCATCGACCCGCGCACGACACAGCCGCTGGCCGATGTGGCGGTGGATGACCCCTACAACATGTATTTCACCCCCGATGGCCAGTCCGCCATAACGGTGGCCGAAGCGCGCCAGCGGCTGGACTTCCGTGACCCGCATACCATGGAACTGCAGGGTTCGGTGTCCGTGCCGCAGTGCAAGGGCGTCAATCATGCCGATTTCTCGATTGACGGGCGCTATGCCATCTTCACCTGTGAATTCGGCGGCTATCTGGCCAAGGTGGATACCGTCAACCGCAAGGTGATGGGCTATCTCAAGCTGTCGGGCGGTGGCATGCCGCAGGATATCCTGACCGCGCCGGACGGACATAAATTCTACGTGGCCGACATGCATGCCGATGGCGTGTTCGTGATTGATGGCGACACGTTCCGTGAGACCGGATTCATTCCCACCGGCATCGGCACCCATGGCCTGTATCCCAGCCGCGACGGCACGAAAATGTATGTCGCCAACCGGGGTTCACACAAGATCCATGGCACACCGCACAGCAAGGCGGGTGGCGTAAGCGTGATCGATTTTGCAACCGACAGGGTCGTGGCCAACTGGCCCATTCCCGGCGGTGGCAGCCCCGACATGGGCAATGTCAGCAATGACGGGAAAACGCTGTGGCTTTCCGGCCGGTTTGATGACGTGGTCTATGCCATCGACACCACAACGGGCGCCACCCGCATCATTCCCGTCGGGCTGGAACCGCACGGGCTGACCGTATGGCCCCAGCCGGGTCGGTACTCCATCGGCCATACCGGCATCCTGCGCTAGGGGCAGGGCCTTCCGGCCCATGTGGGGCGTGACCCTTGAAATATCGCAGGGCCGGCCATGATATGACTGTATCATGGCCGCGCCGTGCGACAGGCTGCGGCTAACGGACAGGAAGGAAACCTGAGCCATGGGGCAGGTGCAGTCACACACGGCAAACGGTCATGCAGCAATGCGTGTGGCCATTGGCCGCTCCGACCTGGGTTTCATGCTTGTGGCGCTGAGCGGCAGGGGGCTTGCCGCCCTTATGCTTGATGATGATGCCGGCGCCCTTCAGCAGGGTGCGGAACAGTTGTTTCCGGCAGCCCGGCTGGTGCATGACGATATGGACATGAACCGCTGCATGGATGTGGCACGGGCGTGCGTTGATGCGCCATGGCAGCCGTCCGGCCTGCCGCTTGACCTGCGGGGCACGGTCTTCCAGCAGCAGGTGTGGCAGGCATTGCAGGCCATTCCGTATGGTACCACCCTGTCCTATGCCGGGCTTGCGGAGCGGATTGGCAGGCCGGGCGCGGCGCGTGCCGTGGCCGGGGCCTGCGCGGCGAACCGGCTGGCGGTTGTCATACCCTGCCACCGTATCATCGGCCGCGATGGCAGCCTGTCGGGTTACAGGTGGGGCACGCACCGTAAGCAGCGCCTGCTGGAAATGGAGCGGGCGGCCCGGCTGGTGCCGCATGACCCGCGCGCTTATTCTTGAAATCAGGACCCGGTCAAGAAATAAAAGTCTTTAAGTGCCGCCTTTTTTTAAGGCGGCATCATGATGTGCAAATCATAACACGGGCAGACGCCTGAAAATGGTCTGCGCGCCCGCCCGGTCCGTTCAGGACATATGTACCATCAGGTCGTCCTTGTGCGGCGGTTCCGCATGGGGCAGTCCGATGGGCAGGAAGGTATGGCCGAACTGGGCTGCAAAAATCTCGGCGGCGGCCAGATAGATTGCGCTCAGCCCGCACAGCAGCCCTTCATACCCGGCAATCACGTTCAGCAGGGGTTGCCCGAACATTTCCGCACTGCCCAGCAGGGCGAAAAGCAGGACCAGACTGAAGAACACAACCTGGTGCGCGCGGGACGCGGCAAGCGTGCCAACCGCCATGATGGCGGTAAACAGTCCCCACATCCACAGGTAACTGCCCAGCAGGGCGGGCGACGACGCCGGTGCCAGCCCCCAGTGCGGCAGGAACAGCAGCACGACCAGTGATATCCAGAACGCGCCATAGGCCATGAAGGCGGTCATGCCGAAGGTGTTGCCGCTGGCGTATTCCAGCAGCCCGGCCACAAACTGGGTCAGGCCACCAAAGACCAGCCCCATGGCCAGGATCGCCCCGCCCATCGGGACAAGCTGGGCATTATGCAGGTTAAGCAGTACGGTCGTCATGCCAAATCCCATAAGGCCCAGCGGGGCAGGATTGGCGGCGGTGTCGTGACCCATGCGGGTGTTCCGTTCCATCAGAAGTGAATTATGACAAACTATGTCAGACAGATGGGGCGCGGCTATTAAAATCCGGCTTAGACTTTGCCGCCCTGCCGGGGATACGATCGGGTATGGCGGTTCCTTGTTTGCGGGAACCGGGGTGTCCTGCGTGATATTGTCTCTGTCAATAATGTTTTTTATAAGTAAAGAATAGAAAATAGCATGGAAGAGTAGAAACAAAGCGCAACATAGGAAAGACATAACTGTTGCATAAAAGCAACAATTATTGGGGCGGATATGAATTGCCGGGCGTGGATATGGTGAAGCTGATAATTGCTGTTAAGGTAGTCCCCTGTTTCCGTTGATTGCTTGGGGTCCATTAATGACAAACGCCCATCCGCGCACGGTACCTACGCGCAGGCAGCTCCTGACCCGTATCGGCATACTGGCCGGTAGTGGCGCCCTGTATCAGGCGATGACAGCCATGGGCCACGCACAGGGCACGGATTTCACGGCGCCGCCCGTCCTGTCGGGGGTGAAGCCGGGCACCCGTGTCCTGGTGCTGGGGGCCGGGCTTGCGGGCATGCTGTCCGCCTATGAACTGCGCAAGGCGGGCTATCATGTGCAGGTGCTGGAGTTCCAGAACCGCAGCGGTGGCCGCAACATCAGCCTGCGTGGTGGCGATACGGTGACCGAACTGGGCGGTGCCACGCAGAAGGTGGGCTTCGCACCCGGCAACTACATCAATCCCGGCCCCTGGCGCATTCCCTATCACCATCAGGGCCTGCTGCATTACTGCCGTGAATTTGGCGTGGCCCTTGAGCCGTTTATCGAGCTTAATCACAACACATGGCTGCATTCTTCCGAAGCCTTTGGGGGCAGGCCGGTGCGCTACCGTGAACTGTCGGCCGATTTCAACGGATTCACGGCGGAACTGCTGGCCAAGGCCATTGATCAGCACAGGCTTGATGATGCCGTCTCAGCCGAGGAGCGTGAATACCTGCGTACCGCCATGCAGGAATGGGGCCGCCTTGACGCGGGCCTGTCCTATGGCAAAGGCGCACTCAGTTCCGGCATGCGCGGCTATGACCGGGCGCCCGGCGGGGGACCGGACGGCGCGCCCACCTTCTCGACGCCCTTCGCGCGCAAGGATGTCATGCGCTCGGGGCTGTGGACATGGCTGGCCTTTCACCAGCGGATGGACATGCAGACAACCATGTTCCAGCCCGTGGGGGGCATGGACATGATCGGCAAGGGGTTCAACCGGCAGGTGCATGACCTGATCACCCTGAACTGCAAGGTCACGGCCATCCATCAGGATGACCGCGGGGTGCGCGTGACCTATAACGACATGGGCCATGGCGGCGTGGTGCGCGAGGCGCAGGCCGATTACTGTGTCTGCACCATTCCGCTGCCCGTGCTCTCGCAGCTTGACGTGCAGGTCGGTGCGGCGCTCAGGGCCGCGATCATGGCGGTGCCTTATGTCTCCTCAGTCAAGATGGGTCTGGAGTTCCGGCGGCGCTTCTGGGAGGAAGATGAACAGATCTATGGCGGCATCAGCTTTACCGACCAGCAGATCAACCAGATATCCTATCCCAGTAACGGTTTTTTCTCCCGCGGGCCGGGGGTGCTGCTGGGGGGCTACATGTTTGGTCCCGCCGCCTATGATTTCGCGGGCATGACCCCGGCCGAGCGGCTGGAACATGCCCTGGCGCAGGGGGAGGTGCTTCATCCCAAGCAGTATCGCAAGGAGTTTTCCAACGGCGTCAGTTTTGCCTGGAGCCGGGTGCCGTGGAGCCTGGGCTGCTGTTCGATGTGGAATGAACAGGCCCGCAAGACCCATTACAAGGCCCTGTGTGCCATGGATAACAGGGTCGTACTGGCGGGTGAGCATGCATCCTATGTAGGCTGCTGGCAGGAGGGGGCGATCCTCTCGGCGCTGGCCGCCATAACCCAGCTGCACAAGCGCGCGCAGGGAGTCGGCTGATGCGCAGGTTCCTTTTCACATACACCCTTGCGGTGCTGCCATGGCTTGCCTGCGCCGCCCCGGCCAAGGCGGATACGGCCGGTTTTTCCAGCCATGTCCAGCCCCTGTCCAGTGGTGAGGATGTGTACCGCCACGTCTGCCAGAGCTGCCACATGCCCGATGCCAGGGGGGCGATGGGCGCGGGGGCGCAGTTTCCGGCACTGGCCGGCAACCCCAAGCTGCAGAGCGGCGCCTACCCGGTCTATGTCATCCTGAACGGGTTTGGCGGCATGCCCTGGTTTGCGGGCGTGCTGGATGATACCCAGATTGCCAATGTCGTGAATTATGTCCGCACCCATTTTGGCAACCATTATACCGATGCGGTAACCCCGGCCGATGTCGCGGCCCAGCACCCCGCCGTCATACCCCAGGAGGAGTAGGAAATGTTGCAAATCAGGAAGATCCTTGCCGTCGCTTCAGTCATGACCGGCATGGCCGGTGTGCTGCCGGCCTGTGCCGATACGGGCATCATGCGCTACCCGGAAGACAAATTCCCCATCTCCACCGCAATCGAGGTGCCGGCGGGGTCATCCACGATCTATGTCAGTGGCATGGGCGCGCCGATCAGGGACAAGAAGGCCGATCCGCACAGCATCGCCGCCTATGGGGATACGCAGGCACAGACCTATGCCGTGCTGGAACATATTCAGGACATCCTGAAAAAGCGGGGGCTGGGCCTGGGGGATGTGGTGCAGATGCACATCTTCATGGCACCGGACCCCAAACTGGGTGATATCGATTTTGACGGGATGATGAAGGCCTATACCCATTTCTATGGCACGGCCACGCAGCCCAACCTGCCGGTCCGTTCCGCCTTTGGCGTGGCGCACCTGCATAATCCGGGCTGGCTGGTCGAGATCGAGGTCATCGCCGCGCGTGCGCCCGGCAAGTAATCATGACCTGCCCATGCGGGATGGCCACAGGAAAGGGAGCGGAGCATCGCTCCCTTTTTTGGTCAGAACAGGCCGCGACTGAACGGAAATTTCTGGCAAGGATTTTTTAAAAGCTTCCGGGACTGCCGCCCTTTTTTAAAAAAGGCGACACCCCGAGAACCTTTGTTTCCATCCATCAACGGACTGCCTTGCAGGCCCCTTCAGGATCAGGGAAGCGGGTGCTGGGCATCCAGTGCCTTGCGCTTTTCCGCCACGGTTGTCGGGGTGAGCGCCTCCGCGCGTTCGGCGGCAATGGCGGCCGGGGTGAACACGGTAGCATCCGGCCCCGCAGGCAGGCCCGCAACATGGTTCAGGATCGCGGCGATCTGGTCATCGGGCAGGGTCTTGAAGGAAGGCATGAACCCGGCATAGTCGTTGCCCTGCGCGGTGATGGACCCCATAAGCCCGTTCAGCGCCACGGCAATCACATATTTCTTGCCATCCGGTGTCGCGGCAATCTTGTCGATACGTCCGGCCAGCGGCGGGAACTGACCCGGCAGGCCCTGTCCGCTGGCCTGGTGGCAGACACTGCAGTTGGACTGGAATAACGCCGCGCCATCCGCCGCCATGGCCGGACCTGCGTAAATGGGCAGGCCGAACAGTGCGGCAAGGAGGAGTCTTTTCTTCATAAATCTTTTCCCGTCATCTCGTGTCTGGCTGGCGGGAGGAAAGCCGTCGGCAACTGCCACCGGCATCCCATCATGAAGAATATCCGGCCCCCTTCATGCAGGCCCGCCCCATGGCAGGGCAGGATATGTCTGTTCCGGCTGCCGGCCAATCCCCTTTCCCATGGGCGTATTGCAGGCAGGACATAAAAAAAGCGTCCCGCCAGCCAGCGGGACGCCAAGTTTAGGGATTGGGAGACGTTGTGGTGTCACGAGATCCACATCCCATTAACTCCACTCATGGATAATAGTTTTATTAAATCCGGATTAATCTGAAAAATATTCCACCTGCCCCGAAGGCACCGGCCGAGCCGGTCAGGCACCATGCAGCAGAAGCTGTCGCTGGACAAAGGGCAGCATGACCCCGATGCTCAGCAGGCCCAGTAAAATGGTCATTCCGGTAAAGGTTGCCACATGATGGGGGTAATCTTCCGTATACAGCAGGCCGCAGACCCAGAAGATCACGGCTTCGACCGCAAGGCTTACGCCGATGACAGGCTGATGGAAGAATGGCCCCGCCAGCCACCATGCCAGCGCGCACGGCACGGCCAGTGCCATGTTCGATCGGGTCAGGAAAAGAAGTACGCGCATGTCTGTCCGGAGCCGTGGCGGGAAGGGGCATTGCGCCCGGTCATCCATGCCCGCTCCCGCCGCCTGCGGGTGGCAGGCATACGGCCCGCCAGGCGTGGTGCCTGAGCGGGCCGTCCTGTCACGCCGCCCTAGTGGGCGGAAACCGGCGCGGCCTGCGCGGGGGTCGTGGCATCGGTTGCCATCTTGCCCGGGGTTGTCGAATGCTCGACATCATAGGCCGTCGCCTTTTCCAGGTAGGTGCCCTTGGAACCGGGATGTTCCTGATCGTACAGGGCGGCCTTTGCCTTGGCTTCCTTGCGGTATTCATGGCGTTTGTACATGCCGGTCACGCAGCCTGCGGCGGCACCCAGCACGCTATGGTGACCGGCCACATGGCCACCCACGGCGCCCACGGCACCGTATTTGATGCAGCCGCCGGGTTCGGCACTGGCTGCTGTCGCACATGTGATGGAGGCCACGGCCGCCAGCAGGGCTATCTTACGCATTCGGTCATTCCTTTTTGTGGATGAATGAGGTCAGGTTTCAAGGGATATCCGATGGGACATACTTTGTCACCTTCCCCCTGTCGCGGGACCGGGCTTTTCGTGCAGGCTGGCCGCGATGACGGTCAGGCAGGCAATGACCTCCCCCAGCAGCGCATGATCCGCCGCATCGGTGTGATGGGCCTGTTCATGATGTGCCCAGGCCAGTACATGCGCCACGGCGGGGCTGGCCTGGCCTTTTTGCCAGCGCGCTAGGAAAAGGGCCATGACACGTCGCGTGCGCGGCGGAAGCCGGCCCGCGCGCAGCAACTCGCGCAGGCGGATGATGTATATGCCCACCGTCATGTCGGAAATCTGCCGGGTCAGGCAGGTGCCCAGCACCTGTGGGGGCAGGGCGGTGGCATGGAAGAGAATGCGTACAAGGCTTGCCGCACAGGCCGACAGCCAGGCCGGGGCGTCCGTGCGGGCCTGCAGGCGGGCCAGATTGCGCAGCCGCTGGCCAATCCATGCCGTGGTGCGGCGGATGTGCACATCCAGCCGGAAGGGAATGACCACGCGGTAGGTCAGCAGGACAAAGACGATACTGCCCAGGAATGCCAGTATGTTGTTGAGGAAGGCCACCTCGTCATACCGCCCCGTGTTCATCGGTCCGATCAGCACCGGCAGGAACATGTTGAAGGAGAAGGCATACCCCGCCAGTTCCGGCCTGCGCGCGGCAAGGCCGCCCACGGTCATGGGAACCACAAGTGCCATGAGCAGGATTTCAGGCGCGGTAATGGCCGGTATGACCCACAGCGCCAGTACGGCTGCGGTTGCCGCGCACCATAATCCCCCCTTGAGGAAGGGTGTGGTGGCCACCAGCGGATTCTCGCGTGTTGCCATCAGCCCATAGATAAGGGCCACGAACGAGATGAAGGCAGGCCCGTGGTGCCAGGCCGTGATCTCCCATATCCACCATGCCCCCGTTATGGCGGCGGCGGCGCGGATGCCGTTGTTCACCGCTTCGCGCACATGGCGGCGTGATGTCAGGCTGAAGCGGAACCTGTCATGATGCGGGGCGGTGGCGCAGGCCGCCATTTCCTGCGTTACAACCAGTATCTCGGCCAGCAGGGCCGTGGTAATCGGCCGCCATGTCGGCTGATCCGCCTGGCCGGGGCCTATGTCCTGTTCCAGCCATGCCGCAAGTGCCTGCCCGGGTGGTGGACCATCAGGACGGGGGGGCGGCTGCATGGGGGGATGGAGGATCTGCAGCGCGCGGGCATGGGCCAGCATGACCAGCATGCCCGCCAGCGCCCGCCGGGCATGATCGCCCACATGGTTGCGCGGCCCCAGTTCCAGGGCGCTGAATTCGATCTGTCCGCTGAAGGCCACGATCCGCCTGAGCAGCGTACTGGTCAGCGCCTGCTGTTCCGGTCCCGCCGCCATGCATAGCTGGCGGGTGATGGTGGTGCATGTGGCCTGAAAGGTTTCATCCAGCCGCCCCAGCAGCCGGGTGCGGGCCTGTTCGACAATGCGCGGCATGAACAGCACGGCCAGGACCGCTTCGCACAGGACGCCCAGTATGATGTAGCTGCTGCGGGCCACGCTGACGGCAAAGACATCATCGGGCTGGGCGATGGCGCCGGTGGCGATGATGGCGGAAGTAAACCCCGTCAGTACCAGCCCGTAGGCGCGGTACTGGTCCAGCAGGGTGGCCAGTGCGCAGCATAGTCCGATCCACAGTGCGAGCGCGCAGAAAAACAGGCCCGGCGCCTGCGGAAAAGCCGCCATGAGCGCCATGGCGGCAACACTGCCCACCAGCGTACCCACGATGCGCCAGCGTGCCTTGGACAGGCTTTCCCCGCGTGAGGACTGGGCAACCACCCAGACCGTAAGCGGTGCCCATTGCGGGCTGTCCAGTTCCATCCACATGGCGATGAGCAGCGATATGATGGCCGCAAGTGACGTGCGCAGCGCAAAGGCCAGGTCAGGGAGCGATGGCGCATAGATCCATGAAAACCGTCTGATCTGGCGCAGCAGCCCGGCTACGGGCTGCCCGGACAGGGGAAAGGCCGCGCTCTGTCCGCCCATGGTGCTGTATCCCCGCATCGTGTTCCGGTCCTGCCGGCCCGATGGGCCGCAACAGGCGCGGAACATGGGGGCAGAACGGAAAAAGGGTCCAATCGTTTGTCATGATCTGTTGATAAACGGTATTTATGATGGAGGGGCTGCGCGGCTTTATTCAGAAAGCGGGCACCGGGAACGGCAGTGGAATTTCATGCCGCCCCATGGTTGTGCCATGATGGAAACGCCTTATCATGACCGGCATTTGGAGCTTGCGGGTCTGTGCCGACACATAGGAAAAGCCCATGGCATCACTGCTGTGTGGTATTTTTGACAACCGTGTTGCTGGCAGGCGGCGGTCTCTACCTTTTCATCATCCTGATTGACCCATGGGGCGGGTTGCCGCTTTCCCTGCCCCTGCACCGGCTGCCCGTAACCAGCAATGCGCGCTTTACCATGCCGATGCTGGCCCTGAACCACAGGTTTGATTCCGTCATGCTTGGCACATCCACCGGCCGCCTTATGCAGCCCGCCGTTCTGGATGGTCCGCTTGGGGCGCACTTCCTCAATATGGCCATGAACAATGCCCAGCCGCATGAACAGTACCGGCTGCTGCGTGAATTCCTGCGCCATCATGCCAGTCCCAAGGTCCTGATGGTGGATATGGACCGTTCATGGTGCCTGTATGGACCCAAACAGGTTCCGCTGAACCGCGAGCCCTGGCCGGAGTGGATCTATCACGGCTCGCCATGGCTGGGTTACCTGCATATGGCCAGCCTGTATGCGTTGCAGGAAGCCGGCAATGAATTCATGCTGCAGCTGGGCATGCGGCACGACCATTATGGTGAGGACGGATATACGAACTTCGTGGGGGCGGACAGCGATTATACGCGGGCGCGGGTGGACCGGATATTCGCGGCATGGGGGCCGGACCGCATGCGTCCACCCCCGACCCCGGTCGAAGCGGCCCCGGCCATGCGGGAATACCTGCCCCTTGTCCTTCAGGCCGTGCCGGAAACGACATTCCGCATTCTGTGGTTTCCCCCCGTGCAGGCAATCCGGCATAATCCGCAGGGTTCAATGTATGACAGCATGGTTGAAGCCTGCCATCGTTACGTGGCGTCCATCGCGGCGGAGACCCCCAATACGCTGGTACTGGACTTTGATATCCCTGGCCCCATCGTCGATAATCGTGACCTGTTCTGGGACCCTGTCCATTACCGGCTGATGACCGCTGCACGGATCATGCACGATATCATCATGGCGGTGTCAGACAGGAATGCCAGATCACCCGATTATGCCATCCTGTCACATCAGGCCAAAGAAATTTCAGGAAAAACGGAATAATATAGGGATGTATTTAAAAAACAGAAGTTATGTAAAAATAAAATCCTTCCTGGATGCCGCGTTCTAGAATGTTATGCTGCTGTGCAGGCCAAAGACGGCTTCATTGCCCACGCGGCGCAGCCCGGTCCAGTCGGCAACACCGCCCGAAGGGTGCCATATGTACTGGAAATCAGGCTGCATCACCATCCATGGCGTGACCTGGGCCTGATAGGTCAGTTCAAGATGATTTTCATTGCCCTGCACATAGGACCCGCTGTCGCGGTCAAACTGGCGCTGCCCGGAACTGGCGCGCCCGATGCCCCAGCCCAGACCGAGCGTGTCGTTGTCACGGCCCCTGAAGGGGGCCTTGAGGTTGATGCCCGCATCAACGGCAAAGCTGATCATGTTGCGGTCACCGCTATTTCCTGTTGCACGGGCAAATATGCCAACCGAACGGGCCGATCTGATCGAAGGCCGCCAGATCATCTGGTCAATGATGCCGTAAACCATCCAGTTGCCCCGGTCCCAGCGCGGGGTCAGGTCGCTTTCCGTGCTGTCGGGATTGACTGATGCCGCGCCGAGCGAACCGCCATTGCGGTTGTAGCGGTAATCAGCGAATTTGGCCGTATCGTAGTATCCACCCAGTTTATACACACCCGGCAGGCCCGGGTTCTTGGTCACGTTGCTCATGTCGGCGGGCTGGGGGTTGAGTGCGTACTGCAGTTCGGTAATCAGCAGCGCGCCGGTACCCATGTTGAAGTTCGTGCCATTGGCGCCGTCATAGGTCTGGCTGGTCGGGTCTGAATTATAGCCGCTGACCGATCCGGTAGCCTGCTGGATGGGGGTGGAATTGTAGCGGTTGCCCGGCGGGTTGTCGTCGGCCGCGGCAAACATGAAGGTAAACTTCTCGCTGGGGCGGTAGCGGATGCGGATGGCGGGGGAGGCAAGTGGCCAGGACGGCCCGCCACCATACAGGTTGACCGAGGGGGCCATGGGCCAGCCGAAATTGGCGTTAAGGTAAAGGGAGGCGTAATCGCTGATCAGGAATTCGGTATCAAGATCCTGCTGGCCGATCTTGACGTCCAGCGTGCCTTTCAGGAAGGACTGCTGGTACCACAGTTCGAACAGGCGGGTGGAGCGGTCGGCCTCGAACCCGCTTACGGGGTTGAAGTTGGCCAGATGGTCCTGCGAGATCGAACGCCCGCGTGTCTGCAGCGCGCTGACATTGAACAGTCCGCCCTTCAGCCCGAACAGCTTTTCGGTATCAATGGTCAGCGTGGGCATGGTCACGCCATCATAGGCGGGGCCGGTGCCGGAGCCACCCGCGCCATCATTGCCCGAGGCCGACCCGCCGGTCCCGTTGCCCCATACTTCATCCACTTCCTGAATATCGAAGGTAATGCCATGCTTGTACAGCCACGGCCGTGCCCCCCACATGTTGCCCAGCAGGTTGCCACTGGTATCCAGCTTGTCCCCGTCGCCTGCGGCCTTTTCCTCGACATCGGCCTGCGCACGTTCGGAATCCCGCACGTTGGCCGGATCGATCTGCTGGATCAGCGGGGTGGAATTGCCCAGGCGGGCGCGGTCTTCCTCAATCTGGGTCTGGGCCATGCCGGATGTGGAAAAGATCAGCCCCATGCCCAGGGCACACGACGCGGCACACAGGCCCTGACGGCACATGCTTCCATGCGGGGTATGGAAAGGGGGCACGAAACGGCTTGGTCCCGCCAGAATACGTTTTGTGAGAATGGAATGGGTCATCAGGTCCGCCCGTGCCATGAGTTGATATTAATAATAACTCTCAATTGCACTGACTGTCGAAACCCGTCAATCGCTGTTTCCATGCATATATGGCGACCCAGATGCCATGTTACAGCATATTTCACATCCGCCGGTGGGTGCCGCATGCGGATCAGGCCCTGCAATTCAGGTGGCTGCGAATGTGGTGCACCGGCAGCACCAGACGTGACTCGCGGGCCGGGTGGCGGCCGTGCGGGCCTGCCGGTTCAGCGCAGGAATACTTTCGGCACGCCCTCACTATTCAGGCATGACATCACCATGACGCCAATCCACAGGCATAGCGAGAGACAGGCACCGGTCTGACCATGCAGGGTGGGGGCCGCATCACCCCGCAATACGGACAGGTACACCGAGCGGTGGCACCACCACGCATTGAGCAGGGCAAGGGTGATCAGCAGCAGCTTGGGGGTAAGATATGCCCGGCTGCCAATATGCACCGGATCGTAAAGGAACAGGATCACGCCGGTAACCATGGCGATGGCCAGATTGACATGCAGCGGGCGCACCATGAGTTGCGCCGTGGGCGCGATCCTGCCTGCCATGCGCCGGTTGAGTATGCCAAAATCAAACAGCATATCCATGCCAAAGAACAGGGCCATGCTGATGATATGGACAATACGGATCAGGTAATGCACCGGCTGCAGCCAAAAATGCAGCATCCGGCTGTCCAGCGCGACAAGAACTTCATACGGCAGCCGCATAAAGGCTAAGGGGTGGCTGATCATGGCGGGCGCTCTCCGTTACATCGGACAGGGACATACCATCTGTTGACAGTGATAACAATTATCATTATCAGGCTTTGCGGAACCCGCCGGAAGGGAATCTGTCACCGGGATCATGGCGTTACCGTAACCAGAAAATAAAATGGATGCCCTGGCCCCGGAGCATGGAAACATGGAAACATTCAACATGAATAAAAAGCATATCATTCTGGCTTTTCTTGCGGTGGCCCTGCCGGCTGGTGCCACGGCCGCGCAGGCGCGCGAATACCCGATTGGCGGCCCCGTGCAGGCCCATGACATGGAAATTGCATCCAGTTACCTGACGGACATCATGCTTGCCCCCATGCCCGCGGGCATGACGGACAATACAAAGCCCGACACCATCCATCTTGAAACCGATGTCCACGCCACGGCGGACAACGTATGGGGGTATCCTGATGGCGCATGGGTGCCCTATCTTGATATCGGCTATGTCCTGACCAAGGATGGCACTGCCTGGAAGGCTGAAGGCAAGATGCATTTCATGACCGCCAAGGACGGCCCGCATTATGCCGATAACGTGCAGATGAACGGCCCTGGCCGCTATACGGTCGTCCTGACCTATTCCTCGCCCGAGCAGAACGGCTTCCTGCATCATGTGGACAAGGAAACCGGCACGCCGGGTTTCTGGCAGCCCTTTAGCGAGAAATTCAACTTCGCCTATCCGCAGAAATGATTTTCCGCCACGCGGCATGACATGAAGGAATGCATGCCGCATGGTTGGCGCATGCCTCAATGTAAGGTGGGCATGACAGCCGTGTGCGGGGCGGATTGTGAGTGCTGGTTGTAATCTCCCCAAATGTGCTGGTTGAAAATTCCCCAGTTTGAGGACTGTGCGTGATCGTCATGGGGGCATGCCCCCATGACGATCACGCGGCACATTTATCCCTGCTGATGCCAAAGGAAGGGCGAGCAGGTGATAGGACTCAGGGAGGTCGTTTTGATCCAGGAACTCAAAAGACAGGGGCTCAGCATCAGCGCCATCGCGCGCCAGACAGGGCTCGATCGCAAGACAGTGAAGAAGTATCTGGCCAATGGGCTGGAGACTCCAGCCTATGCACCGCGTAAACCGGTGGCCAGCGCAGCAGAACCTTATCGAACCTATCTGTTGGAGCGGATGGCAAGTTATCCCGGACTTTCATCGCGCAGGCTGCATCGTGAAATTCGCGACATGGGATATGACGGTGCCTATTCATCGCTGACGGAATATCTCCGGCAAATCCGCCCCCCGCTGCCCAGGCCTTATGAGCGGCGCTTCGAGACCGGAGCCGGCGTTCAGGCGCAGGTCGATTTTGCGGAATTCCAGACAGTCTTCACCGGCGAGCCAGGCATCGTGCGCAAGGTCTGGTTGTTCAGCATGGTGCTGGGGCACAGTCGCTGGCTGTGGGGACGTTTCTGCCCGAACCAGGGTCTGGAAACAGTGATGCGTTGCCACATCGCCGCCTTCGAGGCGATGGCGGGCTGCTGCACGGAAATTCTCTACGATCGCATGAAGACCGCTGTCATCGGTGAGGATGATGCGGGCGTGGTGACCTACAATGCCTCGCTGGTGGCGCTTCTGGCCCATTATGGCAGCGCCCCCAGAGCCTGCCAGCCCTATCGCGCCAAGACCAAGGGCAAGGTCGAGCGACCCTTCCGCTACATCCGTCAGGACTTCTTCCTTGGCCGCAGCTTCCATGATCTCGATGACCTCAACGCCCAGTTCGACGTCTGGCGCGCGGATATCGCCAACGCGCGGGCACATGCCACCACCGGGCGGATCGTGCAGGAGCATTTTGCACAGGAGCAGCCCCATCTGCATCCATTGCCTGCCCTGCGCTACGATGCTGTTCTGAGCGTCGAGCGGCGGATCAGCCGCGAGGGGATGGTGGCGGTGGCCGGCAATTATTACAGTGTGCCTGACACTGCCCGCCGTCGCGTGGTCGAGATCCAGCACCATACACATGAAGTCCTGATCTTCAATGCTGTCGTCGTCCACATCGAAGGTGCCAGCTATCGCCTGCGCCAGCATGCCGATCTGATCCCCGAGCATACACGGGCCCACGCCAATCTGATGCCACCGGCAGCGCCAAAGCGCCGCGGTAGGCCCCCAAAGCATGGAGCTATCGATCACCTCAATGGCTGATCACCATATCCGTGCTGGGGAATTTTCCGACAGCACATGTGGGGAATTTTGAAACAGCATTTACACGGATTCCTGACACGACCGGTTTTATCCTTTATACCCCCGGTATCGGGCCTGCCGTATTTGGTATCGCCGTGATGGCCGGATGGTGCCATCCGGGCCTGCCCGCGTGGTCCGGCCCTTACATGGCCGGAAACGGCGGGGTGACAGTCCATCCAGATCACACGTTGTTGACAGGGAGCCTGGTTCCCGCGGTTGGCCGGCCGGCCCCCGCCTGCTTATGGCC
Source organism: Komagataeibacter rhaeticus (assembly GCF_011611525.1). Taxonomy (NCBI): domain Bacteria; kingdom Pseudomonadati; phylum Pseudomonadota; class Alphaproteobacteria; order Acetobacterales; family Acetobacteraceae; genus Komagataeibacter; species Komagataeibacter rhaeticus. The sequence goes on from NZ_CP050139.1 coordinate 1,413,965, forward strand.
AGATGTCATCACAGGTAGCCGATGGACCTGCCCGCACTGGCCGGATACCAGCCCTGATTTGGACTGTGTTCCTGCTGTTGGCCCGGACCTGCCGTGTTACCCCATGCCTGACCCTGTAACCTTATTACATGCGGGCGCGGTCCTGTTTTCTGGCATGGTGGGTGATCAGAAACGGGACCAGTGTTCCGTCTGATATTTAAATATATGTAAAGTATTGCCTGCCAGGAATGTACCGGACGGGACTGGTCGTTCTGGCCGTGTCAGGTCTGGCGTGGTGTTCTTTTATCAGGATCTGTTCCATAATAACCACCCTGAAATCCATCACCGTTATTGACGACTGATTTTTTTAACGGCGGATTGTACAGGGGTATTTTTTTAAATATTTTTACCAGACATGATTTTGCCGTTTACAGGGGTAGCTGGTGAACAGGAATTTTAAATAATCTTCCGGCATGATGGTCATGACTGTTCAGTATAGGGACTGGTCCCTGATGTAATGTAATTGCTGGCATGCATTGGCCGTATTGGTTGCTGTCCCGATCCCTGGTGCGTCCCGTCAGGCGGCAGGATCATGATCCATATGGGGATGGATATGGAAAAGACCCGCAGATGGGGCATGTATTGCCAGTCATCATATACCTTGGTTTGACAGGGCGGCCTGCGCTTCTGCCACGAAATGGCCGGGGCGGCTGCATCCTGCCCGTGGCAGGCGGACAATAGTGCTGGATGCCACAAAATGAACGAAATGTTTTATATTCAATGCAGGCATATCCGATGTGATATCCATGAGTCGTGTTTTATTGCCGGAGCATGAACTGTTGTTGTATCGTAGGCGCGGAGCCCCCGGAACAGTGAAAAATCCTTAATTATATTCAATAAAATCAGTACCAATATCCCTTTCTGTTCAATGGTTTTAAACGAAAAATTGCATATAAGGAAAAGGTGCGTTAATGAGCCTGGATATTAGTGTGTATTCGTAACCGCCGTTCACATCCGGCACGGTGGCATGCAACCTGTGTTAGTGTCTGACCGAAAATGAGTTGAGTGATTTCAGTGGATTATGATTCATGGGTGCAGAGTTCTGCGAAAAATCAATCAAACCGCTTTCTGATTCAGGCTCTTAGAGAAGATAAGGGTATCGGCTACCTGTAATCGGGATAACGTAAAAATACGGATAAAATGCTTTATTGTGGTTGCATAATAGACTTATGATTATTACTGATAGGGAAGATCTGTCCCATAATGGCAATCGACTGAGGAAAGAACCGAAATTGGATAATAAAGACATTCCGCATACCGAACTGGTATCAATGACGACGGAAATCGTTGCGGCGCATGCCAATCATAATACCGTTGCAATAGACCAGATCCCGCTTCTCGTTGAGACGGTCTATGCTTCGCTCAAGGGACTTGGTGCTGAAAAGGCGGTCGAACCCGCACCGCTTCAGCCGGCGGTGCCCATCAAGAAGTCGGTGTTCCCCGATTACGTGATCTGCCTTGAAGATGGCAAGAAACTGAAGATGCTCAAGCGTCATCTCCAGACGGCCTATGGCATGACGCCGGAACAGTACCGTGAAAAATGGGGCCTGCCCGCCAATTACCCCATGACGGCACCGAACTATGCAGCCCATCGTTCGTCGCTTGCACAGAAAATTGGCCTGGGCCGCAAGGTCGTGGCCACCCCCGAGCCGGAAGTGGTGGAAGAAGAACCCGCGAAGCCCGCGCGCAAGACCCGCGCACGCCGCAAGAAGGACACGGCCGAACTGGACGTGTAAGACACCTGCGCCTGCATGTAACACGAACACCCAACCCTGCCATGGGTTGGGTGTTTCTTTTTGTAATGATCCCGTATCAGTCAGTGCGGAAAGACCCCGTTACTGCCGGGGGTCTTTCATGAATACCCGCGCCGGGCAGTGGGCGGGGGCATGCTGGCCGGTTCTTTCCCCCTATGTTGCTGCAGGCCGGGGCCATCAGGCTGGCTGTTGGGTGCCAGCCATGTGGTGACGCCGGTGCGTCAGCGGCATGAAAGGGCTGCTGGCCGTATGATCAGGGCATTGTCCTGCTGTTATCGGTCCGGTCTGGTTCGGGCAGGGCATGGTCGGGGTCCAGCGTGGCCTTGAGCACGGCAGGGCCTGCGGGAAAATTCACGGTAATATGGTCGGTCAGATGCCAGCTTTCCGTTGGAATGATCTGGTCCGCATGCGTGCCATCCGCATAATCCAGCCGTAACACCACCGGCAGCATCAGCCGTCCCTTGCTCCGCACGCCCACCTGCATGCCCTGACGGGGGTCGTTATTGATGGCGGACAGATCGGTCAGTGCGTAATCGGGCCACCAGTTCTCGAAATACCAGCCACGCCAGAACCAGCTGTAAATGCTGTTTCAAAATTCCCCACATGTGCTGTCGGAAAATTCCCCAGCACGGATATGGTGATCAGCCATTGAGGTGATCGATAGCTCCATGCTTTGGGGGCCTACCGCGGCGCTTTGGCGCTGCCGGTGGCATCAGATTGGCGTGGGCCCGTGTATGCTCGGGGATCAGATCGGCATGCTGGCGCAGGCGATAGCTGGCACCTTCGATGTGGACGACGACAGCATTGAAGATCAGGACTTCATGTGTATGGTGCTGGATCTCGACCACGCGACGGCGGGCAGTGTCAGGCACACTGTAATAATTGCCGGCCACCGCCACCATCCCCTCGCGGCTGATCCGCCGCTCGACGCTCAGAACAGCATCGTAGCGCAGGGCAGGCAATGGATGCAGATGGGGCTGCTCCTGTGCAAAATGCTCCTGCACGATCCGCCCGGTGGTGGCATGTGCCCGCGCGTTGGCGATATCCGCGCGCCAGACGTCGAACTGGGCGTTGAGGTCATCGAGATCATGGAAGCTGCGGCCAAGGAAGAAGTCCTGACGGATGTAGCGGAAGGGTCGCTCGACCTTGCCCTTGGTCTTGGCGCGATAGGGCTGGCAGGCTCTGGGGGCGCTGCCATAATGGGCCAGAAGCGCCACCAGCGAGGCATTGTAGGTCACCACGCCCGCATCATCCTCACCGATGACAGCGGTCTTCATGCGATCGTAGAGAATTTCCGTGCAGCAGCCCGCCATCGCCTCGAAGGCGGCGATGTGGCAACGCATCACTGTTTCCAGACCCTGGTTCGGGCAGAAACGTCCCCACAGCCAGCGACTGTGCCCCAGCACCATGCTGAACAACCAGACCTTGCGCACGATGCCTGGCTCGCCGGTGAAGACTGTCTGGAATTCCGCAAAATCGACCTGCGCCTGAACGCCGGCTCCGGTCTCGAAGCGCCGCTCATAAGGCCTGGGCAGCGGGGGGCGGATTTGCCGGAGATATTCCGTCAGCGATGAATAGGCACCGTCATATCCCATGTCGCGAATTTCACGATGCAGCCTGCGCGATGAAAGTCCGGGATAACTTGCCATCCGCTCCAACAGATAGGTTCGATAAGGTTCTGCTGCGCTGGCCACCGGTTTACGCGGTGCATAGGCTGGAGTCTCCAGCCCATTGGCCAGATACTTCTTCACTGTCTTGCGATCGAGCCCTGTCTGGCGCGCGATGGCGCTGATGCTGAGCCCCTGTCTTTTGAGTTCCTGGATCAAAACGACCTCCCTGAGTCCTATCACCTGCTCGCCCTTCCTTTGGCATCAGCAGGGATAAATGTGCCGCGTGATCGTCATGGGGGCATGCCCCCATGACGATCACGCACAGTCCTCAAACTGGGGAATTTTCAACCAGCACATTTGGGGAGATTACAACCAGCACTCACACCAGCCCAGGTCCTCGCCCGTCTCACTGTTCATGAAGCGGAAGAAATCCGAAGGGGCGGGGTGGCGATATGCCCATACCTGTATATAGCGCCGGAACGCGGCATCGAACCGCTCAGGGCCAAGGATCTGTTCACGCAGGAGCATGAGTCCGTAGGCGCTTTTGAAATAGGAAACGGGATGCCGGTATTTTTCCGGTACCAGTTCCGATGTCAGCATGAGCGGCGGTGCCTGCGGGTCTGTCAGCACCGGTATGATGTCATCAGCCGGCCGGCCGGTCCGGGGTGCGAATTCGGGGTCTTTCTTGGGGGCATATTCCCCATTGTTGAAGTGCTGGGAAGCATAGGCATCGATAAAGGTGTTGAATCCCTCATCCATGAAGGCATTGCGTCGTTCATTGCTGCCCACGATCATGGGGAACCAGTCATGGCCCAGTTCATGGGTGGTAATCCAGAACAGCATGGCATCGCGGTCCTGCCAGCCATCAAAGACAATGCCGGGATATTCCATGCCCGCGCCATGCCCCCCCACGTTGACCGCATTGGGCCACGGATAGGCGTACCACTGGTTGGAGAAATACTCGATCGCATGCTTGACGTATTCGGTCGACCGGTCCCACGCCTGCGCACCCTGGCCTTCACGCGGGTAGACGGACATGGCCAGACGTGGCGTGGGCGGCATGCCCGGTGCGGGCTTCAGTGCGGGCAGATCCATGCGCGCCGCATCCCACATGAAGGCGGGGGAGGCGGCAAAGGAGACATCGCGCGTGTTTTCCATGCGGAAATGCCATGTCTTTTCCCCGTTCCGGGCAACATGGCTGGCGGGGTCGGTCACGTCCTGCGCGGTGCGGATCAGGACCGTCCTGTCGCTGTGTGCCGCCTGTGCCAGACGCGCGCGTTCGGTTGGGGTCAGGACGTCGGCCGGGTTGAGCAGCGCGCCGGACCCCACCACCGTGAAGTTCCAGGGCACGGTGACCGTGTAGTCAAAATCCCCGTAATCCAGATAGAACTCCTGCCCCAGATAGGGCAGCGTATCCCATCCCCTGCGGGCATCGTACACACTCATGCGTGGGTACCACTGGGCGACTTCATAGATATCGCCATCCTTGGCGCTGCTCACGGCGGTACGACCGCCCCATGTGCCGGGAATGGTGTGGTGCCAGCGGATGCGTACCTGCACCTTCTGTCCATGGGGCAGGGGATCGGGCAGCGCAAGCTGCATGCGGGTATCGTTCACGCGCGGCTGTAGCAAGGTTTCATGCCCGTTACGGATAAGGGTGACCTGTTCGATCACCGCGCCATCGGTGGTGTGGGCATGGCGTTCGGGATTGGCGAAGCTTGCGCGTGAACGGGGGCGGTAGATGTTCTGGTCAAGCTGGACCCAGAGTTCATCAAGACTGTCGGGGCTGTTGTTGGTGTAGGTAACCGTCTCCTCTCCCGTCAGTCTGTGGGTCAGGGGATCAATCCGGGCATGGATCGTGTAATCCGCCCGGTTCTGCCAGTAATCGGGGCCGGGCATGCCGGAGCCGGAAAAGTAGCGGTTGGGAGCATCGGGCAGCTGCAGTGTATCGAAGACCTGCCGCATCTCCATGGAACCGGCCGGCATGGTGCCCTCTGGTGCCGCATACGCCGTATTGCAGCCCGCCAGACATAGAAGGGCAGCCAGTTTTCGGTACCTCATTCAGGCATCTCCGCTTGTTGCGATGGCGATACGGGACTTTAGCGGGTTGTCCGCAAAGCACCAGTGCCTGTCGCGCGCCGGGCGGCCCCGTGTCAGATTACCTTCAGGCCCACGGTCACAAGAATGGCGGCCAGTATGACGCGCTGCACCCGGTCGGGCACGATGCCGACACACAGGCTGCCCAGGATGATACCGGGAATGGACCCGCACAGCAGCGAGACCAGCAGGTGCATGTCAATATCGCCAATCCACCAGTGCCCCATGCCGGCAATGGCGGTAAGGGGAACAGCATGGGCAATGTCCGAGCCGACCAGGCGGCGGATTTCAAGGCCGGGATACAGAAAGATCAGGGCCGCCATGCCAATCGCCCCCGCCCCGACGGAAGACAGGGTGACCATGACCCCCAGCACACCTCCCAGCAGCGTGGTCAGGCTTCCCGTCATGGCGGGGGACAGCACGTCCGCCTTGCGCCCGGACAGGGCCTGCAGCCGCTGGCGGAACAGGACGCTGGGTGCCGTGATCAGCAGCGCAATGCCAAGCGCGACCGATATGACATGCGTGACCCGTACGGATGGGCTGCCCGCCCAGTGCAGGACGGCAATTGTCAGCACGGTGGCGGGTATGCTGCCCAGGGCCAGACGCCCCACCACACGCCAGTCCACGGCCTGGCTGCGGCCATGGACCAGCGTGCCGACCGTCTTGGTCAGGGCGGCATAGAGCAGGTCGGTCCCGACGGCGGCCTGCGGGTGCACCCGGAACAGCAGGATCAGCAGCGGGGTCATGAGTGACCCGCCCCCCACGCCGGTCATGCCTACAAGGAAGCCGACGCCAAGACCGGACAGGACATAAAGCAGGTTGATCGATTCAAGCAGGGACATGATGGGGCTTCATGGTTCGGGACGCAGGTGGACAGCGCCGCCCGGGTGAGAAGGGTGGTTGTCCGATCAGGGTTGAGCTATATCAAAATTATACAAAAGAAAAAGTATTTTATTTGATGGTCATGGTCGATTTCGTGTGAAATTAAGGCAATCCATATGGGGTTGCGTTAATCATTTCCTCGATTTTCACGTATTTTTCGTGAAAAAAATAAAATCCTGACATATCCGCATTGAGATGAATGGCACGCTGCCATGCGTTTTTCAGGCAGACCATGCCACAGCTTCAGGCCCGCCCCGGGACAGGCCGGAACCCGGCGGGGGCAGGGAGGGCGGACCCCCGGCCAAGGGGTAATTTTTGACCCAGTTGCGAGAGTATCGTAACATGGCAGGCCAGAGATGCCGCCATCCGGTCAGGAGGCGGCCAGCCCACGGAGTACGGTACGGGTGTTTTTCCTGTCATGCGGCGTGCCGCCCCGTCCTGTCAGACTGCTGGTTGTGGCCATGGGCATCTGGCTGGCCATGCCGCCAGCGGGGCATGCGACCGACGGGGTTGCGCTGTCCCGACCGCAGGCGCGGGCGCGGGCCACGGCCCTGGGCGCATTGGGGCGGGATCTGTTTCATGATCCGCGTCTGTCGGCCTCGGGGCGCATGGCCTGTGCGTCATGCCATGCGGACGGGCATGCCTTCGCCCAGCCCAACGGGCTGTCCGTGCAGGCGGGGGGGCACCGGGCGGTGCCATCGTTGAAATACCTGCAGGATGTGCCGCAGTTTACCGAGCATTTCTTTGATTCCGATGACGAAGCTGATGAAAGCATCGATAACGGTCCCACCGGCGGCCTGACATGGGACGGTCGGGCGGATACGGCACAGGCACAGGCGCGCATTCCGCTGCTGGCCCCTTATGAGATGGCAAATGCCAGCCCGGCCGACGTGGTCCGCCATGCGCTGGCGGCAGGCTATGGACCCCGGATTGATGCCCTTCTGCTCATGCCGTCCGGTACGGATGCCCGCTTTGCCCTGCTTGCCGAGGCCCTGGCCACCTATCAGCAGGACGGACGCCTGTTCTACCCCTATACCAGCAAATACGATGCGGTGCTGGCGGGCAGGGCACGGCTCAGTCCGCGTGAGGCGCTGGGGCTGCGCCTGTTTGAACAGCCGGACAAGGGCAATTGCGCTTCCTGCCATATCAGCCGCCCCGGGCATGATGGCACGCCCCCGCAGTTTACGGATTATGGGCTGATCGCCCTTGGCGTGCCCCGCAATGACCGGATCGGCCTGAACCGTGATCCCGCCTATTTTGACATGGGCCTGTGCGGCCCCGACCGCACGGACCTTGCCGGTCATCCGGAATATTGCGGGCTGTTCCGCACGCCCTCGCTGCGTAATGTGGCGACCCGGCGGGTTTTCTTCCATAACGGGGTGATCCATTCCCTGCGTCAGGCGGTCGCGTTCTACGTGCTGCGCGATACCCGGCCGCAGATGTGGTATCCTACCGGGCCGGATGGCAGGGTCCACCCCTATAACGACCTGCCGGTGCGCTACCATGCCAATATCAACATGGACCCACCTTTCGGGCCGCAGCCGGGCAACCGGCCGGTTCTGTCGGATGCGGAAATCGATGCCATTGTCGCCTTCCTGCGTACCCTGACCGACGGATATGCCGCGCCGCCGGCCAGCGGGCGGCGTGATGGTCGTGCGCCCTAATCCGGACGGATGGCTGAAAGATGATAAAGGTGCCCTGCGCACCCATCCCCCGTCCGCCCCGGACCGGGGAGCGTTCATGTAGCCCCGCCCGGCTTATGCCGCCGGTCAGGAACGGCGGCCCTGCCCGCAAATGTACCGGCACCGCGAAGGCCGTCGTGGCGATGACCAGCAGCGTGGTATTGAGCAGAAATGGCGGCAGCACTCCCGGCCCGCTCCGGTGGTCCCGCTGGCAGGGCGGTCACTGCCCGGGCCGTGTCCCTGCCGCGGGCCGGTGTTGTTGTTATACCCTTCAATCTGGCCTACATCAGGCCGCGCGGGGATGATAAAGATTCCATGGGCAGGGGAAAGGCAGGGCAATGTTACAGATAATCCGCCAGATCAATGAAGGTCGGACACTGTTGATGAACGCAGGCGTGTTTGCCTGCGTGGTCGCCATGCTCGGCCTGGCCAATCTGGTCTGCCGCTTCATCCTGCATGCGGACCTGTCCTACCTCATGCCGTGGCTGCTGGGCGGGGCGGTGGTGTATGTATTCGGCCCGCCACTGGTGCTGTGGCTGTTTACCGGCCGTTCAGCAGGGGAATAAGGCCCGTGCCGGGTGGCGATCTGGCTCCGTCATGGGTGTTGCGCCCATTCATTCAGCTGGTCGACCATGGCCTGCCCCGACAGGGTGCGGGCATTGCCCAGCGCAAGGGCCCTGTCCCGGTTCAGCAACTGCCCGGTAGGGGTCAGGACCAGTAGCGCGGGAATGGCGCTGATGGTCACGCCATAGTCACGGGCGATATCGGCGTTGGTGTTGAAGCGCGCGCCCTCGGTCGTGGTTCCCGCCGCGCGATCGACATTGATCGTGACGACAATGAAGGTCTGGCTGACCCAGGCGGCAATGGCGGGTTGTGCCAGTACACCGGCCAGTATGCGGCAGTCAGGGCACCAGTTGGCGCCAAAGTCCAGCAGCACTTTCTGTCCCGTCTGCCGCGCCTGCCGGAATGCGGTGTCAACGGATTGCCGCGCCCCGTCCGCCGGACCATAGGGATGGGCAACCGGCACGATCGGCCCCGGGCCAAAAGCGGGCGCGGGCTGTGCCGCGCTGGCGGCGTGGCCCATGGCAATGCAGAGTGTGGCCACCAGGGCCGTTTTGTGCAACAGGGCTGGGTAACGCACGGATATGCCTCCCGCATGGTTTTTATGGCATGCATCCAGAAACGTTCCTGGCTGCGCGGGCATGGATGCCTGTGGCCTCGGTCTGGCCCACAGGCAGGTTATGTGTGGTTTCCCGCAGGGTCAATAAAAATATCAATATAAAAAGTTATATTTATAAATAGCGAATTAGGTCTGTTGTTTATGGTGCCCTTTTGCGTTCCGCCGCATGCGCGATAAAGCAGATGGACAGGGCGCAATGGCGCGATTATGGAGGCGCATGTCTCCTACCCCATCCCCCCGTACCGTGCGGCTTGGCATGGATTTTGGCACGACCAACACGGTTGTGGTCCTGCTTGATGCCCAGGGCAGGCCGCATCCCGCGCGCTTTGCCTTCCCCCATCATGCCGTATCGGAAACCTGCCGCTCGCTCCTGTGCCTGTGGCATGACGCGGAGCAACGCCCCGCGGTGCAGGAAGCTATCGGTGCCGCGGCCATCGATGCCTATCTGGAAGACCCGGCGGAAAGCCGGCTGATCATGTCTATGAAGTCCTATCTGGCGCAGGCATCGTTCCGGCAGACGCGGCTGCTGGGACAGGTCATGACGCTGGAAATGCTCATCGCCCGTTTTCTGGCCTGTCTCATGCGCATGATCGACATCGACCCGGCCACCGTTGTGGCAACGGTTGGCCGCCCCGTGCATTTTGCGGGCGACCGGGCGGATGATGCCCTGGGGGAGGTACGCCTGCGCGCGGGGTTTCAGGCCGCGGGGTTTGGCCAGATCAATGTCGCGCTGGAACCCGAGGCGGCAGGCTGGCACTTCGCCCGGCGGCTGCAGGCCCCTGCCACAGTGCTGGTAGGTGATTTTGGCGGTGGCACGAGCGATTTCTCCATCCTGCGTTTTGATCCCGCCGCGCAGCACCCGGCGCAGCCGCTAGGCTATGCCGGAGTGGGGATTGCGGGGGACCAGTTTGACTACCGCATCATTGACCGGGTCATCGCACCCGCACTGGGACGTAATGGTACCTATCGTGTCATGGGGGGGCAGCCGCTGCCGGTTCCGGCCGAATGGTATGCGCGCCTGGGCCGGTGGCACCGGCTGGCATTGATGCGCACGCCCCAGACCCTGCGCGATATTGCCGATGTGGCCCGCACGGCATCCGAACCGGAAAAGCTTCACGCGCTTATGGACATTATCGATAACCAGCAGGGTCAGGCGCTGTACCGCGCCGTGGGCGCGGCCAAGCGGGAACTGTCCTCTGCCGGGAGTACCGTGCTGGATTACAGGTATCATGACGTGCATATCCACCGCGAGATTACGCGTGCGGAATTCGAGGACTGGATTGCGCCTGACCTGGAGTGTTTCGATGATGCGGTGGAAACGGCGCTGGAACGGGCCGGCCTGCCCGCCAGCGCCATCGACCGCGTGTTCCTGACAGGCGGCACGTCGTTCGTTCCGGCCGTGCGGAACCTGTTTGACCGGCGCTTCGGGGCGGAACGGGTGGACACCGGCAACGAATTCGTATCGGTGGCCGAAGGACTGGCGCTGATGAACGGCTAGTGTGCGCAGTACAACCCGAAGCTGCATCCATCTATGAAAAAAGGGACCGGCGGCGCGCCCGCATGACGCGCCGCCCCCGGTCCCCTGTTATCATGAAAGAATTCCCTGGCAGGGCCAGTTTTACGAAGCCTGCGGGAACGCCGCCTTTAGAAAAGGCGGCGCCCGGATATCCTTATTCCTTCTGCCAGCGCGGCCGGTTACCCAATGTTCCGGTCACGCCGGAGCGGTTTTAGAACTGCGCGGAAACCGAGCCGAAGAACTCACGCGGCGCAGCTACGAACAGGTTGGCGTTGTCATCACCGCTTACGCTGGCCGCACCATAGACGCCACCGATATAGTTCTTGTTGAACAGGTTGGTAATGCCGAACGTCGCCTTGATGTTCTGGGCAAATCCGACCTTGCCGAAGTTGTAGCTGCCGTTGAGGTTGGAGGTCCAGTACGCGGGGATGTACTCGTCATTGGTATAGGTCATGGCCCGGCGGCTGGTATAGGTCACGTTGAAGTTGAACATGGCCCGGCGCCAGTTGTAGGTCAGGTTCGCCTTGTACATGAACTTGGGGTAGTAGACCTGATGCTTGCCCTTCAGGCTGATGTTCGTGCCACCATCGGAAATGCTGCCTTCGTAGACGGCATTGTTCCAGCTGAAGCTGCTGGAAATTTCCAGCCCCTTGACCGGACGGATCGCGCCCATGACATCGGCGCCATTCATGGTTTCACGCCCGACATTCGCCACGGCACCAAACGTCGCGCCGGTCGAGCCTTCCGTCACGGTTGCAATACGGTTGTAGTAGTCGGTGTGATAGAAATCGACACTGCCGGTAAACAGGTGGGAATTGTAGCGATACCCCACGACATAGTTCCAGGTCCGTTCCGGCTTCAGGCTGTTCTTGTTGGCATTGAACACCGACTGCGCGGAAACGGCGGAGGAGCCAAGCCCGCCCCAGATGGTGCCCGAACTGCTCTGCTGCCCGTAATCATAGGCCCGCATGTTTTCGGCAATGTCGAAATACACTTCATGGTGGTCCCTGAAGTGGTAATCGAAATTGAAGTGCGGCAGGAAGGCATTGGCCGCCGTCATGCTGCCCGATGCGGGATGGCTGTAATACGTGCCCCAGTTGGAATAGAGCGCGGTGTTATCGACCTTCGTGCCGCCATGCGTATCCTGCAGCAGCGAACGGAACCCGGCACTGACCGTCATGCCCGGAATGATGTGATACGTATCTTGCAGGAAGAACTGGAATGTATTGGTGTTGAATGAATCCGAGAACCACGTGGCGGCTTCCGATGACTTGAAGGCCCCCAGAGAGGGATGCGCCGCATCCACGCCATCTTCATACATGCGCATGGGATAGTTGAAGGAATCGTTTTCGTACCAGATGCCGGTCTGGATGTCGTTGTCATGCACCTTGATGTTGAAGCTCTGGGTAAAGCCGATACGGCGCACATCGGGGTGGCCGGATTCAAGCGCCATGTCAACGCCGCTGGTGGGCGAGATCAGGAAGGGATTGGTGCCGTTATAGTCACCGTTGGAGACATGCGCGTAGCCAACCGTCTTGGAGGTCACGTTATGGAACAGCTCGAACTCACCCGTAATGGCGGACAGGTAGTTGCGCTGTGACTGCGTGCCGTCATAGGCGTAGTCACCAATCTCGTCATTGCTCAGGATGCCCTGCAGGTTGGAGGGCACGCCACCATTCTGGGCATAATAGGCATATTCCTTTGCAAGGGCATAGTTGGGCTTGAGGTACGTGGTATCACGCCCCATCTTTTCCCACATGTTCTTGGTCAGGCCCATGTAGTTGTACTGGGCAAAATCCGAATAGTCGAAAATCGCGGTAATCTTGCCGCGGTCACCAACCGGCTGTACCAGCTTGAAATTGGCCTGCAGTTCCTGCTGGTCGCCATAACCCTTCCACAGATCCTGATCCGTGCGGGCGAAGGAGGCGTAGAACTTGGTGCCGGTCGAATTCAGCACGCCGCTATCCACGCGCGCAAAGGTGCGGAAGGCGTTGTAGCTGCCGAAGGTCTGGCCAATGCGCCCGCCCGCCTTGTCCTTGGGGTCGGAGGAGGTATAGGTCAGCGCGCCACCCAGCGTCTGGGCCGATGGCGTATCCAGCGCGCCAGCCCCCTGGGACATGGTCATGCCGGACACGTTTTCCTGGATTTCCATCTGGTCGACACTCAGAGCCTGAATCAGAAAGCGGTTTGATTGATTTTTCGCAGAACCCTGCGGATATGGGCAATCATCAACCACGCGTGGGATGAAGAGATTGTTGCCTCGACATCCTTCGTGAGGCGACGGCAGCGTCCGAGCCATGCAAAGCTGCGCTCCACGATCCAGCGTTTGGGCAGGACGACGAAGCCTTCGGCCCGATCGCTACGCTTGACGATCTCGATCGTCCATCGGCCGAGTTCAGCCAGCGCACCACGCAACTTCTCGCCGGCATACCCGCCGTCACCGATCAGATGGCGAAGCCAGGGAAACAATGAGCGTATTCTGGTCGCTACCAGCGGCGCGCCATCACGATCCTGAATGTCGGCGGGATGCACGACGGCTGCCACGACATGACCCAGCGTATCGGTCGTGATATGCCGCTTGCGGCCCCTGATCTTCTTGCCCGCGTCATAACCGCGTGGACCGCCGTTTTCAGCAGTTTTAACCGACTGGCTGTCAATAATGCCTACCGAAGGCGTGGCGTCTCGCCCGTCCTGCTCACGCGACAGGATCACGAGAATATGGTTTATCGCTTCCCATCGTCCCTCGCGGATCCAACGGTAGAAATAGCCCTGCACGGTCGTGAAAGCGGGAAAGTTACGAGGCAATTGTCGCCACTGGCAACCCGTAGTGACGATATAGAGGATCGCCTCCATGACCCGGCGCAAATCCGTACGTCGTGGTCTCCCCAGTCGTTTCTTCTCGGGCATCAAAGGCGCAATCAGCGCCCACTCCGCATCGCGAAGGTCGCTTGCATACTCCAGGTCGTCCCGGCGATACTGCGCGCGGGTGATTTCAGTCCAGGCCATCTTGATCTCATCAGGTTATCGCAAACCCATGAATCATAATCCACTGAAATCACTCAACTCATTTTCGGTCAGACACTCAGGCCGTTCCAGTTATGGAAACCCTGCCCGCCCATGGGGATGCCATCCAGTGTCGCACCAAGCTGGGACTGGTTGAAGCCGCGTACGTACAGTGTATTCGCCACCGTATCCAGACCAAATGCATCATCGGATGCAAAGTTGGCCCCCGGTGTGGTCAGCGCCAGGATCTGGTTCGGGCTTGTGCCCTCCACGAAATGATCCATCTGCTCGCGGGTGACCGCCTGCACGGCGTTATGGGTGTGTACGCGGCCCACACTGACCTTCAGGCTTTCGGGTGTTGCCGATGCGGCAACCGGGCCGGTATCCCGGTGGGTCTGCGCCCGGGTGGCGGCGCGGGCATGGCTGGCAGCGGTATTGCCCGCACGGGCGCGGTGCGCCGCAGGTGCGGGCGTGGCATCACCCGTCTGTGCAGCCGCGATCGCGGCAGGCCCGACGGACAGGAGCCACATAAAGGCGGACCCGGCCAGCAGGGGGCGTCGAGCCAGCTGTCGTCTTTGCCGTCGTAGTATATTTGGCATCAGAGGAACTTCCCAATCGCACCTGACTTCATGGAACGTGTAGGCACATTATTGTCCATGCTGTCATATTGTTGATATGCACACTGCGCGGAATGGAAAAATATAAACGCGCTGTTCATCTTTCTCTCTCCCCCGTGGTCGTATCTGCCTGATTATTGACCACTGCAATGTGCCTTCCATTGGGTTTCATTACAGTATCAGAAGGGGAAATATTCAACGCCGAAAAGAAAATGTACCACACGTCGATGTCTGATGTGGTCAAAATGCAACATTTGGTACATATTATTTAAAACCTTACTTTTATGCATTCCAAACTGTGCGGCGCGTTCACGCCGCGTAGCGGAAATCCGCCAATTGGAAGCCTTTTGGTATATTACAAAACATCCATTTATGAATTTAATATTATATCTTTGCGGCTGATCTTGACGAAATATAAATCTAACAGCGCAAAGGATACGCGCAGGAATAAATAGTTCGCGCCATTTGTAATTACAATATATCCGTCCGGGTGCGTGGTCGGATGACATAAAAAAAATGCAATGCGCGGAATCCCGACCACAACACGGCATGCAGGCCGCATTTCTGTGCCAGAGCGTGGCATGTGGCTCTATTGTCACAGGCCGGACGGGCCGGTTGCGCAGGTTCATTCCGGGTTTCGTCGTATCCGCGCCGGTGGCCTGCCCCCTGTTCGTCCTTCCATTCCGCCATATGGCGGCCGCGTCCGTTACTGGGGCGGGGAACAGGTTTTATTTTTAATTATGTGAAGTTTGGCATGGGCGGAACCTTCATGCCCCTGAATACGGGCGGAAACGTTACGCTATGGCTTGCAAACCCGGGGTTTCGGCGCCCGGGGGCGGTTCATGCCCGACCACCGCGCCGGGCGGATACGGATCTGCGCGTACGTTTTTTTGCATTTGCCGTGCTTGGGAACAGGGGGGGAATATGTATGATCGGCAGCAACATAAATAATACCCTGTCGGTAATTGCGGAGTGATACTGAAGTGAAACGGTTTTCCTGGCGGCGCCTGCCGTCCGTTGCAATGATGATGGTGACCTGTCTTTCATCCGGGGCGCTGGCGGCGCAGGACCCGGCAGGCAGTGCGGATGGCGCATCGCAGGATGTGCAGACCGGGTCCGATATTCCGGCCCATGTCACCTTTCCCACCGCGGCGCGCAACTACATCAAGCGTGACGTGATGATTCCGATGCGTGATGGCGTGAAACTGCATACGGTCATTGTCATCCCGAAGGATGCGGCCAATGCGCCCATGCTGCTGACACGCACGCCCTACCATGCCTCGCAGCGCGCCAACCGCATTCCCGATGCGCCGGACATCCGCTCCATCCTGCCACAGGGCGATGATGCGTTTGTCGAAGCGGGTTATATCCGCATATTCCAGGATATCCGCGGCAAATACGGGTCGGAAGGTGATTATGTCATGACCCGTCCGCCGCGTGGCCCGCTCAACCCGACAAAGACGGATGAGACGACTGATGCGTGGGACACGATTGAATGGCTGGTCCATAACGTACCGCAGGGCAACGGGCGCGTGGGTATGCTGGGTTCGTCCTATGAAGGATTCACGGTCGTCATGGCGCTGCTTGACCCGCATCCCGCGCTGAAGGTTGTGGCCCCCGAAAGCCCCATGGTGGATGGCTGGATGGGGGATGACTGGTACCATTACGGTGCGTTCCGTCAGGCGGGGCTGGACTACTTTACCGCCCAGATGACCGTGCGCGGGGAGGGCGGTACCATCCCGCGTGTCGATCATGACGACTATACCAATTTCCTCAACGCAGGCTCGGCGGCCCGGTTCGCGCATGATGCGGGGCTGGACCAGTTCCCGTGGTGGCAGCGCATGCTGGCGCATCCGGCCTATGATGCCTTCTGGCAGCAGCAGGCGCTTGATCACCTGCTGGCCCAGCGCAAGGCCACCGTGCCCATGCTGTGGGAACAGGGCCTGTGGGATCAGGAGGACATGTGGGGCGCCATCCATTCATGGCAGGCATTGCAGGCGGCAAAGCCCGCCGTGCCCAACGTGCTGGTCATGGGGCCGTGGCGGCATAGCCAGGTAAACTATAACGGGTCCTCACTGGGGCCATTGCAGTGGAATGGTGATACCGCATCTCAGTTCCGCCATGACGTGCTGCGCCCGTTCTTTGACCAGTACCTGCGCCCCGGTGCGGCCCCCGTCCACCTGCCGCAGGCCATCATCTACAATACGGGTGAAAACCACTGGGATTATATCGATCACTGGCCCAAGGCGTGCGAGGCGCACTGCACCCATCCGCTGCAGCCCTTCTTCATGCAGGCGGGGCAGGGGCTGTCCACCAGCAGGCCAGGCCAGTCCACGCAGGGCGGTCAGGGCATGGACCAGTACATATCCGACCCGGCGCATCCGGTTCCCTTCCTGCCGCGTCCGTTCGCCTTTCCCACCGATTCAGACCGCTGGAAGACATGGCTGGTGCAGGACCAGCGCTTTACCGAAAGCCGCCCCGATGTGCTGACCTATGAAACCCCGGTGCTGACGGCCCCGGTAAGGGTAAGTGGCGTGCCGGTGGCCGACCTGTATGCCGCCACCACCGGGTCGGACGCGGACTGGGTGGTCAAGGTGATTGACGTCAATCCCCCCACCACCGCCGACCGCCCCGAAATGGGGGGGTATGAACTGGCGGTTTCCATGGATATTTTCCGTGGCCGCTACCGGCAGGGCTTTGACAGGCCCACCGCCGTGACCCCGGGCGAGATCACGCAGTACCGCTTCACGCTGCCCGCCGTGAACCATGTGTTTGAACCGGGGCACCGGATCATGGTCCAGATCCAGTCCAGCCAGTTCCCGCTTTATGACCGTAACCCGCAGAAATTCGTGCCCAATATCCTGAAGGCCGACAAGGCGGATTTTATCACGGCTACCCAGAGCATCTATCGTGATCCCGCCCATTCCAGTGCCGTATGGCTGCCGGTGGTACCCTGAGCGCGGAGATGGCTGGGCAGATCAGTGAAACGGGCGTGGCGTCATCCCCCACGTCCGGTCCGCGCCCGCAATCCCGGGCGCCCGCCTTCCATGTCGTGCTGGCGATAGAGATATGGGAGCGATTCGGTTTTTACGGCATGCAGGCCATCCTGCTGCTGTACATGATCCAGAAACTGGGCATGCGGGATGCGCAGGCCAACATGCTGTGGGGCAGTTTTGCCGCCATGACCTATGCCGCCCCGGTTGTGGGCGGCTGGCTGGGTGACCGGGTCCTGGGTTCACGGCGGACGATGGTGGTGGGCGGTATCGTGCTGGCGACGGGCTACCTGCTGCTTGGCGCGCTGAGTGGTACCGCCCGCGCGCTGTTCGTCAGCATGGCCGTGATTGCGGTCGGCAACGGCCTGTTCAAGCCCAATTCATGCAATATGGTGAACATCATCTATCGCGGGCAGGACCAGAAACTGGATGTTGCCTTCACGATATATTACATGTCGGTCAATATCGGCTCCACCTTCTCGCTTTTCCTTGTCCCGCTCGTGCAGCAGTATTTTGGCTGGGCGGCGGCCTTCATGTTCTGCGGCGCGGGGCTGCTGCTGGGGGTAGGGGGCTATTTCATCCGCCAGCGTCGGCTGGAGGCCATCGGTACCGCGCCTGATTTCCGGCCGCTGCCATGGCGGCATGGCCTGCTGGTTGCGGGCGGGGCCGGGGTGGTGATCGCGCTGATGGCGCGGGTCTTTGCGTCCACTTCCATCCAGGGGGTGCTGGTGGTCGCATCCGGCATGGTGATCATCCTTGTGTGGATGACGGTGTACGCACGGGCGGCGGCGCATGAACGGCCGGGGTTGCGGATCATGTATCTGCTTACCTTTCAGGTGGCGCTGTATTTCGTGTTCTACCAGCAGATGGTAACGTCCCTTACCCTGTTCGCGCTGCGCAATGTGGGCAAGGATTTCACACTGCTGGGCGTGCGTCTTTTTTCCATGTCGGCCGGGCAGTTCCAGGCGTTCAACCCGCTATGGATTATGCTGGGCACGCCATTGCTGATCACGGCCTATAACTGGCTGGGGCGGCGCAGGGCGGACATCAGCATCGCGGGCAAATTCGTCATCGGCTTTTTCTGTGTCACGCTTTCGTTCCTGGCGTGGTGGCTCAGTACCGTGCTGTCGCCTTCGGCCTATGTCTCGCCATGGGTGATGCTGTTTGGCTATGGCCCGCTTTCCATAGGCGAACTCATGATCAACAGCCTTGGGCTTGCGGCCATCGCGCGCTACGTGCCCGCGCGCATCAGTGCCTTCATGGCGGGATGTTATTATGTGCTGATCGGCTTTGCCATGTATGTCGGCAGTATTGTCGCCAACATGGCGGCGGTGGACAATGCATCCGGGCTGGATGCCGCACGCACGCTGATGATCTATGGCGGCCTGTTCCGCACCCTCGCCTTCATGGCGGGGGCGGCTACGGTGGTGTTCGCCCTGCTGCTGCCCGTGGTCAGACGATGGGAGGGGGCCAGCATCGGGGCACGGAGGCCCTAGCCCGCGGCAGGCGCGGGTGTCCTGCCGCGCCGGGGCTGGTTTTTTTCGTTACGGTATGCCCATCATGGCAGGCGCGCTGGGGGTGGGAGAGCGGATGAAACGGATGGGAGTAGTGGCCGGACTTGTACTGGCCCATATCGTGGCGGGCAGTGTCCCGGCCCATGCGGACCCGGATGTGCTGTGGCATATCGTGCATGAACGCTGTGACGTACCACCCGGTGCGGCCCATGCGGGCATACCGTGCGAGGAGACGGACCCCCACGCGGGCTATGCCGTGCTGAAGGATCGGGAGGGCGCCACCCAGTACCTGCTGATTCCGACCCGACGGGTAACCGGCATGGAAGATCCCGCCATTATCCGTGATGATGCGCCCGACTACCTTGCCCATGCCTGGCGGCAGACCGCGCGGGTCAACCGCAGGCTGCCCCGTCCCCTGCCGCCCGAGGACCTGTCACTTGCCATCAATTCGCTCTATGGCCGCAGCCAGAACCAGTTGCATGTGCATGTTGACTGTATCCGTCCCGATGTGAAGGTGGCGCTGCACTGGGCGCTGCCCCGTCTGGGGCCGGGCTGGGTCACGCTGCCGCTGGATGGGCATCCGTACCGTGCCCGCCTGCTTGCGTCCTCCAGCCTGTCCGGCGTACGGCCGCTGGGCATGCTGGCGCGCGAAATGGCCGATCCCGCGCATGAAATGGGCTTTCATACGCTGGTGATTGCGGGAATTGTCCTGGCCGGGGGGCAGCAGGGCTTTGTCATGCTGGACGACCGCGCGGACCCGCATGCCGGTGACCGTGCCTCGGGCGAGGACCTGCAGGACCATACCTGCCAGATCCAGCATTTTCCCTAGAGACTGCCTGATAACAGACACTTGATTCAAAACAATAAAAATTTCCGGATGCCGCCATTTTTCAAAAAGGCGGCATGTCCTGAAGCATTTCGGGGCCGTTCCATCATATGACCTGTCTGGGTCCCGGTCGTGCATGCCCGGCATTAGGCGGGTTTCACGTTTTCCTGTAATGTCATGACAGAGAACCGCCTGGGGTGTGAACCGTTCTGTCCCCCTGTGGCGGGCGCAGGCAGGCTTTCGGGGTTTCGGCCTGCGTTGAACATGTTCGACAATCAGGGAAACATACATGTCTGGTGAGCATCTTCCATTTTCCGGAAAAGTGGCGCTTGTGACGGGTGCGGCTGGCAATATCGGTCTGGCAACGGCAAGGCGGCTGGCCCTGATGGGCGCGGACCTGGCACTGCTGGATCTTGACCATGCGAAGCTTGAACAGGCGCGTGCGGACCTGAAAGGCCATGACGTGCGCATCAGCATCCATGCCTGTGACGTGACGGACAACACGCAGGTCAGCCAGGTGGTTGACGCCGTGGTGCGCGGGATGGGGCAGATTGATTTCCTGTTCAACAATGCCGGCTATCAGGGGGCTTTCGCACCCGTGCAGGATTATCCGGAAGCCGATTTTGCCCGTGTCATGCAGATCAATGTATGTGGCGCGTTCCATGTATTGCGGCATGTGGCGGCGCATATGGTCACGCGCGGGTTTGGCCGGATTGTCAATACCGCAAGCATGGCGGGCGTGCAGGGGCCGCCGAACATGGCGGCCTATGGTGCGTCCAAATTCGCCATCATCGGCCTGACGGAAGTGGCGGCCAAGGATCTGGCGCCCCATGGCATCCGTGTCAATGCCATAAGCCCCGCCTTCATGGGGCCGGGCTTCATGTGGGACCGGCAGGTGGAACTGCAGGCCAGGGCGGGCAGCCAGTATTTCTCCACCGACCCGACGGAGGTCGCGCGCCAGATGATCGGCAGCATTCCCATGCGCCGCTATGGCAGTATTGATGAAATACCGGGTGTGGTCGCTTTCCTGCTGGGCGAGGATTCCAGTTACATGACCGGCGTGAACCTGCCCATTTCCGGCGGGATATGAACAGGCAGGTTTCGGTGGCTGCTAGAACGCGGCGCAGCCTGCCGTTACCACCAGCCCCACGGACTGCTGGGCAAAGCGCTGGCGGTAGACCTGCCGGATGGTATCAAGCCGTGCCTGCAGGTCTGGCGCGGGCGGGGTGACGATCCATACGATCCGGGAGGGTTCGCGGCCGACCCTGCCGCTGACGCGGTTCTGCCACTGCCCGTCGCCACGCAGGACGGTCAGGCCCGCAGGAAAGCGCGGGGTCACGACCTCACGCATGAAGGTGTTCCATTCGCGTGTGGTGATGCGGCCGCCGCCATCGGGGCGGTGCTGGCCGAACAGAAGGGTGATTTCCACCTGTGGCTCCGCCTGCAGCCCCATGCACGGCACGGGCTGGGCTGCGGCATCGGGCACCCGTGCCACGCAGGGGGAGGCGGCAAGGGGGGCCAGCCCCGCCAGCACGGCAATGCACAGGCCCCGCCATCCCCATATGGAAAAAGAAGGAGAAGGCGATGTCCCCGCTGCCGTCATGTCATCTGTCCCTGTTGCCGCGCTGGCGCGCATGAAGTCAGGGGCAGGATACTGTCTTTTGCGGCACCGTGCCAGCCCCGGCCGGATCGAAGGGTCATCCATGGCAATATGTGGGAACGCGGTGAATGTTCCCTTCTTTCCGTTTGCCGTCATCCTGCCCGGGACGGTTTTACGCCTTGACGCGATGGAGCGCGCACAGCTTGTTGCCGGTCGGGTCGCGCAGATAGGCAAGATACAGGTCGCCCGTGGGCAGGTGGCGGATGCCCGGCGGGTCTTCACAGGTCACGCCGCCATTGGCCACGCCTGCCGCATGCCATGCATCGACCGCCTGTTCGGAAGCGGCGGCAAAGCCGATGGTGCCACCATTGGCCGCCGTGGCCGGCTGGCCATTGACGGGTCTGGTCACGATCAGGCGGCCCGTGTCGGTTGCATAGACCAGCCGGCCTTTGGCATTGACTTCTGCAGAAGCCACGCCAAGGGCACCCAGCGTTGCGTTATAGAATTTCCTGGAGGCCGCGATGTCATTCGAACCGATGGTGATATGGCTGAACATGGATGCTTCCTGTATGATGGAACGGAGCGCGATCATGGCATGGCCGCCGTTCTGGCGACAACCATGCCTGTTGCCATGCGGGCCGGTAACAGGATGGACCGGGATACGAAATTTTGTAACACTCTGTCATGACCGGCGATAAGGCTGGTCCGGACCGGATATCAGCTAGGCTGAAAAGGAAAAACATGCGTTTTATTGCTTCACTGGCCATCACGGCAGGTCTGGTTGCGGCACCGTTTGCCGCACAGGCGGCGTCGCTGCATACGGATTGGGAAAAATACAAGGCCACCCGTGCCTTCAATCACCTGTCAGCGGATGGCCAGCGCGCGATGGTCGATATCCTGAACGCAAAGCAGGTGCTTGACGCGGGCCAGACCGAGCAGGCCATCCCCGCCCTGTATGACGCCACCAGGCGGCTGACCGCGGCAGGCAAGGCCAATGCCAAGTTCATGGCCGCCGAAACCGCCCTGCATCCTGCCCCGCAGCATCCCGTTGCCAGCACCCATGTACCGGGCACGACCCCGGTAACATGGATCCCTGTTGGCGGGGAAATTGTGGGGAGCGAGACGCTGGCACCGGAAAAGAAGGCGGCCATCGCCACCGCCAACAGCCAGCTTCAGGCCGGCAATACCCAGCAGGCGGCCCAGAGCCTGCAGGTGGTGGGCGAGGATGCCGATTTCATCCTGGCGCTGGCCCCGCTTGAGCAGACGCAGGGTGCCATCAACCGTGCCAGCGTGTTTACCGAAGCCCGCAACCCCAGGGAAGCCTCCGCAGCCCTGCAGCAGGCCCTGGACGGACTGGTGTTCGTGTCGGAAGATTTTGCCGAGACGGCCATCCCGGCACAGGGCGGCAGGAACGCCGCACCCGGCAAGTAAGCGCGCGCCGGTCTTTACGTCACGTATTGACCGGCAATCCTGTCAGAACCGGAACGCCGCCTTTGACAGCAAAGGCGGCGTTTCCTGTCTTTTCCTGAAAACAGGTTCCGCCAGGAATTGTCATGATCTGCGGCGCATCGCAACGGCGGGAGTCCGCAACGCATGCCGGCGGGCGCATGCGGCGTTACCGTTGGGTCAGTCGCCTCCTACCTTCTTCTTTTCGCGTTCGGCATCCACGCTCATGCGCTGGAATGCCCCCAGGGAAAGCACGATCAGCGTCGCCACCACCAGAAGCCCCGCGGGGTAAAGGATTTCCGTCGGTTCATTGGCCTTGGTCTCAAAAACGCCAACCAGCCCTTCTATGAATACGGCTATGATAATGGTGGTGATGAATTTGGTCAGGCTGGCACGGGCCTCGCCCAGGCTTTTCTTGCCGCTGGTCTGGATGACTTCCTCTTCCACGAAATACTTGGCCACGTCAAACACGGCCACTGCAATCACGACATAGCTTATGGTCTGCAGGATGGCATTGCGCCCCGCATGCCATGACCGCCCGAGCGCGGCCACAAGGTCGATCATCCCGAATATGAGAAGGGCAAGCGCCAGCAGCATCAGCATGATGCTGGCGCAGGCGAAGGCAAAGCGTGACAGGTGCTGCATCATGTATTTCCCTGTTCTGCCGGTTGCGGGGTTCACGCCCACACATGCGTCTGCCGCCCCCCGGTTTCAAGCGCGCGGAATGGATGGCGCGGGTCGGGACAGTGGCAAAAATATGAAGATGGATATTTATATTGTGAATTCGATACGTATTGAGTTCACTTACCAATGAATATTTATTTTTTATTTTAAATAAAAATGAAACCGGTCGATGAAAACCCCGTTGGGGTCTGCACAGCGCGCCCTGCCGGCGATTGCTTTCCCATCCGGTCCCTCCGGGATGCGGGCATGGAGAAAAAACAAGGATCCCGTGTTGCCGCTGTGATCTGGAAAAGGTGAACGATCATGGTTTATCGCATCAACCTGCACGAGCGCACCAGTATACCCTCCCTGGCACCGGCGGATAGCCGAGGGGGTAACAATCCGGGCAACTTTGCCAATGACCGCAAGAAGGCGTCCGAAGCGGGCCACAAGGGGGGCCAGCACAGTTCGGGCAATTTTGCCCGGGACCCCGCCAGGGCGGCTGAAGCGGGCCGGAAGGGTGGCCAGCACAGCGCTGGCAATTTTGCTGAAAACCCGCAGCGCGCGGCGGAAGCCGGACGCAGGGGCGGCCAGCACAGTCATGACCACGACCACGAAAAGTCCTGAACTGTCAGGCGGAACCCGACAGGGTTCCGCCTTCCATGCCCTGCGGCCCGTGCGCCGCCCGGAGGGGAAACCATCTGGTTGCCATCCACGCCGGCGTGATGGCATGCACCGTACAGACAGGGATTTTATTTATAAATAGAAAGTAATTCCCAATGAAAAAAAGAAAAATGGCAATACTTGGGCTGGCCCTGTGCATGTCCGTGCCAGCGATGGCGCAGTCCATACCGGAAAAGGCGGGAATCAACTCCCTGATGGGTGTCGCGCCCCGCACGGCCGATTTTGTCCAGATCGCCACGATCAGTGACATGTTTGAAATACAGTCCAGTGAACTGGCGCTTCAGAACCACGATCCCGCGCTGACAGGTTTTGCCACGCGCATGATCGAGGATCACAAAAAGACATCCGCCGCCCTGCAGGACCTGCTGCACAGCGGCAACGTACAGCTTGCCCCGCCCACGGCCCTGGATGAAAGCCACCAGGACATGCTGGACAAACTGAAAAGCCTGCACGGCCGCGATTTTGCCCTGCAGTACCGAAGCGACCAGATTACGGCGCATCAGGATGCCGTATCGCTGTTCCGGCGTTATGGCGAAGGTGGCGAGAACGCAAGTCTCAAGACATGGGCCAGCAATACCCTGCCCACGCTTGAAAACCATCTGCAGGCGGCACGCGCCCTGCCGCAGTAAACATGGCACATGCCGCTATACGGCGCATCCTGCGGGCCGATGGAATGCAGGGTTCGTACAGCATGGCATGCCGGATACAGGAGAAGGAATTATTCCAATGGCATACAGATCGGATGGCACAGATCGGTCGTCACGTCCCGCCGGTGAGGATCGTGACCTTCCCCTTGCAACTTCCCAGCAGAAAAAACACGTCCTTATTGTCGGATGCATGGTTGTGTTCTTTGCTACGCTGATCGTTACGGCATGCCTGTATTTTCCGCATATCCCGCTTCCCCGCTTCTGACTGACGGGGCAGGGGGCATGCACCTTCTGCTCTGCCCATGACCATGTGGTTCTGTTGCCATGCCGCCATCGTGGCCAGGGTCAGTGCGCGGGTGGCCCTGACCGGACTGCGCGCGGGTCCATGAACGCCCCCTTTCGCAGGGGGTGTTTTTTTATGCGCTCAGGATATTCCGGTCGAGCCTGTATTTTTATCAAGGTACTGTTTTCAGGACTGTTTGATATCGCATAAGGTCTGTCGCAACGGGATGATATTATGGCGGGCATGTATGAAAATTTCCTCGAATAATAAATAAATCCTACTGCAATATATTGAAGCACAAATTTTCGTATTTTCGATAAAAAACACAAAAGAAGTCGTATTGATCAGGACCAGATAGATCCAGATTGCCATGGAACGGCCTGAAGGAATGGAAAAAATTCCTGTTTTCCATCATATGACCGGCTTGATAGCTTTTTTATAACTATAGGGTTTATAAATTATAACGCCGTTTACCTGCATGAAGCGGTTGACAGGCTCTGTTAAAAAACGTAACAGGCGATTTTCAACCTGATTACACATAGTATTGCATTGTCAGATTCATTAAACCCACGCCCGTTTGTTACGGTAGAATCCCGCAAAGTCCGTTCCTGGTGGCATCCTGTATGTTACTTCGGAATAATGATCATGTTCTGGGTGCTGTTCAAACTGCTTGATCCGCTGGCAATGGAAAGTGCCACCAAGCAGTCATCCGCCCGTTTCCTGGCCGGTCTGTCCGATGCGTTCTATGGCATGCAGGATTCACCCGCGCGGGACCGTATCTCCGTGGTCGAAGTGACGGACAAGGACCTGAGTGGCGAATATTTCGCAACAACATGGCCGCTGACCTACGCCCGCCATGCCGAGGTGATTGACCGCATGCTGGATGCCGGCCCCGCGGCCATCATGGTTGATATCCGTTTCAATGCCGAACGTGCGGGCGAAAGCCTGCAGGATACCTTCGGCCCGGTCATCGCACGCGCGAAACGGATGGGGGTGCCGCTGTTCTTTGCCCGTGGCCAGTTGGGCGGGGGCTATGACGATCTGCCCGAACCGCTGACGCAGTCCCAGATCATCAATGGCTGGAAAATGCCCGCCGGTTTCTATCCGCTCCTGCTTGCGCCGCCCCCGCCGCAGGCGTCTGGTGATGAGGACGGTGGCGACGGGGAAGAAGGGGAGGACGCGCCCAGGACCGTGCCGGTCGGCGCCTTCGCGCTGTATCGGACGCTCTGTGCCTCCGGCTGGCAGAAATCCTGTCCGGCGGATATGTCCGAACATACATTCGGGCAGCCGCTGGTGGAACGCTGGGGCCTGCGCGCGCCCAGATACCAGGATTTGTATGCCAAGACCGACGGCTGCCTGCCCGATATCCATGATATGCCCGTACTGCGTGTATGGGACGCCGCACGTATCGGGGCGCGTGCCCTGTTTGGTTATTTCAGCAAGGATATCCGCCAGAAATGCCAGTACCATCTGACGGTCCCGGTGCGGTATCTGGACCGGAACCTGGAACCTGATGTCAGGAATCTGGAACCCGCCTTCAGGAACCGGGTGGTGTTTTACGGCACCCACATCAATGGCGACCACGATGTGGTGGATGTTCCCATGATCGGTCAGGAACCCGGGGTTCATGAGCATGCCATGGCCCTGGACAACCTGCTGACCTATAACGAACGTTATTTTCGCGAACCGGGTGAGTGGATCAGTACCAGGTGGCTGAAGATTGATTCGGCTGAATGTCTGGAATTCGTCGTCTGGCTTTTTATCGCCGCCTACAGCTACAGCATGATCCACGAACCGGTTTCCGTAAGCGCGCGTGCCAGCCGGGTCCTGACGGCGGCCTGCGTGGCCATGTCCGTCCTGCTGGGGGTGGCGACCAGCCTGTACGCCACGAACCCGGACCGGTGGCATATGCTGATGCTGCCGGCGCTGGGCCTGTTTGGCGTGGCCCTGGCGGCCTGGGCATATGCCCATCATGTAACGCGCAGCATCGGGCAATGGATAAGCACGAACCGCAGCCGTGCCATAATGGTGGCAGTCGTGTTTTCCGCCAGCCTGCTGGGGGTGGATGTCGGGCTGCTCCGTCACGGTACCTACGGGTTCTGGGCGCTGTTCCTGGTCTATGGCCTGCTGGCGGTGCTGCTGTGCCTGTCCATCCTTACTTCCGCTTCGAATGACCAGAATACGGGAAAGGAGAGAGAAAAAGGTAAACGGTATTATTTCAGCAAGCTGTTGCTTAGTGTGACCGTCGTGGCCGTGATGTTTGTCATTAACGAGGATTTACTGCTCTGGCCCATGGAAGACTGGATCGGTTTTGTCCTGCTGTGGCTGGCGCTGAGCGAGACGGGCGAGGATACGGGTTTTGTATGGAGCGTACTGACCCCGCTGACGGGTGAGAAAAAGCCCGAGGAAAACAGTTAGGCCACACAGTCCGATGCAGGTCCGCAGGCAGCATCGGCTGCCGGTGGCCGGTCCATTTCTCCAAATCCAACCTTAATACAGGATATGAAGAGTTTAAAAATGAAGAAGTATTTTATTGCCATGGCTCTGGCCATTCTGCCGTCCATCGCTTCGGCCGCGACGGTTCTGGGTACATTTGATCTGCCGACCGTCACCAGTTTTACCGCCAATGGCAAGCCGGCAGACAGGATTCCGGCATCAGCCGTTATTGGCAAGCCGGTCGTGGGTATTGTGCCGGGTGCTTACAAGCTGCTGAAGATCCAGACGGACCAGGGGGTCGTGCTTGTCCGTCCCGCCGCGGTCAAGGTTGATGTGCCGCCCAGCAGCCTGCCGATGCTGACGTGCAAGCAGGGCATTGCCCCCGGTATCGTCACCAGCCAGATGCGTGGCAGCAACGGCCTGACGGATGGATGCTGAACCAATGGCGCGCAGCTTCCTTTCACGCCTGGGCCTTGGCCTGTGCGGCGCGGCGGTACTGACCGCCCCCGGCCTGCCGGGTACGGCACAGGCAAAGGGCAAATTCATTGAGGGGGTCAGCGTTCCCGCGGCCTATCCGCCCCCACCGCCCGAGACACTGGCCCTGGCGCCGTTCAACCTGCAGGAAACCGGGACGTTTAACGATCCCTCGACAGAGGCCTATCTGCGCAGGATCGTGAACCACCTGCTGGAGGGGTGGAACGGGCCCCGGCCTGAAATCCCCATTTTCCTTGTACCCAGCATGTCATTTGCCAGCGAGGTCTCGGCCGGTGGCGTGATGTTCGTCTATGCCGGCACGCTTGATTACATGCGCAAGACTCCCGACGTACAGACGGAGGACATGATCGCCTTCGTGCTGGCGCATGAACTGTCCCATATCCTGCTGGGCCACACCCGCCACCGCACCGAAACACAGAACACGACCCAGCGTGTCATGGGGGGGATTGACCTTGCGGCGTCCATTGCGTCCAAGCTCAATATCGGTGGCGCCGGGCAGATGGCGCAGATGGCGCTTCTGTCCGATTTTGGCAGCAACCTGCTGACGGCACAGGCAGCCTTCCCCGCCTGGTCGCGCAAGCAGGAAAAGGAAGCCGACGTCATGGCGGTCGACCTTATGGCACGGGCCGGTTACGAGCTTGATGCCGCGTCGACCATGCTGGGACTGATCGCGCAGGATGAGGAACAGCTCAAGGCACAGAAGGCCAAGGGCCAGAAGCGCCTGTTCGAAGCCGGTCGCACGCGCAATGCCAGCGGGCAGCAGGGTTACGGCGTGCAGGTCAATACCGGTGCGTGGCTGGTGCGCAACTGGGATGCGCTGGCGGGAACGCACCCGGCGGCCTCCGCCCGGCAGGAACATGTGGCGCAGTACATTGCCCATAATTATGGCGATGTGGTCAATCCCGAACATCGGGCCCCATTCCAGCAGTTCATCAAGACCGCCCACATGCAGACCATGCTGCTGGACGTGCAGAGCCTGAACGGGATGGCTGACCAGATACAGGCGAAGAATTTCGGGGCGGTCGTGGCGGAACAGGCCCGCCTGCACGCGCCGGTGGCCAACAGCCAGCTTTCGCTGTTTTATGGCGCGGTGGGCAATGATGGCGTGCATCACCTCTCGCCGGTGGCGATCAGCATGATCGAGCGCGGGGCCAGTCGCCCCGACGTCACGCGCCAGATTGCGCTGCTCAAGTCTTCCTACCTGGAAGGCCAGAACAAGAACGATCAGGCTCTTGCCTACCTGGCCAAGATGCAGGCGGCTTTCGAGGATTCTTCATTCTATATCTACCGTATTCATCTGTTGCGTAAGATGAACCGCACCAACGATGCCGGCCTGCTGGCCATGGAATGCGTGGGGCATGGCGATACGTCGATCCGTGATGCCTGTGTTGCCGCCAGCAAGGGAGAGGACGGCGGCTGATCCGGCATCAGCCCCTTCTTGATGATGATCCCCACGGGTTCAGTCCCGTTCGGGGCAGTCGTGGTTGCTACCCGGCGGTAGGGGCAGGCCGCAACACCTGCTTCCCGTCCTGTCCTGTGGGGCTGGCATATCCTGAAAGTGCGGCGCGGGCTGGCTGTCGCTGCCCCCCGCCCCGCGTTCTGGATGATGGACAGGCAACAGCATGCTGCTCATATGGCCGGTGTCACGGTCGGTCCGCTGTCCCGATGCGCGGTATCGCAGCCCCGCAGGGGTGGAAGATGGAGCAGGTTCCGGCCGCGATGCCGCCTGTGGGCCGGATGCGTCCGGTCCCGCACCGGGACGCATGTCTCCATGCCCGTTAACAGGGCCGGAGCAGACATGACACAGAATTGCCTTTTTTCAAAAAAGGGACATGTCATGAAATAATACCAAGTAATGATCAGGCATTACGGGATCACTTAAACGTGTTGGTGAGACCATGCGCCGGATGGGTCGTTAACTGCTGCGGAACCGGAAAATCCGACCGCCACCCTCCCTTTTGCAAGGAAGCAGGCCCATGCTCAGTGCGGTTACTCCTTTCCTTTCGCCCGTCCGGCTGCTTTCGGTTGCGTCCGAGATGTTTCCCTTTGTCAAGACCGGGGGGCTGGGCGATGTCACGGGTTCGCTCCCCCGGGCCCTGGCGCCCTACGGGGTGGAGGTCACGACCCTGCTGCCCGGCTACCCGGCCGTGATGGCCGCGTTGCGGGGCCGCAAGCCGGTGGGGGCCTGGACTGACATACTGGGGCATGCCGCCACGCTGTGGTCCGGGCGGGCACAGGGGCTGGACCTGCTGGTGCTGGACGCGCCCACCCTGTTTGACCGGCCCGGAAACCCGTATCTGTGCCCTGATGGACAGGACTGGCCTGATAACGGCATCCGCTTTGCGGTCCTTTCACGCATGGCGGCGGATATCGCACAGGGCAGGATTGCGGCCTATCATCCCGATCTGGTACAGGCGCATGACTGGCAGGCGGGGCTGACGGCGGCCTACCTGCATCATGACCGCCGCGCGCAGGCCGCCCCCGGCGCGGGCGTGCCGGTGGTCCAGACCATTCACAACCTTGCCTTCCAGGGGCGCTTTCCCGCTGCATGCCTTGCGGAATTCGGGCTGCCGCCAGAGGCGTTTTCAGTCGAGGGATGTGAATGCTACGGCGCACTCAGCTTTCTCAAGGCGGGGCTGTACCATGCCGACCGCATTACCACCGTCTCCCCCAGCTACGCGCATGAAATCCAGACACCCGAGGGCGGGATGGGGCTGGATGGCCTGCTGCGCCAGCGGGGGGAACGGCTGGAAGGCATACTCAATGGCATCAATACCGATATATGGAACCCCGCCAGTGACCCGGCGGTACATTTTCCCTACGTGGCGGGTGACACCGTAGGGCGCGCGCCCAACAAGCGCGACCTGCAGGCGGAATTCGGCCTGGTGGCGGATCCGGATGCCTTTGTCATCGGCATTGTCAGCAGGCTGACCGCGCAGAAGGGCATCGACCTGCTGAACACCGTCATGCCGCGCCTGCTTGTGGCCAATACGCAGGTAATCGTGGTGGGGGAAGGCGACCGGGAGATCGAACGCGGACTGGCCGCGCTGCAGCGCCAGTTTCCGCGCCGTTTCGCCTGCCATCTGGGCTATAGCGAGGAACTGGGCCATCGCGTGCCGTCGGCGGCGGATGCGTTCCTCATCCCCTCACGCTTCGAACCCTGCGGGCTGACCCAGCTTGGCGCGCTGCGTTATGGCGCGGTGCCCATTGCATCGCGCGTGGGGGGGCTTGCCGATACCATAATCGATGCCAATCCGGCCGCACTGGCGCGGGGTGGCGGCACGGGGTTCCTGTTCTCGCCGGTGGATGGGGAAACGCTGGTCGCGGCCGTCAACCGCGCGCGCCTGCTCTATCGCCGCCAGCGCGCCATATGGCGCCAGCTCCAGCTCAATGGCGCGGGATATGACGTGTCATGGAATGCAAAGGCCGCCCATTACGTGGCCCTGTTTGCCGAACTGCTGGGGATGGACCTGTCCGCCCCGCAGGCCCCGTCCAACGTGATCGTCCTGCCCTCGGGGCGCCCTGAAGGGCGCAGGCGCCGTATCGCCCGCCGCCCGCCCCGCCTGTCCCGTCCCGTGGCCATGCCGCATTAGGCGCGCGGCCCGCAGGGGGTTGCCACCCCGGTACACGAAAACAGAACAGCAAAAGGCCAAGGCATGAGGATCAGACAGGATGAGGCCCATTACCGCCTGCCCCCCGGCGTGGACGATCTTGTGCATGGCCGCAGTGCCGACCCGTTTTCCATCCTTGGTCGCCACAACATGGGCAAGGTTGATGTCATCCGTGTGATGTATCATGACGCGGCGCGTGTGCGCCTGGTGGTTGAACGCCCCCGTGGTGACGAAGTGGAACGCCCCATGCGGCGCATGGGCGATACGGGGCTGCATGTCGGCACCATTGCCGCGGGGGCACGTTATCATCTGAAAATTGTCTGGGCGGATGCGGTGGAGGAAACGGCGGACCCGTATTCCTTCGGCCTGCTGCTGGATGGGGAAACGCTGCGCCTGTTTTCCGAAGGGCGGCATACGGCACTGGACCGTGTCATGGGGGCACAACCCATGGTGGTGGAGCACACGCCCGGTGTGCGCTTTGCCGTATGGGCGCCCAATGCGCGGCGGGTTTCGGTGATAGGGGATTTCAATTTCTGGGATGGCAGGCGCCACCCCATGCGCCTGCGGCATGAAGCGGGGGTGTGGGAGCTGTTCATTCCCGGCCTTGGGCCGGGCGAGCGCTACAAATTCGAGATCATGGCGCGTGATGGGCATATCCTGCCCCAGAAGGCCGATCCCTTTGCCCGCTTTGCCGAACGCCCGCCCGCCACGGCGTCCGTCATTGCGCCGGCCGAGGGTTTTGCCTGGACCGACGGGCCATGGATGGACCGCCGTGGCGCGGCTCAGGCCCATGATGCGGCGCTGTCCATATACGAACTGCATGTTCCCTCGTGGCGCAGGCCGCAGGGGGACCCCGAGCGCATCATCTCATGGCGGGAACTTGCGGCCGAACTGATCCCGTATGTGCGGGCGGCCGGTTTTACGCATGTGGAACTGATGCCGGTCATGGAATATCCGTTTGGCGGTTCATGGGGCTACCAGCCGCTGGGGCTGTTCGCACCTTCCGCCCGGCACGGCACGCCTGCCGATTTCGCGGGTTTTGTCGATGCCTGCCATGGCGCGGGCATCGGCGTGATACTGGACTGGGTGCCCGCGCATTTTCCCAATGATGTGCATGGGCTGGTCTGTTTTGATGGCTGCGCGCTGTATGAACACCAGGACCCGCGTGAGGGCGTGCACCGGGACTGGAACACCCATATCTATAACCTCGGGCGGCATGAGGTGCGTGGTTTCCTGATTTCCAGCGCGCTCATGTGGCTGGAGCGCTACCATATCGACGGGCTGCGGGTCGATGCCGTGGCGTCCATGCTGTACCGTGACTACAGCCGTGGGGAAGGGGAGTGGATACCCAATATCCATGGCGGGCGCGAAAACCTGGAAGCCGTGGCCTTCCTGCGCCAGCTGAACGAAACCGTGCACGCCACCGTGCCGGACGCCATGATGATCGCCGAAGAGTCAACCGCCTGGCCCGGGGTGACCCACCCCGTGGCGTATGGCGGGCTGGGGTTTTCGTACAAATGGAACATGGGGTGGATGCACGACAGCCTGCGCTTTTTCGCGCGTGACCCGTTATGGCGGGGTTTCCACCTGCATGAAATCCTGTTCGGCCTGCACTATGCGTTCAGCGAGCACTTCATTTTGTGCGTGTCGCATGATGAAGTGACCCACGGCAAGGGCGCGCTGCTGGCGCGCATGCCGGGCGATGACTGGCAGCGCCATGCCAACATGCGGCTGTTCTTCGCCTTCATGTGGGCGCATCCGGGCCGCAAGCTGATCTTCATGGGCAGTGAATTCGGGCAGGACAGCGAATGGTCGCATGAGGGCGAGCCGGACTGGAGCAGCCGCGACAATCCGTTCAAATCCGGCCTGGCCACCCTGGTGGGCGACCTGAACCACCTTTATCGCAGCCTGCCCGCCCTGCACGCACGGGACAGCGAGCCCGCAGGCTTTGCCTGGATCATCGGCGATGACACGGTCAATACGGTACTGGCCTGGCTGCGTCTTGCCCCGGCCCGGCCGCCGGTGCTGGTCGTGCTCAACCTGACCCCCGTGCCACGGCACGACTACCGGGTGGGCGTGCCGGTGGGGGGGCTGTGGCGGGAATGTCTCAATTCCGATGCCACCCCCTATGGCGGCAGCGGCGTAGGCAATGGCGGCACGGTATGGGCAACGGACCAGGGCGCCCACGGTCAGCCGTGCTCGTGCGTGCTGACGCTGCCGCCGCTTGCGGCCCTGTACCTTCATCCGGCGGGAGAGGGGGCATGATCCGGTTCCCGCCGGCGCTCTCGTCCGGCAGTCCGGCGCCACTGGGCGCGCACTGGAACGGGATGGGGGTCAATTTTGCCGTGTTTTCCGCCAATGCGCAGCAGGTGGATGTCTGTATTTTCGACCCGCGTGACCGGCGTGAGATCCGGCGCTACCGCCTGCCCGAATATACCAACGAGATATGGCACGGCTACCTGCCCGATGCGGAACCCGGCCTGTTATACGGGTATCGCGCCTTCGGGCCGTATGACCCGGCCAATGGCCACCGCTTCAATCCCCACAAGCTGCTGCTTGATCCCTATGCCCGTGGCCTGAGCGGCCCGCTTTCATGGTCGGACACGCAGTTCGGCTACCGCCTGCATTCTCCCCGCGCCGACCTGTCGTTCGACCGGCGTGACAGCGCGCCCGCCATGCCCAGATGCGTGGTGGTGCATGATGCGTATGAATGGGAGGACGACACGCTGCCCCGTGTGCCGTGGGAGCAGACCGTGATCATGGAAGCCCATGTAAGGGGACTGACCATGCAGCGCGAGATGGATCACGCCCGGCCCGGTACGTTCCAGGCCCTGTGCGCGCCCCCCATGGTCGCGCATCTGAAGCGGCTGGGCATCACCACCATCGAACTGCTGCCCATCCAGTGCTTCCTGCCCGAGCGGCATCTGCTCGAACGCGGGCTGACCAATTACTGGGGCTACAACACGCTGGCCTTTTTCGTGCCGCATGCGGGCTATCTTGCCAGCGGTTCGCCCCACGAACTGCGTGCCGCCATCCGCCGCCTGCACAAAGCCGGGATCGAGGTGGTGATGGACGTGGTCTACAACCACACCTGCGAAGGCAGCGAACTGGGGCCGACCCTGTGCTACCGGGGGCTGGACAACGCCACCTATTACCGCCTTGTGCCCGGTAACGAGCGGCATCTGATCAACGATACCGGCTGTGGCAACACGCTCAACCTGTCCCATCCGCGCGTGCTGCAGATGGTGCTGGATTCCCTGCGCTACTGGGCGGAGAATTATCATATCGATGGCTTCCGCTTTGACCTGGCCACCGTTCTGGCGCGCGAACCCTATGGCTTTGACCAGGGATCGGGGTTTCTGGACGCCGTGATCCAGGACCCCGTCCTGTCCACCCGCAAGCTGATCGCCGAGCCGTGGGACCCCGGGCCGGGGGGCTATCAGTTCGGCAACTTCCCCCCCGGCTTTGCCGAATGGAACGACCGTTTCCGTGACACCACGCGCCGTTTCTGGCGCGGTGACGGACTGCAGCACGGTGACATGGCGGCCCGCATCGCGGGTTCGGGCGACCTGCTGGACAGACGTGGCCGCAGGCCGTGGAGTTCGATCAACATCCTGACCACGCATGATGGCTTCACGCTGGCGGACCTGGTCAGCTACGCCACGCGCCACAACGACGCCAATGGCGAGGACGGTCAGGATGGCGCACCCGAGAATTACAGCGCCAACTGGGGCGTGGAAGGGGCGACCACCGATCCTGTCATACTGAAGCTGCGCGGCCGCATCCGGCGCGCCATGATGGCGACGCTCATGTTCTCGCACGGCACGCCCATGCTGCTGGCGGGTGATGCGTTCGGCCAGACCCAGCACGGCAACAACAACGCCTACTGTCAGGACAACGCCACGACATGGCTGGACTGGGGGCTGGCGGCCACGGCCGCGGGCCGCAGCATGACCGGCTTTGTCGCGCGCCTTGTGGCGCTGCGTGGCCGTCATGCCTCCCTGCGGGCCGCGCGCTACATGCACGGGCGCCACAGGCCCATGCCCGACCTGCCTGACATAAGCTGGTTCTGCCCCGATGGCAGTCTGATCGGCGCGGCGCAGTGGGGGGATGCGGGCTTTCACTTCCTGGGGGTGCGGCGGGCCTGCACGGATGAGGATGGCACGGTGGACATGACGTATACCGTGCTCAACGCCCATGCCGAGGACGTGGCCGCAACCCTGCCCGCCCCGCTTGGGAAATGGGCCCTGCAGCTTGATACCACCCGGCCCGAACAGCCGGAAATGACACTGGAGCACGGTGCGCGCGACATCATCGTGCCGGCCCATGGCCTGCTTCTGTTCGCGGCCGTCGCAGGGGGAGAGGACGCATGAGCGTGCATTTTCACCATAACCGCCACGCGGGGGCCACGCTGCTTGACAGGGGGCATACCCGTTTCCGCCTGTGGGCACCGTCGTGCGATGCCGTGGCGCTGGAAGTGGAAGGGCACGCCCCCGCCCCCATGGCACGGCGCAGGGGGGGATGGTTCGAATGCGTCCATCCCTGCGGTGCCGGTGCGCGCTACCGTTACCGGGTCGGCCCCGATCTTGCGGTGCCCGATCCTGCCTCATGCTACCAGCCCGATGACGTTCATGGCCCCAGCGAGGTCATGGACCCGGCGGATTACGACTGGCAGTACCCCCGCTGGCCCGGCCGCCCGTGGCATGAGGTGGTCATATACGAAGTCCATGTGGGCCTGATGGGCGGATATGGCGGGGTGGCGCGCGAACTGCCCCGGCTGGTGGCCCTTGGGGTTACGGCCATCGAGCTTATGCCGCTGTCCGAAATACCGGGCGGGCGCAACTGGGGGTATGATGGTGTCCTGCCCTTTGCCCCGGAATCCGCCCATGGCCACCCTGATGAACTCAAGGACCTGATCGACCGGGCGCACGGGCTGGGGCTCATGGTGTTCCTTGATGTGGTCTATAACCATTTTGGTCCGGACGGGAATTACCTGGCCGCCTACGCAGCCCCCTTCTTCCGCGCCGACCGGCCTACGCCATGGGGTGCCGCCATCGATTTCAGGCAGGATGCGGTGCAGACGTTCTTTGTGGACAACGCGCTGTACTGGATTATGGAATTCCGTTTTGACGGGCTGCGGCTGGACGCGGTGCAGGCCATGACCGAGCGGACATGGCTGGCCGAACTGCCTGCGCGCATCCGTGCGCATGTGGAACCGGGGCGGCATGTCCACCTGATGGTGGAAAACGAGAATAACGACGCGGGCCTGCTGCGCGCGGGCTATCGCGCCCAGTGGAATGATGATGCCCATAACGCCCTGCATGTGCTGCTGACCGGCGAGGACGAAAGCTATTACGGCAATTTCGCCCCCGACCCGGCAGCCGCGCTGGCGCGCGTGCTGGCCGAGGGCTTTGCCTTCCAGGGCGAGGTCTCGCCCGTGACCCGCCAGCCACGCGGCAGCCCCAGCGCCGACCTTGCGCCGGAGCGGTTCATCATCTTCCTGCAGAACCATGACCAGATCGGCAACCGCGCGCTGGGGGAACGGCTGAACGTGCTGGCCGCCCCCCAGGCGTTGCGCGCGGCCTACGGGCTGGTGCTGCTGTGCCCGCAGATACCGCTGCTGTTCATGGGGGAGGAATGGGGTTCCCGCCAGCCCTTCCTGTTCTTTACCAGCCACACGCCCGAACTGGGGCGGATCGTGCGCGACGGGCGGCGCAGGGAGTTTGCCGGTTTCTCGCATTTCGCATCAGAAAAGACACGTCACCTGATCCCCGACCCCAATGCGCCGGAAACCTTTGCCACGTCCCAGTTGCGCGTGGCGGAACGTGAGGCGCCCCCCCATGCCGGGTGGTTGGCGATGATCCGGAACCTGCTTGCCCTGCGCAAGGCCGAGATCATGCCCCGCCTGCCCGGTGCGCGGGCCATTGGCGCGCACGTCATTGGCCCGGGTGCGGTCATGGCGCGCTGGCGCATGGGGGACGGGACGGTGCTGGGCATGGCACTCAACCTTGGTGTGGCATCGGTGGCATGGCCCGACACGCTGCGCGGGCGCTGCCTGCATGCGGTCCTGCCGCAGGGGACGGACCTTTTCCATACCATCCTGCCGCCCGACAGTGTCGTGGTCTGCCTTGCGGAGGGAACGGATGAATAACCGTGACCTGGCCGACCGTGCCCGCCGGGCCGGGCTGAGCATGCGCTGGCGCGACGTGGGGGGGCAGATTCACCGGGTCTCCAACGAAAGTATCCGCCGCCTGCTGGCCGTGCTGGAAAATCATGGCGGTGCCGGGCGCGGCCCCTCCAGCCTGCCCGCCATGGTTGTGGCCGTGGCGGGGCAGGCGACGGTCCTGCCGCATATGGGCAGCGATGTCCCCGCCACGTTCCGCCTGATCATGGAGGAAGGGGACGTTGTTGAAGGCACGCTGCGGCAGGTACGGGGTCGGCTGGTGCTGCCCGCCATGACCCGCTGCGGCTATCACCGGCTGGAAATTGGCGGTATGCATACCACGCTGGCGCTCACGCCCGCCGCCTGCCCGTCAGTCGCGGCGCGAACGGCGGGCGGCCCGGCCCGGCCATGGGGCGTGGGTGCCCAGATCTATGGCCTGTGCACGCCGGGCGATGGGGGGATTGGCCATTTTGGCGCGGTGGCCAGCCTTGCGCGCGCGGCGGCGTCCCGGGGGGCGGATGCGCTGGCCATAAGTCCGGTCCATGCCATGTTCGCGGCCCGGCCGGAGCAGTACAGCCCGTATTCGCCTTCCTCGCGGCTGTTCCTCAATCCCCTGCTGGCCGACCCGCATGCGGTATTCGATACCGCCACGATACAGGCCGCCACCCTGCGGCATGGTCAGGCCGATACCCTGCGCGCGCTGGAACAGGCGCCCCTGATCGAATGGGAGCAGGCGGCCCCGCAACGTTACCGCCTGTTGCGCCAGCTTTATGAAGAGCGCATTGCCCCGGCCCCGCCCGATGACCTGCGCGCCTTCCGCCAGGCCGGGGGCAGGGCACTGGAACACCATGCCATATTCGAGACCCTGCACGCCCATTTCACCACCCGGGGGGCGCGCGGGGGGGACTGGCGCCGCTGGCCGCAGGCCATGCGCCAGCCGGACAGCCCCGAGGTCGCGCGTTTTGCCGCCGAGTTCGCCCATGACGTGGATTTCCATATCTTCGTGCAGTGGCTTGCCGCCCGTGGCATGGCGCAGGCCAGTGCGGCCGCCCGTACCGCCGGCATGCGCATCGGCCTGATTGCCGACATGGCGGTAGGCGTGGACCCGACGGGCAGCGAATGCTGGGCGCGGCAGGATGAATTCCTGGTCGGTGCATCCATTGGCGCGCCACCCGACCTGCTCAGCCCGCTGGGGCAGGACTGGGGGCTGACCACCTTTTCCCCCCGCGGGCTGCAGGCCAGCGGATACCGCGCCTTTATCGATACCCTGCGCGCGGGTTTCGCCCATGGCGGCGGGCTGCGGATCGACCATGTCATGGCACTGGAACGGCTGTGGGTCATACCGCAGGGCGGCGCATCGGCCGATGGGGCGTATCTGGCCTTTCCCGTGCGTGACCTCATGCGGCTTGTGGCGCTGGAGGCCGCGCGGGCCGATGCCATCGTGATTGGCGAGGATCTGGGCACGGTTACCGCCACTTTCCGCAGGGCGGCGGAAAAACAGGGAATCATGGGCATGAACGTGCTGTTTTTCGAGCGTACGGCACAGGGCGCGTTCCTGCCGCCAGCCGCCTGGTCGCGCAATGCCACGGCCATGACCACCACGCATGACCTGCCCACGGTGGCGGGCTGGTGGCAGGGGATTGACCTGGACTGGCGGGTCAGGCTGGGGCAGCTGCCGGCGGGCATGGATGCGCTGAGCCTGCGGGACGAGCGTGAAAACGACCGCGCCGCGTTATGGACGGCCCTTGTGGCTTCCGGTGCGCGCCCCGCGCGCGGCACACGGTCGGGGCGCCTGGTGGAAAAGCCGCCCGCGACCGCCACGGGGGCCGTGGGTGTGGTGGATGAAGCGGTCAGTCTTGTTGCCCGCACGCCCTGCCCGCTGGTGGTCATTGCGCTGGAGGACCTGCTGGGCCTGGCGGAACAGCCAAACCTGCCGGGCACCACCACGGGGCACCCAAACTGGCGCAGGCGCTACCCCGGCACGGCGGCCACCGTGCTGTCCGGCCCGGATGCGCGCCGGCGCCTCAATCGCCTGCGCGCGGGGCGTGGCCGTGAATAGCGGGGCGGGCGGGGCCAGCGTGCGGGCCACGTTGCGGCTGCAGTTCCGTGGCGGCATGACGCTGGATGGCGCCCGCGCGCTGGTGCCGCAGTTCGCCCGGCTGGGGATCAGCCATCTGTATGCATCCCCCCTTTTCGCGGCCAGCCCCGGGTCCACCCATGGCTATGACACGATTGCCCATGACCGGATCGATCCCGAACTGGGGGGGGAGGCCGCGCTGATTCGGCTGACCGACCGGCTGCATGCCCATGGCATGGGGCTGATCCTGGACATCGTGCCCAACCATATGGCCGCCAATGCGGATAATGCCTGGTGGCTGGATGTGCTGGCATGGGGGCGGGCTTCGGACCATGCCACATGGTTCGACATCAACTGGCATGTATCCGACCCCGAACTGCATGGCCGCGTCCTGCTGCCCTTCCTTGACCGGCCGGTGGAGGACGCCATGGCGGCGGGCCTGCTGTCCGTGCGGCATGACGGGGGCAGCGGGCTGTTTTTCGTGCAGCATCATGACCATCGGTTTCCCCTATGCCCGGCGGGTTATGCCGCCCTGCTGGTGGGGGTCGGGGCACCGGGGCCGTTGCTGGCGGCGTGGACGCGCGTGGCCATGCGCGCCGGCCCCTGCGCCGAAGCCGGGGCGGCCCTGGCCGCGCTGCGGCAGTGGGCGGCAACACGGGATGGGGACCAGGCACTGCAGCAGCTTGCCGCCCTGCATGACGGGACCAGTCCGTCCGGCCGCGCGCGCCTTGCGGCCCTGCTGGGGCGGCAGCACTGGCGGCTGGCCTGCTGGCGGGAAGCGGCGACACGCATCAACTGGCGGCGTTTCTTTGACATTACTGGCCTGGTGGGCGTGTGTGTGGAACGTAGCGAGGTGTTCGAGGCGGTGCATGCCTATGTCCTGTCGCTTTACCGGCGCGGTGTGGTGGACGGGCTGCGGGTGGACCACATTGACGGGCTGGCCGCCCCCGCCGCCTACTGCCAGCGCCTGCGCGAACGGCTGGATGCCCTGACCCCGTTCCGGCCCGGACACGCGATGCCGGGCGGGGCCGTATATGTTGAAAAGATACTGGTGGCCGGGGAAAACCTGCCTGCCGCATGGCCGGTGGATGGCACGACCGGCTATGATTTCATGGACCAGGTGGGCGCGGTCCTGCATGACGGCGCGGGGGCCGTGGCGCTGGACCGGCTGTGGGCCACCTGCGGCCCGGATGCGCAGCCCCTTGATCCCATCGTGAAAACCGCCCGTGCCCAGCTGATTGAACAGACCTTCTGCGCCGGGTTCACGCATCTGGCCGCCCTGCTGGACCGCGCGCTGTGCGACACGGCCGAAGGCTGCGCCACGCACGAAATGCATGACGGCCTGCGTAACCTGCTGGTGCAGTTTCAGCCCTACCGCACCTATTTTGCCGATGAGGTCATACAGGACCATCAGGCGGGTACGGCCGCCCTGCGCCGGGCGGAGCGGGCGGTCTTTCCCTTTCTGGCCGCCGGGCAGTGCGCCATGGTGGCGCGCATGGCGCGGCTGCTGGAATCCTGCCCCGACCAGGCCCCGCCCGTGGGTGTGCGCCACGCACAGCTTGCCTTTGAACACCTGACCGCGCCGCTGGCCGCCAAATCGCTGGAGGATACGGCCTTCTACCGCTACGGCCGCCTGCTGTCGCGCAATGAGGTGGGATCTGATCCACAGGTCCTTGCCCTGCCGGTCGCGGCTTTCCATGACGCCTGCGCCGCGCGCGCGGTGCGTTTTCCCCATGCGCTGCTGGCCACCGCCACCCACGACCACAAACGTGGCGAGGACGCCCGTGCCCGGCTTGCGGTACTGAGCGAGGTGGCCGTGGAATGGGAAGGGCTGGTCCAGGGCTGGTTTGCCCATAATGGCGCGGCCGGCGGGGCGGAAGGCCCCGGACCCGACCGGATTGATGAACTCATGCTCTATCAGGCACTGGTGGGCGCCTGGCCACTGCTTGCGCTGGGGGAGGGGACGGCACGGGACCGGTTTTGCCAGCGTATCACACAATGGCAGACCAAGGCCCTGCGTGAAGCCGGGCGCCATACCGGCTGGACCCGGCCCGACGCGGCGTACGAGACCGCCTGCGCCCGCTTTGCCGAACGCCTGCTGGACCCGGGACGCAGCGCGGCCTTCCTGCACCAGCTTGAGGGGTTCGTGGCCCGCATTGCCCCCGCCGGTGCGCTGAACGGACTGGCACAGACCCTGCTGCGGCTGTGCGTGCCCGGTGTGCCGGATCTGTACCAGGGCTGTGACCTGTGGGATTTCAGTCTGGTGGACCCCGATAACCGCAGCCCGGTGGATTTTGCCCATCGTGACGCGCTGCTGGAACAGGCCACCAGTTTTGCCGCCGCCGCCGCCGTGTGGCGCACGGGCCGGGTCAAGCAGGACCTGATCCGCCGCATCCTGTCCTTTCGCCAGCATTATCCCGGGCTGTTTGCCTCGGGCAGCTATACCCCCGTCGATATTGCCGGGGCGGATCAGGCCCATGCCATTGCCTTCCTGCGCCAGCATGACGGGATGAGCCTGCTGGTCCTGGCCCCGCGCCTGCCGCTTGGGCTGGGGGTGGGGGCGGACACGCTGGTGCTGGACCACACGCCGGATATCACGCTCCGGCTTCCGTCACTGCCCGGTCCGTGGCACAGCCTGCTGGGGGATGTACCGCCCTGCGTGGACCGGCCCTTCATGCGGGGGGGCGTGCCCGTGGCCTGCCTTGTGCATGATGCCCGCATTCCCTGAACGGCCCGCCCCGCGCCACAGGGACCCTAATGATGCAGCATGCCCATGCCCGCCTGCATGGCCGTGTGCAGCACATCGGACCACAGCCCCCGACCGCCGCCCGGACCATGGTCGGATGACGGGGGTGGATTGTCATCGGCAGCGGTGGTGACGGGCAGGCCATCATCATCGATCGGTACGGGATGGTGGGACGCACAGCCCGCAAGGGCTGCCAGGCAGCCAATGGCCGTGGCCGGGTGGCGGAAGGGGGCAAGGACAAGAAGGGCCCGCGCCCGGATGCGCCCGCGCGCATGAAACATGTCTGGTTTCCATATCAAGTGGCCGGTTGGCGTACAGTCTAGAGACTGGCGGGGCCGATGGATTATTAACAAATGTAATAATCCGTCCCGTCCCGGCCGGGCGGCGTCCCTGCACGATTTTTCCTTCACACTGTCGGGAAAATCTACGGATCGGGATGAACCTGTGTTATGGTGGGGCGTTGGATGCAGGTGGCACGCTACCACCGCATACCGGCATGCCTCGTGACAGTTCCAGTGCCCACCATGCGCATGCAAGGGAGATGGACATGACGC
The DNA here is from genome assembly GCF_011611525.1 of Komagataeibacter rhaeticus. NCBI lineage: Bacteria > Pseudomonadati > Pseudomonadota > Alphaproteobacteria > Acetobacterales > Acetobacteraceae > Komagataeibacter > Komagataeibacter rhaeticus. Next base: position 1,457,083 of record NZ_CP050139.1, read on the forward strand.
AGTCAGATACACAGCTGAACAACCAGGAACTTGAACTGCGGGCCATAAGCCTGTGGAGCAAGCAGCACCCCGACCGGCCGTGGCGGCGGCTGAGCAACCTGCACCGCTATCATAGCACGGCGCACCCGATGCAGGGCATTCCCGCCTTTCCCGAGGAACAGGAGCAGTTCCGCTTCCTTGCCTCCCACGCATTGACCCTGGCACAGGGGAAAAGCTGCATCTGAGGGGGCATTCCCCCGGTAACGGCCATCATCGGGCAGGGCGGGGCAGGCTGCGGGCAGGCCCCGCCCTGTCTGTTCATGGTCGGCATGCGGACAGAGGGCCGCGCAGGGGCGGACGACTTTCCGGCATGCCGGGTCCGTTCCCGCCGGACCGGCAGCGGGCCGATGGGGTATTGCATGGCGTGTTTTACATGCCCCACAGGCTGCCTGTGTAATGGCCATGCAGGGGTTGCCTGTGATCCTGCTGCACCATGCTGTAAAGGGTTCCGTCCGCTTGGATCATCCGCCAATATTCAGGAAGTCATACAAGAAAACGCATGTATGTCATGTGGAAATATTTTGAAACTTTACTTGCGTGCTTCTGTTGAACGTCCGTCCCGGTCCGCGCCACCGGCCCGCAATCCCGCAGGCGGGACGGGGCATGAAGGCTGCGGGCCCGCGCCGCCGTGCCATGCCGCCCTGTGCGTCATGCGGTGCCGGGGCGTAGCGGAAACAGGAGCCACATCATGAATGCCGAGGATACGACACAGACAAAAAAGGATTTCTTTGACTCCGATTTCTGTCAGCACAAGAATTTCTGGCAGAAGCGCAAGGTCTCGTTCCTGACCGACATGCTGTTCGACCTGCATAACAGGAAATTCGCCCGGCAGGTCAGGCGCATGACGCATCGGTATCCGCTGCGCCATATCCTGGTTACATCGGTGCATGTGCCCAAACGGGGCCGGAAGCTGCGCAACATGTTCAACCGGCTCAGCATTACACGGCACAGGGTTGACTTCCTGACCGCCGATATGGGCGACAGGGGCAAGTTTTCGAATATCAACGCGGCCCTGGCCCAGGTCAACCTGAAGGACTATGACTGGGTTGTGGTCATGGATGATGATGTGGCCCTGCCACAGCATTTTCTGGATACATTCATACCGTTATGCGAAGTCATGGATCTCAAGATATCCCAGCCCGCGCACCGGTACCATTCCTATACGTCCTTTACGTTCAACTACCGCAGATGGAACAGCCTGGGCCGCGTGACGCGCTATGTCGAGGACGGGCCGGTCACCGCGTTCCATCGTGACGCGATTGCCTACCTGTTTCCGTTCCCGGAACTGCGGTGGGCGTGGGCGACGGACATCCTGTTCTGTCATGAAGCCCGCAGGAACAACCATAATGTCGGCATTGTGGACTATACGGCCATCGAACATCTCAAACCGGCGGCGCAGGACTATCCGCGCCGGGAAGCCACGGCGGAAGCGCGTGCCTTTCTTTCGCGTCACGCGCTCCGTCCCGACAGGCAGGATCTGTTCCGTGATACCGGCATCCTGCGGCACATCAACGAAAGCCATCTGAATTACGACGTGCCGCGCTGAGGCCCGCATGCGTGGCCCGTCGCGCATGGCCCCTGCCGGGCGGGGGCATGATCCGGCAATTCATTCCTGCAACAGATATAAGATAAGTTGATATAAAATTAAATAATATATCTTATTTATATAAAAATTAAGCATGGAAATAAAATACAGTCCGCCAAAACCCTGCTGAAAAAGGTAGGGTAATTTATTGCATATCTGCCCGGCTTTCCCGTCTCTGCGCTTCCATATCCATCTCTGCAATAAAACCGGCAACCTGTCTGAAATGGCAAATGTCCCTGCCGCATTTACCTTGCAGATGGCCAGAACACAGCAGTCGGGACGGAAAAGATGCGATACCTTACGGATACATGCCGCCATGGCATGGGGCGCAATCCCGGATCCGCAGGCGTGACGCCAGCCGGGTCGGGCCGCCATCATGCCGGCAGGTGGCGTGGCATCGTATGGATGCTGCTGGGGCTGTGGGTCATGGCGGGCAGCGTGGCCGGATACGCGGCCGGAACGCAGCCCGCCGCCATGACGCGCGAACAGGCGCGGCAGGTGCTGGACGTGATCAATGACCCGGCAAAACGGGCCGAATTCGAAAATACCCTTGCCGCCATTGCGTCACAACTGCCTGCGGCAGCGCCGGCCCCCGCACCGGCCGCAACCGTGGCCGCGCGGCCGGTATCCGTCCAGCCCGACAGTCTGGGCAGTGACATCGTGCAGGATGCGTCATCCCTGCGGGGCAAGCTGATTGTCCAGGCGCAGCATTTCGTGGCCCTGTTTGGTGATCTGGTGTTTGTCGTGCACTGGACGCATACCATCTTTGCCGATCCGGACTCCCGCATCATCCTGCTTGACGCCGTGGGGCGGGCCACCCTTATCCTGCTGCTGGCGCTGGCGGCGGAACACGGTTTTTCACTGCTTCTGCGCAGGCCGCTGCTGAAAGTCACGGCGCGTGCCATGGCAACCGAGCAGCGACTCAACCTGCATGCCCCGCCACAGGGCATGTCCGCGCCATCCACCCCGGATGCAGCGGGCAGCGATGACAGCGCGGCACGCCAGACACAGCAGGACGACATGCAGGCCCAGCATGCCACCCTGCGGCTGCTGGCCCGGGTGCCCTATTCGCTGCTGCACCTGCTGATCAAGCTGCTGCCGGTCGGACTGTTCTTTGCGCTGGGCACCAGCTTTGCCTACCTGCTGACCACCACCCAGCAGGCCAGGGCGGTGACCATCACGCTGACCAATGCCTATGTGGTTGCCCGTGTGGTCTACCTGCTGATGGAGACGCTGTTTGTCCCCCGCTCGCCTGCCATCCGCCTGTGCAGCGCCAGCAACCAGACGGCCTTCATGGTCACGCACTGGCTCAATTTTCTTGTTGCGGCCCCCTCGGTCGTGGTCTGCCTTTCCACGCTGGGTGGCGTGTTCGACATGCCCGCGCGCGGCACGGAAGCGATCATCCGCAGCGTGGTGCTGGTCGAGCATGTGCTTGTCGCCATCTTTACATGGCGTGTGCGCACCCATGTCGCAACGGCCCTGCAACCCCCGGCACGGCTGCGCGCGCAGCCTTTCTGGATGTTTGTCGGGCGGCTGGTCCACCTGTGGTGGGTGCCGGCCATGTTCTTCAATTTTGCGCTCTGGCTGATCTGGGCCACCCATATCAGTGGCGGTTATGCCTGGATCATCCGCACGGTCATCCTGACCACGGCGGTCGTCATCCTGTCGCGTGTGCTGTCGGTCGTGCTCTATAACCTGCAGAACCGGCTGTTCCATGTCTCGCCCGCGCTGGAGGCACGTTATCCCGGCCTGCAGGCGCGGATGGACTATTATTATCCGGTTTCGCGCAAGATCCTGTCCTTTCTCATGTTCTTTGCCACTGCCATCGTCTTCCTGCAGGCGCTGGGGCTGCCGGCCATCCACTTCCTTGTCCATGGCAGGCTGGGGCAGAAGCTTATCGGGGTGATCGGGTCGGTGCTGGTGGCCTATACGGTGGCCATCTTTACGTGGGAAGCGGCCAATGCCGCCCTGCAGGGCCAGATCACGCGCTTTGAAAACTCATCTCAGACCGGACGCGCCAGCCGGCTGCGTACCGTACTGCCCATCATCAAGACGGTGCTGCTGGCGCTGATCATCATTATCGTGGCGGTCACCACGCTTTCACAGATCGGGATCAACGTGGCGCCGCTGCTGACGGGGGCCGGCATCATGGGTGCGGCCATCGCCTTTGGCGCGCAGAGCCTGGTCAAGGATTTCATTACCGGCTTTTTCATGCTGGTCGAAAACGCCATTCAGGTGGGCGACTGGGTTACGGCGGGGGGTGTCGCGGGTACGGTGGAACACCTGTCCATCCGCACGCTGCGGCTGCGTTCGATCAATGGCGACCTGCACATCATTCCATTTTCGGAAGTCTCGTCCATCGCCAATACATCGCGTGACTATAATCTGGTTGTGGTCGATATCATGATCGACCTCGGGCAGGACACGCAGCAACTGACCACCATCTTGCATGAGGAACTGGAAGAACTGCGCAAGGAACCGCGTTACACCCATCTTGTGCTGTCGGATTTCAAATTTCTGGGGATCGAGCAGGCCGATGGAAACGGCGCGCGCTTCCTTGGCTCGATCCGGACGTCACCCGGTGCCAAATGGACGGTCTATCGCGCCTATTACAGCAGGCTTGCCGTGCGCATGAACCGTGAGGGGATCAAATTCCCCGTTCCCAGTTTCCTCAACCTGCTGGGCAACCCGGATGGGGACAGGGGGCTTCAGGTGGCACTGGCAGACAGGCCCCGCACGCCACAGGCGTAAGGGGTGGCCGCGCCCGGTAGCAGGGCGCGGCCGTACTCTTTACGGGCAGAAGAGAGGGAGCGGCGCTTCAGGCCACGCGCACGTCAACCCGGTGCAGCCCCTTTGCGGCATGGGCATCGGGGTGGCCGGTGTGGAAGGCTTCCTCCGGCAGCAGTTTCATGTCCGTCATGTCCGACAGGGACAGGGTGCTCCATTCACCCATGGGGGGAATGCCCTTGGCATGGGCGTCTTCCCCGCGATAGATCAGGACCTGGGCCACGCCGTCACTTTCACCCAGTGCATGGGGTGAGCCAATGTAGTTCTTGCCATTGAAGGTAAAGCCGACGACGATTTTCTTGGTGATGGCTTCCCGAAGTGTAGCTGCAACTGACATAAATGGTTTCCATATGAATAAACAGGGGATTACCGTATGTTATAACGGATTGCGTCTGTTATAGCCTGCCCGGGGGGAGAAAGAAGCCTTTCAGCCGGGCGGCGGTTGCAACACTGCCGTGCGTCAAAGTGTTGCAACCTTTGCACGGCGTCAGGCCAGCGTGTCGTACAGCAGCTTGAAGTTCAGCAGCACGATGACCAGCGCCACCAGCCACGACAGCACGGCCATGGGACGGGAAATGACAAATGCCCCCATCTTGTCGCGGTCGGATACGAACAGGACCAGCGGGACGACGGCAAATGGCAGCTGCAGCGACAGAATGACCTGACTGGCCAGCAGCAGTTCGCTCACGCCCCGGCTGCCATACAGCACGGTCATGACCAGGACCGGCACGATGGCCAGCCCGCGTGTCAGCAGCCGCCGTGCCCAGTGCGGGATCTGCAGGCGCAGGAATCCCTCCATGATGATCTGGCCTGCCAGCGTGCCGGTAACGGTGGAATTGGTGCCCGCCGCCAGCAGGGCCAGCGCGAACAGTGTGGAGGCAATGCCCAGCCCCAGCACGGGGGAGAGCAGGCGGTAGGCATCCCCGATTTCGGCAATCGCTTCGTGGCCGGTGCCATGAAAGGCGGCGGCGGCCACGATCAGGATGGCGGCATTGATGAAAAGCGCGAACATCAGGGCGATGGTGCTGTCCCATGTGGCCCAGCGGATGGCTTCCCGCCGTCCCGGCCCGGTGCGGTCATAGGCGCGGGTCTGTACGATGGAGGAATGCAGGTACAGGTTGTGGGGCATGACGGTCGCCCCGATGATGCCGATGGCGATATAGAGCATCTGGCTGTTGGTAATGATCTGCGCCGAAGGCAGGAACCCGCGCAGAATGGCCGCAACCAGAGGTTGTGCCGCGGCAACCTGAACGGCAAAACACACGGCGATCACGCTTAGCAGCCCGATGACGAAGGCTTCCAGGTACCGGAAGCCCCGGTTCATGAGCAGGAGTACGATAAAGGCATCCAGCGCCGAAATCAGCGCGCCTGCCAGCAGTGGCAGGCCGAACAGAAGCTGCAGGGCCACCGCCGTGCCGATGACTTCGGCCAGGTCACAGGCGATGATGGCCAGTTCGCAGGCCAGCCACAGGACAATATTGAGCGCGGGCGGAAAATGGTCGCGGCAGGCCTGCGCCAGATCCCGTCCCGTGGCAATGCCCAGCCGGGCGGACAGGGCCTGCAGCAGGATGGCCATGAAGTTGGACAGCATGATCACCGCCAGCAGCGTGTAGCCAAACTGTGCGCCGCCCTGCAGGTCCGTGGCCCAGTTGCCGGGGTCCATATACCCCACCGATACCATGTAGCCCGGCCCGACAAAGGCCAGGAACCGCCGCAGCCACGACGCGCCGGGACCGGGCACCCGCACGCTGGAAAAGGCTTCGGGCAGGGTGTTGCGTTCGGGTTCCGCCGCCGTGGCAAAACGCCAGGCGGAACGGGCGGGGGCAGGGGGCGGCTTGCGGGCTGTCATGCCGCCAGTCAATCCGATCACCCTTTAATATGCAATATGCTATATTAAATTGCACAAGAGAATTTTATCAGCACAGGCAATACATAGGCTTGGCCTTGGAAACTGTTTGAAAACAAACCGTTGATAAAAAACAATAAAAGTTTTTGGGGGTGCCCTTTTTCAAAAAGGCGGCGTTCTTTCGAAGCTTGTGCAAAAAGCTTCACCAAGAACGTCTTTTAATTTTAAAGCGCTATCATGCGCTGACTGATCAGGCAGTCTTTTATGGCCTGCGGGCAAGGCGTGCCCGGCACCGGGCGCCTGCGGTTCTGTTACGGGGGCAGGCCGTACGGGTCCCACCCCGCCCGTGGGCGGGATGGGAGTTGTCGCGCATCATCAAAGGTACCGGCCTGTGGCCGGGCTTGCACGATCATGGCGCGGGTGGGCATGGCGCGGGTGGGCAGGCGGGATCAGCGGATCTGGGAGGCAACGGTTGCGCTGACAACGCCCGCAATCACGCCCGTGGTCAGCGCGGTCAGCAGGTACTGGTTGCCATAGCGCATCCACTGATAACCCGCCGGCGGCGCGGAAAGCCCATGGTAGCGCTGCCAGTCATTGACCACCCAGCGGCTGTTGCGCGGGCCATCATAACGCTCGCCCGCATGCCATGTGCGGTTCATGTCGGGGTTGTTGTCATGCCAGTTGTCCCGACCGTGTCCGTCGGGACGTTCCGCCATCTGGCGGCCATGCATGTCATGCGCCGGGGCATGGCGGTCGGACATGTGGCCCGGCCCGTTATCCGGCCCGTGGCCTTCCATCTGGCCCGGTCCGCCCGGCCCGCGCTGCGGCCCCATGGACTGTGCATGGGAGAGGGGGGCAAAGCCCATCAGGCAGGCCGCGCTGAGGGCAAGAAAGGATCTGGTTTTCATTAATGGCCTAACCTTGTCATTTACCGTTCTGATCGTAGAGACTATCTCCAACGCGGGAAACCGCTGTTGTACATTCTTTAAAAAAGATAATTTTCAGGCCATCCGTGCCCGCAGGGGCGGTCCTGTTTCCTGCCGTATCACTGGCATGTTGTTATCGCCCGTTACGGTTTTTATAATGGTCCTGTCCCGCAGGATCAGGCTGCCTGCCCGCCCATGCCCTGATCGGCCCCCGCCCGTGCGGGCCGGGGGGGCGCGGGTCGGGACGGCCGGGTTACGGTAATGGAGCCGGGATATTGTTGATAAACCGCAATGTAATACGGAAAAACGCTTCGGATCGATCTGTATATATTCATACGCATTTACACGATGACCTGCTATGAAGGGCCTGCGACTGTTTTTTAGGTGCTGTGGTGATCCTGTTCTTCTCTGGCCTGATGGCGCTGGTGCTGCTGGTCGCACTCAATATCTTTATTTCGCTGTCCGAAATCTCGTTTGCCGCCGCGCGCGACGTGCGCCTGCGGGCCCGTGCGGAAGCGGGGGACGAGCGGGCAGGCGCGTTCCTGCGGCTGCGGCGCAACAGCGGGCAGGTCATGACGGTGCTGCAGATATGCCTTAACGGCGTAGGCGTGCTGGGCGGCATGATCAGTTCGGAAATGCTGGCCCCTTCGGTGGCTGGTGGACTGATGGGCTGGCACCTGTCCCGTGCCACGGCCGAAACGCTGGCCTCCGTTTTCGGGTTCGTGCTGGTCACGGGCCTGTTCGTACTGTTTGCCGACCTGCTGCCCAAGCGCATCGCCATGAACGCGCCCGACAAGGTGGCCCTTGCGGTTGGCTGGTTTCCTGCCGCGGCCCTCCGGGTGCTCTATCCTATTGTATGGGTGTTTTCGCGGTTGTCGGACACCATCCTGCGTGCCCTGAAAATACCGGCTGCCGCAACGGTGGAGCCGGTAACCCCCGAAGACCTGCGCGCCATCCTGGCGGCCGGCACGGCGTCAGGCGTATTGCTGGAACAGGAGCACCAGATGATCCAGAATGTGCTGGGCCTGCAGGACCGTTCCATTACATCCGCCATGACGCCGCGTGATGAAATTGTGTTCCTGGACGTGCAGGAAAGCATGGAAGTGCAGAAAACCAAGGTCCGTGCCAAGCCCTATTCCCGCTACCCGCTATGCGATGGCGGGCTGGATACCGTCATCGGTTCCATCCGGGCGGAAGACGTGCTGGCCGCCGTGGTCGATCCCGAACAGCCCGGACCCGCCACGCCCGACCATAGGGAAAGCACACCCGGCGGCCGGGCGATCTTCCGCATGCGGCGCGATGTGCTGTCCGTGCCCGAGACAATCAACCTGTGGGATACGCTGGCCCAGTTCGATACGCACGGCGTGGGCTTTGCGCTGGTGGTCAATGAATATGGCCTGGTTGTAGGGCTGATCACCTTCAAGGACATCATGGGCGCACTGATGGGCGGGCTTGCCAATCCGTTCGAGGAACAGCTGATCGTGCGCCGTGATGCCCATTCGTGGCTGATCGACGGGGCGGCCTCCATCGGGGATGTCAGGCGTGAACTCGATGCCGTGGATCTGGATGAAAACGGTCCGTTCGACACGATTGGCGGCTTCGTCATGCACCACCTGCGCCGCATGGCCCGCAAGGCGGACCGGGTGGATACCGACGGGTTCCGTTTTGAAGTGGTGGATGTGGAGGGATTCCGCATCAACCAGCTGCTGGTCACCCGGCTGGGACAGCACTGATCCCGTTCCGCCGGCGGGCTGCCCTGTATGTCGGGCCGGCTTTCCGGACAGATTCCTAGCGGTGCAGCTTTTTCCTGATCGTGGCCTGCAGGTCGCGTATTTCCTTCAGTACGGGCTGGTAGGTTTCACGATCCGACTGGGCCAGGTCGGTATAAAGGGCGCTGGCTTCATGTGCCGTCTGCAGGGCGGTTTCGTACTGTTTGTAGATGACGTGGTACAGCGCAAGGTCCAGCAGGCAGCGCGCCAGTGGCGCACGGAATTCCTGTGGCCTGCGGGCGGCAAGGTGACGGTACTGCACCAGCGCCAGCTTCAGGCTTTCCATCGCCCGGTCAATCTGCTCTAGCCCGTTAAGGCACACGAACAGCCTGTACTGGCTGTCCGCCAGCGGGGCGCGGTACTGCTCCGGCCCGGTTTCGTACAGGCTGGTATACAGTGCCGTCGCTTCCCGCGCGCTGTCCAGTGCGCTGGACCAGAGGGGGGGCTGGGCCTGCAGCTGCGCCGCACAGAGTGCTATAAGGGCCTCTGCCAGTTCCGGCACGAAAAGATGGGGATGCTGCCCGTCAAGCCCGTGATAGATGGCCACGACATGCCGCAGACTGGCCAGCGCTTCGCCAGCCGGCGCCCCCGATGCGGGGGGCAGCGCCGTGAGCATGGCCAGCGCCTCGGTCAGGGGCAGGCGTCCTTCAGCCGGGTCGTCCGCCGTCACGTCCTTCAGCAGGGCCACGGCTTCCATAATGGATTCCCGTGCCGCGGCATGGCATGAAAAACTTTCCTGCACCCGTGCCTGTTCCAGCAGGGCCTGGGCAAAATCGGGCCGGGCACAGGCCACATCCGGGCAGCCGGGCAGGAATTCTTCCTCCGTGGTGGCCATGAACACGCGGAACAGGGCAACGGATTTCTGGCATGTGCGCAGGGCGCTTTTCCCGGCCCCCATCCGCTTCTGGCGGGCGGCCAGTCCGGTCATGGCGCGGGCAAGGAACCAGCGGTAGAAAATCCGGCCATGCTCCACCAATGTGGCGTAGAGGGCCATAATCTGCCCGATGGTGCGCAGGACCTCCTCCTCGTGTCCCGGCGCTTCAAGGGCACGCAGCCTGACGGTCAGGAGTTGGGCGAACTTCTCGGGCACGGTGGCATTCCTGCCATGCTCCAGCCCGACATCCAGCACGGCCTGATGGAAGGGGACCGCCCGTTCCGTTACCGCCAGCGCCTGTTCCGGCTGGCCATCGTCAACCAGCAGGCGGGCGACCTGTTCCAGACAGGACATGAAGGGGGCGATGAATGTCTGCGGATGAAGGCGGGTCAGGGATTCAAGCCGGGGCAGGCTTGACCGGAGCAGCGCCAGGCGCTCCGCCTGTTGCTCCGGCCGGGCCAGAAGGTCGGACAGGCTGCCCATGGTATAGGCAATATCATTCAGGAACGGCTCCGGACTGCTGGCGGCGCATGCCTCCAGCAGTTCAAGGCATTCGGTATAGAAGCCACGCGCCCGTGCGTAATGACCCCGTTGCAGTGCGCTGGCGGCACTTTCACGCAGCAGGGCGGCAAGTAATTCGCGCTGCCCGTCATCATCAGGGGTATGGGCCGCCAGCTCCCTCTGCAGGGGGATCAGGGCCTGCATCAGCTGTTCCATCTCCTCCATGCGGCCGTGGCGCTTGAACAGTTCACCAAGGATTTCGGTCGTTTCCAGCAAGGGCTGGTGGAAGGTCGCCGCGTCCTCCCGTGTCAGGGCCAGCAACTGGTCGATGGCGGCCCAAAGGGTACTGGCCGCCGCGTCATCCTCGCCGTTTTCCTCCAGTCGTTTTGCTAGCAGCACCCGGTTTTCGACCAGTTTTGGCGTGAACCGGCGGGGATTGTCGCGTGCCAGAAGGGCCAGTTCGTCCACCGCCTCACGCGTGGCCTGCACGCTTTCGGCCAGCCGGGGCGGCTCAAGCGTGACGTAGCGCAGGCCCAGCCGCAGCAGCAGGTCCGACAGCATCGGGCGGAACGCCCGCGGGTTTTCCGCTGCCAGCACCCTGTAGCGGGCTACTGCCTCCATGATGGAATGGAGCGAGGCCGCGTGCCGGCCCACCGCGTTCTGGAACAGGGAAAGCATTTCCAGGCTGGCCCCGATCTGGGGGCGGTAGTCGCCTGTGTCGCGTTCTTCGAGCAGGGTATGGAGGGAAAAACTTTCCTCCAGCGATTTCAGGGCTTCCTCATGACGTTTCAGGGCGTACTGCATGCTGGCAACCTGGCGCAGTGCCCGCGCGAGGCCGGGCAGCCCGGTATCGGGGTCCTGCCGGGCCAGCGGCGTGTACAGGATCACGGCCTGCAGCGCGTTCTCCACCGCATCCTCGTGCTGCTGCTGGCCTGCCTGGCAGGCCGAAAGGACAAGATGGCTTTCCGCAAGTGCCGCGTCATGGTCCGTCCCGTCCGTTCCGGGCAGCAGGGTCTGGATGTCCAGCGCCCGGCGCACGGCCTGTTCGGCCTGTCCGTACTGTTTCAGCCCGCATCTGCTGTCGGCCAGGATGCGCAGGCTGCGCGCGCGTAGCGGCAGGCAGGCGCTGTCCTGCGTGGCAAGTCGGGTATACAGCGTCACGGCCCGCCGGGCGGCTGTCAGGGCCTCGTCATGATGATGCAGGCTATTTGCATACGCCGCCAGCGCATCAAGCCCGGCGGCCAGCGCGGGATCGAACGCCACGGGGCTGACCTGGGCCAGTGTGGTGTGAATCGCCACCACCTGCCGCGCGCAGTCCAGCGCGGCATCCTGGTGGAACAGGGCCGCATTGCGGCGGAACAGGGCCGCCAGCGCCCATGCCAGTGGGGCGTGGGGGGATGAGGGCGGCTGGCCGCGCAGCAGAGTGACCAGTCTTTCGGTCGCCTCCAGCGCGACCGTCCCGATCGTGGGGGGATGCAGGGGCATCTGGATTGCAAGGCAGGATAGCGTGGCCCGGTCATGCAGGCGGGCAGGCCCCAGATGCCGCAGCCACATGACAGGCAGGCCGGGCGGGTACAGGCCCGGATTCTGGCACAGTCGCGCAATCCCCGTGGCCAGGCGTGTGACCATGGACGGATGGGCCATCAGCGTCTCGAGCAGCCCGGTCCACCGCGCGGCGGGCAGGGGATGGGCCAGATGGATGCAGACCGCTTCCGTCAGCAGGCCCGGCAGGCCGGCCGCCCCGCCCTCCGTCATGCCGGGCAGGGCATGTAGCGCGTGCAGCGCCTCATCGGTGGCCGGGATGTCCTGACCGGCCGCGGCCTGTACCGCCGGGCGGATGCAATCGGCTTCCAGCCCGCCGCAGATCTGGCTGGCAGCGGCCAGGCAGGGCAGGACGGGATACAGGTCTTCAGGCACGGACGGGTTGGTTGGCCATGCCTGTTCAAGATATGCCACATGCAGCGCCGCCGCGCGTGCGAGCAGGGTGGACGCGGCCAGCCGCCGGGCTTCCAGCAGTCCATCACACGCGGCTACAAGCCCGAACAGGATGGGGAACAGGGTTGCGTGTCCGGTACCGAGTGCCTTGAGCCGGGGGGCCAGCCTGCGGGCGGCATCGGCGGGCAGGTCGCTGCCGCCCGCCGCCCGGTAGGCGGCAGCGAACACCGCGAACCGCGCGTGCGCGCTGGCCAGCGGGCCAAGTATTGGCCAGCGCGTGGCCGGCAGGGCGGCGGCAGGCAGGGGGCTGCCCGCCTCCGTCGCCCCGAAAATGCTGTCCAGCCACAGATCGTCCAACCCCGTGCGTTCCAGCAGCAGGAAGCGTAGCGGGTGGGCACCCGGCTTCTGGCGCAGCACGGCCGTCAGCCATGTCCTGACCTGTGTGGTCCGGGCGGCCGCGTTATCGATGATGACCAGCGTGGGCTGGTGCCACACCGTCCTGAATTCCGTGGCGGGGAACAGGTCGGGGCCGCCGGCCGGCAGGAACCCCGCCAGCCAGCCGCGCTTGCGGGCACGGGCCGCGATTTCCATGCCCAGCCGGGTCTTGCCCTGTCCTGCCCTGCCGGTGATGATCCGGACCGATGGGGCCGGGCCTTCCCCTTCCAGCCACTGCATCGCGGCGGCCAGGTGTTCCTCGCGTTCCTGAAAGGGGATGGCGTGCGCGTTGCCCGCGTGCAGGGGGCCGGTTCCGCCATTTTCGTCATTGTCAGGGGTGATCAGGGGCAGGGAATGGCTGACAGGTGCGTCCTGTCCGGGTTGGCTGTATGATATTTCCAGAACTGTATTGCTGGTACTGGAATAATTTTCAGGCTTGTCCCGGCTCATTGCTTGAAGATACCCACTGGTCTGAAGCACGATAGCTGACACCCTATATGTCCCGCCCCGTCATGACCACCGGATATTGCCCTCATGCGTTGTCACTACCGGCGTGCGGGGGCAGGGCGGCGGGGGTGCAGCCATCGGGTGTATGCTCGCGCAGGAAACGCGCGAATTCGGCAAAGGCCGCGCCACGCGGGTCGGATGCCCGCCAGACAAGCCCGATGGTGCGGCTGGCGCCGGGCAGCGGGGTGAGTGTGATCAGTTCCTGCCATGCCTGCCTGTTGCGCAGTGCCAGGCGGGGAATGAGCGAATACCCTTCCCCCGCGCCGATCATGTGCCACAGCATTTCCAGACTGGTGGCAAGGCGCTGCCGTGCGTGCCGGGGGGACATGCCGCACAGGGCCAGCGCCTGGTCGCGCAGGCAGTGCCCGTCCTCCAGCAAAAGCAGGTCGGGGCCGTTCAGGTCCGCCATGGCCAGCGGCTGGCGACGGGCAAGCGGATGCTCGGCGGGGAAGGCCGCCACGAAGGGTTCGTCAAACAGCGGGGCACAGGTAAAGCCATCGCCGCTGACCGGCAATGCGGCGAAAACCATGTCCAGCGCGTCGTGGCGGAGCATGCCCAGCATGGTATCGGTCAGGCTGTCGGTCAGTTGCAGGCGCAGCTGGGGGTAGGTGCCGCGCAGCAGCGGCAGCAGGTCCGGCACGTAATAGGGGCCAAGTGTTGCGATCACCCCGATGCGCAGCAGCCCCGCCAGCGGGCCGGTCTGCACGCGCGCGGCCTCGATCATGGCGCGGGCGGCGGCCAGCACGTCGCGCCCCAGTGCGATCAGGCGCGCGCCATCGGGCGTGGGGGCGACATGACGGCGTGAGCGCTCGAACAGGACCACGCCCAGCAGCGCTTCCAGCTTGCGCACCTGTTCGGACAGGCCACCCTGGCTTACGCCGCAGCGTTCCGCCGCACGGGAGAAATTGCGCAGGTCATCCACCGCCACAACATATTCGATATCACGCAGTGACAGGCCGGAGAGGGGGATATAGCTCATTTGTATAGATAGGACCGATATGGACCGATTTGTAAAAAGGTTTTTCCGATCACACCCATTGACAGAAACAGTTTCCCCGCATTTCGTGTGTGTGGGACAACAGGCCCGTCAAAACCTGACAAGCGAAAGCAAGGAGCATTCGACATGGCACGCATCAATTCGTCATTGAAGCCGTTCGAGACCGACGCCTTCCATAACGGCAAGTTCATCAAGGTGAGCGATGCCGATGTGAAGGGCAAGTGGTCCGTATTCTTCTTCTATCCGGCGGACTTCACGTTTGTCTGCCCGACGGAACTCGAGGATCTTGCTGACAACTACGAAACGTTCCAGAAGCTGGGCGTGGAAATCTACTCGGTCTCGACCGACAAGCACTTCACCCACAAGGCCTGGCACGATACCTCGCCCGCCATCAGCAAGATCAAGTATGTCATGCTGGGCGACCCGACCGGCCACATCGCACGCAATTTTGATGTCTATATCGAGGAAGCGGGCCTGGCCGACCGTGGCACCTTCCTGATCGACCCGGAAGGCAAGATCCAGTACATGGAAGTCACCGCCGGCAGCATCGGCCGCAGTGCCGCCGAACTGATCGACAAGATCCAGGCCGCCCAGTACGTCGCCTCCCATCCCGGCGAAGTCTGCCCGGCCAAGTGGAAGGAAGGCGGCGCAACGCTGACCCCGTCGCTGGACCTCGTGGGCAAGATCTGAGCCCTGCGGTTCACGGCCCAGCCCTTCGGGGCCGGGCCATCCGGCCCCCTTTCGGAAAGAGCGGAGAGTTTTCCCATGTTGCAAGATCCCATCAAGACGCAGCTGAAGGGCTATCTGGCAGGGCTTGCGCACCCCGTCGTGCTTGAGGCCTCGCTGGATGACAGCCCGAAATCGCGCGAGATGCATGAACTCCTGCATGAGGTCGCCGCCCTTTCCGACAGGGTGCAGGTCTCCGAAGCGGGACAGGCCACAAGGCGGCCCTCCTTCGTCATCAGGCGCGAAGGGGGCAGGGCGGGGGTGAGCTTTGCCGCCATTCCCATGGGGCATGAGTTCACGTCCTTCGTGCTGGCGCTGCTGCAGGTTGGGGGCCATCCGCCCAAACTGTCCGATGATGAAATCGCGCAGATAAAGGCGCTGCCGGGGCCATACCATTTCGAGACCTATGTCTCGCTGTCGTGCCAGAACTGCCCCGATGTGGTCCAGGCGCTCAATGCCATGAGCGTGCTCAACCCCAATATCAGCAACGTCACGATTGACGGGGCGCTGTTCCAGGACGAGGTCACGGCAAAAAACATCATGTCCGTGCCGCAGGTCTACCTCAATGGCGCGCCGTTCGAGACCGGGCGCGCCGACATCGAGCAGCTTCTGGCCAAACTGGACGCCGATGCGCCCCGGCGTGCGGCGGAAAAGCTGAAGGATATCGCCCCGTTTGACGTGCTGATCATCGGCGGTGGCCCGGCGGGGGCATCGGCTGCGGTCTATGCCGCGCGCAAGGGGCTGCGCACGGGGCTGGTGGCCGAACGTTTTGGCGGCCAGGTCATGGATACGGCGGGGATCGAGAACTTCATTTCCATACCCGAAACCGATGGTCCGAAGCTTGCCGCGGCACTGGAGGCGCATGTGCGCGCCTATGACGTGGAAATCATCACGGGCCAGCAGGCAAAGGAACTGTTCCCCGCCCCGCAGCCCGGCGGGCTGCACGGGGTGGCGCTGGAAAGCGGGGCGATCCTGCACGCCCGCACGGTCATACTGGCCACCGGCGCCCACTGGCGGCATCTGGGCGTACCGGGGGAGGAGGAATACCGCAACAAGGGCGTGGCCTACTGCCCGCACTGCGATGGTCCCTTCTACAAGGGCAAGCGTGTGGCCGTGGCGGGCGGTGGCAATAGCGGGGTGGAAGCCGCGATCGACCTTGCCGGTATCGTGGCGCATGTCACGCTGCTGCAGCGCGGCTCACACCTGAAAGCCGACAAGGTGCTTCAGGACAAGCTGCGCACCCTGTCCAACGTCACGGTCCTGACCGAGGCCCTGACCACGCGCATCGAAGGTAACGGCAGGAACGTAACCGGCCTGACCTATCGCGGCGGCGACGGGGCGGACCACCATGTGGACCTGGAGGGCGTGTTCGTGCAGATCGGCCTGCTGCCCAATACCGGCTGGCTGAAGAATACGCTCAGGCTCAGCGATTTCGGGGAGATCGTGGTCAACGACCATGGTGCCACGTCCGTCCCCGGTGTGTTCGCGGCTGGCGATGCGACGACAACGCCCTACAAGCAGATCGTCATTGCCATCGGGGCTGGGGCAACGGCCGCGCTTTCGGCTTTTGACTACCTGATCCGCGTGCCCGTCGCGGCGGCACAGCCGGTTCCAGCCCCGGTATAAGGGCTGCCTTGAAACAGTCCGCCGGTCAGGGAAGCAGGGGTTCAGGACACCGCCTTTTTTAAAAGGCGGTGTTCCCCCAGGGTTTTCCGAAGAAATCTTCACCAGAGCATATTGATGTCTGCCGGATGTTTCCGGGCAGGCTTTCCGGGCTGACCCGTAAACACCACGCAACCCTTCGGCCTGCGTGCCGTTGCGCAGGGACAGGCAGCCCGCAGCGGCGCGTGCCATGAATACGGTACGCGGGCCACCGCCACACGGGACGGGCCTGGTGCACCGTGTACGGAGGCAGACCAATGGCGTACAAGACAGTCAACCCGTTTACCAACGAGACCGTAGCCACATTTCCCGACCTGACGGATGCGGAACTGGCCCACAGGCTTGACCGCGCGCAGGAGACCTACAGGCAGTGGTCCCGGCTGCCCTTTGCCCGGCGCGCGGCCATTGTGGGCAGGGCGGCGGAACTGCTGCGGACCCACAGGGACGAATATGCCCGTTACCTGACGCTGGAAATGGGCAAGCTGTACCGCGAGAGCCTGGCCGAGGTGGACCTCTCGGCCGATATCCTGCAATATTATGCCGATAACGCCGAGACATTCCTCGCTCCCCAGAAACTGACTGAAAAAAGCGGCCGGGGCGATCAGGCCATGGTGGTCAGCCAGCCGCTTGGCATCGTATTTGCCATCGAGCCCTGGAATTTTCCCTACTACCAGCTGGCCCGCGTGGTCGGGCCGCAGTTCATGGCGGGCAATGTGGTGGTGGTCAAGCATGCGTCCAACGTGCCGCAATCCGCTGCTGCCTTTGAACAGCTTTTCGCCGATGCCGGTGCGCCAGAGGGGCTGTACACCAACCTGTACGCCACCCGCGACCAGCTGGCCACCATCATTGCCGATGACCGCGTCATAGGCGTGGCGCTGACCGGCAGCGAGGGGGCAGGCGCCATTGTTGCTTCCCAGGCGGGCAGGGCGCTCAAGAAAACCACGATGGAACTGGGCGGCAGCGATGCCTTTATCGTGCTGGATGACGCGGATCTGGAAAAATCGGTCAGATGGGCGGTCTGGGGCCGCATGAACAATGGTGGGCAGTGCTGTGTGGCCGCCAAGCGCATCATCGTGGCCGAACCCATTGCCGATGCCTTTCTGGACCGCTTCGCCACCGAACTGGGCAAGCTTGTGCCGGGCAACCCGATGGATGAGAAAAGCGGCGTGCCGCCCCTGTCATCCCAGGCGGCGGCCGACCAGCTTAATGAACAGGTGGAGCAGGCGGTCAGGCACGGCGCCATTGCCATGCGTGTCGGCCCCACGCCCCCCAATACCGGCGCGTTCGTGCAGACGACCATCCTGACCAATGTGGAGCCGGACAACCCCGTGTTCCATCAGGAACTGTTCGGCCCGGTGGCCATGTTCTTCCGTGTCAAGGATGACGAGGCGGCGATAAACCTTGCCAATGACAACCCGTATGGTCTGGGTGGTTCGGTCTTTACCCGTGACATTGCGCGTGGCGTGTGCGTGGCCGAGCAGATCGAGACCGGCATGGTCTATATCAACCACCCCACCTGGACCACGTCCGACCTGCCCTTTGGCGGGGTCAAGCGTTCGGGGTTCGGGCGGGAACTGTCATCCATGGGCATACAGGAATTCGTCAACAAGAAGCTGATCGATGTGGTGCCCATCGATGCCGCGCCCTGATGGCGGGCAAGCGCCCCCGCTATGATGGATGGGCCGGCGGTGGCGCGTCATCGCCCGTGGGGTGGCTGGCCCGGGTGGTGGTGGCCGGCGCTGGCGCAAGCTGCGTGGTGCGGGTATCGGGAGCCGCCACGGCGGGTGCCGGTGCCGCCGGAAGCCAGCCCCCCTCAAACCCTGCGCGTTCCAGCCCGGCGCGGATATGGGGGTTGCGCTTCATCACGTTCCACACCAGTCCCGTGCGCCAGTTCTCGATCATGAGCAGGATCGGCCCCTGGTCAATGCCCAGGTATTCACTGTCGGTCCAGTAGGACTGGCCGCTGTGGAAGCTGGGGTTGAATGCATCGACAAAACCGTACCGGCCATAGATTTTCTGGCCATAGCGGTTCTTCATGTCGCGCAGTGTGGGCAGCACGATCTCGGGCGCAAAGGCTATGGAACCGGCAGCGGCGGTGGGGGCGATGGTGCCGTCATCCTGCGTGTAGTCACGCCCCGCGCCCCGGGCGGAATAGGACAGGAAATGCCGGTCCTGCCCATCCACCTTCCGGGTGCTTTCCCCCGGCCCGTCACATGCGGTCAGGCCCCATGTGGTGGCGCTGTAGCCCTGCCATCTGCCGGGATTGGCAATGGCATAGGCCTGCTGGGCATAGACGGCGCGGCGGCTGTTCTCGAAATAGTCGATCTGCCTGCCACGCGCCCATTCATCGCGCACGCCGCGGAAATCGATCCAGGCATGGCTGTACTGGTGGCCGAACAGGGGCGCGAAGTTGAGGAAGGTCTGCCCGTAATAATCCCCCCAGCGCTGGTTGTTGGTGGAAAGCCATGCCTGCCACGACGCGGGTTCCAGCGGATGGGTGGGGGAACCAAGGCCAAGGATGTAGGCCATCATCCCCTCGCTGTAGCCTTCCCAGTAACTGGGAATGAACTGGTGCTCGGGACTCCAGCCCATGCTCAGCCGGTTGTCGGGGCGTTTCATCCACTGCCAGTCCACGCGCCCGTACAACCGGTCGGCCAGATCGCGTATCGTGGCTTCCTGCGGGGTGCTGCGGTCATAGAAGGACCGGGCGAACAGAACCCCCTCCATCAGCAGCGCCGTGTCGATGCTGGAAAGTTCTATGTCATGGCTGTAGCGCAGTCCCGTTTCCCTGTTGAGGAAATGGTAATAGAACCCGTGATAGCCTGCGGCGGCATCCGGGCTGTCATTCTGGGGGGCGTCCAGCAGGTAGCGCAGCGTGGCCAGCGTGCGGGTGGCCGCCTGCGCACGGGTTATGTAGCCGCGCGTGGCGCCAATGCCATAGGCCGTCAGCCCGAACCCGATGGAGGCGACGCTGCTGAATGTCTGGCCGGACGGGTAGCGGTCGGGCACCAGCCCGGTGCGCGGATCGCCCGCATCCCAGAACCACTGGAAGGTCCGGTGTTCCAGGTCGCTGATCATGGCCATGTCCGCCGGGCTGGCGGCAGGGGCGGCGGGCAGGGTGGCCGCCACCCCCGTGGCCGCCGGCTGGTCCACGGCAAGGGCGGGAAGGCTGGCAAGGGATGTGCAATATATCAGTGCCGATATGAAAACACCCGCGCGGCCCCCCGTTATACGAGGTCGCAAAGCCCAGTCTCCTGCCCGTTATTGCCTGATCTTTATGAATTCACATCAGGGATGATGGCAAGAGACCATCCATCGTTTCGCTGTCATCATGGTATTGCAAAGTGTAACGCCGCGCGTGCCGGGCCTCAGTCCTGCCGTTCAAATGCGGCGGCGATGGTCAGCGTTGTTTCATCGCCCACCATGGGCAGGTAGGTCCTGATCCCGAAATCACTGCGGTTGATGGCGGCCGTGGCCTCGAATCCCACGGTCCTGGCCTTGTCCAGCGGGTTGATCCCCGCGCCGACAAAACGGGCATGCAGCACTACCGGCCGGGTT
Organism: Komagataeibacter rhaeticus; assembly: GCF_011611525.1. Classification (NCBI taxonomy): domain Bacteria; kingdom Pseudomonadati; phylum Pseudomonadota; class Alphaproteobacteria; order Acetobacterales; family Acetobacteraceae; genus Komagataeibacter; species Komagataeibacter rhaeticus. Next base: position 1,477,230 of record NZ_CP050139.1, read on the forward strand.
ATGCCATGCAGCGTCAGGTCCCCGATAATGGCCGCGTTGTCCGTTCCGGCGGGGACGATCCGGGTGGCGGTGAAGGTGGCGGTGGGGTAGCGGGCGGTATCGAACCACGCGCTGCCTTTCAGTTCCCCGGTCAGCCTGTCGCTGGTGGTCAGGATGCTGGTCACCGGCACGCTGACATGCAGCGTGGATGCGGCGGGATGGGCGGGATCAAGCCGCAATGTGCCGCTCACCCCTGAAAACAGGCCGGTATAATTTGTAAATCCCATATGCAGCAGGGAAAAGGCGATCTGGGTATGGGCGGGTTCCACCCGGTAGAGGCCGGGCTGCACGTCCGGTGCCGCAGGGGCCGCCCATGTGGCGGCACACGGGCCGGTCGCCCCAAGGATGGCCAGGGTGCAGAGGGACAGATGTTTTTTCATGCGGATAGTGTTCCTTTATCGGATGGTGCTGGCGTGCCGATTCTGCCCCATGAAGTGATGCAGGTTATGATAGGTCATGTCCGTCCCCACGATCAGGATATTGTGTGTCCGCAGGGGCCTGGCGGGTCCCCCCGATGCGCGGTTCCCGCGCGCCATCCCGGTCACGCTGCGACGGGGGGGCGTAACGGGCCTGCCCGCCCGGGCAACGGCGGGCATGAACGGGATGAACACGCCATGGTCCAGCCCGGGCGCTGGGGCTTGCGCATCGGGAATCTCCACTGCATCCAGCGGTTGGCGGAGCTGTGCCGCCAGGGCGGGAAGCCGGGGGCGGGATGGCGTTGCCGGTCGATAGGGGCAGCAAAACCATGATGGTCATGGCGCAGCGCGGGGTGGGGGCGGATGGCGCGGTGGGCACGCCGGTTTCCCGATGCCCCGATACGACGGCACTTCGGTCGGCCCGGCGGGCAGGATGGCGGCTACCCTCGCGCGGGTAGGTGGCCCCATGTGGTCCCGCGTGCCGGGCCAGTCCATGAAGAAGCACGCGCCGCTCCCATGGTGCAGGAACACGACCGTCTGGCCCGCAGGGGAGCGGGACGGGTAGGTATATGGACAAGGATGTATAACGAACAAAGGAAATTCCTGACCCTCGCTTTTCCCAAAAAGCGTCAGCCGGGATATTCCATGTCCGGCGGCCCGTTCCGGAATCAGGGCACGCGGGCGCTTCCCTGCCGGTATGCCCGTTCAAGGGGATGGTCCCTTGCCCGCATGACCCGGCCACAGGCTTCCCGTCCAAAACGGGCGGCATAGCCATTTTCCGTCCATACGGTCCTGCCGCGCACCATCACATGGCGTACGACCCCTGTGGGCCGGTTGATCACCTGCCTGCATCCGAACTGCGCGCGATAGGTGAAGGCATAGGTCTCCTCCGGGTTCCAGGCGTGCAGGGCAAGGGGGTCGATCACGCACAGATCCGCCTGCGCGCCCACCTTTATGGTCCCGGCATCAAGGTTGAAGAAGGCGGCAGGCAGGCCGGTCAGCCGGTGCACGGCGCTGGCCACCATGTTCATGCCATCGGCCTGCTGCGCGATCCTGAGAAAGCGCAGGTTGCCATCGTAAAACCCGATATTGGCCAGATGGGCGCCGCTGTCGTTGAAGCCGGGCAGGGTCTGGGGGCTGAACAGCAGTTTTTCAAGGATGGCGGGATTGCGGTTGGCAAAGGTCGTCTCCCACCGCAGGTCCGTATCCCACTGGCGCAGCAGGTGCACGATGAAGCTGGCATCGTCGCCCACAGGGTCGGGAAAGGTTGCAAAAAACCGTGCTTCCGCCGGGTCACTGGCGCCATGCTGGCCATGGGTTTTTTGCCAGCGGCGCAGGCGGTCATAAGGGGCCTGCAGGCTGTGGCCGTTCCATCGCGGCAGCGGGCATTCGGCCACGATCATGTCGCCCAGGCTGCGGGTCAGGACCGTCTCCTCCTGCCGGAGCAGGCGGCGCAGCCGCGCCAGCGACCAGCCAGATTTGCCCTGCATCCACATCCTGCGGAAGGCGGCAATCCATTCCGGATCGTCCATGATGCGCGCGCGGCCTTCGCGGTCATCCAGTTCGCATTCATTCAGGGCACGCAGTTCGGGGATTTCGTCGGCAAGGGGATTGATCGCCCCGTCACTCCAGACCCGGAACGGGGCGGAAAGCACCTGAAAGCGGAACATCCCCCCAAGCAGCCGCGAATTGAGGATGGACGACAGCAGCAGGCACAGCCCCACGGCCATCCGGTTGGTCTGCAGGTCAAGCGCGGCCAGCACCGTTGTCCTGAGCGGGCGGCCAAACAGCCGCCCGCTGGTCAGAAGGAAGGTGCGCACGGCTTCAATAATGTCATCCTTGGGCGGCGTGGCCTGCCACACCCGGCCGTAGCGGCGCACCACGCCGGTCAGCTGCTTCAGTTCCCGGTAGCCTGCGTACTGCGTGGGAATCCTGCGCTTCTTGTGCGGGTCATTCGCCAGGAAGTGGAAGGGCAGGGCATCGGTTGAAAAACCGGCATAACCCTGTGCCATGGCCGCATCCAGCAGCCGTTCCATGCGCCCGCGTTCACGCCTTGTGGGTGCGCGGCCTATCGACTGGTGCAGGCCCATCACCTCGATGCGGAGCATGGAATGCGGCACGAGCGGGACGACATTCGCCCCCAGCGCCAGGGTGCCCAGATGGTCCAGATACCCCTGAGAATCGGTCCATGTGCAGCTATCGGCCACCCTGGCCAGCACGGGCTTGGGCATGTTTTCCACACGGGCGAAGCAGTCCACGATCGGGTCCTCGCCATCGCGGCGCTGGTTGCCGTAGGTCACGCCGATCGAACAGTTGCCGATCACCACCGTGGTCGTGCCGTGGCGCACCACTTCGGGCAGTTCGGGCGCCAGTTCCAGTTCAAGGTCCAGATGGGTATGGATGTCCAGCAGCCCGGGCATGAGCCACAGGCCCGTGCAGTCCACCTCCGTCGTATCCGCTTCCACATCCAGTGCCGGACCGATGGCTGAAATCCTGTCACCGGATACGGCAACGTCCGAAATGACGGGGGCGCATCCCGTTCCGTCAAACAGGATGGCGTTTCGGTAGACGGTATCGGGCACACGGGCCTCCGTACTGGAATGGCGGAACAGGCGGGGCGGGAAGGACGTGGCCCGTTGGCGGCGCACGCGGCACGGCCCCACCATGCATATAACATCAGGGCGTGGCGGTGGTTCCGCCGCGAGGGGCTGCGCATGGGTAAAACCCCGCCGCGCGGTTTGATGCCGGGCGCGCCGTCTGTTAAGCCTGCGCCCCTGCATGCGGGAGAAGACAATGATGGGACGGACATCACGCGACCGGGCAGGGCCATGGCGGTCCTGACACGGCTTTTCCCGCTATGGGCGGTTGTGGTCTCGCTTGTGGCCGTGCTGCGGCCGGCACCCTTCGTGGCGCTGACGCCGGCCATTACCCCGCTGCTGGCCTTCATCATGTTTACCATGGGGGTGACGCTGGGCGTGGGGGATTTCATGCGCATTGCCCGCCGCCCGGCCCCGGTGCTGGCCGGGGTGGCGCTGCATTATCTGGTCATGCCGCTGGCGGCATGGGCCGTGGCGCGCATGCTGCACATGCCCCCCATGATTGCGACCGGCATGGTGCTGGTGGGCTGCGTGTCCAGCGGCACGGCCTCCAATGTCATGATCTATCTCTCACGCGGGGACGTGGCGCTGTCGGTCAGCATCAGCATGCTCTCCACCCTGGCCGGTATCGTGCTGACCCCGCTTCTGACGCGGTTCTATGTCTCAGCCGGGGTCAGTGTGGATGGCTGGGGCCTGTTTGGCAGCATTGTGGAGATCGTGGCGCTGCCGGTCATGGGCGGGGTGGTGGTCAATACCACCTGCGCCGGGCTGGTGCGCAGGGTCGAGCCGGTGCTGCCGCTGGTGGCAATGGTGTCGATCATGACCATTATCGGCAGCATCGTGGCGGGGGCGGCCCCGTCGCTTGCCACGATCGGGCCGCTGGTGCTGGTGGGTGTCGTGCTGCATAACGCGATCGGGCTTCTGGGCGGCTACTGGGGCGGCCGCCTGCTGGGCTTTGACGAGGCGGTGTGCCGCACCCTGGCGCTGGAAGTGGGCATGCAGAATTCGGGCCTGGCGGCCACGCTGGGGCGGCTTTATTTCTCACCGCTCGCGGCCCTGCCGGGTGCGGTGTTTTCAGTGTGGCACAACATATCGGGTTCCGCGCTGGCCGCACTGTGGGCGGGGCGCCCGCCACGCAGCGGGGATGCCTGACTGCGCGGGCATCCCCGCCGCGCCGCGCGGTCAGGGCGTGGGGGCCGTGCCGGGGGGATAGAACAGCAGGAACAAGACGATGATGATCAGCAGGACAGGCAGCAGGCCCAGCCCGTTGAAACCCGTGCCGCGTGGTCCGCCATACCAGCCGGAGCGGAATCCGTAGCCCCCGCTGCCAATGGCGAAGATGAGCAGGATGATGATGAGAAGCGTCAGCATGGGAAAACTCCACAAGATGCCTGCGTCCCCAACGTGGCCCGTCCATCAGGGTTGCCCGTGTTCCGCCCCGGCCACCCGGTACGGGCTGGATTTCATGCCCGTGCTACCCATATGCCCCGATACCGCCTGTCTGTTGCCCGAGGTACGCCGGTGATCCCGTTTTCCGTTCTTGACCTGTCCCTCATCACACGCGGCCATGGCCCGGCAGATGCGTTCCGCAATACGCTCGATCTTGCCCGGCTGGCGGACAGCCTGGGCTGCGCACGTTACTGGCTGGCTGAACATCATGGCATGCCGGGCATTGCCTCGGCGGCCACCGGCATCCTGATCGGGCAGGTGGCGGCGGCGACGCGCCATATCCGCGTCGGGGCGGGCGGGATCATGCTGCCCAACCATTCCCCGCTGGTCATAGCCGAGCAGTTCGGCACGCTTGAATGCCTGTTTCCCGGCCGCATAGACCTTGGTCTTGGCCGCGCACCGGGGTCGGACCAGCGTACGGCCCGCGCCCTGCGGCGTGACCCGCATGCGCCCGAACGCTTTGCCCAGGATGTGGAGGAACTGCTGCATTATTTTGAACCGGCGGCCGACGACACCCCCCATATGGTCCGGGCCATTCCTGGTGCGGGCCTGCGGGTGCCGGTCTGGCTGCTGGGGTCATCGCTGTTTTCCGCCATGCTGGCGGCACGGCTGGGCCTGCCCTATGCCTTTGCCTCCCATTTCGCGCCCGCACAGATGGCGGATGCGATCAGCCTCTATCGTGAGCGCTTCATCCCGTCCGAACGCTGCCCCCGGCCGCATGTCATGCTGGGTGTGAACATGATTGTGGCTGACGATGCGGCGCAGGCGGCGCATCTGGCCACGTCCCTGCAACAGTATTTTATCGCGCTCCGGCGCGGGCAGCCCATCGCCTTTCCGCCGCCGGTGGCCGATGCCACGGGTCTGTGGCCGGAAGCCGGGCAGGCCATGCCGGACCCGCTGGCCTGCACGTTTGTCGGGTCACCCGGTACGGTCGCGCCACAACTTGATGCGTTCATGCGCCGCTACCGGCCCGATGAACTGCTGCTTGCGCTGCCGGTCCATGACCATGCGCTGCGGCGGCGCGCGCTTGAACTGGCCATGGCCCTCAGGCCGGGCGCGGACAGGCCCGCTCCGGGCTGAAGCGTATCATTCCTGACCGTGCGGGCCGGTGGGGGCGCAGGCCGCCATCGTGTCCGGTGCGTTTCCGTGCCGGTCCTGTCCCGGATACGCGCAGGCACGGGTGGCATCGTACCTTATCGGCAGGCTTCCGGAACGATTATCAGGCGTCAGTCATATTCGACGGGCGAGCCGTGTGTTTCATCTTCCTTCAGCATGCTGGAATCAATGCGCGACAATGTGCGTTCCGGCGCAAGCCAGCCGGGTATCGTGTTGACCTGTTCGTACCTGTCCAGCACCATCAGCACGCCATCCAGGTCAAAGGTCGCGACACCATCCGCGCCGGTTGCCATGGGGCAGTACAGCAGCAGCCCGTGGGTCAGGTATTCATCGGTGTCGATATGCAGCCACAGGTCCGGCTGGGTGGCGGCGGGGTTGGCGCGCACGCGGCCCATGCGCTCCCATATGCCGCGCAGCCCCTCGATTTCCTTGAAGTCCATCACAATGTTGTACTGCCGGTGCGTCAGGATGATCGTCTCTACCGCATCGGCGCGAAGGGGGACGTGGGGAGCCATGTGGTCCTTTCCTGTTCGGGGAATGGTCCGTGCTAGACGACGGGTGTCGGCAGTGGCCTGCCAGCAAAATGGGCGGCAAGATTGTCCACCACCAGGTTACCCATGGCCAGCCGGGTCTCTATCGTGGCGCTGGCGCGGTGGGACTGCAGCACGGTGCGTGGCGAGTCGCGCAGCGCCTGTGGCACGTCGGGTTCATGGGCGAAGACATCCAGCCCGGCACCCGCCAGCGTGCCCTGTGCCAGCGCCGTGACAAGGGCGTCCTCATCCACGACCGAGCCGCGCGCGATGTTGACCAGGAAGCCGTTGGGTCCCAGCGCCGCCAGTACTGCCGCGTTGACCAGATGCCGCGACCCCGCCCCGCCCGAGGCGGCAACGACAAGTATTTCACTCTGCCGCGCAAGCGCCACCACATCGGGTACGAAGCCATAGCCGGGCAGGTTGTGGTCATGCAGCGCGGTGTAGGACACCGTCATCCCGAACGCGGTGGCCCGTGTGGCGATCGCGCGCCCGATATGCCCCATGCCCACAAGCCCCAGCTTCCGGCCCGATACCGTATGGCCCAGCGGCGGGGCAGGCGTGTGGCCCCATGCGCCCGCACGCACGTAACGGTCCCCCGCCGTGATGCCGCGCATCAGGTCCAGCAGCAGGCCCAGTGCCATGTCCGCCACGTCATTGGTCAGGATGCCGGGCGTGGTGGTGACACGGATGTGGCGCCTGCGCGCCTCGGCCAGGTCAACGGCATCGGTGCCAATGCCGTTGATGGCAATGATTTCCAGCGCGGGCAGGCCGGCCATCAGGGCCGGGGGCACGCCGGTCCCGCCGCCGGTGGCGATGGCGCGTATCCGCGCGGCCACATCGCCCGGCAGCGTGGCGTCACGATGCAGGGTATAGGCGGCTTCAAGCCTGCGCTCGATTTCGGGCAGCATGGGTTCGAGCAGAAGGAGGTCGGGTTTCATGTCCGTATTGTCCCTGCTGGTATGCCGTCAGGCCAGATGGGCCGTGACCTGGCCAATATTGGGAAAGCGGGCTTCCGCATCGGTGCCATGGGCGACAAAGACCGTGCCCGTGGCCGAGCCGGTGGTGACAAGGCAGCCCGCCCCGATCCCGATGCCCCGCCGGGCGGCATGGTTGGCCAGCCAGACCAGCAGCCGCAGCGGGTCGCCCGCCGCGTTGCCGCCCGTGTGGTCGGCCACCACCCTGCCGTCAATGCTCAGCACGACCCGTTCGGCCACCGGGTTGACTGCCTGCCACGCCGTCTGGCCGGGACCGACGATCAGTGCCCCATGGCTCTGCTGGTCGGCCAGATGCAGCAGATGGTGCTGGGAGGCCGGTTTTTCAAAACGGGTATCCACAATCTCGATCACGGGATGGATCGTGCCGATCGCCGCCAGCACTTCCGCGCGCGCATAGGCCCGGGGCCGGGCGGGCAGGGCGCGGGCGAAGCGGTAGCCGATCTCGCCTTCCACACCCAGATGGCGGCACAGCCCATGCGGCACCGTGGCCCCCGTCCCGAACACCGTGCCCGCATGGATGGGGGCGGCGGCGGGTTCGGCTTCAGGCCCGCTGGCCCCCACCTTCCAGCCCACGATGGGGCCAAGGCCGCGTCCCACCGCGTCCTGCACCGCATAGGCCGCAGTCTCGGTTGCGGGAACAAGGGCCGGGTCAACCGTGGCGGGTGGCGGCATCTCTCCCGCCCGGATCGCGCGGAACAGGTCGGTCAGGGCAGGGCTGGGTGACGTGGGCATGAAGCAGTGTTTCCCGCTGGCAGGTCTGGTCCGCACGTTGCCATACCTCTGGCCTTTAAGCCATGCCGGGCGCACAGGCGTGCTTCACCTTCACGCGGGGTTTACGGGCCGGGCGGAAGGGGGAAGTGGCAGGCAACGGCATGGCCGGGGCGCAGGGTGTGTAGCGCCGGCTCTTCTTGCGCGCAGCGCGCCTGTGCCTGCGGGCAGCGCGCGTGGAAGCGGCAGCCCGTGCGCGGGGCGGTGGGGCTGGGGGCATCGCCCCGTAGCACTGGCGCGTGCGGGTGGCCCACCACCGCCCGCGGCACGGCAGCGGTCAGGGCGGCGGTATAGGGATGGGCGGGATGGTGCAGTACGCCGTCCGTCTCCCCCAGTTCCACAATCGCACCCAGATACATGACCGCCACCCGGCTGGAAATCTGCCGTACCACCGCCAGGTCGTGGGCGATGAACACATAGGTCAGCCCCAGTTCGCGCCGCAGGTCGGCAAACAGGTTGACGATCTGCGCCTGCACCGACACATCCAGCGCCGAAACCGGCTCATCCGCCACCACCAGCCGGGGTGTAAGGGCCAGTGCGCGGGCAATGTTGATGCGCTGGCGCTGCCCGCCGGAGAATTCGTGCGGATACCGTTCCAGCGCCTGCACGGGCAGGCCGACCAGATCCATCAGTTCGGACAGCCGGGCGGCAATGACCGACGCCGGTCGCCTGCGGCCATCCGGGGCGGGGTGGACGCGCAACGGCTCGGCCAGCAGGTCGCCGATGCGGCGGCGGGGGTTGAGTGCGGCACTGGAATCCTGGAACACCATCTGCATGAGCGGCCGCAGCGCGCGCAGCCTGCGCTCGGGCAGGGTGGTGATGTCGCGGCCTTCAAACAGGATCTGCCCCGATGAGGGATCGGCCAGCCGCAGCATGCACCGCCCCAGCGTGGACTTGCCACAGCCGGATTCCCCCACCAGCCCCAGCGTCTCGCCGGGAAGGACACGAAGGGAAAGCCCGTCCACCGCCCGCAGCACGCGCCCGCGCGGCAGGCGGTAGGTCTTGCGCAGGTCGCGCAGTTCCAGCAGCGGGGTGAGCGTCATGCGGTGCATTCCGTCATCGGCCCGCGTGGGGGCAGGGGGGTGCCTTCGGCGGGCAGGACACAGGCCGCCTGCTGGCCGGGGCCAATGGGCACCGGCGGCGGCGGGGCGGGCAGGCAGGTTTCATGCGCATGGCCGCAGCGCGGGGCGAAGGCGCAGCCGGCGGGGCGGTCGGCCGGCTGTGGCGGTATTCCGTCTATGGCGGGCAGGCGGTCGGGGCGCGGGCCGTATAGCGGTGGAATGGCATCCAGCAATGCGGCTGTGTAAGGGTGGCCGGGCCGGTCGAACACGGCTTCGGTCGGACCCGTTTCGGCCATGCGCCCGGAATAGAGCACGAGCGTGCGCGCGCAGGTCTGGGCCACCACCCCCATGTCATGCGTGATCAGCAGGATGGAGGCGCCATGCGTGCCGCGCAGCCTGCGCAGAAGCTCCAGTATCTGTGCCTGCACGGTCACGTCCAGCGCGGTTGTCGGCTCATCGGCGATCAGCAGCGCGGGACTGCAGGAAAGCGCCATGGCAATCATCGCGCGCTGGCGCAGCCCGCCCGAAAGCTGGTGGGGGTAGCGCTGCGCCATGTGGGCGGGGTCGGGCACGCCCATGTCGGCCAGCAGCTTGACGGTGCGGGCACGCGCGGCGTGGCGGGAGAGCTTTTCATGGGCGCGGATCTGTTCATCGATCTGCCAGCCTATGGTGTAGACGGGGGTGAAGGCCGTCATCGGGTCCTGGAAGATCATGGCGATGTCCCGCCCGCGCAGGCGGCGCAACTGCCGTTGCGGCATGCCCACCAGTTCGCGCCCCCGGAACAGGGCGGACCCCGTCACCCGCACGCCGGGGCTGTCGATCAGTCCCATCAGCGCCATGGCCGTGACCGACTTGCCCGAGCCGGATTCCCCCACCAGCCCCACGATCTCGCCCGCATGCAGGTCAAGGGAGACATGTTCCACAATCGGGACCATGCGGCCCCGCGCGGGAAAGCTGACGCACAGGTCACGCACGGCCAGAAGCGGCGGGTCAGCGGGCATCACGCACCCTCGGGTCCAGGAACAGGTAGACAACATCCACCACCGCATTGGCCAGCACCACGAAAATGGCGGAATACATGACCGTTGCCATGATCACCGGCAGGTCGAGCATGGTCAGGGCACGATAGGTCAGCCTGCCCACGCCGGGCAGGCCGAACACCACTTCGGTCAGCAGCGCGCCGCCACCGGCAAGCTGGGCAAAATCCAGCCCGAACAGCGAGACGAACGTGACCATGGACGTGCGCAGCCCGTGGCGCAGCAGCACGCGCATGGGTGAAAGCCCCTTGGCGCGCGCGGTGCGCATGAAGTCCTCGCCCGCCAGCGCCACCAGGTCGTGGCGGAGCACGCGGCTGTAGATGCCAATGAACATGACCGCCAGCACCACCCATGGAATGACCAGCGCCCTGAACCATCCCAGCGGGTCCTGCGCAAGGGGCACGTAGCCCAGCCCCGGTACCCAGGAGAACAGCCAGGTGTCATGATAGCGGCTCTGGGTTAAAAGGTTGGCCACCTGTCCCAGCCAGAACACGGGTATGGAAATGCCCACCAGCCCCAGCATCATAAGTCCCCGGTCCACCCATGTATCCTTCCTGGCCGCCGCCAGCGTGCCCATAAAGATGGAAACCGTGACCCATAGCACCGCCGCCCCGCATACAAGGGATGCGGTAACCGGGGCTGCCTGCATGATTTCGGGCACCACGGCCTGCCCCCGGTTGGCGTAGGAGGCAAGGTCACGGGTGATGAACAGCTTCTTCATCATGATGGCGTACTGTACCGGTAGCGGGCGGTCGAAGCCGTATTCGTGGCGCACTTTCTCCATCACCTGCGGGGCCGCGTTGCGCCCGGCAATGCGGGCGGTGGGGTCGGCGCCGGGGGTGGCGAAAAACACGCCGAACACCAGGACGGACACGCCAAACAGCACCAGAACCGTCTGGCCCGTCCGTCGCAGCAGGGCGGCCATCATGATGCCCGCCGCCCGCTGTCGCGCACATCCAGCGCGTCACGCAGCCCATCACCCAGTATGTTGAGCGCAAGCACCACGATCACGATGGCAAGCCCCGGGGCAATCGCCACCATGGGGCGGGTGTAGATCAGGCCCTCTCCATCCTGGATGATGGTGCCCCATGAAGCCTGCGGTGCCTGCACCCCCAGCGAGAGGAAGGACAGGGCGCTTTCCGCCAGCAGCGCCAGCGCCATGACCAGCGGGCCAAGCATGACCAGCGTGGTGGCAAGGTTGGGCAGGATGTCGCGCAGCATGATCCGCCATACCGGCACGCCCAGCCCGCGCGCCGCGGTCACGAATTCCGCCTGGCGCAGCGCCAGCACCCGCCCGCGTATGGGGCGGGCGGCATAGGGCACGTAGACAAGGGCGATGATGAAGACCGGGATCAGCAGGCTGTCCGCATGCAGCACGAACGGTCCCAGCCGCACGCTCTGGCTGACCATGACGATGGAAAGCGAAATGGCGAAAAGATAGACCGGAACCGCCCACATGATATCCATGAGCCGGGAGAGGAGCGTATCCACCACCCCGCCCAGGAAACCGGCGGCAATGCCCGCCACGCCCGCCAGCAGCAGGCACAGTAACGCCGCCCCCGCCGCGATGAGCAGCGAGTTGCGCCCGCCATAAAGCAGCCGGGCCGCCACGTCACGGCCCTGGCTGTCAGCCCCCAGCAGGTAGGCCGCCCGCCATGTCGGCCCGATGGGGCTCAGGCCAAGGTGCAGCGGGTTGTCATTGGGCTGCATGATGTCCACTTCACGCCCGTCCAGCATGATGGTGCCCGCCACGTTGGAAGCGAACGGGTCGGTATGCGCCACGTCATGCGCGTAAAGCGGGGCGAGGAGGGAGGCCAGCGCCATCAGCGCCAGCACCCCCAGCGCCACCATGGCCGGAATGTTGCGCGCAAGGGCCCCTGCTGCCTGCCGCCATGGCCCGGGTGCTGCCCGATGGGGGGACAGGGGCATGGTCAGGGTGCCATCGTATCGCGCGGCATGGTCCTGCGCAGCGTGTGCAGGGTCAGGCTGCCGATCGTGGCCCCCGCGCCGCTGGCTTCCAGCCGCAGGAATTCAAGCGCGCTGGCGGGGAAGATCAGTGCGGTGCCCACCGCAAGCCCGCCATTGGCAAAGATTTCCAGCGTGCAGGCGTCCAGCACGATGCGGATCTCGCAATGCCGGTCATCGGGGTCGAGCACGGTGGAAAACTGGCCGGTGAAGAACGGCTGGGCAAAGCCCGCAAGACCGCTGCGGTCCAGCCAGAGCTGGCCGGAAAACGCATCGAAACCGATGGTCAGCCTCTCGCCCCCCTCGTTACCGAAGGTGATGATGAAGCGCCCTGTGCGCCCCCCGTCACCCGGTGGCAGGCCATGGGGGCGTTCATCCACGGTCACACTCATGCACAGGTCCACCGCCTGGCCCGGTGGCAGGGCCACCTCGCGCTGCGCGCCCGCGGCAAGCCTGCCGGCGGGGAAGGGGATGGCCACGTCACGCAGGCTGTCCAGCCCGCGCGGGGTCTGGGCCAGCCGCAGCCTGCCGGCAAAATCGCGCTTCAGCACCATGGCGCGCGGCAGGGTCATGACGCCGCGCCAGCTCTGGGTGGGCAGTTCCTGCGCATACTGCCAGTTGCCCAGCCAGGCGATGGACACCGCCTCCGCCCCCGGCATGTTGCTGTAGACCTGCAGGGCATACGCGTCCTTGGCGAAGTCGGTCAGGCCGATCACGGTATCATCGGGAATGAAGAGCGTGCCGTCGAACTGGCCTACGAAATACTGCGTGATGCTGCCCCCCGACGGGCCGCCGGGATTGACCGAGACGAACAGCACCCAGCGCGTGCCCCCGCCCGCGACCGGCATTTCGATCAGGTTGGGGCATTCATAATCCACCCCAAACAGGCCGGATGGGCCAAAATCGCTCAGGTGCACCCAGTGCACCAGGTCGATGGAGGCATGGAACGCAATCTGGTGCAGCCGTGACTTCGCCACCACCATGATCCACCGCCCGCTCGGTCCGTGAAAGCACACCTGCGGGTCACGGAAGGAATTGCTGCCGATATCAAGTACCGGGTTACGGGCATATTCGCGGAAGGTCTGGCCGTTATCGGCGCTGGTGGCCAGGTACTGTGCCTGGGCATGCGGGCCTGCGCGGGTATAAAGTGCGACCATGCCGCCCTGTCCGGTCCCGAACAGGCCCGTCGTGTTGTGGAAATCCATTACCGCGCAGCCGGTATAGGCCTCGCCCGCTTCGGTTTCACCAAGTGCCATGGGCTGGTCGGTCCAGTGCAGCAGGTCGGGGCTGGTGGCATGCCCCCAGTGCACATGGCCCGCATAGGGGGCGAAAGGATTGTACTGATAATACAGGTGGTAGCGCGTGCCATCAAAGACCAGCCCGTTGGGGTCGTTCATGAAGCCGGTGACGGGGGTGAAATGGATCATGGGCCGGAAGGACCGGTCGGCCCGCGTTTTCATTACGGGACGGGACACACCCCCCGGCTGGCCAGGCGGGAAGGGATGTGACGTATCTGGTTCCGCCGTGCCGGCCCGGCGGGCTGCCTGCGGTGACAGCGGGGGGGCGGGCGTGGACAGGCGCGCGCCGTCATCCGCGCCTGCGTGCCCGGGGGCGGCAGGGGGAAGTGTGGCGCGGTGGCTGAAGCGGGGGCTGGATACGTCCGTCATGGTGCCCAGACTATACCGATGCACAGGCGCGACCAAATGGTTTTGCCCCGGCTGCCCGGTGCGGGGCATGGGCTGGCGGGAAAGGTTTCATTAAAAACAGATTCATTAATATAAAGTAATTATAAATAATAAGTACATTAATGAAGCTTATTTTAAATATTAATCATACATACTTTGTAAAAAACATGTATCTGTCATTCCAGGCAGGTGCCGCGTGAATCCACGCCGGCCCGCCCTGTACCGACCCTGCCGGAGTGCGCTGTCATGTCTTGCCCCATCAGTACGGAGCCTGTGCCATAAGGCCCATGGCCAGCCCCGCTGGCCGCCCCGCGCCAACAGATACAATAAAAAACCGCGTGCATGCTTACTGCTGGCCCCACGGCCATGGCAGGCGGTGGTTTTTACAATACAGGGAATTGTCCCATCCATGAATGCCATCGTAGTCACCGCACTGCGTCGGCCCTATACCTTTGTGGTGCTGTCGATCCTGATCGTGGTCTTTGGCATCATGGCGGTATTGCGAACGCCGACGGACGTGTTCCCCAATATCAAGATACCGGTCGTGTCCGTTGTCTGGACCTATGGCGGCATGCTGCCCGAGGAATTCGCGGGCCGTATCATCTATAATTACGAACTGATGGTCACCTCTACAGTAGAGGGGATCGAACATATGGAAAGCAGTTCGTATTACGGGCGCGGCATCGTCAACATATACTTCCAGCCCGGCACCGATATCGGCAAGGCGGAAGCCGAGGTCACCGCCATATCGCAGACGGTGATCAAGCAGCTGCCCGAAAACATTCCATCGCCCATGGTCATGAGCCTTGATGCCTCATCCGTGCCGGTGCTTACCCTTCAGGTCACGTCCGACAAGCAGACGCCATCGGACCTGTTCAAGCTGGCGATGATCCGCGTGCGCCCGCTGCTGGTCACCGTGCCGGGGGCCGTGGTGCCGCAGGCCTATGGCGGCATGGACAGTTTTGTCATGGTCGCACTCAACCAGCAGCAGCTTCAGGCGCATCACCTCTCCGCCATGGATGTGCAGAACGCCCTGCGCGGGCAGAACATCGTGCTGCCGGCGGGGGACCAGAAAATCTCGTCCACCGACTGGATGGTCCAGACCAACGCAACCCCGCGATCCATGAAGGAACTGGGCGATATCCCGGTCAAGCGCGTGGGCAATGCCGTGATCTATGTGCACGACGTGGCGGAAGTCTATCGTGGCGGCCACCCGCAGACCAACCTTGTGCTGGTCAAGGGCAAGCAGGGGGTCGAGATCGTTGTCATGAAAAGCGGCGATGCCTCGACGCTGGATGTGGTGGCGGGGGCCAAGGCGCTGCTGCCGCGCATACAGAAACTGCTGCCGCCGGATGTAAAGGTCAGCATCCTGGGGGATGCCTCGGTCTTCGTGAAGGATTCCATTTTCGACGTCGTGCGTGAAATGCTCACGGCCGCCTTCCTGACCGGCATGGTGGTGCTGCTGTTCCTGGGGTCGTGGCGGCCCACGCTCATCATCGCCACCTCCATCCCGCTGGCCATACTGTGCGCCATCATCGGGCTGAACTGGGCGGGGCAGACCATCAATGTCATGACGCTGGGCGGGCTTGCGCTGGCGGTGGGCATTCTGGTCGATGACGCCACGGTGATGATCGAGAACATCGATGCCCATCTGGAAATGGGCAAGGCGCTGGAACCCGCCATCATCGACGCGGCCAACCAGATCGTCATTCCCACCTTTGTCGCCACCACCTGCATCTGCATTGTCTGGCTGCCGCTGTTTGGCCTGAGCGGTGTTGCGGGCTGGCTGTTCATGCCCATGGCGGAAGCCATCATCTTTGCCATGATCGCCTCCTTCATCCTGTCACGCACGCTGGTGCCGACCATGGCCAAGTTCCTGCTGGCCGGCCACAGCGTGGCGGGGCATGGGGATTCCCATCATTGCGAGCCACAGGTCCACAACCTGCAGTATCCAAGGCGCCTGCCCGAGCGTTTCCAGCAGGCGTTCGAACGCGGGTTCAACAATTTCCGTGAAGCCTATGGCGGTGTGCTGAAACGCGCGATTGCGGGGCGCAGGCGGTTCGTGGGCATCTTTCTTGGCGTGTCCGTGTGCTCGCTGGGGCTGTACCTGGTTGCGGGGCGGGATTTCTTTCCTGAAACCAAGTCCGGCACCATCCAGATGCACATGCGCGCGCCCCTTGGCACCCGCATCGAGGTGGCGGGACGCGAAGCCTCGCTGGTGGAGGACCGGATCAACGAACTGTTCCCCGGCAAGGTGGACACCATGATCGAAAACTGCGGCCTGCCCGAAGGGGCGCATAACCAGGCCTTCATTCCAACGCCCACCATCGGCACGCAGGACTGTGACATCACCATCGCACTCAAGGACGAGGAAACGCCGGTATGGGATGACCGTGCCATCCTGCGCCGTGATCTTTCCGCACGTTTTCCCGGCACGGTCTTCACCTTCCAGCCGGCCGACCTGACGGCAAAGATCCTGAACTTCGGCTCCCCGGCCCCCATCGACATCCAGATTTCGGGGCCGGACCTGCGCGATAATTACGATTATGCCCGCCTGCTGGTGAACCGCCTGCGCAGCGTGCCCGGCACGGCCGATGTGGTGATCCAGCAGACCATGAAGACACCGACGCTGTTCGTGCAGGGCAACCGCACCTTTGGCCAGGCCACCGGCATGACGGAAGCGGACCTTGCCAATAACGAACTCATGACCCTGTCAGGCAGCCAGACGGTGGACCCGCAATACTGGCTGGACCCGGCCACGGGCATCACCTTCCCGCTGAATGTTTATGTTTCACAGGACCAGCTGACGCATTTCAACAACCTCATGACCATTCCGGTGGACAAGGGCGATGGCGACCCGCAGGGGCGGCACATGCAGCTGCTGGGTGGCATCAGCAACGTCAGCGCCACCGGCACGCCGGGGCAGGTCTCCCACTTCAACTCCATGCCGGAGGTGGACATCTATGTCTCGGCCGAGGGCGCGGATCTGGGGCAGGTCACGACCGGGGTGCAGCATGTTCTGGACCAGACGCGCGGCAGGGTGCCCACAACCGCCGCCGTGGTCATGCGCGGCCAGACCGAGACCATGCGCCATGCCTATATCGAACTGGTGTTCGGGCTGGTGGTGTCGGTCATGCTGATCTACCTGCTGATCGTGGTGAACTTCCAGTCATGGCTGGACCCGTTCATCATCATTACCGCACTGCCCGGTGCATTGGCCGGGATCGCATGGGCGCTGTTCCTGACCCATACCCGGCTGTCGGTCCCGGCGCTGACGGGGGCCATCATGTGCATGGGCACGGCCACCGCCAATTCCATCCTTGTCGTCTCGTTCGCCCGTGAACGGATCGAGGAACATGGTGACGCGCTGCGTGCAGCACTTGAGGCAGGCTACGGCCGCATCCGCCCGGTGCTGATGACCGCACTCGCCATGGTCATCGGCATGGTGCCCATGGCCATGAGCAATTCCCAGAACGCGCCGCTGGGCCGCGCCGTGATTGGCGGGCTGCTGGTGGCCACCGTGTCCACGCTCCTGTTCGTACCCTGCGTCTATGCAATCCTGCACAACCGCCCGTCCCGCAGCCGGGAGGAAATGAACTGATGTCCACCCTGAATACCCGAAAGATCATGATGCTGGCCGGGGCCGTGGTGCTTGTGGGCTGGTGCGGCACCCTGGTGGTGGGGCGCATCCACCATGCGGGGGCCCTGCGGCGCACGGCGCAGGCGGCCAGCGTGCCGGACGTGATGGTGATTTCACCGCGCAGCGAAGCCCGTCATGTCAGCCTTGACCTGCCCGGCACGGTGGAAGCCTGGTACCAGGCCCCCATCTACCCGCAGGCGTCGGGCTATGTGCGGATGTGGTACAAGGATTACGGTGCCCGCGTTGCGGCAGGCGACGTGCTGGCCGAGATCAACACCCCCGGCCTTGATGCCCAGTTCGCGCAGGCGCAGGCGGACCTGCAGTCCTCGCAGGCAAAATATGACCTGGCCGTCGTCACCGCCCAGCGCTGGCGGCTGATGGGCAAGTCACAGGCGGTGTCCGGCCAGTCGGTTTCCGTGCAGGACGCGAACGAGAAATCCGCCGCCGCCGACCTGGAGGCCGCGCGCCACAACCTGGACCGCTATGCCGCCCTTGAGCGCTTCAAGGTCATCGTCGCCCCCTTTGATGGCGTGGTGACCGAGCGTGACATCAATGTGGGCGATTACGTGCATGAAGGCGGCGGCAACCTGAACGCGTCGGGTGCGGCCAGCGAACTGTTCAGCGTGGCGGATACGCACCAGATGCGGCTGTTCGTCTCCATTCCTGAAAACATGTCCTACATCCTCCAGCCCGGCCTGCATGCCAGCGTGCAGGTGCCGCAGTTCCCCGATCGCCGGTTCGAGGCCAGGTTCCTGACCGTATCAGGCGGCTATGACCCGGATACGCGCACCAGTGTGAGCGAGTTCGTGATTGACAATACCGACCACGCCCTGTGGCCCGGAACCTTCGCCGCCGTCACCCTGACAGCACCCGAACAGGCCGCCCACCAGACCATTCCCACCGGCGCGCTGGTGTTTCAGGAGCACGGCATGCAGGTGGCGGTGGTGGACGGGCAGGGGATCGCGCATTTCCACGATATTACCGTGGGCCGCATGGGCGATGGCGCGACGCAGGTCCTCTCTGGCGTGTCGGCCAATGACCGGATCATCGACAACCCGCCCGCCGACCTGCTGGAAGGCGAGAAGGTGCATGTGGTCCAGCCAGCCACCGGCTACAGCAACGATACAGACGAAAAGGACGATGAATGATGGCCAACCGCATTCGCCGTTCCGTATGCAGGGGCGGGGCTTCGGCGCTGGCGCTGGTATCACTTGCGGGGTGTGACCTGGCCCCCGCCTACCATGCGCCGCGTTACGTCATTCCCGCCACATGGCAGGGGCAGGCGCCCTTTGCCGTGGCGCAGCCGATGGATGACCGCATTCCCGCCAACTGGTGGACCGGCTTTGCCGACCCGAGGCTGGATGAACTGGAAACACTGGCCGCCGACCATAACGGGGACCTGCAGGCCGCCAGCGAGCGCTTTTTGCAGGCGCGCGCGATTGTCAGTGAAGCGCGTGCCGACCTGCTGCCCCATTTCGGGCTGGCCTTTGGCGGCAGCAACAACAAAAGCTCGGCCGAGCGGCTGTTCCGCTACAAGGGGCCGATTACGGATTCAGATGAATTCTATGGTGGCATGGCCTCGTGGGAGCCGGATTTCTGGTCATCCATCCGCAATCGCGTGAGGTTGCAGAAGGATTATGCACAGGAAGCGGCGGCGCAATACGCGTCCGCCCGGCTCAGCCTGCAGGCGGAACTGGCCAGTGATTACTTCACCCTGCGCGGGCTGGACGCGCAGGCGGCCATCTATACCCAGTCCATCGGCTATTATGAGGAATCCCTGCGCGTGACCCAGACCCGGCTGGTGGACCAGGCGGCATCACAGCTGGATGTGGCACGCGCGCAGAACCAGCTTTACACCACCCAGGCCCGCCTGCTGGACATCCAGGCCCAGCGCGAGGTGATGGAACATGCCATTGCGGTTCTGGTCAATGTCGCACCATCCGCCTTCCATATCCCGGCGGATGCGCACCTGAATGCAACGCGGTTCACCCTGTCCGCCGGTGTGCCGTCGGACCTGCTGCAGCGCAGGCCCGACATTGCCGTGGCCGAACGCCAGATGGCGCAGGCCAACCGCGCCATTGGCATAGCGCGGGCGGCGTTCTACCCGCATGTCTCGTTCCAGATGAATGGCGGGTTTGATGACAATGGCTTCAACCTGGCCAACCTTGCCAACTCCATGTGGTCCTATGGTGCCACCGTGACCATGCCGGTGTTTGAAGGCGGCCTGCGCCGCGCGCAGTTGCAGCAGAGCTGGTCCGCCTACCGTGAAACCCGCGACCATTACCGCATGACCGTCCTGACCGCCTTCCGTGATGTGGAGGATGGCCTGTCGCGCACAAGGCGGCTGGATGGTGAAAACGACCGCCTGCACGCGGCCGTAGGCGCTGCCAGCCAGACACAGGACATTACCATGAACCTGTACAAGGGGGGGCTTGCCACCTATCTGGATGTGCTGATTGCCCAGGTCAGCACGCTGGATGCCCGCATCCAGCAGGTCGAGGTCCAGACACGCTACCTGCAGGCCCGCGTCGGGCTGATCCGCGCGTGTGGCGGCGGGTGGGACATGGCGCGGCTTCCCGCGCCGGACAAACTGTTCTCGGTTGATCCGCTCCAGTATTCCGGCCTGCATAACGCGCGCCCGGCGGGCGACGTGCCGGCCCCGCACAGCCATGGGCCGGATGCGGATGATGACCTGACCGGGCCTGTGCTTTCACCAACCCTGCGCCCGTGACGCGTGGATCATCGTTAAAGGTTTCCGGGTGCCGCCTTTTTTGCAAAGGCGGCATTCCCTGAAGCTTTCTGGAACAAGCCTGACCAGGAAAATCCGCTATTTTTCCATCACTGTGCTGATCCATGACGGAACGGACAGTCCCGCACAGGTCAGGCGGCCGCCGGACAGGTTTTCCGGCCCGCCTGTAATCGTGGGGGCGGAAAGCGGCAGGCCGCGCAGGCTGCGGGCGGCCAGGAAGCCGAAACACTGCGCCTCCAGCGCATCTCCGTTCCAGCCCAGTTCGTCCACCGTCCCGACCGGGGTGCCCAGTGCGGCGCGCAGTCCCTGCATCAGGACGGGGTTGTGCCGTCCCCCGCCACATACATACCAGCGCGTGGGCCGGACAGGCAGCGGCGTGCGGCGGATGGCCTCGATGGTAAAGGCGGCCAGCGTGGCCGCGCCATCGGCGGGGCTACAGGTGGAAACAAGCCCGAGGGCCGCGGCAAATGTCTGGCGGTCCAGCGATTTGGGGGCAGGGCGGGCAAAATAGGGATCGGCCAGCAGCTGCGCCACCATGGCCCGGTTGACCGTGCCCGCGCGGGCCAGCCTGCCATCCACGTCACATGCCGTGCCGGTGTGGCGGAAGGCCCAGTCATCCAGCAGGGCATTGCCCGGCCCGGTGTCACAGGCATGGATGCTTCCGTCCGCGCCAACAAGCGTTACATTGGCAACCCCGCCAATGTTCAGCACCGCCACCGGTCCCGGCACGTCGTGCAGCAGGGCGGCGTGGAACCAGGGTACCAGCGGTGCCCCTTCACCACCGGCGGCGACATCCGCGCTGCGGAAGTCGTGCACCACCGCCAGCCCCGTTGCGCGTGAAAGCAGGGCCGCATCACCAGTCTGCCATGTCAGCCGGCGCTGTGGCGCATGCAGGATGGTCTGGCCATGGAAACCGATCAGGTCGATATCGGGCACAAGCGCGCGTACCTGCCGCACCGCATCGATATGGTGGCGGGTGATCTCATGCTCCACGGCCTTCAGTTCGGGGTCATCGGGGTGAAGGGTCGGGGCACGGTCGAGGATTTTGCGCGCACGCTGGCGCAGTGCCGCCCCATAGGGCAGGCTGAGCGCGGGGCCAAAGGCGGCAATCCGTTCGCCATCGGTGCGGACAATGGCGGCATCCACACCGTCAAGCGATGTACCGCTCATAAGGCCGATGGCCGTGAGCATGGGGTGTGTCATGTCCCGCTGGCAGGCGGCATGGCAAGCCCCGGGATCGTGCGCAGATTGCCGCCATGGGCGTCAAGCAGGGCTTCAACCTGTGCGGCGGGAATGCCCGAACAGATCATTACCGCGCGTTTGACATTGAACCCTGTGGTCTCCAGCGCGGCCAGCGCCTGCCGTTCGCTACAGCCCGCAAGGCCGCGGACCATCCGGCACGCGCGCTGGCGCAGCTTGGCATTGACCACGCGCATGTCCACCATCTGCCCGCGATAGGCATGGCCCATGCGGATCATGAGGGTTGTGGACATCAGGTTCAGCGTCGCTTTCTGTGCCGTGCCCGCCTTGAGCCGGGTGGAACCGGAAATGACTTCCGGCCCCGTCACCACGGCAACACCCAGTTCGGCTTCGCGCAGCAGCCTGCCGTCACGATTGCACGCGATGCCTATGGTCAGGCTGCCCGCCGCGCGTGCCGCCGCAACCGCCGCACAGGTATAGGGGGTTGAACCGCTGGCGGCGATGCCCAGCACCACGTCATCCGGGCCGGGCTGATGGGCCAGTATGTCCGCGCGGGCCACGTCCTCGCGGTCCTCGGCACCTTCGGCGGCCTGGTACACGGCGTCCTGCCCGCCGGCCAGCAGCAGCACCAGACGTTCCGGCGCCCAGCCGAAGGTGGGCAGCAGTTCCACCCCGTCCTGCATGCCGATCCGCCCCGATGTGCCAGCCCCCACATAAAACAGCCGCCCCCCCACCAGCAGGCGTGGCAGGGCGCGTTCAACACAGCGCTCCAGTTCCGGTATCGCGGCACGGACGGCGGCGATGGCGCTCATCTGGGATTCCACCAGTGCATCCAGAACGGCTGCCGTGGGCCAGATATCCACATCCGCGTAACGGGGGTCCTGTCGTTCCGTGGCGATGGATGGGGGGCTGCCGTTCGGGGTCATGTCTCAATCAACTTGCTGGAATGAATGGAAAAATGGCCTGAAGGCTGTCTGACAGCCCTACCGGGAAACGTCCTGTAATCATGAAGGGGGGACTGGTGAAGCTTTTTTTGGACAGGCTTCTGGAACCTTTCACTGTTTTAATCAGCGGGTTTTCAGACAGTTCCCTTATCCCCCTGCCGGGCCCAGCAGGGCCAGGGCGGCGGCGGTCGCGACATCATGGCGCAGGCGCACGACATTGCCATGCCCGTCCGGGTGCAGGCGGCTGGTCAGGATCAGCACATAGCTGTCACTGCCGGGGTCCAGCCAGAGCGACGTGCCGGTAAAGCCGGTATGGCCAAAGGAGCCGACGGGAAACCTGTCCCCCCGGGGGGAGGAGTAATGCGTGGCAATATCCCACCCCAGCCCCCGCAGGTCCGACCCGCCCCGTGGCTGCTGCGCGGTGGTCATGAGCATCAGGGTACGGGCCTGCAGGGGATAGGTGGATGGCCTGCCCGCGCGGCGGTCCAGCAGCGCCTGTGCATAGACACACATGTCCTGCGCGGTGGAAAACAGTCCCGCGTGCCCGGCAACCCCGCCCATGCGCCGGGCGGAGGGGTCATGCACCTGCCCGCGCAGCATGTGGCCGTTCTCATCGGGCTGGGTGGGGGCGATGCGTGCGGACCATTCATCCGGCGGCAGGAAGCCGGACTGCCGCATGCCCAGCGGGGTCAGGATGAAGCGCCGGGCATAGGCATCCAGCGTCAGGCCGGACAGTTTTTCCACCAGGAAACCCAGCGTGATGAAATTGATGTCGCTGTAGATGAATCCGCTGCCCGGTGGCTGCGTGGGCGCGGTTTCCATGGTCAGGCGGAAGGCGGTGTTACGCCCCTGCCACGCATGGGCCAGGTCCAGATCCGGCGGCAGGCCGGAATAATGGGTCAGCAGGTGCCGGATCGTAATGCCGGCCTTACCGGCGGCGGCAAACTGCGGCAGGTAGCGCGCGACGGGATCGTCCAGCCCGAACAGGCCGCGTTCCCACAACTGCATGACGGCAGGGGCGGTAATGGTGGGCTTGGTCAGTGAGGCCATGTCGAACACCGTGTCCCATGTCATGGCCTGGGCTGTGGGGGTGACGGCGCGCCTGCCATAGACGGCCCGGTGTACCACCTGCCGGTCATGGCCGATGGCACAGACCACACCGGGGGCCTCGCCCCGTGTCACGGCCTGCCGCAGCCTGCTGTCCACCGCGCGCATGTCCGGGGCGGGGGCGTGGTGGCCGTGTGCGTGGGGGGCACAGGCGGCCAGTGTGGCGGCCCCCGTCAGCATCAGCACATGGCGGCGTCTCAGCCGGGTGGCGGCGGGGAAAACATGCATGGTGCCATGGGTCCGTTATAAAGACGGCATGCCGGATGCCCGATGCACCAGCCATACCGTTATCGGCCTGCAATGACAACGCTGCGCCCCGGCGCCATGGGGCGCGGGTGTGGTCGCGGCAGGGGAACGGTCGAAAAAAATCGTTTTCACCTGCCGTGAAAACCGGGCGGCAGGGCCCGTCGCGCACGGGCATGGGGGCAGGCCGCTGCGGTCGTGCGTCTTTTCCGGTTTCCCCGTAACAGGGTTTGCGGTCATATGCTCCGGGTTTGTGGCTGATGGAACCGGTATGTCCGCTATCGATCTTTCGATTATCTGCCTGTACTGCCTGGCCCTGCCGGGTATCGCATATGCCCTGTCGGGGCGGCAGGATTCCGTTTCCGCCTATCTTGGGGGGCGGCACGACCTGCCATGGTGGGTCATCTGCCTGTCCCTTGTGGCGACCGAAACCTCGACCCTGACCATCATCAGCATACCCGGCATGGCCTATGGCAGCGGCATGGTGTTCGTGGGGCTGGCGGTGGGGTACGTCATTGGCCGGGCGCTGGTTGCGTGGCTGTTCCTGCCCCATTATTTTTCGGGGCATGTGGGCAGCGTGTACCAGTATCTGGGCCAGCGCTTCGGGGCGGGGATGGAGCGCACCGTGTCCCTGACGTTCCTGGTCATGCGCGTGCTGGCCGAAGGGATCAGGCTGTTCGCGGGCATGCTGCCGGTCGCGGCCATCCTGTCCGCCCTGCACTGGTTGGTGCCGCAATGGGGGATCATGCTGGTCATTGTCGGGCTGACGCTGTTCTATACCATGGCAGGCGGCCTGCGGGCGGTGGTATGGTCCGATGCGCTCCAGCTTGCGGTGTACGCGGCAGGGGCGCTGGCCTGTGTCGCGCTGCTGTACCATCAGGCCACGGACCAGCAGATTTACATGCTGCGCCATTCCAGCAGGTTCCATCTGTTCCACAGGTCCACCTTGTATTTTCTCGATCCCTACACGCCCTGTGCCGCCATGATTGGCGGGGCCATCATGTCCATGGCCTCGCACGGGACGGACCAGCTGCTGGTGCAGCGCGTGCTGGCGGCACGGACGCTGGGCGATGCCAGAAAGGCGCTGGTGGGCAGCGGCATCATGGTCGGCTGCCTGTTTGCCCTGCTGTCACTGGTGGGGATGCTGCTATGGGCGCGGAATGATGAAAGGCCGCTATCCGCGCTGGGCCTGAGCACATCGGATGCCCTGTTCCCCGATTTTATCGTCCATGACCTGCCGCCCGGCCTGGCGGGGCTGCTGGTGGCGGGGCTGCTGAGTGCGACGATGGGCTCGCTGTCCGCCACGCTCAACGCCATGGCCAGTGCCACGTTGCTGGATTTCGCCGCTCCCTGCCGGGTTGCCGCACGGTACCTGCGTGTCTCCCTGCTGGTTTTTGCCCGGCTGGTGACGGTGCTGTGGGCCGTGGTGCTTGTGGTGGCGGCCCTTGTTTTTGCCAACAGCCATGGGCCGGCGGTGGTGTTCGGGCTGTCGGTGGCGTCATGTTCGTATGGCGCCATGCTCGGGGCCTTTGTCCTTGCCCTGTTCAGCACGCGGATACGCGGGCGTGAGGTGCTGCCCGCGTTCCTCATCACGCTTGGCGTGGTCTGCGGGGCCATGCTGTTCTGGCGGCCCCATGGGCATGCCATCGCCTTTACATGGCTGGTGCCGCTGGGTGTCATCGTGATGTCCCTCTGCACCCTGCTGGCACGGCGCTTCGCGCCGGGTGGCTGAGCGGTCCTTTCCATATGCGGGGCGCGTGTACGGGGGCGCGGGGCATTTTCCCTGCGTGCCCGCCCGTGCCGTGCGGCCCTGCTGGCGCAGGTGTGAACGGGGCGTTGCAATAAGCGCGGCGGCGGTAAGATTTCCGTTAGTAAATTTGCGTAGGGTGCCCGCGTCCGGACACTGAAACCGGACCATGAAGCGGATGGGGCGGACGTGTTTTCCACACCCTACACAATATATGGGAACTGTAATGCGCAAAGTATATGATTGCTTTTCTTTTTTTGATGAGCTTGATATACTTGATATCAGGTTGCGTGAATTAAATGATATTGTTGATTATTTTGTAATATGCGAATCGTCACTGACCTTCAATGGTGACCCGAAACCCAAGCTGTTCCTGGAAAATGCCGGGCGGTACAAACGTTACCAGGACCGGATCATCCATTTTTCCGTTGATTTTTTTCCCGCCGGTTCCGATCACTGGAGCCGCGATACCTACCAGAAGGAGCAGATCAGGAAAGCCATTGCCCATGTCCGGCCCGATGACCTGATCATCTTTTCCGATGTCGATGAAATACCGCGCAGGGCTGCGCTGCAGAAGGCCCTGGAGTTTGATGGCGTCACCCAGTTTTCAATGAATATGTATCAGTATTATCTCAACATGGTATACCGCCATGACTGGGATGCGGCCTATGCGCTGCCTAAAAAATATCTTGATGCCCTGGATGTGGAAAAAAAGGGCGGGAACGACAGCCTGAGCGTGGCGCGCTACAACATGCCCGCAATCGCCCGGACTGCCGGCATCGCGCATAATGTCATCCATGATGCCGGGTGGCATTTCACCCATATGGGCGGGGTGGAGCGGTTACTGAAAAAGTTTTCGTCCTATGCCCATGCTCATGATTTCTGGCCCAATCTCATGAAGGATGAAAAACGCCTGCGGCAGCAGATCGATATCGGCATCCGGATATGGTCCGCCGATGAACTGGCCCGCTATGTGCCCGTGGATGAAAGCTATCCCATATTTGTAAGGGAAAATATCGAGTATTTCAAAAACAGGGGCTACATAAAGGATATATATGAAGCCCATGCGGCATTGCAGGACCTGTTCATTGACCTGAAACGGGAATATGCCTTTTCCACGCTTGGCACGGAAAGGAAACTGTCCCGGCTTGGCTATCTCAACCCGCTGGAATATGTGGATTTCGCGCATCTGGATGCGGTCCGGCTGGATTATCTCGGGCTTGCGCGCCCGCAGGGCACCCTGGTCAGCGGCGGCAAGCGGGCCACCCAGAGTTCACGCTCCATCTGGTCCCATGGCGCGCAGCCTGAAGATGACGCCAGCCGGGCACTCGTGGGCCAGCCCACCGGCCGGTTCAGCTTTCATACGGATGCCGAAATCGATCCATGGTGGCGGGTGGATCTGGAAGACATACACGAAATTGCGGAAATCCGTATTTTCAACAGGGTCATTCCCCATACGGAATTTCATGAATACGAGCGGCGGCTGGATAATGTGCAGATCAGTATCTCGGAAGATGACGTGAACTATACCTGCATCTATTTTCACAACCAGGAAGCGGCAATTGGCGGCATTGATGGCAGGCCCCTGATCTTCCATCCCAAAAAAGGGCTGGGCGCCAGATATGTCAAGATACACATCACTGGCGCGCAGATGCTGCATCTGGACAAGGTATACATATACCGGCGGTAGGGCATTGAGAAAAAACGGCCATCGATGTTTCCGGCGGCTCAGCTTCCCGGCCGGGTAACGGCCGTCGCAAGGCTGGGGGCAAGCGGCAGCAGCGGCATAATGGTGGCCTGCCATGCATGATACAGGTCCGCCTTGCCTGCCTGGATTGTGCTGGAGGGATGATTGTGTTCATCCAGTTCCTGTATCCACCCGCCCTGCTGGCGGTCGATCATGTAGGTATCGATATAATCCCAGATCGTGCGGTACCAGTGCTCGTAACGCTGGTGGCCCGTCCGCTTGAGCAGGGCGGCGGCGGCGGTCATCGCTTCGGCCTGGCACCAGTGCGGGCGATTGTGCACGACCGGCCTGCGCGCCCAGTCGATTGTATAAAGCAGGCCGGGTGCGCCATCACGCTGCCAGCCGTTGTTCATGCCGCTGTGGAACAGTTCGATCGCGTCCTCCACCAGCCATGGCGGCGCGTGGCCGTCCGCGCGCAGCAGGGCCGCTTCCAGCCTGAGCAGCAGATGCGCCCATTCCACGAAATGCCCCGGTGTCATGCCGTACGGGCGCAGGGCATCGGCTGGCCTGTCGCGGTGGTCGTCCTTCAGTACGCCCCATTCCCGGCTGTAATGTTCAGGCAGGCAGTAGCCCGCATCGCGTGCGTAGGTGTGGATGAAGCGTTCCGCAATACGCAGCGCCCGGTGCCGCCACACCCCGTTGCCGGTTACGTCCGCCACCGCCATGCAGGCTTCGACGGAATGCATGTTGGCGTTCGCGCCGCGATAGTCTTCCTCATCCGACCAGTCCGCCGCGAAACTTTCACGGAATACGCCTTCCGCCTCGCTCCAGAAATGCCGCTCCCATATGGGCAGGGCAGTATCAAGCAGTTCACGCCCGCCCGCCACCCCGGCCACATGGGCGGAGGAGGCGGCAAGAGCTACAAAGGCATGCAGGTACGCCTGCTTGCGGGACTCTTCGGGTGGTTTTCCGTTTATGGCCGGTGTCAGGTACCAGCCGCCATGGTCATGGTCCTCCAGCGCGCCACGCAGGCTGGCCACGCCATGGGCGGCCAGCGGTGCGCAGCCGGGCAGGCCACGGCCCATGGCCACGGCATGGACATGGGTCATGCGCGCGGTCAGCGTGCCGTCCGCCACGGCCCCGGGTTGCAGCCGCCCGTCATCGCCCAGCGCCGCAAAGCCGTGGGGCACGCGTGATGGCTTGGAGAAATCCAGCAGCCGCTGGCCCTGCATGTCCAGCCAGTGGCGATGCGGCGCAAGCCGGAGCCACGACGAGACAGGCAGCACAAGCCCCGCCAGCGGTTCAGCCATTGATGATCATCCCGCCATTCACATGCAGCGTCTGCCCCGTGACATAGGATGAATCCCGCGCGGCCAGGTAGACATAGGCCGGACCCAGTTCGCTTGGCTGGCCCACGCGCTCCATGGGGGTTTTCTGGCCCAGTTCGGCCACGGCCTGCGGGTCCACCGGCCCCCAGCTTGCGGGTTGCAGCGGGGTCCAGACGGGGCCGGGTGCTACGGCGTTGACACGGATGCCTTTGGGCGCAAGCTGCAGGGCCAGGGCGCGGGTAAAGCCCATTTCCGCGGCTTTCGTGGTGGTATAGGCCACCAGTGACGTATTGCCCGCAAAGGCATTGATGGACGATGTATTGATGATCACGCTGTCACGCCCCAGATGGGGCAGGGCGGCGCGCGCGATGTAGAAATAACCGTTGATGTTCAC
Organism: Komagataeibacter rhaeticus; assembly: GCF_011611525.1. NCBI lineage: Bacteria > Pseudomonadati > Pseudomonadota > Alphaproteobacteria > Acetobacterales > Acetobacteraceae > Komagataeibacter > Komagataeibacter rhaeticus. The sequence goes on from NZ_CP050139.1 coordinate 1,505,930, forward strand.
ATCCATGTGGCGCTGCCAGAGTTCATCGGTAATATCGGTCAGGTCATTGCTGACATACTGCACCCCGGCATTGTTCACCACGATATCAAGGCCGCCAAATGCCGCCACGGTGCGCGCGACCGCATCATTGCAGACCGCGCTGTGTGACACGTCGCCCCGGATGGCCAGGCCGCGCATGCCCTCGGCTTCAATCTGGCGGATGGTTTCCTGCGCGTCCTCGTCTTCTTCAAGGTAAAGAATGGCGACATCCGCGCCCTCGCGTGCAAAATGCAGTGCGGCGGCACGCCCGATGCCACTGTCCCCGCCTGTAATCAGCGCCCTGCGGCCCGACAGCTTGCCGCTGCCTTTGTAGTCCGCGCGGATATGCTCGGCCCGCGGGTCCATCAGGCGTTCGATGCCGGGCTGGTGTGGCTGGCTCTGTGGCGGGATGGTCGGGGTCATGGTTTCTCCAGCATGGCTGTTGAAAGGCTATGCGCGCTGAACGCCAGGGGGGCGCAATATGTTGCATGCTGATTGCGTCATGACGTGTAGAATAATAAAAATACAGAATTGTCTTAATATTAAAAATGGAAGTATTTGATGTTCCGTGACGTATTATTTAAAAATGCCATGCGGCTTATCTGGAGTGCATGCCGTGGCGTACAGCCTGCGGGGGGGCTGCCTGAAGCAACAATATTGGAAAACATCCCGTAATCATAAGGATGTTTTTGGTTAAGATTTTTTTCAGAAAGCTTCGGGGCATGTCGCCTTTTTAAAAAAAAGGCGCGGCCCGGAAACGTTTGTTTTCCAGACAGGCTGTTTCATTTACGTGGAAATGATGACCGTGGCGGTGATGCCAGACCTGTGCTTGCCTGCCTTGCCCTGTTCAGGGGTGGTTTCCGGTCAGGTTTCTGCCGGCAGGCATCAGGGGGATGTACCCGCCCGCAGGTTTTCCGCAGGCGGGACGGGGGTTCAGGCAGAAGCCTGGGCTGCGTCGATTTCCAGCGCCAGGGTGGCCATGCGGATCGCACCCGCCTTGCTGGCCGCGCCGCAGATGAAGCGCGCGGGGTGGGCAAACACCGCATCCGGCACGCCCGATACCCGGGCCAGTGTCTCGCCATCCAGTCCGCGCCAGGCTTCGGGCAGGGAGACGCGCTGGCCAAAATCGCCGCGCGTGGGGGGAACGGCCTTGACGTTCCAGCGGTCCTGCCCGGCGGGGGAGACGACATAGACGACCGGCAGGTCATGCTCGAAAATCACCTTTTCCGTCGGCATGCCCGTATCCATTACCAGAACGCGCTTGTCCTGTGCTGCCTCGAATGCCGCCAGCACGCGGCCTGCGGCTTTCAGGCTGGCGCGCACGCGGTCCACCGTATTGACCAGATAGCCCGCAACCGTGGTCGCGGCTTCGGCAAAGCCGGCCGCCTCGCGCAGGCGTGCCTGTTCGGGGCCGTACAGTTCGGCCGTGTCCCATGTGGGGCGGCAGGCGGACACGATATCGGCCAGCGACAGCTTGCCCATCTTGGCCACGCCGTTGTCATCCTGATCGATCGGCAGGACCAGTGATTTGTCAATTGCCTGCCAGATGGCGGGCAGGTCCGCCTCATCCACCGGGGTGGCCAGCATGTTGCGGATGGCGGCGATGCCGTAATCCTTCCACAAAAGCCCCGCCGCGCTGTAGGGCGTGCCATCCTCCCGCAGGGGCTTGTCCTTCATGTGGTGGTCGTAGCGGCCCGTGGCGGGGTCATGGCGGCCGCCCACGTCAAATACGATGTCGGCCGCCGCAATGCGTTCGGGTGCGCGGGTGCGGGTGAAGTGCAGCCGGTCATCGGGCACGTTGCCCACAACGCGGCCCGCCAGGTCACCCTGCGGGGCCAGGGCGTAGTGCAGGATGACATAGCCCAGCGTTTCATCCAGATGGAAATTCCCCGAATGGGTTACGGCGGTGATGGTGCCGTGACCATTGTCAAGGCCGATGGGGGTGTGTTGGGACATGGGGGAACCTGCGGCTGGGGTGGACAATCTGCTGCCCCTCATGCCGCAAAGGCGCAGGCAAGACAATATCCCCGGTGGAATATCCCCAGTGGAACATTCCCGGCGGCCAGCCTGCCATTCCCGTTGCCCGCTGTCCGGGTTCAGCTGGCCATGGCCGCCTTTGTCAGCACCTGCGTGCAGGCCACATGGCGCCGGGGCATGTCCAGATCGGTCAGGCGCAGCCCGCCCGCCTGCGTGGCGGGCCGGATCACGCCCGCCGTGCCAAGGGCGTAATCCATGTTGCCCCGTTCATCGGCTGGTACCGCGCCGGTCCGGGCAATCAGCAGGTCCAGCAGGCGGGTGGCGTCCGCCACCGGCGCAAGTCCGTTGCCGATGCAGAAGTTGAGATAGCCTGCCACCCGCGCCCCCGGTGCATTTTCAATCAGGGGTTGTGGATCGGTAGGGGCGGCGGCATGGGCGGATGCATTCAGTTCCAGCACCAGCATGGTGACGGGCAGAAACAGGGCAAGGGAGCGGCGCATGGCTTTCCATCCTTCTGGCAGGATGTAAAAACAGGGCCGCGCAGTGCCACGCCCCTGATCCCGCTGGAGCGGTAAAGTCGGGACGGGACCAGTGGTTGCAGGCGCCCGCCACGCTTTTTTCCGGTACGACGGATCGGGACTGCATTGCACGGGACAGCAGGAAGCCCTTACCGGAAGGCTGCGGGGAACGCCGCCTTTTTGACAGAAGGCGGCACCCGGAAACCCTGCTCTTTTCTACCGGCGGGAAAAGGCGCGCCTTCCCGTCCGGGGTTATAGCGGGGTGCCGGTCAGATCATCCAGCAGGCTGTCAAGAAAGGTGTGGGGCCGTGCAGCCCTGTTCTGCTGGTCGGGGCTGGCGGTGGTATCGGCAGGTGGGGCAGGGTTGCGGCCTGCCGCCAGATCCCACAGGTACTGGGCGCGCGTCCGTTCCGCCTGCATGGAAGCAGCTGCCTGTCGCAGGCTGTCCAGCGCGGCGCGGGCGTGTTCATCGCCTTTCTGTGCGAGGGGGATCAGCGCTTCGGCCGCATCGCTTACGCGGGCCTGGCTTTCCTCGATCTGGGTGCCCAGACTGAAATAGGCTTCCGCCACGGCTTTCGGGTCCATGATCTTCCTCTCCACGGTCATTGGCGGGGCAGGGTAGCGCAATCATCCCATGGGCGGGAGCCGGTTCGGGCATGGCAGCCATACGCCCCCCGGCAGGTCCCCGCGTTACCAGCGGCCGCCACCGCCGCCCATCGGGCCACCCCGGTACGGCCTGCCGCCACGGCGGTCATATCCGTCACCGTAATACCCGTCATGCCAGCCCCGGTCATGGTGGTGGCGGGGGCCGTAACATCCCGCAAGTGAGAGCACCGTGGCAAGGATGGTCGTGATCTTCACGGTATGGCGCATCGGAACCTCCTGTAACATGAAGGGGGAACGCCGCAGCCCGGCGGAAGTTCGGGCGGCCCGCGGGGCCGCCCGCCCCGATGGATCAGGGGACCGTATCGACCAGCACGACCTCGGCATCCTCCAACGCGCGCACGCGCAGTATGTCGGTGGCGGAAATGGCGGCACCATCACGCTCGCCCACACGCATGCCCTCTATTTCCACCGCGCCACGCGCGGGAACCAGATAGCCCAGCCGCCCGGCACCCAGCGGGTATTCCACCACCTGGTCCTTGCGGAGCGTGGCGCCCAGTACGCGGGCATCGGTATTGATGGGCAGGGCGTCGGTATCGTCCCGGCTGCCCGATGCCAGCACCACGAACCGGCCCGCACGGTCATCCCTGGGGAAGGCACGCGTGCCCCATGAAGGCGCATGTCCCGCGCGGTCGGGCATGATCCAGATCTGGAACAGCCGGGTCGGCACGTCATCGCGGTTGTATTCGCTGTGGCGGATACCCGTGCCGGCGGACATGACCTGTACATCACCCGCTTCCGTGCGGCCGGTATTGCCCAGGCTGTCCTGATGGGTAATCGCGCCCTCGCGCACATAGGTGATGATTTCCATGTCACGGTGCGGATGGGTGCCAAAGCCCGTGCCGGGGGCAATCATGTCATCATTCCAGACCCGCAGCGCACCCCAGTGCATGCGCGCGGGGTCATGGTAACTGGCGAAGGAGAAATGATGCCGGGCATCCAGCCAGCCATGGTTGGCGTGGCCCAGCCTGTCAAAGGGACGGATCTCGATCATCTGCCTTACTCCATTTTCCGTGTTCGTGCAGGCATGGTAACGCAGGGCTGTGATGGCATATATGGAAATGATGGAAATATATCGTTTCCATATATTATACCTTATGGATTATCCGGGAATGCCGGGGCAGCCCGTCATCATATGCGTGTTTTTTAAAAAACAGTTTGACAAATAACGATAAAATTTTTCGGATACCGCCTTTTCCCAAAAAGTTTCACCAAAAACTTCCTTATGATTTACAGGTGGTTTCATGGGCGGGTTTCTGAAACGGTCTCCGGATTATGAACACCATGGATGGGGCGCATTGCGTAGGGTTGCATGATGAGACTGCCGGATCTTGAAGCCTGGGCCATTTTTGCAAAGGTTGCCGAACGCGGTTCCTTTGCCCGCGCGGCAGAGGACATCCAGCTTTCCAAACCCACGGTATCCAAGGCCGTAAGCCGGCTTGAGCAGGCGCTGGGGGTGGCGTTGTTCAACCGCAATTCACGCCAGATGTCCCTGACCGAGACGGGGCGCGGCCTGCTGGGCCATGCCAGCCGCATCCTGGCCGAGGCCGAAGCCGCCGAGACACAGGCCCGTGGCGGCACGCTTGCGCCGTCGGGCCTGATCCGCGTGGCAGCCCCCATGACATTCGGGGTGCGCCATCTTTCCCCGCTGCTGCCCGATTTCCTGCGCCAGTATCCTGAAATCGACATTACCATGGATTACAGCGATGCGCTGGTGGACCTGGTGGCCGGGGGGTATGACGTGGCGCTGCGGATTGCGTCCCTGGCGGATTCAGCCCTGCGGGCGCGGCGGCTGTGCAATGTGCGGCTGGTGCTTGTCGCATCGCCCGGCTACGTGGCGCAGGCCGGTCACCCCGATGACCCGCGTGCGCTGGAAGGGCACAGGAGCTTTGTCTACACCAACACCACCGCCCCCGGCATGATCCGCCTGCATGAGCGGGCCAGCGGGCGTGAATACGTGCTTTCACAGACGGCACGCCTGCGCTCGGACAATGCGGAAGCCTTCCTGCCCGCGCTGGAAGCGGGGCTGGGTTTCGGGCTGTTTCCGGAATTCATGGTGTGGGAGGGGCTGAAATCCGGCCGCATCACGCGCCTGCTCCCGCAATGGGAGGCCGCCCCCGTCGCCCTTTATCTGGTCACGCCCGCCAGCACGCTGCGCCCCATTCGGGTTACGACATTCATTGATTACCTGACCCGCGCCTTCGGCCATGCCCCATGGGGGCATGAAGAGGGGGCACCCATGCCGGGGGCGGCATGAAAAACGCCCCCGGGCCATTTGGCCGGGGGCGTTCATCCCTGCGTTGCGGTGCGGGGTTCAGGCCAGTCTGCGCGCAAGACCCGCCACATGCTGGCCAAGGAATTTCGCCCCGTCCAGCTCATTGGCGCTGGGCTGGCGGGAGCCGTCGCCTGCCGCGATGGTGGTGGCGCCATAGGGCGCGCCGCCGGTCACTTCATCCAGCTTGAGCTGGCCCTGGAAGCTGTAAGGCAGGCCGGTAATCACCATGCCGTGGTGGATCAGGTTGGTCAGGATGGAGAAGAGCGTCGTCTCCTGCCCGCCATGCTGGCTGGCGGTAGAGGTAAACGCCGCCCCCACCTTGCCTACCAGCGCGCCCTTCAGCCACAGGCCGCCTGTCTGATCCCAGAAATTGGCCATCTGCGCGGGCAGGCGGCCGAAACGGGTGGGGGCGCCGACAATGATCGCGTCATAATCCGCCAGTTCGGCCACCGTGGCGATGGGGGCGGCCTGTTCGGTCTTGAAGTGATGGGCCTTTGCCACATCTTCCGGCACCAGTTCGGGCACGCGTTTGACATCGGCCTCCAGCCCGCCCGCGCGCACGCCTTCGGCAACCGCGTGGGCCATTGTCTCGATATGGCCGTAGGTGGAATAATACAGTACAAGAACCTTGGGCATTTCATGGTCTCCCGTAATGCCAGCAGCGGTTTTTCGGCGCTGGCTGCGTGAACGTTCCAACCATATCGCGCTCCGGTCCCGCCGATACCGCAAATACGGCAACCTACCGTTTCCGATATTTGGGGCGTGCGTCTACAGTTCGGCCCACTGGCGCAGCAGGTTGTGGTAGGTGGCCGTCAGCCCCAGCACGCCGGGATGGTCATCGGGCAGTGCCTGGCGGGTTTCGATGATCGAGCGGTCGAACTGGTAGAGCAGGGTACGCTGCACGTCATTGCGGATCATGGATTGTGACCAGAAGAACGCCGCCCACCGGCTGCCGCGCGTCACGGCGCGCACGCTGTGCAGGCTGGTGGCGGGGTAGAGCACCATGTCCCCCGCCGGCACCCGGATGCACTGGGTGCCATAGGTATCCTGAATGATCAGTTCACCGCCATCATATTCATCCGGCTCACTCAGGAACAGGGTGGAGGACACATCGGTGCGGATACGGAACCCCGTGCCCGGCAGGGGGCGGATGGCGTTGTCCACATGGGTGTCAAAGCGCATGCCCGCGTCATAGCGGTTGAACAGCGGGGGAAAGACCCGCAGCGGCAGGGCGGCGCTGTTGAACAGCGGGTTGCGGCCCAGTGCCTGCAGCACCAGGTCCGCCAGCGCGGTGCCTTCCGTGCTGTCCTGGGGGATCTGCAGGTTGAACTTGGCCCTGGCGGACTGGTCGCCCGCCGTGACCCGGCCATCAACCCATTGCGACTGTTCAAGCACCCGCCGGCAATGGGCGACTTCCTGCGGGCTGAGTACGGCGGGGATATGGACCAGCATCGGCTTCAGTGCCTGTGGCCCGCATGCTGGGGCAGCAGCCGGATCAGCACGTCATTGGGGCGCTGGCCGGCGGCGGTGGCCAGTTCCTCCAGCGTCTCGTCGGTGGACCGCACGCTGTAGCCCGCATGGGTCAGGCGCGTGGCCAGTTCATCGGGGGTGGCGTGGAACAGCGGGGCAAGCGTGCCCAGGGGGGCATGCGTCAGCAGCGGGAACACGCGCTGGGCCGGGTTGCCCCCGGCATGCCCCGTCATGACCATGAAGCCCGCGGCCGCGGCCAGCGACACCACGCAGGCCACCAGCATGGAGGGGTTGCGGAAATACAGCATGAACTGCCCCCAGTTGCGCCAGACATGCAGCACGAACGGCAGCAGCAGCACCATGCTCAGCCATGTATGCATGGAATGGAACATGCCGGGCATCCAGTGGAAGAACAGCGCCGTGCCCGATATGGCCGAAACCACAAAAAGCCCCGTGATGAACGGGGTGGAATATTTTTTTATGAATACATTCATCCGTAATACGATCTTGCTAGGGTTTGGTTTCGTATTCTGTCGTGGCCTGTAACCGGCTGGCCGCGATGTGGCCGATGCGGCGCAGCGCCGGGTCGGCCTGCCCCGCCACAAGCTGCGCAAGGGCACGGAACACATCGTCAAAACCATGGGCCAGCGCCCGCTCCAGCCAGGGCCGTGCGGCGGGCGCATCGTGGCGGGACAGATGCAGGCGGCCCAGGTTGAGCGCGCCCCAGCAGTCCCCGCCCATGGCGGCGGCATGGAAAAGACTGGCGGCCGGGCTGGCATGGGATGTGTGGATCACCCCGTCTTCCACCAGCAGGCCAAGCATGGTCAGCGCCTTGGCCACGCCGCCACGCGCGGCACGGACATAAAGCCTGCCCGCCCGGTCCGGGTCCGCCGCGACACCCCGGCCCGCCAGATACAGGTCAGCCAGGTTGAAGGCGGCCCAGCCATAGTCCTGCCGTGCGGCTTCGGCAAAATACAGCGCCGCGCGCGCGGCATTGCGGGCGGTGCCCCAGCCACGCTCGTAAGCGCGGCCCAGCATGTTGAGCGCACGCGGGTCATGGCTGCGCGCCGCCGCTTCGAACATAAGGAAGGCTTCTTCCATCATGCCCCGGTCAAGGTGGATCTGCCCCAGCATGAGCTGCGTTGCCACAACCTGTGCCGCCGTGGCGCCCGGAACATGGTTCCGGGCATTCAGGGCGGGATCAGAACGTGACACCGATATTGCCCATGAAGTAGCGCCCCGACGAAGGCACGGCGCGTGAGCCGGAGAACGAGGAGGCATAGTTCAGCCGGTTGGTGATGTTGTTGGCATTGAACGAGACCCGGTAATGCCTGTAATCCCACGACACCATGCCGTTAAGGTTGAAGGTATAGGGCATGCGCGCGCTGTTGGTCGTGTCCGGCCCGGCCCAGTAGCCCGAGGAATACTGTGCGCCACCGCCCACCTTCAGGCTGCCCCATTCGGGCCGCAGCAGCAGGTGCGACAGGTCATACGAACTCCAGACCGACATGTTGTTGTGCGGCACCTGGGGGGCGACCTTGCCATTGTCGCCGGTGTTGCTGTGGGTCACGCGCCCATCCATGTAGGAATAGGAGGCAAAGACCTGCCAGTCGCGCGTGATCTTGCCGTTGGCACTCAGTTCCACGCCACGGATGCGCCGCCCGCTGCCTGAGTCGGCAAAGCCGGTCTCCAGGTCGCCATTGACGTCATAATACTGGGAATTGTTTTCGCTGATCTGGAAGAAGGCCACCGTGGTGCCCAGGCGCTTGTGGAAGAAGTCGGACTTGTTGCCCACTTCAAACAGGTCGCTGCGCTGGGGGGAAAGGTTGACGCCCTTCTGCGCCACGTCGCCCGCCGTTGGCTTGACGGTAACCAGCGACGAGACATCGGTGCCGACGGGCTTGTACGACCGCGCGAAGGTGAAGTAGAAGGATGTGTCCTTCAGCGGCGTGTACATGATGCTGCCCGACGGGCTCCAGCGGTCGGATTTCTGTTCCGCCCGGCCCTGGCTGGCGGTGGCGCGGGTGTAATATGTGCTGCTGAAGGAATCCCACCGCGCGGTGCCGAACAGGGCAAGCTGTTTTGTCAGCTGGATGCGGTCGGCCAGGAACAGCCCCAGGTCACGCGCATTGGCGTTGCCATAACCGCTGTCAGGGAAGGTGACGGAGGTGGACGGATAGGAATATTGCGGGTTGCGGATGGTCTGGTTGTTGGTACGGTTGGTAAAGCTGCCCGGCCAGCGGGAATCACTGGCGTAGTTGATGTCCACCCCGGCCTTCAGGTCATGATGGATGAAGCCGGTATCGAAGCGTGCGCGCCCCATGATCACGTTCTGCACCCCCCAGCCCTGCTGCCGGTAGGCCGCGCCACCGCCCGCGCCATAGGGCAGGGCATAATCGCCACCGCTCAGGATGGCGGCCGCGCACGCACCCGAGCACGCCGCGGGGGTGGTGGCGGTGTAATCACGCTGGTACAGGCTCAGCCGTGTATCGTTGGTCAGCGTGAACCACCGCGTGATGTCGGATTTCAGCGCGGAGGTAAGGGTGTGTATGTTGGAGCGGTCAAAGTCGAAACTGCGGGTATAGCTGGTATTGCGTGCCACGCCATATTCGGTAATGGGACGGTAGATGCCATTTACCTGGATCATGCTGACGCCGTAATCGGGCTTGCTGTTGCTGCTCAGCCACTGCCACGTCAGGTGCCATGATGTCCTGCTGCGCAGCCCCACGCCAAAATCGACGGCGGCGCCATAGCGGTTCGATGTCACGTTGTTGCGGTCGACCACATCCTGCCTGTTGTACATGCCGTTGATGCGGATGGCCATGTCATCATTGATCTGGTAGTTGATGTCCCCCGCGCCCCGATACAGCGGGCCGCTGCCAAAGGTCTGGTCATAACTGTAGCTGTTGCCGGCATGGGCGTGCTTCTGGCTCTGGTTGATCACGCCGCCCACGTTGCCCGCGCCAAAATATTCGCCCGATGGTCCCTTTATCACCTCCACGCTCTCGGTATTGAACGTATCGCGGGTATAGGTGCCAAAATCGCGCAGTCCGTCGGTGTAGATGTCCTGGCGGGCCTGCAGGCCACGGATGCGGAACTGGTCACCGTTCAGGCCGCCCGCGCCCTCGCCGGTGGAAAGGGTGATGCCCGGCACGTTGGCCAGCGCCTGGTCCAGCGTGAAGGCGCGCTGCTGCCGGATCAGTTCCTGCGGCACGACCGTAATGGTCTGCGGTGTGTCGCGCACGGTGGCGGGCATGCGCGCGATGTGCAGCGTTTCGCTATTGGTGTTGCCGGCGGCGTAGCCAGCGTCATCCGTATCCACATGGCCACCCACGCGCACGGCCGAAAGTTTGATGGTGCTGTCCGTGGCCTGGGGGCGGGGGGCGGGCTGGGTCGTGTCGTCCGCGCTGGCTTCGCCCGCGTTCACGCCAAAACCGACCGACATGCCCAGCGCCACGGCCACCCGCAGCCCGCGGCCCTGTGGCCCGGTGGGGGGTAATTCTGCCTTGTTCAATTCACCACTCCTGGCGCGTCGTTCAACCGCGCGCCGCCTGCCGATGTGAAGGAATGGAGTGTTGATAATAATTATCAAACTCAATCGCAAATGATTCTCATTCATTTCTGTCAGGAAAGCGGCAAGTGTTGTACCGCAGCCACAGATTTTATGTAAGAACATGCATGTAAAAAATGAAATATTATGTAATTTTTCATGGGTTTGTATCAGAAACCATAATATATTCATAATACAAAAGGATCGGGCATCCCGGGCCATGCCCAGGGAAAAGGGCGGTCCGGCATGCCCCCGAAGTATGATAATAATTTTCAGTTGCGTTAATTGAGGGGATTTTCTGTCCGCGTGCCCTCTGCCGCGCAGGCCGGGTGGCGGTATCGTGGTGCCGGCCACGCACAGGGGAAATAGCCGTGGCAGTCACGCCATGGTGGAACAGGGCACGGGAATTCAGTCATCCGCCATGCATGGGGCGGCCATGGGAATGCCCGTGCTGTTTTGTATGAAAAGCCGGGGCAGGGCCCCGGCGGGAAAAGGCACGCGGCAACAGCCCCGCCCGACATGAACGGGGGGGGCGGGCCTTCAGCCCATGGCGGCTTCCAGCTGGGCAAACCGGTCGGGCGCGTAGACCGTAATGCCATTGCGGCGCAGCAGGGCGGCGGTAACGCCGGTACCTGCGTGGCGGGTGCCGGTAAAGCCGCCATCATAGATGAAGCCGCTGCCACAGGACGGGCTGCCATCCATCAGCAGGGCCAGCGTGCAGCCATGCAGGCGGGCCATGTCCAGCGCCATGCGCGCGCCCGTCAGGAACGGGGCCGACAGGTCCTGCCCATCGGCCTGACGCACACGGGCATGCCCGTCCAGTACGTCCGCGCCATCCGCGCCGTCCATGATTTCCGCGGGCGCGCGGGGGGTGGGCAGGCCGCTCGCCGTCTCGGGGCAGAACGGTACCACGCGGCCCTGCGCCTGCCAGCGTTGCAGGCTGTCGTGCATCAGGGTCTTTGCGGTGCCATCATAACGCACCTTCTGGCCGAACAGGCAGCCGCTGATCAGAAGTCTGGTTTCCATGGCCTGAGCATTCCACAACCGGCGGCCGGAGAAAACGGCCAAAAGGCGGAAAATTGCCCATGCGGCTTCCAGCACGCCCCCGCTGGGGCCTATGCCTGCCCGCGCCAGGCGCCGACCGCGCTGATCCCGGCCCTGAGCAACGCATCGGCCCGTTCGGGGCTGTCCGCCTCGACATAGACGCGCAGTTCCGGCGCATTGCCCGAGGGGCGCAGGTGGATGACCTCCCCCCCGTCGAACGTCATGCGCAGGCCATCGGTCTCGTCCACGCCGGCAAGCGCGCCGCAGGCCCGTGTCAGCCCCAGTTCCGCCGCACCCTGTGCCGGGTTTTCGCTCATGCGGGCAATCCTTGCCCTGCTCCGCGCGGTTGGCATTTCTACCAGCCGGTCGCTTAGCGTAAAGCGCGGCGGCAGGGTGCGCACCAGCTCCGCCAGGTCCATGCCCGCCTTGCGCGCGGCCACCAGTGCGCAGAGCATGGGCAGAACGGAATCACGGGTGGGCAGGGCGGACAGGGTGCGGCCATCCAGTGTGACGTTACTGGCCAGCAGGAAGCCGCCATTCGCTTCGTACCCGACCGAGGGCAGGCTGCCCGCCTGCGCTGCCTCGGTCATGGCGGCGACCACGAAGGGGGAGCCGATGCGGGTGCGGCGCACGTCCCTGGCAAAGCCCGCCAGTTCCAGCGCCGTATTGCTGCTGACCGGCGTGGTTACGGCGGCGGCCCCCAGAAAGCGGGCGGCCAGGATGCCCAGCACATCACCACGCAGCCAGTCGCCCGCGCGGTCGGCCAGAAGCGGGCGGTCCGAATCGCCATCGGTCGTCAGGATCGCATCCAGTCCGCCATCCGCCGCCCATTCACGGGCCAGTGCCGCGTCCTCGGGGCGGACGGCTTCGGTATCGACGGGGATGAAAGTCTCCATCCGGCCAAGTGGCACGGCCTGCGCGCCCAGTGCCGCGACAATGCGCACCAGTACGTCGCGCCCCACGGCGGAATGCTGGTAGATGCCCAGTTTCAGGCCGGACAGGGCATGGGGGCCGAAAAAGTCACGGTACCGGGCAACGAAGCCGGGCACGACATCGGTCACGGCGGGCAGGGCCGGCGGGGTAAGCAGCGCGCCGCTGGCATCAAACATGCCTTCGGGCAGGTCGACATCCTCCTCGCGCATGGCGGCTTCATCGGGCTTGAGGAATTCCCCATGCGCGCGATTGAACTTGATGCCGTTGCGGTCGGCCGGGATATGGCTGCCCGTTACCATGAGCGAGGGGATGCCCCGTCCGAAAGCATACAGGCACAGCGCGGGCGTGGGTACAAAACCGCAAAAGACCGGGTGGCCGCCCATATGGGTAATGGCCGCGGCACAGGCGCGCAGGACATGCGGCGTGCTGGGACGCAGGTCGCCCGCCATGGCCACGTCGGTGCCGGGCGAAAACTCACCCAGCCTGGCCAGATGCTTCAGGTATCCCACCGTATAGGCAAAACAGACGGCATCCGTCATGGCGGTAACAAGGCCGCGTGCGCCACTGGTTCCAAACGCAACGCCGGACTGCTGCATCCACTGGGCTATTTTCATCGGGTCTTTCTCGCACCTGTCATCGGAGTGGCATGGGTATCGGGGTTGGGAACATATAGCGTATGCGCATGTCCGGGTCTTTATGCAACCGCGCTGGAACCGGGGCCATATTGGCGGTGGGAAATATGGCACCACGAAGGCCATGTCATGCGCATGAACTGGTCGGGGAGGGGGAAGTCGCCATATGAACCGGAATGGCAGGAATGGGGTAATGTCAGGAAAAAATGAAACCGGATACCCGCTCATGCCGTTTATTGTTTTGCTGGTTATTGCTTTGCTGGCAATTCATGATTGAGGGAGGGATGGATGGCGAACCTGGTTCATTTTCTGCAATATGTGGCGCTGAAGCAGTATTTCGACATGCAGGATCAGAAGGCCGCGTGCCGTGTGGCGCGCACGCCCCCCGTATCTATCCGTCCCCGCCGTCCGTCTGGTCGCGGCGCGGACCCAGCCCGGCATCGCGCCGCACGCATTCCTGCAGAATGACAAAGTCGCGTTCGCCATCTCCCGCCGCCATGGCTGACAGGAAACGGTCCCGCGCAATAGCGGCATAGGGCAGGGGAACATGGTAGTCATGCCCCGCCGCCAGGAACATCTCGGTATCCTTCAGCCCAAGGGTTACGGGGGCGCCCGGCGGGTCATAGGCCCCGTCAACCATCAGCTGGCCATAATTGCGGTGCACCGGCGCATTGAAGAAGCTGCCGGTCATGATATCGAACAGGGCACGGGGGTCATTGCCCGCCTTTTCGTTCAGGGCAAACACCTCGGCCATCTGTTCGATCGTGGACATGATCATGAAATTGAGCGAGAGCTTGACCAGATTGGCCTGCACCGGATCGTGCCCCACGCGGAACATCCGGCAGGCAAAGGCGGTCACCACCGGCTCCAGCCGGTCGACAAGCCCCGCTTCCCCGCCCATTATGACGGATAGCGCCCCGCTGGCCGCAGCCGGTGGGCGCCCCAGGACATTGGCGCTGACATAGGACTGGCCACGGGCCGCATGGCCGTCGCGCAGTCTGCGGGCCTGTTCCAGCGACACGGTGGCGCAGCAGGCATGCATGCCATCGGCCCCCAGCGTGCTGGCAATGCCATCGGGGCCAAAGGTCAGGGCCTGCGTCGCGGCATCATCGGACAGCATGGAAAAAACGATTGCGGCATCCCGTGCCGCCGCCGCCGGGGTGGGGGCCAGCACTGCGCCCATGGCCAGCAGGTCATCCGCCCTGCCGGCCGTGCGGTTGTAGACGCACAGCGCATGCCCGGCTTCCAGCAGGCGCCGTGCCATGGGGTGCCCCATGGCACCCAGCCCCACAAACCCGATCTTCATGGCACGTCTCCCCGCCTGTTTCCGCCTGCCATGGCCTGAACGTGCGGGACAGGCGGCGGGAACAGGTGTCTGGCGTTTTATTTTCCTGCCTGCGGCCTCATGCGGTTTGGGGCATGGTGGCCATGTCGATCACGAAGCGGTATTTCACATCCGAACGCAGCATGCGCGTATAGGCGGTTTCGATCTCGTCCATGCGGATCATCTCGATATCGGCCGTGATGTTGTGCTTGCCACAGAAATCCAGCATTTCCTGGGTTTCGGGGATGCCACCGATCAGCGACCCGGCAAAGCGGCGGCGCTTCATGAGCAGGCTGAACACGGAAACCGGCAGCGGCTGCTCCGGCGCGCCGACCTGTACCATCGTGCCATCGCGCTTGAGCAGTTCCAGATAGGCGTTGATGTCGTGGTCCGCCGCCACGGCATCGAGAATGAAGTCAAAGCGCCCCCGTTCCTTGGCCATGGCATCGGCGTCCTTTGACAGCACGACCTCATGCGCGCCCAGCCGCAGGCCATCGGCCACCTTGCCGGGCGATGTGGTGAACAGCACGACTTCAGCACCCAGCGCACGCGCGAACTTCACCCCCATATGGCCCAGCCCGCCAAGGCCCACGATGCCGACGCGCTGGCCGGGGCCGACCTTCCAGTGGCGCAGCGGCGACCATGTGGTAATGCCCGCGCACAGCAGCGGGCTGGCCGCCGCCGGGTCCAGCGTGTCGGGCACGCGCAGCACGAAGGACTGGTCAACCACCACGGCGCGCGAATACCCGCCAAAGGTGACGCCGCGGCCCTGCCGGTCCTCACCATTATAGGTGCCGACAAAACCGACTTCACAATACTGCTCCAGCCCGTCGCGGCAGCTGGCGCATTCGCGGCATGAATCAACCATGCAGCCTACGCCCACCATGTCACCCACCTTGAACCGGGTGACGGACGTCCCCGTTTCCGCTACCCGGCCCACGATTTCATGGCCCGGAACGCAGGGGTAGATCGTATTGTGCCATTCATTGCGGGCCTGATGCAGGTCGGAATGGCAGACGCCGCAGTACAGGATGTCGATGCGCACGTCATCCGGCCCGGTATCGCGCCGGTCAAAGGCGAAAGGCCGGAGCGATGCATCCGCCGCGGTCGCGGCATAGCCAACACATGAGAACATTCTTCGGATCCTTATTGGTTGCGGTTCAGGCGGATTGAGGTTTTTCGCCCGCCATGGCGCCCAGGCGGTAGGCGCCCTGGCGTTCAATCATCCAGCCCGGGTATTCGGGGGGCAGGGCGCTGACCCGGTCAAGCCGGTCCAGTTCGGCTGCTGATAACGTGATCGTGCGCGCGCCCAGGTTATCAACCAGCTGTTCGGGCCGGCGGGCGCCGACAATCACGCTTGTGACCACCTTCTGGTGCAAAAGCCATGCCAGTGCGATCTGCGCCACGCTGCACCCATGCGCCGTGGCAATGGGCCGCATGGCATCGATCACGTCAAACGCCCGGTCGCGGTTGACGGGCGGGAAATCGAAATCGGCCCGCCGCCCGTCACCCGAAATGGATGTGCCGTCACGGTGGTACTTGCCCGACAGCAGGCCACCGGCCAGCGGGCTCCAGACCATAAGCCCGACCTGTTCCGACAGCAGCATGGGGGCCAGTTCACGCTCCAGGTCGCGCCCGGCAAGGGTGTAGTACGCCTGCAGCGAGCGCAGCGGGGCCAGGTTTTTACGCTCGGCTATGCCCAGCGCCTTGGCAATCTGCCACGCCGCCCAGTTTGAGACGCCAACATAGCGCACATCACCACAGCGCACGAGCGTATCCAGCGCTTCCATGGTTTCCTCGATCGGGGTGAGGGGGTCCACGCCATGGATCTGGTACAGGTCGATATGGTCAAGCTGCAGGCGCTTCAGGCTGGCGCGCGCCTGCGCCAGGATATGGGCGCGCGAGGCCCCGCACGCATTGGGGCCCTTGCCCATGGGGCCAAGCACCTTGGTCGCGATCACCACATCATCGCGCGCGATGCCAAGGTTGCGCAGTGCCTGGCCGGTCATCTGTTCCGACAGGCCATCTGCATAGACATTGGCCGTATCGATGAAGTTGACCCCCGCATCAAGTGCCGTGCGGACAAGCACGTCCGCCTGCTCCTGCCGCAGGTTGCCGATTTCCTTCCACATGCCGTCACCGCCGCCAAAGGTCATCGTGCCAAGGCACAGTTCGGATACCAGCAGGCCGGTCTGGCCCAACGGATTGTATTTCATCGGCATTCCTCGCGTTTCATGCGTGCCTGGCCCGTGCGCGGACGGGCCAGTCAGGACCGGCGCATCATGCCGCGCCGGGCGGGGCTTGCATACAGGGATACAATCTGATCCTTGCACGATCCTATCATAGTGACCGCATGCCCCTGTCCGGCGCGCGCCGGACCTGCCAGCATGATGATGGAGAATGCATGATGTCCCTGCCAATCACCAACCTGCGCCAGACCATGCTGCGCCATGCGCTGGACGTACAGACTTACACGCCGGTACCGGGCCTGGTCCTGTTCCATTCCGTGGGGCAGACCCTGCCGATGGAATGCCTGTACCAGCCCCGTCTGTGCATGATCGTGCAGGGCAGCAAGCAGGTCACGCTGGGAGAACGGGTCTTTACCTACAACACCCGCAAATACCTGATCGCCACCGTTGACCTGCCCGTGACCAGCTGTGTGACGCAGGCCAGCACGGACAGGCCCTACCTGTCGCTCAGCCTTGACCTGGACCCCGCCGAGATCGCGGCCCTACTGCTGGGCGCGCCACCGGTCGTGGCCGATACCCGCACACCGCCGGGGCTTGCGGTCAGCGCGCTGACGGATGACCTGCTGTGCCCCATGTCGCGGCTGGTCAACCTGCTGGACCGGCCGGAGGACATTCCCGTTCTGGCACCGCTGGTCAAGCGCGAGATCCTCTATCGCCTGCTGCAGGGCGAGCAGGGGGGACAACTGCGGCAGATCGCGCTGTCCGGCAGCCATCTGTCACAGGTCAGCCGGGTCATGGCATGGATCCGCCAGCATTACGCGCAGCCCTTTGATGTGGACAGCCTTGCGCGGCGGGCGGGCATGAGCACGCCGTCTTTCTACCGTCATTTCCGTGCGGTCACGATGATGAGTCCGCTCCAGTACCGAACCCGTATCCGCCTGCACGAAGCCCGCAAGCGCATGATGAGCGGGGGCGAGGACGCCGCCGGGGCGGGTTTTGCCGTGGGGTATGACAGTCCTTCGCAGTTCAGCCGTGATTACCGCCGCTTTTTCGGCATTCCCCCAGCGCGTGACGCGGCCATGATGCGCGCGGCCCTGCTGGCCGAACCCCGGGCCGTATGACCCGGGGCATGTAACCACGCGCCCGTCCAGCCGCCCCGGCCCTGCGTCATGCAGTGCCGTGTAATAGATATCTCAAAAATACGTGAATAGAATCACGCAGCGCCTGCGCTTCTGTCGCGTTGCTTTCCATGCATGTCTGGTTTTACTTCCGGGCTTGGCAGGGAAGAAATTTCCAATATTGCCCGCCGGGCTTATTGTTTCCATGTGTAACATATTCTAGGGATGCTGCGAGATCAGGGAATATGAGATGGCGAAAAAAAAGACCATTTACCACCTTACAAAGGGGCTGCGCGACAGGGTGGACGCCTTCATCATGCGCCAGTCCCTTCTGCCCGATCAGGCCGTATTCGATCCCGCCATCATGCCCTGGGTCGGCATGCTGGAGCGGCACTGGGGGGAAATCCGCGATGAAGCCCTGCGGGTGGGCGTGAACGACATTCCGTCACTGGGGGATATATCGCCTGATCACGGGCGGATTGCAGCCGACAGGCGGTGGCGTTCCTTCTTTCTGGAAGGCTACGGCTACAAACGGCAGGAAAACCGCGCCCGCGTGCCACTTACGGCCGCGCTGATCGACCGTATCCCCGATCTGTGCACCGCCAGCTTCTCGGTGCTGGAGGCCGGGTGCCACATTCCGCGCCATCGCGGCATGACCAAGGGCATGCTGACCTACCATCTGGCCCTGCGTGTTCCCGATGACCGGAAGAACTGCTGGATCCAGATCGAGGAAGGCACGCACATGCATGTCTGCCCGTGGACCGATGGCCATTCCCTGCTGTTTGATGACACCTACAACCATGAAGTCTGGAACAATACCGGCCAGGACCGCTATGTCCTGCTGATCCAGGTCCGCCGCCCCTGCCGGTGGCCCGCGCGGCTGCTCATGAACCTGTTTTTTACGGGCGTCCGGTATTCACGCTTCGTGCAGGATATCCGCCGGAATCTTGACTGCGGCAGCTAGCCGCCCGACAGGGCCGGGCCATCGCCGGCGGTGTCCGCCCGGTCGCGGCGGACCAGGCACATGATGGTTTCCATATTGAAGTCAAGCCGTTCGCGCAGGGCTTCGGGTGCGGAGAAGTCGCGGCTGAACAGGACCGACGCCGTATGGCGGCTGGTAAAATAATAATGGCAGATCGCGGTAATGGTCATGACAAGCTGGACCGCATCAAGCCCGGGGCGCAGCATGCCGTCATGCGCGCCGCGGTCCAGCAGGGCCTGGACGCGGCGCATGAAGCGGTGGCTTATGGGCCGGAGCAGGCGGGATGTGCGGATATGCCGGGCATTGCACAGGTTTTCCGTGTTGACGAGGGTGATGAACTCCGGGTTGCTGATGTAATAATTCCAGGTAAAGCGCACCAGTTCCCTGATTGCATCCAGTGGTGGCCGTGCCTCCAGATCCAGCCGCGCCGCCTTTGTACGGATATCCAGATAGGCCCGCTCCAGCACGACCCTGAACAGGTTCTCCTTGTTTTCAAAGTAATGGTAGATCATGCGCTTGTTGGCGCGCGCGGCCAGCGCGATGGTATCCACCCGCGCGCCGTCCAGCCCGTTGGCGGCAAACTCCGTCCGGGCAGCATTCAGTATGCGCTGGCGTGTGGCTTCCGCATTGCGGGGCTGGGGGGCAGGCCGTCCTGTATGGGTTGATGGCGTCATGGCCCGGCTCCTGCGCTGCTGGTCGTGCTTCATGGACTGGAAAACACGGTATGGGGCGGCATGGTACAGAAATCCATCACCGGGCGGCAACATGGATTCAGTGCATGGCAAGCCTGTATCCGCAACAGGCGGCCCCATGATGCCTGGCTGTGACGGCTGCGCAGCCCACCGGGCAGGGCATCCGTGGCGGATACATGAACGGACGGGAATAGGGTAACCATGCGGTTATGGGCCGCCATGCACGATGGCGGCCCCGATGGCGGTCGTCATGCCGTCATTACCCGCTGGGGCCTGCAGGTCCCGATGCGATGCGGCGGCGTTATGGTCCGGCCTGTCCCGACAGTTTTTCCCGGGCTTTCTGGCGGTAGGCTTCCTGTTCGGCTTCCGTGGCGGCCGGCAGCGGGGAATCAGATGACGGACCCCGCACCGGGGAACCGATCCGCCATGGGCGGCCCAGTTCTTCTTCAAAAAGTTCGCGGGCGGTCTTTTCCACATCGGCGCTGGTATGGGGCATGGAAGCGGTCCTTGGCATGGCGGCGTATCCGGCCATAGCGCGCCGGGGGCATGGCCGTTGCTTCACGATGTGGCAATCTGGCCCACCCGGCCTGGGGGCATGCCAGAGCGCTGTCGAAGCCGGATGGGGGATGGCGGTGACATATTATGTCAAAAATGCTATCATGGCGCATGGAACTCGCACAGACCAACCCGCTTCCGTTCCTTAGAGCCTGAATCAGAAAGCGGTTTGATTGATTTTTCGCAGAACTCTGCGGATATGGGCAATCATCAACCACGCGTGGGATGAAGAGATTGTTGCCTCGACATCCTTCGTGAGGCGACGGCAGCGTCCGAGCCATGCAAAGCTGCGCTCCACGATCCAGCGTTTGGGCAGGACGACGAAGCCTTCGGCCCGATCGCTACGCTTGACGATCTCGATCGTCCATCGGCCGAGTTCAGCCAGCGCACCACGCAACTTCTCGCCGGCATACCCGCCGTCACCGATCAGATGGCGAAGCCAGGGAAACAATGAGCGTATTCTGGTCGCTACCAGCGGCGCGCCATCACGATCCTGAATGTCGGCGGGATGCACGACGGCTGCCACGACATGACCCAGCGTATCGGTCGTGATATGCCGCTTGCGGCCCCTGATCTTCTTGCCCGCGTCATAACCGCGTGGACCGCCGTTTTCAGCAGTTTTAACCGACTGGCTGTCAATAATGCCTACCGAAGGCGTGGCGTCTCGCCCGTCCTGCTCACGCGACAGGATCACGAGAATATGGTTTATCGCTTCCCATCGTCCCTCGCGGATCCAACGGTAGAAATAGCCCTGCACGGTCGTGAAAGCGGGAAAGTTACGAGGCAATTGTCGCCACTGGCAACCCGTAGTGACGATATAGAGGATCGCCTCCATGACCCGGCGCAAATCCGTACGTCGTGGTCTCCCCAGTCGTTTCTTCTCGGGCATCAAAGGCGCAATCAGCGCCCACTCCGCATCGCGAAGGTCGCTTGCATACTCCAGGTCGTCCCGGCGATACTGCGCGCGGGTGATTTCAGTCCAGGCCATCTTGATCTCATCAGGTTATCGCAAACCCATGAATCATAATCCACTGAAATCACTCAACTCATTTTCGGTCAGACACTTAGGCCGCAGGCAGCGGGCCAGGGCCGCAGGGCGCGTCACGCGCAGGGCATGGCCCTGCGCGGGCACACGGCGCGCGCGTGCCATGGTGCATGGCAGGCGCCGCCCGGGCGGGCGGACCCGGTGGGCGTGCTTGTTGCGCAGGGCCAGCAGCGCATACAGGACCTGCTGCCGGTCCGCTACGCACGCATGCTGGCCTCTCCCTTTGCGTTCCTGCGCGGGGCGGCGGCGGTCATGGCGGCGGACCTGGCCCATACACCGGCCGCCGGCCCGCGCGTTCAGAGTTGTGGCGACTGCCATCTGGCCAATTTCGGCAGCTATGCCTCGCCCGAGGGGACGCCGGTTTTCGATATCAACGACTTTGACGAGACACTGTCCGCCCCGTTTGAGTGGGATATAAAACGCCTTGGTACCTCGCTGGTCCTGGCCGGGCGGCAGTATGGCCTGTCCGACGGGCGAAGCCGGGCACTTGCGGTTTCCATGGCGCGGGCCTACGCCGTGGAGATGAAGCGCCTTTCACGTCTGTCGCCACTGGCGGTATGGGCGGACCCGATCGACCTTTCCGCCGCCATTGCGGGGTTTGCGGACAGGCGTGCCCGCACCCTGGCCCGCACCCTGCTGGCGCAGCGCATGGAAAGCGCCCGGCGCCATTACGGCCTTGTCGATACGGGATCAGGCAGGCCCGCGCTGCGTGAGCACCGGCCGCTGGTCATGCGCCTGCCCGCGCATGACGGGGTGATCAGGCAGGCATTTGCCCGCTACCTCGCCACGCAGCCCGCTGAACTGGCCGTGCTGCTGGATCGCTATGCCCTGCGTGATGTCATATTCAAGGTTGTGGGCATCGGGAGTGTTGGCACGTTCTGCGCCATCGGCCTGTTTGCCACGGCGGATGGGGACATGCTGCTCCTGCAGATCAAGGAAGCGCAGCAGTCCGTCCTTGCACCATTTGCCGGGCCGTCGCCCTTCCACAACCAGGGGCAGCGCGTGGTGACGGGGCAACGCATCATGCAGGCGCAGAGCGACATATTCCTGGGCTGGACCCATAGCGCCGGTTCGCCCGACATGGCGCGGGACGTGGCGGACCTGTCCGGTGCGGGCCGTCAGTTTTACGTGCGCCGCCTGAAGGATGCACGTCTGGCCGCCATAGGCTCCGACATCACGGCGGAAGGACTGCCTGATTACGCGCATCTGTATGGCCGCACCCTGGCCCGCGCGCATGCCCGCTCGGGCGACAGTGCGCTGATCAGCGGTTATGTGGGAAAGGGAAACGGCTTTTCCGATGCCATAGGCAGTTTCTCCGTGCTGTATGCCGATCAGACAAAGGTCGACTGGACCACCTTTCGCAAGGCGGTGAAGGCGGGCCGGATCGTGGCGGCGGGGTAGGCAATCCGCTTCCGGCACGCGGCGCCTGCCAAAAGGGGCCGGGAACGGCACTAGGCCGGGTTCATGACGGGCCATCCGCGGACTGTCCGTTACAGGGTCCTGCGCGCACGAAGCGGGCCGGTTCAGACGGATCATCCGTCATGGCGCGGTCAGTCGGCCACCGGGCCTTCGTCTTCCTCATCGGGTTCCAGCGGTTCGTCCGGGTCATCATCCCCATCATAACCCGGAACGGGTTCGGGTGGCAGGTCCAGCGGGTCATCCGCATCGGGATCGTCCGCATCGGGATCGTAGGGGGGCGGTTGGTACATGGGCGCGCCGGGGCCGGGTGTTGTGGGGGGAATGGCGGCGCCGGGCGCATCTTTTCCCTCAATCCTGAGCATGGTCTTTCTCCATTACCGGGTTCGCGTGCAACGGGCGGCCGGGGCATGGGTTGCATGGGGCCGGGAACCGTAACCTGGGTGCGGCAGGCGTACCATCAAACCCGCTCCATGCGGTTGCGTTGGATGAAGGCTGCACCCATCACACAAGGGATATGATGCCTTGGCCCGTATGCTCAAAGACCGCCTTCGAGAAGGACATCCCTATCCGCGCGGGGCGACATGGGATGGGGAAGGGGTCAATTTCTCCCTTTTTTCAGCCCATGCGCACAAGGTGGAAGTCTGCCTGTTCGACCGTGACGGCATGACGGAAATCGAGCGCATCACCCTGCCGGAATATACCGACCAGATCTTTCATGGCTGGGTGCCCGATATCGGCCCCGGCCAGTTTTACGGCTACCGTGTGCACGGGCCGTATGAACCCGATGCCGGTCACCGCTTCAATCCCAACAAGCTGCTGCTGGACCCCTATGCCCGCGCCCATCTGGGGGACCTGCACTGGAACCCCGCGCTGTTTGGCTACACGATCGGGCACAGGGATGCGGATCTGAGCTTTGACACCCGTGACAGCGCGCGTTTCATGCCCAAATGCGTGGTGATCGATCCCGGTTTTGACTGGCATGGCCAGTCGGGCCGCAGTCCGGTGCCATGGGACCAGACGGTGCTGTACGAAGCCCATGTCAAGGGTCTGACCCGGCTGCACCCCCGCGTGCCGGAGGGCGTGCGCGGTACCTATGCCGGGCTGTCCACGCGGGGGGTCCTGGATTACATCCACGCCCTTGGCGTCACGTCGCTTGAACTGCTGCCCGTGCACAGCTTTGTCGATGACCAGCACCTGCTGGAAAAGGGGCTGCGCAACTACTGGGGCTACAATACCATCGGCTTTTTCGCACCCGACCCGCGCTATGCGGCCGACCGCGCGGAATCCTTGCGGGAGTTCAAGGAGATGGTCTCCGCCATCCACGCGGCGGGGCTGGAGGTGATTCTGGATGTTGTCTACAACCATACGGCCGAAGGCAATGAATGCGGGCCGACGCTGTCGTTCCGGGGCATAGACAACGTTTCCTATTACCGCCTGATAAAGGACCAGCCGCGCTATTACGTGAATGATACGGGCACCGGCAATACGGTCAACCTGTCCCACCCGCGCGTCATACAGATGGTGACCGACAGCCTGCGCTACTGGGCGGATGAGATGCATGTCGACGGGTTCCGCTTCGACCTTGGCACCATTCTTGCGCGTGAACCCAACGGGTTTGACAACCAGTCCGGCTTCCTCAAGGCCTGTTCGCAGGACCCGACGCTGGAAACCGTGAAGCTGATTGCCGAACCGTGGGACTGTGGGCCGGGGGGGTATCAGGTTGGCGGCTTCCCGCCCGGCTGGGCGGAATGGAATGACCGCTTCCGTGATGTGGTGCGCAATTACTGGCGCGGGCACGAAGGGGCCGATGCCCTGGCCCCCCGGCTGCTGGCCAGCCCCGACCAGTTCGACCACCAGGGGCGCAAGCCGTGGGCGTGTGTCAATTTCCTGACCGCGCATGACGGTTTCACCCTCAATGACTGCGTCACCTACGGGACCAAGCACAACGACGCCAATGGCGAGGAAGGGCGTGATGGCGCCGAACTGAACAACAGCTGCAATTATGGCGTGGAGGGACCGGACGACGACCCCGCGCGCACGGTGCTGCGCGGGCGGCAGATGCGCAACATGCTGGCCACCCTGCTTGTGGCGCAGGGCACGCCCATGCTGCTGGCGGGTGACGAGTTCGGCCGCACGCAGGGCGGTAACAACAACGCCTACTGCCAGGATAACGAAATCTCGTGGGTCAACTGGGATTTCGGCGCGCCCGGGCAGGCCCTCGTCCGGTTTGTCACGCGCCTGACCGAACTGCGCCGGCGCCTGCCGATCCTGCGGCGCGCGCGCTTCCTGACCGAAGCGTATAATGCGGAACTGGATATAAAGGAACTGACCTGGACCCGCCCCGATGGCGCGGAAATGACCCCACCGGACTGGGAAGGCGCGCAATGCGTGGGGCTGGTGCTGGACGGGCGTGCGCAGCCCACCGGTATCCGCCGCCGGGGGGCGGATGCCACGCTGCTTATGGTGTTCAATGCGCGGCCCGAGACGGTTGCCCTGACCCTGCCTTCGGTATCCGACCAGCACTGGCGGCTGCTGGTCGATACCAGCATGGAGGAGGATACGAGCATCCCGGCCGGCACCCGGCATTTCAGGCCCGGCGCCACCTATTCCATGGTGGACCGTTCCTTCCTGCTGTTTGACCTGCTGCCCGATACGGCATCGGTTGGCGAACCGCTTCCCGCCTGACGGAGCGTCGCGCCGGACCGGCCTGACGCCCGCGCGCATGGTGGCCGGGCGGGTCAGGCCGGGGCCTGCCCCTTCGTCTCCTCTGGTGAAAGGGGGGGGAGCCCCGCAAGCGCCGCCAGGCCCGCCATGGGGGTGGCCAGCCAGCCGGGGCGGTTCGCGGCTTCGTAGCGGATTTCGTAGGCCGCCTTTTCCAGCAGGAAAAGCTGAAGGAGGTCGGCCAGTACCGGCGTGGTGCCGATCGCGGCCACGGCATCCCCCATGCCGCTTTTCCACCCTTCAAGGAATATCCGGCCCGCTTCCTCGCCAAAGGCGGTGACATAGGCGCTGGAACGCGCGGCCGACTGTTCCGCGCCGGGGTGGCTGCCGGTCTCGCCCCCGTCCAGCCGTGCGGTCTCGACCGCATAGGCGATCGAGCGCAGCAGCCCCGCCACATCGCGCAGCGGGCTGTGTCTGGCGCGGCGTTCGGCCAGCGGCACCATGGGCTGGCCCTCGAAATCTATGATGACCACGTCATTTTCCACCACCAGGACCTGGCCCAGATGGAAATCCCCATGGATACGGGTCATGAGCGTGCCCACCGCGCCGCGCGCCAGTTCCTCCACCCGCTCAAGCAGCCGGGCGCGTTCGGCGCACAGCCGTGTTGCCAGCGCCCGCATGTCCGGCTGGGGCGGATCGGGCCGGTGTTCAAGACTGTCCAGCGCCGCCGTGATGCCCGCGCGGATATCCGCAACCCAGCCCTGCACGATGGCGGGTGTCGCGGCCTGCGGGGCAAAGGCCGCATCCGCCACCGGCCGGGCCAGCAGCGCATGCATCCCGCCCAGCCGGAGGCCAAGGCGGTGGAAGAAGGCGATGTGATCGGCCCGGTCCTCCGCCGCTTCATCACCGCTCAGCGCCAGATCGGTGGCGGTGGCGCGCAGGTAGTTCACGCTCCAGCTCCAGCCATCGCCCTGATTGGGCATGAACCCTTCCGCAATGGCCAGCACATGTGGCGTGCCCGTGGCGTCGATATGGGTGACGTCACCCAGATAGGGCGCGATGCCTGTTGCGCCATGGCGGGTCAGGAAAGCGGTCATCTCCGCCTCGGGGTGGATGCCGGGGTGCAGGTGGCGCAGCAGCTTGAGTACCACCCTGTCGGCTATGACCAGTGAACTGTTGCTCTGCTCGGCACTGAGCCAGTGAATGGGGGCATCGGGCGGGAGGGACAGGTCATGGAGGGCGGGGGTGGCGTTAAAGACGATTTCACCATCCTCCGCCTGCAGGCGGGCCGTGCGGGCGAACGCCGCCATGAATTCGGTGGCAAGCGCGGGCAGGGTAAACCCGTCGGTCAGGTAGCCCACCCTGCGGCCCCGGCGCACGCGGCACAGCGCCAGCTGCTGGGGCAGGGCGGGCAGGCTCCCGCTTTCCCACGCAATGTCCAGCGGCAGGAAATAGCTGGCTTCCTGCGTGCCCACCATCGCGCTGATCCGGGTCAGGACCAGTTGCGCGCCCAGCGGCACGACCATGCCGACATGCACGGCCGAGACCGGCTGCCCGCGCGCGGCGGCCCATCGCCGCACGGGCAGGTAGGCGGGCAGGATCTCCTTTTCCAGCACCTGGCGGGCGGCAGGCGTGAACACATCGCCCATGCCGTGGCGCAGCACCAGCGTGCGCAGTTCGGGCAGGGGTTCGGGGGCGGGCACATGCCATGTGGGGCTGTCGGTCAGCGCGCACAGGCGGAACCATATGAAGCCATAGGGCGGCAGGGTCAGCAGGTAGGGTAGCTGGCCGATGGGGGGAAACACGCTCTGGGCAATCATTTCCACCGGCACCCGGCCCGCGAAGGGCGACAGGTCCAGTTCCACCGCCTGCGCCGAACGCGCAAGGTTTGCGACACACAGGATCGTCTCGTCCGCGTATGCGCGCAGATAGGCCAGGATCTTGCGGTTGCCCGGTGACAGGAAGGTCAGCACACCCCGCCCGAAGGCCTGCGTGCGCGCACGCACCGCCAGCATGCGCCGCATCCAGTTCAGCAGCGAATATGGATCGCGGCGCTGGGTTTCGGCATTGACCGCCGCGTAACCATAAAGCGGGTCCATGATGACCGGCAGCACCAGGCGTTCGGGGTCGGCGCGGGAAAACCCGCCATTGCGGTCAGGCGACCACTGCATGGGCGTGCGCACGCCATCGCGGTCGCCCAGCTGGATGTTGTCCCCCATCCCGATTTCATCGCCATAATACAGCACCGGCGTGCCGGGCATGGACAGAAGCAGGCTGTTGAGCAGTTCGATCCGCCTGCGGTCACGCTCCAGCAGGGGGGAAAGCCTGCGCCGGATGCCAAGGTTGAGGCGCGCGCGCCGGTCGGCGGCATAGGTGTTCCACATGTCGTCGCGCTCGCTGTCGGTTACCATTTCCAGCGTCAGTTCATCGTGGTTGCGCAGGAAGACGGCCCACTGGCAGCCGGGCGGTATGTCCGGTGTCTGGCGCATGATGTCGGTTATGGGGAAGCGGTCCTCGCGCGCCATGGCCAGGTACATGCGCGGCATGAGCGGGAAGTGGAAGGCCATGTGGCATTCATCGCCATTGCCGAAATACTCGCTGGTATCCTCCGGCCACTGGTTGGCTTCGGCCAGCAGCATGCGGTTCCTGAAGCGCGCATCAAGCGCCGTGCGCAGGCGGCGCAGGATGGCGTGTGTCTCGGGCAGGTTTTCGTTCGACGTGCCCTCGCGTTCCACCAGATAGGGAATGGCATCCAGCCGCAGGCCGTCAATGCCCAGTTCCAGCCAGAACGACATGACCCCCAGTATGGCGGTCAGCACATGCGGGCTGTCAAAGTTCAGGTCGGGCTGGTGGGCATAGAAGCGGTGCCAGAAAAACGCGCCCGCCACGGGGTCGTAGGTCCAGTTCGCGGTCTCGGTATCGCAGAAGATCACCCGCGTGTCCGCGTAGCGGTCCGGTGTATCCGACCAGACATAGAAATTGCGCGCGACCGATCCCGGCCTGGCCTGCCGGGCGCGCTGGAACCACGGATGCTGGTCCGATGTATGGTTGATGACCAGTTCGGTAATGACGCGGATGTTGCGCGCATGCGCCGCCTGCACGAAGTGGCGTACATCGGCCAGTGTGCCGTAATCGGGGTGGACCGCGCGGTAGGCCGATATGTCATAGCCGTCATCGCGCCGGGGGGAAGGATAGAAGGGCAGCAGCCACACCGTGTTGACCCCCAGTTCGGCAATATAGTCCAGCCGGGATGTCAGGCCACGGAAATCGCCGATGCCATCATTATCCGAATCAAAAAAGGACTTGATATGGACCTGGTAGATCACCGCGTCCTTGTACCACAGCGGGTCATCGGACAGCTGGCTGGCGGCGCGTTTCATGGGGCTGTCCCTCCTGCCGGGCTGACCTGCCAGATCGCATGGGGCCTGTCGCGGGGGTCAAGGCGCACATGCTGTATCCTGCCGGTCCACACGGCATGCCGCCCGTCCAGCAGATCATGGGAGAGAAGGGAGGCATTATCGGAAAGTTTCCATTCCCACAGGGGAATTTCAAAATCCGCTTCCTGTGCGGCCTCCGGGTCCAGGCTTATGGCAACCAGGATCATGTCGGACTGGCCGGGCGCCATCTTGCCGAAATACACGATCCGGTCATTGAAGATGGTGTAGAACCGCAGGCCCATATGGCTCTGGAGCGCGCGGTGGCGCAGGCGCAGTGCGTTCAGCGCCGTGATCTCGGCGATGATGTTGCCCGGCGCCGCCCAGTCACGCTGGCGGATCTGGTATTTTTCCGAATCAAGATACTCCTCGCGCCCCGGCAGGGCGGTGGCGTCACACAGTTCGAACCCCGCGTACAGCCCCCACAGTCCCGACAGCGTGCAGGCAAGTGCCGCGCGGATCAGGTGACCGGCGCGACCGGATTCCTGCACGAAAAGGGGGTTGATGTCGGGCGTGTTGACAAAGAAATGCGGGCGGAAGAAATCACTGACCGGCGGCGTGGTCAGCTCGGTCATGTAGGCGATCAGTTCGGCCTTGGTCGTGCGCCATGTAAAATAGGTGTAGGACTGCGTAAAACCGGCCTTGGCCAGCCGGTACATCATTTTGGGCGCGGTAAAGGCCTCGGCCAGGAACAGCACGTCGGGATGGGGGGCCTGTACCTGCCCGATCAGCCATTCCCAGAACGGCAGTGGCTTGGTATGCGGGTTGTCGACGCGGAAAATCCGCACGCCCCGGTCCACCCAGAACAGCACGATGTCCAGCAGCGCCTGCCACAATGGCGGGATGGCGGTGGGGGCATAGAAATCCACATTGACAATGTCCTCGTATTTCTTGGGCGGGTTTTCCGCGTAATGGAGCGTGCCATCGGCCCGGTGGGCAAACCATTCGGGGTGGGCCGCCAGCCACGGGTGATCGGGCGCGCACTGGATGGCAAAATCCAGCGCCAGTTCCATGCCATGCCCCCGCACGGCGGCAACCAGCGCATCGAAATCCGCCATCGTGCCCAGTTCGGGATGAATGGCGTCATGGCCGCCGGCGCTGCTGCCTATGGCATAGGGGCTGCCCGGATCACCCGCGCGCGCCTGCCGCGCGTTGTTCGCCCCCTTGCGGTTGACATGGCCGATGGGGTGGATGGGGGGCAGGTACAGCACCCCGAACCCCATGGCGCGGATGGCGGGCAGGCGCCCGATCACGTCGCGCAGCGTGCCATGCGCGCCGGGTGTTGTGCCAAGCGAACGGGGAAAGAGTTCATACCAGTTGCCAAAGCGCGCCGCCCCGCGGTCCACCCATATGCGCAGCGGGGCGGCCAGCGTGGCATGGAATGGCCGCTGGTCCGCCTGTTCCACCATGGTGGCGGTGGTGGGGGCAAGCAGCAGTTCGGCCGCCCTGTCATGGTCCAGCGTGGCCAGGTGGTCCATCATGGGGGCCAGTTCCCGCGCCACGGGCGCGGGTGCCGCGTGCATGGTGTGTTCCAGCAGCGCGCGGCCATCGGCAATGTCGGCGGTGTCCATCACGCCCGCCGCGTGCCTGCGGGCGAGGTCGCGCGCATAGGTGCCAAAATCGTCCCGCCATGCCTCGATCGTGAATATCCATGGCCCGACCCGGTCCGGCGCGATGTAACCCCGCCAGCGGCTGTTGCCGATGGGCTGCATGGCGGCATGGCGCCATGTGGCGTCCCCTTCGGGCCGCCACAGCACGCGGGCACGCAGCAGGTCGTGTCCGTCCATGAAGATATCGGCCTCCACCGCCACGCTGTCGCCAGTCACCGCCCTGGCGGGGAAACGCCCGGCGTCAACGCTGGGGGCCACGGCTTCAATGACAATGCGCGGCAGGGTACGCAGGTCCGGGGTGGCGGGGGCTACGGGGCGGCGCAGGGCGGGTTGCGGGCGAACCTGCAGCACGCGTACCGCGCCCGGCGCCAGCGTGACCTCCCCCGTGGGGGATGGCGCAAAGTCAGGTTCACCGTCAATGGCGTGACAAAAGGCAAAACTGCTGTCCCGTTCCGCCAGCAGCGGCGCAAGCCGGGCCTGCGCGGGCCGGATGGTGGAGGGATTGACCAGCACAAGGCGCAGCGGCGCGGGTTCCCCCCGGCGGGTGTCGCCCTGTCGGGTCATGACCGTCAGCCCGTCCACGGTCATGACCGGCATGTCCCGGTTGGTGGGAACGGGCAGAGCGTCGGCGTGGACCATCCGCCCGGCATGGCGCAGGGCGGCGTGCAGGGCAGGGCGATACGGGGGCAACGGCCCATCGGCCTGCCCCGGCGCATCAGGCGGGTCGCCAAAGCCTGCAGGCACCAGCACTCCGTCCCCTATTGCCGCAGCCAGCCGCAGCGCCATGCCGGGCGGGGTTCCATTCCCCACCGCCGCGCTGGCCGCCAGTGGCACGGGGCAGGCCAGCAGGCCGGTATGGGGCGGCAGGCCGTGGCGTTCCGCGCCCAGCCAGGGGGCAGTCCGGTCCCACCACGCAACGGAGGACGCGACCATGTCCACCCCGGTTGCGGCAATGGCCAGCGTGCCGGCATGGTCCAGCCCCACCGTCCAGCCAATCCACCGGCAGCCGGGCCGGACCTGCCGGGTTGCGGCAATGATGCGCGCCAGCGTGGCCACCGGCAGGCGCTGGGGGGCATCACAGCGGAAGCCCGCAATGCCCGCATGCAGCAGCATGGCGGTGATTTCCTGCCAGTAGGCCACGATTTCGGCTTCATGGGCGCCGTAGTCCAGCCGGGCGGCACGGGCATCCGCCCCGTCGGGCAGGCACCATTGCGGCCTGTGGCGCGCCAGTGCGCCATCACGGGCAATACGGTCCAGCGGCAGGTCCAGCAGGATGGCCAGCCCATGGCGGCGCCCCAGCTGGGCCAGCGCGCCCAGGCTGTCGGGCAGCGGCGCGGTCCATGCCGGCATGGACCCGGCCTCATGATGCGACGAGACAAGGAAGGGATCAGCCCCACTGGCAAAAAGCGGGGCGACCAGTATTTCGGTAAAGCCTGCATCGGCGCAGCGGGACAGCACCGCCTCCCACCGCTGCGGCCAAGCCAGGGTGGCAGGATGGACAGACTGGATGAACGGGGTCCATGCCGGGGCGGGCGTGCGCGGCGGGGAGCGGGTGGTGACGGTTTGCTCCTCCATGCCCGTATGCTCCTGCCTTGCCTGTCGGCCTGTTGTCCATCAGCACGGATGCAGGTCGGCACAGGACGTGGGACGCAGATGCCATGGCCCGTGCCCGTAACCGGGGTGCCGGCCGGTGAACGTGGGCCGCATCGTACAGGTTCCGTATCGGGCAAATATAAATGGCCCGTTACACCGTAACCTGCCGCCCCATGACCGTCATTACTGGATTGTGGCACAGAAAAAGGCAGGGCGGTTCAGGGCGCAACCCCCGGCGGCACGTCACGTTCATCAGGGTATCTGGCAATAACGTGGAAGAGCGCCATGTCCCGCAATACCGAAAAGCCCCGGGTCCGCTATGCCGTGATTGGCGGTGGCCAGATCGCGCAGCAGGCCTTCATGCCCGGCATGGCGCGCGCCAGCAATTCCACGCTGGCCGCACTGGTGACGGGCGACCCGCAAAAGGCAGGCAGGCTGGCCACGCGATACGATATTCCGGCGTATCATTATGATGACCTGCCTGAACTGATCCATTCGGGTGATATTGACGCGGTCTATCTGGCCACCCCCAACGCGCTGCACCGGCGTTATGCCGTACCGGTGCTGGAAGCGGGGCTGCACCTGATGGTGGAAAAACCCATGGCCACCAGCGTGGAGGACTGCGAAGCCATGCTGGAAGCGCAAAGGCGCGGCGGTGGCAGGCTGATGGTCGCCTATCGCCTGCATTGCGAGCCGGGCACGCTGGAACTGATCTCGCGCTGCCGCAATGGTGACTTCGGGCACCTTATGGCGTTCACGTCCATCTTCGGGCAGAATTTTTCCGAAGCCAACCATCGCGGCCATTCCGGCTACTGGTCCGGCCCGGTGCCGGACATGGGCACCTATCCGCTCAATGCGGTGCGCAACCTGTTTGCGCGCGAACCGGCCGAAGTCCATGCCGTGGGTAGCAGGACACCGGGGCGCGGGTTCAATTTTGACGATACGGTCTCGGTTACGCTCCGCTTTGCCGAAGGGCAGATGGCGCAGTTCCTGGTCAGCTATGCCTGCGCGCCGGTCGAGAATTTTACCCTGACAGGCAACAGGGGGAGTGTCCTGGCCACGCCATGCTACATGTTTGGTCCCGATGTCGGCATTACCTATACCACCACCCTCGACGGGCGCAAGGAAACCCGCCGTCATGACCCGGTGGAGCAGTTCGGGGGAGAGATCGCCTATTTTTCCGACTGCATCCTTCACGGCCATGACCCTGAACCCGATGGGGACGAGGGGCTGCGTGACGTGCGTGTCCTTGCCGCGATCGAGCGCGCGCTGCTGACCGGCCAGCCACAGGCGCTGGCCCCCATGCCGCCCGCCCGCATAGCACTGCCCGATCAGGTCATGGCCCTGCCACCGGTGCGTGAACCCCGCGCGGACGAACTGATCGGCATCGTGCCCCAGTCCGCCTGATTTGGTATTCCCGCCAGACATGATCGGCCGGTTCATGACCTTTCCCTTTGAAGCCCTGTCGGCCTGCCGCGCGGAACTGGAGGCGGAAGCCACCATCAATGATGGCCCGGCGGCCTTCCCCCGCCACGGGCTGGACCGCCTGCGGGCGCTGGGCGTGCTGTCGGCCGCCCTGCCACAGGCATGCGGGGGGCACGGGTTTGGCACCGAAGCCCATGGCGCGTCGGGGCTGCTGCATATGCTGCGTCTGGTAGGCCATGGCAGTCTGGCGCTGGGCCGCATTGTGGAGGGGCATGTGAACGCGCTGCGCCTGATCGCCTGCTATGGAACGCAGGCCCGGATGGCGCAGGTGGCGGCAGCAGTGCACGATGGCGCCCTGTTTGGCGTGTGGGTGACCGATGGCGCGCAGCCGCTGGCCATGGAAGCGGGTGACGGTGCCGTGACATTGCATGGCGGCAAGGCATTCGCGTCCGGTGTGGGGCATGTGACCCATGCCCTTGTCACGGCGGCAACGCAGGGGGGCAATGTGCACATGCTGCTGGTGGGGGTGGCGGATACATCGCGCGTCCATCATGGCCCCGACGGGCTTGCGGGCATGCGGGGCGCGGGCACGGGGCGGTATGATTTTACCGGCATGGGGGTGCAGGCGGACTGCATGGTGGGACAGGCGGGGGATTACCTGCGCCAGCCCGAGTTTTCGGCCGGGGCATGGCGGGCCATGGCCGTGGCGCTGGGCGGGATTGAACGGCTGGCCACTGTACTGCGTGAACAGCTTGCCGCGCGCGGGCGCGCACAGGCCCCGGCCCAGCAGGCGCGGATCGGTGATGCGCTGATCGCGGCGGAAACCGCGTTCTTATGGACGCACAGGGCCGCCATGCTGGCCGCCGCCCCCGACCGGCATGCCACGGGTGATATTGCCGCCACCGTCAACCTTGCCCGCCTTGCGGTGGAACGGGCGGGGCTGGAGGTGATCGGACTGGTCCAGCGCGGGCTGGGGCTTGCGGCCTTTGTGCGTACCAATCCGGCCGAGCGCCTGCTGCGTGACCTGGCCACCTACCTGCGCCAGCCCGCCCCGGACGAGACCCTGTGCGAGGCGGCCGGATGGTTCACCCACCGTGACCTGCCCCGCATGGAGGCAACGTGATGAAGGCCGCCGCCCTGCACGCCGCCCTGCATGCGCTGCCGGTGGTGCCGCTGGCTGACATCGTGCCGGGCACGGCCATGATCCTGGCGCCGCATCCTGATGATGAAAGCCTTGGTTGTGGCGGGCTGATCGCCGCGTGCTGTGCCGCGGGGCGGCCACCGCTGGTGGTGGTCATGACCGATGGCGTGGCGTCCCATCCGCATTCATCCGACTGGCCCGCCACCCGGCTGCGCATGCAGCGGCAGGGGGAAACCCTGCGCGCGGTGGCCTGCCTTGGGCTTGCGGCCCAGCGTGTCGTGTTCCTCAACCTGCCCGATACCGCAGTTCCGCATGAAGGCCGCCTGTTCACGCGGGTCGTGACCACGCTGGCCGGGCTGGCCCGCCGCCATGGCTGCGCCACGGTGCTTGCCCCATGGTGGGCCGATCCGCATTGCGATCATGAAGCAACATGGAAAACCGGCGTTGCCCTGTGCCAGCAGGGTGGTTTCGCGCTGTGGGCTTATCCCGTATGGGGCTGGCTTCTTGCGCCGGACAGGGAAATGGATGAGGGGGCACCGCATGGCGTAAGGCTGGACATCACCGCCTGTCGCGCGGCGAAGGCGCAGGCGGTGCGGATGCATGAAAGCCAGTACGGCGGCCTGATTACCGATGACCCGACCGGCTTTACCCTGCCCGAAACCCTGCTGGATGCGCTGATCACGGATTTTGAGGTCTTTGTCAGGCCATGAACACACATAGCTGGCCGCGGGCGGTGTTCGAGCGCCTGCACATCCGTCATGCCAACCCGTGGGGCGTGGGCACAAGTGCCTACGAGCGGCGCAAATACCGCCAGACCCTTGCCCTGCTGGCGGGCCGGCATTTCATGAACGCGCTGGAACTGGGCTGCTCGATCGGGGTGATGACCGCACGGCTGGCGCGGCAGTGTGACCGGCTGCTGGCGGTGGATGTGTCCCGTATCGCACTCCGGCGTGCCCGGCTGCGCTGTACCGGGCGGGAAGGGGTGTCGTTCTACCGTGGGCACCTGCCCGGCGGCTTTCCCGCCCTGCCGGCGCGGGGGTGTGACCTGATCGTGATTTCGGAGCTGCTGTATTTCCTCTCCCCCGCCGATATCACGCGCCTTGCCGGCCAGTGCCTGCGGGTGCGCAGGTCCGGTGCCCCGATCATGCTGGTGAACTGGACCGGCCCGACCGATACGCCCTGCACCGGCGATGAGGCGGCCCGTCACTTCGTGGCCTGCTGCCTGCGGGCGGGGCTGCGGGTGGTCCATGCCCGCCGTCATGTCGGCTACCGCCTTGACATGCTTGCGGATGGCGGGGACGGGGCGGATACAGCCGTGACGGACTGAAAACCGGTCAGGAATGGCACGCTGACAGGGATTTCCGGCTACCGTCCCGCATCAAGCCGGGGCACCGTGCGTGGCAGCGCGCAGGCGGCGGTGCCTCCGGCCCCATGGGCAGGAGAAATGGGCCGGGCAGGTTTTTTAGGGTCTCTTCTCAATTTACTGGCTGCCGGTGCCTGTGCGCCGTCCGCGTGGCCGAGCGGCGGGCCAGCAACTGCCGCACCACGCGCCGTGCCTGCCGGTGATGCGTGGCCAGTTCCGCGCGCCGGACGGGAACGCGCACCAGCGCGGGGCTTGCTTGTTCCAGACTGTCCCACGCCACGCCGAGGAAATGCGCGCGCGCCATCCGCTCCACTTCGGCCGGGGGCAGGTCCAGCTGGTACGCAAGCCCGCACATCTCTACCCCCCATTGCCCGGACATGCGGGGCAGGGCGCGCAGCCGCCGCAGGGCCGCGCGGGCGCGGGCGCGGCGCAGGCAGGTCAGGGCGGGTTCAAGGCTTTCGTCCAGCAGGTCATCCTGCCTGAGCAGGCGGCGGGCCATGGTGTCGGCCATGCCGCCGCGCGCGCGGCCCAGCGTGCGGCCCGATACCGTAACCAGCACGTCGGGCGCATGGCGGATCACACCGTCCACCCGTCGCACCGCCTTCAGGAAAGCCCGGTCCTCGCCCAATGGCAGCGGTGGCAGGCCGCCCGCGCGCCGCCACATGACCACGGATACGGCAATGCTGGCACCGGAATGCTCGGCATGGCGGGGCCACGGGTCGTGCGGGTCGGGGTCCACCAGGTCATGGATGCGGTCCAGCAGCATTCCGTAGCCGGTTTCCATCCGGTCATCCTCATGCAGGTGCATGGGAATGAGGGCAGCGTCCGCCGGGTTGATCAGGGCACGGCCACATACGGCATCCGCCCCTTCCTCGAAGGCGGCCAGGGTATTGGCCAGCCAGTCGGGGGCCACGGTGCCATCGGCATCGGTTGTCAGGATCACGCCGTCCGGCCCTGCCAGGGACGCGGCAATTTCCATGGCTTCGCAGCGCGCGGTACCCGCATGGGCAAGGGGGGCGGGATAGGTGCGCTCCACCCCATGCACGACAAAGGGCAGGTGCGGCGCCAGTGCGGGCAGCATATCGCGCGTGGCGTCGGTACAGTTGTTGAGCAGCAGCACGGCGTGGGCCAGCCGCGCGCCCTGCTGCCCCGCCAGCGCATGCAGGCAGGCTGCGATCCGTTCGGCCTCGTTGCGCACGGGAATGGCCACGACAGGGGTAGGGGCGGTGAACCTGACCGGCGGCATGCGTCACCTGCTGGAGTGGAGCACGCTCAACGCCCGCCCCACCGCCGGGTTGCATGCCACCGGGTCAGGACGGGACAAGCTGGTAGATCACACTCTCCCACGGTCGCAGCGCCAGACTGCCGCCCGCCAGTGCGGCAGGGGGCGTCATGTTGCCCATCAGGCACGGACCCGCGCGCAGGTGGCCGGGCAGGGTGAACGGGGCCGCGATATCGGAAAAATTCAGGATGACCACAACGGCCTTCCCGCCTTCGCGGCGGGTATAGGCGTAGACCTGGCTGCCCGTTACGGAAATGTCCTCATACTGCCCGCCGGACAGGCAGGGCCATGCCCGGCGCAGGCGGATCATGGCCCGGTAGAAGGACAGGACGGAATCCGGGTCTGCACTTTCCGCGCGGACATTGACCTGCCGGTAGTTCGGGTTGACCGCGAACCATGGCCTGCGCGCGGTGGTAAAGCCCGCATGCGGCGTATCATCCCACTGCATGGGGGTGCGGGCGTTGTCGCGGCTGACCTGGGCCAGGTTGCTCAGGTATTGTGCCGCAGGAACACGGCCCGACAGCACTTCGTTACGCCAGCCGTTATGGGCCTGCACGTCGTCGTACTGCTCGATCCGTTCAAAGGGGAAATTGGTCATGCCGATTTCCTGGCCCTGATAGATATAGGGCGTGCCCCTGAGCGAAAGCATCATCATGCCCAGCAGCTTGGCCGAGCGCGCGCCATATTCCGGCCGGGCGGAGCCGTAACGCGAGGCGGCGCGGGGGAAGTCATGGTCCTCCAGATAGACCAGCGGCCAGACATGCGGGTTGTCATTGAAGGCATTGTCGGCATTGAAGGCACGCATGTCCTCCAGCCTGCATGGCAGCTTGCGCCAGTCATCGGCATCCTTCAGCTGCAGGTCGAAGCGGAAGGCGGATGTGATCTCGCCCCGCCGGTCATCGGTCATCCTGATGATGGCGTCATGCGTGGCCCCCCATGCTTCCCCCACGGTGTAGAGGTCGGTTCCGGCAAAGACATGGGTGTGCATCTCGTGCAGATAGGCATCGAGCCCTGGCCCGACCTCGGCAAAGGACGCCTGGCCCGGAT
Organism: Komagataeibacter rhaeticus; assembly: GCF_011611525.1. NCBI lineage: Bacteria > Pseudomonadati > Pseudomonadota > Alphaproteobacteria > Acetobacterales > Acetobacteraceae > Komagataeibacter > Komagataeibacter rhaeticus. The sequence goes on from NZ_CP050139.1 coordinate 1,543,890, forward strand.
GCTGGCCGGGTATGAAGTCCTTCATGACGCGGGGCTTGGCAAGGCTTGTGATCGCATCGAAGCGGAAGCCGCTGACCCCCTTCTGCGCCCAGAAGCGCAGGATGTCGTACAGTGCCGCGCGGACCTTGGGGTTTTCCCAGTTCAGGTCAGGCTGTTTGCTGACAAAGGTGTGCAGGTAATACTGGCCCGTCGTGGCATCCAGCTGCCATGCCGACCCGGCACCGAACGCGGCCTTCCAGTTGGTGGGCGGCCCGCCGTCATGGCCGTCGCGCCATATGTAGTAGTCACGATAGGGGTTGGTGCGGGAACTGCGGCTGTGGACAAACCATTCATGCTCGTCACTGGTATGGTTGAACACCATGTCCAGAATGACGTGGATGCCGCGTGCCTTGGCCCGCGCCATGAACCGCTCGAAATCCGCCATGGTGCCAAAATCGGGCATGATCTTGCGGTAGTCGCGCACGTCATACCCGTTATCGGCATTGGGGGAGTCAAAGCACGCGGCAATCCATACCGCGCCAATGCCCAGATCGGCCAGGTAGTCCACCCGTTCGGCCATGCCCACGAAATCCCCGATCCCGTCGCCATTGCCATCCTGAAAGGAGCGGGGATAGATCTCGTACGCCACCACATCCTTCCACCACGCCACCCCGGCCGCGCGCGCGCGGGCCAGGCCGGTGGGGGCAAGGAAAAGCCCGGTGCCAAGCAGTCTGGTCAGGTCCCGTCGGGAAAGATCCATGTCAGTCCGTTCCTTGATGCAGCCCCGGCATCATGCCCGCAGGCGTGAGGCCAGGTTGGTGATGGCAAGGCCAAAGGCGGTCAGCAGGTCCGCATCCACGGCAATCTCGCCACCGGAAAGCCGGATGAAGCCCTCGGTCATGGCGTTCTGCACCATGCCTTCGGAATGGACGATCAGGCCATCGGCATCTTCCGTCGTGCCGCTGCCACCATTGCCTTTTCTTTCACGCAATGAATCCCCCCATGCCGCGCGGCGGTATTGCGCCACTTTCTGCGGATAGGGGCGGCCATCGACCGTATAGCCCGCCAGCTTCTTGCCCTGGGCCGCCATGTAGCCGATCTCCACCGCAGTGCCGGGGTCCATGTCGGCCGCGCGGCGGAAGGGGTCGAGGCAGAAGACCCCCGCATCGCATCCATCCATCAGGTCACGGTCAAGGCGGGCGATCAGCAGGCTGGTCTGCGCGCCGGGGGCCAGGTCATCGACCTCGGCCTGCCCGTCAAACGGGCAGACACCTTCCAGACCGGCCCGGGCGCAGATGGCCTTCATGGTGCGGAACAGGTCCGCCGCGCCGGGGCGGAACACCGTATCGCCCGCAAGGTAGATGCGTGGCGCGCGCGGGAGGGATGGGGGGGGCTGGATGCTCATGGGGTTCCTTTCTTTTCGTTCTGAAACAACGGTAATCAATTCCGCCCCGGCTGTATCGCCTTTTGGGCGTGCGGGTGGTCTAATCCGGCGCCGCGCCGGCCGACCGGAAGGCGGCCTGCGATTTTTCTCCAGTGGAGCATGCATGAAGATCATTATCGACACCGATCCCGGGCAGGACGATGCCCTGACCATCCTGCTGGCGCTGGCCAGCCCGGAGATCGAACTGCTGGGCGTGACCACGGTCGCGGGCAATGTATCGGTGGAGCAGACCACCGAAAACGCGCTCAAGACGCTCGACCTTGTGGGGCGCGCGGACATACCCGTCCATGCCGGGGCCGACCGCCCGCTGCTGCGTCCGGGTGTGAACGCGACCCATGTGCACGGCCGCACGGGGTTTGAAGGGGTTGACCTGCCGCCACCCAGCCGTGCCGCCACACCGGGGCATGCGGTTGACTTCATTATCCGTACGGTCATGGAAAACCCGCCCGGTGCCATCACGCTGTGCACCATCGGGCCGCTGACCAACATCGCCCTGGCCCTGGCGCGTGAACCGGCGCTGCGCACGCGCATCGGCCAGATCGTGATGATGGGCTGCGCGTTTTCCGAAGTGGGCAACATAACACCCACGGGTGAGTTCAATATCTATGTTGACCCCCATGCGGCTGAAATGGTGTTCCGTTCCGGCATAAAGCTGGTCGTGTTCCCGCTTGATGTGACCCATCAGCTGCATACCAGCGCCGCGCGCCTTGCGCGGATCGAGCGTATTCCAAACCGGATCGGCCCGATTGTCGCGGCGTGGCTGCGGTTTGAAAAACGCTTCGAGGCCACGAAATACGGCACCGACGGTGGCCCGCTGCATGACCCCAACACCGTGATCTGGCTGCTTCGGCCCGACCTGTACCGCGGGCGTGAGGTCAATGTGGAAATCGAGACCGCAAGCCCACTGACCATGGGCATGAGCGTGGTTGACTGGTGGGGGATCAGCGGGAAGGAAAAGAACGCGCTTTTCATGCGCGAAGTGGACGGGGAGGGTGTGTACGATCTGGTGGTCGAGCGCCTGTCCCGCCTGTAACCATTGGTCCGGGGGCACAGGGACGTGCCCCCGGCATGTCGTGTTACACGGCCTTGTGGCCACGGGGCAGGGGCGCGCGTGCGATATACTGGCCCGCGCCGCGTGTTACCCGCAGGTCACCATCATCCCACACCACGCGGCCCGCGCTGATCGTGCGGCGGGCAACGCCGGTCACGGTCATGCCCTCGTAGATGTTGTAATCCACGTTCTGGTGATGGGTGGCGGCGGAAATGGTGCGGGTGCCGGTGGCATCCCACAGTACCAGGTCGGCATCCGCCCCTTCGGCTATGCAGCCCTTGCGGGGGTGCATGTTGAAGATGCGCGCGGTGTTGGTGGACGTGATGGCCACGAATTCCTGCGGCGACAGGCGGCCGGACACCACGCCATGGTGCCACAGGATGCTCATCCGGTCCTCGATCCCCGGCGTGCCGTTGGGGATGTGGGTGAAATTGGTGCGGCCATTTTCCTTCTGTCCCGCGCAGAAGCAGCAGTGGTCGGTGGCCGTGGTCTGCAACTGGCCCGAAGTCAGGCCCGCCCACAGCGCATGCTGGTGGTGCTTGGGGCGGAAGGGCGGGCTCATGACAAAGCGCGCGGCCGTCAGCCAGTCGGGGTTGGTGTACACACTTTCGTCAAAGACCAGGTGCTGGGGCAGTACCTCGCCATACACGCGCTGGCCGCGCATGCGGGCCTCGGCAATGGCGTGGGCGGCTTCCTGTGTCGAGACATGGACGATATAGACCGGCGCATCCAGCAGCCCGGCCAGGGCAATCACGCGCTGGGCGGCTTCGCCTTCCACCGTGGGCGGGCGCGAGCGCGGGTGGGCATCCGGCCCGGTCTGCCCTTCCGCCAGCAGCTTTGCCTGCAGATAGGCCACCGCGTCACCATTTTCCGCATGGACGGTGCACAGCGCGCCCAGTTCGCCCGCCCGGCGGATGGAGTGCAGCAGCACATCGTCATCCACCATCAGGGCGTTCTTGTAGGCCATGAAGTGCTTGAAGGAATTGACCCCGCATTCATTGACCAGTGTTTCCATGTCCCTGGGCACCTGGTCATCCCAGTGGGTGACGGCTACGTGGAAGGCGTAGTCGGCCGCCGCCTTTTCCGCCTTGCCGCGCCATTCCTTCCACGCTTCCAGCAGGGAGCCGCCCACTTCGGGGATGACGAAATCGATGATCGAGGTCGTCCCCCCCGCAAGGCCGGCCGCCGTTCCGGTAAAGAAATCATCGCTGGCGACCGAGCCCATGAAGGGCATTTCCAGATGGGTGTGCGGGTCGATGCCGCCGGGCATGACCAGCAGGCCATCGGCCTCCACGACGTCACAGCCGGTGGGCGTGGCGATATCGGGGGCGATGGTGGCAATCTGCCCCTTGTCATCGCACAGGATATCGGCCTTGAATGTACGATCGGCCGTAACAATCGTGCCGCCTTTTACATGAAGCATGACCGTACCTTATCTCCTGTTGGGTGGCGCGCGTTCAGAACGGGCTTGTCATTCCATATCGGGACCGTATTGTTATTCTGACTTGATGGTCAAGATTATATCTTCGCTGGAACGGATTAAAAAGGGAAACGCCATGCAAGGCCGTACGGACCACATGGACAGCCATCTGGTGAACGAGGATCTGGCCCCCGTACGCGCGCGGAGCTGGAAGTGGTTTGACTACGTCTCCCTATGGATGTCCAACGTGCACAGCATCGGGGGCTATATTACGGCGGGCAGCCTGTTCGCCATGGGGCTGCCGGCGGGGGATGTGTTCATTGCGCTGGTGGCGGGGATTGTCGTCATACAGGTGATCTGCAACCTGGTGGCGCAGCCCAGCTTCCATTCCGGCGCGCCCTATCCGGTCATGGCGCGCATGGCCTTTGGCGTACGTGGCGCGGTCATTCCGGGCCTTGTGCGTGGCATCATTGCCGTGGGCTGGTACGGTATCCAGACTTGGCTTGCCTCCAACGCGGTGCTGGTCCTGCTTTTGCGGCAGTGGCCGGACCTGGGCCCCTGGGCGGATGTGCGCCTGCATGGCCTGCTGGGGCTGTCCACGCTGGGGTGGGGGTGCTTCCTGTTCCTGTGGGGGTTGCAGGGGGCGGTGTTCTGGCGCGGGATGGAGACGATCCGGCGGTTCATCGACTGGGCCGGTCCCGTGATCTATGTGGTCATGATCGGGCTGGATGGCTGGCTGCTGTGGCGGGCAGGGGGGCATGTCTCGCTGGACGTGCTGGGTGTCGTGCCACAGGGCATGGGCGCGCGCATGCTGGGCATCATCAACGCAACCGCGCTGATCGTGGCCTATTTTTCACCCATTGCCCTGAATTTTGGTGATTTTTCGCGTTACGGCATCAGCATGGCCGATATCCGGCGCGGCAATTTCTGGGGGCTGCCGGTCAACTTCATCGGGTTTTCGGTGCTGACCCTGCTGACAATCGTGCTGACCCGTCCCGTCTTTGGCCGCCTGATGGTGGACCCGGTGGAAGTGGTCAGCCAGATTGACAGCCCGACGGCGGTGGCGCTGGGGGTGCTGACGTTTGTCACGGCCACGGCGGGTGTCAATATCGTGGCCAATTTCGTTTCGGCGGCGTTTGATTTCTCCAACATGGCACCGCATGCCATAAACTGGCGCAGGGGGGGGCTGATCGCGGCCGTGGGTGCTATCGTGGTCACACCATGGAACCTGTATGCCCGGCCCGATGTGATTCACCTGACACTGGACATACTGGGCACGTTCATCGGCCCGCTGACCGGCGTGCTGCTGGCGGATTACTACATCATGCGCAAGGGGCGGATGGACATGGGCGCGCTGTACACGGCGGACCCGCAGGCCCCTTACTGGTATCGTGGCGGGATCAATGTCGTGGCCATGGGGGCGCTGCTGTTTTCCGTGCTGTGCGGGCTGGCGCTGGTCTTCGCGCCGCTTTTCGCACCCGTACGCAACCTTTCGTGGTTTGTCGGTTTTTCCTGTGCCATTGGCAGCTACGTCGTGATGGCGCGGCTGGCGGCCGGGGGCGGGCAGGTGGCGGCATCCGGAAGCCGGGGCCATTCGGCCTTTCCCGCCGCGCCCCGCTCTCCGGGCAGCGATGACTGAATACGCGGCGCGGTATCGCCGGGCATGACCTTTATGGGGCCTGCCTTTTTCCCAATCTTTCGGTCAGGCAGGCCACCAGCGCCAGGGTGGGCAGGAAGATGCCCAGTGCGCAGGCCCGGTTCCAGCCCCCTGCGGCATAGGCCCAGCCCCCCATGGCCGAACCGATGGCCCCACCCAGAAAGAAGATTGCCATATAAAGCGCATTGAGCCGTGCCCGGTACGCGGCGGACAGGGAAAAGATGACCCGCTGCCCCAGCACCAGGTTGGTTGTCACGCCAAAATCGATCACGATGCCCTCCAGACCCAGCGCGATGACGAAAAACCGGGGTGCCACGAACCATGTCAGCGTAAAGGCCAGCGCGGTAAGTGCCATCGCGGCCAGTGTGGCACTCCAGATCCATCCCCGGTCGGCCACGCGCCCCGCCAGGGGGGCGGCTACCGCGCCGGCCACGCCCACCAGCGCGAACACGGCGATCTCCCCCTGCGACAGACCGAACCGCGGGCCGGACAGCAGCAGCGGGGTTACCGTCCAGAACAGGCTGAATGTCGCAAACATGCAGGCATGGTAGAAGGCGCGGCGCTGCAGGGGGCGCGTGGTGGCGAACAGGTGCGCCATGGAGGCCAGAAGCTGGCCATAGCCCTGCGTGCCGGTGCCCTGGTGCCGGGGCAGCACCTGGTTGAGCACGCGGGCCAGCACCAGCATGCTCAGGGCGGACAGCGCAAAGATCGCCCGCCACGAGGCGACCTGCGCAACAAGGCTGGCCACCGGGCGCGCCAGCATGATTCCCAGCATGAGGCCACTCATGACGGTGCCCACAACGCGCCCGCGTATGGCCGGCGGTGTCAGGTGGGTCACGAATGTCACCAGTACCTGCACCGCAACGGACAGCAGCCCCACAAGCCACATCCCGGCCAGGAAAGGGGCCGGGCGGGTTGAAAGGGCGACACCCAGCAGGGCCACGGCCACCAGTCGTGTCATCCAGACCACAAGGCCGCGGTTTTCCAGCAGGTCGCCCAGCGGCACGATCAGCAGCAGGCCCAGGCAGTAGCCCGTCTGGGTAACGGTTACGATAATCCCCGCCCATCGCGGCGCAAGGCCCAGCGAGGCCCCGATCGGCCCGGTCAGTGGCTGGGCGTAATAGAGATTTGCCACGATCAGTCCGCATGCGGCGGCAAAGACCATGATCAGGCCATGCCCGATGACCGTGCCGGACTGTGGGGGATGGGGGGCCGCGTCACCTGTGGGGGTGTTCATGGCGTGCGGGCCATCATGGTCGTCATCCTTGAATGAAGTTCATATGCCTGTCGGGGGGCAGCATGGCAGGCGGGCATGGCCCGGCCTGCCTGCCCGCCCCGGTCAGGGCAATGTGGCAAGCCGGGTGGCCAGAAGGCTGTAGAAGGCATCGGAATCGACTTCACGCACGAAAAGGGCGTTCGGCTTCCTGTCCGTGACCTTCCACCAGTCAACCACCGTCATGCCGACCGAAAGTCTGCCTTCGGTCTCGATCCCGACATTCACATGCCGCCCGCCAAAGAGTTCCGGCGCCACCAGCCAGGCAATCGTGCAGGGATCGTGCAGGGGGGCGCCTTTCCAGCCATATTTGTGCAGGTCGAACCGCTCGGAATAGGACAGCATGTCGGCCGCCGCGACGGAGCAGCGGTTCGCATTCGCCCGCAATGCCGCCAGCCGTTCCGGCGTGCCAAGGCATTTATGGGTGACATCAAGCGGCAGGACCACAAGCGGGATGCCGGCGCTGAACACGATGTCGGCCGCCTGCGGGTCGGCATAGATGTTGAATTCCGCCGCCGGGGTGATGTTACCCAGTTCCGACCACGCGCCGCCCATCAGCACGACCTCGCGGATGCGCCCGGCAATATCGGGGGCAAGCGTCAGCGCCATGGCAAGGTCCGTAAGCGGACCCAGCATGACCAGCGTCAGTTCCTGCGGCTGCGCGCGCCGTATGGCATCGACCAGGTAGGTTACGCCATCGTGTTCCTGCACCGCCATGGCGGGGGGGACGGACAGGTCGATTCCGTCAAGCCCGGTTGGCCCGTGCACATGCTCGGCCGTGGTCTGGACGGGGCGCAGTGGCCGCGCGGCGCCGGCAAAGACGGGTATGTCGGTGCGTCCCGCCATTTCCAGCACGCGGCACGCATTTTCCAGCGTGCGTTCACGCGGGACATTGCCCGCCACGGCGACAATGGCCTGTACCGTGATTTCGGGGGAGGCAAGGGCCAGGAAGATCGCGACGGCATCGTCCTGTCCGGGGTCTGTATCTATGATGATCCTGCGTTTCAAGAATGACAGCTTTCCTGGTTCCGGCCTGTTGGCCATCGGTTGGTTACGGGGCATGCCGTATGGCCCGCATCTTGTTCGAACATGCAATATTATGGCAATGCCCCGTTCAGGGCATGACGTTACATATGGGATAATTTTGCCACGATCGGCAATGAATTCACCCGCCGTGCGGGTGGGGATGCCGGCCCTGCGGCGGGTATGGCGCGGGGCGTCCGCCGGTAACGCAAGGGGCATGTCGGGGCGCAGGCCGGGGCGCCTGCAAGCATGGGATATGTATAAATAATTGATTTAAATGGAATAATATTGAAATTCAGGCGTCATTTCCCGTGTCATGACTGTATCGTGCGCAGCCTGACGCCTGCTGGCCGGGTGCAATGTGTCATTTATGCAACGTTTTTTAAAACCTGATCAGATGGTTAGAATCTTGTTGCGAGCCAGAAAAGATTTATACTACCATAATCTTATTGAATACGTGCAGTGAAGCACGAAGCGGGACGGAATAGAATAAAGACAATAAAGGCCTTATGCATACTTTGAATAAAAGTATGTGGTTTTTATTTTTATGTCCGTGGCGGAAGGTGAAAATAAATGGCTCAAATCTATTTGCGATCTCTGGTCAGTGCCATCGCAATTTCAACAGTTTTCTCGAGTTACGCTTCCAGTGCCCAGACCGTCCAGAACACGACGGGGCGCAAGGCGCCTGTCCGGCACGCGGGCACGGCATCCACACCGCGCGCCCATGCGGCCCCCACCCACCAGATGGCGTCCAGCCAGCCCGAAACGCTTGCGGTACATGTGTCTCGCCATGCCCGTGATGGCGGCGGCGGCATGATGCGCGTTGAAACCGAACCCCATGCGGTGCAGAGCGTGGGCAAGCAGTATATCGAAATGCGCAGCCCCGCCTCCACCGGGCTGGACCTGATCCAGAACCTGCCCAGCGTCAGCATCGCCCTGCCCGATCCGGGCGGCTTCAAGGGCGGGTCCATCTTCATCCGTGGGCTGACGGATGCGGATATGGGGCTGATGCTGGACGGCGCGCCGGCCTCGCTTGCTTCCTACCTTCAGCAGAACGTTGATTCCGAGAATATCGAGAGCGTCAACGTCATGCCCGGCAGCTCGCAGGTTGACATGCCAACCGCGAACGCCGCCGCGGGCACGCTTGACGAACGCACGATCACACCCAGCGAAAAGCGTGGCGGCAGCGTCGACTTTTCCTATGGCACCAACAACTTCTCGCGTGAGTTCATTCGCCTGCAGTCCGGTTATATCGGTCATTCGGGCGTGCGGGCCTATGTGTCGTTCTCCAACGCGCATTCGCGGCAGTGGATGGGCGGCGGCATCAACGAGCGCAAGCACGTCGATTTCGGCCTGCAGAAGGATTTCGACAACGGCTCCTTCATCAAGCTGTTCACGTCGTGGCATAACTCGATGTTCACCATCGACAACTATGCAACGGCCGCCGAATTCTACAACTACAAGCATACGGGCGAAGGCTTCGACCGGTCCAACAGCCAGGCCGCCGGCGCCAATTACTGGAAGGGGAACCTGGATTCCTGGAACCAGTTCTTCGTCAGCGCGCCCGTCCATGTGGTGGTCAACAAGAAGCTTGATTTCGACCTGACACCATATCTGAGCACGGGCTTCGGCTGGGATGGCTCCTCCGCCGGTACCGTGGGCGCGACATCGGCGTGCAGCAGCGGCTGTTACTATAACAACGGCACGCAGGCAGCCAGCAACCAGCTGCTGAGCACCTATTACGCACAGGGCTGGTCGCCCGATGTGGGTGTTGTGGCCAAGGTCAACTACAAGATCGACCGCCATAACCGCTTCACCTTCGGTTACTGGTATGAAAACAACTCCGTGTCCGAGTTCTCTCCCACCATGGCGACCATGGCTTCGGGCCGTAACCCCAAGACCGACAATTCGGCTGCCATGCTGTACAACGTGGACGGGCAGAAGCTGGTCAGCACCGTACATTCCGGCTACGAGCTGAACTCCTTCTTCCTGCAGGACAGCGCCAAGTACCTGAACGACAAGCTGACGGTCAACGCGGGCTTCAAGTTCGTCATGTCCAACTACTGGGACCGGGCCAGTGGCCTGCTGGCCGGCTCCGGCTCGCGTCTGGGTGAGAACACGACAGCACCCCTGCCGCATCTGGCCATTGCCTACCGCTTCAACTCGCATCACCAGATCTATGTGAATGCGGAAGGCGATTTCCGTCAGCCTTCGCCCTCCGCCCTGCCGGTTGGCGTGACCACGCTGCCCAAGAACCAGTATTCCATTACCGAACAGCTTGGCTACCGCTTCAACAACAAGTGGCTGATTGCCGATATCTCGCTGTTCAATTCCAGCATCACCAACCGCCTGCTGTCGGTGTACATGCCGTCCACGCAGTATGAGACCATCAACGCCGGTAACGAGACGATCCGTGGCTTTGACGCCATGATCGCGGGCCGTTCGTTCCATCATTTCAGCCCCTATGCATCGGTTGAATACCTGTATGGCCGGATGGATTCCAACATCGCGTATGGGGACTCCTACCTGCCGACCAAGGGCAAGCAGGCCATCAACACGCCGCGTGTCATGGCGAACTTTGGCCTGACCTATGCCAACCAGGGCTTTTTCGGCAACTTCAGCCTGCATTATACCGGCCCGCAATCCGTTACCATGGTGGGTGACGAACGCATGCCGGGCTTCGTGACCGACACGCTGGCGGTTGGCTATCACTTCCGGCCGCTGTCCTTTGCCAAGACGCCGACCATCCGCCTGAACTTCTCCAACCTGACCGGTTCCATCGTGCGTGTCGGCACGACGGGTGTTGCCAACAACATGAACGCGGTCACACTGCTGAATGGCCAGACCGTTGCGGGTGGCGCGGGTGCTTCCTTCTACGTCCTGCCCCGCTTCTCCATGACGGGCACGATTTCCACCGACTTCTGATAACGGGTATTCCCCATCGGGACAGTACTGGTGCTGCACGGCAATGGCCGTGCAGCACTTTCTGTTTGTACAGGTCAGGATGGATACGCGCCGGGATGCGGCATGGACCGGCGCGGGATCGATCCGGGCCTGCTGCCCGGCAGCAGGGATGCCTGCCCATGCATCCGCCCGCCCTGTCGCGCGGGTCGTGACACTGCATGAACCCGTGCAGGGGCCGGTATGTGCCCAAGGGCGGTGCGCGGGAGTCCCGGGGCCTGTTTCTGGTGGCTGTCAGGAACATCCGGTCCAAGACCTTCCCTGTTCAGCAAGCAGCCCATCGGGGCGCAGGCCGCAACGGCGGCCCATGGCCGCGCCGGGCAGGGCACATGCCTGGCCGTATCGGCGCCAGCGCGCTGGCCAGCCTATAGTCTGAAAACGGCGTCCAGGCATGGACGGAAGCTTCCGGGTGCCGCCTTCATTGCTGGAAGGGGGGCAGGGCCGGGCGCATTCCGAACGCGCCGGGCCAGAGGCGTGGTGGCCTTTGCCGGAAGCCCTTGTTCAGGCTGCCTGTCAGGATATGAAGATGCCCGCGATCGCGGCGCTGGTCATGTTGGACAGGCTGCCTGCCAGTACGGCCTGCCAGCCCAGGGCAGCCACGTCCTTGCGCCGCTCGGGACACTGGCTGCCAAAGGAGCCGATCAGCACCCCGATGGAGGACAGGTTGGCAAAACCGCATAGCGCGAAGGAGGCAACGGCAAGCGTCTGGCGCGGAAGGGTGGCCTGGGTCAGATAGGGAGTAAGGTCCCCATAGGCGACAAATTCGTTTATTGCGATCTTGGTACCGATGATGCCCGCCACGACACGGCACTGGTCCCACGGGACCCCCAGCAGCCATATGAGCGGCCGGAGCAGGAAACCCAGAAAGCCACTGATGGACAGGCCGGGATAACCCAGGCCGGCCCCCGCCAGGCCCAGCAGTGCATTGAGCAGGGCAATCGTGCTGATGAAGGCGATCAGCATGGTACAGACGGCCACCGCCACCCGCATGCCGTTGGTGGCCCCCACCGCCAGTGCGTCAAACACGTTGGCCGACCGCATTTCGGCGGTGCTGGTGGGATGCGGGGTGTCATCGGCCGGGCCGGGGCGGGCCGGCACCAGTATCTTTGCAAACAGCAGCCCGCCGGGCATGGCCATGAAGGAGGCGGCAAGCAGGTATTCCATTGGCACGCCCAGTCCGGAATAGGCCGCCAGCATCGACATGGAAATGGAGGCCGTGCCGCTGGACATGACCGACAGCAGTTCGCTGCGGCTCAGGCGCGCAAGATAGGGGTGGATGGCAATCGGTACTTCGGTCTGCCCCAGGAACATGGCGGTCGCGGCGGAAAAGGCCTCGATGGTGCTCACACCCGTAAGCCGCGCCAGCACCATGCCAATGCCACGGGCCAGGACCTGCATGATATTGTAGTGGTAGAGCACGGCGATGAGCGCGCTTAGATAGATGATCTGCGGCAGGACGTTGATGGCGAATATGAAGCTCCAGCCCGGTATGCTTCTGGCCAGGTCGGGATTGGCCAGCCCGCCAAAGACAAAGGCAATCCCGGCATGGCCGAAGTCGATGACCCAGGCAATGCCCTGCGCGATGGATTCCAGCGCCCTGCGGCCCGCCGGAATGCCCAGCATGACCAGTCCCGCCGCGATCTGGCAGGCCAGGGCGGATGCAATGACGCGGGGGCGGATTGCCCGTCTGTCCGTCGAGCAGGCAAGGGCAACAAGTAACAGGACCAGTATGCCCGCGAAGGGCCGTAAATGAAATGTCATGCTGCCCTCTGCCCGACAGGAAAAAAGACCCGGCTTATGCCTTTGCCCCAAGCGCAAGGGCAATATGCGTGGCCAGGCGGGCGTTGTTGAGCACGAGCGCGATGTTGGTCTCCAGGCTGCGGCCTGCGGTCAGTTCCAGCATGCGTGACAGCAGGTAGGGCGTAACGGCCTTGCCGGTAATGCCGTCCCGGCGGGCTTCTTCGACGGCCTGCGTGATGAAGGCTTCCATTTCGGCACGCGGAATTTCGCTGGCCGCGGGCACGGGGTTCGCCACCACCACGCCGCCGTCCAGCCCCAGTGTCGCGCGCATGGAGATCATGCTGGCGATCTCTTTCGCGCTGTCGGCGCGCAGCGGTACCGGCAGGCCGCTGGAGCGGCTCCAGAAAGCGGGGAAATCACTGGTTTCGTAGCCCACCACCGGCACGCCCTGCGTTTCCAGGAATTCCAGCGTGCGCGGCAGGTCCAGCAGGGCCTTGGCACCCGCGCACACCACGGCAACCGGGGTGCGGGCGAACTCTGTCAGGTCGGCGGAGATGTCCATCGTCTCCTCCACGCCCCGATGCACGCCGCCGATGCCGCCGGTGGCAAAAACCCCGATACCGGCCAGGTGCGCGCAGATCATGGTGGCGGCAACGGTGGTCGACCCATGCCGCCCCGCCGAAAGCGCATAGGCCAGATCGGCCCGGCTGACCTTCATCACGTCCTTTGCCGTGCCCAGCCATTCCAGCGTGCTGTCATCCAGGCCTACGTGAATCTTGCCCGAAATGATGGCGATGGTGGCCGGCACCCCGCCTTCGGCGCGGACCAGGTTTTCCACTTCCCGCGCGGTGCTGACGTTCTGTGGCCAGGGCATGCCGTGGGTGATGATGGTGGATTCAAGGGCCACCACGGCTTTGCCGCAGGCCAAGGCATCGCGCACTTCAGCGGACAGGACGAGGGGAAGGGCATTCATGTTCATAGGGCTGTTTCCTTGGCCTGGCTGTCTGTGCCGGCATGGGTTTTCATGAAGGTACTGATCTGCTCGTGGCTGATGCCGGGGCATACGCTTTCGCGGCATCCAACTGTCAGGGCGGCGGCGGCCAGTCCCTGGCGGCAGGCGCGCACGGTGTCCGTGTTTTCACTCAGTGCGGACAGGGTGGCGGCCACAAGGGCATCCCCCGCGCCGGTCACGTCCACCACATTGGTCCGGTAGGCGGGCAGGGCGCGCACGCCGCTGGCATCCGCCACCGTCAGGCCCCGCGCGCCTTCGGTCATGATCACGGTTTCCACCCCCTGCGCCACCAGCGCCATGGCGATGGCCGCGCTGGTGGTGGCGGTGCTTCCCTCCAGCAGGGTCAGGGCCTCATCGCGGTTGGTGAACAGTACGCGCACGCCGCCAAGCTGGCCGCGCAGCCGTTCCGCCTTCGGGACGGAAACCGTATCGACCGCAAGGCTGAACCCGGCCTCGCGTGTTTTCTGCGCCAGCCACGCCAGGACTTCGGCGGATACGTTGCAGTCCACGAACAGCCATCCCGCCGCGGCAATCAGCGGCCAGCTACGCTGGATGGTGTCGATGTCCAGCCGGTCGAACACGGCGGCATCAAATACCGCGATGCCCAGGTCGTGGCTGTCATCCAGTATGGCAATGTATTCCGCCGTGCTGGCATTGCCCGCGAACTGGATGCGTGAGGTGTTCACGCCGCAGTTCTTCATGTGATCGGCCAGGGCATGGCCGGGCAGGTCATCCCCGACAATGGTGATCAGCGTGGTTTCCTGTCCCAGGCGCGCCAGGTTCTCGCACACGTTGCGCGCCACGCCGCCAAAGCCGGTGTAGCCGGTTGCGGGGTTGGACGTGCCGGTAACAAGGGGGGAGGAAAGGCAGAATTTCCGGTCGATCGCAGCCCCCCCGATACAGACGATGGAGGCCCGCGTCGCGGCAACATAGGCACGTCCCAGCAGGTAACCCTTACGTGTCAGCTGGCCGATATAGGTGGCCAGCGTGGGGCGTGTCATGCCGCACCGTTCGGCCAGATCCTTCTGTGATGCGAACGGATTTTCCATGATGATGTCAAGGACGGTCCGCTCCTGCTCTGTCAGGGTGTGGCGAGGTGGCATTGCATGCTCCATGATTGAAGCTGGACCGTAACAAATGTTGAAACGACCCACAATAGTTTACGTGCCACCCTCGCAACGAAATATCCGGGGCCTGTCCCGCTAGGCCATGCGTCCTGACCTGCCGGTGGCGGGGCTATTTCGTGTCCCTGCCGGGCTGGGCGGCCGCGGGCGGCGTGGCCAGAAGCACGGAAGCCAGCTGCATGATGGTCTGGGTACCCGTGGCGTAGTCCCGGCCCGTCAGGTGGGGTTTGCCCAGCACGGCGGCCATCTGCACCTGTACATCGGCATAGGCCTGCGTCATGGCCCACAGGCAGAACAGGAAATGCACCGGATCGACCTGCGTGATCAGTCCGGCTTCATGCCAGGCCCTGAATACCTCGATACGCTGCTCGACATGCTTGCGCAGCGTATCGACCAGAAAGCCATGGACGTAGTGGCCGCCTGAAAGCAGTTCATGGGCGAACAGGCGCGAGGCTTCGGGGCGCTTGCGGGAGAATTCCATCTTGGATTCTATGAAGCCCCGCAGCCCTTCGCGCGGGGGGCGGTCGGCGGAAAGCCATTTGCTGGCATCGCCCAGCCAGTCATCCAGCAACTGCCGGAGTGTTGCGCGGTACAGGTCTTCCTTGGTGCGGAAGTAGTAGTGGATATTGGCCTTGGGCAGGTTGCTGGCCTCGGCAATGTCATTCATGCGCGTGCCCGACAGCCCGTGGGCTGCAAAGACCTTTTCCGCGGCATCAAGGATCTGCCGTGTATTGTTCTGTCTGGGGGCGCTGGTACGTTTCCTGCGGGTAGGTGCTGACGGGGGAAGTGGGGGCATGGGAGAGACGGGATCACCTTTCGGGACGGGAATGATACATTATGTGAAGAACTTCCCCCTTTGGGGGGTGGAGGTCAATCTATTCCCTGCCGTGGGCAATGCTTTTCACGAATGTGAACAGGCGCTCGTCCTCGCAGTGCGCGACATTGAAGCGGAACCATTGCGAGGGTTGGCCGCCGGGGCGGAACAGGTGCCCCGGTGCCAGCATGATGTCGTGCTGGCAGGCCCGTTCCGCCAGGGCGCGGACATCCCTGTCCTGCCCGAACCGCGCCCAGGCGAACATGCCGCCCGAAGGCTGGAAATGGACCGTCATGCCCGCCTGTTCCAGCCGGGCGCAGACGCGCGCCTGCACACGGGTCAGGTGTTCGCGCAGATGGGCCAGATGGGGGCGGTACAGCCCGCTGCTGACAATGGTGTGGACGATTTCCTCGTTCAGCGGCGCGGTGGTCAGGTTGCTGGCCATTTTCTGGCGCAGGATGCGCTGGGCGGTATCCGCCGCGCACGCCACGTAGCCCACGCGCAGGCCGGGGCCGATCGTTTTCGAAAAACTGCCGATATGGACAACCCGCTCCAGCCCGCCCAGCTGTGACAGGGTCTGCTGCCCTTCGGGTGCCAGGTCGAGGAAGATGTCATCCTCGATGATCGTCAGGTCATGGCGCGCGGCAAGATCCAGTACCGCGCGCATGTTCCGCGTGGTGCTGCAACTGCCCGTCGGGTTGTGCAGGATGGAAGTGGTGATGAACAGGCGCGGCTGGTGCTGGCGGATCATGCGCGCCAGCGCATCGGGGCAGGGGCCATCGGGCAGGCGCGGGATGCTGGCGGTACGCAGCCCCAGTGACTGGAGCGCGGGATAGAGATTGCAGTAGCCCGGATCTTCCACCAGCACCGTATCGCCGCGCGTGGACAGGCAGCGTACCGCCAGTTCCAGCGCCTGGCTTGCGCCGTGGGTCATGATGATGCCGCCGTCCTCGCAGTACACGTCGCGGCGGGCCAGCATCTGGCGTATGTTGTGGCGCAGTCCGGCGTGGCCGTAGGGATTGCCGTATTCCAGCGCGCAGGCCAGCCGGGCCGCCGTCAGCCCCCCCAGTGCGCTACGGGCGGCGGATGTGAACAGCAGGTCCGTGGGCAGCCAGCCACAGCCGGCCTTGATCACGGGGGCCTCGTCCTCATAGGCGTACTGCAGCAGCCACATCGAATCGATGGAACGCTGGATCAGCGGGGCCGCGCGCGGTGGCGTGCAGACAAAATAGCCGCGCGTGCCCCGGCTTTCCACCAGCCCCGCCGCCGCAAGCCGCAGATAGGTGTTGGCAATGGTCAGGGTGCTGACCCCGCAGTCGCGCGCCATGCGGCGGATGGAGGGCAGCCGCTCGCCCCGGCGCAGTACGCCGCTGCGGATGCGGTGTGCCAGGTCCGCGCCGATCTGGCCAACCAGCGGGGTGGATCTGTCACGGTCCGGGCGGGGCACGGCCTGGGCTGTCATGGTGGGGGTCCGATCAGTACAGTTTCGGGCAAAGCGGTGTGCTTGTACATATACAGGGAACCCGGTGCGAAATACGATGCACAAATGAATCGTCCCGGCATGGGCGCCGGGGGCGTATTTCATCCAGCACAGGATTGCATGATGGTTCAGGATTCAGAAAAGTCCGCCCTCCTCCGCAACGAGCGGGAAGGGGTTTACTGGCAGCCGTTCACCGCCAACCGCATGCTGCGCGCCAACATGGAACCGCGCACCATGGTCAGCGCCAAGGGGGCGTATTACACCAGCAGCGAAGGCGTGAAGCTGTTCGATACCCTGTCGGGCCTGTGGTGCACGCCGCTGGGCCACGCCCATCCGCGCATTGTCGAAGCCGTGCGCAAACAGGCGGAAACGCTGGACTTCGCGCCGTCGTTCCAGCTGACGCATCCCGGCGCCATCTCGCTGGCCGAGCGGATTGCCGACCTTGCGCCCGCGGGGATGAACCACGTGTTCTTCGCCAATTCCGGTTCGGAAGCGGTTGATACCGCGCTCAAGGTGGCGCTGGGCTATCATCGCATCAAGGGGGAGGGAAACCGCTTCCGCATGATCGGGCGCGAGCGTGGTTACCATGGCGTGGGCTTTGGCGGCATGTCGGTGGGTGGCATCGTGTCCAACCGCAAGATGTTCGCATCGGGCATGATGAACGGCGTGGACCACCTGCGCCACACGTACGAGCCGGCCCACATGGCTTTCACCCGTGGCCAGCCCACATGGGGCACCCACCGCGCGGAAGACCTGGTGCGGCTGGTCACGCTGCATGATGCCTCCACCATCGCCGCCGTGATCGTGGAGCCGGTTCAGGGTTCGACCGGTGTGATCGTGCCGCCCGTGGGCTACCTGCAGCGCCTGCGCGAGATCTGCACCGCCAACGGCATCCTGCTGATCTTTGATGAGGTCATTACCGGCTTTGGCCGCATGGGCGAGAACTTCGGCGCGCAGCGCTTTGGCGTGACACCGGACATCATCACCTTCGCCAAGGCGGTGACCAACGGCATCGTGCCCATGGGTGGCGTGATCGTGACCGACGAGATCTACAACACCTTCATGACCGGGCCGGAAAGCGCGATCGAGTTCTGTCACGGCTACACCTATTCCGGCCACCCCATGGCGGCGGCGGTGGGCCATGTGGTGCTGGACGTGATGCGTGAGGAAGGGCTGGTCGCCCGCGTGCGGGCACTCGAGCCGGTGCTGGAAGAGGCGATGCACGGCCTGAAGGACCTGGACGTGATTGCCGACATCCGCAACATCGGGCTGACGGCCGCCTTTGACATGAAACCCGCCGAAGGCAAGCCCGGCGCGCGCGGCCTGGCGCTGTTCGAGGCGGGGCTGCGCCACGGCCTGCTGCTGCGCTGCACGGGTGATACGGTGTCCTTCGGGCCTCCGTTCATTTCCACCGAACAGCAACTGCGCGACATGGCGGCCACGTTGCGCAAGCTGATTACCGAAGTATGCTGAACCGGTGCCACCGGGCAGGACACCATAACAGAACAGGACTGAAATCATGCCGTTAATGCATTTCCATGTGGTCAAGGGCGCCCGTACCCCCGAAGAACTGCGCAGCTTCCTTGACGCCGCCCACGACGCGATGGTCGAGGCGTTCAAGGTACCCGTGCGCGACCGCTACCAGCTTGTGTCGGAGCGTGAGCCCAGCCACATGATCGTGGAAGACACGGGGCTGGATATTCCGCGTACCTCCAAGGTCGTGCTGCTGCAGGTCTTCTCCCGCCCGCGTGGCAAGGAACAGATCGCCGCGTTCTACAAGCTGCTGGCCGAGACCCTGCAGGCCCGCACCGGGCTTGCGCCGTCCGACCTCATGGTGTCCGTTGTCGAGAACAATGACGAGCACTGGAGCTTCGGCCACGGCCGCGCGCAGTTCCTGACGGGTGAACTGCCCCTGCCGGGTGCCAAGGCCTGATCCGGCCGTTTTCCGGATTCCTGTTGCAGGAATCCGGAACTTCCCTGATTGATGAATAAATTGCGACGGGTTTGTCGTTTCTTATTCGAAATATGATTATATCGCGTGGCAGGATGGCATCCCGATCAAGAAACCTGATCATATGGTCAGAAAAATATTGCGATCGGTTACCGATGCCCCCTATGATCACTCCATCAGAAAGTTGTTGGAGCTGTCATGCCGCAGGGTCCCGATATAGCGCCCGGTCGTCTTACCGATGCCGAGCTTGCGCTTAATTTTTCCGATGCTCACCCGCCGCTCACACATGCCCAGGCCGTGGTTGAAGCTGATCGCTGTTTCTACTGCTACGATGCGCCATGCATCGAGGCCTGCCCCACGGGCATCGACATCCCGCGTTTCATCCGCGCCATAGCGACGGACAACATGGCGGGTTCGGCCAGGGTCATCCTTGAATCCAACATCCTGGGCGGTTCCTGCGCCCGTGTCTGCCCCACCGAGATCCTGTGTGAGCAGAAATGCGTGCACAATACGCGTGAGGAAGGCCAGCCCATCCGTATCGGCATGCTCCAGCGCCATGCCACCGACTGGCAGATGGAGCATGGTGGCCAGCCCTTCACGCGCGCGCCGTCCACCGGCAAGCGCGTTGCCATCGTGGGTGCGGGGCCGGCCGGCCTTGCCTGCGCGCACCGTCTGGCCATGCACGGCCATGACGTGATGATCTTCGACCGCCATGCCCTTGCCGGCGGCCTGAACGAATACGGTGTTGCCGCCTACAAGCTGGCGGACGACTTTGCCCAGCGCGAGGTTGATTTCCTGCTGGCCATCGGCGGTATTTCCTTTGCCGGGAGCGAAGTGCTGGGCCGCGACATGACGGTGGCCGGCCTGCGGCGCGAATATGATGCCGTGTTCCTGGCCGTGGGCCTTGCGGGCGTGCGTTCGCTGGGGATCGAGGGCGAGGACCTTGATGGCGTGATGGACGCCGTCGACTTCATCGAGGGGCTGCGCTCGACCAGCAAGCAGACCGTGCCGGTCGGTCGCCGCGTGGTGGTGATCGGTGGCGGCAACACGGCGGTGGATGCCGCGGTCCAGGCCCGCAGGCTGGGGGCGGACGAAGTGACACTCGTCTACCGTCGCGGGGCGGAAAACATGTCCGCCACGCCAGTGGAGCGCGAATGGGCACAGACCAACGGCGTTACGGTCAGGCTGTGGGCATCGCCCGTGCGGCTGGTGGCGCGTGACGGCGCGCTGGCGGGCATCGAGTTCGCCCGTGGCGCCAAGGGGGCCGATGGCCGCGCCACGTATGATGCGCAGGACACCTTCATCCAGGAGGCGGACATGGTGCTCAAGGCCGTGGGCCAGACCTTCCTGCCCGATCCGCTCAATGGCGAGAGCATTGCCATTGCCGGTGGCCGGATCGTGGTGGACGAAAACGGTGAGACCACAATGCCGGGCGTTTATGCCGGGGGTGACTGTACCCCGGGCGAGGATCTGACCGTGGCGGCCGTGCGGGACGGGCGCAACGCGGCGGAAGCAATTCACGCGGCCTTCACGGCCGCGGTGGCGAAGTAAGGAAACCGGACATGGCTGATCTACGCACGAATTTTGTTGGTATCCGCTCGCCCAACCCGTTCTGGCTTGCCTCGGCACCGCCCACGGACAAGGAATACAACATCCGCCGCGCGTTCGAGGCGGGCTGGGGTGGCGTGGTCTGGAAAACGCTGGGTGAAGACCCGCCGGTGGTCAATGTCAGCTCCCGCTACGGTTCGCTGGACTATAACGGCACCCGCATGATCGGGCTGAACAACATCGAGCTGATTTCCGACCGCCCGCTGGCCACGAACATTGCCGAAATCAAGTCCGTCAAGCGTGACTATCCCGACCGCGCGGTCGTGGTCAGCCTGATGGTGCCCTGCGTGGAGGAAAGCTGGAAGGCGATCCTGCCCATCGTGGAGGAAACGGGTGCCGATGGCATCGAGCTGAACTTCGGCTGCCCGCATGGCATGTCCGAGCGCAACATGGGCGCCGCCGTGGGCCAGGTGCCCGAATATGTGGAAATGGTCACGCGCTGGTGCAAGCAGAACACCCGCATGCCCGTCATCGTCAAGCTGACGCCCAACATCACCAACATCCTGATGCCTGCGCGCGCGGCGCTGCGGGGCGGGGCGGATGCGGTCTCGCTCATCAATACCATCCAGTCGGTCATCGGGGTGGACCTGGACCTGATGGCCCCGATGCCCACGGTGGACGGCAAGGGCACGCATGGTGGCTATTGCGGCCCGGCGGTCAAGCCCATCGCGCTGCGCATGATTGGCGACATTGCCCGTGACCCCGAACTGGCACGCCTGCCCATTTCCGGTATCGGCGGCATCGGTTCGTGGCGGGACGCGGCGGAATTCCTGGCCATGGGTGCGAGCACGCTGCAGGTCTGCACGGCGGCGATGCATTACGGCTTCCGCATCGTCGAGGACATGGCCGATGGCCTGTCCGCATGGATGGACCAGAAGGGCTACGCCACCATTGATGACGTGACCGGGCGCGCGATCGAACGTTTCGTGCCGTGGAACCAGTTGAACATGAAGTTCAACACCATCGCCAAGATTGATCAGGATGCCTGTATCAAATGCGGCCTGTGTCACATTGCATGCGAGGATACCTCCCACCAGGCGATTGCAAAGACCCGGGTGGACGGTGAGCGGCATTACGAGGTGATTGATGCGGAATGCGTGGGCTGTAACCTGTGCGCGCATGTCTGCCCTGTCAGTGACTGCATAACCATGCAGCCCCAGCCGGTTGATGGTGTGCTGACATGGCCCGAGCACCCGAACAACCCCGCCCGCGTGGCAGTGGAGTCGTAACGGACCCCGCAAGGATGGTGGCCCAGCATGGAAGGAAGCTTATGACACAGCAAAACACCGCCCCACATGGCAGCAATATCGGCATTGATGGCCAGGCCCTGTGGGCGGACCTGATGGAAACCGCCAGATTCGGGGGCACGCCCAAGGGCGGCGTGCGCCGCCTGACGCTTACGGCGGAAGACAGGCAGGTGCGTGACTGGTTCGCGCGCACCTGTGAGGCGCTTGGCTGCACGGTCACGTTCGATTCCATGGGCAACCAGTTTGCCCGCCGCCCGGGGCTGGACAACAGCCTGCCGCCCATCACCATCGGCAGCCACCTGGATACGCAGCCCACGGGCGGCAAGTATGACGGTATCCTTGGGGTTCTGGGCGGCCTGTCGGTGCTGCGCGCGCTGGAGCGGTCGGGTTATGTGACCCGTCACCCGATCGAGGTGATCAACTGGACGAACGAGGAGGGTTCCCGCTTTACACCCCCCATGATGTGTTCGGGCGTGTTCACCGGTGTGTTTACCGAACAGGAAGTGCTGGACAAGCGCGACCGCGCGGGCAAGCGTTTTGGTGATGAACTGGAAGCCATCGGCTATCGCGGCAGCGAGCCATGCGGCCAGCATCCGGTCACCGCCTATTTCGAACTGCATATCGAGCAGGGGCCGATCCTGGAGGCCGAAGGCAAGACCATCGGCATCGTGACCGGCGTGCAGGGTGCCCGGTGGTATGAGGTTACGGTAAAGGGCAAGGATGCCCATGCCGGCTCCACCCCCATGCCCATGCGCCATGACGCGCTTCTGGCTTCCGCGCGGATGATCGAGGCCGTGAGCCAGGTGGCCTGTGCGCACGCACCCACCGCCGTCGGCACCGTGGGGCTGATCGAGAACCGCCCCAACAGCAACAACGTGGTGCCGGGGGAAGTGTTCTTCACCATCGACATGCGTGACCCCGATGACGCGGTCGTGCGCCAGATGGAGGAGGAACTGTACAGCCAGCTGCCCGAGATAGCCCGGCGCAGCAATGTGGAGATGGAAATCGTACGGATCTGGGATGCCCCTGCCGTGCATTTCGATCCCGAATGCATCGGCATGGTCGAGGCCGCGGCAACGGAAAGCGGGTACGGCGCCCGGCGCATCGTATCCGGGCCGGGGCATGATGCCGCCTACATGGCGCGCGTGACCCCCACGACCATGATCTTCGTGCCCTGCGCGGATGGCCTGAGCCATAATGAGGCCGAAAGCATTACCGAACAGGATGCGGCGGCTGGCGCGGGTGTGCTGCTCAAGGCCATTCTCAAGGCGGACGCCGCGTTCAACGCGGGCTGACGGCACGCAGGCCAGCGGGCCGCCCGTAACGGCGGCGCTGGCGTGCGTAAGATGAATGGCAGGCCGGCACGCAGCCTGTCCAGGGACGTGCCGGGTGAAGCTCTGTTCAGGACGCTTCGGCGGGTGTCGCCTTTTTGAAAAAAAGGTGACACCCGGAGATTTTTACTTTTTTATCAAACATCTGTTGGCAGATAGTCCATAAGGCTGCACGTTACCGGGGCAGGGGAGGAAGTGCCCATGTCCATTCGCGTCGGTGTTGCAGGCTGGTCGATCCCATCGGCGCTGTCCGGGCTGTTCCCTGCTTCTGGCACGCATCTTGAACGCTATGGCGCCCGTTTTGCGGCGGTCGAGATCAATAGCAGTTTCTATCGCCCGCACCGGCGCACGACCTACGAACGCTGGGCCGCAAGCGTGCCCCCTGCATTCCGCTTTGCTGTAAAGCTGCCCAGAACCATCACGCATGAGCATCGCCTGATCAACTGCCATGCCCTTATGGAACGTTTTGTGGAAGAAACGGATGGGCTGGGCGCACGGCGTGGTCCCATCCTTGTCCAGCTTCCCCCCGGTTTCGCCTATCCCGGTGAGTGCGCCGAACGTTTTCTCAGTGACCTGAAAGCCATGGTTGCGGGTGCTGTCGTGCTGGAGCCAAGGCATGCAAGCTGGTTCCTGCCCCAGGTTGATCTCATGCTGAAACGGCAGCAGGTCCCACGCGTGGCGGCGGACCCGCCCCGGGTCCCGCCTGCCGCACGGCCCGGTGGCTGGGAAGGGCTGGCCTATTTCCGCCTGCACGGCAGCCCGCGCATCTACCAGTCACCTTATGGAAAAGAGGCCATTGCAGCCCAGGCGGCCGTCGTTACGGCTCTGACCCGGCGCGGTAGCGATGTCTGGACAATCTACGACAACACCACCTGTGGTGCCGCCACGCAGAACGCCTTGGACCTTATGGGCATTCTGGCCGAAGGCAAAACCCCGCCACCAGCCTGAGCCGGTTCCGGGCAGGGCTACGGCAGGATGATCCCCGCGATCGCCGCACTCATCAGATTGGACAGCATTCCCCCCAGCACGGCGCGCGCGCTTTTGCGGGCGACTTCTTCCCGCCGTTCGGGGCACTGGCTGCCAAAGGCGGCAACCAGCAGCCCGAGCGAACTGAGATTGGCGAAACCACACAGCGCCAGCGAGGCGATTGCCGCTGCCCGCTGCGACAGGCGCCCGGCCTGAATGTCGGGTCCCAGATGCAGGTAGGCGACAAATTCGTTCAGCACCACCTTCAGTCCCAGCACCGAGCCCACCGTGCTGCATTCCGCGCCGGGTACCCCCAGCAGCCACGCCACGGGGGAGAAGATGAATCCCATCAGATATTCCAGCGACAGTCCCGGCAGCCCGATATACCCCCCCATGGCCTGCAGCATGCCGTTGACCAGCGCGATCAGCCCGATACAGGCCACCAGCATGGCGGCCACCGCCATGGCGGTGTGGGCGCCCTTCAGCGCGCCTTCCATCACGGCTTCAAAAAAGGCGCGGTGATAGGCGCGGCCCGCCGCGCCGACCGGGCTGACCGGCGCACCCGGCGGCCGGGGTTCCAGCAGCTTGCCAAACAGCAGCCCGCCGGGAATGGCCATGAACGATGCCGCGACAAGATATTCTGCCGGAACCCCCAGCCCGAAATACCCGATGAGCGTAGCCCCGGATATGGACGCCGTGCCGCTGCACAGGGTGCTGAACAGTTCCGTCGTGCTCATGGTGGCAAGATAGGGGCCAAGGGCTACCGGCAGTTCGCTCTGGCCAACAAAGATGGTGATGATCGCGCCAAAGGATTCAACGGGCGACGTGCCCAGCAGCCACTGTACCCCCCGCCCCAGCACGCGGGCAAAGGTCTGCATGATTCCGAAATGGTAGAGAATGGCGATCAGGGCGCTGACATAGACCAGCGAGGGCAGGACCTGAAAGGCGAAGATGTAGGACCCATCGGGAAAGATTTCGTGCATGCGCGGCCCGACCAGCGCCCCGAACAAAAAGCGCGCGCCCTCGCCACCATAGGACAGCACGCCGGTCACCACGCCCGCAATCGCCTTGAGCAGCGCCTGACCCGCGGGCACGCGCAGCACCAGCACCCCGATGGCGGCCTGCAGCAGCAGGCACGATACGATGATGCGCGCATTGATACGCTTGCGATCCGTGGAAAAGATGATACCGATACAGATCAGCAACAATACGCCAAAATAGCCACGGATATGCATGTGGAACCCTTCAGGCTGCGGGCGGGAAATGATGTTTTCTGACCAGATGGTTAGGTTATCGTAACAGCATCGCCTGCGCCGTCAAGCAGCAGCCCGCCAGCCCGTGGCGCAGGCGGTATCCCGTCTGTCCACCGGCGCGACAGGGCTGGCGCGCGTCATCCAGACCCCAGAAATACCCCCGAGGCCCCCCGATGAACCATGACCCGCAGCTCTGCACCGATCCATGCCAGATCATGACCTTCGCATCAGGTGACCCGGGGGAGAATCCGTGGGTCAGGGGCAAGCCACCACAGGAAGCCATCACGATACAGCCATGGTCCCCACAATGGGCGGAGCAGTTTGCCACGGCCCGTGACGCGATCCGGACAGCACTGGGGGACAGGGCGCTGGCGGTTGCGCATGTGGGGTCCACGGCGGTGCCGATGCTGGCGGCCAAGCCCGTCATTGATATTGACTGTATCGTGGCCGACCCGGAGCGCGAAGACACCTATATTCCGCAGCTTGCCGCGCTGGGTTACTGGCTGAGCGTGCGCGAGCGCGGATGGTACGGCCACCGGATGCTGCGCCATGACATGCCGCGCCTCAACCTGCATGTCTTTGGCCCCGCATGCCCCGAGCATGCCCGACACATCCTGTTCCGCGACTGGCTGCGCACCCACCCCGATGACCGGGAACGCTATGCGCGCGTCAAGGAGCGTGCGCGGCAGGGTGTGGCCACGGTGCAGGAGTACAACCGCAACAAGCAGGATGTGATCCATGCCATCTACCAGCGGATATTCGCTGACCGGGGCTGGACCGGCGCGGCCTGAGCCGTGGCCTTGCGGTGCATGGCCCGCGCGGTACCCCGGGGCGCGGGGTGTATCGGGTAAAATACGGGTTGCGTCCGCCCGTGGCGATGGTTTAATTCCATCCGGACGGAATGAAACTGCCGGGGGAACACATGGCGCGTCCCAGAACCATAGACCGTGAAAGCGTGCTGGACAGCGCCGAAAAGCTTGTGCAGCGCCAGGGGGCGGCCGCCCTTACGCTGGATGCCGTGGCACGGGCGGCGGGCATTACCAAGGGCGGGCTGCAATACTGCTTTGGCAGCAAGGATGACCTGATCACCGCCCTGATCGACCGCTGGATTGCGGGATTCGACGCGCAGGTGGCCCGCCATGCCGGCCCCAACCCCACGCCGGGCGCGCGGGCGGCGGCCTATGTCATGGCATGCAGCCAGTCCGATGCCACGACCCACGCGCGGATGGTCGGCATGCTGGTCACGCTGCTCCAGTCGCCCCGGCACCTGCAACGGGTGCGGGACTGGTATGCAGGCTGGTTTCATGACTGCATGCCTGATTCGGAAGCGGGACGCCGGGCCGGCACCGCGATTTTCGCGGCCGAAGGGGCGTTTTTCCTGCGCTGCCTCGGCTTTGTTGAAATGGACGGGGCACAATGGCAAAACGTCTTCGCCAATTTCCTGAAGCTGGCTTCGTGAAAAACCGGATGCCCTGACCACCGCAGACACGTTCTTTCAGACCCATCATGACATTTCTCACAGGTACGGAAAAAATGAACAAGGAAAGTCGTCCTTTCCCTCCCGGCACCACAGGCCCCGTTTCCGGCAAGGCGCCACAGGCCACGGACGGGTCCTTCCGCGCGCTTGACAACAGTCTCAGCCATGCGCTTTCCGCCGCCTGTGACTGGCTGATCGGCCAGCAGAAACCCGATGGCCACTGGGTGGGGCCGGTTGCGTCCAATGCCTCGATGGAGGCCGAATGGTGCCTCGCCCTGTGGTTCCTTGGCCTTGATGACCATCCGCTGCGTCCGCGCCTGGGTCATGCGCTGCTGGAAATGCAGCGCGAGGACGGGTCGTGGGGCATCTATTACGGTGCGGGCAATGGCGACATCAACGCCACGGTCGAATCCTATGCCGCCCTGCGCTCGCTGGGATATGCCGCGGATGAACCGGCACTGGCCAAAGCCGCTACATGGATTGCCAGCAAGGGGGGGCTGCGCAACATCCGCGTGTTCACCCGCTACTGGCTGGCGCTGATCGGGGAATGGCCATGGGAGAAGACGCCCAACCTGCCGCCGGAAGTCATCTGGTTTCCCAACAAATTCGTCTTTTCCATCTATAATTTCGCACAGTGGGCGCGGGCGACGCTGGTGCCGCTGGCCATCCTGTCCGCCCGCAGGCCGGCCCGCCCCCTGCGCCCGCAGGACCGGCTGGACGCGCTGTTTCCCGGCGGGCGCGCGAATTTTGACTATGAACTGCCCCGCAAGGAGGGGCGTGACCTGTGGGCCAGCTTCTTCCGCACCACCGACCGTGGCCTGCACTGGCTCCAGTCGCGCGTCATGAAGAAAAGCAGCCTGCGCGAGGCCGCGATCCGGCACATGCTGGAATGGATCATCCGCCATCAGGATGCCGATGGTGGCTGGGGCGGCATCCAGCCACCATGGGTGTATGGCCTGATGGCGCTGCATGGCGAGGATTACCAGTTCCACCACCCGGTCATGGCCAAGGGGCTTGCGGCGCTGGATGATCCCGGCTGGCGGCATGACCGGGGGCAGGCCAGCTGGATTCAGGCCACCAACAGCCCGGTATGGGACACCATGCTTGCCCTTATGGCGCTGCATGACGCGGATGGGGAGACACGTTTCACCCCCGAGATGGACAGGGCGCTGGGCTGGCTGCTGGACCGGCAGGTGCGGGTGAAGGGCGACTGGTCCATCAAGCTGCCGGATGTGGAGCCGGGCGGCTGGGCCTTTGAATACGCCAATGACCGCTATCCCGACACGGATGACACGGCGGTGGCGCTGATCGCCCTCTCATCATGCCGCAACCGTCCCGAATGGCAGGCGCGCGGGGTGGAGCCCGCCATTAAGCGCGGGGTGAACTGGCTTGTCGCCATGCAGAGCGAAAGCGGCGGCTGGGGCGCGTTTGACAAGGACAACAACCGCTCGCTGCTGGCCAAGATTCCGTTCTGTGACTTTGGTGAGGCCCTTGACCCGCCTTCCGTTGACGTAACGGCGCATGTGCTGGAAGCCTTTGGCGTGCTGGGCCTGCCGCGTGACATGCCTGCAATCCGGCGTGGCCTGGCCTATATCCGTGCCGAACAGGCGGCGGATGGCCCATGGTTCGGCCGCTGGGGGGTCAATTACCTGTATGGCACGGGTGCCGTGCTGCCTGCCCTTGCCGCCATAGGCGAGGACATGACCCAGCCCTACATCACCAGGGCCTGTGACTGGCTGGTGGGCTGCCAGCAGGCGGATGGCGGCTGGGGTGAAAGCTGTGCGTCCTACATGGAAATTGCCGCCATCGGCCATGGGCCGACCACGCCCTCACAGACCGCCTGGGCGCTTATGGGGCTGATTGCCGCCAACCGCCCGCAGGACCATGCGGCCATCGCGCGCGGCTGCCGTTACCTGATCGACCTGCAGCAGCCTGACGGGCGGTGGGATGAAAAGGAGTTCACCGGCACCGGCTTCCCCGGTTATGGCGTGGGCCAGACCATCCGGCTGGATGACCCGGCGCTGTCACAGCGGTTGCAGCAGGGGGCGGAGCTGTCACGCGCGTTCATGCTGCGTTATGACCTGTACCGCCAGTTCTTTCCCATCATGGCGCTCAGCCGTGCCGCGCGCGTGCTGAAGGCCGCGGGCTGATCCGGCCCCTGCGCCCCGGGGCTTTCCGCCGGGGCGCAGGGCACGCGGCCCCATAAGGTTTTCATTCCGAAAATCGAAATCGTCGCCTGTCACAAATGGGGGTTGTCGGGTCTGGCCGCATCGGGATCAAGTGCGGGCATGAACACCCTCGCTCCTGCCCCGGCTTCCGGCGGGCCTGTCATCCATGCCGCGCCGCCACGGCCGTCCTACATCCCGCCTTTTGGCATACGGACGGTCATCGGCTGCCTTGGCATGCTGCTGGCCGTCCATGTGGCGGGATTCAACGAACACGTAACCGAAATCGGCCTGTCCGACATTCGTGGCGCGATGCATATCGGCCACGATGAAGGCACGTGGGTCATTGCGATATACGAGGCGTTCAACATTGCCGCCATGGCGTTCACGCCGTGGTTCTACATGACGTTCTCGATCTACCGCTTCTCCATTTTCATGACGGCGATGCTGGCGCTCCTGTCCATCCCCGCGCCGTTCATGCCCGATGTGACATCGCTGTGCATCCTGCGCGCCTTCCAGGGGCTGGCGGGGGGCTGCCTGCCGCCGGTGCTCATGACCGTCATGCTCAAATACCTGCCGCCCCAGATCCGCGTGTTCGGCATTGGCGGCTATGCCATGAGCGCCACCTTCGGCCCCAACCTTGGCCTGCCGCTGGAAGCCTTCTGGTTCGAGCATGTCGGCTGGCACTGGCTGTACTGGGAGATCATTCCCACGGCCGCCGCCGCCATTGCCATGATGGCCTATGGCCTGCCGCGCGACCCGATGCATTTTGAGCGCTTCGAGAAGTTCAACTGGCTGGGCATCCTTGTGGGCCTGCCCGCCATCTGCTCGCTCGTCATCGTGCTGTATCAGGGGGACCGGCTGGACTGGTTCCGCTCCCCGGTCATTACCGACCTTGCCTTCTGGGGGGGGGCGGCGTTCATCGTGTTCGTCATTAACGAGGCGTATCACCCCAGCCCGTATTTCCGCATCCAGTACTGGCGCTCGCGCAATATCCAGGCGTCCCTGCTTTCGCTGGTGGGGATACTTGCCATCTGCGCGATGATGGGAGACATCCCGGCCACCTATCTTGCGGGCGTGCGGGGTTACCGGCCGATACAGACGGCCCCGGTCTCGCTGGTGGTGGCACTGCCGCAGCTGATCATGCTGCCGCTCATTGCCGCCATCTGCAACAGCCGCCGGGTGGACTGCCGCTTCGTGCTGGCAGGCGGCATGCTGTGCCTTGCCGCCGCCGCGTGGCTGGGCACGTGGCTGACGGTGGACTGGGTGCGCGATAATTTCTACCTGATCCAGATATTGCAGGTCTTTGGCCAGCCGATGACCGTCATCCCCACGCTCATGCTGGCCACCATGGCCATGGGACCGGCCGACGGGCCGTTCATCTCGGGTATGGTGAACATGCTCAAGGGGCTGGCCAATGCGGTGGCGTTTGCCCTGTTCGGCGCGCTGACGCGGCGGCGCGAGCAGTATCACTCCACCATGCTGCTGGACCATCATGGCACCCACCAGCTTGCGCTCCAGGGCATGGGCGACCCGATTGGCCGGCAGCTTGCCCCCACATCACCCGACAGCGCGCATGTGGCCCGCAACGCGCTGCAGGTATTCCACACCTATGTGCATGAACAGGCGCTGGTACTGGCGCTGGATGACATCTATTACATCCTGATCTGGGTGTGCCTGTTCTATGCCGTCATGAACCTTGTCCTGCCGCGCCGTGTCTATCCGCCACAGGCGCCTTCACCCGCTGCTCCAGCCCGTTAACCCGGAATTACCGATCATGATTTACAGGAAACCGCTGCTTTACGCAGGCTGCACCGCTGCCGTGCTGGCCCTTGTCGCCTGGGGGGGCGCGCGTGCGGTCAATGGCGATGGCATCAACCAGTACACCAACGATGCTTATGTCACGGCCGACTTCCCCACCGTCGCCCCCAAGGTCTCGGGCCGTATAGACCGTGTGATCGCGCAGGATAACGAACAGGTCCATGCGGGTGAGGAACTGGCCCATATCGAGGATGACGACTACCGTGCCGCCCTGGACGTGGCGCGCGGCAACCGGCAGGCGGCGCAGGGTGACGTGAGCAACCTTGAGGCCGAACTGGCCCGGCAGGATGCGGTGATTGCGGGTGCCCGCGCCGCCGTGCAGTCCGATGAGGCCGACCTGGCCTTTGCCCGCCTCAATGCCGCGCGGTACCGTAACCTGTCATCGGGCGGGGCGGGCACGATCGAGCAGAAGCAGCATTCCGAGGCACAGGAAAAGGAAGCCCAGGCCGCCATCGCGCGCGACAGCGCGGGCGTGGAGGCCGCCATAAGGCAGGTGGACGTGATCAGGGGCCAGCTTGAACGTGCCCGTGGCCTGCTGCTGCGTGCGCAGGGGGATGAGAGGCAGGCGGGACTGAACCTGTCCTACTGCACCATTCCCGCCCCCATGGATGGCGTGGTGGGCGAGCGTGGCGTGCGCGTGGGCAACTACGTGCATGCGGGCACCGGCATCCTGGCGGTCGTGCCCACGCATGAAGCCTATGTGCTGGCCAATTTTCAGGAAACCCAGCTGACAAAGGTGCAGACCGGGCAGGCCGCCACCATATGGGTCGATACCTTTCCCGGCCATCCGCTCAAGGCGCATGTGGACTCACTGGCGCCCGCCACCGGTGTTGCGTTCGCCCCCATCCAGCCCGACAACGCCACCGGCAACTTTACCAAGGTGGTGCAGCGCATCCCGGTCAAGCTGACATTCGACCCCGGCCAGCCACTGGCCGACCGCGTGCGTGTTGGCATGTCGGTGGAAGTGAACATTGATACCGCATCAAAACCCGAGGGTCCGCATGCCAATGATGCCCGTTATGTCTGGCAGTAACGCGGTGCGGCGCCTGTTCGCGGGGGGGCTGTCGGCACTGGCGCTGGCAGGCTGCACGGTCGGCCCCACCTATCACAAGCCGCAGGTCAGCGCACCCGCCGCATGGCGTGAAACCCAGCCCCCGGCGGAAAGCACGCCCGGCACGGCCTCGGCCGACCCGCAATGGTGGAAACTGTTCAACGACCCGCTGCTGACCCGGCTGGAAAACGAGGTGGCGGCGTCCAACCTGGACCTGAAGGCCGCCAGCCTGCGGCTTATGCAGAGCCAGGCGGAACGGCGGATCGCCAGCGCGGCCCAGTTCCCGCATGCGGAGGCCAATGCATCCTACGGGCGTGAACGTGCCAGCACCAACGGCGTGCTGGGGCTGCTGGGCACGATGGAACGCGAAGGCACCGGCTCCATCGCATCGGGCACGCAGGGCTTTGGCCCCACCGCGCTGCCCGGCAGCGTGGGCAACCCGTCGTTCAACCTGCCGCAATACGGGATGAATGCCTCATGGGAAGTGGACCTGTGGGGCCATGTCCGCCGGCAGGTGGAAGCGGCGACGGCGGCGATGCATGCGACCGAGGAAATGCGGCGTGACATCCTGGTCTCGCTCATGGCGGAAACCGCGCAGGATTATATCGACCTGCGGGCCACCCAGACCCAGATCGGCATTCTTGAACATAATATTGCCATTGCCACCAACAGCGTCCGCCTGACCACCCTGCGCCTGCAGCAGGGGGCGGCCACACGGCTGGATGTGGCGGAGGCTACGGGCCAGCTTCACACCTTTACCGCCCGTCTTGCGCCGCTGAAGGCACAGGCCACGCATCTGCTCAATGCGCTGAGCTTCCTTGTGGCGCGCGAACCCGGCGCGCTGGATGCCGGGCTTGGGCCGGTTGCGCCCATCCCGGTGGTGCCCGCCACCATTCCCGTCGGCCTGCCATCGGAACTGGCCGAACGCCGCCCCGATATCCGCATGGCGGCGGACCGGCTGCATGCCGCCACCGCCAGTATTGGTGTCGCGATTGCCGATTTCTTTCCCCGCATCACGCTGTCGGGCAGCCTGGACGTGCAGGCGCTGCAGTTCAGCGGGCTGGGGTCATGGGCGTCGCGCCAGTACGGTTTTGGCCCCACGGCAACACTGCCCATTTTTGAGGGCGGCCGCCTGACCGGGCAGCTGCACCTGCGGCGCGCGCAGCAGAAGGAGGCGGCGACGATGTTCCAGCGCACCGTGCTCAAGGCGTGGCAGGAAATCGATGATGCCATGGCCGACTTCACGGCAGCCCAGAAGCGGCGTGACGAGCTGACCGAAGCCGTGCACGAAAACGAAATTGCGGTGGAAACGGCCAAGGCGCAGTATGTGCAGGGATCGTCCGACTTCCTGAACGTGCTGACATTGCAGAACGCGCTCCTGTCCTCCCAGAGCGCGCAGGCGGATGCCGAAGCGCATGTGGCGGACGCGGTCACGCGGCTTTACCGTGCGGTTGGCGGTGGCTGGCAGGATCTCTACCCGGAGAAGAAGGCAAAAAAACATGGCTGAGGCAGGCATATGATGGACATAAGGCGCGCGGATACGCTGGGCACCGCGCATTCGGATGGCCTGGCCCTGCGCTGCCACTTTGCCTTTGCCGATTACCAGGACCCCGCGCACATCCATGATGGCCGCCTGCGTGTGCTCAATCTGGGGCAGATCGGGGCGGGGGCGACCTATCATCTGGGGCCGGAAGCCAGTGTCGATATCGTGACATGGGTGCGGGCAGGCAGCCTGCGCGGGCGGATGGACGGGTGTGACCCCCAACCGGTGGAGGCCGGTGGCGTGCATCTGGCCAGTACGGGCGGCGGATGCGCGGGTGTGGACTGGTGCGCGGGGGCCGATGGGGCCAGCTTCATCCAGTTCTGGCTGCTGGCCGATATCAAGGGTACCACGCCCGCGCAGGAAACCCGTACGGCCCTGCCGGGGGGCGATGGCGGTTTTGTGCTGCTGGCCTCGGGCTTCCCCGAGGATGACCCGGAGGAAAGCGGCGTCGTGGCCGATGGCGCGCCGGTAGCCCTTAGCGCGCGGGCACGGCTGGCCCATGCCGCGATTCCGGCGGGGGAGGGCGCGGCCTATGGCACCTGCATGGGGCGTGACCTTTATGTTGTGGTGGTGTCCGGCACCATCAGCATTGGGGAGGATATTCTTGATCAGGGTGATGCGGCGGCACTGGCGGGGGCCACGGACCTGACCGTGATCGCGCGGCGCGACGCGGTCGTGCTTTTGGTGGATGTTGCAGCCTGAACAGTGTTTTGAAGTAATGCTTTGAAAAATAACAAAAGATTTTGGGTGCCGCCTTTTTTCAAAAAGGCGGCGCTGTCCGAAGCTTTTTGAAAAAAGCGCCACCGGCAATCTTTTCCTGTTTTGCCGGGCATTTCAGGCGGCGGGTCTAAAAAATATATTCAGATATATCTTGAATTTCGATATATCTGGATGTATATCGGATTCATGAAACACGAAAACAGACACGCAGGCGGTCGTAACCGCCAGACTTTCTCCCCCGAGGGGCCTGCGGGCCACGGCGGCCACGGCCGTCATCATGGCCGGGGCGGTGGACGCGGCGGGCGCCATAGGCTGTTCGATTATGGGGAAATGCGTCTCCTCGTTCTCAGCCTGATCGCGGAAAAACCGACCTACGGCTATGAACTGATCAAGACCATCGAGGAAACATCCGGTGGCAGCTATACCCCCAGTCCCGGCGTGATCTATCCCACGCTGACCTGGCTGGAGGAAGCGGGCCATATCGGCCCCGATACACACGAAGGCCGCAAGACCTACCACATCACGCCCGAAGGCACGGCCTTCCTTGCCGCAAACGGGGCACTGGTGACGGAAATCCTTGCCCGTGCCGCAACAGCGGAACCGGAAGGCCGCGGCGGGCGGCGTAATGTCCCGCTGCCGGTCATGCGCGCGATGGAGAACCTCAAGACCGCGCTGCGCCTGCGCCTGCGCAACGGCGGACTGGACCCGCAGGCGGAGGAAAAGGTTGCCGCCGTGCTGGATGAAGCCGCCCGCGCGGTCGGGCAGATATAACACACTCACCAACCAGCCGGGAGCACGCGCATGGATGACAGGATGATGGCGGTTCTTGACCTTTATCACGAGCGCATGCGCGCCGAACGCAGCCAGCCCCGGGTGGAACCGCCGGGCGGGCGTGATGGCGGCCACGACCAGCGCATGCGTGCCATCGGGCCGGAAACCGGGCAGTTGCTCAATATCCTTGCCCGCAGCCTTGAACGCCCGCGCATGCTCGAACTGGGCACGTCGTTCGGCTATTCCACCCTGTGGCTGGCCGATGCCGCGCGGGTCACGGGCGGGCGGCTGACCACCATGGAACTGCATGGTTACAAATCCGCTCACGCCCGACAGATGGCGGCACGCGCCGGGCTGGATGCATGGACCGACTTCCGTGTGGGGGACGCCGTGCGGATGATCGGTGAACTGGGCGAAAAGGTTGATTTCGTCTTCGTGGACCTGTGGAAAGACTTGTACCTGCCCTGTCTGGAGGCATTTTATCCCCGTCTCAGCCCCGGTGCGATCATCGTGGCCGACAACATGATCCGCCCGGGGACAGACGACGTGAAGCGCTATGCCCGCGCCATCCGCGCGCTGCCGGGCATGTCCAGCATCATGCTGCCCGTCGGCACCGGAATCGAGGTCAGTCGCTTCCTGCCCTGATACGCGCGGCCCCGCGCCAAGGAAATCGCATATGCATGTCCCCATAACCCCTGCCACGCAGCCAGATGCCCCCGTCATCCACCGTGTCCGCCATGAACTGCACCGCCGCAGCCTTGACGTGGTGGCGGTGGAGCGGCTGAGCCCGCACATGATCCGCATAACCCTTGCGGGCGCGGATCTGGCCGGTTTCACCAGCGCGTCGCCCGATGACCATATCAAGATATTCATTCCCGGCCTGGACGGTGCGCCCGTGCGGCGCGATTACACGCCGCGCCGGTATGACCCGGGGGCGGGCACGCTGGTCCTTGATTTCGTCAACCATCATGGCGGCCCCGCCGCCGCGTGGGCGCGGGCGGCAAGGGTGGGGGACCGGCTGGACATAGGCGGCCCCAAGGGGTCGCAGGTGATCGTGGCCACGGACTGGCTGCTTGTGGGGGATGAGACCGCGCTACCCGCCATTGGCCGCAGGGTGGAGGAACTGCCCGCCCATGCCCGCGCCACCACGGTCGTGGCCGTGCCCGGCGCGGCGGATGAGCAGGTATTCCAGACCGCAGCCCGCCATACGGCCCACTGGGTCCATCGCCCCATGGCGCACGCGGATCAGGCGCGGGCCATCCTTGCCGCCCTTGATGGGCTGGAGATGACGCGGCGTACCTTCGTATGGGTGGGGGCGGAAGCCGGCGTGGCCAAGGCGGTGCGCCAGTACCTGCTGGACCGGCGCGGGCTTGATCCCCGCTGGATCAGGGCCGCGGGCTACTGGGTAAAGGGGCGGGCGGATGCATCGGTCAGGGATGTCGGCAGCCCGTAGCCTGGCCATGTGGCCATGTTTTTGGGTAAGGGTTTCACACTGACCCGTCGATAAAAGATGATGGAAGCTTCCGGGCGCCGCTTTTTTTTCAGAAAGGCGGCGCCCCTTGAGGCTTTTCAAGAAAATTCACCAAAAACTTCCTTATGATTTGCAGCCTGTTTCAAAGCCCGGTTTTTTTGAAACAGTTTCTGACGGTACAGGACAACTTCGTGCAGCCTTCCTCCACGCTCCATTCCCATCCAGCACCCGCCATGCGCCCGCTTGTTTTCACCGGCCTGATCCTGACCATGATCATGGGCGCGCTTGACCAGAGCATCGTCTCGACCGCGCTGCCCACCATCGTAAGCGATCTGGGGGGGCTGGCGCGCATGTCGTGGGTGGTGACGGCGTTCATGCTGACCTCCACCATCGCCACACCGCTTTATGGCAAACTGTCGGACATGTTCGGCAGGCGTCCGCTGCTGGCGTTCAGCATCGGGGCTTTCCTGCTGTCCTCCCTGCTGTGCGGCATGGCGCGGGACATGTGGCAGCTTATCGTGTTCCGCGGGTTGCAGGGCGTCGGGGCGGGGGGACTCATGACCCTGTCCCAGACCGTTATTGGCGATATGGTCAGCCCGCAGCAGCGCGGTCGCTACCAGGGGCTGTTTACGGGGGCGTTCGGGGTCAGCAGCGTGGCCGGGCCGTTCATGGGCGGTGTGCTGACCAGTGCCCTGTCATGGCGGTGGGTGTTTCTGGTCAACCTGCCCATCGGGCTTGTGGCCTTTGCGCTGGTCATGCTGGGCCTGCCCGCGGGCCGGGCGGAAAACCGGCCGCGCATCGACTACATGGGCGCAGCCCTGCTGGCCGGGGGCACGGCGGGGTTCCTGCTTCTGTTCAATTCCGTCGGCACGTCGCTGGCATGGACCGCGCCGCTGACATTCGTGCTGCTGGGGGCAAGCATCGCGCTTTTTACGCTGTTCATCAGGCAGGAGCGGCGCGCGCCGGAACCGCTGGTCAGTCTTGACCTGCTGCGTATTGCCGATTTTTCCGTGTGTGTGGCGGCGACGGGGATCATGTCGTTCGCGATGATGGGGTCGATGGTTTTCCTGCCGCTGTACTACCAGCTCGTGCTGGGCCTGACCCCCGCCGCATCGGGACTGATGATGCTGCCACAGGTGGGTACGATGATGGTCAGTTCCGTGCTGGGGGGCTATGTCTCGTCGCGCACGCAGCGTTACGAACTGCTGCTGGTGACTGGCGTGGGCATTGAATTCCTCTCCCTTGCCCTGATTGCGCTGTGCGCCCGCCATGGTGCGGCGCCGCCCTTCTTCCTGCTCGGCCTGGGCTGCCTGGGGGTTGGCATGGGGATTGGCATGCCCAATGCCACGGTCATCATCCAGAATGCCGTGCCCGCCGCACGGCTGGGCATTGCAACCGCCATGATGGGGTTCATCCGCTCGCTGGGCGGTGCGCTTGGTGTTGCCCTTTCGGGCGGGGTGATGGCGCTGACGCTACAGAACCGGCTGGACGCGCTGCCTGGCAGGATTGATGCCGCCACCATCCTGCAAAAGGGCATGGTGGCACTTGATGCCCTTTCGCCCGCCCTGCACGGGCAGGTCAGCGCGGCCTACAAGGGGGCCATCAGCGCCAGCCTGAGCGTGAGCGGCAGCTTCATGTGCCTGGCTTTTTTCATGATCGTGGGACTGATGCTGCGCAAGGGCCGGATGCGCCGGGCCACGCCCGCGGACTGACGGCAGGCGCGGGCCTGCCCGCAGGGCCGTGTTCAAATTTTTTTAATCAGTTTAATATAGACATTATCAATATTGTCAGTTGACGATGGATATTATGATAATTTCGCACTTTTTTACATTTCTGTGCATTGATAATGGTCGGATCTATCAGGCAAACATATGCGACTTCAAGGAAAATCAGGCAAGAATAGCGTCCGTAACGGATATCGTCCATTGCGGGTATGCGATCACGCCTCTGGCTGGCCAGACGGGGATCGCCTTTACAAAAGGCACCCTGTTCATGTCGGCACTGCCAGACGGTTCGGTCACGCATGTGCCCCATTTACTGGGATGGGAACGGTTTCGTGTTTTTGACCGGTATCATCCTTTTCAGGTGCCGTCCCTGCGCGCATCCGGTGAAATTCCACGGATCATACACCAGACGGATTCCTGTTCCTTTGTCCGGGAACAGTTTAAGAAAAACAGTAACGCAATAAGGGCGGTCAATACCGATTGCGACTATATTTTCTATTCTGAAAAAGACAGGCATGATTTCATATATAATCATTTCGGCTGGGAAATCCTGAATTTCTATATGAAAATCCATCCCGCCTATGGCGCGGCCCGCGCGGATCTATTCAGGTATCTGTGCATCTATAAATGTGGCGGGATTTACCTGGATATGAAGTCCGGGACCGAAAAACCATTTTCGAATATAATAAGGGACAGGGATGAAATCCTGTTATCGTGCTGGGATTCCAAAAAATCTGACAGGTTTCACGGATGGGGCAGGGGAGCGGAAATATCCCATGCGAAAAACGGCGAATTCCAGCAATGGTTTATTATAAGCAGGCCCGGAAACAGGCTGCTTGAAAAAGTCATCAACCAGGTCCTGGCGAACATTGCCCTCTATGATGAATCCATACATGGCGTGGGAAGACAGGCTGTGTTCCAGACAACAGGCCCCTATGCCTTTACACGGGCGATACTGACGAACCTGAACAACGCGCATTATAGAATAATAGATTCCGAAATGGAAGGAATCATCTATAACAACATAAAAAATTATGAAAAAACCAGCCGTTATGACATGAACAGATTCTCACTTACAATATAAACGAATTCCTGTTTATCTTCCATCTTGCCGTTTCGCCATAAAAAACTGTTCCACGCAATATCTGTAAAACATGGGAAAGGTCCTGGTGAAGCTTTTTTCAAAAATATTCAGGAGATGCCGCCTTCCTGAAAAAAGCGGCACCGGGAGACTGTTATTGTTTAAACCGGACACTTACTGACCCGCGGGGTCCACACAGGCAAAGCTTGCGGCGTCATCCATGCTGCCATGGCCATCATGGCGGGCAACCTTGGGCCAGGCGCAGAGCGGCCGGGTGCGCACGACCTGCCCGTTTTCCACCCGCGCGGCAATGACCTGTTCGGGCGCATGGCCATGGCTGACCCAGTCATCAATCACGCCCAGCTTGCTGAACGTATCGCAGCCCGCGCCGCCCTGGCAGTGGCCCATGCCGGGAATGGTGATCAGCCGCACCGCATCCGCGCCCACGGGGCCGGCGTTGCGCTGCACGGCCTGATAGTAGCTGGCCAGCTGTTCGGGGTTATGGCCGTCATTCCAGCCGATATACAGGAGCAGCCTGCCGCCACGGCGCAGGAAGGGGGTCAGGTTGTCATCCACATGCAGGAGCGGGCCGACCCTGCGCGTGGCTTCCTGTATGTCGGTACCCCAGTTCAGGGTGGTCCAGTCCCAGTCCGGGTTCTGGAAGGCTGCGTATCTGAACAGGTCGAGCGCTACGGGGAAGGCCCTGCCATCGGCGGAAAATCCATCCTCGCTGCCCTTGGCCGGGCCGGGAAAGATGACCTGGTGCGTCTGGGGGGCAACCGGGCCCTGATAGATGTTGCGGGCGGCGCGCACTTCGTTGGCGGTCAGGCATTTTGTGGTGTCTCCACCTTTGCACTCAAGCTGTTCGGGGGTGAAGGCGCACCTGTCCGGCTCATCCAGGAAGCCCTGCTTTTTCCCCACGGGGGAGGCGCAGGCATTCATCACCGCCGCGTTCAGCAGGTGGAATTTGTCGCGCGATACGCGCAGGGCGGGGTCGTGGTAGCTCATCCATCCCGACCAGAGCTGCTCGGCATTGAAATTTACGATCGGGTTGGGCGGTGCCCCCGCAACAATGCCGTCATAATCCTCAGGGTAGCGCTTGGCCTCGATCAGTCCTTCCAGCCCACCCAGCGAACAGCCGATCCAGTAGGCATGCGCGGGTTTTTTACCATAGAACGCGCGGACCAGTTTCCTGGCCGTCACCGTCATCAGGTGGTCGGCGCGGTAGGCGTAATCAATCATCTTCTCGGGGTGGCCCAGCGTGAAGCGGCCGCCCTGTCCCTCGGGCGTGGCACTGTCATGCCCGGTATCGGTGCTGGCCACGGCATAGCCTTCGGCAACACCTGTCGCCATGCCGTAATACATGAGCGATCCGGCCCAGCCGAAATTGCCGACCCCCAGCAGTTTGCCGTTCCAGCCCGAAAGGGGTAGCCAGATCTCGGTGCGGATCTGCGAATCAGGCGACGGGCGCAGGGTCGCTGCCACGCGGCAGAAGGCAGGATTGGCGGCCTGCCGCGCATGCCCGGCCAGGTTCATGCCGGGGGCGGACATGATGCGGGAAAGCTGGTCCTGCGGGGGCTGCCAGCTACCGGCGGCCACGGTCTCGACGGTGGTGAAGGTGGTATCCGGCAGGGCCTGCCGGGCCAGTGCGGCGCAGTCCGGCGCGCGGGCCTGTGCCACGGCCGTCAGGGCAAGAAGGGGCGCGGCCACGGCCATGCCCGCCACCACAGGGGCAAGACGGCGCGCGGAAGCAGGCCGGAATGGACGACAGAGGGGCGCGGACTGTGACATGGCGGGTTCCTGATCGGGCATGGCAGGTCTTGGGGAGCCTTGTGCGCCGGATGGCTGGCCCCTGTTGTAAAGGAAGGCGGCATTGTGAGCGCAAAAAGCGGCATCGGGAAAGCCCTTGATCCGGCGCCCGTGGCCATGCACAGTCCCGCCGGGGCGAGATGGACCCGCCCGATGGAACGAAGCAGGGGACTGGATGCGAAAGATTTCCTTTATGGCTGGCGGCCTGCTGCTGGCCATGGCGCCCGGCGTGACAGGCCCCGTAACGGCCCGTGCGGCCCCGGACGCGGCCAATGTGGAGGACGGGGCCGCCATCCGCCAGACCCGCGCGGTCACGGCGGCGGCGCGTGCCTTTCTGGCCACCTTCGATGACGCGGGCCGCAGCCAGGTGCAGTTTCCATTTGTTACACGAAAATCCGGCACGCTGGCCCGTTTCCGCCGCGCCGGGCCGGGCCAGCCCGTACAGCCGGTCACGGACGCGCAGGCCAGCGCGCCCACCGCGCGTGGCCCCGGCATGGGACCGCCCGGTGGCTTTGTAGGGGAACAGTACGGCACGGCGGTCTGGTCGAACTTCCCCGTAAGCGACGTGCCCCGGCCGGGGGTGCGGATGGGCCAGCTGACCGCGGCCCAGCGCGCGGCGGCGCTGCATCTGCTTGAAGTGGTGCTGAGTCCGGCAGGCTACCAGAAGGTGCAGGACATCATGGGCGCGGATCAGGTTCTGGCTGACGATGGTGAGCCGTTTGCCGCCGGCCGCGCGGTCTATACCATTGCCATACTGGGCCAGCCCGATGCGGAAAAACCGTGGATGATCCAGTTCGGCGGCCACCATCTGGGGCTGAATATCGTCATTGATGGCGTGCACGGCACCATGACGCCCACCCTGACCGGCGCGCAGCCCGCACTGTACCGGGCGGGGGGCAGGACGGTGCGTGTCCTGTCAGGGGAAAACGACACGGCTTTCGCCCTGCTGGATGCACTGGATGCCAGCCAGCGCAGGCAGGCCATCCTGCCCTACGGGGTGAAGGATCTGGTGCAGGGGCCGGGCCATGATGGTGAGACCCTGGTCCCCGAAGGCATAAGGGGTTCCGCCCTGACCGCCGCCCAGAAGGAAATGCTGATGGGCGTGATCACGCAGTGGGCCGGGATTGTGAACGATGCCTATGCCGCCCCGCGCCTGAAGGAAATCCGCGACGGGCTGGACAGCACGTGGTTTGCCTGGAGCGGCCCCACCACCCACGCGCCGGGGCATAA
Source organism: Komagataeibacter rhaeticus (assembly GCF_011611525.1). Classification (NCBI taxonomy): domain Bacteria; kingdom Pseudomonadati; phylum Pseudomonadota; class Alphaproteobacteria; order Acetobacterales; family Acetobacteraceae; genus Komagataeibacter; species Komagataeibacter rhaeticus. Next base: position 1,586,087 of record NZ_CP050139.1, read on the forward strand.
CGGATCATCCTATTACCGCATTCAGGGGCCGCGCCTGCTGATCGAGTTCTCGCCCCAGGGCGTGGGCGATGACCCGACCCTGCATGTGCATACGGTCTATCGTGACCCCACCAACAGCTATGGCAGCCGGTACACCATGCCATGAGGCGCGGCCTGTCCATCATGCTGGCGCTGTGCGGGCTGGGTGCGGGCACGCCATCCGCGCAGGCGCACCGGCTGGATGAATATCTGCAGGCCACGGTCATTGACCTCACGCGCCATGAGGTTGCGGTAACCCTGCGCCTGACACCGGGAGTGGACGTAGCACCCGGTGTCATCCGCCAGATTGACGACAATGGGGATGGCGCCATCTCGCCCGCGGAGCAGCGGGCCTATGGCAGGGCGGTTGCAGGCGGGCTGTCCCTGTCGCTTGACGGTCGCGCGCTGCCGCTGCGGGTGCGCACGCTGGCCTTCCCCTCCATTGCCGCCATGCGGGCGGGCGATGGCATGATCACCCTGCGCCTTGCCGCCGCCGTGACCCCCGCTCCCGCGCCGGGCGCGCATCATCTGGTCTATGCCAGCCATGGCGCCGGGCCGGATGCGGTCTATCTGGTCAATGCCCTGCTGCCCCGTGATCCGGGCCTGCGTGTGACAGGGCAGCAGCGCAGCGCCGACCAGTCGTCCTGCCAGCTGGATTTCACGGTGGACCGCTGACGCGCGCCGACACGCATCAAATGTTGCACTGCGGCATGTTTGCGCTACGATGGGGGTGTAATGATCGCACGCCCGTCCCGTGTGGCCGGCACGGCGCCCGGCGTGTCCAGCCCGTTACGACCGCGCAAGCCAGCATGGATGGTCAGGAAAAGCATGAAAGAAGCCGGGAAAGGGCCGGTGGCGCACACGCCACCGGCCACGTATGAGGCACTGATCCGTGTCATTCATGACCGTTACGAACATCTGAGCAATTCCTACCAGAAGATTGCCCTCTATATAACCCAGAACCCCAATGACGTGGCCGTGGTGTCGGTCCATACGGCGGCCGAGAAATGCGGTGTGCATGCCTCGGGCTGCGTGCGTTTTGCGCAGTCGCTGGGCTATCAGGGGTTCAAGGACCTGCAGGCCGTATTCCGGCGCAGGCTTTCCACCGTTGCGCTGGGGTTCAACGCGCGCGTGCAGGCGCTGGAGGATGAACTGGGCGCGCGTGAGGACCGCAGCGAAACGGGCTTCATGCATGAACTGATCCTGCGCGATATCGCGTCGTTACAGGAACTGCTGGACAACATTACGGCGGAACAGATTGCCCGGGCCGTGGACCTGATGGAACGCGCGGATACGATCTACCTGCTGGGGCAGTTGCGTTCGGCCCCCGTGGCGGAACTGCTGCGCTACACGCTGGCCATGCTGGGCAGGCGGGCGGTGCTGCTGGATGCGGCGGGCGGGCTTGCCACCCACATGGCCCGCGTCATGCGGCCTGACGACCTGCTGCTGGCGGTATCCTTCCGCTTCTATGCCAACGAGGTTGTCAATATCGTGGAGGACGCCGCCAGTCGGGACATTCCCGTGGTGGCCATAACCGACAGCACGCTCTCGCCACTGGCCAAGAACGCGCGGGTCACCTTTGCGGTGCCGGAGCATGAATATACGTTCTCACGCTCCCTGGCGGCCCCCATGTGCCTGGCGCAGTCGCTGATCGTGGCGCTGGCATCACGGCTGCAGAATGAATCGCGCAAGCCCCGCATTCCGGTCGTGACCCAGAAATAGCGCGGGGCGTGGCGCGTCCTTGAAATAAAGAAGTTTTTGGTGAAGCTTTTTCCCAAAAAGCTTCAAATAATGCCGCCTTCCCGAAAAGAAGGCGGCACCCGGAAACCTTTATTATCCTTATTGCGCACCATCCGGTTACATCGGCAGCTGCATCGGCCCATCCGGCACGGGCATGCTGTGGGCCGTGGCCCCCCATACCGACTGGTCGAAATTCACGATCGCCCCGGTCATGAGTCCCGCGTCATCGGATACAAGGAAGTTGACCGCACGCGCTGCTTCCTCGGGGGTGACAAGCCGCCCGAAGGGCAGGCGGGCGGCGGCTTTTTCCATCCAGTCGGGGTCGTTTGTCTCGGCCAGTTGGATTTCACGCTCCTTGTCCGATGCCATCCAGCCTATGTTGAGCTGGTTGACGCGTATCCGGTTTGCCATGACCGAAAAGGCCGTATTGGCGGTCAGCGTGGCCAGCGCGCCCTTGGAAGCGCAGTAGGCGCTGATGAAAGGCTGGCCCGACAGCGCGGAAATGGACCCGATATTGCAGATGGCCCCTTCTATCCCGTCACGGATCATATTGCGGATGGCTTCCTGCATCAGGAAATACGGGCCCCGGACGTTGGTTGCGAAAATACGGTCGAACAGTTCGGGGTCCGTGTCCAGTATGGTGCCGCGTTCGGTCAGCGCTCCCGCGTTGACCAGTACGTCCACACGGCCGAAGTGGCGATGCGTCTCGTCAATTACCGCGCGGCAGTCCTCCACCGATTCAAGGTCGGCGCGGATGAATACCGTGGGCATGCCGCTATCGGCCGTCAGCGTGTGGGCCAGGGCAGCCCCCCGTGCCTCGCTGCGCCCGGTAATGGCAATGCCGCGTGCCCCCGCATGGGCCAGCCTGCGGGCAATTGCCGCCCCCAGCCCCTGGGTTGCGCCCGTGATCACGCAGATTTTGCCGTCCATCCGGTTCATGGCGCCACCTCGTATTCTGCCTGTTCCATAAGCTGGATCAGGGCGGCATGTCCCCTGCGCGCCATTTCAAGCGGGGGGTTAAGGACCGGGTCCTGCTCGGCTTCCACCACAAACCAGCCTTCATAGCCATAATCGGCCAGGCGTTCGATAATGGGCAGGAAATTGATCGAACCGTCACCGGGCACGGTAAACGCACCCTTCACCACCGCGTCCAGAAAGCTTTCCGTATTGCGGTCCAGCCGGTCGATCACGGCGCTGCGCACATCCTTGGTATGGACGTGGCTTATGCGGGCATGATGGTTGTCGATCACGCGCAGCAGGTTGCCACCCGCGAAATACATGTGGCCGGTATCAAACAGCAGGTGCAGCGCCTTGCCCGAATACTTCATCAGCAGGTCAAGCTCGGCCTCGGTCTCGATCGGGGCGGCCATGTGGTGGTGATAGGCAAGGGGCATGCCCTCGGCCGCGCACCATTCGGCGAACTGCGTCATCTTGCGGCCATAGGCGCGGATGTCCTCTTCCGACAGGCGGGGCTTGGTGGCCAGCGGGGCGGAACGGATGCCCTGGATCGAGCGCGCTGTCTCGCCATACACGATGCATGGGGCGCCCGCGGCAATGAAGAAATCCATCTGGGCGCGGATGCGCTCCTTTTCCGCCTCGATGTCCCCATCCAGCAGCAGGCCGGAAAACCATCCGCCACAGACCGACATGTCATAGCGTTTGAGGATGGGCCCCAGTTCGTTCATGTCCATGGGGAAGCGGCGGCCGGTTTCCATGCCGGTAAAGCCCGCCTCATGCGCCTGGCGCAGGCATTCCTCCAGGCTGACATCATCGGACAGTTCGGCCAGATCGTCGTTCCACCACGCAATGGGGGCGATACCCAGTTTTGATTTCATGGATTTTACACTCCAACGCGCTGTCTTGCGCGGATTTCTTCTTGTTCTTTTCTTGCAGCCTGAACGCTTTCGCGTGTCGAGACTTCCGGCACGCCCACGTCCCACGCGGCATCGCCCGGTGTCCAGGCCCAGGCATCGGTTGTAATGGACAGCACGGTGGTCCGGTCGGTGCCCCTGGCCCATTCCAGTGCTTCAGGCAGGTCCGCCAGGCTGTCGCATCGCCGGGCGGCGGCCCCCATGGCCTGCGCGTGCCTTACAAAGTCCACATGCAGCGGGTTTTCGGGCTGCTGCACGCGGCAGTCCACCAGCAGGTTGTTGAAGCCGGGCACCCCCTTGGCCTGCTGAAGGCGGTTGATGACGGCAAACCCGCCATTGTCACATACGATGATGATGACCTTGTGCCCCGTCAGCACGGTTGAATAGATGTCGGAGTTCATCATCATGTAGGTGCCATCGCCAATCATGACGATGGGCGTACCGCCGGGGCTGCCCGGTCCCTCACTGGCCATGGCATGGCCCCAGCCCGCCGCGATCTCGTACCCCATGCATGAAAAGCCGAATTCAAGGTCAAAGGTGTTGGGTGCCTTGACCCGCCAGCCCTTGGCCACTTCCCCCGGCAGGCCACCGGCCGCGGTGATGAGGGTATCGTGCTCGCCCGCGGCCTCGTTAACCATATGGACCACCTGCGCATAGGTGGGCAGCGGCGCGTTGGTGGGCGCCTGCAGGCGCGTCAGCAGCCCGTCCCAGTCCGCGAACAGCGCCTGGGCGCGGCGCATGAGTTCTGGCTCGGCCTTCCAGTCCCCCAGCAATGCGTCCAGCTCGCCCACCGTCTCGCGCGCATCGCCCACAACGGCCAGCGCACGGTGCTTGATAGCATCAAAACGCGCGGTATTGATGGAAATGAACTGCGCCGTGGGGCTAAACACGGTCCATGACCCGGTGGTGAAATCCTGCAGCCGGGTGCCGATTGCAACAATCACATCGGCTTCCGCCGCCAGGGCATTGGCGGATGTGGACCCAAGGATGCCGATCGGCCCGGCATGGGCTTCATGGTAATGGGTTACGCTGCCCTTGCCCGCAATCGTCTCGACAAGGGGGATGCCGTGCTTGAGCGCAAAGGCGGCCACTACGTCTTCCGCCAGTGAATAGCGCACGCCACCGCCCACGATCAGCAGGGGCTTTTTTGCCGCCTTCAGCCGCTCGGCCGCCTGTGCCAGTGCCGCGCGGTCAGGCCGGGGGCGGGGAATGCTCCATATCTTTTCCTCAAAGAAACGGACCGGGTAATCAAAGGCGATTTCCTGCACATCCTGCGGCAGGGAAATGAAGGCAGGCCCGCAATCGGCCGGGTCCAGCATGATGGCCGTGGCCTGCGGCAGGGAAGGCAGGATCTGGGCCGGGTGCATGATCCGGTCCCAGTAACGGGTTACGGGTTTGAAGGCGTCATTGACGGTAACCGTTGGGTTACCAAAATGCTCGACCTGTTGCAGCACCGGGTCGGACAGGCGGTTGGCAAACGTATCGCCCGCCAGCAGAAGCAGCGGCAGACGATTCGCATGCGCGACGCCTGCCGCCGTGACCATGTTCAGCGCGCCCGGCCCGATGGAGGCGGCGGCAACCATGATCTGCCGCCGCCGCTTTGCCTTGGCAAAACCCGTTGCGGCCAGCGCCATGGACTGCTCGTTCTGCCCGCGCCATGTGGGCAGCCTGTCCTGCACCGCTTCCAGCGCCTCGGACAGGCAACTGACGTTGCCATGGCCAAAAATGCCGAACACACCGGGGAAAAGCGGCACCCGGCTGCCGTCGATCTGTGTGAACTGATTGGCCAGCCACTGTACCAGGGCCTGCGCGGTTGTAAGGCGGATTGTCGCCTGTGTCATTTTTGTTTCCTCCCTTGACGGGTTGTCCCCAGCATATCCAAACGCAATAGGTGTTGACAATACTTTAAATACGCAACATTAATTGCAAACCCTGAAAAGACAGGAGGCCGGATGGTCAGGCTGGTGAATCGGGACGGCATCGTGCTGGTGCCGGGGCTGTGCCGTGCGGCAGTAAACGCCGCAGGGCGGGGCCGGTTCGCTTCCCCCGCATGCCATCGGCCGGATGGAAAAAACGCCATGAAAAAAGGGACGCAGGCCCGGTCCGGCGCGGGTCCGGTCACAAAGGGGCGGTCCGGTCCGCCCGCGGGCTGACGAAGCTGTGTTCACCCCCGCGCAACCGCACGATGCAGGGGCCGTTGCACGCGCTTCCACAGGCACGGCGTCCCGGCCCGTCACAAACGGGGAGGCGACCGGGTCAGTCGTCATATGTCGTGTCGTAAAAAAAAGAACGGGAACCAGATAATGTACACGCATTACGGATTGTTTATCGGGGATACATGGCGGCCAGCAGCGGATGGCAGGACCGAGCCGGTCATAAGCCCCGTATCGGAAACATCGCTGGGTGACGTGCCCTGTGCCGGCAGTGCCGATACCGAGGCCGCGATCGCGGCGGCACGCGAAGGGCTGGCATGCTGGCGCGCCACCCCGGCATGGGAACGCGCCACCGCACTGCACGCCATTGCCGACGAGATGACCCGCCGCGCGGAGGAAGCCGCACGGATCATTTCCGCCGAGACCGGCAAGCCCATTGCCCAGGCACGCCGGGAATGGGGGCTGAGCATCGACCAGTTCCGCTGGTATGCCGAAGAGGCACGCCGGATCTATGGCCGGATTGTCGAAAGTCGCGCCCCCGGTGGCCGCTTTGAGGTCAGTCACGAGCCGGTGGGCGTGGTGGCGGCGTTCACGGCGTGGAATTTCCCTGCCTCGCTTCTGGCGCGCAAGATCGCACCCGCCCTTGCGGCGGGCTGTTCGCTGATCGCCCGCCCGTCTTCACAGACACCGGGCAGCGCCATGATCATGGTAGACTGCTGCCGGGCGGGGAACCTGCCCGCGGGCGTGGTCAACCTGGTCGTCGGCCCGACCGAGGCCACGTACGGCCCGATCATGGAATCCACCATCGTGCGCAAGGTCTCGCTGACCGGCTCCACCCGCATCGGCCAGCAGATGATCCGCGATGCCGCTGCCACGATGAAAAAGGTGTCGATGGAACTGGGCGGCAATGCCCCGTTGATCATTTACGATGATGCCGACCTGGACCTGGCGCTCAATACGGCGGCACAGGCAAAGTTCGGCAATACCGGGCAGGTCTGTGTGGCACCGGACCGTTTTTTCATTCACGACCGGGTGCATGATGCGTTTGTGGAGGGGTTTGTCAGCCGCGCAAAGGCGTTGACGCTGGGCGACGGGCTGGACCCCGATGTGGGCATGGGCCCGCTGATCAACGCCCGTCGCCTGGCGGAAATGGAAGCCGTGGTGGCCGATGCCGTGGCCGGGGGCGCAAGTATCCGCACCGGCGGGCAGCGGCCTTCGGGGTTCAACAACGGTTATTTCTTTGAACCCACCGTGCTGACCGAAGTGACCGACACCATGCGCGTCATGGCGGAAGAAAACTTCGGCCCCATTGCCGCCATCACCCGCTTTTCGGATGAGGAGGAGGTGCTGACCCGCGCCAATGCATCGGACATGGGTCTGGCGGCCTATGCCTTTACCCGCTCACCCGCCCGCGCGCGCCGCACGGTGGCGGCGCTGAAGGCGGGGATGGTGGGGATCAATTCCTTTGCCCTTGCCGCGGCGGAAGCCCCGTTTGGTGGCACGAATTTCTCCGGCATGGGGCGTGAGGGCGGCTCCGAAGGCATTCTGGATTACCTGGACGTGAAACTGGCACAGGTGGTGTTCTGACATGATCCCCAATCCCGTAAGGCAGCTCTGGGCGCAGGGAAAACCCGCGCTGAATGGCTGGTGCTCGATCGGCAATCCCTTCACCGCCGAGATCATGGCCGCACAGGGCTATGACTCTGTCACCATCGACGTGCAGCACGGCGCGCTGGACTATAACAGTGCGCTGCCCATGATGCAGGCGATGCGGGCCTCGGGCGTGGCCCCCATGGTGCGCGTGCCGTGGCTGGAGCCGGGCATCATCATGAAAATGCTCGATGCCGGGGCTTACGGCGTGATCTGCCCCATGGTGAACACGGCGCGGCAGGCGGCCGAGTTTGTCAGCTACATGCGCTACCCCCCCGGCGGCCAGCGCAGTTTCGGCCCCACCCGGGTTTCGTTTGCGGCGGGCAGCAACTATGCCGGCTGCGCGAATGGCGAGATCCTGGCCTTTGCCATGATCGAGACCCGGCAGGGCATGGACAACCTGGCGGAAATTGCCGCAACGCCGGGGCTGGACGGCCTGTATGTCGGCCCCGCCGACCTGACGCTCAGCTTGGAAGGCGGCAGGCTGCCCCCCGGTTTTGACCGCGAGGAGCCGGAGATGATCGAACGGCTGCACGAAATCCTGGCCGCCTGCCAGAACGCGGGCATCCGCGCGGCCCTGCATTGTGGCACACCGGAATACGCGGCGCGCGCCATAGGCTGGGGCTTCGACATGACCACCGTATCGGGTGATTCGCGCCTGCTTGCCGCCGCCGCCGGGGCCAGTGTCGCGAAATTCCGCACCCTGCTCAGCCGTGACAGCGTAAGCGTCGTGCATGAAGGGGTGTACTGATGCCCCATATCCTGATCGCGGGCCGCCTGCACCCCGCAGGCATCGCGCTGCTCGATCGCACCCCCGGCGTCACCTATGATTATGTGGAGGACGTATCGGAAGCAAGTTACGCCCCCCTTATCGCGCGGGCGGACGCGCTGGTGCTGCGCACCCAGCCGCTTTCCGCCCGGACGGTGGAAAAGGCGGACAGGCTGCGCATCGTCTCCCGTCATGGCGTGGGTTATGACGCGGTGGACATCCATGCGCTGGACGCCCGTGGCATCTGCCTGTGCATTGCGGGCGATGTGAACTCCGTCTCGGTTGCCGAACATGCCATGACGCTGATCCTGGCCTGCACCAAGCACCTGCTGGCGGCGGACCACGCCGTGCGCGATGGCCAGTGGGCGTGGCGCAACCGGCTTATGGCAGGCGAGGTGGGGGGACGCCGCCTGCTGATACTGGGCTACGGGCGGGCGGGGCGGCACCTTGCCACCATGGCGGCGGGCTTTGGCATGGAGATCCGTGCCTATGACCCGTTCCTTTCCCGCCGGGGGGCATGGCCCGCAGGGGCGGTGCGGGAGGTGAGCGGACTGGAGGCCGGACTGGAATGGGCCGATATCATTTCGGTCAACGTCCCGCCCGCCGACCGGCCACTGCTGGGGGAGGCCGAACTGCGGCACCTCCGGCCGGGAACGATCATCGTCAATACCGCGCGTGGCGGCGTGGTGGATGAACCGGCCCTTGCCCGCGCGCTGGCCGATGGCCGCGTGGCCATGGCGGGGCTGGATGTGTTCGACCCCGAACCGCCCGCCACGGACAGCCCGCTGCTGGTATCCGACCGGGTCATCCTGACCCCCCACATTGCCGGGCTGACCATGCAGGCGGCCGAACGCATGGCCGTCTATTCCATCAGGAACGTTCTGGATTTTTTTGCGGGCACGCTTGATCCCGCCCTTATCGTGAACAGGGAGTTCGTAAAATGACCAAACCCAAACTGCGTATCGGCCTGATCGGCAGCGGCTTCATGGGCCGCACCCATGCCTTTGGCTATGCCACCGCATCGCGCGTGTTCGACCTGCCGTACCAGGTGGAACTGACCTGCCTTGCCGACATATCAGCACAGGCGGCGGCCACGGCGGCGGCGGCGCTGGGCTTTGCCCGTTCCACCGATGACTGGCGCGCGCTGGTCAACGACCCGGAAATCGATGTGGTGAACATCACCGCCCCCAATGCCTTTCACAAGGAAATGGCGCTGGCCGCCATTGCGGCGGGCAAGCATGTCTATTGTGAAAAGCCACTGGCCCCGCTTGCCGCCGATGCCCGTGAGATGGCCGAGGCCGCCGAGGCGAAGGGCATCAGGACGCAGGTCGGCTTCAACTACCTGTGCAACCCCATGTTCGCGCTGGCGCGTGACATGATCATGGCGGGCGAGCTGGGTGAAATCCGTGGCTACCGGGGCCTGCATGCGGAAGATTACATGGCCGATGCCACATCGCCCTTCACCTTCCGCCTGGACCCCGCAGGCGGCGGCGCGCTGGCCGATATCGGCAGCCACGCGCTGGCCACGGCGGAATACCTGATGGGTCCGGCGGCGGGCGCGATCACGCAGGTGATGGGCGACTGTGTTACCGTCATCCATGAGCGCCCCGATGGCAAGGGCGGCACCCGCATGGTGCAGGTGGATGATATCGGGCGCGCCTTCCTGCGCTTCGAGAACGGGGCCACAGGATCGATCGAAGGCAACTGGATCGCCACCGGGCGGACCATGCAGCATGATTTCGAGATTTACGGCACCAGGGGCGCGCTGGCCTTCACGCAGCAGCGCTTTAACGAACTGCACTTCTTCTCGGGTGGGGATGCGCGGGGCCGCAAGGGGTTCCGCCGGATCGAGGCCGGGCCTGACCACCCGCCCTACGGGCTGTTCTGCGTGGCACCGGGCCACCAGCTTGGCTTCAATGACCTCAAGGCCATAGAGGTGGCGGGCTACCTGCAGGCCCTGGCCGGGCAGCGTCCGGAGCCGTTCAGTTTCCGTGCCGGGCTGCGCATCCAGACGCTGGTGGAGACCATCCATGATTCAAGCCGTGATGCGGCGTGGAAGGATGTGCGCATGGAAGGCACGCCCCGTGCCCCCGCCGCACGCGAACCGCGCGAGGCCGTAGGGGCCTGAACGCATCCGCGTGTTGTCTTGCGCCGGAAATCCCGGTGCGCGTTACGCCCGCCGGCGGCGGGGTCGGGGTTACACAAATTCGCGTTATAAAATAAAAGACAAATAATAATAGCGAACCCCAAATAACAACATACGTTAAAATCTGCACTCAACTGTTGTCCTGCCAGCGCCTTTGACAGTGTTGCGCCGGGCTGACCGCCTTTTGGGTTCCCCTGCGCCGCAGGGGACCGCGTAGGGAAGATTGCGCGGGGGTGCGGGACAGTCCGGTGCGCCGCGGGCAATGACCGGTTGCCGGCATGCCGCCACGACAGGCCCCGCCCACAGGCGCCGGGCCATGCCCGGCCTGCTTCACCACGACAGAACAACAAGAACAAGTGACTGCTGGAGAAGGGTAAATGGTAAAGGAATCCCTCAAGGACATCGTGTTCGTCCGATCGGACCGGCATGATATCGGCTACGTATTGCGTATCTGTGCCATTGCCGCACTTGGCGGCATCCTGTTTGGCTATGACACGGCTGTCATTTCCGGCGCGGTGGAATCGTTGCAGGCATATTTCCATCTCTCCCCGGTGGAAATTGGCTGGGCGGTGTCCAACGTGCTGCTGGGCTGCATCCTGGGGGCCGCGGGTTCGGGCTGGCTGGCCGACCGGTTTGGCCGCAAGCCCACGCTGGCGGTCTCGGCGGCGCTGTTTACCGGCTCGGCCATCGGGGCGGCGCTGGCCACGGGGTTCACGTCCTTTGTGGTCTACCGCTTCATTGGCGGGGTGGCGGTGGGGGTCGCCTCATCCATCTCGCCCATGTACATGTCCGAAGTCTCGCCAAAGGATATGCGCGGACGGGCACTGTACATGGAACAGTTCGCCATTGTGGGCGGGCAATTGCTGGTTTTCATCGTCAACTACCTGATAGCGCGCAGCGCCAGCGAGCAATGGCTCATGACCGTGGGCTGGCGGTGGATGCTGGGCTCGGAAGTCATACCCTGCGTGATCTTCTGCATTGCGATCTTCTTCATGCCCGAATCCCCGCGCTGGCATGTGCTGCGCGGGCGTGACCATGACGCCATGAAAACCCTGACCCGCATCTCGAACGAACGGCATGCGCGTTCGGTGCTGACCGAAATCAAGGACTCCCTCGAGCACAAGGTCGAGGCTTCGGCACTGGGCCGCGCCGTTTCCTCACGCGGGGCGCGGTGGATCATATTCGTGGGCGCCATGGTGGCCATGCTGCAGCAGCTTACGGGTGTGAACAGCATGATGTACTACGCGCCGCTGCTGCTCGGCTCGGTCAGTGGCAGCGTGCAGAACGCCCTGTTCCAGACCATATGGATTGGCGTGGCATCGGTGTCGGGTGCGGTGCTGGGGAGCTGGGTGATTGACCGCAAGGGGCGGCTGCCGCTGTTCCGCATCGGCTCGATCGGCATGATCATCGGGCTGCTTATCGCCTCATGGGCGCTTTATACCCAGACGCAGGGCTATTCCGCGCTGATGGGCATGCTGATCTACATGCTGCTGTTCGGCTTGTCCTGGGGGCCGCTGACATGGGTGCTGATTGCCGAAATCTTCCCCAACCGCATCCGTGGGGTGGGCATGAGCATCGCGGTTTCCGCCAACTGGGTGATGAACTTCATCGTCAGCCAGCTTTTCCCCATGATGGCGCAGAACCACAGGCTTGACGCCCTGTTCCATGGCGCGCTGCCGATGTGGCTCTTTGCGGGGTTCACCCTGCTCTCATGGTGGTTTGTCGAGCGCTATATCCCCGAAACCAGGGGGGTGGCGCTGGAAAAGATCGAAAGCGTCATGCTTACGCCAAAACGCCGCCGCACCGCGGCTGGCATGGCCCCGGCCACACCCCCGGCCGATGGCCTGACCGACCTTGCGGGCCGGAAGTAAGGCCGGGCCGTGCCATGGCGGGAGCGGGCCATGTGGCGTGCGCCCGCCTTTCCCTTTTCATGCATCAGGAGAACATCAATGCCGCTTCTTCATTTCCACCTGCTCGAAGGCCGCACGGACGCCGAGATCCGCACCCTGCTGGACGCGGCGCATGAAGCCATGCTGGAAGCCTTTGCCGTGCCCCGGCGTGACCGCTACCAGCTTGTATCGGAATACAAGCCCTCACACATGATCGTGGAGGATACGGGACTGGACATTCCCCGCACCGACAAGGTGGTGGTGGTGCAGATGTTCAGCCGCCCGCGCGGGGCGGACAAGACGGCCGAATTCTACAGGCTGCTGACCGAGCGCCTGGAACAGGCATGCGGCATCGCGCCGTCCGATGTCATGGTATCGGTCGTGGAGAACGCGGACGCCCACTGGTCATTCGGCAACGGGCGGGCGCAGTTCCTGACGGGCGAGCTGGGGGGCGGCCGGGCGGTTCACTGACCATCTGCCGGACGCATCATAATAAAACAGTCAAGGTTTTTGGTGCCGCCTTTATTCCAAGGGCGGCATTTTTTTGAAATGTCCTGAAAAAAGCCTCACCAAAAACGCCCTGCTGCCTTTACTTCTTTCCGGGGCTGCCTAATCCTCCTGCGCGGAAGCGGGCAGGGCGTGGGGGAAGGCGGCCGGATTGCCCAGTGCCAGAACAAGGCCGCACACCACGATGGCGATGGAAAGCGGCGTCAGCACGCCAAAGCCATAGACGGTCAGCACCCGCCCGCCCACGGCCGAACCCAGCAGGATGCCCACATTGCTTGCGGCATTGATCGCGGCCCCGGCCACATCGGGGCGGGTGGCGCGCGCACGGATCGCACCGGACATGACAAAGGGGATCAGCCCCGAATAGCCGATGCACCACAGCCCCACGGCCGCCACCGCCACCCAGCCCGACACGATGTGCCCGTATATCAGCCCCATGCCCACCAGCATGGCCAGTCCCCCCGCCAGCACGCCCATGGCGGGGTTGCGGTCAACCAGATGCCCCGCGCCCCACAGGCCAAGGATGCTGATGCCGCCTGTCAGCAGCAGGGCAAGGCTGAGCGCGCCCGCCGCCACCCCGTGGTCAAGCAGCAGGGGCGTGACATAGGTGTAGAGCAGGTTGTGGGCAATGAAGAAGACCCCGTCCACCACAACCACCACCATGAAGATGCGCATGACGCGGCGCGAACGCATGGCGGGTAGGCTTTCGCGCACATGCACGGGGGTGGAAACCGGCGGCAGGAAAAACGCGATGCACAGCGTCAGCACAAGCGAAAGCCCGGTCAGGATGAACATGGCCATCCGCCAGCCCACCAGCTGCCCCGCCGCCGCCATGCCCGGAACGCCCAGGACCGCGCCAAGCGAGGTCCCGCCATAGACAAAGGAAATGGCCCGCCCCGTCATGGCCTGCGGCACCAGGCGCGCCGCATAGGCCGAGACGATGGACATGAGCAGCGCATGCGCCACCCCGCCAATCATCCGCCCCACGCAGACAAGGACGAACGTGGGCGCGATGGCCACCACCAGATTGGACAGCACATACCCCGAAAGCGAGAGCACCATCAGCCGCTTGCGGTCGATATGGGCGGTCAGGATGGTCAGTGGCACGGCACCCAGCGCCACCAGCAGCGCAAAGGCGCTGACCGCCAGCCCCGCCTGTCCTTCCATGATATGGAAGGCGTGTGCCATGTCGATCAGGATGCCCACGGGCGCGACTTCGCTGGTCAGCGCGGTGAAGGTGCAGGCGAACAGTGCCCACAGGCCGATCACGGCCCCGGCAGGCAGGGATTTGAAAAGCATGATGAACCGTGCTGGCTACAGGAATGCAGGAAAGGGATGTCCAGTCCCCTTCTGGCATTCCCCGCGCCGGAACGGAACAGGCGACTGGCCGGCAACGAAAAATTGTCCGCCCCCCGGTTGCCCATGCCTGTCCATGGCCACCATGGGCACGGCGGCTACCCGATCTCGCTTACCCGCACCATGCGCCCTTCATGCAGGGATTTCAGCGCGGCTTCGGCCAGGACCAGCGCCTGGCGCCCGTCATTGTAGCCTACGGCAACCGGGCGGCCGTTTTCCACCGCATCGACAAAGGCGTCGATCTCGGCATCGAACGCCTCGCGGTAGCGTTCGATGAAGAAGTTCAGCAGCGGCGCGGCATGGTCGGTAAAGTCGGCACCGGACAGGACCATGTGGTGCGGGCGGCGGTTTTCCGATACCGCCATGCCCCGGCTGCCAAAGGCTTCCACCCGCTGGTCGTAGCCATAGGCGGCCTCACGCGCGTTGATGAGCACCGCCTGCCGGCCCGATGCGGTTTTCATCACCACCGTCAGCGTGTCATGATCCCCCAGCGTCTCCATCAACGCGGGCGCCACCAGACGGGAGCCGGTGGCGAAGACTTCGGTGGGTTCCTCATCCAGAATGAAGCGCGCCATGTCGAAATCATGGATGGTCATGTCCCGCAGGATGCCGCCGGATCTGGCCAGATAGGCAGCCGGCGGCAGGCCCGGATCGCGTGAGGTGATGATGACCTGATACAGTGTACCCAGCGTGCCATCGCGCACCGCCGCGCACACCGCCCTGTGGCCGGGGTCGAAACGCCGCACGAAGCCGATCTGCACCGGCAGGGTCGTGCCCGCAATGGCGGCGGCGCAGCGGTCCACCCGTTCCAGGCTGAGGTCGATCGGTTTTTCGCACAGTACCGGCTTGCCCGCGGCAATCGCCTGTTCCAGCAGGTCGGCATGGGTATCGGTTGCCGTGGCAATCAGCACCGCGTCCACATCGGGTGCTGCCAGCACGCTGGCGGCCGATGCCATGACCGGCGCGCCGGTGGCAAGGGAGACCGCCCGTGCGGCGTCCGGGTTGATGTCATATACTGCCGCGACCCGTGCGCGGGGATGTGCGGCAATATTGGTGGCATGCATGGCGCCAATCCGCCCGCAGCCCAGTACCCCAATTCCAAGCATGAAAGGTTTCCCTGACCTAATACGCAATTTTTATTGCGCCATTCAGTATTTTTTGGGTGATTTGTGAATTCCTGCGCATGACGCAAGGCGCGTGAAACCTGTGCCCCGCCTTCTGGTCATGATTGCCCTATATTCTCCCTCTGGTCCGACCGGCGGCCTGCAGGACGCATCCGGCCGTCCACGCGGCAACGCGGGACGGGGCATTGCGTCAAAACCAGACTTGGTATGGATCAATGCACGGTGGGCATTGATCGCCCGCCATCAGGCGGCGGGCGGGGCAGGGGCCTGTGTTCCGGCCATACGGGTCACGGCCGCCATGACATTGGCCAGCACGGGGCTGACATTGTGCGCCCGGTGCAGCATGTACAGCTCCGCCTGGACATCCGCGCCAAAGGCCAGCGGGCGGCAGACCACGCTGTCGATCCCCAGCCGGGATGCGGATTGCGGGATCAGGGCAAGTCCCACCCCGGTCTTTACGACCGAGAGCAGGGCGTGGATCTGGTTCAGGTGATGGACAAGGCGCGGCTGGATGTTCGCCTGGGCCAGCAGGCGGTGGACAAGGTCATGGAAATAGCCGCCGCCCAGGATGGAATACATGATCAGGTCCTGCCCCTCCAGGTCGGCCGGTGCCAGCGCGGGCAGGGCCGCAAGCGGGTGGCCCGCAGGCAGGGCGGCCACCATGGGTTCGGCCAGTACCCGGTGGGCGCGGGTTTCCACCGCACTGAAGGGCGGCCGCACGAAGGCCAGGTCGATGCGGTGGGCGGCAAGGGCGGCAACCTGGTCGCGGGTGACCATTTCCTCCAGTGTCAGTTCAATTTCGGGATGGGCCTCACGCACGCCATGGATCAGGCGGGGCAGGAAATCATAGCTCCCCGATGGCGTGAACCCGACCGCAACCTGCCCCAGCGCGCCACGCCGGGCGCGGCGGGCCAGCAGTGCCGCGTCCTCGGCATGGCGCAGCAGGCTGCGGGCCTGCGGCAGGAAGACCGCACCGGCATGGGTCAGCCGCACGCTGCGGCTGCTGCGCTCCAGCAGTTCCACGCCCAGCGCGTGTTCCAGAAGCTGGATCTGCCGGCTTAGTGGTGGCTGCGTCATGTTCAGCCGGGCGGCGGCGCGGCCAAAATGCAGTTCATCCGCAACCGTGACAAAACACCGGACCTGCGTGAGCTGGAGCATTGATGCCAATCCTGTCTCGATCCATGCCGTATCTGGTCTGGACAGTATAAAGCGCCAGCGCCCTAACTGTCGCAACACGATATGCATTCCGACAGGCCATGACGGCGGCCGGGGTGTCAGAAAGGGAGCAGAAGCATGACAGAACATGCCAGCACGCCAACAGGGCACCAGACAGTACCAGAACACGAAAGGCGCCCACTGCGCAGCGCGCGCTGGTTCGGCCCGGCCGACCTGCGCAGCTTCGGCCACCGCTCGCGCGCCATGCAGATGGGCTATGCCCCGCAGGACTGGGAGGGCAGGCCGGTCATCGCCATCCTCAACACATGGTCCGACATCAATCCCTGCCACATGCATTTCCGCCAGCGTGTGGAGGACGTGAAGCACGGGATACTGGCGGCAGGCGGCTTCCCCATGGAACTGCCCGCCATTTCGCTTTCCGAAAACTTCATGAAGCCCACCACCATGCTGTACCGCAACATGCTGGCGATGGAGGCGGAGGAACTGCTGCGCGCCTACCCCGCCGATGGCGCGGTGCTGATGGGTGGGTGCGACAAGACCACGCCCGGCCTGCTGCTGGGGGCCACCAGCATGGACCTGCCCGCGATATACGTGCCCGCGGGCCCGATGCTGCGCGGCAACTGGCAGGGCCGCACGCTGGGTTCGGGGTCGGATTCATGGAAATACTGGGATGAACTGCGCGCGGGCACGATCACGCAGGCGGACTGGCAGGGGGTGGAAGCGGGTATCGCGCGCAGTGCGGGCACCTGCATGACCATGGGCACCGCCAGCACCATGACCGCCATTGCCGAGGCGATCGGCCTCTCGCTGCCGGGGGCCAGTTCCATCCCGGCGGTTGATTCCAGCCACATCCGCATGGCCAGAAGTGCCGGTCGGCGCATTGTGGACATGGTGTGGGAAGACCTGCGCCCCTCGAAAATCCAGACGCCCGCCGCCTTTGCCAACGCCATTGCCGTGGCCATGGCCATGGGGTGTTCGACCAACGCCATCATCCACGTCATTGCCATGGCGCGGCGGGCGGGGGTGGCCATCGGGCTGGATGATTTTGACCGCGCCAGCCGCGAAATCCCGGTCATTGCCAATGTCCGGCCCACGGGCACCACCTATCTTATGGAGGATTTCTATTACGCTGGCGGCATCACCGCGTTGATGAAGCGGATCTCACGCTTTCTGGACCTGACCTGTCTTACGGTCACGGGCCGCAGCGTGGGGGAGAACATCGAACAGGCGAAAGTGTGGAACGATGACGTGATCCGCCCGCTGGACCAGCCGATGTTCAGCGGGCAGGCGGGGGGCGCGCTGACCGTGCTGCGCGGCAATCTGGCGCCCGATGGCTGCGTGATGAAACCGGCCTGCTGTGACCCGAAATTCCACAGGCACAGTGGCCCGGCGCTGGTGTTTGATGACTATCCCACCATGAAGAAGGCGCTGGATGACGAGACGCTGGATGTCACGCCGGACCATGTTCTGGTCCTGCGCAACGCCGGCCCGCTGGGTGGTCCCGGCATGCCGGAATGGGGCATGCTGCCGCTGCCGCGCAGGCTGGTGCGCGAAGGCTGTAGGGACATGCTGCGCATCTCGGATGCCCGGATGAGCGGGACCAGCTATGGCGCATGCGTGCTGCATGTGGCCCCGGAAAGTTACGTGGGCGGCCCGCTGGCGCTGCTGCGCACGGGGGACATCATTACGGTGGATGTCCCGGCGCGCACGATCAGCATGGCGGTGTCCGATCAGGAACTTGAACGCCGCCGTGCCAGCTGGACACCCCCGCCCGCCCGCTACGGGCGCGGCTATGGCTGGATGGCAGGCCAGCACATGCGCCAGGCGAACGAGGGATGTGATTTCGACTTTCTGCAGACCGATTTCGGCCCCCCGGTGCCGGAGCCGGTCATCTACTGAACAGGCAGTATTCCATAAATCGTAAGAAAGTTTTTGGTGAAGTTTTTTTTCAGAAAGCTTCGGGAAGCGTCGCCTGTCCGAATAAGGGGCGCGATCGGGAAACTTTCATTATTTTTCATTCATGCAGCCGCTTCCCCGCGCCTGCGTGGCGGTGTCAGCCGTGGCGTGCGGGTCCGTGCTGTCCGGCGGCCTGCGTACAGTCCCGTGCCACGATACGGGTCGTATGGACCGGACACCACGGGCCAGCAGTCGTTTCCGCATGGTTTCCGCAGCATGCGAAGTGTAACGGACTGCGCCTGTGCCAACTGCTTCCTGTCCGGATCGTGCCGCATCCGGTGCCCGAAAACCCGCTGTCGGCCTTCGTGCGCAGCGATGTGCCGCGGGTATTGGTCCTTGCCATCCTGTCTGGCTGTGCCCTGTCCTGTCCATGGTGGGGGAAAGGGCAGGCCGGTCATGGTGCGGGTCGATTCACCGGCCGCCGTGCCGTTCCGCATCATGGGCATGGTCATCACGGCGGGGCCGGGCGGGCGAACTGGACGGCGGCGGGCAGTTCGGATAGGATGGTACCCGTTCAGTCCCTGAACATCGGCATCGACCTGCACGCAGCCCGCTCTGCGCGGCTTCGCCGCTTTCCGCGCCCCCGTCCCCTTCAATCATCCTGATCTGTTACAGGCCCGGACCCGGTCCTGCCCGCGCGCGTGCCGCGTGGCCTGGACCGCCATGGCGGGGCCGGGAAGGGGGCAGCCAGGGCCGCCCCCATCCGTCCAATACGAAAGGCGTTCCCGCATGTCATCCTTCACGCCGCGCCGTGCGTTCCGCGAACCGGCGCGTCCCCCCGGTGGCCCGGCCGGCCGCCGCCGTGACCATGCGTCCCTGCCACGCCCCGGGGCCGCTACGCGATGAGCGATCCCTGCAAGGTCCTGATGGTCTTCCCGCTTTTCAATGCAGGGTCGTTCTGGAACTACATGGAAGCCTGCGATCTGGCGGGCGCGCGCTACCCGGCGGCCCCGCTGGGGCTGGTGACCGTGGCCGCCCTGCTTCCCGCCCACTGGGAAATCAGGCTGGTCAACCGCAATACCGAACAGCTTGAGGATGCGGATTTCGACTGGGCCGATCTGGTGATGACCGGCGGCATGCTGCCCCAGCGCAACGACGCGCTGCGGCTTGTTGAACGTTGTCGGGCCGCGGGCAAGCCCGTGGTGGTGGGCGGCCCGGACGTGACATCCAGCCCGGACCTGTATGCCAGGGCGGATTTTCAGGTTCTGGGCGAGGCCGAGGAAATCATGGGCGATTTCATCGCCACCTGGCGCGCGGGCATCCGCCATGGCGTGTTCACGGCCGCCATGGGCAAGACCGATGTGACAAAAAGCCCGCTGCCGCGCTTTGACCTGCTGAAGCTGGACCAGTACCTGCATGTGGGGGTGCAGTTCTCGCGCGGGTGTCCGTTCAGTTGCGAATTCTGCGACATTATCGAACTTTATGGCCGGGTGCCCCGCACCAAGACGAATGAACAGGTGCTGGCCGAACTGGATGCCCTGTATGCGCTGGGCTACCGGGGGCATGTCGATTTTGTGGATGACAATCTGATTGGCAACAAGAAGGCGCTGCGCAAGTTCCTGCCCGGCCTGAAGCGCTGGCAGGAGGAAAGAAACTTCCCGTTCGAATTTTCAACCGAAGCCTCGATCAACCTGGCCGATGATGCCGACCTGCTGCGCGATCTGGCGGGCACCAATTTCTTTGCCGTGTTCATCGGCATTGAAAGCCCGGATACCGACACGCTGGTCATGACGCAGAAAAAACAGAACACAAGGCGCAGCCTGCGGCAGAGCATCGAGACGATCCACCGGGCCGGGATTTTCGTCAATGCCGGTTTCATTGTGGGATTTGACAGCGAAAAGGGCAGCATCGCCGCGGGCATGATCGACTGTATCGAGGATACGTCGATCCCCGTCTGTATGGTCGGCCTGCTCTATGCCCTGCCCACGACACAGCTGACGCGCCGCCTGCGGGCGGAAGGGCGGCTTTTTGCCGATGACGGACAGCCGCAGTCGGGCGACCAGTGTACCGCCGGGCTGAACTTCGAGACCGCGCGGCCACGGCGTGACGTACTGGATGATTACCGCAGGGTCCTTGCCGCCATCTATGACCCGGTGGCCTATTTCGGCCGGGTGCGCCGTCTTGGCCGGATGCTGCGCCGCACCCGGGGGCACCGCATGGTGCGCGGTGACCTGCGCAGCTTCATGCGCCTGCTCCTGCGCATCCACCGCGCCGGGCCGGGCACGGCAGGGCCGTTCTGGCGCATGCTGCTTGACTGCGCGCTGCACAACCCCAGGGCGCTGCCTTACGTGGTCATGACCAGTGCGCTGTACCTGCATCTTGGCCCGTTTTCGCGGCAGGTGATTGGTGAAATCGACCGTGAAATCACGGATGTGGACGCGGGCCGCCGGCAGGTGCACCCGCCCGCGGCCGAAGCGGTCCTTGTAACGGCGTAAGGGCAGCGGCACCTGGCCATGCCCCATGGGCGTGGCCAGGCGCCGGCTATTCCCGGCCGGTCCTCTTCCAGAATTCTCCGGCACCCCGTGGCCCTGGGGCGGACGCCCCCGGATTGGCCCGTTTTGCGTCAGCGTCCCGCCTGTGGTTCCTGCGTGCCATCCACCGTTGCGCGGGGGGCCTCCACGGGGGCCAGCGCGCCGGGCAGCGACAGGCAGGCCAGCCCCGCCGCCAGCAGTAGCAGGAACAGGGCCGACCACCAGCCATAAAGAAATGCCCCGGCAATCCCGCCGGTGGTGAAGGACAGGACAATCGCGGCATGCAGGCCCAGCCGTTCGCGGGTGCGTGCGCGCTGCGCGGGGTCGGTGCGGTGGATGATGGCGTCCATCCAGTCCGCCAGTTCCAGGCCGACATCGGTCAGCATGCCGGTCATGTGGGTGGTGCGGACCCGCGCGCCCGAGATGCGGGTTACGGTCGCGTTCTGCAACCCCATGAGAAAACTCAGCCCGTATGCCAGCATGGGGCCGCGTGGCTGTGCGGAAAGCAGCATGTCGGCCAGCCCCAGCAGCCCGAGCAGGCAGGCTTCCAGCAGGATGCTACGCGCATAGATGGAAGGCAGGCGCCGGCGGCGCCCGGCATTGACCACAAGCGCCGAAAGGACCCCACCGGCCACAAAGGCCAGCACCAGCCCGCAGCATGACAGCACGGCCCGCAGGTGGCCTTCATGCAGGCCGGTGGCCAGCGCCGATATGTTGCCGGTCATGTTGGCGGAATAATAGCCGACCGCCAGAAATCCGGCGGCATTCACCGCCCCGGCAATGGCGGCCAGCGAGCAGCCAAGACGCCGGTCGATTACGGCATTGCGGTCCGCGCCTTCGTGAACAAGCACCCGGTTTTCCCGTCCTTCCATGCTGACCTTGCTGCGGGCCTGCGGTTACCGGCAGCAGGATGCATGGTTTACTGTAGCCTGCCTTGGTACCGGATTCGATGCACAATTACGCTCCTGACCCATCATCGTACGAAGGGCCGCGGCACGGTTTTCAGCGGCAATGGCGCGCAGCAAGGCTGAGGGGCCGTTTCCTGCCCCGGACTGGAAGGCCAGATATGCCGGGGCACCGCCAAGGTCAGCCAGAGGCCGTTATTGGCTTTATGGAAGGCATATCCGTCATGAAACATCCGGCCAGCCCCGACGCCCGGGAGAACGGCCTTCCCGTGCCGCGCCGTATCCCGGTCGGTGGAGAGAGGGACCATCTGGCGGCGGCCGGGCCTCAGCCCCTCGCGGAAAAAGGGATCAAGCCGGTCACGCGCCGTGCCATGGCCGGAGCCGGCCGGTCACCTGCGCCCAGCCTGTCCAGCATCAGGCCGATCCGCAGTGGCCCATGGCGCAGGAGCAGCTGCCGCGACACGGCACCTTCCGTTATCATGGGCCGACTTCTTCTGTTGGACTGTCCATGGCTGGATATCGCAGGTCCGTTACCGCTCCGGCCCTGCCGGGGGGATACGGCCCGTACGGATAATGGCTCCGGTCGGGACCGGCCCCGGTAGGGCAGGGCGTGGCGGGACAGCCTGTATGGCCCATACCGGCGCAACCCGGCCCAGGGCGGAACAGACAGCACGAAAGCTGTAAAAGCTGATGTTTTCAAGGGGGTCTGACCGGAGCCGAGTGGTGGGCGCAACAGGGATTGAACTTGTGACCCCTACCATGTCAAAACCGGCTGACCCCAACGAAATCAGAGACTTACAGAGTCAAACACGTTCAAAAACGGCACGCACGATCAAGGAAAAATCGTGCAATGCGTGCGAGCAGCGTACTAGAAACTGACTCTGTTGTCACGGATCTCCGGGCCTGTCAGGCAAGTTTTTTTCATCGCGTTCTGGTTTCGACCGGGAGTGCAAAGCGATGAGCCGCCATGCTTCCGTCAAGGCGGCTTTCCGCAAGCAGGTTCTGACCCTCTATTTTGACCACCAACTGAAGCCTTCCGAAAAATCTGTGCTCATGACGCTTGCCACCTTTTTGGGGGCGGATGGACTCTACCCAAGCCACGATGCAATCGCTCGGGCCTGCCGGTATTCCGTACGGACGGTCATCCGGGCGCTTGAACGGGGCTATGAACTCGGACTGATCGAGCGGACCTACCGCAGGAAGCTGGTTGGTAGTCGATGGGTAAGAACCAGCAATACCTACAGGCTGCTTATCAAGACCACCGATCAGGTTCGCTCAGCCGGAAAGCATATGGCCCGCGCTATTTTCCGTGGTGTGCAGGTTGTAAGTGACAGGATGGCGCAGAAGGCGTCCAGAGATATACATATTGAGGAGAAACGGCTGCTTTCAGGGCGTCGATACCCGGAACCGCACGGTCCAAGCCAGCTTTCACCCGCCGAGTGGATCGAAATCATCAAAGGATGGGAAACCATCTGACCTGCAATTCTGTCTGATCAGCATTGCCAAAGGGGTATTTGCGCTTGTCACCCCTGATGTGGCCCTGTTACGTATTACGACATGTAATATGGAGATGGGCCCATGGAAACGGTTGTCGTTCGCAAACAGGGCAATTCTGTCGGTGTTACCCTTCCGGCGGAAACGCGTATCCGCCTTGGTCTGGAAGTCGGGCAGGAACTCACGCTGGTCGAAATGGCTGACGGAATCAAGCTCGTGAAGCGCAATCTCAGGCTTGAACGCCAGATGCAGATGGCGCGTGAGACGCTGCGTGAGCAGGCTGACGTTCTTCAGGAACTGGCCAAGCGCTGATGCCGGGTGTGCTGCCTGAGTTTCTGGAACCTGACGCGGTGCTGTTCATGCACGATCAGGCCCTGAAGGAATACGGCGGAACCCACGGGCTCAAAAGCGAGGATCTGCTGCACAGCGCGTTAGCCCGCGCAGAAAACCGCTGGCACTATGCTGAAGAGCTTCCGCCGGACACCGCGACTCTGGCTGCGGCCTACGCTTATGGCATTGCTCGCAATCATCCCTTCAATGACGCCAACAAGCGAACAGCATGGAGTTGCTGCGCCCTTTTCCTGAGGTTGAATGGCACTCGTGTGCAGGTCGGCGCTCCGGAAGCTGTCGAAACCATGGTGGCTCTTGCGTCTGGCGCAATGGAGGAAGACGCGTTCGCGGTCTGGCTCCGGCAACATTTTCAAAACCAGTGATTCCACACTTTCGATATCGGACCAGATTTTCTTATGAGCACGACACCCCGCACTGCCTCCCTGTCCTCCATGATCTGGCAGGTCGCCGATCTCCTGCGGGGCGACTTCAAACCAGCCGAATACGGTCGGGTCATCCTGCCCTTTACCGTTCTGCGCCGCCTTGATGCCGTTCTGGCCCCAACCCGTGACAAGGTGCTGAAGGAAAAGGAGAAGTGGGAAAGCAAAGGCATCGACCCCATGCCTTTCATGGAGAAAGTCGCCGGTCTGAAGTTCGTGAACACGTCCGATTTCACACTGAAAGGCGTGCTGGGCGATCCGGATAACCTGACCCAGAACCTTTCAGCCTATATCAACGCCTTCTCACCCACCGCCCGTGACATCTTCGACCACTTCCGCTTCACCGAGCAGACAGACCGTCTGGCAAAGGCAAATCTGCTCTATCTGGTGCTTGAAAAATTCATCAGCTTCGACCTCAGCGACAAAGCTGTCGATAACCACCAGATGGGACAGGTGTTCGAGGAACTGATCCGCAAGTTCTCGGAAGCCTCCAATGAGACAGCCGGTGAGCACTTCACTCCGCGCGAAGTCATCAGGCTGATGGTGAACCTGATCTTTGCCGAAGATGACAGTCTGCTGACCCCCGGCAATGCCGCCGTGCGCACCATCTATGATCCGACGGCCGGCACCGGCGGTATGCTCTCCGTCGCGGAAGAGTTCCTGCTCGATCACAACCCGGACGCCCGTCTGACCATGTTCGGGCAGGAACTGAACCCGGAATCTTATGCTATATGTAAGGCTGACATGCTGATCCGTAATCAGGACGTCAGCAACATCCGCCTTGGCAACACGCTCTCTGATGACGAACTGGCGGATCACAAATTCGACTACATGCTCTCCAACCCGCCTTTTGGCGTGGAATGGAAGAAGGTTGAGAAAGCCGTCCGGGCCGAGCATGAAAAATTGGGATATGACGGGCGCTTCGGCCCCGGCCTGCCGCGCATCTCGGACGGTTCCATGCTGTTCCTGCTCCACTTGGTCCACAAGATGCGTCCGGTGAAGGATGGCGGCGCGCGCTTTGGTATCGTCCTGAACGGCTCGCCCCTGTTTACGGGTGCCGCCGGGTCTGGTGAGTCCGAAATCCGTCGTTTCGTGCTGGAAGAGGATCTGGTCGAAGCCATCATCGCGTTGCCGACTGATATGTTCTTCAACACCGGCATCGCCACCTATGTCTGGGTGCTCACTAATCGCAAGCCAACGAACCGCAAGGGCAAGGTGCAGCTGATCGACGCCTCGTCCTTCTGGCAGAAAATGCGGAAAAGTCTTGGTTCCAAACGCAAGGAAATGGGAGAAGACGACATTACCCTCGTCACGCGCCTGTTCCGCGATGCGCAGGAGGCGCAGCTTGCCACCATAATCGCCGCCGATGGCACGCAGACGCGTGAGGTCGTGATGAAGGGCGCGGAACCACCGGAAGCGTCCGAAGGCGGCAAGGTCAGGCTCGCGCCGTTGAGCCGCATCTTCCGCAATCAGGAGTTTGGCTACCAGACCATCACCGTGGAGCGTCCGCAGCGTGGTGAGGACGGCAAGATCGTCCTCGGTCAGCGTGGTAAGGCAAAGGGCAAGCCCGTGCCTGACAGCAGCCTGCGCGATACGGAAAACGTGCCGCTGGATGAGGACATTCACACCTACTTCAAACGCGAAGTTCTGCCCCATGCCCCGGATGCGTGGATTGACGAGGATAAGACAAAGATCGGCTATGAAATTCCGTTTAACCGGTATTTCTATGTGTTCGAGCCACCGCGTCCGCTTGAGGAGATTGATGCGGATCTGAAAGAGGTGACCGCGAAAATCATGGCCATGCTTGGGGAGCTTTCGGCATGAGCTTTCCGAAATATCCAGCTTATAAAGATAGTGGAGTTGAGTGGATTGGGGAGATTCCGGTTGGGTGGCACTCTGCTTGTTTGAAGCATGTAGCCATTGTTGACGCCGGACAATCTCCCGCTTCGACTGATTGCAATACAGAGGGGTGTGGTCTCCCATTCTTGCAGGGCTGCGCTGATTTTGGCGTTTGTTATCCTGTCCCTAAAAACTATTGTACAATTCCACCCAAATCCTGTTGCAAGGAAGATATTCTTTTATCTGTGAGAGCTCCTGTCGGTCGGCTTAATGTGGCAGATCGTCAATATGGAATAGGTCGTGGCTTATGTAGTATTCGTCCATCTTCAAGTCACGACAAGAAGTATTTTCTATACACTATTTTATTTTTGGAAGAATATTTTCATAGTATATCAACAGGTAGTACTTATGAAGCAATATCCACAGAGCAAATAAAAAATACAATTTTATTTCTCCCACCGCTTCCCGAACAGCAGGCAATAGCTAGCTTTCTGGACCGTGAGTGCGGGAAGATTGATGCCCTGATTGCCGAACAGGAACGGCTGATTGCCCTCCTTGCAGAAAAGCGGCAGGCCGTCATCTCCCACGCCGTCACAAAAGGCCTGAACCCCAACGCGCCCATGAAGGACTCTGGTATCCCGTGGATCGGGATGGTGTCGGAAGAATGGGAGATTGTGCGATTGGGAACAATTTTTGAAGAGGTCAATGAATCTGGGAATGAAAATCTACCGATTCTGAGCGTGTCAATTCATACGGGAGTTTCCGACGAAGAACTTTCTGATGAAAAGTTGGACCGCAAGGTGACGCGCAGTGATGACAGGTCAAAATACATAGCAGTTCGTCCTGGAGATCTGACATATAACATGATGCGAGCTTGGCAAGGTGGCTTTGGCACTGTCCAAGTTATGGGGATGGTTAGTCCCGCGTATGTTGTAGCTAGACCGAAGAATATATCTCGACAAAAAACTGATTTTATCGAACTTCTTTTGAGAACTCCAAATGCAATTTCTGAAATGAAACGATATTCGCGAGGAGTGACAGATTTCCGGCTTAGACTTTACTGGGAAGAATTCAAAAAAATTTGTATTCCTCTGCCAATATTAAAAGAACAAGATGAAATTTTAAATTTTCTCAAAGAAAAAACAGGGCATTTTGACGCTCTCGCCACTACTGCGCGCAATGCCATCACACTTCTTAAAGAACGCCGTGCTGCTCTCATTTCCGCCGCTGTTACGGGCAAAATCGACGTGCGCGCCCAGAGCAAGGCGCTTGCAGCATGATCGATACCAAAGGCCGCTCTCTGGAGCTTTTCTATATCGATGGTCATCCGGACGGCATGATCACTGCCGAACTCTTCAACTGGACGGGGCATGTGTTCGTCACGCCGCGCACGCGCCTGACCGAAGCGCTCAGACGGGAGGAGGCCGGTTACGCCGGGGTCTATCTGCTGCTGGGTGAGAAGGACGGGCAGGACTTCGCCTATATCGGGGAGGCCGAAGATCTCGGTGTCAGGCTGAAACAGCACGCAGCGGCGAGCGACAAGGACTGGTGGGAGACGGCTGTTCTGGTCTCCGCCAGCGCGAACCGGCTCAACAAGGCGCATGTGAAGTATCTGGAAGCGCGGCTGATCGTCATGGCGCGGGAGATCGGGCATACGCCACTGCACAACGGCAATTCTCCAAAGCTGCCTGGACTGACGGAAGCGGATATTGCCAAGATGGAGGCGTTTCTTGCCAGCCTGATGGTGGTTCTGCCGGCCATCCGGGTGGATATGTTCATCCAGCGCAGCCGTCCGGCGGGATCATCGCGACCCGTTCCGGTCTTTGAGGCGTCGGAAGAGGCTGGGGCGTCAGGAGATGGTGAGAACGCACAGGCGGTGCGATTTATCCTGAATAAACCCACGCTTGATCTGACAGCGACAGCGATTTTTCAGAATGGCGAGTTTATTGTGGAAGCCGGTTCGCACGCTCGTACTGAATGGATGAATGAGAAGAGCGTTCAGGCCGGGTCATATAAGCCGTTGCAGGATGAGCTTGTGCGTTCTGGTGTTCTGCGTCCGGACGGAAAGCACATGGTATTCACCAGAGACTACGCGTTCAGAAGTCCGACTGCGGCGGCGGCGATTGTGTTCGGACATTCCGTGAGCGGGCCTGCTGCGTGGAAGCTGGCGAACAATACGGACATCTCGTTCCGCGACTGGCAGACGCATCAGCTTGATGCCGTAATAGAAAAAGGCACCGCTGAATGACCGATCTTCACAAGGAGCACCATCTGGAATCCGAAATCTGCGATTACCTTGGATGCTCCGGCTGGCTCTATGAAGATGGTTCTGCCGCGCGGTATGACGTGGCGCAGGCCCTGTTTCCCGAAGATCTGCTGGCGTGGGTGTGCGAATGCGAGCCCGAGGCGTGGGAGACGCTGGAGAAAACGCATGGAGCCTCGGCTGGTGCTGTTTTATGCCAGCGGGTACGGGACGCGCTGAACACGCGGGGCACGCTTGTTGTCCTACGTGACGGGCTGGACATTATCGGACTGACAAAGACGCTGAAGATCTGTCAGTTCCGCCCGGCCCTGACGATGAATCCGCATTTGCAGCATCGTTATGACGCCAATCGCCTGCGCGTTGTGCGGCAGGTGCGTTATTCGGCCAGTAACGGCAATGAGCTGGATCTGGTGCTGTTTCTCAATGGCGTTCCGGTTGCGACCGCCGAGCTGAAATCGAACTACACTCAGTCAGTTCAGGATGCGGTGGAGCAGTATTGCACGGACCGACTGCCAAAACCGCCCGGCAAGCCTGCGGAGCCGCTGCTTTCGGTGCCTGGCGGTGCGGTCGTGCATTTTGCTGTCAGCAACAGTGACGTGATGATGTGCGCCCATCTGGATGGCGCACACAGTCGTTTTCTGCCGTTCAATCAGGGGAACGATGGCGGTGCGGGCAATCCCGGCACCACGGCGTATCTGTGGCGGGAGGTATGGCAGCCAGATTCATGGCTGGATATTCTTGGCCGCTACATCATTCCGGTGAAGAAAAAGGGGAAGATTTCGGGCTGGATCTTTCCGCGCTATCATCAGCTTGCCGCCACACGGCTGCTGGTCTCCACCATTCTGGAGGAGGGGCCGGGGCAGCGTTACCTGATCCAGCACTCTGCCGGGTCGGGCAAGACAAACTCCATCGCGTGGACGGCGCATTTTCTGTCCGATCTGCATGACGCGCACAATCACAAGCTGTTCGATACTGTCATTGTGGTGTCAGACCGTACGGTTCTGGACCGGCAGCTTTCGGAAACCATCGAGAGTTTTGAGCGCACGCGCGGCGTTGTGGCGTCGATCTCCGGCAATGGGGGAAGCAAGAGTCAGGAGCTTGCGGCGGCCCTACATGCCGGCAAGAAAATCATCATCTGCACGATTCAGACCTTTCCGTTCGCTCTGGAGGAAATCCGTCAGCTTGCGGCGACGGAGGGCAAGCATTTCGCCGTGATTGCTGATGAGGCTCATTCCTCGCAGACCGGGACATCGGCCAGCAAGCTCAAAGCCGCTCTGTCATCTGGTGAACTGGCGGAGCTTGCGGATGGAGGGGAGATCAGCACGGAAGACCTGCTGGCGGCGGAAATGGCGCAAAGGACTGCGGCAGACGCGGGCATTTCCTTTATTGCTTTCACGGCTACGCCAAAGGCCAAAACGCTGGAACTGTTCGGGCGTCTGCCGCATCCGGATCAGCCCAAGGACGAGGACAATAAGCCTGAGGCGTTCCATGTCTATTCCATGCGGCAGGCTATCGAGGAAGGCTTCATCCTTGATGTGTTGCAGAATTATGTGTCCTGGAAACAGGCGTTTCGCCTGAGCCAGAACGGGCAGATTCTGGATGACACGGAAGTCGAGGCTTCGGAGGCAAAGAAAGCGCTGATGAAGTGGGTGCGACTGCACCCCACCAACATCGCTGCACGGGTGCAGATCGTGGTGGAGCATTTCCGCCAGAATGTGCAGCCTCTCCTTGGCGGCAAGGCTCGCGCCATGGTCGTGACGGCCAGCCGTAAGGAGGCCGTACGCTGGAAACTGGCTATGGATCGCTACGTGAAGGAAAAGCATTATCCATTCGGGCTTCTCGCAGCATTCTCGGGCGAAGTGGATGATCCGGAAAGTGGCCCGGAGCCCTTTACGGAAAGCAATATCAACCCCGCGCTGAAGGGGCGTGACCTGAGGGAGGTTTTTGCTGAAGATCCATGGCGAATTCTGATTGTGGCGAACAAGTTTCAGACGGGTTTCGATCAGCCATTGCTGTGCGGCATGTATGTGGACCGGAAACTTGGCGGGATTCAGGCCGTCCAGACGCTTTCGCGCCTGAACCGCTGCTATCCGGGCAAGGACATGACTGTTGATTTTCACTGAGAACTGATGGGGTGGATGCCCGCTCCCGACGGCATCGCGCTGGGGAATTTTCAACCAGCACATTTGGGGAGATTACAACCAGCACTCACACCTGGCATCGGATAGCCCGACAGATGCCGGATACGATCGGGCGGCCCGTGATACCAACCAGTCCATGCGGGAGGCCGCATCTCTGGCGTCAGTGAACGAGTATCGTCAGGCATCGGCCCAGGCGATGCAGCGACAGGACGAGGCTCTGGCCGACCTGGGGGATGATGATGTGGGGGCATCCACGCAGCTCATTGCGGTCGAGCAGTCCACTGCGTTGCATCAGAACGACGCCAGCTTGCAGTTACAGCAGACCACGGCGGACATGGCTTTTCAGCAGCACATCCGGCAACTGGAAGTCGAGAACGACATTGCCGAAAAGAATCTTAAGCATCTGCAAAAGGTGCAGGCTTTTACAGCGTCGAGTGACTGATATGAGACAGGCTCTATTGTTGGCCGCAGTGGTGGCCGGGTTGGGTATGGGCGAGATTCGCGCGGCTCACGCGCAGGTCATAGATCCCGAGTGGCAGGCAACACAGGCGGCCATGAAAGCCGATGAGCAGCGGCAATGCCGGCACATGACACTGACACGCAAGTTCCAGTGCCAGGAGCAGCTACAGGAGCCCTACAAGGCAAAGGGGCTTGTGCCAGGCACGATGCCCTATGTGCGTCGGCGGTTTGGTGGGGAGAGCGTCCAGGGGCTCGACCAGGAGATACGATCCATCAACCGGACTTACGGCCAGGTGCGCCGTTTGAATGGTTACGAGCATCCATTGCCGGGTGAACTCACCGCAGACATGCAGCAAGGCAACGTCAGCTATCTGAGCAAGCTGATAGAGGAAAAGGGCGGTATGCCGCCGCTTCTGCCTTTCGGGAACCGATAGGGGCCGGAGAGAAGGCGAAGAATGCACCACGCCCCCAATGCTCAGACGATCTACTGTATCCCAACCCTTACCGGAGTGACGCAGTAAGCGCGGAGCAGCAATAAAAATCTTACTCCTCTGTCTCTCGTGGAATTTGGCCTTTAAATACAAGGAAAGAAGGAAAGAAGGAAAGAAGGAAAGAAGGAAAGAAGGAAAGAAGGAAAGAATACTTCACGTGAAGAAGTAAAGAATAAATATACGTCAAATATATTTTTGACACGACTTAAAACGCTTGATAACGTTTGCTCTTGATACTCGTAAACTTTGATTGATCCAGGTGATCGGAGCGAACCGATGGGCGTGCTTCAGAAAAAACCTAACTTGCCAATTCCAAATGGTACGGGCGCATGTCGTTCACTTCTTATCCGCCACGTTGACGATCTGCGCCGTTTTCGTGACGAGGAGTGGTCATACGAATCGATTCATCGGGCATTTTTGGAGTGCTACGGTGAAGTATTCGCGATGTATTTGCAGGTTTTTCGAGAAAGAGCGAGGCGCGTTCTCAAAAAAAGAACGGAAAAAGAAGTATTCCTTCCGAGGCAGGCACAATGCGCGAGGTTGCGTGAATGATGGCGAATTATCTATTATACACAGAGCCGGAAGCCGCTTCTCGCCTTGGCATTTCTTCAATTACACTGCGGCGAGAAAGGCAGGAGGGCCGGATCGGTTATCTGAAAATCCGTTCGCGAGTGCGCTACGCCGAAGTTCATTTGATAGATTACCTCGCAAGGAATGAAAGATGTCCGAGACTGACGCCGTGTTCCGAATTGGACAATACTTCCTTGGAAAACGTCCAAACTCGGATTCATGGTGCGCGTGCTGGTATGATCCCAAAACCAGACAAACAAAGCGAGCATCTCTTGGCACAAATGTTCTTCAAGAAGCGAAAATAAAGCTCGCAGAATATGTAACAGAATACGCCAAGAGAAGAAACGAACCAACGTCAGAGACGGGTTTGGCTTCTGTTTTTATGCGATATTTCAAGCATCATAGCGAGAAAACACGGAGTGCTGGTCCAAACAGAAGGGCGCTGGAGTTGATGCTGGATAGCATGGAGCCAGGTGCTTCCGTTGCTGGGTACACCGTGGCCGAACAAAAACGCATCGCCTCGTGCTTGCGTGGCAAGGGTTATTCTGCCGGTTATACCCGCCGCGTCATGGGTATCGCCGCTGCCGCCGTGAACTGGGCCTGGAAGAATGGCGAGATCGATCGTCAGGTCCCGATTGTGCTTCCACCTGAAGGCGAGGGGCGCGAGCGCATTATGACGATTCAGGAGATGGCTCGGCTTTGGGAGACAGATATGCCGCCCCATCTTCGCATGTTTCTTGCACTTCTGATTGGAACGGCGTCACGCCCTGAGGCGCTTCTGCAACTCACTCGTGAGCAATGCGATCTGGGGCACGGGGTGATTGACCTTAACCCGCCAGGCCGTGCTCGAACGAAGAAGCGGAGACCACGTATCCCGGTGCCGGAGTTTTTGAGGTCATGGATTGAGAGCGTGGCCTCGGGTCATCTCGTGACCTACAAAGACAAGCCGATTCTCAAGATCAACGGAGCTTGGCGCGCCGCGCGCGAATCAGCAGGACTGCCGTCAGAAATCGTGCCCTACACAATTCGCCATACTATGGCGACCGAACTGATTACGCGTGGCGTACCAGAGATAGAAGTTGCCTCGCTCATGGGGCATGTCATGCCAAATCTCCGTACCACAGGCCGCTATGTGCACGTGCGTCCGGACTTCCTCGCAAACGCCAAGCAGGCTATTGACGAGGTCGCAAGCGCCATCGACCGGGTAGCAGCCCGATCGATGGTAAATTTCAACATGCGTGCTAACAGCGTGCTAGACTCAATTGCAAAGGATGGCACTCCGATGCGTAAGTCTCAGAAAACCGTTGGTTTTCTGCCGGAACGGATGGTGGGCGCAACAGGGATTGAACCTGTGACCCCTACCATGTCAAGGTAGTGCTCTACCGCTGAGCTATGCGCCCGATCGGCTCCGGTGAACAGGCTTTTACTCATCCCTCTGGCGGGGCGCAACCCCCATTTTTCAAAAAATCACATTGACCCGAAAGCCGCCTGCTGTCCCTATGACAGCCATGTGCCGTGCTGCTTCTTTTCCGTGCTTCCGCCGGGCCGTGCAGGGAGATGACCCCGACCATGCAGGGGGCGTGCCCTACCGTGCGCGCCTGCTGGAACAGGCCGCGCCACATGGCTGATTCCGCCATCCCGCCCTACTCCATTATCGAAGCCACGGGGAAGCAGGCGCCGCTTGTTGTCGCCTCCGCCCATTCGGGGCGGAACTATACCGATGCGTTCCTGCGCATGTCCCGCCTTGGTGCGCATGCCCTGCGCCGGAGCGAGGACTGTTATGTGGAGCAGCTGTTCGAAGGCGCGCCGGGGCAGGGGGCCACGTTGCTGCACGCCACCTTTCCCCGTGCCTATTGCGATGCCAACCGGGAACCGTGGGAACTGGACCCCACCATGTTCCGCGACCCGCTGCCGCACTGGTGCAACACCACCAGCCGCAAGGTGCAGGCGGGATTTGGCACGATCGCGCGCATCGTCTCGCGCGATGGGCCGATCTATCCCCGCCCGCTGCCCTTCAGCGAGGCCGAGGCCCGCATCCGCACCTGCTGGCAGCCCTATCATGATGCGCTGGCGCGGCTTGTGCGCGACAGGGTGGAGCATCACGGCTGCTGCATCGTGCTGGATGCCCATTCCATGCCCGTGGTGGCCGGGCGGCGGGACCAGCCGGATTTCGTGCTGGGCACCGCATGGGGCACCGCCTGCACGCCGCAACTGGCCACGGTCATGGAACAGGTCCTGACCCGCCATGGCTACAGCGTGGCGCGCAACGTGCCCTTTGCCGGGGGATATGTCACCCGCCATTACGGCCGGCCACGGCGCGGCGTGCAGGCGGTGCAGCTGGAAATCAGCCGCGCGCTGTACATGGACCAGACCACCCTGCAGCCCCATGCGGGCTTTGCCCGCGTGCAGGCGGTGATGATGGATGTGGTGGCGGACATCATCCGCTATGGCGGGATGCTGGCCCCGGGGCAGGCGGCGGAATGAAACGGGGCGGAACCGGACCATGGCACGGTTCCGCCAGTATGTCAGGCCAGCGGGATCAGGCCGTTTTGGAGACGTCGCCCGCCGGGGTCTGGGTATTGACGGCTTCGGGCAGCAGATGGGCCAGAACGGGCAGGATGGTGGCGGCGGGCAGGCCGGTCTTGTCCACCATGGCCTGGACCTGCTGGCTGCTCAGCAGGCTGCGCAGTTCATCGGTGGAGATGGGCAGGTTGTGGCCGTCACCGATCCATGACCGTACCTTGTCGCCCAGCCCGGCCTGGTCCGCCTGCGCCAGCAGGGAGGTGATGGTGGCCGGTGTCAGCAGCTGCGACAGATAGGAATGTACCTGCTGTGACAGGCCGGTGGAACCGGCCAGATCGCTCAGCTTGCCCATGACGTCATTGAAAATACCGCTCATCGTGCTCTTGGTCCCGTCTCTCGTTACAATGGAGGCTATTATACTACACGATGTACAGTTATGGAAAAATTCTATAAAAATAGGACAAAAAAAAGCGGTGCAGAGGCACCGCTGAGTTTAGGGAGGAAACGTCCAAGAAGCAGTTGCACAGGGCATGCTGCTTCCCGACCTTATGCGGGTCCTCACGCGGTTGTGTCAACAAGAAAAAGCGATGGCCCGTTACCGTGCCTGGTACAGGTGCCATGAAAGCAGGGTCTTGGCATCCGTCATGCCGATATGGGGGATCTGGTCCAGGTCGATGACATGCAGGCGGATATGCTCATGTTCGCGCGCAAGGCCGGTCTGGCGGTCGGACAGGCGGCGGGCTAGCCCTTCGTCAATGTCCAGTTCGGCATAATACAGGCCGATCGCCTCATCACACCCGCCGGGGGAAAGCCAGACCCGCGTCAGGGCCACAAGGTCCTGCGCCCGCACCCGCAGGTCCGCCCCCACTTCTTCCGACAGTTCCCGCAGTGCCGTGCTTTCAAACGCGCCCCCATCCAGCATGCCCGCGGGCAGCGCCAGCAGGTCCGGCCGGGCCACGGGCACGCGGGCCTCGCAGGTCAGTACGGTGCGGTCAGGGTAGCCGGGGCATTTCAGCACCAGCAGCACCGACACGCTATCGCCGCGCAGCAGCGCCAGGCCGGGTACGCGCTGGCCCTGGTGCAGGGCATCGGCCTCGACCAGGATGAAGCCCATGCGCGTGGGGCCAAAGGCTACCGCATCGCGCACCAGCACATGGCGCAATGTGAAGCGCGCCCGCATGCCGTCATGCCACCGGCGGAAATGCGGGGCCGCCAGCACGCGGGCGCGCAGGGCCGGGTCCATGCCGGGTGCGAAGGAAATGTCGGCTGTGTCATCCATGGGGCGTCCTGCCTTGTCCTGTATGCGCCGTCAGCCCGGCGGGGCGAATACCTCCGCCATGATTTCGGCCACACGGGTGCGGTAGTCCTGTGGGGCGTGTTCGCGCGCCACGCGCTGGAGTGCGTTGTCACGCACCGTATCCCACAGCGCCTGATCCTGATAGAGGCGGACCACCTGCGCGGCAAAGGCGGCCGGGTCGGTCACGTCGGCGCAGAGCATGTCCTGCCCGTCCTGCCACCCTGCCTGGCGGCACAGCAGGGGGGAGCCGACCACCGGCAGGCCGTTGGCCGCCGCCTCATGCAGCTTATAGGCAATGCCCGCGGCAAAGCGGGTGGGGGCCACGAACACGCGGTGGTGGTCATAGACCGGGGCGGTATCGGCCACCTGCCCCAGCAGGTTGACATTGGGGTGGCGGCGCAGCGGGCCAAGGTCCACGCGCGGGTTGACATGGCCGCACACGCCAAAGCGTATGCCCGGGCCAAGCCGGTCCACCAGCAGGGGCAGCACCGCGCCGCTGAACCAGGCAAGGGAGTCAAGATTGGGCGCAGCCATGTCATGCACCGCGCCCAGGAACAGGATATCGCGCCGCGCGGCCCATCCCGGCCCGGTGGGGCGTGGCACCTGCATGTGCCCCAGCACCGATACGTTATCGAACCCGGCGCCATGCAGCAGCCGGGCCTCGGCATCATTGACCGCCACCACCCGGTCCGCCACGAACAGGGGGGCCAGTTCGGCCTCCAGCCGCCGGGCAAGGGGCTGGCCGGGCGGCCGGTCGTGCAGGCGGGCATATTCCTCGTCCCGGCAGGCGGCAATGGCCTCGGTATCGACAATGACACGACCTGCGGGAATGGCGGCGGCGGCGTCGTTCAGGATACCGGCCAGACGCGCGGCATTGTGGGTGCGCGCGATCCAGATTGCATCCAGGCTGCCCGCGCGGTCTTCCAGAAAAGCGGCAAGGTCGGGCAGTTCACGGTCATGGATCACCTCCACGCCGGGGGGGAAGGCGGTGGCCAGCGTGGCCGCGTCCTCTACCGGGCGGAAGACCGGGTAGACCGTGACGTGGTAGCCCAGCGCCGCAAGGGTTGCGATGATGTCGTTCGAACGCGTGAAGCCCGAGCCAAGATGGCGCAGTGGCAGCCGGTCCTCGATGAACAGGATGTGGCGTCCCCCGCCATCGGCATGGCGCGCGCGGGCCTGCAGGGCGGGGTGGCGCATGAGCTTGCGCCGCAGCGGGCGGGCATGGCTGCGGGTGAACAGGGTGCTGTTGCGCGCGATCAGCCTTGCCGCACTGGTGGAATCCGACGTGCCGCATTCATAATGCACCAGGCACACGGCGGGGTCGTACAGAATGGCGTGGCCCAGCGCGCGGATGCGCATGCACAGGTCCGTCTCCTCGAAATAGGCGGGGGCATAGGCTTCGTCAAAACCGTCAAGCGTGCGCAGTATGTCGGTGCGTACCATCAGGAACACGCCGGAACAGAAATCCACCGCGCGCACGAAGCCCGCTTCCGGCACGGCGGGATGGGCATCGCGCATGTAGCCCTGCACCGAACCGTCACGCCAGATGATGCTGCCCGCCTCCTGCAGCATGCCGTGGGTGCGCAGCACGCGCGCGCCCACGGCCCCGGTCGTGTCTTCCGCCCCCAGCCGGGCCAGCGCACTGGCAATGGCGCCGAACTGCAGGTCCACGTCATTGTTAAGGTACAGCGTGGCCGGTGCCCGCACCCGCGCAAGGGCGGCGTTGCACCCGCGCACGAAGCCGATATTGCCCGCGAAGCGCAGCACCTCGATGCCCTTCACATGCCGCTCGATACTGGCCACCCCATCGCGGGAGCCGGAATCCACCACGATGACCTGCATGGCGCCATGGTAGTTCGCCCGTAGCGAGGCCAGCGTGGACAGCGTCATGGCAAACTGGTTGTGGGCGATGATGATCACGCTCAGTTCCGGCGGGGCGTCACTGGCAAAGTCGATCCGCCCCCCCAGCAGCAGCGGCAGCCGCACCGCGCACATGTGGCGGAACAGGGCGCGGGTCTGTTCCTCGGTCACGGGGGGGGCGGGGGGCGGGCGCAGGTCGGGCCGGGCGACAAGGTAATGGCCCAGCCCGTCGCGCGCGCGGCCGGCCGCCAGGTCCGCCTGTACCGCAGGGTCACGCATATAGGCCGCAAGGTCGAGCATGGAGCACGGCTTGCGCTGCTCGAACACCCCGTCACTCAGGTAATGGGCATAGCCGTTGCGCAGCCTGCCGCTTTCCACCGCTTCCAGCACGTCGGGATTGACGGAGGCATAGAAGGATTCGGAAAAGAACGGCCCCGGGTCAAACGCCAGCGGCGTGGTATTGCACAGGTAATGGTGCAGGGCGCACAGCCATTCCCCCCGGTCGATCGCGGCCTGCACCGCGGGATAGGTCCGCACGTACCATCCGGCATCGAAATAGACCGATACTGCCCGGTCGGGCATGGCGGCCATGCCGCGCAGCAGGTAGTCCACAAAGGGATGGGCGGCTGCGTCCCGCCCGTTTTCGGGTACAAGGGCAAGGCAGGTGACGGGATCGAAAAAACACGATCCGGTACGCATTTCCCCGTCACCCGCGCGCAGGTAATGGTCATAGCCGTTGCGGTAGCCCCCGTCCTCCATCACGGCCTGCGTCAGGTCGGGGCAGGCGGCGCGGTAGGCGTGTTCGTCAAACAGCCAGTGGGGGCTGTGGGTGCGCAGCCCGGCCTGCAGGTAATGGGCGAAGCCGCTGGGCCATATGCCCTGCGCTATGGCCCGCGCCACGCCGGGATAGGCCTGGCGGTACCATGTCTCGTCAAAGAACGCGTTGGGTGAATGGCCCAGCGCCGCGCCATGGGTGGTATAGAAGGCGTGGGCTTCCCCCGGTTCCACCCCCAGCGTGTCCAGCAGGGCGGCATGGCGCGTGCAGTACCATGCAGGGTCGAACGCGGCCCATCCGGCAGCCGTTTCCGCGAGCGTGGAGGAAACAGCCCTCATGCATCCCTGTCCTTCATCCATGGTCAGGGGGTTATGCGGCACAAAGGTTAATTTTTGGTGGGGGTGGTGGCCCTGCGTGCCGGGTGGCCCCATGTGTTCATGACCAGCACGCCCGCCATCACGACCGCGCCACCGCACAGGGTACGCAGGCCCGGTATCTCGCCCGTCAGCAGGAAGGCCAGCACCATGGTGACCGGCGGCAGCGTGTACAGCAGCGCCGAACCGCGTGCCGCCCCCATCTGCCCGATCACGAAAGTCCACGCCCCGTAACCGATGGCGGCGGGAAAGACACCCAGTTCCACCACCGCCCACACGCATGGCCATGACGCCCGCAGCGTGATGGCACAGGCGCGCGGCAGCCATGGCAGCAGCAGCACCGCGCCGATGATCAGGATATAGGCCATGCAGGTCAGCCCGTCATACCGGCGCAGCAGCTGGCGCAGCAGGATGATGTAGGTGGCCGAGCACAGCGCCGCCCCCAGCACCAGCGTCGCCCCCGAACCGAAGGTGATGCCGCCTGCCTGCCCGCCCGCAATCAGCCCCACGCCGGCAAGGCTGAGCAGCGAGCCCAGCCACCCCCATGCGGTCAGCCGTTCCCCCAGCACCGGCATGGCGATCAGCGCGGTCATGAGCGGGGAGGAGGCGATGAGCAGGCTGGCCGCCCCGGCCGACACGGTGACCTCCCCCATGTTGAACAGTATATTGTAAAGCGAAATGCCGATGCCCGCGCACGCCACCAGGCGCGGCATGTCGCGCGCGGCGGGCAGTGGCTGGCGGCGCAGCACCAGCCAGGCCACGGCAATCAGCGCCGCCAGCGCATAGCGTATGGCCGCAAGCGGCACCGGCGGGATGCCACGCAGGGCAATCCGTACCACGGGATAGGCACTGGCCCAGGACAGGATGGCAACCGTCACGGCAAGGAACAGCCGGCGGGAAGGCAGGGTCGTGTTCATGCTTCCGGCCATAGCAGCAATCCGGCCCGTGCGATATCGGGTCACGCGCCGTGGCGGCGGGGCAGGCGGGATCAGGGTGCCGGCGGGGCGGGAATGGCGGGGGCGGAAATATCGGCAACGCGCGCGTCCACCACCGTCCGTGCGTCGGCCGGGGCGATGCGCACCACCAGCCCGCGTTCACCGGCATTGACATAGACATGCGGCAACCCCATCGCCGCGTCCGACAGCACCACGGGCAGTGGCGTTGCCTGCCCGAAGGGGCTGGTGCCCCCCGCGCGGAATCCGGTCAGTTCCATCGAGCGCTCCGGCGCCATCATGCGCGCGTTGCGGCCACCGAACAGGGCCGCCACCTTCTTGAAATTCACCTTGTGGTCGGCCGGCACCACCAGGCAGACGGGGGTGGCGCGGTCCACCTCCACCACCAGTGTCTTGAGCACGCAGGCCGGGTCCGCCCCGATGGAGGACGCGGCCTGCATGCCGATCAGCCCGCCACCGGGCGCGTAATCGTAATCATGTACCGAAAACGGCACGCCGTGCCGTGCAAGGAAGCGGGTTGCACTGGTCTGTCCTGTCATGCGGGGGCTCCTGCCGGATGGGTGCGGGCCTGCCCGCGACGGAATGTCACCAAGGATAAAATAGCACCGCGTGCCATGCAATGCCCGCCCCCGTACCGCCGGGTGCGGGCCTTGCCGGGGCATCCCGATCACATGCGCGCGATTATCCGGGTTTTCCGGGCGTTTCCGCAACCGCAAGTAGTCAATACGCTCGGAACACTGAATATTTATTATCAATTTTTTGATTATAATGCGCGTATATTGTCCGTTTCTTCCACAGGAGAACCCGAACGCCACCCGCCGGGGGTAATGCCCGCCCGATTTTGGACATAATCATGTAATATCGCCCAAGAAACGGATGTCCTGTCCGGCCGCCGGGTCATTTACAGATACTGGCTGATATGGTTACGGAAAACCCCTATGTCAGAATACCCTTACCGGGTTCTGCCGGGGTGGTGATCCGCACATTGAAAAACCGGATATGGATACTTGCCAAATAGGAAAACCTTCCTAAACCTTACCTGTCATTCCTTTGGAAATGCCGGGGCCTGAACCGCATAAACTTATATACCGTAAAGTATAAATTAACTGTTTTCTGCTCTGATTCCGCCTGTCCTGGCCCTGTGGCGCATTGGACAGGCCGGATTTTATCTTATTTTTCAAAAAAATTCACAATACGGGCAGCACAAGTCGTGTTTCAAATTTGGCATTTATTTAATTTTCTGCAATCCGGGGTTGTCTTGTCCTGTATTCCGAAAAATATTCCCGTCTATACATATGGACACGCTGACATGATGATGGCATGTTCCGAAAAAAATACATACATAAATCACTTAAGTAATGTTCGATATCCAACCTCCGGAAACCGGAGCAGCAGGTGGCGGCCAGATGCAGGCCACCGGCGATTGGACTGGAGTAACCTGGGTAAGTAATGATCGATATCCTGATTTGTGATGCCCACCTTTACCTGGACCGTGACTGGGAAATTGCCGGCGGCTGGATCGCGATCGAAAAGAACCGCGTCCATTCCGCAGGTGGCCCCGGCCAGCCCATGCCGGCGGCCGCGCGTATCATCAATGCCAGGGGGCGGCTGGTCACGCCCGGGCTGGTCAACGCCCACCACCACATGTTCCAGAACCTGACACGCGCCTATGCCCCTGTTACGCGCAATGGCCTGTTTTCATGGCTGGAAACGCTCTATCCCCTCTGGACCGGACTGGACGGGGAAGCGGTCTACCTGTCCAGCTACATTTCCATGGTGGAACTGCTGCTGGGCGGCTGCACCACGTCCACCGACCATATGTACGTGCATCCGCGTCCGTACCTGATGGATGCGGGGTTCGCCGCCGCGCGTGACATCGGCTTCCGCTTCCTGGCCACGCGGGGCTGCATGACCCGGTCACAGGAAAATGGCGGCCTGCCCCCCGCCGCCGTGGTGCAGGACGAGGACACGATCATGGCCGACTGCGAGCGCGTGGTGGCCAGATTCCATGATCCCGCGCCCGGCGCGATGACACGGGTGGCGCTTGGCCCGGTCTCGCTGTTTTCCGCATCCGAACAGATCATGCGCGACTGCCTGGCCATGGCCGAACGTGACGACCTGCGCCTGCATACCCATCTGGCCGAAGATGTGGAGGAGGATGACTACAGCCTGAGCATTTACGGCTGTACCCCCACCGAGCATTTCGAGCGGATGGGCTGGGCCACGCCGCGCGCATGGATCGCGCATTACATCTATCCCTCCACGTCCGAGGCCGAGCGCCTGATCCGCGCGGGCGTGGGCATGGTCCAGTGCCCCAGTTCCAACATGATGATCGGCAATGGCAGCGCCGATGCCATGGACCTGCGCGAACGGGGCATGAATGTGGGGCTGGGCACCAACGGCTCGGCCACGACGGACATGGCCTGCATGTGGATGGAGGCACGCAACGCCATGCTGCTGGGGCGCATCCGCAATGGTCCCGCCTCCATGGTGGCGCGGGACGCGCTGGACATGGCGACCCGTGGCGGCGCCGCCTGCCTGGGCTGGGATGACGAGATCGGCCACCTGCGCCCCGGCGCCTGCGCGGACCTGGTTATCTGGCAGTCAAGCCCGGTGGCGCTGGCAGGCGCCATGACAGACCCGGTCGAGGCCTGGCTGCGCTACGGGCCGATGGTCGCGGGCACCACCATTGTCAATGGCCAGGTGCTGGTGGAAGATGGGCGCCCCCTGCAATCCGGCCTGGCCGATGCCCTGCACCGCCATGCGCGGGAAGCACGGCGCATACAGAAGCTGGACTGACGGGCCGTACTGCCCTCCAATGGGGCACAGGGCCGCCGGGGCGGCGTGCCCGAACCATCAAGCCGGGGGACCCTTTCATGATGCAGCACACCACGCGGGCCATCCCCGCGCGGACACTGCCCGTCATTTCGGTGGCGGGCCTTCAGTCGCCCGATCCGCAGGCCCGCGCGGCGGTCGGTCGCGCGCTGCATGCCGCCTGTAGCGAAACGGGTTTTTTCTATTGCATCGACCACGGCGTGAAGCCGGAACTGATTGCCGCCGTGTTCGCGCAGTCGCGCCAGTTCTTCGCCCTGCCCATGGCGGACAGGCTGGCGGTGCACAAGAACCGTTCGCCGTGCAACCGGGGCTACGAGCCGCTGCGTGACCAGACGCTGGAGCCGGGCACGCCGCCCGACGTGAAGGAAGGGTTTTATAGCGGACCGGAAAAACCGCTGGATGACCCGGCCGTGCGGGCCGGGCGCTTCAATCAGGGGCCGAACCAGTGGCCTGCCGCACTGCCGGATTTTCGCGCGGTGATGAGCGAATACAGCACCGTCATGACCCGTCTGGCCGAAACGCTGATGCGCGGCATCGCCCTGTCACTGGGGCTGGCGGAGGATTATTTCGCCGCCTTCTGCCACGACCCGCTGACCACGCTGCGCCTGCTGCATTACCCGCCGCAGCCCGCGCGCCCCCTGCCGGGGGAAAAGGGGGCGGGTGCCCATACCGATTTTGGCGGCCTGACCCTGCTGCTGCAGGATGACAGTGGCGGCCTGCAGGTCAGGGCCGCCGATGGCACCTGGCTGGACGCTGCCCCCATTCCCGGCAGCTTTGTCGTCAACCTGGGGGACATGATCGCGCGCTGGACCAACAACCGCTACCGTTCTACCCTGCACCGGGTCATCAACACATCGGGGCGGGAACGCTATTCGGTGCCGTTCTTCCATACCGGCAACCCCGATCAGGTCATTGCCTGCCTGCCGGGCTGCGTGCCTGAAGGGGAGGCTCCGCTCTGGCCCCCCGTAACGGTAGAGGACCACCTGCGCGCCATGTACGCCCGGACCTATGGCCGATGAGCGGCGGGGACGATCCGGTCATCCTGATCCACGGCGCGTGGCAGGGGGCGTGGGCATGGGCGCGCTTTGTGGATGCATGGCGGCGGCATACCGCCATTCCCGTCCATGCGGTTGACCTGCCGGGCAACGGGGTGGACGGGCTGCCCGCGCGCGATGCCAGCCTTGAACGCTACGTGGCCCATGTGGGCGACGTGATGGACCGGCTTGGCCGCCCGGTCAGCCTTGTGGCCCATTCGGGCGGCGGGGTCGTGGCCTCCGCCGTGGCCGAGCGCTGGCCCGGGCGGGTGCGCCGCATCGCCTATCTGGCGGGCATGATGCTGCCTTCGGGCGTGGGATTCGGGCAGGTGGTGGCGCGGATGGTGACCGACCACCCGGATGCCACGGGCATCAACCCCTGGCTGCGCTGGCCGGAGCCGGGTGTTGTATCCGTCGTGCCGCCGGAAGCCGCCGTTGCCATCTTCCTGCATGACTGCCCGCCCGATGTGGCCATTGCCGCCTCCCGCCGCCTGACGCCACAGGGGCTGGGCGGGCTGGACCTGCGCGCACGGCTTACGGCCGAACGCTTTGGCCGCATCCCGCGCCTGTATGTGGAAGCAACGGGCGACCGTTCCGTCATCCTGCCGGTGCAGCGCCGCATGCAGGCCCTTGTGCCCGGCGCGCGGGTGGTCAGCATGCATACCGGCCACGCCCCGCAGGTGGCCGACCCCATGGGCACGCTGGCCCATATCCTGCCCTTTGCACAGGGACGGACCGCATGATCCTGCCCCGCAGGCGGCTTCTGGCCACGGCGGGGGCGGCCGTGGCC
Organism: Komagataeibacter rhaeticus; assembly: GCF_011611525.1. Taxonomy (NCBI): domain Bacteria; kingdom Pseudomonadati; phylum Pseudomonadota; class Alphaproteobacteria; order Acetobacterales; family Acetobacteraceae; genus Komagataeibacter; species Komagataeibacter rhaeticus. The sequence goes on from NZ_CP050139.1 coordinate 1,630,286, forward strand.
TCCGGCTTCGTGCCGCGCCACGGCCATGCCGCCACCACGACCGAAGGGCTGCTGGCGGCCCTTGCCGCCCCGTACGCCAACGTGCCCCCCATGCCCCCGGTGGCGGAGGAGGACGCGCTGCTGGCGCTGGGCTATGTCGGCCCGACCAGCGATGGCGGCTGGACCGAAATGCACCATGTGGCGCTACAGGCCGTGCGCCGGGCCTTTCCGCGCCTGCGCACGGTCTATGTGGAAAGCATGCCCTATTCCGCCGATGCCACCCGGCTGTTGCGCGAATTCGTGGCCGAGGGCGCGCAGCTGGTCATGACCGGGGCGGATTACGGGGATTTCCTGACCGATGTGGCCGCCCGCGCGCCGCAGACGGCCTTCATGCAGTGCGATGGCCGCCCGCTGCGCGGCAATGTAAGCTGGTATTATATCGCTCACTGGTATGTCAGCTACGTGATTGGCGTGGCGGCGGGGCTGCTGAGCAGAAGCGGGAAGCTGGGGTTCATCGCCTCCTTCCCGCTGCCTTCGGCCTATGCCGGGGCCAATGCCGCGCTGCTGGGTGCCCGCACGGTCAACCCCGATGCCACCATGCAGGTCATCAGCATCAATGCCTGGTTCGACCCGCAGGCCGCCATCCAGGCCGCCAACGCGCTGGCGGACAAGGGGTGTGACTTCCTGTTCGGCATCATGGACGAGGCGGGCTACCTGCACGTGGCGCAGGAACGCGGGCTGTGGGCGGCAATGTGGAACAAGGACATCCGCCAGTTCGGGCCGGATGCCTATGTGGCGTCCGTGGTGCTGGACTTCGCGCAGTTCTACATCGCGCAGGTCCGCGCGCGGCTGGCGGGTACGTGGCGGCCCGTGCCGCAACTGCTGATGATGGGCAATGGCGTGGACCGTGACCCGTGGGGCCAGCGTGTACCGCAGGATGTGCGAGACCGGGCGGATGGCGTGCGCGCACGCATCATGGCGGGCTGGTCCCCCTTTGCCGGTCCGATCCATGACCAGCATGGCCAGTTGCGCGTGGCCGAAGGGAAGACCATGAACGATCTGGAACTCTATGACTGGGACTGGGCGGTGCAGGGGGTAAGCGGGCTGCCATAGGGGCCCGCCCAGCCGGCGCTTGCTGCCCGGGCTGCGCGGGGTTGCCCTGCCTGCGTGGGGTTATGGACAGGATTCATGCACCCTGCGCCCCGCCACCCACACGGTGCGGATGTTGGGCCGCCCGATATTGCACAGGATCTGCTGCACCAGATCCTGTGCATCCGTATCATGCCCGGATGGCATGATATTGCTGCCGGGTGCCGCGCGATCGATCAGGATGGCGTCAAACGCCTGTCCCGCCACAAGCTGCCCGGCATTGCAGCCAAGGGCCGCCGTGCCGCCCCGGGTGGCCAGCCACAGCGCTTCGGTAAAGCCCAGCCGCGCGCCGGGCCGGCCGCGTTTTTCCGCCGGCAGGTCAGGGTTGGTGCCGGTATCCAGCATGCGTGCGGCGGTCACCGCCATGGCGGCATTGACCGCGATGGAGGGCGAATACCCGCCGGATATGTCCGTGCCCAGCCCCACATGCATCCCCGCCTGCCACGCCGCGCGCAGCGGCAGGACAGCGCCCGCGAAATAGGCGTTGGACAGCGGGCAGTGGGCAATGGCGGCACCCCGCGCCTGCACCAGCGCCATGTCCCGCGCTGTCATGAAGCACGAATGCGCCAGCACCGTGCCCCGGCGCAACAGGCCAAGGCGGTCAAGGGCCACGGTATCATTCACCCCCATGCGCTGGCGGACGTAGTCATGTTCCCAGTCACTTTCCGAACAGTGGGTCTGGATCAGGCAGTCCTCATGCGCCGCCAGTTCCCCCAGCCCGCGCAGCAGCGCGTCCGTGCAGGCGGGGATGAAGCGCGGCGTGACCATGGGGCGCACCAGTCCCGCCGCATTGCCCGGCAGGGCGCGTACGGCGTGGATGAAGCGCCGCGTTGCGTCCAGTGCCTGTTCCACGCCGGGGTTGCGGTAATTTTCGGGGCACAGGTCCGGGTCATCCATCGCCACCAGCCCGACATGGGCGCGCAGGCCCAGCCGCAGGCAGGTGCGCGCCAGCAGCAGGCTGCTTTCCTCATGAATGGTGGCGAAGAATACCGCCGTGGTGGTGCCATTGGCCAGCAGGGTGCGGACCAGTTCCTCATAGACCGGGGCGGCGAAGGCCGGGTCGGCAAAGCGGGCTTCCAGCGGGAAGGTCCGCTGCTCCAGCCACGCACGCAGGGGCAGGTCCAGCGCGCGGCCCATCTGCGGCCATTGCGGGGCATGGACGTGCAGGTCGGCAAAGCCGGGCATGAGCAGCTGGGCAGGGCCAAGGTCGTGCACCGGCACACCGCGCTGGCGGGTCTGGGCCAGCAGCGTGCGGGCGGCGGGCGTATCGGCCGCGGGGCAGGCGGCAATGGTGCCATCCGGCCCCACATGGACCACGCGCGTTACCTGTTCGGCCTGTGTGGGGGTTGGCGGATTGATGACCGGCCCCCGGATCACGAATTCATCCATAGCGGGATGTTCCGGTCTGTTGTTGCATGACCGGCCCATTATCCATGCATTGCACGCGCCTGCCCAGACCGGATGGCACAGGGGCGGCAGGCGGGGAGGCAAACCGCAAACCCGCCTGATAATATGTTGAATATGGCGGGCAAATCGGGATCTCCACCATTTGTCCACAGGGTTATCTTTCTGACTATCCCCTGAATCTGTGGATAAGCGCGAGCCCCGCAGCAACCGACTGACCGGAAGACCAAAAGTTTCCGGGTGCCGCCTTTTTTCAGCAAGGACGGCGTTCCACGCGGCACCCTGATGACGCGCGGGCAGGCCGTTAATGATAGCGGCAGGGCTGGCCGGCCACCGGCGCGTTGGCGGACTGGATCACCATGAGTGTGACCGGCCCATCGCCAACATTGCCCGCGTCATGGCCCTTTTTCCCGCGATAGGGACCGGTTTCCATGGGGCGGACGTTCTGGTCCTCGCCAAACAGGATGTCACCCGGCCCCATCTCCACCCGGGTCCCGTCCATGGCGCGGACATACCACCGCCCCTGTAGCGGTATGATCCATTGCGGCCTGGGGTCGGGGTGCCAGATGCCGTTCCAGTGCGCGGGCTGGACGGTCATCATGACGGTGGCCACCTGCGGGGCCATGGGGTCCTGCCATTGCGGCCCGGCGGGGGGCGACATGCTTTTGAGGAAGAAATCCCGCACCGGGCAGGTGGTGATGTGGCTGATGCCCTGCGCATCGGTCCATAAATGCCGGTACTGCCGCTGGGGCGGCGGCGGCCGGGTGGGATCGGGCAGGGCGGCCGGGGCCGGGGATGCGGGCGGCACGGTGGCCCGCGCGGGCAGGGCGGACAGCAGGGCGATGATACAGGCCGTGGGCAGGACGGTCATGCGGGGGGGCATGGCAATTCTCCTTGGATATGGGAAGGCGGGGCCCCGATGGACAGGCACAGGTCTTTCCCGCCGCCCTTTTTCAGGAAGGCGGCGTTCCCTGAAGCGTTCCGGACAGGGCTTTACCAGGACTTCCGGTTCCTATCGCCCCGTCCCGTAGCTCAGGCGGTAGACCGCGCCCGCCAGGTCATCGCTGATCAGCATGGAGCCGTCGGGCAGGGGCAGCACGTCGGCCGGACGGCCCCACGCACTCTGCCCCTGCCGGAAACCGCTGACCAGCACCGTGGGCGGCCGGGGCGTGTTGTCAGGGCCGAAATGCACGCTCACCACCTGATACCCCGAAAGCTGGCTGCGGTTCCATGACCCGTGTTCGGCAATCATCAGGTTGCCGTGATAGGCGGCGGGGAAGGCACTGCCTTCATAAAACCGCAGGCCAAGGGCGGCCACATGCGCGCCCAGCAGCAGGGCGGGGGGCGTGAACTCGCTGCACGCATGCTGGCTGCCAAACTGGGGGTCGGGTATGTTGCCCTGATGGCAGTAGGGGTAGCCAAAGGACTGGCCCGGCGTATCCAGCCGGTCCAGTTCGTCCGATGGCACGTCATCGCCCATCATGTCGCGGCCGTTATCGGTAAACCACAGCGTGTCCGTGCCCGGTTGCCAGGTAAAGCCCACCGTGTTGCGGATGCCGTATGCCACGTCGCGCCGGTCGGTGCCATCGGGCGCCATGCTGATCAGGCGGGCATAGTCATGCCCCACGTCGCATATGTTGCACGGCGCGCCGATGGGCACGTACAGCCGGTTGTCCGGGCCGAAGGCGATGAACTTCCATGAATGGTCGCCATCGCGGTAGGGCAGGCCGTCCACCACCACCTGCGGGCGGGGCGGGGCGTCCAGATGGTCCTCGATCGCGCGCAGGACCACGATGCGCTTCGTGTCCGACACATACAGGTCGCCATCATGGTAGGCCACGCCCACCGGCATATCCAGCCCGTGGGCGATGGTGTACACCCGCACCGGGCCGCCGCCATCCACCCCGGTCAGCGCATAGACATTGCCCGCCGCCCGGCTGCCCACGAAAATCGTGCCCCGCGCGCCGCGCGCCATGGCCCTGGCATTGGGGACGTGGTCCGATACCAGGGTGATGCTGAAGCCATCGGGCACCCGCAGCAGGTCCATGCGCGGGGCGGCATGGGCGGCGGCGGGGGCGCACAGGCCCAGCAGGATGCAGGCTGCGCGCAGCGGGGTGGGCGGCATGGGCGGTTCTCCGTTGGGGTGGCCGGTCAGGATACGATCTCGCGGATCCGTTCGGCCAGGGCGGTGGCGGAGTAGGGCTTGCGCTCGACCGGTACGTCACGCAGTTCGGGCGGGATCATGGTGCGGTCGGCATAGCCGGTGGCGAAGATGAAGGGCACGCCGCGCGCGCGCAGCACGCGCGCGACCTCGACCGAGCTTTCCCCGCCCAGGTTCACGTCCAGTATCGCCACATCGGGCAGGCGGGCACGGATGGCGCTCAGCGCTTCATAGACCGAGGCCACGGTGCGGACCTGCCCGATATTCATTTCCTCGATCGCTCCCTCGGCTTCCATCGCAATCAGGAACTGGTCCTCTACCAGCAGGATGTCGGCATCAAGCACTGTGGTCTCCTTCCTGCGCGCCGGGCCGGGGGGGCTGGCGGCATCGGCCCCGGCGGGGGCGTCCGGGGCGGGGTTGACGTGGCGGGCGGGCAGGCCCAGCGTGACCGATATGCCGCCGGGGCCGTAATCGACCTCGGTCGTGCCGCCCAGCTCGTGCGGGAAGCCGCGCTCGATCAGCACGGAACCGAAGCCACGCCGCCTGCGCGGGGCGACCGCCGGGCCGCCGCTTTCACGCCAGACGATGCGCCAGACATCCCGCGCCGCATCAAGCGACCATGTGATGTCCAGCCGCCCGCGCGCATGGCTGAGCGCGCCGTATTTGACGGCGTTCGTGGCCATTTCATGCACCACCAGCGCCAGCACGGACAGCGCCCGGCCGGTCAGCCAGATGCGCGGCCCGCTGCGCGTGACGAAGCAACGCTCCCGGTAGGGGGCAAGTTCCGCGTCCAGCAGCGCGTCCAGCAGGCCACCCCCCTCGCTGCGCACCGCCTGGTCATGGGCCAGGCCCAGCGCCTGCACGCGCCCGCGCAGGCGGGCGACATGCTGGGCGGGCGTGCTGCCGGGTTCGATGGGCTGGCTGACCAGCGACTGTACGACGGACAGGATGTTCTTGACGCGGTGGTTCAGCTCCTCGTTCAACATGCGCTGGCGCAGGTCGGCGGTGGCGCGCTCGCGCAGCTGCAGCTGGTGGTAGGCGCCCATCACCTCGATCAGCGCGGAGCGGACAAGGGTGGCGGCCTCCAGGTCATCCCCCGACCAGGGCAGGCATTCCCGCGTGACCTGCTGGGTCCAGATCTCGAAGCCGCTGCGCGGGCCGAAATAGACATCCCCCGCCGCGCCGGACGTGGTGTCCGCGCCCCATTTCAGCGTCCGCACCACCTCGCGGCGGAACACCATCAGGTAATCCCCCGGCTGTGACGAGATGGGCACGACCATCGCCCCCGCCGCCTGTGTCGCGTATGCATCGGCATCGGGAACGAAGGCGCACAGCCGGGCCGTGTGCCATAGCTGGCTGCCCGCCTGCGTGCGCGCCAGTTCCAGCAGGGCGGGCATGGCATCGGGCGGGGGATGCGCGCCGTGATAGGTCCATTCCCCCCCCACCCACAGCGCCGCGCCATCGCACTGCACGAAGGTCAGCATGTCGGGCAGGTGCGCCATCAGGTAGGCGGGCATGTCCGCCACTGGGGCGGCACCTTTCAGGAACGTCTCGATCAGCGCATGGGTCTGGCGTGTCATGCCCAGCCGCCGGGTGCGCAGCAGGTTGGTGATCTGGAGCGAAAGGAACTCGCCAAACATGCGCGCGACGATGCGCTCGCTCATGTTCAGCACGCGCGCGCCGTGGTGATGGGCCGCGATCATGCCCCACAGCCGTCCGTCCACCACAATCGACACGCTCAGGCTGGCCACCACCCCCATGCCGCGCAGATAGGCGCAGTGCCCGGGCATTCCGGTGCGCAGGTGGGCATGCGACAGGTCGGGCGCGTCCATGCCGGGCGGGGAGACAAGGCGAATGGCCACCGCGTCCACATCCCCGATCACGCGGATCAGGTTGGTGCTGTACAGCCTGCGCACCGGGTCGGGCATGTCACTGAGGGAGAAATGCTGCCCCAGGAAGCTTTCCAGCGTGGGGGCGTGGTATTCCGCCTCCACCCGGCCGCTGCCATCTTCGGAAAAGCGGTAGAGCATGACCCGGTCATAGCGCAGTACCCCCGCCACCAGCCGGACCACGGTGCGGAACAGGCGCTCGAAATCCGTGATCTCGCGGATGCGGTCGATCATGGTGCGCAGGTGGGACAGGTAGGCGCCATCGCGGTCGGTCTGGAGTGCGGGTTCCCATTCCAGCATGATCTCCCGCCCGGCCGTGTGGATCGCCACGTCAAAGCGGCCGCCACCGGGCAGCGCCTGGCCAAACACCAGCGCCGGGCGGCGATGGGCCTCGCCATGGGTGGCCAGCGCGTTGCGGATGTTGTGGGTCGCTTCCCGCCCGATCAGGTCGGACAGGCGCAGCCCCGCTTCCAGCGCCCCGTGGCCCAGATGGGCGGGGGCATTGGCGGACCAGCGCATGACATGGTCCAGGCGTCCGTCGCACACCAGCAGCCAGCCATGCGGCTGTATCGCGCCATCAGGCATGCGGTGGGCCACCCGCCGCCGTGCGTCTGGCCCGCCGCCATGCGCGATATGCCCCAGTTCGTGCCATCATGGCCCCCGCGTAGCCGGTGGCGCGGCCAGCCCCGCCACCCGTGTCGTCCCCCGCGCGGCCTGGCCGCATGGGGACGGGCGTGATCATACCCCTTCGGGCCGGGGGCGCACAGATCACTTTTCCGTGCCGCGCCGGGTGGCCCGCCCGCGGCCATGCGGCGCACGGCGTGGCGGGCGGGCATATCCGGTGCATGAGATACATTATTTCGGCAGGCGGGGCATACACACTTTGTTAACGCCGGCGGGTGCATGAAACACCATGCTGGCTGTCACTCATTACAGTGGCCCGGAACGCCCGTGTCGGGTGTCACAGTTCAGATCCATCCCCGTTCGCTTTCAGCCAGCAGGAGACCAACAGTCAAATGCCCCGCGACATGATAGACGACATGCAGGTTACGGTCCTGCCCGCGCTGGAACAGACCATTCTTGGCGTTGTCCTGATTGATGAAAACAATACCGTCACCTTTTTCAACAAGGCGGCGGAAGGCCTGTGGCACTGCGTGCGCCAGGACGTGATCGGGCGCAACGTCAACATTCTCGTGCCGCGCAACATCCGCTCCACCCATGACGACCTGATCCGCCATAACCGCGAGACGGGGATCAACAAGATCGTGGGCACCAGCCGCGAGGTGCTGGTCGAACGCTTCGATGGCACGACCTTCTGGGCCAACCTGTCGCTTTCGCGCATCGCGGTGGATGGCAAGATCGGCTACATGGCGCTGATCCGCGACATCTCGCAGGAAGTGGATGACCGCGAGAAGATCCGCCTGCTGTCGCTGGTGGTGCGCGAGACCGACCGCGGCGTTGCCATCCTGGACCCGGAATTCCGCATCATCTACGTCAACCGTGCCTTCAGCGACATGTTCGGCTTCGGCCCCGAGCGGGTGACGGGGCATGGGCTGTCGGTCATCCTGGCGGGGGATACGACGGATATCGGCATCCTCAACCAGTTGCATGAAGGCGCGCGCAACGCCCGTGGCTTCACGCTGGACATCCGCGCCCGCCACGCCAGCGGGCGGGACATCTGGGTTTCGGCGGCGATGAACCCGGTGTTCAACAATGATGGCGAGATCGAGAACATCGTCGTCGTGCTGACCGACATTACCGAACAGCACTTCCTGGACAGCCTGCAGCGCGACACGCTGGAGGCGATATCGAGCGACCTGGGCCTGCATGAGGTGCTGGACTTCATCTGCCGCCGCATCGAGCACTATATCCCCGATGTCATGCCCGCCATCTATCTGGTGGAAAAGGACGACCGGCTGAAATGCAAGGGCCGCGCCAGCCTGCCGCTGTCGCTGGTCAAGCTGTATGACACGCTGCCCATCGGGCCGGATGCCGCGTGTTCGGGCATTGCCGCCAGCACCGGCACGGTGGCCGAAAGCCCCGACATCGCCCATGACCCGCGCTGGCACCACCTGCGGGAACAGACGCTGCATAACGGCATCCGCGCCGCCCGCGCCACCCCCGTCATATTGCGCGACAACCGGGTGGCGGGCGTGTTCACCTGCTATTCACGCACCGATTCACTGCCCGACGCCGCCTGCCAGAAGGCGGTGGCCACCAGCCTGCACCTGTGCACGCTGGCCATAGAGCGGCACGAGGCGAAGGAACACATCAACCGCCTGTCGGATTTCGACCTGCTGACCAGCCTGCCCAACCGCCGCTGGCTGCGCCAGAACATGGCCCGCATCCTGCGCCGCGCCGTGCGCGGCAACATCATGCTGCTGACCGTGGGCGTGGACAACTTCAAGCATATCAATGACGTGTTCGGCCATACGGCGGGCGATGAACTGATTACCCAGATCGGTGGCAAGCTGCGTGAGGCGATCTCGATCGATGATACGCTGGTGCGCAGCGGCGGCGACCAGTTCACCATCGTGACCAATGGCGAACAGCAGCATGCCTCCACCCTGAGTGCCGCCATCCTGCGCGCGCTGGCGGTGCCCACCCATATTGGCGACGTGCCGGTCAGCCTTTCGGCCAGTCTGGGCGTTGCCGTCCACCCCGAAAATGGCGAGGACGGGGACACGCTGCTCAAGAACGCCGAGACCGCCATGTTCCAGGCCAAGGCCAATGGCGGCGGGCACTGCTGCTTCTTCAGCCCGCGCATGAACCAGCAGGCCAGTGACCGGCTGATCCTGGCGGCAGCATTGCGTGACGCCATAGCCCACGATCGGCTGCGCCTGTTCTACCAGCCGCAGGTGCATGCGTGCAGCGGCACGCTGTATGGGGTGGAAGCACTTTCGCGCTGGATCGACCCGTCACTGGGCTTTGTCTCCCCCGCGCGCTTCATTGCCGTGGCGGAGGAAACCGGCCAGATCGAGGCGATCGGCAAATGGTCGCTGCGTGCCGCGTGCCGGCAGATGGCGCAGTGGATACGCGACGGGGTGGAGGTGCCGGTGGTGTCGGTCAACCTCTCGCCACTGCATTTCCGGGACGAGACGCTGCCCCGGTTCGTAAGCGAACTGCTGGCGGAGACCGGCATCCCGCCGCACAGCCTGACCATAGAAATTACCGAAAGCACCATGATCGACAATTATGACCGCACCATCCGCGTGGCCCAGCGCCTGCGTGAGATGGGGGTGGGCATGTCGATGGATGATTTCGGCACCGGGTTCTCCAGCCTGTCCAACCTTGCGGGCCTGCCGGTGAACGAGGTGAAGATCGACCGCAGCTTCATGACCGGGCTGGAAAGCATAGAAAAGGTGCGCGCCGTGGTGATGGCGGTGGTGCGCATTGGCCAGAGCCTTGGCATGACCGTGGTGGCCGAAGGTGTCGAGCACGAGGAACAGCGCCGCCTGCTGGCGGAAATGGAGTGCGACGTGCTGCAGGGCTACATGTTCTCCAAGCCGCTGCCGGCCGAGGAACTGGCCGCCTGGTTCGCCGCCTACCAGCCCAGCGGCCTGTCCGGGTAAGCGGGGCAGGGGGCATATATCCCGGCGCCCCGGTCCCCGCTGGCCGCCACCAGCCGTCCCGGCCGGGTGATCAGGCAGCAGCGGTCAGGCAGGAGCGGTCAGGCTGGGCAGTGGCGAATGGCGGGCCGGGCCGGAAGGGTAAGGGGGCGGCGCAGTCCCCCGGTCCAGGGGGCGGGGGCCAGGGCTTCGTGAAAAAAGCGCCACCAGAAATTCCTTGATGGGGGCACGATGTCTGCCAGATGCGCTTTTCACGCCCTGCCTTACCGTATGGCATTAAGGACCACAGTGGTCTAACACATTGCGGACGCATTCACCCGCCAGAACAGGGAACGCCGCTACGTGAACATTGATGGCCACCTCGTACTGCCCGACCGGGTCATGCCCGGCCGCATCATGTTCGATCAGATGATTGCCGATGTGCGGCCCCTGTCGCATGTGCCTGACCGTTACATCCTGCCCGGCTTCATTGACGGCCACGTCCATGGCGGTGGCGGGGCGGATACCATGGATGGGGTGGACGCGATCCGCCACATGGCGCTGTTCCACATGGCGCAGGGCACCACCACGCTGCTGCCCACCACCATGACCGCGCCGTGGTCGGACATCATGGATGCGCTGTATGCCGTGGCCGATGTCATGCGCACGGGCATCCATGGCGGGCCGTCCATTCCCGGCGCGCATCTGGAAGGGCCGTTCATCAATCCCCACAGGCTGGGCGCCCAGCCGCCCTTTACGCAGGTGCCGGGGCCTGCGCGCATGACCGCCGTGCTGCGCAGCGGGGCGGTCAGGGTGGTGACGCTTGCGCCCGAGATCGAACATGCCGATGCCGCCATACAGGCGTTTGTCAATGCCGGGATACGGGTCAATATCGGCCATACGCTGGCAGACCATGACCAGACGGAACGGGCGATCTGCCTTGTCTGCGGCCCCGGCGGCACGGTGGGCGGCACCCATCTGTTCAATGCCATGCCCCCCATTGCCGCGCGCGCGCCGGGACCGGCCACGGCGCTGATGTGCAGCGACGCCGCCTATGCCGAGATGGTGTTCGATACCCACCATGTCCATCCCGCCCTGTTCCGCCTGGCGCATCGGGTCATGGGCGGCAGGCTGGTGTTTGTTACGGATTCCATGCGCGCCACCGGGGCGGGCGATGGCCCCAGCACGCTGGGCGGGCAGGAGGTGATGGTGGCCGATGGCGTGGCAAGGCTGGCCGATGGCACGCTGGCGGGCAGTGTGCTGACACTGGACCAGGCGCTGCGCAACGCGCTGCAGGCCGGGGTATCCCTGCCACAGGCGGCGGCACTGGTCAGCACGCATGCCGCCAACTGGCTGGGGCTGCATGACCGGGGCGCGCTGCTGCCCGGCCGCCGGGCGGACATGGTGGTGCTTGGCCCCGACCTGACGGTGCAGGAGGTCTGGGTGGAAGGCCGCCGCCGGGCCTGAACGCCGCAGGCCCTAACCCTGCCGCCTGCGCAGCCTGACCACCAGGGCCGCGGCAAAGCCGGACGATGCCCCCAGCCCCAGCGCCCAGCGCGGGCCGAAATGGTTGGCCACCCACCCCATGACCGGCGCTCCCAGCGGCGTGCCCCCCATGATGACCGCAAGCCGGATGGCCATGACCCGCCCGCGCATCGCGGGGGCGGCGGCAAGCTGCATGAAGCTGTTGGAACCGGTGGCAAGCGTAAGGCTGGCCACCCCCACCAGTGCAAGGGCCGCGGCAAACAGGGCATAGCCGGGGGCCAGCGCCGCCAGCAGGCCGCCGGTCCCGAAAAACAGCGCGCTGGCCTCCACCGTGGCCAGCGTTACCCGTTCGCGCCCCGCCGCCAGTACCGCGCCCGCCATGGTGCCCACGGCCATGGCGGTGGTCAGCAGCCCGTAGCCGCCCGCCCCCACATGGAACACACCCACCGCCATGGTGGAAATGAAGATGGGAAAGTTCAGCCCGAACATGCCGATCAGCAGCAGGACCCCCACCATGGTCCGCAGGTCGGGCTGGGCCCACACGTAGCGGAACCCGGCCAGGATGTCGCGCCCGCTGCCGCGGGCGCGCACGGGCACGGCCCGCCCCCGCAACGCGGTAAGCGAAAGCAGCACGGCAATGAATGATACCCCGTTGAGCACGAACGCCCACCCCGTGCCGATGGCGGCAATGCACGCCCCCGCCGCCACCGGCCCCAGCATGCGGCCCGCGTTGAACGAGACGGAATTGAGCGCCACGGCATTGGGCAGGTCGGCCACGGGCACCAGTTCGGAGACAAAGCTGTGGCGCGCCGGCCCGTCAAAGGCGGCAACCGAGCCGAAGATGAAGGCGAACATACACACCTCCCACAGTCGCGCCGCCCCGCTTATGGTCAGCGCGCCCAGCCCCAGCGCCAGCACGCCCATCAGCCCCTGTGTCAGCATAAGCAGCGCGCGGCGGTCAAGGCGGTCGGCGGCATGGCCGGTCCAGGGCAGCAGCAGCACCTGCGGCGCCATCTGGAAGGCCATGGTCAGGCCCATGGCGGTGGCGTCATGCGCGGTCAGCTGGGTCAGGACCAGCCAGTCCTGCGCCGTGCGCTGCATCCATGTGCCGATATTGGACACCACGGCGCCCGAGGCCCAGATGGCATAGTTGCGATGGCGCAGGGAACGCAGTGTGCGCGCAGCCCAGGCGGCAGCGGACAGGGCCAACCCGCTCAGCCCCGCATGCGCGGCGGCCGCGGGTGGGGCCGTGCCCGTCCCGTCCGGGCGGCCATGGGGGCGGTGCCGCATGGCGGGGGCACGGGCGCGCCGGCGCGCGGGGCAGGGGGAAGGGCGGGCATCGGAACTCTCCGTTTTTCAGGTCCGGCAGGCCGTGCGGACAGGGCCTGCCCGCTGCGTGGTCCCGGCACGGCAGGCAGGGAAGGCAGGCAGGGAACGCACCGGCCAGTGAAAGGATTGCACGCCACCCGTCAAGCCCGCCCCCGTGCATTTGCACTGGCCCGGCGGCGTGGGGCGGCCTACATACAGGGCACGATACCCCGCCCCTTCGCCCGGACCAAGGAACATGCCCGGCCCCATGGCCCATTACCGCGCCCCATGCCCCAGCAGGCCCCGCCCATGTCCCGCACGGTCCTGACCGCGTGCCAGGAACGCGCGCTGGCGGAAATACTGGCAGCGCGCGGCACCTGTGCGACCCACCTGCTGACCGGCTATGCCGGGACCGGCAAGACCACGCTCATGCGCCACGTCGCCCGCGCGCTGCGCAAGCAGGGGGCGGAAGTGGTGTTCACCGCCGCCACCCACAAGGCCACGGCGGTGCTGCGGGCGCGGGTGGGCAGCCTGGCGCCATGCCGGACCATCCATAACGTGCTTTCGCTCCAGCCCTCGGCGCAGGATGGGCGCGAGGTGCTGCAGCGCGCCGACCGGCCGGAACCGATCACGGCCGATGTCATCATCATAGATGAATGCAGCATGGTGGGCGCGGGGTTGATGCGCTGGGTGCGTGAACTGGTGCCCGACCGCTTCGTGCTGTTCGTGGGCGACCCGGCCCAGCTGCCCCCGGTGGGGGAGGCGATCAGCCCGTCATTCGCCATCCGCTCCGCATCCCATCTGGAAACCGTGGTGCGGCAGGCGGCGGGCAACCCGCTTGTGGCCGCCGCCACCACCATACGCGAAAGCCAGGGCGGGCCGATGGACTGGTCCTGGTGCCGCGCCAGCCACCATGATGGCGCGGGGCTGTTCGTGCCACGCACGCCCGATGCGTGGATGCAGCGCGCCTTCACATCCGATGAATTCCGCGCCAGCAGCGATGCCTTCCGCTACCTGTGCTGGACCAATGCGCGGGTGGAGGCGGTCAACCGCACCGTGCGGCGCTGGGTTCATGGCGGTGACACGCCCACCCCCTTCATGCCCGGCGAGCGCGTGATCACCCGCGCCCCGGTGCTGGATGTGGAAGGCCGCCGCGTGGTGGTGGCCACCAACGAGGAAGCCGAGATTGCCGACATCCGCCCCGGTATCCTGCGCCATGCCTTTCCCGCCACGTCGAAGGTGGCGGGATGGACCACGGAACTGCCGGTGTATGACGTGATCCTGCGCACCCTGTCGGGTGATGAGACGCCGGTGCCCATCCTGCGCCCCGGCGCCGACATGGCCGCCATAGAACGCCGCCTGAAAACCGAGGCCGCGACTGAACGCGCGCGCTGGCAGCACCGCTTCGTGTTCCGCCGTGGCCTGGGCCACCTGCAGGCGGTGTACGCCATGACCGTGCATACCGCGCAGGGCAGCACGTTTGGCCGGGTGTTCGTGGATGTGGGCGATATTGCCCGCCGCGCCGCCACAAACGTGCTGGAAGCCCAGCAGCTGCTGTACGTGGCCGCCACCCGTCCCGCCACCGCCATGATCCTGACCGGCCTGCCCGGTGCCGCGAAGGGCGGCGTGACGGGCTGAAACGGCCCGCCCGGACGGGCCTCACGCCGTGTTGACCCCCCTGCGGGCGCCGCCGTGCCACGACCCCCACGGCATGGGGAAAAAAACAGGATTTTTTTAACCCTGTTATCCCGGCTGCCCGGGGCGATCATGCATGTTTTTCAGTCGTGTATTTTATGAAGCTTTCATGAAATCTTAAACTGTCAGCACGATAGTTGGCACTCATGGCTGGCAGATGAGACAGGCAGGAATGGACCCTTCCCGTGTCATGTGCCGCCATCCGGTGGTGGATGCGGGACGGGCGCGACCCAATAATGGACGGACGACTTGCAGCCCGTACCGGCACATTACTGGAATAGACCGGACCACAATGGTCTGAATGCTGACCACGCGGGCATTCAGGACCAGTCCGTTCCGCATCACTGCCGCGCGGGCGGAAATAAACTTTACGCCACGGGTTCGTTTACCAAGTGGCGGCAGGCGAGGCAACGCAACGGACGCACCGGGCAGGACAGGTCCCTGCCCCACGGTGCAGGGGAGACAGGACAGGCACGGTCCCCACCCGGCGGACCGCGAAAGACCGGGCCATACCGCGTCATGGCGGCCCCGACCCATGCCGGTACGACCGGTGCGGCGCGCGTGCAAATATTCACGCCCCGCAGGCGGGATGCTGGTGGTGCGGATATTGACCGGAACAGTAATGATTACTGTTTCTATACCGCAATCATACAGTCGGGCGCACGCCGGTCGTGACCATTAATGGCTGGTGGCTCACGCGGGTGTGTCCTTCATAATTACATGAAAGAATAAAATATGCTGAAAATATAGGAATGATACCGCATTTATTATGCATGTATTTTACAAATTAACTTATGGCAAAAATGTGTCATGAATAACAAACAGCCGCAATCCTGTTGGAAACGAGAAATAAATTCATGTCTTTTGCGCAGCTCCCCATTCCGACCGACGGACTGAAACGCAGTTTTTCCGAACGCCAGGAATTCATGACGGAAAACACCCCCGCCAGCATGCATTTCCATGTGGTGAGTGGTGGGGCGCGCCTGTTCAAGTCCCTGCCCGACGGGCGGCGGCAGATCATCGGCTTCGCCCACAGGGGCGACGTGCTGCCCGCCTATCCCTGCGCCCGTTATCCCTACAGCGCCGAAGCCATGCGGGGCGTGCAGGTGACCTGCGTGCCCACCCCGGTGATCCACCACCTGCATGACACGTCGCCCGGTGCCTGTGCCGCGTCGCTGCAAAGCGCGTGCCACCTGCTGGTGGGCATGCACAGCCGCCTGCTCATGCTGGGGCGCCAGACCGCGCGCGAACGCCTGGCCGCCTTCCTGATCGGGCAGGGCACGCGCATGGGCACGCATGAACTGTGGCCGGTCGACCCCGCCCTGTCCCGCGCCGACATAGCCGACTTCCTTGGCCTGACCACCGAAACCGTGAGCCGCCTGCTCAGCACCTTCCACCGTGAAAAGCTCATCTCGCGTGAGCGTCGTGCCATCCACATTCTCGACCCGGACCGCCTGCGCGCGATCGTGGCCACCCCGGAATGACACCCAGGAAAGACAGTACCAAGATGCCCGAGATTACAGCGCTCACGACCGAAATCCTGCTGCCCGCCCTTGAACAGGCGATCGACGCCACCGTCATCATCGGCCAGGATAACGAGATCATCTTCTACAACCAGGCCGCCGCTTCCCTGTGGGGCATCCCGCGTGAGGAGGTGATCGGCCGCAACGTGGACTGCCTGGTGCCCGTCCGCCTGCGCCACGAGCACGACCGCTACATCGACCGCAACCGCGAAACCGGCCACAACCGCATTGTCGGCACATCGCGTGAGGTGGAGTTCACCCGCGCCGATGGCGAATACATCTGTGGCGAGCTTTCGCTGTCCAAGGTGGAGATCGGGCAGGGGGCGAAGCGGCAGATCTACTACATGGGCGTGATGAAGAACGTCACGGACGAAAGCCAGCGCCGCAAGATCCTGATCCTGCAGAACGACGTGCTGCAGGCGCTGGCCAGCGACATGCTGATACAGGATATTGGCGAACTGATCTGCCGCAAGGTGGAAGCCTTCGTGCCCAACGCGGTGGCCGCCATGCTGGTGCTTGATGACAACCAGCCCTGGCGCGTGATCTGCACGCCTGCCCTGCCGCGGCGTATCCGCAATGCGCTGGAAACCACCATACCCTCGCCCTCCGATGTGGAGAAGCTGCAGGCCAACCCGTCCTATACCGGGCGGCTGGTATGGGACAATTACCAGTCCATGTGCCGCTCGCTGGGGCTGCAGTCATGCTACGCGGCCCCGGTGCTGGCGGCCGACGGGCGGATCACGGGCATCTTCGCCCTGTACCTGCGTGAGAACAACCAGCTGGGCGCCTGGCCGCAGCGGCTGGTCGGTGCGTGCCTGCCGTTCTGCGCGGTGGCGCTGGAGCAGCACGCCACCAAGACCCACATGACGCAGCTTGCCCGCTATGATTCGCTGACCGGCCTGCTCAACCGTGGCGCGCTGCACCGGGTGATGGAGGAAATGATCGCCCAGCCCGGCAACCGCACGCTGGCCATCTTCATGCTTGATATCGACCGCTTCCGCGATATCAACGACGCGCTGGGCCATGTCCATGCCGACCAGTTCCTGGTCGAGATCGCGGCCCGCATCCGCTCCATTGCCCGTGATGACTACGTGCTCAGCCGCTCGGGCGGGGATGAATTCGTACTGGTGGTGCCCGACTGCGATGGCCCGCGCATAGAGGAGATCGCGCGCAGCCTGCTCGATACCATCGGCCGCCCGCTGCAGATCGGGCAGAACACGCTTTCCATCTCGTGCAGCATTGGCATCAGCACGTTCCCCGCCAACGGGCCGGACAGTGAATCCCTGCTCAGCCATGCCGATACCGCCATGCGCCAGGCCAAGGAAGACGGGCGCGGCATATACCGCTTCGCCAACCTGGAAAAGAACCAGGTGGCGCAGGACCGGCTGGTGCTGGGTTCCGCCCTGCGCGATTCCCTGGCGCAGGGCATGCTGCAGCTGCACTACCAGCCGCAGGTGCGCACCCACACGCTGGAACTGAGCGGGGTGGAGGCCCTGTCGCGCTGGCATCACCCCACGCTGGGCAACATCTATCCCTCCCGCTTCATTGCCGTGGCGGAGGAAACCGGGCAGATCGAGGCCATCGGCCGGTGGTCCCTGCTGGAAGCGTGCCGCCAGATCGTGAAATGGGATGCTGACGGGGTGTACGTGCCGACCGTGGCGGTCAACCTGTCGGCGGTGCATTTCCGCAACCGCGCGCTGCCCGAGCATATTGCCGCCCTGCTCAAGGACCACAACCTCAAGCCCTCGCGCCTGACGGTGGAAATTACCGAGAGCGTGATGATGGACAGCAGCAGCGACACCGAGGAGGTGCTCCAGTCCATCCGCAACCTGGGCTGCGGGCTGTCGATGGATGATTTTGGCACCGGCTATTCATCGCTTTCGCGCCTGACGCGCCTGCCGCTGACCGAGATCAAGATCGACCGCAGCTTCATCAACGATTTCGAATACGACACCAATGCCCAGGCCGTGACCATGGCGGTGATCGGCATCGGCTCGCGCCTTGGCATGACCGTGGTGACCGAGGGGGTCGAGACCGAGCAGCAGCGCGCCCTGCTGGAGGAACTGAACTGCGACGTGATGCAGGGCTACCTGTTCGCCAAGCCGCTGGCGCCGCGTGACCTGGAGGAATGGGTGCGCCATGGCGGCGCACCCGCCGTGATCCGCGATATCGAGGCGGCACGCGCGGCAGGGGGTGCGACAGGGGGTGCGCAGGCCGCACCGGATAAAGGCCAGCCCGGCCCCGCCAGACCCGCCACGGCCGCGCAGCCGGCTACTTCACCCACAGGAAAGGACACGTCCACGACGGCCCCCGGGGAGGCCGCAGCAACGACAACCACAAACCGATCCTGATCCCTTCAGGGCGACAGAGGGAGCCATAAGCCATGTCACTCAAACACGATGACCGCCTGCGCGCACTGACCCACCAGGATTCCGATTTCTGGGCCGATGTGGTCGATAATGTGCTGATCGTGGCCATTACCGACGTGCGCGGCGTGATCACCTATGTGAACGACCGCTTTTGCGAAATCAGCCGCTACCCGCGTGAGGAACTGCTGGGGTCCACGCACCGGATCGTCAATTCCGGGTATCATGACGCCAGCTTCTTCCGCCAGATGTACCGTACCATCCGCACGGGCGAGATCTGGCGTGGCAATATCTGCAACCGGGCGAAGGACGGGACGCTGTACTGGGTGGCCACCACCATCATGCCCAAGCACAATTCGCTTGGCGCGATCGAGGGCTACGTGGCCACGCGTTTCGAGATCACGGAGCTTATGAACACCCGTGACCGGCTGAAATCCCTTGCCTCCACCGACCCGCTGACGGGGCTGTTCAACCGTGGCGGCTTCAACAACGTGCTGCAGAAGGCGGTGGAGCACAAGGCGCAGAACATCACGCGCGAGATCATGCTGGTCATGTTCGACCTGGACGGGTTCAAGCAGATCAATGACATCCATGGCCACCATGCGGGCGATGTGGTGCTGAAGGTCATTTCCGCCCGCCTCATGGCGCTGGTCAGCCCGGAGGACGCGGTCTGCCGCCTGGGGGGCGACGAGTTCGCGCTGATCCTGGACCATACCCTGACCAGGAGGCCGCTGCAGGATATCCTTGACCAGCTTCTGGCCGAGCTTGAAGCCCCGATCGAGGTGGGCAACACCATGGTCAACGTGTCGGGCAGCATTGGCGTCAGCCCCGTGGCCAGCCAGGAAAGCGCCGAATCACTGCAGAAGAACGCCGATATCGCGCTGTATGCCGCAAAGCGCGCCGGTGGCCATCAGGCGCGGATGTTCGACATCACGCTGCACCAGCACGCGCTGGAACGCGCCCAGATCCTGACCGATGCCCGCACGGGGGTGGAAAAGGACCAGTTCGAGCTGTACTACCAGCCGATCCTGAACCTGGCCACCGGCCGGTGCGACCAGATCGAGGCCCTGCTGCGCTGGCACCATCCGCAGCGCGGGCTGCTGGCGGCGGAAAGCTTCCATGACGTGTTCCTGGATGCGGCGCTGGCGCAGGCCATGAGCCCCCGCCTGGTCAAGGCGTTCCAGAATGACATGCGGCTGTGGAACAACACGCTGGATACCTATCCCAACCTGACCATCAACCTCTCGCGGCTGGACCTGCTCAATATCGGGTTCCAGAACGATCTGGAGGCCGAAATAAAGCGCCAGGGCAGCAAGGCGTCCGACTACGTGCTGGAAATATCGGAAAGCGTGCTGGCCGGGCGCCGGTCGGACCGGGAACTGCTGCGCCTGCAGGAACTGGCGGCCATGGGGTTCCAGCTGGCGCTGGATGATTTCGGGCTGGCAACCCTGCCCATTTCCGCCCTGCGTGACATCCGTTTCACGCAGGCCAAGATTTCGCGCAAGCTGGTCCGTGAAATCGAACATGACCAGCAGGCCCGTGACGTGATTGCCCACCTGTCCGGCCTGGCCCATGCCTTCGGGCAGAGCGTTACGGTCAGCGGGGTGGAAACGCGCGGACAGATGGAAATCCTGCGTGCGATTGGCGTGGACCGGATTCAGGGTTTTTATATTTCGCCCCCCATTTCGGCCGCGAATCTTGTGCTGGCGGAGCATATCTTTGCGCCAGATCATACCGAAATCACGCTACAGGCGTCATGAGGGGGCATGCGCCTGACACTCCACACCGATTATTCCATTCGCGCCCTGATCTATCTGGGACAGAACCCGGGCAGGCGGGTCGCGATTCAGGAAATTGCGGATACCCACCGGATTTCCCAGAACCATCTGGTGAAGGTGATCAACCGCCTGTCCACCAACGGGGTGGTGCTGGCGCGCCGGGGCCGCAACGGGGGTGTGGAACTGGCCCACACGCCGCGTCAGATCGTGATCGGTGATGTCGTGCGGCTGATGGAATCAGATGTATCGGCCATTGTTTCATGCATACCGGGCAGTGGCCAGCAATGTATCCTGGCCGATGCCTGCCGCCTGCGGAAACTGTTTTCCAAGTCCATGAATGCCTTCATGGCCGTGCTGGACCGCTTGACATTGCATGACATGCTGTGTGACCATGGAAAGACCGGACAACGCGGAAACATAACCTGACGGCAGGCCCGGATATGACAGCCGCGGGACTGGCTTTTTATTGTCGGAACCTGTATTGCGGGTCCGTACTGGTGCGCCTGGAACATAATTTTTAATTATAACGACATATGGAATGAATATGGTACCATGATGTACAATTTCCAGACGTGCGGTGTAGGGATGTCCCGTTACATGCTCATGACCGACCTGACGCCAGTTGCGGGAAGTCCGGTGCCACGGCAGCGCTTTTCCACAGCCATGCGCGCATCAGGCAGACCACGCAAGGAGGCTACCGACAAGCCATCATGCGCCTGACCCTTCATACAGCTTATGCCATCCGCGTTCTGGTCTATCTGGCGCGTAATCCCGAACGGCGTGTATCCGTACACGAAATTTCCGACAGTCACGGTATTTCCCACAACCATCTGGTCAAGGTCGTCAACCGCCTGTCGCATAGCGGGGTGGTGGTGGCGCGTCGTGGCCGGTCTGGCGGGTTGCAGCTGCCGTGCCTGCCGCATGAAATCGTTATTGGTGATATCGTGCGGCTGATGGAAACGGACATGGATTCCGTTGTCGCGTGCCAGCCGGAAAACGGCCAGCACTGCCTGCTGGCAGACATATGTCGCCTGCGTCATCTGCTGGCGCAATCCATGCGTGCCTTCCTCAAGGTTCTGGACGAGACGACGCTGAACGATATCCTGCCGGACCGGAGGGCCTGATACCACCACGATGGATGAGGTAGTGCCGCCCTTGTCTATATATGTACATATATAGATGTGCCCCGTCTCCGCCGCCCTGATGGGGGATGCGGGCACGCCTGCCGCCCTGCCTGCCCCCGTATGCGGGCAGGGGCCGGGGCGTTTGCGCGGCAGGGCTTCACCTGGAATGCGCCCGTGATTACCGGCCGGCCTTTTCCGCCCGCACCGGCGCGGGCAGGGGCATGCCGGCGGTGCCCTGTCCCTTCCCGCGCGGATTGCCGCGCCGTATCGCATGGCTGGCGCCCTGTGGTCATGCCGGACTGTCCTGAATACGAAACGGTTCCGTCAGGGAACGGGACAGGTAAAAATTAATATTTAATTGCCCGTATAGTGCAGACCTGCTGGTCAAAAGCGGAATGCGCGCTGTTAATTTTTGGCGGAATACTGATAAGGGTGTAACAATACTCATAAAGTCGTTACCACTCTCACGGTTTCGTTTTTTCACGTTTAACGAAGGCGGGACTAGCCTCCGCATCATGATACTGGAGGAACATCCATCATGTCTGCTTTCGTAACACCACAGACCCCCGCCGGATGGGCGACGCTGGGTCTTGCGGTCATCATCATCCTGCTGGGCCTGCCACTACTGTACATGGGGGCGGAACTCGCCTTTATTGGCGGGTCGTGGTACTACGTCATTGTCGGGCTTGCCGTGACGGTGGCGGGCCTTCTCATGGCCATGGGCCGGGTGGCCGGCGGGCTGCTCTATCTTGCCGCCGTGGCCTTTACGTGGCTGTGGGCGCTGTGGGAAGTGGGGCTTGACGGCTGGGGCCTGCTGCCCCGCGTGTTTGGCCCCACGCTGCTGGCCCTGGGCGTGCTGGCGTGCCTGCCTGTTCTCAAACGCGCCGAAGCCGCGCGCTCGACCCTTGTGCGGGAGGTCGCGTAATGTCCCGGACCCCGATGCCGCGCGGCCTGCTGCTGGGCGCAACCATCATCACCGGCCTGTCCTGTGCCACGGCCCTTGCGCAGGTTCCCCCCGCCGACCAGCCGCCCGGCACTGGCAATGCCACCGTGCCACCGGCCCAGCCCACGCCGCCGGCGGATGCGTTCTCGGCCCCGTCGCCCAACGGCCCGCAGGCCCCCGGCGTGAATGCCGCCAACATCCCCGACGGCCCGCCCGCCGAACCCAGCGAGGCAACACCCATGGTCGAGCAGGTGGTGGCCAACCCCGCCCATGATGACTGGCCCGGCTATGCCCGTGATGACAGAGCCACGCGCTATTCGCCGCTGGACCAGATCACGCCGGCCAACATCAGCCACCTCAAGCGCGCCTTCATCTACCACACCGGCAGCAAGCCGGGGCCGGGGCAGGTGAACAAATGGGCGGCCGAAACCACGCCCATCAAGGTGGGTGACGGGATGTACATGTGTTCGGCACTGAACGACATGATGCGCATCGACCCCGCCACGGGCAAGGAAGTCTGGCATTTCCACGCCAATGAGAAATACGAGAGCATTCCGTATACGGCAGCGTGCAAGGCGGTGGTGTACTACACTTCCTCCACCGTGCCGGAAGGCGAGCACTGCCATCACCGCATCCTTGAAGCCACGCTGGATGAACGCCTGATCGAGGTGGACAGCGAGGACGGCAAGGTGTGCGAGGGCTTTGGCTGGCACGGCATGGTCAACCTGATGAAGGGGATGGGTGAGTCCGTGCCCGGCTTCGTGGCCGAGACCGCGCCGCCGCCCATCGTCAATGGCGCGATCATCACCAACCAGGAAATCCTTGACGGCCAGCGCCGCTGGGCGCCATCGGGCGTGATCCGTGGTTACGATGCCGAGACCGGGCGCTTCCTGTGGGCATGGGATGTCAACCGCCCGCATGAACATGGCGAGCCGAAGGAAGGCGAGCATTACAGCCGTGGCACCCCCAATTCCTGGGCCGCGATGATTGGTGACAACGCGCTGGGGCTGGTTTACGTGCCCACCGGCAATTCGGCCGCCGATTACTACAGCGCCATGCGTTCACCGGAGGAAAACAAGGTCTCCTCCGCCGTGGTGGCGATCGATGTCAAGACGGGTGAGCCGCGCTGGGTGTTCCAGACGGTGCACAAGGATGTGTGGGATTACGACATCGGCTCCCAGCCCACGCTGATGGATTTCACCAAGCCCGATGGCAGCAGCGTGCCCGCGCTGATCATGCCCACCAAGCGTGGCCAGACCTTCGTGCTGGACCGCCGCACGGGTGAGCCGGTGCTGCCGGTGGAAGAACGGCCCGCGCCCTCGCCGGGCATGGTGCCGGGTGATCCGCGCGCGCCCACGCAGCCCTGGTCGGTGGGCATGCCGCGCCTTGGCTTTGCCCCGCTCAAGGAAGCCGACATGTGGGGCATGTCCCCCATCGACCAGCTTTACTGCCGCCTGAAATACCGCCGCGCGCATTATGTGGGTGAGTTCACGCCCCCCAGCATTGACAAGCCGTGGCTGGAATATCCCGGCTATAATGGCGGGTCCGACTGGGGCAGTGTTGCCTATGATGAAAAGACCGGCATCCTGATCGCCAACTGGAACAACACGCCGATGTATGACCAGCTTGTCAGCCGCAAGAAGGCCGACCAGCTTGGCCTGATGCCGGTCGATGACCCCAACTACAAGCCCGGTGGCGGTGGCGCCGAGGGCGCGGGCGCCATGGCCGAGACGCCGTACGGCATCGTGGTCTCGCCGTTCTGGGATGAATATACGGGCATGATGTGCAACCGCCCGCCCTATGGCATGATCACCGCCATCGACATGCACACGCAGAAGGTGCTGTGGCAGCACCCGCTGGGCAGCGCGCGCGCCAACGGCCCGTTCGGCCTGCCCACGCACCTGCCGCTGACCATCGGCACGCCCAACAATGGCGGCCCGGTCATTACCGCTGGTGGCCTGATCTTTGTTGCCGCGACAACGGACAACATGATCCATGCCTTCGACATCCATACCGGCCGGGAAGTGTGGAACGACGTGCTGCCCGGTGGCGGGCAGGCGACACCCATGACGTATGAGTACAAGGGCAAGCAGTATGTCGCCATCATGGCCGGTGGCCACCACTTCATGATGACGCCGGTGACGGATGACCTGGTAGTCTATGCGCTGGACAACGTGAACTGATCCGATCCCCCTGCGGGGTGAGGGAACCGGGGCCGCACCATGCGGTCCCGGTTTTTTTATGCGTATGAAAAACGTATAAAAGTTTTTGGGTGCCGCCTTTTTTCAAAAAGGCGGCGTTCTCTGGAGCTTTTTGGAAAAAGCTTCACCAAAAACTTTTTATTATGGATTATTGCATGGCCATTACTCCCGCACCCGACCCCACCCGCCCGCGCTGTGCCTGGGCACAGGCGGATGCGATGATGATGGCCTATCACGACCACGAATGGGGCCAGCCCGTGCATGACAGCCGCATGCTGTGGGAAATGCTGGTGCTGGAAAGCTTTCAGGCCGGGCTGTCATGGCGCACGGTGCTGCGACGGCGCGAGGGGCTGCGCGCCGCCTTTGCCGGTTTCGACCCCGACCGCGTGGCCCGCTTTGATGCGGCGGATGAGGAACGGCTGATGGCGGACCCACGCATCATCCGCGCGCGTGCCAAGATCCGCGCCACCATTGGCAATGCGCGCGCCTATGTGGCCATGCGCGATGGGGGGGAGGATTTTGCCCGTTTTGCATGGGGCATGGTGCCCGCGGCGCCGGTGCGCAACCTGTCGGGGCGGGTGCTGGCGTCCTCGCCGCTGTCCCATGCAATGGCTGTGGCGCTACGGGCGCGGGGGTTCCGGTTTGTGGGGCCGGTCATTGCCTATGCCTGGATGCAGGCGGCCGGCATGGTGCATGACCATGAACCCGGCTGTTTCCGCCACCCCGCCCGGTAGTGGCCCCAGGGCATGCTAACCGGTGCATGCTAACCGGTATATGCTAATCGGGGCACGCCCACCGGGGCGGGCGTGGCGGCGTGCCAGCGTCAGTCCGCCCTGCCCATGTCCAGGCCCAGCTGATAGCGCCGGGCGGGCGTGTCGGTAATAAACTGCCCGAAATCAAGCGGGCGGGAGGCATTTTCCGCAGGCGGCATGTCCTTTTCCGCCTTGCCGTCCGCATCGGGCAGGACAAGGATGTGCCGGTCCAGGCAGAAGGGCACAAGCCATAGTTGCAGCCTGTCTTCCATATCGGCCACTGTGCCGTCGGCGCTGTTGAAGATAAAGGGTTGCGATGCCGTAATGAAGTTGTTGGTGCGGGGATAGACCAGCACAACGGGACCATTGCCCTCGTTCAGGTAATTATCACCATAGGCCTTCATCTGGTACAGGTCACTCTGGTTTATCCAGCTGTCACGGAAGGCCAGGGGAACGGAGGCGTCAGGTACGGGGCGTTTCCACTTTGTGTCCAGCACCATGCAGACCGTACGGCTGTCAGGCCGCAGCACCACCATGTCGGGCCTGAGGGAAAAGCGCTGTTCCGGTTCCTGTCCCGCCTTTGGCAGGCAGGTGACCAGATGGCGTGACGTGAACTGTTCCTCCAGCCGGTAGCCCTGCGGCATCTGGGTGGCCAGCGCCACGGCCACCGCCTTTTCAAACACGCATTCCATGGGGAAGAGCATGAAGGCGGCTTCGTGCTGCGTGTCCGTGTTTTTCCTTGTCCGCGCGGTCAGGGGGAACAGGTCGTTGAGGATGAACACCGTCCAGGACAGGGCTTCGTGATAGTAATGCATGTCCCGCTCATGCCGAACCAGTTCCATGTCACGGGCAATATCGGTGGACAGGGGCACGCCATCAAACGCCACCAGCAGCCGGCGCGTCAGGCTGTGGTTGGCGTCCGTTCCCGCCATTTCCAGCACGCGGAGCAGGGCGGTGTGGATCAGCCTGTTTTCCGCCCTGTTGGCGCTGAATTCGTCATGGCGGGTGTAAAAGCGGTCACGGCGGACCAGGTTGTGGCGCATCTGCGCGGCCATGCACAGCCTGCCACGCAGGGTGGGCAGGTTGTCTTCGTGCCGGACATAATCACGCCGCATGCCCCGGCCCAGAAGGCCGGCCACGCTGTGCAGGAAGGCGCTGAGGAATATGTCCCCCAGCGGCATATCCATCTGCGTGTCCACAAGTGCCCGCAGGGGATGGCGGATATGCTGCATTTCCGGCAGGCAGGCCAGCATCTGTATGAACTGCCTGCGTGTGCTGGCAGGCGCCGCTTTCCTGTCCGCCCCCCTGTCATTGCCCGTCTTGGGCAGGATCTCGATCTGGGCCCCGCAGGGCGTACGCACCACACCGACCCAGCTTGAAAACCTGACCGCATCCACCACCTGCCAGCGCCCGTCCACCATCATGCGGTGCTGGAAGGGCGTGCCGACCCATGGGTCGGATCTGGTGTCATGCTGCCGGGGCAGGGCGCGGCCGCCGGCGCGGCCTTCGTGCTTCAGCCATTCGAATACCATCGTGGCCTGATCATCGTCATAGGTTGCCCTGCAGCGGTCAAGCGTTACGATTTCATATTCATAAAACGGGTTTCCGGACGGATCGGGCGTATCCCGTGTCATGCCTTTTTCTGGCCCTCCGCGCCCGATGTTTCGTATATGCCGATATAGGCATCGGGGTTGTTCAGGGCTTTCGCGTTGCGCTTGCAGGTGGCGTGGACGGACCTGCCGGCTTCGTCCAGTATTTCGCGGTCTTCTGCCGTGCTGCCCGTAATCAGGAACCGGCAGTCGCGATCGCTTTTCCGGTTGTCGCCCAGCACGATGGCGGCTTTTTTCAGGTCATCAAAGAAGTATTCCTCCAGCAGGGGAATGATCTTTTTCTCCATGATCCGCGACAGCCGCTCAAAGCGCATGTCTTCCCGCAGCTTGCACAGTTCAGTGAAATAGGCGTGGCCGATGGTATGGTCATGGTCATACAGCAGCTCCAGGCGCCTGTTCATTTCTTCCAGCATGCGCCGGATATTGATGGGTTTTTCTTTGCTGGCGCCCGGAACCATCAGTTTGTCGAGCAGCGCGGGATCGGGGCTGACTTCCACGAATTCAAAGCGGCGGCGCAGCGCCGTGTCGATCAGGGTAAGCGAACGGTCGGCCGTATTCATGGTGCCATAAATGAATACATTGGCGGGTACCGAGAACTTCTCCTGCGAATAGGGCAGCGTGACACTCAGCCCGCCGGGCATGAATTCGCGCTTGCTCTGCTCGATCAGGGTGATCAGTTCCCCGAATATGCTGCTGATGTTGCCCCGGTTTATCTCATCGATGACCATGACATAGGGCTGGGTGGGGTTTTCGCGCGCCTGGTTGCACAGTTCCTTGAACACGCCGTCCTTGACGCTGTAATCGACCTGTCCGTTTTCCGTCACGCCCGGGCGGATGCCCTCCACAAAATCTTCATAGGCGTAGGAGGGGTGGAACGTCACGAAACGGTAAAAATCATCCTCCCTTTCACCATCCTTGCGCATCCTCTCGATGATGCCCTGCACCCTGTGGGTCTTGCCTGTGCCGGGGGGGCCGTAATAAATGACGTTCAGCGGCTGTTCCATGACTTTCCACGTGGCGGACTGGAGCAGGCTTGTATTGTCGTCGGTCTTTTCGAACGGGCTGGTATAGGCCGGAAGTTTTGTCATGGCCCCGCAGCACCATTTCACAAGCGTATCCATGGATATGTTGCCACTGGCATCGGCCAG
Source organism: Komagataeibacter rhaeticus (assembly GCF_011611525.1). Lineage (NCBI taxonomy): Bacteria > Pseudomonadati > Pseudomonadota > Alphaproteobacteria > Acetobacterales > Acetobacteraceae > Komagataeibacter > Komagataeibacter rhaeticus. The sequence goes on from NZ_CP050139.1 coordinate 1,658,349, forward strand.
TTTACTGGCGTCGACTTCCTCAAGCGCCACAGACTTCATCCTGGGGCTGGCTGCCAGCATGCCAAGCGTGAAGGCCCGCACGGACCTGCCATTCAGGTTGGCGGTAACCCCCAGCCGGTATGCCACCTTGTCGGTTGCGACGTGGGGGTAGAGACGGATCCATGGCTCGGTATTGAATCCTGTTTCGGAATCGATCCGTTTCGGCATGCCTTTGTCGTTATGCCATTCCAGGTAACCGGCCCGGCCGTCATTCAGGCCGTCCGCGCACAGTGCGACCCTGTGGGCCAGTTTTTTCAGGAAAGTATAGATATTATCAAGATCGGGTCCATACCGGTCATTCAGGGCCTCGCCGGATATTCCATTGCGTTCGACAGTATCATCCCTGGAGTGGCCCCTGCATGCCTGCAGGGCGTCAAAATATCTACTATAGAAAATATCTGTCACAAGCCGCTCGCTATTAAAAAAAACGGATACAGGCCATATTTTCCTGCATGGAGAACTGTTTCATTCCGTTTTTCATATAATCTGACCAGTATAAAAAAATCCAGTCCCCCATCCTGAAAAATTCACGGACATGTTGCGATATCGCATCGTCCGGCCGGCAGGGCCGCTTATGCATGAAAAAGCCCGCCACGCGGCGGGGTGGACCCCGTGCGGGCGGGCAGGTGGTGGCCCGTATCCCGGCCTGGTGCCGGTATGGCCCGAACGGGCCGGGGTTACTGCACCGGCGGGGCGGCGCGGCTGGCCTGTGCGGTTACCGCGCGGTGGCGCACGGCGGTGGGCAGCATTTCGCGCAGGATGTTCATCGCCGCAGGTTCGGACAGCCCGGTCTGGGTGGAAAACCGTTCCAGCTCCGCGGGGCGGAACAGCGCGTGGATCGTGGCCTCATCGGCGGGCGGGCTCTGCGCGTGTTCCTGCCAGGCGCGGATGGTGGGCAGCAGGCCGGCGGCCTCGGCCCGGTTTTCCAGCATGCTGGGGTGTTCGGGCGCGGGCAGGGGGCCGAGTATGTCATTCAGCACCGAAAGCGCGCCGGAACGGTCCCCCTGCGCGCCGGTCAGGAAATCTCCGATGCGGGTGGTCAGATGGGCTACATTACGTGTGATGGCCATGGTGGGCCTCCTGCAGCAATAGCGGGTGTGACAGTCATGGAACACGCATCTACCAGCCCTGCATGGCGTTCCGGCATGCAGGCGGGCGGGGGGGGCGCGCGGGCTTGTGGCCCGTCTTGTCTGCGCCGTGGCCGGCAGGCGGTGTGTCCTGCCCCGGTCTGCCGTCGTCCCGTCCCGTGGCCTGTCGCGTCCGCCGTGGCAGGCCATGCCCGGCCGTGTCTGTAGGGGGTGTGCGCCCCGACTGGCTGGCATGGGGTCAACGTGGCGGGCGGGGCAGGGGTTCAGCCCGGCGGGACGGCGGGCGAACACATTGGTGTGACACGATGGGGATGTGACGCCACGGGCCTGTCCCGCCACGGGCATGGCGGCGGGGCTACAGGCCCGGCGCGGTGGCCACGCCCGGCCCGCGGGCCTGGGACGCCGGGCGGGATGAGCCCGGCTGGTCGCCCGTGCCCTGTCCCACCGGGAGGGTGGTGGGGGTGGCCTGCGCGGTATCGGTGCTGGCGGCTTTCTTTTCCGCCGCGCAGGAAAAGCAGGCGTCCTCGCCAATCCTGCCGGTGCAGGCGGCCAGTGGCAGGGCCAGCCCCGCGCACAGGGCCAGAAGGGCAAGGGGGCGGGATGCGGCCGGGAGCCGCCGCAGGGCAGGGAAGGGAATGGACACGTTTTCCTCCGTTGGCATGCCCACCAGAACGGGCGGCCGGGGACGGGGTTGCATGGCCGCCGCCGGGGCCAGCGCCCCGTGTGCTATCCCACCACCCATCCCGCAACCCGGCTGCCCGGCGGCAGGCGGCACAGGCCGGTATGGCCCTGGTCCGTCACCTGCCATGCGCCGCCGCGCCGGGCACAGTCCTGCTGCGGGGGCAGGTTGCGCGCCATCAGCGCATCGGTGCAGCCGCCCGGCACCAGCAGGACCGGCACAAGCAGCACCAGCATGGGCAGGGCGGGCATGGGCAGGGCGGGCACGGGCAGGCTGGGCAGGGGCAGGATGGGCAGGGGCGCGCGGCGGCGGTTCATCCCGGCCGCGCCGTCAGGGTGTGGGGGTGGACAAAGGGTACTGGCGGCGCAGCAGGGCCCATTCCTCCACCACCGTGCCATCGGGCAGATGGCACCAGCCGGTCACCCCCCGTGGCGTGTGGCGCAGTTCCAGCGTGCCGCCGCGCTGCTGGCAGTAAACCGAAGCCGGGTTGGCCATGCCGGTGCGCGCGGGGGCGGCATGCGCCAGATCCGGGCCGCACAGGCCCGCCAGGGCGGCGGACAGGGCGGTCAGGGCCATGACGGCCCGCGGGCCGTGGTGCCTGCGGGGCGGGAAAGGCGGGGTCATGTCGTGTCCTTCACTGGTTGGGCAGGGCGGCGCGGCGCCGTGGCCGGTGGCTGCCAGAAAAGCCCGTATTCCGAACGCGCCGCCCCGGTGCGGGGGCAGGCGGCCTACCCTGAAACCGCTGCCACAGCAGGCCGGGCCGGCCCGTGCCCCCCATGGCTCAGCCGGTGCAGCATGACCTGCATGTTGGCCCGGTCCATCACCGCGCTGTGGGTCAGGCGCGGCTGGCCGCTGGCGTCGTACCACATCAGCCAGAACACCCGGCCTTCCGGCCCGGCCACGTATTCCAGCCATAATGTATCGCCCGTATCGGCGCGGGTGACCAGCGGGGCGGGCAGCACGCTGCCCCGTGCCTGTCCCGCGCCATGGGGGTGGCCCGTGCCCGTATCGGTGCGGTAGCGCGCATTGGCGCAGGTAAAGGGCTGCTGCATCACCCCACCATGCACGCCAGGGGGGCGGGGCTGTCAACACCCTCTTTGCGTCCCCTTCTTCCCATCCTATCTTCCCACTGGCCCGAACTGGTGCTTAACCTTGCCCCATGAAATGGACCGAAACGCGCACAGCCCTGCCCCCCACCGCCCGCGCGGGTCGCGCGTCCCGGATTGCCTGCCTGCTGGCGCTGGCGGGGCTTGCGGGCTGTGCGGGGCCGGTCAGCGTGCGGCAGGTCTCGCTGGTGCACAGTTACCGTGAGGGCGCGCGCACCGCCCTGCAGGGCGGCAGGCCCGGTGACAGCACGCTGATCGTGCTGCGCCGCCACGCGCTTCTGGCCCTGTGGCGCGCCAGCCCCGACCGCGCCATCGCCACCCTGCGCACGCAGGCGTCGGGCCATGATGACGGGGCGGACGTGCTGTTCGCGCTGGCCGAACTCAGCTACCGGCAGGGGCTGCGCCATCACCGGCCTCAGGATTTCCTGGCTGCCGCCGTCTATGCCTATGCCTATCTGCAGCCGGGGCAGGCGGGTGGGCCGGACGGATATGATCCGCGCTTCCGGCAGGCGGGGGATCTGTACAACCTGGGGCTGGCGGCGGCCTTCGGCGCGTCGGTCACGGTGGCGGACCAGCACCTGGCGCTGCCCTTTGGCACGATCGATCTTGTGGCCGATCCCGCGCAGCTGCACTGGCACGGCCGCGTGCTGGACAATATCCGCCCCACCGCCACGATGGGCGTAAGCGGCATCAACAACATCTACCGCACCCCCGGCCTGGGGGAGGCCCTGACCGTGCAGGCCCGTCCCGACCCCACGGCCCCCGCCGCCCCCGTGCCGGACGTGGCGGCCGTGCCCGATGGCAGCTTCAGCGTGTCCGACCGGCTGCGCATGCCCGCCAGCCTGCTTATGGAACTGGACAGCCCGCGCGCGCAGGTGCTGGGCACGCGGCTGCACGGGCGGCTGGTGCTGCGCGTGATGGAACAGGGCACCGCCACCACCCCCATTGGCACGGCACGGGTGCCGGTGGCGTATGACCAGACGGCGGGCCGCGCGCTAAGCCTGGTTGATACCGCGCTGGGCACGAAGGAATACCGGGGCTTTTTTGATGGCACGACCTTTGACGGCACCCGCCCGCGCCTGGTGGCCATGACGCCGCGCCACCGGGGCAGCATGCCGGTGATATTCGTGCATGGCACCGCCTCCAGCCCGTACCGCTGGGCCAGCATGGTCAACGACCTGCTGGAAGACCCGGCCATCCGCAACCATTTTGACTTCTGGTTCTTCTCCTACGCCACCGCCAGTCCCATACCCTATTCCGCCTGGCAGCTGCGCCATGCCATTGAACAGGCGGTGGCGGATCTGGGTGGCGTTGCGGCGGACCCGGCGCTGGGGCACATCACGCTGGTGGGCCACAGCCAGGGGGGGCTGCTTGCGCGCATGCTGGTGATCGACCCCGGCAGCCGGCTGTGGGACGGCACGGCGGGGCGCCCGCTTTCGTCCTTCCATCTGGATGCGAAAACCCGCGCGCTGGTGGAAAAGACGATGTTCCCCACCCCCATGCCGGAAATCGAGCGCGTGGTGTTCATCTCCACCCCCCAGCATGGCAGCTACCTGGCCGGGCTGTCGGTGGCCCGCCTGATCGGGGGCATGGCCAGCCTGCCATTGAGTGTAACGGAAACCGCGCGTGAGATCGTGACCAGTGCGGCGGGCGACAGCACGCACCTGCGCAACAGCATTCCCCGCCTGGGCAGCGTTTACGCCATGTCGCCACGCAGCGCGTTCATGCGCACGCTGCCCACCATTCCCATCGTGGCCGATGTGCACACCCATTCCATCATACCCGTGTGCGGCAACCCGCGTGACCTGGCCCATGCCGATGATGGCGTGGTGTCCTATGAAAGCGCGCATATTCCCGGCGTGGAATCCGAACTGGTTGTCCGCAATTCGGAGCATTCCACCCAGTCCAACCCCCTGACCATAGCCGAGGTACAGCGCATCCTGCTTGAACAGCTTGCCGCCAATCCGGGCCTGTCCGTCACACCCGCCCGGCTGGCCGGGCCATGAGGGCGGGCCGCCGGGCGGCCGTCGGGCCATGGGCGGGGCGGATCGCGGGGGGCGTGGGCACGGCGCTGGGCACGGCGCTGGGCACGGGGGCGCTATATTATTCCACCATCCTGCCCGATGCGCTGCGGGTCGGGCTGGCGGTGGCCTTTCCCGCCTGCATGCTGGGGGCGGGGTGGCTGCGCGGGGCCTGTGCGCGCCACGGCGTGCGGGCGGCGCTGGGGGTGATGGCGGGCGTGTGGTACGTGACCGACCCGCCGCGCAATGACCGGGTCTGGGCCGGGGAATACGCCATCCCCGCCGATACCTGGCGCACGGGCGATGTGATCCATGTGCGCAACGTGCGCAATTTCCGCTACCGCACGGTCAATGATTACCTGCCCGCGTGGTACGATGCCAGCTATGACCTGAACCGGCTGGACAGCGTGGACCTTGTCACCTCCTACTGGGCGGGGGAGAACATTGCCCATGTGTTCCTGAGCTTCGGCTTCAGTGACGGGCAGCACCTGGCCATCTCCATCGAGACGCGGCGGCAGGCGCGTTTTCCCTATTCCACCATTGCCGGGTTCTTCCACCATTACGAACTGTTCTACGTGACCGCCGATGAGCGTGACCTGATTGGCGTGCGCACCGATGTGCGGCACGAGCGGGTGTACCTGTACCGGCTGGACCTGCGGCCCGAAGTGCGTACGCGGCTGTTCCTGAGCTATGTGGCCGCCATTCACGACATCACCCGCCACCCGGTCTGGTACAACACCCTGACCGACAACTGCACCACCGGCATCCTGGCGCGCGCGGGGGCAAGGCTGCGCTACCGGCTGGACTGGCGCGTGATCCTGAGCGGCCACACGGCCGACATGGCCTATGACATGGACCTGCTTGGCCCGTATGATGCAAAGCGCTACCCCGATTATGCCGCGCTGCACGCCGCAAGCCGCATCCGGCGCGCGCCGGGGGCGGTGATCGGGGCGGATTATTCCACCGCCATCCGCCAGGCCCTGCCACCGCCCGAGGGGCCGGGATGAATCCCTGCATCGGGTGGCAAGGCCGCATGGACGGTTTTTTTCCCCGAAGCCGGGATGCGGCAGGCCGCCTGCCTGCGCATGGGGCGGGGGCTTGCGGGCGTGCGGTGATGCGCCCATCATCCGCGCGACAACGAACCGTGGAGGATATGACATGCCAACCCTGTTCACCCCGCTCAAGGTCGGGGCGCTGACGCTGCCCAACCGCGTGGTCATGGCGCCGCTGACCCGCCTGCGTTCGGGCAGCACCCACATCCCCAACGACCTGATGGCCGAATACTATGCCCAGCGCGCGCTGGCGGGGCTGATCCTGTCGGAAGCAACCCCCGTCACCCCGCAGGGCATCGGATACGAGGACGTGCCCGGCATCTGGACCCCCGAACAGGCGGAAGGGTGGAAGAAGGTCACATCCGCCGTGCATGCGGCGGGCGGGCGCATCTTCATGCAGTTGTGGCATGTGGGCCGGATCTCGGACCCGTATTTCCTGAATGGCGAGGCCCCGGTGGCCCCCAGCGCCATCGCGGCGAAGGGGCATGTCAGCCTGCTGCGCCCCCTGCGTGATTACGTCACCCCCCGCGCGCTGGAAACGGGGGAGATTGCGGGCATCGTCGCCGCCTTCCGCCGTGGCGCGGAACTGGCGAAGGTGGCCGGGTTTGACGGGGTGGAAATTCATGGCGCCAACGGCTACCTGCTGGACCAGTTCCTGCAGGATTCCACCAATCACCGCACCGACCGGTATGGCGGGTCGATTGAAAACCGTGCCCGCCTGATGCTGGAGGTGACCGACGCCGCCATTGGCGTCTGGGGTGCCGACCGGGTGGGCATGCACCTGGCCCCGCGCTGCGATGCGCATGACATGGGGGATTCCAACCCCGCCGCCACATTTGGCTATGTGGCGGGCGAACTGGGGCGGCGCGGCATTGCCTTCATCTGCGCGCGCGAAGCCGAAGGGCCGGACAGCCTTGGCCCGCAGCTTAAAAAGCAGTTTGGCGGCGTGTATATCGCCAATGAGCGCTTCACCCCCGAAAGCGCCGAAAAGGCGGTGGAAGACGGCCGGGCCGACGCCATTGCCTTTGGCCAGGCCTTCATTGCCAATCCCGACCTGCCCGAACGCCTGCGCGCGGGTGCGCCGCTTACACCGCCCGATCCCGCCACGTTCTATACCCACGGGCCGGAAGGCTATATCGACTATCCCACGCTGGGGGCCGCGGGGGACTGATCCCTGCGGCCTTTACACGCCGCGGCGTCCGGGCCGCGGCGCGGTGTTCCCGCCGTGGCCAGGCGTGATGGCGTGCCCGGCATGGCGGGGGCGGGCAACCCGGCGCGGCCCGCGTGCCGCCGGTGACAGTTACCCGTTGACCGGTATGGTCAGCACGGCGCCCGGGTTCTTGGTGGTTTTTGACAGTTCCATCAGGATCTGCAGCATCGTGAACCCCAGCTTGCTGGGGAAGTCCGTATCCGAAATATAATAGAATTTGTTATTGTATTTTATCGTTACAAAAGAAAGTCGCGGCCGTTCGTTACTGACATGGACAAAAACCGTTGGCTTCGTATTGCGTCCGATCAGGATGACCTTGGGCAGGGTGCGTCCTGAATCAATATCTTCCTGTGGCACGTCGATCTGGTAGGCAATCTGCCCCAGTACGCCAAGCATCGTGCGGGTCAGCAGCCTGACCTGGCCACGCTGCGGCCTGCCTGCCCCGTATATGACCTCCACGCGCTCGTCATTCGGGCCCATTTCAAAAAAACGCCGTGTTGCCTTCACCACGTCGGACAGGATCGGGTCGGTCGTTGACGAGACCGTCAGGAACACCCGGTCAAAGGCCGGTGTCTTGCCCGGTATTTCCTCGCTATGTTCAAGCTGGATGCCCAGCAGGCCCGCGATCTGCAACCGGCGGAGATCATAGATGAGTTCAAAAAACTCGGGCGATCCCCTGCCAACATCGCCCCCTATGGCCCCCACGTTGTTGATCAGGTTGACCGACTGGACCGACAGGCGGAACAGGATATCTATGGGCAGCCCGCCCATGGCCAGCGGCAGCAGGCTGCCGGGCGGCAGCGGGCGCAGGAAGCTCTGCGCATAGGCATCGCCCGTAACGGGCTGGAAGGTGAAGGTCGGGCTTTCCTGTATCTGTGCCCCGATAGCCCCGGCGGGCCGGACCGGATTGGAATCCGAACCGACGCCGATGGAAATGTTGCGCTGTAGCTGGTAGCCGGAAATCAGCTGGGTCGTGTCCAGGAAACCCGGTGTGTCGGCATAGCGCAGGCGGACGACGTTCAGGAGTGTCTGCTGCTTGGATGATCCGATCAGCGCCTGGGAATAGTCAAGTTGATCACGGTCCAGTCTCTGGGAGCCAACGCCGTAACATCCACCCAGCAGAAGAACGAGCGGCACCACCGTGAATTTTTTCATAAGAAGGGAACTCTGCATCTCTTGAACGACGTACCGCTTTATCTTGACTGTTTTTCGATGGTGGCCGGGTACCGGGCCTTACGGGCTGAGCTGATTGCACCGTGTCATGCTAGCATGCAAATTTCGTGGATTGTAACCGCCCCGTTTTTTATCCGGCGGTGGCCGCGATGGCGGCTGCCGTCATTTCAGGCATGGTTTTCAGTGATATGGCCCGTATCCGGGCGCATGCACCGGGGCGCCGGGGTGGGGCATGCGACATTATTAAAATAACGTAAGCCATGACGCCCGCGCGGCGCATGTGGGGAATTTTCGCGGGATATGTCCCATGATAAAATAATGTGTTAACCAACCGGATGGTCCCGCCGCATCCTGTGCAGGGGAGACGATCTGGAGTACTGGATAGGGTTGTGAGCGTTGTCCGAATCTGCCGTAAGGTGTCGCGTGCCATGAGTAAACGTTTTCTTGCCCTTGTTCCGGCGCTTCTGCTGGCCGGCCAGGCCCATGCAACGGACGTCAGGCTTCCCGATGGCACCCCGGCCAGCGTGACCGTCCAGACACCCTGCACCAGCGAGAGCTACAGGGAATACGAGACCTGCATCTCCGCCATCCTGAGCCTGCCCTCCAACCGTGGCGGCGATATCGACATCAGGGCGATCGGGACCCTGCTGCCCAAGGACATCCAGAAAGCCGCCATCATAAGCGGCATCACGGCGGCGCCGGTCGTGCCGATGACCGTGTCGTTAAAGCATTATGATGACAAGAACATCACCTGGCCATCAACGGATACGCCACTGGATCACATCATCATCCCCAATAACGGAACCTATCAGGTCGTGCTGACAACCACCGATGGCGGGAAGACATGGGGCATGCGGGTCATTATCGAACAGCCGGGCTCGGCTGACCAGTAAGGCCGGACATCATGGCCCGTGGCCCGGTACCGGCGCTGGCTGCGCACGCCCTGGGCCGGCTCCGGCACGCGGGGGAGATGATGCGCCTGGCCCCGGCCTGACCTTCACGTCTGTCCGGTCTGGCGGAACCTTTGACGCTACATGGCGTATCCGCAAGGGCCGCCGCCAGCAGCCCGGCGGCCAGGGTGTGACGACATGGGGGGAGCAGGCGCATGCGGCCTATCCCGGCCGCCGGGCCGGGGCAGGGGCCGGTACCATGCGCAGCCATACCCATCCCGCCAGCGCGGACAGGGCGGACCCTGCAAATATGCCCAGCCTGGCCATGTCGGCCAGTCCGGGTGCGGCAAATGCCTGGTCCGCCATGAACAGGCTGATGGTAAAGCCGATCCCGCACAGCAGGCACAGCCCGAACAGCATGCCCGGCGGCGTGCCCACGGGCAGCGGGGCCAGCCGCAGCCGCGTGGCCAGCATGGTCGCCCCCAGCACACCCACGGGCTTGCCCACCACCAGCCCCAGCATCACACCCAGCGGCACGGGTTGCAGCAGCATTTCCACCCGCGTCCCGGCCAGTGAAATCCCGGTATTCATGAAGGCGAACAGCGGCAGCACCGCCCATGTCACCACGGGCGCCAGCGCGTGGGTCGCGCGGTCCAGCGGCGTGGGGCGGCCGGGCGCGGCCGTGGCGGGCAGGCACAGCCCCGCCACCACCCCCGCCAGCGTCGGGTGCAGCCCCGATGCCAGCAGGGCCACCCACAACACCCCGCCGCCCAGCACATAGGGCCACGGCCCCCGCACCCCCGCGCGCCCGGCCCCGGCCAGCCCCAGCGTGGCAAGTGCCGCCGCCAGCAGGGCAGGCCAGTACACCGCCGTGCCGTAGAACAGCGCAATCACGATGATGCCCAGGATATCGTCAAAAATGGCCAGCGCCATAAGCCATGTCCGGGCCGCGGGTGCCACGCGCGGGCCAAGCGCCAGCACCACGGGCAGGGTAAAGGCGGCATCGGTCGCCACCGGAATGGCCCAGCCCCGCATGGCCGCCGCATTGCCCCACGTTACCGCCAGATAGACCAGCGCGGGCACCACCATGCCCCCCACCGCCCCCACCAGCGGCAACGCCACCTGCCGGGGAGAGGACAGGTGCCCCGATGCCATTTCCCTGCGTATTTCCACAATGACCAGCGCGAAGAACAGCGCCATCAGCCCGTCCGAGACCCACGCCCCCAGCGTGGCCGGGCCATGCGCCCCCAGTATTCCCAGCCGCAGCGGCAGCGCCACCACGGCCTGCCACACCCCCCGCCACGGGCTGTTGGCCATGCCAAGGCCCAGCAGCGCGGCCAGCAGCAGCGCCAGCGCCCCCCCGGTGGGGGAGGCGGCAAGAACGCGGATATGGCGGCGGCAGGTACGCAAGGGGGACATGCTCCTGCTTTGCCGCACGGGGTGGCCGCAGGCAAGCGCCCTGTGGCCTGCGCCGGCGGCCCGCGGGACGCATCAGCCCATGCCGCGCACCAGCACCAGGGCCGCCCCCATCAGGCCCAGCAGCGAGAACACAACCGTCAGCGCCAGCGGCCGCCCCGCGCGCAGCACCGCGCCCGCCTGCACCCCCAGCCCCAGCGCCGCCATGGCCAGTACCGTCAGCCCCGTTGCCATCATGGCCAGCGCGGCCGCCATTCCCGGTGGCAGCAGCCCCATGGCCCGCAGCCCCATCATGGCCCCGAAGCCGGTGATATACCATGGCACGACCCGTACCCTCCCCCGTGCCGGACCCGTCCGCGCCATCCGCGCGCGCAATACCGACAGCACGGCACAGACCGGCCCCAACATGAGCACCCGCATCAGCTTGACCAGCATGCCGGCCTGCACCGCCACCGGCCCGAACGGGGCGGCGGCGGCCATCACCTGCGGCACCGCGTAGACCGTCAGCCCCGCCAGCACGCCATGGGCCGCCCCGCCCAGATGCAGCAGGGGGCCAAGCAGCGGCAGGCCCACCACCACCACCAGCCCGCCCGCCGCGGTAAAGGCGATGGTTGCGCCCACGTCCTCCTCACGCGCATGGATGACCGGGGCGGCGGCCATGATGGCGGAATTGCCACATATGGCATTGCCACACGCCACTAGCAGCGTCCGGGTGGCGGACAGCCCGACCAGCCACCCCACGGCGCAGGTAAAGGACAGGCTGAACACCACCATGCCCGCCACCGCCGCCAGCAGCCCCGGCCCCGCCCGCAGCACCGCCCCCATGCTGAAGGATGCCCCCATGCACATGATGGCCACGTTCAGCAGCGTGCGCGCGCAGCATTTTATGCCCGGCGCCCACACCGCGCCGGGCCGCAGGCACGTCCGCACGCCCACGCCCAGCAGCAGGGCGGTGTTGAGTGCCTCCAGCCATACCCGGCCGCACAGGCGCATCTGCGCCGCCTCCAGCCCGCGGGCCAGCACCGCGATCGACGCGCACAGCGCAATGCCGGGCAGGAGGCGGCGCAGATGCGCCTGTGCGGGCCGGGGGCAGGGGTGGGGGATCATGGCGGGTTTCCTTTCGCCGCGCACCCTAATGCCGGGGCAACCCATCACTCCAACGCATTATTCCTGTCATTCCAATCGCAATAAACGATTGATTGTGCCAGGATGCGCCCATGACCCTGGAACAGCTCCGCCTTTTCATTGCCGTGGCCGAACGCGAACACGTAACCGCCGCCGCCCGTGCGCTGCATGTCACGCAATCCGCCGTGTCCGCCGCCATCGCGGCGCTGGAGGCCCGCCACGGCGTGAAGCTGTTCCACCGTGTGGGGCGCGGCATAAGGCTGACCGGTGCTGGCGCGCTGTTCCTGCCCGAAGCGCGTGCGGTGCTGGCGCGCGCCACGGCGGCGGAACACATGCTGGATGCCTTTGCCGGGCTGAAGCGCGGCACGCTGCGGGTTGTGGCCAGCCAGACCATTGCGGCCTACTGGCTGCCGCCCGTCCTTGTCCGCTTCCGCCAGCACTACCCGCTGATTGCGGTGGAACTGGGCATTACCAACACCCATGAAGCCGCCCGCCAGGTGCGTGAGGGGATGGTGGACCTGGGCATTGTCGAAGCGGTGGTGGATGACCCCGCGCTGGCGCAGTGGCCGCTGGCGCATGACCGCATGCTGCTGGTCGGCCCCACGCCCTGCCTGCCCGGTGAGGTGGATGCCGGGTGGCTGCGCGCGGCTACATGGGTAATGCGGGAGGCGGGTTCGGGCACGCGCGCAACACTGGAGGGGTATCTGCGCCAGCGCGGCATCGACCCCGGCGGGCTTGCGGTTAGCCTTGTCCTGCCTTCCAACGAAAGCGTGCGCACGGCGGTGGAGGCCGGGGCGGGGATCAGCGCGCTATCCGCCCTGGTGGTGGCCCCGGCACTGGCGGCGGGCAGCCTGCATGCCGTGCCACAGGCGCTGGGCCAGCGCGCGTTTTACGGCCTGCGCCACAGGGAACGCTACCGCAGCCCGGCGGCGGAGGCGCTGCTGGACCTGATTGCCGGGCCTGTCAGATAACCGCCTCGGGGTCCGGCTGGGTATTGACCTCCCCCGGCTGGTCGGGCGTGTCGGTGTGTTCGGGCAGGCGGTCGGCCAGCAGGGCGCGGGGGCGGCCGATCCACAGCCCGTCGCGTATATGGTCACGCCGGGGGTTGGTGGTGCCGGGGTGGATCAGGATGCTCAGGCCCGCGTGGTTGAGCATGAGCCACGGCACCAGGCGGGCGAACGCGGCCTGGTCAAAGGCCACCTGGTACATCGGGGCCACATGCGGGCCGACCGCGTGTTCATGCCACTGGCCCAGCCTGACGGCAAAGCGCGCGGCAATCTGTTCACGCAGGCGTGCCGCCAGCGCGCGGGCCTGCGCGCCGTCAAAATAGACATGGGCGTGATAGCTTGCGATTTCGGACAGGGGGCGGGGCATCGGGTCGGTCATGCGGCGGAGCTTCCGGTTGGGGTCGGCAATGGGGCGGCCATGGCGTGATGACAGGTCAGGGCGTGACAGGTCGTTATGTGACAGGTCAGGGCATGACGGGTCAGGGTCCGGCATGCCCGGTCCCCTGCCAAACTGCCCGTCCAAACTGCCCGTCCAAACCGCCCGTCCATGCCGCCCGCCACGCCGTCGGCATGCGGCCGCACCGCCGTATTTCCGGGCATTGGGGCCGGATGGCGGGATTGGGCATGGAAGGCGGGGGGATGTCGGCATGGTCATGACAGGCTGGCGCCCGTCACGGCGTGGGGTTGTGGCAGGACAGGCATGGGGCATCCGGGCAGTGGTGGCGGGCACGGGATGCATGACTGCGCGATGAATGCGGCCGTGATAGGGCAGTGGCCACATCAGGCCGGTGCGCTATTTCCACACCCACTTGCCCACGACCCGGCCGTTGATCACCAGGTCGGATGCATCGACCTCATCCACCGGATAGGTGGGGTTGACGCTGATGATGCGGATGCGCGGCGGGCGGGAATTGGGCACCAGCATCAGCTGCTTGATCACGACCCCCATGCCGTTCCAAAGGACATATACCCCGTCGGGCGAGGGGATGCGGTGCCCGGTATCAACCAGCACCCGGTCACCCGCCAGGAATTCCGGCTCCATGGAATTGCCGGTGACGCGGATGATGGCCAGCCCCGCCGTATCGGGCAGGTAGTTGCGGATGAAGTTGCGCGGGATGCGCCATGACTCCAGCGTGGGGTGGCCCTCCCCATCGCCACAGGCGGTGTGGTCCACGATCGCGCCGCCGCCCGCCTGGGGCGAGATGTCGTATTCATGCACCGTAATCGCGCCGTCATCATCATGCACGGGCATGCTGGCGCGTTCGGCGCGGCTTATGCTTTCGTTCAGGTCGGTGGCGCCGGGCACGATGCCGCACAGTGCCCAGACCTCGCTTGCGGCAATGGGCGGGTCGCCCCGGTCGGTCAGCAGCGGGACCAGCCTGCGCACCAGGTCAACGGGAATGAAGTCCTTCTTCAGCTTGTTTTCATAGAAGGCATAGCTGGAAAACCGCTCCCCCATGCCCAGGTCGCGCGCCAGCCCGCGCACGGTGTAGCCCCCGCGTTCGCGCAGCGCCTTCAGCCGGTGGGCGGCGGAGCTGGGGCCACCGGCGGCGGGCGCGCGCAGCAGGTCGCTTGCGGTGCAGCCCAGCACGGCGGCCACCTTTTCCAGCCGGTCGCCGCCGGGGTTGCGCGACTTGCCGCGCAGGATGTCGTGCACATACGTCTCGTTCAGGCCCGCCAGTTCGGCAAGGCGCTTTTTATTGAGCTTGAGCAGCGCCATGCGGCGTTCGATCTCGGCGGCGGCGGGGGAGCGTGTATCCATAATGGGAACTGTCCCATAAACCCGGCCGGAAGGGTAGGGGGGACGTATCCCATTACTGCTTGACGTATTGGGATATATCCCATAAAACACCGGCCATGACCCATACCGCCCCCATCCCGCCAGACCTGTACCGCGTGGCCCGGCTGGGCTGGCATGTCCATCCCGTGCGGGCGGGATCGCGCGCCGCGTGCTTTCGCGGCGCGGCAGGGCAGGCAACCTGCCACCTGGACACGATTGCCCGGTGGTGCGCGCGCTGGCCGGGCTGCGGCTGGCGGGTGGTGTGCGGCCCGTCGGGGCTGTTCGCGCTGGATGTGGACCGGCCGGGCACGCACGCGGCCGACGGGGTGGCGGCGCTGGCCGCCCTGGTCCGCCGCCATGGCCCGCTGCCGCCCCGGCCCATGACGCGCACCGGCGGTTCTGGCGGGGCGGTGCTGTTCTTTGCCCATCGGGGCGAGGCCCTGCGCGGCCATGCGGGCCATCCCGCGCCGGGGCTGGACCCGCACCGGGGGCCGCAGGCGGTCACCATCCCGCCCGGCACGCATCCGGCCACGGGCGGGGCCTATACCTGGCGCGTCCCGCCCTGGGTGGTGCCCCCGCCGCCCATACCGCCATGGCTTGCGGCGCTGCTGGCCCCGCCCGCCGTCCCGTCGCGGCCCGTGCCCCGCATGGATGGGGAGCGGATGCGGGGCACGCTCATGCGCGCGCTGCATGCGGTGTGCGATGCGCCCCGGGGCATGGCCAACACCACGCTCAACGCCCGGGCCTATGCGCTGGGCCGGTGGTGCGGGGCGGGGCTGCTGGACCCGGCCACGGCGCGCGACATGCTGCTGCACGCCGCCCGCCTGCGCAACATTCCGCCAGCCGAGGCCCGCGCCACCATCCGCTCCGGGCTGGGGGCGGGGCTGCGCAACCCGCGCCCTGGCGGCTGAACGCACCGGCCCCGCCCTGGCATCGCCCTGGCCCCGCCGGCCCGGACACGGGCGGGCGGCCGCTTTCCTGACATTCCATGCCACCGCGTACCACTGCCCCGCACACTGTCCATGCGGTGGCCGTACCACGCCCCCACACCGCATTCCCCCCTCTGTCCGCCGCCGCGCCAGAACCCATCCAGCCCGAGGTCCGTCCATGCCTGATGCCCCATCCCCCGCCATCGTCACCGCCGCATGGATGGACCTGCTTGTACGCGGGGCGCGGGGCAGGGTGTCGGCCTCGCTCAGCAACTGCCTGGTGCTGCTGGGGCATGACCCGCTGCTGCGTGGCCTGCTGGCGTGGGATGCGTTTGGCTGCCGCCCCATGCTGACCCGTGCCCCGCCGGCCGCCTTTGACGGCGCGGCCGCCCCGCCGGGGCCGTATCCGCGCATGATGGAGGACACGGACACCGCCCTGGTGCAGGCCTACATGCAGCGTGCCTACGGCCTGCCGGTCAGCCGCGCCGTGGCCGAACAGGCCTGCCGCACCGCAACCGGCCTGTGCCGCCGCCACCCGGTACGGGACTGGCTGGACACGCTGGCATGGGATGGCACGCCCCGCCTGGCCACATGGCTGGATCGGGCGCTGGGCGCCGGGGCGGATGCCTATCATGCCGCCGTGGGCGCGCGCTTCCTGTGTGGCGCGGTGCGGCGCGTGCGCCAGCCGGGCTGCAAGTTCGACTACGTGCCCGTGCTGGAGGGCGCGCAGGGCATGGGCAAGAGCCGCCTGCTGGCCGCGCTGTTCGGCCCGGCATGGTTCAAGGACGACCTGCCGCGCGACCTGGGGGACAAGGACGCCGCCCAGGGGCTGCTGGGCGTATGGTGCGTGGAACTGGGGGAACTGCAGGCGCTTGGCCGGTCCACCAGCCGTGATGCCAAGGCGTTCTTCAGCCGCCAGCATGACCGCTACCGCCCCAGCTACGGCACGACCGAGGTCATCCGCCCGCGCCAGTGCGTGTTCGTTGGTACCACCAATGAATGCGATTACCTGACCGACCCCACCGGCAACCGCCGCTACTGGCCCATCAGCTGCACCCGCGCCGATCCGGACTGGGTTGCCGCCCACAGGTCCCAGCTCTGGGCGGAGGCGGACCATCGGGAGGCCACCAGCCCCATGCCCCTGTGGCTGGATGATCCCGCCATCGCCATTACCGCGCAGGCGGCACAGGAAGCCCGCCTGCCCGATGACCCGTGGCACGACCCCATTGCCGCGTGGCTGGCCGGGCGGGGGGCGGGCGGCGTGCGCATGGCCGATGTGCTGCACATGGCCCTTGGCCTGCCGCGGGACCGGCAGGACCGCGCGACCCAGCAGCGCGCGGGCGTGGTGCTGCGCGCCATGGGCTGGGCGCGCCACAAGGTGCGCAGCGGTGGCGCCACCCACTGGGTCTGGCAGCCGGGCGGGGCGGGGTGAACCACCCGCTCGCGCCACCCCCGCCCCGCGTCGTGCAACGGGCCGGGGAGCGCAGGTGGCGGGGCCTCATGGCCGCCGGAACCGGGCCGTTTTCCATGCCCTGCGCGGCAGGCGTAAAATGCATGGCTTTATTGTGCCGGACGCATTTCCCGGGCGCGTGAAATTCCTTCCCACCGGGGCGGTATGTGGATATGGCGCAAAAAACAATAACCCTGGAACGACAGCCATGTTCTCCACCCTGTCCCGGCCTGCGGCCCTTGGCCTGTGCGTGCTGTGCGCCGCTACCTTTACCGCCATAACAAGCGAACTGGCCCCCGTGGGGCTGCTGCTGGAAATGGCGCGGTCCTTCCACCTCAATTCCGGGCAGGTGGGCATGGCCGTCAGCGCCTATGCGCTGATCGTGGCCGCGCTGGCGGTGCCGCTGACCATCGTGACCGCGCGCGTCAACCGCAAGCGCCTGGTGCTGCTGGCGCTTGCGGGCTACGCCGCATCCAACCTGATGGGCGCGTTCGCCCCCAGCTTCTGGCTGCTGTGCGTGGGGCGCGCGGTGGGCGGGGGGGCGCATGCGCTGCTCATGTCCATCGTCTCGGCCTATGCGGCCCAGCTTGTGCCCCGGCGGGTTACCGGACGGGCCATTTCGTTCGTGTTCTGCGGCGCGTCATTCGGCGCGGTGGCGGGGGTGCCGGCGGCGGCGGCCATCGGGCAGTTCCTGGGCTGGCGGGCGGCCCTGCTGGCGGCGGGCGGGCTGGCCGCCGTGCTGGCGGTGGTGGTGATGGTGGCGCTGCCCGCCGTTGCCACCCCGGTGCGCGCGGCCCGCTCCGGCCTGCGGGGCAGCGGGCGCGCGGTGCGGGATTTTGGCGTGATCCTGACGGTCACCACCGGGTTCTTCTTTGCCCATAACCTTGTCTATACCTATATCGCGCCGGTGCTGGTGGCCCACGGGCTGCCGCAGGCGACACTCAGCCTTGACCTGCTGGCCATCGGCGTGTGCAGCCTGGCGGGGCTGTGGGGCGCGGGGCAGCTGGTTGATGCCAGCCCGCGTCTGGGCATGCTGGGGGCGGGGGCGCTGCTGCTGGCGGGGATTGGCCTGCTGGTGGGCCATGCCACCAGCGGCATCGGGTCGGTTGCGGCGGGCGCGGTCTGGTGCGCGGGCTATGCCGGGGCCATTCCGTTCTTCATGTCCGGTGCCATCCGCACGCAGGCCACCACGGGCGACATCGCGGGGGCGGCGGTGAATGCCACCAGCAATATCGGCATCCTGCTTGGCTCGGCCGTGGGGGGCGGGCTGCTGGCCCTGCACGGGCAGGGGGTGCTGGCGCCCACGGCCATTGGCGTGGGCGTGCTGTGCATGGCGCTGGTGGCGGTCAGCGGCAGCGCCTTCCCCACCCGCGTGGTGCATGAGGACGAGGACCTGCCCACCCCCGTGCCCGCCACGGCCGGGGGTTGAATGGCGGCGGCTACGCGGGCAGCACGGGCGGGGCAAGGGGGGTGATGCGCACGCCCGCCGCCAGCCTGCGCGCCAGGCGGTGGCTGGGGCGTTCCACCCCCCTGTGCAGCACGATGGCCAGCGTGAACATGACACCCAGCAGCAGCGCCCAGGCCAGAAGGGTCACGGCCACGCCCATCTGTTCGAAGCGGGGGTCGAAATACCATTCGAATACTTTCAGCGCGAAGAAATGCACCATGTAGAACGGGAATGACACCGCCCCCAGCCACAGCAGCGGCCGGCAGCCCAGCACCCGGCCCAGCAGCCCGGTCCGGCAGGCCAGCCCCGCCAGCAGCCACGTAAAGCCGAACACCATGACGGGCGAGAACACCGCCACCACCAGCCCCAGCGCCACCAGCCCCGCGCCGCCCCATGTCATGATGGCGGCGGCGCGGGTGGACACGCCCCCCATCATCACCGCGCGCCCCAGCGCCATGCCCGCGCCAAAGCCGCCCAGCATGCGCACCGTGCCCATTGGCCCGCTGGGGTTGTTATGGGCATGGTGGGCCAGCGCCAGCACCACGCATTCCCCCCCCAGCAGGGCCGCCGCCAGTAGGTGCGGCAGCGCCACGCGCCGGATGCCCAGCAGCCCCCACGCCATGGCGGGGAACAGGAAGTAGCCCAGTACCTCGGCGCTCAGTGTCCATGACGGGCCATTCCATGTGCCCAGCTTGGCCACCGTCAGCGCCTGCAGCAGGAACAGGCTCTGCACAAAGCCCGGCCATGAGAAATCATGCTGCCGGTAGGCATATTCGGGCGAGGTATAGACCCGCGACCACCGCACGAAATCGGGCTGTGACAGCACGAACGGCACGATGGCCAGCATGATCAGCACATGCAGCGGGGCCACGCGCACCACGCGCAGGATCAGGAAACGCCGCACCGGCGCCATGTCCCGCACCACGAAGTCATGCCCATGGGTCAGCATCAGGATCAGCCCGGACAGGATGAAGAACAGGTCCACCGCGCGGAAGCCGTTTTCCACCACGCTGGAATGGTCCAGCGCGTGCACGCCGATGCTGGCGCATAGCGGCGGCAGCATGTGGTGGGTGGCCACCCATGCCGCCGCCACCCCGCGTATGCCCGTCAGCGCGGGAATGACGGGCCGGGCCAGCGGGGCGACATCGGCCGACGCTAGCGCGGGCAGGGCGGTGGCCGTGGGCAGGTCGGCCATGGCCGGGGTGAGGGCGGGCGGGGGTGTCGTGTCAATGGAGGCATCTTCCACCACGGTGGTTCTGTACATGATCGTTCTCACACACAAATAAAAGATGATTCCATATACACATTTATTGTTATTTATTATTTCGAAAAAATGCGATTCGCGTATTATTTTTTTGTTTTTATTTATTTTATTGTTATTAAAACGTGCGGGACCATCCCCCATCCGCATGGTGGCGCCCGTATTGCCGATAACAGGCCACCGGGGCAGGACAACAACCTGCCATTACAGGGTCTGGCGGAAGTAACGCCGCCTGCGGGACAGGGATTTTACAGATTGTATCACGAAACCGTCAGCCCCCGCCGGGCGGGCCTGTTCCCTGTGTTCCCTCTGTTCCCTTTGTTCCCGCTGTTTCTGCCATCTGGTGTACGACAGGGCGACAGGGCATGCTATTCGTTTACTGTTCTGTAAAACAGTTGGGAACATAGGGAACAGAGGGAACACCCCGCGCCGGTTTGCATGGTTGCGCCACCATGGAACGGGCGGTACGGTGTGGTGCAGGCGGCCGGTTTTACCACGGACCCGCCGGTACGGGGGCCGGATATGGCAGGGACCCGTCATGCGCGGAAGGCTGCCTGCCACCGCCCTTTTTCCCGGCCTGCCGCCCGCCCGTGCCGGGGGAGGATGGCCTGCCTGCCTGCATGGCCCGGCGCTAGTATGACTTTTGTGCACAAAGTCATGCGAGGCCGCCCATGCTCCCATCCCCTTCCGTCACCGAACGCGCCCGTGTCGCGGCGCTGCTGCGGGCCGACCGGCGTGCCCGCCTGCTGGCGCGCGACATTGCCGCCGGGCTGAAGCCCGACATGGGGGCCACCGGCCCCGCCGCCACCGCCCGCGTGGTGGAGACCACCCGCATGGAACTGGCCCCCCACACCCGGCCCCGGCCGGTGCGCCGCGTGCTGGATACCTGCGTGCTGGACCGCCTGTTCCACCGCGCCAACGCCGCCCTGACGCCCGAACAGCATGCGGTGGGGCTGCGCTTTCGCGCCACATGGCGGCGCGCGGTGCGGGCCGGGCGGCTGGTGCAGTGTTATACCCCCCATACCGGCGCGGGCGGCGGGGCCAGCCTGGAGGATGCCGAGGCCAGCATGCAGGCCCGCCGTCGCCTGGACCGCGCGCATGCCCTGCTTACGCCCGCGCGCTGGCAGGTGGTATGCGCGGTGTGCGGCATGGATGAACAGCCCGGCACCCGCCTGCGCACCCTGCACCGCGCGCTGGATGTGCTGCATGATCAATGGTGAGGCGGGCGCGGGAACAGCGGCAGGCCGCGCCGGACGGGGGGTGTTGCGGGCCATCATGGGATTCCGGCAGGGCGTGGCCGGGCACGGGCCGGGCATGGCGCATGCGCTGGTCGCGGCCGCGCGGGGCCTGTCCTTAACGTCATGGTCATGCCCGTTTGCTGATGGAATGACCGTGCCGGTAACGGTGCCGGCATGGTGGGCTCCATGCCGGGCCGGCGCGGGAGCATCCGCAGTGGTGGCCCGGCCATGCCCCGTGCGTGCCGCATGGCAATGGCAGCGCCGTGCCGGACATGATAGGGTGGCGGCATGAACAAGACCGGCCTTGGCCTCGCCCTGCTTTCCGCCGTGCTGTTTGGTGTCAGCACGCCCTTTGCCAAGCTGCTGCTGGGGGGCATGCCGGCCCAGATGGCGGCGGGGCTGCTCTATCTTGGTTCCGGCCTGGGGCTGGCGGTGGTGCTGGGCGCGCGCGCGGCCCTGCGGCTGCCCACGCATGATGAAGCCCCGCTGGCGCGGCGTGACCTGCCGTGGCTGCTGGGGGTGATCGCCACCGGCGGGGTGGCGGGGCCGCTGCTGCTCATGCTGGGGCTTGCGCGCACGGATGCGGCCGGGGCCTCGCTGCTGCTGAATGTGGAAAGCATTGCCACCCTGCTGATTGCATGGGTGGTGTTCCGTGAAAATGTGGACCGCAGGCTGCTGCTGGGCGCGGTATGCATCGTGGCGGGCGCGGTCGTGCTGTCATGGCAGGGGCGGGCCACCCTTTCGCCCGGGGCGCTGTATATCGTGGCGGCATGCGTGTGCTGGGGCATTGACAATAACCTGAGCGGGCGGCTTTCGGCGGTGGACCCGGTGCGCATCGCCATGCTCAAGGGGCTGGTGGCGGGGGGCGTGAACATGGCGCTGGCGCTGGTGTTCATGCATGCGGGCCTGCCGGGGCCGGTACTGGTGGCGGGGGCCATGGCGGTGGGGTTCGCGGGGTACGGGATCAGCCTTGTGGCCTTCATGCTGGGGCTGCGCCATCTGGGGGCGGCACGCACGGGGGCGTATTTCGCGCTGGCGCCGTTTGTGGGGGCGGTGGTGTCGCTTGTGGTGTTTGGCGTGCATGACGCGGCGCGGCTGGCGGTGGCGGGGGGGCTGATGGGCATCGGCCTGTGGCTGCACCTGAGCGAGCGCCACGACCATGAACACATTCACGAGGAAATGGCCCACACCCACCGCCATGTGCATGACGGGCACCACCAGCACACCCACACCCACGACGACCCGCCGGGGGAGCCGCACACGCACTACCATGTGCATACCCGCCTGGTGCACCGCCACCCCCATTATCCCGACCTGCACCACCGCCACAGCCACGATGGCCATGACCATGGCCCGGACGGGCATGACCATGGCGGACATGACCATGGCGGACATGACCATGACGGGCATGACCACACCCATGCGGCGTAAGGGGCGTGCGGCATGCCGGTCCCATGGCCGATGCCCGCAGGCTGATGGCGGCCATGGCCGGGCCAGCCGCCACCGGGAACCGGCCTGAAAAAAGCCCGGCCGGCAGGCGTCACGCACTGCATGCCCTTGCGGCATGGTCAGGTGCCGCGGCCCGCCATTGCCGCGCACGCCGCCCGTGCGCGGGCGTGCATTGACACGCCACATCCCCCAAACGTAGCCTGACCCCGCCCACGGACAAGGATGGCGCGATGGACCCGTACGAAGGCTGGAACACGGCGGACCTGCCATACTGGCTCAGCACCCCGCAGCAGGATTTCGCGGCACTGGCGGCGGCCATCGTGCCGCATGTGGAAAGCCTTCTGGCACGTGACGGGGTATTCGCCCCCTTTGGCGCCACGGTGGCGCTGGAACCCTATATTGCCGGCATTACCCTGCTGGACCCGCCCGGCCGCGCATCAAGCGACGTGCAGCTCGAACAGGCGCGCGCGGCGCTGGGCCGCGTGCTGGCGGCAGCGCCCCACCGCGCGGCGGCAATGGTGGCCAACTGCACCGTCATCCTGCCCGGGCAAAGCGACCCCGCGCAGGCCGTGGTGATGATGTGCGCGCACCGTGACGGCACGGCGGAGCATATCGTCCACCCCTATACATTAACCGAAGGGCGCGTCACCTTCGGCCCCGCCACCACGACCGAGGGCACGCGCGACATCTTTCCCCCCATCCGCCTGCGCCCCTATATCCGTGAAAGCTGCCCCCCGCGCCCGGTGGGCTACACGGTGGGGGTATTCCTGGCCCACGGCATGGACCGCGCGGCGGTGCTGCGCCATTTCGGGCTGGAGGAAACCGGCATGCCCGATGATGACACCCGCCCCGCGCCCGCCAGCGTCGCCAGCCTGCCCGGCGGGTGGACGGCGCTGTGGTGCAACGGCGCGGGCCTGCGCCACCGGGTGGAGGCCCGTCTTGCCACCTGTCCTGCGGGCAGCACGGTCATGGCCTGCATGGTGGATGAACCCGCCTACGCCGCCGCCGCCACCTGCTGGCGTGACGGGGTGCGGATATGGGATGTATCCCATAACGGGCAGGCCGGCCCGCATGACCTGAAGGTGGACGGCACGCCCCCGCCGGAACTGGAAACCGTGCGGACGGCCATGGAAATGGAGGAAACCCAGAGTGGCTACCCGCCGGGGATGATCGATTTTTACTTCGATATACCGGTGGAACTGGTCTTTGCCCTGACCGGCCTGCGCTACTGCCAGCGCGATTACGCGCATGGGCCAGTGGTGTTTGACGCGGTGCGGGACATGGCGCGGGCGGGGCAGGCGGGGCCGGATACCGTGCCCACCGTCTGGGGGCTGTCCAAGACAACCCATTGATAAAAAACCCCGGGTGTCGCCTTTTTTCAAAAAGGCGACGTTTCCTGAAGCATTCCCGGCAGGCCCTGCCCCACGGCCCCTAATCATTCCCCAGGCGGTTCATGTAGGTATCAACCCGGTCGTATTCGATCTGGGTCCATTCCTCCGCATTGCCAAACCCCATGAAAACCCTGTTGCGCTTCGGGCCGATGGCCCGGATCAGAAGCGCTTCCAGGTCGCCAATCGTGGTATTGGTTTCTTCGGTCAGGTCTTCCTTCGTCTCACCCAGCGGCAGCAGGCCGTGTTCGGTCGGGGTTTCATCAATGGGCCGGAAGCCGAACCAGCTGAACCGGTCCCATTTCCCGGCCAGATGATCCTGTGTGTGGTCCTTCAGCCGCTTTCCCAGTCCCTGATTGCGCGTCAGCCCGACATAACCCGGGCCGTAATGGTCATACAGGATGTAGATGCCCTGCTGGTGGCGGAAATCCACAATTTTTATATGGCCCCTATTACTGCCAACCCGCCCCAGCAGGCGGAACCTGTTGTGGTTGCCATTGCCGGGGTGCCAGTCAATCTCGTCCTTTCTCCAGAAAAGACCGTAGCTTGTTACTTTCATTAATCCAGAAACCCTCAAATATCGAAATGGTGCGGCAGGACGCAGCCGTTGGGGCAGGATATTTTGCCAAAGCCGGTAAAACCAGCATCCGCGCCACAGCCCTGACATGATTGCCACCTGCACGGTTTTTACTTACAACCCTGCCATAATGGGGTAGCTTCACTTGCCGGGGCGGGCTGGAAAACCGGGAAACATCCGGCAACCGTAAGAAAGTTTCTGGTAAAGCTTTTTCCACAATGCTTCAGGTAACGCCGCCGTTCCCAAGCAGGGGCGCACCCAAAACCTGTTATTCATTTTTCCGGCATATTGCCTGGGAATACACTCTGCCATTGCCCGGTTTATTTGCTGCCTGCACGATTTTTCCATACAACCCTTCCATAATGGCATAACCACGCAACGGAGGGCGGCGATGCCCGAACCCGCTGGCCCGTCCCCCCGGCGTGGGGCCTACAGCCGCAGGCTGGCCGATGAAATCTGCGCCCGCCTGAGCAATGGCCAGAGCCTGCGCGCCATCTGCACCGACCCTGCCATGCCGCACCGCGCCACGGTGCTGCGCTGGCTGCATGCCAACCCCGAATTCCGCAGCCTGTATGCCCTGGCGCGCGAAGCGGCGGCCGATGCGCTGGCGGAAGAGATCGTGAGCATTGCCGACCGCGCCACCGGGCGTGACGACGTGCCCGCCATAAAACTGCGCATGGAAGCGCGCATGTGGGTGGCCACCCGCCTGCGCCCCACGGTCGAACGGCGCGCCGAACCCGCACCCGCCATTACCATTGCCATAACGCCCGATGACACAGACCTTTAGCCTGACCCCGGACCAGCGCCGCGCCAACCGGCTGCTGGGCAGTGCGGCCACCCATATCCTGCTGCGCGGCGGCGCGCGGTCGGGCAAGACGTTCGTGCTGGTGCGCGCCATGGTCATCCGGGCCTTGCGGGCGGGGGGCACGCGGCACGGCATTTTCCGCCACCGGCTGAACGCGCTGCGTGCCACGGTTGTGGCCGATACGTTTCCCGCCGTCATGCGCGCGTGCTTTCCCACTGTTCCGTGGGCGCTGTCGCGCACCGACTGGACGGTGGAACTGCCCAACGGGTCCAGCATCGTGTTTGGCGGGCTGGATGATGACGAACGCACCGAAAAGATACTCGGGCTGGAATTCGCCACCGTCTACCTGAACGAAGCCAGCCAGATCACCTATGGCGCGCGCAACATGCTGCTGACGCGGCTGGCACAGAAAAGCCCGCTGGCGCTGAAGGAATATGTCGACGCCAATCCCCCCACCACCAGCCACTGGCTGTACCGCGTGTTTGAGGAAGGGGTGGAACCCACATCCGGCACGCCACTGGACCGCGCGCGCCATGCCACCATGCAGCTTAACCCGGCGGGCAACCGCGCCAACCTCTCGGCGGAGTACATGGCCCAGCTTGCGGCCCTGCCCGAGCGGGAACGCAGGCGCTTCATGGAGGGCGAATACCAGCACGCGGTGGATGGCGCGCTGTGGCGGATGGAGGATTTTGCCCGCGCGGCCGCCATCACCCCCGCCACGCGCGGCGCCATTGCCGCGCACATGCGGCGGATTGTGGTGGCGGTGGACCCGTCGGGCTGTTCGGGGCCGGAAGACATGCGATCGGACGAGATCGGCATTGTGGTCTGCGGTGTGGATGCCGCCGGGGCGGGCCATGTCCTGGCTGACCTGTCACGCCGTGACAGCCCGGCGGGCTGGGCGCGCGCGGCATTGCAGGCGCAGGCGGACTGGGGGGCGGAGCGTATTGTGGCCGAGCAGAATTTTGGCGGTGCGCTGGTGGAAGCAACCCTGCGCGGCCTGAACCCCAATGCGGCACTGACCATGGTCAGCGCCAGCCGGGGCAAGGCCGCCCGCGCCGAGCCGGTGGCCGCGCTGTATGAACAGGGGCGGGTGACGCATCACGGCACATTCGCGGCGCTGGAGACGCAGCTATGCCAGTTTTCCGCCAGTGGCTACCATGGCGCGCAGTCTCCCGACCGGGCGGATGCGCTGGTCTGGGCGCTGAGTGACCTCATGCTGGCCGCCCCGCCCGCGGCCCCCGCGCGGTGGGTGCCCACGCGGTTCAACATGGGGCGGTAGGCCTGCGTGAACTGTAAAAGGTTTCTGGGTGCCACCCTTTTTCAGGAAGGCCGTCTTACTGCTGGGGTTTCAGGCCATCACGTCCGCAAAATACCCCGTTACGTCCACCCGCTGCCCCGGCACAACATGCAGCAGCGGTATGCCGACCTGTGCAAAAGCGGCGTTGACCAGCCCGTCACGGTACTGGCGCTCGGGCAGGTCATGGGTGCTGTCATCCAGTTCCACGCCCAGGAGCACATGGCCATCGCCTTCGCGGATGATGAGGAAATCCACGGATTTGGAGGCAATCTTGTAAAACGCCCTGCGGTTGGCATCCGCATCCGGGCCGCGCGGCACGATGAAATCCGCCAGCCTGACCTGCGGGCACACCAGAACGCCCGGCGGCACCTGACCCGTCAGGCTGCGCAGCACCCGGCATTCCCACGCGCTCAGCAGGGGGTGGGGCTGGTACAGCCGCACCGCCCAGCCGTAATCCGCCATGGAAACAGGCACGCTGAACCCCGCATCCACCGGCGCATCCGCCGGGGTGTTCCCCACGGGTTCCATAACGGCATCCGGCACGGGGGCAGGGGGCCTGCGGGGCAGCGTGCGCGGCTCCACCCGCATGGGGCGGCCTGCGGGGCGGGGGCTGACCGGGGCCGGGCCGCGCAGCATGCCGCGCACCCCCCAGCCCAGCACAAGCAGGCCCACGACAACTTCCACCATACCCATCAGCATGGGGGGCGCACGCATTGCATAAGGTTCTCTCCAGTTAACGGGCGGCAGACTGTCTAGACCAGTCCGTACGTTTTTTCACCTATAAAAACAGCAGGTAGAGACAGCCTGCATCCCCTTGCCCACAGCAGCGGAGCATGACAGCATGGACTGGCAGGAACTCAGCCTAACCTACCCGCGCGACCCGGACCTGCCCGTGCGCGCCCACCGCCTGGCGGCACTGGCCCGCGTGCTGGATGGCACGCAGTACGACGCCATTCCCAACCCCTTTGGCCGCGAATATAACGGGGCGGGGGAATACATCCCGCTCTCAGCCCGCAGGCCATCGGTGCGTACCAACATGTGCCGCGCGGTGGTGGATGATGCGGTCTCGCTGCTGTTCGGGGCGTCGCACTGGCCCGGCCTTGTGGCCACCGACCCGCAGCTTCCCGCCATACTGGCGCAACTGGCCGCCGAGACCGCACTCCCCGCCCTGATGATGGAGGCCGCGACCCGCGGGTCCATCGGGTCCAGCGCGGTGCTGGTTGAAGCCGTGGGCCGCCGCCTGCGCGCGCAGGTGCATGATACCCGCTACCTGACCCCGCTATGGGATGGCGCGGGGGATCTAGCCAGCGTGACCGAGTGCTACAAGGTGCGCGGTGCGATGCTGGCCGCACAGGGCTGGCCCATTGGCGCGGATGATGCCGCCAGCGTGTTCTGGTGGCAGCGCGTATGGGACCGGGCGGACTGCCACGTTTACGTGCCGCAGCGTGTGGAGGCCGGGCCGCCCGCGCGCATTGATGCCACCCGCAGCAGCCATCACGGCCTTGGCTTCGTGCCATGGGTGTGGATGGCCAATCTGGCTGCCCCCGGCGTGGTGGATGGCCCGTGCACCTTTGCGCCCGCCATCGATACGGTGATCGAGTGCGATTACCTGCTGTCCCAATCCGGGCGGGGGCTGAAATACAGCGCCGACCCCCGGCTTGTCATCCGCGCGGGGCCGGACCCGTATGCGGACGGCACGCCCGCCAGCAGTGGGGGCGCGGCCAGTGCCCTGACCCTGCCGCTGGATGGCGATGCCAAGCTGCTGGAAATAAACGGTGATGCGGCAGGCGCCATGCGTGACCATTACCGTGAACTGCGCGCCAGCGTGATGGAGCAGATTCACGGCAACCGCGCGCAGGCCGACAGCCTGGCCGCCCCCACATCGGGCCGCGCGATGGAAATGCTCTACCAGCCGCTGCTGTGGCTGACTGACCGCATGCGGCTCTGTTACGGGGAATACGGGCTGCTGGCGCTGTACCGCATGGCCTGCCGCTTTTCCCATGTCCTGGCCGGTGGGCTGTGCATTGGCGGGCAGGATTATGTGGGGCTGGATGCAATGGGCCTTGCGCTGCAATGGCCGCCCTACTTTCCCGGCACCGAGGGCGAGATCGCGCAACTGGCGCAGGGGCTGGGCCAGGCGGTGCAGGGGGGGTTCCTGTCACGCCAGAGTGCCTGCGCCCTGTTTGCCGCGCGCGCGGGCGTGCCCGGCCCGCATGGCGAATGGGCGCGCATCAATACCGGCAGCCAGACCTGATATTCATTATTACGGAGTAACGACATGACCGCCAGCGTGCCCCCGTCCCCCAACCCTGAAACCCTGCGCCGTGAGATGGACGCCCTGCGTGCCGAGCGTGACGCGGCCCTTGCCGCTCGCACCGCGCTGGAGGCCGATCTTGCCCGCGCAACCGAGCAGGCCAGCACCGCGCGCACCCGCGCCAGCCGTGCCGTCATCCGTGCCGAAGCCCGCGCCATGGCCGCCCGCATGGGGGCGGTGGAACCGGCCGATGTGGTGCGGCTGGTGGACCTGTCCACCGTCACCCTGGCCGAGGACGGCACGCCGCAGGGGCTGGACACCGTGATGGAGGCCGCGCGTGAAAGCCGCGCCTACCTGTTCACCCCGCCCCGGCCCGCATCGGGGGCGGCGACCGGCACCACCGCCGCAGGCCCCGCCCCGCGCGCGGGCGACCCCACCCCGTTCGATGCCCGTACGGCAGGTGCGCGCGATGTGAAGGCCGCCGCCAGCGCGGCGGGCCTGCGCTGGCCGGTGGCGACCTAGAACTGTTGCCGATGCGGCATGCCGGGATGGGACAATAATTAATAAATAAAAAGCTTTTGGGGGCCGTCTTTTTTTTAAAAAAGGCGGCATCCTTTGAAGCATCCTGAAAAAATCTTTACCAGCACCTTCCTTATGAAGACCCGTGGGGCCGGCAGGCCCCGCGCCCCATAGGCCACCCTTTACCCGTTCCGCGCCCGTCATGTCGCGCGGAACCGGCAAGGGGCCTGCGGGCGGCCAGACGTGCCGCATCCCTGACCCGCCACCCGGCCCCTTCATGGCGCAAGCCCGCCATGGCCACCCCTGCCGCCGCCACGCGCCGCGCCTGGCGGCTTTCTTGCGTTCTTTCAAAGGAAATGAACTTCATGGCCATTGCCAATTTCCCCGCCGCCCTGCAGCCGGTCATCCAGCAGGGGTTCCTCTCGCGCGCGTTCCAGGATGCGCTGCAGTCGCGGCTGGGCTTCCGCTCCATTGCCGACCAGATGGAATTCCCCGCCCGCATCGGCCAGACCATTACCGATACCCGCGCAGGGCTCCTGCCGCCGGCCACCACCCCGCTCAACCCCACCGCCAATACCAGCTTCGATAACGGCATGACGCCCGCACAGTGGTCGGTGGAACAGTATACGCTTACCATCAACCAGTACGGCAACACCATGGACCTCAACCAGGTGACCGAGGGCGTGGGCATTGCCAACCAGTTCCTGGCCAATGCCTCCCGCCTTGGCATCAATGCCCGGCAGACACTGGACCGGCTGGCGCGCAACGCCCTGTTTGGCGGCGCGCAGAACGGGGTGGGCGGCTATCTGGGGGGCAATACGCGGGTCACGGCCACGCTGGGGGCGGCGGGTACGGTCGTTGCGGTGGATGACATCCGCGGCTTCCAGAACATCCTGTCCAATGAGGGGCAGGTGGTTGCGGTCGGCGCCAGCAATGGCATGACGGTGACCATCGGGGCCGGGTCCTATACGCTGGTCGGTACCACGGCCGATGCGGCCAATACCTCCACCGCGCCCGATGGGGTTTCGGGCACGCTTGTGCTTTCGGGCAATGTTTCGGTCTCCGATGGCACGGCAGGCAACGCGGTCATGGCCGCCACCGCCCCGCTGGTGCTGCGCCCCAGTGGCCGCGCCACCACGGCCGCACTGGTAACGGGGGACCTGCTGACGGTGCAGACCATCCTTGCCGCGCTGGCCACGCTGCGTGACAACAACGTGCCCACGCCCGATGGCGGGGTGTATCACTGCTATCTGGACAATGCGCAGCTGCTGGGCCTGTTCCGCGATGCGGATTTCAAGCTGCTGTATCGGGGCCAGTACGGGTCCGACACCTACCAGACCGGCCAGATCTTCGACCTGCTGGGCGTGCGCTTCATCCCCACTACCGAGGCCCCGCAGCAGGCAAGCCTTGGGGCGGGCGCCATCCACCGCGCGATCATCTGCGGGCAGGGCGCGCTGATCGAGGGCGATTACGCCAATATCGGCACCCATTACGCGCCGCTGCTGGATGGCGGCGAGCTTACGGATGTGGAGGGCGTGTGCATGATCACCCGCCCGGCCCTGGACCGGCTGGCGCAGATCATCGCGCAGTCGTGGTCATGGATTGGCGGCTTTGCGCTGCCCACCGACCTTACGGCCAACACGACGGTCATTCCCACCGCCACCAACAGTTACCTCAAGCGTGGCGTGGTGATCGAAAGCCTGGGCGCGGGTGCCTGACCTCCCGGCGTAATGCCGTGGCGGGGGCGCGACCTGCCGCCCCCCGCCACGGCCCGGCAACCCATATGCAACGGGGGCAGACATGACCGATACCACCACCACGGATGCCACCACGACCGCTGCGGCAGGCACCGTCGGCACACCGGCGGCGGATGCAACGGACGGCAGCACGACGGGAACGGACGTTACCGGCACGGCAACAACTGGCACGGAACCGGCGCCCATGCTGCCCCCCACCGCCGCCACCATGGCCGATACCGCCCTGGTCGAGACCGAACTAGCGCAGGCGCGGCGCTACATGGGCTATCCCGCACTGGGCGGGCAGGACAGTGGCATGCAGTCGTGGCGGTTCTTCCGCGTCTATGGCTTCAATGAATGGCGGCTGCGCAACCTGGCCCCCGCCGAGTGCGCGCAGGCCCGCGCCTTTATTGCCCAGTGCCAGATGCTGGAGGGCGCGATCATGGCGGCAACCGCCAATCTGGATACCGACCGCGCCGCCGTGTGGACCCGCAACCGCAGCGAAGTAACCGACCGGTTCACCCTCTATACCCGCTGGCGGGTGCAGCTCTGCAACTTTCTGGGCGTGCCGCCGGGGCCGGGGCTGCGCGGAATGGGGGAGATCATCATCTGATGGACCACAAAGCCCTGTGCCATCTGGCGGCAAGGGGGTTTGCCGTTGCGGCCACCCGCCTTGGGGCACCCGCCACCCAGTACCGCCCCACCACGCCCGCCAGCCCGTGCGCGACACCCCATGCACGGGTCATGGCGGCGTTCAACAACGACCGTGCCTTCGGCTTTGCCGGTCCCGCGCTGTGGGATGTGCCCTTTGTCTTTGCCCTGCTGGACACGGCGGACGTGCAGGCAGGCGATATTGTGACGTGCGGGGCGGAGACATATTTCATCGCGCGTGCCGAGCCGTTCCGCCCGCCCTTGTGCGTGCTGTGCAATGCGGTGGTAACACTCAGCACCACCATGGCCGTGGCGGCGGATGTGGCCGCTCCGGGTGGGTATGCCACATCGGGCGACGTATCGGCCCAGACTGCCGTTGCCACCTTCTGGCCCGCCCTGATCCGCCCCGGCAGCGGGGCCGGGGTGCCGGGGCCGGTGCAGCCGGGCGGCATCCATACGGGCGGGTATGAAATGTTCCTGCCCGCCATTCCCACGCTGAGCGTGCAGCCCGCCATGTGGGTCGATGACGGGGCGGGCAGCCGCTACACCATTGGCGGCGCACGGGCCAGCCCGTGGGGTGTGCGCTGCCAGCTGGGGCGCCAGCAGGTATAGTTGAAAAGCTTTGAAGGACGCCGCCTTTTTGAAAAAAGGCGGCACCCAAAAACTTCTGTTCTTTCTGAATACTTTCCTGCCGGGAAATGACACAGGAACCTGACCAGCATGGCTGATATCGCCACAATTTCCACCGCCATTGCCACGGCGCTGGCCGCCGCCCTGTGCCCCGATGGCACCGCCAGCGGGGCTGTGACCGGCAGGCCACTCATCATCCGCCGGGGAGAACTGACACAGGCCGACCAGGGCAATGCCGCCCACACACTGCAACAGGGCTGCGACTTCATTGGCATAACCGACCTGCCCGAAAGCTGGACGCGGCTGGATGAACCACTCGGCCGCCCGTGGCGGCTGGACAGCCAGACCCCCGCCACCACCAGCATAAGCGTAAGCGGCACCACGGCCACCGTATCGGTTGCCGGCGGTGCCGTGCCTTCGGGCACGGTGGGGCTGCGGGTGGGGGGCCTGCCCGGTGTGACCGGCACCGCATGCGGCCTGCATGTGGCGGTGGCAGGCGATACGGCCGCCAGCATCGCGGCCACGCTGGCGGCCAGCCTGCCGGGGGCCACGGCCGTGGGCGCCAGCCTGACAGTACCCGCAGGCTGCATCGTGCAGGCCATCAACGCGGGCACGCAGACGGCGCGCTGCGTGGCGCGCAGGCAGAGCCAGATGTTTGTCATTACCGCATGGTCGGCCCTGCCCGAAGCACGCGATGTGCTGGGGCAGGCCATAAGTGACGCGCTGGCCCTGGCCGACTGGCTGACCGATGCACGGGGTTCCACCTTCCGTATCGAGGCCCGTGCCACCACCAACGACGACACCGCCATGAACCGGGGCCTGTTTTCCCGCCCCGCCCGCTACCTTGTCACGTTTGATACCGACCTGACCCGCGCCACGCCCGCCATGCTGGCGGGTGGCATTGGCATGGGTGCGGGCATGGTGGCGGGTGACGTGCTGCTCAGCCCGCCTTCTGGATAAAAACGCCTGGAAACAACACTTTAACGAATAAAAGTTTTTGGGTGCCACCTTTTTTCAAAAAGGCGGCGTTCGTCGGGGCTTTTTGAAAAACGCCTCATCCGGAACGTCCTGGCGCCCGCTTTCCCGGCAGTCCGTGAACACCAGCCCGACCCGTTCCGCTCAACACGCGCCAACGCGCCTTAAGGGGAAAAGACCCGCATGACCATCTACCAGTCCGGCCAGCTGAACACCAACAGCCTGAACGTGCCCGACCTGTATGTGCAGATCCTCAAACCGCAAAGCCTTGCGCTCAATGGCGTCTCCACCGGGCGGATCGGCCTGGTGGGCACCGCCACATGGGGGCCGGTGGGCACGCCGGTCATCGTGGGCGCGATGGGGGACTGCCTGTCCGCCTTCGGCCCCAAGCAGGCGCTGGCCAGCGATATCGGCACCACCGTCAACATCGCCATCATGCAGGGGGCATCCGACTTCCGCTGCGTGCGCGTGACCGACGGCACGGACGCAGCCGCCACCGGCACGCTGGATGGGGTAACGCTTACGGCCATCCACACCGGCAGCGCGGGCAATGCCATCAGTGCCACACTGGCGCAGGACGCCATCATCACCACGAATTATACCCTGGCCGTAAGCCACGCCACGCTGGGCAGCCGCAGCTATCGCGGCGCCACATGGGCCGTGCTGGCGGCGGCTGTGGCAGCGGACAGCACGGCGCTGGTGCGCGTGGGCCTGCCCACCACCGTGCCCGCGCTGGCGGCGGGCGCGGTTACGCTGGCGGGCGGGGCCGATGGCGCGGCCCCCGCAACCGCCGCCTTTGTCGGTACCGATGGCGTGACCCGCACCGGCCTGTATGCCCTGCGCGGGCAGGGCTGCGCGCTGGGCCTGCTGGCGGGCGTGAGCGACAGCACATGCTGGACCGCGCAGGCCGCCTTTGGCCTGGGGGAGGGCCTGTACATGATTGCCTGCGGCCCTGCGGGCGACGGCATTGCCAGCGCCGTTGCGGCCAAGGCCGCGGCCGGGCTGGACAGCTACGCCGTCAAGCTGATGTTCGGGGACTGGCTGTGGTGGGATGATGATACCAACGGGCTGATGCTGGTGCCGCCACAGGCGTTTGTCGCGGGGCTGCTGGGCGGGCTTTCGCCCGAACAGTCCAGCCTGAACAAGGAACTGTATGGCGTGGTGGGCAGCCAGAAGGCGGGGCTGGTCTCAGGCGGGACAAGCCAGACCTATTCCACCGCCGAGCTTTCGGCCCTGTTCGCGGCCGGGATCGACGTGATCTGCAACCCGGCACCCGGTGGCAGCTACTGGGCGGTGCGCGGCGGCATCAATACCTCCAGCGATGATGTGACCGATGATGACAGCTACACCCGCCTGACCAACTACATTGCCGAAACGCTGAACGCGGGCATGGGCGCGTTTGTGGGTGAGGTGATCGGTACCGCGCTGTTTGGTGATATCCGCGCCGTCCTGCTGGGCACGCTGTCCAACATGGCGGGCAGCGGCATCCTGGCCAGCGCATCCTGGGCGGTGGTGTGTGACACCACCAACAACCCGCAATCCGAAACCGCGCTGGGCTACGTGCGTGCCGATGTGCAGGTGCGCTACCAGGGTATCAACCGCTTCTTCGTGGTCAACCTGCAGGGCGGGGCAAGCGTGACGGTCAGCACCGCCACTACCGCCAGCTAGGCCCCGCCTTACGGGCCGCCCTGCCTGTGGCGGCCCTTTTTTCCTTCCGCGCATGGAGTGATGAATGTCCACCAAACCCTTCAATATCGGCCGTGACTGCCGCGTGGTGCTGGTCTATGACGGTAGCCGCGTCGACCTGCCCACGGTAACCGGCTTCAACGCGCAGCAGCGCACGCACCAGCTTGCCTCCAACCCGCTGAACGACATGCCGCTGTTCTATGACGTGCCGGGCGGCTGGGGCGGGCAGTTTACCTTCCAGCGCGACAGCGCGGGGGCGGATGACCTGTTTGCCGCGATTGAAAGCGGCTTCTGGTCGGCGGGCACGGTGGTGCTGGGCAGCATCTACCAGTACGTGACCGAATGCGATGGCACGCTGAGCACGTACGAGTTCATCGGCGCTTCCCTGCAACTATCGGATGCCGGGCGCTACCAGTCCGAAACGCTGGTAACCCAGACCATCACGTTTACCGCGCGTGCGCGCAGCCGCGTATCGTAAGGGGGCGCGCATGACGGAACAGACGGTAAAAACCGGCGATGGCCGCACGCTGACGTGGCGTGAGCGGGGACCGGGCGATGTGCTGGCACTGCTGGAATTCGGCCCGGCCAGTCCCACCACGGCGTGGATGGAATACGCGCTGATGGTCAGTTCGGTAGAGGCGATAGACGGCGTGCCCGTGATTCGCCCGGCCTCGCGCCTCCAGCTTGAGCAGCTTGCCAACCAGATCGGCAATGCCGGGATTACGGCGCTGTCGGACGCCATGTTTGGCGCGGGGGCTGCGGACGGGGCACAGGCGGAGGAACTTGCCGCAAAAAACTGAGCCGGCACCCCGTCGTGATCGAGGTCGCGGCCCTGGTTGCGAACGGGGTGCCGTGGAGTGTGGCCATGGACATGCCGCGCGTGCGGCGCATGGCCTTTCTGGTAGCGTTTGGGGAGCTTGCGGGCGGGCGATATGACTGGAATGCGCGACAATGGGAAGACCCCGATGGCTGAATGCCGCCAGGCCACGAAACGCCTTGTGGCGCGCCTGCGCGCGGGTGGGCGCGTGGTGATCCCGCGCCCGCGGGGGGACGTGGCACCGGGCGTTGCCGCGCTGGCGCGCCTGCTGCGCGCGCGTGGCCGTATGGGGGCCATCCCGCCCCATGCCGCCCGCCCGCCCGCCATGGTGGCCGGCATGGACGTGCCAGCGCCTGTGCCCCCCTCCGCGCCACCACCCGCAGCGGATAGCGGGGTCAGGCCCCCGCCCGTGCGGAGCGGGCAGGGGGGCGGCACGCCCGGCCGGCCTGTTGCCCCGGCGGCCCGGATGCCCGCCATGCGGCCCGGAAGCGGGATCATGGGCGGGAAGGGCCCGCGCGGGCCTGCAGCCAATGGCCCGGGCGGCATGCCACGGCCCACGGGGCGGCTGGCCAATGTGCCCGCCAGCCCTGCTGCCGCCATATCCCGGCTGGCCCCTGCCATCAGGGGGCCTGTCCGCATGGCGGCGTATCCATCACCGCCCGCATGGCCCGCACTGCGCCGGGACGGGGCAGGCAGCCCCGGCCGGGCGCGCAACGATGCAATGCCACCGCTCCCGCCAGTGCCTGCTGCCGCTGCCCCGCCGGTTGGCCTGCCGGCAGGGGGGCGGATGCCGCGCCGCGTCGCCTTTCCCGTACCCGGCGCGCAGGGGGCGGGCGGGCGCATGGCCCTGCCGCCCCGTCATGTAACGGGTACGGACATGGGCAGGCAGGGGAAAGACGATGGTGCGGCGCGCATCCCGCCATTACCCGCCATGACAGGCCGGTTGGCCATGCCACGGCGCAGCGCGGCCAGCCTGCCCGGCATGGCGCTGTCTGACAGGGCGTCACCTGGCATGGCGCCACCTGACATGGCGTCGGGGTCTGTACAGGTGCGGCACCTGCCGCCGTACCGGGCGGTCCCTGCCGCTACCCGGCCGCCCGCAGCCCTCCCGGCGGCGCATGCCATGCCGCGCGCGCGCGACACGCTCCGGGCGTTCAGGCCGCAGCGCGCGACCGCGCGTGGCATGGCGGGCAGGCCGCCCTTCATCAGCCCGCAGCCACCCGGCGGCGGCCATGCCGCCCCTGCGGCTCCACAGGCAGGCGGGGCAGGCAATGGTCCCGTCGTGCAGGTGACGATCCCGCTTACGCTGGACCGGCATGTGCTGGGTCAGGCCATGGCCCGGATCGACACCAGCCGCGCGCTGCATGAACACCGCGCCACCGGCACGGCGCCCGACACCCTGCGCCACGCGCAGCTGCCCGGCCGCTCCATCGGGGCATGAACGCGCCGGGTCCCGCCCGCACCGCAGGCAGGTCAGCCTGTAGCCGCCGGGCACATCACCTGCCAGGGGGCGCGCCAGACCGTGCATGGGCGCGTGGAGCATGTGCCGCGCGCACGGGTGTCATCACGCCAGTCCCATCGCCTGTGTCGGCCGGAACGCCAGATGGCGCATCGGGCACGGACCGGCCGCAGGGGGCGGCTTTTCTCAACCATGGCGGAAACAACACATGTCCCTTGCACTCATGAATGCCCAGACCGCCATCGGGTCGGTCGGGCGGCTGTGGGCGTCCGCCCCCGTGATCATTGGCGGGCTGACCCTGACCGGCATGGAAGTGCCCCGGCTCATCCGCGATGGGGGCGGCCAGCAGGTGGCGGTTCATCGCCTGCCCGGTGGCAACCGCATTCTCGACGCGGTGGGCAACGACCCCGACCGGCTGGAGCTGGAGGGCACCTTTGTCGGCCCCACGGCCCTTGCGCGCGCGCAGGCGCTCAAGCAGATGCGGGTGGCGGGCACGCCCGTGGCCTTCAGCGGGGCCGGGCTGTCGCTGGTGGTGCGGATTGTCCAGTATTCCTATGATTACCAGCACAAGGGCGTGGTCATTCCCTACCGGCTGGTTCTGGAACAGCCCGCGCAGGTGGCGGCCAGCCAGTCGGGCACCACATCCGCCCTGTCCGCGCTGATCGGGGCGGACGGGGCTTCCGCCCTGTCGGGCATCACGGACGCGCTTGGCGATGTTTCCACCATCGCGGGCAATGTCGCGGGCCAGCTTTCCACCGTGGTGGGACAGGTCACGCCCGTTGCCGACATGGTGGGGGCGGGCGGGGTATTCGCCACCGTGCAGGACAGTCTGGGCACCGTTGGCGGCCTGTCCGGCGCCGGGGTCAACCTGGCGTCCACGCCGCAGGGGGCGACCAGCCTGCTTTCGGGGCTGGAGGCATCGGGGGCGGGGCTGACATCGGCCATCAGTGCGACCGGGGCCAATCTGGAGGGCACGGGCCTGACCGGTGCGGCGGGACTGTCCACCCTGACGCAGAATGCGGAACTGCACGGCGCATCGGTCATGTCCGGCGCACTGGTCAACCGGGCCTATGCCAACACGCTTACGGCCACCGGGGCGACCCAGGACGGCCCGCTGGTCACGGCCTGACAGGAAGGGAGGAAACATGGCAACCACAATCAGGGTCACGGCGGCGGACGGGTCGCTCTATCATGTCGCGGCGCGCTGGCTGGGCGATGCCACCCAGTGGTGGCGCATTGCCCGGCTTAACGGTCTGGACGATCCCGACCTGTCGGGTCTTGCGGCACCCGTGCCGCTGGTGCTGCCGCCAGCCGATGCGACACTGGGCAGCGGCGTGCCGGGGGTGGCGGCATGAGCACGGACATGACCCGCGCCGCCACGCAGGCCGCCACATGGCGCGCGCCGCGTGCGCGGCTGCTGGTGAATGGCACGGAGCGGACGGAAACGGGGCTGGAAGCCTTCACGCTGACCCGCACCCGCTACAGCCGCGCCGACACGCTGGAAATGACGCTGGCGGTGGATCGCGCGCAGGCGGCGTCCGGCCTGTGGTTTGACGTGCCCGCACCGGCGGCCGGCTCCGTGCTGCCCGATACCGACATCCAGCTCCAGATGCGGGATGCGGCACGGGATGGCAGCCAGTGGACCACGCTGTTCCAGGGCATTGTGGACCATGTGGAATGGAGCCCGGCGGAAACATCCGTCCACATCCAGTGCCGCGACTATCTGGCACGGCTGCTGGACATGCGCGTGCTGGACGGATGGATGAACATGACCGGCGCGGACCTGGCGCGCGCCGTGATCACGGCGGCGGGGCTGACCCCCGATGTCACGATGGACACCGCCATGGTGGGCCAGTTCTGGCAGGTGGAGCACAAGCGCACGGCGGCTACCAGCCACGGGCGGTTCCAGACGGCGTTCGACCTGGTCAGCGCCCTTGCCATCCAGGCGGGATGCGACCTGTATGCCAGTGGCACCACCATCATCTGCGCGCCACCCCCCACCGCCAGTGCCGCCAACACGCATGTGCTGGACTATGCCGATACCGGGCCGCTTTCCCCCATCAGCATGGGGGCCAGCGGCCTGCGCCTGACCCGCGATTACCAGATTGACCGGGGCGTGGTGGTGCATGTGATGAGCTGGGACAGCCGCCAGCGCACGAAGGTGGCGTATTACTGGTCCGCTGCGGGCGGGTCGGCCACGGCCCCCGCCACATCCGGGGGCAGCGTGCACAGCTTCAGCCTGCCCGGCGCGCGGCTTGACGGGCTTGAGCAGTATGCAAGGCAGAAATACAGCCAGATCGTGGCGCATGCCCGCACCATAACCGGCACCATGCCCGGTTGCGCGACATTGGCCCCGCGCCAGTTCATGCAGGTCAGCGGCACCGGCACGACATGGGACGGCACGCTGGATGTGGACAGCGTGACCAGCAGTTTTTCATGGCAGGGCGGCTTTTCCCAGCAGGTCACGCTGCGCCGCCGCGACACCAGCACACAGGAGGACAGCAATGGCTGACACCCGCATGCTTGCCGCCAACATGGCCAACGCGCAGGCCCAGCCCGGCTTCGGGCTGGTCAGCGCGGTGGACCCGGTCAACCATGCCGTAAAGGTCACGGCCCAGCCCGCCGGGGTGGAAAGCGGCTGGCTGCCCCATGCCGCCATGCAGGTTGGCAGCCTGCGCATTGCCTGCCCGCCCGATATTGGCGCGCATGTGCTGCTGGTGCGGCTGGAAGGCGATGGGGAACACGCGGTGTGCGCCTGCCCGGTATATGACACCGTGGTCATGCCGCCCCTCTCTCCCGCTACCGGCAGGCCGGCCCAGCCGGGGGAGATGCTGGTCATGGCCGGCTGCGGCGCGCCCCCCGCGAATGCTGGCGCGGCGGCGGGCCAGCCGGCCGGAAGCGCGCCGTGGTGGCACATCACCAGGGACACGATCTACAGCGGGGCCGGAAACACCACCGAGACCCTGACCAGTGGTTCCCGCGCGTGGAAGGTCGGCGGTGTATCCATGACGCTGGACGCGAACGGACTGGCCGTGACTGGCGGCGCGATCACGACTGACAGGGACATGACGGCACAGGGCAGCGTAACCGGCGGGACGGACGTTCTGGCCGCCGGCATTTCCGGCAGGGGCCACACCCATGGCGGCGTGCAGCCCGGCGGCGGCACGACGGGAGAACCACAATGAACCGCCCGATGCCAACCCCGCCGCGCCAGCCACGGCCCGCGCCCCGTCAGGCCATGCGCGCCCGGCCCGACAGCACGCGGCATGAGGTGAAAAGTGGCGCGGCCATCGGCCTGATGGTCCTGGCGGTCCGTCCGGGCGGGCAGTATCGCGGCACCAGCGCGGGCGCCGTGGGCGCGCTGGAAATGCCGGGCCTGCTGGCGCGCCACGAACGCGCGGGGGTACGGCCATGAGCGCGCTGTCCCACACCATGGGCGGTGACCTTGACCTATCGGCCACCGGCGGCGTGGCGGTGGTCACGGGGGCGGACCAGACGCGGCAGGCACTGCTGCGCCGGCTGTGCACCGGCACGGGGGCCTATATATGGCAGCCCGGTTATGGCGCCGGGCTGCCCGCGCGCGTGGGCGGCGTGATGGATGAGGGCGCCATCCGCGCCCTTGTGCTGGAACAGATGCAGGCCGATGCCGGGGTGGACCAGACCCGGGCCATAACGGTCAGCGTGACCAGCCCGAAAACCGGCGCCTGCCTGCTGGCCATATCCTATACCGATGCCCGGAGTGGCGCGGTACAGGAACTGGCGCTGACAGCCTGAACCACCCTATGCGGGGCGGTTGCGGGCCTTCCATGCTAGCCATTCCGCCCGCGTCATTTCCCATTTCTGCGCCGGTATGTCCCGCCCGCACAGGAAATCCCGCCGGTGCGTGCCGGTCAGGCGCATGCCCATCCTGCGGGAAATGGCGACGGAGCCCGCGTTGTCCACCGCCTTTTCCGTGCGGATGACCGGGCGGCCCAGTGTCAGGAACCAGTAATCGTTCACCGCTTCCACCGCCTCGGTCATCAGTCCCTGGCGCTGCCATTGCGGGGCCAGCCAGAAGCCACGGTTTTCACGC
Organism: Komagataeibacter rhaeticus; assembly: GCF_011611525.1. NCBI lineage: Bacteria > Pseudomonadati > Pseudomonadota > Alphaproteobacteria > Acetobacterales > Acetobacteraceae > Komagataeibacter > Komagataeibacter rhaeticus. Next base: position 1,699,575 of record NZ_CP050139.1, read on the forward strand.
GGGGCGGCAGCCGATGGATCATCCATCAGTGAAATCACGCCCATCAGCGCGTCCGGCCCGCTGCGGGGGCGGATGGACCAGTGCCACGCCACCCCCCGCGCCATGGCGGGCAGGGCCACGTCGCGTATGAATTTTTCGGCGTCATCCGGGCCATAGGGCCACGGGACGCGCGGGGCCAGGAAGCGCACGATCTCCCATTGCGGAAACAGTACCTGAATGGCCGGGGCATCGGCCAGCGTCAGCGGTTCCAGCCGCAGGCGGGGCGTGAACAGGGCGGGAAAGGGCGTGGCAGGCATAAGGCGGGGTCCGGTCGGGCGTGGCGACAATTGGCCCGATCCTCGGGCGCATTGGCGCAAAATACAAGAGATGTTCCACAAACATGATGGAGAGTCCGGGTGGCCATCACCTTCCAATCCTTCAAGACCACGCTGGGCAACATGGTCGCGAGCGCACAGGGCGCGTGCCCGTCGCTGCTTGACCTCAATGTCGGCTCCCCCGGCCGCGCCATGCTCGAAGCGGTGGCGGGGCTGGGGCTGTGGTTCCAGTTCATCGCGCTCCAGATCCTCTCGCGCACGCGGCTTGCCACCTCCATCGGTTCGGATGTGGACAGTTTCGTGCAGGATTTCGGCCTGACGCGGGAGGCGGGGACGGCGGCCACCGGCACCGTTGCCTTTACATCCTTCACCCCCGCCAGCCAGTCGGCCACCATTGCCGTGGGCACCACGGTCAAGACCGCATCGAACCTGGTCTATGACGTGGTGGAGGACAGCACGAACGCGGTGTGGTCGGCGGCCGATGGCGCGTATGTGCGCCCGGCGGGCACGGCATCCATCACGCTTCCTGTCCAGTGCGGGACCACGGGCAGCACGGGCAACGTGGCGGCGGGCGCCATCTGCCTGCTGGGCACGGCGGTTGCGGGCATCGATACGGTCACCAACACCGCAGCCCTGACCAATGGCAGCGATGGCGAGACGGATGCCGCCCTGCGCACGCGGTTCGTGGCCTATATCAACAGCCGGTCAAAGGCCACGATTGCCGCCATTGAAAACGCGGTGACCGATGTTTCCGCCGACCTGGTCTATCAGGTGGTGGAGAACGTGGACACGTCCGGCGCAACGCTTCCCGGCAATGTGGTGGTGTTTGTCGATGACGGGTCGGGCGATGTGTCCGACAGTGTGATTGATGAAGTCTATACAGCGGTGGACGCCGTGCGCCCGGCGGCCGTGTCCATTCAGGTCGTGCGGCCCACGGTGGTGCGCCCAGCCGTTACCATGACGGTCACGGTGGGGAGCACCGGCACACTCGCCACTGTGGAAACCACGATCAGTACCAATATAGCGACCTACCTTAATGGCCTCGCCATCGGGGATGCGGCCAGCTATTCGCGTCTGATCCAGATCGCCTACGCAGCCGATGCATCCGTCACCAACGTGACCGGCGTGACACTGGCCGGTGGAACGGTTGACCTGCCCGCAATCACCGGCACGGCCTACCGTGCGGGGACGGTGAGCTTTGGCTGACGTCACACAGAACGGCTTTGCCCTGCGCATCCGCAGGCTGCTGCCGACCGGGTGGTTTCCATCTCCACCAGCGACAGGAGAAGCGGAACAGGCCCCGGTGCTGAATGCCCTGTTGCAGGGTTATGGCCGCGTGTTCGCATGGATATGGGCCATGCTGGCGGGAACGGCGGACCAGACCCGGCTGGCCAGCATGGGTGGCGCGTTCCTGGACATGTTCGCCGCCGATTTCTTCGGAACCCTGCTGACGCGCAACACCGGCGAAAGCGATGACGCCTTCCGCACCCGCATTGAGGAAGCCCTGTTTCCCTCGCTCGGCACCCGGCCCGACGTGGTCAACACCATTGCCGATGAAGTGGGCAGTGCAGGGCGCGTGATCGAACCGCGCAATGCCACCGACTGCAAGGGACTGGGCAGCCTTGCGGCACCGGCCATTGGCGGTGGCTACGGCTATGGCGTGGCCGCCCTGCGCTACGGCTCACGCGCGGCACCCTTCCAGCTTTTTGCACAGTTGCCCACTGGCGACACCAGCCCGCCCGCAACACAGACACTGGACCGCATCGCCAATGTGCTGCCCGCAGGCACCATTGCGTGGGTGCAGGACGTGGAGAACCTCGACTGATGGACAGACAGATCGTCTACCCGGCACAGATCCCGCTGGATAGTGACCAGCTCAATGCCCAGCGCAATGCCTATGTGGGGCTGGGCCAGCTTGCGGCCATGGCCTATGGCTGGACCACGGTTTCCGCCAGCGGCTTCGCCTGCGCGCCGGGTGCGGGGCTTGCCGTGGTCCTTGCCCCCGGTTCGCTGCTGGCCCCCGGCGTGGTGGATGGCACCGCCTATGGCACGCTGGCCGCCGTAGCCAGTGCGCTTGTGCGCCAGTATGGCAGCCGCGACCCCGTAACCCTTGCGGTGCCGGGGGCGGGGGCCACCTATACGGTTTATGTCACGCCCGCCACGGTGGACGGGGCGGACACCGTGCTGCCGTTCTACAACGCCGCCGACCCGTCCGTGACCTATGCAGGTGCCGATAACAGCGGCAACACCGCGCCCACGGTGCGGCAGGATGTGGCGCAACCTGGCATTGGCACATCGGTGCCCACGGGTGCGTATGCGCTATGGACCATAACCGTGCCCGCCGGGGCCGCCGTCATCATGGCGGACATGATCACGCAGGCCGAGGGCGCCCCGTTTTATGACACCATCCCGCAATTGCAGGCGGGCAAGCAGGACAGCCTTGGCTTCACGCCGGTCCAGCAGGGCGGCGGTGCGGATCAGGGAAGCAACAGGGTCTGTCTTGGGTGGGAGATTATAAACGACGCATCCACAGGCCGCCTGCGCTACCAGATTGACGCGACCGATATCGGGGCGCTTGCCAACCATGCGGATGTCACGGCCGAACAGACCGCACGCGCCAGCGCGGACGCGGCCCTTTCCACCCGGATCAACGGCTGCGTCCTCCAGCAGTCCGACAGTGCGACAAACCCGGTCACGCTACTGGGGGTGAATACATCGGACTATCGGGTCCGCGCCTATGACCCGGTGGAGGCGGTGTGGAAGGTACTGGCCAACTATTCCGATGTTGAGGCCGTGCAGGCCACGATCGGCGAGCTGACCACCGCATGGGGTTATGTCCTTGCCTCCGACAATATTGCCGTTCCCGCATGGGCAACCAGCGTGGAAATCGAAGCCGTGGGGGCCGGAGGGGGTGGTGGTGGCTGCCAGGGTTCCAGCACGGCGGAAACCGTATCCGGCGGAGGCGGGGCATCTGGCGGCTACATGAAGGCGATCTATCCGGTGGCGGGTGGCGACACGCTGGGCATCACCATCGGTGCCGGAGGCGGCGGGGGAGAAGGGGCGTTACCAGGCAATGAAGGCGGCACGACTGTTGTCTCATTAAACGGAGCCGAGCTTTTCTACATTCCGGGTGGGGGCGGTAGCGGCAAGCCGACGACCGCGAATACCGCCGGTGGCGGCGGCAGCATGCCTGTTGTCGTAACCCCCGCCACAGCCGCCTATTATACCTGCGGGAACAGCGGGTCTGACGGGCAGGCCGGGAATTGGGTATTTGCCGGTAACGGTGCGCCTTCCGTTTACGGCGGGGCGGGGCGTGCCGGCAACAATGGCGGCCAGCCTGCGACCTCCCCCGGTGCCGGAGGGGGTGGGGCTTATGACAGCGGCATGACCGGCAGCGCCCATGATGGCGGCGCGGGCGGCGTTGCCTGCGTGACTTTCCGTTTCATTCCATAGGATCAACCCGATGACCGATACGAATGCACAGGTCTATGCCGTCTACCTGACGGCGGCCGCAACGGAAGCGGGTGTGGCGCGCCCGGCCGGGTATGTCACGAACCGGGTTGTCTGGGACGGCACGTCCGCATGGACACCGGGCAGCGGCAGCGCCATCGTGGCGGACCCGGACGGGCAGTTCCCGATTGGGGGCACCTACACTCCCTCCACGGGCTATGCGCTGGCGGGAGCGTCCTCGGCCACGGCCGGCACGGCCCTGCCGCTTACCCTGACGCCGGACCATGACGGTCCCGCCACCAAAACCACCGTAACCCTGTCCGATGGCGGCGCGGGCGGTACGTTCTCGGCCAGCACGGTCACGTTTGGCGCGGGCGTGAACACGGCACAGGGTGTGACCTATACCCCAAAGGCGGCAGGGACCGTGACCATCAGCGCCACGAACACCGGCGGCCTGACCAATCCCGCCAGCCTGAGTGTTACGGTAGGGGCGGCGGCCACGTAAATCGCCGCTGCCTGCCACCCGTGCCTGCCCGTCCGGGAGGCGGTTTTTTTACGAGAAAATGAATGAGCGAAACACAGTGCGCCGCAGACTGCGCGGCTGATGATGACCTGCGCGCGATTGTGGACAGCCACGGGCGCCGCATTGACAACCTGGAAGATGATGTCGGGACCCTCAGGTCCGGGCAGGATGCCGCAATGGAGCGCCTGATCTCGATCGAGGCGCAGGGACAGGAGCGCGAGCGCAACCGCGCGGCCGAGGCGCGGGATACCCGCAATGCCATCAACGGCCTGACCCAGCAGATTGCGGAACAGACCGGGGCACAGAAACGGCAGAACGAACTGAAGGAGGCCGAACTTCTGAAGGCGCAGCTGCGTGGCGAGCGCATCAAATACTGGGCGGCCGTGACCGGCATCGTGGCGGCGGTGGGGGGCATGATCGGCGGCACGCTGCTGTCCAGCCAGACATGGGATGACTTCTTCTTTGCCAGTGTCCCGTTCCTTCACCACCATCACGCAGGGATGCTGCCATGACCGGCCTGTGCATTACCCAGTTCCGGGCCGGGATCGTGGCCCCCGCGCTGGACATGATCGGGCTGGGGGGTGATGCGGCGGTCAGCCTGATGGTCGGCACCGCGCTGGCCGAAAGCGGCCTGACCTACATCCGGCAGGTCACGGGCGGCGGCATGGGCCCGGCACTGGGCCTGTGGCAGATGGAGCCGTTCACCCATGACGATATCTGGGCCACCTTCCTGTCCGACAGCAGGCTGAACAGCCTGGCCCGTGCCGTGCTGTCCAGCCGGAGCAACTGGCCGCCGGGTGCGCGGCAGGTCGTGGGCAATGCCTTCTATGCCTGCATCATGGCGCGGCTGAAATACTACCGCGCGCCCGACGCGCTGCCAGCGGCCCGTGACGCGGCGGCGATGTGCCGGATGTGGAAGCGCGTCTACAATTCCAACCTTGGGGCAGGGGTGGCGGATGACACGCATATCGCCCTGTTCCAGCAGGCCATCGGGGCATGACATGAATACAACCGCAAAGCTTGGCGGCCTGGGGGCCGCAATCGCGCTGCTGCTGACGGAAGTGCCGGCGCAGTACACGCTCTATGTCGCCCTGTTCATCATTGCCTGCGGGGCGGTGACGGCCGTTGTGCCGCCGCCGCATGCGGGCGGCGGATGGGCGGTGGCCTGGCAGGTCATCACCACCATCGGCCTGAATATCGGCTGGGCGGAAAACCACTTCAAGCCCGGGCAGTCCGGCGTGCGCGTGCCGCTGGCGGACAAGCCGGCGGCCAGGCAGGCCGTGGCGGCGGCGGGCATTCCGGTGCTTGACCGCAGGGGGCGGCCCGAACCCCCGGCATGACGCGGTGACAGCCCCGGCGCGTAGGTGGATGGCCGATGCACTCCGGGGCTGCCACAACAAGATTATACAACTTTAGGGCGAAAATAAGTCTCGAACTGCAACCGAATGCAACCGCCCCCGGGGCGGTTTTTTTATGGGAGCCTTCCATGCACATCCCCACGCGCCGCGCCTTCCTGCGCGGATCATCCGCCCTTGTCGCCGCCGCCGCGCTGGCGGCCTGCACCGCCAGTAGATCCGGCACCACAACCACCATCACCCTGAACGTGGCCGAGGTCGCGGATTATGTCGATGCGCTGCTGAATTTCTCCAGCACCGCCATCAATATGCCGCTCGTGGCGGCTGCGATGGGAGCACCGAACGTCGCCCTGGCCAATACCGTCATTGCCGCGCTGACCACGGCGGGGAAGGCATTCGTGGCCGCCGCCGGGTCCAGCACGTCCGTCAGCTATGACAGCGCCAGCGTGAAGGCGGCCTTTGACAGCATCCTGACGGATACCGGGCAGGTCAACACCCTCATCATCGCCACCATCACGGGCATGGCGGCCGACCTGTCCGGCAGCGTGGTCACGCAGGCCAAGACGGCGGCGGGGGCAGCGGCAACGCTGATCGACCTGCTGAAGGCCATGGTTGCCGTGTCCGGCCGTCACGCCGCTGGCGCGCGCCTTGTGGCCGATGGCGGGATCAATATGCAGGGCATGGTGGCCATGAACCAGATCGGCGCCTTTGTTTCCGCGCAGGGGGGCTGATCCATGCATCCGGTCGGTACCATTCCTCCCCGGTTCGGTGGCGTCGCAGGCGGCGGCGCCGGGACCTGCCTGCTGCATGCCTGCCTGGCGGGCCGTTCACGATGACCACGGATCACGTCCTCGGCGCGGTCCTGTTCGCCGGTATTGTGGTGGGCAACCTTGTCACCCTGCTGGCCACGGGCCTTTTCCTCAGGCGCACGGCCGCGGGGCGGCGGTTCCTGCGCGACCGTCTTGGCCCGCCCCCCGGCTGACAGCCATGGCCATGTGCCACGCAACCGGGCGGGGGCTGGGCGGTTGTGACCTGCATGACGGCACTGCCACATTTCACCCCTGCCGCCCCCGGCGAGGGATGGCTCCAGCTGGGGGAACTGGCGCTGGCGTTCGGCCTGTCGGCGCTGGTGGGGCTGGAACGGGAATTCCGGCAGAAAAGCGCCGGGCTGCGCACCTATACGCTGGTGGGCGTGGCCTCGGCGCTGTTCATGCTGGTGTCCAAATACGGCTTCAATAACGTGCTGGATGGCGGGCGCGTGGTGCTTGATCCCTCCCGCATTGCGGCACAGGTGGTGTCGGGCATCGGCTTTATCGGGGGCGGCGTGATCTTCATGCGCCGTGATGTGGTGCGGGGGCTGACCACGGCGGCCTCGGTCTGGCTTACGGCGGCGCTGGGCATGGCCTGCGGGGCGGGACTGATCGCGCTGGCGGTGGCGACAGCCGTGGGGCATTTCATCATCATGCTCGGCTTCCCGCGGCTGAGCCATCTGGTGCCGCGTGACCATGGCGCACGCGCGGCCGGGCTGTTCATTACCTATTACGATGGCCGTGGCCTGCTGCGTACCATCCTAAGCCGCTGTACCGGGCTGCGCTTTACCATCCACCGCGTGAAGGTGGAACAGCCCGGCCCCATGCTGGATGACGACGCGCTGGCCGACCTGCGCGACCGCCAGCACGACCCCGCCACCCCGCCGCCGGACATGGCCGCGCCGGGCATGGTCACGCTGTTCATAAAGGTGCGGGGCAGGCGGCCCCTCTCCCATCTTGTGACCGCCCTGTCATCGATCGGGGGCGTGGTGGGCGTGGAAACGGACGAGGCGGACAACGACCCTGAATGACGCGACGGCCGGGTTCCGTCCGCCCGCGTATCCTAATGGTATGTCCACTCCGCGCTGATGTCGGGTTCCGGCAGCAGCACCGTGCCGTCTTCGCTTTCATAAAGCATGCAGGTACCCACCACCGCCGTCCCGGGCAGGGGCGCGTACAGATGGGGGAAGAGCTGGTCATTGCGCGCAGGCTCCCACCGCACGGCCGCGGGCGGCAGGCGGCTTAAGTCCACGGCCAGCACCCACAGCCCGTCCTGCCCGGCAAAATGGCGTGCCCGCGTGCCGGTTACCTGATCCGCCGCCGAGAGATGGATGAACCCGTCCGCCACATCGGCGGGGGAGCCGGCAAAGCTGCCGGTCCTGAGGAATGTCCCGTATTCGTCCATTGTCAGGATCTTGTAGACGAGGTTGCCGGCCATGGCGTGGTATATCCCTGTGGTGTCGGTCGCCCCACCATAACGGACGGCCGCATGGCCGCCAATATGGCAGGTGGGACGGAAAGGGGCGCGCATTCATGGCGGCGTGCACAATTTGGGGCTGGTCTTTGCATGAAGGACACGTCACCCTAGGGCCAAGTGCCCCATCCGCGCCGCCCCCGCGCCGGCCAGACAGATAAGGTTTTGCGTTGCGATGCGCCCCGATAACGACAATGCCAGTCCTGCCATCGTGCATTTTCCGCGCAGGAACATCCTTTCCCCGGTGGAGGCATCGGCCTATCTCGGTATCCGCCCGCTGCTGCTGAGTGCCATGAAGTGGCTGCGCTGCGGGCCGAAAGCCATTACCATCAACCGCCGCAGGGTCTATACCGAAGATGAACTGCGCGGCTTTCGCAACACGCTGATGAGTGCCGTGGGCGTGGCCGAGAACGGCGGCGCCTACCGGCTGCTTGCGGCTGGCGAGCGCGCGCCCGCGGCCGATCCGCTGATTACCCTGCTGGCGCGCAACCTGGTCTGGCGGCGGGCCATCCTGGTCCTGCTATGGGGCATGATGGCGCTGGGCATCGGCATTGACCTGATCCTGTTCTGATGCCGGTGCCGGCATAAAAAAGGGGGCGCCTTTGCAAAGGCGCCCCCTTTCCGCGTATCCGTTACGGATTACTGGTGGTCGTGCTCTTCGTGCTGGTCGCCGTGCTCGTCATGATGCTCTTCACCACGGTGCTCGTCGCCACCACGCTGTTCGTCACCATGGTTACGGTCGTGCTTGCCGTGGTGATGGCCGTGCTCGCCATGGCGGTCGCCGTTATTGTCTTCTGCGTGGGCAACAACCGGCAGGGACAGACCAAGGGCAGCGGCAAAAAGAAGTGCTTTTTTCATGTAATCCATTTCCTCTTGATTAACTGATTTTTCCAAATCAGGCTGATTTTTATATAATGTCAACCTGAGTGGAGAAAAGGGCATACCAGCGTTTCGTTTGTAACGGAATGCATCATGGGACTTTCCTGCCGGCCGGAAATCCGCCCGCGCCCCACCTGCCTGTCCCGGCGTTCAGGTTTCGTCGTGGCGGAAGGTGTCCTCGGTCGTAGCAGGCAGCGTGTCATGCGCGCGCACGTAGCCACGCCTGTTCTTCCATGCGTGGATCAGCGCCTCGCGCCATTCCTCATGCGGTTCCCTGCGGGGTCTGGGTGTGGAATCGGATGTCGTGTTCATGATCCGGAACCTCCTGAAAAACCCGCACAAGCGCAGGCATGCGTCCATAGCAAATACCATTGCGCACAAGTGTGATGATTGTATGAATCCCCACCGCCGTAACAGGATGCCCATACCGGGTGGACAGGAATGAATACCTAACATTCCTATCTGCTTTCGCCATTCAGGATATATAGATGATTTAATGCCGGTTCCTGTTCCACACTGGTGGATGGCAGCGTCTTTATTTACGCATGGCTGTTCCTGTTTGTAACAATATTGGGGCTTACATTTTCAACACGCAGGGACAAAATATCCAGTGTCGAACCCGAAGGAGACATTATGAAACGTTCAATCCTGTTTGCGCTGGCACTGGGTGCTGCAATGCCGATGGCCGCACACGCACAGTCTTATGATGGCGAAGGTGGCCGTGGTGGCCATCATGGTGGCGAAGGCCAGAACGGCGGCGGCGAGCGCGGTGGCCGTGGCGGCGAAGGCCAGAATGGCGGCGGCTGGGGCGGTCGTGGTGGCGAAGGCCAGAACGGCGGCGGTGAGCGCGGTGGCCGTGGCGGCGAAGGCCAGAATGGCGGTGGCTGGGGCGGTCGTGGCGGTGAAGGCCAGAACGGTGGCGGTGAACGCGGTGGCCGTGGCGGCGAAGGCCAGAACGGCGGCGGCGAGCATGGCGGTCGTGGCGGTGAAGGCCGCGATGGCGGCGGCGAACGCGGTGGCCGTGGTGGCGGGAACTGGTAATTCCGGCCATCCGGCCTGAGACCGCCTGACAGGATCAAAGGCCCGGCCCGTTCCGGGCCTTTTTTCTGTCCGGTGTCCGGGCCATGGGGGGCCATGGGCCGGCCGGGTCGCGGCCTTACGGCGCGGGGGGGTGAAGTGCCGCGATCAGCGCGTAATCCATATGATAGATCTGGCGGATGCGTGCAATCTGGTCGGGGCGCGGCGTGGTGGTGCCGTCGGGCCTGTTGCCCGCGTTGGCATGGCCGATGGGGGTGGGGGTGTAGCAGCTGACAAAGGCCTGGATGCGCTGCATGTCCTCCAGCATGAACAGGTGATCGACCGCCACCCGCCCGCGCCGGTCGGTTACATACCATGCCTGCGGGCGGACGATGTGGTCGATGCCATAGGGCATGCGGTTGCTGGCAATATGGTCCAGCGCCGCGTCAATGCCATCAAACCCCATATAGGTATCCCGGAACCCGCGTGAGACATGCCGCACCGCGCTGCCGCCCGCCCGCGCGTAATGATAGGCCGACATGAAGCGCCGCGCGCGCAGGCTCCCACCGCACGGCCGCGGGCGGCAGGCGGCTTAAGTCCACGGCCAGCACCCACAGCCCGTCCTGCCCGGCAAAATGGCGTGCCCGCGTGCCGGTTACCTGATCCGCCGCCGAGAGATGGATGAACCCGTCCGCCACATCGGCGGGGGAGCCGGCAAAGCTGCCGGTCCTGAGGAATGTCCCGTATTCGTCCATTGTCAGGATCTTGTAGACGAGGTTGCCGGCCATGGCGTGGTATATCCCTGTGGTGTCGGTCGCCCCACCATAACGGACGGCCGCATGGCCGCCAATATGGCAGGTGGGACGGAAAGGGGCGCGCATTCATGGCGGCGTGCACAATTTGGGGCTGGTCTTTGCATGAAGGACACGTCACCCTAGGGCCAAGTGCCCCATCCGCGCCGCCCCCGCGCCGGCCAGACAGATAAGGTTTTGCGTTGCGATGCGCCCCGATAACGACAATGCCAGTCCTGCCATCGTGCATTTTCCGCGCAGGAACATCCTTTCCCCGGTGGAGGCATCGGCCTATCTCGGTATCCGCCCGCTGCTGCTGAGTGCCATGAAGTGGCTGCGCTGCGGGCCGAAAGCCATTACCATCAACCGCCGCAGGGTCTATACCGAAGATGAACTGCGCGGCTTTCGCAACACGCTGATGAGTGCCGTGGGCGTGGCCGAGAACGGCGGCGCCTACCGGCTGCTTGCGGCTGGCGAGCGCGCGCCCGCGGCCGATCCGCTGATTACCCTGCTGGCGCGCAACCTGGTCTGGCGGCGGGCCATCCTGGTCCTGCTATGGGGCATGATGGCGCTGGGCATCGGCATTGACCTGATCCTGTTCTGATGCCGGTGCCGGCATAAAAAAGGGGGCGCCTTTGCAAAGGCGCCCCCTTTCCGCGTATCCGTTACGGATTACTGGTGGTCGTGCTCTTCGTGCTGGTCGCCGTGCTCGTCATGATGCTCTTCACCACGGTGCTCGTCGCCACCACGCTGTTCGTCACCATGGTTACGGTCGTGCTTGCCGTGGTGATGGCCGTGCTCGCCATGGCGGTCGCCGTTATTGTCTTCTGCGTGGGCAACAACCGGCAGGGACAGACCAAGGGCAGCGGCAAAAAGAAGTGCTTTTTTCATGTAATCCATTTCCTCTTGATTAACTGATTTTTCCAAATCAGGCTGATTTTTATATAATGTCAACCTGAGTGGAGAAAAGGGCATACCAGCGTTTCGTTTGTAACGGAATGCATCATGGGACTTTCCTGCCGGCCGGAAATCCGCCCGCGCCCCACCTGCCTGTCCCGGCGTTCAGGTTTCGTCGTGGCGGAAGGTGTCCTCGGTCGTAGCAGGCAGCGTGTCATGCGCGCGCACGTAGCCACGCCTGTTCTTCCATGCGTGGATCAGCGCCTCGCGCCATTCCTCATGCGGTTCCCTGCGGGGTCTGGGTGTGGAATCGGATGTCGTGTTCATGATCCGGAACCTCCTGAAAAACCCGCACAAGCGCAGGCATGCGTCCATAGCAAATACCATTGCGCACAAGTGTGATGATTGTATGAATCCCCACCGCCGTAACAGGATGCCCATACCGGGTGGACAGGAATGAATACCTAACATTCCTATCTGCTTTCGCCATTCAGGATATATAGATGATTTAATGCCGGTTCCTGTTCCACACTGGTGGATGGCAGCGTCTTTATTTACGCATGGCTGTTCCTGTTTGTAACAATATTGGGGCTTACATTTTCAACACGCAGGGACAAAATATCCAGTGTCGAACCCGAAGGAGACATTATGAAACGTTCAATCCTGTTTGCGCTGGCACTGGGTGCTGCAATGCCGATGGCCGCACACGCACAGTCTTATGATGGCGAAGGTGGCCGTGGTGGCCATCATGGTGGCGAAGGCCAGAACGGCGGCGGCGAGCGCGGTGGCCGTGGCGGCGAAGGCCAGAATGGCGGCGGCTGGGGCGGTCGTGGTGGCGAAGGCCAGAACGGCGGCGGTGAGCGCGGTGGCCGTGGCGGCGAAGGCCAGAATGGCGGTGGCTGGGGCGGTCGTGGCGGTGAAGGCCAGAACGGTGGCGGTGAACGCGGTGGCCGTGGCGGCGAAGGCCAGAACGGCGGCGGCGAGCATGGCGGTCGTGGCGGTGAAGGCCGCGATGGCGGCGGCGAACGCGGTGGCCGTGGTGGCGGGAACTGGTAATTCCGGCCATCCGGCCTGATACCGCCTGACAGGATCAAAGGCCCGGCCCGTTCCGGGCCTTTTTTCTGTCCGGTGTCCGGGCCATGGGGGGCCATGGGCCGGCCGGGTCGCGGCCTTACGGCGCGGGGGGGTGAAGTGCCGCGATCAGCGCGTAATCCATATGATAGATCTGGCGGATGCGTGCAATCTGGTCGGGGCGCGGCGTGGTGGTGCCGTCGGGCCTGTTGCCCGCGTTGGCATGGCCGATGGGGGTGGGGGTGTAGCAGCTGACAAAGGCCTGGATGCGCTGCATGTCCTCCAGCATGAACAGGTGATCGACCGCCACCCGCCCGCGCCGGTCGGTTACATACCATGCCTGCGGGCGGACGATGTGGTCGATGCCATAGGGCATGCGGTTGCTGGCAATATGGTCCAGCGCCGCGTCAATGCCATCAAACCCCATATAGGTATCCCGGAACCCGCGTGAGACATGCCGCACCGCGCTGCCGCCCGCCCGCGCGTAATGATAGGCCGACATGAAGCGCCGCACCGGATCACGCAGGATGGCAAAGGACGGCAGGCCGGCAATCTGCGGCATGCGGCGGCGGAAATAGCGGATGGTCTCGTGCCCCACGTCCATGCCGTACAGTGCCCGTGTCAGCGATGTGCCTGCGTTCTTGGGAATGTGAATGAACAGCACGCCCGCCCGGCGCACCTGTTCCAGCCGGCGCAGCCGTTTGGGGCCGGGCGGGTAGGGAAGACGCAGTTCCGCCAGCCGTTCATGCACGTCACTGGACATCTTTACCCGCAGGACAGGCTGGAGCATCGTTTGCATTCACCATTAATTGCCTGACAAATGTGTTTACAGTGTCAAGAAATGCAACGAAATGATACGGTATGGTCCTGTTCCGGCACGATTATGGGTGGCGGTGGGCGCGGTGTCATCCTACGCTACCCGTTCAGGCGGCCGGCCAGGGCGGATGGAAAAAGGACAGGGACGACATGAACAGGGACGATGAAGACGGCATCCAGACGGAACAGGGCGTGCTGATGGGTGAAATACGCACCGACATGGAAAGGCTTGGCGCCATGCTGGACGGGGATGGCCCGGTTACCCCCGCGCTGCGCACGCAGGCATCCATGATTGCCGACAAGCTGGATGCCCTGTCCGACCTGATGCGCTAAGGGCGCGGCAGCCCCCGCCATTCCGGCCGTTTTCCCCGCGTGTGCATGATGTTGCGGGCGGGGCTGTTCGCACGTTGCCACGGCGGCGCGGCGGGTCATGGGCGGCACGGGCGGTTGCCTGCGGGCGGGTGGTGTGTACCATGGCGCCGTGTTTGAATCCTTATGGAAAGGGAAACCATGCAGATCGACCTTGCGGGCCGTACCGCCATTGTAACGGGTTCCACCGGGGGCATCGGGCTGGCCATTGCCCGTGGCCTGGCCGCGAGCGGGGCGCGGGTGGTGGTCAATGGCCGCCGCGCGCCCGCGGTGGAACAGGCGGTCAGTGCCATCAATGGCCTGGGCGCGGGGGGTGCCGTGGGCTTTGTGGGCGATCTGGGCACGGCGGAAGGCTGTGCGGCGCTGGTGGCGGCGCACCCGGAATGTGACATCCTGATCAACAATCTGGGTATTTTCGAGCCGAAGGATTTTTTTGAAACCCCCGATGCCGACTGGACCCGGTTTTTCGAGGTCAATGTCATGTCCGGCGTGCGGCTGTCGCGCGCCTACCTGCCGGGCATGGAAAAAAGGGGCTGGGGGCGGGTGGTGTTCATTTCCTCCGAATCCGCGTTCAACATCCCGGTGGAAATGATCCATTACGGCTTCAGCAAGACCGCGCAGGTTTCCGTGGCCCGCGGCCTGGCCGAGCGCATGGCGGGCACGGGGGTTACGGTCAATTCCGTGCTGCCGGGGCCGACCCTGTCCGAAGGGCTGGCGGACATGCTGAAACCCGAGCAGGAAAAGACCGGCAAACCTATGGAGGAACTGGCGGCGGCCTTCGTCATGGAACACCGGCCCGGCTCCATCATCCGCCGGGCCGCCACGGTGGATGAAGTGGCCAGCATGGTGGTTTATCTGGCATCACCGCAGGCATCGGCCACCACGGGGGCGTCCGTGCGGGTGGATGGCGGGGTGCTGGGCACGATCTGACCGCGTGAAGCTATAATTTTTAAAACAATTATGAAATTATTAGGAACATATTCCCTAAACCCTTCCCGTCACGGCGTTCGCGCCTGAAGGCCGTGGCGGCAGCCCTGTTCCTGATCGACCATCCATCCTGAAGGAACGGGGCTGTTCCCGCTTCCCTCAGGTGGCCCGGACCATCATTCAGCCTATGATCGCGCCCTTGCGGCAGAAGGGATGCGGCCCCGCCCATGTGGCCACCGGCCCGGTGGCGGGCTGCCAGGCGTAATCCGGGAACTGCCCGGTTCCAGCACAAGGCGTGCATCCGCCCGCCATCGGTCAGGTCCCCGTCATCAGCAGCAGGTCAGGCGCCGGGGTCAGGGCGGGACGGGGTGCCCAGCGCGCACAGGGTCGTGCCGATCCCGGCGTGCAGGCTTTCGCGCAGGTTGGGGCCAAGGGTGGAAAGCGGTTCGTCGGGTGGCATAGCAATGGCGTGTGCCCATGGCGGCTGACCTTCATCGGACAGCATGCGCCGCTGCCGGAAATGGCGCTGGGAGCAGGCTAGGAATGGCCGGAAGATGCGGCCTGACCTTCTTCCGGTCCATTGGCATCGAGCAGCCGCAGCAGGGTATCGGGCACCTGTTCATGCATGACCGATCCGAACCGGGCATGGAGGCCACGCTTCACCCACTGGGCAAACATGTTCCTGCCGTCATGGAAATCGGGGTCGTCACTCATGCTCACCGCAGCCCATCCTGCCATGTCCAACCGTTACGTACCATTATCGTGCCGCGTGCGCGCGGGCGGGGCACGGTCGTGTGCCGTGTCCGTGGCCTTGCCTCCGGCGCGCGGGCCGCTGCCATGCCTGTATGTGCCAGGGGCGGGGGACGGTGCTCCGGGCCTGCATGCCCGCTGTCCTGTCCCGCCCGTATGGGGCTGTCCTGCCAGCCCCGCCGGCGCGGCCCATTAGGGCCGGCCCCGCCCTGCGGATAACCCGCGGGCGGGCGGGACGTTCATCCCGCCCTGTCTTCATTACTGGTTTTTAAGGGCGTCTTCTTCTTCCTGGCGGGTGGCGAAGGGTACTTCGCGCCGGTCATCCAGTTCGTCCTGGCTGCCGCCGGGATTGCCCAGGTTTTCTTCCAGCCATGCCTGCTCGATCGGCTGGCCGTTCGCATCCAGCGGTACGGGTGAATCAACAGGAATCTGCCCCGCATCGGGATTGCTTTCCATGCCGATCAGTTCGGATGCCTGCTCGGCATAGGCCTGTGGCCCACAGCCGGGCCTGCCATCGGCTTCCCACATTTCCTTCGCCTTGGCGGTGATGCGGGCCTGGGTCTGGGGGGATGTTTCCAGCGGGTTGTCCATTGTCACGTCCTTGCAACTTTTCCTGCGGGCCGTGCCCCTGCCGGGGTCGTGCGGCCCGTTCATGCCAAGACCGCCAGCCGTCCGGCCGGGGCCGTGGCTGTGGCGGTTTCCGCCTGTGTCAGTACACGCAAGATAAAGCTTTCATGCATGTAAAGTTCGACTGGTTGTGCTGCGTGCGCCTGATGGCGGCCGGATTGTCCTTTTTTATGAGACCTTTGGCGTGCTGCTCCCTTACCCCCCCGCATATCGTGTGAAAGGCCGCCAGATCCGGGGACGGAACCCGCGCGTGGCGCACTGACCGACCCGGACACCACCAGTAAGCGGGAACAGTTTTTGGTGAAGCCTTTTTCAGGAAGTTTCCCGTTAGGGCATGATCCCGGAATGCGCCTTTATTCGGGCGTGGGCGTGCATTGCGGCGTGACCGGCCGGCCCGCCATCACGGCCTGGGTAAAGGCGGCTGAATCGGGCAGGGAAGCATTGACCGTCTGGCTGTGGTCCAGCCCTTTGTACAGATGCGCCTGCACCACGGTACCCGCCGCGCAGGCCGCCCGCACCAGCCCGAGCTGGAGTGGCGGCGGCACGTCGCGGTCCAATTCCCCCGTGCCGGTGAACAGCGGCTGCGCCAGTCTGAGCGTGGGATACTGCATGGCCGCCAGCGCCGGGGCCAGCGCTTTGGCAAAGCCGGGCCGCAGGGCGTTGCCAAGGTTCAGCCCTTCCTTCTTCACCCTGTCCGTCAGGTCGGATACGCACAGGCTGGCGGCGGCGTGATAGGCGGGCAGGGCCTTGGGGGTGAAGGCATCCTGCGGCCTGAAGCCCGCCTGGTAGCCTGCCTGTCCCTGCGCCAGGTACAGCAGGTAGACCACCAGCGGATTGTAGGCGGCACCCGGTGCCGTGGGGGTGGCCAGAAGCTGCTGCATCAGGGCGGGCGTGATATAGGGCGCGCCCGTGGCCACGGTGCCACGAATATCCAGTTCCGGCGCATAGGCCGGGGCATACGCGGCCGAGGCAAAGGCCGCCCCGCCACCCTGTGACTGGCCCACGATCATGACGCGTGCCCCAAGCGTGGGCACCGCCGCCCGCGCCGCGCGCACGCCATCAAGCAGGCTGTAGGCTTCCACCCGCGTGTCCAGATAGGCATGCCCCCCCGGCGTGCCCAGCCCCTGATAATCGGTGCCGACAACGGCAAAGCCGCGCTTCATCCACGCGGACAGGTAGCGCCGGTTGCGCTCGGTCCATGGATTGGCTGATGGCGCGCAGTGATCGGCCACCCCCGTCGTGCCATGCGCCCATGCCACGATGGGCCAGCCACCCGCGGGCGGGCTGCCCGGTGGCACGATGACTTCCGCCGTAACCGGTACAGGCCCCGTGCCGGTCACGCCATTGGTGGAAAGATAGGTGATGCGCAGCGCCTGTCCCGCATCGGGCAGGCTCAGGGCCGTATCCAGCGGGGCGGAGGCGGTCAGCATGCCCGCGTGCGGCGCGGCCGCCGCGACGGGGGCCGCATGGGCGGGCACGCGGGCAGCCATGAGGCACGCCCCCGCAAGCAGGCGGGCGGCAAGATGAATGGGGCGGGTAAGGCGCACGCTGTATCCTTCCTGTGGTGGCGGCCCTTGCGGGGACCGTGGTTCCGGTTTAAACTTAACAGTGTTAAGAATGATCTAATGATAGGGAGGGAAAGCGGATGTCAAGCACCTGTAACCCTGCCCGGCCTGCGGGGGCAGGGTCAACGCCCCCGGGGCGCCGCATGTCCGCAAAAACCTATCACCATGGCAATCTGCGTGTCGTGCTGCTGGCCACGGCGCGGGACCTGCTGGAAGAACAGGGCATCGCGGCCCTTGGACTGCGTGCCATTACACGGCGGGCCGGGGTATCGGCCACGGCGGCCATTCCGCATTTTGGCAGCCTGTCCGGGCTGCTTAGCGTACTGGCGGCGGCGGGGTTTGACGAGCTGGCCGAAGCGCTGGCACCCGTGCTGGCGCAGGGGGCCGCTGCCGCGGGCCTGGCCTATGTACGCTTTGCCCTGCGCAATCCGGGCCTATTCACGCTGATGTTCCGCAGCGACGCGATTGATCGCGCCGTCCCCGCTCTTGCCGCCGCATCGGCTCGTACATCCGCCATGCTGACCCAACTGCTGGGCACCATGCCCGGCCCGCAGGGCGCGCGCACCCGTGCTGGCATGCGCGCCGCCCAATGGGGCCGGGTGCACGGGCTGGCGGTACTGGCGATTGATGGCATGCTGGATGCCCTGCTGGCGGCGGAGGGGGAAGACCTGTCGCTTGATGCGTTGGTGGCGGATGCGTTGCGCTAGGCACCATGGCTACCGGCAAAAGCGGGCCGGGGCGCAGAAAGGCGGAGCCTGCCCGGCACCACAACGCGGCAGGGAAGGCCCTGATCCGGTCAGGGATACCGGGGCTCAGTCCTGCCCTGCGCGGCTGAAGGCAGCGGCATGGTGGCTGCCGGTACACGCCGGATTTCTTTTTTGACCTGTTCGGACGGCTGCGCAGCGCGCGCTCCAGTCCCTGAGAACATGCTTGAAAAGCAGGAGACGTTTTCGGGTGCCGCCTTTTTTCAACAAGGCAGCATTCTTCAAGGGTTTTGAAAAAAGCTTTTTGGGTGCCACTGGGCAGCCCGTCGCGGGACGGAAAACGCAGAATGCAGGCACCAGCCGGAGCCTGTGCCTGCATTCCCGGTTCACGGGCGGCGTGGGGGCCTAGGCGTGGGGCAGGCCACCGTAATAGGTATCCACCTGCGCGCCATAGGTGGTGCCGCTCCAGTCAGGGGTGGCGTTCTCGGTATAGGCGGGCGCGGCTTCAAGCTGCTCGCGCGTCAGGGCGACAATATAGGCGCCACGGTCGCGGTCATAATGCAGGGATTTCCATGGCAGGGGATGGTAGCTGTTCCCCATGCCCATGAAGCCGCCAAAACTCATGACGACATAGGCAACCGCGCCCGTGATCTTGTCGACCATGAAGTATTTTACCGTGCCCAGTTTTTCCCCCGAAGGGGAATATACGGCCGTGCCTTCAACCTGATCGGACGCAACCAGGTCATGCGTGGCGTTCAGCCGGTCTGTCATGTTGTCCGTCATTGCCTGTGACATGCAGGATCTCCATTGCCGTTCATGCCGCCATTCCCACCCGCCACCATGGGCGCTGCCATGGCGCGGCGCGGGAAGGGGCCGTGGTGCCGTCCCGACGCGGGCGGCGTGCGCGTACCGCCCGCCGCCCGCGCGCCAGTCATGTCTTGGAATGGCTATGCTGGCCGCCCTTGCGCCCGGCTTCGGCCGCGCGCTGCGGGTCATCGGCAAAATTGCCCGAAGTGTGGCCCCCCCTGGCATGGGTGGCTTCCTTCTTCTTTTCCGGTGTGTGGGTCGTGTCGGCATGGGGTGCCGCGTGGCTGTGCTGGCCCCCCTTGTGCCCGGCTTCGGCCGCGCGGGCCGGGTCATTGGCAAAATTGCCGGGATTGTTCGCCGCTCCGCCACCTCCACGGCTGTCGGCCGGGGCCATTGCGGGCAGGCGGATGCGGTCGTGCAGGGAGATATGATAGCTCATGATCTTCACCTTTCCATATCGCAGCGGCTATGGGGGACCCTTGTTTTTCCCCGCCCGGCCCGGGGGCGTGGCAGGAAAGCAATCCCGAAAATGCGCGCTGTGGAAGCCTCAACGATACATCCTGCCCACGGTTTCGGGTGATGTATTCATAATTATGGAAAAGTACTTTTTTATTAATATTATACGGATGGGTCGTATCCATAACAGAATTAAAACTGGATTACTTGTGATTCCTGAAGGGCCTCCCCGGAAAGCCGCATGCGTACGGATTTTTCGGGTGAAGCCTTTTTTCGGAAAGCATCAGGGACCGTCGCCTTTCCAGAAAAAGGCGGCACCCGGAACCGCCGTTTTTCATCACGAACCTGTTTTCGCACCATCCGTGAACCCTCCATCCCCGCATGCTACCTGATGGCGGGATGCAGCCGTGCATTGGCCAGCGTCAGCCCCAGCACCACCAGCGCGCCAAGCCCCACGGTCAGCATGAGCGGCAGCGCAAGCCCGGTGCCCAGCAGGGTTGCCAGGCTGGTCTGGATCAGGGCATTGCTGGCGGCCAGCAGGTTGCCGCACTGATAGGCCAGGCCGGGAAACGTGGCGCGTGCCCAGGGGGGGGAAAGTTCGCTCAGGTAAGCGGGCACCACGCCCCATGCCCCCTGGATGCAGAACTGGATGCATACCGCGCCCACCGTAAGCCACAGCGTGGAATGGGGCAGTGTCCATAGCGGCAGCAGCGGCAGGGTCAGCAGGGCGGCAAGGGCAATGCTGTGCTGGCGGCCGATGCGCTGTGACAGCATGCCAAAGAACAGCCCGCCCGCAATGGCGGCAATATCGTACAGCACCACCACCAGCGTAATGGACGGATGGGACAGCCCGCGCTCCAGCCCCAGGAAAATCTTGGGATACAGGTCCTGTGAGCCATGGCTCATGAAATTGAAGGCCGCCATCAGTGTGACCGCAAACACGCACAGGGCCATGTTGCCCCGCACCAGCGATCCCAGCCCGGTTGCCGGGGGGGCGGCTGCATCATGGTTTTTCTGCTGCGCCAGCCATTCCGGGCTTTCGGGCACGCGCAGCCAGATATACAGCGCGGAGAACAGCGCGCTGCCCCCCAGCACGAACAGCCCGCGCCATCCCAGAACCGGCAGCAGCAGGAACACAAGGGACGCCAGCAGGTACCCCGCCGGATACCCCGCCTGCAGGGTGCCCGACGCCATGCCCCGCCACGATGGTGGCACGCTTTCCATGATCAGCGACGTGCCCACGCCCCATTCGCCGCCAAGTGCTACGCCAAACAGCGCGCGCAGCAGCAGGAAGATGCCCAGCGTGGGCGCGAAGGCGGACAGGATCTCGATGGCGGAATAGACCATGATGGTCGTGATCATGACCGGCTTGCGCCCGTAGCGGTCCGCCGCCCGCCCGCACAGGAAGGCCCCGATGGGCCGGGTCAGCAGGGTCAGGGTGGGGGCCAGCAGCACGCTTTGCAATGAAACGCCAAAACCGCGCGCCACGTCATCAAGTGTGAACAGGACGATGAAGAAATCGCACGCATCAAGCATCCATGCCAGGAACGAGGCCACGACCACATGCCGCGCCGTAACCAGCGCCGGGCGGCTCAATCCTGTATCCGGCCTGATGGCCAGGGCATCCACATTGGCATTCATGGTCCGTAATATCCTTTTTCCACCGGATGTTACATGCTGCCGCCGGCACGGCCACGGGTCGTGCGATCACGAAAGGGCCATGGGCGGAACGATTGCGTGATCCCGCGCGGGCAGGCAGCCAGCCATCCGTTATTGTTATAGATTTGCAATAACCTTCAGCCCCACCAGCATGGCGTTGGGAATGACCGATGTCTCGCCGGGGCGCATCACGTATTCAAACTCCGGTGTCATGACCAGCCCGGGGGTGACGGGAATGCCGTAATAGGCCTCCAGAATGGCGGAATGCGTCTGCGGCCCGGTAATGTAGGGGCCAAGCGCCAGACCGGCGGACTGGCGCAGGCTCTGGCCATAGGTCAGGCGCGGGCTCATCTGGTAGTATGAATACATCACGCCAAAACGGTCGAACGGCCGGTGCGGGATCAGGCCCAGCAGGGAAGCGCCAAAATAGAATTCATCGGCAAAGTTGGAGATGCTGGGTGTGTTGTGGATGTAGCCCGCCAGCAGGTAGCCGCCCGCCATCTGGTATTCGCCATGCTTGCGGTACACCATCTGGTCGGCCTCGACATAGAATGTATCGCGCGGCTTTTCCTTGTGCGCGTGGATGATGGCGGCATAGGCGGCCGGCACGGTCCCGATCAGGTCGGGATAGGGCGACGTGTCATGCCCGTACCCCAGCTTGTAATGGCCGGGCAGCTTGCGGGGGCCGAAAAAGGGCTCCCATGTCACCTCGACGGGTGTCTGGATGCCGGTCGTGCTCTCGCTGCCCCAGGCCCAGCCGGTATTGTCCTGCGCCTTGGGGCCGATCTTGTATATGCCGGTGCGCAGCGTCAGGTCGCGCGTGGGGCGGAAACGCACCGTGCCACCCCATGATGTCTTGGGATACACGCTCCACCCCGCCGGTTCACGAATGGCCATGGGGGCGGAGCACTGGGTCATGAACGTGCACAGCAGCACCGACGTGGCATAGGTATGGGTCAGTGCGATGCGACCCACATTGATGTTGATGCGGTTGTGCAGGAACGATTTCTCGACATACAGGTCCGCAAGCCGGGCGGCGGCCGGGCCGTGGATGCTCCATACCTCGGTCAGCAGCACGTTGCGTTCGCCCACATGGTCCCAGCCCACCTGACGGCCCTCGCGGTTCATGATGATGCCGTGCAGGTACCAGCCATTCAGGCCAACAAGCCGCCCCAGGTCGAACAGCATGCTGACCCGCAGGTCATGCACGTAGTCCATGCCCTTTGACAGCCCGCCCCCCACATTGGCCATGCCTTCGCCCTTGTAGGTCAGTTCGAAGGAAAAGCCCCGGTTGCTCAGCCAGTCCCGCCACGGCCTGATCTGGGGCACCAGGTTGCCGAATGCCTGCTCGGCCACGAAATAGCCCGCACTGAGGTCACTCTGGCGCAGGGCGTCGTCATTATGGTTGAGCAGGGCGGAAATGCTCTCGGTATTGAACAGCGCGTCCAGCCGCGTCTCCACAATCGGGCGCTTGTGCCGCACGGGCGCGGTGTTCACCGCCACGGGTGCCAGGGCGGGTGCCATATCCGGGGCGGTCGCGCCGGGCCGGGTGGTGGCGCGGGGTTCGGCGGCCTGCGCGGCCGAGGCCGCCAGCACGCAGGCCAGCATTGCCACGCTACCGGCACGGCGCGGCGGGCGCGGGGCGGGCGACAGGGCGCGAACAGGCCACCGGGCGCCAGGCAGGGCACCAGAACGGGGAGCGGAAGGGTACGGGCGTGCGGACACGCGACGGAATGAGGGCATGGGAATGTCATTTAAAGCTGGAAAGGGGGATGTCCCGCGTCATCACAACCGGAACGTTACAGGATCACACGCTGTCGTGCCGTGGGATCAGGCTGTCTCCACGCATTTGCGGGCGCGGTCGGTACCGGGCACGAACAAAAAGGGAAATCCGGCAGGAAGGACAATATATTTCCGATTCATGGCATATTCTTTTTCATTTTTTGCGTCATGAAGCTCGTTCTTATTATTTTTTTTAACGGAACACAACATGCCGCCCGCATCCGGGGCGGGGCAAGTAAAAATCCTGTATGCCGTCGGCGCGCGCGGGCATGCCCGGCCACCATGGCGGAATGCAGGCCCCGGCTGCGACGGTTGCGGACGGGTCATGGGTTGGAGAGGTGTTTTGTGCTATGGCCAGCGCTGCGCTATCTGAACAGACGCAACCGAAGGACAGGACATGCCTGACGCAGCATCACGGCCCCAGCACACAGGCGGACGCCCGACACCCGAAATGTCGGCGCAGCTTGACCGGCAGGTTCTTGAAATCGCAACGGCACAGTTTGTCGAACACGGATACGCCGCCACGTCGCTGGACAAGATCGCGCGGGAGATCGGCTGCAGCAAGGCCACGCTCTACCGCCGCTATGCCTCCAAGGAGGACCTGTTCAAGGCCGTGGTGGCCGAACGTGGCAGGATGCTGCTGGAGGAAGCGGGTGCGGTCGAGGCCTCATCCAGGGACCCGCTGGCGGCCACGCGCGAGATTGCCCTGTTCTTCCTGGACTTCATGCTGCGCCCCGAAACGCGCGAGGCCTACCGGATTGTCATTGGCGATGGACACCGCATTCCCTCCATTGCCGATGACATGATGGAAACCAGCGTGGAACCCTTTGTGGCCACCATAAGCCGGCTGATCAAGGCGGCGGCGGATGCCGGGCGCATTGATTCCATCGATCATGAGGAGACGACGCGGGTGCTGATGAGCCTGATCATCGGCTGGCCCCTGCAGAATACCATGCTGGGCCAGAACCGGCTGAACGACCAGGACGCGCGCCAACGGTTTTTTGACCGGGCGTGGGGGATTTTCCTTACGGGCATCTGCCGCGCACGCCCTGCGTGAAACCGGACGCGCGGGCCCGGATACCGTTCCGGGGCCGCGCGCGGGTATCAGGGCTGGCTGGTGGATGCGGCGTCACCACCGCTGCTGCCCGGGCCGCCATGGAATGGGGGCGGGGGGCAGCCCTTGGGCGGTGCGGGCGGCTTTTCACCTTTCCTGAAGCCCGGCGGGGGCCCGTTGGGGGGCTTGCCGCCCGGCGGCGGGCCATGCGGGCGGGCGCATTTCGTGTCCGCCGCCGGGCTTTCATCCGCCGCATGCGCGCCCGGGGCAACGGTGCCAAGAACAAGGACCGCACCACACAGGGCATGCGGCAACAGGCGCCATATACGGGACATGGAATCTCCTTTCTGCTGGATACGGGATATCCTGATACAGCAGGCGCCATTCGCCCATGGGGCTGATTGTTACATCTTGAATCGGGGGCCTGCCTTGGAAACCGTTTGAAGACAGCTCATTGATAAAAAACAACAAAAGTTTTGGGTGCCGTCTTTTTTTAAAAGGGGTGTTCTTTCGAAGCGTTTGCAAAAAGCTTCACCCAAAACTTTCTTTGATTTTAAGGCGCTATCATGAACTGACTTCTCAAGCAGTCTCTTATATTTCATGACGGGAAACGGGCGGGCAGAAGGGGCTACCCGCCGCGCGGCATCCTTCGCGGACCCGGGCCGTCCGTATTCCGGTACGGGGTGAGACATGCACCACGAAGCCACGGGACTGGAACCCGCCTGGCCGCGATGCCGGTGCGGGGCGCAGCCAGTGGCTTAGCTCCAGTTCGTCACCATGTTCCCATTCCACGGCAAGGACATGCCGCCGCCATGACAGGGATGCCGTGACATCTTCATCTGCGTGGGCAAAATGTAGCGTGATGTTTTCCCGCCGTGCGATCTGGCTGCTGGCGGCAAGCACCATCGCGATCCCCGCGATGACCATGGCGGCGTGGCCGATATGGTGGAACAGGCGGTCATGCAGGTACGGCAGCACGAACTTCATGAGGATGGAAGACAGCACCGCCGCCGTGGCAACGGCGATGCCCGCGGCGGTGGCCCGGGCATCCAGCAGGCCGAATGTGGCGTAGAGCATGATCTTGAGCACATGCAGCATGATTTCGTTGGCTGCGCGGGTTGCGACAATCTCTTCCTTGCGCAGGCCAAGCCGGTAATAGAACCCGTTGAAAACAAGGCCGACCGCGCCGGTAAAACCGGAAATGAAACCGGCGGCGGCCCCCAGCGCATGCAGGCTGGCGATACGGACCGGTTTTACGCTGACGTGGGATGCGGACCCGCGGAAAAGAAGGGGAAGGTTCCCCATCAGGAACAGGCCCAGCAGCAGCGACAGGCAGGCCGGGTCCATACGGCTCAGTGCCCAGGCGCCAAGGGCGGCAAAGGGCAGCGCGGTCGGGGCGAAATGACGGACGATATCCCACCGGATCGCATGCCGGAACGACAGGATGCGGGCCGCCGAACTGGCGGCGGTGCCGATGGACAGGGTGGCAGGCACCTGGGTGCCGGGCAGTACCAGCCCCAGCAGGGGCATCAGGATCAGTCCGGCGCCGCCGCCTGATGTAAATGCTGTTTCAAAATTCCCCACATGTGCTGTCGGAAAATTCCCCAGCACGGATATGGTGATCAGCCATTGAGGTGATCGATAGCTCCATGCTTTGGGGGCCTACCGCGGCGCTTTGGCGCTGCCGGTGGCATCAGATTGGCGTGGGCCCGTGTATGCTCGGGGATCAGATCGGCATGCTGGCGCAGGCGATAGCTGGCACCTTCGATGTGGACGACTGCCGGCGAGAAGTTGCGTGGTGCGCTGGCTGAACTCGGCCGATGGACGATCGAGATCGTCAAGCGTAGCGATCGGGCCGAAGGCTTCGTCGTCCTGCCCAAACGCTGGATCGTGGAGCGCAGCTTTGCATGGCTCGGACGCTGCCGTCGCCTCACGAAGGATGTCGAGGCAACAATCTCTTCATCCCACGCGTGGTTGATGATTGCCCATATCCGCAGAGTTCTGCGAAAAATCAATCAAACCGCTTTCTGATTCAGGCTCTAAGACAATATCTTTCTGCCCGTACAAAATTTTTGAACATGAGACAAATGTACAACATGTATCGACCCCGATGTGTCTCATCCCCCTGATCCATGCTAGTAATGCCGGGCGCGATACGAACATGGCAAGAAGTAGAGCAGGTCCTCATGTCTGCAAGTCCATCCATTTTGGTAGGAGACCCCGCACCCTGGTTCGTGCAGAAGGGATCCGATGCCCATGGCGACTATCATTTCGACAAGGCGGCCGGACGTTACAGCGTCCTCTTCTTCTTTCATTCGGGCGCGCAGGCGGATGTCGCCTCCAGCCTGTCACGCCTGGCGGCACAGGACGGCCGGATCGACAGCATCCATACCCTGTTCTTCGGTATCACAAACGACCCCCGGGATGTCGGGCGGCTGGATGCACTGTCATCCAATGCCGGAATACGGTTCTTCTGGGATACGGACCGCAAGGTCAGCAGCCTTTACGGGTTCGGCCCCGACACGCGCCCCTTCTGGCTGCTGGTCGATCCCCTACTGCGTGTCCGCGCCGTGTTTCCCCACACCCCGCAGGTGGTTGACGAGATTCTGGCCATACTGGCCGCCATTCCCGCCATGATGATGCGCGAGACATCCGGTCCGGTTCCCGCGCTGGTCCTGTCGGATGTATTCGAGCCCGAATTCTGTGACCGGCTCATGCGGTATTATACGGAAAAGGGTTCGCGCCCGTCGGGCATATTCATGGAGAACGCGCCCGGCCGCTCGGTGCCCGTGCTCGATTCACAGTTCAAGCGCCGCCGTGACTGCCCGATAGAGGACGCGCACCTGATCGATCAGGTGCAACTGCGCATAACCCGGCGCATCGTGCCGGAAATACGCAAGGTATTCCAGTTCAATGCGACACGGCTGGAGCGCCTGATCATTGCCTGCTACGCGGCACATGAACGTGGCCGGTTCGGCCCCCACCGTGACGATACCCTGACCGCCGCCGCCCACCGGCGCTTTGCCGTATCCATCAATCTGAACGACGCCTTTGCCGGCGGCCAGGTCACGTTTCCCGAATTCAGCCCACGCGGTCTTGCGCCACCGGCGGGTGGCGCGCTCGTGTTTTCATGCGGTCTCATGCACAGGGTCGACCCCGTTACGCAGGGGCAGCGTTTTGCATGCCTGACCTTTCTGTACGACGAGGCCGCCGCCCGCATACGGCAGGCCAACTGGCAGGCCGCACGCGCCCGTCATGGCGCGGCAGGGTCATCCGGTTGACATGAAGGCGGCCTGCACCATGCCTGGGGATGGCAATGACAGCCTTGTGCGCAGGTGTGTCATTGTCATGCCGGCTTCCCCTCCATACTGTTCCGGGACGACAGTCATGACACAAGCGAACCGAATTCCGTGGCAAGGATAGAAGGAAGCGGTCCGGAAACCGTGGAGTGCCCGGTGCCACCGGCATTGCAGACCATGGCGCCGGACCGGATATTCTGGAGCCATTTCTCACCCAACCTTGCCCCGGCGGCCTGGGTTATCGGCGTGCTGGTCGTCAGCCTGGGGCTGAGCGGCTGGCGCGCGTTCGTGGTGGTGCTGGCAGGCAATGTGCTCGGCGCGCTGCCGGTTGCCGCCTGCGCGGCCATGGGGCCCGATACCGGCCTGCCGCAGATGGAGGCCTCGCGGTTTTCCTTCGGCAGCACGGGCAAGCGGCTGCCTGCGCTCATCAACTGGGTGAACTGTATTGGCTGGGATGCGGTCAATAACGTGCCATCCGCCGTAGCACTGATTCTTCTGGCCCGGATCGGGGGGATCGAGGTGCCTTTCTGGCTGGCAATGGCGGCACTGGCACTGGCGCAGCTGCTGGCCAGCGCCGCCGGGCATGATACCGTGCAGACCATTGAAAAATATCTTGGCTGGATTCTGCTGGCCGCCTTTGCATTCAGCGGATGGATGGCCGTCACGCACCGGCCGCAGGGCGGGCCTGCGGCCATGCCGCAGCCAGCAGATGCCGCCCATATCCTGCTGGCACTGGGGGCAACCAGCAGTTTCACGCTGGCATGGACCGCCTATGCCTCGGATTACACCCGTTATGTTTCGCGCCATACGGGACGGGGCAAGGTCTTTGCCCTGACTTTTGGCGGCATATTCAGTTCCGCCATGCTTATGGAAAGTTTCGGGCTGCTGACAGGCGCCATGATTGCAAGCCCTTCGCCTGAATCCGTCATTCTTTCCCTACAGACCTGGATGGGGCCACTGGCACCTGTCGCCCTTGCGGCCATTGCGCTGTCGTCCATTGCCATCAACGCGGCCAATGACAACACGGCCGCCTATGCCCTGATCTCGGCCGGCTCAAGGATTCCCCGGCCGCTGAGCGCCGTACTGACCGCCGGACTGGCCTATATGCTGGCCGTAATGGGGGAAGGGCGCTTTACCACCCTGTATGAAAATGCCCTGCTCATGGCGCTGTACTGGATCGCCCCGTGGTGCGGCATCGTGCTGACGGACTGGTACGCCCGCCCGCCCTGCCTGCAACAAGGCCGCATGACGACACCGCCGGGCTGGAGCCCGTCCGCGACCCTGTTCGTGGCCGTGACGGGGATCACGATCCTCATGTTTTCGTCCACGCCCCTGTACACCAGCCCTGTCGCCCATATGCTGCAGGGGGCCGATATTGGCTATCTTGTCGGTTTCGCGCTGGCCGCTGGCGGCCAGTATCTTATCCTGCGCCAGCAGGCGCACCGTTCCCGCCCG
The DNA here is from genome assembly GCF_011611525.1 of Komagataeibacter rhaeticus. NCBI lineage: Bacteria > Pseudomonadati > Pseudomonadota > Alphaproteobacteria > Acetobacterales > Acetobacteraceae > Komagataeibacter > Komagataeibacter rhaeticus. The sequence continues at coordinate 1,728,425 of NZ_CP050139.1, forward strand.
ACCAGCACGAAGGCTGACCAGACATGATGGATCTCGTCCTTGCCAACGCCACATTGCCCGACGGTTCGCGCACCGACATCGCGGTCCGTGATGGGCTGATCGCCCACATGGGGCCAAACTTCACGGGTCAGGCCGGGCAGAGGATCGACGTGGGCGGCAACCTTGTCTCACCCCCGTTCGTGGATGCCCATTTCCATCTCGATTCCACGCTGACGGCCGGGATCATACGCCACAATACGAGCGGAACACTGGCCGAAGGCATTGCCATCTGGAAAGAACTGAAGCCGACCCTGACCGAGGAGGACATCTACAACCGGGCGAAGCGCCTGTGTGAAATGGCGATTGCCAAGGGAAACCTGGCCATACGCAGCCATGTTGACACCAGCCCGGAAGAACCCCGCGCCGTGCGGGCCCTGCTGGCGTTGCAAAGGGACATGAAGCCCTGGCTTGACATCCAGCTTGTCGCGTTCCCGCAGGATGGCTATTTCCGGATGCCACAGGCTGCGGCGCGCCTTGAACGGGCGCTGGATATGGGGGTGGATCTGGTTGGTGGCATCCCGCATTTCGAACGGACCTCCGCCGAAGGCACGCAGTCGATCGAAGCGCTGTTCCGCATTGCGGCAGAACGGGGGCTGGATGTCGACATGCATTGTGACGAGACCGATGACGCATCCTCCCGCCATGCCGAGACCATGGCGGCGTGCACCATCCGCCATGGCCTGCAGGGCAGGGTGGCCGGGTCCCATCTTACGTCGATGCATTCGGTCGATAATGCCTATGCCGGCAAGCTGGTTGGCCTGCTGGCGGAAGCCGGTATGGGGGTTATCGCAAATCCGCTGATCAACATCACATTGCAGGGGCGCTACGATACCTATCCCAAGCGGCGGGGCCTTGCGCGGATCCGCGAACTTGTCCAGGCGGGCGTACCTGTCGGGTTCGGGCATGACTGCGTCATGGACCCCTGGTACCGGCTTGGCAGCCATGACATGCTGGAAGTGGCCTCCATGGGGGCACATGTCGGTCACATGACCGGCGAGGATGAACTGCTGGACTGCTACCGGGCGGTCACGGAAACCGCGGCCCGCATCTTGCGGCTGGAAGGATATGGGCTGGCGGTGGGGCGGCGGGCGGATATGGTGGTACTGCAGGCGACCTCCCCGATCGAGGCACTGCGGCTGCGCCCGACCCGCCTGTATGTGATCCGCTCAGGCAGGGTCATCGCGCAAAGTCCCGCACAGCGCACCGTACTGCATCTCGACATGCCCGCCTGATGCCGCGAACGTGGCCGTCCCTGCATTACGGCTGCGTTCCGCACCGCTTCAGGCCATGACAGGCGGCGTGGCCGCTCCGTCCTTTCCGGTGCGGCATGCCGACTGCACGAAGGCATGTTATGGCGTTATCCCGTCAGGCGGGATCATGAATTTCCGTGCGGTCACGATGCGGGTGGACGGCCTTCCGGCCGGGAATCCGTTGCGGCCGCCGCATAGCCCTGTTCCGGTGGCGCGCCTGAAGGACAGGCGCAGCGCTCCGCCCTCGGTCAGGAGGGTTCTGCTTACAGTATTAAATATACATCACGATATGTATTGATATTATATAATAATATTAAAAATATAATGTGCATATATCATATAAAACCAAATTTATAAATATATAAACATTGCATATATGAATTTATACTGATATAAGTATTGATATATTTTAATTTTATATTTACAATTACTGTGTAGATGGAGAAAACATTGATGAATGACTGCAAAACCATGCGTTCCGTTCGCTTCATGGCGCCTGGGCGCCCGTTTTCCCTGCGTGCGGTTTCCGTGCCGTCCCCCACGGCGGATCAGGTACGGGTGCGCATTGCCGCATGTGGCGTATGCCGGACCGACCTGCATCTGCGCGACGGCCTGCTTGATCTGGGGAAAAGGGATTTTACCGTCGGTCACGAAATTGCAGGCACCATCGAAGCCTGTGGCGATGGCGTGCCGGCGCACTGGCTGGGCCGCCGCGTGGTCATCTATTACTATATCGGCTGTGGCCTGTGCCGGTACTGCCGCAACGGGGAGGAATATCTGTGCCCCACACCCAAGGCCCAGCCCGGATTTTCGAGCGATGGTGGCTATGCCGAGAACATCGTGGTGCCGCTGCGCAACTGCGTGCCGCTGCCGGACAATGTTGACCTGGCGGAAGCCGCACCCATGGGCTGCGCGGGTTCCACCGCGGTCCATGCGGGCCGGATGGCTGAAATCCACCCTGGTGAATGGGTGGTCATCAATGGCGCGGGCGGGGTTGGCATGGCGGTGGTGCAGTACGCGCGCTATGCGGGTGGCCGGGTCATTGCCATAGGCATGGGGGCCGAACGGATGGCGCTGGCCCGCCAGCTTGGCGCGGAATACACGATTGATGCGGCCGAAGTGCCCGACGTGGCGGCGCGTGTGGCCGAAATTACCGGGGAGGGGGCGGACGTCGTTTTTGAACTGGTCGGCACCAGCGCCACGATGAAGGCCGCCGTGACCATGCTGCGCCGCCGGGGCCGGATGGTCATGATCGGTTATACAGCCGAGGATTTTCATGTTCATCCCGTTGAGTTGATCGTGCGTGAAATTACCGTGCGCGGGTCTGTCGGCTCATCGCTTGAGGACCTGTACGAAGCAATCGACCTGCTGGCGCGTGGTGTCATCCAGTCCCCCGTGGCCCGCCGGCACGGACTTGAGGAATTCGAGACGGCGCTGGCTGAAGTGCAGGCCGGCGAACTGCCGGGCCGTGTCGTGCTGATGCCGTGAGGCAGGCGGGCAGGGAAGGGCATTCCCTGCCCGCAACACCTTATGACGCGCCGGAAAGAAGACGGCGCAGGTGGGGCACGACGACCGCATCGAACGCTTCGGGCTGCTCCAGATACGGCACATGATTCGACCTGTCGATAAACACCAGTTCCGGCCCACCCAGTGCGGTGCGACAGGCTTCACCCACTTCGGGCGGCACGGCCCTGTCCTGCTTGCCCCATACCAGCAGCATCTTGTCCGGCGGGTAGAGCGCGCACAGACGGCCTGCCACATAATCGGCGGAAATACCGTTGACCAGATAGTCCCCCAGTCGGCCAAAGGCCGCCCCCGCGCCGGGGAAGGTATTGATCCGCCATTCCTCCTCGATCATCGCGGGGGTAATTCCCGATGGATCGTACAGGACGAATTTCAGCTTGTTTTCAAACAGGCTTTTGTCCTGTACCCGGACATTGCGGCTTATGGTCTCCGCCACTTCCTGGCTGATCGGCACAACGCCCAGCGCCCCGACCAGGACAAGGCCCGGCACACGCCCCGGCGCGGTGCAGGCCGCATAGGCTGCGATATGCGCCCCAAGCGATGTGCCCACAAGCGGTGCGGAGGGGACATCCAGCCTGTCCATGACCTGCACGATGTAATCGGCAATGGCGGGAACGGTTGCGGGCGCCGTCGCTTCCTTACTGGCAAAGCCATGGCCCGGCAGGTCACAGGCAATGGCGCGGAAACCCAGCGCGCCAATACGTTCGACCGTGGTGCGCCAGCGGTCGGCACGGGCGCCCAGACCATGAATGAACAGGATGGCGGGACCGGTCCCGGCCTCGATGATACGGGTAAAGCCGTTTCCGACGGCCAGGGGATAGCAGATGGAAGGGGTGGTCATGAAACTGGGCTTTCAGCTAGGGTTGCGATGGCCTCGATTTCCATCAGGGTGCCGTCACCGATCAGGCCCGCCACCTGCACCAGCGTGCTGGCGGGGCGCCATTCGTCAAAGATTTCGGAACGGACCTGATTGAGGGCAAAGCGGTCGCGCAGGTCGGTCAGGAAGAAGGTAAGCTTGACCACATGCCGCAGGTCCGACCCGGAACCTGCCAGAATGCGCTCCAGCAGGCCGAAGATATGCCGCGCCTGGGCTACCGCGTCCCCCGCGCCCACCAGCCTGCCATCCCCATCCAGGGACAGCAGGCCCGAGACGTGGATCAGCCCCCCCGCCAGGACGGCATGCGAATAAGGCCCCACCGGCACGGACAGGCCGGAAGGGCAGAGGGCACGGGGCATCATATCGGCGTGGCCAGCAGGGTCAGGATGGCACCGGTATCGACCACGACCCGCATCCTGACAATCCGCAGTACGGTGTCCACGCGCCTGAGTTCGGCATGATAGCGCCCGACACTGAACAGGCGCGTCTCCCCCGCCTGGATGGACTGGAACAGGGAATACGCAGCCGTGGCGGTCCAGCCATCGCCCTGCGGCGTCACCCGCACCGGACCGATGATGTGGCAGTCATAATGAATGTTGAAGACGTTGGCTTCACGCAGGGAATACACGCGGTCATCCAGCATGTCGCGGCTGTCGCACAGCATGAGCGACAGGGGCAGGTTCTGCTCGATGTTCTCCCGGCTCATGATTTCGTAGCGGCAGTCGGGCACGAACAGGGTCGTCCACTCTTCCAGGCTGTCCGCATCCAGAAGGCGGCCATATTCCTCGAACAGCATCGTAACTTCCAGATGCATTTCGGGCGAGACGCCACGGGGGGTGCCAGTCATGCCGTCTCTCCCGCCCTGATACCCATAAGCTTGCAGTAATAGATCCAGAACCCACGCATGGGCACGTCACTGATCAGGTTTTCCTGGTCAACGACCGGGCCCCGGCCGCCGAACTCGACTATGGAATGCTTGTCCATATCACGCACGATGGCGCGATGGACCAGTTCCACCGCCTCGCCATCCTCCATCGAGACCAGTCCCGCCGGACCGGCCAGGTTGGCCTTGCGCAGGCGGTGGCGTGTCATGGCCTCATCATCATCCTCATAACCGAAGAAGGTCGAGACGATCTCGAACTCATCTGCCGAGCGGGGGCGCAGCTGGCGCACGGCCAGGGTATTGCCGATCTGCTGCAGCGCGGCATTGGCGAACAGCGACGTGACCGCAAGTGTCAGGTCATCGGGGAATTCCTTGTGATAGCGCAGGAGGGAGGGGTCCTTCAGCTTGATGTTCATGTCGCCCCGGTCCGTCCCGGCATATCCCCCCTCGGCACTGTCTTCGTGTGTCGTGCGCCCGCCCTGCGAGGCCCAGGACAGGTTGTGCTTCCCGTCCGCATCCACCCGCGCGCCGCCGGTACCGCTCAGGCGCGCGATGCCGAAGGTGATCTGGAACATGTGCAGCAGGCCGCCATGGTTGGGGTCACGCAGATTGTCCGTATAGAGCTTCCAGTTGCCGAAAATTCTCTGGCGCTGATAGCCCAGAACCCTGACGGGCTTGTGGAACAGCCGCCTGACCTGATGGCTGAAGACCGGCCCCAGATAATCCTCCAGCGGCGGGGTCTCGTCGCAGAACGTGCCGAAAATGGCGCCATTCATCGTCTCGACCCGCAGGCGCTGCAGATTGTGGCAGACCTTGTCGAAATCGGCCGGCAGGCCGCCGACACCCTTGATCCCCTTCTGGAAGGGCACGCCGATCAGCTTGCCGGTCAGGTCAAAGGACCACTGGTGGTAGCAGCAGGTATGCACCTTGGTGTTGCCGTGCAGGTTGCGCTGCACTTCCGCGCCACGGTGGCTGCAACGGTTGACCAGCGCGTGCAGGCTGCCATCGCGCGCACGATTGACGATAACCGGCGTATCGCCCACCGCGATCAGGCGGTAGTCACCCGGATCGGGAATTTCCGCTTCCAGCGCCAGGTAGTTCCATATCGGGCCGCGAAAGATACGTTCCTGTTCCAGTTCGAATACATCAGGGTCGCGGTACATGCCGTATGGTATGCGACTGCAGTCGGCCGCGGGGAAAGTATAGCGTGACAGGGCATCAGCCCCGGCAGGTGCGGTCATGAAGGATACTCCGTATGGGTCAGTCCGGATTGGCGGGAAAGCATTACGGCAGCTGCATCGGGGTATGGCCGGTGGATTCACGCGTGTACAGACGTGTCCAGTAGCCCTGTGCGTTCTCACAGGGGTGGCGTGGTATCTCCACTGGCATGTCAGGCAGCACGACACGCCTGCCACCAAGCCAGATGTCCATGATGCGCTTACGCTCTTCAAGCTGCGTGATGTCGGCCAGCGGATCGGCGTCAACGACAAGCAGGTCGGCCAGCTTGCCCGGGGCGATACTGTCGAATTCCCTGCCACCCCGCAGCAGGCTGCGGTTGCGGTGCGTCGCGGTGCGCAGTACCTCATCGGTGGGCATGCCAAGGAATCTGACCAGGATCGAGAGTTCGCGGGTTGCCCATTCGCCGTATGGCGTCATGGAAAACCCGCTTTCCGATCCGCTCAGGATCGGCACGCCCGCATCATAGGCACGGCGCAGGTTGTCGGTTGCTTCCGCCAGTTCCTGGCGCTGCACGTTGGGCCACCAGTCATAGGACGGATCATCGGGCCGGGCATACTGGATGTTGTTGACCAGCATGAGCAGGGAAGGGCAGATCGCGCAGCCTTCCCCCGCCGCGGCACGCACGCCCTCATCATCAATGCGGGAGGCATGATAGAGGATATCCACACCCGCGCGGGCGGAATAGAGCACGCCCTCCCGCCCACGGGCATGGATGGCGACCCGGCGGCCAAGGCGGTGGGCCTCCCTGACCATCGCGGTGGTCTCTTCTTGTGTGAAAGTTGCGTACAGACCGCCCGAATTGCCGCCCTGTATCCCATCCATCGCGATCTTGATGATATCGACGCCATCTTTGGTCTGCTGCCGGATGGCTTCAATCGCATCGGGCAGCGATGTCACCAGTCGCCCGGTGGAACAGGGCGGGCAGCCGATCCATGACGGATAGTAGTCATACAGGCCCTGGCGGGATGTCAGCGCCGCTCCGGCCGCGGTGATCCGCGGCCCCTGGAACATGCCTACATAGAGCGCGTTGCGCAACGATGGCGTAACCAGCCCCGCGCAGGCAGGATCAAGCAGGCTGGTAAAACCGGCCGCAAGCATGCGCTGTGCCGCCGCCAGGGCACGGATTGCTCGGTATTCCAGGTTTGGATAAAGATCGACTTCCTCTTCCGACCGGGCATTGCCATAGGAAAGATGGGTATGCAGGTCGCTCAGCCCCGGCATGACAAGGTGGTGGCTGTAGTCGATCACCACATCATCGGGCGCCGGGGCGGGAAGGGATGCGAAGGGATGTAGCGCGACGATCCGTTCGCCTTCGATGACCAGCGCCTGATCATGCCGGTAGGTGGAGTCCGTACCGATAAAGACGCGCCCGCATTTAAGGATGGTTCTCATGCGGCATATCCGGTGGCTAGAAGAAGGGAAAGCGCTGCATCCACATCCGCTGCCCGTTCGGACATGATGGCGTGGCCGCAATCGCCCAGAAGGACAAGATCGGCATGGGGCATATGGTCCAGCACCAGCCGGGCCATGGGGCCGGGCGGGCAGGCGCGGTCACGCAGTCCGTGCAGGATCCGCAGGGGCACGCGTATGGCGGCGGCTTCCCGCGCGGGCAGGGCGGCCGCGCGCAGGCAGGCATCGGGATCGGCCAGCATGGCGGCGAACGCGGCGCGGCGCGCGCTGTCGCCCGCAGCCTGCCAGCGGGCCTCCACCACCATCGGAGACGGGATGGCGCAATCGGCCGTCATCGGACGCATGGCCGCCGCCAGCGCCGCCCGGTCAGCCGGGGCGGACCAGAACGCCCGCAGCGCGGGTGTCGCGTGCTGCTGCCCGGCGGGCGCGCCGATCACCAGCACCCCGCGCAGGGCCGGGTGCCGTGCCGCCACGCGCAACGCGAGCGCGCCACCAACCGAATTGCCGATCAGCACCGCATCCGGCCCGGCATGGTCCAGCACCCTGCCGATCTGCTCGATCCACAGGTCCACGTCGAAAGTACAGGTCCTACCGGGCGGGATGGCCCCACCAAAGCCGATCAGGTCAATGACATGCACGTCATGCGACGCGGACAGCCGCGCCAGCAGGGGCGCGAAATTGATCTGCCCCGTCGTGCCCGGACCAATGCCATGCACCAGGACAAGGGGGGGCGCACCACCCGTACCCCGGCGGATGCGCCATGAAAAGGCAACATCCCCCGCCCTGTCCGATGCGCAGGCCCACGTCGGGGCCGCATCCGGTAGCGGCGCCTTCATCGGGCGGCTCCGTTACTGTCGGGCGCCCAGTACAGGATGCGGCGCAGCACACGGTCCACCACCGTCCAGATCAGGACCGTCATGAGCGCAAGCACGAACAGCGCGGCAAACATGACATCGGTCTGGATGCGGGCATTGGCGTTGAGCATGACATAGCCAAGCCCGGCCGAAGCCCCGACCCACTCCCCCACAATCGCCCCGATGGGCGCGATGGCCGTGGCCACACGCAGCCCCGAGGCAAAGGCGGGCATGGCGGCAGGAAGCCGCACATGGCGCAGGATGGCGCCGGGGCTGGCCCCCATCGTGTGGGCAAGATCCATCCAGCCGGGATCCGTGTGCCGCAATCCGTCGGAAAACGCGGCGGCAACGGGAAAGAAAATGACGATCGTGGCCATGACCACCTTGGAGGCCATGCCAAAGCCGAACCACAGTACCAGAAGCGGCGCCAGTGCAAAGGCGGGTATGGCCTGGCTCAGCAGCAGCAGCGGCATGATCCAGCGCTGCAGGCGCGGCGAAAAGGCCATGGCCAGCGCGCACAGGCTGCCCAGGAGCGTGCCGATGACCAGCCCCAGCGCCATTTCGGAAAATGTGGTGAGCGTGGCCGAGGCCAGCAATACGCGCTGTTGCCAAAGCGCATGCAGCACGGCGGGCGGCTGCGGCAGCAGGTAGAAGGGAATGCTGGCCAGACGTGTTGCCGCCCACCATGCGCCGATCAGCACCACAAACGTGACGACCGGCCTTGCCAGTGTCAGGATCATGCGCGATGTCCTTCCATGAGAATACGCATCAGATGCCCCTGGATGTGAAGCAGTGCGTCGTCATCCGGTGCGCGGGGTGTGGGGCCGGGCACGTGTATCGGTTCTCCCAGCCGTGCGGGGTGGCCGCTCAGTACCACCAGCCGGTGCCCGATGCGGCAGGCTTCAAGCGGATCGTGGGTGATGAGCAGGACGGTATGGTCCTGCAGGAGTTCGGCGGTCAGGTCCTGCACCTGCGCGCGCGTGAAGGTATCCAGCGCCGAAAACGGTTCATCCATCAGCACGAAGGGATGGCTTTCATAAAGCGTGCGGGCGATGGCAACGCGCTGGCGCATGCCGCCGGACAGTTCTGACGGCAGGGCCTTCGCCCGTTCATGCAGCGAGACCCGCCCAAGCAGGTGACGGGCGCGATCGGGGTCCGGGCGTTCACCGCGCAGGCGTGCGCCAAGCATGACGTTCTCGATAACGGTCAGCCACGGATAAAGCAGATCCTGCTGGCCCATATAGGCGATGCGCCCGGCAAGGGGGCGCCCGTCACTGGCCGTGACCGTGCCGGTGCTGGCCCGCGTCAGGCCGGCCACGATCTTGAGCAGGCTGCTTTTGCCTACGCCGCTCGTACCCAGCAGGACAACGAATTCACCCCCCTGAACCGTCAGGTCCAGATCGGTGAAAATGGCACGTGAACCGTATTGCAGGCCCAGTCCGGAAATGCGCAGGCCCGGCAGGTCGACCTGTCCGGGGGCGGGGCGGTGAGTGCGGGCGTCATTATCGTTCATGTATACAAATTGCCGAAGTCAAAACGGTAACGCAACATGATTCGATATCGATTCGAAAAAATTAATCTGCCGTTTTCCACATTACCCTTTTTTGTAACAAGGGATTCGCGTTTTCACGCCGGGCGCGCCAGTTTTGTTATTGCCGACCCGTAATGTCTGTGTATACATTTTATGGGAAATGTTCTTTTTGCCGACCGCTCCGGACGAACAGAAAAGGCAGCACATGAACCAGCAATCAGGAACGGATGCCGCAAGGCGGGATGCGGGTTTGACGGCGCGGTGGGACAGCCGTGCCGGCAGGACCAGTTCGACACCCTTATTATCCCGACGCGGCTTTATCGGAAGCGCGCTTGCCATGGGCGCGCTCGGGGTCCCGCTGTCGCCCGCGCGCGCGGCGGGGGGTGAAAAACTTACGGTCATTCTGGACTGGCTGCTCAACGTCAATCACGCGGCGCTGTTCGCCGCGCAGGAATGCGGGGCATTCACGCGGGCAGGGCTGGATGTGGAACTGGTCTCCCCCTCCGACCCGGATTCCCCCGCCCGGCTGGTCACGGCCGGTCAGGCGGATGTGGCGCTGGGGTATGGCACGCAGATCAACCTGCTGGTGGACCAGGGGCTGCCGCTGGTGCGCTTTGGCACGCTTATCGACCGGCCGATCAACGTTGTGGCCGCGATGGGCAACGGGTCCGTCCGCACCCTGGCCGACCTGAAGGGCAGGCGCGTCGGCCTTTCGGTCAGCGGGGTTGAGGAAAGCCTGCTGGCCGCCATGCTGCATTCCGCCGGCCTGTCAATTTCCGATGTCACGGTCACCAAGGTCAATTACCAGATGGTGACCGCCCTGCTGACCGGGCGGATCGACGCGGCGATAGGGGCCTACCGCAATGCCGAGGTGCTGGAGATCGAACACACATCGGGTATTGCCCCCGTCATCTTCGCACCGGAAGATCATGGCGTGCCCCTGTATGATGAACTGATCATGCTGACACGGCAGGACCTGCGGGCGGACCCACGCATTCCACGCTTCATTTCCGCCGTTGCGGAAGGGCGCGCGGCACTGCTTGCCCATCCCGATGACATGCGGCGCGCCTTTGTCGCCAGACATACCGAACAGGACACGCCCGTGCTTGAAAAAGCCTGGGCCATGACCAGCGGGTGGATACCCGAAAACCCGGGGCACCTGGATACGGCGCGCTATGAGACATTCGAGAAGTTCTGCCTGGCTTACGGCGTCATTTCAAAACTGGCGCCGCTGGACAGCTTTGCCACGGAAACACGGACATGAGACCCAATGCCCCCCGGATCGACCCGACCGATCTCGGCCCGGTGCGGGAATTCCGGGCCTGTCCCATCGGCCTGCACAGCCCGGCGCTGGAAGCGGTGCTGAACATCCTGCGCACCGGCACGATGGGCGGGAAATACTGCATCATCTGCCTGGAACCCCACAGGAAGTGGGTACTGGCCCGCCTGTCGGGCATACGCGGCATGCCGCCGGTGCCGGTGCCGGGCGTGGAATATGACGACCTTGTGGAAGCGGAATGGGACATCTTCCGCAGACGATGGGAAGCGGAAACCGGCACGCGCCTGCCCGCCGAATTTGATGGCCCCGCATCACCGGGCCCGGCCCCGCGAAATACGGGGGGAGAGGCCCGATGAAGACCCTGCTTGGCTATGCCGACCAGATCAGCGTGACGGAAGGCGATGAAATCGCCTTTCGCGTCAGCAGCGAAACGGCGGAAGCGTATGACGCCACAATCGTGCGGATCATCAATGGCGACCTGAACCCCGCCGGTTCCGGCTACCGTGAGGAAGAGGTACCCGGCACCGCATGGCGTGTCCAGGGCCGGACGCAGAAGGTCCATCCGGGATCCTGCATCATGGTCGATGCCGCCGTCCCGCTGGAAAAGCTGGCGGCGGGCTGGAGCCTGTCCGTGCTTGCACGCCCGACCCTGCCTGAAAGCAGCGGGGCCGATGGCGCGGGGCAGGTCATGTTCAGCCTGCGCGATCCTGTATCGGGTGGTGGAATTGAAATTGGCATAAGGGGAGAGGACGGCGCATACGCCATGGTGCAGGCCGCGCAGGGATGTGTCGTCTGCGCGGCCGGCGTTCCCATGCGCCGGCATGAATGGTACAGGGTGCGCGTCACCCTTGATCCGGCCAGGAATGAACTGACCCTGACACAGGGCGCACTGGAAAGCTGCGCCGGCATTGCCGACAGCGCGGCCATCACGGTCGCCTGTGGCATCAAACCGGCATGGACACCCGCTGCACGCATCATCATCGCGGCCCGTGCAACGGCCGGGGGCGATAGGGTCTTCAGCGGTTTCTACAATGGCAAGCTTGAGGCGCCGTGCCTGTCGGACCATGCCGGCGCGGTTATCGGGCAGTGGGATTTTGCCATCGGGATCGATGGGCAGGATATCTGCGACCACGGTCCCTTCAGGCTGCATGGACGGACGTGGCAGATGCCCGCGCGCGCCATGACCGGACATAACTGGAACGGTACCGTCCGCTCCTGGCAGGATGCGCCGGAACAGTATGGCGCCATCCATTTTCATGAAGATGACCTGGTGGATGCCTGCTGGGACAGCGATTTCGCATGGCGGGTCCCCCCGGGGCTGAAGAGCGGGCTGTACGCCGCCCGCCTGCGCAGCGCCACGGATGAGGACCATATCCCCTTCGTCATCCGCCGCGCGCCGGGCACCGGGCACGCGCCGCTGGTCTTCATCCTGCCAACCGCAAGCTACCTGGCCTATGCCAATGAGCACCTTGCCATCGATGCCGCCCTGGCGGAGCGGGTACATGACCATGTGCCTGTATTCGGCACATCGGACGTGTTCCTGGCCGAACGGCGTGAATTCGGCGCCTCGCTGTATGACCGGCACAGCGACGGGTCGGGCATCATGATTTCCTCACGCCTGCGTCCGGTGCTGAACATGCGGCCCAAATACCAGTCATGGCTTGGGGGCACGGGTTCGGGCCTGTGGCAGATGAATGCCGATACGCATATCATCGACTGGCTCGAGCATGAAAAATTCGACTACGACATCATCACCGACGAGGATCTGGACCGGGAGGGCCTGCACGCCCTTGCCCCCTATCGCTGTGTCATGCTGGCCAGCCACCCGGAATATGTCTCGACCCGGATGCTCGATGCGCTGGCGGCACACCGCGCGCAGGGCGGACGACTGGTTTCACTGGGGGGGAACGCGCTGTACTGGCGGGTCGTCTATCATCCGGCCATTCCCGGTGTGATGGAACTGCGCCGCTGTGAGGTTGGCAATGGCTGGATAACCGACCCCGGCGAAAGCTGCCATGCCTTCGGCGGCGAATATGGTGGCCTGTGGGAACGGATCGGCCGGCCACCACATAAAACCCTGGGGTCCGGGTTTATCGGGCAGGGGTTTGACAGGTGCACCTACTTCCGCCGCCAGCCGGATAGCGACAACCCGCGCGTCGCCTTCGTGTTCGAGGGCATGAAGGGCGACATCATCGGTGATTTCGGGCTGATTGGCGGGGGCGCGGCCGGCATAGAACTCGACCGTGCCAACAGCGCCAAAGGCACGCCGCTGAACACGCTGGTCCTTGCACGGTCGGAAGGACATACCAACACCTATCTTCCATCCACCTGTGCGCTGCTTATCAATTATGCCGGGCAGGGAGCGGCCCAGTCCGACCTGGTCCGTGCCGAAATCGTGTTTTTTGAAACGGCCGAGGGGGGCGCGGTATTTTCAACCGGATCGATCGCCTGGAGCGGCAGCCTGTCCCATGCGGGTTATGACAATTCCGTCTCGCGCATGACGGGCAACGTCGTGCGGCGCTTCATCGATCCCACTCCCTTTGAACTGCCGGCCACGGCGGCCAGGCCCGTATCGTTCTGACAGGATGAAACCGCAAGATGAAAAGGACTTCACAATGATGGGCCGCCGGATGGAACCCGACCTTGCAGCCCTTCTGGGGCCGGATGCCTTTGCCATCCTGTCCGCGCCGCATCGTAACTTCATCGATGGCCAGTGGCGCGAGAGCCTGTCGGGGGAGACACTGCCCGTCATCGATCCCGCCACGGAGTGTGAAATCGCACGTATTCCCCGTTCGGGCAGCGCGGATATCGATCTTGCCGTCATCAGCGCGCGGCGCGCGATGGAAAGCGGCCCGTGGTCGCGCATGAACGGCGCGGATCGCGGCCGCCTGCTGTGGCGGCTGGCGGACCTGCTGCACCAGCAGGCGGATGTGTTCGCCCGGCTGGAAGCGCTTGACACGGGGCGGCCGGTTTTTGAAACCCGGCTCGTTGACCTGCCCGGCTCGACCGGCATGCTGGAATACATGGCGGGCTGGGCCACCAAGATAAACGGGGAGAGCGTGCCCGTTTCCGCCCCCGGCACCTTCCATGCCTATACGGAGCGCGAACCGGTGGGCGTGGTGGCGGTCATCGTGCCATGGAACTACCCGCTGGAACTTGCGATATGGCGCATGGCCCCGGCACTGGCGGCAGGCTGCGCCGTTGTGGTCAAGCCTGCCGAACAGACATCCCTGACCACGCTGCATCTGGGTCACCTGATCGAACAGGCCGGTTTCCCCCCCGGCGTGGTCAATATCGTGTCGGGGGAGGGGGAAACCGCGGGGGCCGCCCTTGCCAGCCATGCCGATGTCGATGCGATTTCCTTTACCGGCTCCACCCAGGTCGGGCGCGGGATCATTCGCGCGGCGGCCGGCAACATGAAGCGGGTGTTCCTGGAACTGGGTGGCAAATCGCCCATGATCGTGCTGGACGACGCCGATCCTGAACAGGCGGTGCCAGGCATTGCCTCCGCCATTTTCTTCAGCGCGGGGCAGGTCTGCACGGCGGGCTCGCGTGTGTTCGTGCATGAACGCATATATGACCGCCTGCTTGACGGCATTACGGCCTTTGCCCGCAACCTTGCCATCGGGCATGGCCTTGATGAAGCGACACGGCTCGGCCCACTGGTTTCAGCCGAACAGCGCGACCGGGTGGCAGGCTATCTGGCCACCGCGTCACGCGCGGGTACCTACTTTGCAACGGGGGGCGCGCCCGTTGATGGGCCGGGCTATTTCATGCAGCCCACCATTGCAGTCGATGTCGACCCGGAGGCAGCGCTGTACCGCGAAGAGATCTTCGGGCCGGTACTGTGCGTCCGCCGCTTTGGCGATGGCCAGATCGATGATGTGGTGCGCATGGCCAATGATACGGTCTACGGCCTGCATGCCAGTATCTGGACTACCGGCCTGTCGCGCGCCCACCGTCTGGCACGGCGCATCAGGGCAGGCAATGTGTGCATCAACACGCATAATTTCTTTGATCCCGCCCTGCCCATGGGTGGGTTCAAGCAGTCCGGCTGGGGGCGCGCCGCCGGTTTCCCTGCTATAGAGCATTATACCGAACTGAAGGGAATTGTAGCGCGCCTATGACCGGTGAAGATGAACTGACCGAAAACCTGAACCCGGCCATGGCCCGCGCGCGTAGCCGCCGCACTGCCCGCAAGGACACGACACGCGCGCCCACGCTGGCCAGTATCGTGCAAGAACGGATCCAGAAGGCGATTGCATCGGGCGTCTTCACACCGGGCATGTGGCTGGAAGAAGAAAGCCTGGGGCAGATGTTCAGCGTCTCGCGCACACCGGTGCGCGAGGCCCTGCGCCGCCTGGCAGCACAGGGCACGGTGGAGATCCGCCCACGTCAGGGCGTGATCGTGACCAAGATGAACGATACGCGTGTCATACAGACGCTGGAGGTCATAGCCGAACTGGAAGCCGCGACCGCCCGGCTTGCGGCCGAACGCATGAGCGACGCGGAACGCGACCATCTGCACACCATCAACGAAGAACTCTCCGACATCATACGCCAGGGCAGCCGTGCCGGTTTCGACCGGCATAACGAACGGCTGCATACCGCGATCCGGCAGGGTGCGCATAACGAGATCATGGCTGATTCAGTCACGCAGATGCGCCAGCGCGTACTGCCCTATACCCGTGTCGAACGGATGGGGTCGGTCGAACAGATGAACGTATCCCATGCCCAGCACCAGACCATTGTCCATGCCATTCTGGAAGGCCACGGTGAACTGGCCTACCAGATGATGCGTGTACACGTCATGCAGGCAGGCCAGCTGCCCGAGGACGAAACCACCGACCTGGCGGACTGACCGCCACACTGCCCGCCACCCGCCAGCGGGGCGCACGCAATACGGAAAGCAGACGGACATGAATATTGATACACGGCCGGACAGTACGACCGATTACGCAAAGGGAACATTCTTCGCCCGGCTGCGCGATGCCGTGCCGGAAGCATGGCAGGGCTACATCCGCCACCCGTTCGTGCGCGGCATGGCCGATGGCACGCTGGAACCCGCGCGCTTCCGGGCGTTTCTCATGCAGGATTACCTGTATCTTCTCAACTACGCCCGCGCCTATGCGCTTGCAGTCTATAAAAGCGACAGCTTTGAGGAAATGCGGGAGTGCGCCGATATTGTGGCAGGTATCCTGAATACTGAAATGGCGATGCATTTCTCTTACTGCGAAGGCTGGGGCCTTGGCCGCAAGGAAATGGAAGCGCACCCGCCCGCGCAGGAACTCCGTGCCTATTCGGGCTTCATTCTTGACCGCGCGCAGGCAGGTGACCTGCTGGACCTGCTGGTAGCACTTTCCGCCTGTCTGGTGGGGTATGGCGAAATCGGGCTGGCGCTGGCGGCCGATCGTGCAACCCTGCGCGAAGGCAACCCCTATTTCTCGTGGTTCAGCGTCTATGCCGATGAACCGTACCAGGCACTGGTGCGCACGGGTCTTGCCCGGCTTGATATCGTGGCATCCCGGCGCGGCGGCATGGCCCGCCTGCCGGAACTGACCCGCCTGTTCTCCACCGCCGTCGCACTGGAAACCGACTTCTGGACCGCAGGGCAACCCGGCATGGCATGACGCAATGGCCCCGCAATGCCGATATGATCGCATATGTTCACACCATAGCCCGGAATGCCTGCATGTTTTCCACACGCGTTCGCCTGCGTCGCCTGTCCCTGTCGCGATCGCACGGGTGGCTCCCGCCCTGGCATGCCGGTGCCTGCCTGCTCGCGGGCATGCTTGCCCTGCCGCATGCCGCTTTCTGCGGTGACCTGATTGTCCGCAACACCGGCACCGCCGATGTGACATGCCATGTGGTGGAGGGTAGCAGGGCAGGTGGCATCCTGACGGTCAGGGCACATGACGTGGCGCATGTCAGCGCCCCTGCCGGCGGCATGATCGGCAGCGTTGACTGTAATGGCCTGAAAACCCGGGAAATGCATATCACACCCGGCGGAATGGACGGGTATCTCGTGCTCAATGGCAGGCAGAAGCGTGTGCTCAACGTCGCGCTCTACCCGTTCATTCCCAGCCTGCCGCAGGGAAACTTCCGGGCGCTGGTCCAGCATGTCATTGCCGTTTATCAGGAGCGTAACCCGGATGTGCTCCTCAACGCCGTCATGAACGAGGATGTGGACATCTACAGTCCGACCCGCCTGCTGCGGCTTCTGTCCGGCAGTGGTTATGATGTGGTGGAACTGGATACGTTATACATCGCCTTCCTTGCCGCGCATGGCCGTATCGCACCGGTGCGCATAAGCGGGGATGAACCGTGGCAGCCGGGTCTCGACGCCGTGCAGTATCATGGCGGGACCTATGCCGTGCCAAGCTGGCTGTGTCTTGATTTCCTCTATTCCTATTCCCCCGATATGCGCAACATCCATGGCCTGGAGCAGCTTCTGGCTTTCGTGCAGCGTGAACCGGTGGAAAAACGCCACATCTCCGCCGATTTTTCAGGCACGACCCGCCTGCCATCCCTTTACATGGACGGATATGTGCAGCGCTACGGCTATGACCATATCCGCGATGCCTTCCGCCTGCCACCGGACCCGCAGGTGGTGGCCAGCCTGCAAAGACTGGCCGTTACCTGTACGGACGGGAAGGAGAACCATTGTGTGGATGGCACATCAAGCCGCGCCGCAGATGGCGAAGTTGACCGGATATTCGCTGAAGGCAGGAGTGGACTGGATATCGGGTTTTCCGAACAGAGTTTTTATATCAACCACTTCAATCCCGCACAGGCCGCATCCCTGGTCATGATTCCCGTCCCGTGGGGGGAGAACGGTCAGTCAATGCTGTATAGTGATGCATTCGTCACGAACAGGGCCTCATGCGCCGTGCACCGTACCTGCAGGGCCGACAGCACGGATTTCACGACCATGATGACGGGCAGGGAGATGAAAACCTACATCGCCTTCTCGCACGACCTGCCGGAAGGCACGCCGGCGCGCCACCTGCTGGTTGGCACCCGGCCGTTCTGGGACCAGCAGGCCGTGCGGGACGATCCGGTCTACCGCCAGGTCAGGGACGTCGTGGCCACTGCCCAAGCATTCCCGCATGATCTGAGCGAATCCCTGCGCGACCGGATGGCACGGGCGGTCTGTCTCATGCTCAGGAAAGATATCCCACAATATGACTGTGACATGACCAGGGGGCCGATGTAACCCCGCGGACTGGCGCAGGTTTCCGTATCGGTCCCGCGCCACGCCGGATGGTGGCGCCACCTGCAGCGCGCATCAGGCGGCCGGCGCATCCTTCATCGCACGCAGGCATTCATCGCTGCTGGTCACGAAACCGAAGCACTGCCGCACGTTATACACCGTGGCCCGCGCACAGAAGTCGGGCGATGTCGTGGCCGCGCAGTCTTCCAGCAGGATGCAGTCATACCCAAGGCAGCTTGCATCCTGCAACGTGGCCATGACGCACTGGTCCATGTTCACACCCGCGAACAGAAGCGTATCCACCCGCAGGTTCCGCAGCACGCTGTCCAGCATGGTGTCCCAGAAGCCGCTCATCCGGTATTTGTCGATGTGGATATCATCGGGTGCGGGCACCAGTTCATCCACAATACCCGCGCTCCAGCTGCCCTGTTCCAGTACACGCGCACCCCGCACCGGCAGCGTGCCACCCAGCCCGACGCCTTGCCCTGCCGGATCA
This sequence comes from Komagataeibacter rhaeticus, assembly GCF_011611525.1. Taxonomy (NCBI): domain Bacteria; kingdom Pseudomonadati; phylum Pseudomonadota; class Alphaproteobacteria; order Acetobacterales; family Acetobacteraceae; genus Komagataeibacter; species Komagataeibacter rhaeticus. Next base: position 1,747,020 of record NZ_CP050139.1, read on the forward strand.
TAGACATGCAGCAGGGAAGGCGGGATGTTGGCCAGATCCTTCCGGTTGCCCCAGTTTACCCAGACAACCGGCACATCCGCACCGCGCAGGGCGGGCAGCAGGCGGGCCAGAGGGGCGATCGGCGCACGCGCGGGCGTTATGTCCACGCCAATGCCAGCCAGCCAGCCTTCGGGGTGACAGAAATCATTCTGCATGTCGATCACGATGATGGCCGTACGCGCCAGGTCAAACGTGACCTGTTTGGGCGGCGCCATGACCGTGACGGGACGCGGTGCGACCTGTGGCCGGACCAGACTGGCGGTGGTGTCCGATACCTGCCAGCGGTTGCGGGTGTTGCAGCCCAGAGGGTTCATGGTTCTTCTTTCAGCCGCACAGGACCGCGCGGTCCTCATCATCAAGGGTCACGGGCGTGCCGCGACGGATCAGCGCGCCGAATTTTTCATCCGGCACCATGACCGTCAGGGTATAGAGCTTGGTATCGCCGGTATTTTCCACGATATGTTCCGATCCGGGCTTGACCAGCAGGGCATCGCCCTTGCGCAGTTCGGTGGCCTGCCCGTTGCACAGCGCGCGCCCCTGTCCGCTCAGCACGAAGAACAGTTCATCGGCGCCCTTGTGCGTGTTGGGCGGGGTCTTGCCGCCCACCGTGAAGATTTCAACAACGGCGACGCAGCTTGTTTCGCCGTCCTTTTCATCGAACAGCAGCACGAAGTAATTGCTGTCGTTTGGTGAGATGCGACGGGCCTCGATCTGGTCGACCGATCTCTTGTAGAAGGCGTTCATGTCATTCTCCAGCAGGCGAAAGGGGGAGGTGCAGGCTCGTACCGTCCTCCCCGGTCAGGATATGCACGGTGGTCACGCCCATGTCCGCCAGCGTGGCATCACAGGGGCTGACACCGGTGCCGGGATTGAGCGGAAAGGCCGGGAAACAGGAGAGCGCGACACTCAGCCGCAGGGCCTCCCCCGGTTGCAGGCGCGCGCAGGTCGCGCGCATGGGCACGGTGGTCTCCCCCGGCCGGGCAGCAGCATAGCCTTCCGCCAGGGTATGGACCTGCCCCGTCGTGGCAACGCGTGACAGTACCGCATGCAGGTCAAAGGATGGATGCGGGCTGCGCACCACAAACCGGCACCGGACCTCACCGGCCAGCAGGTGTGACGCGGCCAGCGGCGGCGTGGTGAACGTGGCGATATCGGAGCGGGCATCCGTCCGGCTGCGGTCAACGGGGCCGACCGGCATGCCAAAGCTGCCACCCTGCGGCGGGGCGGGCCGCCACGGGTCAAGCGTAAGGGACTGGGCGACGGCGGCAGGGGGCACCTGGCCCGCGGGCAGCAACGCCCCGTCGCGCGTATCGATGGCGGCGCGCCCCGTGCCGGACAGATGGAACGTGGCCCGGGGGCCAGGCAGGTCCGCACTGTCACGCCATGCATGCGCCCCCATATCGAACAGGCGCACGGGGGCATCGGGCACGGCAGGGGGGCGGTTTTTCAGCCAGTGGTCAAACCAGCGGACCTGCTGCTGGTCTATGTCGGTTATCGCGTCATTGCCAAAATCCACGTCCCCCGTGCGGCGGTCCCATGGGAAGTGCCCCCATGGCCCCACCAGCAGCCGGGCCGGAACATGGCCCGACAGCGCGCGCCACGCCGCCAGCGTGCCCGGCAGGTGACTGTCGTACCAGCCACCAATCAGGAAAACGGCCGGCTTGTTGGCAATGATCGCATCCAGATGCGCGGCGGGCGAGATCGTGGCCCAGTACGGGTCCTCCGCCGGGGTATCCAGCCATGTGGTGTAATGGCTGTAACGGCGCAGCAGGTCGAGGACGGGTGGCCTGACCGGCGCGGGGCCGGAAAAGGACAGGGCGCGTGACGCCGCGAACAGGGTTGCCTGTGCCGCATGATCCCCTGCAAGCCGCGCGGTCTCGGCAGCAAGCTGTATCGCCCATCCCAGATTGGCGCGAAGCGGGAAGGCCCCGTTTTCATAGGCCCAGTCATGGCGAAGATCCCAGCCGATCATGGCGGGCGCAAGGGCGCGCAGGGCAGGGCAGTGCTGCGTTGCGGCCAGAAGCTGGTTGGTCCCCTGAAACGAGAAACCGAACATCCCCACCAGCCCGGAACTGCCCGGCAGTCCGGCCGCCCAGTTGACCGTATCCACCCCGTCCTGCGCCTCATGGCGGAACAGGTCGAACGCACCACCGGATTCACCGCGCCCGCGCGCGTCCTGCATCACGACAATATACCCGCGCGCCGCATACCATTCCGGCGGCGCGTAGCACAGCGATGTGCCGATATGCCGCCCATAGGCCTGGCGCATCAGCAGCACGGGGAAGGGGCCATCCCCTTCGGGCTGCCATATATCGGCCACCAGTATCGTCCCGTCGCGCGTGCGCATGCGCCCGGTGCGCGGCGGGGCCACTGCATGAAGGGCCGTATCCGTCATGCCTGCACACCATGGCGGGTCGGTACGAAGCTGCGCATCTTGCCGGGATTGAGCAGGCCCAGCGGGTCATTGCGCTTCTTGGCTTCCAGCAGGGCAGGCGGGATCTTCTGGTGGGGACTGCCCTCCTCCAGCGTATAGACATGGGGATTGGCGACATTGACCCCATGGGCGCGGAACAGGGCGATGATCTCATCCAGCCGTTCCTGCGTGGTGAACCGGATCACCGGCAGGCCGGAACAGGTGATCTGGCCGCCAATGTTCATGAACTCCAGATGGAACATCACCTCGTCCCCCAGCAGGCCGGCCATGGTGGCGACACTGGCAAGCGTTTCATGCACGGGATGGAGGCATTGCAGATACGTGAAGGATTTGTCCTTTTTGAGCACCTGCAGGGTCGTGTGGTTCCACGTCAGTTCATAAAGCGGCATCTGCGTGGGGTTGTCCTCCGCCTCATGCGTGGCGGCGCGGTAGCACGGGCTGCCGTTGTGCAGGCGGGCCAGTTCCTCCACCACCGTCACGGCGGCGGGGGCGACCATGGCAATGACGATGGCATGCCCCGGCGGCACGACATCGGGCATATGCGGGAAATATGGCACCAGCCCCGCCTCGACCACGCTGACCAGCTTGCGGTCAATGCCCGGCTGCAGCGCCAGCAGGCGCCCGAAGGCGGCGGCGGCGGCAAAGTCCGCAAAGCCCAGCACCATGTCCTGCCAGTCGATTGCGGGTTCAACCGGAATGTCCAGCTCCGTCACGATGCCCGTGGTGCCATAGGCATGCAGCAGGCAGAAGGCATCCTGCCCGCGCAGTTCCTCCACCACAGGCTGTTCGGCCAGTGTGACAAGCTGCCCGCCCAGCAGGTTGCCCGGATTGTTCAGCCCGCCCCAGCGGATCGAACCAATCCCCCCCGAGCCACCACAGTAGAAACCGCCGACGGAAGCCGTGCGCTTGGTGGAGGGGAACATGCGGATTTCCAGCCCCTGCTGGCGCAGTTCCCGGTCCAGCGCCAGCATGTTGGCGCCTGCCTGCACGCGGGCCACGCCATTTTCCACCTTCAGCAGGTGGTTCATGTCGGTCATGTCCACGATCACGCCCTGTTCCAGCGGCACGGCCTGACCATAATTGCCCGTGCCGCCACCGCGCACGGTCAGCGCCACCCCATGGCGGCGCGCCGCATGTGCAATGGCCAGCACATCCGCCGTCGTGCGGGGCATGACAACCGCCTGTGCCGCAAGCCCGTGCAGCCGCGCCTTCAGCGCCGGGCTGTACCAGTAGAAATCCCGGCTCTTGCGCTTGACGATGGCAGGCTCGGTCTGGGCCGTGACCTGCGGCAGGTCCCGAAGGAAGGCTTCCACGGACATATGCGTCTCTCCTTTGCCTGGCCGGCCTAGCGGCCCAGATCGGGGGTGGCGGGGCGGATGCGCTCCAGCGGGTAGCGGGCGACTTCCGCCATCAGTTCCAGAAAGCCCGCGATGTACTGGTCCGCCACCAGCCGGCCTTTTTCCGCCGTGGCACCCGATGCGTCCCCGCACGCCCCGGCGGGATGCAGGTCATGGGCATGCCAGCCGAAGCCTACGCGCCCCTCGGCCTGCAGCCATTTGTATTCACGGGCCATTTCCTCGGGCCAGGACACGAAGTTCTCTGCCCGGTCCATCTGCACCAGATCGGGGCGCAGGTAGCACATCAGCGATGTTTCGACATCGCCCCCATGAATGCCGTATTTCAGCTCCGTCGTGCTGAACAGACCCTCGGGGCAGCCAAAACGCCCCCATGCCACGCATACCACAAACAGGTTGTGGGTCCGGCGCAGTTCACGCGCCACGATATCAAGGATCTGCGGCTGCCCCCCGTGGGAATTGAGCAGCACCAGCCTGCGCACGCCCGCGCGCGCCACACTGGCCCCAAGGTCCAGCAGCACATTGAGCAGCGTGTTGGCCGAAAGCGTGAGCGTGCCGGGATAGGCGATGTGCTCGTCACTCTTGCCCACGGACTGGATGGGCAGGGCGGTAATCGGCAGGTCGGCGGGCGCACGTTCCAGCGCGCGTTCCAGCAGCCCGGCATTGATGCAGCTGTCCACGCATACGGGCAGGTGCGGCCCGTGCTGTTCAATGGCGCCCACGGGCAGTACTGCCACCGTATTGTCCGGCAGTTCACGGAACTCGCGCGAGATCATGTCCTGCCAGTAGCGACGGGGAAGGGTATTGGTCATGTCAGGTCAGCTTCCGAAAAAAGGGGCACGGTTCATGTGGCCGGGCGCATCCAGCGCCCAAGCAGCAGGCGCTCGATGGTGGTCATGCCACCATGCAGCACCAGCCCCGTGACAGTGATAAGGAAAAGGGCGGCAAACATGCGCGGGATGTCCATCTGGAACCCCGATTGCAGGATTTCATAGGCAAGCCCGGCGCTGTTCCCGCCCGTGCCGGCCACGAATTCCGCAACCACCGCGCCCACAAGCGCCAGCCCGCTGGCAATGCGCACCCCGGCCATGAACATGGGCAGCGCACTGGGAATGCGCAGGCGCAGCAGCGTCTGCATGCGCGTGGCCTTGTGCATGCGGAAGTAGGCTTCCAGCCCCGGGTCCACCGCGCCAAGACCGATAAGCGTGTTGGAAATGACGGGAAAGATGGCAATCAGCGTGGCGCACAGGACCAGCGCCACGCCCGTTGTCTTGACCAGCACGATGATCAGCGGCGCCACGGCGGCGATGGGCGTGACCTGCAGGATGATGACATAGGGCATGAAACTGACCTGCAGCAGTTTGTGCTGCACCAGCACCACCGCGATGGCCGTGCCCAGCACGACCGAGACCAGCAGCGAGACCAGCGTGACCTGCAGCGTGCTGCCCAGCGCATGCAGCAGCATGGGCCAGTTGGCATGAAGGGAGGCGGCGATATCGGACGGAGCCGGGAACAGGTAGGAGGGGATGGAGAGCAGGCGGCACGCCGCCTCCCACACCCCCAGCGTGCACAGCCCCACCAGCGTCGGGGCAATCAGGGTCAGCCTGGCCATATGGCGTGCGTTCATGGCGCTACGCTCCGCCGGAAAAGGTTGCATGTGTCGCCTCGGTCAGCATCTGGGTCAGGTCGCGGCACATATGGGCAAAATCATCGCTCAGGCGGAATGTCTCATCGCGGCGGATGGCCGGGTCGATGTGGTATTCACCAAAGATCCGCCCCGGATTGGCCGCCATGACGATCACGCGTGAGGACAGGAAAACCGCCTCGTACAGCGAATGCGTGACAAACAGCGTGGTCAGTCCCTTCTCATAGCACAGGCGGGCCATTTCCTCGTCCAGCCGGTTGCGGGAGAACTCGTCCAGCGCGCCAAAAGGCTCGTCCATCAGCAGCAGGTCGGGCTGTGTCACCAGCGCGCGGGCAATGGAGGCGCGCATCTTCATGCCCCCCGACAGCTGTGCGGGATAGTGCCTGAGCACATGCCCCAGCCCGACCTGTTCCAGCGCATCACGGACCAGCGGGCCGGCGGTAGTGGCGGGCATGCGTTCCAGGTCCAGCGGCAGGCGCACGTTATCTTCCATGCACGCCCAAGGCATGAGGGTGGGGTCCTGGAACACGAAGGCCATCCTGTGCCCGGCCGAACCCACATGCGCGAAATCCCGCCCCCACCAGCGCACCTGCCCCGCCGAGGGGGCATGGATGGAGGCGATGACCTTGAGCAGTGTGCTCTTGCCACAGCCCGAAGGCCCGATCAGGCTTATGAACTCCCCCGGCTGGACCGCAAGGTTCACCGGGGCAAGGGCACGGACACCATTGCCAAAAACCTTCTCGACCCCCCACAGGCCGACCACGGGGTCCATCATACGGTCATATCCAGCTTTGATACGAATTCGGTCGTATAGGCCGCGCGCCACGTCGGGGTGTCGAGCGCATGGTTGTCACGGACCACGAAGTCATGCAGTTCCGCCCAGCGTGCGTCATTCATGGTACCGATCACGCCGCCCTTTTCCCCCAGTGCCCCGATCCGGCGCAGCGCGGCGCGGGAATAGTCCAGCTGGGCCGCCGACATGGCGGGATTATCGAGAACGATTTCCCTGTCCCCCGCCGCCGGGTCGGCGTACAGGTAATCCTTCCACCCCTGCGCACTGGCGCGAAGGAAGGCCGTCACGTCATCCCCGCGCCGGGCAACGATGTCTTTTGTGGCCAGAAGCACGTTGCCATAGGTGTGGTAGCCCAGATCGGACAGGAGCAGGTAATTGAAGGGAATGTCCTTCTGTGTCGCGGCAAAGGGTTCGGATGTCACGAATGTCTGGATGGCCAGGCGCGGGTTCATGACAAAGGGCTGGATGTTGTAGGTGTAGACACCGGCCTGCCCGTCCGAAAAACCGTAACGCGCGCACAGCCAGGGCCAGAAGGTGGACCGCCCTTCGGTATTGATCAGGATGGGATGCCCCTTCAGCTGTTCGATGGCCGTGATGTCCTTGTGCACCATGAATCCGGTCACGGATTTCTGGAACGACGTGCCGATGGCCACGACCGGCAGGTTCTTCGCGGCGGCCAGCAGCGCCAGTTCCATGCTGCCGATCATGATGTCGGCCTGCCCGCCAAGCAGCAGCTGCATGTTGTTGACCTGCGGGCCACCCATTTTTATGGATACAGGAACCCCCGCCCGTGCATACAGTCCCGCCGCACGGGCCTGATAGAAACCGCCATGCTCGGCCTGTGCGTACCAGTTTGTCAGCAGCCGCAGCGCAGGCTGGTCCGCCGCCGGGGCGGGACGCGCGCGCAGGAATGCGGCGGCGGCACCGGCCGCCAGCACGCTCCGCCTGCCTATGCCGTGTCTGTGCATGTCTTTCCCCATTATGTCCGCAGCCGGTTTCACAACGATAACGGTAGCGTAACATCATAAATTCGTATTGATAAAGCGGTATTTTGAATACGTCGTGTTGCCGAACAGGCATCATGCTGTTCCGTTGCCATCGGGGCGGAAAACGGGATTAATGATGCGATGGCATTACGGATACAGCAGGGCGGAGCGGTGCCCCACGGGAATGATGATGGATCTTGCACTTTTTTTAAACCATGATGCATACATGCTGGCCGATGCCACGCTGCCTGCCGCCGATGGTGGCCTGTTACGCCGCAACCTGGTGATCGCGGGCGGGCGCATTGCCGCCATCTCCGAACAGCCCCCCGGTGCGGGGCTGCCGGTGGCACATCTTGGCGGCGCGATGGTCTGGCCCGCCATGGCGGATATCCATACCCATCTGGACAAGGGGTTCATATGGGACCGCACGCCCAACCCCGATGGGACGTTCATGGGCGCACTTCAGGCCGTCAATCAGGACCGCGAAGCCTACTGGAGCGTGGAAGACGTGCGCCGCCGCATGACCTTCGCGCTGCGCTGCGCCCATGCCCACGGAACCCAGGCGGTACGCACCCATCTGGACACCATGGGCGCGCATGGGCACACCGTGTGGCCCCTGATCCGTGAAATGCAGGCACAATGGGCCGGGCGGATCGCGCTGCAGGCCGTATCGCTTGCCATGCCGCAATCCTATGCGGGGGAGGAGGGGGAGCGCATCGCGCGTGAGGTTGCGGCCACACCGGGCGCGTGCCTTGGCGCGGTGCTCATGCACGACAACGCAACACCCGAACACCTGGAGCGCCTGTTTGCCCTTGCGGAAAAATTCGGCTGCGGGCTGGACCTGCATGTCGATGAAAACAACGTGCGTGGCGGCACCGCCCTGCAGGCCGTGGCCGAAATGGTCATGCGCCGCCGCTTCAGCCTGCCGGTCCTGTGCGGGCACTGCTGCAGCCTGTCGGTGCAGGATGCGCCACGGCAGAAGGAAATCGTGCAAAGTGTTGCGGATGCGGGCATGGGCATTGTCAGCCTGCCCATGTGCAACCTGTACCTGCAGGACCGGCAGCCGGGCCGCACCCCGCTGTGGCGGGGCGTGAGCATGGTGCACGAACTGCATGCGGCGGGGGTGCCGGTCATGTTCGCCAGCGACAACACGCGCGACCCGTTCTATGCCTATGGCGACCTGGACATGGCGGAAGTCTTTTCACAGGCCGTGCGCATCGCGCATCTTGACCATCCGTTTGGCGGGTGGTGGCAGTCGGTTTCGGTCACCCCCGCACGCTGGATGGGGCTGGACACGACGCTGCGGGCCGGCAACCCTGCTGACCTGGTCATTTTCGAAGCGCGCGACATGAACCAGCTTGTCACCCGCCCGGCGGCGCCGCGCACCGTCATCCGCCACGGCCGGGTACTCGATGCGCGCGTGCCCGCCTATACCGAACTGGAACAGCCGGCCCCCTAGCGGGGCCGCGTTCCGTGCCCGACCGATTTCATATTACCGGAAATGGATCCAACATACATGAAACCGATTGCAAGAAGGACACTGCTGGCGGCCACCATGCTGTGCATGCTGCCACTGGCCCCGGCGGGCGCCGCTGGCAGCCAGCCCTCGCTGCTGGTGACAAACGCCTATATATTTTCCATGGGCGATAAATATAAAAAGCCCTTTACCGGCTACATGACCGTTGATGCCGATGGCCGGATCACATCCATCGCACCGGGCGCGCCCGGTGCCCGCATCCATGCCACCACCACGCTTGATGCGCATGGGCACTGGATCATGCCCGGTTTCATTTCCGCCCACAGCCACCTGTGGCAGGCCGCCTATCGTGGGCTGGCGCAGGACAAGACGCTGCCGGGATGGATCGACGCACTGTATGACAAGACCGCCAGCCGCGCACAGGCGGAAGATTTCTACTGGTTCACGCTTGATGGCGCGCTTGACCACCTGCAGCACGGCGTGACGGCGGCCTACAACTTCAATTACGGCAACCACTGGGGCCAGCCCAAGACCGAACGTGACAACGTGGACCATCAGGAATTCCGCGCGGAAATGGATTCCGGCCTGCGCTTCGTACACGGCATCAACCCCACGGCGGATGCGGCCGACCATTCGCTTGATGGCGCGCGCCAGCACCTGCGCGGCTTCATTGACTGGACAAAGGCCCAGCCTGCCAGCACCACGTTCCTGTCCATCATGCTCAACGGCACCGTCGCCTTCCAGGACACGCAGCCCCATGCCCTGTCCGAAGCGATGATGGAGGCGGCGCTGATGAAGGAATTCGGGGTGGGCAACCAGACCCATTACCTTGAACCGCCCGATACCATTGCCGCCGAACAGGCAGTCTTTCCCTATTTTGCCCAGAGCGGGATGATGGGGCCGGGCCTGATCTTTGGCCACTTCATCCACACCACACCCGAAATCCTGGCACAGACGGGCCGGGCCGGGGCCGCCATGTCATGGAACCCGCTTTCCAACGGGCGGCTGGCTTCGGGCACGGCGGATATTCCAACCTACCTGAAGAACGGCATCCGCGTTGGCATGGGTGAGGACGGGGAAGCCAGCGCCGACCTGGCCGACCCGTTCGAGAACATGCGCACCGGGCTGTACGCCATACGTGACAGATACCAGAGTGCCAGCATCATGAGCCCCTATGACGTACTGCGCCTGCATACGGTGGGCAGTGCCGCCGTGCTGCAGGTATCGGACCGGCTGGGCAGCCTGGAGGCAGGCAAGTTCGCTGACTTCCTGATCATCGATCCCACACATCTTGCCCATGTGTTCGACCCGTACGCCACCCTTGTCCTTGCCGCGTCGGAGCGGGATCTGGAGCAGGTCTATGTTGGCGGCAGGCTGGTGGTGGACCATGGCCGGGTGCTGACACAGGACATAAACACGGTGGAAGCACAGGCCGACCGGCGCGTGGCGGCATCACTGCCCGGCCACCACAGGTAACCCTGCGGGAAAGCGGGGCCACGCGGTGGAGGGTGTGAACTAAAATGCAACAGCGTGTGGCCTTCTTTCTATTTGGCGCAATAGGATCGCATCGGTAACGTTTGCGGGGTTCCTGCACCAGATGTGATGATCCGGTCCCGCCGGCGGCACGGCAAGGCCGTACCAGTGCTGCCGTGGCCCACGGCAGGCGGGGACTGAAATGGAAACGGAAGTATCTGATGGCTGACCAGAGGCGAAGCAGGTTCCCTGCCGGTATGTTTACATCTTTCATGCTGGCGGGTGCCGCCTGCCTGCCCGTGGCCGCGCAGGCGGCCCCGCAGGCGCAGGAGGTCCGCTTCGTTGTCGTGGCCAACTGGGAAAACGGGGCGGATAGCGGCGACGAACCCGGTGAATACCAGAACTGGGTGGAGCGCGAACACCTGGATGAAAAAGTACCCGTCCGTGGCGCGCCCGACGTTGTCCGGCGCAACAAGGCGGGACTGTACGGCATGGTGCTGCGCCATGGGGTGACCGACCTTGCGGCCTTCGTGCTCGACCCGCGCTTCGATTTCCATCACACCTACTGGCTGTTCACGGGTATTTCCGGTGTGGACCCGAACGTGGCATCGGTCGGCAGCGTGGCGTGGGCGCGCTGGGTCGTTGATGGCGATGCCCTGCGCGAAATCGATGACCGCACCATCCCCAGGGACTGGCCCTACGGCCTGTACGCCATTGGGGCCTCACGCCCCAACATGCTGCCCGAGGCACCCAACCATTACGGGTCCGTGACCGACGTGGCGGAACTGACCCGGGCCTATCCCCTCAATCAGGGGCTGGCGCGCTGGGCGTTCGCGCTCAGCCAGAAGGTCAACCTGGCCGATGATCCGGCCATTGCCCTGCGACGCAGGGCATGGACGGGCTTTGACCAGGCCCGCAAGCCCCCCTTCGTGCTGCTGGGCGAGACGCTGGGCGCGGAGCGCTACTGGCACGGCGCCCCCCGCAACCGCTGGGCACAGGACTGGGTCCGGCTGTGGACGCACGGGCAGGGCCAGTTTGTCATGACGAATGAGGAAAGCCAGACCTACCAGCGCGAAATGCGCACGCTGGCAACTCTTGGCTTTGTTGATCCCGACCGGATCATGGTGCTGCGTTCGGGCAGCAATTTCTCGGTCCCGCCACCGGGCGTGCCGGTGACCCGGTCCATGGGGGACGAGGGACCGGGCCAGTCGCTGGCGTTCGACAACAACGAACGGGCAGGGGAGCCGGTCATTGAGGAAATCCTGATGAACTGGAAGAAATACCGCGACAACATCCCCTCATAAAAACGCGTCAGGGGACCGGGCCGCGTCCCGCAGAGGAGAGAATACCATGATGAACAGCACATCCTCCGCAGGGCGGGCGGGCAGGCGCAGGGCGGGCGCGTGCCTGATCGGTGCGGCCCTTCTGGGCCTGTCCGCGCTGCCGGGCAGGGCGCATGCATGGGGGGTGGAAGGGCACGAGGCCGTTGCCGCCCTGGCGTGGCATTACATGACACCCGACACCCGGACAAAGGTCGATGCCATCCTTGCCACGGATCATGACGCGCTGACCGCGCCCGACTTCATCGCGCGTTCGACATGGGCCGACCACTGGCGCACCACCGGCCACCCGGAAACCGGGGCATGGCACTTCATCAACATGGAAATCGACCACCCCGACATGGCGTCTGCCTGCCAGGCACCGGCACAGGGCGGCGGGCAGGCCTGTGTCACCAGCCAGCTTGAACATTTCGAACACGTCCTGTCCGACCCCGCCACAACGGTGGCGGATCGTGCCGTGGCGCTGAAATATGTCATCCATTTCGTAGGCGACATGCACCAGCCCCTGCACGCGGCCGACCATGAGGACCGCGGCGGCAACTGCGTGCGCATCAGCCTGGGTGGTGCGCGCACCACCAACCTGCACAGCTACTGGGACACGGTGGTGGTAACGGAAATCGACCCCGATGCCCGGCATCTGGCCGACCGGCTGTTTGACCAGATCTCCGTCACGCAGAAGGATGCGTGGCAGGCTGGCACGGTCGCGCAATGGGCGATGGACAGCTTCGGCCTGGCAAAAACATACGTGTATGATTTCCACCCGCCTGCGGGATGCTCCACCGATGGCGCGCCCCTGTCGCTGCCCGCCGGGTATGATGCCACGGCACGCGCGATTGCAACCCGGCAACTGGAAAAAGCCGGGGTGCGGCTGGCATTCGTGCTGAACCGCGATCTGGCGGATGTCAGCTTAAAACCCGCACGGTAACACGAACCGGCATTGCGCGCGGGCCTGCGGGCTGGGGCGGGATTTCATGTTTATTTCAAAAAAGGGCAATACGCCGTGATCCTTTTCCAGCACAGCCATCTTTCACGCGGACGTACCCCACCACGGCGCAGGCACCTGCGGTGGGCTCCTGCCTGCGCCGTGGTGGCGGCCTGCCTGTACGGCCAGGCCAGCCCGGCCGGGGCGCAGGAGACCGGACACAGGGATTTCCAGATTGTGGAGAGCGTGCCGGAAGGCGCCCGGTACGGCCAGCCGGGTATCGCCCGCACCAGGGATGTCTGGCTGGACATGATCCGCCATGCCCAGCATACCATTGATGCTGCGGTTTTCTATATTACGGACAAACCCGGCCATGGCATGTCCGACATCCTTGACGCCCTGATACAACGCGCCCGGGCGGGTGTGCAGGTGCGTATTGTCGTGGAGCAGTCCTTCCTGAAGGAAACGGGAAGTGTTCTGGAAAAACTGAAGGCGGTGCCCAATGTCACGACCGCCATCCTGCCCGGCCATGCGCTGACCGGCGGCATCCTGCACGCGAAATACATGGTTGTGGACGGCAGCAGCGTATTCGTGGGCAGCCAGAACTGGGACTGGCGCGCGCTGGAACACATTCATGAAATTGGCGCACGGATCGACAATACGCCCATCGCGCGGGATTTTGAATCGGATTTCGGCATGCTGTGGATGCTCGCACAGGGTACGCCACTTGCCGATGCCTATGCCCGGTTTGCGGCAACACCGGATTTTGCACCCGTAACGCAGGCCAGCCCGGTCATCCTGTCCGACGGGTCACAGCCGCTGATCGCCTTCCCCGCCTTCAGCCCGGCGGCCATGATGCCGGCCGTGCTCACGACCGAGGACCGGGCGCTGGTGGACATGATCCATGGCGCCCGCAAGACCCTGCGCCTGCAGGTCCTGACCATGAGCGCGTTCAACCATTACGGCGCGCATGGCTACTGGCCCGTGCTGGATACGGCCCTGCGGGACGCGGCCGCGCGGGGGGTGGAGACGCAGATCATCGTGTCGAACTGGGCGCTGTCCGAACCGATGCAGTCCTATCTCAAGTCACTGGCGGTCCTGCCGCATGTATCGGTCAAATTCAGCACGGTTCCCGACGTGCCGGGTATAAAGATACCCTATGCCCGGGTTGAACACTGCAAATACGCGGTTGCAGATGATGATGCGGTCTATATCGGCACAGGCAACTGGGAGCCCAGCTATTTCACCACATCGGTCAACGCGGCCGTTTTCGTGCATGGCGCGTCGCCCGCACGCGACCTGAACGCCATTTTCATGCATGACTGGACCGGGCCGTACGTAACGCCGCTGGAAGCCGGCAGAACCTACGCCATGCCCGGACGCGACTGACCGGATGCAGGGGCGGGCGTGATGATACGGAAACAGGAACAATTGCAATCAGGTGATGACATGCATGGACGGACGGTGATACGCGGTCTTTTCACGGCGGCGCTTGTCGCCACCATGGGCATGCCGCCCGCATGGGCGGGGGATGCGGCGACGCCTGTGGTCAGGGCGCCAGCGGGCATGGTCTCGGGCATAACACGGGACAATGCCGACCTGTTCCTTGGCGTGCCATTCGCGCCGCCGCCGGTGGGACAGGGCAGGTGGCAGGTTTCAGCACCGCTGGCATCCTTTCCTGCCCCCGTCCACGCGACAGCTGCGCATCAGGGCTGTTCGGCCCCGCTCAGTGCCGATGCGGACGAGACGGTGAACGAGGACTGCCTCTACCTGAACATCTACCGCCCGGCGGGCGTGGACGCGCATGCCCGCCTGCCGGTCACCATCTTCATTCACGGGGGCGGCAACCAGACCGGCACGCCCACCATCTATGACGGGACGGCATTTGCCACCCGCACCCGTTCCATCGTGGTCATTCCCACCTACCGGCTGGGGGTTTTCGGTTTTCTTGCCCTTGGCGGCACGCAGGCACGGCCACAGGGCGATCTGGCGCTGAGCGATATCATATCGGCACTGAAGTGGACCCGCACCAATATCGCGGCATTCGGGGGGGATGCGACAGGCATGACCGTGGCGGGGGAATCCGCCGGGGCGGCAGACATATGCGACGTAATTGTTGCCCCGGCGGCCCACGGGCTGGTCACGCAGGCCATCATGCAAAGCGGGTTCTGTCCCGGCCGCCCGTCCCGCGCGGTGATGGAAGGCATCGGGACGGCAACGGCACAGGCGGCAGGCTGTACGGGGCCTGACCCGCTGGCGTGCCTGAAGCGCCTGCCAACGCAAACCCTGCTTTCGGCATGGGACAAAGTATGGCAGCAGCCCACCGTCACCCTGAAGGATGGCAGCACCGTTTCCCGCCCGCTCTTTCCCATCACGCCGTCTGGCGCGGCACTGCAGCCCCGCCCGGTAGATGAGGAAATCCGCGCGGGGGCGACGGGAAGCATCCCCGTTCTTATCGGCTTCAACCACGATGAACTGCGATCATTCCTGGCGGGTTACTATCCGCTTTCCCCCGCGCGTTACCATGCGTTGCTGAAACAGGATTATGCTGGCCTTGCGGCGGAGCTGCTGAAGGAATACCCCCTGGTTGCGGGGCAGGACCCGGCCTATGCCCTTGCCGCCCTGCGCACCGACCAGATGTTCATCTGCCCTGCGCTGCGCGCGGCCGCCATGCTGGATGGCAAGGCCCATGTCGCCGTTTACGAATTCGCGGACCAGACCGCGCCGCGCTTCCGTTCGCTTGCCATGAAACTGCCCGAAGTGCCGGGGTTTGACCGGGGCGCATCCCATACGGCGGAACTGCCTTACCTGTTTGGTTACAAATCCGTTGCGGGGCCACTATCCCCCGCGCAGCAGGTCCTGTCCGCACGGATTATGGATATGTGGGCCACATTCGGCCGGTCGGGCACGACCGCGCCCTGGCCCGCCTGGTCCACGCACAACCCCGAGGTAACGGTACTGGCCCTGCCAGCCAACGGGGGCATCCGGGTGGACCACGATGTGGCGGCCCGTCATCATTGTGGCTTCTGGGACCGGCATCCCACCATTCCCGACAGCCTGTTCCCCTGAAACAGGATTTAAAAGATAACCTGATGGTAAAAACATAATAAAAGTTTTTGGATGTCGCCTTTTTTCAAAAAGGCGACATCTCCCGCAGCTTGCCGGAAAAACTATTCAGGCGACGATGTAGCCGGCCATGTAGGTATGTGGAAGCGGGCAGGGCAGTCATCCTGCACGTCCGGCGAGGGCAGGAAACCGGATGCGGCGGGAAAACGCCCCAGTCCCTTCGGGTCCAGCGTGAACCACAGCTGCGCCAGCACCGATCGGCCCTGCGCATCCGTGTTGCAGCGGAACTGCAGGCCCCGCTGCGGCAGGGGACCATAGGCTTTTTCAAACCAGCCGAGCACGTCAGCCTTGTTGATGTCCCGACCCGCATCGTGTTCGAGTTCACGGCCGACCGGCCCGTGTGCAAAGCGGTCACGCAACGTGCTGGCAACCGTAAAGAAACGTTCGGCATTCATGCCGAAGCACTGCACATGCTTGGTGTATTCATGCACGACAAGGCTGGAGTGGGTATGGGCCACCGTGGCCGACAGCCGTTTTGCCAGCGCGGGGGACAATTGGGGTGGTGTATCATCATGCTGGTAGATGTCACACCCCTTTATCCACCACAGCGTCACGGGCAGGCCATCGCGTACCAGGTCGGCGGGGCGGGAAGCCCACAGCCCATGCAGCCCGACCAGCGGGGTATGCGGCTGGTCGGGCTGGCAGGTCGTGCCATGCTGGTCCGTGCAGAAACCGGGCTGCCATGTCAGCGCCAAGGTGTAATGCCCGAAATCCCCATGCTGGACCACGGGTATCGACAGCGCATCGGTGCGGGCCGCAGGCGGCGTATGGGCGCACCCGGCCATAAGGCACACGGCGGAGGCAAGCGTGGCCAGCTTCAGGCCACGCAGAAGGGTAAGGGCACGGTGCGGCATGCAGGATCATTTCCCCGTGGAAGGCAGGTTGAGGGCACCCGTCAGGTCACCCAGCGGGTGCCCGGTGGCGGCCTGTATGGCACGATCGCGTACCGTCAGCCCATCCAGCGGACGGAGGTGGAAACGTTCGGTCAGGAATTTCAGGATGGATGTCGTATCCTGCACCGTATGGTCCACGTAACCGCGACGGGCAAAGGGCGAAACGATGATGGCGGGAATGCGCGATCCCGGCCCCCACCTGTCTCCTGCCGGGGGGGCGACATGGTCCCACAGGCCGCCATTTTCGTCATAGGTCACGATCACCAGCATGTGCGGCCACTGGGGGCTTTTCTCCAGATGTTCGATCAGGTCGGCAATATGACGGTCCCCTGACTGGATATCGGCATAGCCGGAATGTTCGTTCAGGTTGCCCTGCGGTTTGTAGAACGCGACCTGTGGCAGGCTGCCGTGGTCAATCGCGTCGATGAACCCGGCACCCGCCAGGCCGCCATCCAGAAGATGCGCCTGCCGCGCCTGCGTGCCGGGGGCGTAGTTCAGGTAATAGTTGTAGGGCTGGTGATGGTACTGGAAATCGGGCGCGGGGTAATGGTTGCCGTGGTCAAGCACATCCTGCCATGCCCCTGCGTACCATGCCCATGTAATGCCGCGTTCGCTCAGCCGGTCGCCAATCGTGGCTTCGGTCTGGGGGGGGAGGGTTGTCGCCACGGTCGGGTCGGCAAAGCGCGCGTCCTGCCCGGTTGCCGCCGGGTTGCCACTGGGCTGGTAAGCGGGCTGCATGGTATTCACGGCATGGAAATCGGGGGTCAGGTTACCATCACGCACGAATTTGGGCACGCCTTCCAGCGCGGAACGGGGGGAATTGGGCGCAACCACCAGCGCCCTGCCACCCGCATCGACAACCGAGATGACCGGATGCGCGGGGCTGGTATCGGCCTGCGGGTAATAGGGCGCGCAGGCGCAGGCCAGCCACTGGTGATTGAGGAACGACCCGCCGAAAGCCCCCATGAAGAAATGGTCCGCCATCGTGTACTTGCGTGCGACCTGCCACATCCGCATGGCCGAACCGTCCCAGTAACTCATGGGCATGGCACCGGAATCCGCCCATGCCACGAACATGTCGTTGCGGCCGCCATTGATCTGCATCTGGTTTTCATAAAACCGGTGCCACAGGTCATGCGTCAGGGTACTGAGCGGCACGTTGAAACCGTGGGGATCATCCACGCGGAAGGGCTGGTTGGGCAGGTGGGCGCTCATCGCCTGTGTCACGGCATCCGGCACGCCGCGCCCGGTCAGCCCGCCCCATACGGGGGGCAGTTCACGCATGATGCTGCCATCACGGTCACGCTGGGCAAAGCGGGCGGGCGGCTGGCCCGCAAAGGTGTCGGCACCGGGAAAGCCGTTGTACAGGTTATCAAAGGAACGGTTCTCGGCAAAAATGACCACCACATTCCTGATCTGGTCAATCGGCGCGGGTGTGGCGGCATGGAGCGGCCCGGCCAGCATGGTGCATGCAAGGGCCGGGGCCAGCAGGCCACGGGCAGAACGTCGTGCCCCGCCGCACGCCATGAACCGGAAGGATTGGAAAGTGGTGCGTCCTGGCATGGTATCCCGACTTGCTGAATGAATTATGTCATGCAAGCCCGTATCATAACGGGAAACAAACAGAAAGCGCAAACGCGCGGGACTGCGCCACCGGGCGCATGATGCATTCCGTTTGCCGCCGGTCCGTGCCATGCTGGGGCACGGACCTTTTTTTCAGGACAGACCCATCCGGGCAGGCATTTCCTTGTTCATGCAGACCTTGTCAGACACCCCATCATCCCGTGCGCTGCACCATCAGATTGCCCAGCACCTGAGCGGCAGGATCGGCCGTGAGGATGGCTATCACGACAGGCTGCCCTCCGAGGCGGCCCTGTGCCGGATCTACAGTGTCAGCCGCGTGACCATCCGCCACGCGCTGCGGCATCTGGAAAATGCCGGACTGGTCTGCCGCCGGCAGGGCAGGGGCACGTTTGTCGTCCCACCCGCGGACAGGAATCCCCCCGCCCATCCCGTCGTGGGGCTGAGTGACATCCTGCAGGCACGCGGCATGGCCGTGGTGACGGAACTGCTGGCGTTTGGCCTCGAACCCGCACCGCCCGAAGTGGCGCGGACCCTGAACCTGGACGATGCCCGCGCATTGCTGATGCGGCGGCGCTACCTGATCGATGCCGTGCCGGTTGCGGTGACGGAGGTGTATTATCCACCTGCCTTCCGGGCATTCGTGTCCGAAAACGACGCCCGCATCCATTCCTCCCCCCGGCTCATGACGGAGCATATCGGCCTGCGTCTGGGCCGCACCCACCTGACGGTGGATGTGATCGAGGCACAGCCGGCCCTGGCGGCCGAACTGGCCATGGCACAGGGCAGCCCGGTCATGGTCATGCGCCGCGTGACCTGTGATGACGCGGGGGTTGCGTGCGAACACAGTACGCTGCTGGCACGGCCGGGCATTGCGCGCTTCTCCATCACCGCGCATGGCGGCAGCCTGCCCGATACCGATTTCATTCCCCGTGACCCATGGCCCCCCGCCGGGTGAGCGGGCGCGACATTCGGTTATTGATTGTTTCCCGGAACGAATATAAGACAAGTTGATACAAGTTGCGCGCCACCATGGCGCGCACCACGGGCGCCGGAGTTCTGATGAAGCCAAATCTGCTGGAACGCCTGTTTCACCTGCGGGCTGCCGGAACCACGGCTGGCCGGGAAGTGGTGGCCGGTCTGGGCACGTTCGCGGCCATGGTCTACTGCGTTGCGGTCAATCCCGCCATCATGAGCAACGCGGGCATGGACCGCGCCAGCGAACTGACGGCAACCTGCCTTATCGCCATCATCGCATCCGCCACGATGGGGCTGCTGGCCAACCTGCCGCTGGGTCTTGCGCCAGCCATCGGTTCGAACGTGGTGTTCGCCGTGGTCATGGTCCAGCAGATGGGCGTGCCATGGCCCGCGGCACTGGCCATCGTCTGCTTCACCGGCATCGTGTTCATGATCCTGACCGTAACAGGGGTGCGTGAACGCATGGCCGACGGCATGCCCGACTGCCTGCGCGTGGGCATCCAGATCGCGGTCGGGCTGACCATCCTGTTCATCGGGCTGCGCAATGCCGGTTTCGTGGTGGGCAACCACACCACGCTTGTCACCATGGGCGCGCTGTCCAGCCCCGCCGTGATGCTGACCTTTGCCGGGCTGATCCTTACTCCCGCCCTTGTGGCCGCGGGCGTGCCCGGCGCGCTGATCATCTCGATCATGGCCCTGACCCTTGCGGGCCTGTTCGTGCCTGACGGGCACGGGGGTACGATCACCCGCTGGCCCACGCGCGTGTTCGCCATGCCCGTCTGGCCATCGGCCACGGCGTTCCACCTTGATCCGGGCTATATTTTCCACAACTTCTTCTACGTCCTGCCTGTCATCATCTTTTTCCTGTGCACGGAACTGTTCGGCACGCTGGCCAACCTGCTGGGCATTGCCAGTGCCGGGGGCATGCTGCGCCCCGACGGGTCCGTTCCCAATGCCACGCGCGCCTTTGCCGCTGATGCGGCGGGGACGATCCTGGGGCCGGTGCTGGGCACGGCGGTGGTGGCGGTCTATCTGGAATCCGTGATCGGGGTGCAGATGGGCGGGCGCACCGGGCTGGTGGCCGTGGTCATCGCATTCGGGTTTGTGGCCGCACTTTTCCTGTGGCCCCTGTTCATGATCATTCCCCCACAGGCCACGACACCGGCGCTGGTCATGGTGGGAATCCTGATGTTCGGTGCCATATCCCGGCTGGACCTGAAGGATATGACGCAGGCCGTGCCCGCCATCATGACCTTCATGTTCGCGGTGCTGACCAGCAACCTGCTCAACGGCATGGCCTTTGGCACGTTTTCCTACATCGTCATGAACATCGCCGCCGGGCGCTGGCGCGGCGTCAGCCCCACGGCCTGGGGGCTGGGCGCGGTCATGACGGTCTTTTTCATCGTCAGCATGGGCATGCATCACTGATGGCGGCCATGCGGTACATATATCCATCATTCCAGCACGAAGGAACAGGACACATGCATTCACCCTATCCCGACCTGAATGATCCCGCACTGCGGGACCGGGCCGTACGGGCGGCACAGGGGCAGGAAGCCTTCGACATGCTGCTGGTCAACGGCCGCGTGGCCGATGTGGCGACGGGAGAAATCCGCGATGCGGATATCGGCCTGACGGGACCGCTGATCGCCAGTGTCCATCCGCGCGGCACCTTTCACGACGCCGGGCAGGTCATTGACCTGGGCGGACGCATCGTGGCACCCGGGCTGATCGATTCACACCTGCACATCGAAAGTTCAATGGTCACGCCGCGCAGCTATGCCGGCGTGGTGGTGCCGCAGGGCACGACCACCATCTGCTGGGACCCGCATGAAGTCGGCAATGTAGGCGGGCTGGAGGCGGTGCGATGGGCCATAGCCGCCGCACGCGGGCTGCCGCTGCGCATTATCGTGCTGGCACCGTCATGCGTGCCGTCCGCGCCCGGACTGGAACGTTCAGGCGCGGTGTTTGACGGCACCGCCATGGAGGAAATGCTGTCCTGGCCGGAAGTGGGCGGCGTGGCCGAGATCATGGACATGCGTGGCGTGCTGGCGCGCAGCCCGCTCATGCGCGGCATCACGCAGGCGGGGCTGGAAAGCGGCAAGCTGGTCTGTGGCCATGCGCGTGACCTGGCGGGCAGGGGGCTGCAGGGCTTCCTTGCCGCGGGCATTGAATCCGACCACGAGATTACCAGCGAAGCCGACCTGCTGGAAAAGATCCGCGCGGGCATGACGATCGAACTGCGCGTCTCGCACGAGGACATCCTGCCGCAGGCGGTCGCCCTGTTTGGCAAGCTGGGCCATGTGCCCCAGACCGTGACCCTGTGCACGGACGACATCTTCCCCGATGACCTGGTCAGCCGTGGCGGCATGGCCTACATGCTGCGCCGGCTGGTGCAGATCGGGCTGGACCCGGTGCAGGCGCTGCGGGCGGCGACGCTCAACACCGCCATGCGGCTGCAGCGCCGTGACCTGGGCCTTGTGGCACCGGGGCGGCGGGCCGATCTGGTGGTATTTGATGACCTGAAGGAATTCCGGGCACATCATGTTTTCGCATCCGGCCGCCATGTGGCGGAAGATGGCGCGCTGTGCGAGCCGCTGCGGCCCGACCCCGTTGCCGCCCCCACCGAGACCATGAAGCTTGCACTGACCACGGAGCAGTCCTTCCACATCCCCGCAACCGGCACCCATGCCCGCGTGCGCACCGTGGCCGTACCCCGCACCACCCGGTGGGGTGAGCGCGAGGTCGCGGTGCGCGACGGCCATGTCGTCATTCCCGAAGACGCGGCACTCATGGCCGTATTCAACCGCTATGGCGCATCCGACGTGCCGGGACTGGGCATTCTGGAAGGCTGGGGCGAATGGTCGGGTGCGGTGGCAACCACCGTGCTGCATGACAGCCACAACCTGGCCGTGATCGGCCGGGGGGAAGCGGACATGATGCTGGCCGCCAATACCCTGATCCGCTCGGGCGGGGGCATGGTGGCCGTGCGTGACGGCAGGGTGCTGGCGCATCTGGAACTGCCGGTCTGCGGCCTGCTTTCGGCAGCGGACCCGCAGGAAGTGGCGCGGCAGTTCAAGGCCGTGCGTGATGCCTGTGCGTCCGTCACGACGTGGGATGGGCATACCGCCGTCATCAAGCTCATGATCGGGGCCAGCCTTGCCTGCAACCCCGGCCCGCATGTAACCGATATGGGCATTACATCCGGCATGACCGGGGAGGTGGTGACGGACTGCGTGCTGGCCTGAAGCGGGCCGGGAAACACCCGGTAGTCATAAGAAAGTTTTTGGTGAAGCTTTTTTCAAAAAACTTCGAAGACCGTCGCCTTTTTGAAAAAAGGCGACACCCAAAAACTTTTATTATTTTTTATCAACCGTATTCTACAGCCGCAGGGCCTGCCAGGCAGGCAGGGTGGTCAGGTCAGGGATGGTAAAGTCCAGCCCGGCACGCCTGCTGGCGGCATGCACCGTGTTGGCCAGCAGGAAGCCGGTCGTCATCGGGCCGACGCCATCAGGGACGGCCGTAACGGCGGCGGCATGGTCCGCCACCGCAGCCGCGTCAATATCCCCCACCACGCCCGGCCTGCCCGATGGGTCGGCATTGATGCCGATATCAACCAGCACCGCGCCGGGGGAAACCCATGTGGCATCCACCAGCCCGGCATGGCCCGCCGCCGCAAAAACGACCTGTGCACGGCGGGCATGGGCGGCGATGTCACGGGTCTGGATATGCAGCACGTCCACCGTCGCCCCCCGGTCCAGCAGTTGCAGCGCCAGCGGCCGGCCCACGCTGGCCGAGGCGCCGATCACCGCGCAGTTCATGCCACGCAGGTCACGTAGCATTCCCTCCGCCAGCGTTACCGCCGCCGTGGCCGTGCAGGGCAGGTAAAGCGGGTTCCCCGTCATGAGCCGCCCCAGATTGAGCGGATGCTGGCAGTCCACATCCCTGTCCGGGTCCATGCACGCCATGGCCCGCGGCATGGCCAACCCGGCGGGCAGGGGCAGCAGGATAAGAATGCCATCAATGTCAGGTGCTGCCGAAAGGGCGCTGACCTGCGCGCGCACCCCCGCGGCACCGTCCGTCCGGGCCGCCACGGGCACTTCATGGCAGGCAATGCCGGCCTGTGCTGCGGCGGCGCGGATGCGTGCGGCATAGGCAGCGCTTCCCGCGTTTTCAACCGCGCGGAGAATGGCCAGTCCGGGTGTGCGGCCCACGGCCTGCGCCACCCGCCCGGACAGCGGGCGCAGCACCCCGAGGAAGGCATCCAGCAGCGGACGGGAATCAATGATACGGGCCATGATCGGCTGCTCCTACAGCGCCATGGCAATATAGCGGGCGCATTTCTGCAGGTTCGGCACGATCACGTCCAGCAGGTGATCCGTGCCATACCGCCCGTTGGGATAGACAATGCCCAGCGCCCCCACCGCAGCATCCGTATCCAGCCCGAAGGCAGGCACGGCAATGGCGCAGAACCCCTTGCCATCCGTATCGGGAACATGGGCGAAGCCCCGCGCCCGGATGGTGGCAAGGCCTTGGTCCGTGCCCGGCCCGTCCTGCACCGACAGGTCGGGCGCATGGCGGAAGGCAAGGGTCGCCTGCCCCATGGCGGTTGCCGTCAGCGGCAGGCTGCTGCCAATGGTATAGCCCGCCGTCTCGATCTTGGCGGAAGTCGGGGCATGGACGACATAGACCAGTTCCCGCCCGGACAGCAGCGCAAGCGAGATCGGTTCACCCAGCGCAAGGGATTCCCCGTGCAGGACCGGACCGACCAGCCGGCCGATCGAACGGCTCTGCAGGAAACCAAGGCCAAGCTTGAGAACCAGCGGCGTCAGCATGTAGCGCGTACCGTCCGCCGTGACATATCCCGCCATTTCCAGCGTACGGACCAGACGCCGCGTGGCGGCGCGGGTGTAGTCCAGCCTGCGGGCAAGATCGGCCACCGTCATGCCTTTTCCATCTGCATCGAATGCACGCAGCAGGGCCAGGCCCCTGGCAAAGGTAAGGGATATTTCACTATCGGCTTCGGTCATGGTGATCCGTCGGGGCAGGAGAAGGATGGTGGACCATGCAGCGGGCCACCGCACGAATGATGCGCTCTGGCAATAATATCTTGCACGGACAGTGCATGCCTGACTAACATAAATCAATAACGAACGATCGTTCGAATATCGAACATTTTATCCCATCATGTCTGTCAGGCCGCGCCATGAAAGTCCACGTCATCTATGCCCATCCCCTTGCGGACAGTTTCAGCGCCGCCCTGCACGAACTGGCGATAAAATCGCTCAGGCAGGCCGGGCATGAGGTGGATGACCTTGATCTTTACCGCGAACGGTTCAATCCGGTCCTGAGCGCGCTGGACCGCGAAATCTACCATGATCCCGCCATCAACCAGAAATACGTGGCCAATTACGTCCAGCGCCTGCAGGCTGCCGATGCGCTTGTGCTGTGCCACCCGGTCTGGAACTTTGGCTGGCCCGCCATCCTGAAAGGGTATTTCGACCGCGTTTTCCTGCCCGAGGTATCATTCAGGCTGGTCAATGGCGTGCTGTCCCCCGGCTTTTCCAACATCCGCCGCGTCTCGACCATCACCACCTATGGCTCCCCCCGGCACAGGGCGTTCATGCTGGGTGATCCACCGCGCAAGAACGGCACCCGTTTCCTGCGCGCGGTCATGAACCGCCGGGTGCGGGTGGACTATCTGGCCTTGTACAACATGAACAATACCACACCGGACTCACGCGCCCGCTTCATGAAGCGGGTCAGGAAGACCATGCTGGCTTACTGATCACACCCGGATGGCGGTACAATCATGGCAACCCTGTTCAACCTTGACCTGACCGTGGCACGACTGATGGACAGCGCCCGCACGCGCGCGGCGGCACTTGCGCGCCGGGGCATCCGGCCGGCACTTGCGCTGCTCAGTGTCGGGGCGGATGCGCACAGCCGCCTCTATATTTCCCGCAAGGTGGCGAACTGCCACGAAGCGGGCATCCATGTGGATGCGCTTGACCTGCCGCCCGTTACCGGGCAGGCGGCGCTGCTGGCCCATATTGCCCGGCTGAATGCCGATCCACGCCATCACGGCATCATGGTCCAGTTGCCGCTGCCGCCCCATCTGGACGAACGGGCCATATGCCGCGCCATTGCCGTGCACAAGGATGTGGACGGTCTGCATCCATGCAACGTCATGGCGCTGCATGACGCAACACCTGGCATCATGGCCTGCACCGTGCGGGGCATTGCCCATCTCCTGGCCGCAAGCAATCCCCACATGGCGGGGCTGCGGGTCACCATCATCGGGCGGGGCGAACTGGTCGGGCTGCCGGCGGCGCTGCTGCTGGGGGGCAGGAGCGTGCATGGCAATGCCGATGTCACGATCCTGCATACGCATTCACGCAATCTGGCGGACAGCACGCGGCAGGCGGATATCGTGATCGCGGCTGCGGGCGTGCCCGGCCTGCTTGCCCCTGACATGCTGCGCCCCGGCGCGACCGTGATCGGGGTTGGCATGACATGGCATGACGGACAGGTAAGGGGAGACCTGTCCGCCAGCATGATGGCGCATGATGGCTGGATCACCCCGCCTGACACCAGTTTTGGCGGCATGACCCGCATGATGCTCCTTCACAACATCCTTGACGTGGCGGGTGCCGATGCCTGATCCCCGGTTCCCCGCCACCATGGCCGGCACTACCCGCCAGCTGGTGCATGACAGCACCATCGAGATGACGCCCGCCCATGTCGGCACGACACGGCAGCGGCCGGCTGCCCTGTCGCCGGGCGCCACCGTATTCATCACATGGCTTCCTGGCCTGCCATTCGGGCAGACACTCGCGGCCTGCCACAGGGTGCGGGAGTGGGGGTGCGTGCCCGTGCCGCATCTTGCCGCCCGCGCCATAACCGATCTTCCCATGCTGCGGATGATCGGGCAGGCCGTGACAGGGGAACTGCGCACCGACAGGGTCCTGCTTGTCGCGGGCGGCAGCCCGAAACCCGCAGGCTGTTTTGCCGACACGCTTGCCCTGCTGGAGACGCGCGTGCTGCAGGAAAGCGGCATACGCCACATATACGTGGCCGGACACCCCGAAGGCGCGCCGGTCATGCAACCCGGAGAGGCGCTGTCCTTCCTGCAAAGGAAACAGGAAATCGGCCAGCGGGACAGCCTTGACATCCGTATCGTAAGCCAGCTGTGCTTTGACCCGGCCCCGCTGCTGGAATGGGAGCGGCACCTGCGCCGCAACGGCATTGCGCTGCCGGTGCATGTGGGGCTGCCGGGCCTTGTCTCCCCACGCATGCTGATGCGCTACGGCCTGAAATGCGGGGTCGGGCCATCGCTGCAGTTCCTGAAGGGGCAGCGCCACCGACTGCATCGCTGGTTCTGGCCCATGCCCCCCGAACGGATGATCCAGCCGGTAGCGCGGGCAATGGGCGACATTCCGGGCTGCCTGTTCCGGGGGCTTCACTTCTTCCCCTTCGGGGCCGTGGCGCGCACGCTGGCCTGGCGGGAAGCCTGCGGCAGGCCGTAGGCGCCACGCCACCGAAGGGGCATGACAGCATAATTCATTTTCAATACGTTACGTTATCATCCTAACCTCCTTCCTTCATTCGCTCAGCCGGGATACACCCCATGTCCGATCCACGTTCTTTCCTCGTGTCCTTTCTGGCATGCTGCGCCACCGCGATAGGCACGTCTGCCTTGGCGGCAGCCCCGGCCACGCCCCTGCCGCCTGCGGGCAGTCCGTATGGCGATGGCGGGGTCAGCGCGTTTTATGAAACCGATGGCGTGACGCTGCCTGCCCCCGGCACCATGATCCGCACCGAGGAACTGAACACGCCCCATCTGCCAGATGGAACCGCGCGCGCCATCCGCACGCTGTACAGCGCGACAGACGGGATGGCAGAAGGCACGCCCGTTGCCGTTTCGGGCCAGATCCTGCTGCCACCGGGCAAGGTCCCCCGGCATGGATGGCCGATTATTGCATGGGAACACGGCACGACCGGGGTGGCGGATGTGTGCGCGCCATCGTGGCGGGGATATTCATCGCGCGACCGGGCCTATCTGGCGCACTGGCTTGCCGCCGGTTTCGCCATTGTTGCCACGGACTATCAGGGACTGGGGACGAAAGGGCCGCATCCCTACCTGCTTTACCGTCCCGAAGGGTACAGCGTGCTGGCTGGCCTGCAGGCGGCGCTGAAACAGTTCCCCACGCTGCTGCGCAACAGGATCGTGCTGGTGGGGCAGTCACAGGGTTCGGGGGCAGCGCTGGGAGCGGCGTGGCTTGCCCCCGCCCATGCCCCGGAGCTGGATATCCTGGGCGTGGTGGCGACGGGGGTCGTGGCGGACTTTCACGTTCCGGCCAATGCGGCACACAACCCCATTCCCGCCGTTTATACCGACCCGACGCAGATGGATTCCGCCTTTGCCATGCTGCGGGTGGAAGGGACCGACCAGAGCCTGAACCCGACACGCGACGCCAGCACCGTCCTGACCCCCACTGGCCGGGATTACGCGCGGCAGGCCCACATGTCATGCCTGCATGGCCTGTTCGATTACGCGGCGAAGAAGCATATTTCCTCTCCCGCCCTGTTTAACGCGAAGCTGGCCGATTACGAAAAGGACCATGACGCGGCATTCCAGATCCCCGATGGCCATATCAGCGTGCCCGTGTTTGTCGGCACCGGACTTGCGGATGGGGAAGCCGGAACGGCGGGACAGTACAACGCCGTGGCCGCCATGTGCGACGCGGGCACGACGGTAAGCTGGCACGAATATGCCGGGCTGACCCATAACGGGGCGGTCAATGTATCGGTGCGGGATTCCCTGCCATTCGTAAAGCGCCTGATGAAGGGAAAGCACATCGCCAGCACCTGCGCCACGCTTGCGCTCCCTGGCCCCATCCAGCAGGCGACACCGGGCATTCCCTGGAACAACTGAATGAAGGCGTATGGTCATGACCCGGGGCAAGACATTCACGATCGGCCTGATTCTGATCATTTACATCTACGCCGCCGCCTCGATGGCGGTGGTGGGCATGGTTGTGCCCTTCATCGGCACCATATCGGGCATCCAGCATGTATCGCCTGCCGTGGTGGGCAAGGGCCTGTCCTTCTTTTCGCTGCCCGCCGCGATCCTGTCCTTCATGTTTGGCATGACGGTGGACCGGATTGGTGTGCGCAAAAGTTTTGTCCTGTCCATTATCCTGACCGTGGCGGGCGATGCGCTGCTGATGAGCGCGCGTGATGTCTGGCCATTCCGCATCGGGCTGATGCTGACGGGGTGCGGGTTTGCTTATGCCACCACCACATCCCCCGCGCTGCTGATGAAATACCTGCCGCCGGATATCCGTTCACGCGCGCTGGCTTTCTGGTCCACCTTCGCACCGGCGGGCTATTCCGCAGGGCTGCTGCTGGTGGTACCGTTCCTGCATGATGGCAACTGGGCCATGGCATGCCTGTTCCATATCGGCCTGATGGTGGCGGCCCTGATGGCGGGCGGGGCGTTCCTTATGCGCCTGCACGACGGGGAACCGGCCCGGAATGCCCCGACCACGGCGGAAGGGGCAGCAGCGCGCCCGGCCTTTTCACGGGTGCTGACGCTGGCATTGAGCGTGGCGCTGCCCAATGCCGTGGCCTACGGCACCAGTCTTGTCGCGCCAGCCTACCTGGCCCGTGTCCATGCCATAAGCCTTGGTACGACATCGACCGAAGTGGCCCTGATCAAGATTGTCGTCATGCTGCTGGGGGGCGGGCTGATCAGCCTGCTGGCCAGCACGCAGCAGCGCGCGCTTGTGCTCTTTGCCGTCATGGCCGTGGTGGGGGCGGGGGCGCAGTTCATGCTGTTCTTCCCACCCTCGGGCATCGTCCTTGCCTCGGTCGGCCTGTTTTTATGGATGTTCGCCTATAGCAGCCTCAGCGGCAGCGCCATGTCCCTGCTGCCCGCCGTGGCCGGAAGCGGCAATGCACGCGGTGTGGTGTCAGGCATTGTGGGACAGTTCATATCGGTCTCGTCCGTGGTGGTCCCCTCGCTTTACTTTTCCATCGCGGCATGGACCGACTATGTCCTGTTTGCCGTCCTGGCCCTGTCATCGGCCACGCTTCTGCTTTTCCTGACCCGCCGCGCCCTGCGCCAGCCCCGTGCCGTTGCCTGACAGGGTGGACCGGCCCTGTCATACCTGTGGGGAAACGACCGGACTGCCTATTTATCATTCACGTAAATGCATGTTTTTTATGCATTTTTTATTTATGATCCGACAGTTTTCTCCTGAGCTTCATTTGCCCTTGCGGAAAAAGCAACATCGTGTTGTCTGCATTCCCGATTGGAAACAGCCGACATGCATGGCATATCATCAACAGACAACAACATCCTGGAAAACCGGTTACCTGATGTCCTTCTTTTCGTCACGCAATGCCCGATACCGCCTGTGCGGCCTGTTCCTGGCCCTGGCCTGTGGCATGCCGGTATGTTCGGGACTTGCGGCGGAAAACCGCAAGGTCATCATTGATGATGACGACAGCCTTTCCCTGGCGGAAGCAACGCTGCTGAAGGCGCCGGGGGTGGATGTGCTGGGCATTACGGTTGCAAGTGGCAACCGCTGGCGTGATGATGAAATCAACCGCATGCTGCGCGGGCTGGAAATCCTGCACCGGACCGACGTGCCCGTGGTGCCGGGGGCGATCTATCCGCTGATCAATTCGGAAAAACTGACGGAGAAGTGGGAAAGCCTGTACGGCAGGCTGATCTGGAAAGGGGCATGGATGAAGCAGTGGGTGGAACCCACCAACCAGCCAGCCCCGAATTACCATGCGCCCGATGTCGTACCGACACCGGCCGATGGCAATGCCACGACAAAGCCGTCAAAGGAAATCGCGGCCAACTTCCTGATCCGCATGGTCCATGCCTATCCGGGGCAGGTCACGATCCTGGCCGCGGGGGCCATGACCAACCTGGCGCTGGCGCAGCGGCTTGATCCGGAATTCGCCTCCCTGGCCAAAGAACTGGTCTACATGGGCGGCAGCCTGAACCCGCATCAGCAGCTTTCCACCGTGGCCGCCGGGCAGTACGCGCGTGAGTTTGTCAATTCCCCACGCCGTGAATTCAACCTGCGCTTCGACCCCGAGGCCGCCAGCATCGTCATGCACGCCCCGTGGCATAAGATCACCATGGTACCGTCCGACCCCGCCACGGCAACGGAACTCAGCGCCGATTTCCTGCATCGCATCGCGTCCCGCAATGCCGATATCAGCAGGCTTGTCGCGCACTGGCAGCCCGGTTCCCCCATGTGGGATGAAATTGCGGCAACCGTCTGGCTCAACCCGCAGATCGTGACCAGGTCCGACCAGCTTTACGTTGATATCAACACGCAGTTTGGCGCCGGATACGGGGATACGCTTTCCTGGTCGCCCGGATATCAGCCTGATCTGGATGAACAGAAGGAAACGGTGGTGGAAACCATCAACCCCACGGCCCTTCTGGCAACGATGGAACAGATCCTGGGCCGCCCGTAAGCGGCGCAGGATTTCTAACTGTGCCAAAACAGACACAGTGTGACACAGATCTTGCGCCATTCTGTTATTACGACAGAGCCGTCAATACGTAATACATCCGAAATATATGTTTTCGCATGTATGTAATTTTTAAAATGCCGTCGCATTCCGTAAATTTTTACAGAATATAAAGCCAGAATCTATTGCAATGCCACTCCGTGCATTATCCTGAAATTTAGTTGCAAATTTACCACAATAATAAAATCAATAAAAATTGAGCGTATTTTTTGTTTTTTATTTAGTTTTTTATAAATTATTGTAAAAAATGTAGAGGTTACGTTTTTACTTTCAGTGTTTACTTTATCGGTGTCTCTGGACATCGGGACAGGTTTGCCTGAAAATAAAGACATGAAGTTCACGCTTAACGAGTGATGGGTGCGTGAATATCTGATGCCTGACCAAGTCGGGGTGTCCGGTCCAGTTCCTGGGGGGGAGGGAAGTTATATGAAACGTTACATGTATCGTAACAGAACATTGTTTGCCATGTCGTGTCTGGTCACGACATTTCTGACAACGGTCGGGCCCGTGTCGCGGTCCGTGGCGGCAACGGCCAGCGGCGCGCAGCCGGTCAAGGGCCATGTCGCCGTGCGGCACACCGGCAGCCATGTGGCGGGCAAGGCCGCCACGGTGGCAAAGCCGCAGGCGGTCGCGGCCTCCGCCACGCCGGAAGTCATTCATGTCGGTGTCGACCGCACGGCGCGTGATGGCGGCGGTGGCATGATGCGCCTTGAAACCGCGCCGCATACCGTGCAGAGCATCGGCAAGCAGTTCATCGACATGAAAAGCCCGACCAGCACGGCGCTTGACCTGATCAAGACACTGCCCAGCGTCAGCGTTTCCACGCCCGATACGTCCGGCATGCAGGGTGGCAGCATCATCAGCCGAAGCCTGACCGATGCCGACATGGGCCTGCTGGTTGACGGTGCCCCGGCGGCCAGCGCCAGTTACATGGCGGAAGACGTGGATTCAGAAGATCTGGAATCCGTCAACGTCACGCCCGGCAGTTCCGCAATCGACATTCCGACCACGTCCGCCGCAGCGGGCGTGATGGATGAACGGACCCACACGCCGGGCCACAAATTCGGTGGCCTGATGGATTTTTCCTACGGCACGAACAACCTGTCGCGTGAGTTCATCCGGCTGGAATCCGGTGACATCGGCAAGACCGGCATCCGTTCGTATTTCTCGTTCTCCAACACGCATGCGCGTTCGTGGATGGGTTCGGGCATCAACAGCCGCAAGCATATCGACTTTGGCGTGCAGAAGGACTGGCAGAACGGTTCGTTTGCGAAGTTCTTCATCTCGTGGAACTATGAAGACTTCACGATCGACAATTATTCCAACGCCGCCGAATTCTATAAATACAAGCACACCGGTCAGGGCTACGGCCGCAGTGCCGATTCCTCCAGCAATGACTACTGGGGCAACAACATTGACCACTGGAACCAGATCTTCCTGACGGCTCCGGTCCATATTGTCCTGCCGGCGAAATTCAAGTTCGACATCACCCCGTATTTCAACTTTGGCCAGGGCTGGGATGGTGAACCCGATGGCACGGCCAAGGCGGGTCAGTACACATACGCCACGGGCACGGCCGTTCCCGCCGGCACCAACCTGACCAGCTACTTCCTGGAAGATTACGCCATGCAGGTTGGTGTCACCACCAAGCTTGGCTACGATATCGACCGGCATAACCATGCCTATATCGGCTACTGGTACCAGAACGAAGATTACCTGACGCATTTCCCGGTCAGCGCGCAGATGGCAAACGGCCGGAACCCGAGCCCGAACAACATCGACTTCCAGCTTTCCAGCGCCACGACGGGCCTGCGTTCCTTCTCGGGCAATGATGCCGGGTTTGAAGTGCATTCCATCTTCATTGGCGACAGCGCGAAATACCTGCATGACAAGCTGACCGTCGATGCCGGCTTCAAGTATGTCATGACCAATTACTGGTACAAGTCATTTGCCAGCACCGGGGCCGTCAGCGGCCGTTATGGTGAAAACAACACGACCCCGCTGCCGCACCTGTCCATCGGTTACACCTTCAACGATCACAACCAGATCTATGTGAACGCCGAAGGCGACTTCCGCCAGCCTTCGCCCAGCGCCATCGCCAATAGCGGTGCGGCCGGCGGCCTGCCCAAGAACCAGTATTCCATCAAGGAAGAACTGGGCTATCGTTACCATGACAAGTACATTATCGTTGACCTGTCACTGTTCAACTACAACATCACCAACCGTCTGCTGAGCACCTATATCGGTGGCGGCCAGTCCGGCGTGGTCAATGCCGGCAACCAGACGGCACGCGGCGTGGATGCCATGATCTCGACCCGCCCGTTCCACGGTTTCAGCCCCTATGCGTCGGTTGAATACCTGAATGCCCGCATGGACTCCAACATCCGTGCCGAAGACATTTATGGCAACGCATCCTACTTTGCCACGAAAGGGCACGAGGCACCGCAGGCGCCGCATGTCATGGCCAATTTCGGCCTGACCTACCAGAAATACGGCTTCTTCGGTAACGCGACACTGCACTATACCGGCCCGCAGTCCGTAACGCTGGCTGGTGACGAGCGGATCCCGGGCTATGTCACGGATACGCTGTCGCTTGGCTATCACTTCAAGCCGTTCCTGTATGCGAAGTCGCCCACGTTCCGCCTGAACTTCACCAACCTTACGGGCGCCATTGTCCGGACGGGTGTGAGGGGTATCGGGACCAGCAATGGTTCGGTCCGCCTGATGAACGGAAACATGTCCGCTGCCGGAAGCGGCGCAAGCTTCTATGTGGAACCCCGCTTCAGCATGACGGGAACGATCTCCACCTCTTTCTGATCAACAGGTCATTGCATCACGTATGAGTACGGCCCTCCTACAAAGAGGGCCGTATTTTTTATACGAACCCGGTCCATATTATACTGTGTCCGTATTGCCGATAGCTGGAGAATGAAATCATGGTAAAGCTGGCGACAGCCTCGTCCATCCTGGCGGTCTCTTCGTTACTTGTCGCATGCAACCCGGCCGCGGCGTCTTCTTCCGAAGAGACGACGGCGCAGCTGTTTGCACGGCTGCGGCATGATCATTCCATGCTTGAGGTCTTCATGCATGACTTCCCCAAGGGGGCTGATCTTCACAACCATCTTGTCGGTGCGATATATGCGGAAAACACGCTGCGCTGGGCGGCCCAGGATGGTCTGTGCGTGGATCTGGACCACAAGGCCATAAAGTCCGAACACTGCGCACAGGGCAGGGGGCAGATGGTCAATGCCGCCACCGTGGAAGCAGACAGTCGTACGGAAGACAGCATGGTCAATTCCCTGTCCATGCGTAATTTCCATCCTTCGGCGGATGTCGCATCGGGCCATGACCAGTTTTTTGGTACCTTCCCCCGGTTCGCCCCCGGCATGGGAATAACGCATGAGGGGGCCATGCTGGCCGAAGCCGTCACACGCGCGGCGGATGACCACACGACCTATCTCGAACTCATGATCTCGCCCGATATCGGGGCACTGATCCAGCGCGGGCAGAAGAATCCGCTACGGGGAGAGGATTTCGCGGCGGCGCAAACCAGCTATTCCCCAGCGGAGACACAGCAGTTCCTGACGCAGGCCCGCCAGGAAACCGACCGCATGGAAGCCGGCATGCACACCCTGCTGCACTGCGGCACGCCGCAGGCCGCTCCGGGGTGCGGGGTAAGGGTGCGTTACCTGTATGCCACGCTCCGCACGCTGAGCCCATCTGTCGTCTTTTCCCAGATTTCGGGTGCCTATGCCCTTGTCCGGGCTGATCCGCGCTTTGTAGGCGTGAATATTGTCGCACCGGAAGACAATCTGGTTGCCATGCGTGACTATGACCTGCATATGCGCATGTTCCAGTTCATGTCCGGGCTTGATCCGCAGGTCAATCTGAGCCTGCATGCGGGTGAACTGGCCGAGGGTCTGGTCCCGCCGGAAGGGCTGTGGAATCATATCGCGCAGGCCGTCCGGATTGCCGGTGCGCGCCGGATCGGCCATGGCGTGGACATGGCTTACGAACAGGATGCCAGCGCCACGCTGGCCGAAATGGCCCGGCGGCATGTGATGGTGGAGATAAACCAGACCAGTAACGACCAGATACTGGGCGTGCGGGGCAATGCGCATCCATTCCAGCTTTATCGGGCCGCTGGTGTTCCGGTTGCGTTTTCCACCGACGATGAAGGGGTGGAACGGATCAACCTGACGCATGAATACGTGCGCGCGGCAGAAACATGGCCGCTCACCTATCATGAATTCAAGGATCTTTCCCGTACCGGTCTGGAATATTCCTTCCTGCCCGGCAGCAGCCTGTGGGCACGGACCGCGCCGTTCCGTCCGGTGGCCGCCTGTGCCCATGCCGGCATGCGGCCCGAACGCGTTCCGGCAGCCTGCGCTACTTTCCTGCAGCAGAATGAAAAAGCGCAGGCCCAATGGATACTGGAGGAAAAATTCGCGGCCTTTGAAAACAGTACAAACAAAAACGATCTGTTCAGGAAAAAATGAAACCATCATGATTTCCCAACCAGTCATTTCCCGTTTCCACACCCGGCCCTGACGCAGGCTGCGGCCCGCGGCCCTTCATGCATGGATACGGGTAACGGGGCGGTATGGCCGCCCGATGCCCACGCCCGTAAAAAATCGCAGCCAGACAGGAAGACATCATGACGGATCTGTTTTCACGCCGGTATTTCCTTGCGGCCACGGGTGGCCTGCTGGCTGGGGGGCTTGCCCGGCCCGCGCCACTTGCGGCGGCCGCCCCGTCACCCACACCACGCAAGGTGATTGTCGATGCCGATATTGGCGTGGACGACACCATGGCCCTGCTTTTGGTACATTTCGCCCCGGAAGTGGAAATCATTGGCATCACCACCGTCAACGGGAATGGCACGCTGGCCAATACCACGCGCAATGCCCTGTTCCTGGCGGAAAAATTCGGCATACAGGCCCCCGTGGCCAGAGGGGCCGGCATTTCGCTCGACAACCGCACCGATACGGCGCCAACCTTCATCCATGGCGATAATGCGATGGGCAACATCACGCTGCCCACCCATCTGACCCGGACGGTGGACGGGCGCCCCGCCTGGCAGATGATTGTGGACATGGTCCGTGCCCACCCGCACGAAGTCACGATCCTGGGACTGGGCAGGCTGACCAATCTTGCGCTGGCCCTGCGGCACGATCCCGCCATTGCGGGCCTGACAAGGGAGGTTATCGTGATGGGCGGCGGCTTTGGGCTGCATGGTGACCTGGGGAATGTCACGCCTGCGGCCGAAGCCAACTTCAGGGGCGACCCTCTGGCGGCCGACCTGGTGTGTGGGGCAGCATGGCCCATGACGATCGTGGGCGTGGATGTAACATTCCAGACCACCATGACCGATGCCTATCTGCAGCGCATACGCGATCAGGGTGGCGCGGCCAGCGCGCTGATATGGGATGTGACACGTTTCTACATGGCGTTCCACAAACAGCGGCTGGGGCTGGATGCCATGTATGTGAATGATGCCTCGGCCAGCGCCTATCTGCTCAGGCCGGAGTTGTTCAGGACACGCAGGGGGGCGGTCCGTGTTGTCTGTGGCGGCGTGGCGGATGGGGAATCAATCCAGAAACCCGCGGGCAAGAACTTCCCCCCCAATGCGTGGGACAACCGGCCCGAGCAGAGCATCTGCACCGATGTGGATTCAGACGGGGTGCGCGCCCTGTTTGCCCAGACGCTGCGTGGCCATTAAAAAACGCATTGGCAGACCGATAAACCACCCGCATGGGCATGACAGCCGTGGAACCGGCATGGAAATGCGTCCGTAAACCGATTTTCCCTATATTGCCACATCGTTACGATATGCGATGCTGATCCGGCCAGGGCCACTGGCGGCGGCTGGACGTATGCCAGAACCCGTCATTCCATGCGGGCAGGGAGAATAAAAGAAACATGACCGGCATTGATGGTGAACGTCTGTCCAAGACCGTCATGGTCGCAGCCTTCGGCTGCTTTGGCCTGATCGTGATGTTCAATAATATTACGGACTATGATTCCAATTACCAGTTCGTGCGTCATGTCCTCAGCATGGACACGACTTTCCCCCATAACCGGCTCATGTGGCGCGCCATGACCTCACCGGTCGTGTGGCAGGCGGGCTATGACCTGATTATTGCGTGCGAGGGCGCGACCGGCATCCTGTTCATACTGGCCGCCTGCGCCATGCTTCGCGCCTTGCGCAGCAATCCGGCCACGTTCCGTCACGCCACCCGCCTGGTCCCGTGGGGCACGATGATGGGGTTTCTGGTCTGGTTCTTCGGCTTTACCGTCGTGGGGGGTGAATGGTTTGCCATGTGGCAATCGCATTCATGGAACGGACAGCAGCCGGCCTTCCAGTTCATCAGCATGATGATGCTCATGTGCCTGTACGTTCGCAAGAAAGAAGACGGGCCGGGCTGAGCCGTCCTGATCCGGACGGGATCAGGGGGTTTTCCGGTCCAGGCACCCCACAACACTCCTGGCTTCATCCAGCAGGCGTTCAAGATCCAGGCCGGGAACCGTTCCATCCACCACAACAGGTTCCCCCCCCACCAGCACATGGCGGACACTGGCAGCGCCTGACACGACTGGCGCGATCAGCGGGTCATGCAGACCGGCATGACGGGGAGAATCAAGCCGATGGACGACCAGATCGGCAATCTGCCCGATGGCCACGCTGCCCAGTTCGGAATACCCCAGAACCGACGCCCCCGAAGACGTGGACCAGCGCATGACATCTTCAGCCGTGACCGCATCGGCACCGTGAACGGCACGATGGATCATCCACGCGCAGTGCATCTCGGCCCCCATGTCGCAGGCTTCGTTCGATGCGGCGCCATCAACGGCCAGCGACACACGCCCCCCCCGTGCATCCAGCGCGGCGGCCGGGGCAATGCCGGAACCCAGGCGGCAGTTGCTCTGGGGGCAGTGGGCCATGCCCGTGCCGGTTTCCACCATAAGTGCAATCTCGCTTTCATCCAGATGCACCAGATGGGCGAACCAGACATCCGGGCCAACCCAGTCGTGTTCGGCAACAAACTGCAGGGGCCGCATGCCGTAGGTTTCCAGGCAGAATTTCACATAGTTTGTCGTCTCGGACAGGTGTGAATGCAGGCGGATACCCATGCTGCGCACTGCCGATGCTGATTCGCGCAGTTCCGTCGGCGTCACACCCCATGTAGGCGTGTTGGGGGCAAAGGCCACCCGGCACCGGGATGTGGGGGAGGGGTCATGATAACGCCCCACCAGGTCCCCCACGCGCCTGAGCATGACATCCAGCGGTTCGGTGGGCGCGGGGATGATCTCATCAGTATCGAATTTTCTTGCCTGCGTTGTACCCCCACGCGCCAGGACGTAACGCAGGCCCAACTGCCGTGCCGTCTCGAACAGGACATCCGCCGGATTGTAGGCGTACAGGCCGGAAAACAGGTAATGATGGTCAGCAACAGTGGTGCAGCCTGACAGGAGGAGTTCCACCATGCCCACCCGGGCCGCCACGCTGAGCGCCCGTTCGTCTATCCGGCTCCAGTAGGTATTGGGTACCAGGCGCAGCCACGGCTCAAGCGGCTTGTTGATTGCAGCGGGAATGCCTTTCAGCATTGTCTGGAAAAGATGGTGGTGTGTGCTGACCAGCCCCGGGGTTACAACGCCACCTTTGGCATCCAGCGCAATTTCACCGGGCAGGGGGGACAGGTCCCCAATCTCCGCAATCCGTCCATTGCGGATGCGGATGCTGCCCTGCGCCCGCGCGGCAGCACCCCGCAGGCCCGTCAGGATACCGGCCGTATTGTAGATCAGAGTGTTCATGACGGCATGATCCGAAGCGCATCGACATAGGTTGTGGTAAACGCGGCCTGCCAGTCGGCACTTTCCGCCAGCAGCTTGTGTGCCACCATGAAGTCGCGCGTGGCCTTCCAGCGTTCGGCCGTCATGGTGCCAAGCCCCCGCACGGCCGTATCTGCGGAAAGCAGGGCACCCGCATCACGCAGGGCACTCAGGCCAAAGGCGAGATGTTCCGGTGTCATGCGGTTATTGGCCTGCTGGATCAGCGCATTGCCCATGGCGGGGTCATTCATGTAATCGCGCCAGCCCATGAGCGATGCCTTTACAAAACGCCCGACGGTATCACCCTGTTGCGCGATCTTCTGCCGTGTTGTCACGATGGGTGCGCCATAGGGCGGGTATCCCAGCCCGGCAAACTGGAAAAACCGTACCGGGACGCCGCGCTGCCGCGCATCCCAGATTTCAGAGGAGGCATAGGCCTGAACAGCGGCTGACGGATCTGCGAAAAAAGGCTGGAGATTGAATGTATAGCGGGCGGCCTGGGAATCATCAAAACCGTATTTTTCCTTCAGCCATGGCCAGAATGTCGCGTGCGAACTGCTGGCGATCAGGATGGGATGCCCACGCAGCTGTTCAGGTGACGTAATGCCATCATGCGTCATGAGACCCTGCTGGTCATGCTGGAACGTGCTGGCAACGGCAACCAGTGGAATACCGGACGCCACGGCCGACAGGACCTGAAAGTCATAGCCGGTAATGAAATCGGCCCGCCCGGCAAGCAGGAGCTGGGGCACGTTCATCTGCGGGCTTGCCGCCTCGATCTGAACGTCCAGTCCTTCGGATGCATAATAGCCCTTGGCCAGCGCTTCATAAAAACCACCGAATTCGGCCTGCGCGTACCACGACATGACAAACCTTATGGGGGTGGCCGCCCGCGCCCGGCGGATTGATGGCATGGAAAGCCCCGTTACGCCACCGGCAAGGCCCAGCAGGGCCGTCCTGCGGCTGATACCCTGTGTCATCGGCATGCTCTCTCCGTTATCGCCTGATATCAGTGTAGAACCAGGCATGGATGCGTAAGAAGCATATATTTTCGCGCCAAGCGCTGCCTTTTTGCGTGCGGTAGGCTAGCATGCGGCAGGTCATGCCAATGTCCGGCAGGGTGTGCGGGCCGGAAGAACCGGTATGAAGGAGTGTGTGGATGCTGCATGCAAGACTGCTTCGCTACCTTGATGCCATCGTGCAGCACGGGTCCATGCGCAGGGCAGGGGAGAAGCTGCATACGTCCTCTACCGCCATCAACCGGCAGGTGCTCGCACTTGAGGCCGAATTGGGAACACCGATCTTTCACCGCACGCCACGCAGGCTGGTCCTGACACCCGCGGGCGAGGTGCTGATGCGGCATGTGCGCCGCACGCTGAAAGATATGGAACAGACGCAAAGGCTTATTGATGACATAAAGGGATTGCGGCGTGGCGATGTCATGATCGGGATCATGAACGGGCCGGCCACGACCATCCTTCCCGCCGTCATCTCGGATCTGCGTGAAAACCGCAGCGACATCCGCCTGCATGTCCGGATCATTTCCCAAAATGACATCATCCGCGATGTCCTGGCCGGTGAAATCGATGTCGGTATCGGGTTTGACTTTCCGCCCAGTCCCGGCATTGATGTCTTTCATGCATGGGAATGCCCGCTTGGGGCTGTTGTCGCGCCCCAGCATGAACTGGCGCGCAGGAAATCGGTCACTTTCATGGACTGTATCCAGTATCCCATGATCATTGGTGACTGCGCCATGTCGATCCGGCCGCATCTGGACCTGCTGGCCGCACGCATCGGTACGAAACTTGATCCCGTTATCGAAACGAATTCGGTGGAAACAATGCGCCGGATCGTCTCGACCGGCCATGCCATGACATTTCTGACCGCGCTGGACATTGCCGCGGAAGTCAGGAGTGGCGATCTGATCTATGTTCCATTACGGAATATTGATATCCGGCGCCAGTCCCTTTCCATCATCACCCCGCATGCAGGGCGCAATACGCTGGCCCGTATTTTACTGGACCGTTTCCGGCATGTTATCGAGACCGTGCCGGGTGCCGGATAGGGAACGCAGGGGCAGATTGCAGGGGCTGGGGTAGGGGCAGGGGGGCGCTGCCGACTTTGCTGTTATCCGTGCCCCCATGGCCGGTAACGTCGCAATCGGGCAGCATCCATGGCTGACGGGATTTTCAATCCTTGATAATATTCCTGATCATTTTCCAGCTATCCTGCACCAGTTCCTGCGTCAGCATACTGGCATCCGTTTCATTTTTCTCCCGTATGGCCTGTACGATGAGTGCATTACTGTTCAGGCTTTTCTTGATGAAATCCGAACGTTTATTGTAACAGAAAAAACGGTACCGCAATGCCTGACGGTCCAGTGTTGTCAGGATTTTCTGCAATGTCGAATTCTGACAGTTCATGTGAATACTGGTCGTAAGACGGACATTGGCAACGAAGGCATCTTCCGTATTCCCGCGTCTGATGCCACGTTTCATATCATTCAGGCAGGCTTCCAGCTGGGCAATGATGGCACTGGTGGCGGTGCGGGCAACGCTGGCGGCGGCCAGCCCTTCCAGCGGTACACGGCAGGCGCATATTTCATCCAGCCGTTCTATTGACAGGAACGGGACAAAAACGCCACGCCGCGGTTTGCGTTCAAGCAGTCCTTCAGAACACAGCACATGCAGGGCCTCACGCACGGGTGCCCTGCTGATATTGAAACGGTTGCAGAATTCTTCCTCAATCAGCTGGGTGCCCGGTTCAAATTCAAGACAGATGATCGACTCTGCGATAATGTCTATCAGGCTCTCACCAATAAGACGTGGCAGAGCTTCGTTATCTTTCGGCAACACACCCATTCTCCCCGAACCCTACAGACCTATATGAAATGACAGGCGGGGACATAATGATGTGAAAAAAAACATACGTCGATATCGAACTGCTGAACCCTGACCCTTCCATCCATTTACATATGCCAGCAGTTCCGGGCATCTCAGGAACGATAATCGGTTGGCTGGTTATCAAGCAGGCGCAGTACGGCCTGCCAGGCCAGGCATTCCCAATCGGCCACCCCCTCTGGTGATGCAAGATCGCCGGTCAGTTCCATGACTTCATGGGCCGGCATGGCCAGTTCCGCCCCCCCTGACAGGGCGGCAATCTGAATGTCACATGCTTTTTCAAGTATATATATACGATTGAAGGCTTCGGCCGCATTACGGCCGACAACAAGCAGCCCGTGGTTGCGCAGGACAAGACCCTTGTTTTCACCCAGATCGGCAATCAGGCGCTGACGTTCGGCAACATCAAGCGCAAAGCCTTCGTAATCATGATAGCCAAGGCGATTATAAAACATCAAAGCCTGCTGGCTGATCGGTAACAGCCCCTGTTTCTGACATGATACGGCAGCACCGGCGCGCGTATGCGTATGCAGTACAAAGTTTATGTCAGGCC
Source organism: Komagataeibacter rhaeticus (assembly GCF_011611525.1). Lineage (NCBI taxonomy): Bacteria > Pseudomonadati > Pseudomonadota > Alphaproteobacteria > Acetobacterales > Acetobacteraceae > Komagataeibacter > Komagataeibacter rhaeticus. The sequence continues at coordinate 1,788,913 of NZ_CP050139.1, forward strand.
GTCCCGCATGTACGGCCGCATGAATATTGAAACCGGCCGGATTGACCTGAACATCCACTTCGCGATTTTCGGATAACGCGATACCCTCTTCATTTACCTCCACCAGGCTGGACGCACAGATTTCATGAAACAGCATGCCATACTGGTTGATCAGAAACCGGCCGGGCTTTCCGGGGATACGGGCACTGATATGGGTATAGATGATATCGGACATCCCGAAATAAGCCACCAGCCGATATAATGCGGCCAGTTCCTGCCGCACCATGCGTTCCTCTGGTGATATCTTTAACAGATTACACAACCCTGCTGCCATTCTATGGGTCTCCTCCCCTGTCTGTTTTGTATATTCCCCGATCCGGGCAATCATTACATATTATCAGGTGATAACAGTAAAAAGCGGTTATTTCAGGGATCAAGCCCTGCCATTGTTGAATACATGTTTACGAACAGCAGGGTGAAACCGAATTCCATTATAAATGATACATCGCATGCTCCGAGTCTGGAGCGGATTAACAGAAACAAAATCGATTGTCGACAATTTAATTTCCGCCGCTCAGAAAGCCGTTGATATACTTGCAACTCAGAAAGCCGTTGATATACTTGCAACCGCGGCGAAACCGGCACCCGGCAGATATGTGGGCGATCCGGAAGCCTGAACCGTGCTGCCATTCATGGCACGCGCGGCATGGGCATTGTTCTGTACCGTGTAAACACCACCAAGATAATGGTTATTGGCAATATTGACGAAATTCATCTGCACGGTAGGGGACTTGGCAAAACCCAGCTGCTGAAGGCGATAGCCCAGCGTCATGTCCGCCGTGACATAGGCAGGCATTTTTTCATCATCCATAAAGGTCGAATATTGTGAACTGGTATAATGGGCACTGACATTACCAAAGAAATGCCCGTCATCATAATCCAGGCTGGCCGAACCCATCCAGTGGGGCGACCGTACGGCTGTCTTGCCGGCGGTGGGAAGGTAGGCTCCGCTGGACGTAATCATGTTGCTATCCGTTGTCGCGTTCAGATATTCGCCAGACAGGAATGGACGCAGGTGGTGCCATGGCCGGAAACCAATCTCCACATCAACGCCGCGTGACGTCTGTCCACCGGCATTCATGTACTGGGTAACAAGAACATTGTTCTGTTCAAGCGTCGTGCTGATCTGCCTGTTGGTGAAATTATAGTTAAAGAACGTGACAGACCCGCTCAGAAGCCTGTCATGGTACCGATACCCGATTTCTTCAACAATGGAATATTCCGGCTTGAGGCTTGTGCCGCCTTGCTGGGTCTGGGCACCGGATGTCATGCTGAAAACATCAAAAAGCTGGGAAGAGGCCGGGGCAAGGAAGTTGGTGCCACCGTTGAGGAATATCATATGGTTTTCGTTAAACGTGTACCGGGCGGCCAGGGTTGGCAGGGGTACGGCATAATGAACATTCCGGTTATATTCTGCCCCGGCAACCAGGGTTGTTGGCGTCGCCCCGCTAATGCCGTTATAGCCGCGTTCCGTATACATGACTTCCTTGAAGCCACCGTCAATTTCAAGCCTGTCATGGAAGAAATGAGCCCGGTCACCGATATAATGCCCATTGACCTGCCCAAGCGTAAGTGTCTGGGATGATTTATAAGGTGTTCCGTTCGGCAGATTGATGATGCCGGAACTCCCCCACAGACTGACCGGCATGCCATTGCTTTTGATATTTTCCATCAACCCGACGGTGGAGGCATTCTGGTATTCATACCAGTAGCCCAATGTCAGCGTATGATGCTTCAGTTTGTAATTGAAGGCCAGGTTCGCGCCACTTCGGAACTGGTCATATATTGTCGGCGTAAAGACTTCGGTGGAATTCGCATTCGCCCCTGTTCCATTTGAAAGCGGCAGCGAAATGAACGGAACCTTTTCCGCGCCCGAATAAAGGCCCGTTTCGGTCACGTTGGCACCACCGGGACCGGCACCATGGCCATGAAAGAAATACGGGGTAAAGACAATTTCTGCCGCGGGGGTAAGCTTGATATGGTTGGGTGCACTGACAGCAACGTTATCAAACGCGCTCATATGCATACCCCAGAATGTGTTGGTGCCCGGGGTAAAGGTTGAGGCGTATGTCCACTTCGTGCCTGCCTGATTCCACTGCGACATGGTCGGCCAGCGATCAAGAATGAACTCCTGATGATTCCAGGCTACGGAAAGGGATGAACTGCTGCCGTTCTTGAAATCCTTCACCATCTTGAAGTCGATATGGCGCCTCTGGCTATAGCCCGGCCCGTGCCATGCATCAGCAAAGGTATGGGAGAAAGAGAAAAAGGCCCGCACGCCGGAACGGCCGATATCGCCTGAATCAAGGCGGATGAATTCGTTGTTGTAATTATAGGATCCGTAACCAAGATTGATATAACCACCCGCCTTGTGCGCGGGTTCCCTGAATGTCATGTCAACCACGCCAGCCGCCGCGCCAAATGTGGGAACATCAAAATCGACAGAGCCTGGCGTCAGGGCAATCGAGGAGAGATTGGCGCTATCCACGATTTCATTCGGATAGACCGCGCCGTTATTGAATGGCATACCATTGAACATCCAGCCAATTTCGCTGATATCAAGGCCGCGCACCGTCATGTGTCCGACAGACAGGCCGAAGGGGTCCCCCTTGGTCACGTTGGCACCGGGCTGCAACTGCAGCAACTGTTCCGGATTGGCGGAAGGGACCTGCTTTGCAATGTAGTCCTGCGTTACAACCTGTCGGGCCTTGGGGTCGGTGACATTGACCATAAGCCCGCCGCCCACGGCCTGACGGTTCACCCCGTTGGGCAGCACATGGCCCAGAACCTTGAGAATTTCCACCTTTGAAGGGGGAGGGGAGGCCGTACCGGACTTCTGCGGCGCTGAAGCCTGCTGCGTGGCAGGGTGATTTCCGTGTGCAACCGTTGACTGCGCCAGGGCAGAATAAGAAAGAATTGTCGAGGCAGCAAGAAAACCTGTGAATGTATAAGTTTTCATCAGTCATTTCCTTATCTATGGGGGAAAGTTCCAGACGTTCCTACTGTCTTGTTTTCAATCATAACGGTATCGAAATTAATTAAAGGCGGGTCCACGGTCGTGGCCTTCTTTAAAAAGGCCGCTCTCCCTTAACCGTGACCCGATACATCAGCCGCCGGTAAGCCTTTTTGTCATAGTCAGTTGCCCGATGCAGCATGAGACGATTGTCCCATATGACCAGATCCCCCGGCTGCCATTCGTGTGAATAGACGGGTCCGTTAATAGTGGTACGCGCCATGAGATCTTCAATCAGTTTCTGGCCTTCCTCGGGGTCCATACCAACCGGCAGGGAGGTATTAAGCCCCAGATACAATGCTTTTCTGGCTGTATCGGGATGGGTACGCACCAGGGGATGGATCACATCGGGCATTCTCTGCAGTTCCTCAGCCGAGAGAGGGGCGGCGTTCCTGCGTGTGGCATGCAGCATTTCATAACTATGCCTTACCCTGATATGATCAAATTCGTCCTGCTGCGCAGGCGGAAGACGGTCATAGGCAACCTGAGTGCTGGCAAACTCCGTATTTGCCCCGACGGGTGGGGTCTCGATTGCGTACAGGAACGTGAATGCCGTGGGGTTTTCCAGAAAGCTGAGATCGGTATGCCATGCAAATCCGTCATTAGGATTGCCCAGCGGCTTTCCATCTTCAACAATATTGGAAATAACATAGACATCCGGTACATCGGGATGCTGGAAATCCCCGCGGACCGTGTATTCAACAAGACCAAACTTCCGGCCCACTTCCAGCAGTTCCGCTGCTGACAGTGACTGTTCCCTTATGACCAGAACGCCGCGCTCATTCAGGGCTTTTTTCAGTTCAGCGCGTTCAGACACTGAAAGGGTACGCATGTCTATATTGTCGACAGTCGACCCAAACGAAGGGAGCAAATCTCGTATATTCATGGAATCTCGCCCGACTTGTTCGTATCAAGACAGCCGAAACACCTACTTTCTGTCAATAAGTATTTTAACAAGGACAAAAGTTGAGCTGGGCACTTATTTCTCCATACACACACATAGTAAAAACTGTCAGTAAATATGGTTTTCATTCCGGAACGAAAGATACTCATTTCATTGTATTTTTATGAAAGCATGCATTCGTGGTCATGAGGGCCGGGCAGATTCCAATGCCGGAACTTCCATCATATCATATGTGTCAGGCGGCAAAAAAAATAACATCCAAACAATTGTCGGGACGGGAATCAAACGTGCATGGCCAGATTTTGTCACCACAGGTGATTCGTTACTGACCCGGATCAATATCCACGATGCCTGTCATATACGTCCAGCAGGGGATGCCCTTTACAGAACAGGTCAATGTTCTCGATAAATTTCCTGATGAACCTGTGCTGCGTATCCCGTCCGTTTGCCGCGACATGGGGCGTCAGCAGCACGTCCTCCCGGCCATACAGGGGGGAGCCGGCGGGCAGGGGTTCGGGGTCCGTTACATCCAGGGTGGCGTGGCCGATGCGCCCGCTCCGCAGTCCCGCCAGCAATGCTGCATGATCCATGACCCCGCCCCGTGAAACGTTGATGATATGCAGCCCGGACCTGGCATGGGCCAGCATGTCCGCATCCATCATATGGCGGGTGCGGGACGTCAGGGGCAAGGACAGCAGCAGGTGATCCGACCGCGCCAGGATGTCCCGCACATCGGCTACGGCCCGCACACCCGATGGGGGTGGTTCAATCCATGCCGACTGTCGACAGGCCAGAATCTGCATGTCAAACACCCTGGCCCGCCGGGCAACCTGATGTCCAACCGCTCCGAAGCCGATGATGCCAAGAACCCTGCCTGCCGCGGAACCAATATCATGCCGCATCCAGGCCGCTCGACTTCTGAGCGTGATCTGGTCCAGATGTTTTTCGACACGCAGGATGGCCAGCATCACATATTCCGCAATGTCAGCTGCGCTGACCCCGCGCGCCAGCGCGACAGGCGGCCCGTCGAGAAGCCATTCCGGATAGAAATCCACCCCAGCGGATGAAAGCTGGATCCACCGCAGTTTTCCAGGCCAGGAAGAAGGGGGGCGTGACGGTGCGTCCTGCCAGCCTTCTATCGGCCCGGTGACGAGAATATCGGTCTCCTCGGGGATTTGCCACGGCTTTCCGGGGTTTCCATCCACAACCCGGATGCCGGGATATGGCAGGTTGGCACAGACAGCCTGGAGTGCTGGCCCCAGGTGATTGCAGATAACCAACCGTTCAGGGCGTAGGGTCATGGCAGGCGCGACAGACATTCAAGGATGCGGGCATATATGGTTTCATGGTCGCAGTCACGCAACCACAGGCAGTTGGGCGCCTTCCCGAGTACATGCCACCAGTCCACGACCGTCATGCCCAGCGTGAGGGGGGAGCTGGTTTCAATCCCGACATGACAGGCGCGGCCTGAAAACAGCTCCGGCCACAGAATCCATGCCATGGCCAGTACATCATGCAGGGGCCGTGTCCGGGTGCCATACTTGGCGTTGCCGTGCCGTTCAAAGAACCGGATCATTCCCGCACAGGCATCACCGGTCCGGGTGCCCAGTGCGGCACAGCAATCCGCCCATCCCCCGGGCATCAGCGCCCTGTTGGAACAGTCAATCGGCAGCACCGTCAGCCTGACGCCGGAACGGAAGACGATGGATGCCGCTTCCGGGTCCACTACAATGTTGAACTCCGCGCTGGGGGTGACATTGCCGCCCTCAAAAAAACCACCGCCCATCATCACCATGCCAGCCAGACGGGCAACGATATCGGGCGCGCGCCGGAATGCCTGTGCGATATTCGTCAAAGGTCCAAGCGCCAGCAGGGTGATGGTGCCTGGAGGATGCTGGCGGATTGTGGAAATGATCCACTCGGGTCCATACCCCCCACACGGGGGCACCTCCGGATCGGCCCAGTCATAGCCATCAATGCCGGTCTTGCCGTGAATGTCATGCGCGTGACGGGCCGGGCGGAAAAGGGGCAGGTCCGCCCCTGTCCTGACCTCGACTTCCGCGCGCCCCGCCAGTTCGACAATACGCCGGGCATTTTCGGCCGCCATGCGGGCCGGAATGTTGCCGGCAACGGCCGTAAGCCCCAGAACCGTTACATTGGAAGATGCCAGTGCCAGAAGAATGGCGAACGCGTCATCATGTCCGGGGTCCGTGTCAATTATCAAGGAACAGGGCATTAATACCGGTTGAATTTGATTCATGGCGATGTCATTCTTTCGAAATAATCTTTTTATCGTTACCAATAATCATCGGTTGAGGGTAATTGTGCAACAGAAAACACACCCGCAGGAAATACCCGTCATAGATGTTGGCCCCCTGCGCGACCATACGCCGTCCGACACCCGTGCCGCAGCCGTTTCACAACTGGGTCAAACACTGGAAACGGTTGGTTTTGCTTATCTTTCCGGCCATGGCATTCCTGCCGAACTGGTGGACGGACTGCGCGAGACGGCCATCCGGTTCCATGACCTGCCTGAAATTACAAAGAACGGGATCCGGATAAACACGGCCCATCGTGGTTTCATTCCGTACAGCAGCTCGACACTTAAAACGTCGACAGTCGACAATGTGTCCAAGCCCAATCTGAGCGATTCGCTCATGATCATGCATGAACTCAGCGAAATGGAACTGCGGGAGCGTGCCGGACAACCGTTACAGGGCCGGAACCAGTGGCCGGCGGACGTGCCGGAACTCAGGGAAATGGCCCTGCGCTACATGACAGAACTGTCCCGCCTGGGCCGGGACATCACGATCGCGCTGGCAGAAGCGCTGGGGCTGCTGCCCACATGGTTCCTGCCGCATTTCGACTGCCCCACCCTTTTCCTGCGTCTGCTGCATTACCCGGAACAGGAACGGGACAGCCAGCACGGCATCGGTGCCGCGCCCCATACCGATTATGGTTTCATCACCATCCTGGCCCAGGACGATAGCGGAGGACTGGAAGTGCGCAGCAAGGATGGCACATGGATTGCCGCACCGCCCATTCCCGATACATTCGTCATGAATGTGGGTGACATCCTTTCCCGCTGGTCCAACGGCCGGTTTGCATCCACCCCGCACCGGGTCATCAACCGTTCGGGGAGGCGCCGTTTCTCACAGCCATTCTTCTTTGATCCGTCGATGCAGAGCGTCATCGAATGCCCTTCGTCCCTGCTGCATGCAGGCGATACGCCGCTTCATCCCCCTGTCTGCTGGGGGGATTACCTCATGGAGCGGCTGAACCGGAACTATACCTACCGTCAGGCTGACGGGAAATGAGCGGTCTGTCGCGCCGTCACCTGATTGCTGGCGGGGCCGTGGGCCTGACGGGCGCACTGGTGGGAAGGGCCACCCGGGCGGCTCCGCCACCGCTTGTTGTCACAACCTATGGTGGCAGCTGGGAAACGTTCTGGCGTGACGACCTGATGCCGCGTTTTATTGCCCGCACCGGCGCGGATGTAAAACTGGATGTAGGATTTGGCCGGACATTCAGTGCGACATTACGGGCGTCCGGCCCCGGACATTCGGACTACTCCATCCTGATGATGAATGACGTCTTTGTGGAACCCCTGCTGCGCGCGGGCCAGTTTGAAAAACTGGATTTCTCGCGCCTGCCGCATGCCCGGCAACTTTATCCCACGGCATTGATCGAGAACGGATGGGCCGTCATTGGCATGATCTCACCCATTGGCATCGGCTACCGCACGGACCTTGTGAAAAACCCGCCCACATGCTGGCGTGACCTGTGGACCAACCCGGAATTCAGGGGACGGATCGGCCTGTACAATGTACAGAACAGTGTTGGAAAAGCCATGTTATGCTTGGCCGGACAGATGTTCGGCAGCGGGCCGACCGACATGGACGCGGCATTCGCCGCCCTGGGGCGGCTTGGCCCCGTGCTGCAGACCGACTTCAACATGTCCACCATGATGGGCACGGGCGAGATTGTCGTCTCTCCGTTCGATTTTGGTGAAATCGCGCGCCTGCGCCGGCAGGGGCTGCCGGTCGCGTGCATCATGCCACGCGAAGGCATGCTGATGTGGGACCAGACCTTTACCATCTGTGTCAACGCCGGCGCACGGGACATGGCGTACCGCTATCTTGATTTCATACTGGAACCCGAGACACAGCTTATGCTGGCCCAGAAGTTCTTTGTCTCCCCCGTCAACAGCACGGTCGTCATCCCGCCGGACCTTGCTGACGCCGTGCCCGTTACCGGCGACAGGATGAAAGAGATCCTGCCCATGGACTGGCACTGGATCAACCAGAACGCCGTCGAGCTTGATAAGCGCTGGTCCCGCACTTTCGGATAATGCCCTGCACGCGCACATATTTGGGAAAGAGGTTGAATGACCACCGTTGCAATTGAAAATCTGACGCGCCACTTCGGCAGGACACGTGCGCTTGATGATATTTCCCTATCGATAGATGACGGGCATTTCGTATCCTTTCTGGGTCCTTCGGGATGTGGCAAATCAACCACCCTGCGCGTGCTGGCGGGTTTCGATGCCTGCGACAGGGGGCGCATCCTTTTTGACGGGCAGGATGTCGCGGCACTGCCGCCAGAACAGCGTGACATCGGCATGGTTTTCCAGTCCTATGCCCTGTTTCCCCACATGACGGTGGGGCAGAATGTCGCCTTTGGCCTGGAGATGCGCAGGCTGCCGCGCGATGCCATCCGCCAGCGGGTACGCGCCGTGCTGGATCTTGTGCATCTGGCAGACCATTCAGACCGCCATCCCCGCCAGTTGAGCGGCGGCCAGCAGCAGCGTGTAGCCCTGGCCCGCGCGCTGGTGATCGAACCGCGGATACTGCTGCTGGATGAACCGCTGGCCAACCTGGATGCGATCCTGCGCGAGGAGATGCGGGTGTTCATACGGGAACTGCAGCAACGCATCGGTATAACAACCATTTATGTCACCCATGACCAGGCCGAAGCCATGGCGATGTCGGACATGATCGTGGTGATGTTTGGTGGCCGCGTGGCGCAGGTTGCCCCGCCGCGTGACCTGTATGAATGCCCCGGTAGCCTTCAGGTCGCCAGTTTTGTCGGGCAGGCAAATTATCTTGTCGGCCATGTTGCGCATGATAATGGCCGACTGGCTGTCGTGACGCCCCTGGGCACCCGCCCGCTTGACGGACGCAGCGCGATCACGGCGCCCGCCCCGGCCAGGAATATCCTGATCCGCCCGGAATCCATATGCATTACGCCACCGGCGGCATCCGACGCGGTGCCAGCAACCGTCATTTCAGTCCAGTACGGTGGGAACCTGACAAATTACGTACTGGCGCTGGCAGACGGGCAGCAGCTCCATGTCCAGACCGCCACGCCCCCATCCCATGCGGGCGGTGACAGGGTAGGGGTGCGATTGGCCGATGCCCCCCTGTGGGTTATCCCGGATTGCAGGCCATGAGGAAATATCTGCTGATCCTGCCGGCCGTTGTGGTCCTGCTGGTTTTCCTGGTCATTCCGTATATCGACATCATCTTCATCAGCCTGCACCCTGCCGCTGATGACAGGCCCTATGGCAGCGGATTTACACTGCGGAACTATGTCCAGGTCCTGACGGACGGCTATCTTGTCCACCAGACCGCCATGACACTATGGATCGGGCTGGTTACGACCTGCGCGACACTGGTGCTGGGCTTTCCCGTTGCCTGGTTCATGGCGCATTCTTCCGCCCGGGCCAGAGCCATCCAGCAGGGCATTGTGCTGATGCCCCTGCTGGTTGGTATCGTGGTCCGTTCCTATGGCTGGACCGTCATTCTGGGCAATAACGGCATCCTGAACCGTCTGGCGCGCGATATCGGGCTGACCCGCTCGGTGCTGCCACTCATGTATAACAGCCTGGGCATCGTAATCGCGCTGACCCATGTTTTCCTGCCCTTCATGATCCTGCCGATTTTTGGCACGATCCGAAGTCTTGATCCCGCGCTTTTCCTGGCGGGCCGCAGTCTGGGGGCATCGCCCGCCATAACGATGCGGCGGATCATCCTGCCGCTGACAATGCCCGGCATCCAGTCCGGCTGTGTCCTTGTTTTCATCCTGTCCGTCAGTGCTTATGTAACGCCCATGCTGATTGGCGGCATGCGGGTCAAGACCATGCCCATGACTGTGGTCAATACCCTGATCGATGCGTTCCAGTGGCCTTTCGGTGCCGCGCAGGCGCTTGTGCTCAGTGCCATTGGCGCCCTGATCGTGCTGGTGTTTTTCCGTCTGACCCCCCTGCGCTGGAGCCGTTGATGAATATGCCGCGATTGCTGCCGGTCCTGTGCTGCGCCGTCTATTTTTTTCTTCTGGCACCCATACTTGTTGTCGTGCTTGCCTCGTTCAATGCTGGCGCGTTCCTGACATTTCCGCCACAGGGACTGTCGCTGCGATGGTACCGGACATTCTTCCATAATGCCGTATTCCTGCGGGCCTTTATCGAATCAATGGAAATAGCGGTTGCGGCCACCTCCATTTCCGCCGTTATCGGCACGATGGCCGCGCTGTTTAGCATGCGCACCACACCGGCCCTTGCCAATATTGTCCGACTGGGCATGACCCTGCCACTGGTCCTGCCTGAAGTCCTGACGGCAATCGGCCTGCTGTTCTTCTTTTATGCGATGGGCATCGGGGTGCATTATTCCGTGGCGCTGCTGGTGGGCCATGTACTGCTGACATTGCCCTTCATCTATATCAACGTCTCCACGTCATTAAGGAGCTTCGACCCCTCATGGGAACTGGCGGCACGGAGTCTGGGGGCCTCACCCTTCGTCACGTTCTATCGTGTCACCATGCCGCTGATGAAATCCGGCCTGACAAGTGGCTGCCTGTTCGGGTTCATTGTTTCCTTCGATGCGTTTTCAACATCTTTCCTGCTCAAGGATGTCGGGACAGCCACGCTTCCCATACAGCTGTTCGATTATCTGAGACTGAATTTCACCCCCGAGGCCGCAGCGGTCTCGACATTCAGCATCATCGTTACGTTCCTGATCGTCATCATGACAAAAACAATATTTGGAAACCGCTTCACCAAATAACCCGTATCCGGACACTGAACAGTATTGGAACACGTATTCCCTCCACCATATCAACGGGAGAATGGACATGACCGCACAGCATGACTTTCCACTTGTCAATTTACATGAGTTTGAAACCACTTCCAGCACCGGACGGCTGGAATATGGCAGCAGGGTTGACACGATATGCAGGCGATCGGGATTCCTGGCCATCACCGGACATGGCGTTCCGGCAGACCTGATTGAAACCATGTGGGACGAGACCAGAAAATTCTTTGACCTGCCCCTGGAGCAGAAGCTGAAGGCCTGCCCCCGGCAGCCGGGCGACCCCTATGGTTATTTTACAGTCAAAAGCGAGGCACTGGCACGATCCCGCGCCGGCATGGATCGCGGCCCCCTGCTGCCAGACCTGAAGGAAAGCTTCAGCTGCGGCCCGATCCATCCCCTGACCGGGCGTGAAGGCGCGGATGAACTGGCGTTCTGCTACGCCCCCACGCCATGGTCCGCCGTCTCTCCTGCTTTTCATGCCACGTGGATCGCCTATTACGACGCGATGGAGAAGCTGGCGGAACGGATCATGCGCCTGTTTGCCTGCGCGCTGGGCCTGCCTGAAGCCTATTTCAACCCCTATTTCAGGGCACCGATCAGTTCCCTGCGTGGCCTGAACTATCCGGAACAGGACACCGCGCCACAGCCGGGACAGATACGGGCAGGGGCCCATTCCGATTACGGTACGCTCACGCTACTCCTTCCGCAACAGGGTTCTGGCGGGCTGGAAATTCTGGGGCCGGATGGGCAATGGCAGGCCGTACCCGCCATACCGGATGCATTTGTCATCAATATCGGGGATCTGATGGCATTATGGACAAATAACCGCTGGGTTTCCACGGTGCACCGTGTCGTCAACCCGCCCTCCAGCCGCAAGGGGCAGGACCGGCGCCAGTCACTGGCCTTTTTCCAGCAGCCGGACTGGGACAGTATGATCGAAGCGCTGCCCAACTGCGTTTCCACCGGGCATCCGCCTGTCTTCTCGCCTGTCAGGTCCGGCACCTATCTTATGAACAAATTCCGTTCAACACAGTAAAACCCGCTTTTTCGGATCTGGTCCCGGCCCCATGGATCACGACAGCGCCGTCCGCCGGGCCGCGCCTGCATCGGACCGGAAAATCCCGGCACGAACGTATCCATCAATGTCTTGAAGGAAACACAATAATGCGGCACCCCTGATGACTGTAACCAGGCGAGGAGCCTTCCCATGTCTCGACCACCGTTTCCGCCATTCGATATTGAAAGCGCAACCCGCAAGGTCCGCCTTGCCGAAGATGCCTGGAACAGCCAGGACCCGGAACAGGTGGCACTGGCCTATACAGTGGACAGCCAGTGGCGCAACCGGACGGAATTCATCCATGGCCGTGACGAGATCGTGGCCTTCCTGACGCGCAAGTGGCACGCGGAACATGAATACCGCCTGATCAAGGAACTCTGGGGCTTCCGCAACAATCGCATGGCCGTCCGCTTTGCCTATGAATGGCATGACGATACGGGACGGTGGTTCCGGTCCTATGGCAACGAAATGTGGGAATTCGATGCCACAGGGCTGATGCGCGCACGGTTCGCATCAATCAATGACCAGCCCATCACACCGCAGGACCGGCTGTTTCACTGGCCTGAGGGCGCACGTCCGCATGGCCACCCCGGACTTTCCGACCTGGAGGATGCCATGCGTCTCCAGCGCCGGGCCGATACCGCCCGGCCGGAGTACAATCCGCGCTGAGCGGCCGGGACCAGCCCTTCCCGATGGGCTGTCCCGTTCCTCATGCCCTGACCATATGGTCATCCTTGCTGTCGGCAACCACCTCCACATACTTCCTGAATGTTCGCAGATCGCCCCTGAACACCTTCTTCAGCGCGGTCATGTCCATATTGTCCAGCTGGTACCATCCCGGATACAGCCCGCGCTCTTCCTCGATTTCCCTTATCAGGTTCCGGGCAAGGACAGGAACGTCGCTGGCGGTCGGTGCATTGACCTGAATGACCGTGCAGCGTGACCTGAGCGGTGCCGTCAGCCTGTCCACATCATTTGCCGTCAGCACCCAGGAAAGCCAGGAAAGGTCGGCAGTAAGGTTCAGCCAGAAATCCTTGAAGGTTTCAGCCTCCTTCCTGTCCAGCACCATCAGCAGGGCATCCTGGAAACATCCATAATCCCGATGACGCGGCGCCTTGTCGATTTCATCCAGGATGAACGCCATGTTCGGACATTTTGTCCTTGCCATCTCCTCCAGGACCTCCGAAGGACCGGATTCCGAAAAGCCCTTATGGTTTCCGGTCAGATAGAATGAGTCCGGCATGGAGGATACATTCCGCGTGGATGTCGGGATATCCATGCATCTGAAAAACTCCCGCGCAAGCGTGGACTTGCCGGTACCCGAAGGGCCAACCAGCAGGATGGGCCGGGGACGGATGAACTTTCCAAACCTGGCCCGCGTATCATAGGTCCTGCGCATTTCCCGGATGGCATGACGGGCATGGGGAAATTTCCGTTCCAGCGCGCTGGTATCGACGACCGCTGGAATCTTCAGGGGCAGGGGAGCACACAGATTCTCCAGACTGGAGGGGGCACCGGAATTGCGCGCATGCCTTTTCAGCTTGGCATCGGGAATGCCATCCCTGAATACGACAACTTCATGGGCAAAAACAGTATCTTTCCTGTTCACGTCCGGTCCTGCATTCCCCGTTGCGATATCCGTCCCGTCATCACCCGTAACCGGATTGTCACACACACCCCCAGTGCCAGAGAGCATGTCGTCATCACCACCCTCTTCACCTGCACCGAACGGCGCCGGCAGATCGTCGTCATCAGTCAGCATGATCATCTCCGCATTCATATGTCCGTCGGAATCGCCCTTTTTTCCGGATATGACATCGATGACGAGGGACATGGATTGACGGTCAAGCAATTCCCTGCCGTCCCTGTCCTGCATGATTTCCTCCGCAGACTGGTAGAAGGGGGAAAATTTCCGTCTGACTGACGTTTCCCGTTTACGTTCATCCGAACCCGACAGGAACCTGCTTATATTGTCATACAGTTCTTTCGCTTTATTGATACATAATGACCGGGTGCCGTCATCCATGAACCTGTCGTACAGGATATTTGAATAATCATCATAACTGCCGCCATTGATCGATATTAGCCGTGCTGTCACATCGCACATTACCATGGAGAAGGCTGCGGGCGGGATATCCTCTTCCTGAATTACAATATACTGGAAAATATCAGGAGAGTTGATATACAGCATCTCCTGCACCGTTTTTTTGATGATATTTTTATATGTAAAATTGGAATCCCCCGCAATCACACTGGATGTACCAAGCGCAATATCCTCAAATTCCTTGATCTTCCTGAAGAATGCCCGGATAAACGATAGATATTGCTGCTTTCTTGCATAGTCCGGCAATCCGTCAACAGGCATGCGCCCGCCAGTAATGAATGACATATAGACATCCTGCGCACGCCCATGATCCCGGCCATAGCAGGTATAGAATACCAGCATGCAAATCTTTTCATAAACGTGGTGCCTGACAGCCTGCAGGTATTCGTCGGATCCGATCTTTTTCTTTTCAGGGACGGAGATGCTACGGAACATGGCAAGGGCAAAGCGTTCCATCAACATGACCCAGTCCATGTAATTGACCTTATATGGATCCGGACGCGACACGAGGGACACGGTCAGTCGCATGTCATCAAGGCATGAAAGCCTGTCTTCCGTGGCCCGTCCCGTATTATAATCAAGCAGGGCCGCCATGATATGGCACAGGATGCTGTTGTTCTTCTCATATAGGCACAGATATGGCGTCTCGTTGCCATCCTGGAACCAGTCATTGTTCCAGAGCAGGTACATGGCAGCATCCGCTTCATGCCAGACCCGGCTTTCATTCAGTTTTCTGAGAGCCTGAATCAGAAAGCGGTTTGATTGATTTTTCGCAGAACTCTGCGGATATGGGCAATCATCAACCACGCGTGGGATGAAGAGATTGTTGCCTCGACATCCTTCGTGAGGCGACGGCAGCGTCCGAGCCATGCAAAGCTGCGCTCCACGATCCAGCGTTTGGGCAGGACGACGAAGCCTTCGGCCCGATCGCTACGCTTGACGATCTCGATCGTCCATCGGCCGAGTTCAGCCAGCGCACCACGCAACTTCTCGCCGGCATACCCGCCGTCATGACCCGGCGCAAATCCGTACGTCGTGGTCTCCCCAGTCGTTTCTTCTCGGGCATCAAAGGCGCAATCAGCGCCCACTCCGCATCGCGAAGGTCGCTTGCATACTCCAGGTCGTCCCGGCGATACTGCGCGCGGGTGATTTCAGTCCAGGCCATCTTGATCTCATCAGGTTATCGCAAACCCATGAATCATAATCCACTGAAATCACTCAACTCATTTTCGGTCAGACACTGAGATAAAGACGTCTGACGACTGTCATTTCAGTAACGCAAAGGAATGTATTATTTGCGAACGGTTCTTAGTTGTGTTAGGGGAAGTCTGTATCACGGCAATCAGGCGACCCGCAGGGTGGACAGAATACGAATCAGTCGGCTGTTTTCGAGCCACCAGCGTGAACTGGCCGACTATGTCGGCAGGCAACTGAACGACCGCGACCTCGCCGCTGACTTCGTACAGGAAACCTTTGTCCGGTTTATGGAGCATGGCGATGCGCTCCCGGCCGGAGCCTGCCGTGCCTTTCTTTACAGTACGGTGCGCAATCTGGTGATCGACCACGTCCGGTCACGGCAGCGCCGCAAGACGTCCAGTGTCCCTGTCGATGATCTTGCCCATATAGCCGATGATCGGCCCCGGGCCGACGAGGTGGCCGCCGCAAGGGAAAAGATCAGGCAGATCGCAGCCCTACTTGATGAACTGCCCCAACTGACGCGGCGCATCTTCGTACTCAATCGGGTAACCGGGCTGAGTTACTGCACCGTTGCAACCCGGCTGGACGTATCGGAAAGCACTGTGCAGAAGCATCTTGCCACCGCCCTACGCCATCTTCTGTCGCGTCTGCCGCGCTGATCCACGTGTTTTCTTTTACTGGTTTCGTGATGTCCGGACGTCTTATCTGTAACCGCCCCGTCGCACCCGGCAAGCAGGGCAAATGACAGACAGTACGGACGATCAGCAGGACAGGATTGATGCGGAAGCCGCGGAGTGGGTCATCCGCCTGGGCGGCGGAAAACTGACGCCCGAAGAAAAACGGGCTTTCGCGACATGGCGATCGGCGTCATCCCTGCATGAAGCCGCGTTCCAGCGTGCTTCCAGCCTGTGGTCTGATCTGGACGTCGGCAGCCGGGAAAAGAAGGCCCGTCATCGTCGAACCGCAACGCATGTCACGAGCGCCGGTATCGCGGGCCTGTTTGTCCTGGGGCTTGGCATTGGCACGGGATGGGTCGAACCGGGACGCTGGCTGGCGGATTACACCACACCCGTTGGCGAGATTCGTACAGTCCATCTTGCCGACGGCAGCATGGCCGTTATGGACAGCCATACGGCCCTGAGCGTTCGCTATACCGCCAGTGAACGCCGGATTGTGCTGATCGGCGGAGAGGCTTATTTCACGGTTGCTCCTGTAACGGTAGACGAACGCAGGCCCTTTGTCGTGGAATCGGCCGGAGGCACGTCAACGGCGCTGGGCACTGAATTCATGGTTGCCCGCGAAGGCACTGGCGTCGACACGACCGTGACCGAGCATAGCGTGCGTGTCGCCACCCGCGATGTGGGCACACTACACCGTTCCGTCATCGTTGAAGAAGGGCAGAGTGTTCATTACGGCCGTGACGGGACGTTGGGAACGCCCGTCTCCGTTCCGGCTGCCTCGATGACAGCCTGGCGCAACGGCCAGCTTGTTTTTGACAACGCCACTCTGTCTGACGTCATCGGCCGCCTCAACCATTACAGAGGCGGGCGTATCATGCTGATGAGCAGCGGTCTTGGCGCACGACGGGTTAGCGGTGTCTTCTCTTGTACCGATACGGATGGTGCTGTGATGGCCATTACCCGCCAACTGGCGTTGCGTTCAGTTTCCGTCGGCGGTCTGGCCACGGTCATCTACTGAAACCAGTCCTATCGACCGAACAGTCTGCTGCAGCGTGCATGCACAACAGACTGATATCGCGAAGAAAACTAAAAAAATGCGATCTTTTCTCAAAAACCTTTACTGAGTCCGGGTGTCCCGGCCGTCTTACTCATTAACGCAAATGCAATGCATTCTCGTCTTCTGAGGATGCTGTCGGTGATGAGGTAAGAAAATGAGGGCGGTTAGTAAAGCGCGGAACGATATGGAGCGCGGACGCGGATGCAGCGCGCTGCTGCGCCTGCTCATGTCAGGAAGTGCCCTGGGCTGGGGTGTCGTTGGCTTATCTCCGGAAACTGGTCTGGCACAGGAAGTCGCCGCGATTGTCCCCGCGCGCACATTGTCCGTGAACATTCCGGCCGGTGATTTGAATCATTCGCTCCTGGCCTTTAGTCAGCAGGCGCATCTTCAGATTTTCTATGAAACGAGCCAGGTGAAAGGACTGAAGGGAAACGCAGTTTCAGGTAATATGACGGAGGATCAGGCGCTTTCCAGCATTCTCGCCGGGAGTGGCTATACTTTTGCGCGGTCAGCGGGGAACCGCGTCTCCCTCATCAAGGTTTCGTCGTCTGCCATTAACCTTGGCCCAATCCGTGTGGGTGGCACCGTTGCGCACCAAAATCCGACCGGACCGGGTGTCGGCTACGTGGCTACAACAACCATGTCGGCGACTAAAACAGATACACCCATCACAGAAATCCCTAATTCTATCTATGTGGTGACGAAGCAACTGATGCAAGATCAGCAGCCGCAAAATGTGGCTCAGGCACTCCGCTATTCACCAGGAATAATGGCCGAGAGTGAAGGGACATATGGAAACGGTTCTGCACATGGAGCTGATACAGGCATTATACAGCGCGGCTTCAGCACATCGCAATTTGTCGATGGTTTGATGACGAATTCCGTCAGTGCAGGAGAGACAGCTTTTTTGGAGCGCATTGAGGTCGTGAACGGGCCTGCTTCGGTCATGTACGGTCAGACTACACCAGGTGGCATGCTTGCTATGAGTTTAAAGAAGCCGACTGATACTCCCTTACACCAAGTATCGGTAGGTTTTGGAAACTGGGGTCGTTACGAAGCAACATTTGATGTCAGTGACAAAATCACTAAATCTGGAAATGTTCGCTACAGAATCGCCGGTATCGGTGTCACACAAGGAACGCAAACAAACTATGTCGATTACCATCGTGTCGGTGTTCTTCCGTCATTGACATGGGATATTGACCCTAAAACATCGCTAACGCTACTTGGAATGTATATGTATACACCGGGGGAGGGCGTTGCTAGTCAGTATCCGCGTGTAGGGACCCTGTCATCTGGCCCATATGGACATGTAATTTCTAGGAATACTTTTTTAGGTGAGCCAAATTGGAATACTATGGGCGATAAGGACGCTATGTTTGAATACCAGTTCCAGCATAAATTCAACAAATATATAAATTTTAGCCAGACATTTCGATGGGAAAATAGTGATCGCAATCAGGAAACAACGTATTGGGATGGCAATGTAAGTTCGTCACAAGTGGCATTGCAGCCCAATTTATATAATACGAATACAAATACAATTGGACTTGATACTCGAATCTTTGGTAATTTCTATACGGGGAAAGTAAAACACACATGGGTCTTGGGTTCAGATTTCCGACAGTATAATTATAATTCAAATTGGGAGATAGACAGTAACGAGCCGACTCTTAGTGTGTATAATCCAGAATATAGTTATTCACCTTGCTTCTCATGGAATAAATCTGGATGTCAATTAAACGGTTATGTATATAATGCATCATATTTTCAAGAAGGTATCTATTTTCAGGATCAAATAAAATGGAAAGGATTGTCTATTATTATTGGCGGTCGTCAGGACTGGGTAAATATGAAATATACAGGGGATAGAGGCTATACAAATCAAAACTCAGATAATGTAAAAACTCTATCTTATGATGATACGAAATCAGATCCCAAGCAACCGCAATCGGCATTTACGTGGCGTGCGGGAGTTGTGTATCAATTTAAATTTGGTCTTTCTCCTTATTTTAGTTATTCTACATCATTCATACCACAAATTGGGTCTACGGACTATCAAGGGCACCCTTTCTCTCCATTGACAGGAAAACAAATGGAGGCAGGCTTGAAATATAAAGTGCCGCAGAAGGATATCCTTTTGACAGCGGCAGCTTTTCATATTGATGAAGATAATTATCTTATAAGTGACTTGGTTCATACTGGATTCAGTACAAATGCTGGTCGAGTAAGATCTCAGGGATTTGAGGTTTCTGCAAACGCTAACATTACACACGATTTAAGGTTAGTTGCTTCTTATAGCTACACTGACATTCGATATGCGAAATCAAATCTTACTGCTAAAAGATATAATCCAGTCACCTCATTATCATACGGTGACGCCATTTCTCAAAGTGGTATGTCTGTTCCCTACGTCCCAAGAAATATGTTTTCGTTCTTCGCTGATTATACAATGCCAAAAAACATTATAAAAGGTTTTGGAATTAATTTTGGGGCGAGATACACAGGTTATACATATGCGGATAGTGTAGAATCATTTAAAACCAATCCATACATTCTATTTGATGCAGGTTTGCATTACGATTTTGGCGAGAAATTTTCGATCTTGAAGGGACTGAAAGCGCAGCTTTCCATGTCAAATCTTGCCAATACTTATTATGTAACACGCTGTACTCATGGTGTGTGCAATCTCGGGCAAGGTCGGCGAGTATATGGAAATCTGACATATAACTGGTGAAATTTTTTAACTCAAATTACAGCGCCTTTTACCCATTAAATTCGACATTTTGTCCCTCGTTTCCGTGCCAAATGCGAGGGGCTTACTTGCAGCAAGAAGCGTGGGTGGCGACGCAAAAAATGTGAGGCAATCCTGCCGAGCTTATGATGAGACCATGGCACGATGCGCGGGGCTGCACGGCGCCGTTACACACATGAGAGTTTCGACGGATTATCGTCTCACGATCTTTTTTTGATTTCTGTTACTGAAAACATCAGGTTCGCTCGTCTTACACATAGAAGGCGGCGTTCGCTTAACCGTTCGGCCGCTCGCGATACTATCAGAGCTGCAACGGGAATTGGTTTCCCATGGAAGGAGTGGACGTGGCCATTTGTCATTTTATCACTTGCGACTCACTCTTACACGCATTTGTGAGTGTGCGGCTTTCATGACCACCTGCGCGCTCCGCCGCTGGTTTGTTGTCCATAAATGGACAAGCCTGGTCTGCATGCTGGTCCTGCTGATCGTGTGTGTGACCGGTCTGCCAATGCTGTTTTCCGAGCAGATCTGGGAGGTGTTCGTTGGTGATGATGATCCGCCTTATGAGGTTCTGCCGCCAGGCACACCCGATGTCAGTCTGGATATCATTGTGGAGAAGGCGAGGGCGCTCTACCCGAGCCAGATCATCACCAGCATCAATCCGGATGACGATGAACCAGCGGTGCTTGTCTCCATGGCGCCGAGCTGGCAGGCGCTGAAGGACGACGAGAACCATCCCGACCGCCATTCCGGTCACTGGATCAAGTTCGACGCCCGAACGGCCAGGGTGCTGAAACAGTCCCGCCCCGCCAATACCCCGAAAGAGCCGCGCACCTGGACCGGAATCATCCTTAGCACCTGCACGCGCCTGCACATGAACCTGTTCGCGGGTCTTCCCGGCGCGCTGTTCATGGGGGCGATGGGCGGTGTTTTTGTCGCCTCGCTGGTATCCGGTACGGTGCTGTATGGCCGCTTCATGAAGAGACTGCCATTCGGCTCGGTCCGAACGGATCGGGCCTCGCGCCTGACGTGGCTCGATTTGCACAACCTGCTGGGGGCTGCGACACTGGTCTGGGCGATGGTGGTGGGCTTCACCGGACTGATCAACGAACTCCAGACCCCGCTGTTCGGCCTGTGGCGCGTCACCGATGTACGGCAGATTTTGCGGCCCTATGCGGGCCTGCCAGTGCCGTCGCAGGACCATCTTTCCTCGGTGCAGGCCGCGTTCGATACGGCGGCCAAAGCCGTTCCCGGCAATGAGGTGACTGGCCTGTCTTTCCCCGGCGCCTCCTTTGGCAGCCCCGTGCATTACGTGCTGTGGACGCGAGGCGCGACCCCGCTGCGGGCGCGACTGTTCACCCCGGTGCTGGTCGATGCCCGTACGGGCGAGCTGACCGGGGCGTATCCCATGCCGTGGTATCTGCGCTTCCTCGAAATGTCCCGCCCGCTGCACTTCGGCGATTATGGCGGCATGCCGCTACGCATCCTCTGGGCACTGCTCGATGTGATGGTTATCGGCGTGCTGGTCAGCGGTCTGGTGCTGTGGGCGGCCAAACGAAAGATCGCCACGGACGCCCGTCTGCGGGCACTGGGTTACGAACTGGATGACATAGACAGCGCGCCAGCCTTTGCGGAGACGGTCCGATGAACGCCGTTTCTTCCGACATGTCTATGCCGCCCTCGCCAGATGTGACCCCGCGCCCATCCGTTGCCGTCTGGCCATGGCCGATCGCGCTGGGGCTGCTCACCGCGTTTGGCCTGCTGTCCGCCCTGCTGGGCCAGCATGGCACCTGGCTGGCCCTGTCCTGGGCTGCCCTCTCCATTCCCCTCATCGTGACGGTTGCCTACGTCCTCCGGGCATGGTGCCGCACACCGTCTGTCAAAGGAGGTCAGTCATGACCCCGATCTCGTTCTCCCCGTGGGACATGTTCCTCAACGCCGGCCCCGTCGTCCGCTGCGTCATGATCCTGCTGGCCGCAGCTTCGCTGCTGACCTGGACCATCTTCATCGCCAAGTCGGTCGAACTGCTGCGCGTGCGCCTGAAACTCCAGAAGGCCGAAAAAGCGCTGGAAGAGGCCAATACGCTGGACCTCAGCGAGGAATGGACACGGGGCAATTCCTCCATCGCCCATACCCTGGTCATGGCCGCCGAGACCGAGCGCAAACGCTCTGCCGACATCCCCGATGACAGCGAGGGGCTGAAGGAGCGTATCGTCCTGCACCTTGAACGGCTGGAAGCGGCCGAAGGGCGCAGGCTCCTACGCGGCACCGGCGTTCTGGCCACCATTGGCGCGACCTCGCCTTTCATCGGCCTGTTCGGCACGGTCTGGGGCATCATGACCTCGTTCACTGGCATTGCGGCCAGCAAGGCGACCAGCCTTGCGGTCGTGGCTCCCGGCATTGCCGAGGCGCTGCTGGCCACCGCGCTCGGTCTGGTGGCCGCGATCCCGGCTGTGGTGATCTATAACCATCTCGCCCGTCAGACCGCGTCCTGCCGCGCGCAGGTTGCCGACCTCACTGCGCTGGTGATGCGTCTGGTGTCGCGCGATCTGGGCCGTACGCAGATGCTCATGGCGCAGGGCAATATCGTGCGCATTGGCCCGCAGGCGCGTGATGTCCGCACGGTGGCCGGGGAGTGAGCCGTCATGATCCGCATGCGCCATACCGATGAAAGCCTGAACGAAGCCAGCGAGATCAACGTCACCCCGTTTATCGACGTGATGCTGGTTCTTCTCGTGATCTTCATGGTCACGGCCCCGCTGACCACGGTGAACGTGCCGGTGGATCTGCCGTCCTCGACCGAAAAGCCGACGCCGCGCCCGGACGACCCGGTGTTCCTGACAGTGAAGGCCGATCATGGTCTGGCGCTGGGAGAGGATGACATCACGATGGACGGTCTGGCGGGGGCACTGGAGACCGCGACGAAGGGCAACAAGGACCAGCGCATTTTCCTACGCGCCGACAAGACCGTGGATTATGGCACGCTGATGGGCGTGATGGATAGACTGCGTTCCGCCGGCTACCTCAAGGTTGCCCTGGTCAATCTGCAGGGACAGGAAGAAGGTAGCGAGGCTGGCACGACAACGGTGCCGACCAGTTCCACAACCTCCGGTAGTGCTCCTGCCACGGCTACCGTTGCAGGAGGCACGCCGTGAGCGGCACGGCTGACATAGCGGGTACAACGTATCCTGCTGGCATGACACAGGAGACGGTCCCGCCATCCTTTGCCGAATGGCAGAAAAGGCAGGCCCGTCTGGTCCGGCGCCACGATGCGCTCCGCTGGGGCCTGTCCTTCCTCGCCGTGCTGGCGGTCAGTGGTGGGGCGGTCTGGTGGATCATGCGCCTGCCGCCACCGGTCATGGCCGTGCCCGAACCACCGCCTGCGGCCATCGCCATCGATATGGCCCCGGAACCTGTCTCGACACCGACGCCGCCAACGGATGCGCCGATCGGCCCGAAGCAGACCCAGTCCATTCCCGATCCGGCCCCGGTCGAACCACCCAAGATCACAGCGCCACCGTCCCCCGCCCCCAATCCGCCAGTCCCGGTGCCCAGGCCCGAGAAACCGCGCAAGATCGTGAAGAAGAGCAAGCCGGTGCCAATGCTCAAAAAGCCCATACCGGACAAGACGCCCCCGGCTGAAGCCACGACCGCACCACCCTCCTCGGAAGCGCCGCCCGCGCCCACCCAGGCAGCTCCGGCTCCAGGCGCCTCGTCCTCAAAGGCGTCACACGACCCGGTCACCTGGCAGGGCGCATTGCTGGCGCAACTAGAAAAATTCAAGCGCTATCCGTCCGACGCCATGGCCGATCATCAGGAAGGCGTGCCGACCGTGACGTTCTCCATGGACCGCAAGGGCCATGTGCTCTCGGTGACGCTGGCGAGCAGTTCGGGCCATGCGCTGCTGGACCAGGAAGCCATAGCGCTGCCCAAACGCGCCCAGCCACTCCCCATCCCGCCGGACAGTGTCGCGGGGGATCCGATCACGCTGACCGTGCCGGTCGAATTCTACATCCACCCGGACAGGAACTGAGGTTTCTGGCCATTCCCTTATTCTGATCGTGACAGGATCATCACCATGCTCGCCTTTTCCGAACACCGTCGTTCTCCGCCCGCCCTGAACCAGATCCGTCCCGGTATGGGCGCCAGTCGCAATGCGGTGCGCAAGCTTGAGGACCGCTGCCGGGAGGCGGGCGTGAAGATGACCGACCTGCGCCGGGTGCTGCTGCATGGCATCCTTGAGGCCGGTGCGGGGGCTACGGCCATCGAGATCTGGAAGACCCTGCGCACCATGACCGACGGCCATCCACCCAGCCAGGGCTCGATCCAGCGCAACCTGAACCTGCTGGTCGCCCGGGACATCCTGCGTCGCGACGTCTCGCCCGACCGGCTGTGGCATTACAGCATCGCGCCCGAACGCAAAGGCAGGCTGGCCGTCACCTTTGTCGAGGCGGGCACGGGACGGAAGATTCCGTGCCGGATGCCGGAAGTGGCGGCCCTGCTGCGCCGGGCAGCGGCTGAACACGGGCTCGCCGTGCAGGCCGCCGCCATTACCGTGACACCGGTACCGGCCACCGGTGATGCGGACATTCGCTGAGCGCTGAAGCATTTTTTCATCCAGCCGCTGAAAAAATGCCCGCATCGATCGTCTTATAGAGTGAGCCCTCCCGCAGGGACGGGACATCTTCCTTGAAATTCATCGCCTGGTTCGTCCGTCGCCCGGTAGCGACCCTCCTGCTGCTGCTCTCCGCCGTGCTGTCGGGCCTGATGGCGCTGCCCCTCCTGCCGGTCTCGGATCTGCCCGATGTCGACCTGCCGGTGATTTCAGTCTCGGCGTCGAATGCCGGCGGTTCGCCCGAGGTCATGGCTCGCACGGTGGCCGCCCCGCTGGAACGGCATCTGGGCAATATCGCGGGCGTCACACAGATGGAGTCCACCTCTACGCGGGGGGAGACCTCCATCTCTCTGGGGTTTGAACTGGGCCGTGATCTCAATGGCGCCGCCCGTGACGTGGAAGCGGCGATCAGGGCCGCGCGGCGCGATCTGCCGACCACGCCGGGATCGGACCCGCAATATCACCGTGCTAATCCCACTGCGACGCCGGTGCTGATCCTTGCGGTCACGCCGGGCATGCAGTCCATGGCGAAGCTGTATGATCTGGTGAACACGACGCTGCGCCCCATGCTGCTGCAGGTGCAGGGTGTGGGGGACGTTACCCTTATGGGCAGTTCAGCCCCCGCCGTGCGGGTGGAGATGAACCCGCTGCTGTTCTTCAAATACGGGATCGGTTTTGAAGACCTGCGTGCGGCCCTGGCCTCGGCCAATGCGCATACCCCCAAAGGGGTGATCGACATGGGCGACCGGCGCTACCAGCTTGCCGTCAACGATCAGGCTGAACATGCCGATGCGTATAGGGATCTGGTCATCGCCTACAAGAGCGGGCGTCCGATCCGGCTGCGGGATGTCGCCACTGTCACCGACAGCATGCAGGACGTGAATGCGGCCGCGTTCTTTGATGGCAGACCGGCCCTGACCCTGATGGTCCGTGCCCAGCCGGGGGCCAATCTGGTCGGCATTGTCGATGCGGTGAAGGCGCGACTGCCGCAACTGCGGACATTGATGCCGTTAGGGGCTGATATTGCGGTAGCGCGGGATGGCTCGGCGGTGATCCGGTCCTCCCTGCATCATACGCTGGTGACGCTGCTGGCCTCCTGTGTTCTGGCCTTGGCCGTGGTCTGGGTATTCCTGCGCTCGTGGACGGCATCCATCGCGGCCGCGATCATTGTGCCGTGCTGCCTGATCGCCAGCCTCGGGCCGATGCATCTGGCGGGGTTCGGGCTGGACAATCTCTCGCTCATGGCGCTGACGGTGGTGACAGGGCTGGTGGTGGATGACGCCATTGTGGTGATCGAGAACATAATCCGCATGCGTGGGCGGGGTCTTCCCATCGACGAGGCCGCCATTGCCGGGGCGAGCGAGGTGGCCTTTACGCTGCTGTCGATTACGGTCTCCGTGCTGGCGGTGTTTCTGCCGATCGGGCTGGCTGCTGGTCTGACAGGACGGCTGTTCCGGGAGTTTGCGGGCACCGTTGGCATTGCCGTCACGGTGTCGCTGATCCTGTCCTGTGTGGTGACGCCGTGCCTGACGGCGCTGTGCATGCGGTTTGCCGAAAACAGCGCCGCCATTCATCCGGAAGTGGCTGCGCTAGATTTTCTGGATCATGAAAAACACAGCGGCAGCCTGTATCGCCGAATTCTGGAAATCTGCCTGACCCATCCCGGCAAGACCGCGCTGCTTCTGCCATTGACCCTGCTGGTGGGCGTCTTTCTGTTCACCCGCATGCCCAGGGTCGTGTTCCCGCGTCAGGATATCGGCATTGTCTCGGGCGGATCGCGTGGCAGCGGCAGCTCGCTGGCGCAGACCAAGGCCCGGCTGGAACGGTTCAGCAAGATACTGCTGGAGGATCCCGCCGTGACGCATGTGATCGCCTATCTGGATACCGGCGAGGGTTCCAGCCACGGCATGGTGTTCGCCACGCTGCGCGACCGGTCCACCGGGCGGGCATCGGGGACCGATGTGGCCACCCGCGTCGTGGCTCGGATGGGGAAAGATATCCACGCGGAATACCATGCTCAGGCACCGGGCAATATCATGATGCGGGTCGGCTCGAACAGCAGCGGGGTCAGTTACATCCTGCGCAGCGAGGATGACCGGCTGCTCGGACCGGCGACACGGAAACTGGCCCAAGCCCTGCGCCACCACCCGGAGTTCGCGGATGTGGACCCGGATGTCGATCCGCCGGGACAGGGTATCACGCTGGCGATCGACCGCGATACCGCCGCCCGTGTCGGGGTCACGCCGCAGGTGATCGGCAACACCCTGTCCGACGCGCTTGGTCAGACCACGGCCTCGGTCGTCTACACAACACACGGGCAGTACAACGTGGTGCTGACGGTGGAAAACCGCTTCCAGCGCGATCCCGAGATCCTGAAACAGTTCTGGATCAGCCCGTCCGGGGGATCAGCCTCGGGCAGTTCGGCGTCCAACACCATCCGGGTGGTGACATCGGCCACAGCCAGCACCACAGCCTCGACCGGTGCCATGGCATTTCGGAACCAGATCGCCAATTCGCTGGCGGGTGGAGCGAATGCCTCAACCGGATCGGCCGTGGCGACCGGGGCGGAGACGCTGGTGCCGCTGTCGGTGGTGGCGCGAATGACCCCCAGTCTCGACCCGGTGGCCGTCACCCATATCGGTTACGCC
Organism: Komagataeibacter rhaeticus; assembly: GCF_011611525.1. NCBI lineage: Bacteria > Pseudomonadati > Pseudomonadota > Alphaproteobacteria > Acetobacterales > Acetobacteraceae > Komagataeibacter > Komagataeibacter rhaeticus. The sequence continues at coordinate 1,816,073 of NZ_CP050139.1, forward strand.
AGTTCCGCCTCGCTGGCGCTGGAACTGGCGCCGGGTGTCAGCCTGTCACAGGCACAATCTGTTATCGATCAGGAGTGGCGGAGCCTGCATCTGCCGGAGACCATCACCGGGGAATTGCAGAGCGATGAAGGGGATGTTGGCAAAAGCACGCATGACAGCGAGATCCTGATCATCGCGGCCATCCTGGCTGTCTGGATTACGCTGGGCATGCTCTATGAAAGCGTGTGGCACCCGCTGACCATCCTTTCTACCATCCCCTCTGCCGGGATCGGGGCGGTGATCGCGCTGGACCTGTTCGGGCTGCCGTTCTCGGGCATGGCGGTCATCGCCATGCTGCTGCTGACTGGCATTTCGCTGAAGAACGCCATTCTGCTGGTGGATTTTGCCATCCACGCCGAACGCGAACGCGGCCTGACGTCACGGGACGCCATCCGCGAGGCCTGTCTGCTGCGGCTGCGGCCGATTGTCATGACCACCTTTGCCGCAGCCCTTGGGGCGCTGCCGCTGGTGCTGATGGGCGGCTACGGGATGGAGTTGCGCCAGCCGCTCGGGATCGCGTTGGTCGGTGGTCTGCTGGTCAGTCAGGCCCAGACCATGTTCACCACGCCCGCGCTCTATCTGCTGGTTGCGCGATGCGCCTCTTTATCCAGGAAAGCGGAAGCACCATGAGATTCTCCGGTCATGTAATCAGGGCAGGGGACTGACGGGTAGACTGCCTGCGGAGGCTGAAAGGACGGGTTTATCGGAAATGATAAAAATATATTCCGATATATCTTGACGTGCGATATATCGGGACGTATATCGGTAAGCATGAAACACAGAAACAGACACGCAGGCGGTCGTAACCGCCAGACTTTCTCCCCCGAAGGCATGGCAGGTTCCGGCGAACCCCGCCGTCCTCACGGTCGCGGTGGACACCACGGCGGTGGCCGCCGGGGCGGCCGTCACCGGCTGTTCGATTATGGTGAGATGCGGCTTCTGGTCCTCTCGCTGATCGCCCAGAAGCCGACCTATGGCTATGAACTGATCCGCATGATCGAGGAAAAGTTCGGTGGCAGCTACGCCCCCAGCCCCGGCGTGATCTACCCCACGCTGACATGGCTGGATGAAGCGGGCTATGCCCGGGTTGCCGAGGCCGATGGCCGCAAGAACTATCACATCACGCCAGAGGGCGAGGCCTTCCTGAACGCCAGTCGTGCGGCCCTTGATGAAATCCTGTCCCGTGCGGCGACGGGGGCAGCAGAGGGCAGGGGCGGGCGCAGGGATGTCCCGATGCCGGTCATGCGCGGCATGGAAAACCTGCGCACGGCACTTCGCCTGAGGCTGCGCAATGGCGGCCTTGATAAAGACGCCGAGGAAAAGATCGCAGCCCTGCTGGACGATGCCGCCCGGGCGATCGGGCAGGTCTGAAAGCGCAATTTCCACATCCGGTTGGCCAACGGGTCGTCCGGGCAGGAAAGACCCCATAATCCCGCCATGTATGGAGGAGCTGTTGTTTACGGACTGTCATGGCGTGGTTTGTGAGTGACCGGATAAAGGTTCCTCACGTTCCAGAATACGCGTTCGGCTATCTGGAACATTAACCGGAATATTACCGGTCCATGAAGAAGTATAAACTCTGGACCAGATATTCTCGATACTATTTTTCACATCGTTCGACCTCACATGTCCGCTGATGCGGGACGATGGATCAGAGGCCGAATCAAAGGATATATCATGAAGTGTTCAATTCTGTTTGCTCTTGCCCTTGGCATCTCCCTTCCGCTGGCAGCCCAGGCCCAGTCACCTGACCAGAACCAGGGCAGCGGGCAGGGCGAACATCGTGGCCATGGCGGTCATGGCCATCACGGTGGCAGGCATGGTGGCCACGGCAACCATGGGAGCCAAAGCGGCGGTCACCAGAATGGAGGTGACCAAAACGGCGGTCCCGGTGACGAACGGGGTGATCGCGGTGGTGACAACCGCGGCGACCAGAACCATGGCCCCGGCGAGCGTGGCAACCGTGGCAGCGACAGCCAGAATGGCAACCGGAGTGAGCACGACGGTGATCGTGGTGGCGACCACAATGGCGGCTGGAACCAGAACAGCAGCAGTTCCAACTGATCCCGTCCCTACAGCGGAAGGCCCGGCATATTGCCGGGCCTTTTTGTTGAAAAGACCAGGCCCGCACTATGCCATCCAGTCGTTCTGAACATAACCGGCAGAAAAGCACGCTGACAGGCAGGGACGTACATGCAACCTGTCACCGGTCCTTTCCGTTGCACGTGGACCTGTCGGAGGAGGAACGGCATGTTCAGGATGCAGGTCAGAAATAATCCGGATATTCCCGTGCCGTCTGAACCGCCGACCACGGTGCCATCACCCACACCCATTCCGGATCCCGGGCCTGACCCGGATGACGATCCGCTGGATGATCCTCGACCGGATATACCGGACTGGGGCAGTGATGACGAACCGCTTGATCCGCCCACAGATGACCCGCTTGATCCGTTTGCACCCAATGAGAAAGACAGGGAAAGCGTCGAAGACGGGTAAGCTGCGGGTTTACATTTCGTGACGGGAACACAGCCGGTTAGCGGATTAAGGTTGGGGTTCCAACAGGTGAGATGCCGCTACTCTCCATGTCCAACCATAATACAGGACGTGCCGTCACGTTCTTCGTACCTGTCCTCGTGATGGCTATATCAGGCTGTCACCAACTGCCCGACCATACCGATAAATGCTGGCGCGCGCCATCGTCGCACAATAGTAGCGTGCATGGCAGCATAACCACGGGCTTTGGCGTCGGCAGCGGGCGCGGCATGATGGGTGGTTTTCCCATGGGCGGCATGACAGGCGCAGGCGGTATGCCCGGCCCGATGCCGACGGGTATGGGGCCCGGCATGGAGCAGAGCAGTCCCTTCACGGAAGAACAGACCGCCAGGAACAGCCTGCCAAAAGACTGCATGCCGCCTGATTTCCCCATGCGCGCACAAAGTTCCGCCCACCAGACGACCACCCCGCCAACCCAGCCTGCGGTCCAGCAGGTTCCCGATACGGTAGACGTATCCGGCATCCGCATCGGTCCGTGAACTGATCCATGTCTTATATCCATTCTGAATGGAAATGATCAGTTCTCATGTCGCATATACAGTACAGTCGCGACATAGAGTCAGAGGGCTGCGCGGGAGTTCGTGACGGGATGAGAAGAGGGGAGAGAGGCTCGCCTACGCCCGTCATGGAGTTCACCGTCATGACGATCCGAATGCCTGGATCAGCCAGGCCCTTGTCTGATCCGTTAAAGCCGATGTGCGATATCCGACTTCTGCCTCATCAGTCAGGCAATCGGCCTGCAACCCGAAAACTCGGGGCAGGACATCCGGCACGACCGTTTTTCAGACCGAAACCGGACAGGATTCCCATGGAGATCCTGCAGTCCAAGCAGGCTGCCGCCTGCAAGTCTTTCTATCCGGTTCCCCTATCACCGGCTAGATCGGTTGCGGCCGCGTAGCTTCGTGCCGTCTTAATCAGTTCCGTTCCGTAACTGCTTCACAGGCAGTCGGGAACACTCCGGCATGCCCCGGAAGCAGCATGGCATCGCCATTCATACCGGAAAGTCCTGCAGACATCAGGAACACGAAACAGATTGATCCCAACAGACAAGACATGGAGGATCTGAACATGGACGCAACGGAATACAGACCCGACAACAGACTTTTACGTCTACGGGAGGTTACTGAAAGAACCGGACTGAGCCGGGCGACCATTTACCGACACATTAATAAGGGGACTTTCCCAAAACCACGTAAACTATCCAGTGGCACGATCCGCTGGTACTCCGGCATTATAGAGAACTGGATCAATACAGCCGGTACGCTAGGAAACTGACCGGTTTCTTGTTGCAATCAGTTCTCCGAGGCTGCCCTGGCCTGGCCACTCGGCTCCACCATGGTCACGAACCCGGTCAGGCCAGCATCAGCAGCGCATACCAACTACTGTAAAGCCGGACCCGTCTTCATAGGCTATCTGGTCGCATTTCATCTGTTTGTTTCTTCGGAATGCAATAAGTTCCCCAAGCATCCATCAGGACGCGTCGCTTTTCCAGAAGATTCCCACGTCGATAAGCAGCTTCGACCTTGCTTGCGATAGCGTGAGCTAGCGCCATTTCGGCAATATCACCGTCGAATTCTGTTTCTTCAGCAACCCAGTCCCGAAAAGACGAACGAAATCCATGAGGAACCGCCGCGATACCGGCATCACGACAGATCTTCGTCAACGTCATATCAGAAAGAGGTTTGCCCGTTCGCAAACCCGGAAATACAAGGTTGCTACGTAATTCGCGATACTTATGGGCACGGATAAATATATCCAACGCTGGCTGGGATAGAGGAACAACATGTTCACGTCCTGCTTTCATGCGCGTCGCAGGTATCGTCCATAAAGCGTTGTCCAGATCAACTTCGTCCCACGTCGCGCACCTGATCTCGCCGGAGCGTGCAGCTGTCAGGATAAGTCCGACAAATGCAAGGCGCCCTAGAGAATTACCAGAACGGAGATAAGCTACAAAAGCAGGAACCTCGACATAAGGTAGCGCCGCATGATGGACGGACTTACTTTTCACCTTGGGAAGAGACTTGTCCATAGCTGCCACGGGCAGAGGCAGATTACGGTAACCTTTGCCGATCGACCAATCCACGACCGCACTGATTCGTTGTCGAACACGACGTGCAGTTTCCTGCTTTGGCAACCAGATGGGCGCAATTACCTCCCTGACGTGGTGACCATCGAGATCAGCTATGGAAATATCTCCGATGACAGGAAAGGCGTAGCTTTCAAGGGTAGCCAGCCATTGCCCGCGATGCTTCCTGTTTTTCCATGTCGCTTCATTCTCTGCATATACTTTCAGGGCAGCTTCACGGAAGGTAGGAATGCCCGCTTCCTTACGACGTTCGGCTATAGGATCAAGCCCGGCTTCAACCTGCATTCGGGCCTTGCCTGCCCGCTGACGTGCCAGAACTAGGGACACGGTCTTTGCACTGCCTAGACCAATGTCGCGTCGCCGACCATTTTTCTGAATGCGGCACACCCATGATTTGCCGCCTTTCGAACTAATGACGAGATAGAGCCCATCCCCATCGCCGTAGCGTCCGGGCTCTTTCGCGGCCTTTACGGCTGTCGCGGAAAGACGTCCCATTTTTATCCCACATTTTTTCCCACATCTGATGCGGGATAGGGTGCAATTCAATGGAACGCCATGCAACACAAAATAGACCCAAAACCTAGGTATTCCGCCATTTGTGATGCAATTTTAGATTGTTTGGAAAAAGTGATTGGCGGAGGGGAAGAGATTCGAACTCTCGATACGACTTGACATCGTATAACGGTTTAGCAAACCGCCGCCTTCAGCCACTCGGCCACCCCTCCGCCGAAGAGCGCGCATTATCAAGTAACACGGCGTTTGCAGGGCTGCTTTTAGCGTGTAGCCGCACCCCTGCAAAGCCCTAAAATGCGCTAGCGCCCGTTTTTACAAAACTTTTTTCAAAGCCTCGTTCACCATGGCCGGATTGGCCTTGCCTGCCATGGCCTTCATCACCTGACCGACAAAAAAGCCGAACAGCCGGTCCTTGCCGCCACGGTATTCTTCCACCTTGTCCGCATTGCGCGCCAGCACGTCAGCCACTGCCGCATCAATCGCACCGGTGTCGGTTACCTGCTTCAGGCCCTTACGCTCCACAATCGCGGCGGCACTGTCACCGGTTTCCAGCATGTCCTCGAACACTTCCTTGGCGATCTTGCCATTGATGGTCTTGTCGGACACCAGATCCAGCATGCCACCCAGCGCCTGGGCCGAAATCGGGCTGTCGGTAATGGTGCGGCCCGTACGGTTGAGCGCACCGAACAGGTCGCCCGTCACCCAGTTGGCGGCAAGGCGGGCATCGCGGCCCTTGGCCACTTCCTCGTAATAATCGGCAATGGCCTGCTCGGCCACCAGCACGCTGGCGTCGTAACGGGGGATGCCATACTGCCTGACGAAGCGGTCACGCTTGTCATCAGGCAGTTCGGGCAGGCCACGCTCCAGCTCGTCCACCCATGCCTGTTCCACCACCAGCGGCAGCAGGTCAGGATCAGGGAAGTAGCGGTAATCGTGTGCGTCTTCCTTGCTGCGCAGCGAACGGGTCTCGTTGCGGGCCGGATCGAACAGGCGGGTTTCCTGATCGACTTCGCCGCCTTCTTCCCACACCTCGATCTGGCGCGTGGCCTCGACCTCGATCGCATGCATGACGTAGCGGATCGAGTTGACGTTCTTGATCTCGCAGCGCGTGCGGAACGGCTCACCCGCCTTGCGCACCGACACGTTTACGTCGGCACGCATGGAGCCTTCTTCCATGTTGCCATCACAGGTGCCCAGATAGCGCAGGATCTGGCGCAGCTTGCGCAGGTAGGCACCGGCTTCTTCCGGGCTGCGGATGTCCGGTTCGCTCACGATCTCCATCAGCGCCACACCGGCACGGTTCAGGTCGATGAAGGAGCGCGCCGGATCCTGGTCATGCATGGACTTGCCCGCATCCTGCTCCATATGCAGCCTTGTTATGCCGATATGGCGCACCGTGCCGTCCGCCAGTTCAATCTCGACCGTGCCTTCCCCCACGATGGGATGGGTAAACTGGCTGATCTGGTAGCCGGTCGGCAGGTCGGCATAGAAGTAGTTCTTGCGGTCAAACCGGCTTTCCAGATTGATGCGCGCGCGCAGGCCAAGACCCGTGCGGATGGCCTGGGCCACGCATTCCTGGTTGAGCACCGGCAGCATGCCCGGAAAACCGGCGTCGACCAGGCTGACATGGGTATTCGGTTCACCGCCATAGGAAGCGGAGGCACCGGAAAACAGCTTGGAATGGCTGATGACCTGGGCATGCACTTCCAGACCCACCACGATTTCCCATGTGCCGGTCCGGCCTTCGAGTGTGTAGCTCATTTCACCACCTCCGCACGCAGGGCAGGGCGATGGGTGAAACCTGCCGCGGCTTCCAGCGCGCTGCCCGCGGCCAGAAGCGTTTCCTCGTCAAACGGGCGACCGATCAGCTGCAGGCCCAGCGGCAGGCCGGTGGTCCCCAGCCCCACGGGCACGGACATGGCGGGCATGCCCGCCATGGAGGCCGGCACGGTGAAAATATCGTTCAGGTACATCTGGACCGGATCATCGCTCTGTTCACCCTGCGCGAAGGCGGGTGTGGGGGCCGTTGGGGTCAGCAGCACGTCAACCTGCTGGAAGCTTTCGGTAAAGTCGCGGCGGATCAGGCTGCGAACCTTCTGGGCCTTCAGGTAATAGGCATCGTAATACCCGGCTGAAAGCACATACGTCCCCATCATGATACGGCGGCGCACTTCCGGGCCAAAGCCCGCGCGGCGGGTGGCCTCGTACATGGCATCCAGCGTATCGCCAGGCACGCGCTCGCCAAAACGCAGACCGTCATAGCGGGCCAGATTGGATGAGCACTCGGCGGGGGCTACGATATAATAGGTGGCAAGACCGTATTTCGTATGGGGCAGGGAGACATCCACAATCTCGCAGCCCGCGTCCTTCAGCCAGTTGATGCCCTGCTGCCACGCGGCCTCGATCTCGGCGGACAGGCCCTCGGCACGATATTCGGCGGGAATGCCCACCTTCAGCCCCTTCAGGCTGCGACCGATGGCGGCGGAATAATCCGGCACATCACAATTCACGCTGGTGCTGTCACGCGCGTCAAACCCGGCCATGGACTGCAGCAGGATGGCGCAGTCACGCACGGTGCGCGCCATGGGGCCGGCCTGATCCAGCGAGGAGGCATAGGCAATGGTGCCAAACCGGCTGCACCGCCCATAGGTCGGCTTCAGCCCCACAATGCCGCAATAAGCGGCAGGCTGGCGGATGGAGCCGCCGGTATCGGTGCCGGTCGCCCCCATGGCAAGCCCGGCCGCAACGGCGGCGGCCGACCCGCCCGATGAGCCGCCGGGCACGAGGGCCGCATCATCCCCCCTGCGCTTCCAGGGGTTTTCCACCGGGCCGAAGGCGGAGGTGATGTTGGCCGACCCCATGGCGAATTCGTCCAGGTTGGTCTTGCCCACGAACACCGCGCCATCGCGCAGCAGGTTGGCCGTGACCGTGCTTTCATAGGGGGGCACGAAATTCTTCAGGATGTTGCTGGCCGCCGTGGTCCGCACGCCCTTGGTGCAGAACAGGTCCTTGATCCCCAGCGGAATGCCGGTCAGGGGCTTTGCCTCGCCCTTACCCAGGGCCGCATCCGCCTGGGCCGCCGCCTGCAGCGCCGCATCCGATGTGGTGGTGATATAGGCGTTCAGGCGCGGGTTGAGCGCGGCAATGGCAGCGTTATGCGCGCCCACCAGTTCGGCTGCGCTGAATTTGCGCGCCCGCAGGCCCGCTGCCGCATCGGCGATTGTCAGTTCGGTCAGGCTCATCTTATTCAACAACCTTGGGCACGGTATAAAAGGGACCAACGGCATCGGGCGCGTTGGACAGCACGGCCTCGCGGCAGTTGCCGTCGGTCACCACGTCAGGCCGGGTGCGAAGGGCGGCATGGCCCGTGCCGACCATGGGGGTCACGCCTTCGACATCGACCTCGTTCAGCTGCTCGACCCAGCCGAGGATCCCGTTAAGCTCCCCTTGCAGGGCAGGGACATCAGACTCGTCAATACCAATCCGTGCCAGTCTGGCAATGCGGCGGACGGTCGCGGGATCAAGCGACATGAAGCAATAACTTTCCATCATAACAGGGGAAGAATATCCTGCGGCGCAGGACGACCGCCAAGGAACATACCCCCGACCATGCCCCTGTTCAACATATCCCATCTCCGCACGCTCCTGCGCCGCGACCAGCGCCTGCTGGGGCTTGACCCCGGCAGGAAGACAATCGGCGTGGCCCTGTCCGATGTGGGGCTGATGCTGGCTTCCCCCCATACGGGACTGAAGCGCGCGAAACTGTCGGTCAATGCCGCCCAGATCAGCACGATCGCCCGCGCGCAGGACGTGGGCGGGCTGGTGGTGGGGCTGCCGCTGTCGCTGGATGGCAGCTTTGGGCCGGCCGCGCAGGCGGCGCGTGACTGGACGCTGAACCTGTCGGAGCTGACCGGCCTGCCGGCTGCCATGTGGGATGAACGGCTGTCTTCTTCTGCCGTGAACCGCTTCCTGATTGCCGAAGCCGACATGACCCGCCAGCGCCGGGGCGCGGTGGTGGACCAGATGGCGGCGGCCTACATCCTGCAGGCCGCCCTTGATGCCTCGATCACGTCGAACCAAGGGGGAATTGCGAATTCGTGATGGCATGACTGGATTGTTCTAAAACCGGACCCGGCCGGTGCGCGGACTGCTATGGTCCGCCAACCACCGGCCCGCACCGGGAGGCACTTTCCCCCCATGCACCATTCCGCCGGACCCGTACACAAAAACGAGGATACCGGCCATGCGCCTGCCGCACCTGCATCTGCCCTACCTGCATGTCCATGTGCATGACCGGCCACTGGCGGGCGACCCGCATCCGCATAATCCGTTCCACTGGAAACTGTATTTCTGCGAGACGGTGGCCACCGCCATACTCATGGTCCTTGGGCTGAGCGGGGTCATCCTGCTGACCGCGCCGGGCAGTCCGCTGTCGCCGCCGCTGCTGCATCATCCCTATGTACAGACCGCGCTGTGCGGGCTGGTATTCGGCCTGTCGGGCACGGCGGCGGCCATGACACCGTTTGGCAAGGTCAGCGGGGCGCATATCAATCCTTCGGTCACGCTGGCCTTTTCACTGGCAAAACGCATCGGGGGGGTGGATGCGCTCAACTACATGATCGCACAGGTGATCGGCGCCTTCCTGGGCACGGCGGTGGTATACGGGCTGGGCAGGCTGGTCACCTGGTGGGGCAGCATGGCCGTGGCCGTACGCTACGGGGCCACCGTACCTTATGGCCGGATCTCGATCTGGTGGGCCATGTGGTCGGAAATGTTCGTAACCGCGGCGCTGATCGCCATGCTGTACTGGCTGGCGGCCCATCCGCGATGGAAGTTCATCACCCCGTGGTCAGGCGGACTGTTCTTCCTGATCATGAACCCGTTCACGGCGTGGCTGTCGGGCAACAGCGTCAATTTTGCGCGCACGCTGGCCCCGGCGCTCTTTTCAGGACAGTGGACGGGGCTGTGGGTTTACGTTGTCGGACCCTTTGCCGGGGCATCGCTTGCCGTCATGGCCATCCGCATGAACCTGATGGGCAGGCTGCACCTGCTGGAGGCACGGCTGGTCAATTTCGGCCATCATGGCCGCGTGCCGGGGCTGGATGACCCGCATCGCAAGCTTAACCACCCCGATGACCCTGACCATGTTCCCCCCGGAACCGGCCCGGCATAAGCGCCGCCGCCCGCCCGTGCCCCGCATCTGGCGCAACCCTCGCCTGCCATATTCCGTTGTTCTGCATGACGGATATAAGCGGCAATAGTCACGCTGGCATCATGGCCAGCCATGGGCCGGCAAGGGAGACAGCACGATAATGAAGCGTTTTTTCAACACGCGGGAGACGATCGTAACCGAAGCGCTGGACGGGTTCCTGCGCTCGGCGGCGGGCCAGCACCTATGCCGGCTTGATGGCTATCCCGATACCTGCGTGATCATGCAGCGCGAGCCGGAGCGGGGACTGGTCTCGGTCATTTCCGGTGGCGGGTCGGGGCATGAGCCCGCCCATGCGGGGTTTGTGGGGCGCGGCATGCTGACGGCCGCCGTATGCGGGGCGCTGTTCGCATCACCCTGCGTGGATGCGATCGTGGCCGCGATCCTGGCCACGACGGGGGAGGCGGGCTGCCTGCTGGTGGTCAAGAACTATACCGGCGACCGGCTGAACTTCGGCCTTGCGGCAGAACGGGCGCGTGCCTTGGGCAAACAGGTGGAAATGGTGATTGTGGGCGACGACATCGCCCTGCCGGATTCCGCAACCCCGCGCGGGGTTGCGGGCACGGTCCTGGCGCACAAGCTTGCGGGATACGGGGCGGCACAGGGCTGGCCGCTGACACGCGTGGCCCAGTTCGTGCGCGACGGGGCAGGGCGCATGCGCACCATCGGCATGGCGCTGGAGGACTGCAACCCTTACGAGCCAGGCCGCGCCAGCCGGCTGGCGGCGGACGAGGCCGAGCTTGGCCTTGGCATCCATGGGGAACCGGGGGCGCAGCGCATCGCGCTGGCATCGGCCAGTGACCTCATGCGCAGGGTAACCGAAACGCTGGAAGCCAGCCTGCCCGCCACCGTGCGCAATACCCGCTTTGCCGTGGTGCTCAACAACCTTGGCTGCGTGCCGGAAGTGGAGATGGCGCTGCTGCTTGAAGCCTTCAGCCATACACGGCTTGCCCGCCGCGTCTCGCATGTCATCGGCCCGGCACCGCTCATGACCGCGCTGGACATGAACGGCTTCTCGCTCACCCTGATCGAACTGGATGAGAGCATAACCCATGCGCTGCAGGCGCCTGCCCAGCCGCCTGCATGGCCCGGCATGGTGCCGCTGGGCAGTCCCGCCGTGGCTCCCATGCCCGTCATGCCCGATGCCTTTCCATACCCCGCCAGCACGGACCCCACCGTCCGGGCCATGCTGGAGCATGGGGCAAAGGTGCTGATTGCGAATGAAGCCCCGTTGAATGAACTGGATGGCAAAATTGGCGATGGTGATGCCGGTTCGACCTTTGCCGGGGCGGCGCGTGAAATCACGGCGGCACTGGACCGCCTGCCCATGGCGGACCCGCATCAGCTCATGACCACGGTCAGCAATATCCTGACCCAGCATGCGGGCGGATCAAGCGGCGTGCTGTTCGCCATCATGTTCTCGGCAGCGGGCCGCAGCAGGGCACCATGGCGGGAAGCGCTGCGCGAAGGGCTGGAACACATGATGGCCTGCGGCGGGGCAAAGCCCGGTGACCGCACCATGATCGACGCCCTGTATCCCGCGCTGGAGGCACTGGCCAGAACCGGCAGCCTGACCGATGCCGCCCTTGCCGCGCGAAAGGGGGCGGACGCCACCACCACCATGGAAACCGCGCGCGCCGGGCGTGCGGCCTATGTACCGAGCGCGCATGTACGGAACGTGCCCGATCCGGGAGCCGAAGCCGTGGCCCGCCTGCTTGAAGGTCTGGCCAGGGGCTGAAAGACCCGGCCCACCTGTGCTGCGGCTGCGGCACGGGTGGGCAACGGGGCGGGTCAGGCTTTCCTGACGAATTCGGATTTGAGGTTGATCGCGCCCACGCCCGCGATCTTGCAGGCGATGTTGTGGCCATCCGTGCCGTCAACCAGCCGGATGCCCCTGACCTTGGTGCCGCCCTTGATCACGGATGAAGCCCCCTTGATCCTGAGATCCTTGATGACGGTCACGCTATCCCCATCAGCCAGCACATTGCCGTTGGCATCACGGATTTCAGCCGGACCGGCCGTATCATCCGCCCCGCTGGTCTCGGGGTTCCATTCATGCCCGCATTCAGGGCAGATCCACAGGCTGCCATCGGGGTAGGCATGGGCGCATCCGCATACGGGGCATTGGGGGTCGGTGCTCATTATCATCCTCACAGGGTTGTGGGCCGATGCTCTTAAAGCACGCGCCACAGGCTGCAAAGGACATGGATCATACCGGGCTGGCACAGGCCGTGCCATACCGGGCACAGCCTGCCCGCCGCCCTGCCTTACCGCCGGGGTGCAGTACCGCCATGGGTGCCGCCACCGCGACCGTCCCCACCATCCACCCCGCCACCGCCGGGTCCGGGTCTAACACATCCGGCACGACAGCCCGGAACGGTCGCCGCAGGCATTATCCGCGTAATGTTGCGCATCGGTTTTCCCCCCGCCAGGCATTCTGGCCCTGCAGGGGGTTAAACCGCCGGACCGCGCCATGGTTACGCGCGGAAACGGGGCAGCGCCGCAGGAGCAGGCTGACACATGTCATGTCACGCATATGCCCGCAGAAGCGATGACGGTGCTGAAAGGAAAGGTATTCCATGCGGCCGGTATCCCTGTCCTGCGCCCGGTGCTAACGGACCGCCTGCTTCCGGAAAAAGCGCTCGATCCCCAGCATGAAAAGCAGAAGTGCCACCCCGAACCCTTCACGCATATGACCGATGAGGTAACGCATGCCAACCTCCTCTTCATGATGATCCGGGCCATGGTGACGCATCATGCCAGTAACCGGAAGTAAAAACGCATCATGCGCTCTTCACAATCACACGGTGCGGGCCTTTATCCCTGTAATGAACGCGGCGGGTCAGACCATGGTTCCCGGGCAGGGGACGGGGCTGTCAGGTCCGGCGCCTACCGGCCCCACCGCAGCCGCATGCCCTGTTCGGGCACGATAAAGTCCACGCCCATGTCGTTGCCACTGCGCAGTTCCGCGGGAATGACCGCAACCGGATCGGGCCCCCTGCGCAGCGATGGCTTCATATGGGCCACAAGCACCGGCATGCCGCGCAGCGGTGTATGCGCGATATCCTGCAGCGCCGCCAGTTCGCGCAGGAGCCAGCGCGGCGAGAGATGACCCCATAGCTGCGTGTCGGGATGGGTGTCGTCATAGGAACATTCAATCACGATACCCCGCAGCCGGTGCGCGCGTACCAGGGGCGCCACCGCCTGCCACAGGGCACGCAGCCGCGTGCTGTGCTCGACCGCGTCAGCCCCCGTGTCCCCAAGATAGAGCATGGCGTCACCGCCGGAGCGCAGCAGGAATGCCGTTGATTCCACGCTTCCGTGACTGAGCGGAAAGGCGGTAACCCGCATCCCCGTGCCCGCCAGCCCGACCGGCCTGCCCGCCACGATATCCTGATAATGGTACAGCCCCAGTTGTGGCGGTGCCCCCCGGTCGCCGTTATTGGGCCATACGGCGCCGTTGAACAGATCACGCGAAAGAACCATGTTGACCGAGGGCAGGGCATAGATGGGCTTGGCGCTGTCATCGGGTGAAACCAGCACCAGTCCCGCCACATGGTCCAGATGCGCGTGACTGACCAGATAGCCCCTGATGACGTGGTGCAACACATAGCCCGGCCGGGTTTCCGGCGCCTCCGTCGGCATGGGGACATCATCCAGCGCGCCATGCCGGTCCGCCACCTGCAGGCCATGCAGCACGCTGCCCGCATCGCACAGGACCGCGCGCGGATCACCGATGGGGTGGACCATATAGGCGCTCAGATTGCCATCTTCCAGACCGCCACGCGCACCCAGCACCGTAATGTCAAAGCCGGCCGCAATGGCCGGCAAGGGAGCGGCCCCGACCACGAGGGCCGTGAGCATTCCCATCCAGGAACGCGGTACGGGATATGATGGCATATGACGGTCCTTCCTGCAGTGATCCTGATGGTATTGTTCCGCAAAAGGAACATATACGATACCCGCCCTTCCTGTCACAAACTTGCCACCGGGCCCCGTGTCGGCATAGGACAGGGCATGCCAGCATGCCCCTCATGTCCCATCCGGCGGGAAAGGCCGCTTCCTTGACCCGTATTTTCATCGATGCCGATGCCTGCCCCGTGCGGGACGAAACCTATCGTGTCGCCCTGCGCTACGGGCTGCACACCTTTGTCGTCTCCAACAGCATGATGGCCGTGCCCGATACGCCGCTGATCGAACGCGTGGTGGTGACACAGGGCATGGACGTGGCCGATGACTGGATTGCCGAAAACACGGCCGCGCATGACATCGTGATTTCCGCCGACATCCCGCTGGCCGCGCGCTGTGTCGCGCGCGGGGCCTGCGTGCTGGACCCACGCGGGCGCATCCTGGATGAGAACGCCATCGGCATGGCCCTGGCGGTTCGTAATCTCATGACCGACCTGCGCGATACGGGGGCCATAACCCAGGGCAATCGCAGCTTTACCCGCGCGGATCGCTCCACCTTCCTCTCCGCACTGGATACGGCCGTGGTACGCGCGCGCAGACAGGCGGCGGGGAAGGGCCGCAGGCTGCCCTTCATTCCGCCTGACCCATAAGGGCGCCCTCCTTCTTTTTTCCGCGACCTGCCGGAAACAGGCCACAAAAAACGCCGCCCGCCCCGCAGGGTGCGGGACGGGCGGCGCAATCCGGTCAGGCGGGCAGAGGGTCCGGTCAGCCCACCGTCTCAGCCGCCTTTGCCCTGGCGAACAGGGCGGAAATCGCGTCCTGAGCCTCGGTCTGGATGGCCTTGAGGTGCTCGGCGCTCTTGAAGCTCTCGGCATAGATCTTATAGACATTTTCCGTGCCGGAGGGCCGGGCGGCAAACCAGCCGTCCTTTGCCGTGACCTTGAGCCCGCCAATCGCCGCCCCGTTGCCCGGTGCGTTGGTCAGCGTGCTCTCGATCGGCTCGCCCGCAAGCTCGGTCATGCCGATCTGCTCGGGCGAGAGCGCCTTGAGCAGCGCCTTCTGTTCCGGGTCGGCCGGGGCATCGATACGCGCATAGTACGGCGTGCCCAGGCGCTGCGTCATGGCTTCGTACGCGGCACCGGGGGTCTTGCCGGTACGGGCCGTGATCTCGGCGGCCAGCAGGCCCAGGATGATGCCGTCCTTGTCCGTGCTCCACACCGTGCCGTCACGGCGCAGGAAGGACGCACCGGCACTTTCCTCACCACCAAAGCCCAGCGTGCCGTTGTACAGCCCGTCCACGAACCATTTGAACCCAACCGGCACTTCCACCAGCTTGCGGCCGATTTCCTTTGCCACGCGGTCGATCATGCTGCTGCTGACCACCGTCTTGCCCACGCCCGCGGCCGGGTTCCAGGCATCGCGGTTGTTGAACAGGTACTCGATGGCGGTGGCCAGGTAGTGGTTGGGGTTCATCAGCCCGAATTTGCCCGATACGATGCCATGGCGGTCGGCATCGGTATCATTGGCGAAGGCAATGTCGAAACGGTCCTTCATCTTCACCAGCCGCGCCATGGCGTAGGGCGATGAACAGTCCATGCGGATCTGCCCGTCCCAGTCGGCGGTCATGAAGCGGAAGGTAGGGTCCACTTCCTTGCTGACGATGGTGGCGTTGATGCCGTATCTGTCAATGATCGGCTGCCAGTAATCCACCGCCGCCCCGCCCAGCGGGTCGATGCCGATGGAAATGCCCGACTGGCGGATGATTTCCATGTCCACCACGGCCCCCAGGTCATTCACATAGGGGGTGATGTAGTCATGGCGCTTCGTGGTCGGGGCCTTGAGCGCATCCTCGAAGGAGATGCGGTTCACACCTTCCATCTTCCTGCCGATATAGGCGTTCGCCGCCGCCTCGACCACCTTGGTGATGTCGGTATCGGCCGGACCGCCATGGGGGGGGTTGTACTTGAACCCCCCGTCCTCGGGCGGGTTGTGCGATGGCGTGATCACCACGCCATCGGCCAGTTCCGTGCTGCGGCCCCGGTTATAGGTCAGGATCGCATGCGAAATGACGGGGGTGGGGGTATAGCCGTCCTTCTCGTCAATGCGCACTTCCAGCCCTGCCGCGGCAAACACTTCCAGAGCGGATCTGAGCGCGGGGCGCGAGAGGGCATGCGTGTCGATGCCAATGAACAGCGGGCCGGTGATGCCCGCGTTCCTGCGATAATCGACAATCGCCTGGCTGATGGCCAGGATATGGTTTTCATTGAAGCTGGTGCTCAGCGAGGAGCCCCGGTGCCCCGACGTGCCAAAGGCCACACGCTGCGTGGCAATGGCGGGATCGGGCTTGCGGGTATAATACGCGTCAAGCAGGGCGTCGATATTGACAAGACGGTCCGGATCGACCGGCTTGCCGGCAAACGGGCTTATGCTGGGCATTGACTGCTCCCGAAATGTAATAATGAAAAAGCGCGTATTCCGACAAATTCCCTTACAGGCCGGAAAATCGACCGTCCAGCCGCAAACGGCGGCAACGGCCCATGCGGGCCGGAAAGGGGGCAGGCAGGAAAAAGCATCATCCCCGGACAGTGGCGCGCCGATCGGGCCTGTGACATTGAACTATATCAAGTTCGGTGTCTTTTTCGTGACCACGGTCCCATCACGTTCCAGCACCCCGGTTGCCGTGGGCCGACACAGTACCTATCGTACGGGAATGGACATACCCACGGCACCTTCCCCATCCCCCGCCGGCACGGCCGAACACATGCGCCGCAGGCGGCTTGAGCGGCTGCTCAGGCGGTTGCCCGCACGGGG
Organism: Komagataeibacter rhaeticus; assembly: GCF_011611525.1. NCBI lineage: Bacteria > Pseudomonadati > Pseudomonadota > Alphaproteobacteria > Acetobacterales > Acetobacteraceae > Komagataeibacter > Komagataeibacter rhaeticus. Next base: position 1,833,193 of record NZ_CP050139.1, read on the forward strand.
CGAACAGGCCATGCGCTGGCTGCTCCAGCCTGGCAGGGCGGGACTGCGCCTGGTACTGGGCTGCCTGCTGGCGGTGGGGGGCGTATTCAGCTTCCTTCCCGTACTGGGACTGTGGATGCTGCCACTGGGCCTGATCCTGCTGGCGGAGGACGTGCCGTTTTTCCGCCGCCTCAGCGCGCGCATGCTGGAATGGATCGAACGCCGCCATCCGAACTGGATGGCGCCGGAAACCGGGCCCCCGCATTCATCCTGAATGCCCGTCGGCGTTCAGTCGCGCGTCCCGCCCTTTGCCTTCGGACGCCCCACTACCGAAAGCCGGGTGGTAACCAGGTCATAGCCCATCTGGCGCACGATTCCCGCCAGCAGGGAGTCCAGTTCGGTGTTCTCGAACTCGATCACCCTGCCGCTATCGGCATCGATCAGATGATAGTGATCGCCCTGATCGCCATCGGCCACTTCGTAACGGGCGCGGCCACCACCAAAGTCACGGCGCTGGAGGATGCCATTCTCCTCGAACAGGCGCACGGTGCGGTACACGGTGGCTATGGAAATACGGGGGTCCACCTCCACCGCGCGGCGGTAGAGTTCCTCCACATCCGGGTGGTCATCACTGTCGGACAGGACAAAGGCAATCGTCCGGCGCTGGCCGGTCAGTTTCAGGCCCCTCTGGCGGCATAGCTCCGCGAGGGGGGAATCGGGGGAATTCGGCTCTTTCATCGTTATGTAACGTAAGCCAGACAGACCGCCCCGGTCCAGTAGGGATGCAACGGGACATCGACCGATTTTAATTGCAAATGATAATCTTTCTCATTATTGGGAGTCTACCGACACAACAGGAGCGGGCCATGCCACGGCCCGAGCGGATGATGACCGACACGACCATTTTCATGAATGATCTCTCGTGCAGCGAACGCCTGCTGGTCTGGTGCGTGCGCCGCCTGAGCGGGGAAGGCAGGACAGGGGGCGGCATGCCGGGTCTGGCGCTGCCATGCTTCAGGGCGGATTTCGCCGCCGTGGTCGAGGCCTTCCACATGGCGCTGGGCCGCCTGCGGGCCTACCAGCGCGAGCCGGTGGACGTGGGAATCTGCAACGCAACCCACCTGACCGGCACGGAAAGCCGCTTCCTCCTTGCCGCCGCGGCGGCACAGGAAGGCCGCGAGGCGGAAGTGCGGCGCACCCTGCGGCCCATCTTTGCCCATCATCATGTCCTCTCGCCCTTTGCCGCCGCCATTACCCAGCTTGGGGCCTGCATGGCGGGTGCTGGCTACTGGCTGCCACGCCGGGCCACCACGCCCGCATTGCCGAACCGGCCCCCCGTCACACAGTTGCGCCGCCCATCCCGGGATGCGGCGGCCCGGCCGCAATCCCCATCCACCACCATGTCCCAGCCCGTTGGCGCGGGATGCCTTGCCGCCATGCGCTGGCATGATGCGGATATGGGGAGCGCACATGTCATGTGGCCCGGCCATGCGCTGCCGCAGGCGGGCGGACTGTAACCCCGCCCGGCCCGGAGAACGGACATGGCCACACCCCGCCTGTCGCTGCGCCATGCGCGCCTGTTCATGGAAAATGCTTTCCTTGACCTGCTTGACATCCTGGCCTGGCAGGAAGGAACGACCCCGGGGGCGGCCACCCTGACCCGTCATCCGGGCGCGGAACGCCCCGCGGACGGGGCCGGGCCACGCCGGGCCGCCATACGGCGGTAAGCCGGTGGCGGGTTTTCCGGCCCGCCGGGCCGCATGACCGGCGTGATGGGGCATAAAAGCGTTGCATGCCAGCCATTTGCGCGCAAACCTGCCACATCCGCCGGTCGCGGCGCAGGACAGGAGAAGAGCCGCATGAACCCCACCACCTACCGCACGCTTGATGCCGCGGCCATCCGCGCGCTGGTGGCGGGCCTGCCCGCCATTGCAAGCCGCCTGGGGGGGCCGCCCGCGCAGTGGCGGGTGCGCGAGGTCAGTGACGGCAACCTGAACAATGTCTTTCTGGTGGGGGGCGTGAAGGGGGAGGTGTGCCTCAAGCAGGCACTCCCACATGTGCGGGTGGACCCGACATGGAAAATGCCGCTTGACCGCACGTTTTTCGAATCCGAATGGCTACGTGCCGTCCAGCCGCTTGCACCCGGCCTGACCACGGAATTCCTGCATTATGACCCGGAGCTGTATGTCCTGATTGTCGAAAGCCTGTCCGGACATACCGTGCTGCGCACGGCCCTGATGCAGGGGGCACGGTGGCCGGGCGTGGCGCTGCGTATCGGCACGTTCGTGGCCCATGCCTCATTCGGTACCTCGCTTCTGGCCCGTCCGTTCGAGGATGTGTTCACCGCCCGCCGCCTGTTTTCCGCCAATCTGGCCCTGACCCGCATCACGCTGGACCTGGTGCTGGATGATCCTTACCGCGACCATCCGCGCAATCACTGGCACGATCCGGCGCTTACGCCCATCGTGCTGGACATCCGCTCCAGTGCCGCGACCCTGCTGGCGGTGGAAAACCTGCGCCGCCGCTTCCTGTCACAGCCACAGGCGCTGCTGCATGGGGACCTGCATACCGGCTCGATCATGAGCACGGCGGATGATACCCGGGTGATTGATGGCGAATTCGCGGTCTATGGCCCCATCGGGTTTGATTGCGGCATGTTTGTGGGCAACTTGGTACTGCACTATTTCGCAACGCCGGACAACGCCGGGCGCCAGGCCACACTGCATGATATCGCCGCGTTCTGGCACAGCTTCCATGAAGAATTCCTTACCTTATGGACCAGCCATGAAACCCCGCCACCGGGCACGCTGCGCCCGCTGGCCTATGGCCCGGCCGCCCGTGTGGCCCGCCAGCGATTCATGAACGAGATCATGGCCGATACCATCGGCTTCGCGGGGGTGGAAATCATCCGCCGCATCATCGGCTACGCCCATACGGCGGATTTCGACATCATTGCCGATCCCCGCCAGCGCGCGGCCTGCCGCGCGGGCGCGCTGGGCTTTGCCTATCATGTGCTCGAACATCTGGACGAGATCCGCACGATGGCCGATTTCCTCCGCCATCTGGCCGAACAGGGCAGGGCAGGGCTGCACGAGCCCCGCTAGTCCCCGTCATCCCCGGGCATGAGGGCCGCAAGCCGCGCCATGGAACGGCGCAGCTCCGCCCTGATGGCGGCCAGTGGACGGGGGGGGGCAGGCCGGCTGAAATACCGCGCGAACGATATGGCGCAGCCCGTGGCGCAGCGCGCCATGTCCAGCTTTGCCGTGGGGTCGAACGGCAGGATCATGCGCGCGAACCATGAATCCGGGTCGTCCGCCATGTCCATGGTGAATGTGGTGCGCGCCGCCGCGCCGGCCTCCCGCACCCTCCGTTCCACGCTTACGCTGCGATAGAGGAAATCCCGCCCCGGCACAATGCGGGACAGGGGCACGCATCCCGTCCCGTCCTGCCCCTCCGGCCCGTCACAGGCCACGGCCTGCCAGCGGGCGGGCGCGCCATCCGCACCGGGCTGGACAATCAGGTCCATGTCCGTACCTGCCAGGGCGGCCTGTACCACGGTGGCGATATGCGCCTGCGTCATCTCGCGCCGCTTCTCGCCGCTGCTGCGCGGGCAGCGCCGCCACAGGCCGGTGGCATCCACCAGCCGCACCATGCCCTGCCGCCCGGCGGGCTTGCGGTTGTCCAGTATCCACACATAGGTGGCAATTCCGGTATTGACGAACATGTCCCCCGGCAGGGCAATGACGGTATCGATCAGGTCATGATCCACCAGATGGCGGCGAATGGCCGATTCACCGGAATCCGCGCCGCCACCGGCCAGCGCCGCGCCATGCGTGACCATTCCCACACGCGCGCCACCCCGGGCGGGGGCGCGCATCCGGGCCAGCAGGTGCAGCATGAACAGCATGGACCCATCCGCCACGCGCGGCAGGCCGGCGGCAAAACGGCCGGCGCTGCCCGCCGCATGTTCAGCCTGGACCAGGGGCCGGATGGCGCGCCAGTCCACCCCGAAAGGGGGATTGGCCAGCATGCGGGCAAAGCGGCGGCTGGCATGATGGTCCACCGCCAGTGTATTGCCGGGCAGGATATGCGCGGGGTTGCGCCCCCGCAGCAGCATGTCCGCCTGACATATGGCGCAGGCACGTGCGCTGATTTCCTGACCGAACAGGTCCACCGCCACGCCGCGCCCGGCCAACCGGTCCGCCGCCCGGCCCAGCAGCACGCCCGTGCCTGCGGCCGGATCATACAGCGCGTGCCGCGTGCCTGCCGCATCCGGGGCAAAGACGAGATCGGTCATGAGATCGCCAATCTCCGGCGGGGTGTAATGCGCGCCCGTTGCCTGGCCCGCGTCAAAATGACGGACCAGTTCCTCGAACAGCCGGGCCATGGCCTGGGTACCATAAAGCGCGGGGGAAAGATCCAGCGCCGCGAAATGCGCCGCAACCCGACCCAGCACACCCGCCCGCGCAAGCCGCGTGGCCAGCGGCCCCATTTCCATCTGCGCCATCATGCCGCGCACCGGGGCGGGCAGGCGGCCAAGCAGCGTTTCCAGCCGGGCCAGCGGGTCCGCCACAGATGCGACCGCCGCCAGCGCCGAGACCGGGCGCCCGCGCGCAAGCTCCAGCCTGCGCAGCACGGTAAAGGCCAGTATGACCGGCCCGTATTCGCCCGGTGGCACCACCCCGCGCAGCAGTTCGGCAATACGCCAGATGGCTGGCGCGGACAGCAGGGCCGCCGGCATGGGGACTTCGCCCTAGCGCGCCTGTTCTTCCGCCGCCGCCGTGCGCCACAGCGAAAGGGCGACCGCAATGACCGTAGGCCCGATGAACAGCCCCAGCAGGCCAAACATGTGCAGGCCCCCCAGGATAGCGGTCAGCACCGCAAGGAAGGGGATGCTGGTGCTGCCGCTGATCAGCCTGGGCCGGACAAAATGGTCGCCCGCGCCATAGGCGATGGCGCCGATCACGCCCACGATCACCGCCTGGGTCACGCCATTGGCGGCAAACGTCATGAGCATGGTGGCACACAGCAGGACCGGCCCGCAGAAGGGGATGATGCTGACCACCGCCGTCAGCAGCGTCAGCAGTGCCGGGTGCGGCGTGCCCGCGATGAAATAGCCGATCCCCACCAGCACGCCCTGACCCAGCCCCACCAGCACCAGCCCTGCCACCGTGCCCCGCACGGCGCCCACGGTGTTGCGGATCACATCCCGCGCGCGCGCGCCCAGAAAGCGGCTGCCCACGGCGCGGATATCGGCCTGCAGCGTGCGTGACGCCGCAAGGTAGAAATAGACCGACAGGGTGGCGATGACGAAAGTCTCGGTCATGTCCATCACGCGATGCGGCAGTTCACGGCCGTCGCCGGTCGCGAACATGCGTGAGGCGACGGCCGTCCAGTGGCGCAGTTCCTCGGGGTCGGACAGGTAATGCCGCCACAGCCCGGCAAGGCGCGGCCCGATGTGCGGAATCGCGGCCACCTGCGGCGAGAGCGGAATGCCATCATGCAGCGCGCCACGCCCCCATGCCATGAGCGATGGCAGTTCCATCCCCGCCCGGACCGCCATGGCAATCATGGGCACCGCCAGCAGCGCGAAGATGGCCGCCGCGATCAGCCCCGCCGCCAGTCCATTGCCCATGCCCCGCTGGACCAGCCTGCGATAGAGCGGATAGGTGGTGATGCTGAGGATTCCCCCCCACGCGAAGGCGAACAGGAAGGACTGTTCGATCCATGCGGAAAACAGCAGCACCACGCATACGAACATGAAGGTGCCGATATACTGGGTCCGGCTTCGGTTTTCATCCATGGGGCTGGATCTGTCCTGTTATGTTGGGATGAAGGGCCGCCACATGCCCGTGCAGCGTCCCGAACCTGCAATGTAACACAAACGCGGCGCCCGCTAAGGGTGATAATGGAGCGCGCGACGGGCAGCAGGCCCTGATAACCGGCCCGCGCACCGTGCCATCAGATGCATGACCACGGCGCGCCCGCCGGCCTGACGGCGCCGGTGGCCCTGGCATGCGTTCAGTCCTCGGCCAGACCGGCCACCCGGGCATGGCGCAGGGCCGGGCGGTACTCGTGCAGTGCGGCCACCATGGCCGCGTGCGCCGCATCCTGCGCCGCCAGTCGCGCCATGGTCGCCCATGCCGTCCGGGCCACCGCGCGCTGGACGGGCAGGGGGGGCAGGGGCAGTTCAAGCGAGGCAAGGGTGGCGGTATCCACCTCGGCAAACACGCTACCCCCCGCACGCTGGCGCAGCACGGGGGCATGGGCGCGCAGAAGGAAGGCCGCATAATCCAGTGCCACATCCCCCCCACGGGGCACCAGCGCCTTGCAGCCCTGGCTGACCGATACCGCCACCTCCGTCATGCCAACCCGCCCCACCGGCGCACGGGTGGACACGACCAGCGCGCCAGGCGGCACGAGCGTTGCCCGGCAGGCGGCCAGCCCCGCAATACTCAGGCCGCGCGCGCCATGGCGCAGCCTGACGGGTGCCCCGGCCGGCAGGTCGGCGGGGGTGAGCCATGGCACGTCCCCGCCCCAGCAGTCGGCCCGCGCGGTAGGGGGCGTGCCCCCGCCCACGATATCAAACACACTGCCCAGCAGCCGGACCGGATGGCCCCCATCAGGCTGCACGGCATGCCACAATGCGGCATCGGCCTGTTCGCGCGCCAGTGCCGCCTGCACCGACAGTTCATGCAGCTGGCGCGCGATACGTGCCAGCGCGCCATCCAGTTCCCGCGCAATGCGGCGCTGGCAGGCAGGCGGGGGACAGGGGACGGGCAGGCTGTTCATGCGCGCACGCGTCAGCTTGGGGCGTGTCGCGCCTTCCACATACGCATCATAGGCCACGGTATTGAGCGCATGGGCCACAAAGCGCCCGTCCACACCCGCGCGCGGACGCAGCACATGCACATGATTGCCCGCCCACAGCGGTCCTTCATGGAAAAACGCCACATCCCGCGCGGGGTCGAGAAAGGGGGCGCCATCCTCCCCCAGCAACACGAGCGGACCATCAAACAGGGCACGGTCCACATGGCCGATCACACCGCTGGCACCATGATAGGGCACATGGCCGGGACAGCGCGCGCGCTGCGCGCGGCTGAGCGGGATGCGACGGGCATCCAGGCATTCCACCAGCGCGCCCAGCGGCACGCATGGCCATCGCCCTTCCCGCGCGTTCCGCCTGCCGTCATGTCCCTGCATGGGGCGGTGGTGAAGATAAAAGGGGTTCAATGTCAAGCATATCCGGTGCGTACTGGCAGGCCGTGGCCAAGTAGTATAACCATGGGCGGGCCCGCGCGGCCTGCGGGCGCAGGACATGGCCGTACCGCGCCATGGATGATGACAGGGTTTCATGACACGTCCAGCCAGACCATTCAGGGCGGAATTAGGCGCCATCCTTGCCATAGCCGGGCCGATGGGCCTTTCGCAGTTCACACAGATGCTCATGGGGCTGACCGATGACGTGCTGCTGGGCGGGATCGGGGCACAGGCGCTGGCGATAGGGGGCCTGGCCACCGGCACGTTCTTCACGCTCAACGCCATCCTTGCCGCCATGATCGAGGCGGGCGGCATCCTGCTGGCCCAGGCGCGCGGACGCGGAGACCATGCCAGCCTGGGCGCCATCATCACCTCCATGCTGGCGGTCGCCTGCGTGCTGTGCCTGCCTGAACTGTTCTGCCTGTACCATGTTGACCGGCTGCTGGCATGGCTGGGCGAGCCTGCGGGCATCCGCGCGCCGGTCACGGATTTCGTGCATATCCTGATGTGGGCGGTGCCACCCGCGCTGATGGGACAGGGCATTCTGGCCACCGCCCTGCCGGTCATGGGCGCGCAGGGTATCCTGATGCGCGTCATGCCCGGCATCATGGTGCTCAACGGCGTGCTGAACGCGACCCTGATCCATGGCTGGTTCGGACTGCCCGCGCTGGGGCTGCATGGCTCGGCCATGGCCACCGTCATCACGCTGTGGTGCATGCCGGTCGTCCTGCTCTGCCTTGCGGTGCGCATGCCCGCGCTACGCCAGGGCCTGTGCCCGCGCGCACATGACTGGGGGCACACGCTGGCCCTGCTGCGCACCGGGCTGCCCATGCTGGCAAGCGCCATGGCGGAGGTCACACTGTTCCAGACCAACAGCCTGGAGGCCGCAACCCTGGGCAGCAACGCGCTGGCGGCGTTCCAGATCATGCTGGGCATCGGCCTGCAGTCCTTCACGCTGTACATCGCACTGGGACAGGCGTGCAACATCCGCGTGGGCTACTGGACCGGACGGGGCGACCCCGCCATGGTACGCAGCGCGACCGGGGCGGGCATGGTACTGGGCATAGCGCTGGCTGGCGCCGCGACCCTGCTGCTGGCGCTGGGGCGGCATGACATTATCGGCTTCTATCTGGATACGGCGCGACCCGCCAATGCGCAGGCGGTGCGGATTGCACTGGACGTGCTGCTGATCGGGGCGGTGTTCCAGCTGCCCGACGCCCTGCAGGCCATTGCCACCGGCGTGCTGCGCGGGCAGGGAGATACCACCATTCCCATGCTGGTGGCCATTGCCGGGTACTGGGGCATCGGCTTCCCGGGGGGGCTGTACCTTGCGTTCCACCGTGGCCTGGGGGCGTGGGGGCTGTGGTGTGGCAACGGGATCGGGCTTGTATGCGTATCCCTGCTGCTGGGCGCGCGCATCCTGTGGCGCCTGCGGGCGCGGCGGGCAGGGTAGCGCACGCCATGCCGGCTACAGGCGCTTGTGCATTTCCTCACGGATGCTGTTGCACTTCTTGGTAAATACGGCGGCCTGCGAGGCGGTCATGAAATTGATCAGGAACGCCCCCAGCAGCGAACAGAAGGACAGGATGATCAGCACCCGGCCCATAAGCGATATGGTGCCGCTGTAATGCTCGGCCGAATACCACAGCAGCCCCAGGCTGATGACGGCGCCGAACACGCCCAGCACGCCGGTGGAACGGATGAGCGATTCCTCCTCGCGGATGAAGGTGGAGGATTCCTGCCATAGCACGAACAGCTTGCGGTCCATTTCCTGCACCGCTGCCGCGTAGTCCTCGGCATCATCGGGATGCTGGTGATCCGTGCCGCCCCGGTGCAGTTCAAGCTCCTGCCGGGCCTTGGAAAAGACGCGCCTGCGTTCCTTTATGGCGGGCAGGCTGATATCGACAAAGCTGAGAATGGCGACATTCAATCCCGCCGAAAGCTGGATGACCGCCTGGAAATCACCCCAGATCACAGGTTGCCCCCCAACAAGGGCCGATAAGACTGCGCACTGTAGAAAATCCTGATAGATTGGCCTTTTCCCGCCCATGCGGGCTGCATGCCGGACCCCGGCGCACCATACGCCCCGCCAGCACGCCTGCGTTCAGGACTAGCACGAACCGCCATGAATATCCATGTTCCCACCACTTACGAGATTTACCGCGGCTGGCAGTCCGTGCAGGGCACGGGACTTGAAATCGGCACGACGCTTGTGCTGGGTCTGGGCATGGCATGCATGCTTGGCATTCTTGCATTCCTGCTGCCCACCTTTATCGCCTGCCGGCGCAGGGTGCACAATGCGGCGGTGGTCGCCGTGGTGAACTGCACGCTGGGCATGACCGGCATTGGCTGGGTCATTGCCCTGCTGATGGCCTGCATGCTGGAGACGGATGCCGCCCGCCATGCCCGCCTGCGCCACAATGGGCAGACCTTCCTTGGCACGCCATAGCATCAGGCTGCCCCCTTTGCGGGCCGGGCGGCCTTCAGGGCTCCGTCGTAAGCCGGTCCGGTGAAATGGGGTTCATGTGCCGTGCCTGTACGGATGCGCGTGCGAATGTACCTTCCATCTTCAGTACGAACGGTCCCGCTGGGTCACCATAGGCGCGCGCGCTGAGGGAGATGCCACTGGACGTAAAGATCTCAATGACCGACGCATCGACCAGAATGTCGAGCATGCCCTGTTCAGCCAGGGGTAGTGGGGCGGCTTCCCCATTGGCAATCAGTTCGCGCCCGGGCCGGTAAGGATCATAATCAAGGTCAAGGAACGCATCGCGGTTGCCAAAGGTGATCCGCCCCGCCGCCATGGCGGAAAAGGAGACGCGGATACGGGCATTCGGCCCCTCGGCATGGCCCGGCACCCGGCCATCGCCCTGCATGAACATCGCGCCCTCAAGCATGGCGATGGCGGGGTGCGGGTCAACCCTTACATGGCCATCCGCCCCGATGCTCATGACGCGCGGCAGGGACATCACGCCACTCCACCCCGCCTGCATGGCGGCCTTGGCCCGTTCCGGCTTTTCCTGAATCCAGCCCCACAGCACGCGCCTGCCCGTGGCATCCAGCATGCTGCGCGCGGCATAGAACCGGCCATAACCCAGTTGCACGACATGACGGGGGCGAAAATCATCCCGGACGAACGTGCCCACGGCGGCATAAACCGCATCGGCCAGTGAATAGACAAGGACCTGACTGTTATCGAGCGCAAAAAAGTCCGGACATTCGATTGCATCGTCATACCCGCCAGGGATATGGGTCGGCCCGTACAGAACCTTGCGGTATGTCCATGTCAGCAGGTCGGGGCTGTCGTAAAACAGCACGACGCCACCCGGCCCCGTGGGGGAAGCATGCACGTTGGCACCCAGTACCATGCACCACCGGGTTGCCTGCTTCCACACCATCGGGTCACGAAATCCCTCCACCTGCAATCCATCGGGCGGGGTGGCGATAACGGGCACCGGGTGGCGCGTCCAGTGCATCATGTCCAGGTCAGATGTGGCCATGCACTGCACTGACGGCTCGATGCCGGTATAGAACGCCACCGCCCGGTTGCCATCGATTACCACGCTGCCACTGAATACGCCCTGTGCATCCGGGCCACCGGGCACGGGAGCCAGCGCGGCAGGCAGGTTGCGCCAGTGCACAAGGTCCGTGCTGGTCGCATGCCCCCAGTGGATATCGCCAAAAGCCGCCTTGTCAGGCCCCCACTGGTAGAACATGTGATAGCGCCCTGCCGCCCAGACAGGCCCACAAGGGTCGTTCATCCAGCCATAGGGGGCGAGCAGATGGTATTGCGGGCGCAGCGGGTCGCTGGCCAGGGCCTGCGCCGGGGGCAGGCGTGACGGCCGTGCCTGCACCTTCCACCCGACTGTGCAGGAAAGCATGCCAAGACCGCCAATGACGGAACGCCGGGAAATTTCGGGCATTTCTTCCTCAGTCCATTTCGGTATCGTTACTATTGGCCAGCATGCCCGCCCCTGACAAGGCCCCGCAGATATGCCACGACCCGCCCCGCGCAACCCCACATGAAAAAGGGGACGCGCCCTGCGGCACGCCCCCTTTTTTTGGTCTTTAACGGAAAAAACGGCTTACTGCTGCTTGTACAGCAGCCGTGCCCGCAGCGTGCCCTTGAGTGCCCGCAGGCGGTCAAGGATACGGTTGTCCTTTTCCACATCGCGGCCGGTATCGGCCTCGACCACCACGTAGCCCAGTTCACCCGCCGTCTGCAGGTACTGCGCGGTCACGTTGCAGGATTCAGAGGAGAAGATCTCGTTGATCTGCAGCATGATGCCCGGCACGTTGCGGTGCACATGCATGAAGCGCGTGCCATGCGGGTTTTCGGGCAGCTGCACGGTCGGGAAATTGACCGCGCCCAGCGTGGAGCCGATATCGGAATATTCCACCAGCTTGCGCGCCACTTCCACGCCAATGCGCTCCTGCGCTTCCGCCGTGGAGCCACCGATATGCGGGGTCAGGATCACGTTGTCCAGGCCACGCAGCGGGGTTTCCAGCGCCTCGCCCGCCTGCTTGGGCTCCTTGGGGAATACATCAATGGCCGCACCCAGCAGGTGTCCGTCCTTCAGGGCCGCGGCCAGCGCATCAAGGTCGACCACATTGCCGCGCGCGTTGTTGATCAGGAAGGACCCCTTCTTCATCGCACGGATCTGGGCTTCGCCGATCATGCCGGCGGTCTCGGGCGTCTGGGGCACATGCAGGCTGACTACGTCACTGACGCCCAGCAGGTGCTCCAGCGTGTCGACCGGGGTGGCGTTGCCATGCACCAGCTTGTCGATCACATCGTAATAGAACACGCGCATGCCAAAGGCTTCGGCCAGAACGGAAAGCTGCGAGCCAATGGAACCATAGCCCACGATACCCAGCGTCTTGCCGCGCACTTCCCAGCTGTTGGTGGCGGATTTCTTCCAGATGCCGGCGTTGCATTCTTCCGACTTGGGGAAGATGCGACGCATCAGCATCACGATCTCGCCCATCACCAGTTCGGCCACCGAGCGGGTGTTGCTGTAGGGGGCATTGAAGACCGGAATGCCCGCCTCACGCGCCGCACCCAGGTCAACCTGGTTGGTGCCGATGCAGAAGCAGCCGATGGCGATCAGGCGATCCGCCTTCTCGATCACTTCGCGCGTCAGCTGCGTGCGCGAGCGGATACCGACAATATGCACGCCTTCCAGCGCCTTCTCCAGCGCTTCGCCTTCCAGGGCGGTCTTGAGGCGGGTTACGTTTTCGTACCCGTTATCCTTCAGCAGGTTGACGGCACTGTCATGTATGCCCTCAAGCAGCAGGATGCGGATCTTGTCCTTGGGAAGGGAAAGGTGGCCGTTGGGTTGGCTGGTCATGTCACGTGCTCCCGCTTTTGGTACACTCGTCAGGGTGGGTCGTCCCTATCCGATTGGCCGCCCGCCCGCTAGGGGAAAGATGCAAATTGGCCCATGGGCCTTATGCGGCGGGTTACGCCGCAGGCGTGTCCAGCAGGGCCGTGACGCGGGGCAGCAGGCGCCCGTCACCCACCGCCAGGACCGTGCCGTCACCATCGGCGCGCAGGGGCTGGCCCGACCAGTCGGTCATGCGGCCGCCGGCCCCTTCCACGATCGGTACAAGGGCGGCCCAGTCCCATATCTTCATGGTGCATTCGGCAATGATGTCGATCTGCCCCAGCGCGAGCAGGCCGTAGGCATAACAGTCCCCCCCCCAGCTTGTGCGCCGGACGGCGGCGGCCAGGGCGTCAAAGCCGGGGCGGTGGGGGGCATCGAGTATTTCCGGCGCGGTGCAGGACAGTTCGGCTGCCGCCACCTGCGCGCAGGCGCGCGTGGCAGGATGACCGGGCAGGGCGGACAGGTAGCGCGTGGGCGCGCCACGCAGGCCGATCCACCGCTCGCCCGTGACCGGCTGGTCGATCAGGCCCAGCACCGGCACATCGTTATGCAGCAGGGCGATCAGCGTGCCGAAGGTGGGCCTTCCGGTAATGAAGGCCCGCGTGCCGTCAATCGGGTCAATGACCCAGCGATAGGGGCTTGCGGCCGCCTCCAGCCCGAATTCCTCCCCCATCAGGCCAAAACCGGGCAGGCGTTCGGACAGTACAGCGCGAATCGCGCGCTCCGCCGTGCGGTCGGCCACGGTGACGGGGCTGGCATCGGCCTTGTCATCCGCACGCACGCCACGGCGGAAGAAGGGCAGCACCACACTGCGCGCCACATCGGCGGCGGCGGTGGCGGCTTCCATTACGGCATCATGCGGGAAGTCGGGGGGGAGGGCGGTCATTCCGGCTTCTCCGGGTGCAGGCTGCGCAGATAGGCGATGACATCCGCCCGGTCGGTATCGGACTCAATGCCGGGAAAGGACATCTTGGTGCCCGGTGCGTATTCCGCCGGTCCCTTCAACCAGGCGGACAAGGTGGTGCTGGTCCATGTCTCGTCCCTGTGCGCCTTCAGCGCGTCCGAGAATTCATAGCCCGGTATGTCCCCCACATGCGTGCCCACCACGCCGTACAGGTCCGGCCCGATTATGGCGGGGCCGCCGGGGGCCATGCTGTGGCACATCGCGCATTGCCGTTCGGCAATGCCGTGGCCCCTGTCCACACTGGCCCTGGCCACCAGTTCATCAATGGATGGCCCCTGCCGTGCGGCGGGGGGGCGGGGTATGGCCACGCCGGGCCGGGCGGGCAGGGGTTCAGGCACCGCCGTATGGGCAATCCCCCAGCTTGCGCCCACCGCCAGCACGGCAATGAGACAGGCCGCCCCAAGCTGGTTGAGCCTTACGCTATCCATGAAATGCCGCACCCTTCCACTGTGGTTGCATGAAAACCGCTCCTTACCTAGACTGCCGCGCGCCCTGTGTGAAGCACGCGGGGCGCGCGGCGGCGGGCCCCCTGCCATCGCTACAGATTACGGATGGCCCAGACCCAGATCCCATGAACCCCATTGTCCTGATACCCGCCCGCATGGCCTCGACCCGCCTGCCGGGCAAGCCCCTTGCCGACATTGCCGGCCATCCCATGATCGTGCATGTGCTCAGGCGCGCGCAGGCGGCAGGGATTGGCCCCGTGGCCGTTGCCACGGCGGAGCGTGAGATCGCGGAAGTCGTGGAACGGGCGGGCGGCACCGCCATCCTGACCGATGCCAGCCTGCCATCGGGTTCCGACCGGATCTGGCAGGCGCTGTGCAGGCTGGACCCGGCCGGGGCGCATGACACCATCATCAACCTGCAGGGCGACCTGCCGGGTGTGGCGCCGGAATGCCTGCGCGCCGTCCTGCGCCCGCTGGACGATGCCACGACCGATATCGCAACCCTTGTCGCCCCGGTGCGTGACAGGGCGGAAGCGGAAGCCCCGTCAGTGGTCAAGGTCGCGTGCAGCCTTGACCCCCATGGCGGGGCGGACGTGGCGCGCGCGCTGTATTTCTCCCGCCTGCCCATCCCGTGGGGGCAGGGGCCGCTATGGCATCATGTCGGCATTTACGCCTATCGCCGCGCGGCGCTGGCCCGCTTTGTCAGCCTGCCCGAAAGCGGGCTGGAACAACGTGAGAAGCTGGAACAGCTCCGCGCGCTGGAAGCGGGCATGACCATAGGCTGCGCACGCATCGGCACCGCCCCCTTTGGCGTGGATACCCCGGCCGACCTGGAGCGGGCGCGCCGGACACTGGGGGTCGCGGCATGAGCAGGCCGGGCATCATCGCCTTCCAGGGCCGTCCGGGCGCCTATTCGGATCTGGCCTGCCGCACCGCGCGGCCCGGCTGGGCCACCCTGCCATGCCAGACCTTTGCCCAGGCCATCGGCGCCGTGCATGACGGGCTGGCAGATCAGGCCATGCTGGCGTGCGAGAACAGCCTGGCGGGACGGGTCCCCGACATCCATGCCCTTCTGCCGCAGGCGGGGCTGTTCATTGTGGGTGAACATTTCCAGCGTGTGGAGCACTGCCTGATGGGCGTGCCGGGCAGCACGCTGGGTGCGGCAAAACGGGTGCATACCCATCCCGTGGCCATGGCGCAGATACGCGGCGTGATTGCCGAACTGGGACTGGAGCCGGTGGTGGAGTTCGATACCGCCGGTGCGGCCGAAATGGTGCGTGAGTGGGGCCGCAGGGAAGACGTGGCCGTGGCCTCCGCCCTGGCGGCGGAGCTGAACGGGCTGGAAATCCTGCGCCGCAATGTGGAAGACGCCGCGCACAACACCACGCGCTTCTATATCGCCTCACGCAGGCCCGTGGCCCTGCCCCCGGCGGGGTCGGATTACATGACCACGCTGCTCTTCCGCATCAACAACCATGCGGGTGCGCTGTACAAGGCCCTGGGCGGTTTCGCCACGACGGGGGTGAACATGACCCGGTTGGAGAGCTACATGCTGGAAGGTTCCTTTTCCGCCACCCAGTTCCTGCTGGACGTGGAAGGCCACCCTGACACACCCCCCCTGGCGGAAGCCCTGCGGGAACTCTCCTTCTTTGCGGAACAGCAGGAGATCCTGGGCGTCTATCCAGCCTCCGCCTTCCGTCGCCAGACATGAGCGGGCGGCAGGGGAGCATGCCACCATGTTTTGCCCCCGGTGGCGTATTACCTGTATAGTAATGCGCGAGACGGGGCAGCCAGACGATACCGCGGGAATGCCAGCCCGGTGGCGCCCGCATAGAAAAAAGATACAGGATCCAGGTGGAAACAGCCATGTTCAAGGGTTCCATTACCGCCCTTCTTACCCCCATGAATAAGGATGGATCGCTGGATCTGCCCTCCATGGGCCGCTTCATCGACTGGCAGGTCCAGCAGGGCACCAGTGCCGTGGTCCCGGTCGGCACAACAGGGGAAAGCCCGACGCTTACGCATGATGAACATGCGCAGGTAGTGGAATTCACCATCAAGTCGGTTGCCGGGCGGGTTCCGGTCATCGCGGGGGCCGGTTCCAACAGCACGGCGGAAGCCGTGGGCATGGCCCAGCAGGCCCAGCGCGCGGGGGCGGCAGCCGTTCTGGTGGTCACGCCCTACTACAACAAGCCCACACAGGAAGGGGTGTACCGCCATTTCATGACCATTGCGGATGCCATTGGCATTCCCATCATCCTGTACAACATTCCCGGCCGTTCGGTCATCGACATATCGGTCGAGACAATGGCCCGCCTGGCCCAGCACCCCAACATCATCGGGGTCAAGGATTCCACCGCCAATCTCCTGCGCCCGCTGCTGGTGCGCCGGGCGGTGAAGAAGCCGTTCAACCAGATCTCGGGCGAGGACGGAACAGCGGTTTCCTTCCTGGCCGCAGGGGGCGATGGCTGCATCAGTGTGACCGCCAACGTCGCCCCCGCCCTGTGCGCGCAGGTGCAGCAGAGCTGGGCGGACGGCAACGTGATGAATGCCATGGAACTGCAGGACCGCCTGCTGCCCCTGCACGATGCGCTGTTCTGTGAAAGCAACCCCGTACCCGCGAAATTCGCGGCCAGCGTGCTGGGGCTTATGGGCGAGACCTGCCGCCTGCCGCTTGCCCCCCTGAGCGATGCGGGCCGCACGCAGGTCAAGGCTGCCCTCGATGCGGTCGGACTGCTGGGCTAGGCACATGGCAGCAAAAAACAGGGGCAGCGGCATGATCTCCACCGGGATCGCCGCCCAGAACCGCAAGGGCCGCTTCAACTACACCATTGTCGAGACGGTGGAAGCCGGGCTGGTGCTGAAAGGGCCGGAGGTCAAGAGCCTGCGCATGGGCCGGGCCACCATAAACGAAGCCTATGCCGGTGAGCGCAACGGCGAGCTGTGGCTGATCAACAGCTACATCCCCGAATATCAGGGCGGGGTGCTGTCCCGCTTTGAACCGCGCGCACCGCGCAAGCTGCTTTTGCACAAAAAGCAGGTGGACAAGCTGCTGGGCGAGACGGCGCGCAATGGCGTGACCCTTGTGCCGCTGGACATCCATTTCAACAGCCGTGGCCTGGCCAAGCTGACGCTGGGCGTGGGTGAGGGGCGCAAGAAGGCCGACAAGCGCCAGGCCATAGCCGACCGTGACTGGGCACGCGACAAGGCCCGCCTGATCCGCAACAAGGGGCGCGACGATTAAACGCGTGCACCATGGGGAACCGCACCCCTCTGGAAACACCTGCACCACCCGTTGCATTTACGGCCCATGACCGGTTCCGCAGCGCCGCTGCGGCGTGCAGGAAGCTACATCGCAATGCGGCAGACCATTACCGGGCAATAAAAAACAGGGCCACCCCAGCCGGGATGGCCCTGTTTTCTTTATCCACCCATTCCCTTCCGCCATGGCGGAAGGGAATGAAAGCGGCAATCAGTCAACCGACAGTGCTGCTGCTTCCGGGCCTTTCTGGCCTTCGACAACCTGCACGTTCGCCGTCTGGCCTTCTGTCAGCCCGGACAGGCCCGAACGTTCCAGGGCGGACGCATGGACGAAAATGTCCTTGCCGCCATTTTCCGGCGTGATGAAACCAAAACCCTTGGTGGCATTGTACCACTTGACCGTGCCACGCATGTCCTGCGCATGGGACAGGTCGGGGGCGGGACGACCGGAACGGGAGAACCCGCCACGCGCGCCACCTGCCGCACCGAAGCCTGCCGGACCGCGCGGGCGCTCGGGCTGGGCCGTGCTTTCGTCAACGGAAAGGACGGCGGCGACCTGGCGGCCCTTGGGGCCCTGACCGATCTGCACCACCAGCGTGGTTCCGGGGGCGACCGTGGCATGGCCGGTGGGGTTCAGGGCATTGGCGTGCAGGAACACGTCACCCGACCCGTCGGACAGCTCGACAAAGCCGAAGCCTTTTTCGCTGTTGAACCACTTTACAGTGGCGCTGATTTCCGGCCCGGATGCGACGATCTGCGGACCACCACCTCCACCACCAAAGGAGCGGCGCGGCGGCGGGGCGCTGCCGCGGTCACCAAATGAAGGCGACGACATGAAATCGTCGTCAAACCCGCCGCGGCGCGGGGAGCGGGAGCTGCGGTCGGTCCTGTTACTTCTCAACGGTCGTAATCCCGAGGTCTAGGTGGCGGATGTTCCCTTTCGGAACACCACCGAATGAAAGCACGTTTGCGGGATAGAGTCTGGCCTGTCTGGCGTTACCGCGGATGCGGGCGGACCGGATCAGGAAAACATTCTCTACTCCTGCGGTGACCCTAGCATAAATCGCATCGGCATCAACAACACCAAAGCATATTCCGCATGATGGTTGCCACACGAATTTTCATTCTGAACGGTTTGTGAGGGGCAGGAATGCAAAAAGATGTAATCACAAAGTTGCAGATAAAATTCAGCAATTCTCCTTGCATTCCATTCTCACTCGCACATTATCGTGGAAAGACATCGCCCTGTCGTATTTTCTCCTCTGGTAAGAAAACCGTTCATGTCCAATACCATCCCCCCCCGGCGCGGTCGGGGCCGACCGCCAAAGACCGCCCGTGCACCCGAGGGCACGCGCGCCATGCTGGTACGCGCGGGCGTCGGGCTGCTGACAGAAAAGGGATTTTCCTCCACCTGTGTCGATGACGTGCTGAACGCCACCGGCATATCCAAGGGGTCGTTCTATTACTGCTTCAGCAGCAAGGAAGAGTTCGGTCAGGCGCTGATCGAGTATTATGCCGCCTATTTCAATGAAAAGCTGGATCTGTGGCTGACCGACCGCACGGAACCGCCGCTGCAGCGCCTGCTCAATTTCATGCATGACGCGAAAGCGGGCATGCAGCGTCACGGCTTCCGCCGTGGGTGCCTGATCGGCAACCTGAGCCAGGAAATCGACACCCTGCCCGATTCGTTCAACGGCCAGCTACTGGCCATCATGCGCGAATGGGAACAGCGCGTGGCCACCTGCCTGCTCGATTCATTCGCCCCCCATCCCACCGCCGGGCAGAAGCGGCTGTGCACGGCGCTTGCGCGTTATTTCTGGATCGGATGGGAAGGGGCGGTGCTGCATGCCCGCATGACGCATGATGCCGCCCCGCTGGAACTGTTCGCCAGCTTCTACCTGGCGCAGACGGCGCAGCAGCTGGGTGTCAGCCTGCCTGTCGCGGCCCGGCCTAGCCCGCGCGTATCGCCCGCACGGCCCGCGCCCGAGAAAACAGTTCAAGCAGCAAACTGACGGCAGGCTCACGCGCCCGCAGGGCAGGGGGGCGCTGGTCGGGCGGGGTGTCGACCAGGCGCCTTGCGTCCTGTGCGGCAAGGGTCAGCAGCATGTCCACATGCAGGGGGCTGGCCAGCCGCATGTCCGGCAGGCCCGACTGCCGCCGTCCCGCCACGTCGCCACCGCCGCGCAGGCGGAAATCCTCGTCAGCGATCAGGAACCCGTCTTCCGTCTCACGCAATAGCGCCAGCCTGCGCCGCGCGGTCTGGCCCAGCGCGCTGTCATGCAGCAGCAGGCAGTAGGATTCAGCCCGCCCGCGCCCCACGCGGCCGCGCAGCTGGTGCAGCTGGGCCAGGCCGAAACGCTCGGCATGCTCGATGATCATGACCGTAGCGTCGGGTATGTCCACCCCCACCTCGATCACCGTCGTGGCCACAAGGATGCGCGTCCGTCCCGCCGCAAAATCGGCAATGGCCTGCTCACGCAGGGCAATGTCCTGCTGGCCGTGGGCAAGACCCACCGATTCCGCCCCGAAATGCGCGGCCAGTGCCGCATGGCGGGCTTCGGCGGCGGCGATGTCAGTCGTCTCGCTCTCGCTCACCAGCGGGCAGACCCAGAATATGCGCGCGCCACGCGCCAGTGCGCGTTCCATCCCCGCCAGCAGGTCATCCATGGCCGACAGCGCATGCAGCGACGTGCGCACCGGCTTGCGGCCGGCCGGTTTCACATCCAGCCGGCTGACCTGCATGTCCCCCCACTGCGTCAGCAGCAGGCTGCGCGGGATGGGGGTGGCGGTCATGACCAGCACATCGGTCTGGGGGCCTTTTTCGCCCAGCATGGCGCGCTGTTCCACGCCAAAGCGGTGCTGTTCGTCAATCACGGCAAGGGCAAGGTCCTGGAACACCACGCTTTCCTGAAACAGGGCATGCGTGCCGATGACCAGCCGCGCCGTGCCATCGGCAATGCGGGCCAGTGCTTCCCGCCGGGCCTTGCCTTTCACGCTCCCGCTCAGGAAGGCCACGGGCACGGGTGAGAGTTTTGTAAACGTCGCCAGATGCTGGCGGGCCAGGATCTCGGTCGGCGCCATAAGCGCGGCCTGATGCCCGGCTTCAACCGCGCCCAGCATGGCCTGCAGGGCAACCAGCGTCTTGCCCGCACCGACATCCCCCTGCAACAGCCGCGTCATCTGGCGCGGCGCGGCCAGATCCGCATCGATTTCCGCAAGGGCGCGGACCTGTGCCGTGGTCGGTTCATGCCCGAAGCGCGACAGCGCCACCCGGCGCAGGCTGCCATCGCCCGCAACGGCGCGCCCCGGCCGCAGGCGGTTGAGCCTGCGCGCCTGCGCCATGGCCACCTGCTGGGCCAGCAGGTCATCACAGGCAAGGCGGGCGCGGGCGCGTTCGGATGCGGCGACCAGCGCGTCACCTTCCATCAGTTCGGGCAGGTCACAGGGGCGGTGAAGCGTGCGCAGCGCGTCCTCGAATCCCGGCCACCTGCGCTGCCTGAGCACGGTGGCATCCTGCCATTCGGGCAGGGGGGGGAAAATATCGAACGCAGCCCTGACCGCAGAGCGCACCTGACTGGAAAACAGCCCCGCCGTAAGCGGCCAGACCGGATCAAGCAGCGGGATCTCGCCCATGCGGGCGGCCGGGACAAGATAATCCGGGTGCGCCATGTTCAACCGCTCCCCAAACCGCTCCAGCGTGCCCGATACGCATATGTCCTGACCCGCCTCCAGCCTGCGCACCAGATGGGGGGAGAAGAACACCAGCTCCGCATCCCCCGTGCCGTCACTGACCAGCACACGCCATGGCCGCCTGCCCCGGCCGCCGCCGGGCGCGGGGGGCACCACGCGGCTGACCGTGACATGCAGCGTGCACACGCGCCCCGTCTCGGCAGTGCGCAGGTTGGGGCGGTAGCGCCGGTCCACCACCGATTCCGGCAGGTGGAACAGAAGGTCGATCACCCGCGCGCCACCCGCAACCCGCGCCAGCAGCCGGGCGGTGGCGGGCCGCACGCCCTTCAGGCTGTCCACGCCCGCAAGTAACGGGGCAAGAAGGGGATTGGGGAACGGGGCAGTGGGATCGGACACGCGGCGGTTCATCCTGCGGGGTGGCATGCTGGTCTTGCGGGCTGACAGATGCCCGCATGAGGGCTATAGGACACCTGCGTTACGGAACAAAACACAACCATACAGGGGTGGAACGCAATGGAAGCCAGAACGCCAGACCTCTCCCGTCTCGATACACGACGCCGGAAGATCTATTACCGCGCCACGCATCGTGGCACGCATGAGACCGATGTGCTGATTGGCGGCTTTGTCGCCCCCCGGCTGGAAGGCATGACCGAAGCCCAGCTGGACGCGCTGGAAGCGGTGATGGACCTGCCGGACGCCGATCTGGCGGACTGGCTGAGCGGCCGCCGCCCCGTGCCGGAGGAACTGAACACCCCCATGATGAAGGAAATCATGGCCGACGCCACCGATCCCGCCCGTCTTGCCGCGATCCGGGGCGGAAAATGAACACGACGGCAGGCTTCTCCCTGGCACCCGACGCGCCCCTGCCCGTATGGGGCGTGCCGGATGGATATGACGCGTTCCTGCTTGCACGAAGGCTGCGCGAGGGGCCTGGCCCCGTGCTGCATGTCTGCCGCGATGATGCGGGCCTGGCCCGCGTTGCCGACCAGCTGGCCTTTGTAGCACCCGATGCGGAAATCCTGCGTTTTCCCGGATGGGACTGCCTGCCGTATGACCGCGTCTCCCCCAATCCCGCCATCGTGGCGGAGCGGGTGGCAACGCTGACCCGACTGCTGGAAAAGGCGGACCGGCCCCGCATCGTGCTGACCACGGTGATGGGGCTGGTGCAGCGCGTGGCCCCGCGTGCCGCCTTTGCCGGGCAGTCCATCACGATTACGGCCGGGGAAAGCCTTGATGCCCCGTTCCTGATGGAACTGCTCATCGCCCATGGCTACAACCGCACCGACACGGTGATGGAACAGGGTGAGTTCGCAACGCGCGGTGGCATATTCGACATTTTCCCCGCGGGCGAGAGCGAACCCGTACGCCTTGACCTGTTCGGCGACGAGGTGGAGAACATCCGCCGGTTTGATCCCGGCACCCAGCGCTCGACCGCGAAGATCACCAGCCTGACCATGCGCCCGGTGGCCGATTTCAGTCTCGACCCCGCGGCCATTTCGCGCTTTCGCACCGGCTGGCGCGACCTGTTTGGCCCGGCGGCGGCCAGTGACCCGCTGTACCAGCATATATCCGATGGCAGGCGCCACGCGGGCATGGAGCACTGGCTGCCCCTGTTCCATGAACAGATGGAAACGCTGGTGGATTACATGCCCGGTGTCTCCATCTCGCTGGCCAACCAGGCCGAGGAAGTGCTCGCCACGCGGCTGGAAATGATTGCCGACCATTACGATGCCCGCAGGCAGCCCACGCGGGAAGGGGAAGTGCCCTACCGCGCCCTGCCGCCGCACCTGATGTATCTTGACCGCAAGGGGTGGGACGCCCTGCTGGTGGGCAAAAAGGCCGTGGTGTTCATGCCCTTTGCCCAGCCCGATGGCGCGCCGGGCATGGATGCGGGCGGCAGGCCGGGGCAGATGTTCGCCAAAAGCGTGACCGACGGGCGCGAGAACGTCTTCCCCATGCTGCATGCGAAGGTGGAGGAATGGGCGCAGACCGGCCGCCGCGCGTATGTGACCGCATGGAGCCGTGGCTCGTGCGAGCGTATTGGCGTGCTGTTGCGTGAATACCGCCTGCCGGTCCAGGGCTTCGCCACATGGAAAGAGGCGCAGAAGCTCAGGCCCGGCACCGTGGGGCTGCTTACGCTGGGGCTGGAACGTGGCTTTGTCGCTGACAATCTTGCCTTTGTTTCCGAACAGGACCTGCTGGGCGAGCGGATCTCGCGCCCGCCCCGCCGCCGCAAGAAAGCCGACCAGTTCATAGCCGAAGCCTCCGAAATTGCGGAAGGCGATCTGGTCGTCCATCAGGATTATGGCATCGGCCGCTATGACGGGCTGGAGACCATCGGCGTGGGTACCGCACCGCATGACTGCCTGCGCCTGATCTATGATGGCAACGAAAAGCTGTTCCTGCCGGTCGAGAACATCGAGCTGCTCAGCCGCTTCGGCTCGGACCAGGCGCATGTGGCGCTGGACAGGCTGGGTGGCGTGTCGTGGCAGTCGCGCAAGGCGAAGATGAAGCAGCGCATCCGCGACATGGCGGGCGAACTGATCCGCACCGCCGCCGCCCGTGCCCTGCGTGAAGCGCCCGCGCTGACACCGGAGGACGGGATGTGGGATGAATTCTGCGCCCGCTTCCCCTTTGTCGAGACCGAGGACCAGTCCCGCGCCATAGCCGACGTGCTGGACGACATGGCATCGGGCAAACCCATGGACCGGCTGGTCTGTGGTGATGTGGGCTTTGGCAAGACGGAGGTGGCGCTGCGGGCCGCGTTCGTTGCCGCCATGTCGGGCGCGCAGGTGGCGGTTGTGGTGCCGACCACGCTGCTCGCGCGCCAGCATTACCGCACCTTCTCCGCCCGCTTTGCCGGGTTGCCGGTCAATGTGGCGCAACTGTCGCGCATGGTCACGCCAAAGGAGGCGACAGCCGTGCGCAAGGGCCTGGCCGATGGCACGGTCAATATCGTGATCGGCACCCATGCCCTGCTGGCCAAGACCGTCAAATTCGCCGACCTTGGCCTGCTGATCGTGGATGAAGAGCAGCATTTTGGCGTGGCCCACAAGGAAAAGCTGAAGGCGCTGCGCGAGGACGTGCATGTGCTTACCCTTTCCGCAACGCCGCTGCCGCGCACGCTCCAGCTTGCCCTGACCGGCGTGCGGGAAATGAGCCTGATCGCAACGCCCCCCACCGACCGGCTGGCCGTGCGTACCTTCATCATGCCCTTTGACAGCGTGGTGATCCGCGAGGCGATCCAGCGCGAACGCTTCCGTGGCGGGCAGGTCTTCTGCGTGGTGCCACGCATCGAGGATCTGGACCGCATGGCCACGCGCCTGAGCGAGATCGTGCCCGATGCACGGCTGGTGCAGGCCCATGGCCGCCTGACGCCGACCGAACTGGAACGGGTGATGACCGAGTTCAGTGACGGCAAATACGACATCCTGCTGTCCACCAACATTGTGGAAAGCGGGCTGGACATGCCGGCGGTCAACACGCTCATCATCCACCGCGCCGACATGTTCGGCCTGGGCCAGCTCTACCAGCTGCGCGGGCGCGTGGGGCGTGGCAAGCAGCGCGGCTATGCCTACCTGACATGGCCACAGACGCATGTGCTCTCAGCCGCCGCCCAGAAGCGGCTGGAAGTCATGCAGACGCTGGACACACTGGGGGCGGGCTTCACGCTGGCCTCCCACGACCTTGACCTGCGCGGGGCAGGCAACCTGCTGGGGGATGAACAGTCGGGCCATATCCGTGAAGTGGGCATTGAACTGTACCAGCAGATGCTGGAAGACGCCGTGGCCGACCTGCGCACCGAAAAGGGACGGCGCAGGCTGCAGGACCGCGACTGGACACCCAACATCATCCTTGGCCTGCCGGTACTCATACCCGACAGCTATGTGACCGACCTGCCGGTGCGCCTTGGGCTGTACCGCCGCATCGCGGGCCTGGCCAATGATGCGGAGGTGGAAGCGATGGAGGCCGAACTGGTGGACCGCTTCGGCACGCTACCTGATGAGGTACGCAACCTGCTGGATGTGGTCACACTCAAGCGCATGTGCCGCGAGGCAGGGGTGGAGCGACTGGAAGCCGGGCCAAAGGGCATGGTCATCCAGTTCCGTGGCAACAGCTTTGCCAACCCGGCGGGACTGGTGGCGTGGATTGCCCGGCAGAAGGAAGCCAATGTCCGCCTGCGCCCCGACCACAAGCTTGCGGTCATACGTGAAATGACCAATGCCCAGCGCATCACGCAGGCGCGCAAGGTGCTTGCGGCACTGGTCAGGCTGGCGCAGGAGGGGACGACCGTTCCGGCCTAGGCCGGGACCGGTCCGCATACGCAGGATCGAAAGCCCCGAGGGCGTTATTTCGATTTCAGAATGATTCTGATGGCCTGCCGCCGCCCGATATCCTATTTCTGTGCCGGGAGCGAACGGCCCCGGCTGGCGCCGCTCCCTTTCGTTGCATGGCCCGTCGTTCCTGCTGTTCGGAACGGGGCGGAAAAAGGGATGGAGATGCCATGATTCATAAAGGGATACGCCGCCTTGCAGGCGCACTGGCGCTGGTATCGGGCGTGATGGGCGGCCTGTCCTGCGCCCATGCGGCCGACGGCATGCAGAGCGTGCGCGTACATGGCCAGACGATCCGCTTCATAGAGGCAGGTCACGGACCCGATCTGGTTCTTGTGCATGGTCTGGGCAGCAATGCGCGGTTTGACTGGGGCAACGTTATTCCCGAACTGGCCCGACATTACCATGTCCTGGCCATGGACCAACTCGGCTTCGGGCAGTCGGACAAGCCTCTGGTCGCCTATGGCGTGCAGACCTGGGTGGATATGCTTGATGGCTTCCTCAAGGCCCGCCATGTCACCCATTTCATGCTGGCCGGTGAATCGCTGGGGGGCTGGATCGCAGGGCTTTACACGGTAGAGGCGGAAAACAATCCTGCCATGGCCCGACCTGAAAAACTGGTGCTGACCGATGCCGCGGGCCACCAGAGCCTGTTCAGCAAGGGACCACTGCCTTTCAGCCATGCCCTGTCCATTGAGGGCACGCGCACTGGCCTGGGCGTGCTGTTCCATGATCACGCCCTGATTACCGACGCGATGGTGAAAGACTCCTTCGAGACCCGCCTTGCTGAAGGCAGCCAGTACACGCAGGACAGCTTCCTGCGCAATGTCAATGATCCGGCGACTTTCCTTGATGAGCAGATTGCGCGCATCACGGTTCCCACGCTTGTAGTCTGGGGGCACGATGACCAGATCATACCCCTTGCCGATGGCCAGGATTTCGCAAACCGGATAAAGGGCGCCAGACTGGTCGTGATCCCCGCATGCGGTCACGGGCCCGCCATAGAACAGCCGCAGCAGTTCCTGCAGGCAGTCGAGCCTTTCCTGGCCCCGCATGGCTGAAAGGGCAGGGCCGCGGGCACTGTTTCCCGCAGGGCGGTGAACGCGGACCTAATGAATGGGCAGGGGAATGTGGTTGACGGTCATGACCCCGCCCTCCCAGCTTACATCCCATGACGTACCGCCCGATGCCGCCTTGTGCCCGAACAGCTTGGCCAGCACCAGTGCGGCACTGGCGCGTGTCTGGCCCGCGTTGCGCAGGGTGTCGATCACTGCGTCAAGGTTCTGCACCTGTATGTGCCCGGTGGCGGAAGAGGCATCGGTATTGCCGGTCAGGTTGGCATCGCCATTGCCCGTGATCTGCATGCTGCCGCGCTGCGCGTTCAGCGCGGAGACATGCAGCGGCACCATGACATTCTGCCCCGGATGGCCGGTAATGGCGGCGGCCAGCGGTACCAGCGCCGAACCGGGGACCGAGGCATTGGCCGTGGCCTGCTGGGGCAGGGCGCTGGCCAGCAGGATATTGTGGGTGCCGGTTATGCCAATGCCCTGCGTATCCAGCGTCAGCGTGGCGGGCGTAGTGTCGCTTCTGGCACCAACCAGATGCAGGTGCGCGCGATGGAAGGACAGTTTTGTCTGCCCGCTGGTCAGCAGGCCGTCCTGCCATGTCAGGTCATAGCTGCGCCCCGCGCGCAGGCCCTCCATGATGGGGGTGGCGGCGGCGGTGAAATACGCCTGCGCGCATCCCTCCGAATGGTGCCCGGTCAGGGTGGCAAGCATGACGAGGGAGGCCACGTCCTCCATGTCCCGCAGGGCCTGGGGGTCAAGGCCCGTGCCCGTGGCCGCGATGTCGGTCGCGTGGAACTTCCGGTCCTCGTCACCCGCAAGCGACAGGTCATAGCCATGTCCGGACAGGGAACCGGCCCCATGGGGCTGGCTGGCGGCCATGCTAACATGGCCACAGGTTGCGGGCAGGGCGGTTGCCCGCGCCACCCCGATGCAGGACAGGGCGGCGATGGCGGTGGTAAGGAGGAATGTCTTCATTTGCGGCACAAGTTGGCGTGATTACAGGCCAGATGCAATGCGATATGATATGGGCGGCCATCACAGTTTCCTACCGCAGGCATCAATCATGTTCCGCAAGCTCGACTCTTTTCTCCTGTGCCTGCTTGCCACCGTGATACTGGCCAGCGTCATGCCCTGTCGTGGCGCGGGGGTGGGCGTGTTCAACATGCTTGCCCTCATCATGATTGCGAACATGTTCTTCCTCCAGGGCGCGCGCCTGTCGCGCCGCGCGGTGGTGGAGGGGATGATGGACTGGCGAATCCACCTGGCCATCGGGCTGTGCACGTTTGCCCTTTTCCCCCTGCTGGGCATGGGGCTGCATGCCCTCGTGCCCGGCCTGCTGGACGGCCCGATGTGGACGGGGGTGCTCTTCCTGTGCTGCCTGCCCTCCACCGTGCAGTCCTCCATCGCCTTTACCTCGATTGCGCGCGGCAGCGTGGCGGCGGCCATCTGTTCGGCCACGCTGTCCAACATACTGGGCATTTTCCTGACACCGCTGCTGGTCGGCCTTGTACTGGCGCGGCATGCGGCGGCAGGGGGCGGGGGCATCGGGCCGATCGTGCTGCAACTGCTCGTCCCCTTCATCGCGGGGCAGGTGGCGCAGCCATGGATCGGGGCATGGGCGCACCGGCACAGGAAGCTGCTGTCCTTTTCCGACCGGGGTTCGATCCTCGTTGTGGTCTATACCGCCTTCAGCGAGGCGGTGGTGCAGGGGCTGTGGCACCGCCTGCCACCCATGCAACTGGCCCGCGTGGCGCTGGTGGACATGCTCATCCTGGCCATCGTGCTGGGGCTGACGCGGCTGGTGGGGCGCATGGGGGGCTTCGGGCGGGCGGACAGGGTGGCGATCCTGTTCTGCGGGTCCAAGAAATCGCTGGCATCGGGCGTGCCGATTGCCAGCGTGCTGTTCGCGCATGCCGATGTGGGGCTGATCGTGCTGCCGGTCATGATCTACCACCAGATCCAGCTTTTTGTCTGCGCCACCCTTGCCCGCCGCCTGGGCGCGCAGGCGGAAGGAACGGAATGACACCGCATTGCACGCAGGCCCCAATCCCCCCTATGTAGGCACGCCATAGACAACCGCATGGATGGGTAGGAAAGATGACAGGACTGGACCCGGATAACTGGGACGCGCTGCGTGCACTGGGCCACCAGATGGTGGATGACATGTTCAACCGCCTGTCCACCCTGCGCGCGCGCCCGGTCTGGCAGCCCATGCCCACCGCCCTGCGTGAACAGCTGCGCACCGGCCTGCCGCACGAACCCACCCCGCCACAGGAACTCTACGCCCGCTTCCGTGAACTGGTGGAACCCTATTCCACCGGCAACATCCACCCCGGCTTCATGGGCTGGGTGCATGGCGGGGGCACCGCAGTGGGCATGCTGGCCGAACTGCTGGCGGGCGGGCTGAACGCCAATTGCGGCGGCCGCGACCATGCCCCGATCGAGGTCGAGCGCGAGGTCATCCGCTGGGCGGCCGAGATGTGCGGCTTCCCGGCCGAAACCACGGGCCTGCTGGTCACCGGGTCATCCATGGCCAACATGATTGCCGTGATCACCGCCAGCCGCGCCGTGCCGGACGGGCTGGCCCTGCGCGCGCAGGGCGTTGGCACGCGCCCGCTGGTAGGCTATGCCGCCGCCACCGCCCATGGCTGCATATCCCGTGCTTTCGACCTGACGGGGCTGGGTACCGACAGCCTGCGCGTGATCGGGATCGATGCGGATAACCGCATGATCCTGCCCGAACTGGAACAGGCCATTGCCCGTGACCGCGCGGCGGGGCTGGAGCCGTTCATGGTGATTGGCACGGCAGGCACGGTGGATACCGGCGCGATTGATGACCTGGATGGCCTGGCCGATATCGCGGCGCGGGAGAATATCTGGTTTCATGTCGATGGCGCATTCGGCGCGCTGGCCATGCTGTCCGACACGCTGCGGCCGATGCTGCGCGGGCTGGAACGCGCCGACAGTGTTGCCTTCGACTTCCATAAATGGGCACAGGTGCAGTACGACGCGGGCTGTATCCTGGTACGCAGGCCCGGCGCGCAGGCAGCGGCCTTTGCCCAGTCACGCGCCTATCTTGCGCGTGAGGACCGTGGCCTTGCCACCAATGCGCCATGGTACTGCGACCTGGGGCCGGACCTGTCACGCGGGTTCCGGGCGCTCAAGGTCTGGATGACGCTGGGCACCTATGGCGCGGATGGCATGGGGGACATGATTGCCAACTGCTGCGCCATAGCCCGCCATCTTGCCCGCATGGTCGAAGCCAACCCGCGGCTGGAACTGCTGGCGCCGGTCACACTGAATATCGTGTGCTTCCGCATCATCGCACCCGTAGCGGATCTGGACCATTTCAATGGCGAGGTGGTGAAGGACCTGCATGAAAGCGGGATCGCGGCACCGTCCACCACCATCATCAACGGCCACAAGGCGGTGCGGGCCGCCATTGTCAACCACCGCACCACCACGGCCGATGTCGACCGCATGCTCGATGCCCTGCTGGAACTGGCCGACCGCAGGCTTGTCGCGGCCTGAACATGAAAAAACCCCGCTCCATGACCGGAGCGGGGCACAGGGGCGCGCGGTTCAGCCGCCGCAGCGGGGCTTCCCGCGCGCTGCTTCCTCGGCAAACAGTTCGGACAGCTTCTTCATCATCGTACCGCCCAGTTCCTCGGGGTCGGTAATGGTGACCGCGCAGCGGTAATAGCGTGTCACGTCATGACCAATGCCGATGGCCAGCAGTTCGGTGCTGGTGCGCGTCTCGATATGGGCGATCACTTCACGCAGGTGGTTTTCCAGATAGGAACCGGGATTGGCGGACAGCGTGCTGTCATCCACCGGCGCGCCATCGGAAATGACCATCAGGATCCGCCGTGCCTCGGCCCGCGTGGCCAGCCTGCGCTGCGCCCAGAGCAGGGCCTCGCCATCAATGTTTTCCTTGAGCAGTCCCTCGCGCAGCATAAGGCCAAGGTTGCGCCGCGCGCGCCGCCACGGCATGTAGGCGGCCTTGTACACGATATGGCGCAGGTCATTGAGCCGGCCGGGATTTTCGGGTTTGCCCGCCTGTATCCATGCCTCCCGGCTGCGGCCGCCCTTCCACGCGCGCGTGGTAAAGCCCAGTACTTCCACCTTTACCGCGCAGCGCTCCAGCGTGCGGGCCAGGATATCGCCGCACATGGCGGCAACCGAGATCGGCCGCCCGCGCATGGACCCCGAATTGTCGATCAGCAGAGTCACGACCGTATCCCGGAAATCCGTATCCCGTTCACGCTTGTAGGACAGCGACAGCATGGGATTGACCACGATGCGCGACAGGCGGCCGGCATCAAGCATGCCTTCCTCCAGATCGAACTCCCACGCCCGTGTCTGCTGCGCCATGAGCTTGCGCTGCAGCCGGTTGGCCAGCTTGGACACGACACCCTGCATGCTGACCAGCTGCTGGTCCAGCGTCTGGCGCAGGCGGGACAGTTCCTCCGCGTCGCACAGGTCCTCGGCGGCAATTTCCTCATCATACACGGTGGTAAAGGCACGATAACCGACGGGCATGTCCTCCTGCGCCGCGTCTTCCTCACCGGGGCCACCAGCTTCTTCCGAACCGCTGGCCGTGCCGCCCTGTTCACCATCCTCCGGCTCATCATCGCCAGCGCCCGTGCCCTGTGACATCTGCATGGGCTGGGCACTGTCGTCCTCTTCCGGGCCTTCGTCCTGGGGCTCGGGGGTTGTATCCTCGGCCTGTTCCTCATCCTCGCTGCTGGCGGCCTCGGCCTCGGTCGTGCCGTCGTCGGCGGCCTCATCGGGCGTGGTTTCCTGCTCCAGCAGCGAACAGGCCATCAGCAACCTGCGGGCGGCCTGCGCGAATTCACTCTGGCTGTCCTGACGGCGCGCCATCTCGTCCAGCGCGCGGCGGGCGGCGGGCGGCAGGTCATCCTGCCAGCGCGCCATGATCTCCCGCATGGGTTCGACCACCGGCTGGCCGGACATGCGCGCACGCGCCAGCAGCCCCAGGGCGAGGGGGGTGGGCAGCCTTGTATGGCTGGGCAGGCGGTCCAGCCCCAGATCGGCACATTCCTGTGCTAAGCGCGCATCAAGATTGGCGGCAACCCCCGCCATGTGCCGTGCGCCCAGGCTTTCCACCCGCGCCTGTTCCAGCACGTCATATACCTCACGCGCCTCACCCGCGGGCGGGCGGGCACGGTCATGCAGGCCCGTGTCATGATGGCGCAGGCGCAGGGCGGCGGCATCAGCCGCCCCCCGCATGCGGGTCATTTCCGCATCCGTCATCTTGCGCGCGGGGTGGGGCAGGCGCACATGCGTGCCGGTAACGGATACCCCCGAGGGCACGGGACCGTTGAGGAACGAGACCTCGGCCTGCGCCTGCCCGCCCATGGCGCGCACCGCCCCTACGGTTGCGCGCTTGAAGCTTTCGGCCTGCCGGGCCTCACGCTCGGCCTGGGGGTCGGGAACGTTTTTCCGGTTCTCACGCATGAACTGCCTGCCCTGCCATCAACCCCGGGGTGCCAGCGGGCTGGCGTTGAAGCAGCGCTGGTAATATTCCGCCACCGTGGGGCGTTCGGCCTCGTCGCACTTGTTGAGGAAGGTAACGCGGAAGGCGAAGGCAAGATCTTTGAAAATCTCGAAATTCTGCGCCCAGCTGATCACCGTGCGCGGTGACATGACGGTGGAGATGTCCCCCGCGATGAAGCCCGAGCGCGTCAGGTCCGCCAGCGCCACCATGCTTTCCACCCGCCTGCGCCCGGCCTCGTCCTTTTTGGGGTCGATTCCCATCTTGGCCAGCACGATGGCGGTTTCCTGCGCGTGGGGCAGGTAGTTCAGCGTGGTCACGATGTTCCAGCGGTCCATCTGGCCCTGATTGATCTGCTGGGTGCCGTGATACAGCCCGGTCGTATCGCCCAGGCCCACGGTATTGGCGGTGGCGAACAGGCGGAAGAAGGGATGGGGGCGGATGACACGGTTCTGGTCCAGCAGCGTCAGGTGGCCCTCCACTTCCAGCACGCGCTGGATGACGAACATGACGTCCGGGCGGCCGGCATCGTATTCATCGAATACCAGCGCGCAGGGATGCTGCAGGCCCCAGGGCAGCAGCCCTTCGCGGAATTCGGTGATCTGCTTGCCATCCTTCAGCACGATCGCATCCTTACCGATCAGGTCGATGCGCGAGATATGGCTGTCAAGGTTGATGCGCACGCTGGGCCAGTTCAGGCGCGCGGCCACCTGCTCGATATGCGATGACTTGCCCGTGCCGTGATAGCCCTGGACCATGACGCGGCGGTTGTAGGCAAACCCGGCCAGGATGGCCAGCGTGGTGTCATGGTCGAATTTATAGGAAGGATCGATTTCGGGCACATGTTCCGTGCGCACGGAAAAAGCCGGAACCTTCATGTCGCTGTCAATGCCGAACACTTCACGCGCCGAGACCTGCAGATCCGGGGCGGAGACGGCCGAAATGGCGGGAAGCGGCGTGCCGTTGGCATCCACTGCGGCAGTTGTCAGGTCTGCGGGTTCGTTCATCTGCTTTGTTCTCGTCCGTCACTTCGTCTGTTTTGGCCCGTCAGGCCAGCACGGGGCCAGCATGCCGGGCGCTGATTATAGGCATGTATGCAACCGGCCTGCCAGTGCGGCCCGCCCCACGCGCCATCAGGCGGTGCGGGCCATGTCCTCGCGCCCGGGATTGGCTGCAAGATGGGCGCGCACCGTCGCATAGGCAATGTTTATGCCCTTGAAACGTTCCTCCGCCCTGCGGTCTCCGCCATTGGCGTCGGGGTGATGGCGGCGGGCAAGGTCCTTGTACCGGGCCTTGAGTTCCTCCATCGACACGGGCCAGCCCAGATCAAGCACGCCCAGCGGATATTTGAGCGCCTGCGGGGCGTCCATCCGGCGGTCTTCCTCGTGCCTGCGGCGCGCGGCGCGTGCCCGCGCCTTTGCGGCCCCCCTGAGCAGGTCGAGGGGGTCAAGCAGGTCTTCCTCGCTGAACGTATGGGCGGCCTTGCCCTGGCCCAGCTTCCACGAGGGGCGGTTCCATGATGTATCGGCCCGGATATGGGCCTCGATCTGGCCGGGACTCATGCCACGATAATAGTCCCAGCGCGCGTTGTATTCGCGCACATGTTCCAGGCAGAACCAGAAATAACTGTTCAGCGCATCACGCGAACGCGGGGCGCGGTAGCCTGCGGGCTGGTCGCAGCCATGCATGTCGCAGCAGCGCTCCGGCGCATCCGGGTCGGGGTCAAAGGCGCGATGCCGGGTGTTCCTTCTCTTCATCATTGTCGTTATGTGCGCCTGTCCATGCTTCGTGCAAGAGCGAAGCTGTGCAATGAATGATCCCGCTATCATGGAGCCGCCAATGGAACAGCAAGCAACCGGACGGGCCGGACGGATCGATCGCATCCTGCGCGAACACCTCTCCCCCGTGGAACTGCAGATCAAGGATGACAGCGCCCGCCACGCCCATCACGTCCACATGCGCGACAATGGCGTGCAGGCGGGCGAAAGTCACTACAATGTGCTTGTGGTCAGCCCCGCATTCGAAGGCGTGGGCCGCGTCCAGCGCTCGCGCATGGTACATGACCTGCTGGCGGCGGAGTTCGCGGGGGGGATGCATGCGCTCTCCCTCGTGCTGCGCACGCCGGACGAACAGGCACGGATGGCGGTGGCATGAAGCCCGCTTTCCCCTTCGCCACGCGGCGGCTGATGATGGGCGGGCTGCTGACCCTGCTGGCCGCCTGTGCCGGCGTGCCCGGACAGACACCCGACCAGCGCGGCGACATCGCGCGCGTCGAGACCTATCTGAACACATCCCGCGGGCTGCAGGCCGGTTTTGTCCAGACCTGGCCCGATGGCGGCAAGGGGGAGGGGGTGCTGCACTATGATCCCGGCCGCCTGCGGCTGGACTATACCACGCCGGGGGCCATGAAGCTGGTCGCGGCGAATGGTCACCTGCTGTTTGTGGACCACCGGCGCGAATCGGTGACCCGCATGTCACTGGGCCATCAGCCGCTGGGGCTGATCCTGGAGCAGCCGGTCCATCTGTCGGGCCAGATCGTGGTGACGGCGGTACAGCATGGCACGAACAGCCTGCAGGTCTCGCTTGCCCGGTCCGACAGTCCCTCGCAGGGGATTCTCACACTCGGCTTTTCCGATATCGGGGGCACGCTGTCGCTTCTGGTCATCGAGATGACGGATGTGGAACGCCAGCACATCCGCCTGGACCTGACGGACGCAACCGCCACGGGCCAGCCCTGGCCTGACGCGATGTTTACCCTCTCCGCCAGCAATTAGGCGTGAGGCCGGTGCGCGGGGTCATTCCCGCGCACCGGGAATCGGGCCGAAGCACTCCGGCCAGGTCGCGGCCAGCGCCACATCCACCTCCGCCATCGTGGGGTGCCTGCCCAGCTTCGCCAGGCTGGTCACGCCGTAATCGCTGATGCCACAGGGCACGATGCCGCCAAAATCGGTCAGGTCCGGCGCCACGTTGAGCGCCACCCCATGCCAGCTGACCCAGCGCGACACGCGCACGCCAATGGCCGCCACCTTTTCCTCCCGCCCCGTGGCGGGATCGACCACCCATACGCCAATACGGTCGGCCCGGCGCTCCCCCGCCACGTCAAAGCGCGCAAGCGTGCGGATCAGCCATTCCTCCAGCCCGTGCACATAGGCCCGCAGGTCGCGCGCCGGCACCATGCCATGGGGCTTCGCCAGGTCCAGCATGGCATAGGCCACCCGCTGGCCGGGACCGTGATAGGTCCACTGCCCACCCCGCCCGGCGGGATAGGTGGGATAGCCACGCGGATTGAACAGGTCCGATTCCTTTGCCGACGTGCCAGCGGTATAGGTGGGGGGATGTTCCAGCAGCCAGACGCGCTCGGGCAGCGTTCCTTCACGGATTCCGCGGGCCTGTGCCTCCATTTCCGCCAGTGCGGCGGGATAGGGAACCAGATCTGGCGCCTTATGCCATAAAAACTCGTTTTCAGTCATTGCCCGCGCGCCTTCCATCGGTTATACGCCCCTTCATCGTCATGACGGTATCGCCCAGTCGATCATCGTTGTCACGTTGCGGCCATGGCGGAATGGTAGACGCGCAAGCTTGAGGTGCTTGTGGGGGCAACCCCGTGGAAGTTCGAGTCTTCTTGGCCGCACCAACCTGATTTCCTGAAAATATGATGACAACGCCTCTTCCCCGGATGGGGAAGCCCGATGGCGTTGCCGCGCGTCATGCCGTCTGGCTGGCCGGATACACGGAAAACAGGCCCGACGCGCGCATATCTGCCTGCCAGGACACGCAATTCACGGACGGGGCGGAACCGGCGTCACAAAAAAGCCATGATCCTTTCCCACAAAATGCCTGTCTTGCCCCAAGGCGCGTGAAAAATCGCACATGACATTCCATGCATGGAATTGTTACAAAAAGTTGAAACCACGACAACGGAAGCTGTCGTCGGGGAAGAATCGTGATTTAAGTCATATCTGGTCCTGATGAAGCACGCTACATCCTTGCCCTCTGGCAACAGCCCGCTGCCTGTTTTCGTATTGAAAACCAGACGATTGGGGCGGTTGCCTGTTCCTGTCATGCATCTTGAGGTAAATATTAGTGATTAAGCCCCTTAAAAAAGCCGTATTGCCGGTTGCCGGTCTTGGAACACGCTTCCTGCCCGCCACGAAGTGCGTGCCCAAGGAAATGCTGACCGTCGTTGACCGTCCGCTCATCCAGTATGCGATTGATGAGGCACGCGAAGCCGGGATCGAGGAATTCTGCCTCGTTTCCAGCCGGGGCAAGGATTCCCTGATCGATTATTTCGATATTTCCTACGAACTGGAAGACACGCTGAAGGCCCGCAAGAAGGCATCGGCGCTGAAGGCACTGGAAGCGACCCGCGTTACCCCGGGTTCCATGCTGTCCGTCCGCCAGCAGGAGCCGCTGGGCCTGGGCCATGCCATCTGGTGTGCGCGTGAGTTCATCGGCAACGACCCGTTTGCCATCCTGCTGCCCGATGACGTGGTGCAGAGCAAGAAGTCGTGCATCGGCCAGCTGGTCGAGGTGTATAACAAGACCGGCGGCAACGTGCTGGCCGTGACCGAAGTGCCGCGTGAGCAGACCGGCAGCTACGGCATCCTGGATATCGGCAAGGATGACGGCAAGACCGTCGAGGTCAAGGGCCTGGTCGAGAAGCCCGATCCGAAGGACGCGCCCTCCACCCTGTCCGTGATCGGCCGCTACGTGCTGACGGCGGATGTGCTCAAGCACCTTGCCAAGCTGGAAAAGGGTGCCGGTGGTGAAGTCCAGCTGACGGATGCCATGGCCAAGACCATCGGGCATGTGCCGTTCCATGGTTACCGCTACGAAGGCAAGCGCTTCGACTGCGGCAGCAAGGTCGGCTTCCTGGAAGCCCAGATCGCCTTTGCGCTGGAGCGCGAGGAACTGGCTGGCGACGTGCGGGAATTCCTGAAAAAGTATAAATGACCTTCCGGCATCGGTTCGACCCCACAACCCTGCGGGAATACGATATCCGCGGGATTGTGGGAAAGACCCTTGGCCCGGAAGATGCCCATGCCATCGGCCGCACGTTCGCAAGCCTGGTGGCACGGGCAGGGGGCAGGCGCCTTGTCATTGGCCATGACGGTCGGCTTTCGTCTCCGTCCCTCGAGCACGCGCTTGTGGAGGGCGCGATGGCGTCCGGCATGGCGGTGCAGCGCATTGGCTGCGGGCCGACGCCGATGCTGTATTTTGCCGCGATTGCTCTGGGGGCGGACGCGGCGGTCATGGTTACGGGCAGCCATAACCCGCCGGACTACAACGGCTTCAAGATGGTGCGCGCCAACAGGCCATTCTTTGGCGCGCAGATCAGGGAACTGGGGCGGCTGTCCGCTGCGGGCGATGTTATTCCCCATCGCTCCGGCACCGTGCGGGACGTGGACATAAGGCCCGCTTATGTCACGCGCCTGCTGCGCGACCAGGGCAGTGGTCCGCGCCCGCTGAAGGTGGTGTGGGACAATGCCAGCAGTGCGGCAGGGGATGTCCTGTCCATGCTGGTGGCACGACTGCCCGGCACGCACCATATCCTTAATGGTGATATTGACGGTCATTTCCCCGCCCATCACCCCGACCCCACCATACCCGCCAACATGCGCCAGCTTGCCGCTGCGGTACGGGCGGAGAAGGCGGATATCGGCCTGGCCTTTGATGGCGATGCCGACCGGCTTGGCGTGGTGGATGAGACCGGCACCATCATCTGGGCCGACCAGTTGCTGGTGCTTCTGGCGCGCGACGTGCTGCGTACACGGCCAGGGGCCACGATCATTGCCGATGTCAAGGCAAGCCAGATCCTGTTTGACGAGATTGCCCGCGCCGGTGGCACGCCGCTCATGTGGAAATCCGGCCATTCCCCCATAAAGACCAGGATGGCGGAAACGGATGCCCTGCTGGCGGGCGAGATGTCGGGCCATTTCTTTTTTGCAGATCACTGGTATGGATTTGATGACGCGCTGTATGCGGCCGTCCGCGTGCTGGAGATGGTCAGCCATCTCAAAACCCCGCTTTCGGCCCTGCGCACGGCGCTGCCTGCCCGCGTTTCCACGCCCGAACTGCGGTTTGACTGCCCGGAATCACGCAAATTCGCCGTGATTGCGGAAGTGGCGGCCCGGCTGGAAAAAACCGGGGCCACGGTCTGCGCCATTGATGGCGTGCGTGTCTCGACGCCGGATGGGTGGTGGCTGCTGCGTGCCTCCAACACGCAGGCGGCGCTGACAGCCCGGGCGGAAGGGACAACGGGGACGGCGCTGGCACGCCTGCAGGCGGAACTATGCGCCCAGCTTGCGCAATCCGGCATTGCCGCGCCCGATTTTACCGAGGCGGGAAACAACTGATAAGCAGTAAAAGGTTCCGGGCACTGTCTGTATTCGGGAAGGCAGGACGTCCTGAATCCTTAAAAAAAGCCCCGCCAGAAACATCTGTTGAATTTGCAGCGTGCTTCATGGACCGACCCGGAAGCATGGGCACAGGGGGCCGCATGCGGTTTTTTTGTTGTGTGGCGGCCAAGGGGGTTTAATAAGACCCTGGCCGGTCCGATATGCCGGTCATGAACCCCATGCAGGAACCGTGCAGCATAATGGCCCAACCTCCTTTCCGTTCCTTTCTTGTGCCGGGGCAGCCTGTCAGCCATCCCGACCACCCGGAATGGGGCGAGGGCGTGGTACAGTCCGCCGTCGGGCACCGGGTTACGGTCATGTTCCCCCATGCGGGCAAGGTGGTGGTGAACGCCACGGTCGTGCACCTGACCGAACTGTCATAGGGGCGCCGGATGGACAATACCCCGCTACCCGATTCCTACGGCCGGCTGCTGACCTATCTGCGCGTATCGGTCACGGACCGGTGCGACATGCGCTGTATCTACTGCATGGCGGAAGACATGACCTTCCTGCCAAAGGCCGAAATCCTGTCCCTTACGGAACTGGAGCGGCTGTGCGCCGCCTTCATCCGCCACGGCGTGCGCAGACTGCGGATCACGGGGGGGGAGCCGCTGGTGCGGCGCGATGTGATGGCCTTCTTCCGTGAGATGGGACAGTGGCTTGGCCGCCCCGGGGGCCAGCCGGGACTGGATGAACTGACCCTGACCACCAATGCAAGCAGGCTGGCGGCGTTTGCCGAGGACCTTCGTGCCTGTGGCGTGCGGCGCATCAATGTCAGCCTTGATTCACTTGATCCCGCCCGTTTCGCCCGCATAACCCGGCGCGGCAACCTGTCCCGCACGCTTGATGGCATCCGTGCGGCACGCGAAGCCGGACTGGCCCTGCGCATCAACACCGTAGCCATGGCAGGCGTGAACGATGATGAATTCGACAGCCTGATTGCCTGGTGCGGTGAAATTGGCGCGGATCTGTGCCTGATCGAAACCATGCCCATGGGCGAGACGGGAGAGGACCGGACGGATTACTACCTGCCCCTGTCCGGCGTGCGTCGCGGGCTTGAACGGCGCTGGACGCTGGAACCGGTCCCCTACCGCACCGGCGGCCCCGCGCGCTATGCCCGCATTGCCCAGACCGGGCGGCGGATCGGTTTCATCACGCCCATGACGCATAATTTCTGTGAAAGCTGCAACCGCGTACGGCTGTCATGCACCGGCAGGCTGTATACCTGCCTGGGCCACGAGGGCTCGACCGACCTTCGCGCGCCATTACGGGCGGGTACGGATGATGCGGGCATGATGGATCATGTCCGCGCCGCCATCCTGCGCAAGCCGCGCGGACATGACTTCCTGATCGGCCGCAGCGCGGATGATCCGGCCCGCGTGACGCGCCACATGAGCGTTACCGGCGGCTGAAGGCGGCATCATGCCATGCTTCCCCACGCAGCGCATCCTCCAGACTGGTCGTGAACTGTCCCGGCCGCAGGGGTTGCGGCTGGGTGGGGGCAGGGGACCAGCCGGTCATCATCGCCACATGCAGGTCCTGCATCAGGCTGCCATCGGGTTCCAGCGGCAGGCGGGCCAGCGCATCGGCCAGCAGGGCGGGGTGGGTCAGGCCACGGGCGCGCTGGCACAGGGCATTGGTCTCTCCCCCATGGCGCAGGTCGGCCAGCAGGCCCATGGGGGTGCGGTACGACAGATGGATCACATCCGAATCCGCCACCGGCAGCGCAAATCCCGCGCGCTGGAGCAGGCCCGCACAGTCACGCAGTCCCGGAAAGGGCGAGACACGGGGAGAAACCCCGCCCCGCCGCGCCATCTCGGCTTCCAGCAGCGCATGGCGCAGGCCGCCCAGCGTGGGCAGCACCGGCATGCAGGCCAGGAACAGACCATCGGGCACCAGTATGCGCCGCACCTGCGCCAGCAGCCCGGGCAGGTCATTGACCCAGTGCAGCGAGAGACAGGCCACCACCAGATCGAAACTGTGGGGGGCAAAGGGCAGCCATTCCCCATCCATGCACACGGCGGGACCATCATCCCGTCCGCACAGATCCGGGGAAAGATCACCCGCCACGGTAGCGATGCCCCGCGCCCGCAGCGCAGGCGCCACCACGCCCCGCCCACCGATATCCAGCGCCGTGCCGAAGCCACGGGTCACGTCATCCAGCCGGTCCAGCAGCCGCGCGGCCGCTTCCGCCAAGACGGGGCGCACATCAGCCATGTGGGTCGCGGCACGATCGCGGTGCAGGCGCACGGCATGGCGGTCGAATATCTGCGGCACCTCGGGGGTCATGTTCTCCATGTGCGCCACCCGCCCGGTGCTGCCAAGCCTACGATCGTGTGAACGCATGACCCTCCGTCCTTCCTTCCCGCCATGGCGGCGGGCCGCGAGACAGGTGCTTGACGTGCTTTTCCCGCCCCGTTGCGCGGGCTGCGGGGATGACGTGGCGCAGACGGCCCATCTGTGCGCCACCTGTGTCGGCCGGATTCATCTGATCACCGCCCCGTTCTGCCATTGCTGCGTGATGCCTTTCACCTCACGCGCGGCAGGAGGGCCGGATCTGACCTGCGTCGCATGCCGCGAGAACCCGCCACCATGGCGCGAAGCACGGGCCGCCATGGTGTATGACGATACGCCACGCACCCTGATCCTGCCGCTCAAATATGCCGACCGCACTGAAAACGCGGCGCTGCTTGCCCGTTACATGGCAGGGGCGGCCTTGGGCCTGATCGGCCCGGACTGCGTGCTGGTACCGGTTCCGCTGCACCGTTTGCGGCTGTTCAGCCGCCGCTACAACCAGGCGGCCCTGCTGGCACGCGCGCTGGGCCGCCTGACCGGCGCGGCGGTCATCATCGACGGGCTGGAGCGCCCGCGTGCCACGCGCCCGCTTGAAGGGCTTGGCCGGGCGGCCCGCCACGCCCGCATGCACGGCGCGGTTGGCGTGCGGGCCCACCGTCAGGCCGCCATACAGGGGCGGCACATGATTGTCGTCGACGATGTCATGACGACCGGCGCCACCCTTGCCGCCTGCACCCGCGCCCTGCTGGCGGCCGGGGCCGGGCGGGTCGATGTGCTTGCCGCGGCGCGTGCCTGTGGCCAGCACGAACAACAATAGGATAAGCTGCACACCGGCCACCCGCCCGGCAACGCGCGGATACGACAACAACGAAGTGAAGGTTCAATGCCCGCTATCGACATCTATACCCAGCCCGGCTGCCCCTACTGCATCCGCGCGGTTCGCCTGCTGGCACAAAAGGGCGTCCCTTTCAACGAGATCAACGCCCCGCACGGCACGCCCGAACGCGCGGAGTCCATCCGCCGCTCCGGTGGCCGCACCACCGTGCCGCAGATCTTCGTCGACGGCACGCCCGTTGGGGGCTGTGATGACCTGATGGCGCTGGAACGCGCGGGCAAGCTGGACAGCCTGCTGGCCGCGGGCTGACCGGCACAGGGGTGGAGGGCGCATGATCCGGTATCAGCTGCGCTGCGGCGCAGGACATGAATTCGAGGGATGGTTCCCCGGCAGCAGCGCGTTCGAGCGGCAGGCGGCCGATGGCCTGCTGTGCTGCCCGCAATGCGGAACGCATGACGTGACCCGTGCCCTGATGGCCCCTGCGGTCCATACCGCCCCGGCCCCCGCGCGGGCGGAAGCCGTACCACCACCCGCCGCCACGCCACCCGGCCATGCGCCGGGGGCGGTGCCTGACGCCGTGATCGCTCTGTTACAGAAAATGCGCCAGACGGTGGAAACACATTGTGACGACGTGGGCGACCGCTTTGCCCAGGAAGCGCTGGACATGCACCGGGGCACGCGCGAAGCCCGTGGCATATACGGCAGCATGACCGCAGAGGAACAGGCCGAACTGGATGAAGAGGGCGTGGAAGTGCACGCCATACCCTGGGTCCGGCGGGCTGATAGCTAGACGAACACGCAAGCGCGCGGCCCGGGCCCACCCCGCCCGGTCCCGCGCCATGTCGGGGAATGATTTGATATGCAGGACAGCAAAAGGGACAACCCCCCAGGCCACACCGGCATCCGCCCGGTGCCGCGCCAGGTACGGCGTGCGGGGGCCGCGCTGTGCGCGATGGCGATGATGCTTGCCCCCCTGGCCATGCCCGCCGCCAGCCACGCCCGGGCCGCCGAGCCGGACATCATCGGCCGGTGGATGACAAAGGACCATGACGGGGTGTTCGAGATTTCCCATTGCGGGCAGGAAATCTGCGGTCATCTGGTGGGCCTGCGCTACGAGACCGAAATGCCGCGCGACAAACGCGGAGAGGTGGAATGCAACCTGCCCATGCTGAACGGCTTTACGCCCGATGCCGATACGCCCGGCCACTGGAACGGGCGCGTGACCGACCCTGATACGGGGCATGTCTATCATGCCAAGCTCTGGGTTTCACAGTCTGGTGACCTGAAGCTGCGCGGCTTCGTGGCCGTACCCTTATTTGGTGAAACGGAAACCTGGAGCCGCTATACCGGAACCATCGGCCCGGCCTGCAAACTGCCCTGAAGGCCCAAAAAGACAATCCCCGACCAATGAGGATACCCCTGATTCCATGAGCAGCACCATCTCCCGCCGCGCCTTTGCCGCAACCCTGGCCGCAGCCGGCGTGCCCGTCCTGTCGCGCCGCGCGGTGGCCCAGATCGCGGCCAAGCCGCGCATCATCTGTTACATCGGTGGCTACACCCAGCACGGGCCACCGGGCGGGGCCGGCAACGGACAGGGGATTTCCGTGTTTGAAATGAACCCCGATACAAGCAGCCTTTCGCCGCTCATGACCTATGTGGACATCGCCAGTCCCTCGTTCATGGCCATGTCGGCCGATTTCAGGCACCTGTACGCCCTGAGCGAGATCAATGATTTCAACGCCAGCGGGGAAGGCTGCGTGACCGCGTTCTCCGTCAACCGCTCCAGCGGGGAGCTGACCAAGCTCAACGTCGTGCGCTCCGGCGGGGCGGTGCCCGCGCATCTGAGCGTGCATGCCTCGGGCAGATACGTGCTGGTGGCCAACTACATGGGTGGCACGGTTGGCGTGCTGCCCATCCACCCCGACGGCAGTCTGGGTGACCCGACCGACGTGGTGCACAACACAGGCCCCCGCATGCCGGACCGCGCGGCGGACAACCCGCCGGGCAACTTCGCCATAAGCGACCATTCCAGTTCGCATGTGCACATGGTGGCGTCCGACCCGTCCGGGCGGTTCGTGCTGGCGTGCGATGCGGGGCTGGACCGGGTGTATGTCTGGACGCTCGACCTGCATACCGGACGGCTCGTACCCGCCAAGATCCCGTTCATTCCCATGACGCCGGGCTCGGCACCCCGTCATTTCTCGTTCAACGAGAAGGGAACGATGATCTATATCCTGGGCGAGCAGGATTCAAAGGTGGTGGCCGCCAGCTTCAACCCGCAGACCGGCGAGATCGTACCCCAGCAGACCGTGAGTACGGTCACGCCGCATTTCCGGGGCAGCACGCTGGCCGCGGGCATCCTGCTCTCGCCCAATGGCAAGTATCTGTATGTCTCGAACCGGCTGGGTGATTCGCTGGCCAGCTTCCATGTGAATGACGATGGCACGCTGAACCTGGTGGAAGAAATCTGGATGCATGCCGATTACGGGCGCGCGATGATGTTCGACCCCAGTGGCAACTTCCTGTTCTGCGCCAACCAGCGCAGCGATTCCGTGACCTCCTTCAAGGTCAATGCCCAGACCGGGGTGCTGGACTTCACATGGAACTTCACCCCCGTGGGCAGCCCGACCACCTTCGCGTTCATGAACACGATCTGAAGGCGCGCAGGCACTGGTGCGCGGCCTCTAGTCGCGCACCAGTGCGGCAAGATAGTTTACCGCAAGGTCCCGGCTCTCGCGCCAGCCACCAAGTGTCGGCACCATGCCCGCGA
This sequence comes from Komagataeibacter rhaeticus, assembly GCF_011611525.1. Classification (NCBI taxonomy): domain Bacteria; kingdom Pseudomonadati; phylum Pseudomonadota; class Alphaproteobacteria; order Acetobacterales; family Acetobacteraceae; genus Komagataeibacter; species Komagataeibacter rhaeticus. Next base: position 1,877,397 of record NZ_CP050139.1, read on the forward strand.
TGTCGGTAATGCGCAGCCCCGCCTGGGCCGCGTACTGCCCCAGTTCGGCCGGGGTAATGAACTTGCGCCAGTCATGCGTGCCAACCGGCAGCAGGCGCAGCACGTATTCCGCCCCGATCTTGGCCATGGCCATGGAGCGCCATGTGCGGTTCATGGTAGACACGACCATCGCGCCGCCCGGCCGCAGCAGGGACGCCAGCATGCGCAGGAAGGCGGCGGGATCGGTAACATGCTCGATCACTTCCAGCGCGGAAATCGCATCGAAGCGCCCCCCTTCCGCCACCAGGGCCTCCGCACTGGCGCAGCGATAGGCAAGGGGGCCTGCGGATGCGGGCAGGGGATGCTGGCGCAGGTGCAGGCGGCCTGCCGTAATCGCGGCCTGTGCGGCATCCAGCCCCGTCACATCATAGCCCGCGCGCGCGAAGGCCTCGCTCGCAAGGCCCGCGCCACAGCCCATATCCAGCAGCCTGCGCCGCGTGCCGTCAGCGGCCACGGGGGCGGGCAGGTGGCGCAGGCTCCAGCCCGTGCGCAGGTCGTTCATGGCATGGAGCGGGCGCATGGGGCCTGCCGGGTCCCACCAGCGGGCGGCAAGGCTACTGAAATGGGCGATCTCTTCCGGGGCGACCGAATCTGCCGACACAACGGGCGAATCGTGATTCTGCATGGGTGCACCGCCTTTCATTTGGCTTTCTCCCGCTGGACGCGGAAGCTGGGGAGATGTATGTGACGCGGCTTGCACATAACCGCAATGCCCCGCTTTGGCCAACAGGCCCCCGGCCGGGACGCGTTGCGGCCCCGTAGCCTTTATGGAGCCATTATTCCGATGTCCCCTACCGTACCACGGATCGTGATGAAATTCGGTGGCACCTCCGTCGCCGACCTGGACCGGATTCGCGCCGTGGCGGAAAAAGTCAAGAAACAGGTCGACGCCGGGTGCGAGGTGGCTGTGGTCGTCTCCGCCATGTCGGGCGTGACCAACCGCCTTGTCGGCTACTGCCGCGACCTCTCGCCCACGCATGATGAACGCGAATACGATACGGTCGTTGCAACGGGCGAACAGGTGACAAGCGGCCTGCTGGCCATAGCCCTGCAGAATCTGGGCGTGAACGCGCGCTCGTGGCTGGGCTGGCAGATTCCGCTGCGCACGGATGATGCCCACGGCAAGGCGCGGATCGTGTCGATTGACGGCGGGGACCTGATCAGCAGCATGCAGGCGGGGCAGGTGCCCGTCGTGGCCGGTTTCCAGGGGATCGGGCCGGACGGACGCATCACCACGCTGGGGCGTGGGGGGTCCGATACATCGGCCGTGGCGCTGGCGGCGGCGCTGAAGGCGGATCGCTGCGACATCTACACCGACGTGGACGGCATATATACAACCGACCCCCGTATTGTTACCAAGGCCCGTAAGCTCGACCGGATCACATACGAGGAAATGCTTGAACTCGCATCGGTCGGGGCCAAGGTACTCCAGACGCGCAGCGTGGAACTGGCCATGAAGGAGCGCGTGCGGGTACAGGTACTTTCCAGTTTTGCCGATGGCCCGGCGCCATCCGAGGGGCATCTGCCCGGTTCAATAGTTGTGGATGAGGACGAAATCGTGGAACAGGAACAGGTCGCCGGAATCGCCTACTCCCGGGACGAGGCCAAGATTTCCGTGCGCCAGCTGCCTGACCGCCCCGGCATCGCGGCAGGCGTGTTCGGACCGCTGGCCGATGCCAACGTGAACGTGGACATGATTGTCCAGAGCACGGGCGATGACGGCATGACCAACATGACCTTCACGGTCGGCAAGAGCGACCTGGCCCGCGCCATTTCCGTGCTGGAGGCCCACCGCGACACCACCCGTTACGCCGAGCTGCAGACCGATGACAGCGTGGTCAAGATCAGCGTGGTGGGTGTGGGCATGCGCTCGCATGCCGGCGTGGCCAGCACCATGTTCCGCACCCTGGCCGAGCGCAACATCAACGTGCAGGTCATTTCCACCAGTGAAATCAAGGTTTCCGTGCTGATTGCCGCGGAATACACCGAACTTGCGGTGCGCGCGCTGCACACCGCCTACGGGCTGGACGCGGCGTGAGCACGGCGGGCATGACCGACACCACGGCAGCCATGCTGGCCGATCCCGCCCGCCGGGCGGAAGCCCGTGCCCGGCTTGACCACCTGTGCGGGCGCGGCACGCGATTCCTGGGCAGCGAATACGCGCTGCTGGGGGGCGCGATGTCATGGGTGAGCGAGCGCAACCTTGTTTCCGCCATTTCCAACGCGGGCGGGTTTGGCGTGCTGGCCTGCGGCGCGATGGAACCCGAACGCCTGGCCGGGGAAATCGCGGCCACCCAGGCCCTGACCAGCCGCCCCTTTGGCGTCAACCTGATCACCATGCACCCACGGCTGGATGATCTGGTGCGGGTCTGCCTGGAAGCGGGCGTGACCCATATCGTGCTGGCCGGGGGCATCCCCGCCGGCCCCGTGATCCGTGCCATCAAGGATGGCGGGGCAAAGGCCATCGGCTTTGCCCCCGCACTGGTGCTGGCCAGAAGGCTGATCCGTTCGGGCATTGACGCGCTGGTGATCGAGGGATCGGAAGCGGGCGGGCATGTCGGCCCCGTGTCGCTGACCGTGCTGGCGCAGGAAATCCTGCCACATGTGCATGACGTGCCGGTCTTTGTGGCAGGCGGGCTGGGGCGGGGGGATGCAATCCTGTCCTATCTGGAACTGGGGGCGGCGGGCGCGCAGCTTGGCACGCGCTTTGCCGCATCACGCGAAAGCATCGCGCATGAGCGCTTCAAGAAGGCGTTCATCCGCGCCAATGCACGCGACGCCGTAACGTCCGTGCAGCTTGACGAACGCTTCCCGGTCATTCCCGTGCGCGGGCTGAACAACGCGGGCACGCGCGCCTTCCTGCAGCACCAGGCCGAAACACTGCGCCGTTTCCAGTCCGGTGAACTGACAAAGGAAGCGGCCCAGCTTGATATCGAGCATTTCTGGGCTGGTTCACTGCGCCGTGCTGTGGTTGATGGAGACGTGGAGAACGGTTCCGTCATGGCCGGTCAGTCCGTCGGCATGATCACGGACGTGCAGCCGGTTGGTGAAATCATCGGCGAACTGGTCGATCAGGCGATTGATGCCCTGATCCGGCAGGAGGAGAGGGCCCGCTACGGATGACTGATGGCAAGCGCGTTTTTCGCCCCAAATCCGCACCCGATGCCACGGCGCCCGCGCCGGGCACCACGTCCATCGCATCGGTGGGGGACATACTGCGCACGCGGCGCGAGGAACTGGGCTGGAAACTGCCCGATGTCGCGGCCTGGCTGCGCATCCGCCTGCCTTACCTGGAAGCACTGGAAGCAGGCCGCGCCGCCGAGCTGCCGGGCAGCGCCTATGCCATCGGCTTCCTGCGAACCTATGCCAAGGCGCTGGGGCTGGAAAGCGAACAGCTGGCCGAACGCTTCAAGGTGGAAAGCCGGGGCGCGTTCACCCGCCGCTCCGAACTGACCTTTCCCATGCCACTGCCCGACCGGGGGCTGCCCACGGGCGTGCTGCTGCTCTGCGGTATCGTAATTCTGGTGGGGGCCTATGTCGGCTGGTACAAGCTCAGCAGTTCCGAGGGCACCGGCAATGACACGCCCGCCCGGCTGACCCTGCCGGGCCTGTCCTCCCCCCCCACGACCGCATCGCCGCAGGTCGCCTCCATGCTGCCACCGGCGGATGAACGGCCCACGCCGCAGCCGCTCCCCCCGCAGGAGCGCGAGGCACTGACAGGCATGCCGGCCACACCCGCCACCCCGGCGGCACCGCCGCCATCCGATCCGCCCATGCCCGCGCCGGCAGCACCCACCCAGCCACTGGAAAAGATGGGAGAGGACCGCAACATGCTGGCCCAGCAGCAGGCCGCGGCCCAGTCGGCTCCGGCCGCCCCCGTCGCGGGCGACACGGTCACCCTGAATGCATCGGCAGCCACCTGGGTGCAGGTCCGCAAGCCCGGTGGGCCGGTGCTGTATGACCATGTGCTCCAGCCCGGTGAAACATGGCAGGCACCTGCCGACCAGACGGGCCTTGTCCTGACGGTTGGCAATGCCGGGGGCCTGACGCTGAGCAGTGGCGGCGTGACAACGCAGCCGCTGGGCCGCAACGGGGAAGTCAGGCGCAATATCCCGCTTACGCCTGCGGCCGTGGCCGACGGGTCCGTCATGCAGGCGGCTGCACCCGCGCCGCAGCAGCAGAATATCCACCCGCCCATGCCCTCTTCCGCCGCCATGGCACAGCCTGCCGGCACGGCGGCTACGGGAAGTGGCAATAATCTCTCGCCGCCCCTCCCGCAGCACTTCAATGCGGAGTAGGATGGCCTTTCACGGCATGGCCCCTTTGTGGTTCCCATGCCGCAAACCGGCATGTAACAGATTTTCGGGTCGTGCCGCGCCCCGCCACGGCGGGCCGGAGCGCAAACCGCCGCCTTATCTGGAGGGCACACAATGAGCAGCTATCGTCCTTATCAGCATATCGAACGCCGCAAGTCACGGCAGATCCATGTCGGCAAGGTCCCGGTCGGGGGAGACGCCCCGGTTTCCGTCCAGACCATGACCAACACGCTGACCACCGATGCCGAGGCCACGATCGCCCAGATCCGCCGCGCCGAAATGGCGGGCGTGGATATCGTGCGCGTCTCATGCCCGGATGAGGAAAGCACGAAGGCGCTGGCCGAAATCGTGCGCGAAGTGAACGTACCCGTCGTGGCCGACATCCACTTCCACTACAAGCGCGCCATCGAGGCGGCGAAGGCGGGGGCCGCGTGCCTGCGCATCAATCCCGGCAACATCGGCAGTGCCGAGCGTGTGCGTGAAGTCGTGAACGCGGCCAAGGACCACAACTGCTCGATCCGCATCGGCGTGAACGCCGGTTCGCTGGAAAAGCACCTGCTGGAAAAATATGGCGAACCCAACCCCGACGCGCTGGTGGAAAGTGCGCTGGAACACGCGAAGATCCTGGAAGACCACGACTTCCACGAATTCAAGATCAGCGTGAAGGCATCGGACGTGTTCATGGCGGTCGCGGCCTACCAGCAGCTGGCCGATGTCTGTGACCACCCGCTGCATATCGGCATTACCGAGGCGGGCAGCAAGCGCGCGGGCACGGTCAAGTCCTCCATCGGGCTGGGCAACCTGTTGTGGGCGGGCGTGGGTGACACGATGCGTGTCTCGCTCTCGGCCGAACCGGAAGAGGAAGTGCTGGTTGGCTGGGACATCCTGAAGTCGCTTGGCCTGCGCCACCGTGGCGTGAAGATCATCTCCTGCCCGTCCTGCGCACGCCAAGGCTTCAACGTGATCGAGACCGTGCAGACGCTGGAAGACCGGCTGGCCCATATCAAGACGCCGATGACGCTGTCCATCATCGGCTGCGTGGTCAATGGCCCCGGTGAGGCACTGATGACCGATATCGGTGTGACCGGCGGCGGTTCGGGCCGCCACATGGTGTATTCCGCCGGCAAGCAGGACCACACCATGCCCGCCGGCGACATGATCGAACATATTGTGGAACTGGTGGAAAAGAAGGTGGAGCAGCTTCAGGTCGCCGATGCCGGCAACACCACCGCCGAGGAAATGGCCCGCGAGGCCAGCATGTCCCCCGCGGACTGAAGTACATGCCGCGCGCCCTGATCCGGCGCGTGGCCCACCGGCCCGCCTGCGGGCAGGCCGGGTTCAATGCAGGAAGAGTGCGTAGTGAGCAGTTTGCAGCCCGTCCGTGGCACCCATGACCTGATCGGTGAAGAGCGCAGGCGTTTCAATCATGTCGTGGAGACCGCGCGCCGTATTGTCAGCCTGTACGGGTTTGATGAATGGTCGACCCCGATATTCGAGGATACGCGGGTCTTTTCACGCTCGCTGGGCGATACGTCCGATGTCGTCTCGAAGGAAATGTACACCTTCGAGGACCGTGGCGGTGAATCCCTGACCCTGCGGCCCGAGGGCACGGCCGCCATCTGCCGCGCCCTGGTCACCAATGGCCTGACGCAGTCCCTGCCGCAGAAGGTGTTCTACGCCGGTCCCATGTTCCGCTACGAACGCCCGCAGAAGGGGCGCTACCGCCAGTTCCACCAGATTGGCGCGGAGCTGCTGGGCGCTGCCGAGCCGCTGGCCGATGCCGAAATCATTGCCATGGGCCGCGACGTACTGGGCGCGCTGGGCATTGGCGATGAGGTCGTGCTGGAACTCAACACGCTGGGCGATACCGCCAGCCGGGATGCCTGGCGCACGGCGCTGATCACCTATTTCAGTGACCGGCGCGATGACCTCTCGGCCGACAGCCAGACCCGTCTGGAACGCAATCCCCTGCGCATACTGGACAGCAAGGCCCAGCAGGACCGCGCCCTTGTGGCTGACGCCCCCACCATCGACCAGTTCCTGACCCCCGAGGCACAGGAATTCTGGGACGGGCTGCGCCGCACGCTGGACGTGATGGGCGTGCCCTTCCGGCACAATCCGCGCATCGTGCGCGGTCTGGACTATTACGGCCATACCGCGTTCGAATTCGTGACCGAGCGCCTGGGCGCGCAGGGCACCGTGCTGGCCGGTGGCCGGTATGACGGGCTGGTGGCGGAAATGGGCGGTCCGGCAACACCCGCCATTGGCTGGGCCGGCGGGATCGAACGCCTGTCCATGCTGCTGGCCGAAAGCCCGGCGGACCCGCGCCCCGTGGCCGTCATCCCCATGGGGGCGGACGCACAGGCGGCCGGATTGACCGTGCTGCAGGCCATCCGGGCCGCGGGCATCCGGGCCGAGACATCCTATCGCGGCAACATGAAACGCCGCATGGAGCGCGCCAACCGCATGAACGCGACCCATGCCATCGTGGTCGGCAGTGACGAGATCGCGCGCGGCGTGGTGCAGGTCAAGGATCTGGACAGCGGGCAGCAGGCCGAGGTGGCAATGGATGGGGTGGCTGACTTCCTGCGCGCCGGTTCAGCCCCGAAAGCCTGATCGTGGCACAGTTTGACCACCGTCTGGACCGCATCGTCGCGCGTTGCGATGAACTGCAGGCCCTGCTGGCCGAAGGGCTGTCGGGGGCTGATTTCAGCCAGGCCTCACGCGAATATGCCGAGCTTGAGCCGATCGTGGCCCGCGTCAACGCCCTGCGTGCGGCGGAAGAGGCGGAACGCGACGCCAGCCAGATGCTGGCCGATCCCGAAATGCGCGAACTGGCCCAGGCTGAGCTGGACGCGCTGCGCACGCAGATCCCCACGCTGCGCCACGATATCCGCCTGGCCATGCTGCCGCGTGACGAGGCGGATGAGCGCAGCGCCATCCTGGAAATCCGCCCCGCCGCTGGTGGGGACGAGGCAGGTCTGTTCGCCGCCGAGCTGTTTGGTGCCTACCAGCGCTATGCCGACCTGCGTGGCTGGCGCTTTGAAGTGCTGGAATATGACCAGTCCGAACTGGGCGGCCTGCGGGAAGGCATTGCCAGCATAACCGGGCGCGGTGTGTTTGCGCGGCTGAAATACGAATCCGGCGTGCACCGGGTCCAGCGCGTACCCGCCACCGAAAGCCAGGGCCGCATCCATACCTCCACCGTGACCGTGGCGGTGCTGCCCGAAGCGGAAGAAGTGGATGTGGAGGTCAATGAAGGCGACCTGCGCATTGATGTCTACCGTGCATCCGGGGCAGGGGGGCAGCACGTCAACAAGACCGAAAGTGCCGTACGCATTACCCATCTGCCCACCAATATCGTGGTGGCGATGCAGGAAGAGAAAAGCCAGCACAAGAACCGCGCCAAGGCGATGAAGATCCTGCGCGCGCGCCTGTATGAGCGCAACCGTGCCGCCGCCCACGAAACCCGCGCCGCCGACCGCCGCGCACAGGTGGGCACGGGCGACCGTTCGGAGCGCATCCGCACCTACAACTTCCCGCAGGGGCGCGTGACTGACCACCGCATTGGCCTGACCCTCTATAAAATCGACCGCGTCATGGCCGGTGAACTGGACGAGTTTGTCGATGCGCTGACACAGGAAGAACAGGCCGCCCTGCTTGCGGCCGATGATGGCTGAACCAGGCCACGGCTTTCATGAAGTCGGGGCGGCACACAGCGAACTACGGCCCGGGTGGCGTTCGACCACATTGGGGTCATCGGGATCGGCCAGGTAGAATTCGGTAAAGTTACGCGCGCCCAGGGCAACCAGATGATGGCCATCGGGCTCATGCAGCACGCCTTCGCCACTGACCTGATGGATCTCGATCTTCCCGGCAGGGCGGCGGATGGTAATCTCTCCGCACAGGGCATAGCTGTGATTCACGCGGCTGACGGGGGTCTCGACATGGGCGGTCTGGGTGGTGTGGTCATGGTCAAGGTGGAAGGTCGCAACAAGCTGTTCATCCACATACAGACGCGAGACTTCGGAAACCTCGCCCTCGCCGTACCCGTCCTCCACGTCAAACGACCCGGCAAGGGCAGGGGTGGCCAGCAGGACACGGACAGGGCGCGATGAGGGAGGCGGAATTTGCATGATACCTAGATATGACGGAAAGCAGCCGGGATGAAAGAGACCATGGCGCCTTCCCCCGCAAATTTGCGCGCCCTGCTGTCGGCCGCCACGGAGCGGCTGCACAGGGCGGGCATCGAGGCCCCGCAGCGCGAGGCCCGTCTGCTTGCCGCCCATGCGGCGGGCACCGACCTTGCGGGCCTGCTGCGTATTGACGGGCTGACGGATGCGGCCCATGCCACTTTCATCCACATGCTGGGCCGCCGCCTGAACCATGAACCCATGGCCTATATTACCGGGCAGGCCGGGTTCTGGTCGCTTGATCTTGCCGTCTCGCCCGCAACCCTTATCCCGCGTGCCGACAGCGAGACGCTGGTCGAAGCCGTGCTGCACCACCTGCCCGACCGCACGCGGGCGCTGCGCGTGCTGGATATCGGCACGGGCACGGGCTGCCTGCTGCTGGCCGTTCTGGCGGAATATGGGCAGGCCACCGGTATCGGCACCGACATCAACCCGCATGCGGCACGCCTTGCCGCGCACAATGCCGCGCGCAACGCACTGGCATCACGCTGCGTCACGCTGTGCTGCAACTGGGCCGATGCGGTACGCGGCCCCTTTGACCTTGTGCTGAGCAATCCACCCTACATCCCGCATGCCGACCTGGCGGGCCTGATGCCCGATGTCGTGGCGCATGAACCCGCGCGCGCGCTGGACGGCGGCCCGGACGGACTGGTGGCCTACCGCGCACTGGCGGCCATCATGCCCGCACTGCTGGCACCCGGTGGGACCGCAGTGCTGGAACTGGGTATTGGCCAGGATCGCAGCGTGCCCGCGCTGATGCGTGAGCGCGGGCTGGAAGTGGCGGAAATCCGCCCCGACCTGGGGGGAATAGGGCGCGCGCTGGTAGTGAAAAAATAATTTGGCAGAAAGTAATACGCACGGTATATTCCAAAGGCGCAGGGAACACGAACAGCACATAGATCTGCTCTTCCACTCCCCCGCGGGCGATCCCGATTGCAGAACAGAAAAGCTGGCGATGCGAACCCCCGGGTTCCGCCCGGCGCAGGGATCCATGTCCGGTCTGGACCGGACAAGCAATATGGCAACAGACGGGACGGGCAGACCGCCCCACGGTCCAGGGCAGCGCCAGCGACCGGCAACAGGAAAGTGCTGCGACAGCTTATGAACATGAAACGCATGCGAGGCCGTCACAATCGTTCGGGCGGCAGCAATGGCGGAAGCGTACGCCATAACAATGGCCAGATCCCGTTGAACCGCAACCACGTCTTTGACAGCAATGGACCTGACCTGCGCGTGCGCGGCACGGCACAGCAGCTATTTGAAAAATACCTTCAGCTGGGCCGTGATGCCAGCAGCACCGGCGACCGGGTCATGGCGGAAGCCTATTTCCAGCATGCCGAGCATTATTTCCGCATTCTCAATGCCATGACGCAGGCCGCGCAGCAGAGCCAGCAGGAGCGGCAGGAACGCATGAACAACGGCCGCCAGCAGCCGCAACCGCGCCCTGTAGCCGATAACCGCCAGCCGGCAGAGGCCGGTGGGGAGGAAACAGGCGAGCAGCCTGCCATAGCGGCACCACCTGCGGCACAGCCCGAAGAAACCGCGCCCCAGCCCGCCATTGCCGCGGCAGAACCACCCGCGGCACCGCGCGCGCCCCGTGCCCCGCGCGCGCCACGCCGCGCCAAGCCGCCGGTGGAAAAGAAGGAAGAACTGGAATCCAGTTCCTCCTGACCCGGAAAGCCCCCATCCGCCCTGCGGGTGGGGGTACCGTGTGGTTAACCGCGTTCAGCTACATGAATTGACCAGCCGCCAGACCTTGCGCTTGCGGCCGTCATTGGCTTGAGGCGCATCCTCTACCGTGACCAGACCCTGATTGCGCAGCGCCTGCAACGCCAGCCGGGCATGATAGGTACCCAGTTCGGGGAACAGGTCACCGATTTCCTTGACCGAACGCGCTTTGCCGTCAGACAGGATCTTCAGCACGATCTGTCGCTTGCTGTCATGATTTGTCATGCGCCAGGATCGGTGCTGGAAAAAAGTCATGCCGCATCCATACCAGATTCATCCCCAATGGCCTAGCCATCCATCTGTCAAACCTGCACCGAACCGGACAGGACCGTGTGGATGGCGGTCGTCAGCACGCGCAGCTCGGCAGCCGTGATGGTAAAGGCCGGGGTCACGTAAATAATATTGCGAAATGGGCGGACCCACACGCCCTGTGCCACCAGCGCCGCCTTGAGCGCATTCATATCGTGTATGTGGTCCAGTTCCACCACGCCAATCGCGCCCATCACACGTACGTCCACCACATGGGGCAGGTGCCGGCAGGCTTCCAGTTCGGCGCGCATCTGCGCACCGATGCGGGCGACCTGCGCCAGGCGGGGTTCACGCTCGAACAGGTCGAGGGACGCATTCGCGCAGGCACAGGCCATGGCATTGGCCATGAAGGTCGGCCCGTGCATGAGTGCATGCATCGGGTTGTCGGACAGGAACGCCTCGAACACATGCCGACGCGCGACGGTGGCCGCCAGCGCCATGGTGCCGCCGGTCAATGCCTTGGACAGGGTGATGATATCGGGCACGATGCCGGCCTGCTCACAGGCGAACAGGGTGCCGGTACGGCCAAAACCGGTAAAGATTTCATCAAGGATCAGCAATACGCCATGCCGGTCGGCAAGGGTGCGCAGGGTGCGCAGGACCTCGGGTGAATGGAACAGCATGCCGCCCGCGCCCTGCACTAGGGGTTCGACAATGATCGCGGCAATCCGGCCCGCCGACTGCGCCAGCAGGCTGTCCAGCGCCTGCGTACGCATGTCATCCGTTGGCAGGTCGGTCATGAAATGCTCGGGCAGGGCACCGGCATACAGGCTGTGCATCCCTTCCTCCGGGTCGCACACCGCCATGGTGGCCATCGTATCCCCATGGTAGCCACCCCGGAAGGCAAGCAGCCGGGTGCGGCCGCTCTCACCCTGGTTGAGCCAGTACTGGATGGCCATTTTCATCGCCACCTCGACGGCGACGGAACCTGAATCGGTAAAGAACACCCGCTCCAGATCACCGGGCAGCATATCCGCCAGCCGTGTGGCCAGCGTCAGCGCCGGTTCATTGACCAGGCCGCCAAACATGACATGCGGCATGCATTCAAGCTGGGCCTGCACGGCCTGACGGATATGGGGATGGTTATAGCCATGGCAGGCGGTCCACCATGAGGCGATGCCATCAATCAGTTCCGACCCGTCCGCCAGCGTTATGGTCCGGCCCCGCGTTGCCACGGCGGGCAGGGGGGGCGGTGCGGTACGCATCTGGGCGTAGGGTAGCCAGACATGATGCATGCCCCGTTCCAGCCATTGTGGTCCGCGCATGGACTGCCTCCATATGATATTGCGTTGGCGGGATTGACCGGAGCAGCCTGCTCCGGCAGGAGAATGCGCTTCATGGCCGGTTTTGACTCACTTTTCCAGACAGCACTTGACCATATGGCGGACCAGCATACCCGCCGCGTGCTGCGCCCCGTGCGCCATGTGGGCGCGGCCACCGTCATGCGCGACGGCCGCAGGCTGGTCAATTTCTCCGCCAATGATTATCTGGGCCTGGCCCATCATCCCGCCCTTGGCGCGCGCGCGGCACAGTGGGTGGCGGAAGAGGGCACGGGGGCAGGGGCATCGCGCCTTGTAACCGGTACCAGCGAACGGCACATGGCGGTCGAAGCCCGGCTTGCGGCCTTCAAGGGCACGCAGGCGGCCCTGCTGCTGGCCAGCGGGTGGCAGGCCAATGCCTCGGTGCTGGCGGCCCTGCTGCGGCTGGCGGCCGGGCAGGGCGCGCCGCCACTGGTCCTTGCCGACAGGCTGAACCATGCCAGCCTGCACCAGGGCTGCCTGGCGGCAGGCATACGCCAGATCCGCTTCCGCCATAACGATCTTGACCATCTGGAAAGCCTGCTCGTGCGCCACGCGGATACGCCGGGCCAGCGCGTGATCGTGACGGAAAGCGTGTTCAGCATGGATGGTGACCAGACCGATATCGCGCGGCTCTGTGCGATCGCACGCCGGTACAACGCCTTTACCTATGTGGATGAAGCCCATGCCACCGGCGTACTCGGCCCGCAGGGGCGCGGACTGTGCGCCGGGCATGACGTGGATCTGGTAATGGGCACGTTCAGCAAGGCGCTGGGCGGGTTCGGGGCCTATGTTGCCGGCACGCAGGCCCTGTGTGACTGGCTGGTCAATGCCTGTTCGGGCTTCGTGTTCACCACTGCCCCGCCACCTGCGGTCCTGGGGGCGATGGATGCAGCCCTTGAACTGCTTCCCATGCTGGACGAAGCGCGCGCGCGCCTGGCCCGTAACGCGGCGCATATACGCGGCGTAATCCGTGACTGCGGCCTGTCATGCGGGCCGTCCAGCACCCAGATCATTCCCGTCTTGCTGGGCGATGCCCCGCGCGCGCTGGGTTTTGCTGCGGCACTGGAGGCCCGTGGCATCCTGGCCACCGCCATCAGGCCACCCACCGTGCCGCCGGGTGGCAGCCGCATCCGGCTTGCACTCAGCGCCGCCCATACGGATGACATGATCCACCAGCTGGCCACGGCCATCCCCGCCGCCCTGCACGGGAGCGCCTGAATGGCACCGGCACTTCCCATCATCTTCATGCATGGCTGGGCGTTTGATCCGACCGTGTGGGAGCAGACCCGTGCGGCCCTTGGCCCGATGGAGACACGGTGCCTCGATTTCGGCTTCTTTTCCCCCCGGGCCGATCTTGACCTGCCGGCCCGGCCCTATGTCGGGGTGGGACATTCACTGGGGGCATTATGGCTGCTACGCCATCACGGCCCGCACTGCCGGGGGCTGCTGCTGATCAACGGTTTCAGCCGCTTCGGCGCCGGCCCCGACTTTGCCGATGGCATTTCCCCGCGCATAATCGCCCGCATGCGTACAGGCCTGCGCCATGCGCCCGAGGGCATGCTGCGGACCTTCCGCCAGCGTGCGGGCATCGACACGCCCGTCCCCCCCCATATCGCATGCGACAGGCTGGAACAGGGGCTGGCCGCCCTGATGGACATGGATTGCAGGCCCGACCTGCGCCATGCCCCATGCCCCGTGAACGTCATGGCCGGAACACATGATGCCATCGCCCCCCCCGGCCTGACACGGGCCTGCTTTCCGCCCCATGGCCCGGTTCCCACCCGGTGGCTGGACGCAGGGCACCTGCTTCCCCTGACCCATGCGGCCGACTGTGCCCGCGCCATTACCGACCTGACCCGACGGATACCCCCGCCATGACCCGCACCGCGCGCATTGCCGCCCGATTTGACGCAGCCGATGATTATGAACAGGCCGCCCGCGTGCAGCGCCTGGCCGCGATGGAACTGGCCCGCCGCATCGGCCGCCAGTATGGGCAGGAAGCACCCGCGCGTATTCTGGAAATCGGCTGCGGCACCGGCCTGCTGACCCGCGAACTGCGCAGGCTTTTCCCCCGCGCCCATATCACAGCAACCGACATTGCCCCGCGCATGCTGGACCGCATGGCGCGACAGATGCCCGGTGACACGCATCTGCGCCTGCATGTCATGGATGGGCAGGCACCGGACGCGCAGGGACCGTTCGACCTGATCTGCTCAAGCCTTGCCATGCAATGGTTCCATAACCGTGCACAGGCGCTGCATGCCCTCGCCGGGCTACTGGCACCGGGGGGACACATGGCCCTGGCCACGCTGGCCGCCGGCAGCCTTGCACAGTGGCGTGCCGCCTATGACCGTGCGGGCGTGGCCTGTCCCGTTCCGGACTACCCGACGCAGGCCCGGCTGCAGGCGGAATGGCCCGTCATGGGCACGGGGCTGTGGGAGGTATCGCAGATTGTGGACATGCCTGCCACACCGCTGGCCTTCGCCCGCGAACTCAGGGCCATAGGCGCCACCCATACCGACCACCCGCCCGCGACCGCAGGCCAGATGCGCCGCGTACTGGCGGCGGCCGGGGCGAATCCCTTCACCATGTCCTATAATGTGGCCTACGGGCAGTTCCGCAGGGCTGCGTGGCCCGGTGTATTCGTAACCGGCACCGATACGGATGTGGGCAAGACCGTCGCATCGGCGGCACTGGTGCTGGCATGGCATGCCGCCTACTGGAAACCGCTGCAAAGTGGCACGGACGACGCGCAATCGGACAGTACAAGCGTGCGGCAGCTCGCACGGCTGGATGACACACGGCTCTATCCGCCTGCCGCCACTTTTGGCGCATCCCTCTCCCCCGAGGACGCCGCAGCCCGTGCCCACACCCGCATCGATCCCGCTGCTATCGCCCTGCCGCCCCATCCGGCCGCACGCGGCCCGCTGGTAGTGGAAGGGGCAGGAGGCGTGCTGGTGCCCATTGCCGAACATTACCTGATGATCGACCTCATGGTCCGGCTTGCGCTGCCCGTGGTGCTGGTTGCACGCAGCGCGCTTGGCACGATCAACCACACGCTGCTCAGCCTGGCCGCCCTGCGCGCACGCGGGCTGCATGTGGTGGGCGTGATCCTGAACGGTCCGCCTGAACCGCTGGCCCGCAGCGCCATAGAACGGCATGGGCAGGTGCGGATACTGGCTGATTTCCCACCCGTCATCCCCATGGGGCCAGAGGCGGTGGCCGAACTGGCCGGTCGCCTGCCGCCATGGGCACAGGTTACCGGCGAGGGGGGTCAGTAACGGCGGATCAGCCCCGCCAGCGTCCCCTGCACGCTGACGCGCGACGCGGGCAGCAGGCGGGTTTCGTACCGGGTATTGGCGGGAATGAGCGCGATTTCGCCACCTTCGTGACGGATGCGCTTGAGGGTCACTTCATCCCCATCGACCAGCGCCACGACAATCTGGCCATCGGTCGCCTGCGTCCCCTCGCGGATGATGACCATGTCGCCGTCCAGTATGCCCGCGTCCTGCATCGAATCCCCCATCACTTCCAGCGCGTAATGGCTGGCCTTGCCCAGCATGTCCGCCGGAACGGCAATGCGGGTGGTGTCGGTCGTGATCGCCTCGATCGGATTGCCGGCGGCTACACGGCCCACGAAGGGTACCTCCACCACCGGCACCAGAAAGGCCGCGTCCGCGCCCTCGGGGCGGGAAGGCCCGGGTGCCTTGACCGGCGGGGGCGGCGGGATCTCGATATCTGGCAGGCGCAGGATTTCCAGCGCGCGGGCGCGGTGATGCCTGCGGTGCAGGAACCCCCGTTCCTCCAGTGCGGAAATCAGCCGGTGGATGCCGGATTTGGAGCGCAGGCCAAGCGCATCCTTCATTTCATCGAAGGAAGGGGAAAATCCGGTCCTGCGCAGATGGCCGTCTATGAATAGCAAAAGCTCATGCTGTTTTTTTGTAAGCATACCACATGTCCTTTTGCCGGGGCGATGACACCGCAACACGCGTGCGGTGGAACAAACCAAAAACCTGTTTCCATGTTCTATATTGGTTCCACCCGTCGCGTCAACCGGCTTTAGCGCCCGCGTTCAGGCCGGAGCCTGATCGATGCGGATGATGTCGCACATCTCCCCACGCCACGCGGCGGGGGCATGGGGCGCGCGCAGCACCAGCGCCTGGCTTTGCGCCAGGATGTGCAGCATGGCCGAATCCTGTACGGGAAAGGGCGTGGCCACAAGCTGGCCCTGCGCGTCATGCGCAAGGGTGGCACGCAGATGGTCCATGCGCTGGTCGTTGGCGGGCACATCCGCGCCAAGGACGGCACGCATCACGGGTTCGGCCGGCTGCGCCATGCCCGCCATACGGCGCAGGGCAGGCAGCACGAACACGATGGAACACACAAAGGCCGCCACCGGGTTGCCCGGCAGGCCGATAAAGGGCAGGCGGCCCAGATGGCCCGACATCAGCGGCTTGCCCGGCCGCATGGCGATCTTCCAGAAATCGGTCTTCAGGCCCACCTGTTCCAGTCCCCGCCGCACCAGGTCATGACTGCCGACACTGGCCCCCCCGGCCGTGACCAGCATGTCCACGCCATCGACCATGCGCTCGAGTGTGGCAAGGTCGGCCATGTCATCACGCAGGGCGGGCAGCATGACCGGCTCGGCCCCCGCCCCCCGCAGCAGGGCCGCCAGCATGGGGGTGTTGGAATTGGCGATCTGCCCGGTTCCGACCGGGCTGCCGGGCAGCAGCAGTTCATCGCCGGTCGCGGCAATGGCCACGCGTGGGCGACGCGTGACCGCAAGCCACGCATGGTTGGCGGCGGCCGCAACCCCCACGTCCCGCGCCGACAGCCTTTTGCCCGCCGGGATGATGACCTGACCCGCCGCAAAATCCTGGCCCTGGCTGCGCACGTAGGTACCGGGGCGCAGGGTATGGGTTGTGGTGACGGCCGTGCCATCGGCCTGCGCGTTTTCCTGTATCAGCACCGCATCCGTGCCTGCGGGCATGAGGCTTCCGGTAAAGAGACGCACGCACTGCCCCGCCCCGACCCGACCAGGAAAGGGATGCCCCGCCGGGGCGTTGCCAATGCACGCCAGCGACACGCCACCCCCCGAAAGGTCGGCCGCCCGTACCGCATAACCATCCATTGACGAAACATCAGCAGGCGGGTTGGACAGCAGGGCAGCCACGGGTGCCGCACTGACGCGCCCACAGGCTTCGGTCAGGGGCACGACCTCGGCGGGCAGGGGAAAAACCCCGTCCAGAATCCGTTTGCGCGCTTCGGAAACACTCAACATCGTGCACCGCACTCCTTTTTTTACCCGTTATCGACAAATTTAAGCAGAAATATCGGTCTGGGTGCTTGACCTCAGCCTTGTGTATGCGCATTTTCCGCCAACTTGAACCACTGCTGCACCCGAGTGTTCCAGCAGCGGCGGAGCAGTGCTGAGGATATCATGGCCAAGAGCAACACCATTCAGATCAAACTCGTTTCCACGGCGGACACCGGCTACTTCTACGTGACCAAGAAGAACGCCCGCGCCCAGACCGGCAAGATGGAACTGCGGAAATATGACCCCGTGGCACGCAAGCACGTGGCCTTCCGCGAAGCGAAGATCAAATAATCTTCCGCCCCGGCGGATACAGAAAAACCCCGGCGGAGACGACCGGGGTTTTTTTGCGCCTGCATTCCGGCCCCGTTGGTCAGTACAGGTGGTCATGGTCCCCGTAGGGCACGACAATCTCATCCTGACGGGCAAGGTTCTGCATGGAACGCGCGCGTTCATCCAGCAGGTCGGTATCCAGCGCGCCTTCCTTCAGCCCCCGCACGCGGCGTAGCCAGACTTCCTGTTCCGCCGTGGCGTCCTTCTGGGCGGAACGGGCTTCATCCAGCAGGTGCAGCTGGGTGGCATAGCTGTGCAGCCCGTGCTCCCCACGCATGGCATTCCAGCCGAAATAGGCGGTCAGGCCAATGAACAGGGCAGGGGGAATGGTTGCGTGCAGCACGCGCCGCATGATCTTGCCCAGTTGCATGATGTTCTTCCCCCTGCCTTGATATATGCCGGACGGACTTAGCCCGTCCGGCGTGGCGTGTCACCCGTTCTTCAGGATCGTGCGCCCGGCATAGCGGGCGGCAGTGGCCAGTTCGTTCTCGATGCGGATCAGCTGGTTGTATTTCGCCGTCCGGTCCGAGCGTGAAAGCGAGCCGGTCTTGATCTGTCCGCAATTGGTCGCGACCGCCAGGTCAGCGATCGTGCTGTCCTCCGTCTCGCCCGAACGGTGGCTCATCACCGCCGTGTAACCGGCGTGCTGGGCCATCTGCACGGCTTCCAGCGTCTCGCTCAGCGTGCCGATCTGGTTGACCTTGACCAGCAGCGAATTCGCCACGCCATCCCTGATGCCCCGGCGCAGGCGGTCAGGATTGGTCACGAACAGGTCATCACCCACCAGCTGCAGCTTGTGGCCCAGATTGGCGGTCAGTTCGGCCCAGCCTTCCCAGTCATCTTCGGCCAGGCCATCCTCGATCGAGATGATGGGGTAGCGGGCGGACAGGTCGGCCAGGTAGGCAATCATGCCGGCGGCATCAAGGCTCTTGTCCTCGCCCTTCAGCTCATAACGGCCATTCTTGTAGAACTCGGTCGCGGCGCAATCCAGTGCGAAGGTCACGTCATCACCCGGCCTGTAGCCCGCCGCCTCCACCGCACGCATCATGAAGCCCAGTGCTTCATCAGCGGATCTGAGCGCGGGGGCAAACCCGCCCTCGTCACCCACGTTGGTATTGTAACCCGCACCTGACAGGCTTTTCTTGAGCTGGGTAAAAATCTCGGACCCCATGCGGATCGCATCGGTCACCGTCGGTGCGCCCACGGGCTGGATCATGAATTCCTGGATGTCGATCGGATTGTCGGCATGTTCACCACCGTTGATGATGTTCATCATCGGCACCGGCAGGGTGCGGGCATACACGCCGCCCACATAGCGGTACAGCGGCACCTGCAGTTCCTGCGCCGAGGCCTTCGCCACGGCCAGCGACACGCCAAGAATTGCATTCGCCCCCAGCCGGGACTTGTTGGGAGTGCCATCAAGATCGATCATCGCCTCGTCAATGGCGACCTGATCGGTTGATTCCACGCCCTGCAGGGCCTCAAGGATCTCGTGCTCGACATGGCCCGCGGCCTTGAGCACGCCCTTGCCACCAAAGCGCTTGGGGTCGCCATCGCGCAGTTCCACCGCCTCATGCGCGCCGGTGGATGCGCCGGACGGCACGGCGGCACGGCCTTTGGCGCCGGACGCCAGTTCCACATCCACCTCGATGGTAGGATTACCGCGACTGTCGAGTATTTCGCGGGCGATGATATCGATAATGGCGCTCATGGTATCTGTTTCCTCAGATTTGACATTATGGGGACATGCCATGCCGCCGGCATGCATATCCTGCCCATACGATAACAGATGCCACGCATCATGCCAGAGCGGGCTATACATATCATGACCAGTATTTCAGGAGAGTCCCCGCCGTGAAACGCCTGCCCCTGCTTGCCATTGTCACTGCCCTGGCCAGCCTGCTGCCGCTGATCGGCTGCACCTGTGCGATCCTGTTCCTTACACCGGACCACACGCCACGCCTGCTTACGGCAGCCGTGGGCTATGGCGCGGTCATGCTGTCCTTCCTTGGTGCCGTGCACTGGGGGCTGGCGCTGGAACGGCCCGACATCATCCCCGCGGGCGGCACGCAGCGGCTGACCAACCTGCGCCTGGCGCTGGGGGGCGTGCCCGCGATCATTGGCTGGGTGGGACTGTGCGCCGCAACCGTGCGGGAACTGGCCGGGCTGTTCATCCTGATCGCGGGATTCGTGATGGCGGCCATCGGGCAGCGCATGGCGTGGCAGCGCGGGGCCATGCCGCGCGGTTACATGACGTTGCAGTGGTTTGTCATCTGCCTGGCGGAACTGTGCTTCCTGGCCATACTGGCGGCCTGCCTGGGCATGCGCCCGGCGCAGTAGGTAGACAATCTGGCAGAATGCACTGTTGAAAAACGGATAAACGCTTTTGGCGAAGCTTTTTTCAAAAAGCTTCAGGGAATGCTGCCTTTCTGAAAAAGGGCGGTACCCGAAAACTGTCGTTTTCGCATCAGGCTGTTTTTACGGGCGGTCCCACTCCACGGCATAATAAAAAAACCCCGGCACGCAGAACGTACCGGGGTCTTTTCGTAGTCAGGCTATCCGCAATCAGGTGTTCTGCAGGGCACGCAGGACATCCGCCGGGCGCACCGGCATATGGCGCAGGCGCACACCCACGGCATTGAAGATGGCGTTGCCAATGGCCGGCCCCACCACCGTCGTGCCCGGTTCACCCAGACCCATTGGCTTTTCCGTGCTGGGCAGGAACTCGATGTCCATTTCCGGCGTATCGGCAATGCGCAGCGGGGTATAGGTGTTCAGGTTGCGGTCAACCGGCAGGCCGTTCACGATTTCCGTGTTCTCGAACAGGACCATGCTCAGCCCCCACAGCGCAGCACCTTCGGTCTGGGCCTTGGCGCCATCGGGATCAACCACGGTACCCGCATCCACCACGATAGTCAGCTTCTGGCATGTCACCACGCCGGTGCTGCGGTCAACATGCACCTGTGCCACACAGCCGATCCATGTCGGCATGCCGCGTTCCTGCCCGGCCGTGGTGGCCAGGCCCAGGGCAGTGTCCTTGGGCAGGGTGGTCTTGCCCCAGTTCACCTTTTCCATAAGCCTGCGCACGACGGCGGCCTGACGCAGCGCGCCCCCCACGGAATCCGGTGCCTGGCCCTTGTTGCGGCCCTGCGCGGTCAGCAGGTCAAGGCGGAACTGGGCAGGGTCCTTCTTCTGGCGGTGCGCGACCTCATCCAGGAAGCACTCGATCCCCCAGCTGGTCCAGCCGGGGCTGACCGAACGCAGCCAGCCGGGGCGGAAGGTCTTTTCCGCCAGGTCATTACGCAGCGCGCGCACCCGGAAGGCCCCGACCTCGTACCAGTGGTCACCACCGGCAATGGCGAACTGGTCATAGGGCTTGCCATCCACGCCCTTTTCCATGAACGCTTCGGCCATGACACCCGTGGGCCAGCCGGCGGCGGCCTGATAGTCCATGGCGGTGATCTTGTCACTGCCATCAAACGCCATGCGCACGCGCTGGACGGACGGCGAGCGGAAGGAGTCGAACTGCATGTCGTCCGAGCGGGTCAGGATCAGCTTGACCGGCTTGCCGCCCAGCGCCTTGGACGCAAGGGCGGCGGGGATCATGTAGTCACCATTCAGGCGGCGGCCGAACCCGCCACCCAGCAGATAGCTGCGCAGGATGACCTTGCTTTCCGGCACCTGCAGCGACTTGGCCAGCGTCGGCAGGATCAGGCTCTGCCACTGGTTGCCGGCATGGATCTCGTAGACACCGTCCTTCTCGAAGGCCAGCGCATTGGTCGGCTCAAGCTGGTAGTGCAGCACGGATGCGCAGGTATATTCCTGGTCCATGACCAGATGCGCGCCTGAGAACGCCTGATCCACACCATCATCGTTGAAGATGTAGACGCCACCTTCCTTGTTGCTGATCAGCTGGCGGCCACGGTCCTGAATATCGCGTTCGGACGTGTGGGCCGTCTCGCCCGGTGTCCATTCCACCTTCAGGGCATCGGTCGCGCGGATGGCGGCGCTGTAGCTTTCAGCCAGCACCACAACCCAGCCCTGCACAACTTCCGAAGGGTCCTCGATCAGCAGGTAGCGCACATAGCCCTTGATCTTCTTCGCATCGGTATCGTCAACCGAACGGACCTTGGAGCCATAGCGCGTGGGCGGCATCTTGGGGCGGGCATACAGCATGCCCTCCACCTTGGCGTCGATGCCATAGATTGCAGTGCCGTT
Organism: Komagataeibacter rhaeticus; assembly: GCF_011611525.1. Classification (NCBI taxonomy): domain Bacteria; kingdom Pseudomonadati; phylum Pseudomonadota; class Alphaproteobacteria; order Acetobacterales; family Acetobacteraceae; genus Komagataeibacter; species Komagataeibacter rhaeticus. Next base: position 1,899,148 of record NZ_CP050139.1, read on the forward strand.
GGTCTTGGCCGGGATATCCAGCGCCTTGAGCTCGGCATTGCCGATCAGCCTGCGCTCGCTGGCGGGCTTGAGCGGCAGCCTGGCCATTTCCTCGGGCGTGAAGGAATGGGACGGATGGCCCTTGGCCACGATATCGCCAAAGCTGATCTGCTTGCCACCGGCACTGACAATACCGTTGGCAACCGTGCACCTGTCCGGCGTGGTGCCCAGCAGGCGGGCCGCTTCCTCCACCAGTGCGGTGCGGGTTGCGGCACCGGCCTGACGGAAGACATCCCATGTCATCCACACCGACCAGCTGCCACCCGTGACCATCAGGCCCCATTTGGGGTCGGTGTCCACATAATTGATGCGGACCTTGCTCCAGTCGGCTTCCATCTCGTCCGCGATGATACGGGCAAGGGCGGTGCCGATATGCTGGCCCATTTCCGCGCGGATGATGTTGACCGTGATGATCCCGTCGGGTGCGATGGCGCACCAGATGGTGGGTTCGAACGCACCATCGCCGGGTCCGGCATTATCAAGCGGGAAAATCTGGTTGGCGGTGGCCTGACGCGCGAAGCCGAACATGACCCCGGCGCCAAGCGAGGTGACAAGGAAGCCACGGCGCGACAGGGAAGCCTGTTCACGACGGCCGTCCCTGCCCAGGCGGAAGCGGTCTAATCTACCCATTTGATGCATCTCCGCGTGCGTTGGCCGCGGCCTTCTTGATGGCCTCACGAATGCGAACATAGGTCATGCACCGGCACAGGCTGCCAGCCATGACGGCATCGATTTCCTCATCCGTGGGAGAGGGGTAATCCCTGAGCAGGCTGATCGCCTGCATGATCTGCCCGGACTGGCAGTAGCCGCATTGCGGCACCTGAATTTCACGCCAGGCCTGCTGGACCGGGTGGTTGCCCTCGGGGTCGATGCCTTCGATCGTGGTGATGTCAGCCCCTTCGGCGGCGCTGACGGGGGTCACGCAGGAACGGGTGGCCCGGCCACCGATATGGACGGTGCACGCACCGCACATGCCGATGCCGCAACCGAATTTCGTTCCGGTCAGGCCAACTTCGTCACGGATGACCCACAGCAGGGGGGTATCACCCGGCACGTCAACGGTTACATCCCGTCCATTGAGGCGAAAGGTCGTCATGTTCTAGCTCCGTCTTTCAGCTCAATGGGACGACGCGACAGGGGGGGCGGGCAGGGTCTTGCGTACCTCGGCCGCCTTCTTTTCCAGATCGGTCCATGGCGGCAGGGTCGTGCGGGTTGCACGCAGGTAAGCCGCCAGACGGGCCAGATCCGCATCGGAGAAGGAATGGTAGAAACTGGGCATGGAAACGGTGGAAATCCCTTCCGTCGTGCCAATCCCGCGCAGGATGACCTGGAACAGGTTGGTCGGCTCGTCCAGCCACAGCGCGTTGTTCAGCGCAAGGTCGGGGCGGCCTTCAACCGGCTGCGGGCCGGCATTGGCATGGCACGCGGCACAGGCACCGGCATAGAGCTTGGCGTTCGGGTTCACCTGCGGGCCGACCAGATCCTTCATGGAAGCCTGCATGGCCCACGCAATGGCCTTGGGGTCCTGGCTGACGCGGGTGGCGGCATGGTCGATATCGGCCAGGTAATGCGCGATGGCATGCACATCCGATTCCGGCATCTCGCTCAGGCCACCATGGACCACGGGCGACATGGGACCGGCCGCACTGCCGTGCAGCGGGGCGGAACCGAAGCGCAGGTATTTGAAATACTCGTCCTCGGTCCAGACGACCGGGGTCGGGTTATGTTCGTTGAGCGGCGGCGCGATCCAGTTGTCCACCGGGGCACCGTCATACGGCGCGCTGCTCTTTTCCGCACCCATCAGGTTACGCGGCGTATGGCAGGCCGAGCAGTGGCTCAGCCCTTCGGCCAGATAGGCGCCACGGTTCCATTCGGCATCATGCGCGGGATCGTTCCTGAGCGGGCCTTCGTGCAGGAACAGGAGCTTCCAGCCCGCCTGTTCCAGACGGATGTTGAAGGGGAAGCCCACCGTATTGTCACGCTTGACCGAATGCACCGGCTGGCGCGTCATGAGGAAGGCATAGACATCGGCGATGTCCTGATCCGTCATGTGTGTGAAATGGTCGAACGGGAAGGCGGGAAAAAGCTGCGTGCCATCGCGCGAGATGCCCTTGCGCATGGCGCGGTGGAAGGCGGCTTCCGACCAGCGCCCGATGCCCGTTTCCGGGTCGGGCGTGATGTTGGAGGAGAAGATGGCGCCAAAGGGCGTATCCATCTTGTAATCGCCCGCCAGTTCCACGCCGCGCACGCCGTCGGTGCGGGTATGGCATTCCGCACAGTAGCCACCGGCGGCCAGCACGCGCCCACGCTCGATCTGCGCGGCCGTGAAGGAGGAAGGAGGAGGCGGTGCAACCGGCGCAATGGCCGGATACCACGCATAAGCCAGGAACCCGACGCCGCCGGCGACACCGATCCCCACAATCGCTGCTGCAATACGTTTAATCACGATGTTCTCGCGGTTGTGAAAGTCATCATATCACCCCGTATCATCCGCCCGGTTCCAGTGCCGGTATGGCGCGAAACACATGAGATGGCGCAGCGTTGCGCCACCCCCGAAGCACCGGAACTGCCGGATGTGCGGGAACATCGGCGCCACGGCGGAAACTTTTGTATTACCGTTTCCTAATCAAGCGGTCCGGGCGCGCGTAAGGTCAAAGCGATGATAAGACTTATTTAGTTATGGACTAAATAAGCATAACCACCACAAAACCCTGGATAACCGGGCTGTGGGGGCCTGTCAGATCACTATCTATATCTGAATGGATATAGACCAAAATGGGGAATGTCAATCCGGGGAAGGAAAAATCCTTCCCCGGTCGTCCGGTTCAGTTCTGGTCAGCCAGGGTGTAGGCGACGATGTAATCGCCCAGCTTGGTGCCAAAGGAGCCATGGCCGCCATCGGCGGTCACGATGTACTGCCTGCCATCCACCGCATAGGTCATGGGGGTGGACTGGCCACCGGCAGGCAGGCGGTCCTGCCACAGCACGCGGCCGGTCGTCACGTCATAGGCACGGATGTAGTAGTCCAGCGTGGAGGTCAGGAACGCAACCCCGCCCGCGGTGGTCAGCGGCCCACCCAGGCTGGGCACGCCCATCCAGATGGGCAGCGGCAGGGGGGCGCTGTCACGGATCGTGCCGTTGCGGTGCTTCCACACGATCTTGTTGGTGCGCAGGTCGATGCCCGACATGTAGCCCCATGCCGGCTGCTTGCACGGCAGGCCAAGGGGCGACAGGAAGGGATGCAGGTCCACGCCGTACGGCACGCCAAACTGCGGCTGCACGCCACTTTCACTACCCGAGGGCAGGGACCTGTCCGGCGTTGCCGGGTTGTTCGGCCCGCGCGGGATCAGCTTCGATACGAACGGAATGGCAATGGGGTTGGCTATGGCGATCTGGCGTTCGGGATCAACGGCCAGGCCACCCCATTCAAACATGCCCAGATTGCCGGGGAAGACCAGCGTACCCTGCAGTGAAGGCGGCGTGAACGTGCCTTCGTAGCGCAGGCGGTGGAACATGATGCGGCAGACCAGCTGGTCAAACATCGTGCCGCCCCACATGTCGGCATCCGTCAGCTTCTGGCTGGGACGGAACGTAAGCCTGGAGAACGGCTGCGTGGGCGAAAGGTGATCGCCTGGGGCGGCGCCCTGCGGCACCGGCTGTTCAGGGGCGGGGACCACGAGCTGGCCGTTACGGCGGTCCAGCACGAAGATATTGCCGGTCTTGGCCGGGGCATACAGGGTGGGAATGACCTCACCGTGTTCGTTGCGGATATCGACCAGGCTGGGCTGGGCGGGAATGTCCATGTCCCACAGGTCATGGTGCACGGTCTGGTAGCTCCAGACCAGCCTGCCGGTGGTGGCGTTCAGCGCCACGATGGCACTGGCATAGCGCTCGGCATCGGCCCCGCGGTTGCCACCCCAGATATCGGGCGTCTGCACGCCCATGGGAATGTAGATCAGGTCCAGCTTCGCATCATAGGACGACGTGATCCATGAATTGGGGGAGTTGGGCACGAAGGTATGGTGTTCGGACGGCATCTCGTTCGGATCGGGGTTGCCGGGGTCGAACGCCCACCGCAGCGCGCCGGTATGCACGTCGAACCCGCGCGTCACGCCCGAGGGTTCATGCGTGGAATAATTGTCCGTCACCGCGCCGGACACGATCACGGTCGTATCGGTCACCACTGGCGGGGATGTGGGTTCGTAGAAACCCAGCGTCCTGACCGGCATGCCATCACGCAGGTCCACCACGCCATTATTGCCAAAGGAGGCGCAGCGCGCCCCGCTTTCGGCATCCAGCGCGAAAAGCTGGCCATCATTGGTCGGCAGGAAAATACGGCGCGCGCATTCGGCAGGGGCCGGGGCAGGGGCGCCATCAGCCTGCGCTTCCACCCTGTCCTCATGATAGGACACGCCACGGCAGGTCAGGTGCTGGAAGGTGGGATTGTACTGCAACTGGGGGTCGAACTTCCACCGCTGCTTGCCCGTCCTTGCATCCAGCGCGAACAGGATCTGGTGCGGGGTGCAGAGATAGAGCGTGTCGCGCACCTTGATGGGCGTGACCTCATCGGTAATCTCGCCCGGGTCATTCGGGCCGCGCATGTCACCGGTGCGGAAGGTCCAGGCCACCTTCAGCCTGCTGACATTGCCGGTATTGATCTGCCTGAGGGGGGAGAAACGGTCCCCGAACTGGGTGCGGCCATAGGCCTGCCAGTCCTCGTCGGGCATCTGGTGGGCATCACCGGGTTCCGGCGCGTTCTGCGCCACGGGGGGCAGGCTGCCCGCAATATCCTGCGGGTCGCCCATCAGGGCCGCGCCAATCACCACCACCGCCGCCCCGATCGCGCCCAGCAGGGGAAGTCGGGCACCAGGGGTTGCGGGCTGCAGGTGCCGTGTCACCCACGGCAGCAGCAGCACGATGCCGATGGGCACCAGAATGTCCCCACGTGGCGCCAGCGCCCAGAAATCCAGCCCCGCTTCATTGACGGCCCACGCCATGGTGCCCAGCAGCAGGGCCGCATAGACCGTGAGCGCCACGGCCTGCCGCCGGAACAGCAGGAACGCCGTCACCAGCAGCAGGGCACCTGCCACCACATAATAGAAGGAGCCGCCAATGGCGCAGAGCCATAAGCCGCCACCCAGCAGGTAGAGACCCGCCAGGGCGCAGACACCTATGGCCGCAGCGAGAAGGGGAGCCGAACGTAAGGGGGTATTCATAAGTTTTCCTGATTACCGTGATGCAGCAGCACGAACATTCTCCCATGAAAAGCATGAGGTGCAGGAGCCAGGTCAAGGCCAAACTTATGAATAAAACGTGTGGAAAGCCCTTCGGGTTCGTGCGCCAGGAGCGGAATGATCTATTTCCCGGCGGATATAACCGTTGCCAGCGTGGCCCGCGTGCCGTGCGCGCGGATGGACTGGCGCAGGGCAACATAGGCCTGCACGAAAGCGGGATGCTCCGCCAGGCCCCATCCGGCCAGGGCGCTCATGCCCAGCGCGTCCTCCAGCCGGGAAGACGCGGCCAGGATGCGGTCCTCCTCCGTCAGGTGCGGCTCCACGATGACATAGGTTTCACCCCTGTCATCATGCCCGCGCAGGTATTCGGCATAACAGGCCACGACAAACGCGATGCGCGCCACGGGCCGGTGATGCGCGATCACGCCCATTGCGGTGCTCCTGATGAACATGGGCAGCTTGGACGTACTGTCGGACGCGATGCGCAGCAGCTGGTCGCTTATGGCACGGTTGCGGAAGCGGTGCAGCAGGCGGCGGCCATATTCGCTCAGCGCCATGCCCGGCGGCGCGCTGAGCAGGGGTTCCGCATCATAACCCAGATACTGCTCGACCAGCGTGACCTCGTTCAGGTCCGCCATGATCTCGCTGACCACCCGGTAGCCCGACAGCACGCCCGACAGCCCCAGCAGGGAATGGGAGGCATTGAGCATGTGCAGCTTCACCTCCTCATAAGGCTGGACATTGTCGGTAAACTGCACGCCCACCGCCTCCAGTTCCGGGCGTCCGGCACAGAAACGGTCTTCCACCACCCACTGGATGAAATCCTCGCAGAACACGGGAATGCGGTCATCCAGCCCGCTTTCGGCATCCAGGCGGCGGACGTCCTCGGCATGGACGGCAGGGGTGATGCGGTCGACCATGGTGCAGGGGAAGGTGACGTTCGCCTCGATCCACTGCGCAAGCCCCGCATCCTTCGCACGCGCCCAGCCCAGGAAGGCAGTGCGGGCCACATGGCCGTTCTGCGGCAGGTTGTCGCATGAAAGGATGGTGAAGGGACCGGCACCGCTCTCGCGCCGCTGGCGCAGGGCCTCGGTCAGCAGGCCGAACACGGTATGGGGCACATCGCGCTTCAGGTCCTCGGCAATCACGGGATGATCGATGGGGAAGACCCCGTTCTCATCCACGTAATATCCGCCTTCCGTCACGGTCATGCTGACGATGCGGATCGCCGGGTCGGCCAGGCGCGCGATGGTGGCGGCACGGTCGGCCGGGGCGTACATGTACTGCGTGATGGAGCCGATCACCCGGACCACGTTGGGCGCGTCAGGCGCGCATTCGGTCAGGGAATACAGGCAGTCCTGCGCCGCCATGTCCTGGGCCTTGGCCGCCTCATGCGGGTTTTCCATGAGACCGATGCCCAGTATCCCCCAGCCGGACTGCCCGGGGCGGGCCAGCACACGGTCCATGTAGACCGCCTGGTGGGCACGGTGGAAGTTGCCCACGCTGATATGCGCGATACCGGGCGTGACCCTGCCACGATCATAGGCGGGCACCACGATCGCGGGCGGCAGATGGGGCAGGGACGCTGTATTGAGTATGGTCATTACCATTTTCCATGGAAAGTATTGTCGACGCCTAATAAGAAACGCACGATGAGACAACCCGCACGGATGCAGCACCCCCCTGCGTGCGCCAAACGGCAGCCCCCCGTCACGGTTGCGGCGCGCGCGGCATGGCCCGTGTGTTTTCCAATGGACAAAACTGGCCTATTAACCCATCCCACCGTTGCATATCCGGTGCGCCGGTTCGAAAAATCAGGGCGCAGGGCCGGTTCCGGGCCGGACCTGCTGTTGGTAGTGAATGCGTATCCTCTATCTCATTAACAGCCTCAATGGCGGCGGGGCGGAACGGCCGCTGCCCGCCGTGATCGGGCTCATGCGGGCCTGCGGCCACAGCGTGCGGGTGGTGGCGCTGGCGCGCAAGGCGGGCAACGCGATTGCATGGCTGGAGGAAGCGGGCATCGATTACCACATCGTGGATGACCGTGACCCGCGGCACTTTGCCTCGCTGCGGCAGGTCATGGCCTATGTCCGCGCCAACCGGCCCGACATGCTGTGGACATCGCTTACCCGCGCCACGCTGTTCGGCCAGCTGATCGGCAGGACACTGGGCATCCCGGTGGCCAGCTGGCAGCACAGTGCCTATCTCAAGCCCGCCAACCGCTTCCTGCTGCGCCGCACGCGCAACATGAGCGCGTTCTGGATTGCCGATTCCGATTTCGTGGCCCGCGTCACCCACAGGCAGCTTGGCATCCCGCCACGGCGTATCTGCACATGGCCCCTGTTCGAGGCGGATGCCACGGCCATTCCCGCCACGCCATGGCGGGGAGAGGACGGGAACACGGTCTTCCATGTCGGTGCGCTGGGGCGGCTGGAACCGGAAAAGAACATGGAACTGCCCATTCGCGCCATGGCGGTCATCCGCGCGCGGATGCCGGGGGCACGCATCCATTTTTCACTATGCGGCAGCGGTTCGCAGATGGACGCCCTCAGGGCGCTGGCGGCCGGGCAGGGCGGGGAAAACGTAAGTTTCGAGGGCTTCCAGCCCGACCCGCTGGCCTTCTGCCGCAGGCTGCATGTCTATGTCCAGCCCTCCCGCTTCGAGGGGCTGTGCATTGCCGTGCATGAAGCCATGCTGGCCGGGCTGCCGGTCATCGCAACGCCGGTAGGCGCCATTCCCGATGTCATCCGCGACGGGCAGAACGGTTTCCTGCTGGCTCCCCCCACGCCGGAAGCCCTGGCCGAGCGGATCCTCCATCTCTACACCCGCCCCGAACTGTGCGCGCGCATCGGCCGGCAGGCCCGCGCCGACATCCTTCACCGCTACGCCCGCGAAAGGGTGGAGACAATGGCGCGTGCCGTCATCCACCGTGCGGAACGGCTGGTGCGGGACTGGCCCCGCCCGGCGGGGGGGGCATGACCCATCATCGCCCTTCCGGTGGCAATGGAAGATCGGGTAGAAGGGCTGCGTGAATACGATCCAGAATCCCTCCTCCGCAGAGTCCCGGCAAAAGGACTCGCTTCTTGGCGTCTCGCAACGCCTGCCCCCGGCCAACGTGCAGGCCGAACAGGCACTACTGGGCGCGTTGCTGACCAATAACCGGGCCTATGACCGGGTTTCGGACTTCCTGACCGGCGCGCATTTTGCCGAGGAGGTCAATGGCCGCATCTATGACGCCATCTCGCGCCGGATCGAGGCGGGGCAACTGGCCGACCCCGTCACCCTGCGCGCCGAATTCGAAAATACGGGCGTGCTGGATTCCGTGGGCGGCCCGGCCTATCTGGCCAAGCTGCTGACCTCCATGGTCGGCATCATCAATGCGGCCGATTATGGCCGGGTGATCCATGATGCGTGGATCCGCCGCCAGCTGATCGATATCGGTCAGGACGTGGTCAACAACGCCTTTGGCGCCCGCCCGGACCTGGATGGCCCCGACCAGATCGCCGCCAGCGAGGAAGCCCTGTTCCGCCTTGCCACCGAAAAGGGGCAGGATGGCGGCTTCATGTCATTCGACCGCGCACTGACCGAGGCGCTGGACATTGCCCAGCAGGCCTTCAGCCGCAGCGGTGACGTGGTGGGCCTGACCACCGGCCTGCGTGACCTGGACAAGAAAACCGGCGGCCTCCATCCCTCCGACCTGCTGATCCTGGCGGGGCGTCCGGCCATGGGCAAGACGGCGCTGGCCACCAAGATCGCCTTTTCCGCCGCGCGTGCCATCATGGAAGAAGCGCGCGATGCCCCGCCCGATGCCAGGCCCAAGGGGTCGGTCGCCATCTTCTCGCTTGAAATGTCGGCCGAACAGCTGGCAACCCGTATCCTGTCCGAACAGGCCAGCGTGTCAGGCGAGAAGATCCGCCGTGGCGACCTGGGGCAGAAGGAATTCGACCGCTTCGTGCAGGTCAGCCGCGAACTGGCCCAGCTGCCGCTGCATATTGACGACACGCCCGCCATCACGCTGTCCGCCATGCGCACGCGCTGCCGCCGGCTGGCGCGCACCAAGGGACTCAGCCTGGTGGTGGTCGATTACCTGCAGCTCATGCGGCCATCGGTGGGGAGCAGGGCGGAAAACCGCGTGCTGGAAATCTCCATGATCACACAGGGGCTCAAGGCGCTGGCCAAGGAACTGTCGGTGCCGGTCATCGCACTCTCACAGCTGTCGCGCCAGGTGGAGAGCCGGGAGGACAAGCGCCCCATGCTGTCGGACCTGCGTGAATCCGGGTCGATCGAGCAGGACGCCGATGCGGTGATGTTCGTCTATCGTGACCAGTATTACCTCCAGCAGCGCCAGCCCAAGGAAACCTCCTACGATTCACAGGACAAGTACCAGACCGCGATGGAGGAATGGCAGCGCAAGATGGATCTGGCCCATAACCGCGCCGAACTGATCCTGGAAAAGCAGCGTCATGGCCCGACAGGGACGGTGCACCTGTTCTTTGAAGGCGAGTTCACACGCTTTGCCGATCTGGACATGGTGCATGACGTTTAAGGATAAGCTGTAAGCACGGCGCGGCCACCGGGTGTTGCGCCGTGCTGTGGCATTGCGGCCACAGCCTGTGCCAGAGGCCGCCTGTCCCATATGGGACAGGCATAGTGCACAAACCTGCACAAAAGAATGGGCCAGCGGTGCGAAGGGCAGCCGGATGAACGGATCATCAGGCCCTCTTCCCCGCACCGCCATAAGTTTTATAAGAAGTATTATGCCAACAAAATGCCGTGGACGGGTGGCCATGCCCGTAATCCGGCCTGGTCCGTCATGTTCTCCAATGGTCAATCCCGTCCATATCCGGCATCATCACCATCATGACTGACACGGCGCTCGCATCCATCTGCGGTTTTGCTTTTTCCGGTATCGAGGCCGTTCCGGTCAAGGTCGAGGTCCAGCTTTCCGTGGGCCTGCCATCCTTCCTGATCGTCGGGCTGCCTGACAAGGCCGTCAATGAATCGCGCGAACGCGTACGGGCGACGCTCTCCGCCATGGGGCTTGCGCTGCCTGCCAAGCGCATCGTGGTGAATCTGGTGCCAGCCAACCTGATGAAGGAAGGCTCGCATTTCGACCTGCCCATAGCCCTTGCGCTACTGGTGGTCATGGGGCTGCTGCCGGGCGACATGGCGCAGCGCCATGCAGCACTGGGCGAGCTTTCGCTTGATGGCGGCGTCAACCCGGTCTGTGGCGTGCTGCCGGCCGCCATGGCGGCATGTGGCCTGTCGCTGGGGCTGATCTGCCCCGCAGCCCAGGGCGTAGAAGCACGCTGGGCCAGTGACGCGATGGATATCCTGGCCATCCGCTCCCTGCCCGAACTGCTCAACCATTTCCGCGGCCAGCAGGTGATCGAACCGGTGGAACTTCCCGCACGGCCGGATACGGACCTGACCGCCCTGCCCGACCTTGCGGACATACGCGGCATGGAAACCGGCCGCCGCGCGCTGGAAATCGCGGCCGCCGGCCGTCATTCGCTGCTTATGGTCGGGCCGCCGGGTGCGGGCAAATCCATGCTGGCCGCCCGTCTACCCGGTATCCTGCCCGACCTGACCACGGCGGAAATGCTGGAAATCAGCCGTATCCACAGCATTGGCGGGCTGCTGAAGGACGGACAGCCCGTCTGCCGCCCGCCCTTTCGCGACCCGCATCATTCCGCAAGCCCGGCTTCGTTGAGCGGTGGCGGCGCCCGTGCCCGCCCCGGTGAGGTCAGCCTGGCCCACCGTGGCGTGCTGTTTCTGGATGAACTGCCGGAATTTGCCCGTTCCGCGCTGGAAATCCTGCGCCAGCCGATGGAAACGGGGTCCATCTCCATTGCCCGGGCCGCGGCCCATGTCACCTACCCTGCCCGCTTCCAGCTTGTCGCCGCCATGAACCCGTGCAAATGCGGCTATCTGGGCGATGCGGCACAGGAATGCCGCAAGGCCCCGCGCTGTGGCGAGGACTATCAGGCCCGTCTGTCCGGCCCGCTGCTGGACCGATTGGACATGGCCGTGCATGTCGAACCCATGCCCCTTGCCCGCATTGCCGCACCCCGTGGCGGTGAATCCAGCGCCATCGTGGCCGCCCGCGTGATGGAAGCCGTGCTGCGCCAGCGCGCGCGACAGGGTGACGCCCGCAATGCCGAAGCCCCGATCGATGATTTCCGCATTACCGTGGCCGCGCGTGATTTCGCGGTTCAGGCCGCCGAGAAAATTCCGCTTTCCGCCCGTGGCTTTACCCGCCTGCTGCGCGTCAGCCGCACCATAGCCGACCTTGCGGCAAGCCCGGATGTGGAGCGCGCCCATATTGCCGAGGCCCTGATCTACCGTATCCGCCGCCCGGGCAGAAAATAGCATGATGGGCCTGTTTTTCCCCCTTGCGCCCCTGCCGCTGCTGGATTAATAAGACCCCACCGAAGCGGATGGGTGCGTAGCTCAGCGGTAGAGCATCGCCTTCACACGGCGGGGGTCACAGGTTCAATCCCTGTCGCACCCACCATCCGGTCTCTCCCCCCCTGAAAATCAGATATTTTTGTGTGGTGCCGTAGTGCCTGCGCCGTGCTGTCCAGCACTTCTGGCGCCCAAAAGACCACCTTTGAAACATAAGGACGTTTCTGGTGGGTCCTTTTCCAAAAAGCTCCTGAAGAAGGCCGTCTTTTTAAAAACAGGCAACATCCAGGAAATTCCCGTTTTTATCAGTGATCAGTTTTCAAATGCGCCCTACGGCACCCGTGCAATGGCATCGCGGCACTTCACGTAAGACAGTTTGTCCCGAAACAGGAACAGCACATAGTAATCCAGCGTCCGCCGCCGCCTGCGGGTGGGGTTTGTATAGAACGGAAAGACATCGAACGGCCCGTCATACCCCTCCGGCAGCGGGTCGCGCGCGCTGATGCAGCGCACACGGAACAGCGGCGCATAGACCGTGGCATCCGAATCCGTGCGGCGGACATGGAACAGGTTGCGATGAAACCTGCGCAGGCGCTCGGGCAGGATGAAGATCATGTTCTGTTCAAGAAAATTCTGCGGCGGGTTACGATCACGCAGGTATTGCATGTCCTCGGGCATGTCACAGAAGAAATTGGTGTCCTGTACAATCATTCTAGGCTTCTGCCCCTTCCCCGTGGCGCCGTTTCAGATCCGGCGCGCACGGATCGCACGCCGAAGCTTTCCCATCATGGATGAGCTTTCATATGGGCATCCGGTGCCTGTCTTGCAGGGGGATCAGAAACCGAACATGTGATCGAGCGAAAAACGGCCAGCCCCATCATCATGCCGCCCGTGATAGCCAAACAGGCGGCATGTGGTGTCGCGTATGATCACATACCCCCCCACACCCGCACGGCGCAGGGCCTGCGCGCCAAAAATATGGTCGGGCCGCACCAGGCGGGAGCCGGACATGGGAATGGCGATCTTCTCGCACGCGATCACCTCGCCACTGGCGGCATGCAGGTGCAGCGACGTGTCCGACACCGCATGCCATATGCCCGAGGCGGGATAGATCAGCCAGCAGAAGCTGTATGGTTCCTCGCATGCCGCCGTCAGGAACAGCCGCGTGCTCAGCCCGGGGGGGGAGCCGGCATAGGACTGCGGCTCCCCCCGATAGGTCATGACGGTGTTGAAGATGTGCGAGCCAAAACTGCTTTCGGCCACATGGCCGCTCTCCCGGTCCTCATAACGGATCAGGGCATGCAGCCAGCCATCGGCGGTGCCCCCCTCGCGGAAGTCATAAAGCAGTTCCGCATGCCCGGCCTGCCGCGCAAGGGCGCCCACATCCACCATCGTGGCATGATCACGCGCGAGGCAGCCCGGAAAATGCGACCCGGTGCCCCTGCCCTCCGCATCAAAACAGTCCACCCTGACCGGCAGGGTGGACAGGCTTTCCGCCATGGGGGCGGGCAGCAGCAGCGTGCGGTAACGTGCCGGGTCCGGCACCGGGAACGGCAGCAGGTAGCCACGCCCGAAAAAACGCGGGTCCAGTTTTTCAATATGCGGGTCAGGCTTCAGGTCGGCGCGCTGCACGTTCAGATGTGCGATGCGGGTGCGCCCCCCCCGCGTCACCTCGTAGCGCGGGCGCACCACGTACCCTCCGGCACGGAATTCGATCTGCTCGGGCCAGGCCAGTCCGGGCAGGACATCGCCCATGTGCACGGCCATGGTCTGGTAAGGAGCCAGTTCGCGGTCAATGGGCACCAGCGCGTCCTGCCCCATGCGGTTGAGGTGCATGCTGCCCGCCGGTATGGGCAGCGCGTGGCTGTTCTGGACCCACAGCACCACGTCCTCCCCCGCCGCCGGGGCGGGCAGGTTGGCGTAACGGCTGGCGGGCCAGGCATTGGCGTCATGCGTGACGGACAGGCTGACATTCGCGTTGCGGCCCCGCGTCTCCAGCGCGTATTTGACCACGTCATGCCCCGCAATGCCCTGCGCATGGATGAAGAGCTGGCCGGTAAACGCCGGCAGACTGAAGCGCTGGCGAATCTCGGCACTGTCAATGACAATGGCCTGCCCTGCCCCCGGCACGTCCTGCTCCCATGTATGGAGTACCTGCCCGTCGCCATCGAACAGCCGCAGCCACAGCCTGACGCCGCGCGCGCCATAGCGTGCCCAGTAATTGGCGGTGACCAGACGGGTGGAGAATTCGGCGTCGTCACGGAAAAAGGCAAGGTTGGTGGCAAAATTCAGCCGGTCCAGATAGACATGCGCGACCGAAAGCATGGCAACGGGCAGGCGCACCGGCTCCAGCGTGTGCAGCACGACGCCCGGTGGCAGCGAGGTGGACAGACGGGCGCACATGGCCGCCTGACTGAAATCAAGCGCCCATATCGCGCGCGCCGTCGTCTGGCGCAGGTCCACGACCGGCCGCAGCGCATGGCCCGCGCGGTCCTGCCCCACCTTTAGCGAATCATGTGTGTAGATCCCGGCCACGGTAATCGGGCGGGGCAGCAGGGCCAGCAGCGTGCCGGCCAAGCCGTGCGGGTCATACAGCGCCACGGGGCCCGCACTGGCAAGCTGGCGTGCCAGCACGTCCAGCCTTTCCGCGGCCAGCGGGTGTGTAAGGGCCTTGTAGGCGATATTGCCACCCGAATGCGGGTCAAAAGTACGAATGCCGAGCATGGACCTGTTCTTATTCCACTCTGGACGCAAGCGGGAGGATTATTATTCAGGCAACCGCAGGCCAAGGTAATGACGCACCGCCTCGGCCGCCATCACCGTATCATCAAGCGGGCTGGCAGGCCATGTTTCCAGCCGCCCGGCAAAGGGGCGGATACGCCCCGCCTGCATCAGTTCCTGCAGGAAGTGCCCGATCCGGCGCGAGCGCCCCGGCAGGGCCGCCACCATGACCGGGGCCGTGGTTGCCACGGCCTCCGAAATCATGGAGACACTGTCCATCGTCACTACAATGGCATCCGCGCAGGCCAGCAGCCCCAGATAGGGGTTGGGGCCGGACTGGTCCCAGATCCACGCATCCGGCCCCGCCAGCGCGTGGCGCAGTTCAAGGCAGACCTCCGGCGCGGTGCGGCGTGAGGGGGTCAGGGCAATCCCCACATGGTCGCGCCGCATCATGGCGGCAAGCCCCGCCGCCAGCGACGCCCCCTCCGCCCTGCCCAGCCGGAAGCGCCCGTTGCCCCCCCCCACCAGCACCGCAACCAGCGGGCGTGGCAGATGGGCAAGGCGTGGCGCCCATTCCACACATGCCTGCGCCAGCCGTTCCGGGGTCACGCCATGCAGCGCCGTGCGGGTCAGGACCACGTTCGGCCCCGCAATCCTGTCGTGCCGGTTGGCGATGACCAGGTCAAAGCGGTCGGGCGGCAGGCGGGGGTTCTGCACCTGGATCACCCGCGCGCCCTGCCTGCGCAGCGCAGCGCCCACCGCACCGCCACTGCCGCCAATGCTGATGACGGGATGCGCCAGGTCATCCGCCGCCAGCCCCAGCGGCTGCACGGCGCGCAGGGGGGCGGGCCACCACGCCGCCGGTACATGCCGCCACACGCCACGTGGCACCAGCGCATGCAGGCGTGGCTCCAGGCCTGCACGCTGCGCCAGCCCGAATGTCTGCGAACGCATGCCGGCCAGGTCTGCCGCGATAACGGATGCAAGATGCGGTACTGCTGTCATCGCGCCATGTGGCGGGATGAGACGGAGCGCGTCAATGCCCGGCCCCTTTTGTCCGGCGCCCAGCCGCGCTAAGGGACAGCAATGAACGAGACAGAACCGACATTTTCCGGCATGGGGCTGGATGGCCGCGTGGTGGCCGCCCTGGCACGGATGGGGCTGCAGGCGCCTTCCGCCATTCAGGGCGCGGTCATCCCCCCCGTCATGGCCGGACGGGATGTGGAGGCACGCGCGGGCACGGGCAGTGGCAAGACCGTGGCCTTCGCCGCCCCCATCGTGTCCATGCTCATGGCGCGGGAGACCGATAACAGCCGTGTCCGCTGCCTTGTCCTTGCCCCCACGCGGGAACTGGCGGGGCAGATCGCGGGCGTGCTGCGGGGGCTCGCGCGCGGTGGCGGATTGCGGGTGATGCAGGCCACCGGGGGCACCGCGCGCGTGGCACAGGCCAGGACACTGGCGGACGGGACCGCCATCGTGGTGGGCACGCCCGGACGGGTGACCGATCTTGTACACGGGGGGGAACTGGATCTGTCGGCCGTCGGTATCTTTGTGCTTGATGAGGCGGACCGCATGCTCGACCCCGGCTTTGCCGAGGAAATGCTGGCCCTTGCCGCCGCCCTGCCACCACGGCACCAGACCCTGCTGTTTTCCGCCACCCTGCCACCCGCCATGGCCGAACTGGCCGCCCGCCTGCTGCACCGCCCCACGCGCGTCAGCATGGCGGTGGAAGACGCGCCGGCACCCCGCATCGCGCAATACGCCATTTTCGTGCCCATGCGGCACAAGACACAGGCCACGCTTGCCTGCCTGCGGCAATACGGCACGCAGCGCGTGATGGTGTTCGTGCGCACCCGGCAGGAAGCCGATGGCGTGGCGCGTGCCATATCGGCGCTGGTTCCCGCCATTGCCATCCATGGCGACCATTCACAGGCAAGGCGCGAGCGCATGCTGCGCGACTTCCGGCAGGGCCGCGTAGGCGTGCTGGTGGCCACCGATGTCATGGCGCGCGGAATCGATATTGACGATGTGGCCCTGGTGATCAACCACGACATTCCCCCCCAGCCCGAATCCTATGTGCACCGCATTGGCCGCACCGCGCGCGCGGGGCGCAGGGGGGTTGCCGTGGCGCTGTGCGCGCCGGAGGAACGTCAGGCGCTGCGCGAGATCGAGCGCCTGACGGGACAGCGCATCCGCATTGCCAGCCTGCCGGAATAGATGCCGCTGGGACACGGTTCATGGATTTGTCATGCGCCATCGCCGCAGGTGGCCTTGCCGTCGGGTGAAGGCTGGCTAAACTGCATCGCATGATCACGCGCCACGCCCTGCACCCCCATGCCCCCGGCATGACAGACGCGGCATGCCCCACGCCGGGGCGCACATGACATGACATACGGGCCGGAGGATACGCCGCTGCCGGTGCGCGTTGCGCGGCCCACCCCGTTTCTTGACCGCCTGCCCCCTCCGCCTTCCCGCCTGCCCCGATGGACGGTCGGGATCACCCCGCCCGACCTGTCACCCTGGCTTGGGGGGAACTGCGGCATACCGGGTGTCATGCATTACGAAGGGCGCAGGCCGGGGCCGCACGTGGTGTGTGTCAGCCTGATCCACGGCAACGAGTTTTCCGGCGCCATCGTGCTTGACCGCCTGCTGCGTGCCCGCGTCCGCCCCCGCGCGGGACGCCTGTCGCTGGTTTTTGCCAACCCCGCGGCCATGGCCCTGTTCGACCCCGAAGCGCCGGTCCGGGCACGCTGCGTGGACGAGGACATGAACCGCGTCTGGTCGCCCGACATGCTGGAAAGCAGCCACACGTCGCATGAACTCGATCGCGCGCGTGAACTGCTGCCAATCATCCTGACGGCGGACAGGCTGCTGGACCTGCATTCCATGCTGTGGCCGGGCGACCCGCTGCTGCTGTCGGGCATCTCGACCGCCGGGCGGCGCATGGCGCGGCGCATTCGCGGGGTGGATATATGCGTGGCCGACCGGGGGCACAGGGGTGGGTGCAGGCTGATCGACCATCCCCGCTTTACCGGGGGAAAGGCAGCGGCCTGCCTGCTGGAAGCGGGACAGCACTGGCAGCAGGCGACGGTGGACCGGGCCATGCAGGCCGTACTGTCCGTAATCGGCCCATGCTGCGGCCTGCCGGGGGGAGATGAAGGCCCCTTGCCCCGGCATGACAGGGTGGTGACCCATGTCGTGACCGCACGGACCGGCATGTTCCGTTTTGTCCGCCCCTTCCATGGGGGGGAAATCCTGCCCCATGCCGGAACGGTGGTAGCGCATGACGGGGGGGACGACATCCGCACCCCTTACCCGCACTGCATGCTGGTCATGCCCAACCTGCGCCCGGCACGCGGCCATACCGCCGTGCGCCTGGCCCGCGTGGATGCCGGCATGAATGGTAACGGCCCGGCATCCTGACCACGGCGCGCCCGCGCGTTACAAAAAAGAATGCCGCCTTTTTGAAAAAAGGCGGCACCCGGAAACTTTTGTCTTTTTTGTCAAAGCGTTATTTTAAAGCCGTCTTTCAGGCATAGATGGGGAAGCGCGCGCACAGCGCCTTGACGCGCGCGTGCACGGCCTGCTCCGTCCTTGCACAGCCTTCCTGCCCCTCGCTTTTGGCCAGGGCGGTCAGCACCTCGTCAATCAT
The DNA here is from genome assembly GCF_011611525.1 of Komagataeibacter rhaeticus. Lineage (NCBI taxonomy): Bacteria > Pseudomonadati > Pseudomonadota > Alphaproteobacteria > Acetobacterales > Acetobacteraceae > Komagataeibacter > Komagataeibacter rhaeticus. The sequence goes on from NZ_CP050139.1 coordinate 1,917,202, forward strand.
CAGCCCCACTTCATGGAACTCCGCCTCACCAAAGCCACGCGCCGTCGCCGCCGGGCTGCCCAGACGGATGCCCGAGGTCACGGCAGGCTTTTCGGGATCAAAGGGAATGGCGTTCTTGTTGGCGGTGATGCCCGCGCGTTCCAGCGCGCGCTCGGCCGCACGGCCCGTCACACCCTTGGGGCGCAGGTCCACCAGCAGCAGGTGGCAGTCGGTGCCGCCGGTTACGATGTCAAAGCCGCTCTTGACCAGTGTTTCGGCCAGCACGCGGGCATTATTCGCCACCGCTTCCTGATAGGTGCGGAAATCGGGGCGCAGCGCCTCGCCAAATGCCACGGCCTTGGCGGCGATGACATGCATGAGCGGACCACCCTGCAGGCCGGGGAACACGGCGGAGTTGATCTTCTTGGCCAGATCCGCGTCATTGGTCAGGATCAGCCCGCCACGCGGCCCGCGCAGGGTCTTGTGGGTGGTGGAGGTCACGACATGCGCATGCGGCACCGGCGACGGGTACAGCCCGGCCGCCACCAGTCCGGCAAAATGCGCCATGTCCACCATCAGGTAGGCACCGACCTCATCGGCAATGGCGCGGAAGCGCGCGAAATCGATGATGCGCGGATAGGCGGAGCCACCGGCCACGATCAGCTTCGGCTTCTCGGCGCGGGCCAGGCGCTCCATTTCCTCATAGTCAAGCAGTCCGTCCTGCGCGCGCACGCCGTACTGCACCGCGTTGAACCACTTGCCGGAATAGTTGGGGGCGGCGCCATGGGTCAGGTGGCCACCGGCGGCCAGGCTCATGCCCATCACGGTATCGCCCGGCTTCACCATGGCCATGAAGGCGGCCTGGTTGGCATTGGCGCCCGAATGGGGCTGCACATTGGCGAATTCGGCGCCAAACATCTGCTTCACGCGTTCGATGGCCAGGGTCTCGACCTTGTCCACTTCCACGCAGCCACCATAATAACGGCGACCGGGATAGCCTTCGGCGTATTTGTTGGTCAGCACGCTGCCCTGGGCGGCCATAACGGCGGCGGACACCATGTTCTCGCTGGCGATCAGTTCGATACCGTCGCGCTGGCGGACCTTTTCCGCATCGATAATGGCGGCCACATCGGGGTCGACTTCGGCCAGAGGGGCGCGGAAAAACTGCTTGAGTTCAGTCTGGCTGATAGGATCCGGCACCGTCATGTTTCTCCATTCATTGGATCGGCTGTCATTTCCGGGTAGGAGACGGATATGACACATAGGGGAACAGGCCTGCTATGTGCGCCATATCATGGCGGTTAGACAACGCCAAAATGATGGAGACGGGCTGATTTGACTGTTGTAGCATTTCCCACCCCCACCCGGGCCGCCCGCCAGGACATGCCATGAACACACGCCTGAAGTCCGGTCTGGCGCAGGCGCTGCTGCGCAGGCTACCCGTAGCCCCCCCGGCGGACAGTGCGGGGCTGAAACGCGTGCTGGGCCTGGGTAGCCTGATCGCCCTGGGCGTGGGGGGCACGATCGGGGCGGGCCTGTTTTCGCTGACCGGCATTGCCGCGGGCAGCAACGCGGGGCCCGCGGTCGTCATATCCTTCGCGCTGGCGGCGGTGGCCTGCGCCTTTGCCGGGCTGTGCTATGGCGAACTGGCGGGCATGATCCCGGCGGCGGGCAGCGCCTATGTCTATGCCTATGCCGCACTGGGGGAACTGGCTGGCTGGGTGATCGGGTGGGACCTGGTGCTGGAATACACCGTGGGCGCATCGGCCGTATCGGTCAGCTGGGCGCGCTACATGCGCTCCCTGCTGGATGGGTGGGGCATTCACCTTGCCCCCCGGCTCATGGCCTCGCCCTTCGAGGTGGTGGGCATGGCCGATGGCCAGCCCGTGCACGGCATTGCCAACCTGCCGGCCGTGTTCATCATCGTGGCGATATCGGTGCTGCTCATGCGCGGCATCGCGGGTTCGGCACGGATGAACATGCTTGTCGTCATCATCAAGCTTACGGTCATCGCCGCCGTCATCGGCTTTGGCCTGCCCTACATAAAAATGGCGAACTACACCCCCTTCATCCCACCCAACACGGGTACGTTCGGGGAATACGGGCTTTCGGGCATCCTGCGCGCGGCGGGTACCGTGTTCTTTGCCTATCTGGGGTTTGACGCGATCTCCACCGTGGCACAGGAAACCCGCAATCCCGGGCGGGACATGCCCATCGGCCTCATGGCCAGCCTGGCCATCTGCACGGCGGTCTATATCGCGTTTTCCTTCGTGCTGACGGGCCTGGTCAATTACCATGCCATGGCAGGCGACGCCGCCCCCGTTGCCACCGCCATTGACCAGACACCGTTCGGCTGGCTGAAGGCTGCGGTCAAGCTGGGCATCATATGCGGCTTCCTGTCGGTCATACTGGTCATGCTGCTGGGGCAGAGCCGGGTGTTCTTCGCCATGGCGCGTGACGGGCTGCTGCCGCCCCTGTTCGGCCGCACCCATGCCGGATGGGGCACACCCGTGGGCTGCCACCTGTTCTTCATGGTGGTGACGGGCGGGCTTGCCGCCTTCCTGCCCATCGAGCAGCTGGCGCACATGACATCGATCGGCACCCTGCTGGCCTTTGTCATCGTATGCGTGGGGGTTATCGTGCTGCGCAGGCGTGAACCCGACCGGCCACGGGTATTCCGCGTGCCCGGCGGGGCCGTGATTCCGCTGGCCGGCATTGCAAGCTGCCTGGTCATGATGGTCTCGCTGGACGGGCTGACCTGGCTGCGGCTGGTGGGCTGGCTTGCCATCGGCATGGTGGTGTACGGGACATACGGCATGCGTCACAGCCGGCTGGCGACGACACGGGGCAAGGACATGCCTGCCATGCGGCACACGCCCTGATGGCGGCAGGATTACCGGATCATAATTTGGCGCGGGGTGGCTGCGCGATCATAGTCATCCCTTCCCTGAATGGAGTTGGATTGGATGAGTATCGGTCAGTTTCCCCAAGTAAGGCTGCGGCGCAACCGGCACGACCGGTTCACACGGCGGCTGGTAACCGAAAACACGCTTTCGACCGATAACCTGATCTGGCCGATTTTCGTGACGGAGGGGAGCGGCTCGATCACCGATGTCGCGTCCATGCCCGGCGTGCAGCGTGTCAGCCTCGACCGGCTTGCGGCCCATGTGGAACCGGCGGCGAAGCTGGATATCCCCGCCATTGCCCTGTTCCCCATCACCCCCACCGAACTGCGTGACGAAGCCGGGACGGAAGCCACCAACCCCGATAACCTGATGTGCCGTGCCGCCCGGCTGCTCAAGCAGGAATTTCCCGAAATCGGCCTTGTGGGCGACGTGGCGCTGGACCCCTATACCAGCCACGGCCATGACGGCCTGATCGAAGGCGGTTACGTGGTCAATGATCCGTCCGTCAGAATCCTGACAACCCAGGCGGTCAACCAGGCGGCCGCCGGAATCGACATCATTGCCCCGTCGGACATGATGGACGGGCGCATTGGCGCCATCCGCACCGCACTGGACGCAGGCGGGCTGGTCAATACCCGCATCATGTCCTACGCCGCGAAATACGCCAGCGCCTTCTACGGCCCGTTCCGCGATGCGCTGGGTTCGGGCGGGCTGCTGACGGGCGACAAGAAAACCTACCAGATGGACCCCGCCAACAGCGACGAGGCCCTGCGAGAAGTCGGCCAGGACCTGCTGGAAGGCGCCGACATGGTGATGGTCAAGCCCGGCATGCCGTATCTGGATGTAATCCAGCGCGTACGGCAGGAATTCGCCGTGCCGACCTTCGCCTATCAGGTCTCGGGCGAATACGCGATGCTCATGGCCGCGATCCAGAATGGCTGGCTGGACCGTGACCGCGTGATCCTGGAAAGCCTGATGTCCTTCCGCCGCGCGGGGGCGAATGGCGTGCTGACCTATTTCGCGCTGGATGCCGCCCGTCTGCTCCGGGGCTAGCCCCCCTGCGTGAAAGCATAGGCCCGTGACCGGATAGTTGATGCCTGCAACCAGAAGAATATGATAACCGTATAGGACAGCGGCAGTCCATTTTTCCTGTTGGCCGGACTGCCTGTTCCTGTTTTCCGGCTGGTGAGAGCGCATGACCTATACATCGCCACGGCATCCGCAGCTGTTCTACACCACGGCCCCCATGCCCTGCCCCTACCTGCCGGGGCGCATGGAGCGCAAGGTCGTGACCGAAATTGGCGGGACGGAGGCGGTCGCCTTCCATAACCGCCTGTCACGCGCGGGCTTCCGCCGCAGCCACACCATTGCCTATGCCCCGGTCTGCGCAAGCTGCACGGCATGCACGCCCATACGCGTGCCGGTGGCGCGCTTTGCCCCCAGCCGTACGCAGCTGCGCATAAGGCGCCGCAATGCCGGACTGCGTGCAACCCGCGTCCCCCCGCGCGCAACGCCGGAGCAGTACACCCTGTTCAGCGCCTACCAGTCCATCCGGCATGTGGGGGGGGACATGGCCTCCATGACCTTTCCCGACTATCGGGCGATGATCGAGGATACCACGGTCGAGACCTTCATGATCGAATTCCGTGACACGGAAGGCACGCTGGCCTGCGTGGCGCTGGTGGACCAGTTGGATGACGGGCTATCCGCCGTTTATGATTTCTATGATCCCGGCCAGCAGCACAGATCACTGGGCACCTTCGCGGTGCTTCACCTGATTGACCATGCCCGCATGCTCGACCTGCCCTACCTGTATCTTGGCTACTGGATAAGCGAGAGCCGCAAGATGGCCTACAAGGCCCGCTTCCGCCCGGCCCAGATCATGACGCGCGGCGTATGGCACGATCTGGACCTGGCTGACTACGCCAGCCAGCAGGCGCATGAAAGCGCCTTCCTGCCGGACGGAATGTTCCGCCCGGCATAACAGGCTGTATTAGAAACCGCTTGAAAATAACTTATTGACAAAAAACAATAAAAATTTCCGGGTGCCGCCTTTTTTGAAAAGGGGCACGCGCCCCGGCAATTTCTGTTCCTTTTTGTCAGTATTCAGCCACGCGGCCTGCGGGTGGCCCATGCGGGCGCGGGTTTGCCCATTTCCGCGCGCTTGCCTACATAATCCTTCAGATCGGCAAAGGCGCGCACGCGCGCGGGATCGGGCCACGCCACACCCGCATCGGCCGTGAACACCACCGCATCCTTCAGGCCGCCATCCTTGTATTTCTGCAAGATGACACCAAGGCCGCGCGCCATTTCAGGCAACTGGTCCAGCGGGAAGACCAGCATGCGCCGGTTCTGGCCCAGCACCAGCACATGATCCCCTTCCGCCGGGACGCAGATCAGGGCACTTTCCCGGTCCTTCAGGTTGAGCACCTGCCTGCCGGTGCGTTTTTCCGCCGTCATGGCCGATTCCGCCACGATCATGCCGCGCCCCGTGCTGGACGCGAGCAGCCGCCTGCGCGCGTCATCCAGCGGGAACATGGTGATGATGTCCTCATCATTGGACAGGTCGATCAGCAGCCGCAGCGGCTGGCCATCACCGCGCCCGCGCGGCAGGTCGGCCACCCGCAGGGTAAAGGCACGCCCGTCGGTTGCGAACACGCACAGCCGGTCATTGCTGTGGCATTCGACCGCCATGCCAAGATCGTCCCCTTCCTTGAATTTGAGCGCCTGCGGGTCCTGCCCATGGCCGCGCACGGTACGGATCCAGCCCTTCTGTGACAGGATGACCGTAAGCGGGTCGCGTTCGACCGGCAGGGCGGCTTCCACATCGATTTCAACGGGGGCATCGGCCAGCAGGCTCCGCCGCTTGCCCAATGTGCCGCCGCCAAAGGTCTTCTGGATATCCTTGATCTCGCCCGCGATATGCTTCCACCGCTGGCCTTCGTTCTCCAGCAGGTCGTGCAGCGCCTGTTTCTCGGCACTAAGCCTAGCGTGCTCGTTGCGGATCTCCATTTCCTCCAGCCGCCGCAGGCTGCGCAGGCGCATGTTGAGCACCGAATCCGCCTGCAGTTCGGTCAGATCAAACGCCGCGATCAGGGCCGATTTCGCATCATCTTCCTCGCGCACGATGCGGATCACCTCATCCAGATTGAGGTAGACCGCAAGGAAGCCGTTCAGGATTTCCAGCCGCCGGTCAACCGCCTGCAGGCGGTTGGCGCTGCGCCGCAGCAGCACGTCATGGCGATGGTCCAGCCATGCCTGCAGTACCTCCTTCAGGCTCCGCACGCCGGGCACCTGGTCGGCCCCCAGCACGTTCATGTTCAGTCCGAAGCGGCTTTCAAGCTGGGTCGCGCGGAACAGTGTTTCCATCAGCACCGCAGGCTCGATGCCACGGGATTTCGGCTCCAGCACCAGCCTTATGTCGGTCGTGCTTTCATCACGGATATCGGCCAGCAGCGGGAGCTTCTTCTGCTCCATAAGATCCGCTACCTGCTCGATCAGGCGGGATTTCTGCACCTGATACGGGATTTCGGTCACCACGATCTGCCATGTGCCGAAACGTCCCTGCTCCACATCCCATTTCGAGCGGATGCGGAAGGAACCACGCCCCGTCTCGTAAGCACGGAGTATGGCATCCCGGTCCTCGACAATGCTGCCGCCGGTAGGAAAATCGGGACCGGGCATATGGGCCAGCAGTTCCGCCGTGGTGGTGGCGGGCTTGCGGATCAGGGCCAGCGCGGCCGCGCAGATTTCACCCACGTTGTGGGGCGGGATCGATGTCGCCATGCCCACGGCAATACCCGCCGCCCCATTGGCCAGCAGGTTGGGAAAAGCCGCCGGCAGGACAACGGGCTCATGTTCCTCCCCATCATAGGTGGGACGGAAATCGACGCTGTCCTCGTCAATCCCTTCCAGCAGGGCCTTGGCCACCGCTGTCAGGCGGGATTCGGTGTACCGCATGGCGGCGGCGTTATCACCATCGATGGAACCGAAATTGCCCTGGCCTTCCACCAGCGGGTAGCGCACGGCAAAATCCTGGGCCAGCCGCACCAGCGCCTCATAGACCGAGGCATCACCATGCGGGTGGTATTTACCGATTACGTCACCCACCACGCGGGCGCATTTCTTGAACCCTGCGGTGGGGTCCAGCTTGAGCTGCTGCATGGCATAGACCATGCGCCGGTGCACCGGCTTCAGCCCGTCGCGCACATCAGGCAGCGAGCGCGACATGATGGTTGACATGGCATAGGCCAGATAGCGCTCGCTCAGCGCATCGGCCAGCTTGGTATCTTCAATATGGCCGGCTGTTGTATCCACAGGCATGCGATCTTCCTCCCGCAGGTGAACAGATAGCGAAACTTTGGGGTTTGTCCAATGGTTCTGTCAGCCCGGCGGGTTGGCCGGGTCTTCTTCCCGCTCACCATCAGCGGGAATGTCGGCCCTGCGGGCGATCATGTCCGCAAGCCTGCCCCGGGCCTCGGGCACCGGGCGGTGGCGCTGGCCAAAGGCGTCGCGCCGCAGGAAATGGCCTGAAAGCCGCAGCCCGTCATGCCAGTCCCGTGGCGTAGCAACCTGCTGCGGATGCAGGATGAAACCGGGCAGTGGCAGCAGGCGGTCGCGCCACGCCCCCGCCTTTTCATCCGATACCGCCCGCCCGGTGCGGGGCGAGACCCAGCGCAGATCCTCACGGCTGCCACCAAGGGCACAGCCGCCCAGGTCCAGCCCGAACCCCAGATCCGACAGCAGCATAAGCTCCCACCGCACGATCTCGGGCATGGCTTCGGTCTCCGCCCATTGCGGGTCAAGGCTGATGCGCGCCAGCAGGCTGGTCAGTCCCTGGAATATGGCCGGATGCGGCTCACGCTCGGGCAGGCAGTCATCGGCCAGCGCGCACAGTGAGGCCAGCATGGCCAGCGGCAGCGGATAATCAAGGAGGCGCGCGGCCGAGGCATGGACCGTCTCGGCGGTAATGCTGCCCAACTGCTCGGGCAGGCGCGCGGTCCAGCGCGCACGCACCAGGTTGCCGGTCTGCCATGTCGCCCGGCCCCGGCTGGCGGAGCCGCCACGGGCCAGACCATGATACAGGCCGTACTCGCCGGTCAGCACATGCACGATGGCGCTGCCTTCCCCATAGGGGGTGGCCGAAAGCACAAGGGCGGGTGCCTCCCATTCCATCAGGAGACACCCGCCCTTGCACGTAAGGAACCGGAAACCGGCAAGTTTTTACTGACCTGCGGCCTTTGCCACTTCAGCGGCAAAGTCGTTTTCTTCCTTCTCGATGCCTTCACCAAGCTGGAAGCGATCGAAACCGGTCAGCTTCGCACCCGCCTTCTCCACGATCTTGCGCACGCGGCTCTCGCCATCATGCACCCAGATCTGCTCCAGCAGCACCACTTCCTCGTAGAACTTGCGGATACGGCCATCGACCATCTTCTCGATGATCGCATCGGGCTTGCCCGACGCCTTGGCCTGCTCCACCAGCACCGCGCGCTCACGCTCCAGCGCCTGCGGGTCAACGCTGTCCACATCCAGCGCCGCCGGACGGGTGGCGGCGACATGCATGCCGATGCGGCGGCCCAGGTCTTCCAGCGCCTCGCTGGCGGAAGGGGCCTCGACGGCGGCCAGAACGCCAATCTTGCCAAGCCCGGGGCTGACCGCGCCATGCACGTAGGTCGCGACCACGCCAGACGGCACGCTCAGCACGCGGGCGCGGCGGATGGACATGTTCTCGCCAATGGTGGCGATCAGGTGGGTCAGTTCATCGGCAACGGTGCGGCCGCTTTTCAGCACGGCGGCCTTCAGCTTTTCCAGATCGTCGCCAACGCTCAGGGCGGCATGCGCCACTTCCGAGACGAAGTTCTGGAAATGCTCGTTACGCGCCACGAAGTCGGTCTCGGCATTGATCTCGACCATGGCGGCCTTCAGGTCCGTCTGGGCAACACCCACCAGACCTTCCGCCGTGACACGGCCGGACTTCTTGGCCGCGGCCGAAAGGCCCTTCTTGCGCAGCCAGTCGATCGCGCCTTCGATGTCGCCTTCGGCTTCCTTGAGGGCCTTCTTGCAGTCCATCATGCCCGCGCCGGTCTTCTCACGAAGTTCCTTTACGAGTGCTGCAGTAATTTCCGCCATTATCCTGATACTCCTTACGACAGGCGCACGCCCCGCACTGTCTGCGGAGCGTGCGCCTGCCCGTTCAGTTGCACCTTGCGGCCATCATGCCGCGCTGGTGCCGGTTTTCTTATTCGGCGCTCGCTGCGGCTTCGGTCACGGCCGTTTCCACCGCCGGGTCAACCGGCAGTTCCTCGGACGCGCCGAAATCCTCGCCCGACGCACCCAGCTCGGCGGAGATGCCATCCAGCACGGCGGAAGACACGAGTTCGCAATACAGCGCGATGGCGCGGATGGCGTCGTCGTTGCCCGGGATCGGGAAGGTCACGCCACGCGGGTCGGAGTTGCTGTCCAGCACGGCCACAACCGGGATACCCAGCTTGTTGGCCTCCTCGACCGCCAGCTTTTCCTTGTTCGTGTCGATCACGAACAGGATGTCCGGCAGGCCGCCCATTTCCTTGATGCCGCCGAGCGAACGCTCCAGCTTCTCACGGTCGCGGGTGATGTCCAGGACTTCCTTCTTGGTCAGGCCCTGGGTGCCGTTTTCCAGCATTTCGTCAATGCTGCGCAGGCGCTTGATCGAACCGGTGATGGTCTTCCAGTTCGTCAGCATGCCGCCCAGCCAGCGGTGGTTGACGTAATACTGGCCGCAGCGCTTGGCGGCTTCGGCAATCTGGTCGGCTGCGGCGCGCTTGGTGCCCACGAACAGCACGCGGCCGCCACCGGCCACGGTGTCACGGATCGCCTTGAGCGCGCGGTCCAGCATGGGAACGGTCTGCTGCAGGTCGATGATGTGGACCTGGTTGCGCACACCGAACAGGTACGGCGCCATGCGCGGGTTCCAGCGGCGGGTGTGGTGACCGAAGTGAACACCGGCCTCAAGCAGCTGGCGCATCGTGAATTCAGGCATCGCCATGTCGGCTAAATCCTTGTGTCTGGTTTATCCTCCGTGAAGCACGCCCTTTGCAGGACACCAGAGGTTTTGGCTTCACGTGTGAATTGGCCCCCACATGGGGCCGTGGCGGGATATGGCCGTTCCCGACGCATATTGCAAGACCCGCGGGGCCGTCCGGGCAATCGTGATGCAACTTTTTTACCATCATCGGGTTAGCCTGCGCACGGATGCCATGCCATCCATCGGCGCGCGCGCCCGATATCCCGATCACGGACAAAGGACCGATCCCCCATGGCGATCACCAAATACGCGACAGCACACTGGTCAGGCGGACTGAAGGACGGCAGAGGCGAGATCTCGACCCAGAGTGGCTCACTGCGGAACCAGCCCTATGGTTTCAACACCCGTTTCGAGGGCAGCCCCGGCACCAACCCCGAGGAACTGCTGGGGGCGGCCCACGCCGCATGCTTTGCCATGGCGCTGTCGGGCATTCTGGGTGGCGCGGGGCTTACGGCCACGTCGCTTGACGCGAAATCCGAGATCGTCCTGGAAAAACAGGGCGAAGGCTTTGCCATCACGGCCGCGAAGCTGACCCTGGAAGCCGCAATCCCGAATGCGACGGAGGAACAGTTCCGGGAACTGGCGGAAAAGGCCAAGGCTGGCTGCCCCGTTTCCAAGCTGTTCAACGCCACCATCACGCTGGATGCAAAGCTGAAGGGCTGAGCTGCCGGATGGCGCGGGACGCACAGGCGTTCCGCGCCAGACCTGCCGCACCCCGGTGAAGGGCATCTGCCAGCCGTCAGGTTACAGGATCACCGGTTCCAGATTGCCCACCTGCCCCCGGTGGCGCAGCAGGTGATCAGCCAGAACGCAGGCCATCATCGCTTCACCCACCGGCACGGCGCGGATACCGACACAGGGGTCATGACGCCCCCTGGTCATGACATCCACGTTCTCCCCTTCGCGCGTGACGGAGGGAACGGGCGTCAGGATTGAACTGGTCGGTTTGACCGCAAAACGCGCAATGACCGGCTGGCCGGTGGAAATACCACCCAGCACGCCGCCCGCGTGGTTGGAAGCGAACCGGACCCTGCCGTTTTCCATGCGCATCGGATCGGCATTTTCCTCCCCCGTCAGGCAGGCGGATGCAAACCCTTCCCCGATCTCGACCCCCTTGACGGCGTTGATGCTCATCAACGCCATGGCAAGGTCGGAATCCAGCTTGCCATAGATCGGCGCGCCCAGCCCCGGCGGCACGCCTTCGGCCACCACCTCGATCACGGCGCCGATGGAGGAACCGTTCCTGCGGATATCCGCCAGATAGTCTTCCCACACCGGCAGCATGCCCGCATCCGGGCAGAACAGCGGATTGGCGTTCACCAGATCCCAGTCCATGTGCGCGCGGTCAACCGCATGCGGCCCGATCTGGACCAGGGCTGCACGAATGCGCACCTCCGCCCCCAGCACCTTGCGCGCCACGGCACCGGCGGCCACGCGCATGGCCGTCTCCCGCGCGGAAGACCGGCCGCCGCCACGATAATCGCGGATGCCGTATTTCATGTCATAGGCCACATCGGCATGGCCGGGGCGGTAACGGGTGGCGATATCACCATAATCACGCGAGCGCTGGTCGGTATTGCGGATCAGCAGTGAAATGGGGGTGCCTGTCGTCCTGCCTTCGAACACGCCGGACAGGATCTCGACCTGATCGGCCTCCTGCCGCTGGGTGGTGAATTTCGACTGGCCGGGCCTGCGGCGGTCCAGCCAGGGCTGGATATCCGCCACGTCAAGCGCCAGACCAGGCGGGCAGCCATCGATCACGCAGCCAATGGCGGGGCCGTGGCTTTCCCCCCATGTCGTGACACGGAACAGATGGCCGAAGGTATTATAGGACATACAGGCAGGCTTCCCGCGATCAGTTACCCGCGACCGTGATGTCCGGCGCGGTAGGGTTCTTCATACCGACAATATGGTAGCCGGAATCAACGTGGTGGATCTCACCGGTCACGCCACCCGACAGGTCGGAGAGCATGTACAGCCCCGCCCCGCCCACTTCCTCAAGCGACACGTTGCGCTCCAGCGGGGAATTGTACTGGTTCCATTTCAGGATATAGCGGAAATCACCGATCCCGTTGGCCGCCAGCGTCATGACCGGCCCCGCCGAAATGCCGTTGACGCGAATGCCCTCGCTGCCCAGATCCACCGCCATGTAGCGCACCGAAGCCTCAAGGGCCGCCTTGGCCACGCCCATCACGTTGTAATGTGGCATGACGCGCTCGGCACCAAGGTAGGTAAGCGTGAGCAGCGAGCCGCCGGGGTTCATGATCGCGGCCGCACGGCGGGCCACTGCGGTGAAGGAATAGCATGAGATGTCCAGCGCCTTGAGAAAGGCGTCACGCGGGGTATCGACATAGCGCCCGCGCAGGAACTGCTTGTCCGCCCAGCCGATGGCATGGACCAGGAAGTCGATCTTGCCCCATTCCTTTTCGATCGCGTCAAAGGTCGCGTCAATGGCCGCGTCATCGCTCACGTCACACGGCAGCACCAGCGTCGAGCCGACACTTTCGGCCAGCGGGCGCACGCGCTTGCCCAGTGCTTCCCCCTGATAGGTAAAGGCCAGTTCCCCGCCCTGCTCCGCCACGGCGCGCGCAATGCCCCAAGCGATGGAGCGGTCATTCGCCACCCCCATGACAAGCCCCCGCTTCCCTTTCATCAATGTTCCCTTGATGGAGATTTTGGGCGCGCCGTCTGACATGCTCGTATATCCTTAATGGTGAATGACGGATGAAATTTCGGCCTCGTGGTTGCACAAGCTGCCGTTTCGGACAAGATGCCGAATGGCGTAATTGTAGCTAATATTCCTCGCACGGTAACTTACCTTATGTTTCCATATGTTTCCGCATGACCCGTTCCGCCCCGCGCGGAACCGGGAATGCGGGACAGCCAGCACCGCGGAACAGCCCTTTCATGACCCTTCCCCTCATTGCCCTTGATGCCGACCCGTTCACCCTTTTCGAAACCTGGATGGCGGATGCCACCGCCCATGAACCGAACGACCCCAATGCCATGGCGCTGGCCACCGCAACGCCGGACGGGCGACCGTCGGTGCGCATGATCCTGCTCAAGGGGGCCGACCGGCGCGGCTTTGTGTTCTACACCAACCTCAACAGCCGCAAGGCCGGCGAGCTTGCGGCCAACCCGCAGGCGGCCCTGCTGTTCCACTGGAAGAGCATCCGCCGCCAGATCCGCATCGAAGGCCCGGTAGAGCCGGTCACGCCGGCCGAGGCCGACGCCTATTTCGCCAGCCGCAGCCGCATCTCGCGCCTGGGGGCAATTGCATCGAACCAGTCGCACCCGCTGGCCGACCGCGCGGTGTTCGAGACAGCCGTGGCGGAACTGGAAGCCCGCTACCCCGAACCGGACGCGGTCATTCCCCGCCCCGCCAACTGGAGCGGATTTCGCCTGGTGCCCCGGCATTTCGAGTTCTGGCAGGACCGCCCCTACCGCCTGCACGACCGGGTGGTGTGGGACCGCGAGGGCACGGACGGGACATGGAGCAGCGAACGCCTTTACCCCTGATTCCTGAACTTAGGGGCGGCTGGTCCGTTCTCTCCCCTGAAAGGCGCCGCCACGGCGTGGTGCCGGCGGATCAGGAGAGAAACCGGATGTGTGTGCGCAGGATATTGCTGCCCCTGGGTGGAATGAGTCACGCGGAAAGCGCGCTGCAGGTCGGCGGCGCCATCGCACGCATGTTTGACGCCCATCTCGCCGTACTGCATGTCGGCACCGACATGCAGGAAGTCGGCCCCCTGGTGGGTGAAGGCCTGTCGGGTGCGATGGTACAGGACATGATTACCGCCGCGCTCAAGGAAAGTGCCGCCCGCCTGCACGGCGTACGCGCGCTGTTCGATGCATTCATCGTGCACGAGAAGATCCCGGTCGTGGCGGTTGATTCGCCTTTCTCGCCCGCGGGCATGCATGCCCTGTCGGCCAGTTTCATTGCCCATAGCGGCCATACCCGCAGTGTCGTGGCCTTCCAGGCGCGGCTGTCGGACCTTGTCGTGCTGCGCCAGCCCAACCCGGAGGGGGATGTCTCCTCCTCCGACACACTGCACGCCGTGTTGTTTGAAAGTGGGCAGGGCGTGATCATCGTCCCCCCCGTCGCCCCGCCCACGGTGGGAAAGCGCATCTGCATTGGCTGGAACGGCACGTCGGAGGCGGCATCGGCCATCCACCATGCCCTTCCCCTGCTGCGCCGCGCGCAGGCGGTGTGCATCCTGTACAGTCCCGCCTACCAGCGGCCGGGACCGGAGGCACGTCATGTCAGCTCCTTTCTCTCGCTTCACGGTGTAACCGCGCATATTCACGAATTTGGTAGTGATTCCCACCCGGTGGGCGAGGACATGCTGGCCGCCGCCCACGCCTTCAACGCCGACATGCTTGTCATGGGGGCCTATTCCCACTCCCGCCTGCGTCAGATGATTCTGGGCGGTGTGACGCGGCATATGCTGGAAAACAGCGACATTACCGTGCTGATGAGCCGCTGAACCGGGGATGGAACCCGCCCGACCGACAGGGCCGGGCGGGAGATGGACAATTTTGCAAAAAAATATGTATAAATGTCGCGCTTCTCTTGATTTTACGCTCCGTGAGGGTTAGGTGTGGCGTGAAAAGAACGCCCTGACCTAGTGTAAAATCTGGCGTGGAGGACATTATGCGCATCAATGCGGAGATTATGGCGACCCTGAAGGCGGCGGGCGAAGATGCGCCAGCGGTCCTTCGGGCCGCCCTGACGCGACTGCGCGGGCGAATTGCCCTAGTTTCCTCCTTCGGGGCGGAATCGGCGGTCATGCTGGCCCTTGCCGCTGAAATTGACCCCGACGTGCCGGTCCTGTTCCTGCAGACCGGCCAGCATTTTCCCGAAACGCTGGAATACCGGCAGGAACTGGCCCGCGTGCTGGGCCTGCGTGACGTGCGTGACCTCCACCCGGCTGAAAAACAGATCGAGAAACGTGACCCTCAGGGCCAGCTCTGGGCGTTCGACCCCGATGCCTGCTGCGCGCTGCGCAAGGTCGAGCCGCTGGATGAGGCCATGATCCCGTTCGATGCGTGGATTACCGGGCGCAAGCGCAGTCAGGCCGCAACCCGGCAGGGGCTGCCGGTGGTGGAAGAGGCCGCGGGCGGCAGGATCAAGATCAACCCGCTGATCGCCTGGACCCCGCGCGAACTTGATGCCGAAATCACGCGCCGCAACCTGCCGCGCCACCCGCTTACCCTGCGCGGCTACCCTTCGATCGGGTGCGCGCCGTGCACCCGGCCCGTGGCGGAAGGCGAAGACCCGCGTCAGGGCCGCTGGGCCGGTCAGGCCAAGACCGAATGCGGCATTCACCTTCCCACCGCCAGCTGAATGGCGGGGGTTTCCCCTTAACCGGCCATACCGGCCGCCTGTTTTCTTTCCTGTAACGGAAGGTCTTAATTCCATGGACGATCTCGACCAACTCGAGGCGCAGAGCATCTTCATCCTGCGTGAAGCCTACCGGAAGCTGAAGCCGCTGGCGATGCTGTGGTCGCTGGGCAAGGATTCCAATGTCATGGTCTGGCTGGCGCGCAAGGCCTTCCTCGGTCGCGTGCCCTTTCCCGTGATGCATGTCGACACGGGCAAGAAATTCCCCGAGATGTACCAGTTCCGCGATGAATATACCAAGAAGTGGAACCTGGACCTGCTGCTGGGCGACTGCCCGCCGGTAGAGGAAATCGACCCCACCCTGCCGCCCGCCGCCCGTTCCGCCGCGCGCAAGACAGCAGGGCTTGCCGCCATGATCGACAAGTACAAGCTGGCGGGCGTGATCGCGGGCATCCGCCGTGACGAACAGGCCACCCGTGCCAAGGAACGCGTGTTCAGCCCCCGTGGCTCGGGCCACAAATGGGATGTGCGCAACCAGCCCCCCGAATTCTGGGACCAGTACGCCACCCCGCACGAGGCCGGCATGCATGTGCGCGTCCACCCCCTGCTGGCATGGCGTGAGATCGACATCTGGCGCTACATCGAGCGCGAGGGCATCCCGCTGGTTGACCTGTATTTTGCCAGG
Source organism: Komagataeibacter rhaeticus (assembly GCF_011611525.1). Taxonomy (NCBI): domain Bacteria; kingdom Pseudomonadati; phylum Pseudomonadota; class Alphaproteobacteria; order Acetobacterales; family Acetobacteraceae; genus Komagataeibacter; species Komagataeibacter rhaeticus. The sequence goes on from NZ_CP050139.1 coordinate 1,933,179, forward strand.
GACGGCAAGCGCTACCGCTCCCTGGGGGATCAGGACATCACCAGCCCGGTGGAAAGCAATGCCACGACCGTGGCCGAGGTGATTGCCGAACTCGAAACCTCGCGCACTTCCGAACGTGCGGGGCGCGCCATGGACCATGAATCCGAAGACGCGTTCGAACGCCTGCGCGTGGCCGGTTATCTCTGAGCGGACAGGACGGAGTTATATGACAATGAATACAGTCCCGACCCCTGCCCCGCAGGAAGCCGCAACCCCCATCGTGATCGTGGGCCATGTCGACCATGGCAAGTCCACCCTGATCGGCCGCCTGCTGTATGATACCGACAGCCTGCCCGACGGGCGCGTGGCCCAGATCATTGAATCCAGCAAGAAGCGCGGACTCGCGGTGGAATGGAGCTTCCTGCTCGACAGCCTGCAGATCGAGCGTGACCAGGGTGTTACGGTGGATTCCACCCGCATACCCTTCCGCCTGGGCAAGCGCCAGTTCGTGATCGTGGATGCGCCGGGCCACCGCCAGTTCCTGCGCAACATGATTACCGGTGCCGCCGATGCCGAAGCCGCCGTGCTGGTGGTGGACGCAAATGAAGGCGCGCAGGAACAGACCCGCCGCCACGCCATGCTGCTGCGCCTGATCGGGATCCGCCATGTCATCGTGCTGATGAACAAGGTCGATATCCTGGATTACGACCAGAAGAAGATCGAGGCCGCCGAGCGCGACATCACCACCCTGCTGCACCAGCTTGAAATCGAGCCGACCGTGTTCGTCCCCGCCTCCGCGCGTGAAGGCGACAACATGGCCTCACGCTCCGACAAAATGCCGTGGTACAAAGGCCCCACGCTGACCGAAGCGCTGGCCGCCGTGCCTGCTCCTTCCTCACGCGCCGACCTGCCGCTGCGCCTGCCGGTGCAGGATGTCTACCGTTTTGATACCAAGCGCGTGGTCGTGGGCCGGATCGAACGCGGGCGCATCCGCGTGGGCGATGAAGTAGTGATCGGCACGCATGGCGCACGCGCGCGCATCGCCACCATCGAAAGCTGGCACACCGCCCCGCAGGTCGCGGCCATTGCAGGGCAGTCGGTTGCGGTTACACTGGAGCCGGACGTGATCCCCGACCGGGGTGACTTCCTGTTCCCGGCCGACCATGCGCCGCTACGCGCCGCACGCATCCGCACCCGCCTGTTCTGGCTGCGCCAGGAACCGCTGCGCGTGGGGGAAAGCTTCAGGCTGCGCCTTGCCACCGCCGAGCATCAGGTGACCGTTGCCGCCATTGATTCCGTGGTGCGGCTGGAAGACCTGACCGAACACCCCGCCGCCGAAGTCCCGCCCGAAGGCTTTGCCGAGATTACGCTGGCCGTATCCGAAACCATGCTGTTCGACCCCTTCCTGCCCGGCACGGCGGATGGGCGCGGGGTGCTGGTGGACCGTAACCAGCAGATCGTGGGCGGCGCGCCGCTGATTGGCGTGGCCGAGAGCGTTGCCGGCCGCAATGCCATCCACCCCACGGGCAGCGCCGTCTCGCCATGGGACCGGGCACGCGCCAAGGGGCATCGTGGCGGTGTATTCTGGATGACCGGGCTGCCGGGCGCGGGCAAGAGCACGCTGGCGCGCGGGGCGGAAAACCGCCTGTTCGCCCGTGGCATCGACGTATCGGTGCTGGATGGTGACACGCTGCGCGCGGGGCTGTGCTCGGACCTGGGCTTCTCGGATGCCGACCGGCGCGAGAACGTGCGCCGTGCCGCCGCCGTGGCCCGCATCCTGGCCGAGAGCGGTCAGGTGGTGATCGTGGCGCTGATCTCCCCCACCGTGGCGGACCGCGAGCTGGCCCGCCAGATCGTGGGCGAGGGTTTCCATGAAATCTTCATCGATACGCCACAGGCCACCTGTGAGCAGCGTGACCCCAAGGGGCTGTATGCTGCCGCCCGCGCAGGCAGGATCGAAGGCTTCACCGGTATCGACGCGCCTTATGAGGCCCCCGCCAACCCGGCCCTGCGGCTGGAGACGGCAGGCGCCACAAGCGACGAGACGGCCGCCCGCCTTGCCACCTATATCGGTGACGCGATCCGGCTGGACGATAGCGCGCGGCGCCAGCAGTCCTGAACGTACCGGCCCACCCGTACCGCACCGGGTGGGCCATGAAGACAGGTGCGGGCTGAAATTAAGGCAGGGCGTGCGCTTGTAAATGCGTGCGCCTTTTCCTACCAGTGTCGATAGAAATGAAACCTGTTGCCTGAAGGGGATCGGTTTACAAGTGGATGTCAGGAACAATCGCCGGGACAGCACCGGCGCAAGCGTCATTACCGCCAACCGCCTGCTTGATGGCCGGATTGTCTGGCTTGCCGCACAGGGCTGGTCGGAACTGATCACCCATGCCCGCGTGTTCGACAATGCGGAAATCGAGGACGCCATAAAACAGGCCAGGGCCATGCCGGAAGCCCGCACGGTTGTCGGCATCTATGGCGTGCAGCTTGATCCTGACGTCGCCGGTCTCACCCCCCTTACGGTCCGTGAACGCATCCGGGCGTTCGGGCCGAGTGTCCATCCTGATTTCGCGCCCGTGGAGACATCCGATGTCCACTGACACCACGACCCTGCCGGTCGGGCGATATGCCTATGACCAGGTGGACCGTACCTTCCTGTCGCAGCGCGTGGCCCAGTTCCGCGAGCAGGTGGCCCGCCGCGTGGCCGGCGACCTGAGCGAGGACGAGTTCAAGCCGCTGCGCCTGATGAACGGGCTGTACCTGCAGCTTCACGCCTACATGCTGCGCGTGGCCGTGCCCTATGGCATGATGGGCTCTGACCAGATGCGCGCACTGGCCCATATCGCACGTACGTATGACCGCGATTACGGGCATTTCACCACACGCCAGAACGTGCAGTTCAACTGGATCCGGCTGGAAGATACGCCCGATATCCTCGAGCACCTTGCCGGTGTGGACATGCATGCCATCCAGACCAGCGGCAACTGCATCCGCAACGTGACATGCGACGAGTTTGCGGGGGCGGCTGCCGACGAACTGCTTGATCCGCGCATCCATGCCGAGATCCTGCGCCAGTGGTCCACGCTGCACCCCGAATTCACCTTCCTGCCGCGCAAGTTCAAGATTGCCATCAGTGGCAGCCCGCATGACCGGGTGGCCGCCCGCTTCCATGATATCGGGCTGGTGGCACGTCCCGGCCCGCAGGGGCGGCCGGTATTTGACGTGTTCGTGGGCGGCGGGCTTGGCCGTACGCCGATCATTGGCGTCAAGCTGCGTGACACCCTGCCCGAAGAGGACTTGGTCGCCTATCTCGAGGCGATCGTGCGCGTGTACAATGCCTATGGCCGACGCGACAACATGTACAAGGCGCGCATCAAGATTCTGGTGCAGGCCCTTGGTGTCGAGGCATTCCGGGAAAAGGTGGACGCGGAATTCGCGCTGATGAACCGCGCGGACTACCGGCTTGACCCCGCCATTGTGGATGGCATCCGCGCGCGCTTCGGCATTCCCCCGCTGAACGCCCCGGCCGATGCGGAACAGACACTGGCGGCCAGCCGTAAAGCGGACCCGGCCTTTGACCGCTGGGTGCGCACCAACACCCATCCCCACCGGCACGAGGGCTTCATCTGCGCGGTTATCTCGGTCAAGCCCGATGGCGGCATTCCCGGCGACATCACCGCCGACCAGATGGATCTGGTGGCCGATCTGGCGGACAGCCATTCCTTTGGCGAAATCCGCGTGACCCACATGCAGAACGTGGTGCTGGGCCATGTGCGCAAGGACCAGCTGCACGACCTGTGGCGCAAGCTGGCGGCCGCGAACCTGGCCACGCCCAATATCGGGCTGGTGGGCGACATCATCGCCTGCCCGGGGCTGGATTACTGCGCGCTGGCCAATGCGCGCTCCATCCCCATCGCACAGAAACTGAGCGCACGCTTCGCCAACCCCGAACTGCAGGAGCGCATCGGGCCGCTCAACATCAACATCTCGGGCTGCATCAATGCCTGCGGGCACCATCATGCGGGGCATATCGGCATTCTGGGCGTGGACAAGCGCGGGCAGGAATTCTTCCAGCTTACCCTTGGCGGTTCGGCAGGCGGGGATGTGGCCATCGGCCAGATCATCGGCCCGGCCCTGCCGGAAGATGAAACGGTGGACGCCATTGCCCGGCTGATCGACACCTATCTTGTGCTGCGCCATGACAATGAGCAGTTTCTCGACACCTACCGGCGCCTTGGCGCCGCCAGCTTCAAGGATGCCGTCTATGCCCCTGCTTGAGAACGGCCAGATCACGCCGGACCGCTGGCATGTGGCGATGGACGGTGAACCCCTGCCGGAAGGCGCGGTGATCGTTCCCCTCGAACGGCTTGAGGAAGGGCTTGCCCGCACGGGTGACGCCCCGCTGGGTGTGGCCATTGCACCGGATGTGGATGTGGCGGTGCTGCGCACGGCCCTGCCCCGGCTGGAACTGGTGGCGGTCACCTTCCCCATATTCCGTGACGGGCGGGCGTTTACGCAGGCCCGCGCCCTGCGTGAGCATCTGGGCTTTAAGGGTGAGATCCGCGCCACCGGCAAGCCGCTGCCCGACCAGTACGAATTCCTGCTGCGCTGCGGCGTGACTACCGTGCAGACCGAACGCGCGGAAGACATAAGCGTGTGGCGGCAGGCGCACGAGATCATCACCATCGCCTACCAGCCTTCCACCCTGCATGAGCGCCCGCAGGGGCTGGGGCTGCGCCGCTTCCTGGGCTGACCGGTGGGGTGGGAAAGCCCGCCTGCTTTCCCCCCGGCGCGCGGCGTGTTACCGCACCATCATGCGCAACCGTGTTTTACCGCTGCCCACGCCATGACCCGTATGCACATAACGGGGCGGGACCTGTGCGCGGCCCTACTGGGTGCTGGCTGGTGGGGCGTGGCCTCACTGCTTGCCCCCGTGCTGCGTGCAAACCTGCGCAGGCGGGCGCGCCGGGGCCGGGAAATCGCAGCCTGCCTGCCCCAGCGGCGGGGCATCGCCAGCCGGTCGCGGCCCGCAGGCCGGCTGATATGGCTCCATGCTTCCAGCGTGGGGGAAAACGTGGCGATCATACCGGTGATCGGCCAGCTACTGATCAATGACCCATCCGTGCATGTGCTTGTGACCACCGGTACCGTAACGGGAGCCGAGGTACTGGTGGCGCGTGTGGCCGACATGGCAGGACATGGGCGCGTGATCCACCAGTTCGCCCCGCTTGACGTACCGCACTGGGTCGCGCGCTTTCTGGATTCCTGGCGGCCTGATGTGGCCGCGCTGGTGGAAAGCGAACTGTGGCCCAACCTGATTGCCGCCTGCCAGCACCGGCAGATTGCACTGGCACTGGTCAATGGGCGACTGTCCGACCGCTCGCTGGCCGGGTGGCGCCGGGCACACTGCCTGCTGCGCCGCATGCTGTCCGCTTTCGGCTGGGTGATGGCCCGCAGCATGGAAGATGCCGGCCGCTTGGAACAGGGCGGCGCATCCCAGATTGATCTTGTGGCCGACCTGAAGGATGCAGCGCCCCCCCTGCCGTGCAACCCGGCAGAACTGGCCGCATTGCGCCACGGGCTTGCCGGCCGCCCGGTCTGGATCGCGGCCTCGACCCATCGGGGGGAAGAACCAGCCCTGATCGCGGCGGCGGAATTGGTGCGGCAGGCCGTGCCGGACGCACTGGCCATCATCATTCCCCGCCACCCCGATCGCGGGACCGAAATCGCAACCATGGCCACCCCCGCGCCACCCCGCCGCGCGCTGGAGCAGTGGCCCAGCATTCATGATGGCGTATGGATAGGCGATACATTGGGCGAGACCGGGCTGTTCTACGGTCTTGGCGCACCCGTACTGCTGGGCAACAGCCTGCCCGGCTGCACGGGCGGCGGCCATAACCCGGCCGAGCCCGCCCATATGGGCTGCCCCATCGCAACCGGGCCACAGACAGGCAATTTCCGCGCCGCCTATGCGCGGCTGGGCGATTGCGCGCGCAGGGTCCATACGGCACAGGATATCGCGGCATGGGTCATCCCGCTGCTCCAGCAGCCTGCCAGCGCCCGGGCACTGGGGGCCAGGACCAGTCGCCTTGCCGCACCCGATCCGGAAGTCGCCCGCCGCGTGGCCCACGCCCTGCTGGCACCGGGGGGCGGGTAATGCGCGCCCCGGCCTTCTGGTGGCGTCCCCCCTCGCAGCCGGGGGCGCGCGCGCGCCTCCTTGCCCCGCTGGGGTGGCTGTATGGCGCGGCCACGGCGTACCGGATGCGCGGCGCGGGCTGGTCCGCACCCGTGCCGGTCCTGTGCTGCGGCAATATTGGTGCGGGTGGCGCGGGCAAGACGCCACTGGCACTTGACCTTGCACAACGCGCCATTGCACGCGGGCGCAGGCCGGCTTTCCTGTCACGCGGTTATGGCGGCCGGATGACGCAGGGCATACGGGTGGACCCCGCACGGCACACCGCGCGCGATGTGGGTGATGAACCGCTCCTGCTGGCCCGGATCGCCCCCTGCCATGTGGGCGCCAACCGTGCGCGCGCCGCCCGTCAGGCCATAGCCGAAGGGGCGGACTGCCTGATCATGGATGACGGATTGCAGAACCCGACCCTGTGCCCCGATATCGCCCTGGTGGTGGTGAACGGGCGGACGGGATTCGGCAATGGCCGCGTACTGCCTGCCGGGCCACTGCGCGAACCCGTGCCCGCCGGGCTGGCACGGGCACAGGGCGTTGTGGTGATCGGGCCGGATGAATACGGCGTGACCCGCTGGCTGGAACCCGGCCTGCCCTGTTTTACGGCAACACTGCGCCAGGACGTGAGCGACGTGCCACGCGGGCGACCGGTCATTGCCTTTGCCGGAATCGCACATCCCGCCCGGTTCTTTGACGGACTGGCCCGCGCGGGCATTCCCCCCGTACGCTGCGTGGGCTTTGCCGATCACCATCCCTATACCCCGGCGGACTGGCAGCACCTGCGCACACTGGCCACGCGGCAGGATGCCTGCCTTGTCACCACCCTGAAGGACGCCGTGCGCCTGCCCGCTTCCTGGCGGCGGCAGGTCCACACCGTCGGGCTGGCACTGGCATGGAACGACGCCGCCATGCCCGAACGGATACTGGACCTGTGGCTGGACAGGAAAGACGGATGACCCAGACAGACCCCACCCGCCCCATCACCCGGCAGATGCGCCTTGAAGCCCTGTTCGTACGCGGGCTGCTGGCGCTGTTCCGCCGAATCGGACCGGTCCGGGCCTCCAACCTGGGGGGATGGCTGTGCCGCACGGTGGGACCACGCCTGCCGGTCTCCCGCATTGCCGACACCAACCTGCGCATGGCCATGCCCGAACTGGATGGTCCCGCACGCCGGGCGGTCATACGCGACATGTGGGACAATATCGGCCGCAACGCGGGGGAATTCCCGCATCTGGCCACCCTGCCCCGCAACGGTGGCCCCGGCCCCGGCTGGGACGTGGTGGGGGCAGAGCACCTTGTGGCGCAGGCGGCACGCGGCGGTCCGGTCATTTTCGTATCCGGCCATATCGGCAACTGGGAAATGCTGCCGCCTGCGGTGGCGCGTTACGGGCTGCCGTTTTCCTCCTTCTACCGCGCGCCCAACAATCCGCTGGTGGACCGGATTCTGTGCGACCTGCGTGACGAGGCAATGGGCCAGCCCGTGCCACTGTTTGCCAAGGGCGCGCGCGGCGCACGCGGCGCGCTGGGGCATATCCTGAAAGGGGGACATCTGGGCATGCTGGTGGACCAGAAGATGAATGACGGCGTGGAAGCCCGGTTCTTCGGCCAGCCCGCCATGACAGCAGGCGCCATGGCGGCCATGGCCCTAAGGCTGCGCTGCCCGGTCATTCCCGGTTATGTGGAACGCCTTGGCCCCGCGCGGCTGCGCATCCATGTCCACCCCCCGCTGGACCTGCCCGATGGTGGCGACCGGATTCAGGACCAGATGGATCTGACACAACATGTCAATGACTGGATGGAAGGCATCATCCGGCAGCATCCGGGCTGCTGGCTCTGGCTTCATCGCCGCTGGAATATGCAAATGCACGTAAAGAAGCCTAAAAAATAGTCAGTTATATATCGAATTATTGCTTTTTTATCACAGGATTAACCTTCTGCCTGTTTCTGCGGCTTTTTTGCCTAAATTCAGTTTGGCAAAGCAGCCATGCATGAATAGCGTGTTCATACGTTGTCACGCCACGACAGCAAGACAGTCAGAGGGGCCACCGAAATGCACATGATGGATCAGCAGGTTTCTTCGTAACCGGCCGCTCTGGGCCGCCTTGATTATGCGGCCTGTCTGTGCAGTGTATTCACGGGTTTCCAGTTCCATGGCAACAGTTCGTGGAGCCGGTTGATCTTGTGCTCGTTGATACGGGCCAGGACGTCGGCGAGGTAATCGTGCGGATTAAGCCGGGAGAGTTTTGCGCTTTCGATAAGCGTCATGGCATCAGCGATGTTGTCGCCCCCGGTGTCGGATCCGGCAAAGAGATAATTTTTTCGCCCCACGCATACGGGCCGTATGGCGCGTTCGGCAGGATTGTTGTCGATGGCGACACGACCATCTTCGAGGAACAGGGTAAAGGCCTTCCACCGGTTGAGCGCATAACGGATCGCTTTTGCCAGTTCCCCCTTTCCAGGGATACGGGCAAGCTGTGTTTCGCACCATGCGTGGAATGCTGTGACACGGGGGCGGCTTTGTTCCTGTCGGACAGCCAGACGATACGGGGCCGGGTGTCCGGTGATCTGGCGCTCGATATCGTAGAGCTCTCCGATCTGTTCAAGTGCTTCCCTTGCGATTGTCGAATCACTGCCCTTCCAGACATCATGGAAGGCCCGGCGGAGATGAGCCCAGCAGGCCGCTTCGCGCACGTGCACGGTTCCTGTTGCGTCTGGTTTATACAGATCCCTGAACCCGGCGTAGGCGTCAGCCTGCAGAATGCCCCGGAACTGTGCCAGATGGGTCTGGGGATTGATCCCCTTGCGATCGGGAGAGAACCAGTAGGCCACGGCGGGCGGATCACTCCCTCCCCATGGGCGGGGATCGCGCAGATAGCTCCAGATCCGCCCTTCCTTCACGCCCCGGGGTTTGCCAGCCTGACGCAGACGGGGGTCAAGAACCTGGATGGGTGTATCATCAGCATGTAGCAGGTCTGCCTTTACGACATCCTGACGGATCAGATCTGTCAGAGGACGCAGAACGGCAACGGCCTGACCACACCAGTCGATCAGGGTTGAACGGGGAATGTCCACACCCTGACGGGCAAAGATCTCATTCTGACGATAAAGCGGAATGTGGTCATCGAATTTCGAGACCAGGATATGGGCTAAAAGCCCGGTGCCAGCCATCCCCCGTGGGACAGGGCGCGACGGTGCTTCAGGCTGCACCAGTGTTTCGCAGTGACGGCAGGATTTCTTCAGCCGTGCCGTTTCGACAACTTTCAGTTTTGCCGCAATAAAGTCCAGTATTTCGGTGACATCTTCGCCTACAAGACGCAGGGGACCGCCACAGGCAGGACAGGCCTCACCTGGGTCGAGAACAATACGCTCCCGTGGTGTCGTGTCAGAAACCTTTGGTTTGCCACGCTGCCGTGGGGGAGAGAGTGCATCATCGCTGACATCATGCTCCCTGATATCAGGAGAAGGATCGGCTGCCGCGATGGCGATTTTTACATCTTCAAGGAGCAGTTCGAGTTGTTCAATCTCACGGTCTATCTTTTCTGAACTGGCCCCGAATTTCTGTTTCTGAAGACGTGCGATCCGGATTTTGAGAGACTGGACAAGAGCTTCATACGCACGGGCTGACGCAGAAAGCCGAGCCACTTCGGTCTGCAGGGAAACAATCATTTCCCTCAGGGTATCCGGATCATCAGGCAGGACCGCAGGTGCAGACGTCATTATGAAAAAATAGCAGAAAACCTAAGAAAATTCAAAATGTTCTGCACTCTCACGCCATAAAAATCAGGCCACGCGAGACGGTGGTGCAGACCAGGAAGGGCGTCTCCACTCCATGCCTTCCCACAGCATGGCCATCTGTGCTGTCGTCAGGCGTGCAACGCCCTCTGCCGGAGACGGCCATGGAAAACGTCCCTTCTCAAGCACCTTGTAATAAAGACAGAACCCCTGACCGTCCCACATCAGAAGCTTGATCCTGTCCCCACGGCGACCACGAAAGGCAAAGAGCGCCCCTGATGTCGGGTTCTGACGCAGCACGTCCTGTGCCAGTGCTGCCAGACCCGATATGCCCTTGCGCATATCGGTCACCCCGCAGGCCAGATAGACACGCACGCCGTTGCCCACGCCAATCATGCCGTCTCCGCAATCCGGATGACCCGGGCCAGAAGATCTTCGGCAGGATGTCCCGTCACCCTGATACTACGGCCATTGCGCAGCACTATGGCCAGTTCGTCAGGATCACCGCCAGATGCCACAGCAGGTGTCGTCACTGAAGCAACAGGAACAAACGCCACAGACTGATCTGGGGAAGATAGTCTTTGACGGAATGACGTCCGCCATTGGTAAAGATGTTGGCGGGTCAGGTCATGTCGACGTGCCACATCCGATACACTTGCTCCATCCACACCAACTTCAGCCAGTATCGCCAGCTTCCGTTCATCCGACCAGCGGCGGCGGCGTTCAACGCCAATCAGGATTTCCTGGGTCATTCTTACCTCTCAAATGACGTCAATAACGACGTCGTTAACGACGGTAAGTTACCAGTCACAATCCTCAATCATAAGGCGGCCTCAAACGGCCGGTTACGTTTCTTCCACCAATGTGGTTTCCCTGCGGCAGGGCCTGCTGCCGCGCCACCGTGAATACCTGATGCGCTGGCTGCAGGCGGGTGCCTGCATGGGCCTGTGTGACGCGGATGTGCTGGACCGCAACGAGTATGACGAGGCCGATATCGAGCATGTTCTGGTCTGGGTGCGTGAAAACGCCAACCCCGCCTACATGGTCCGTCCGGAAGGCATGGGCTGGGTGCTGATCGACCAGATCCGCGAGCGCCCCATCGCCACCTATCGCACGTTTGAAGCAGCACTGCACGCAATCCGCCCGGTGCTGTCGAACGGGGCCACGGTCGCCGCCTGAACGGCGGCGGTTAATCCCCCGCAATTGATCGCGGCTTCCCGCCCGCGCCCGAAGGCTGCATGGACCATGCCCGCGGCCATAAGAAAACGTCCGGTAAAGCTTTACCGGGCTGGCTACAGGGAGCGTCGCCTTTATCTGAAAAGGCGACCCCGGAACGTCTTTTTATTTCCTGTCGGTAAATTATTTCAGGCCATCGCCTAATTGGCGCTGCGGCGCAGCCTGCCCGCCGGGGGAATGACAATCCTGCTGCCGCCACCCGGCAATATCTGGAACACGGCCAGATCACGCCGTGTCCGGCCATTTTCCAGAAAACCGAACGCACCATCCACCCCGCCAAACCCGTCCGGCCGCGTCAGCGCCTGCACGGAATAGCCATTGGGGCTGCCCGCCGGGCGCGCCTGGTCCAGCGCCTTGACCAGTGCCGCCGAATCATAGGTCAGGTCTGCAAGCGGGGTTGGCATGTGGTGGTAGCGCGCCATGAACTGCTGCACGAAGGCCTGCCTGCTGGCCGGATCGGGCGCTGCGTACCATGCACCCGACAGCGTACCGAGCTTGCTGGCGAACGCGCCCCACAGGCCGGGCCCCATGATCTGTACCTGCGTGCTGTCAACATGCGCCTGCGCCAGTGCGTTGATGACCTGGCCCAGTTGCAGCCCCGTATCCCCCAGCAGCAGCGCATCAAAGGGCGGTGGCGGAAAAGCGACCGGCGTGGCGGCAGCCGCAGGCGTGGCCGCTTCCTGCGCCGTGGGCTGCGCCGGGGCGGCACCGTCGGGATTGGTGGGGTCGACCGCAGCCGCATCAGGCTGGGCCGGGGCGGCGGGGGCCGGAGCGGCCCCGGTTGCCGCCGCCGGGTCCGGCGGCGGCACGGAGGCCGCGCGGCTGTCATAGGCGGACAGGGTTTTCAGGCTGGCCGTAACGGCTTCCTGCGTGTTGTCATGGAACATGACCTGCGGGGACTGGAGGCCATTTTCCTCACACACCCGCTGAAGGGCCTGCCCCAGCGCCTGCCCCAGCCGGTTATTGGGCAGGAAGGCCGCGAAATGCTGCCGCCCCTGCTGGTGCGCCGCCAGCACCATGCGCCGCACCTGCTGTTCGGGCGCGATGCCCAGCGCCCATACACCGGGCTGTGCTACCGAAATATCACTGGTAAAGGCCAGCATGGGAATATTGGCGGGTACGCTGACCTTTGCCGCCTGCGCGGTGTCATCGGTAGTCAGGGGGCCAAGGATCAGCCCGTCACCCGCCGCAATGGCGGCCTGGGCCGCAGCCCCGGCACTGCTGCCCGGGGCCGCGGTATCATGTACGTCCAGCGTCGGGGCGGTCGGGGTATTCATGGCCATGCGGGTGGCGGTCAGCATTTCCTGCCCCAGACGCGCATTGTTCCCGCTCAGTGGCAGCAGCACGCCCACGTTACGCCCGGCATGTGGCGCATGGTGGCCGCCGCCGCTGGCGCAGGCGGTCAATGCCGATACCGCCAGCCCGGCCAGCAATAAGCGCTTGCATGCGGCGCGTGGAGAGGCAGAATCAGCATCCTGTCCTTGCATCTGGGTTCCGAATGTCTGACGCCTCATCTTCCTCGCCTTCAAAGTCTCAACATGCCACGGAATATCCGGCGGATAGTTCCCATGATACGGTTCATAGCGGAGAATTGCCCCTCCGTCATGCAGGGAACGCGCCGGATGCCGCCGCGGTTGTGCATCAGGATGGGGAACTGGTCCTTGTCGCAACCCCCATCGGCAATCTGGCCGATATCAGCCGCCGCGCGATTGAAACGCTACAGGCAAGCGACCTGATCCTGTGCGAGGACACACGCACCAGCGCGCGCCTGCTGCGTGAATACGGCATCCACACGAAAACCCGCCCGCTGCATGACCATAACGAGGACCGCCAGATCCCCGCCCTGCTCCACGCCCTGGCGGCGGGACAGCGCATTGCCGTGATATCGGATGCGGGCACGCCACTCATGTCCGATCCCGGTTACCGGCTGGTGCGCGCGGTCGTGGCCGAAGGGGCGCGGGTCAGTGCCGTACCGGGGCCGAATGCCGCCATCATGGCGCTGACACTGTCGGGCCTGCCGCCGCATCCGTTCCTGTTCTCGGGCTTCCTGCCGCCGCGTGAGGCAGCACGGCGCGAAGTACTGGCGCGGTTGCACGCGGCCGAATGCGCGGGCCTTGCCGCCACCCTGATCTGGCATGAAGCCCCGCACCGGCTGGCCGAGATGCTGGCAACGCTGGCTGCTGTACTGGGGCCTGCACGCCCGGCCGCCGTGGCGCGGGAACTGACCAAACGCTTTGAGGAAGTGCGGCGCGGCACGCTGGCCGACCTTGCCGCCCATTACGGCGAACACCCGGCACGCGGCGAGATTACCGTGGTGGTCGGCCCACCGCTGGAAGATGACAGCACGGCCACCGATCTGGACAGCCAGCTCCGCACAGCGTTGCGCACCCTGTCGGTCAAGGACGCGGCGGCCCTGGTGGCGGGCATTACCAGCCTGCCGCGCCGCACCGTCTATGCCCGCGCACTGGAACTGGCGCGCGATGAATCCTGAACAGGCCGCCAGAGCCGGCGCCTAGTGTTCGGGCAGGTCGGTATTGAACAGCGAATCCGGCGGCACACCACCGCTGGTGGTGATGTCGAGCAGGTCAACACGGGTGGTTTCCTGCTGGGCATCCTGAATGATCCAGCCGCGCAGCCGCAGCGGACTGTCATGGAAGACCAGCGTCATGCTGCCATCACCGGGGGAATCGGTGCGCACAAGCGTGATGTTGAGCGTATGGCCATCATGCGACAGGCCGGTTACCGTCACATCCCCCGATAGCTGGAGATGCGGGCGCAGCAGCAGGCCAAGCGGCGTCTTTTCCATGGGCATGGTGGTGGTCTGGTCAAGCTGGCTGTCATTGAACACGACCTGGTCATGATTGGCCACCAGCAGAAGCGGGCTGGGCGGATCATACTGGAAGCGCATGCGACGATTCGCCCGGTCGATCCAGGCGGTGCCGGTGCTTTGCTTGCCATCCGGCGCGGTCTGGCGGAAGCGGGCCTTGAGCTGGCTGATCGCATCAAGATGGTGCTCCACCTGTTCCAGCAGCGCATGGTCCTGATCGGAAGCGCCAACAGCCATCTGCTCCTGCGCATGGGCCACAGGCGGCATCATGCCACCAGCCAGCAGGCAGGACAGGCCACAGAGGGCAAGAAGGGAGGGAAATCTCATGATACGGGGCGTTTCCTGCTGACAGTACCGCCCCCACTGGTGCCCCATCATGCCGCCAATATCAAGGCAGGCGGTTCAGGAACTGCCAATCAGCACGCCCGCGGCAAACACCAGCAGCCCGCCAAGCACGATCTGCACCACGGCAGAGCCGAACGGCGTATCCTGATACCGCCACCGTATCCATGAAATCACGAACAGTTCGATCACCACCACCACCATGGCGGCCACCATCGCGGCGGTAAAATCATCGATCAGGAACGGCAGCGTATGCCCGATACCCCCCGCCGTGGTCATGAGCCCGCATATCACCCCGCGCAGCAGCGGCGCCCCACGGCCCGACAGCTTGCCATCATCGGACAATGCCTCGGCAAAGCCCATGGAAATCCCGGCCCCGACCGATGCCGCCATGCCCACCAGGAAGGCGTTCCACGGCAGATGGGTGGCAAAGGCGGCCGCGAAGACCGGCGCCAGCGTGGAAACCGATCCGTCCATAAGCCCCACCAGCCCGGGCTGGATCACCTGCAGCACGAAGCGGCGGCGGGCGTCCTCGTCCTCCCCCTCGCGCTTGCTGGCGGGCAGGCGGTTATCCTGTATGGCGTTGGCGGCCTGTTCGTGCTGGTCCTCGGCATGGGCCAGGTCGCCCAGCAGTTTGCGGGTCGTGGCGTCTGTCGTGCGCAGGGCGGCCTGGCGATAGAAGCGGGCGGCGTCCATCTCCATCTGCCGGGCATGCTGGCGCACGGCTTCTATCCCCAGCGTCTGTACCTGCCACGCCGGTTTGCGCACAATGAAATCGGCAATGTCCTGCCTGCGGATAAGCGGGATATGCGGGCCGAAACGCTGTGCATACAGGTCAATCAGGTCGCGGCGATGGCCATCTTCCTCCACCGACATGTCCGTGAATATTTTTGATGTATCGGGGTAGTTTTCCCGCAGCGCATAGGCAAAATCGGAATAGATGCGGCCGTCTTCCTCCTCGTTGGAGATGGCGAGCGCGAGTATTTCCTGATCGGACAGGGAAGAGAATTTACGCATTGCGCAGTCTATGCATAAATTCTTTCATGACCTCAAGAATATTGTATAACTACAAATAATTCTCAATTGTATTCGTAAAGTATTCCATCGAAAATGATTATGCTTCTCGATTACATGTCCTGTCGCACATTCCCGCGGGCAGGACAGGCGGCAACCATGACCCCTGCCCCATGCTGGTCCCTGAACGCTGCCTGAAAAGTCAGCCCAAAAAACATTCGGGCATTTATCAGGACGTTCGTGGTCAAGCTTTTTTCAAACAGCTCCGGAAAATGTCGCCTTTTTGCAAAAAGACGACATCCAAAAATTTCTGTTCCTTTAAAACAGCTGGTTATACGGCAGCTTCGGCAAAGATACGGGTCACATCACCCTGCCAGCGGCCATGATAGGCGGCAAGCCACGCTTCGGCCTGGGTCGGGCCGCCTGTGGCGATTTCATGCAGCGGGGCAAGGTAACGGGTCTCGTCATGTCCGGCGCCGTCACGCAGGGCACGGGCACGCAGGCCATCGGTCGCCAGTTCGATCATGCGCGCGGCAAGCCCGCGCAACGTTCCGCCCGCCCATGGCGTCTCCAGCCCGGTGCGGGGAACGGCGGCGCGCAGGGCGACATATTCCTCCCATGCGTGCTCCTGCACCAGGGCCTCGGCGGCATGCAGCGTCGCGTCGTCATACAGGATTCCGGTCCAGAGTGCGGACTGGGCCAGCATCATGGCGGGTGAACCCGCATCGGCGCCGCGCATTTCAAGGAACTGCTTGAGACGCACATCAGGGAAGGCCGTGGTCAGATGGTCCTCGAAATCCCCTATGGTGGGGCGCACGCCCGGCAGGCCGGGCAGGTCCGTCCCGTCCAGCCAGGCGCGGAAGGAACAGCCCGCCACGTCCACCATCTCGCCGTTGTGCATGATGAAATACATCGGCACGTCCAGCAGCCAGTCCACATAGCGGGCGAAGCTGAAGCCATCGCGCATGAAAAACAGCGGCATGCCTGCGCGCGCATTGTCGGTATCGGTCCAGACACGCGCGCGGTTGGACAGGAAGCCGTTGGGCCTGCCCTCATAGAACGGCGAGGACGCGAACAGCGCCGTCGCCACCGGCTGCAGCGCAAGGGAGACGCGCATCTTGCGCGCCATGTCCGCTTCCGACCCGAAATCCAGGTTCACCTGCACAGTGCAGGTGCGCAGCATCATGTCCAGCCCCAGCGCGCCCACCCTGGGCATGTAGTTGCGCATGATGGCGTAGCGGCTTTTGGGCATCCACGGAATATCGGCGCGCGTGGCGGTGGGGTGGAAGCCCAGCGGGGCGAAGCCCAGCCCCAGTTCGGCACAGCCGGGGCGGATGGCGCTGAAATGCTGCGCCATTTCCGCCTCGGTCTGGTGCAGGCTGGCCAGCGGCGCGCCGGAAAGCTCGAACTGCCCGCCCGGTTCCAGCGATATGGAACTGCCTTTTGCATCCGCCCGGCCCTTCAGGCCGATCAGGGCGCCACGGTCAATGATCTCCTCCCACCGCGTGCCACCGTGCTCGGCCGCCAGGTCACGCAGCAGCGCCTCGATCCCGCGCGGGGCATAGGGGGGCGATGACCATGCCCTGCGCCCGGGGCCTGCGGCATCGGGCTTCACGAAGCCGAATTTTTCATGTTCCGTGCCGATCCGCCATTCCGACCGGGGGCGTGCGCCCGCGGCCAGTATGCCGACCATCTGGTCGAAAGATTCGATTACGTTTGAATTATGCGCGCCGGGATTCGACATGGCGGGGGCAGTATCCTCATGACAGTCAGAATTCAGATTGATGCCGGCGACAGGCGGAGCGCGCATGCCGGATGAAAACGGAATGATTTACGAACCTGCATCACATACGGCCTTGAGGCCAGCCCCGACAAGAGCCAGGGCGGCGGCGGCGGCGGTATCTGCCCGCAGCACCAGGCTTCCCAGCGAGACGGGGCGCACGAACGCGCGCGCGCGCAGCATGTCCTGCTCGCGCGCGGAAAAGCCGCCTTCCGGCCCGATCAGGACACAGTCCCCCGCCTGTGCCGGAGCGGCCATGGGCCGGGGCGCGCTGCGCTCAAGGGCCGCGAACAGGCTGATCCCTTCGGGCCACTGCGCCAGCAGGTTGACCAGCGGCACCAGCGGGTCGATGCCGGGTACGTCCAGCCGTTCGCACTGTTCGGCGGCTTCACGGGCAATGCTTTCCAGCCGGGCGGCGTTAAGGCGGTGGGTGTTCGTACGCTCGGTCACCACGGGACAGAAACGCGTCACCCCCAGTTCGGTACCCATGCGGATGACCGTTTCCGTCGCATCGCGCTTGAGGGGAGCAAACAGCAGGCCCAGTCCCACCGTTGCCTCGGGCGCGCGAGTCCGCTCCACCAGCCGGATCTGGCAGCGCTCACGGCGCAGGTGGTCGATCACGCCCTGCCACTGCCCGTCACGCGCATTGAAAACCGCCACTTCCCCCCCGGCCTGCTGGCGCAGCACCGCGCCCAGGTAATGGGCCTGCCCCGGTTCCAGTTCGAGCATGCCCCCCGCAACCATGGGCGCGGTGGTGTCGGGCGGGATGAACAGTCGCGGGCAGTCCCTCATGCCTGGTGGTAACCTTTCGCTGTCTTGCATGGCCGTGGCCGGTCTTGACCCGGCGGGGCCTTCCGGCCCATCTGTTCGCCATTAGCAGCCACGGGGCGCGCCGTCACCGGCAAAGGCGGCCCTGCGGGCGGCATGCATTCACGCCAAGGAGTTGCGGCATGGACCAGCCTGTACCCCATACGGACATCCGGGCCGATGGCTGGATCGGCCGCCTGCCCCCCCGCCTGCGGCCCTATGCGCTGCTGGCGCGGCTGGACCGGCCCATTGGCACGTGGCTGCTGTTCCTGCCCGGTATATGGGGCATCCTGCTGCCTGACCATGTGCCGGTGCGCCAGCGCCTGTTCCTGATCGTGCTGTTCGGCATCGGCAGCGTGGTGATGCGGGGCGCGGGCTGCGTGGTCAATGACATGTGGGACCGTGACATCGACCGCCAAGTTGCCCGCACGGCAGGCCGCCCGCTGGCCTCGGGTGCGCTGTCGATGCGGGAGGCGGCGCTGTTCCTGGCCGCCCTGCTGCTGGTCGGGTTCAATATCCTGATGAACCTCAATCCCCTGTCGCAGATACTGGGGGCGTCCTCGCTGATCCTGGTGGGGCTGTATCCGCTGGCCAAGCGGGTGACGTGGTGGCCGCAGCTGGTCATGGGGTTCACCTTCGGCTTTGGCGCCCCACTGGGTTACGCGGCGGCGGCGGACCGGGTCGATGCGGCGCTGTGCGCGCTGTATGCGGCCACCATTGTCTGGCAGCTGGGGTTCGATACGATCTACGGCTTTCAGGACATGGAGGATGACGCCCGCATTGGCGTGCGCTCCACCTCCCGCCTCATGGCAGGCCATGCGCGGCTGTTCGTGGGGGCGTGCTACGCACTGACCCTGCTCGGGCTGGGGGTGGCGGGCCTGCTGGCCCGTACGGGCGCGGGCTTCTGGTACCTGCTGCCCCTGCCCGCCGCGCTGCTGGGCTGGCAGGTCAGCAGGCTGGATGAACGCGACCCGGCAGGCTGCCTGCGCCTGTTCCGCTTCAACCGCGAAACCGGGCTTGCCATAGCGCTCACCCTGCTGGCGGGTCTCCTTACGCGCTGATGTGCAGGACCCGGCCCAGAAAATTACGGGTCAGGTCCATGCACTGAAGGAACAGGGCCGCGTCGAACCGATGCCCTTCATCGCGCAGGAAGGCGTGCTGGGCATTGAATTCGTGCCACTCATAAGTGCACTGCGCCGTCTCCAGCGCCTCACGGATCATCTGCCGCCCGGCAAAGGGCACATGCGGGTCCTGCCTGCCCCAGACCATCAGCGCCTCGGCCTGCAATTCCCCCACGCGGGCCAGCGTGTCATCCTGCCTGCCCTGCCCCAGCGTGCGGGAATGGATATCGGTGGCGTAGAAGCACACCGTCCCTTTCACCCGTGGGTCCAGCGCCGCGCGGAATGCCAGATGCCCGCCCAGGCACACCCCCATCGTGGCCAGCGCGCCGGTGCAGTGGGGGCTTGCCGCCAGCCAGTCCAGCGCCGCGCGGGCATCGCCATCATACCCCCCCAGCGGCTTCTCGAATTTCAGGAAATTGCCCCGGTCCGTGCCCGGCTTGTCATAGGCCAGCACCGTGCCCGCCGGTTCGTATTCATGATAGACCTCGGGCACGCACACCACATGGCCCTGCCCCGCCATCATGGCCGCCAGCCGGCGGATGGGGGCCGTGACCTGATAGATCTCGGAAAAGAGTACGATACCGGGAAAACGCCCCGCCACCGCCGGGCGGAAAACATGCATCCGCATCATGCCAGATGGTGTGGGGATATCGGCGGTCTCATGCGTGTGGATGATCACGAAGCGGCTCCTGCCCATGCGCAAAAAAGCCATGATAGCAGCGTTGGGTAGAACCCGGCGAGAGGGGATGGTCCGGGCTTTTTTGTAATATCATGACCGGAAATGAAGTAATTTTGTTCGGATATTACGCAAAAAATAGCTTCATGCGTTGACATCTCCCACTGCCACCGGCCTGTATGGGCTATGAATTTATTACAGAAACCGTGATGTCATCCCTGTTTGCCCTCTCCCTTGCCACGCTGGCCATTGTCTCTGTCGTGGTGCTGATCGCCCGCTTCCGGATCAACCCGTTCATCGTGCTGTTCGCGGTGTCGCTGGCGCTTGCGCTGGGGGCGGGCATGCCGCCGCAGAAGGCCATCGCCTCGTTCGAGGCCGGGGCGGGACGGGTACTGGGGCATGTGGCGACCGTCATCGCGCTGGGCACCATGCTGGGCAAGATGCTGGCGGAATCGGGCGGGGCCGACCGGATCGCGCTGACCATCACCAACCTGACCGGCAGGAAGCGCGTAAGCTGGGCCATGATGGTGATCGGGCTGCTGGTGGGGCTGCCGGTTTTCTTTGAAGTCGGGTTCGTGCTGCTCATACCGCTGGCCTTCACGCTGGCGCGGCGGACCAATACCCCGCTTTTGCTGCTGGCGCTGCCCATGGGGGCGGCGCTGTCAGTCACCCATGCCATGATCCCGCCGCATCCGGCCACCCTGCTTGCCCTGTCGGCCTATCATGCCGATATCGGGCGGACGATCCTGTGGGGCATCGTGATCGGCACGCCGGTGGCCGCCCTGGCCGGGCCGGTTTACGCACGCTTCATCGCGGGCCGGATCGGGCCGGTCCAGCCATCGGCGCTGGAAGCGCAGTTCGTCCAGCACGAGCCGCCGCAGAACATGCCGGGTTTTGTCATTACGGTGCTGACCATCCTCTCCCCCGTCGTGCTGATGCTGGTGGGATCGGTTGCGGATATGGTGGCCGCACCCCGTACACCGCTCAGCAACGCGCTGCATTTCATTGGCAATACCGATATCGCGCTCGCGCTGGCTACCCTGCTGTCCTTCCAAGTCTTTGGCCTGTCACGCGGGTTCAGCCGGGAGACGATCCTCAAATTCACCAATGACTGCCTGGCCCCGACCGCGCTGATCATGCTGCTGGTGGGCGCGGGCGGCGGCTTTGGGCAGGAACTGGTGGATAGTGGCGTGTCATCCGCCATTACCGACCTGGCGGTGGGCGCGCATGTGCCGCTGCTGGTGCTGGCATGGCTGCTGGCGGTGGTAGTGCGGGTGGCCACCGGGTCTGCCACGGTGGCCATGAGCACGGCGGCGGGCATTGTGGGCCCGATCCTGCTGCGCACGCATGGCGCATCGCCCGAACTCATGGTGATCGTGACGGGGGCCGGGTCGGTGGCACTCGGGCCGCTCAATGATGCGGGCTTCTGGCAGATCAAGGAATATCTTGGCCTGTCCGTTGGCCAGACCATCAAGACATGGTCGGTTATCGAGACGCTGATTGCCGTGCTGGGTCTGGGTTTTGCGCTGCTGCTGTCGCTGTTTGTCGGGTAGGCAAAGGGAATGAACGTTTCCGGGTGCTGCCTTTTTTCAAAAAAGAGGTGTCCTTCTGAGGCTTCCTGAAAGAAGCTTCACCAAAAGCTTCTTTCCGGTCTTTCAGGCCGTATGCTGCGCCAGCAGTTCCGCACCGGCGACATGGCCGATCCCCTCCGCGTCCAGTGCCGCCAGTATGGCGTGGGGGGCCTGTGCCACGGCACGGCAGGCATCGTGCAGCACAATGGTGTCAAACCCGGCCTGCCGTGCATCGCGCGCGGTATGGGTCACACAGTAATCCAGCGCGACACCTGCCACGAAAACGCGCGTGATCCCCCGCTCCTTCAGCAGGGCCGCCAGTCCGGTACGATGCTGCCCGGCATTATCGGCAAAGGCGGAATAGCTGTCGATGGCGGGGTCCAGCCCCTTGCGCAGCAGCACACCGATCTTATCCTGCTCAAGGCCGGGCGCAAGATCGGCCCCCCGGCTGCCCGCCACGCAGTGCACGGGCCACGGGCCGCCCCGTGTGGCAAAGGAAACATGATCCGCCGGGTGCCAGTCCTGGCTTGCCACCACTGCGCCAAACGGCAGCCGGCCTAGCCGGTTTATCAGCGACACAAGCGCGTCCGCCCCCGGCACGGCCAGCGCGCCACCGGGCAGGAAGTCAACCTGCATGTCAATAATCAGCAGGGCATCGGTGCGGGTTATGGCCATCCTGCATCCTTCGCCCTGCCGGCATCATCCCTGCCCATGGCGGGGCCATGGGCGGCGGGTCGATTCCGGTCAGGGCGCGCATCGTGCATGGTGGCCGCTATGCCTCAGCTTTTTGCGTAAGGGTTGCTGGACGCGCGCAGCAGCAAGCGGATGGGCGTGCCGGGCAGGTCGAACGTCTCGCGCAGGCCATTGACCAGATAACGCTGGTAATCCTCGGGCAACTGGTCGGTACGGGTGCCGAACACGATGAAGGTGGGCGGCCGGGACTTGGCCTGCGTGATGTAGCGCAGCTTGAGCCGGCGTCCATCAACCAGCGGTGGCGGATGGCGCTCGATCATCATCTCGAACCAGCGGTTGAGCGCGCCGGTGGCCACGCGGCGGTTCCAGACCTCATACGCCCGCCGCACGGTCGGCAGCAGCTTGTTGATGCCCGCCCCCGTCAGCGCCGAGAACGCCACGACCGGAATGCCACGCATCTGGGCCAGTGACATCTCGATCCGGTCACGGATGGCCTGGCGGGTATCCGCCCGGTCCTCCACCGCATCCCACTTGTTCAGCGCCAGCACGCAGCACCGGCCCTCACGCTCGATCAGGCGGGCGATCTGCAGGTCCTGCTCATGCACGCCCAATGTTGCATCCAGCACCAGAATGACGACTTCCGCCATCTTCAGCGCCTCAATGGAGGCAGAGACGGACATCTTCTCCAGTGTCTCGTCAATACGGGCCTTGCGACGCAGCCCCGCCGTATCGACCAGCTGGATCGGGCCTTCGTCATCACTGAGCATGACGGCAATGGAATCGCGCGTAAGCCCCGGCTCGGGGCCGGTAATCATCCGCTCCTCGCCCAGCAGGCGGTTGAGCAGCGTGGACTTGCCCGCGTTGGGCCGCCCCACAATGGCCAGGCGCAGCGGGCCGGGGGGGCGGACATCCTCTTCCTCGCCTTCCGCCGCCTCGGCCTGCTCACGGCGCAGGCGGCGGGTATTCTTCTGGACCGGCGGCGCATCGGTGGGCGGCAGGCGATCCACGATTTCCGCCATCAGGTCGGCCACCCCTTCCCCATGCTCGGCGGAGATGGCCAGCGGCGCGCCCAGCCCGAGCGAGAATGCCTCCATCGCAGCCGCAGCCCCCTGCCTGCCCTCCGCCTTGTTGGCGATCAGCAGGACCGGGCGGCCCTGCCGGCGCAGCCAGTTGGCGAAATGCTGGTCAGCGGGCGTAATGCCGCTGCGCGCGTCAATGCAGAACAGCACAAGGTCCGCATGCGCCACCGCCGATTCGGAAGATGCCCGCATCCGCCCGTACAGCGTATCGGGTGCCGCTTCCTCCAGCCCCGCCGTGTCGATGATGCGGATATTGCGGCCACGCACCGTGGCCTGGCCTTCCTTGCGGTCGCGGGTGACACCCGGCGTATCGGCCACAAGCGCCTGCCTGCGCCCGACAAGCCGGTTGAAAATGGTCGACTTGCCGACATTCGGCCTGCCCGCGATCACGACAACCGGCAGCGCATCCACTGGCGCGGATGGAAAAGATGAACTCACTGCGGCAACTTTCTTTTTAGCTATAGGCCAGAAGATAGCCCTTATTATCCATGAGCAACAGCGTATTATCGACCACGATCGGTGCTGTCGTCACTTCCGATGGCAATGTGTGCAGCGATTCTATGTGCCCCTGGGCCGGATCGACAATCACCACGCCGTTGTCCTTGAAGCTGGAGATGCACACCAGCTTGCCACCCGCCAGGATGGGGCCGTTCCATACGATGCCCCGCTTCTGCTTGTCGGAATTCTCGTACTGGCGCAACTGCGTGATCCAGCGCACATGGCCCGAAAGCCGGTCAATGCAGGCCAGCTGTTCATCCATGGACAGCAGGAATATCCAGTCCCCGCTCACCAGCGGCGTGTTCTGGCCCGAAATGCCGCGCTCCCACAGCCTGCGGCCCGAACGCATGTCAATCGCGACCAGGACCGAGCCGGTGCTTATGGCATAGGCCGTGCCGTCAACAATGACCGGCATGCCATGCACACAGGAAAAATCGATCAGTGCCTGCTGGCCATTGGTGCTGCCCAGCGTATCGGCCCAGACCACCTCGCCACCTTCGGCACGCAGCGCCACCAAGTCACCCGACCCGAATCCCGCCAGTACCACGCCATCGGCCACGGCCGGGGCGGGCTGGCCGTATATCACCGTATCGGCGCTGGTCGCGGCATAGGTCCACAATATGTTGCCGTTCCCGGCATCCAGGCAGTACAGGTGCTCGTTGATCGTGCCGAAGAACAGGCGGCCATTGGCAATGGTGGGGGCGGAACGGCCGGGTGTCTGGATGTTGACGCGCCATTTCAGCTTGCCGGTCGCGGCATCAAGCGCCAGCGCCTGCCCGATCCCGTCCACGACGTAAAGCGTGTCCCCGTCCACGCTCAGGCCACCGCCAAGATTGCTGGACAGCATCTTGCGCGGCTTGGGGTTGTATTCCCACAGCTTGTGCATGGCGGGCCAGCGATAGGCCCGGATCACACCCTGCGCATCCGCCACGAAAATGCGGCCGTTCTGCACCACCGGTGTCGCCTGGATCACGCCACGCCCGCTATCGCCCAAGGCAACATAGAACAGGAATTCCGGCTCCGAATTGCCTGCGCCAATATCATGCGTCCACAGATGGTTCATGCTGCCACGCCAGGCAATGTCCACCGCCCTGTGGTCGGGCGTGATGCCCGATTGCGGCCATGCGTTCACCGCCGTGGGCGCGGGCACGCTTACGGCCTGCGTCTCGTCCGGGTCCACCGTCAGGCCGGCCACGGTATGCAGCACGTCGGAACGGTGGCCGATCAGCAGCGGCTTCTTCTTCGGGCCACTGGAACAGGCGGCCAGGGCCGGCAGCAGCGCCGCCCCCGCACCAAGAAGCGCGTGACGGCGGCTCAGGACTGGTTTCATGGTTTTCCTGTCTGTGGGCATGGGGGTGCCGGGGGTCGGGTCAGCCACCTGCGTCGCCCCCCATCGTCTGGAGCATGGCTTCGGCGCGGCTGCGCACGCCGTCACCCACGCCCATGTCCATGGCCAGGCGCGTGAAGCGTGCGCGCGCATCGGCGTCCTTCCCGGCGCGCAGGTCAAGCAGGGCCTCGGCCTCGATCGCCTGGCCGCGCCAGGGCTGGCCCGTGCCATCCAGCACCGCAAGGCGGGAACGCAGGGTGGCGGGATCACCGCTGTCAATCTGGTGCTGGACCCACAGCAGGCTGGCCAGGGCCGCAATGGTCGGGTCAACCGCCTTTTCCTGCGCCACGCCATCCCATAGCGCAAGGGCACCGGGCAGGTCGCCACTGCCCGCCAGCAGGGCAGCACGCTCCATCCGCGCCAGGATGCGCAGCGGGGGGCGGGCCTTCGCATCCAGCGCCTGCAGCTCCGCCAGGCCGGTTTTCTGCCTTGTGGTCAGCGGGGTTACGCCGGTAGCCGGCGCGTCCGGCGCACGCGCGGCATCGGCCATGGCGGTGAAATACGCCGCCGAGACCGCCGCATCCGCCCTGTGCGCGCGGGAGAGGGAATACTGCCATCCCCCGGCCCCGATACAGATACCCGCCACCACGACACCGGCGACAACAAGATAGCGCCGCGCCAGTGCCCTTATGCGTTCGGCACGGATTTCCTCATCGACTTCCGTGAAGATGTCGTCAGCCACGTTCCTGTCGTTCCCTGCTCGCTTGCGCGGTGCGTCACACCCCGCGCGTCGTGATTGTCGGCCCCAGCATATCCGGCCCGGACCGGCACGGCAAACCGCCATATTGGGGTGGCCATGACCTTTGTGCACCCGGACCAGTCCGTTCACATAGACCGGCCCGTTTTCCACCGCCAGCCACAAGCGGGACGGAAATGCAAAAAGTTCGGGTCTTTCACCGCTTCGCTCTTTCCCGGTCCGCCAGCAGACAGCGCGCGGTGGTCACGACATTGGCCACATCCAGCCCCTCCATCGGGGCATTGCCCACCGGGCCGGGCGCCATGACCACGCGCGCCCACGGGCCTGCGGGCGCGTATTCCGAAGCCTTGCTGCGCCCGAACAGCCCCACGGTGGGAATGCCCGTGGCGGCGGCCAGGTGCATGAGCCCGGAATCATTGCCAATGAACAGCGTGCACCGCGCCAGCAGGGCCGCCACCTGCGTGACGGAAAGCGCCCCCCCCGTATCCAGCGCATCGGGCAGTTGCGCCAGCACCGTCCGCGCGCGGGCACGCTCGGCCTCGCCGGGTCCGTACAGGATGACGGGACGCATGGCCGGGTCTGCTGCGCGCAGGGTGTTGAAAACCGTGACAAAACGGTCTGCCGGCCAGATCTTGCCATCCCAGTTGGCCGTGGGGCCAAGGGCAATCCAGCGTGACCCGTCATCGGGCAGCATGGCGGCGGCGCGGGCGCGTTCCCCTGCACTGGTCCACGTCACCGGCATGGGGGCGGGATCAAGGTCCAGCAGGTTGCCGATATGGGTGATGCGCCGCCCTTCCCTGCGGCCACCGCGCATGATGTGACGCCTGCCCACGCGCAGGAAGTAACTTACGATCGAACCGCGCAGGTCCACGCACAGGTCCCATCTGGTTCCCCGGCACTGCCGCCACAGGTCCACCCAGTGCATGTCACGCGGGCGCTTGACCATTTCTATGGTACGCACGCGGCGCGGCATGTGCGCGAACAGGCCGGCGGCCACCGGCCCGCAGGCAATGGTGAAATCGGCCTGCGGGTAGCGGTGCAGCAGCGTATCCAGCAGCCCTGTGGACAGGATGGCATCCCCCAGCCGGGTGGAAGTGATGAACAGGATGTGCATGCACGGGTGCTAGTCAGATTTTGCCTGCGTGCCAACCTCTCTTTGCCCTTGCCTGCGGGCGCGGGCATGGCCAGATTGCGCATATGGCCAGAATTGCTCATCTTCCTGATCGCGCCGTGCTCGCTGTTTCGGGGGCGGACCGTGTCTCCTTCCTGCAGGGGCTGGTGTCGAATGACATGACCACCGTTGCCCCCGGCCACGCCGTATGGACCGCCTTCCTGTCGGCCCAGGGCAAGTGGCTGGCCGATTTCTTCGTCCTTGCCGACCCCGAAGGCGTGCGCCTGCTGGTGGACTGCGACCGCGCGCAGGCCGACATGCTGCGCCAGCGCCTGTCGCGCTACCGCCTACGCGCGCAGGTCGAGATTGGCGAGACCGGCTACGCCGTGCATGCCGCATGGGGCAGTGGCTTCACGCCACCCGCAGGCTACCCTGCCGCCCCCGACCCGCGCCTGCCGGATGCGGGATGGCGGGTCCTGCTAGGCCACCCTGCCCCCGATGCATCGGCCGATGACGTGGATTATGACCGCCACCGCCTGGCCCTGGGCCTGCCGGACGGCGCGCGTGACTGCGAAAGTGACAGGACCCTGCTGCTGGAAGCCAATTTCGACCAGCTGAACGGCATATCGTGGACCAAGGGCTGCTACATGGGTCAGGAACTGACCGCGCGCACCCGCTATCGTGGGCTGGTGCGCCGTCACCTGCTGCCCGTCATGGCCGGACGGGAACTGCCCACGCCGGGCACGCCGGTCATGTCGGGCGATACGGCAGTGGGCGAGATGCGGTCCTCACGCGATAGCGCCGGCATGGCGATGATCCGTAACGAGCATATCCATGATACGGATCTGGTGGCGGGAGGGCACGCGCTGCACGTAAGGGTGCCGCAATGGTTCACCCTGCCGGATAAGAAATGATTTCCGGCACGGGACTTCACTGACGGCCGGCCCTTCGTCAACGCGGCAGGCAGGCGCCTGCCCATGGGCCAGCCCGGTTTTTATGCAAGGTCAAGACAGATGCCCTATACACCGCCCGACCCGGCCGTCCGCGCCAGCATGCTGGACAGGGTCCGCTTCAACGCCGATGGCCTGATCACCGCCATCGCCCAGCAGCATGACACCGGAGAGGTGCTGATGCTGGCATGGATGAACGCCGAGGCATTGGACGAAACCCTGCGCACGGGCCGCGTGTGCTACTATTCCCGCAGCCGCAACGGCCTGTGGCGCAAGGGCGAGACATCGGGGCAGGTGCAGACCCTGGTCGACGCGCGGCTGGACTGCGACCGTGATGCTGTGCTGCTGCTGGTGGACCAGAAGGGCGTGGCCTGCCACACCGGCCGGCGCAGCTGCTTCTACAATGCCCTGCGCCCCGAAGGAATCGTGGAAATCACGCAACCCCTGGTTTCAGCGGAGGCCCTTTATGGCAAAGCCTGACAAACCCGCTCCCGGTAGCCGGGAAGAACGCGATGAGCAGATCGGCAAGCTGGTCTGGATCGGGATTACCGTGCTGGGCACCGTCATCATGGGCATTTTCATGCTGCGCACGGAACTCCATGCCCTGATATCGGAAAACGAGCCGCTGCCGCCGGGCGCATCCGCACCCGCCACACCAGGCGATGACCAGAGCACGCCCGTTTCCCCCGCCGTGCGGGCTACACCGAACGGGCGCGCACAGTAACCACCCCCAGCAGGTCCATGATTTCGTCCGCCGCCGCGCCGGCAGGGTCCCCCCCCGGCCCGCGCAGGATCGTGCGGATATGGCCGAACCCGGCGCGCTGCAGGGCACGGCTGGCCGGGTCGCGCAGCAGGCGTTCCACGGTGGCCGCCAGCAGTTCGGGCGTGCAGCGCTCCTGCAGCAGTTCGGGCACCAGCCTGTGCCCGCACAGCAGGTTGACCATGGCCACATACGGCACCCGGATCAGCCGCCGCGCCATGGCGGCCGTAAGCGGGTTGACACGGTAGGTCACCGCCATGGGCACGCCCGCCATGGCCAGTTCCAGCGTGGACGTGCCCGATTTGGTCAGCGCCGCATCGGCTGCGGCAAAGGCATCGTGCTTGTCATCCACGTCCGTCACGATAATGGGCCGGACCGGCCATTTCGCCACACCCGCGTGCACGATACCGGCAATGACGGGCGAGACGGGCACCACCGGCACGATACCCGGTACGCGCCGCCGCAGGAGGGCCAGCATCCGGCCAAGGACCGGCAGCAGGCGGGGCGCTTCGGACCGGCGGCTACCGGGCATGAGCACCAGCACCGGCGCGTCCGCCGCAATGCCGTACCGTGCGCGGAAGGCTTCACCCGACCCCGCATCCGCACCGGACTGGAGCACGGGGTGACCGACAAAACGCGCCTCCAGCCCATGGCGGGCAAAGAATTCCGGCTCAAACGGCAGCAGGCATAGCATGCGCTCCCACAGGCCGGGAAATTCGCGCACCCTGTGCTCGCGCCATGCCCAGACCTGCGGGGCTACATAATGCAGGCGCGGGATGGACAGCGGCGCGATCCGCCGCAGCAGGCGCAGGGTAAAGCCCGGACTGTCGATGGTAATGACCAGATCGGGCCGGCGCGCCGTAACATCCGCCACCGCCTGGTCCAGCCTGCGCGACAGGTGGCGCAGGCGGGGCAGTACCTCCATCAGTCCCATGACCGCAAGATCACGCAGCGGGAAGAGCGAGTGCAGCCCCTGCCCCTGCATGCGCTCACCGCCAATACCGGCAAAGCGCACGCCCGGACAGCGCGCGCGCAGGGCCGCCATGAGGCGGCTGCCCAGCACATCGCCACTGGCCTCGCCCGCCATGATCCATATGGTCGGGCCGGAGGGGGACGCATCCGTTGCGGCGGGCGGAGGGGAAGATGAAGGTCCGGTCATGCCTGACCGGCTTATCGCGTCGGCCCCGGCAGCGCAAATACATGAAAAATTTCTGGTGGCGCTTTTTTCAGAACGCTTCAGGAACGTCGCCTTCTTGCAAAAAAGGCGGCATCCGGAAACCTTTACCGTTTCCTATCTGAGCAGGCCGCGTATGGCGGCACGGATGTCATCGGGCAGCGGCACATAATGCAGGGCAAGTGCCGCCTCGCCCCCATTTTGCATGCTCCAGTCAAAGAAGGCCCGCACGGCACGGCCCCGGGGCGTATCGGCCTTATCCTGCGGCAGCAGCGCGTAGGTCGCGGCCATGATCGGCCATGCGCCCACACCATCGCCATCCAGCACGTCCCCCGCATGGGTTGCGTCCTGTGCCCAGTGCGCGGTGGCCACGGCGTGGCGGAAGCTTTCCGGATCGGCCGCGACCATATCCCCATGCCGGTTGCGCAGTTCGACAATCGGCATGTGGTTGCCGGCGGCATAGGCATATTCCACATAGCCTATGCTGCCCTCGGTATTGCGCACGGCGGCGGCAATCCCGTCATTGCCACGCGCGCCCTCACCCACCGGCCATTCGATGGAAGTGCCGCTCCCCTGCTCCTTCGCCCAGCGGGGCGAGACACGGGCAAGGTAGGAGGTGAACACGAACGTGGTGCCCGATCCATCCGCCCGGCGTACGGGGGCCACCGGAATGGCGGGCAGGGCCATGCCGGGATTTTCGGCCACGATGGCAGGGTCGTTCCACATCGTGATGTCACCGGCATAGAGCCGCGCCAGCAATTCGCCGGTCAGATGCAGATGGCCCGCATCCACACCGGGCAGGTTCACCACCGCGACAATCGCCCCCAGCACGGTGGGAAACTGGATCAGCCCGTTCTGCGCCAGCTGGGCCGCACTCATCGGGGCATCGGACGCGCCAAAATCGACCGTGCGGGCCTTGACCTGGTTCTGCCCGGCGCCAGAGCCAATGGTCTGGTAATTCAGGCGGATGTCGGTCGCGCGCGCGACAGCAGCCCCCCACGCCCCATAGATCGGCGCGCCAAAGCTGGACCCCGCCCCCGTGATTTCCGTGGCATGGGCCCGCGCGCCCAGCAGCCCCAGCAAGACCGCAAGCCCCGCCCCCAAACCATGGCGCACCTGCCGCGAAGATGGCGCACGCATGGCGGGTTCAGCCCCGCAGGACCGCATTGCAGCTTTTCTGCGCGGCGGCCAGCACCCGTTCACAAACGGCTTCGATTTCCGCATCGGTCAGGGTCCCGTCCATCGGCTGAAGGGTTATCTCCACACCCAGCGACCTGTGCCCCGCCGGGATCTTGTCACCTTCATAAACGTCAAACAGGTTTGCCGCGACAATCAGGTTGCGTTCCGCCCCCCTGACGGCCCGCAGCAGTTTTTCCGCCGGAACGTCCGCCGCCACCACAAAGGCGAAATCACGCCGGAGCGGCTGGAAGGCGGACAGTGCCGGGGGGGCTTTGCGCTTGCGCTTGGGCTCGGGCACCGCATCGGGATACAGCATGAACGCGCAGACCGGCACGTCAATGCCGCGCGTGGCCAGCAGGGCCGGATGCAGCTGGCCAAAATGCCCCAGCACCAGCTTCGGCCCCTGCCGGATCACGCCGGAACGGCCCGGATGGTAGAAGGCGGGCGCATCGGGGGTCATGCTTAACCCCTCCATGGCCGCACCTGCGGCGGCAAGGGCCGACAGCGCATCGGCCTTGACCTGCCACAGGTCCACCGGCCGTGCCGCCTGGCCCGGAAGGCGCGGCGAATGGCCACTGCGGATGCCCGCGGCCACCAGCACCTGACCCTCCGGGCCAAAGGCCGGCCCGACCTCGAACAGGCCCAGATCGGGATAACCGCGCGCGACATTGCCCCGCACCGCCGCCAGCAGGTTGACCAGCGGTGTCGGGCGCATCTGGTCCAGATCGGCCGCAATCGGGTTGAGCAGGTGCAGTTCCGGCGGGGTCTCGCCAAATTCGGCGGCCTGCTCCATGGCCACGAACGAGAAGCCCACCGTCTCCAGCAGGCCACCCGCCGCAAGCTGGCGGCGCAGGCTGGCAATCCGGCTCTGGCGCGGCGTGAAGGCGGGCAGTGGCACGGCATTGCCCACCGGCAGCGACACGGCGGGTACGCTGTCCAGCCCGCGCAGGCGCAGCACTTCCTCGATCAGGTCCACTTCCGGGTCAAGGGCCATGGCCCCTTCCGCCGCAGTCTGGGCGCGCGCGGGCGGCAGGTCGGCCTGCTGGTCCAGCAGCATGGGGGTTGCGATGTCATTGCGCCACGGCGGCACGTCCACCACCACATGGCGGGCATCACATTCACGCACCGTGAAGCCCAGCCCCTGCAGCAGATGCACGGCATGGTCGGGTTCTTCCACCAGGCCGCCAATCGTCTCCAGACGGGCAAAGTCCAGATGCGCCTGGCGCTGCCACGCAGGCTCGGCCCCGGCCGAGACCACGCTGCCCGCCTCACCGCCGCACAGGTCAAGGATCATACGCGTCACGGCCTCAAGTGCCGCGGGCGGCAGGGCCTGATCCACCCCGCGCTCGAAGCGCTGGCGGGCATCGGAATGCAGGTTGTGCCGTCGCCCCGCCAGCGCAATCGCCACCGGGTCGAACAGCGCGCATTCCACGAATACGGTGGTTGTCGTATCGCTCACACCGCTTCCGGCCCCGCCCATGATCCCGGCCAGCGACTGCACACCGCGCCCGTCGGCAATCACGCAGTCATCGGGGGTCATGACATGCTCGCTGCCATCCAGCGCCGTGAAGGTCTCGCCCGCGCCACGGCAGATGGTCAGTTCTCCACCCATGATCCTGTCCGCATCGAACACATGCAGCGGACGCCCCAGGTCGAAGGTGAAGAAATTGGTGATATCCACCAGTGCCGAGACCGGGCGCAGGCCGATGGATTCCAGCCGGCGCTTCAGCCAGTCCGGGCTGGGACCGTTCCGGACACCCCTTATGGCGCGCCCCAGCACCCATGGGCAGGCTTCGGGGTAGGTAATACGCCATGTGATGGGCGTCTCGAACCGGCTTTCCACCGTCCCGGGCCGCCAGGGCCGGAGCGTGCCCAGTCCCGCCGCCGCAAGGTCACGCGCAATGCCGCGCACGGCCAGCGCATCGCCCCGGTTGGGGGTGATGGCAATGTCGATGACCGGATCATCCAGCCCGGCGAACAGCGGGTAGGACTGCCCCGTCGCGGTGCCTTCGGGCAGTTCGGCTATGCCGCTGTCTTCCTCGCCAATGCCCAGTTCACGCAGCGAGCACAGCATGCCGCCGCTGGTCTCGCCCCGCAGCTTGCCCGCCTTGATGGTGATGCCGCTGGCCGGGATGAAGGTGCCGGGCGGGGCAAAGATCACATGCAGCCCGGTGCGCGCATTGGGCGCACCGCACACGACCTGCACACGCTCGAACCCCTCCCCCGCATCAACCTGGCAGACGCGCAGCCGGTCGGCATTGGGGTGCTGGGCGGCTTCGATGATGCGTGCGGTGCGGAAGGCGGCAAGTGCTGCCGCCGGGTTTTCCACCCCTTCCACCTCAAGCCCGATGGTGTTCAGGGTAGCGGTAATCTCGTCCAGCGTTGCCGTGGTCTCAAGATGTTCGCGCAGCCAGGACAGGGAGAACTTCATCGATCACAGACCTTCGTGCAGCAGGGCGGGAGACAGGGGGCTGGTGCCGTAATGGCGCAGCCAGCGGACATCGCTTTCATAGAACGAGCGCAGGTCGGGAATGCCGTGGCGCAGCATGGTCAGCCGCTCGATGCCCATGCCGAAGGCAAAGCCCTGCCACTGCCGGGCATCCAGCCCGCAATTGGCCAGCACGCGGGGGTGGACCATGCCCGCCCCCAGCACTTCCAGCCAGTCACCGCCGGTGCCGATCTGCCCCGTTTTGCGTGACCAGCCGATATC
Organism: Komagataeibacter rhaeticus; assembly: GCF_011611525.1. Classification (NCBI taxonomy): domain Bacteria; kingdom Pseudomonadati; phylum Pseudomonadota; class Alphaproteobacteria; order Acetobacterales; family Acetobacteraceae; genus Komagataeibacter; species Komagataeibacter rhaeticus. The sequence continues at coordinate 1,966,689 of NZ_CP050139.1, forward strand.
GATTTCCATCGAGGGTTCGGTAAACGGGAAATACGACGCCCGGAACCGCACCGGCAGGTCCGGCATCTGGAAGAACGCGCGCAGGAAGTCCGACAGGCAGCCCTTGAGATGGCCCAGCGTGATGCCACGATCAATCACCAGCCCCTCGCACTGATGGAACATGGGGGAATGGGTGGCATCATGGTCCGCGCGGTAGGTGCGGCCGGGGGCGATGATGCGGATGGGGGGTTCATGGCCCAGCATGGTGCGGATCTGCACGCCCGATGTCTGGGTACGCAGCACGCGCTCGGGCTGGCCCTCGGCCACGGCTGGCAGGTAGAAGGTATCCTGGTCCGTGCGGGCGGGATGGTGGGCGGGCGTGTTCAGCGCCGAGAAGTTGTGCCAGTCGCTCTCGATATCCGGGCCTTCGGCTATGGTGAAGCCCATGGAACCGAAAATGGCGGCCATTTCCTCGATCGTGCGGGTAATGGGATGCAGCAGCCCCTCGGGGGCCGGGGCGCAGGGCAGTGTCACGTCCACCCGCTCGGCCGCCAGGCGGGCGTTCAGGGCGGCGGCTTCCAGTTCCTGCCCGCGCGCATCGATCATACGGGAAAGTTCATCACGCAGCCGGTTGAGCGCGGCGCCACGCGTGCGCCGCTCATCCGGTGTCATGCGGCCAAGCTGCTTGAGAAGTGCGGTCAGCGTGCCCGATTTGCCCAGCGTGGCCACGCGCACCGCGTCCCACGCGCGCTGGTCGGTCGCGGCAGCGAGTGCCTGAACTGTCTGTTCCCTCAGGGTTTCGAGATCGTCACTCATAGCACCTCGCACAGGCTCACGTCGGGCGGGCTGGCAAAGGGGTATCTACCGGCGGGCCAGACCCGGCGCATGGAATTGTGCCCGTGGCCGCTGGCGGATACGGCACGGGCCTTGCATAAAAAACAAAACGGGCCGCCCGATGGGACGACCCGTTTCGTGGACCTGTCGCCACGCGGGCGTGGGACAGGGATCAGGCCAGGGCGGCCTGGGCCTTCTTCACGATTTCAGCGAAGGTCGCCGCATCGTCATAGGCAATGGCGGCAAGGACCTTGCGGTCGATCTCGATGCCAGCCTTGTCCAGACCGTTGATGAAACGGCTGTAGGTCAGGCCATGCTCACGCACTGCCGCGTTGATGCGCTGGATCCACAGGGCGCGGAATTCGCGCTTCTTGTTCCGGCGGTCACGGTACGCATACTGAAGCGACTTTTCCAGACGTTCCAGCGCAATACGGTAATTGGTGGAGGAACGGCCCCGGAACCCCTTGGAGAGTTCGAGAACCTTCTTGTGGCGGGCGTGGGTGGTTACGCCGCGTTTCACACGTGCCATGTCTCAGGTGCTCCTTATGCCAGACCGTAGGGGGCCCACTGCTTTACAGTGCGGCCGTCCATTTCCGTCAGCACCTGCGAACCACGGTTCGTGCGCTTCATCTTCTGCGAGCGGTTGATCAGCCCGTGGCGCTTGTTGCCCGGACCCGCCAGCACCTTGCCGGTGGCGGTGATCTTGAACCGCTTCTTGACCGATGACTTGGTCTTCATCTTGGGCATTTGCTTCTCCTGTCTGTCTGGTGCGTGTGTCCCCCGCCCCCCTTGCGGGTAAAGCCGGGACACTCCATTGCGGCCGGGCATGCCCTACAGGCCCGGACGCGCGAACAGGCAGGCTATAGACAACCCTGCGGGCGCGATCAACCCCCAAGGTACACATCCGCGTCCTTTCCCCTGCCCCCGAGGTGCTGTAGGGGAAAGGGAATAATCAGAATGGAGGAAAAGACCATGACCCAACGCGTGGCCTACATAACCGGTGGCAGCCGGGGCATTGGCGCCGCGATTGCCAAGACACTGGCAAAAGACGGTTTTGACATTGCCATTTCCTATGCCCGCAATGAAAAGGCGGCCGAACAGACGCTGGAGGCGGTCCGCGCGCTGGGCCGCCGGGGCCTGGCCATCCGCTGCGATGGCGAAGGCAGCGGCAACCGCGCCGCCATCCGGCGCGTGGTAAGCGAAATGGGCCGGATTGACGCGCTGGTGTGCAATGCCGGCGTCTACCCCCATGGCGACGTGACCGAGATGACCGATGCGCAGGTCGATGCGGTGCTGGGGCTGAACGTGCGCGCCGTGATGATCGAGACCATCGAGGCCGCGCGCCACATGACGCAGGGCGGGCGGATCATCCTGATCGGGTCCACCTTTGCCGACCGCTCGCCCTTCCCCGGCATTTCGCTCTATTCCGCTTCCAAATCGGCGTTGAACGGCTTCGCGCGCGGGGCGGCGCGCGATCTTGGCCCGCGCGGCATCACCATCAACGTGGTCCAGCCCGGCCCGATCGATACCGACATGAACCCCGCCACCGGCCCCGGTGCCGACCTGCTGCGCAGCTTCATGTGCCACAAGGAATATGGACAGGTTGGCGACATTGCATCCGTGGTGTCATTCCTGGCCAGCCCGCAGGCCAGCTTCATCACCGGCTCGGCACTGACCACCGACGGGGGGCTTGCCGCCTGACATCACCACGGGCGGGCGGCCTGCCGCCCGCCCGTGTCTCAACACCCGATGACATTGCTGATTGCGGGGACATGGGCCGCATCGGGAAGGCGTCAGGTCCGGTCCCCGCCCGAACATGAATGCCGCCCCCGTCCCCTTGCCGGATGTTCCATGCACATTGCCCGGACGGGTCCCATGTCCATGCGCCGGCGCTGAACCCCCGCGCCATAGCCGGCAGGGCGGGCATTCCCTGCCCGTTTTTTCAGGCTGCTGGCTGACAGGCCAGGAAGCCCTCGATCTCCTGCCATGACACGGGTGCGTAATGCCAGCAGTCCACCCCCACATCGCATGACGTGGACGTCGCGGGCCGGCTGCCATGGACATGACCGTACAGATGGACCGCGCCCCGGAAAAAACCGTTCCACTCGGCAATGGGATAATGGAACAGGACCACGCGCCTGCCCGCCAGCTTCAGTTCCCGGTAGGGCTGCACACTGGCCCAGCCCAGCCAGTCCCGCACCCCGTCTCCATCATGATTGCCCGTGACCAGATGCTTGCGCCCACTGAGGCGCGCGCCATACCGCGCCACATCCCGCCAGCAGAAATCCCCCAGGCACCACACGTCATCATCAGGCTGGATGCGAGCATTCCAGTTGGCAGCCAGCACGGCATCCATTTCCGCCACCCCGGCAAAGGGCCGGTGGCAATGCCGGATTATACTCTCGTGACCGAAATGCAGGTCGGCCGTAAACCATGTTGTCATGACCCGGAAACCGGCATGAAACCATAACCTTCCGAATATTGATGCACCATCTTGAACGAAAACCGCAGGGACAGCAAACTGGTTATGACAACAGATCGATTATTGCTAAATAATACAATGATATTTTATATTATCATGGAAAATTTTAAAATATATATTACAATAATATGGTAGAATATTATTGTATTCATTACTACTATAATAAAAAATAACCAGACACGGACTTTTATAGAAGATGATCATAGGATGAATCACCCGCCATTTCCCGCCCGGCCAGAGAATTACATGGAAACAGACCGATAATTTAGGATCTTTATATGATCCCGGCTGGTGATGCCGGAAATCATGACCATGACTTCACACAGAGACCGACAAATATTGATTTGCCTGTGCCTGCTGACCAGATATTTTTAGGGAAGGTCTCTATGGCTGGGGGACCTGGATTCGAACCAGGGCTGACCGGGTCAGAGCCGGTAGTTCTACCGCTAAACTATCCCCCAGCAAGGAGAAAGCGGCGCGGTGCGCTGCGGTGAACAGGCATATAGCCGCCTGCCCCAAGGGGCGCAACCCCCACAATGGCTTTTTTGCAAACTTTCTCTTTTGGCTTGCGTTTTATGCAGAACACTCAACACAATAGGTAATACCTTGGCCGTTAACGGGTATTGGATGAACAATGGTCCAGCACAGGCTCCGTGCCGCAACACACCCGCAGGCAACGCCCCTACCGCCTGCGTCTGCCACGAACCGCCGCATGGCGCGCGCGCCACTTTATGCCGCCATTGATCTGGGCACCCATAACTGCCGCCTGCTGGTGGCCCGCGCGGGGGAGCGCGGGCTGCGCGTGATCGACAGCTTCAGCCGCGCCGTGCGCCTGGGCGAAGGGCTGCACCATTCCGGCCAGCTGGCCGAGGCCGCCATGGAACGCACCATCACCGCCCTGCGCGCCTGTGTCGCGCGCATGGGGCTGTACGAACTGCACAGCCATCGCGCGATCGCGACCGAAGCCTGCCGCAGGGCAGCCAACGGCATGGACTTCATTGCCCGCGTCATGCATGAGACAGGGCTGGACATATCCGTCATTTCCGCGCGGGAGGAAGCCGAACTGGCGCTTGCGGCCTGCACCTCCCTGCTGCACGACCGTGGCAGCGCCACCGGGCGCGGCCTGCTGTTCGACATTGGCGGTGGCTCGACCGAAATTGCCTGGGCACGAATCGACCGCGATGCCCGCCGCCACGACCTGTCGGGCTATGTCAGCCTGCCGATGGGCATCATGACGCTGGCCGAACGCCACGGGAATGACATCTTTACCGATGCCGGCTACCGCGGGATCGTGGACGGGATTGTCAGCATCCTGCGCGGCTTTGATGACATACACTGCATTACCCGCGAAATCGCGCGCGGCAACGTCATGCTGCTGGGCACCAGCGGCACGGTCACCACGCTGGCCAGCCTGGCGCAGGGACAGGGGCGCTATGAACGCGCGGGCATTGATGGCAGCCGCCTGTCCGTACCGCAGGCGCTGGCCATGATCGACAGCCTGCGTGGCGCGGGCATGGCAGGACTGGTACGCAACCCGGTCATCGGCCCGGACCGCGCGCGCTACCTGCTGCCCGGCTGCGCGATATTCGAGGCAATCGTCACCACATGGCCCATGATGAATGTGACGGTGGCGGACAGGGGATTGCGTGATGGCCTGCTTTTACGCATGATCGGCGACCGCGGGCGGCACGGTGGCCCGGCCCCGACGCCCCTTTCCTTTCCCCTGCATCGCCATATGGAGCACCGGGTCAGCCCCTGACCGCGTCCAGTCATGAAACAGCGTTCCCCCACCCGCATACCGGGCAAGGCCCGTACCAGCAGTCTGACCCCCGGCACGGGCGACAGCAGCACCGACGGACAGGCCGCCCGGACCAACCGGACCAAGACCGTAACCGTAAAGAAGGCGCGCGGGCGCACCACCGCCCAGCACCGCTGGCTGCAGCGCCAGCTTAATGACCCTTACGTGCAGGCGGCCCAGAAACAGGGCTGGCGTTCCCGCGCGGCCTTCAAGCTGATCGAACTGGACGACCGCTTTCACCTGATCCGGCCCGGTACGCGCGTGGTTGACCTGGGGGCCGCCCCCGGCGGGTGGACACAGGTCGCGGTCAAGCGCGGGGCCGCGGAAGTGGTGGGGGTCGACCTGCTGCCGGTCGACCCGGTGCCGGGTGCGACGGTGATAGAAGGCGACTTCAATGACCCCGACATGCCCGACCGCCTGACCGGCCTGCTGGGCGGCCGGGCAGATCTGGTCATGTCGGACATGGCACCCAACACGACCGGCCACGCACCAACCGACCACCTGCGCATTATCGGGCTGGCGGAACTGGCATTGCATTTCGCCACCCGTATCCTGGCCCCCGATGGCGCGTTCGTGGCGAAGGTGTTCCAGGGCGGATCGGAAAAACAGATGCTGGCGGATCTCAAGCGCCTGTTCACGCAGGTCCGCCACGCCAAGCCACCGGCCAGCCGCAAGGAATCAAGCGAACTGTACGTGGTGGCGACCGGCTTCCGTGGGCTGGATACAGCGGAAGGCTGATCCAGGCCGCACGGTCAGCGCGGCCTGTAATGGTCACGCAATGTGGTGTTCGTTCCACAGCCACGCCGCCCCGCGCACGCCCGAACTGTCACCGTGGCGGTTGCGCACGATGGGCGTGCTGCAGTTGGGGGTGATCACGTAACGACGCATGAGACGGGGCACCCGTTCGTAAATCGAGTCCAGGTTGGACACGCCACCGCCCAGCACGATCACATCGGGGTCCATGAAGTTGATGGCCATGGCGCAGGCACGGGCCATGCGGTCCATGTAACGGTCCAGCGCGCCGATCGCGGTCAGGTCACCGTTCGCAGCTTCCTGTTCGATATGGGCGGCACTGCGGTGGCCCGGCCCCTTCCAGTCCTGCGCCAGAGCTGACCCGCTGAGGAACCGCTCCATGCAGCCCTCATTGCCACAAAAGCATTTGGGCATGGGGAATTCCTCGATCCGCGGCCATGGCAGCGGGACATGCCCCCACTCACCGGCAATGTGGTTATGGCCGATCAGCAGTTTCCTATCGATGACAATGCCAGCCCCCATGCCCGTGCCGATGATCACGCCAAACACGCTGTGATGCGCGGCACCTGCCCCGTCAATCGCCTCGGACAGGGCAAAGCAGTTGGCATCGTTCTCGATGCGCACTTCCCGGCCCAGGGCTGCCGTCATGTCCTTGATCAGCGGCTGGTTGTTGAGCCATGTGGCATTGGCGTTCTTGATCACGCCCGTATCGGGACTGATCGAACCGGGAATGCCGATTCCCACCGTACCTGTTCCACCCAGTTCCCTGTCCACCCCATGAATCAGCTCACACATGGCCTGGATTGCGGCCGGATAGTTGCCGGGATTGGTAATCCGCCGACGCACGCGCTCTGCCCCGTCCCTGGCAAGAGCGGCTATTTCGATCTTGGTGCCACCAAAATCAATTCCGATACGATAGGAGCCCATGCAGAGTCTTTCTTTCATCATGTTTTATCAACGGCACGTTTTCTTTTATGGTCGTACCCGTATGGAACATCAAACCCTACTATGCACGGGCATGGTTGCCCCCATCACGGAGACATGGCTCCCATGAGCGAGATACTGCTGGACGCCCGCGGACTGAACTGCCCCCTGCCCGTGCTCAGGGCCAATCGCATGCTGCGTGGCCTGCCGCCCGGCGCGCGGCTGCGCGTGATTGCGACCGACCGGGCATCGGTGGCCGACTTCCAGGCCTTCTGCCGCGAGACCGGCCACGCGCTGATCGCGTTCGGGGAAGAAGGCGGCACGCTGTCCTTCGTCATCCGGCGCAGGCCGGATGTGGCGGCGGACACCGCCACCACCCCGATGCCCGCATAAGTGCCAGAACGCCGCAAACGCAGTTGTACCCTTGGCAGGATGCCCCACATGGATGTAAGCCCTGCGCCAGCCAAGTCATTTTCAGGAAATGCCACGCACCCATGACCCAGGACCTGACCAACCTTTCGTTCGAGGACGCACTGGCCGAGCTTGAGACCATCGTGCGCCAGCTCGAGGTCGGCCAGCTCCGGCTGGAGGACGCGATCACGTCCTATGAGCGTGGCGCCGTCCTGCGACAGTACTGCCAGAAGAAACTGGACGAGGCCGAGGCCCGCGTCCAGGCGATTGTCCAGCGTGCCGATGGGGCGCTGGATGTAAAACCAATGGATTGATGCGCCAGATGAGCCAAACAACAGCCCCCTCGTCCCGAACCGACAGTGCGGACCGCATGGTCCGTCTGCGTGCATCCATGTCCGCGCGCGCGACCGCGATCGAGAGCATGATCGACCGCCTGCTGCCCCGCGTTGAAGGGGGCGAGGCCCGCCTGATCGATGCCATGCGCTATGCCACGCTGGGCGGGGGCAAGCGCCTGCGCGGCTATCTGGTGGCGGAGGTGGCCAGCCTGTTCAATGTGGCGGCCGAAGGCGCGGACCGCGTCGCGGCATCGGTCGAGATGCTGCACGCCTATTCGCTGGTGCATGATGACCTGCCCGCCATGGATGACGACGACCTGCGCCGTGGCCAGCCCTCCACCCACCGCAAGTTCGATGAAGCCACCGCCATCCTGGCCGGTGACGCGCTGCAGACCATGGCGTTCGATATCCTTGCCAACCCGCTCACGCATGCCGGCGCGGAGGTGCGCATCAACCTTGTGCGCGCCCTGGCCGATGCCTCGGGCGCTGCCGGCATGGTCGGTGGCCAGATGATCGACATGGAAGGCGAGGGCCGCGCCCTGTCGCTGGAAGAGGTCGCGCGCCTGCATGCGCTCAAGACCGGCTGCCTGATCCGCTATTCGGCCGAAGCCGGGGCCATCCTGGGCCAGGCCGGTGAGGACGCCCGCCTACGTATTTCCGCCTATGGCCGTGACCTGGGTGCCGCCTTCCAGATTGCCGATGACGTGCTGGACGCCACCGCGAGCGCCGAGGAACTGGGCAAGACCGCGGGCAAGGATGAAGCCGCCGGCAAGTCCACCTATGTCGCCCTGCTGGGCGTGGAGGGTGCCGCCAAGGAAGCCCGCCGTGTTGCGGAACAGGCCCTATCCCATATCGACATCTTTGGCCCCGAGGCTGATCGCCTGCGCGATCTGGTCCACTACGTGGTCGAGCGCAGGAACTGAGTGACATGAGCGAGAGCAACACGCCCAACGCGATTCCCACCCTTGGTCGCTACCCGCAGCTTGACCGTGTGCGGGCCCCCCATGACCTGCGCAACCTTTCGGTGGAGCAGCTCAGGCAGCTGGCGGATGAACTGCGCTCCGAGACGATTGATGCCGTCTCCACCACCGGCGGCCATCTCGGGGCCTCGCTGGGCGTGGTGGAACTGACCGTGGCGCTGCATGCCGTGTTCGACACCCCCGATGACCGCGTGATCTGGGATGTGGGCCACCAGGCCTACCCGCACAAGATCCTGACCGGGCGGCGCGAGCGCATCCGCACCCTGCGCCAGCCGGGCGGGCTGTCGGGCTTCACCCGGCGCAGCGAGAGCGAATACGACCCGTTTGGGGCGGCGCATTCCTCCACCTCCATCTCGGCGGGCCTTGGCATGGCCGTGGCCCATCACCTGCGCGCGGAGGAAGACCCCTCCTACCGCGAGCGCAACGTGATTGCCGTGATCGGCGATGGCTCGATCTCGGCCGGCATGGCGTATGAGGCGATGAACAATGCCTCCCATTGCGGGCCGGGTGCGGAACGCCTGATCGTGGTGCTCAACGATAACGAGATGTCGATCGCTCCCCCGGTGGGCGCGATGTCGAGCTATCTCTCGCGGCTGATGTCCTCGCGCAAGTTCCTGTCGTTGCGTGAACTCGCCGCCAAGATGGCCAAGCGCCTGCCCGGCCGGCTGGAGCGCACGGCCAAGAAGGCGGATGAATACGCGCGCGGCATCATGACCGGCGGCACGCTGTTCGAGGAACTGGGCTTCTATTATGTCGGCCCCGTGGATGGCCACGACATGAACCAGCTGGTCCACATCCTGCGCAACCTGCGCGATGCCGAGGATGTCGGCCCCGTGCTGCTGCACGTGATTACCGAGAAGGGCCACGGCTACAAGCCTGCCGAATCGGCGGGGGACAAGTATCACGCCGTTTCCAAGTTCAATGTCGTGACCGGTGAGCAGAAGAAAGGCCCGTCCGGCCCGCCCAGCTACACCTCGGTCTTTGCGAAGGAACTGGTGCGCCAGGCCGCGACGGATGACAAGATCGTCACGATTACCGCCGCCATGCCGTCGGGCACCGGGCTGGACAAGTTTGCCAAGGCCTATCCCGACCGCTTCTTTGACGTAGGCATTGCCGAACAGCATGCCGTGACCTTTGCCGCCGGCATGGCGACCGAGGGGCTGCGCCCGTTCTGCGCCATCTATTCCTCCTTCCTGCAGCGCGCCTATGACCAGGTGATGCATGACGTGGTGCTGCAGAAGCTGCCGGTGCGCTTCGCCATCGACCGCGCGGGGCTGGTGGGCGCCGATGGCGCGACGCATGCCGGGTCGTTCGACATCGCCTACCTGGGCTGCCTGCCGGGCATCACGCTGATGGCGCCCAGCACCGAGGTGGAACTGATGCACATGACAGCCACCGCCATCGCGTTTGACGAAGGCCCGATCGGCCTGCGCTACCCGCGTGGCGCGGGGCTGGGGCTGGCGCTTCCGGCGGCGGGCGAGGTGCTGGAAATCGGGCGCGGGCGAATCGTGCGCGAGATGGCGCGCCAGTCCGGGCCGGAACAGGGCGGCATTGCCATCCTCTCGCTCGGGCCAAGGCTGGAACACGCGCTGAAGGCCGCCGACATGCTGGCCGCCCACGGCCTGTCCCCCACCGTGGCCGATGCCCGCTTCGCCAAGCCGATCGACACCGCGCTGGTCGAGCAGCTGGCACGCAACCATGCGGTGCTGATCACCATCGAGGAAGGCTCGGTCGGCGGGTTCGCAAGCTTTGTCATGACCCATCTGGCCAGGACCGGACTGCTCGACCGCGTGCGCTTCCGCCCCATGACCCTGCCCGACCGCTTCATCGATCATAACACGCAGGATGCCCAGTATATCGAGGCAGGGCTGGATGCGGCATCGATCGTAAAGACGGCCCTGTCCGCCCTTGGCCTGCCGCAGTCGCGGCAGATGGCCTGAGCACATCCGGGGCCGGTAGCGCTCATGGCAAAACGTCGCGTTGACCAGATGCTGGTGGACCGGGGGCTGGTGGAAACCCGCACCCGGGCACAGGCGCTTATCATGGCGGGGCTGGTCCACACACCGGACCGGCGCATTGCCAAGGCGGGCGAACAGATTGCCGAGGACACGCCGCTTACGCTCAAGGGGCAGGACCATCCGTGGGTCTCACGCGGGGGGATCAAGCTGGCGCATGGGCTGGAGCATTTCGGCCTCTCGCCAGCGGGCCTGACCTGTCTTGATGTCGGGGCCTCGACCGGCGGCTTTACCGATGTGCTGCTGCATGAAGGCGCCGCGAAGGTCTATGCGGTGGATGTGGGCCACGGCCAGCTTGCCTGGAAGCTGCGCAGCAATACCGAACAGGTCGTAGTGCTGGAAAAGTGCAATGCGCGCGCGCTGGACACCACCCTCATCCCCGACCCGATCGGCGCGCTGGTCTGTGACGCAAGCTTCATCGGCCTGCGTACCGTCCTGCCCGCAGGGCTGGACCTGTGCGTACCGGGCGCGTGGGCCATCGCGCTGATCAAGCCGCAGTTCGAGGCCGGGCGTGACGCCGTGGGGGCGAAGGGCGTGGTACGCGACCCGGCGGTGCATGAGGCCGTGTGCGAGATGATCCGCCAATGGTGGGCGGAGCTGCCCGGCTGGACCGTGCTGGGCATAGACCCCAGTCCCATCACCGGGCCGGAAGGCAACCGGGAATTCCTGATCGCCGCCCGCAGGGACGGGTGATCGGCAGTCGCATCCCCTGCCCGCGCTGTGATACACAGGCAGGACGGAGCGGCTGGCAACGCCCCTTCCCCCTTTGAACGACATGAAGAACATAGGCAGCACCGGTATGTCCTCCGCAGCCCCCTCCCCTTCCCGCTCACGTGACGGGACGGCGGCCACCCTCCTTAATGATGAGGAACGCGCGCGCATCCGGGCCAAGTCGGCCCAGTTCGCGCCCCCCACGGCCGCCATGCCCGATGGCAGGCGTGACCTGGTTGGCCTGTCGCGTGAGGAACTGACGGACATCATGGTCGAGATTGGCGAAAAGCCATTCCGCACCAAGCAGTTGTGGCACTGGATCTACCATCAGGGCGCCACCGACTTCTCACGCATGAGTTCGATCGCGCGCCCGTTGCAGGAAAAGCTGGCCGAGCGTTTCGTGGTGGGGCGACCCGGCGTGGTGACCGAACAGACATCACAGGATTCCACGCGCAAATTCCTCTTCCGCTTCCGTGACGGGCAGGAGGCGGAGACCGTCTACATCCCCGACCGGCAGGAAGACCGGGGGGCGGTGTGCATATCCTCGCAGGTGGGGTGCACGCTGTCCTGCACCTTCTGCCATACCGGTACGCAGGCGCTGGTGCGCAATCTGGGGGCGGCCGAGATCGTGGGCCAGTTCATGGCCGCGCGCGACAGCTATGGCGAATGGCCCAGCCCCAAGGGCGACACGCCGCGCCTTCTGTCCACCATCGTGCTGATGGGCATGGGGGAGCCGCTGTACAATTACGACAACGTGGCCAAGGCCATGCGCATCATCATGGATGGCGAGGGCATCGGGCTTTCACGCCGGCGCATCACGCTCTCCACCTCCGGCGTGGTGCCGATGATGGACCAGTGCGGGGCGGAGCTTGGCATCAACCTGGCGGTGTCGCTGCACGCGGTGCGCGATGACCTGCGTGACGAGATCGTGCCGCTGAACCGCAAATATCCCATCAGGGACGTCATTGCCGCCTGCCGCCGCTACCCTGCCGCCAGCAATGCCCGCCGCATCACGTTTGAATACATCATGCTGCGCGGCATCAATGACAGCGAGGCCGATGCGCGTGAACTGGTGCGCCTGATTTCGGGCATACCGGCCAAGGTCAACCTGATCCCGTTCAACCCGTGGCCGGGCAGCAGCTACCGCCCCTCCACGCGCGAACAGCTTGAACGGTTTGCGAATATCGTGATGGATGCGGGCTTTGCCTCCCCCATCCGCATGCCGCGCGGGCGCGACATCCTGGCCGCGTGCGGGCAGCTGCGCACCGAAAGCCAGCGCCTGCGCCGCGCCAGCCGCCCCGATGCGCCGGCCGATGCCGTAGAGTGAGCTTAAAATTCCGCCCATCACTTCTGGTCGCCCGCGCCGTGGGATGCTAGGAGGACAGGCCGCCGGTTGACCCGGCAAAGTCGCGTCAAAAGTTTTATCGACAGGAGCGTTCTCCCATGGCCGCCAGGGATGTCAAGAAGGTCGTGCTCGCATATTCGGGCGGTCTTGATACTTCAGTGATTCTGCGCTGGTTGCAGACCACCTATAATTGCGAGGTCGTGACGTTTACGGCCGATCTCGGTCAGGGCGAGGAACTGGAACCCGCCCGCCGCAAGGCCGAGATGTTCGGCGTAAAGGAAATCTTTGTCGAGGACCTGCGCGAGACCTTCGTCAAGGACTTCGTCTTCCCCATGTTCCGCGCCAACGCGCTGTACGAGGGGCAGTACCTGCTGGGCACGTCCATCGCGCGCCCCCTGATCGCCCAGCGCCAGATCGAGATTGCCGAACAGGTCGGCGCCGACGCCGTGGCCCACGGCGCCACCGGCAAGGGCAATGACCAGGTGCGTTTTGAGCTGGCCTATTACGCGCTCAAGCCCGATATCACGGTCATCGCGCCCTGGCGTGAATGGGACCTGACATCGCGCACCCGCCTGCTGGCCTTTGCCGAGGAACACCAGATCCCCATCGCGAAGGACAAGCGCGGGGAAGCCCCGTTCTCGGTTGATGCGAACCTGCTGCACTCCTCCTCCGAAGGCAAGCTGCTGGAAGACCCGGCGGTAGGGCCGGAGGAAATCGTGTTCCAGCGCACCATCTCGCCCGAAGCAGCACCGGACAAGGCCACCGAAATCACCATCGATTTCGTATCGGGCGACCCGGTGGCGATCAATGGCGTGGCCATGTCGCCCGCAACACTGCTTACCCGCCTGAACGAACTGGGCCGCGACAACGGCATCGGGCGTCTGGACCTGGTGGAAAACCGCTTTGTGGGCATGAAGTCGCGCGGTATTTACGAAACGCCGGGCGGCACGATCCTGCTGACCGCGCACCGCAGCATCGAGAGCATCACGCTTGACCGCGAGGCCATGCATCTCAAGGACAGTCTGATGCCGCGCTATGCCGAGATCATCTATAACGGCCTGTGGTTCTCCCCCGAGCGCCGCATGCTGCAGGCCCTGATCGACCAGAGCCAGCATTCGGTAACCGGCCGCGTGCGGCTGAAGCTGTACAAGGGCAATGTGATCTGCGTTGGCCGTGAAAGCCCCAACAGCCTGTATGATACCCGCGTCGTGACGTTCGAGGATGACGAAGGGGCCTACAACCAGGCCGATGCGCAGGGCTTCATCAACCTGAATGCACTGCGCCTGCGGCTGGGGGCCAAGATTGGCCGCCGCGGTGGTGCGCTCTGACCTTCAAGCTGTGGTCCTTCATACTTTTGCAACAACCTGCCGAGGTGTCATGAAACGCTTTTCCCGTGTCATTCCCCTTCTTGCCGCAACCGCGGTGGCACTGCCGCTTGTGGCATGCGGGGGAAACAAGGATGACCAGCCGGAACTGACCCCGGCCCAGTTCATGGACAACGTGCGCAAGCAGCCCGGGGTCCAGACGCTGCCCGACGGGCTGGCCTACAAGGTGCTGAAATCCGGCCCCAAGGATGGCGCGCAGCCTACCATCAACGACAGCGTGATGGTGATCTATGAAGGCCGCCTGCCCGATGGTGGCATCTTTGACAGCTCCGACCAGCACGGCCATGGCGCGTATATGCAGATGCCACTGGAAATGGTGATCAAGGGCTGGCAGGAAGCCGTGCCCATGATGCATGTGGGCGATACGTGGATGCTGTACGTGCCGCCCGAACTGGGTTACGGGCATAAATCCATGGGCATCATCCAGCCCGACAGCCCGCTCATTTTCAAGATACAGCTTCTGGGTGTTTCCCCCAGCGGCCACTAGGACCTGGAAAAAAGCCATTCATCCGCCGGGTGAATGGCTTTTTTACCATTCAGGCACACGGGAAGCGAAAACGGACATGAAAATTGTGACCGGGCGCATGGCGTCCGCACTGCGCCTGACCTGCATGGCCAGTGCCGCGGTCCTGCTGGCCGCCTGCACGCGCTACGGGCAGCATGGCTATGCGCGCTACCGCACCAATTGCGGCATCTGCCATCATGGCGGCGAAGGCATGAAGGGCGAGATCCCCCCCATATCGGGCCGGGTGGACCGGATTGCCGCAACGCCCGAGGGCAAGCGCTACCTCATGCATGTGCTGCTGAACGGGCTGAACGGGCCGCTGGAAATCGATGGCGTGCACTACAACTTCTCCATGCCGCCCTTCCGCGCCCATCTGTCGGATGAGGAAATCGCCTCCATCCTGAGCTATCTCGCCACACGGGGGGACACGCGTCCCGTCCCGGTCTTTACAGCCGGGGAAATCGCGGCCGAACGCGCCCATCCGCTGACCACCTCCATGGTGGCGGAGGAACGCCGCCACCTTGATGCGGCCCATCCCCTGCCCTGATCACCTTGCCCCGACCACCCGGCAGCTTGACCTGCCGGGGTAAAAAAACGGAAAATACTTCCATGCAACGCCTGTTTTCCGGCATTCAGCCGACCGGTATCCCCCAGCTTGGCAATTACCTGGGTGCGATACGCAACTGGGTCGCGCTGCAGCGTGACCATGAATGCATTTTCTGCCTGGTGGACATGCACGCCATCACCACATGGCAGGAACCCGCCACCCTGCGCCAGCAGACCCTGGCGCAGACCGCCGTCCTGCTGGCATCGGGCATTGATGTCGAGCGGCATATCCTGTTCAACCAGTCCGCCGTCAGCGCGCATGCGCGGCTGGGGTGGATCTTCAACTGTGTCGCCCGCCTTGGCTGGCTCAACCGCATGACGCAGTTCAAGGACAAGGCAGGCAAGGACCGGGAGAAGCATTCCGCGGGCCTGTACGTCTATCCCGACCTGATGGCGGCCGATATCCTGGCCTACAAGGCCACGGTGGTTCCGGTGGGCGATGACCAGAAGCAGCATCTGGAACTGACCAACGACATCGCCCAGAAATTCAACCATGATTACGGGACCGAATTCTTCCCGCAGGTCGAGGCCCTGATCCCGCCGCAGGGCGCGCGCATCATGAGCCTGCGCGATGGCGGCAAGAAGATGTCCAAATCCGATCCCTCCGCCCAGAGCCGGATCGAGATGACGGATGATGCCGATGCCATCGCCAGCAAGATCCGCCGTGCCAAGACCGATTCCGAACCGCTGCCCTCTGAAGAGGCAGGGCTTGAAAACCGGCCCGAGGCCCGCAATCTGGTGACCATATACGCCACGCTGTCGGGGCGCACGGTGGCCCAGGTGCTGTCCGAGTTTGGCGGGCAGGGTTTTGGCCCGTTCAAGGAAGCGCTGACAGCGGTACTGGTGGGCACGGTCGCCCCGATCGCCGCCGAGACCGAGCGCCTGCTGCGCGAGCCGGGCTTCCTGTGCGACACGCTGCGCGCGGGTGCCAGCCGTGCCCGCACCATTGCCGAACCCATTGTATCGGAAGCGGAAGCGCTGATCGGCTTCCTGAAATAAACCACGAAAGGACAGCCCCATGCGCCAGGAACTGCACAGCCTGCATGTCAGTACCCGGGGCAAGGGGCTGGTCCCGATCGACCGGGCCGTACTGGACTGGGTGGCAGGCACCGGGATTGAAACCGGCCTGCTGACCCTGTGGTGCCGCCACACTTCCGCATCGCTATGCGTGCAGGAAAATGCCGACCCCACGGTGCGGGTGGACATAGAACGCTATTTTGAAACCCTGGTGCCCGAACAGCCCGGCCGCTACATCCATGACGATGAAGGCCCGGACGACATGCCCGCCCACCTGCGCGCCATGCTGACCAATACCCAGCTCTCCATCCCGGTATCGGGCGGCTGCCCGGTGCTGGGCCTGTGGCAGGGGCTTTACCTGTTTGAACACCGCAGCCGCCCCCACCGGCGCGAGATCGTGCTGCATCTGATCGGCACATGACAGGCTGATAAAAAATAACAAAAGTTTTTGGGTGCCGCCTTTTCCCAAAAAGGCGGCATTCCCTGAAGCTCTTTGCAAAAAGCTTCAGGAAAACCTTCTGCTTTTCTTACAGCGCGTTGAGCACGGCGCTGTGATGGTCGATATGATCGGCAATGAACGACTGGATGAACCAGTAGGAATGGTCATAGCCCGCATGCAGGCGCAGGCGCAGCTCCTGCCCCGCCTGCCGTGCCGCCGCCGCCAGCAGTTCGGGCTTGAGCTGGTCATGCAGGAACTTGTCGCTTTCCCCCTGATCCACCAGAATTTCGGTGGGGTGGGTATGGCCCGCTTCCAGCAGCAGGGTCGCGTCATGCCGCGCCCATGTGGCGCGATCGGACCCCAGATAGGCCGCAAAGGCCTTCTCCCCCCACGGCACGGTGGCAGGGTGACAGATGGGCGCGAAGGCCGAGACCGACTTCCACGCCTGCGGCGCGCGCAGGGCATGCACCAGCGCCCCGTGCCCGCCCATGGAATGCCCCATGATGCCCCGCCGCGCGCCATCAATGGCAAAATGCGCCTGTGTCAGCTCCGGCAGTTCCTGACTGACATAGGTGCCCATGCGGTAATGCCTGCGCCATGCGGGGGTCGTGGCGTCCAGATAGAAACCGGCCCCCGTGCCCAGGTCATAGGCATCATCCTCGCCCGCCACACCGGCCCCGCGTGGCGAGGTATCGGGCGCAACCAGCGCAAGGCCGTGGCGGGCGGCAAAACGCACGGCATTTGACTTGATCAGGAAGGTTTCCTGCGTGCAGGTCAGCCCCGCCAGCACATGCACGACGGGCACGCGCTCCCCCGCCAGCGCCCGGGGGGGCAGGAACACGCCAAACCGCGCTTCCAGCCCCAGACTGTCGGAAGCATGGCTGTAGAAGCCTATGCGGCCGCCACAGCAGGCATGTTCCTCAAGGGTCGTGATCCTGCCCATGGTCAGAACTCGACAACCGTGCGGATGCTCTCGCCTTTCGCCATCATGTCGAAGCCTTCGTTGATGCGCTCAAGCGGCAGCTTGTGGGTGATCAGGCTGTCGATGTCGATGCGGTTTTCCATGAACCAGTCCACGATGCGCGGCACATCCGTGCGCCCGCGCGCGCCACCGAAGGCCGAGCCGATCCACCGTCGCCCGGTTACCAGCTGGAACGGGCGCGTGCTGATTTCCTGCCCGGCGCCTGCCACACCGATGATGGTGGAGACCCCCCAGCCGCGATGCGCGCATTCCAGCGCCTGACGCATGAGGGTGGGATTGCCCACGCATTCGAACGAATAGTCAACGCCGCCGCCGGTCATCTCCACCAGGTGGCCGACCAGGTCGCCATCGGGGCCAAGGTCTCTGGGGTTGACGAAATCGGTCATGCCGAACTGGCGGGCAATGCCCTCACGCGCGGGATTGATGTCCACGCCGATGATCCGCTCGGCGCCGACCATCTTCGCCCCCTGTATGACATTCAGCCCGATGCCCCCCAGCCCGAACACGGCCACCGTGCTGCCCGCCTCGACCTTGGCGGTGAACAGCACGGCGCCGATGCCGGTGGTCACGCCGCAGCCGATGTAGAACACCTTGTCAAACGGTGCGTCGGGCCGGATCTTGGCCAGCGCGATTTCGGGCAGGACCGTGTAGTTGGCGAATGTCGAGCAGCCCATGTAGTGATGGATCGGCTGCCCCCTGAACGAAAAGCGCGACGTACCATCGGGCATCACCCCCCTGCCCTGTGTCGAGCGGATGGCCGTGCACAGGTTGGTCTTGCGTGACAGGCAGGACTTACACTCCCGGCATTCCGGCGTATAGAGCGGAATCACGTGGTCACCGGGCCTGAGATGCCTGACACCCGCGCCCACTTCCACCACCACACCCGCGCCCTCATGGCCCAGAATGGCGGGAAACAGTCCCTCCGGGTCGGCGCCGGACAGGGTGAATTTGTCCGTATGACACAGGCCGGTTGCCTTGATTTCCACCAGCACCTCGCCCTCACGCGGGCCTTCAAGCTGCACGGTTTCGATTTCCAGCGGTTTGCCTGCCTCGAAGGCAACGGCTGCCCTTACATCCATGACCAGTTCTTTTCCTTGCATCCGGTTGCGGGCATGAAGCCCGTATCCAATCTGAAACGATTAAGGGCATCATCGGCCACGGCGTCAATGTTGCGTGCGGCTTTACCCTTCGGGAACATTTCAGTGACAAAAGATGCCACGCGCCACACCGTGGTGCCGCAGGCACCCCCGTATGTGTTAAGCGCGGGCAGTGGGGATGCCTGGAGCACCCCGCAGTCTTCAACCATGCCGGGAAGCCCATATGGTCATCAATCGCAGAATTGGTTTGTGGATCCTGATGCGCGAGAGCCTGCTGTCGCTGGTGCTGCTGTGCGCGTGGGACATCGTGGTGGTGGTCATGTTCCAGGTCTTCCATCAGGAATGGATGGAACAGCCCACCCTGCCCGTCTCGCTCATCGGCTCGGCGCTGGTCCTGTTCATGAGTTTCCGCAACAACACCGCCTATAACCGCTGGTGGGAAGGCCGCACCCTGTGGGGGGCGGTGACCAACAACAGCCGCTCCTTCGCCCGGCAGGCGGGCACGATCCTGCGTGGCTGCCCCGACCTTGCGCGTGCCATGGCGGCCTATCCTTATGCCCTGCGCGGCGCGCTGGGGCGGCTGGACGCCAGTGCCGACATCAACCGCCTGCTGCCCGATTCCATGAAGCCGGGCGTGGCAGGCAAGGCCAACATTCCCGCCGCCATCCTGTTCCAGATCGGGCTGCGGGTGGACGCGGAAGCCCGCAGGCTGGGCATAGACGGCGCGCTGCAGGGCCAGATCGACCGCATCCTGTCGGACATGAGCAACGCACAGGGCGGGCTTGAGCGCATCCGCAACACGCCGCTTGCCATCCAGTTCTCGGTCCTGCCAAAGGTGGTGGCGGCCGTGTTCTGCATCATCCTGCCGCTTTCCATGGTGCAGACGCTGGGGTGGATCACCCCGCTGGGATCATCGCTGGTGGGGCTTCTGTTCGTGGCGCTGGACAAGATCGGCAGCGACCTGCAGGACCCCTTTGGCGCAACGCCGCATGGCATGCCCATGCTCACCATCTCGCGCACGATCGAGATCGACCTGCTCCAGTCCTGCGGGCTGCCCGCCCCGCCGCCGCTGGCCCCGGTAAAAGGCATACAGGGCTGAACCCGCCAGCGCCGCAAGGGGCCAAGACAGCAGCGGGAATCCGTGCTATACGGGTGGCATGAGCATGTTCAGAACCACCCAGAAAGGCACTGTGACCGATGCAATGGCGCGCACGGCCGCAGCGACCACGGCAGCCGAGGCAAAGTCCAGCAAGGCTGTAAAGGACGAGGACCCCTTCCGCGAGGGCGACGCCATCGTGTATGCGGCGCATGGCGTCGGGCGTGTCGACCGGATCGGGGTTGACGAAATCGCCGGGACGAAGCTGGAGATGATCCAGATCTCCTTCCCCGGCAACCAGATGACCCTGCGCATCCCGCTGTCGAAGGCGCGCAAGTCGGGCCTGCGCAAGATCGTCTCACGCGAGATCGTGGATAAGGCCATGGCCATCATCAAGGGCAAGCCCCATGTCAGCCGTGGCATGTGGGCGCGCCGCGCCGTGGCCTATCAGGAAAAGATCAATTCGGGCGACCTGGTGCAGATTGCCGAGGTGCTGCGCGACCTGCGCCGCAATGTGGACAGCCTTGACGGCAGCTTCAGCGAGCGCAAGCTGTTCGAGGCGGCACAGGAACGTTTCGTGGCCGAGGTGGCCGTGCTGGAAGGCAAGGACCCCACCGAAGTGCTGGAAAAGCTGACCGAAGTCATGAAGGCGGCCTGACACGGCGCCTTTTCGCGGTTTTCTCCCACCCCATACCCGCCGCCGGCCCCCGTGCCGGCGGTTCTGCTATGGTCCGGGTGCTGTCGTCCCCTCCGCCTGCGGATTGCGCAGCACCAGCATCATCACACTGCCCGCCAGCGCCGCCAGCATGGCCATGGCAAAGGGACTGCCCGGCCCCGCCACCCCGGCCAGCAGCCCCGACAGCACCGCGCCGGAACCGGCCGCGATATCAAAGAACACATCGAACAGCCCGATGGCCGAACCCGCCGCCGCAGGCGGCACCTGCCGCAGCACCGGCATGGCCAGCAGCGGATAGGTGAGCGAGAACCCCAGCCCGCTCAGGAAACTGCCCAGCGTGCTCCATGCCGGCCCCGGCGCCAGCCAGATCAGGGCCAGCCCCGCCGCTTCCGTCAGCATGATCGCGCCCACCATGGGCCGCACGTCATGGCGGTCGACATGGCGGCTGCCTGCCAGCCGGGCCACCACATGGCCAAGGCCGAAGGCGGCCAGCGCCCAGCCACTGCCCTGCCACCCCCGCGCGGCGTAGCAGATGACCAGGAAGGACGAGATGGCGGCAAACCCCACGGCGGACAGGCCCAGCGTCAGGCCCCATGCCCAGGTATGGCCGATCAGGTCCTTCCACCGTACGCCCGCATGGCTGCCATCATGCAGGCGGGGCGGCGCGGACTGACACACCGTCAGCACCATGCCCGATACGGGCAGGGCAATGGCCACCAGGCAGAGCACCATGAATCCGGCCTGTGCCTGGATCATGCCGCCAACCGCCGTACCCACGCCCAGCCCGGCAAAGATGGCAAGCCCGACCCATGACATGGCGGCCCCGGCCCGCTCCCGGCCCGCGATGGCAACCGCCCATATGCCGCCCCCCGTCACCATCAGCCCTTCGCCCAGCCCCATGGCAACACGCCCCAGCATGATCATGGCCTGCTGCGCGGGCGGCGGCAGCACGGGCAGGAGCGCCACCACATAGGCCAGCCCCGAACACGCGGTCCATCCCAGCCCCGCCAGCAGGGTATCGCGCCCGCTGCGCCTGTCCGCCATCCGCCCCGCCCAGGGGCGTGAAAGCAGCGTGGCCGCCGACTGCAGGCCCATCACCAGGCCGATAACAGTGGTCCCGCAGCCGAATCGCGCCTGCAGTTCCAGCGGCAGCGCGGGCAGCGCCAGCCCCATGGCAAGCATGCCGCTGGCAATGGCCAGCATGATGGGGACAAGGCGAGTCGTGCGCACCGTAGAATGAACGGTCATGATGGAAACCTGGGGCCTCTGGCCAGTGGAGGACGGGAATCGGGGCCTATCAGTATCTGAACTGGTAGAGTAGGCCAATACTGCTCCCCGGATCGTTTTCCGGCGTGGTAAAGCCCGTCACGTTGCCGCCTGTACCAACGGTGGTGTTGAGCTTGAGCCGCCTGGTCAGGTCCACCTGCACCTGTGCCTGCGTGCCGGAGCCGGATGTAGCCTGCTTGGCGCCTACATACACACGGCGCATGACGTATTTCCCCGCCTCGATCGCACCCGTGTCGTTCCCCCCCGACCCGTTGGAGGAACTGCTCATCTGCAACCGGTCCAGATGCAGCGTCTTGCGCACCATGCCCAGCGGATCGAAGGCGGAGCCGCCGCTCAATGTCGCGACCGCCGCCGCGATGGATGCCATCTGCGTGGGGGAAAGCGACTGCGTATCCGTGCCGAACAGAAGGATCGCCAGGATCTGGTCCTGTGACAGCGGCGGGGTGGAGGAAAAGGTGATCTTGGGCGCGCTGGCGTAACCGCCCACGTTCAGCCGCGCCGTGCCGTCATTCGTGCTGCGCTCGGCCACGAAATCCAGCGTCGGGTCGATCTTGTGGGTAACACCCACGCCGTTGAAGCCGACCTGCCCCTTGCTGAAGTCCAGCGAGATGCCGCCCAGTGAAAACCCGCCCTTGACCAGCGAGAAGCCGCCCGTCACCACGGGGGCCGTGGCGGTGCCGCCGGCGTGGATATGGCCATGCATTTCGGTATTCAGCCCATGGCCACGCACATAGAACTGCCCCGGCGAGGTAACGTCCAGCCCCAGCCCCACCACCAGCGGCGAGACATGGGCGGCCTTTTCCATGGCGGCCTCATCACCGGGGCGGATCACGTCCAGGTGGGCGACCGAAGTGGGCAGGGAGTCGGGAATGTTGATGTCCACCCGCTTGAGCGTGATGGTCCCCGTGGCGTCAATGCGGCTGGCAAGCTGGCCCTTTATGTCCAGATCGCCATTCAGGGTGGTGGTGATCAGGTCGCTGGCCAGCGGGCGGGCACTGTCGGCATGGACATGCAGGTCAATCGGCTGGCCCGGCTCCAGCACGCCATAGCTGCCCGAGGCATTGATGCTGCCCTTGCCCGCCTGCGCCACAAGGTCGGCAATGACCAGCCGGTCCCCCACCGCGTTGACCGTGCCATGCACGGCGGAAAGCTGTATCCCCTCCCCAAAATCATGGAACAACCCGTTGGCCAGCGTCAGCGTGCCACCAAGCCGGGGCTGGGCGGGGGTGCCCCGCACGCCCACGTTCATCTGCAGCATGCCGCCCGCCTGCATGCCCTGCGCGCCCAGATAGGCATTGGCCACGGCAAGGTCCACATTGCCATCCGCCTGCAGCGTGATCTGCCCGGCCCTGCTGACTGGCGCCGTGCCATGCAACCCAAGGTTGATCTGCGTGCCGGCCTCCAGCCTTGCATCCACCCGCGCCACACCCGAATTCAGGGTGGCGGTTGCGTCCAGCGATGCGGGGGCCAGGGCCGCCGTATAATCCGTATGGTATTTCAGGCCCGTGCCATTCACGCTGATCCGGCCCGAAGGGCGGTCAAGCGTGCCGGTCAGCCGGGCCTCCGCCGAAAGCTGGCCCTGCGCGTGCAGCGATGGCATGAACGGCGCCACCAGATCGGGCGAAAGATGGGCCAGCGTTGCATGCAGGTCCAGCGCGGGCCGGATCTTCCCGCCCGCCTCCACGCTGCCCGCCTGCCCGCTGGGCGGGGTCACGCTCAGGCGCAGGTGGTCAAGGGCGATCTCCTTGCCATAGGTCACGCTGACCGGCGCATCCAGCCGGATCTGTTCACGCCGGGCCTCGGCCACCAGCCGGTGCACGGCAATGCTGCCTGCGGGAATGTTGGCCTGCAGCGCGGTATCAAGGGTGGCGGCACCGGTCCATGGCGTATCAAGCCCGGCCTGTGCGCCCACGTTCAGCGCCGAGGTCGGCCCCTTTGCCGTGACATGGGCATGCGCGCTCATGTCACGGAAACGGGCGTTGTCCACCACCAGGTCCAGATCACTGGTGGGGGTCGTTCCCACCGGGTCCAGCACCCTGCCCCTGAGCACCAGCCGGTCGATGCGTGCGATGGGGGCGGCCAGCGCGCTGTCCACGTTCACCGCAAGTGCCGCGGGGGAATCCGCTGTTGCGCTGGTGCTGTGCAGGGTGGCGGACAGGTGGCCCGCCATGTCCTGCCCGGTCAGGTCACGCAGGTCGGCCAGCCGGGTCATGTGCAGGTCCAGCGTGCCCGAGGGAACGAGATGGCCCGCGGGCAGCGTCATGTCCGCCTGACCGGCGAGGGTTTTCCAGTTCAGGTGTTCAAGGGTGAGATGGCGGCTGCCATCGGCGTTACTGTCCAGATGGAGGGCAACCTGAACGGGCGCGCGGTCCACCGTGCCGGAAATGGCCAGCGCGCCCTGCCTGACCTGCGGCAGGTGCGCCATGGTCAGGCTGGCCTGCACGTCACCCGCCGCCGTGTTGCTGGCGGCAAGGCTGGCCTGCGTAACCAGGCTGGCGGCAAGGTCATTTACCGGGCCAGCCGCATGCAGGTCGGCCTGCAGGTGCCCCTTCAGCGTGGGGGCCAGCACATGCAGGTCCGACAGGGCCAGATGCGCGGTGGCGTCCACCACAAGCGGTGCGCCGGTCACGACCCGGGTGGGCACGGCCTCCAGGTGCAGGGTCTTTCCCTCCGCCAGCAGGGTGGTGAAGGTCAGCGTGCGCGCGCCATGGGCCGCCGCCGGCGTGATGGTGCCCGCAACATTCAGGTGGCCCGTATCCCCTATCAGCCCCACGGCAATGGGCAGGCCGCCATCCAGCGCGATGTGGCCGTCCAGACCGAATCGCCCGTCCTGCCCCGCCGTGGGCAGCGTGGCGCTCCCATCCAGCGCCGCATGGCCATGCAGGTCCGTGCCCCCGGCCGCCGCAAGCGGGGCCAGGGCGGGCAGGTCGGCATGGAAGGTGGCGGCCACGGGGCCTGCGGTCAGGACCTGCCCCGTCAGCCGCGCCAGCGGGTGGGCAAGCGAGAGATCGACCGGCCCGCCCCGGTCATCGGGATGCCACAGCACGTCAAGACTGACGGGATCGGCCGCGAACAGCGCGGGCTGGCTGCCCGGAATGCGCAGGCCGCCAAGGGTGGCGTGAATGGATGCATGTTCCGGCTGGCCCGCCCCCTGCCCGCTCAGCCCTTCGGCCACCAGATGCAGCGCGCCAAAGCCCGCGCCATTGCTGGTCAGGCGGTCCACATCCAGCGTGCCATTGCCGGTGGGGCGTTCCATCGTGCCACCCACATGGGCCGCAAGCCGCGCGCCCTGCCAGCCGGTCGTGTCATCCAGTACCATGGCCGGGCTGCTGGCCGCCACGTCCAGCGCCATGTGGTGACTGACAAGACCTACCCGCCCCTTCGCGCTGGCCCGCACCGCGCCCGTGACCAGCGCAAGGACCAGCTGCGTATCATCACGCGGGCCAGCAAGGCTGAGTGACAGGTCCAGCGGGGCCAGCGCCGGCATCCGGCTCAGTGTGGAAACAAACCCGTCCGCCCCTTCATGCGCCCGCAGGTCCAGCGCCACGCGACCCCGCTCCAGCCGGGTACCCAGCGCCAGCGTGCCGGGGCGGTCAAGCCGCGTCAGGTCCAGCGCGATATTGGCGGGCGGCAGGGTGGCGACGGAAAAATGGTCCAGCACCGGCGCGATGTCGGCCAGGCTGGCATGCCCCTCCAGCCGGAAGACGGCGGGCACGCGGGCAAGGGCCGCCCCCACCTCGATCCTTGCGACATGCACCGCGCGGATGTCGATGCCCATGTGGATGCTGCCCGTTGCCTGGTCCTGCGTCTTTTTTGCGGGATGGGCCGGGTCCTCCTCGCTCAGGCGCGGGATGGCCAGCCGCGTCATGGACAGGTTGCCAATGACCGCGCGCCGCCCCAGCAGCCGCAGCGGCGACCAGTCCAGCTGCAGCCCGTCAATCGACAGCCAGGCCCCCCTGTAGTCATCCAGTTCCAGATGCGCGACACGCAGCGCATCGGGAAAGCGCCCCCCCAGCCCCGACAGGTGCACGCTGCCGCCCGTCAGCCCCGGCAGGCGGCGTTCGATCGCGCGCTGGCCCGCCCCGGTATTGGCCACCACCAGCACCATGCCCAGTGCCACGGCCACCAGTCCGGCCGGAATGCCCAGTGCCAGGGCCACGCCCCGCAGGATGCGCCGCCCGCGCGCGGGTGTGGCGGGGGTGTGTTCAGGCATCAGAATGTCTCCCCCAGCCCCACGTACAGTTCCCACTTGTCGCCCTTTGCCGGGCGGTTGATCGGCACGGCCACATCCAGCCGCACCGGCCCGATGGGGGTATAGTAGCGTGCCCCGGCCCCGGCACCCACGCGTACCGTGCCCTGGAAGGGTGTATGGTTCCCCGTGACCTGGCCTGCATCGATGAACCCCACGGCCCCGAATTTCTGCAGGATTCGCTGGCGGTATTCAAATGACCCCGCATCCATGGACGTGCCCCCCACCGCATAGCGCGTATTGGCGAACTGGGGGCCAACGCCCTGGTAGCGGAAGCCACGCACCGTGGCCGACCCACCGGCGTAAAGCCGCTGGTCGGGCGGGATGGCGAAGGTCGAGGCCCCTTCCACATTGCCGATGGTCCCGCGCCATGCCAGCACGCTGCGCCCGGGGCGCGACAGGCCGAGATGGGTCAGGTCGAAATAGGTCGAGACGGTGGCCTGCATGATGGCGAAGAACGATGTCCCGTCGGTCAGTGAGGCCGATGGCGTGATGCTGGCCCCCACGCGCACCCCGTGGGTCGCGGGGGTGATGGGGTTGTCCACCCCGGTGCCCTCGTAATTGGCGGTCAGTGGCAGGGAGACGATGAAATAGCTGTTGGTGGCGCGCATCTGCTGGATCTGTTCCTGCTCGATCTCGCCGCCAAAGGACACGTTCCACAGCCGGTTGACATGGCGCACCACGCCAATGCGCGCCAGAAGGGCCGTCTGCCGGTAGGAATAGAGTTCCTGCTTGATGCCTTCCAGCCGCGCGCTCAGGTTCTGTTCGCGGGAGCCGAAATCGGGCTTCATCAGGTCGGCATAGAAATCATAGCCCAGCCCCTGCTCCGCCGAGCCGCCCAGCCCGGTAATCAGCGCGGTAAGCCGCAGCCGCTCGGCATTGCCGAACAGGTTGTTATGGGTCCATGTCACGCCCGCGCGGCCGCCCAGGTCAGTGGAATAGCCGCCTTCCGCCCCCACGCTGTGGCGCTTGCCTTCACGGAAGCCAAAGGCCAGCGGCATGGTGCCGTCACTGGCCAGCGTATCGCCATGGGTGACCTGCACGTCGGAAAACAGGCCCGTGGCGGCAATGTCCTGACGCGCGCGTTCAATGCGCGAAGGCTGGTACAGCTCACCCGGCGCAATGGTCATGCGCCGCGCCACATAGGCCGGGTGCGTGCGCTGCAGCCCGGCAAAGTCAAACGCGCCAAGATTGACCACCGGGCCACGATGCACAGTATAGGCCAGATCCAGCGTATGGGTATCGGGCCGCAGCCAGGCCTGCGGCGTACCGACATGGGCCAGGGCGTAGCCTTCCTCCGTCAGGGCCACCTGCAGGGCGGCCCCGGCCGCCAGCACGTTATCGGCCTGCGCGGGCGCGCCATGGCCCAGCGCGAAGGCCTTGGCCTCATCGGCATTGAGCCGGACCGGCGGGTCGCCCTTATCGGGTTGCAGGGTCACGACGCCAATGCGGAACACGCTGCCCGGCGCGGCACTGATGGTAATCTGCGCCCTGCGGCCCGCGGGGATGGACTGCAACCATTCCGGCAGGTCGGGGTCGCGGCCGTCATGGCCCGTATCCGCACCTTTTGCCGCGCCGGCCTTCGGGTCCACATCGGTGACGGTGATGGTTATGCCGCCCGCATAGTAGCCATAGCTTTCCAGCGCGCTGATCAGGCGGGAATAGTCGTTATGGATGCGCCCGGTCAGGGCAAACGGGCTGACGGCCTGGGTCTTCTGCAGCGAAAGCAGGTCGGACGAAGCCCGCAGCGCCGCATCCAGATCGGCATTGCCGGTGGGCCGCAGGGTGGTGACATATTCCTGCGGGTCGGCCGCCCGTGCCGCCGCCCATGGCACGAAGGCCGTCAGGATCACGCACAGGCTTGCATAACCGGCACTGCGCCCGGCCCGCGCGCTGGTGGCGCCTGCCCGGCGTGGATGACGCAATCGTGTCAAACGGTGCCGCCCCTGTTCCTGTCTCGCGTGCGGTTATTGTCCCACTGTGTGATATCTGCCATTCCCGGCATGCACGATCAAACCGATATTAACGTCCGGGTCTTAATAAGTTTCGAATATGGCGGATCGATGCCCGGAATCAGCCCGGCCGTGTTGCAAACCGCCGCGAGCGTGACGTTCTTTTCTTGACAGCACCCCGATTCCGCCGGGCATGATCGGGGCAGACAGGAAGGGTTGCCGCGCCCGGCAGCCCACCGTGACCTACCGGGAGCGTTGATGGCCGGACCCTGTGTTCCCAGGCATATCGGTCGCAAGGTACTTGACCGCGCGCAGTCGAACCACGATGTGTTGCGCCCGTCATGCGGGCATCGGCCCGCCCTGCTGCCTGAGGATACCTGACCCGTGAACAGCCTGCCTCCCCCCACCGGCGTGGCGCAGCCACATACCCGCACCGTTTCCACGCGCGGGCTGCATGTCATAACGTGGGGCTGCCAGATGAACGTTTATGACAGCGAGCGGATGACCGACGTGCTGCGCCCGCTGGGCTACAGGGCGGTCGGCACGCCCGATGACGCGGACATGATCATCCTCAATACCTGCCATATCCGCGACCGTGCGGCGGAAAAGGTGTTTTCCGAACTGGGCCGCCTGCGCAAGGTCAAGGAAGCGCGCGCCGAACGCGGCGCGGGCACGGTGCTGGCGGTGGCCGGATGCGTGGCGCAGGCCGAAGGGCACGAGATCCTGGCGCGCGCGCCCTATGTCGATATCGTGCTTGGCCCCCAGACCTATCACCGCCTGCCCGAGATGGTGGCGCGCGCGGCGCGTGCCGCCGGCGCGGTGATCGAGACCGATTTCCCCATTGAGCAGAAATTCGACTTCCTGCCCGCCGACCGCGCGGCCCCGGCTGGTGGCGCCGCTTTCCTGACCATACAGGAAGGGTGTGACAAGTTCTGTTCCTTCTGTGTCGTGCCCTATACGCGCGGGGCGGAAAGCAGCCGGCCGGCAGTGGCCGTGCTGGCCGAGGCCCGCCGGCTTGTGGCCGCCGGCGCGCGCGAGATCACGCTGCTGGGCCAGAACGTCAACGCCTATCACGGTGAAGGGCCGGACGGCGCCACATGGGGCCTTGCACGCCTTGCGCGCGTGCTGGCCGATGAAGTGGGGGTCGCGCGCATCCGCTACACCACATCCCACCCGCGCGACATGGAAGATGACCTGATCGCGGCCCATCGTGACCTGCCGCAGCTCATGCCGTTTTTGCACCTGCCGGTGCAGTCCGGCTCCGACCGGGTGCTGGCGGCCATGAACCGGGGGCATACCGCCGATGAATACCGCGTGCTGGTGGACCGCCTGCGCACGGCCCGGCCCGACCTTGCCCTTTCATCGGATTTCATCGTGGGCCACCCCGGTGAGACGGACGGCGACTTTGCCGATACCATGCGCCTGATCCGCGATATCGGCTTTGCGCAGGCCTATTCCTTCAAGTATTCCCCCCGCCCCGGCACACCGGCGGCCGGTGCGGGCCAGCAGGTGGCGGAAAGCACGAAGGACGCCCGCCTGCAGGAACTCCAGGCCCTGCTGCGCGTGCAGCAGGATGAATTCAACGATGCCACCATAGGCCGCAGCACCCCCGTGCTGTTTACCGGGCGGGGGCGCAAGCCGGGACAGATTTCCGGCAAGAGCCCATGGTTGCAGGCCGTGAACGTGGAAGGCCCGGAAAGCCTGATCGGCCGTATCGCCAGTGTGGATATCCGCCACAGATACACCAATTCCCTTGGTGGTGTCCTGACAGAGGAGACAGACAGGGCTTGAGAGAACAGACACAATCCACGCTCCACGCCCCCCGCCGTGGCGGCGGCAGGCGCCTTCCCCCCCATGGCACGGCCGCGGCAAATGACCGCACCGTGA
Organism: Komagataeibacter rhaeticus; assembly: GCF_011611525.1. NCBI lineage: Bacteria > Pseudomonadati > Pseudomonadota > Alphaproteobacteria > Acetobacterales > Acetobacteraceae > Komagataeibacter > Komagataeibacter rhaeticus. The sequence continues at coordinate 1,996,434 of NZ_CP050139.1, forward strand.
CCCTGCAGTTCGAGGACAATGCGCTGCTGGCGCAGCTTGTGGGGGATCACGACCGTCATCTCCTGCATCTTGAACGTGGATTTGATGTCCGGCTGGCATGCCGTGGCAACCGCATCGCCATTACGGGTGCCGCCCAGCGCGTGGCCCTGACACAGGGCACGCTGACCGAACTCTACCGCCGCGCCCGCGCGGGCCAGGCGGTGGATACCGCCGCCGTCGATACCGCCATCCGCATGGCGGCACATGCCTTCTCCGCCCCCCCCGCCGCAGCCGCAAGGGACATGGCCACAATGCAGGACATCCGCACACCTGTCGCCCCGCCGCGCCCGTCGCTTGCGGACCTGCCCACCATCATGACCCGGCGTGGCCCCATTGCCCCGCGCTCGGTCGGCCAGGGCCAGTACATGGACATGCTGGCCCGGCAGGAAATGGTGTTCGGCCTTGGCCCCGCGGGCACGGGCAAGACCTATCTGGCCGTGGCCCAGGCGGTGGCCATGCTGCAGGCGGGACAGGTGGACCGCATCGTGCTCTCGCGCCCTGCGGTGGAGGCAGGCGAGCGGCTGGGCTTCCTGCCCGGTGACATGAAGGAAAAGATCGATCCCTACCTGCGCCCGCTTTATGATGCGCTGCATGACATGATGCCGGGTGACCAGGTGATCCGCCGCATGGGCACGGGCGAGATCGAGGTCGCACCCCTGGCCTTCATGCGCGGGCGGACGCTGGCGCACTGTTTTGTCATTCTGGACGAGGCGCAGAACACCACCCCCGCCCAGATGAAGATGTTCCTGACCCGCATGGGGGAAGGCACGCGCATGGTCATTACCGGCGACCTGAGCCAGGTCGACCTGCCGCGTGGCGTGACATCCGGCCTGCGGGAGGCGGTCGAGACACTCGACGGCCTGCCCGGGATCGGCATGATGCGATTTGAATCGCGTGACGTGGTGCGCCACCCGCTGGTGGCGCGTATAGTGGAGGCATACGACCAGCGCGCCGGGGCACAGAACCGCCCCCATCGCGCCCGGTCGCAGCAGGAGAACAATGAAACCTCGAAGTAGCACTGGCCCCGCCCGTACGGGCGGGGTCGCGGATGCACCGGGCCGGGCCGGCATGCCCGCCCCCACGGCCATGCCGGCCGGACCCGACATCACCGTGGCGGACAGGCGCTGGAACCGCGCCGTCCGCCAGCCACGCCACCTTGTCACCCGCGCGGTCGATGCCGCGCTGGCGGCCACGGGCCGTTACGGGCCGGTCACGGTCGTGCTGGCCGATGACCGCACGGTCCGGCACATGAACTGGCGGCATCGCGGGCGCAACAGGCCCACCAATGTCCTGACATTCGAATACGCGGCCCCGCACGCCCCGGGTGGCCTGTGGGGTGGTGACATCATCATCGCGTTTGAAACGCTCGCGCGCGAGGCCCGTGCGGCGGGCCGCTCCATGGCGGCCCACCTGGCGCATCTGGTGGTACACGGCGTGCTGCATCTGGCGCAGTACGACCACCACCACCCCGGCGAGGCGCGGGAGATGGAGATGGAGGAGGCCCGCATCCTGTCGACCCTCGGGTTTGCCAACCCGTGGAAGGCGGGCCGCATGGCCACCACGCGGGGGACACGGTCATGAGCCGGCCGGTCAATGATGGCGCGGGGGGGGGCGAGCCTCCGTCCGGGTCGCGCGGCAAGGGTTTCCTGTCACTGTTCAGCCGCAGGCGCGCCGAACAGGGACTGCGCCATTCCATTGCCGCGCTGGTCAAGGAAGCCGATGATGCGGCGGGGAGCGAGGGGGAACCCGGTTCTTCCGAACTGGACCGGCAGGAACGCGCCCTGCTGGCCAACGTGCTGCGCCTGCGCGGCATCACCGCCGATGACGTGATGATCCCGCGCGCCGATATCGTGGCGATGCCGGTCGACATCAGCCTGGACGAGGCACTGGACATGATGCGGCGGGAAAACCATTCCCGCATGCCCGTCTACCGCGCGCAGCTGGATGATATCGTCGGCATGATCCACGTAAAGGACCTGATCGCCTATGTCGGCACGTCGGAGGCCTTCCGCATGGAGCCGCTGCTGCGCCAGCCGCTTATGGTCGCGCCGCAGCTGCCGGTGCTGGACCTGCTGCTGCAGATGCGCCAGCGCCATGTCCATCTTGCCCTGGTGATTGACGAATATGGCGGCATTGACGGGCTTGTCACCATCGAGGACCTGATCGAGACGATCGTGGGCGACATCTCGGACGAGCATGACGAGCCGACTGTGAACATGATGCGCGACCGCCCCGACGGCACGCTGGATGTGGACGCCCGCACCCCCGTCGCGGCGTTTGAGGAAAAGGTCGGCCCCGTGCTGACACGCGAAGAGCGCGAGGCCGAGATCGAGACCGTGGGCGGGCTTGTCTTCCGCCTGGCGGGCCACGTGCCCACGCGCGGCGAGGTCGTGACGCATGAAGGCGGCATGGTCTTCCGCATCCTTGATTCGGATGCCCGCCACATCCGCCGCGTGCGCGTGCGCCTGCCCCCGCGCGAGGGGCCGCAGCCGCCGCCCGCGGTACAGGCCGGCCGTCCGTAGCACGGGGTTTGCCACCACAATGCGGGGGGTGGATTTACGCCCGCCCTCCGCCTCTCTAAACTCATGCCATGACCGGGGCGCATGGCCCCGCCCCAGCCCTTACCGGAGAGTGACCGTGATGCCCATCAAACGCCGCACCCTGCTTGCCCTTGCCCCGGCACTGATTACCGGCGGCAGCCTGCTTTCCGGCAGGGCCATGGCGGAGGCCGCCGATCCGCGCCTGTCCATCCGCGCGGTCGGCAACCCGCAGGCCAGGGTGCGGGTGGAGGAATGGTTCTCGCTCACCTGCACGCATTGCGCGCGCTTTGCCGCCGAGATCTTTCCCGAAGTGCGCAGCAGGCTGATCGATACCGGCAAGGTCTATTACATCTTCCGTGACTTCCCGCTGGACCAGGTGGCGCTGACCGCCTCCATGGTGGCCCGCAGCCTGCCGCCCGAGCGCTATGAGCCGTTCGTGCTGGCCCTGCTGTCCAGCCAGGACCACTGGGCCTTTGGCAAGACGCCGGAGGAATCACAGGAAGAAATCCGCAAGATGGCGGCGCTGGCCGGCATGTCGTCGGACGTGTTCCAGCAGACCATCCATGACGATACGCTGCGCCACGCCATAATGGACGAGGAAGACCGCGCGCAGGCGCAGTACAAGATCGATGGCACCCCCACCTTCCGCTTCAATGACAAGGAACAGGTGGCGCAGGAACTGACCTACGCGGAATTCGCCAAGAAGGTCGAGGCCGCCAGCAACTGACCGGAACCCGCCCGACATGACCGCCCGTTTCGTCCGGCTGCGCATCGCAGGCTTCAAGAGCTTCGCCGACCCGGTATCCGTTGACATCCTGCCCGGCCTGACCGGCATTGTCGGGCCGAATGGCTGCGGCAAGTCCAATGTGGTCGAAGCCCTGCGCTGGGTGATGGGGGAGACCAATGCCCGCTCCCTGCGTGGCGGTGAGATGGATGACCTGATCTTCGCGGGCACCACCACGCGCGCGGCCCGCAACATGGCGGACGTAACCCTGACACTGGAGGGGGCCGCCGAAGTCGCCCCCGCCCCGTTTCAGGGGCAGGACGAGCTTCAGGTCTGCAGGCGCGCGGAGCGGGGGGCCGGCAGTGGCTACCGCATCAACGGACGCACCACGCGCGGGCGCGACGTGCAGACCCTGTTTGCCGACCTGGCATCGGGCGCGCGCTCGTCCGCCATGGTCAGCCAGGGGCGTGTATCCGCGCTGGTCAATGCCCGGCCAGAAGAGCGCCGCACGATTCTGGAGGAAGCCGCCGGCATTACCGGCCTGCATGGCCGCAGGCACGAGGCGGAACTGAAACTGCGCGCGACCGAGGCCAACCTGGCCCGGGCGGAAGACCTGCGCCTGCAACTGGAAGCCCGGCTGGGCGACCTGCGCGAACAGGCCGAGCAGGCGGGGCGCTACCGTGAACTCTCACAGGGACTGCGGGAGGCGGAAACCGCACTCCTCGCCCTGCTGCACGCCCGCGCGCACAAGGGCGTGGCCGAAAGCCAGGCCGCCCTTGAGCATGCGCGCACCGAACTGAAGGCAACGGAGGAACTGGCGGAGAGCGCGGTCATCGCCGATTTCGAGATCAGCCAGACCCTGCCGGGCCTGCGTGAGGTTCTCGATACCCGCCGCACGGCACTTGAACGCTTCAAGGTCCGTGCCGAAACCATTGCCGATGAACTGGCCAGCGCCGAATCCGCACTGGCCGTGGCCCGCACCCGCCTGACCGAATGCGAAGGCGTGCAGCAGGCCGCCCTGGCCCGGCGTGAGGACGCCGCCCGCATGCTCACGCAGCTTGAGGCCGAGCGCACGCAGATGGCAGAACGGCTGGCCGCCCTGCCCGCCCTGCGCGACAGCCTGCACACACAGCGCACGACGCTTGCGGCGGATATGGCCGATCTGGCCGCGCGCGTGGAGCAGGCCACCACCACATTGCGCGAGGCCCAGCTCCAGACCACGCAGGCCCGCACGGTGCTGGAAGCCGCCACGGCCACCCATGCCCGCCTTGCCGCCCGGCATGGCGAACTGGCGGCCGAGATCGCAGCCCTTGAGGCCGACATGCCGACCGGGGCCGCGATCACGGACCTTGATACCCGCATAACCGCCGCCCGGGCCGCCGCGACCGCCGCGCTGGCCGCGCGTGAGGACGCCACCCGCGCCCATTCCGACGCGGTGCTCCAGGCCGGGCTGGCCCGCAATGCCGCCACCGAAAGTGCGCGGGTACACGCACAGGCCACGCAGGATACCGGCGCCATCCGGACCCGGCTGGACGCACTGGAACGCGACGTGACCGGCCTGGCCGCACGGGTGGAACAGGCCCGCGCCGCCCTTGTGCCCGAGGCCGAGCGGGCACGTCTGGCACAGGTACTGCACGATGCGGATGCGGCCCTTGCCACGATCCGTACCGAACTGGCCACTGCGGAGGAAACCCGCGCACAGGCCACGCAGGCCGAAATACAGGCCAATGCCCGCCTGAAGGAAGCCCGCGCCACCCGGCTGGCGGCCGAGGACGCCCTGCGGGCGGCCAGCGCCGCACGGACGCGCGCGGCAAACGAAGTGGAAACCCTTGCCACCGGCATGGAAACGCTGCGCGCGCAGGCCGTGCCCGATTCCGCATTGCAGGCCCTGACAGCCCGGCGCACTGCCGCGGAAGAGGCCCTGGAAACCGCGCGCGCCGATATGGAAAGCGCCGAATCCGCCCTGATGGCCGCAACACGCGCGGACGAAGCCCACGCCGCCCAGCTGGCGCAGGCCCGCGCCCACCTGTCCGGCCTTGAGGCGGAAGCCGACGGGCTGGCTCGCGCACTGCATAGCGATACGGAACAGGCCACCCCCGGTGGCGTAACGCTGGCGGAAAGCCTGCATGTGCCCACAGGGCTTGAAACCGCGCTGGCCGTCGTGCTGTCCGACGGGCTGGAAGCCGCGGTAAAAGGCCCCGCCCCGCGTGAATGGCACGACCTGCCGCCCGCTCCCCACGCCCCCTTCCCGGCAGCGGGGATCAGCCCGCTTTCCACCCTGATGGATGCGCCCCCCGCCCTGTCACGCGCGCTGGCGGCGGCGGGACTGCTGCCCGAAGGCATGGACGGGGTCAGCCTTCAGGCCGCCCTTGCGCCGGGGCAGTGCCTTGTCACGCGCGAAGGGGCGTTGTGGCGGTGGGATGGCTATGTGCAGGCCCCCAATCTGCCGGGACGGGCCGCGCTGCGGCTGAAGCAGCTGGGCCGCCTGCGTGAGCTGCGGGCGGAGCTGGAACAGGTCCGCGCCGCTATCCCGGCGCTGGAAGAGGCGGCAAGGGCCGCCACCGCCACCCGCCAGCAGGCGGCCAGCAGGCTGGACACGGCGCGCGAGACCCGCGTCAGCGCCGAAAACGCGCTTCAGGCCGCCCGCACGGAAGAAGCAGAGCTGTCACGCCAGCATGCCACCATCGCGGCCCAGATCCATACCCTGTCCGTACGGCATGAGACGGCACTGGCCGCGCAAACCGAGGCCGAATCGGCACTGGAGCGCGCCCGCGCGCACGAAGCCGCCCTGCCGGACGCCGCCGGACTGGCGCAGGCCCAGCAGGATGCACAGCAGCACGCGGCCCGGGCCGTGGCCGGGGAAAGCCGCCTGCGTACCGCCCGCCAGCAGGCCGAAGCGGCAGTGGAACGGGCCCGCCAGGCGCTGCACGCCACCCAGGGTAGCCATAACGAGGCCGAAACCCGCCTGCACGCCATGCAGCCCGAACTGGCCCGGCTGGAAACCGACCGCGATGCGTTGGGCGCGGAACTGGCCACCCGGCAGGCCCATCTGGCCAGCCTGCCCGCCCCCGCCCTTGCGCAGGAAGCCGCTACGCAGGCCGCAGGTCTGGCCACGGCGGCGGAGCAGGCCCTGCGGCAGGCGCGCGAAGCGGTGGAAACCACCACAACCCGGCTGGAACAGGCGCGCGCCACCCGCGCGGCCCTTGAACAGAAAATGCGCGAGACCGGCACGCAGCTTGAAACACGCCGCGCCCGCATGGCCGACCTGACCGTGGCACTTGAACACGCCGCGGCGGAGGAGGAGCAGGCACGGACCCATCTGGCCGCCCTGCCCGACATCGCGGCACTGGAAAATGCGCTGGCCGCCCTGCGTGCGCAGGCGCAGGACATGCAGGCCCGCAAAGAAGAACAGCGCGAAGCCCTGAGCCAGCTTCAGGCCGAAGAGGCAGCCCTGCGCCAGCGTTTTGAAGCCTCGGCCCAGGACATGACCCAGTGGACCGCCCGGGTGGAAGCCGCAGGGCTGGAAGCCGAAGCCGCACAGGCCCGGCTGGCCAATGCGCAGGCCGAACATGACCGGGCGGCCCCCCTGCCCGTGGCGGTGGGCGCGCGGCGCGATGCCATTGCCACCGAGCTGGAACAGCATGCCAGCCAGCATGATGCGGCGGCCCGGGCGCTACAGGCGGCGCAGGACCGTCTGGCCGAACTGCAGCAGGCCCGCGGCACCGCACAGGAAACGCTGGCGGCGGCGCGCGAGGCCCTGCTGCGCGCCGAAGGCAGGCGCGAACAGGCACAGGTCCTGCTGGCCCAGCTTGTGGCGGAATCCGAACCGCCGCCGGGCGTGGTACCCACCGACCTGAGCGTGGGGGCGGAAACCAGCCTGCGCCGCAAGGTCAGCCGCCTTGAGCGCCAGCGCGAAGAGCTTGGCCCAGTCAACCTGCGTGCCGAGATCGAGGCACAGGACGCATCGGGCAAGATCGACACCATCCTGCACGAACGCGATGAACTGCAATCCGCCATAAGCCGCCTGCGCGGCATGATTGGCCAGCTCAACCGCGAGGGCCGGGAGCGGCTCATGGCCGTGTTCTCGCGCATTGACCAGCATTTCCAGGCCCTGTTCGCGCGCATGTTCAATGGCGGCCGCGCGCATCTGGGCATGGTGGGCAGTGACGACCCGCTTCAGGCCGGGCTGGAAATCTATGCCCAGCCGCCGGGCAAGAAGCTGGCTACGCTGTCGCTGCTTTCGGGTGGGGAGCAGGCACTGACGGCGCTATCGCTCATCTTTGCGGTGTTCCGTTGCAATCCCGCCCCCGTCTGCGTGCTGGACGAGGTGGATGCCCCGCTGGATGATGCCAATGTGGGCCGGTTCTGTGCGCTGCTGGGTGACATGGTGGCCGAAGCGGGCACGCGTTTCCTTGTTGTCACCCACCATCAGCTGACCATGGCGCATATGGACCGGCTGTATGGCGTGACCATGCAGGAACGCGGTGTAAGCCGCGTGCTGTCGGTTGACCTGGAACGCGCCACCGAAATGGTGGACAGCGAACCCGCCCGATAGGCGGGGGACGTTCTGGTAAAGCTTGTCCGGAATGCTTCACGGACTGCCGCCTTTTTGGAAAAAGGCGGCACCCGGAGACTTTTTCAATAATCCAGGCCCTGTGGGCACAGCGCGCCCACGGGCCTTTTGGGACAGGAATACCCCTGCCTTTACGGCATCATGCTGCCGGTCTCGATGAAGCGCTGGTGCCATGACAGGGCTTCGGTCAGCAGATGCGGGGACTGCTGGCCAAACGAACCCGCACGGGCGCGCCTGTAGTAATCCTGCAGCATGGGTCGATAGTCGGGATGGGCGCAGTTGGCGATGATCACTTCCGCACGCTGCTTGGGCGAGAGGCCCCGCAGGTCGGCCAGGCCCTGCTCGGTCACCAGCACCTGCGAATCCTGTGTGATGTGATCGACATGGGACGCCATGGGCACGATGGCGGAAATCTTGCCACCCTTGGCGGTGGACGGCGTCATGAACACCGAAATATAGGCGTTGCGCGCAAAATCGCCCGAACCGCCAATGCCGTTCTGGATTTTCGAACCCATGATCTGGGTGGAGTTCACGTTGCCGTAAATGTCCGATTCGATCAGGCCGTTCATGGCAATGCAGCCAAGGCGGCGGATCAGGCCGGGATGGTTGCTGATGTCCTGCGGGCGCAGGATGATCTTCTTCTGGAATTCACGCATGCGGGAATTGAGCGATTCCGCGGCTTCCGGGCTGAGCGAGAAGGCGGTGGCCGAGGCAACCCGCATCTTGCCGCTTTCCAGCATGCCCAGCATGCCGTCCTGAATGACTTCCGTATAGGCGGTCAGGTCATCGAACGGGCCTTCCTCCAGCCCGCCCATCACGGCGTTGGCCACGTTGCCCACACCGGACTGCAGCGGCAGGAGCGAGGGCGGCAGGCGGCCCATCTTCACTTCATGGCGGAAGAATTCCATCAGGTGGCCGGCAATGCCGCGCGCGGTCTCGTCGGGCGGGGAGAACGGGGCGTTGCGGTCGGGCGCGTCGGTCTCGACAATCGCCACGATCTTGGCCGGGTCCACCTTGAGCGACGTGCCGCCAATGCGGTCATCGGGGCGCAGCAGCGGGATGGGCTGGCGGTGCGGGGGAAGGGCCGCGCCGTACCAGATGTCGTGCATGCCCTCGAGTGCCGCGTCCTGCCAGCTGTTGACCTCGATGATCACCTGCCTGGCGGTGTCGAGCCATGTCTTGGAATTGCCGACGGAGGAGGACGGGACAATGCTGCCGTCCTCGCGGATGGCGGTGGCCTCGATGATGGCGGTATCGATCTCGCCAAAGAATCCGGCCCAGGCCATGGGGGCGACATGGCTGAGATGCATGTCCAGGTATTCCGTCTCGCCCTTGTTGATGCGCGCGCGCAGGCCGGGGTCGGAATTATAGGGCATGCGGAAGGAGATGCCGTTGACCTTGGCCAGCGCGCCATCCAGTTCCGGCCCGGTGGAGGCCCCGGTCAGCAGCCGGATGCGGTAATCATTCCCCTTGGCATGCTCGCGCTCCATCAGCGCCGCCAGCGCCTGCGGCACCGCCTTGGGATAGCCTGCGCCCGTAAAGCCGCTGGTGCCGACCGTGCTGCCGGGGCGGACAAGGGACGCCGCCTGCTCGGCGGTGGTGATCTTGGCCCGGAGCGCCGCATTCCGGATTCGGGTGTGGTCGATCATGAACTTTCCCTCAAACTCTTATCGTTATGTCCAGCCGGCGTAGCCTGCGCCGGATATGTCGTATGCCTTGGCCGCTGCCGCCCGGGCGGGGCACGTCTCCCCTATCATGAACCGGACCGGCCCGCCCTGCCCGCATCCCGGCGCCGGATGTGGGTATTCCCGTTGCACCCCTTGCCGCGACCGTGCGTTCCACTTCAGCATGACGCCATCATCTGTTCTCCCTCCCGCCGGTTACGTCACAACAAAAGAGTGTGACACCCGGGCCTGACTCCGCTTCATGCTTTCACGTTTGCTCCATCGTGTCCCGGTCATGTGCGCGGGGTATTTTAGGTATGTATTTTTGGCAACATGCGCGCCGCCCCTGTACAATGTCGTTCCCCGGATGCAACCGTTTTGTGGCATCCGGGCTACATTCTTGCCCATACCCCTAGTGCATGGCGGCCAATGTTGTGAATAATAGGAAACCAGACCCAGCCAAGGGGCAGCGGCGCACACGGCACGGCCAGCAGCAACAGGAGAGGATTTTCGTTTGAGACGTCGATTTCCCTCTCCCCGTCCCGTCATGGCGCATGATGGCGCGACCGCGTCCCCCACGGCGCGCGAGGGTGCGCCGCCGCGCGCCCCCCTGATCACGCCCGCGCACCCGCTGGCGGACCTGCTGGCGGGCAGGAAGCTGCGCGTGGTGGGCGATGTGCATGGGGACCTGCATGCCTTCCGCCACGCGGCGGCCACGGACCGTTTTGTCATACAGCTGGGCGACCTGATTGATTACGGGCCGGACAGCGCGGGGGCGTTCCGGCTCATGCAGCAGCTGATCGACGAGCGGCGCGGCCTGTTCATCCTGGGCAATCATGACCGCAAGCTGGCCCGTGCGCTGCAGGGCCGCAAGATGCGCCGTGATCCCCCGCTCATGGAAACGCTGGCCCAGTTCATGGCCGAGGAAAATGCCGACGTGCACCAGCGCGCCCTGGCCGATCTGGCCCTGGCCCCCGCCTGGATCGTGATCGGGCGATCCGTGTTCGTGCATGGGGGCTTTCATGTCCGCATGCTGGGCGAGGCGCCACCGCCGGGACTGGGCACGGTCACGCCCCTGCTTTCGCGCGCGCTGTTTGGCGAGACCACGGGCCGGATGCAGAAGGATGGCTACCCCGAGCGCAGGCTGAACTGGGTGGACCATATTCCCGCGGGCTATACGGTCTATTGCGGGCATGACCGCCGTTCGACCGACGGGCGGCCATGGGTCCGCCACGGGCGCATGGGGGGCCGCGCCATCTTTACCGATACGGGGGCGGGCAAGGGTGGCCACCTGGCATGGATCGACCTGCCGCCACTCCTGTAAACCCAGCCCCTTATCCGATCTTGCAAAGGAAAACCGACACCGATGAACAGCACCCAGGCCCGGCATGAGGCAGCGCAGCAGAAACTTGAGGACCTGCGCCGCAGCATCGACAATATCGATGCGGCCCTGATCTACATGCTGGCCGAGCGCTTCCGCCACACGCAGGCCGTGGGCCGGCTCAAGGCCGCCAACGACATGCCCCCCGCCGACCCCGCGCGTGAGGCCCGGCAGGTCGCCCGCCTGCGCCAGCTTGCCGCCACCGCCCGGCTTGATCCGGATTTCGCGGAAAAATTCCTTGCCTTCATCATCCGTGAAGTGATCCGCCACCACGAGGCCATAGCCGCGGGTAAGGAAGGCTGAACCCGCCCATGACCGACCCGAAAGCCCTGCCCGCGCGCCAGATGGTGCTGATGCGCCATGCCCAGGCCGCCCCTGCCCCGTTTGGCGAGATGGGCCAGGATGCCGACATGCGCCGCCCCCTGACCCTCCATGGGCAGCACATGGCCGCGCGCTGCGGGGCATGGCTGCGGGCGCGCCACTTCGCACCCGACCTGGTGCTGGTCAGTCCCGCACTGCGCACGGTGCAGACGCTGGAGGCGATCGGATCATTTTATGGCGATCGGCAACCTGATATCCGACATGTGAACGCATTGTACGACGCACTGCCCGCAACCATTCGGGACATGCTGTACGAAGTTCCAGATAAATGCAGCAATATCATGATATTAGGCCATAACCCCGGCCTGTATGCACTGGTCCTGCACTGGGCTGCCGGGCGGTGCCCGGCGGCACTGGAGCCAGCGCTGCAACAGGGCTTTCCCCCCGCCTCGATTGCCTGTCTGGGCACACAGAAACCGTGGAATACCGCCACGGATGGCGAAATTCACCTGCGGGACCTGTATTGCCAATAATGTCATTGCCCGGGGCGGGCTGGGTGGATTGCCACGGCAGGGGTTTCGTTCCTATCGTCTGTCCCGAGGCCCGATGCCAGCCGCGCCCTGAGCGGCAGCCGGGTAAAAAAATTTGGGCACACTGACAAACTGCCGCACGAACGGCAGACCGCCCGGAGGTTGGAGACACGTGCCGCCCCGTGCCAACGGGCACGCAGCGGGGGCACCCAAGAGGAGTGTTGTAGATGAGCGAGTCCGAGAAAACCGCCACAATCTCGCTGAATGGCAAGGATGTTGCCCTGCCCGTGCTGTCGGGCACGCTTGGCCCGGATGTTGTTGACATCCGCAAGCTGCCGGCACAGGCCGGGGTCTTTACCTATGATCCCGGTTATGGCGAAACGGCTTCATGCTCCAGCAAGATCACCTTCATCGACGGTGAAAAGGGCATCCTGCTGCATCGCGGCTACCCCATCGCGCAGCTGGCCGAACAGGCGACCTTCATGGAGGTGGCCTATCTGCTGCTCAATGGCGAACTGCCCGCAAAGGCGGAATACGACACGTTCGTAAACTCCATCAAGCACCACACGCTGCTGCATGAGCAGATCCGCAACTTCTTCAACGGTTTCCGCCGTGATGCCCATCCCATGGCCATCCTGTGCGGCACGGTGGGCGCGCTGTCCTCCTTCTATCACGAAGGGCTGGATGTCTCGAACGCCGCCACGCGCTACCAGTCAGCGCTGCGCATCATCGCCAAGATCCCGACCATCGCGGCATGGGCCTACAAATACACCCAGGGCGAGACCTTCGTGTATCCGCGCAACGACCTGTCCTATGCGGAAAACTTCCTGTCCATGATGTTCGCGGTGCCCAGCGAGCCGTACAAGGTCAATCCGGTGCTGGCGCGCGCCATGGACCGCATCCTGATCCTGCATGCCGACCACGAGCAGAATGCCTCCACCTCCACCGTGCGGCTGGCGGGCTCGACCGGCGCCAATCCGTTCGCCTGCATTTCCGCAGGCATCGCGGCCCTGTGGGGTCCCGCCCATGGTGGCGCCAACGAGGCCGTGCTGAAAATGCTGGCCGAGATCGGGCACAAGGACAACATTCCCGAATTCATCGCCAAGGTGAAGGACAAGAACAGCGGCGTGCGCCTGATGGGCTTTGGCCACCGGGTGTACAAGAACTTCGACCCGCGCGCCAAGATCATGCAGGCCACCTGCCATGAAGTGCTGGGGGAACTGGGGATCAAGGACGATCCGCTGCTTGACCTTGCGATCGAGCTGGAAAAGATCGCCATCCACGATGAATATTTCGTCAAGCGCAGCCTGTACCCGAATGTCGATTTCTATTCGGGCATCATCCTCAAGGCCATGGGCATTCCCACCAGCATGTTCACCGTGCTGTTTGCCGTGGCCCGTACCACCGGCTGGATCAGCCAGTGGAAGGAAATGATCGAGGAGCCGGGACAGCGCATCGGCCGCCCGCGCCAGCTTTACACCGGCTCCCCGCAGCGGGACTTCACGCCATTTGACAAGCGTGGCTGAATAACGACAGCACCCCCACCCGGCGGCACCGCGCGGCCGGGTGGCGGGACCCGTGCCGGGCGTAACGGCCCGTAACGGGACAGACATAAAAAGGGGCAGGCCGCACCCGCGACCTGCCCCTTTTCCTGTTCAGGGTGGTTTTTCGGCAAGGCCCTGCCGGGTCAGTCGCACTCGCAGCCGTTAGTGGGGCCGGGACGCCGCTGGATGACATGATGGTCGATCCATTCCGACACCAGCCGCCGCGCCTCGTTAAGCGAGGATTCGGGATGGTGGATACGATACAGGGTGGTGCAGGCGTGAAAGGCCGACACATCGCTGGTCCCGACGCCACGCAGTTCCTGGTAGGCGGTGATTACGGCACGCTCGCACTTGCGAGGGATGCGACTGTTTTCAACAGACACGATGCGATGATCCATTAGTGAGAATGATTATCAGTATTGGCATATTAGAGCGAATACCCCGTGGGGGCAAGGGAGGCGTGGCCTCACACTCTGCTGAACGGGTCACGTTATATTTCCGATACCGGCTTTTTTTTGGCAATTCCGGCGGCGGGCCGACGTAGACAGATGGATTTTCGGCTCTGTTGCGGTTAATCGTCTGTGCAGTCATTCACGACAGTAGACATTATTGGGCCGGAGATAGGGTATGCACGACGCCACGGGGAACGGGGCCGGACTTTCAACAGGGTCAACCGCATGGGACCGCGATGCCGCATTGATGACGGCACGCCTGCTGCTGGAAATCAAGGCTGTCAACTTCCGCCCCGATGATCCCTATACCCTGACCTCGGGCTGGAAATCCCCGGTCTACATCGATTGCCGCCGCATCATCTTCTTCCCCCGCGCGCGGCAGAAGATCATGGAACTGGCGGTGGAAAAGATCGGCCGCCACGTAGGTTATGAAAGCATTGACGCCGTTGTGGGCGGCGAGACGGCGGGCATCCCGTTCGCCGCCTGGATTGCCGACCGCATGATGGCGCCCATGGCCTATGTGCGCAAGAAGCCCAAGGGCTTTGGCCGCAATGCCCAGATCGAGGGCGATGTGCCCGAAGGCATGCGCACCCTGCTGGTGGAGGACCTGACCACCGATGGCTCGTCCAAGGTGCAGTTCGCCAACGCGCTGCGCAACGCGGGTGCGATCGTGGACCACACGTTTGTCGTGTTCTTCTACGGCGTGTTCCCCGGTGCCTACCGCACGCTGGCGGACATGAACATAAGCCTGCATGCGCTGTGCACCTGGTGGGATGTACTGGAAGCCTGCGCGGGCAAGCCCTATTTCGCGGAAAAGGACGCCGCCGAGGTCCGCCGCTTCCTTGAAGATCCCTGTGCCTGGTCGGCAAAGCATGGCGGCGTGGGCAGTGCCGAGGAAGCCCTGGCACTTAAAACCAGACGAGACGCCGGGGCCTGACCGGCAGGCCGGTTGATGGCGCGTATCCTTGCCTTCGATTCCGGTATTGGCGGGCTGGGGGTCGTAGCCCAGCTTCGTGCCCTGCTGCCCGGTGTACCGATCGACTATCTGGCAGACACCGCCGTCTATCCCTATGGCGAGCAGCCCGATGCCCTGCTGCGGCACCGGATCGTCACCCTGCTGGGCCAGGCCATTGCCCGCCTGCGGCCCAGCGTTGTGGTCATTGCCTGCAACACCGCCAGCACCCTGGCGCTGGACAGCCTGCGCGCGACTTATGGCATACCCTTTGTCGGCTGCGTGCCCCCCATCAAATGGGCGGCGGACCATACCCGCACCGGCACCATCGGCCTGCTGGCCACGCGCGCCACGGTGCGCAGGCCCTATCTGCAGGACCTGCACGCCCGCTTCGCCCCGCGCTGCACCCTGCTGGCCCATGGCGCGCGCGGGCTTGCGGATATGGCGGAACGTGCCTTCCGTGGCCTGCCCCCCGACCGCACGCAGCTTGCCATCGAGCTTGACGGGCTGTTCGGCCAACCCGGCGGCGCGGCAATTGATGTGGTGGGCATTGGCTGCACGCACTACACCTTTCTCCTTGATGCCCTGCGCGAAAGCGGGCCAGCCGGCGTAACGTGGCTGGACCCTGCGCCCGCCGTGGCACGACAGGCCGCACGGGTGCTGACGGAGCAGGCACCTGCCATACCATGCGCCACGGGGGGGGAACGGGTCTGTTTTACCGCATTGCCGCCCGACTTCCCTGCCCTGCTGCCCGGCCTGGGCCGGCTGGGCTATGGGGCGGATGCCCTGTCCGTGTTCACGGCAGGGGAGAACACTGCCGCACACCCGATAGGAAACTGAAAGAAGTTTCTGGTGAAGCTTTTTTCAAAAAGCTGCAAAGAACGCCGCCTTTTTGAAAAAAGGCGGCACCCAAAAGCTTTTATTCCTTTATCAATGCGTTGTTCCAGACAGCCTTTAAGGGCTGACGGATAACGCCAGCCCCCGCGCTAGCGCAGGCGGCTGACGGTGTAGCTGGCCGTATCCTGCAACAGCTGGCGCAGGTGGCCGGGCGGGAAGATGGACAGGGCTTCCCGCGCGGCATCGGCGTATTCAGTGGCCCGGTCCAGGGTAATGCGGATGGCATCCGTGCGGGCAATCAGCTGCAGGGCGTGATCCAGATCCTCGGGCTGCTGCTCGCTGCGTTCGATCACGCGCTGCCAGAATGCACGGTCCTCTTCCGATCCCGCCGCATAGGCGGCCAGCACCGGCAGGGTGATCTTGCCTTCGCGGAAGTCATCGCCGACCGTCTTGCCCAGACGGGCCTGGTCAGCGGCGTAATCCAGCGCGTCATCCACCAGCTGGAAGGCCATGCCAAGGTTGGTGCCGTAGGATTCAAGGGCGCGTTCCACCGTTTCGTCCCGTTCGGCCACCACCGCGCCCACACGGCAGGCAGCAGCGAAGAGCGCCGCAGTTTTGCCATGAATCACTTCCAGATACTGATCAATGCGCGTGGAAAGGTCATTCTGCGTGGACATCTGCAGCACTTCCCCTTCCGCGATGGTGGCGGAAGCGGATGAGAGGATATTCATGACCTTGAGCGAGCCATCATCCGTCATGAGCTGGAACGACCGGGCGAACAGGAAGTCCCCCACCAGTACCGATGCCTTGTTGCCGAACACCGCATTCGCGCTGGCCATGCCACGGCGCAGGGAACTTTCATCCACCACGTCATCATGCAGCAGGGTTGCGGTGTGGATGAACTCCACACACGCCGCAAGCCCCACATGGCGCTGGTGCGTGGCATCCGGCTGGTAGCCGCACAGCCGGGCGGAGGCCAGTGTCAGCAGCGGACGCAGCCGCTTGCCACCGGCGGCCACCAGATGGGCCGCAAGCTGGGGAATGAGTGCGACGGGGCTGTCCATCCGCTCGACAATGGCGCGGTTGCACGCCGCCATGTCATCCGCGAGATATTCCGCCAGATCGCGCAGGGCGACTTCTGATCCATCTGCCATCGGGCGGCGAGCCCCTCTGTCTTTCTGACTTGCCGTTTGGTCGGATTCCGGCAGACTAACTGCTAGGGCCAAAAGGTTACTCTCCCGGTTCCGAATGTATCAACATGGATACGAGTATATGGGCGGCGCT
Source organism: Komagataeibacter rhaeticus (assembly GCF_011611525.1). NCBI lineage: Bacteria > Pseudomonadati > Pseudomonadota > Alphaproteobacteria > Acetobacterales > Acetobacteraceae > Komagataeibacter > Komagataeibacter rhaeticus. Next base: position 2,013,275 of record NZ_CP050139.1, read on the forward strand.
GGAATAACGGTCAAGCCGGAGCACGCAGGCATGGGGTGTGCGACAGCGCGGGTACTCCCCCCCCCACCCACGGATGGCGGCCCGGTCACAACCGGCACCCTGCTGGGAGGAAAGGTGCTCTATCGCCAGTTTCCGACCGGAAACCGGACTGGATTGGAACCGGTCCTGATGGCTGCTTTTGTGCCCGCACGCCCCGGACAGGTGGTGTTGGAAGCCGGATGCGGCGCGGGTGCCGGACTGCTCTGCCTTGCGAATCGGGTGCCACACCTGACCGGAATCGGGCTGGAGCATGACCCCGCCACCGGCCGCCTTGCCGCCCATAATTTCCAGATCAATGCGCGCGACGGCCTGCGGGCCCGCGCCGCCACCCTGCCGGCCCTGCCCGATGACCCGCTGCTGTCCGGCCCCGGCACGCGCCGGATCGACCACGCCTTTGCCAACCCGCCCTGGCACGGGCACGATTCCACGCCTTCGCCCCACAGGCAGCGTGACCTGGCCCACCGCCTGCCCGACGGTGCCCTGCGCGAGTGGACGCGCGTGCTGGCGGCCCAGCTGCGCCATCATGGCACGCTGACGCTGGCCCTGCCCGCTGCCCTGCTGGCGACAGGCATCAGCGCCATGGAGGCCGCGCGACTGGGTGGCATAAGGATTTTCCCGTTCTGGCCCCGGACCGGGCAGGCCGCGCGCATCGTTCTGGTACAGGGACGCGCCAACACGCGCGCGGGCAGCGAAATGCTGCCCGGCCTGATCCTGCATGAAACGGATGGCCGCTTCACCCCCGCCGCGCGTGCGGTGTTGGAGGATGGTGCAGCGCTTCGTGCCTGAAAAACAACGGGAAAAAGTTTTTGGTGACGCTTTTTTCAAAAAGCGTCAGGAAACGCCGCCCTGTTGAAAAAAGGCGGCGCCCAAAGCCTTTTATTCCCCTGTCATTCAGTCGCCGAAAGCTTCATCCCATGTGCCCGTAGTGGAGGCACGGCTGTATTCGGTTGCCCGGTTTTCAAAGAAATTGGCGTGCTCGACCGCATTGACCATCTCATCCACCCACGGCAGCGGGTTGGTGGCGATGTCATAGATCCCGTCCAGCCCCAGCTGGCCCAGACGGCGGTTGGCCACGAAGCGGATGTAGCGCTTGACCTGTCCGGCATCCAGCCCTTCCACAGCACCCATCTCGAAGGACAGGTCGATGAAGGCATCCTCGTGCTCGACAATGTCGCGGCAGATCTGGCGGATGTCATCGCGCAGGGTATCGGTCCAGATTTCGGGGTTTTCCTGCACGAACACGCGGAACAGGCGGGCCATCGAATCACAGTGCAGCGATTCGTCCCGCACCGACCACGACACGATCTGCCCCATGCCCTTGAGCTTGTTGTGCCGGGGGAAGTTCAGCAGGATGGCAAAGGACGCGAAAAGCTGCAGCCCTTCGGTAAACGCGCCGAAGGCTGCCAGCGTGCGGGCGATCTGGTAGTTGTCACTGACCGAGAACTGCTGCATGTAGTCATATTTATCCTTCATTTCCTTATACTTGAGGAAAGCGGAATACTCGGTCTCGGGCATGCCGATAGTGTCGAGCAGATGACTGTAGGCCGCGATATGGATGGTCTCGATATTGGAAAAAGCCGAGAGCATCATCAGCACTTCAGTCGGTTTGAACACCTGGCTGTAGTGCTTCATGTAGCAGTTGTTCACCTCCACATCCGACTGGGTGAAGAAGCGGAAGATCTGGGTCACCAGATGCCGCTCGCTTTCGGTCAGGGTGCGGTGCCAGTCCTTTACATCATCGGCCAGCGGGACTTCCTCAGGCAGCCAGTGCACGCGCTGCTGGGTCAGCCAGGCATCATAGGCCCATGGATAGCGGAACGGCTTGTAGACGGGATTGGCCGTCAACAGGCTCTGTTCCATGGGGGGCTGTGCGACGGGGGCGGCTGTATCGGTCATGGCCGTGCTGTCCTGTACGGAAATGACGCTGCCAAGCACAGGCCCGGCAGCGGAAGCATGATCGGAATCTCCCGCGTCAGGCCGCGAGAGCATGGGGCTGCCTGGCCTGTTACTGACAGGCCAGGCATTCCTCGTAATCGGTCGTGGTCGCGGGCCCCGCCGTGCCGGCGGCGTCCTCCCCCTCCCTGTGCGACAGGTCGCGCTTCTCCTGCCCGTCACTGACCGCATCGGCCCGCTGGATGGACAGCGAGCGGCAGTAATACAGTGACTTCACCCCGCGCTTCCACGCCATGTAATGGATCTGGTGCAGGTCGCGCTTGTGCACGTTGGCGGGCAGGAAGATGTTGATCGACTGCGCCTGGCACACATAGGGCGCGCGGTCGGCCGCATGTTCGATCACCCAGCGCTGGTCCAGTTCGAACGCGGTCTTGAACACGTCCTTCTCCTGCCGGGTCAGGAAGTCCAGATGCTGGACACTGCCCTTGTTCAGCGTGATGGAGGACCAGACCTCGCTCGTGTTCTGCCCGCGTTCGGTCAGCAGGCGGTCAAGGTGGCGGTTACGCACGGTGAACGAGCCGGACAGGGTTTTCTGCAGGAACACATTGGCGGCAATCGGCTCGATGCCGGGGCTGGCATTGCCCGCGATGATCGAGATCGAGGCCGTGGGCGCGATGGCCATCTTGTTGGAAAACCGCTCCATCACCCCGTAATCCGCCGCATCCGGGCACGGCCCGCGCTCTTCGGCCAGCTTGCGTGATGCCGCATCGGCCTGCGCGCGGATATGCTTGAAAATGCGCCGGTTCCAGCCCTTGGCCACCACACTTTCAAACGGCACGTTGTTGGCCTGCAGGAAGGAATGGAAGCCCATCACCCCCAGCCCCACCGAACGCTCGCGCATGGCGGCGTAGCGGGCGCGTTCCATGTCGTCCGGCGCGCGGTCGATGAAGTCCTGCAGCACGTTGTCGAGGAACAGCATCACGTCCTCGATAAACTGCGGGTTGTCCTTCCACTCCTCCCACGTCTCCAGGTTGAGCGAGGACAGGCAGCACACCGCCGTGCGCTCGCGGCCATGCTGGTCCATGCCGGTAGGCAGGGTGATTTCCGCGCACAGGTTGGAAGTCTTGACCTCCAGCCCCGCCAGCTTGTGGTGTTCGGGGCGGGCATTGTTCACATGGTCGGAAAAGATGATGTACGGCTCGCCCTGCTCCATGCGCGCGGTCAGGATGCGTATCCACAGCGCGCGTGCCGAGACCTTGCGGATGACCGTGTTGTCCTTGGGGGAAAGCAGTGCCCATTCATCATCATCCGCCACCGCGCGCATGAAGGCGTCGGGCACCAGCACCCCATGGTGCAGGTTGAGCGCCTTGCGGTTGGGGTCACCGCCGGTGGGGCGGCGCAGTTCGATGAATTCCTCGATCTCGGGATGCCAGACCGGCAGGTAGACGGCAGCCGACCCCCGACGCAGCGACCCCTGGCTGATGGCCAGCGTCAGGCTGTCCATCACACGGATGAACGGAATTACGCCGGAAGTCTTGCCATTGCGGCCCACGTTCTCGCCAATCGAGCGCAGGTTGCCCCAGTACGACCCGATGCCGCCGCCCTTGGACGCCAGCCAGACATTCTCGTTCCACAGGTCCACGATGCCACGCAGGCTGTCATTCGCCTCGTTCAGGAAGCACGAGATGGGCAGGCCGCGCGTGGTGCCGCCATTGGACAGCACGGGTGTTGCGGGCATGAACCAGTGGCGCGAGATGTAGTCATACAGGCGCTGCGCGTGGGCCGCGTCCGCACCGTAATAGGACGCCACGCGACCGAACAGGTCCTGATAGCTCTCACCGGGCAGCAGGTAGCGGTTATCGAGCGTGGCCTTGCCAAACGCCGTCAGCAGCGCGTCGCGGCTGTGGTCCACGCGCACGGGATGGTGGCCGGGCAACTGGACCACATTGTCCAGCATGTCAGACATTTCAGGCATCGTGGCACTGTCCTTTCCCTGGACGATTCCATCGCCGCTGGCAGCACCATCGACCATGCCGCCGGATACACCGTCCAGGACCATTTGCATTCTCCATAACCCGCTCACAGCCGCACACAGGACCGGGCGGGTCCTGTGTGCGGGTGGAGCATCCATTTGTAATATGACCCCATATATGGATCAGACTGCCGTGGATTGCACTACATAATGTGTGGGGACAAAATGTGGACCGTTGCGCCGAATCAGCGGGCAAGCTTGCGTCAAGTATGCAAAAGGCATCTTTTATTTTTTTAAATTCGGCATGCCCGCCCCTCACGCCCCCAGCGTGCCCCAGCGCGCGGTTGCCGCGTCATCACAGGCGCGCGGAGCGACCCAGGCCGTGCTTCCATCGGCAAATTCCTCGCGTTTCCAGAAAGGTGCGTGGGTCTTGAGCCAGTCCATCATGAATTCCGTCGCCCCCAGCGCGCCCCCCCTGTGGGCCGAAGCACACAGCACCAGCACGATGGGCATGCCCACCGCCAGCCGGCCCACACGGTGGATGATGGTGCAGCCCACAAGCCCGAATCGCGTACAGGCGGATTCGGCAATCTGGCGCATCATGGTCTCGGTCATGCCGGGGTAGTGTTCCAGTTCCAGCGCCACCAGGCCGCCGCCGCCCCGGACAAAACCCGTAAACGCGCCCACTCCCCCCACTTCCGTCTGCCCTGCCAGCAGGGCCGTGGTCTCGTGGGCGGAATCGAACGCTTCCGCCTGAACGCGGATCGTAACGCGGGACATGGCGCGGTCAGCCTCCGGTAACGGGGGGGAAGAAGGCAATCTCGTCATTGGCGGCAATGGTGGCCGCGTTTGTGGCGAAACTCTGGTTCACGGCAACACGGATCAGTTCCGGCCGGCCAAAGATCTCGGCATACGCGCCGCCACGGGCGTGCAACTGGCTGATCAGGCCCGCCACGGAGTCCACGCCCGGTGGCAGGGGCAGTGTCTCACCGGGGCGGCCAAGCCGGTCCCGCAGCCATGCAAAATAGAGAATGCGCAGCATTCCGGTTTCATCTCCCTGTCTGCGGGCCATGACTGACGGATGGCCGGAGCCACCCCTCAGGGGGCCTGCTGTTCGTGAACCGTGCCATCGGCGCCAACCAGGGTACTGGTGCCATCGCCATTGGGCACGATGATGGTTGAATCCGACACGCCCTTATGCGTCGCCTCCCCCGCCAAGGGCAATGCGGAAACAGGCAGTGCCTCCGCCTGCATGCCATCGGGTGCCGGATCGTTGCCGATCTGCATCTCGCCACCGGCAGGCAGGTCCACCTCACGCTCGACCAGACGGGAGCGCGCGGCCGCATTGCCCGGGCCGTCCGGCCCCGCGCCAATGGCGTCCAGCGCCATCTGCCCGGACGGCAGGACCGGCCAGATATTATGCTCCTGCGCCACGATGGGCGGGACCCGGGCAACCCTGCCTGCTACACGGCGCATGTTTTCCACATCCGTGCGCGGGGTGTTGGGCAGGCTGCCCGGCAGTTCCGTATTGTCGGACAGGATTTTGCCAAAGCCGCCACATCCGGCCAGACATAGTAGCAGCAATGACAGCAGCATGGCGTTACGCACCGTGTTCTCCCCTTTCCCGGCCTGTCCGGCACAAGGTGGACCCGTCAGCCCACAGGAGAGAGCAACCACGCCGCGCGTTAATTTTTCATGTAATCAGGACGATAATTTTGTCGCCCCCGCCCCGGCGCCGCTGACATGGCGCAGCCCGGTGGACAGGTAGTCCCACCCGGTAATCAGGGTCAGGACGGCGGCGATCCACATCATGATGGCCCCCAGCGCGTTGACGGGCAGCCAGCCGATATGCAGCAGCCCCGCCGTGCTGTCGCCCGCCAGCAGGAAGCCGATGGCGGTCATCTGGAATCCGGTTTTCCATTTGGCCAGCCGGGTTACCGGCAGCCCCACGCGGGTTGCGGCCAGGTATTCCCGCAGGCCACTGACCAGGATCTCCCGCGAGAGGATGATGATGGCCGGGTACAGGCAGCCGTACGGCAGCCGCCCCAGCCCCGCCATGACCATGAGCGAGGCACCGACCAGCAGCTTGTCGGCAATCGGGTCCAGCATGCGGCCCAGGTCGGAATTCTGGTTCCAGGCCCGCGCCAGCTTGCCATCCAGGTAGTCGGTAATCCCCGCCAGGATGAACAGCACGCAGGCGGCGCAGTCGGTCTGGGGGGTGTGCAGGACAACCAGCCCGACAACAAGGGGAACCACAATGATGCGGGACAGGGTCAGGAGATTGGGCAGGTCGGTAAGCATGCTGATACTGCTATAGCCAAGGATGGGGAAAAGCCGAAATACTGATAACGCCTGTCAGGCAGGTTCTACGCTCACATCTGCATGACAGCCGATCAGTCCCCTGTCCAGTCGGGATGGAAATATCCGTATATGGCACGCGCCATGTCACGGTTGATACCGGGTGCATTTTCCAGTTCCCCCAGACCCGCCTGGCGCACGCTGCGGGCCGAGCCGAAATGCTTGAGCAGCGCACGCTTGCGTGCAGGTCCAACGCCCGGAATATCGTCCAGTTCCGAGCGCACCAGCGTTTTGGAACGGCCCGCGCGGTGGGTGGTGATGGCAAAGCGGTGTGCCTCGTCCCGCAGGCGCTGGAGGTAGTACAGCACCGGGTCACGCGACGGGAGCTGGAAGGGGGCGCGGCCTTCGGTATGGAACCATTCGCGCCCGGCATCCCTGTCCGGCCCCTTGGCAATGGCCACCAGCGTCACCCCCGTGACCCCCAGTTCGTCCAGCACGCCGCGCACGGCGGTATACTGCCCGGCACCGCCATCGATCAGCAGGATGTCGGGCCAGTCCTCGGGGCGCACGCCCTCCTCGCGGTCCTTCAGCGCGCGGCGGAAGCGGCGTTCCAGCACCTCGCGCATCATGGCGAAGTCATCGCCCGGCGTGACCGGCCCCTTGATGGAGAATTTGCGGTAGGCCCGCTTGTCAAACCCTTCCGGCCCGCCCACCACCATCACGCCATAGGCATTGGCGCCCTGGATGTGGCTGTTGTCGTAGGTCTCGATCCGGCGCGGGGGTTCCGCCAGCCCGAACAGGTCGGCCACGCCCTGCAAAAGCCGGGCCTGGCCGGCGCTTTCCGCCATCCTGCGCTCCAGCGCTTCGCGCGCGTTGATTTCGGCATGCTCGATCACGCCGCGCTTTTCGCCACGCCGGGGGTGGATGATCTCCACCTTCCGCCCCCGCCGCAGGCCCAGCGCCGCGGTCAGCACGTCCAGTTCCGGCAGGTCCTGATTGACCAGGACCTGCGCCGGCGGCGGCTTGTCGTCATAGAACTGGCCGATGAAGGCGGCGAGCACGTCGGGCGCGTTCTCGTCACGCGCATGGCTGGGAAAGAACGCCCGGTTGCCGTTGTTGCGCCCGGCGCGGATGAAGAACACCTGAATGCAGGACTGCCCCGCGATCTGCCAGATGGCGATGATGTCCGCATCCGTCACGGTAGAGGGATTGATGACGCTGGAATCCTGCTGCAACGCCGAAAGCCCCCGTATGCGGTCGCGGATCGCCGCCGCGCGCTCGAACTCCAGCGCGCCTGCCGCCTCCTCCATCTCGCGCCCCAGCTGTTCGCGCATATGGGGGTTGCGGCCCGCCAGGAAGTCGCGTGCCTGGGCGGCCAGCCCGGCATAGTCCTCGCGGCTTATGCGGTCGGTGCAGGGAGCCGAGCAGCGGTGGATCTGGTGCAGAAGGCACGGGCGCGTGCGGCCCTGCATCTCGCTGTCGGAGCATGAGCGCAGCAGGAAGGTGCGCTGGAGCAGGTTGAGCGTCTGGTTGACCGACCAGGCGGACGCGAACGGCCCCCAGTAGCTTGCCCCCTTCACCGGCTTGCCCCGGTGCTTGCTGATCTGGGGGAATTCATGCCGGTCGGTCAGCATGATCCACGGATAGCTCTTATCGTCGCGCAGCAGGATGTTGTACCGCGGCTGCATGCGCTTGATGTAGTTGGACTCCAGCAGCAGGGCCTCGGCCTCGGTATGGGTCGTGACGATTTCCATGCCGTGGGTTTCCGACACCATGCGCCGCAGCCGTTCGGTCAGGCGGCTGACATGGGTATAGGACGTCACGCGCTTCTTCAGGTTGAGCGCCTTGCCCACGTACAGCACATCACCCTTTGCCCCCAGCATGCGGTACACGCCGGGGGATTGCGGCATGGTCTGCAGGGCATGGTGGATCGCCGCCACCCCCACGGGCCGGGTCGGGGGGGCTGAAATGGCCGTTGTCATGGTTGGTGGCCGTTCATCCACCGATGATGTGGATAAGTCTGTGGAGCAGCAGCAGAAAAAAACGTGCGGATGGCGGTTTTCCTTTCCTGCAACTGGATTGCCCAAAAAAACATCACTAAAGATAACCTACTGTTTTATAACAATTATATTTGGGAACCCCGCAGCCGGAAAAAAAATCCCACCCCTGATTGGCCGGATTCAGGCCTGTCAACCCCACAGGTGGACAAATTGTGGCATCAGTGTGATGGCGGGGTCCGGTTTCCTTTTTGCACGAAATATCAGCCGCCTTTTGCAATTCGTTCCTGTTTTTGTCCTGCACGGCCCGGCGGGGGCGGAAAAATATTCTTGTCAGCCCCGCCCGGATCGGCAATGCACCCGATATGCGTATCGTAACCTGGAATATCAATTCCCTCCGCCTGCGGATGCCCCTGCTCGCCCGTCTCTGCGCGGAAACGGCGCCCGACATGGTCTGCCTGCAGGAAACCAAGGTGCCCGATGCCCTGTTCCCGCTGGAGGCGGTGCGGGCGCTGGGGTTCGGCCATGTCGCCTATCGCGGCATGAAGGGATATAATGGCGTGGCCATCCTGTCACGCCAGCCGGTGCAGGTGCTGGAGGATACGCCGGACTGGTGCGCGCGGGGCGACTGCCGCCACCTGGCCGTACGCCATGGCAGCGGGGAGACGGCCATCGACGTGCATGATTTCTACGTGCCCGCCGGTGGTGACATTCCCGACCCGGATGAAAACCCCAAATTCGCCCACAAGCTGGCATTTGTGGAAGAGGCACGCCACTGGTTTTCCGCCCGCGCCATGCGGCGTACGGTGCTGGTGGGGGATCTGAACATCGCCCCGCTGGAACACGATGTGTGGAGCCATAAGCAGTTGCTGAAGATCGTCAGCCACACCCCGGCGGAAACCGAACGCCTGCTGGCATGGCAGCAGACCGGCTTTATCGACGCGATGCGCCACTTCGTACCCCCGGCGGAGAAGCTTTACACCTGGTGGTCCTATCGCAACCGTGACTGGAGTGCCTCTGACCGGGGGCGGCGGCTGGACCATGTATGGGTCACGCCCGACCTGAGGGACGCGCTGCGCGGCATGCAGGTGCTCCGCCCCGCGCGAGACTGGGACAAGCCATCCGACCATGTGCCGGTCATTGTCGATATGGACGCCTGAGCGTCCTGCCCCCGCGGGAATTGTCTGAAAACGATTCATGGGAAAAAACGGACGTTCCCGGGTGCCGGTAGCGTTCTGGAAAACACGTCACCGGACACGTCCGCATGACGGGCAGGACGTGTGCAGGATGCACGCCCCATAAACACGACCGGGCCGCCCGAAACCGGGCGGCCCGTCATGAAAAGCCGTCACGCCATCCCTGCCATCAGGCCAGGGCGGGCTTGCCCCCTTCGGGGTCCAGGCGATAGCCGCCACCTTCCGTCACCAGCAGGGACGCATTGGTGGGATCAGGCTCGATCTTCTGGCGCAGGCGGTAGATATGCGTCTCAAGCGTATGGGTGGTCACGGCGGCGTTGTAGCCCCAGACCTCGTTCAGCAGCACCTGCCGCGGCACCGGGCGCGTGCCCGCGCGGTACAGGAATTTCAGGATGGCCGCTTCCTTTTCCGTCAGCCGGATGCGGCGGTTCTTTGCCGTTTCCTGCAGAAGCTTGGCGGACGGGCGGAAGATGTATGGCCCGATGGCGAAGACCGCGTCCTCGCTATTTTCGAAAATCCGCATCTGCGCGCGCAGGCGGGCCAGCAGTTCGGCAATACGGAACGGTTTGGCCACATAGTCATTGGCCCCCGCGTCCAGCCCGCGCACCACATCCGTCTCGTCATCCGAGCCAGTCAGGATGATGATGGGGATGCGCTTGCCCTTGCGCCGCAGATCGGCGCAGAAATCACGGCCATCCCCGTCAGGGAGGGAAACGTCGAGGATGATCGCATCGAACCGGGCACCCGGCACCTGCAGTTTTTCCCACGCTTCGGCGACGGAGCCTGCCTCGATCGCTTCAAATTCACCATCAATCTGTAGCTGTTCAACGAGCATTTGACGTAAAGTCTGATCGTCGTCCGCTATCAGTATGGGACGTGCTCCTGCCATCGAACCCTCTTTATCACTTTAGTTCCGACCCATTATCGGGCCGGTTTCTGTCTTGCCGTTCATGCCCCGCCATGCAACCCGTCCGGCCCATGACCCGACGGCCATCATGCCGCGTGCAGTCGAATCAGGCTGCAGATACCATACACAAGACCCGATCCAGAGGAATTCATGATACGCGCTATTTTACAAACGAATACAGGTCTGGATGCACGACTGCATTGCATGGGTGCGGACATGCCCGCGATTATCGGCGCGGGCGGCATAAAAAACCACAAGATCGAGGGGGATCACGCCACACCTGCCGGGATCTGGCCGCTGCGGCGGGTCTTCTACCGCGCCGACCGGGTGCCATCACCTGTCTGTCATCTGCCGGTGGAACCCCTGGGTCCGCACGATGGATGGTGCGATGACCCCGCGCATCCCGACTACAACCGCCACATCACCCTGCCCCACCCCGCCCGGCACGAACGGCTGTGGCGCGATGATCACGTTTATGACATTCTTGTGGTTCTTGGTTATAACGACGATCCCGTCCAATCGGGCCGGGGCTCGGCCATTTTCCTTCATCTGCCCCCACGCGGTGGCCGACCGACCGAAGGCTGCGTTGCCGTGGCCGAAGCGCTCCTGCGCCAGCTTCTGGCGGCGGGGCTGGGGGAGATCGAGGTCAGGCCGGCATGACGCCCCGCTGCCCGGCGGGGGGACGGGCCACCGCCGCATCGGGCGGCACGAGGCGGATGATGATGTCGCCCGCCGCGGCCTCGGCGGGAATCGCGTCCTCGGCCGAGCAGATCCAGATCGCGGTACCCTTGCGGATGATCATGAACAGCATGGCCGGACCCTGGAGCAGCTGCTCCTCGCCCATATCGGCGCGCATGGTGTGGCTGGCGAAACGCCAGCCCTGCGCGTAAAGCGAGTCGATCATCGAGAAATTCCACCCCGGCTCCCCCAGGACCTTGCCGCGTGAATCCCGGCTCAGCCCATGGTACAGGTCCAGCCGGGCAATGCCGGGACTGACCTGGAACACACGCTGGCGCCCGAGATCGGGCGCCATGCGCGCGCAGACAAGGCCGTTATAGATGGCATCGGGCGTTGCCGCGATCAGGTAGTCCGCCGGGCGTTCCTCCAGGCTTTCCTGCCCCGCGTCCGAAAGCAGTTCGGCACTCAGGATCGGCACGCCAAGCTTTGCCGCCTTGTTCAGCGCGGGCGCATAGGTATCGACCAGCAGCACCGGTATGCCCTGGTCATGCACCACGCGCGCAAGGTTGGTGGACCAGGCATTGGCCCCCATGATGGCCAGCGCCGGTTCATCGGACAGTGTCAGCCGCAGCGCGCGCGCCAGCGGCCGCAGCGAAAATCCGTGCAGGATCATGGTGGACGCGATCAGTGCGAACACGGCGGGCGTGATCAGGTTGGCGCCAGGATAGCCCGCTTCACGCAGCTGCAGCCCGACCACACCGGCCACCGCCGCCGCCACGATGCCGCGCGGCGCGATCCAGCCCACGAACAGCCGCTCCTGCCATGACATGCTGGCCCCGATGGTGGACAGGAAGATGCCCAGCGGCCGGACCACGAACATGACCGTGAATGTCAGCGCCATGATGGGCAGCGAAAGCTGGGCCAGCAGCGTGCGCTGCAGGTCCGCCGTCAGCAGCACGAACAGGCAGGACACCACGATCACGCCCAGCGATTCCTTGATGCGCTGCAGTTCCGATATGCCCGTGACCTGCAGGTTGGCCAGCGCCATGCCGAACACGGTGGCGGCCATCAGCCCCGCCCCCTGCATGATCAGGTTGCAGAATGCCGCGACCCCCATGGCAAAGGCCAGGATGATGGGAATGCGCAGGATTTCGGGCAGCAGGTCGCGCGCGGACAGGAACTTGATCAGCATGGCGGGAAAGACGCCACAGGCAATCGAGAACATGGTGGCGAACAGCAGGTGCGGCCCGATCTCGACCGCCGCAAGCGACATCCCCGCCGTGTGCGACGGGCGCAGCAGCAGGCATTCCAGCACCAGCGTTGCCAGGATGGCGGCAATCGGGTCATTGACGATCGCCTCCCACCGCAGGAACGCCGCCACCCGTGGCCGCAGCTTGGTATGGCGCAGCAGCGGCAGCACCACCGTGGGGCCGGTCACCACCACGATCGCGCCGAACAGCCACGCCGTGCCCCACGGCAGGTGGCCGATATAATGCGCCGCGATCGAACCGAGTACCCAGTTGATGGGCAGGGCCGCCGCCGTCAGGCGCAGCACGCCCTCGCCCGACTCCCGCCATTGCCGCAGGTCCAGCGCCAGCCCGCCCTCGAACACGATGAAGGCCACCGCCATGGACACAAGCGGGTGGAAATAAGGCCCGATTGCCGCCGCCGGGTGCAGGAGCCCCAGCCCCGGCCCGTAGATCAGCCCAAGGGCGAACAGCAGCACGATGGCCGGCAGCCTGAAGCGCCACGCCACCCACTGGGCCGCGATCCCGCCGCCCAGAACGCACAGAATTCCTATTGCCAGGTTGGTTGCCTGCATGCCCGTATCCCGCATTGTTGCAAACGCCCCAGCCGCCTGCCAGCTGCGCGTTCACGGGCAGGGAATGCGATCATGGCGTATCCGTTCAACCGATATGTATATCAGCCATCACGCTGCATGATGGCAGCAAAAAAACCATCGGTATGGTGCTGGCGTGGTGTCAGGCTGACCTGTCCGTCCGTGCTCAGGCCGGGCGGCAGGTCATCGTGCGCCCCGTCGGGGGCCACCAGCGAAAAGGCGGGATTGCGCGCAAGGAAGGCGGCGATCTGGTCCCCGTTCTCCTCGCGCAGCACGGAACAGGTGGCATAGACCATCCGTCCACCAGGCCGGACCAGCGCCGCCGCGCGGTCGATGATTTCGGCCTGCTTGGCGGTCAGTTCCAGCAGGTCCTGCTCCCGCAGGCGCAGGCGGGCATCGGGATTGCGCCGCCATGTGCCGGTGCCGGTGCATGGCGCATCGACCAGCACGCGGTCAAAACTGCCGCTGCGCCTGCGCGCCCAGCGGTCCCCCGCCACCAGCAGGTGGCGCTCGGCATTGTGAACGCCCGCACGACGCAGGCGGCGCACGGCCCCCTCCAGCCGGGGTTCGGATACATCGCACGCCACGATGTGGCCGCGATTCTCCATGGTCATGGCCATGCCCAGCGTCTTGCCCGCCGCCCCCGCGCAGTAATCCAGCACGCGCATGCCGGGACGGGCACCCACGGCGGCAACCACAAGCTGGCTGCCCTCGTCCTGTATCTCGATCAGTCCGTTGCGGAATGCGGTGCTGGAGGTAACCGGCTGGCGCCCCGCCACCCGCAGCCCCCAGGGTGAAAGGGCTGTCTCCTCCGCCCGGATGCCATCCCTGTCCAGCGCCGCGCACGCGGTGGCACGGTCGGACTTGAGCAGGTTGACCCGCAGGTCCAGCGTGGCCTCGCCATCCATGGCGGCCAGTTCGGCCTCCAGCCCGTCGCCGAATGTGCGTTCCAGCCGGGGCAGCAGCCAGTCGGGTACCTCCAGCCGGACCGCGCGCGGCATATCCGCATGCACCATTCCCTGACCACGCAGCCGGTCATACAGCGCGCTTTCATGCCCGATCAGCCCCAGCGGGGCGTACCGCTCCCCGGTGAACAGGGTGTGCGGGGTTTCATGGCCATCGGGTTCCAGCGCCATCATGGCCAGCACCAGTGTACGCGGCGTGACCTGGCCGCCCGCGCGCGCGATCCACCAGTGCAGCCTGCGCCAGTGGCGCAGCACGCGCCACACGCGCGCCGATATGGCCCGGCGGTCGCCGCCGCCAATATAGCGCCGTTCACGGAAGAAGGCATTGGCCAGCGCATCGGCGGGGCGCTGCGGCGTGGCCTCCATTGCGGCAAGCAGGTCAATGGCGGCGGAAAGCCGTGCGCTGGGTGTCATGGATCAGGGAACCGTTACTGTGGAAAGACCGGCAGGATCAGTCCTGCTGGTAGTTGGGGGCTTCACGCGTGATGGACACGTCATGCACATGGCTTTCACGCAGGCCCGCCCCCGTGATGCGACGGAATCGCGCACGCTGCTGCAGGTCGGCAATGGTGGCGGAGCCGGTATAGCCCATGCCCGCGCGCAGGCCACCCACAAGCTGGTGCACAACCGCACCCATCGCGCCCTTGTAGGCCACGCGGCCCTCGATGCCTTCGGGCACCATCTTGTGCGTGTCCTTGATGTCCTGCTGGAAGTAGCGGTCCGCCGACCCGCGTGACATCGCACCCAGGCTGCCCATGCCGCGATAGGACTTGTAGGTCCGCCCCTGGTACAGGAACACCTCGCCCGGCGCTTCTTCCGTGCCCGCCAGCAGCGAGCCGATCATCACCACGTCGGCCCCCGCGCCAATGGCCTTGACGATATCGCCCGACGTCCGCACGCCACCATCGGCAATGGCGGGCACGTCCAGTTCATGGCACGCGGCCGATGTTTCCATCACGGCGGAGAACTGCGGCACGCCCACACCGGCCACGATGCGCGTGGTGCAGATCGAACCCGGCCCGATGCCCACCTTCACGCAGTCGGCCCCCGCCGCGATCAGCGCACGCGCGGCTTCGGGCGTTGCCACGTTGCCGGCAATGATCTGGATGTCGGACTTGAGTGCGCGCACCTGCTCGATGGATTTGAGCACGCCCATGGAATGGCCATGCGCGGTGTCGATCACCACCACATCCACGCCGGCGGCAATCAGTTCGCGCGCGCGGCCCACGCCGTCCTCTCCCACGCCGGTGGCGGCGGCACACAGCAGGCGGCCCATGCTGTCCTTGTTGGCCTGCGGGTACTGGACCGCACGGTCCATGTCCTTGACGGTGATCAGGCCGATGCAGCGGTCCTCGTCATCCACAACCAGCAGCTTCTCGATCCGGTGGCGGTGCAGCAGCTGGCGGGCCTGGTCGCGGTCGGCATTGTTGCGCACGGTCACCAGGTTCTCGCGCGTCATCAGTTCATACACGCGCTGGGCGGGGTCGGTGGCAAAACGGACATCGCGGTTGGTCAGGATGCCGACCAGCCGATTGGTCTCACGTTCCACCACCGGCAGGCCGCTAATACCGTGGCGCGACATGGTGGCGTTGACTTCCGCCAGCGTCTGGTCGGGATAGACGGTGACGGGATTGACCACCATGCCCGATTCGAAGCGCTTGACGCGCCGGACCTGCTCGGCCTGCTGTTCAACGGTCAGGTTCTTGTGGATGACGCCCAGCCCGCCATTCTGGGCCATGGCGATGGCCATGCTGTCCTCGGTCACGGTGTCCATGGCGGACGAGATCAGCGGAATGTTCAGCGTGATCGTGCGGGTCAGCCGGGTTTTTGTCGATGTCTGCGCGGGCAGGACGTTCGATTCGTCGGGAACGACCAGCACGTCATCAAAGGCGAGGGCCTCGCGAATGCGATCCTCGATCCGGGGGGCGGATGTGTTTTTCGGTATGGAAGACATGATGCAGGGGCCTCGTCAGCAGATGGCGGCTTCCCCGCGCCTCGGGTCACCGACCGTTGGCGCTCCCTCTTAGGGGGCGGCGTGCCCGCTTGCAAGCCTTACGCGCATGCCCGATGCGCTTTATTGTGCGGATGGGGCAAAAATGCCCCCTGCCCCCTTAAAATCAGAAAAGCGTTTTTGGTGAAGCTTTTTTCAAAAAGCTTCAAAGAAAGCCGCCTTTTTGAAAAAAGGCGGCACCCGGAGCCTTTTATTATCTGGCTGCGTCAGGCACGTTTTCATGCATGCAGGCGCAAACCGTCATACGCCGCCTCCACCCCATCGGGCAGGTTGGCCTGCATCCAGCCCCAGTCCATGTCCGGCCCCATATGGGTCAGCACGGTGCGGCGCGGCTGGATGATGTCGCGCCAGCGCAGCACCTGCGCCACCCACCCGTGGGAGGGATGGACCTCGCGCTGGAAGCAGCCGATCACCCACGTATCCACGCCGCGCAACGTCTCCAGCGCCGTATCATCCAGTTCCGCCACGTCGGTACAGTAGGCCATGGGGCCGGCACGCAGGCCCAGTGTCTCGGTCCGGCCGTGACGCTGGGCAAACAGCTGCACCGTCATCCCGGCCATGGTGCGGGTGGACGGCAGGGCAACGTGATGCACATCCAGCACGGGGCGGAAAATACGCGGCGGTGTCCAGGGACGGAAGGCGTAGTCAAAGCGGACGCTGATCTCGTCCATTACCTCCACCGTTCCATAAACCGGCAGCGGGCCGCCAATGATGCGGTTGATGGTCCGCAGTTCGTCCAGTCCGGCAATATGGTCGGCATGGGCATGGGTATAGACCACCGCATCCACGGTGCCGATCCGCTGGGCCAGAAGCTGGTCACGCAGGTCCGGCCCGGTATCGACCAGCAGCCTGCGGCCCGGCCCGTCATCTATGATGACCGATGAGCGGGTGCGGCGGTTGCGCGGCTCGCCGGGGTCGCACTCACCCCAGTCCCCTGCCCCGTCGGGGCCACCCAGCATGGGCACGCCAGCCGAACCGGCACAGCCAAGGATGATCATCTCCATGCCGGTCAGACCGCCTGGCTGAACAGGCGGCTGAAATTGCGGGTGGTCATCTCGGCAAAGGCCGCGTCCTCCATCCCGCGCAGTTCGGCCAGCCTGCGTGCGGTATAGGCCACGTAACCCGGCTCGTTGCGCTTGCCGCGCCGGGGCACGGGGGCAAGATAGGGCGAATCCGTCTCGACCAGCAGGCGGTCGGCGGGTACCGCCTGCGCCACGTCCCGCACCGCCTGCGCGCGGTTGAAGGTGGCGATGCCCGAAAAGCTGATATACCCCCCAAGCTCCAGCGCGCCCGCCGCAAGCGCCGGCCCGGAGGAAAAGCAGTGGATCAGGAACGGGAACGCCCCGCGGCTTTCCGTCTCGTCCCGCAGAATGGCCAGCGTGTCGTCATCGGCCTCCCGCGTGTGGATGACCAGCGGCAGGCCGGTACGGCGGGCTGCATCGATATGCACGCGGAAGCTTTCGTGCTGCTTCGGCCTGATTTCGGGCTGGCCGTGAAAATAATCCAGCCCGCTTTCCCCGATGCCCACCACGCGCGGGTCATCGGCCATCGCCACCAGTTCTGTAACCTCGGGCAGCACTTCCTCATCCACATGGTCGGGATGGGTGCCAATGGTGCACCAGACCCTGAGTTCCGGGCTGTCCAGTTCCGCCAGCCGCTTCTGCTGGTCCGCGTGCGACAGGCGGGTGCCGATGGTCACCATGCCATCCACCCCGGCCTGCCGCGTGCGGGCCAGGATTTCGGGCATTTCCCCGGCGGAAAAATGGTCGAGGTGACAGTGGGAGTCGGTCAGTCCCGTGCGGGTCATGAAGCCTCCGGTTCGACATAACGGGGAAAGATGCCCTGGGGCGCCGGCAGCGCGCGGCCCGCGGGCAGCGGGACATCAAGGGATGCGAAGGTACGCTCGCCTTCCGCCACACCAAGCTGGGTCAGCATCCTGTCCATGCTGCCGGGCATGTAGGGCTGAAGCACGGTGGCGATGATGCGCAGCGCATCGGCCAGCACGCGCAGCACGTCGCCCATGCGGGCGGCATCGGTTTTCTTCAGCTTCCACGGGGCCTGATGGTCGATATAGGCGTTGCAGGCGCGGATCAGCTTCCACACTTCCTCCAGCGCATCGGTCAGGGCCTGGCGGTCGATCTGTTCGTGCATGATCTGCACCAGCAGGCTGGCCGGGGCCAGCAGCTTCGTGTCTTCCGGCGTGTGGGTGCCCTGCGGCGGCAGCTTTCCGTCGCAGTTGCGCGCGATCTGGGACAGCGTGCGCTGGGCCAGGTTGCCAAGATCATTGGCCAGTTCGACATTCATGCGCGAGATGATGGCCCGGCGGCTGAGGTCACTGTCCCCGCCAAAAGGCATCTCGCGCATCAGGAAGAAGCGGATCGGGTCAAGGCCGAACTCCGTAACCAGGTCGCGCGGGTCCACCACGTTGCCCAGCGACTTGCTCATCTTCTGGCCCTCGATGGTCCACCAGCCATGCGAGAACACGCGATCGGGCAGCGGCAGCCCGGCCGCCATCAGCAGCGCGGGCCAGTAGATGGCATGGAAGCGCAGGATGTCCTTGCCCACCAGATGCAGGTTGGCGGGCCAGAATCCCCAGCGCGCGGCCCCCGCATCGGGATAGCCCACGGCGGAGAGGTAGTTGGCCAGCGCGTCCACCCACACATACATCACATGCTTCGGGTCGCCTGGCACCGGAATGCCCCAGCTGAAGCTGGTGCGGCTGACCGACAGGTTGCGCAGGCCCTGCTTTACGAAACTGATCACTTCGTTGCGGCGGCTGGCGGGTTCGATAAAGCCGGGCCGGGTTTCATACAGTTCGAGCAGCCTGTCACCGAATCTGGACAGGTCGAAGAAATACGACGGCTCCTTCACCCATTCCACGGCGGCCCCGGTGGGCGCGACCTTTTTGCCATCCGGCCCGTCGATCAGTTCTTCCTCGCCATAGAAGCACTCATCGCGCGTGGCGTACCAGCCTTCATACGCATCCAGATAGATGTGGCCGTTTTCCTCCAGCTTCTTCCACAGCGCCTGCGCGCCCTGCACATGGCGGGGTTCGGTGGTGCGGATGAAGTCATCATAGGAAATGGCCATCGTGTCATACATGTCACGGAAATCGGCCGCGACCCGGTCGGCAAAGGCGATGGGGGTCATGCCTGCCGCCTGCGCGGCCTGCTCCACCTTCTGCCCGTGCTCGTCCGTTCCGGTCAGGAAAAAGACATCAAACCCCGCCAGCCGCTTGAAGCGCGCGATCACGTCCGCCGCGACGGACGTGTAGGCATGGCCGATATGTGGCGCCCCATTCACGTAATAGATCGGTGTTGTGACGTAGTAGCGCCGTGTCATGTTTCACTCACCCGTGCAAGCGCCGTAAGGATCGCCTGCTGTTCGTCCAGATTGAATTGTTCGGTCTCGGCGCGCAACCGGGCCATGTCCTGCCACAGCAGGGCCATGCGGGCCGGGCGCAGATCACGCGCCTGCGGCGCGACCGGATTGCGGGCCAGGTCACAGGCCCTGTCAGATATGGCATCGCAGAGCAGATCGAAAAAGACGGAAAAGCCATTTTCTTCCTGTACCATCGCCGCCACGTCATAGGCCCCGGCCGGTGTCACCTGCCCCGCCATGACCTGTTCCACCAGCCCCGCCAGCACCGCACCGCCGCCATGCAGCAGTTCAAGCGCCCGGCCCGGCGCGCCATGGGCCAGCGGTATGATGGCGTCCAGCCGGTCGGGGGGCGGGGCGTCGGGCATGGCGGACAGCACCGCATGCATGGCCGCATTGTCCATGGGTGCCAGGTTCAGCACCCGGCAGCGGCTGCGGATGGTGGGCAGCAGGCGGCCGGGCATGGCGGCGGTCAGGATCAGGATCGCGCGCTCGGGCGGTTCCTCCAGTATCTTGAGAATGGCGTTGGCCGCCGTGCGGTTCATGTAGTCCGCGCCATCCACGATCACCACGCGCCACCCGCCTTCCGCCGCCGTGCGGTGCAGGAAGGTGCCGATGGGCCTGATGTCATCGGCCACGATCTCGCGCCGCAGGGGCGGCGGGGCGCCCTTCTTCCTTTTCTTGCGGCTTTTCTCGTTCACGCCCCGGGCAATGACCAGCAGGTCGGCATGGGTGCCCGCGCTGACACGACGGCCCACGGCGCTGGCATGGTCCCGCGCGCCCAGCAGCGTACGCGCCATCATGAAGGCCATCGTGGCCTTACCCACCCCTTCCGGCCCGGTCAGCAGCCAGGCATGGTGCAGCCTGCCGCTGCGGATGACGGACAGGAATTCGGCCCAGGCCGCGTCATGCCCCACCAACTGGCGACAGGTGCGCGGGTCCTCCATCAACCGCCCCGACCCGCAAGGCGGGGTGCCAGCACGGCGCGGATGGCCTGCTGCACGCCCCCGGCATCACCGCTGGCGTCAATACGGTGGCAGCGCGCGGCGTCGCGTCGGGCAATCGCGTCGAACCCGGCGGCCACGCGGGCGTGGAAGGCCGCATCCTCCGCCTCATACCGGTCCGCGCGCCCGTCCGCGCGCTGGCGCAGGCGGTCACGGGCCACGTCGGGGGGCACCTGCAGCACGAAGGTCAGGTCTGGCTGCACGGGCAGCATTGCGCGCAGCTGGCCGATCATGTCCAGCAGCCCCGTATCGGCATGGCTCACGCCGTAACCCTGATAGGCTTCGGTCGAATCGGCAAAGCGGTCACAGACCACGATCCGCCCCTGCGCCAGGGCCGGCAGGATGCGGCGGTCCACATGGTCGGCCCGGGCGGCGAAATGGGTCAGCACCTCGGCACGCGCCGAAAGGTCATGGCCGCCAAACAGCAGGAAGTCGCGCAGCGCTTCCGCCGCCTCCGTCCCCCCCGGCTCGCGCGTCAGGTCGACATCGTGGCCATGGGCGCGCAGGTGATCGGCCAGCAGCCGGGCCTGGGTGGACTTGCCCGCCCCCTCGCCCCCTTCAAACGTGATGAACAGCCCGCGCATGCGCTAGCCATGCCCCAGCTTGCGCCCCAGCGCGGCGGAGGCACGCCCCACCAGCCCAAGCCTGCCCACGGCCGCCCCGGCAATGAGCGGGATGCGGATTTCGGCCAGGCCGGTATTGGCAATCACCATTTCCCCCAGCTGCTGCCCGGCCGCAACCGGTGCGGGCACGGGGCTGGTATAGTCCACGCTGACATGCACCCGGTTCTGCCAGCCATGGGGCAGCGTGAGTGTTATGTCACGGGTGGCCACCAGCGGCACGGTGGCGGCCTGCCCCAGCCATACGGGCACGTTGTCCACCACCGCGCCGTTATGGACCAGGGTCGCGTTCTCGAAATTGACGAACGACCATTCGAACAGGCGCTCGCCCTCCTGCGCGCGGGCATTGCTGCTGGGCAGGCCATTGATCGCCATGACCACGCGGTTGCCGCCACGCTCGGCGCTGGCGCACAGGCCGAAGCCGCCTGCGTCGGTATGCCCGGTCTTGAGCCCATCGGCCACGCCGCGCACCACCAGCACGTTGCGATTTTCCTGCGATATCTTGTTATAGCGGAAGCTTTTTTCAGAAAAGAAATGATAATAGTCGGGAAAATCGTGGATCAGGTGCATGGCGATGGTCGCCACGTCGCGCGCCGACATGTAATGCCCGTCCATCGGCCAGCCGGTGGCGTTGAGGAAGTGCGAGTTGCTCATGCCCAGTTCGGCCGCCTTGGCGTTCATCAGGCCCACGAACTGCTCCTCCGACCCGGCAATGCCTTCGGCCAGTACGATACAGGCGTCATTGCCGGACTGGATCACCATGCCCTGGATCAGGTCGGACACGGCCACCGTGCCGTTGAGCGGCACGAACATCTTCGAACCCTGCATCCGCCACGCCTTTTCACTGACCGGCAGGGTCTGTTCCAGCGTCAGCCTGCCCGCGCGCAGCATGCCGAACACGATGTAGGCCGTCATCATCTTGGTCAGTGATGAAGGGGGCATGCGCTCGTCGGCCGCCTTTTCCAGCAGCACGGCCCCCGTGGTGTAGTCCACGATGCATGCCCAGCGCGCAAGCGTGTCGATCGGGCCGATCAGGCTGTTGGCCGGCGTGGCGGGCACGACGGGCGCCGCCGCATCGGGGGCTGCGGCGACGGGATGGCGGCGGCGGGCCGCGGGGGCCGCGAGCGCGGTGGAGGAGACAAGAAGGCTGGTTGCCCCAGCCAGAAGGAAACGTCGGGTGTGCATTACATCCTTGGTCCGGTAGGTCCCGGCCGGGCACGCGCGCCCGGCTGGCGTGACAGGGTGGTCCGTCACGTGATTTCATTCCCCAGCAGGCCCACGGCCAGCGCATAGAAATCAGAGGGATTGTAGCGACGGATCGCGGCGAAATTGCGATAGACCATGAAGGCATCCCCCCCCGGCCCATCGGGGCGCAGCACGGCCCCCGTGGCCTCGGGCCGGGCGAAGGGCACGCCGCCGGGCTGGGTTATGCCCATCTGCATCCACTGTGCCAGCGTGCGCACCTGCATGCGCCCCAGTGCGGACTGGGCCACGCTGTCGGGCACGCTGATCTCCTGCCCCCATGTCTCGCCCGCGACCCAGCCCGAACCGGCCAGGTAGCTGGCGATGGAGCCGAATATGTCGGGCATGGAATGCCAGATGTCGCGCCGCCCGTCGCCATCGATGTCGACGGCGTATTTCAGGTAGGCGCTGGGCATGAACTGCGGCTGGCCCATGGCGCCGGCATAGCTGCCGGTCATGAGTTCGGGGGTAATGTCCCCCGCGTTGAGGATGGTGAGCGCATGGAACAGTTCATCATGGAAGAACTGCGCCCGCCGCCCCTCGAACGCCAGGGTGCACAGCGCGTCCACCACCGCGAATTTGCCCGTGATCGTGCCATAGGCCGATTCCAGCCCCCATATGCCCATCACCGCGCCCGCCGCCACGTCGTAGCGGGTCAGGACCTGCTGTTCCAGTATGGCGCGCCGGGCGGCAAAGGCGGCGCGCCCGTCATCAATCTTGCGCTGGGTCAGCACGCGGCTGCGGTACTGCGCCCATGTCAGGTGGAATTCCGGCTGGTTGCGGTCACGCGCGATGACCTGCGTGTTGGGCGCGGACAGGTCAAGCGCGTGGCTGACCGCATCCGCCGTCAGGCCCTGCCGAATCGCCTCGCGGCGGATTCCGGCCACGAAGGCGGCATAGTCACCCGCCAGGCGCGCGGCGGCCGGGTGGCGGTGCGCCGCGCGCGCGGGCAGCAGCCCGAACGCACCCGCCCCGGCAAGGGAGGCGGCGGCGGCATGAAGGAAGCGACGACGTACGAGCATGCCCGAAGCTGTGCCACGGCCACCCGCCCGTTTCAATGACTGACTTGCCATACAGCCCGCCCCCGCCCGTGCCTGATACAGTATGCCACATAATTTGGCGTTTGTGACCGCGGGCGAAGCATGCCACAAGAACGCCACCGGCCGCTGGCGCGTTCACCCTGATGGCCGATGGTTTTTTCCGCCCGCGCGCCGGGCCGAGCGAAGGACGTGTGCTTGCGTAGTTACGGTTTTCCCCTTCCGCCCCGCCAGGGCGCGCCGGAACACGCCGCATGCCCTCGCTGACCGCCTTCCTTGCGGCGGCGGGCGCGTCCCCCGTCATGCAGGGGCTTGCGATCATTGTCGGCACCTTCATCCTGGAGGACGCGGCAACGATCCTGACCGCCATGCAGGTCCGCACCGGCCATGTGGCGCTGGGTGTCGCACTGGTCGCCCTTTATATCGGCATCGTCGTGGGCGACATGGGGCTGTACGGCATGGGCCGGCTGGCCGCCCTGTGGCCGCCCGCGCGGCGCTGGATCACGCTGCCGGGCCATGTGCGCGAAGGCCACTGGTTTGACCGCAACGTGTTCCGCATCGTGTTCATCAGCCGCTTCGTGCCCGGCGCGCGCTTGCCGCTTTACACGGCGTGTGGTTTCTTCCGTGCGCGGTTCGGGCTGTTCTGTATCGCCGCGGTGCTGGCAACGCTGATCTGGACATCGCTGCTGTTCCTTGTCTCGCTGCAGGTGGGGCAGTTCCTGATCGACCATCTGGGGACATGGAAATGGGCGGGGATGGCCGGTTTCGTCCTGACCATATTCCTGATCAGCCGCATGATCGCACGTTTGCAAAGTAATGAGACCCGATGACCGACGTATCCACAGCCGTTGACAGCAGAGCCGCCGCGACGAAGGCCGCCCCCACCGTCTCCGCGTTCGAGTTCTGGCCGGGGTGGATCTTCTACACGCCCATCGTGCTGTACTGGATCATCCTGGGCCTGTGGTACCGTGACTTCAGCCTGCCCACCGCCGCCAACCCGCGTATCGAGACCGGCGGCCTGTGCGGGGAGAGCAAGAGCTCGATCCTGGACATGGCGGGCGACGTGGCGCGCCGGTGGATCGCCCCCTATGCCGTGCTGACCACCGGCGCGGATGACACCGCGCGCGCGCTGGCGGCGATGGACGGGGCGGGCCTGTCCTTTCCCGTCGTGCTCAAGCCCGATATCGGCTGCAATGGCACCGGCGTGCGGATCATGCGCGACGTGGACAGCCTGACACAGGGCATGGCGGCGTTCGGGCGCGGGGTGCCGGTCATGCTCCAGCACCTGATCCCCTACGGGCATGAGGTGGGGATTTTCTACATCCGCCACCCCGACCAGAAAAACGGCCGCATCACGTCCCTGACCTACAAGGAAGTCCCCTGCCTGACCGGCGATGGCCGTTCCACGGTGGAGGAACTGCTCCATGCCGATGCCCGGACCCGGCTGGTGCCCCACATCTACATCCCCCGCCTGCGCGCCCGCCTGGCCGAAGTGCCGCCGGCGGGGCAGTCACTGCCGCTGGTGTTTGCGGGCAATCACTGCAAGGGCTCGATCTTCCATGACCGCGCCATCGACATCACCCCCGCGCTGGAAGCGCGCGTGAACGAGATCATGCGGGACATACCCGACTTCCATTTCGGCCGGATCGACGCCAAGGCCCGCAGCCTGGCAACCCTGCGCGAGGGCGAGGACTTCCAGATCATCGAGATCAACGGCGTGGGGTCGGAAGCCACCCATATCTGGGATGCGCGCACCACGCTGCGCCATGCCTATGCCACGCAGTTCATGCATTACCGCGAGACCTTCCGCATCGGCGCCAAGAAGCGGCGCGAGGGCTGGAAGAGCAGCGGTGCCATGGCCATGCTGCGCGCGTGGCTGCGCCAGCGCCGGCTGATGGCGTCCTACCCGCTTAATGACTGAGGCAATGCCTTCATTAATATGTTGATTAATAAAGACAAAAGTTTTTGGGTGCCGCTTTTTTTTTCAAAAAGGCGGCGTTTCCTGAAGCTTTTTGAAAAAAGCTTCACCAGAAACTTTTTCTGGTCTGCAGGATACGCGGTGGGCGCGAGCGCCGCTCAGTCCGGCAGGCCGCCATTGCCGAAGATGTAGTTGCTGATCCGCTGTTCCAGGCTGAGCGGTTCCTGCGTATTGGTCACCACGGCACCCGGCGCAAGCCGCCCGGCCGACTGCCCCGCCTGCACCAGCAGCGCCGTATCGGCCGTAAGAGTGGGGCTGCCGATGGCAAGACTGGTATCATCGGGCAGCGCAATGTTGCGATCCAGCGTGAAGCCCACATTGGCCATGTAGGTTGTGGGGTCGAGTTTTATGGACAGCACCCGGCCCACCGGCACGCCATCCATGTCCACATCCGCCCCCACCTTCAGGCCGTTGGCGGAAACGAAGCGCGCGGTCATGGGGTAGCGGTCTTGTGATCCACCGCTTTGCGATGCCCGGGCGTAGATACAGAACCCGCCCGCAACCAGAAGGACCAGCCCGCTGGATATGATTGCGCCACTTCTCTGCCTTGCCATACCGGCCCCCTGCCCCATAAACGCATGCACCGTCCCGAAATCCGCCGCATTGCCGGGCCATGGGGGTGCGGCACTCTGCCTTGCCTTATCCTTTTATTCTACTGCGTCACGGACGGGGGGACAATGACACTCCTTCAGGCTATCATCATTGCAATCATACAGGGTTCGACCGAACAGTTCCCCATAAGCAGCCTTGGGCACGCGGCCATCGTGCCCGCCATCCTGCACTGGCCGCTGGACCTGCATGGGGAGATGTTCCTGCCCCTGCTGGTCATGCTGCACCTGGGTACATGCGTGGCACTTCTGGTCTTTTTCTGGCGCGACTGGGTGGCGCTGTTTACCGGGGCGGCCGGCCGGCATGGCGAAGCCACCCAGATGGACAGCATCCGTATCCTGGCGCTGCTGGCTGTCGCAACCATTCCGGCGGTGGTGATCGGGGGGCTGTTTGAACACGCGATCCGCAGCCTGTTCGGCACGGCGCGCTATGCCGCGATCTTCCTGACGCTGAATGGCGTAATGCTGCTGGTGGTGGACCGCATGCGCGCGGGCCTGCTGCCCGGACGGGCACGTTCACTGGCCTCGCTGGGGTTTGGCGAAGCCCTGCTGATCGGGCTGTTTCAGTGCCTGGCGTTCTTCCCCGGCCTGTCCCGTTCGGGTGCGTGCATCGTGGGCGGGCTGCTGCGCGGGCTTTCGCATGAAAATTCGGCGCGCTTCGCCTTTCTCATGGCGCAGCCGGTCATCCTGGCGGCAACGGTGCTGGAAGCGCTCAAGCTGCGCCATGCGCCGCCGCAGCCCGGGCAGATGCACATGGCCATTATCGCAGCCGTTGTTGCCTCAGTCGTGGCGCTGGTATGCACCGGCATCCTGATGCGCTATTTCCATGACCATGAGGACTGGGCGCTACGCCCCTTTGGCTGGTACTGCATTGGCGCGGGCGCGCTGTCGTTCCTCTACCTGTCCTTCTGAACCATTATCAGGCCGGGGCGCATTCAGCCATGTCCCTGGCCGCCATCACCCGAACCCATGCCGCCGCCCCCCGTGCCATCGCGCGGGCCCGTATAGGCACCCGGCGGCGGGCGGCGCACCGGCGGCACCATCATGCCCGGATCGCCCATCACATCCAGCCCCGAGACAGAGGCCACATGCGAAAGCCTGTCGCGCGGCAGGGCCTCGGGGCATTCATCACGCAGAAAGGCGATGATCTGCTCACGGATCTCGCAGCGCAGGTCCCAGCTCTGCATGGCCGAACGCGCGCTGGCTATGACGCGCACGGTCATGACATGGGCGTTGCAGTCCGCCACCTGCACCGCGAATTCCTTGCCATCCCACAGCGGGGCGGAATGCACGATTTCACGCAGGCGGGCGCGGATGCGCTCCATCGGCGCGTTGAAATCCAGATGGATGAACACCACCCCGATCAGTGCTGCTGAATTATGGGTCCAGTTCTGGAACGTGTTTTCCAGGAAATACGAGATCGGCACGATATGCCGCCGCCAGTCCCACACCCGCAGCACGACATAGGTGGAGGTGATTTCCTCCACCCACGCCCAGTCCCCGTTGATGATGATCAGGTCTTCCATGCGGATGGGCTGGGTCATGGCGATCTGCATGCCCGCGAACAGGTTGGTCAGCAGCGGGCGGGCGGCAAGCCCCACCACCAGTGACGCCGCGCCGGCGGAAGCGAACAGGCTCAGCCCGTACTGCCGCACCGGCTCGAATGTCATCAGCGCGGCGCCAATGGTCAGCAGCCCGATCATGAGATCCGTCGTGCGCCGCAGCACGCGCACCTGCGTCATGTGCGTGCGCAGCAGGATGTCGTCCTTGTCGTCCTTGCCGTTGATGCGCTTCAGATAGGCATCGGACAGGATGCGCGTGGCCACCACCGCCGCATAGCCCAGCATGAGCACGAACAGCACCACCAGCGTGTGGGTGGTGGCCTGCATGATGTCATACGGCAGGCCCGATACCGGCAGCGCGGTGCCGACAAATACAATGACCAGCATGATGCGCACCGGGCGCTGCATGGCCATGGTGAACGAGCGCACGAAGGCCCCGCGCTTCTGCCCCGGAATGCGCAGGATCAGCTTCGTGATGAACCGGCTGAACAGTTCCGCAACCAGACCGGCCACGCACAGCATGAGGATGGAGGACAGCAGTCCCGGCAGCCATCCGAACAGGTGCCTGATATGGGTAAGAAGGGTGAGGAATTCGGTTTTCACGAAGGATGCGCAGCCTTTTCCGGTTGATGCCGTATTGTGGTGAGCGCCCGACAGTACCCCCTTTTGGGGCAATGTGACAAATGGCGGGGATTTTTTGCGTCTTTTCATGCCCGTGCCCAAAACACGGGTTGACTTGCCCACCCGGCGCGGGTATCTCCCCACTCATCCTGACGCGATGGCGGTGTAGCTCAGCGGTAGAGCAGGGGAATCATAATCCCTTGGTCGGCGGTTCAAATCCGTCCACCGCTACCATCCGCGTCAGGATTGATTTCCCTCACATTTCCAGGCGTTTTCCGGGTCGTTATCTGGACCTGCCGAAAGCGGTTTTAGCACTCCACATTCCCCCGTTTTAGCACTCTCCAGTTCCAAACGATAACGGGTGACCTTTGTTGCGGCGCTCTGTGCCCGGCGTTTCTGGTCCGCTTCACGCACATAACGACTGACCATGGCCGGGCTTGTATGGCCTGTAATTGCCATGATCTCACGTTCAGAGCATCCGGCCTCAGCCATCCATTTCGCCGCCGTTGTCCTCAGT
Source organism: Komagataeibacter rhaeticus (assembly GCF_011611525.1). NCBI lineage: Bacteria > Pseudomonadati > Pseudomonadota > Alphaproteobacteria > Acetobacterales > Acetobacteraceae > Komagataeibacter > Komagataeibacter rhaeticus. The sequence goes on from NZ_CP050139.1 coordinate 2,041,638, forward strand.
CCGTGCGTAACAATTCCCTCAAGACCGGCCGCGCGAATTTGCGCTCCCATCTCATGCCGGAAATGATCGATCTTCCACGGCTTGCCGTTTGCTCCGGTCAGGATCGTCTCGGCATTATGACGGGGTAAGCAGAACGCGCGTTGTCATTCATCGCAGGATCAGATTTGTGATGGTGTCGGCAAGCCTGCCGAAGGGTGGCTGAAGCAGCGTTGCCGCATTGAAACGCCCCTGTCGGTACACACCCCGGGCATGTGTGAGCGCCATGAAGCCTTCCTTGCCATGATACGCCCCGATGCCACTGTCCCCCACGCCGCCGAATGGCAGGTCGTCCTGCACATAATGCATCAATGTGCCGTTGACCGTCACGTTTCCTGAAACCGTGTTCTTCAAGACCCTGTCGCGTTCAGCACGGTTGCCGCCAAAATAATACAGGGCCAGAGGCCGGGGACGCGCGTTGATGAAGGCAATCGCTTCTTCCAGCGTGCGATAAGTCAGCACGGGCAGGACAGGTCCGAAAATCTCCTCCTGCATTACCGCCATCTGGGGCGTTACATCCAGCAGCAGCACGGGGGCCAGGATGTGATCCGTAGCTGAATCACTGCCCAGCCGGATCACCCTTGCCCCCTGTGCTTCGGCATGATCGATCAGACCACTCAGCCGCCCGTAATGATGCGCGTTGAGAATGGCCGTATAATCAGGCGACCCGACATAACCACCCGGATGCTGCTTTTTCACGGCATCCTGATAGGCCGTGGCAAACGCATCCCTGTCGTTTTCATGAACCAGCACATAATCCGGCGCGATGCAGGTCTGTCCGGCATTGGTCAGCTTACCGAACGCCACGCGGTCCGCCACCCGCTGCATGGAAAAGCCGGGCGCGATCACCACCGGCGACTTGCCGCCCAGTTCCAGTGTAACCGGGGTCAGATTGCGCGCAGCCGCCTCGGCCACCTTCTTTCCAACCGCCGTGCTGCCGGTGAACAGGATATGATCGAACGGCAGCGCCGAGAACGCAGCTCCCACATCGCCACCGCCGGTCACGACAGAAATCTGTTCTGGCGGAAAGATGGCCTGCACAATCTCGCCGATCACAGCTGATGTGGCCGGGGTAAATTCCGAGGGTTTGAGCATGGCCCGGTTACCGGCGGCAATCGCCGTCGCCAGTGGCACGAGGGCCAGCGAGACCGGATAGTTCCACGGTGCGATAATGCCCACAACGCCCACCGGCTGCCGGACCACCCAGGCACGACCGCACTGGAAATAGGCCGAAACATGGCGGCGTTCCGGCTTCATCCAGCACCCCAGATGCGCGATCATGTAATTGATCGACTGCACCAGCGGAATCAGTTCCACAATCGCGCTTTCCCGCTCCGACCGCTGGCCGAAATCCGTTTTCAGGGCACGCACGATTTCAGTGCGCCGTTTCAGGATTTCAGCCTTCAGGCGGCGCAGATCGGCCCGGCGCTGTTTCAGGTCCGGTGGCCCGTCCTGCAGAAACGCAGCGCGCTGGCTGTCAAGAATGTGGTGCAGGTCAGCGGGAGTAGCATCGGACATTGCGTCCTCCATGTTTACAGGAGAAACTTATGCGGGCAGGATATGGAGCATGATGATTTGTTGTCAATGAAAGTTTCTTGTGTAAACATGGACCTCACGAATGAGTGAAACCAAGAACCGCCCCTACCATCACGGTGACCTGCGCCGCGCCCTGATCGGCACGGCGCTGGACATGCTGGCCACGGACCAGAACTGGACCTTCACCCTGCGGGAAGTGGCGCGGCGCACGGGTGTCAGTCATGCGGCCCCTTACAAGCATTTTCGAGATCGCGAGATGCTGCTGCGGGAGCTGGCCCGGATCGGCTTCGTCAGGCTTGGGGAGAGCATGACAGAAGCCATGTCTTTGGGCCTGGCTTCCACGCGCGCGCGCTTCACGGCCGCAGCGCAGGCCTGCATCAGATTTGCATGTCAGAATCCGGGTCTTTATCGCCTGATGTTCAGTTCCGATGCAGACAAGACGATAGATCCGCAGTTGCATGATGCGGCCATGGACACATTCGGAATTCTTCTGCGGCTTCTGAGAGACGGGCAGCAAGACGGCAGCTTCCGGCCAGTTGCCGTCAGCGCGCTGGCAGCGGCCAGTTGGGCGCAGGTACATGGTCTGGCCATGCTGGCGATCAGTAATCAGTTGCTGGAGGAGAAAGTCGGGTCAGCGCCGGTCCCGGCCTCGCTGGATGTGTTGCTGGATGGCATGTGCCGCAGCGACTGACAGGCTACCCCACGACGGCCGCTTTTCGGAACTGGTGATGCTTTCCTTGATGACCAGCGTGAGGGCGGAATCTGTCATAAATAAAAGGGGCTGGCATAGGTAAGCGTGTGTTGGGACAGTTTAGGAGAAAAGCTTAGCCCATCCGGTAAGGATTTTCACGAGCTTTGCGGAAAAACGGGTATTAAAGCGCCACTCGCACTCGGCCAGAAAGAGATGGAAGTCCTTGCGTGGTATTCCATTGTATCGTCGCAGATGACGCTTGGCCAAGCTCCAGAAGTTCTCGATGCCATTGATATGGTTTCTTCCCTGGGTGAAATGCCTGCTGTGATCGACGCGCTCGTGATGGAACGCATACACATCGAACTTGTCGTTGGCATGCCACAAATCACTGTAAGCAATTGAATATTTTATCATTTTTTCCCAGATGAGAGACATCAGCGTCTGGTGCCCGGCATTGGGGATCATGACCGCATGAACGCGGTCAGGCCGCTTCAGCAGACCAAAGACGGCGACTTTTCCGGCAGCGTCTCTGCCTCGTTTGCCTTTGCGATGTCCACCGAAATAGCCTTCATCGACTTCGATCTCACCGGAAAAGGGCGCATCATGAGCTATCGGTTCAGCGATGATTTCGCGCGGCTTGCGGTAATACAGGGTCGCGGTATTGCGATTGACGCCCACAAGGTCAGCAGCACTCCGCGCGGGCGTGCCCGCAACGAAGTGTTCCAGAAGCCGTTTTTGGATGCTGACAGGCAGCCGATTACGACGACGTGCTTTCATAGGACATATCAAGCCTTTACCGGCTTACCTATGCCTGCCCCTTAAATTATTTCATATATGATTTAATTTTTCTTTTGTTACGATTCCATGTTTTAATCAACCAGTCAGCTCGATTTTTACCTACAATCGGGTTCAGGACTTGACGGCCGATTTTTTCTGATCTGGGTAAAATTCGACCATACAATGCAAAGCTGTCTTTTTCAGCCTGCGTCCAGCCAGCCTGCGGATCAGGGGAATTGTCCTGCGGTTCATCTGCTGGTTCCACATGTGGCTTTTCCATCCGCCACCAATTGGAAATGGGAAGGAAATTGCTATGCCCGACTTCTCGAGCATGGGGAATCTCCCCCAGAACTTCCTGCTCATTTGAAGTCGCATTGGTGATGATGTTAAACATGGATTCAGCTGACATGTCTTTTAACGTATCAGCCGACATAATTGAAAAATAAGGGGAAATATCCGAGATGAAATCCATCATATAGTGATGGATTTCATGCACATACCAATCGCGCGATACGTCAGCAGCATTTCGTGTTTCAAGAACAGGATAATATTTCTGACCGTCTTTTTTCATTCGGATGGCGGATGGACTGCTATCAGAAAACATCAATTCGACCAGTTCAACACCACTCATGATCGCATTGCTCAATTCTGTAGGCTTGCCTTCCTGAAACAGAATGCCATGAATTTTGGGCGTGGCGTAGGCACCCTCACGGGTACCGACATAAAAACCTGTGATTTCTTTGTTTAACAAAGCATCTATGGCCTGATGGGAAGATAGTCCCCACCCCACATCAACAAAAGCAACCTGCGACAATGGCGTGGAACCGATCTCCTCTTCCAGATAACCTAAATAACAATCACGCTCATCATCAATTACATGAGACCAGAATACATCCATATTCTTTATTTTATCAATATAAGTTGCATAATCGTCTTCTTCAATATTTTTAAAATCTACTGGAACCTTAAGATAAAGTCGCTCTAGATCATTTTTCAGATTATAACTGGCGCCATCCCTGTAGGGGAACAGTATTGGAAATGCCAGATCATATTGTGAGGGCTGACTTAACAGAGGAGCAAGACACATACGACGGGAGGACCAGAAAATTTCATAATCAATATCAGAGATTCCCAGAGCATCCATGACGCGCTTTATAACAAAACCATCGCGCGTCATCAGTAATATCTTTTTAATGTTTTCTTTTTTGCTGATCTCAAGAATATTTTTTATAAAGGCTATCATAAGTAGGCCGCTATAAAGATAGCCAAACATTTTTATAGAAGGGTTTTTGTCAAAATATCCCTCAGTATGGCGCTTTGCCATTAAGCCGAGAATGATATTGCTTTCAAAGTTATTTTTATCTTTAATAATATTTATAGTATCTAGATTCAATCTTGAATCTGACAACAATTCCTTCATTACTGTCGATGTATGAACAGCAGATATTCCGGATGATATAGATTGCGCCAAGTCTGAATTATAATTATCACCAAAATGAACAATCTGCTCAGGCGATATGTTCAGTTCCCTGCAAACAAGGGGATAAATACTACCATTTCCCTTGTATATATTTTCTTTGTAATATGTAGAGGAACAGAAAATTTCATCTACAAAAATCCCATTTTCCTCAAGAAACTCATTTATCGTTTCGGCCGGAAGATACATATCGCTAATGGCAATGATTTTTTTATTCAATGAGCGCGCTATATCATAAATTTCTTTATTTTTTGTATAACATCTCAAGAAATGGCGCTCGGCGTCGAGTTCACGCTCCATACCTTGTGTCTGTTGTACAAAATCTTCGTAAAGCACTTGGTAAATATCTGTGAGCGTCGTCTCATGGGATTTATGACGCATGAAATTGATATTACGTGCAATTTCTTCCGCTTTGATGCGGCGCTCGGCAAAGCCTTTATCATTTGTTTTGCATTCAATATAATGAAAAATGCCTTCTGGGCGTAATGTTTTACGGAACAGGAGGGTATCGAACACATCAAATGATACAATTTCAAAGTGTGAAATAAACTTTTCTATGCTTTTATTATATACACATCCATCTTTCACAGGCAGTTTCACTGTGTGACTGGATTTAATTTCATTCATTTTATGCCGCCATTATAGTAAATAATTGTACACAGGTTCTCTTACATACCTTACAATAGGTCAATTTTCAACATGGATTTATTGGGACCTGCTGGGAATTATCGTGAATTGATAATTGCAGCAGAAAGACAGATCTATGGCTACAAATGACCTGTCTGTCTTATCGCTTCTCATGACGATGATCCTGATGGACCACCCTGCACACTACGTCCGATCACCTGGCTTCGGGTCCCCCTTTCGCGCCCTGGTCATGGCGGTGAACCCGGACCACCGTGCCATCGATCATCACGTATTCCATGTCCGCATCATCGGAGACAGCCTCGAAAATCTTCTGGAAAACGCCAACTTTCGTCCAGTCGCTGTAGCGTGAGTAGACCGAGTTCCAATGTCCGAAATACGGCGGCAGGTCCCGCCATGGCCCGCTCGTCCGGGCAATCCATAAGATCGCCTCGATGAAGAGGCGGTTATCCTTCCCGCTGCGTCCCCGATCCGTCTTCTTCCCAAGGCATAACGGTTCCATCTTTGCCCATTGGACATCTTGTGAGTGCTGGTTGTAATCTCCCCAAATGTGCTGGTTGAAAATTCCCCAGTTTGAGGACTGTGCGTGATCGTCATGGGGGCATGCCCCCATGACGATCACGCGGCACATTTATCCCTGCTGATGCCAAAGGAAGGGCGAGCAGGTGATAGGACTCAGGGAGGTCGTTTTGATCCAGGAACTCAAAAGACAGGGGCTCAGCATCAGCGCCATCGCGCGCCAGACAGGGCTCGATCGCAAGACAGTGAAGAAGTATCTGGCCAATGGGCTGGAGACTCCAGCCTATGCACCGCGTAAACCGGTGGCCAGCGCAGCAGAACCTTATCGAACCTATCTGTTGGAGCGGATGGCAAGTTATCCCGGACTGCCCCATCTGCATCCATTGCCTGCCCTGCGCTACGATGCTGTTCTGAGCGTCGAGCGGCGGATCAGCCGCGAGGGGATGGTGGCGGTGGCCGGCAATTATTACAGTGTGCCTGACACTGCCCGCCGTCGCGTGGTCGAGATCCAGCACCATACACATGAAGTCCTGATCTTCGAGGAAGGGAAACTCATCGCCCGGCATCCCGTGCTGGAAGGCAAAAACCGTAAGCGGATCGAGCCAGGCCACCGCAAGGCCCCACCGGTTCAACACGCCGAGATGTTGCCGACGACACCGGCGGTGCCGATCCTCCAGCGTCCTCTGGCTTTCTACGGCGCGGTGGGTGAACGCCTGGCCAACATCAATGCCAAAGGGACCGCATGATGTCTGTCACCGAACGCATCCGACAAAGCCTGCTGGCTCTCCATATGGCACGCGCCCTCGAAACGCTTGATCACACGCTGGGCAGGCTGGAAAAGGGCGAGATCAGCGCCATCGAGGCCATCGACGATCTGCTGGCCGAAGAACTGAACCTGCGCGAGGGACGGCGCATCAGCGTAGCACTGCGCACCGCCCGCCTCATGCCGATCAAAACTATCGAGAGCTTCGACTTCTCGTTCCAGCCTTCACTCGACAGGCATCGCATCACCGCGCTGGCCCAGCTCGAGTTCATCAATCGGGCCGAGGTGTTGCATTTTCTGGGCCCGCCAGGCACCGGAAAATCCCATCTGGCCACAGCCATCGGCGTGGCCGCCGTCAGGGCCGGACGCAGCGTCTATCGCTGCTCTCTGGCAGAACTGCTCGAGGCGCTCACCAGAGCCGAACGCGAGGGGCGTCTGGCCGAGAAAATTCGCTTCTACACGCGGGCTTCGCTGCTGATCGTCGATGAAATTGGCTACCTGCCAATCACGCCAGGTGGTGCCAACCTCTTCTTCCAGCTGGTCAATGCCCGCTACGAAAAGGGAGCGATGATCCTGACCTCCAATCGCGGTTTTGCCGAGTGGGGCGAGGTCTTCGGCGACCCGGTCGTCGCCACCGCGCTGCTCGACCGGCTACTTCACCATGCTGTCGTCGTCCACATCGAAGGTGCCAGCTATCGCCTGCGCCAGCATGCCGATCTGATCCCCGAGCATACACGGGCCCACGCCAATCTGATGCCACCGGCAGCGCCAAAGCGCCGCGGTAGGCCCCCAAAGCATGGAGCTATCGATCACCTCAATGGCTGATCACCATATCCGTGCTGGGGAATTTTCCGACAGCACATGTGGGGAATTTTGAAACAGCATTTACACATCTGTCAGTATGAAGCGATCCATACCGATTTTGAATCACATTCAGATGCTTTAAAAAAGCATAATCCCCAACAGCCCCTGCAGAAACAATAGTTTCTTTTTTAGAGGGTGTTATACACCGTGAGCGAGTATGGCGGCATTTCCGAGCATGAAATATGCGAAAGACTGTCCTACACCCCATCGGCACGGCAGCAGGACAAAGCTGCGCCTCTTTCCGAGCCGCCTCGTCTGGTTTTGGGCGCGTGTATCCCTGATCGACATAGGTCAGTTCAACGACGCTTTCGTCAGTGGCCTCCTGAATGGCAGTGGCACGGCGTCCGACCTCGGCGCGATCGTCCCGACTGGCTGGCGTGACATGCAGGGCCTGCAGGTGGCCTGGCTATGCGCGATCCCGTTAGCCCCGCAGAGCATGTCGAAACGCCTGAAACGTGACCATGCCATGCCCCGGTTTACGGGGCGGCTCGGCGAACTGGATGTCATTGTCGGTCAGGATGTATGAATCCGATAGGGCACGACACGTAGAAGATGTTCGAGAAACGCCCAGGCCGTTCTTCTGTTGGCCTTGTCCGCAGGTTACACCACCGCAAACTTACCTGTCCGGTCTATGGCCACAAAGAGATACAGCGTGCCTTCAGCGGTCTGGACCTCGGCGATATCGAGGTGGAAGAACCCGCTCGGGTAGCGTTTGAGGCGCTTCCGCCATTTTACCACCGTTTTTGGATTGATCCCGAACTCTCCGCTCTGCGCCGAGAGCGAAGCCTGCGATCGCTGTATTGCTGCCCGGATGGCGTGCGTGGTCATGGCGCTGCTATGACGCCCCTGTCCCATAATGCGTTCTTCCACTCGCGTAAAAATAATGCAGCATTAACCTCCGGGACTAAACATCCAAACTCTGTTGGAAATCCTTATTCCGGATTTTCTGCCAAAGTAGTGCCCGTGATGCATTGACATATTATTCTACAAAAGAGCATGGAGATTATGGATCGGACACCATTATAATATTCATATCATTTCCCAAAATACTTACGGTTTTCCCTGATCTTCCACGTCAAAAAGAATTTAACTCCCCTCCTTATTCTTCTTCTGTAGTAATGCTATTATTTCATCCCGTTCAATAATCCATGTATCCCGTTCAGAAATCCACCCATCTCGATCTTTAATCCAGATATCACGATCTTGAATTTGACTACGCATCAATGCGATTGCTTCATCTCGCTCTGAAATCCAGGCATCACGATCCTGAATTTGACTACGCATCAGTGCGATTGCTTCGTCTCGCTCTGAAATCCAGGCATCACGATCCTGTATCTGCTTACGCTGCTTTTCGATAATGCTCAGCATTCCGCCATTGGTAGCAAGCATTTCCATAATTTCCCAAGGCTTGGCAATTGCAAAATCCTTCATATCAGATGATATGCCTGTTTTAGAGGATTGGGTTGTTTGAACTTCCTGCGCATAGAGCAAGAGATGCCGTTCAGCAATTTTTGCGCAGGATGGTTCTTCTAGTCGCCATATATAATAGTCAATTGAAAAAACACATTGCCATGGAATAAGATAACATAAAAAGAACCATGATCTGAAAGATTTTCTTTCTTCTTCAGTCATTGTCGTAATGGAAGCTACCGGGTTCTTACCAAAAAAACGCACGGGACGTTCCCAGAAAAAGGCTTCCATTCCAAGGCTGGAATTGATCGTCCAGATTTCGCCAACACGAAACAGGAATTCCAACGGACTTTCTGTGCGGTCTGTCATGCCCTCATAAAGAGCTTTTCCATTAGGGTGATAGCGAATGCGGTAATCATCAGCCGAGTAATTAGCCCGAAGATGTTCGGAAAGAGATAGGTTTGTCCAACCTCGACTGAATAATAAAGCGTTAGAATCACTTTCTATTTGTAGCGCAAGTCCGACCTTTACCTTTTCCTTTACATCTGGCGGCGGATTCCAATCGGTAAATACATGACGCAAATCATCAGTAGATATCAAATCCTGCCGTGCGGAAAGCCAGGCTTCGAAAGCAGGACGCTCCTTGTTCCAACGCGATACAACGGACGTATCCCCATTTACGCCATGACAGTCCCAATAGGCTGTTTGTCGATAAAAAGGCTGCCGAAGTGGCCCGATTTCGTTAAATACCAGCTTTACGCCAGCCTGAAACGCAGCATGTCGAAGGGAAGTGTTGTTTACCCATGCAATGGCCAGAGGTTGCCCCTCATCCTTGGCACTTTCGAAAACGTCCTTATAGAAAGATATGAGTGCATCATCTTCATGATAGACGCTTTCATAAAATTTCACTGCCGGCGCAACAGGAGGAACATTACTGCGTAAGGCATCATCCTCTGGCAGAGAAGGATAAAACTGCACATTAATTAATTGCTCATCCAGTTTCATGGTTGGTTTGTAACCATGAAACTTGGCCGACCATGGACCGTATTCCCAGCGCGTTTTGTCTTTAAATGCGGATATGTAACAGGTTGGGATTACAATTGTTGATTTCTGAGAACGAAAAGCATGCAGCCATTTTTGCAGGACCCAAAAATAATGAGGATAATCGCCAACCGGGGAAACCGGCGGCAACACCAGAATCGGATGTTGTTTAATCATGCTTATCCCCAAAACGGTTCAATGGGGTTAGAATCTAACACAGCTTCATGAATTAAAAAACTAGAGGGTATTATGCACCGTGAGTGACTATGGTGGCGTTTCCGAGCATGAAACATGCAAAAGCGATTATGAAGACTTGCAAGCATTGATGTGTAACGCTCGTAATCCTTGATGAGCCTGCGACATCGTGTCGCCCATGCAAAAGACCGCGTTCTACGACCCATCGGCACGGCAGCAGGACAAAGCCGTGCCTAGCTTCAGGCGCGATCATCCCGACTGGCTGGCGTCACATGCAGGGCCATAGGGCCGCTGCTTTCTTTGTGCTCAATGCAGGTCCCGCAGGCTCATGCCGCCAGAAAGATCAGCCGTTTCGTGTTGCGGAAAACCGTCCTGAATTCAGAAATCCAGTACGTGCCGTAACGTTGAGACCGCCTCGGACGGGCGCCCGGCAAGGGGCGCACCCATGATGCCGGGAACAACACAGTTCTTGTTGAACCATGTCTTTTTTGAATTCTGGACATTCGGGTTGGCGCGCAATGCCATGCCAATCATCACTGTTTCCAGTTCATCTATCTCACGGCCGGAGCGTGCCGAAGCCCGGCAGTAATTGCCCCGTTCCGGTTCAACCTTTGCAATCAGATGAATGATTGGCGCCCCCCTCTTGCGTTGACTGGCGTTGATGTAATGATTGAGCTTATGAGTCTGGAACACTTCGCCACGAAAACCTGCTTTCGCATCTGTCTTGCCAACGTACCACGGCGTGTATTTTTCCCCGTGAAGGGTAGAAAAATATAAATACCAATCGCTCTGGACAGGCCGGAATACACAGCTTCAATATCTTTCCAGAAACGACCGAGAGCTTCACCATTCGCTTCTGACTGCACACGCGGCGCAGGAAATGGCCCGTAGACTTCATAACGCATCAGTGAAAATCCAGATTATTCATAGTCTTTTAGTCCACCCCACAGCCTGCCGCCTCACGGGATCAGAGGCATGACTGCGGGACAGAAAGGAAAAAGGGCGCAATCCCTTCACGCAGCCCCACAATAGGGCGCGGCCGCCTTGGGCAGGCCCGGCTCGATCGGCAGTGCTTCATTGCGTGACCACTCGTTCCACGACCCCATATAGATCCGCAGCCGCGTAAAGCCCGCGGAAGCCAGCGCGACATAGGTATTGGCCGCCCGCGCGCCCTTGAAGCAGTAGATGATGATGTCATCATCGGGCGTCAGGCCCCGACTGGCGGCAAGCTGGCGGATTTCATCGGCGGTGCGGAAGGCGGCGTGGCCGTCCGTAACCTTCATGAAATCATACCACTCGATCCAGACCGCACCCGGAATGCGGCCCTTGCGCGGGGCAAAATCCACGCCGTAGGGCGATGAGCTTTCGCCCAGCCATTCCACCCGGTCCCGGTTGTCCAGCAGGCGGATGGCGGGATTGCCCAGCGCGGCCCGGACATCCGCATACGTGGCCATGAGGGCCGGATTGATGCGCAGCGGGAATTCCGTGCGGGTGGGATGCGTGACATCGGTGACAAGCGTGCCCCCTGCCCTGCGCCAGCCACTCAGCCCGCCATCAAGTATGCCCACGGCGGGATAGCCCAGATAGCGCAGGATCCAGTACCCCCGGCACGAGGCACCATAGCGGGTGTGCAGCGCGTCCTCGTAAACGATGGCGGTCTTTTTGCCATCCAGCCCCATGTCGGCAAACAGGGTGGCGAAGGTCTGCTGCAGGGTCTTCAGCCCTTCTGGCGTGGTTTCCGCCAGGTAGGTGAAGATGTCGGGCATGCTGACCGCGCCGGGAATGTGACCGGCCGCGAAATCGGCCGGGTCACGCACGTCAATCACGACGGCATCCCCACTGGCGGCCAGCCTGCGCACGTCATCGGGCGAATGGAGAACGGGGGTGGAGGGCATCACGGCTTCCTGCATGGTTCTGGATAGGCCGCCATTCCTACCAGCAATCGCGCGCGTGATGGAGGTGGCCCCCCACGCTTCCGCCATGCCCCAGGCGGGACACGGCCCGCACGCCTTTTTCAACAGGGCGTTTCCTGAATGGCCCCTTCAGGCAGCCGCCCAATTCAATGCGACAGATCGCTGATGATGGAGAGGAGATAGTCCATGCCCGGCGCAATGGAGGCAACCGGCGTGCGTTCGTTCAGCCCGTGGGAGAAATTTTCCGATGGCTTGATGAACAGCGGGCTGGCCCCGTAGCTGGGCACGCCATGCGCACGGAACCACATGTTGTCTGTCGCGCCCGACAGCATGGAGGGAATGACCGGCAGGCCCGGATAGACACTGTCCACCGCCTTTGTCACCGCATTGACAAAATCAGGCCGCATGGGCGACGGCGCGGTCACGGCGGAGCCCGCCGTCACGTTGGTGACCTTGACCTGCGGGTCCGCGATCACCTGCTGCAGTTCGGCCATGATGTCCTGCGCCGAATGGCCGGGAAAAATGCGGCAGTCGATCGTGGCCGTGGCGCGCTGGGGCAGCGCGTTGACCGCATGCCCGCCCTGGACCATCGTCACGACGCAGGTGGTGCCAAGGCGACCCACCATGGCGGGATCGGCCGAAAGGGTGGCAATTGCCTTCCTGTCCGCCGGGTTGGCGGCAAATGCCTTCATCGCCTGCCCGATGGGGGCGGGCTGAAGGTCGGCCGCCTGCGTGAAGTACCTGCGCGTCAGGTCATTCACCTCCGGGCGGAAGCGGTGCGCCTGCACCCGCAGCAGGGCCGCCGCCAGCACGTCGATCGCATTGTCCGCCCGCGGTTCGGATGAATGGCCACCGGGGTTGGTTACGGTCAGCTGGTAGTCGATGCAGGTCTTTTCCGCCCCGGTCCATGTGAAGTATTTGGGTTTTCCGGTCTGCTCGTCCAGCACACCGCTGGCCAGGTCGACATTGAGCACCATCTCCGCGTTCGCCAGCCTGTCGGCCAGGGCCTCGCCGCTGCGCATCTCCGTTTCCTCATCGCCGGAGAAGGCCAGCACGATCGAGCGTTCCGGCCTGTATCCCTCCCGCTTCAGTTCCAGCACGGCGGCGATGATCATCGCGTCATCCAGCTTCATGTCCGTCGATCCGCGCCCGAACAGGTAGCCATTCTCCACCACCGGGGTGAACGGGTCGCGCTGCCAGTCGGCAGGCTTCGCCTCGACCACGTCAATATGCCCCAGCAACACCAGCGGCTTGAGCGCCGGATTGGTGCCGGGCCATGTTGCGGTCATGTAGACCGTGTCCCTGAAGGGGGTGATGGTGATGTCCCTGCTGGCAAAACCACCGGCCAGCAGGGTCTTGCGGAACAGCCTTGCCACATCCGCCGTCCTGTCACCGGGGCCTGCGACCGAACGCAGGGCGATGGCCTTGCGCGCCAGGTCCAGTGCCTGCCCGTCCGCCTGCGGATGGGGCACCACATCCGCCAGCGCGGTGGATGACGCCACGGCGGGAACTGCCGCAAGGGCAAGGAAAGCAAGGACTTTATGCATGCGGGAACTCTTCCTGTCTGGTTTATTGCGTGTTCATAATGACATGGAACATTCCCACCGACCAGTCACCTCCCGCCATGCCGCCGCGGCGACCGGGCGCGGTTCCTGTCATAACAGGCCGCCCCCCGCCGCCAGAAGGCACCGGCAGCCGCCGTGACGCGCCGGGCCATCATCTGCGGGGACACGACACCTGACCCCATGCGGGCGGCCTGCCGCGCAGCATGCATTCAATGTGGGGCAGATATGCATTAATCATTGCACATGACCATGCATTGTGGTTTTATCTGACATGCGTATGACGCACCTTCCTTCATCATCCAGCGGGAGATGTGACATGAACCGTTTCAAGACAATGCTCCGCGGCCGGACCAACATGCTGATGGGCCAGCTCAAGCAGGAAATCGGCTATGCGACGGGCCTGCGCCGGCTGGAACGCCAGGGCATTGCGCAGGAAATGCGTGGCTTTTCCCAGACCGCCCGGCTGCACCGCATGGCGGCCGCCGAACCGGCGGAACAGGGCTGACCCCACGCCCTGCCCCGCCGGGCGCGAACGCATAACCGCATCGCGTGCAAAGGTGGTTGCCGTGCAACCGCCAGTCCATACCATGGCCCCTGTTACCTAACGATACAGGACACAGTGGCCATGCCCCAGAACCAGATCATCGACATGCCCTTCACCACCGACGCCATGAAGTCGGCCATTGAACGGCGCATCATCCAGTCCCCCCAGCTCTCCGATGCCGAAAAGCATGACCTGAGCGTGACACTGGCCCGGATGGATGCAACCCATCTGGCGACACTGGTGGAAACGGTTCTGGGCCATGCCATTGAATCCGGACCGGAAATCCTGCCCTACCTGCAGAAGCTGGGCCAGCGCGGATAGACATTTCCGGGTGCCGCCTTTTTTAAAAAGGGCGGCGCGCCGGGCACGTCCTTATGGTCCACACCGTGGTTACGCCCCCTGCCGCCGCGCCCACAGCGTGGCAAGTCTGGCCCGCAGGGCGGCGTTGCTGGCGTAAACATACAGCCCCCTGACCCCACGGGTCATGAGCACGTTGATGGAATTGAGGATGATCCGCGCCATCACCGCATCCGGCTCCGCCACCCCGTCGCGCCCGGTAAAGGCGGCCCGGTCCTCATAGCGCGCGGGGTCGATCACGATACGGTCGGTGTGCGGGTCGTACGTGACCGACGGGCCAAGGATGACGCCCGCGTAATTCAGGTCGAATCCCTGTATGGTGTAGACTGACCCCACCTCGTCAATCGTATCCGGCCGTTCGGCCCATGGCAGGCGCGCCTGCGGCATGGCGCGGTCCCAGCGCAGGTGGAAGCGCCCTTCGGTAATGAAATGGTCCCGCCCGTTCAGGGTATAGGGGTAATCATAGGTCGCCAGCACGCGGCACAGGCCATACTGCGCGTTACGCTGCCTTATGGCTTCGTACAGGGCCTGCGCATCATCGAAAATACGGAAGTCGAATTCCTGCGGCGCGGGCAGCGGGCGCAGGATACCGTCACGGAAGGCATGGACCCACGCCATCACATCCGCATGGGCATGCATGCGGAACTGCCGCTCCAGCCTGCGGGTCACCACCGGGTAGCCCGCCACCAGACGCGCCAGCGTGGCATCGTTCCACAGGCTCTTGAATTTCAGCACCTGCCGGGCATCGAACACGATCACCACCACATGGGCTAGCCGGATGATTTCCGCCAGCTGGTTTTCGTGGCGGAAGCGGTTGTAAGGGTCACTGCGGGTCAGCAGCAGATGTGCCTCATCCACCAGCACGATATCGGCGCGCCGTCCGGTGCCGTCCATCTGGTTGATGAAGGTGGTAGGGCGTTCGAAATCCTTCTTGCGCAGGTTCCTGGCGCTTTCGGAAATGTTGCGGTACAGCTTGATCATTTCCGGGTGGTTGACCAGCAGGCGGTTGTCGCTGCCATGCAGCGGGTCCGCGGCGTCATCCCCGCGCGCGGCATCCTGTATGGCGGTGAACAGGGTGTTGAGCAGCAGGCTCTTGCCGGTGCCCGCATCGCCCTCGATGATGAACAGCGCATGCGCGTCCGCCCGGTGGGCGCGGCAGAAGGCCAGTACTGCGTCCTTCAGCGCCGTCTGGCCCTGCGTCAGTTCCATGGTGGGGGCAAGGCGGGCCAGCGCGCTGTCGGGGCGGGCGGGTGGTGTGGGTCCGGTCATGTTTCTCCCCCTCCGCCACCCGGTGCGGGCCGGATGGGGCAGGCCAGATATGTTAAATACGATGCAAGCCCATGCATCCTATCGGTTTTCGTGCCGCGCCATAAGTTATAACGTGCGGCCACGCGCATACCGCGCCCTTATCAGACAGGATGGATTGACATGACCGACAAACCCACCGCCGCCGCAAGCGAGCACCTGCACAAGCTGGCCGAACGCGGCCTGAAGGAGCCCAAGCTGCTCCAGAAGGAAGAAGTCATCGCCCTGGCCGAGCATGTTGGCAAGGAACATGGCCGTGCCACGGGCACCGAGCATGAAATCGCCAAAAAGGCCCAGCACAACCCCGAAGGCGTAAGCGCCGCCGAAATCCAGGCCCTGTGCGCCCACATCACGGGTGAACGCAAGGCCCGCTGAAACCACGGCGCGGCGGGATGGCAGGCCAGCCTTCCCGCCACACGCCCGCGCCGCCGGTTCTCCCTGCCCGCGTCACGGGAAAACGGTGCCCCGCGCACCACCCGGAAAACAGGACCCGTTGCCCGCAGACATGATGATCGACACACGTTTCCCCGTCTATTCCCTGCTGGAACGCGCGGCCGACCTGCTTGTGCACATCCTGGGGCTGCTGGCGCTGGGCTGTGGCGTGATGTGGCTGGTCCATACGGCGCTGCTGTCGCACGCGACGGTGGAAACCGGGGTCACGCTGCTGTACTGCGGGGGCATACTGGGCACCTGCCTGTCATCGGCCGCCTATAATTTCTGCCCGTCCTGCCGGCTGAAAGGGGGGCTGCAACGGGTGGACCAGTCGGTCATCTTCATCGCCATTGCCGCAACCTATACGCCCTTCATCCTGCTGGGGGGCCGCGGTATGGCCAGCCGGTGGTTCTGCGGGCTGCTGTGGGCCATGGCACTGGCGGGCGTGGTGCTGAAAATGGGGTTCTTCACCTGGTCGCGCCGGTTCCATGTCATGCCCTATCTGTGCGTGGCGTGGGTTTTCTTCCTCTGCCCCGACCCGCCGGTCTGGCGCCTGCCGGGCACGACGTTCCCGCTGCTGGTGCTGGGGCTGGTGTTCTACTGTATCGGGGTGGTGTTCTACATGCGCCCGCGCATGCCGTTTTCCAACGTGCTGTGGCATGTGATGGTGGTGCTGGGGGCGGGTACGCACATGGCGGCGGTGGGCGCGCTGCTTCTGTACTGCGCGCGCACGCCGCCCATGGGCTGAACCGGCGCGCTAGCGGCCGATCTGGCGCAGCGGGCGGCCGGATTCCAGATGCGCCTCGATCTCGTCCAGCGGCACGTCGCGCGTCTCGGGCACCAGAAGCAGGGTAAACAGCACGAAGACAACGTTCAGCACGCTGAAGCCGGCAAAGGTCCAGCCCGCACCCACCGCCGCCACAATGCTCAGGAACGTGTTGCTGACCGCCCAGTCCATGCCCCAGTTGGCCAGCGTGGAACAGCCCACGCCAAAATCGCGCCCCTCGATGGGCTGGATTTCGGAGCACAGCGTCCACACCAGCGGCCCCGCCCCCATGCCAAAACCCGCGACAAAGACCAGCAGGGACGCCATCAGTGACAGGGTCGCCCCCATACCCTCCAGATGCAGCCCCTCGATGGCCGCCGCCGCCCCCAGCGCCAGCGCCATGATCACGCAGCTTGTCATCAGCAGCGGCCTGCGCCCCCAGCGCGACACCATGAAAATGGCCGCAACCCCCACCAGCGCATTGACCGCGCCGACCAGCACCGTGGCCCAGGCAGCGGCGGATGTGCCGAAATGCGCACCCTCCAGTATCTTGGGCGCGTAATACATCACTACGTTGATGCCGGTCAGCTGCTGCATGACCTGCAGCCCCACCCCCAGCGCCACCGAGCGCCGGAAATACCCCCGCGCGCGCAGCAGGGCAAAACCGCCCACCCCCCTGTCCGTGTCCAGTTCGGTGCGGATATGGGCCAGTTCCCGATCCGCCGCCGCCGCATCGCCACGCAGGTTGCGCAGCACGACGCGCGCCTCCTCGAACCGGCCCCGCGCCGCAAGCCATGACGGGCTGGAGGGCAGGAAGGCGCACCCCGCGAACAGGATGGCCGCGGGCACCAGCGGCAGCCCGACCATAAGCCGCCAGTGCCCCCCGCCCGAAAAAATGCCCCCCGCCAGATACCCCAGCAGGATACCGGCGGACTGGAGCATGGAAAACGTGGTGACCATGGTGCCGCGCATGCGCCCGGTGGTCAGTTCGGAAATATACAGTGGCGCGGTAAAGGTGCAGATGCCGATCGCCCCCCCGATCAGGAACCGCCCGACCAGGATCTGCCCGATCACGGGCGCCGTGGCGCAGAGCAGCGCCCCCACCGCAATCAGCAGCGTGGCCGTGCCCAGCGCCATCCGCCGCCCGAAACGGCGCGAGAACACCCCCGCCCCCAGCGAACCCAGCAGCGCGCCCAGCATCAGCACCGACACGATCCATTCCTGCATGCGGGCGCTGGCGTGAAAATCACGGCCGATAAAGCCAAGGGCTTCGGCAATCAGCCCGGTATCCAGTCCCACCAGCAGCCCCGCGCATGCCGTGGTCAGCGCCGCGCGCCCGGCCCGTCCCGAACCCGCGGGCGGGGCGGCGGGCGTAGTGGCAAAAGGCGAACCGGACGAATTTACAGGCTGCGACACGTCATTCCATCCCCTGCTCCGCGGCACCGTCCAGATTGACGGGGCCACCCGGACGGGAAGCATAGGCCATGCCCCCGCCCCCAATCCATGACACAACCCCGGTCCGGGCCGATTAGCGGCCGATTCAGCACAACCCGTTGACGAAAAAGCGATAAAATTTTCCGGATAAAGCGGCGTTCTTCCAGGGCCTTCCGGAAAAAAACTTCACCAGAAACTTCTTTTCAGTGAAACGGTCTCCATGGGCAGGGCCATATGGTATGGCCAGGGCTGCACCGGACAGGGCCAGTTACACCATGCACGCACAGGCGCCACCACACATTCCAGCGCGCGACCGCCTGTTCCCCGGCGAGGGCGCGGGGCTGGTCCTCTGTTTCGTCTTCCTGCTGTGGGCCAACGCCATCACCCCGCTCTGGGCGGATGACTACTGCCGGAGCATGCCCTTCAGCCTGCCCACCATCGCGCGCATTGTATGGGGCAACTACAATTTCTGGACCGGACGGTGGTTCACCACGCTGGTCACCTTCGTGGTGCTGGACCTGCGGCCCTATGGCGGGCTTGTGGCCTTTGCGGTGGTGAATGCGGGGCTTTTCACCTTTCTGGTCCATGTGGTGGGCCATCTGTGCTGGCGCGTGGCGGGCCGCCCCGCCCTGCCGCGCGCGGGGTACGGGGTGGCGCAGTGCCTTGTGGTCTTCCTCATGCTGTGGTGGCTGCCGCGCACGATTGGCGAAGTGGCGCTGTGGAAGACCGGGGCCATTGGCTACCTGTGGCCGGTGGCGGGCGAGATGTGGGTGCTGGCACGCATCGTGTCGGGGCGGATGGACATGCGCGGCGTGCAGTACGCGGCAGTGTTCCTGATCGCCACGTTCCTGGAGCCGCTGTCGTTGCTGCTCACGCTGGTACTGGCGGGTGTTACCGTGCAGGCATGGCGACAGGCGCGCCGCCTGCCATGGGCGCTTTTGGGGGCGCATGCGGCGGGCACGCTGGTGCTGGGCGTGGCACCGGGCAATTACGTGCGCATGCGCACCATGACCCCCAGCCCGCTGACCGACCGGCTGGACGGGCTGCTGGGCAACCTGGGCAGCCTGTTTGACCCGTTCTGGCTGCCCTTCGTGCTGCTGGTCGGGGTGGGGCTGTGCATGGGCCGGGGGCACACCCCGTTCCCCGCCTGCCTGCGCGCGGGACGGGGCTGGATGTTCGGGGCGCTGGCACTGGCCTACATGGCCTGCCTGCTCATGTTCCCGCGTGAGGCGCTGGCCGCCCGCGTGTCCTTTCCCGCCAGCGTGCTGCTGGTGTGCTACCTGGCCTGCCTGCTGGCGCGGTGCGTGGCAGAACCCGGGTTTGGCCGGGTCATGGCGCTGGGCTGTACGGGGCTGGTGGCGGCCCATCTGGCCATCGTGGTGCCGGACCTGACCCTGCTGGCCCGGATCAGCCGGGAGCGCGATGCCCAGACCCGCGCGCAGGTGGCCCGTGACCAGCCGGTGGTGCTGCCCCGCGTCACCATGGGGCCGCGCCACAAGCTGCTTTATGTGCGCAAGGACATCATTTTCGTCGGCATCAACCCCGACCCGCACAACATGCTTACGGCGTGCTATGCGCGGGCCATGGGGGCGTCATCCGTGCGGTCGGCGCCATAAACTGAAACGTCCGTTCCTTTTTTATCACCGTGCTTACCGGGCCGCGCCATCATCCGGCGCGGGCCGGGAGTCCTGCGTGCCACTGGCGGTCGGCTCATTCTGCGGCTGGGCCTGCTGGTTCTGCCCGGCTTCCTTGCGCGCATGGTGGCGGCGCGCCATGCCAGCGGCACAGCCCGCCATCGCCCCGCCCTTGCCATGGCCGCTGCCCACCATATGCCCGGCCACGCCACCGGCCACGGCCCCCTTCATGCACCCGCCCGGCTCGGCCCGCGCCGCCATGGGCAGGGCAAGAAGGGCGGTGGTGGCAAGGGCGAACGCGGTGTACCTGAAAAACATGGTCTGTCCCATCCGGTTATGTCTGGCCGATCCAACGGGGCCGGGCAGGCTGAAGTTCCCCCCCGTTACGGCCGGGAGGGGAATCAAGGGGCGGGAGGGAGCGGCAGTCATGCAGGCGGGCCGGTTGCCACGGGGGCCGGGCTATTTCATCCTTTCTCCATCAGAAAAAGGAGAACAGACATGGCCAAGGAACCGACGGACGTCATCCACGCCGCCCTGATCCACGCTGCCGCCACCCTGACGGCGGCGAAGAAGGACGTGATGGAAAAGGCTTCCCCCGATGAGGTGAAGAAGCACTTCAAGACCTTCCTGCACACGCTGGAAGCGGGCTGGCGCGAGCATGAAGCGGGCGATCACCACCATTCCTGATCGCGCCCGGATCAGATAAAGGGGGCGCTACCCGGCGGGTGGCGCCCCCTTATCTTCATGCACCGGCCGGCCAGCCATGGGCCGGTTCGCGGTAAAGCGTCGTTCAGCAGGCATCCGGTCCGGCCACGTCCTTAAAGAATACGGCGCCCGGGAGCCTTCATTTCCCGTCCGTCAGCGATGGCCGGTGAAGAACTGGCTCATATCGCCCTTGGTATTGTGGCCCCACCTGTCCAGCGTCTGGCCGGTGCGGTGGCCCCAGTCCTTTACGCCGCCGGTCTTTTCCGCGGCCTTTTCATGGGCCTCATGCGCCTTTTCACGGGTTTCGTGCCCCGCTTCACGGGACTTGAGACGGACCTCACATTCCGCGTGGTCCGTCACCCCCTCGCACGAATCCGCATGTGCTGGCAGCACCATCGCCACGTTCAGCCCGGTTGCGCACAGCCCTGCCAGAATCAGCGTCCTTTTCATGTGTCCTCACCTGTTTTCCACTCTTGTCCTGCCAGCACGGGCGGACAGGCCACCCGTGCACATTCAGGAAACCAAACGTGGCACGGGCGCCGGAGTTGCCTCCCGCCCCGTTCAGGCCCCGTTGCGGAAGTCCAGCACGATGCGGCCTTCCACCCGGCCATGTTCCAGATTATCGAAAATGGTGTTGATGTTTTCCAGCCGGTCCGGGCTGACCACGGTGGTCACCTTGCCTTCGGTAAAGAAGGACATCGCCTCGATCATGTCCAGACGCGTACCGACAATGGAGCCACGCACGGTGGTGCCGTTCATCACCATGTCAAAGATGGAAAGCGGGAAATCCCCCGGCGGCAGGCCGTTCAGCACCACGGTGCCGCCACGCCGGGCATAGCCCACCGCCTGGCTGAATGCCTTGTCCGACACGGCCGTCACCAGCACGCCGTGCGTGCCGCCGGTCTTTTCACGGATAGCGGCCACAGGGTCCTGTTTCAGCGCATTGACGGTCACGCGCGCACCCAGCTTGCGGGCTTCTTCCAGCTTTTCATCGCTGATATCCACCGCCGCCACGTTCAGCCCCATGGCCACGGCATACTGGATGGCCATCTGCCCAAGCCCGCCCGCGCCCGAAATGGCCACCCATTCCCCCGCGCGGGTGTCGGTCATCTTCAGGCCCTTGTATACCGTAAGCCCCGCGCACAGCACCGGGGCCGTCCTGACCGGGTCGATGTCCTTTGGCAGGTGGGCCACGTAATTGGGGTCGGCCACCACGTATTCGGCAAAGCAGCCATTGACGGAATAGCCGGTATCCTCCTGCTTTTCACACAGGGTTTCCCATCCGCCCAGGCAGTGCTCGCAATGCCCGCAGGCGGAATACAGCCATGGCACGCCCACCACGTCGCCCGTCCTGATCCAGTTGACGTTGCTGCCGACCTCAACCACATGGCCAATGCCTTCATGGCCGGGAATGAAGGGCGGCGTGGGCTTGGCCGGCCAGTCGCCACGGGCGGCATGCAGGTCGGTGTGACACACGCCGCAGGCATCCACCTTGACCAGGATCTGGTCGGGGCGGATCGTGGGAATGTCCAGTTCCTCGATCGTCAGCGGCTTGCCGAATTCCCGTACGACCGCCGCCTTCATCTTTCCAGCCATCCTGCGCCTTCCCTCTGCTGCCATGGCCCCCGCCCGCGGGCGGGGCCTGTTGCTGTGCGGCCCCATGCCCGACGGGCGCCGGGGCATCGTGGGCAGGCAGTGTTCCACCCCTGCGTTCACGCGGCCTTGATCCAGGTCACCCCCCTGCCCGCCGCTGACGCGCGGCAGACATGACATCAAGCCCGCGCGCCAGATCGGCCACCAGGATTTCGGGCGCTTCCAGCCCGATATGCAGCCTGCACGCAACGCCGCCATGCGTAACGGACGGCATGGCGCGCGTAATGCCGCCGGTGGTGGGCAGCACCAGACTTTCATATCCGCCCCATGAGGCCCCGATGCCAAAATGGGTCAGCCCGTCAATCATGCAGGTCAGGTCGGATTCGTCAAAACCCGGGTCGAACACTACGCCAAACAGCGATGACGCGCCGCTGAAATCCCGCTTCCAGCAGTCATGGCCGGGACATGACGGCAGGGCCGGGTGCAGCACGCGCGCCACTTCCGGCCGCCCCTGCAGCCACAGCGCCACGGCAAGCGCACTGGCCGCCTGCCGCTCCTGCCGCGCGCCCATGGTGCGCAGGCCGCGCAGGGTCAGCCAGCAGTCATCGGGTCCTGCCAGCTGGCCCATCTGGATGGCGGCATCGCGCAACGGCTGCCAGTCACGCGGGTCAGCCACGCTGACCGCCCCGATAATGGCATCGGAATGGCCGGCGGCATATTTGGTCAGCGCCTGCACCGATGCATGCGCCCCGTGGGCAAGGGGGCTGAACAGGCCGATACCCCACGTATTGTCCACCACCAGCCGGGCCCCCGCCCCGCGGGCCAGGCGGGCCAGAAGGGCCACGTCCTGCACCTCGAAGGAATGGCTGCCGGGGCTTTCGGCAAAGATGACACGGGTATCGGGCCGTATGAGCGCGCGCAGGGCGGCTTCATCCGCCATGGGCGGGAAATAGCTGGTCTCCACCCCGAAGCGGCGCAGCACCTTCTCGGCAAAGCGGCGGGTGGGGCCATAGACGGAATCGGACAGCAGGCAGTGATCGCCTGCCTCCAGATAGGCCAGCAGCGGCAGGGTGCATGCCGCAAGACCCGAGGGTACGACCTGCGCATGCGTGCCGCCTTCGATCGCGGCCACGGCCTGTTCCAGCCGGTACTGCACCGGGGTGCCCATCGCGCCATAGATCAGTTCATGGTCATAGCGGTTGCGGCCTGCCGTCTCCATGGCCTCAAGGCTGGAAAACAGCACGGTGGAACCACGGGTCACGGGCGGGTTGACGAACAGGCCCTGCCCCCCTTCGGGCACGTCGCGCCCAAGCTGGACAAGCCGGGTGGACAGCGCGCGCCAGCCGCGCACCACACTTTCAAGCAGGGATTCGGGTACGGGCGGGATGGAAACGTTCATGGCGCGCCCTTACGCCGCGCCGCTGACAATGGGCGAATCCGGCGTGGATGCCCATTCCGCCCATGACCCGTCATACACCGCCGGTTCCCCCGCGCTGCCCCCCGCGCTGACCAGCGCCAGTGCGATCATGCACGCCGTCATGCCGCTGCCACAGGTGCAGGTGACGGCCGTATCGTCCGTCACACCCAGCCGGGCGAACATCTCCTTCAGCCTGTCCGCGGGCAGGAAGCGGCCGCTGGCATCCAGCAGTTCGCCATAGGGCAGGCTGCGCGCGCCGGGCATGTGCCCCGACTGCAGCCCCGCGCGCGGTTCGGGCTCCGTCCCCTCGAACCGGCCCCGGCTGCGCGCATCCAGGATCAGGCCCGGCCTGTGCCCGTGCACGATGTCCAGCACATCGCCCAGGCCGTGCAGGCGCGCATAGTACGGGCGGCTGACAAAGGGCGCGGGGGCGGCCAGGTCCGGCCCGCTTTCCAGCGGCAGCCCGGCACTTTTCCAGGCCGCAAGCCCGCCCTCGAGCACCTGCACCCGCTCATGCCCGAACAGGCGGGTCAGCCACCACGCGCGCGCGGCGCAGGCCATGCCATCCTGATCATAGAAGACGATGCGCCGCGCGTTGCCCATGCCGCGCTCGGTCGCCAGGCGTGTGAAGCGGGTCTGGCCGGGGATGGTATGCGGCAGGGGGGAATCCGGGTCGGAAAAGGTATCGATATCAAACCGGACCGCGCCGCTGATATGCGCGTTGGCAAAGCGCTGCTGCGGGTCGAACGTCTGCCCCGGCAGCGCCATGGAGGCATCCAGCACAAGGATATCGTCCTGTTGTAGCGCCTGTGACAGGTCACTGGCTGAGATCAGCGGATGCATACCATCTCCCGGTCGGTAGGAATTGCGTGTCGTGCCACAGGGTGCAGCATATGATGCGGGAACGAAAGTCCTGAACATTTGTCTTTCGTTTCATGGCGGGAGGGGGTACGCCAGCATGATGGTCGAACGTATCATGATGGGGCTGATGCTGGGGGGGATCGCATTTGGCTGCGTCCTGATCCTGTATCCGTTCATGACCGCCCTGCTGTGGGCGGCGATCCTGACCTTTTCCACCTGGCCGGTGTTCATGCGGCTGCGGCGCGGCATGTCGCTGCTGCCCGCCGCCATGGTCATGACGCTGCTGTGCGCCCTGGTGCTGGTGGTGCCACTGGTCATCGTGGTGTCCAACAGCATTGCCGATGTTCCGGCCACGCTGCAGTATATTGTCGATGCGGTGGGCACGCTGCACCTGCCGCCCCTGCCGGCGCGCGTTGCCCATATCCCGCATTTCGGCCCCGAAATTGCCGACAAATGGCAGAAATGGTCGGAAGACGTGGGCAGCATAGACCAGGTGGTCCGCCCCTATGCCGGGCGCATCGGGCAATCCGTGCTGTCGGCCATGATGCAGCTGGCCAGCGGCATGGCGCACCTGGCCATGGCGCTGTTCATTTCCTTCTTCTTCTGGCTGGGGGGCGACGGGCTGGGCACCACCTTCGTGGCCGTGGTACGGCGCATCGCGGGCGTGTATGCCGACCGGATACTGGGCATTGTGGGCCGCACCATACGCGGCACGGTGTACGGCATACTGGGCACCGCCATCATACAGGGCATCCTGACCGGAATCGGCTTTGCCATCGCGGGTATTTCCAGCCCGGTGCTGCTGGGGGCGATTACCGCCTTCGTGGCCGTGCTGCCCATCGGGGCACCCCTGATCTGGATTCCGGCGGCGGTGTTCCTGCTGCTGACCCACCATCCCGGCTGGGGCATCTTCCTGCTGCTGTACGGCACGATCATCGTATCGGGGGCCGACCATATCATCCGCCCCATGTTCATCGCCCGTGGCGCGCAGCTGCCCTACCTGCTGACGGTGCTGGGCGTGCTGGGGGGCGTGCTGACCTTCGGGGGCCTGGGCATTTTCCTTGGTCCCGTGCTGATCGGGGTGGGCTATACCCTGACGGCAGAATTCGCGGCGGGCGATCCCCGCTCCAACAATCCCATACCCGATGACCTGCGCGAGCCCTTTATCGAACCATGACCCTAGCCCGCCCCTATCTCCGCCTGCCGTCCATCCAGCCCCGGCCCGGCATGCCCGCCCGGCTGGACCTGGCCCCGCCCGCGCGCGCCGATGGCGCGGTGAAGGTGGTCAGCTGGAACCTGCTGCGCCGCATTGGCGCGACCGTGCGCGACGTGATCGAACTGATCCATGCCGAGCGGCCGGACCTTCTGCTGATGCAGGAAGCAACCGTGGACATCGACAGCCTGCCAACACTGGTGGGCGGGCATTACGCGCGCTCCCCCCTGCCCGGCCGCATCCACGGGCTGGCATGCTGGAGCCCGCATCCCTACCGCCGCCCGCCGCTGACCTGCACCCTGCCCGCGGGCACGCTGATCCGCCGCGTGGCACAGGTGGTGGACTGCCGCGCGCTGGTGGTGGCCAATGTCCACCTTTCCCACGGGCAGCTGCTCAACCGCCGCCAGTTGCGCCGCGTGGTCCAGATCCTGCCACACCGGGCCGCCATACTGGGGGATTTCAACCAGGTCGGCCCCGCGCTGATCCGCCATTTCCATGATGTGGGGCCGCGCGCGCCCACCCACCGCATGGCCGACATGCTGCCCATCCGGCTGGACCGCTGCCTGGTGCGCGGGCTGGACTGCCTTGAGCGCCATGTGATCGAGAACTATGCCTCCGACCACCGGCCCATCTCGGTGCTGCTGCGCCCCTCGGCGGCGGGCTAGAGATAGGGCAGCAGCAGGCGCGCGCCCGCGTCACGCAGCTTGCGCCACGGCTTCCTGCGGTCCAGGTCGTGATGGGTCAGGCGCACATGCCGGTGGCTGGCGATGAAGGCATCCAGCCTGCCCGCCAGCGCGGGGTCATAGGTTTCAAGATTGATCTCGAAATTCAGCCGCAGGCTGCGCACATCCAGGTTGGAACTGCCCACGAACGACCACTGCCCGTCCACCACCATCAGCTTGGAATGGTTGAACGGCGGCCGCGCCAGCCATATCCGGCACCCCGAATCCAGAAAGCGCGGCAGGTTGGCCGCCCGTGCCCAGTCCAGGACGGTATGGTTACTGTGCCACGGCACCACGACATCCACCTCGATCCCGCGCAGCGCCGCCAGCGCCAGTTCGGTCAGGAAACGGTCATCGGGCAGGAAATAGGGCGTCATGACGCGGATGCTGTGCCGCGCCAGCGTAAAGGCCTGCAGCATGGTGTATTCGATCTTTTCCAGGTCCATGTCCGGCCCGGCGGTCACGATGCGGCACAGGCCCGGCCCGTGGCTGGCCTGCGGGGGGAAGAAGATGTCCGCCGTCAGTTCCTCGCCCGTGGTAAAGGCCCAGTCACGGGCAAAGGCCTCGCTCAACTGGTGGACAACCGGCCCGGCCAGTTCGAAATGCGTGTCCGATACCGGATGGGCGGGGGCGGAGGCCACGATGTTCTCATCGCCTATGTTCAGCCCGCCCATGAAGCCCGCCAGCCCGTCCACCACCAGGATCTTCTTGTGGTCACGCATGTTGATGAAGGGCATGCGCCACGGCAGCATGGAATGCATGAACCGCCCCACCGGCACGCCCGCGCGGTGCAGGATGCGCCCCACCCCGCAGTCAAAATAACCCGATCCCACGCCATCCACCAGCACCCGTACCTGCACCCCGCGCTGGTGCGCCGCAATCAGCGCGGTACAGAAGCGCTGGCCAGCCTGGTCGGGGCGGAAGATGTAGGAACACAGCAGCACGCTGTGGCGCGCGCCCTCAATAGCCGCGATCATGCGCGGATAGGCGCCATCCCCGTCATGCAGCATCGTAATGGCGTTGCCGCCCAGCAGCGGGCGGCCGGTCAGCTTGCCCACCATGGAGGCCAGCGGCGCGAACGCCCCCGTCGCCTCCCTGCGCCACTGCGAGGACATGGTCCGGCTGCGCCACGGGTGCTGGCCCGCCATGCGGCGTGCGCGCCGGTGCACGCGGTTGATGCCGAACATGGCATACAGCATGCCCCCCGTCAGCGGCATGAGCACCGTCACCCCGATCCACCCGATG
This sequence comes from Komagataeibacter rhaeticus, assembly GCF_011611525.1. Taxonomy (NCBI): domain Bacteria; kingdom Pseudomonadati; phylum Pseudomonadota; class Alphaproteobacteria; order Acetobacterales; family Acetobacteraceae; genus Komagataeibacter; species Komagataeibacter rhaeticus. The sequence continues at coordinate 2,069,298 of NZ_CP050139.1, forward strand.
GAGGCCCCCACATCGCGCTTGGTCAGCAGCACATGCACCACCACCACCACGATGATGGCGATACGCACCATCAGCACGAAAAAATCCCATATGGTAAGGGCATGAAAGATCATGATGCATATCCTGCCCGTGTCACGTACGGGACCAGCCGTTATCCGGCCCACAGGGCCGGCTGCCGGCCCCTATAACGCACTGCCGGGGGTCCGGGACCTGCTTTTGCGCCATCCTGCGGATCATAGGGACGTTTTTGCTGGCGCTTTTTTCAAAAAGCTTCGGCAGGACACCGCATTCTTGAAAAAAGGCGGCGCCCGGAAAATTTTATTTTCCTCAATGGACTGTTCTACGACACCCTTTTACACGGCAGCGCCGTATCCTGATGGAGCACCCGGATCGTGGACATTGATGGCCGCCCACCCCTTCCGTCCCACCGCACCCTGCGTGGCCGCCGGGCGCATGCCGCCGGCATGGCGGCCGAACAGGCGGCCATGGACAGGCTGCGCGCGCAGGGCTGGCAGGTGCTGGCGCATCGGGCCCGCACGCGTTGGGGGGAAGTGGATGTGGTGGCGCTGAAGGCAGGCTGCCTGATTTTTGTCGAGGTCAAGGCCCGCCCGTCCCTGCTGGCGGCGGGCGAGGCCATCCGCCCCGCACAGGTCCGCCGCATCATGAACGCGGCACGGTTCCTGTGCGCGTCAAACCCGCACTGGGTTCATGACCGCATGCGGCTGGACGTGTGCGTGGTGCTGCCCGGCAATGTCATCCGCTGGATACCCGACGCCTTCAGGCAGGACTGAAAGGCAGGCCGGGTGCCCGGTCAGGTACGGTGGCGGCTGGGTGCGGGATGGATGTGATGGATGGCCGTGCCATGCGGATGATAGACGATGGTATGGACCATCGTGCGCCGCGTATGGGCGGCGGTGCCATGGCTGGACGCCAGCACCACCGGGGCGGCATGCGCGCCCGCGCGGTGGTGGTAGGCGACGTGGCGGACCGGCGGCGGCGGCGCGGTCAGCGCGCCCAGTGTCAGCCGGTCGGCTTCCATATCGTTCACGGCATGGGTGCGGGCGTGGGCGGGGGCTGCCATGCTGCCTGCAAGACCTGCGCCAAGCAGTATTATTGTTGCAAAACGCAAGTCACTATAGCGCATCAGGCCCCCTGTTTTCCAAAGCTAAAGGAAGCTAGGCCAAAGCGTGGCGGCCGCGCAAGTCATGTTGCCTATAAAACGGAAAACGGGCGGAACATTTCTGTCCCGCCCGCATGCCGCACCATTATGGTGCCGTATGATCAGGCAGCCGCCGTGGCGATGCCCTTCTCGGCCAGCAGCTTTTCCAGCTCGCCCGTCTGGTACATTTCGGTCACGATATCGCAGCCGCCAATGAACTCGCCCTTGATGTAAAGCTGGGGCACCGTGGGCCAGTTGGAGAAGTCCTTGATACCCTGGCGGATCTCGGGATCAGCCAGCACGTTGTCGGTTGCGAACGGCACGCCAAGGTGCTTGAGCACCTGCACCACGCGCGCGGAAAAACCGCACTGCGGGAAGGTGGCATCACCCTTCATGTACAGCATGACGGGGTTGGAATCGATCTGCGCCTGGATGCGCTGTGCAACTGTTTCAGCCATGGATTGTGTTTCCTGCTCTGGGGGTAAGGGTCGCGGCCTGCGCGGGATCAGTCGGGCGTCTGGGTCTGGAGCGCAAGGGCGTGCAGCTTGCCGCCCATGTGCCCCTGCAGCGCGTTATAGACCATCTGGTGCTGCCGCACGCGCGGCAGGCCCCGGAAGGCCTCGCTCACCACGCGGCAGGCATAGTGGTCCCCGTCGCCCGCCAGATCGTCGATCTGGATCTTCGCGTCCGGCAGGGCTTCGCGGATATAGGTTTCGATTTCCTGTGCGGTCATTGCCATTGTGGTCTGAAGCTCCTGCCCTATCGGTCCATCAGTCGCGGAAAGAATTCGGAATGCACCGCGCACAGACGTGCCTTGGATATTGTGGACCCGTTGGGCAATGTCAAACCCCCGCCCGCCGAATGGCCCAGCCTGCGGCATGGCACACCGGCCTTTCCGGCCAGCGTGGCCAGGGCCGCGCCATCGCGCACCGCCACGATGTAGCGGGACTGGTCCTCGCCAAACCAGAAGGCTTCGGGCCGCATGCCCGATTGCGGTGCGTCCAGCACGCAGCCGGCCTGCCCTGCCATGACCATCTCGGCCACCGCCACCAGCACGCCGCCATCGGCCACGTCGTGGCAGGCGATGACCGTGCCATCAAGGATCAGCCTGCGCACGAAATCGCCATTGCGCCGCTCGGCCGCAAGGTCGAGCGTGGGCGGCGTGCCGTCCTGCGCGCCAAGGATCTCGCGCAGCCAGATCGACTGGCCAAGCTGGCCCTTCGTCTCGCCCAGCAGCATGACATCACAGCCTTCGGGCATTTCCAGCCCCACGGCCTTGCGCACGTCCTCCAGCACGCCCAGCCCACCGATGGCAGGGGTGGGCAGGATGGACTGCGAGGTGCCGTCGGGTGCCCGCGTCTCGTTATACAGCGAGACATTGCCGCTCACGACCGGGAAGTCGAGCGCGCGGCATGCCTCCCCCATCCCGGCGATGGCGTCAACGAACTGGCCCATCACTTCCGGCTTTTCAGGCGAGCCGAAGTTCAGGTTGTCGGTCACCGCCAGCGGGCGCGCGCCGGTTGCGGTAATGTTGCGCCAGGCCTCCGCCACGGCCTGCGCACCGCCCAGCCTTGCATCCGCGCGGCAGTAGCGTGGCGTGCAGTCGGTGGTCAGCGCCAGACCGATCTGCGTATCCTCGACCTTGACGATCGCGGCATCGGCCGCACCCGGCCTGCGCACCGTCTGGCCGCCTACCGTGCTGTCGTACTGGTTGTACACCCATGCGCGGGAGGCAAGGTCCGGGCAGCCGATCAGCCGCAGCAGCGCCTGTTCCGTGCCCACGGGGTCGATGATCGGCTCCATGGGCAGCGGCTTTTGTGCCGGTGCCGTGGGGCGGTGATAGACCGGGGCCTGATCGGCCAGCGGGGCCAGCGGAATGTCGGCTTCCACTTCGCCCCTGTGGCGGATCACGATGTGGCCGGTATCGGTCAGGTGGCCGATCACGGCAAAATCCAGTTCCCATTTGTCAAAGATGGCACGCGCCTGCTCGGTGCGGTCGGGGCGCAGTACGATCAGCATGCGCTCCTGGCTTTCGGACAGCATCATCTCGTATGCCGTCATGCCACGTTCGCGCTGGGGCACGTTGTCCAGGTCAAGGTCGATGCCGACCCCGCCCTTGCCCGCCATTTCAACGGAGGACGAGGTCAGCCCCGCCGCCCCCATGTCCTGAATGGCCACGATGGCATCGGTCGCCATCAGTTCCAGACAGGCCTCGATCAGCAGTTTTTCGACAAACGGGTCGCCTACCTGCACGGTCGGGCGCTTGGCCAGCGCGTCCTCGTCAAACTCCGACGAGGACATGGTGGCCCCGTGAATCCCGTCCCGCCCGGTCTTGGAGCCGACATAGATGACCGGATTGCCAATACCGGCGGCAGCGGACAGGAAGATGCGGTCCTGCCTTGCCACGCCCACCGTCATGGCGTTGACCAGCGGGTTGCCGTCATAGGCGGGGTGGAAATTGATCTCGCCGCCCACGGTGGGCACGCCCACGCAGTTGCCGTAACCGCCCACGCCGCGCACCACGCCATCGACGATGCGGCGGGTCTGCGGGTTGTTGGGGTCGCCAAAGCGCAGGGCGTTGAGGTTGGCGATGGGCCTGGCGCCCATGGTGAACACATCACGCAGGATACCGCCCACGCCCGTCGCCGCCCCCTGATAGGGTTCGATGAAGGAGGGGTGGTTGTGGCTTTCCATCTTGAAGATGGCGGCCAGCCCGTGCCCGATATCGACCACGCCCGCGTTCTCGCCGGGGCCATGGATCACCCATGGCGCGGTGGTGGGCAGGGTTTTCAGGTGGGCGCGCGACGATTTGTACGAGCAGTGTTCCGACCACATGACCGAAAAGATGCCCAGTTCGGTAAACGTGGGCGTGCGGCCCATGATCGACAGGACATTGCCGTATTCTTCCGCCGTCAGGCCGAATTCGCGCGCCAGTTCCGCATCAACGGGGCGGGATAACCTTGCACTCATCCGACCACAGCCTCCACCAGTCCCGTAAACAGGGGTTTGCCATCCACGCCACCCATCAGCGGATCGACCAGATCCTCCGGATGGGGCATCATGCCGCATATGCGCAGGTTTTCACTGAACACACCGGCAATCGCGTTCATCGATCCATTGGGGTTGAGCCGTGCGTCGCCCGCATCCAGGTGGCCGGTTTCCGACACGTAGCGGAAGGCCACGCGGCCGGTCTCTTCCAGCATGCGAATGGTCTCGGCCCCGGCAATATAATTACCATCGCCATGCGCCATGGGCGTGCGGAACACATCGCCCTTCGCCCAGTGGCGGGTAAAGGCCGTGCCGTCGCGCTCCACGCGCAAAAAGCAGTCCTGTGACAGGAAGCGCAGCGAGGCGTTGCGCAGCAGCGCCCCGGGCAGGAGCTGCGCTTCGGTCAGGATCTGGAAGCCGTTGCACACCCCCAGGATATGCCCGCCTTTTGCCGCGAATTCGCGGATGGCGGCCATGATCGGCGCATGCGCCGCCATGGCGCCGCAGCGCAGGTAATCGCCATAGCTGAAACCACCGGGCAGCACCACCAGGTCAACACCTGCGGGCAGCGCCGTGTCACGATGCCAGACCATGGTGGGGGCCTGCCCGGTCACGCCACGCAGGGCGATGGCCATGTCACGCTCACGGTTGGTGCCGGGAAAGACTACGATCGCCGCCTTCATTTGCCGCCGCCGCAGGGATAGGATTCATGCAGCGCGGTGAACACCGCCTCCCCCGCCGGGCGCGACAGGGTATCGCGGTGGTCCTTCATCCAGCCCACGACCTTGGTGCGCATGTCCGCCGTGGGGGTTGCCGGCGCAATGCAGAAGGCCGAAATATCCTTGGCATCCTTTTCGGCATTGCGCTCGAACAGATGGGCCAGGGCCGCGGAATCGGCCACGCCGGAAATGTAGGCATCACAGATGCCGGTGCCGGCGGGCTTGGTGCACAGCGATCCAAGCTGTTCGCCCGTCATGCGCGAGACGCGCTGGGCGGAGGCATGGGCGGCGGGCAGGCCCACGGCCAGCACGCAGCCAAGGGCAAGAAGGCGGGCGATCTTCATCCAACGACCTCCGTCACGAAATCCTCGATCACAAGATTGGCCAGCAGCGCGCGCGCCATGGCATCGGCCTGCGCGCGGGCGCGTTCGCGGTCGGTCTCGTCCACCTCAAGCTCGATCACGCGCCCGATGCGGACTTCACCCACGTTCCTGAAGTCCAGCACATGCAGCGCGTGTTCCACGGCCTTGCCCTGCGGGTCAAGAACGCCTTCCTTCAGCATGACGGTCACACGCACCTTCATTGCATTACCTCCGGTCCCTTCATGTCGGAATTCGTGGCCTCGGGCAGGATGCCCAGGCGCATCGCCACTTCCTGATAGGCTTCCTCGACCTTGCCCATGTCCTTGCGGAAACGGTCCTTGTCCAGCTTCTCGCTGGTCTTGGCATCCCACAGGCGGCAGTTGTCGGGCGAGATTTCATCGGCCAGCACGATGCGCATGTTGTCGCCTTCGAACAGGCGGCCGTATTCCAGCTTGAAATCGACAAGGATGATGCCGATGCCCATGAACAGGCCGCACAGGAAATCGTTGATGCGCATGCTCAGCGCCACGATGTCTTCCATGTCATGCGGGCAGGCCCAGCCGAAGGCGGTGATGTGCTCCTCGCTCACCATCGGGTCGTTCAGGGCGTCGTTCTTGTAATAGAACTCGATGATCGGACGCGGCAGGCGCGTGCCTTCCTGAATGCCCAGCCGCTTGGACAGGCTGCCTGCCGCCACGTTGCGCACCACGACTTCAAGCGGGATGATCTCGACTTCGCGGATCAGCTGCTCGCGCATGTTCAGGCGACGGATGAAATGGGTGGGAATCCCGATATCGTGCAGGCGCAGCATCAGGTGTTCGCTGATACGGTTGTTCAGCACCCCCTTGCCGGTGATGATGCCCTTTTTCGCGCCGTTGCCGGCACTGGCGTCATCCTTGAAATACTGCACGAGGGTACCCGGCTCGGGTCCCTCGAAAAGGATCTTGGCTTTTCCTTCGTAAAGCTGGCGGCGGCGGCCCATACTCGTCCTTCACATAACGCTGCGGGCACGGGCCGGGAGCGGCCCCTCCCCTGATCGGCGGGATCTGCTGCTGGCATGACCCCTCATGCTGCGCATGCCATAGCAGCGTTCGGGGCGGGAAGATACCATTTTACCTATGTCCCCGCCCCGCGCGCCGCCAGATCAACCGGCTGGTAGCCCACCCGGTCCGGGGCGCCCGCGGCAAAAAACCATGAGTGCCGGTTATCCGCCGCCACCCCGATGGCCGATGAACTGCATGTGCCAAAGCCCGAGCGCGGCGGGATGTTGATCTCGCTGCCCGCAGGCAGGGAGCGGTCGGCCAGCAGGCCGGTCCATGCCGTCCAGTGCGGCGGCACGGGGCGAAGCGCCGCGCGGAAGCGCGGCAGGTGGCGGTGGATGCGCGGCATGGCCATGTCATCGGGGTCGGTGGTGGCGACCATGTGCACGCCGGGCGCAAGCGCTTCCACCTGTGGCTGGCCATAGCCGGGGCCACGGATGAAGAAGGCGTCCAGCCGGTCGGCCACGATCATGTTGAACGACCGCCACGCCCCCGCGTCGATCGTGGCGATGTGCTCCACCGCGGCGCGCGCGGTATCGAACCGGCCCGCCAGCAGCGGCAGCGCCCCGCGTGAGTTCTTGCCCGGCATGGGGCCAAGGCTGCCCACGCGGTTCATGATGCCCGCGACAACACCCGCATCATTGAGCGTAAGCCACGACCCGCCGGCCACCTGGTCCTGCCCGCCCACGATGCCGGGATGGTCGGGCCAGTGCCGCCCCGGCGGCAGCCAGGGGCGGTCAAGGCGCTCGTCACGGTTGGCCGCCATAAGCAGCGGCCAGTCCTGCGCCGGATCATGGGATATGACGACTGTGCACACGCCTTGCCATCCTGCTGTGTTATCTGCCCCGTGGCCGGGTCAGCCGCGCGCGGGGCCGGCCTCACCAAACACGCGGGTGAATGTATGGTCGAGCATCCGCAGGTGGGATGCGCTGTCCATGGCGCGGTCCAGCACCTCGGGCGGCACCCGGCCCGCCACGTCCGGGTCGGCTTCCAGGTTCTCGCGGAAGGTCTTCCCGTCCGGCCTGCCCAGCCGGGTCCATGTGGCCATGGCGTTGCGCTGGACGATACGGTACGCATCCTCCCGCAGGATTCCGGCGCGCGCAAGGGCCAGCAGCACCTCGCCCGAATGCACGACCCCGCCCAGGCTTTCGATATTGGCCTGCATCTGCTCGGGATAGACCACCAGCTTTTCCATCATGCCCGCAAGGCGCATGAGTGCGAAGTCCAGCCCGATCGTGCCATCGGGGCAGATGTTGCGCTCGACGGAGGAATGGCTGATGTCGCGTTCATGCCACAGCGCCACGTTCTCCAGCGCGGGAATGACGTGCGAGCGGACAAGGCGGGCAAGCCCGGTCAGGTTTTCCGACAGCACGGGGTTGCGCTTGTGCGGCATGGCGGACGAGCCCTTCTGCCCCTTGTGGAAGAACTCCTCCGCCTCACGCACTTCGGAACGCTGCAGGTGGCGCACTTCGGTGGCCAGCCGCTCGATGCCGCTGGCAATCACCGCCAGCGCGCAGAAATACGCCGCATGCCGGTCACGCGGAATGACCTGGGTGGACACATCCTCGGGCTTGAGCCCCAGTTTGGCCGCCACGTATTCCTCAACACGGGGGTCGATATGGGCATAGGTGCCTACGGCGCCGGAAATGGCGCAGACCGCGATTTCTTCGCGCGCGCGGACCAGACGCGCGCGGTTGCGGGCGAATTCGGCATAATGGCCCGCGATCTTCAGGCCGAATGATGTCGGCTCGGCATGGATGGCGTGGCTGCGGCCGATGGTCAGGGTGTGCTTGTGCTCGAACGCGCGCTTCTTCAGCGCCGCCAGCACGGCATCCAGGTCTTCCAGCAGCAGGTCGGTCGCCTGCACCATCTGCACCGACAGGCAGGTGTCCAGCACATCGGACGAGGTCATGCCCAGATGCACGAAGCGGCTGTCGGGGCCGACCTTTTCCGCCAGCCACGTCAGGAAGGCAATCACGTCATGGCGGGTTTCGGCCTCGATCTCGTCAATGCGGTCAAGGTCGGCCTGCGAGAAGGCGGCCATGGCGGCATCCCCCTTCTCACGGATGGTCTTCGCGGCATCCTTCGGAATCGCGCCATAGTCCGCCATGGCCTCGCAGGCCAGCGCCTCGATCTCGAACCAGATGCGGTAGCGGTTCTCGGGCGACCAGATGGCGGCCATGACAGGGCGGGTATAGCGCGGGACCATGTTATGGGGTTTCCTTACGGCAGTGGCTCAATCGGAACGTGTGGCCGCCTTCCTAGCCAATTCTGATGGCGGCGTCTCCCTTATATTCATGCGCGCCGTGGCGGGGGCATGCATGATCCGTCATGATGGGGGAGATTGCATGATTCATACCGGCGGCCCCATAAAGCCCTTGTGAAGCCATGCCCGCGTACGGGCCAACAGCCAGGATCGTATCTGCCCATGTCCGCCTTCCTTTCCCCTTCCGCCCTGTACGCGCTGGCGCAGGTCGTCCTGATTGACGTGACCCTGGCGGGTGACAACGCCATCGTGGTGGGCATGGCGGTGCGCAACCTGCCGCACAGGGCGCGGCGAGTCGCCATCCTGTGCGGCGTGCTGGGGGCGGCGGTGATCCGTATCGGCCTGGCGCTGGTGGCGGTGCGGCTGCTGGCCATCATCGGGCTGACACTGGCGGGCGGGCTGCTGCTTTTGTGGGTATGCTGGCGGATGTACCGGGAAATGCGCGGCACCGCCCCCGCGGAAGAGGGCACGCCCGCCCCCGGTTCACTGCGCAATGCCATCATCCGCATCATCGTGGCCGACCTGTCCATGAGCCTGGACAACGTGCTGGCGGTTGCGGGGGCTGCGGGCGAGCATATTGGCGTGCTGGTGGCGGGGCTTGCGGTCTCGGTGGTGCTGATGGCGGTGGCGGCGTCGCTTATCGCGCGGCTGCTGGAGCGGTACCGCTGGATTTCGTGGGTCGGGCTGCTGGTGGTGCTGGCGGTGGCGATCGAACTGATCGTAAAGGGCGGGGGCGAGGTCTGGACGCATGTGGGGGGGGCGGCGTGATGCCGCGCGCCGCGCGCCCCGCACTGGCGGCGGGCGTGGCGCTGCTGGCGGCGCTGGCCGCCCGCCCCGCTCCGGCCGCGCCATCCGCACAGCCCGCGCCCGCGCCCGCCCGTGGCGACTGGCCCACCCCGCGGCAGGCCGCCACGGGCAATGCCGATGACGACCCGGTCGCAGCCAAGCTGCTGGTCTATCTGCGCCTGCTTTCCCCCGCGCGCAGCAGCGCGGATGAATACGCCACCTTCCTGACGGAGAACCCGTCCTGGCCCCAGCGCGCGCTGCTGCTGGCGCGCTTCCAGCAGGCCCTGGCCGCCGAGCCGGACAACGCGGCGGCGGGCCGCCTGTGCGCCGCCCAGCCCCTGACCGATGCGCACGCCCTGCTGCGCTGCGCCAGTGCCACCCCCCGCCCCGCCGGGCTGGACGCACAGGCGCGCGCCACATGGGTCAACCGCGCCGACACCCCGGCCGAGGCCCAGGCCCTGCTGACGGGATTCGGCACCGTCCTGACACCGCAGGACCACTGGCAGCGCTTTGACCGGCAGGAACGCGCGGGCAAGGTAGATGCGGCAGCAAGGCAGGTGCCCATGCTGGACCCCGCCCAGCAGGTCGTGGCGCGTGCGCGGCTGGCGCTGCGCCGCAACGACCCGCAGGCGGAAGCCGTGCTGGCCACGGTTCCGGACGGGCAGCAGGCCGATGCCGCGCTGGTGTTCGACCACCTGCGCTGGCTGCACCACGCGCAGCGGCTGGATGAGGCACTGGCCCTGTGGCATGCGCGCGGGGTGGCGGCGGAAAAGGAGGTGCCCCCCACGATCGCGGCCGGTTTCTGGCGCGAGCGTGACGGGCTGGCGCGTGACCTGCTGCTGGCCCACCGCACCGCCGATGCCCTGTTCATGGCCAGTGACAGCGCCGATATCGGTTCCGCCAACCATTACGACGCACTGTTCCTGAGCGGGTGGATCCGGCTGCAATACCTGCATGATGCCAGGCACGCCGTGACCGATTTCACCCCGCTGGCGCAGGCGGTGCCGGTCATTACCCGCAGCCGGGGGCTGTTCTGGGCCGGGCGCGCCCTTGCGGCCGAAGGGCATGCCGCCGCGGCACGCGCGCAGTGGGAACAGGCTGCCACGCTGGCCAATACCTTCTATGGCCAGATGGCCATCGCGTGGCTGGGTGGCAATGCCATGAACCCCCTTCTGGTGCCCGAACAGGCCGGCCGCCAGATCCGCGCCTACCTGCTGCGCCAGAGCGAACCCACCCCCAGCGTGGCCGATTCCGTGCGCTTTGACACCACCGACCTGGCCCGCGCGGCCGAGATCCTGGTGGCATGGGGGGACCGGCGGCATGCGCGTGACTTCATCCTGGCGCTGGATGCGCAGTCCACCAGCACCATCGACCATGTGCTGGCCGCCCGCATGGCCACGCGGCTGGGCATACCCGATGCCGCCGTGATGGTGGCCCGCCTGGCCGGGCGCGACGGGCTGACACTGGTGCATGAAGGCTGGCCGCGCACCTACACGCCGCCCACTTCCATCCTGCCCGCCGATGTGGAACTGGCCGTGGCGCGGCAGGAAAGCGGGTTTGACGCCGCCGTGGTCAGCCCCGCCCACGCCGTGGGGCTGATGCAGCTTCTGGTGCCCACCGCACGCGAGATGGCGCGCAAGGCGGGCCTGCCCGCCACACGGGTCAGCGCCGAATCCCTGACCGACCCGCAGCTCAACATGCAGCTGGGGGCCGCGTACCTTGCCGAGATTGCCCAGCGCATGGGCGGCGCCGTGCCCTATGTGGCCGCCGCCTACAATGCCGGGCCGCACCGCACCGACACATGGCTGCTCACGCTGGGCAACCCCGCGCGCGACACCCCGGTGCCCGACGCCATGCTGGACTGGATCGAGAGCATCCCGTTTGGCGAGACCCGCAACTACGTGGAACGGGTGGAGGAGAACATGGCCATCTACCAGGCCACCGACCCCGCGCTGGGACAGGGCTGATGGCGGGCGACGCACCCCGGCTGGCCCGGCTGGTCGCAACCTTTGGCGGCTGCGGGCTGGCCCCGCGCGCGCCGGGCACGGTGGGTTCGCTGGCCGCACTGGTGGTGGGCATCCCGCTGCTGGGACACTGGATCTGGATGGCGCTGGCCATCCTGCTATGCACCTTCGTGGGCTGGCGGGCCACGGTGGCGGTATCGGGCGGGGCGGACCATGGCTGGATCGTGATTGATGAAGTGGCGGGCATGTGGCTGGCCATGTTCCCCCTTGCCCCCCTGCCACTCACTGCCCTGCGCTGGGCGGACGGGCTGTGGCTGCTGCTGGCCTTTGCCCTGTTCCGCCTGTTTGACATTACCAAGCCCGGCCCGGTGGGCTGGTTTGACCGCAGGCATGACGCGGTGGGCATAATGGGGGATGATGTCGTGGCCGGGCTTATGGCGGGTGCCATACTGGCAGGCATCCACGCCCTGGCCTGATGCGTTAGACCGGCCAGAAATGGAGAACCCGGCGCATGTTACCTGATACGCTCCTTGCCCGCATACCCGACGCGCTGGCCCGCTTCCGCGCGGCGGGGTGCCGCATTGTCACGGCGGAAAGCTGCACCGGCGGCCTGCTGGCCGCGGCCCTGACCGAAGCCGCAGGGTCATCCGATGTGGTGACGGGCGGTTTTGTCACCTATTCCAACAGCATGAAATCCCACGCGCTGGGCGTGCCCGCGACGCTGCTGGAACGGTACGGCGCGGTCAGCCGGGAAGTGGCCGCCGCCATGGCGCAGGGCGCGCTGGGCCATGCGCCCGACGCCAACCTGGCCATTGCCATCACCGGCATAGCCGGCCCCGGCGGCGCGGTGGAAGGCAAGCCGGTGGGGCTGGTCTGGTTTGGCGTGGCGGGCGGGGGCAGCGTGGATACGCTCTCCCACACCTTCGCGGGCGAACGGTGGGATGTGCGCGCGCAGGCGGTCCGCACGGCGCTGATGCTGCTGCTGGACCATGCCGGGCGGCTGATGGCGGAATAGTGGCGGCAGGGTGCGGGGACTATTCGCCCGCGCCATCCATCTGCGTGCGGGGCACGGGTATGCTGCCTGCCGTCTCGCCCGTGCCGGCGGCCTGTACGGCATGGCTTGCGGCCCGGCCCGTGCTGCCCGGCCCCGCACGCATGGAAACGGGGGAAGCGGCGGGGGCCGCCGTGCCGGCCGCCGTGGGCTGTGGCAGTGCCGACCGCGCCTTCTGCAGGCTCTGCGCGTTCAGGTCATCCGTCTGTGCATCGGTGCTGGCTTCCGCCGCATGGCGGGCCGCATGACGGACGGCGGGCGCGGCCATGGCGGGCAGCGTGGTGCACAGCAGGGCACCGCCCAGCATGGTGGCAAGGAAACGTTTGGTCATGACGGGGTCCTTCTGTCCGGTCGGATCTGGGTGTTCAGGCGCTTCCGGCCTTGGCCGTGCCCACGGGCGGCGGTACGGGAGCCGCGGGTGCGGGCGGGCCGTATATGTCACGCGCGCGGCGGATGAAGGCGGAGACCATAAGGCGCACCGCCTCGTTGAACACCACGCCGATCGCGGCCTGCAGCAGGCGGGAGCGGAATTCGAAATCCACAAAGAAATCCACCAGGCAGCCACGCGGTTCGGGCGTGAAGGTCCAGACGTTGTTCAGGTAGCGGAACGGCCCTTTTTCATAACTGACGCGGATCGTGCCCGGTGCCTCAAGCAGCACGCGGCTGGTGAACGTCTCACGGAAGGGACCAAAGCCGATGGTCAGGTCCGCCACCAGTTCGGTTGCCGTGCGCGTGCGCACCCGCGCGCCCGTGCACCACGGCAGGAACTGGGGGTATTTCCCGACGTCGGCCACCAGGTCAAAAAGCTGGCTGGGGGAATAGGCGATAAGCCGACGTTCGGCATGGGTGGGCATCACATAATCTCCATTACGCCACGTTCGCCCCGCAGGCGCTGTTCGCGTGCGGCACGCAGTTCCGCGAAATCGGCGTCCGCATGGTACGACGACCGCGTCAGTGGCGAGGAACTGACCTGCAGGAACCCCTTTACCCGGGCCATGCCCGCATAATCGGCGAATTCCTCCGGTGTCACGAACCGGGCCACCGCCGCATGCTTCACTGTGGGCTGGAGATATTGCCCCAGCGTGATGAAATCAACATCCGCAATCCGCAGGTCATCCATGACCTGGAGTATTTCGGGCCGTTCCTCACCCAGTCCCAGCATCAATCCCGATTTCGTGAAGATGGAGGGGTCCATCTTCTTCACGTCATCCAGCAGGCGCATCGACTGGTAGTACCGCGCGCCGGGGCGGATGGTGGTGTAGAGCCGGGGCACGGTTTCCAGATTGTGGTTGAACACGTCGGGGCGGGCACGCACCACCACTTCCAGCGCGCCGGGCTTGCGCAGGAAGTCGGGGGTCAGGATCTCGATGGTGGTATCGGGCGCGTGCGCGCGGATCGCCCCGATCACGCGCGCGAAGTGGTGCGCGCCGCCATCGGGCAGGTCATCGCGGTCCACCGAGGTAATGACCACATGCCGCAGCCCCAGCCGCGCCACCGCATCGGCCACGCGCTCGGGTTCATCCGCATCCAGCGCGTGCGGCAGGCCGGTGGTGACATTGCAGAACGCGCACGCACGGGTGCAGATTTCCCCCATGATCATCATGGTGGCGTGGCGCTGGGACCAGCATTCGCCGATATTGGGGCAGGCTGCCTCCTCACACACGGTGACAAGGTTGTTGTCGCGCATGAGCCTGCGCGTCTCGTGATAGGTGGGGTGGTTGGGGGCACGCACGCGGATCCAGTCGGGCTTGCGCGCAATGGGGTTATCGGGCCGATGCGCCTTTTCGGGGTGCCGCAGGGCGGCATCCGTCTTCTTGCGGTGGTCGATCGTCAAACGCACGGACATGGCATGAACATCCCATCTGGCAGGCTGGTTGACCAGAAGTGTAACGCCTGCCCCACAACGTCAAGCATTCTTGCGGCCCGCGCGGCGGCAGGGGATCACAACCGCACGATCAGCGCTGTGATCCCCTGCCCTGCCCGCATAACAGGCCGGAAAGTGAAAAAAGTTTTTGGTGAAGCTTTTTTCAAAAAGCGTCAAAGACCGCCGCCTTTTTGAAAAAAGGCGGCACCCAAAAACTTTTATTCTTTTTTATCAGCTAGATATGCAACGCACCGTCATACGCCGCCAGCACGGCTTCGTGCATGGTTTCCGATATGGTGGGGTGCGGGAACACGGTTTCCTTCAGTTCCGCATCGGTCAGTTCACCGGTGCGGGCAATGACGTAGCCCTGGATCATCTCGGTCACTTCGGGGCCGACCATGTGGGCACCCAGCAGTTCACCCGTGGCGTCATCGAAGATGGTCTTGACCATGCCCTCCGGCTCTCCCATCGCAATGGCCTTGCCGTTGCCGATGAAGGGGAAGCGGCCGACGCGCAGCTTATAGCCTGCGGCCTTTGCCTTTTCCTCCGTCATGCCGACGGAGGCCACCTGCGGGCGGCAGTAGGTGCAGCCGGGAATGTTGAGCGGGCTGATCGGGTGCACGCTGCGCCCTGCGATCAGTTCCGCCACCATCACGCCCTCATGGCTGGCCTTGTGGGCAAGCCACGGCGGGGCCGCGATGTCACCAATGGCGAAGACCCCCTTCTCCGCCGTGCGGCAGTAGGGATCGACCGTGATGTGGCTGCGGTCCACCTTGATCGCGGTGCCTTCAAGGCCGATATTCTCGACATTGCCCACAATCCCCACCGCCGAAATCACGCGCGCAACCGTCACCGGCTGCGTCCTGCCGCCAGCCGTGACCTCCACGGTTACGCTGTCAGCATCCTTCTTTATCGCGCCCAGCTTCGCGCCGGTCAGGATTTTCATCCCCTGCTTTTCCAGCGCCTTGCGGGCAAAGGCACTGATTTCGGCATCTTCCACCGGCAGGATGCGGTCGGCCACTTCCACAATGGTCACGTCCGCACCCATGTTGCGGTAAAACGAGGCGAACTCCACCCCGATCGCGCCCGAACCGATCACCAGCAGGCTGCGCGGCAGTTCGGTCGGCACCATGGCCTCACGGTACGACCAGACCAGCTTGCCATCCGGCTCCAGCCCCGGCAGCACGCGCGCACGCGCCCCCGTGGCCACGATCACGTTGGGCGCGGTCAGGACAGCCGTCTCCTTCCCGTCCGTGCTGACCGAAACCTTGCGCAGGTCCCCCTGCGTGCCCGCCAGCCTGCCAAAGCCGTTGATGACCGTGACCTTGTGCTTCTTCAGCAGGTGGGCAACACCCGCCGAAAGCTGGGCCGAGACAGCGCGCGAGCGCTTGACCACCCTGGCAAAGTCAAAGCGCACATTGTCCGCCGCAAACCCGAATTCCTCCAGGTTGTGCAGCATGTGGTTGATTTCGGACGCGCGCAGCAGCGCCTTGGTGGGAATGCAGCCCCAGTTAAGGCAGATGCCGCCAAGCTGGGCGGCTTCCACCACCGCCACCTTCAGCCTGAGCTGGGCGGCGCGGATGGCCGCCACATACCCGCCGGGGCCACCGCCAATGACAATGAGATCAAATTGCGTGGTGCTCATTTCGGATCGTTTCCTCAGACCACAAGGCTCATCGGGTTTTCAACAACCGTGCGGAAGGCCGAGAGCCACTGTGCGGCCAGCGCCCCGTCCACCACCCGGTGATCGACCGAAAGGGTCACGGTCATGACGGTGGCGATCACGATGTCATTGCCCTTGACCACGGCCCTGCGCTCACCCGCCGCAATGGCCAGGATGGCCGCCTGTGGCGGGTTGATGATGGCGGAGAACGCCTTGACCCCGTACATCCCCATGTTGGAGATGGAGAAGGTGCCGCCCTGGAATTCCTCCGGCTTCAGCTTGCCTGCGCGTGCGCGCGCCACAAGGTCGCGCGTTTCCAGGCTGATCTGGCGCAGGCCCTTGGTGTCGGCCGCGCGCACGATGGGCGTAATCAGCCCGTCGGGGATGGAAACGGCAACCGAGATGTCCACGTCATGATACGCCAGCAGCGCGTCATCGGTATAGGACACATTGACCTGCGGCACCCGGCGCAGCGTCACCGCCGCCGCCTTGACCAGCATGTCATTGACGGAAATCTTGTACGCTCCCGGCCCTTCGGACGGGGCGGCCGCGTTAAGCTGGCTGCGGAGCGCCAGCAGCGCATCCAGTTCCACATCCATTTCCACATAGAAATGCGGGATGGTGGACTTGGCTTCCGTCAGGCGGCGCGCAATCACCTTGCGCATGCCCGAATGCGGCACGGTGTCATACGCCGTGCTGGCGGGTGCGGGTGCCGATGCCGGCGCTGCGGCGGGCGCGGCCGTGGCTGCGGGGGCTGCGGCCGGGGCCTGCTGCGCCTGTTCCACATCCCGGCGCACGATGCGCCCATTGGGGCCGCTGCCCTTCAGCGTGGCAAGATCAATGCCCTTCTGGGCTGCAATCCTGCGCGCAAGGGGGGAGGCAAAGACGCGTGTGCCCTTTGGTGCCGGGGCCACAGGGGCTGCCGGTGCGGCCTGCGTGGTGGCGGGAACCGGGGCCACGGGTGTTGCTGGCGCGGGTGCTGCGGGGGCGGGCGTGGCAGCGGCGGTGGCAGCAGGCGCATCGGGCACGCTTTCGCCTTCGGCCACCAGTATGGCGATGGGGGTGTTGACGGCAATGCCCTCCGTCCCCTCGCCAATCAGGATGCGGCCCAGTATGCCCTCATCCACAGCCTCGACTTCCATCGTGGCCTTGTCGGTCTCGATTTCCGCAATCACGTCGCCCGCGGCAATGGCGTCGCCTTCCGCCTTGAGCCAGCGGGCCAGCGTGCCCTCCTTCATGGTGGGGGACAGGGCGGGCATCAGGATGTTGATCGGCATCGCGCGGTCCCTCACACAACCTGCCGGACGGCATTGATGATCCAGTCCGCATTGGGCAGGGCAAGCTTTTCAAGATTGGCGGCAAACGGCATGGGCACATCGGCCCCCGCCACGCGCACCGGCGGCGCGTCCAGGTAGTCAAAGGCGTGCTCGATCACCTGCATGGCCACTTCCGCGCCAATACCGGCAAAGGGCCAGCCTTCTTCCACCACCACCACGCGGCTGGTCTTCTTCACGCTTTCCACCACCGTCTCGGTATCCAGCGGGCGGATGGTGCGCAGGTTGATCACTTCCGCATCGATCCCCTGCTCCGCCAGCTTTCCGGCCGCTTCCAGCGCCACGCCAACCATGATGGAAAACGCCACGATGGTCACATCCGTGCCCGCGCGCTCGACCTTCGCCTTGCCGATCGGCAGGATGAAGTCCTCATCCACCGGGCAGGGAAAACGCTGGCCGTACAGGATCTCGTTTTCCAGGAAGATGACCGGGTTGGGGTCACGGATGGCGGCGCGCAGCAGGCCCTTGGCATCGGCTGCCGACCAGGGTGCCACCACCTTCAGCCCCGGCACATGGCCGTACCAGCTGGCATAGCACTGCGAATGCTGGGCCCCCACACGGGCGGCGGCGCCATTGGGGCCACGGAACACGATGGGGCACGACATCTGCCCGCCCGACATGTAGCGCGTCTTGGCGGCGGAATTGATGATCTGGTCAATGGCCTGCATGGCGAAGTTCATGGTCATGAACTCCACAATCGGCTTGAGCCCGGTCAGGGCCGCGCCAATGGCCATGCCGGTAAAGCCCTGTTCGGTGATGGGGGTGTCGATCACCCGCTTCTCGCCAAACTGGTCCAGCAACCCCTGCGAGACCTTGTAGGCCCCCTGGTATTCGGCCACTTCCTCACCGATCAGGAACACGTCCTCATCGCGCGCAAGCTCGGCGGCCATGGCATCGCGCAGGGCTTCGCGCACGGTCATCTCGGTGGTCTCGCCCCAGTCCTTTTCCGGTTCGGCCGCAACCTTCGGCGCGCCGGGGGCGGCAGGCGTCGGCCCGCATGATGGCGGGGCGGCGGGTGCCTGTACTGCCGGGGCCGTGGGGGATGCCGCGGGCGTCGCATCCGCGCTCTCGCCTTCGGCCAACAGCACGGCGATGGGGGTGTTGACCGCCACGTTCTCCGTCCCCTCGGGGATCAGGATGCGGCCCATCACGCCTTCATCCACGACCTCGACTTCCATCGTGGCCTTGTCGGTCTCGATTTCCGCAATCACATCGCCTGCGGCAATCGCCTCGCCCGGCTTGCGCAGCCAGCGCGCCAGCGTGCCCTCCTTCATGGTGGGGGACAGGGCGGGCATAAGTATCTGTATTGCCATCTTTCAATCAGCTTCCTACCAGAATGTCCGTCCACAGCTCCGAAGGATCGGGTTCGGGACTGGTCTGGGCAAACTCGGCCGCGTCAACCACAACGGCCTTCACCCTGTCATCCATCGCCTTCAGGTCGCTTTCCGCCACACCGCGTTCCAGCAGTTCGCGGCGCACGCGGTCGATCGGGTCATGGTTCTTGCGGATCTCGTCCACTTCCGAACGCTGGCGGTATTTGGCCGGGTCGGACATGGAATGGCCACGGTAGCGGTAGGTATCCACCTCCATCAGCACCGGGCCCTTGCCCGCGCGGCAGTGGGCCACGGCCTCGGCGGCGGCGGCGCGCACGGCCTCGACATCCATGCCATCGACATACATGCCCGGAATGCCCCACGGCTCACCATTGCGCCACAGCGCTTTCGAGGCCGAGGCCCGCTCCACGCTGGTGCCCATGCCGTAGCGGTTGTTCTCCAGCACGAACAGGCAGGGCAGCCTGTGCAGGGCGGCCAGGTTGAAGCTTTCGTACACCTGGCCCTGGTTGGACGCGCCCTCGCCGTAATATGTGACCGAGACCTCGTCCGTGCCGCGATACTTGTTGGCAAAGGCCAGCCCGATGCCCAGCGAGACCTGCGCGCCAACAATGCCGTGGCCGCCATAGAAATGCTTCTCGGAAGAGAACATGTGCATCGACCCGCCCTTGCCGTGGGAATACCCGCCCTCGCGCCCGGTCAGTTCGGCCATGACACCGCGCGGGTCCATGCCGGCGGCCAGCATCTGCCCGTGGTCACGGTAGGAGGTGATGATCTTGTCCCCCTGCTTCAGCTCCATCTGGATGCCCACGACAACCGCTTCCTGCCCGATATACAGATGGCAGAAACCGCCGATCAGCCCCATGCCGTAAAGCTGGCCCGCGCGTTCCTCGAACCGGCGGATCAGCACCATCTGGTAATAGGCTTCCTTCAGGTCGGCCTCGGTCATGGTCCGGCTGTTGTGGCCACCCGACAGGCCGGGATCTGTCTCGTTACTCATCGAACGTCCTTGGTTCATGTTGCCTGTGCCCTGCCCCCTGCCGGGCGGCCGGCACAGCCGTTTCGGTTACAGGGGCGCGCCATGATCCGTCATGCTCCCGCAACGCGGTCATAAGTACCCGAAGCCCCTCCGGATTTATGGATCACGTGTATCTGACCGATTTCCATGTCCCGCTCCACCGCCTTGCACATGTCGTACAGCGTCAGCGCCGCGACGGAGGCCGCGGTCAGTGCCTCCATCTCCACGCCGGTGGGGCCGGTTGTGCGCACGCGCGCGGTAATGGTGATGCCGCGCTGATCCGCGTCGGGCAGCAGTTCCACCCTGACTGACGAGATGGCGAGCGGGTGGCACAGCGGGATCAGGTCGGCGGTTTTCTTGGCCGCCATGATGCCCGCGATGCGGGCTGTGGCCAGCACGTCGCCCTTGGGCATCGCGCCCGCCACAACCAGCGCCAGCGTTTCGGGCCGCATGCTGATATGCCCGTGCGCCACCGCTTCGCGCCGTGTATCGGCCTTGGCCGACACATCCACCATCACCGCATGTCCCGCGCCATCCAGATGGGACAGGCGCGGCCCTGTCATGGCGCGGGGGCCACGGGGGCCGCGCCATCGGGCGTGGTGCCCAGCAGCGCATGCACCGCCGCCCCGACATCCGCCTGCCGCAGCAGGCTTTCCCCCACCAGGAAGCCCGAGGCGCCAATGGCGTTGAGCTTCATCACATCCGCATGGGTGCGAATGCCGCTTTCGGACACGATGATCCGGTCCGGCGGCACCAGCGGGGCAAGCCTGCAGGTGGTCCCGATATCGGTCTGGAGTGTTTTCAGGTTGCGGTTGTTGATGCCGATCAGCGAGGTATCCAGCGCCAGCGCGCGGTTCAGCTCGCCCTCGTCATGCACTTCCACCAGCACGTCCATGTCCAGCCCGCGCGCGATGTCCAGCAGTTCGGCGGCTTCGGCATCGGTCAGGATGGCCATGATCAGCAGGATGCAGTCCGCGCCGATCAGGCGGCTTTCATGCACCTGCCACGGGTCGATGATGAAGTCCTTGCGCAGAAGCGGCAGCTTGCATGCCTCCCGCACGCGGGTCAGGTCCTCGGCGCTACCGTGGAAGCACGAGCCTTCGGTCAGGACGGAAATGCACGCCGCCCCCGCCTTTTCATATTCCTGCGCGATCTGCGTGGGTTCGTAATCGGGACGCAGGATCCCGGCCGAAGGCGACGCCTTCTTGATTTCCGCGATCAGGCCGATCTGGTGGTCCGCCGTCTTCTGCTTCAGCGCCTGGCCAAACCCGCGCGGCGGGGTGTTCACCTCCCGCGCGCGGGCGGTGATTTCCTTCAGTGTCATGACTTTCGCGCGCTGCGCCACATCCACCCTTGTCCGGGCACAGATACGCTCCAGCACGTCGGGAATGCTGTCCACATCCTCGGGCTGGACACTGCCTGTCTGGGGGGAGGTGCTTGGCGTGTCGTTCATTTTCTACCCTGTTACTCTGTTTGGCACGTCCGTGCGGAAGCTCCGCACGGCCTCCAGCACGGCCGCAACCGCGCCACGATCGAGCGCATCCGCCGCAAGGCGGATGTTCCCGCGCAGGGCGGCATAGTCAATCGCGCCACCCCGTATGATAGTGCTGCCCCGCCCCGCCACATGCAATGCGACACCGGCATTCAGCAGCACCGTATCCCGGTACGCCCCGCGCGCCCCGCGCGCCAGCGCCTGCAGCGCCTGCGCGTTATGGGCGGGCGGCCCACCGGCAATGGCGGAAATGGGGGCCGGTTCCAGCCCGGCCGCCGCCGCATCCACGTCCACGGCGTGCACCTGCCCGCCCTCCAGCACGCAGGCGCGGGTGGGACCGGCCAGGGTCAGTTCGTCAATGAACCGCCCCTGCCCGCAGTCACCGCTTATGGCCCAGACATGCGTCGATCCGGTGGCCTGCAATGCCCGGACCATGGTTTCCAGCCAGTCGGGCGAGAACACGCCCACCATCTGCCGCGTTACCCGGGCGGGATTGCACAGCGGGCCGACCAGGTTGAAAATGGTGCGGAAACCCAGCGCCCGGCGCACCGCCCCCACATGCCGCATGGCGGGGTGGTGGTTGGTGGCGGCCAGGAAGGCCAGCCCGTGGCGTTCCACCATGCCGCCAATACGCGCGGGCTCCACCGGCAGGGGCACATCCAGTTCCAGCAGCACATCCGTCGCCCCCGAGCGCGAGGACAGCGCGCGGTTGCCATGCTTGACCACCGGCACCCCCAGGGCGGCCAGCACGAAGGCCACGGCGGTGGAGACATTGAGCGTGCCCAGCCCGTCGCCACCCGTGCCACAGACATCAATCGCGTCATCCGGCATGCCGGGCACCGCGATCATGCGCGCGCGCATGGCGCGCACGGCGGCCTCCAGCTCACCGGCACTTTCCCCGCGCATGTGCAGCGCGGTCAGGAAGGCGGCCAGCGCGGCATCGGGCACGCCGCCATCCATGATCCGGTCAAACGCGGCCTGCGCCATCTCTGGCGTCAATGCCTGCCCGTCCATCACCCGGTCCAGCGCGGCCTGCATTTCAGGTGCCACGACCACGGGCGGGCGGTGGCCCAGCACGGCTTCCAGTTCCACCGGATCGGCGCGCAGCAGGCCACGCAGGCGCAGCGCGGTCAGGAAGGCGGTGGCGGGCACGGGCGCCGCCTCGCCCCGTTCAATGCATTTCAGGCCCTGCTGCGCCAGTTCCGGCGCCACCTTCGCCCCGCCATCGACAGCCTGCCCCAGCAGATCACGAAACAGGGCGCTGGTGGCTGGCGTGCTGTCCATCGTGCTGCCCATCCCTGCTCAGGCAGCCTTGCGCGGCGTGTTGGTGCCGCGTGCGATGGACAGGAAATTGGCCATGATGTCATGCCCGTGTTCGGATGCGATGCTCTCGGGGTGGAACTGCACGCCGAATATGGGCAGGCTGGCGTGGCGCAGGCCCATGATCACGCCATCTTCCGTGCGCGCGGTGGCCACCAGCGTTTCGGGCAGGCTTTCGGGTTCGACCGTCAGGCTGTGGTAGCGCGTGGCGCTGAACGGGTCGGGCAGGCCGGCAAAGATGTCGGTCCCGTCATGATAGACCGGCGAGACCTTGCCATGCATCGGCACGGGCGCGCGCACCACCCTGCCGCCAAATACCTGGCCTATCGCCTGATGGCCCAGGCAGACGCCGAATACCGGCACCTTTCCGGCGGCGGCGGCAATCAGGTCGCAGCAGATCCCGGCTTCATTGGGGGAACAGGGACCGGGCGAGATGACAATGGCTTCGGGCCGCAGCGCCAGCGCATCCGCCACGCTGATCGCATCGTTGCGATGGACGTCACACTTTTCCCCCAGATCGCCCAGATAGTGGACGAGGTTGAAGGTAAAGCTGTCATAATTGTCGATCAGAAGGATCATGGGCGTATCATGGCTTTTCCGCTGGGCCGGGTCAAACCTTCTGGCGTGGCCCGGGCATGTCTTGCCATCCCTTATCATGTACGCGGAAGCCGTAAAATCATCTTGCGAAGTGTTTCAGTCCCCTGATGTCACGACCGCCCGCACACGAAAGAAGTTTCCGGTGGTGCTTTTTCAAAAAGCTTCAGGAGGGAACGCCGCCTTTTTCAAAAAGGCGGCCCCCGGAAATTTCCATGGCCTTCAGGCGTCCCCGGCCGTGGCGAAGCGTACCGCCTCCTCCGCCGCGCGGAACAGGGCGCGGGCCTTCTGGCGGGTTTCCTCGTATTCCGCCTCGGGCACGCTGTCGGCCACGACGCCACAGCCCGCCTGCACGTACATCCGCCCGTCTTTCACCACCGCCATGCGCAGGCCGATGCAGGTATCCATGTCCCCATCGGGGCCGAAATAGCCGATGCACCCGGCATAGGTCGCCCGCCGTGTCGGCTCCACCTCGTCAATGATCTGCATGGCGCGGATCTTGGGTGCCCCCGTCAGCGTGCCGGCGGGGAAGCCCGACATCAGCGCGTCCAGTGCCCCAAGGTCGGGGCGCAGGGTCCCTTCCACATTCGATGAGATATGCATGACATGGCTGAAGCGTTCGATCACGAACTGCTCCGTCACCCTGACCGAACCCAGTTCGCACACCCTGCCCACATCGTTGCGGCCCAGGTCGATCAGCATCAGGTGTTCGGCGCGTTCCTTGGGGTCGGCCAGCAGTTCGGCCTCCAGCGCCAGGTCCTCCACCGTCGTGCGGCCACGCGGGCGGGTGCCCGCCAGCGGGCGCACGGTCATGGTGCCTTCGCGCAGGCGCACCAGCACCTCGGGCGAGGAGCCGACAAGGCTGAACCCGTCCAGGTCCAGATAGAACAGGAAGGGCGCGGGGTTGATGCGCCGCAATGCGCGGTACAGTGCAAACGGCGGCAGGGTGAAGGCGGCGCTGAAGCGCTGGCTCGGCACGATCTGGAAGGCGTCGCCCGCAGCGATATAGTCCTGCAGCCTGCGCACGATGGCGCAGAATTCGTCCTTGCTCATCGTCGATTCCGGCACGGGGGGCGCCATTTCGCCCACCGGCCCGTCAGGCAGTTCCACCGGGGTGGACAGGGCCGCGCGCGCCTGTTCCAGCCGGGCCTGCGCCGCGTCCCATATGGCTTCGGGGGCAACACCCTCCTGCGGGCGCAGGGGCGCGGCCAGCAGCAGTTCGTCACGCACCGTGTCGAATATGGCGAACAGGCCGGGACGCATCAGGATGCCCTCGGGCAGGTCCAGGTCATCGGCGGGCATGTCGGGCAGGCATTCGACCTGACGGACCATGTCATAGCCCAGGTAGCCGAACACGCCGCCGGTCATGGGCGGCAGCCCCTCGGGCAGGTCGATGCGGCTGGCATGCAGGATGCGCCGCAGCGAGACCAGCGGGGCCTCGGCCTGCGGCACGAAGGCATGGGCGGGGGCGGACGGGTCGGTGCACAGGCTGGCACGCCCGTCATGGCAGCGCCAGATCAGGTCGGGCAGCAGGCCGATGACCGAATAGCGCCCGCGTGAGGTGCCGCCCTCCACACTTTCCAGCAGGAAGGCATTGTGCCCGCCATTGCCGCCGCCATGGCTGCGCGCAAGGGGCGACAGGCGCAGGAAGGCGGCAACGGGGGTAAGCAGGTCAGCCGGCTCGACCCGCCATGCCACGGCGGCCCTGCCTTCGCGCAGGGTGGCAAGTGCCGCCGCGCGCCGGGCGGCATCGGGCTGCCGGGAGGGGGGGCGCATGCGCGCGGCGTCTGCTGTCACTGTGCGGTTCCTGTGTTCTGGCCGCCCGTTACCTCCGCCATCACGGCGCGAAGGGCGGACTCGTTGGGCCTGGGCTTGACAATGGCTTCCAGCGCCCCGCCATAGCCCATCTCGATATCCTCGCCCATGGACTGGGTCAGGCCCGCGCGCACGCGCCCGTACAGGTCCTTCTGCGTGGCGGGGTCGGGGTGGTTGATGGCCGTCAGCGTGGCCACCACATAGGAATCACCCGCTTCGGTCATGACATTCTGCCCCACCTTCTCCAGCCGGAAGATCAGGGCGGCCACCTCACGCGGGATTTCGGGTGCCGGCTGCATGGGGGAAATGGGCTGGCTGTGCTCCAGCCCCGGCACGGCGGGGGTGACATGGGCCAGCCCCCCCTGCCCCTGCGCCTGGTTGTAGAAGGCGGTGGCCTGCTGATCGGCCATGTGGCGGCGGGCATCGGCCTGCCATGCGGCGGCGACACGCGGCCCGGCCTCGGCCAGATCCAGCGCATGGCCCGGCGTCACGCCATCAACCGATACGGCATACCATGCGCCATCCGGCCCCTGCACCAGCACGGGGCTGGCCCCTTTTGCCTGGGAGAACACGCGGGCGATGACCGCCTGCCGCACCGCATCGCTGCCCGGTATGGGGGCGGGCGTGCCTTCGTGGGTGTTGCCGCTGGCATCAAGGTCGCCCGATACGGCCACGGCACCCAGGTCGGCGGGAATGGAATCCAGCCCGCCGCCGGCAATCGCGTCCTGCAGCTTCTGCACCCGGTCGGCCAGCAGCGCCTGCGCGCGGGTATGGGCGATCTGGTCATGCAGCGCCTGCTTCACATCGGCAAAGGGCGTGGTGTGGGCGGGGGTAAGCGTGGTGACGCGAAAGACGACCCAGCCGCCCTCGCTCTTCACCGGCCCCTGTGTCACGTCGACGGGGGCGGCGAAGATCGCCCGGCCCAGATCGGCGGAGGGAATGTCCGTCTGCTTCATGCCCGGCAGTTCCACCGCCGCCGCGTCCCGGCCCGCGTCCTTCTGCACCTGCGCCCATGCCCCCGCATCCGTCCACCGCGCGCGCAGGGCGGTGGCGCGGTCCTGCGTCGGCACGGTCACGATCTGCACGCTGCGCCGTTCGGGCGCGCTGAAGGTCTGGGCCTGATCCTGATAGCTTTTCTGCAGTTCGGCATCGGTAATGTCGAGCATGCGGCCGATGGTGTCGGCCGAAAGCACGACCACGCGGGCATGGCGGTATTCGGGGGCGGTGAATTCCCACGGGTGGTTGGCGTGGTAGCGCGCAAGCTGGGCGGGGGTCGGGGTGGCGGTCACCTGCTGGCTGTCAAAGGGCACGCGCACCAGGTCGATGGTGCGGGTCTGGGCCTCGAAATCAAACAGGCGGCGGACCATCACGTCGGGCACGGTGGCCCCGTCACGAATCGGCTCCAGCAGCACGCGCGACGCCTGTTCCTGCCGCACCAGTTCAATCAGCCGCCCTTCGGTCATGCCAGTGCGGTGCAGGCGGTCGTTGAACAGGGCGCGGTCGAACTGGCCATTCGTGCCCCTGAAGGCGGGGATGGAGAAAATCTCGTCCCGCACCACGGAATCGGGCACGATCAGGCCGTGGCGGTCGGCGGCCTCGGCAATTTCGGCCTGCAGCACAAGGCGCTGGAGCACCTGACGGGCCACCTGTTCGCGCGTTGCGGGCGGGATCTGGGCCGGGTCGGACAGGTGCATGGACTGGGCCACCTGCGGCATCTCGGACTGGAGCGCGTTCTGGTAGGACTGCACCAGGATGGGGCGGCTGCCCACGCGGGCGGCCACGTCGGCGCGTTCGGTGCCGATGTTCATCAGCACATCCCCCACGCCAAACCCGATGAAGGCGAGGAAGAACAGCCCGGCAACAATGCGCCCCACCCATGAATCGACAAACACGCGATACAGAAAAGATAGCATGAAAAACCCTGCGCCAGCACCAAGACAAAGCCGGACGGAACAGGGCGTGCGCACCATGCGCACCCGGACGGGCGCCCTGTTTTCCGGTCGGGCACCATACGGTCACGCCGCCGGTTTGACCAGCACCCGCATGCACGCAGCCATGTCCCGCGCGCCGCGCGGGTTGCACAGGCCGCCGCGCCGTGGTGTAGGCTGGCGCCCGTCATAAGCCATGCCCCGCACCGCCGCACGCGGCACCCAGGCGGCATGGGCCAGGAGTGGAAACATGAAGCAGATTATTGTCGGCAACTGGAAAATGAACGGCCTGAGCGCCGATGCGGACGCACTGGTGGATGCACTGGCCACGGGCCTTGCCGCCCTGCCCGCGCGGGCGGACGTGGTGGTCTGCCCCCCCTTTACCCAGCTTGCGCGCCTGGCGCCAAAGCTGAAGGCCGCGGGCATGGCACTGGGCGCGCAGGACTGCCACAAGGACAGGTCGGGTGCCCATACGGGCGACATTTCGGCCCCGATGCTGGTGGACCTTGGGGTGGAATACGTGATCCTTGGCCATTCCGAGCGCCGCGCCGAGCATGGCGAGCTGGACGAGACGGTGCGCGAGAAGGCGGTGGCCGCCATGGCGGCCGGCCTGACCCCCATCGTATGCGTGGGCGAGAACGCCGACCAGCGCGACAGCGGGGATTCGCAGGAAAAGGTGGGCTGGCAGATCCAGGGCTCCCTGCCGCAGGGCTTTACCGGCATCGTGGCGTATGAGCCGGTCTGGGCCATCGGCACCGGGCAGGCGGCATCACAGCAGGATATTGCCGACATGTCCGCCTTCATCCGCGCCGAACTGGTGCGGCAGTTCGGGGAAGCTGGCAAAACGATCCGAATCCTTTATGGTGGCTCCGTCAATGAACGCAATGTCACCGATATCCTGCCCGTTGAAAACGTGGACGGGGCGCTGGTGGGCAATGCCAGCCTGAAGGCCGATGCCTTCGTGCCGCTTGTCCGCGCCGCCCGCGCCTCGTGATTGCCGCGCGGCTGGCGGGGCTCTACTGGAAAGACGCATGATCACTGTTCTTCTTCTACTGCACCTGTTCGTCACCATCGCGCTGATCGGGACCATCCTGATCCAGCGCAGCGAGGGCGGCGGGCTTGGAATCGGCGGCTCGCAGGGCATGGGTTCCTTCATGTCCGGGCGCGGCACGGCAACGCTGCTCACGCGCTCCACCGCCGTGCTGGGCACGGTTTTCATGGTGCTCTCGCTGACGCTTGCGGTCATGAACCGTGGCGCGTCCAGCGGGGTGGGCCATGATATCCTGGCGGCACCGCCCGCGGCGGCCCCCGCCCCCGCACCCGCGCCAGCCCCCTGAACGCACGCCCCACGGCACGCGATTTCCATGCCCCGGCACGCCGTGCCGGGGCATTTTTCATTTTTTGGGCCACGGGCGCATCGTAGCCTTTGCAGCCGGGCCGCAAGCTGTGTAGAAAGGCCATCCATGACGCGGTTTGTATTCATCACCGGCGGCGTGGTGTCCTCCCTTGGCAAAGGCATCGCTTCGGCTGCCCTTGCTGCCCTGCTTCAGGCCCGTGGCTATCGGGTCCGGTTGCGCAAGCTTGACCCCTATCTGAATGTCGATCCGGGGACGATGAGCCCCTATCAGCACGGCGAGGTCTTCGTGACCGACGACGGCGCCGAGACGGATCTCGACCTTGGGCATTACGAACGCTTCACGGGTGTGCATGCCACCCGGGCGGACAATGCCACGACGGGGCAGATCTATTCCGGCGTGATCGCGCGCGAACGGCGTGGCGACTATCTGGGGGCGACCGTGCAGGTCATTCCCCACATTACCGACTCGATCAAGGAAACGATCGTGGCCGATACCGAGGACCTGGACTTCGTCCTGGTCGAGATCGGCGGCACGGTGGGCGATATCGAAAGCCTGCCCTTCCTTGAATCCATCCGCCAGCTGCGCAACGACCTTGGCCCCGACCAGACGATGTTCATCCACCTCACCCTGCTGCCATGGATCGCGGCGGCGGGTGAGCTGAAGACCAAGCCCACCCAGCATTCCGTCAAGGAACTGCAGAACGTGGGCATCCAGCCGCAGATGCTGGTCTGCCGTTCCGACCGGGAAATACCCGAAAACGAGCGCCGCAAGATCGCCAGCTTCTGCAACGTGCGCCCGCAGGCGGTCATTGCCGCGCGCGACGTGGACACCATCTATGCCTGCCCCATCTCGTACCATGCCGAGGGCATGGATACCGAGGTACTGCACCATTTCGGCCTGCCCACCACGCCCGACCCCGACCTGTCGCGCTGGGAAAAGATTGTCGATGCCGTCCGCCACCCCGACCGCGAGGTGCTGGTGACGGTGGTGGGCAAGTACACCGCCCTGCTGGACAGCTACAAATCCCTGATCGAGGCATTGCAGCATGGTGGCATTGCCAACCGGGCCCGCGTGCGGCTGAACTGGGTCGAGGCCGAGGATTTCGAGAAATCGGACGACGCGGTGAACACCCTTGCCCGCAGCGACGCCATCCTGGTGCCCGGCGGGTTTGGCGAGCGCGGGTCGGAAGGCAAGATCCGCGCGGTGAAATACGCGCGTGAGCACAACATTCCCTTCATGGGCATCTGCTTTGGCATGCAGATGGCGGTGATCGAATGCGCGCGCAACCTGGCGGGGATCGAGAAGGCGTCATCCACCGAATTCGGCCCGACCGAATACCCGCTGGTCGGCCTGATGACCGAATGGGCGCGCGGCAACGAACTGCTGCGCCGGCGCGAGGGCGGCGAGATGGGCGGCACCATGCGGCTGGGCGCCTACCCCGCCAGGCTTGCGCCGGGTTCGCGCGCGGCCGAAGCCTATGGCCGCACCGACATCCGTGAGCGCCACCGCCACCGGTACGAGGTGAACAACCACTACCGCGAGCAGCTGGAAAAGACCGGGCTGCGCTTCTCTGGCATGTCGCCCGACGGCATCCTGCCCGAAGTGGTGGAATACCCCGATCACCCGTGGTTCATCGCGGTGCAGTACCACCCCGAACTGCTGTCCAAGCCGTTTGACCCGCACCCGCTGTTCTCCGGCTTCATCAAGGCCGCCGTGGAAAAGGCCGCCGAGCGGGCGGGTGGCAGGCGATGACCGACCACCGCGCGCTGTCCATCGGCAGCCTTACGGTTGGCAACCAGTCCCCCTTCACGCTGATTGCGGGTCCCTGCCAGATCGAATCAGCAAGCCACGCGATGGAGGTGGCGGACGCGCTGCATGGCATCGCCACGCGACTGGGGATCGGGCTGATCTACAAAAGCTCGTTCGACAAGGCCAACCGCACCTCCATCAACGGCGCGCGCGGCGTGGGCATGGCGCAGGGGCTGGACATACTGGGTCAGGTGCGCGCCCGCTTCGGCATGCCGGTGCTGACCGACGTGCACCTGCCCGACCAGTGCGCCGCGGTGGCCGAGACGGTGGATGTGCTCCAGATCCCCGCCTTCCTGTGCCGCCAGACCGACCTTCTGCTGGCGGCGGGCCAGACGGGGGCGGCCATCAACATAAAAAAGGGGCAGTTCCTTGCCCCGTGGGACATGGCGAACGTGGCCGCCAAGGTGGCTTCCACCGGCAATGAGCGCATCATGCTGTGCGAGCGTGGCACGTCATTTGGCTACAACACGCTGGTCAATGACATGCGCGGCCTGCCGATCATGGCGGGCACGGGGTATCCGGTCATCTTTGACGCCACCCATTCCGTCCAGCAGCCGGGGGGGCTGGGCACATCCTCGGGCGGGCAGCGGGTATTCGCCCCCATCCTGGCGCGCGCGGCGCTGGCCGTAGGGGTTGCGGGGGTGTTCATTGAAACCCATCCCGACCCCGATACAGCCCCCAGCGATGGTACGACCATGCTGCCGCTGGCCTGTATGGAAGACCTGCTGACCACCCTGCTGCGCTATGACCGGCTGACCAAGCAGAACCCGCCAGCCGAGATCGTCTGACCGGCTGCCGGAAACCGGCCCGTGGCTGAATGGGGGCCGCCTTTCCCCGCGAAGGCGGCTTCTCTGCCGGTGCCTTGTAAAAAAAGCAGCGCCAGAGACCCCGCATGATGCCCTGCGGGCGGTTCAGGCGGCTGGCTGTTCCCTCCCCCCGGTGTCATGGGCAGGCGGCCCGCCATGCCGGATAAATGGCGGCCATCCGCGCTTTTCCGGGGCAGAGGGCGCCGGCTTGCAGGGTATGTTCCCAACGTTCCCAACGTTCCCTTTGATTATAGGGAATAATATTTGAAATACGGTATCCTCTGGCATGGCTGCTACCATACCGACAGATCTGCCCAAACCAAGGGAACATTGGGAACATAAGGAACACCGCAGGGCTGAAAAAAAACAACCCGTTGATAAAAAAGAGTTTCCGGGTGTCGCCCCGTTCCCGGAAAGGTGACGTTGCCCGAAGTGTCGGGAACAGGCCGCCAGACCGCCGCCCTACCCTTCTTCCCCCGCCATGCGGCGCAGCACCGCATGCCCCGCCTGTGCAAAAACGGCCGGGCTGTAGCGCTGCGTGACCAGCGCGTGCGCCGCCTGCCCCATGGCCGCCAGCCGCCCGGGCTGGCGCAGGGCGGTTTCCAGCCGGTCGGCCAGCGCGTGGGGGCAGCAGGGCGGGACTTTCCAGCCGGTCACGCCATTGATGATGGAATGGTTCATCTCCCCCACCGTGCTGCCAATCACGGGCAGGGCCGTGTCCATGGCCTCATGCGCCGCGATGCAGAACCCTTCGCGGCGGGAGGGCTGGACATACAGGTGGCACCCGCGCAGGAACGCCGCCGTATCCTGCACGTAACCGGCAAATACCACGTTATCCAGCCCGTGGCGCTGGCAGAAGGCGCGCAGGCGGGCTTGTTCCGCCCCCTCGCCCCCGATCGTGACCTGGAACGGCGGCAGGTCCCCCACCGCCCGGAGCAGTACCAGCGCGCGGCACAGCATGTCGTACCCCTTGCCGGGATTGAGACGGCCCAGCGTGCCGATCCGCACCACCTGCCCCGGCTGCCAGCCCGGTGCCGGGGCCAGATCGGGGCGGGTGCGGAAAATGGGCCAGCACATCAGCCGCGATTCGGGCACCCCCAGCCGCCTGCGGGTCAGTTCGGTCACATAGGCGGAATCCCCCACCCACAGCGCGCTGCGCCCGCGCATGAGCCGCAGCAGCGCCAGGTTGCCGGGGCGAAGGAACGCATTATGCTGCCAGCTTGTAACCGGAACCCCCCGCCGCAGGCCCACGACCTGCCCCAGCAGCGTCGCGCGCGTCAGGGATGTCCAGATATGGGTGGGGGCCACATCGCGCACCCAGCCATCCAGCCGGCGCAGCACGGACGGGGCCGGGGCATCATCGGCCGCCAGCACGTCCGTCCCGATGCCTGCCGCTTCCAGCGCCGGAATGGCGCGGCCGTTGCGCCGTTCCAGCGCCACCACATGCACCGTATGGCCATGGGCGCGGCAGACATCCACGATCGCCGGAATGGGGAGGGCCGCGCCACCACCTTCAAAACTGTTGATGACATAAGCAATCCGCATGACGTTCTCCACCACCCCCGCAGGGTGGCGGGATCATAGCGCCATGCGGCCCCCGCGTTCAGGCGGCGGCGCGTTTATCCTGTAACAAATAGTAAACAATTTCCCGCGCGGCACGGCGGGCGGCACTGCCCCCCGCTTCGATATGGAACGTGGCGGCAAAGGCCGCGCGCTGGTGGCGGGCAAAGGCTGCCTGCTGTTCCTGCGCCACCGCAAGCGCCCGTGGCAGCGCGCTGACCCGGTCGATCACCTGCCCCATGTTCCAGTGCGCATAGCTGGGATTGCCCTGCCAGCGCGCACCGTGGGAATTAAGGAAGATGCACGGGCGCGGGTTGCAGATCCATTCATAGACCTGGCTGCTGGCATCACCCAGGTAGATGTCGGCCGCCAGGACATAGGACATGTCGACCGAGCGCGTGCTGCCGGTATCGATCAGGATATGGGACAGGTTGCGCAGCCGTTCGGGTATGGGCCAGCGGCAGCGGATGCGCCGGTGCTCGACCGATGTGTGCAGCCAGCGGCGGAACAGCATGACATGGGGCGCGAAGATCAGGTTGTAGTCATCCTGCCGGGCAAACCATTCCAGCACCCCCAGCCCCATGTCCCACCACGAGGACAGGACCGGGTCGAAATGCGGGTTGTACAGCACCGTGGGCCGGTCATTGTCAAAAAAACGCGGGCGGGCACCCATGTCGATGATATCGAATTTGGGATAGCCGATCACCGCATGGTGCCCCGGGCGGACCAGCCCCCCGGCCAGCATGCGGTCACGTGTCTTGGTGCCGGGCAGCAGCACCAGGTCAAAGA
The DNA here is from genome assembly GCF_011611525.1 of Komagataeibacter rhaeticus. Classification (NCBI taxonomy): domain Bacteria; kingdom Pseudomonadati; phylum Pseudomonadota; class Alphaproteobacteria; order Acetobacterales; family Acetobacteraceae; genus Komagataeibacter; species Komagataeibacter rhaeticus. The sequence continues at coordinate 2,102,314 of NZ_CP050139.1, forward strand.
AGCGCGTCACGTCACGGAACCCGATGGCACGGTCCCCCGCCCCGTGCGGCAGGTAGACCAGCCTGACATCAAGGTTGAAATGGCTCCTGAGCAGGGCCGACGTCGTCTCTGGCACCACCAGCGCGTCAAAGCGGGCGAACAGCCCCACATTCTCGCGCAGGTTGGCGATGCGGCGGAAGGGCAGCACCGCCTTTGCCACCACGTTGATCGCGCGTGACAGGCGGCTGATGTCGATATGGATGAAACGCACCCGCGCGGCGCATCCCGCAATGATGGCCCTGACCTGCCGTTCCTGCGCATCGCACGACGTGACAACGCTTACATCCTGCCCCAGCGCCACCAGTTCACAGATGATCGGCGCGGTATGCGCAATCTGGTGGATGCAGTCATGGTTGAACAGAAAGCCGATCTGCATGCGTGGGATGCTGGTCATGTGACGAAGTGTGACCGAATTTTGCCGTAAAGAACAGATATGGCGGCTTTTCTACGGCAAAATTTATCTTTTTGTAACAGATTTTATACCACACCCCTTAATTTGTTTCTTTTATGTTACACCTGCCGCGCCAGCCCGGCCTCATGCCCCGGCCAGCGCGGGCACGCCCCTGGGGCCGCCAATGCGCTCCAGGTCGAACGGCGTGGTCTGGTAGATCTGGTTGATCCAGTTCCCGGCCAGCAGGTGGGCATGCCCCCGCCAGCGGTTGACGGGGCGGTTGGCCGGATTGTCGTGCGGGAAGTAATGGCGCGGCACGTCCACCGCCAGGCCGGCCTCCCGGTCGCGGAAATATTCCTCGGCCAGCGATGTGGTGTCGTATTCCAGATGGTTGAACATGTGCAGGGCGCGGTTGTCGGGGTCATCCAGCAGGCACAGCCCCGTCTCGGCACTTTCGGCCAGGATGGTCAGGCCGCTTGCGGGCGGGATGTCCGCGCGCCGCACCGCGGTCCAGCGCGAGACGGGAATGGGCACGTCATCGGCAAAGCCCAGCAGGTAGGGCGATGTGGGCACCAGCACCTGATGGTCGAACACCCCGAACGCCTTCTGCGCCAGCGCGTGCTTGGGCATGCCATGAAAGTGGTGGACCGCCGCCTGTGCCGCCCAGCAGATGTTGAGACAGCGGTGCACATGCGTCCGGGTCCAGTCGAACACCCGGCGCAGTTCATCCCAGTAGGTCACTTCATGGAAGGGCAGCCGCTCGACCGGGGCGCCGGTAATGATGAAGCCGTCAAAGCGTTCGGCGCGCACGTCCTGCCACGGCTGGTAGAACGCGGCCATGTGCAGCGCGGAAGTATGGCGCGGCACATGCCCCCCCATGCACACCAGCGTCAGTTCCACCTGCAGCGGTGTGGCCCCCACCAGGCGGGCGATCTGCGTTTCGGTGCGGATCTTGTCGGGCATGAGGTTGAGCAGCCCGATGCGCAGCGGGCGGATGTCCTGCCGGATGGCATCGGTCTCCCCCATCACCATCACGCCTTCCGCCTCCAGCACACCACGGGCGGGCAGATTATCGGGAATTCTGATCGGCATTGCCTTGCGTCCAACCTCCGTTACGGGTCGGGGTGGACGCGGTGGCTTGTTCCGTTTGGTTGCCGGTCGGGCCACATCCTTCCTTGCGGAAGCGCCACCTTGCCCGGAATGGCAGGTTGGCGTTGGGCGTCGCCCCAACTCTTGATGCAGGCCGATGATTACGCGCTTTGGGGCCGCGTCGCAAGCCTTGATGACATGTCCGGCAAAGCGGGGCGCAGCCTTCGCCCGTCAGCTTCAGGCATGGGTCAGGATGGCCTGGCGGATGCTTTCGGCCGGCTGCGGGCGGCCCAGCAGGAAGCCCTGCACCTGATTGCAGCCCAGATCGTTCAGGTGCGTCCACTGGTCCTGCGTTTCCACCCCTTCGGCGGTGATGGGAATGTCCATGCTCTGCGCCAGGCTGATGATGGCGCGGATGATGCCCGCCGCCCCGCGTTCGGGCAGTTCCTGCACGAAGGAACGGTCGATCTTGATCTTCTGGAACTGGAACGAACGCAGGTAGCCCAGCGAGGAATAGCCCGTGCCGAAATCATCCAGCACGATGCTGCACCCGATGCGCCCCAGGCGTTGCAGGATTTCGCGGTTGGTGGCGCTGTTCTGGACGAATATGTTTTCGGTAATCTCTATTTCCAGCCGTTCGGGCGGCCGGCCGGACTGGGCCAGCGCGTCCTCGACAATGCGGATGAAACGCGGGTTGCGCAACTGGATGGGCGAGACATTGACCGCCACCCTGACCTGTGCGGGCCAGCAGGCGGCTTCAGTACAGGCCGCGCGCAGCACCCATTCCCCCAGATCGTGGATCAGGCCGTTTTCCTCTGCCAGCCCCACAAACTGGTCGGGCGGGATCATGCCCTGCGTGGGATGGTGCCAGCGCACCAGTGCCTCGCACGCGCTCAGGCGGTTGCCGGGCATGGAATAGAGCGGCTGGAAATGCAGCGTCAGCCCGTTACCGGCTATGGCGCCGCGCAGTTCGCTGCCCAGCCGGGCACGGGTCTGGATTTCATCACGCAGTTCCTGATCAAAGAACTGGAAGCCGTTGCGGCCGAGCGACTTGGCGCGGTACAGCGCGATGTCGGCATATTGCAGCAGGGTCTCGGATGCCTCCGCATCGCGCGGATACAGGGCGGAGCCGACACTGGCGCCAATGACGATGTGGTGCCCGTCAATGATGTAGGGCCTGCTGACCGTCTCCACAATCTCACGCGCGCGCGTGGTCAGTTCGGCCTGCGCCGGCACGTCGGGCCAGATGATGGCGAATTCATCCCCACCCAGCCGCGCCACCAGGTCCCCCGGCCGGCTGCACGCGCGCAGCCGTTCGGAAACCAGCCGCAGCAGGCTGTCGCCTGCCGCGTGGCCGTACACGTCATTCACGGTCTTGAAGTAATCAAGGTCGATGCACAGAAGTGTTGCGGTGCTGCCGGCAGCACAGGCGGCTTCCAGCCGGGAACTGAACAGCGCGCGGTTGGCAAGGCCGGTCAGCGGGTCGTAATGGGCCAGCAGTTCCACCTGGTGCTGGGCGTTGCGCTGTTCGGTCACGTCATCGGCCACGCACAGTTCCCACCTTGGCGCGCCGCGTTCATCGGCAATGGTGACCTGGCGGGTGGAAATGGCCCGTTTTGCGCCGGTATGGTCACACAGCACCTTTTCAATCACGCCCTGCCCGCCGCCGGCAAAGCGGCTGACCAGCAGGTGGCCGATCTCGTCGGGGGTAAAGACATCCTCCACATCGCGCTCGACCAGCAGGTCACGCCGGCAGCCGGTCATGGCCTCGGCCGCGCGGTTGACCAGCACCAGATGCCCGTGCCGCAGCGACCGTACAAGCAGGGCGGAGGGAATGTTCTCGACAATCGTGTCAATGAACAGCTTGTCGCGTAAAATCTTTCGGTTGGCGCGGCGCAGGTCCTCGGCCGCTTCCTTCAGGCTGGCCGCCGAGGCCACGGCATGGGAATGCGACGCGGTAATCAGGTCCAGCGCCGAACCCGTGCCCAGGTAGCGGCCGCCACGGGTCACGATATAGCCGCGCAGCAGGTCGGAGGGCTGGCTCATCAATGTCAGGGCGGTAAAGTCGGATGAGGAGACATCGGCCTCGATCATGACCGGGCTGTCATCCATCAGCAGCGCCACCGGGCGGCGGTTGAACAGCGCATGGCCGAATTTGCCCGATACCCTGAGGAAAAAGGCCTGCCGCTCCACCAGGCCGACAGGCACGTTATCCGCATCCACCACCGCGACCAGCATCAGTTCGGGGCGGGCGTGGAAAAATGTGAACAGGCGCTCCCCCGGCGCATCGGGGGGAATGACCGGCCCCGGCCTTGCAATATCCCCCATTGTCAGGACGGGGGACGGGCTTTTCTGTGCAGAAGTCTCATTCATCATTCAATTTTCCACAGCGGGGGCTGGCTACGGTGTTTTTATCAGCCATTCCGGAACAAATACCTGAAACCGGAGACTGGTAAATAAAAATATGACCATATTTATTTAAAATAACAATATAAATTAACTTTTACTACACACTACAACAAATAAACGGCACTATTTCTTAATCTTTAATTTCAGGTGCCCGGACCACGCGGGTCCGGGCACCTGCCACGGCTTTATCAGGACAGGGCGCCGCCCGATCAGAAGGCGGCCTGGATACGACCGGCGACCGAGTTGCCCTCACGCCCCATCACGTCCGCCGCCACGCTATTGCGGCTGACAATGAAGTGGTTGAAGTCCAGCATGAAGCGGAAGTGACGGTTGGGATACCAGTTCAGCCCCGCCGACCACACCGTCTGCTGCCCGCCACGCAGGGCGGTTGCGGCATTGCCCAGGTTGGCGTTCAGGTCGGTCACGCTGTAACGGGCCGACATTTCCAGCGCGCCCCAGTAACCGTGCGACGGGTCGAAGGCATGGTCCACACCGGGGGCGGCGAAGGCCCCTTCCTTGATGTTGTAGGACCGCGCCTTGCCAAAGATGGTGTAGTTGGCCGCGCCATAATAACCGGTAAAGTTGACATTGGCGGTGTTGCTGGCGGTACTGGCACCATAATCGCCACGGGTCACGCCAATATTGTAGTATTCACCCTTCAGCACCAGCCGCTTCCAGCGGAAGCCCAGTTCGGGGCCGGCCGACCAGATGCTGCCCACATTGCCCACCGTCGCGCTGAGCAGCTTGGTGGTGGTCAGGTCAACTTCAGGCTGTTCGGCAAAGGTATAGGACCGGTCGCTGCTGCCCGTGCCCTGCGCCACCTTGAACGCCGTAATGGCCGACAGGCCGACATGCACGTCAATATCCTTGGACACATACGGACGGCCCGCCACACGGAAGGTCGCACCGGACTGGCTGTCATAGGTTGCGCGCTTGCCATAGCTCTGGCCCGTCACGTAACCCGCGATCCACCACCGCTTGGCGTAATGCAGGGCGCCAAAGCTCATGCGCGCGTCACCGGCGGCGATGTTGCGCACGATGTCGGTAATGGCGGGGCGTTCCATCATCTCGAATTCGTTCGAGCTTTCGGAATCTTCTTCTGTCACGCGCGGCTGGAAGTAACCGGCGGTAATCACGGTGTTCCTGAAGCCCGCGTAGTTCAGGTTCGCTTCATACAGCGTGGCCGAGCCATCGGCGGTGGAGGAGCCGAAATCCGGCGTGATGTTGGCAATCCAGTTCTTGTAACGGAACGAGATGGGGATACGCAGGCGGCGGGCGTTCTCGGTCAGGCCCTCGTAATCGCCCTTGGTCTCGCCACGGCGCGGCGACATGCCCATGAACCCGCCGATATCCTCATGGAAGGCCAAGCCAATGGACATGGCATACATCCCGTCCTCGGACGAGATGGTGGGACGCCCGCCGGGGAAGCCCACGACCATGCCACCCATGTGCAGGGCTTCTTCCTTTTCCGTTGCCGCACGGAACGACGCCCAGGAGGAGGAGACGCCACGGTCGGATGGCGGGGTGCCCAGGTCGGCCTTCTGCATGGCGCTGGCCATGCTGCCGCCCATGCCGCTGTCACCGCCGATATGGATGTCACGCGCATAGCTGTCGGGCAGGGGCTGGCCGTGGCTGGCCGCAACCCGGCGGGCCTGCGCGGCGTTGGCGGCTTCGGGGCTGCGCACCGCCTCGGCACGGACCAGGCGCTGGCGCAGCACGCTGATCTGGCCGGACATTTCCCGCCGCATGGCCTGCATTTCCAGTTGCAGGGCCTTGATCTGGGCATCCGATGCGGAATCCGCACGGGCCTGATGCAAGGAAGAGAGCCCCCGCAGGGCAGACGAACCAAGCAACAGGGAAACAATAGGCCGGCGGATCATGTCAAGCATTCCGTAATGAAGGATGAGTTCATTTAGAATGCGGGCCTGATCCTGTGTGTTATGTTTCCAATACAGTTTTATGAAGGTTTTATTAAAACATCTATATTGAAATACTAATTTTTATGCCACCGTTTTAATTTTGATTCATCAGAAGTAATTTTGGCGCGGTCCTTGTACATCAAATGGACCACCCCGCCGGACAAAGGCATTAAAAAACACATTACATTGGGGAACCTTCCCCTCTGCCGCCGCCACCGCCCGCATGCAGGGTTCTATACTGCCGGGTTATGTGCCGTTTTTGCCGCCACGGGCCGGAATTGCGGAAAACCACCTGCCCCGCAGGTCACGGCATGGAAGCCGGGGGCCGTATTGTGGCCACAATGCCACACTAGGCGGGCGGCACGGTGGGGGAACTGGCGGGGGTGGCCGTGCCGGACCCGGCCGGACCGGAGGGCGGCATGTTCCGCGGCCCCAGATTCTGGCGCGCCTGCTGGCGGATGTCATTACACTTCTGGGTAAAGACGCTGGACTGGGACGCGGTCATGAAATTGATGATGAACGCCGCCACCAGCGAACAGAAGGACAGCGCGATCACCGCCTCCCCCCACCCGCTGATCGGCGCGTCGTAATAGGCCGCCGAATACCACAGCAGGACAAGACTGAGCACCGCCCCGAAAAAGCCCATTATGCCGGTATAATGGACCAGCGTGTCCTCTTCATTGCTGTAATCGGCGCTTTCCTGCCACAGCAGGTACAGCTTCTGGTTCATCTCCTCCACCTCGCAGTCATGTTCGAGCTGCTGCGCGCTGACCAGCTTGGTGGGCGCGGTGCGGTACATGTTCAGTTCCTGCTGGGCCTTGGCAAAGACACGCCGCCGTTCCTTGATGGCGGACAGGCTGATATCCACAAAGCTGAGAATTGCCACATTCAGGCCGGCCGACAGTTGCACGACCGCCTGAAAATCACCCCAAGTCTGGCTCACGCTGGCCCTCCGGTCTCAAGTCACCGTGAACATGATACCGCATGCGGCCAGAAAGCGGCAGCACGCAAAACCGGCAGGCAGGATTGCAGCCGCGCCAACTCAGATCGGGCAGGCCCCGCTGGCGCATTGCAGATGCGCCCAGTCCACGACCTCACGCGCGTCCTCGTCATGGATTCCCGCCGCCAGGGCCGCGAATTTCCCGGCTGGCACCTCTTCTTCAGGCAGGTATTCGTACCCCAGGTCGGAATCCGGCCTGCTGGGCAGCACGGCGCAGCAGCGCACATGGGGCTGGTTGGCGGCCACGATGGCGCGGAAACCCGCAAGGTCCTGCCGGTCGGTATAGATCTTGAGCGTATAGGACACCTGATTGCCCTGCTCCGCCCCGATCCAGTATTTCTCCAGCAGTTCCAGCCAGCGGTACTGCTGGGCGGGCGTGGCTTCGGGCGCGGTCACCACGCGCGCGCCCATGCCCAGCCGCTGGATGAGCGGCACGGTGGGAAAGCCCACGATGCTCATGCCCGGAAAGCTGCGCAGCGCGCGCACCGGGTAGCCCCGGCGCGCATAATCCGCCAGCAGCGGGTCGGACCCCGTCTCCCACATGCCATCGGCGCGCTGCACGCCCTTGAACTGCACCCAGCGCAGGTACTGCCGCCGCGCGGGCAGGTGCGCGCCCTCCGTCAGGCCGAACAGCTTGGACGTGGTGCCGGCAGGCTTGACGGTGGTGATGGTGACGGGGCGCGCGGTGCCGGTCTCGGCCGCATAGGCATTGGCTTCGGCCTTGGCAATGGTGGAAAGTTCCCGCACCGCATGCCAGAAGGGGGCGGCGCGCTCTTCATCCAGCAGGTCATGGAAATCAAGGCCAAAGCGCATCCATGCCCATTCATGCAGGCCGGTCGGCCCGATGCCGATGCGGTTGGTGCGGCGCACTTCCTCGCCATACAGCGCGTCCATGCGGTTGGCGCGCAGCAGGAAGCGCACGCCCAGCCGCACGGAATCCCGCACGCGGGCATCCCATGTCTGCGCCGTATCAGTGGGCACCTGGCCCGGCGTTACCGCCTCCAGCGGCACGGGGCAGGCCAGCAGCGGGGCAAAATCACCAATCACGCAGTAGCCGCCCGTCACATGCAGCGTAATCTCGCCACACGGGTTGGTGGTGACCGGAAAATGCGCGGTGGTGGCGCGGCGGGCCAGATCGGCCAGCAGGGTGGCGCCTTCGGTTGCCTGGTAGCGGTGCGAGCGGAAATCACGCCCGTCCGCATGCACGGGCTTGCGCCGGGCGCTGCCGGTGCGGCTGTCCTCCAGCCGGTCACCGTTGATGAAGCCGGGCTCGCCATTGATCCACGCGCAGCGCGTGGCCTCGGCAAACACGGCGCGGGCGTGGACGGCCAGCGGGCCGGTATGGGCGGGGTCGTTCACGCCGCGCCAGAATTCGGCATCGACCATGACCGAGTGGTTGGCGGTCCACAGCCCGCCTTCCTCCTTGGCGCGGATGAAGCGCAGCACATCCGCATCACGCCAGGACTTGGTGGCCATGCGCGCCGCACGGCGGGCGCCGCCCACCTGCACCTCGACCGACAGGTAATGGTCCACCCGCAGCGCCTGCTCCCATAGCGGCATGCCGCCCGCGCGCGCGGCTTCAATCACATGCCGGCGCACGTTCAGCAGCCCGCGCAGCAGCGAGACGGGGCCGGAAGCAGGCCGCCCCTGCATGCCCGCGATCGGGCTGCCCGCACGGCGGATGGCGCTGAAATCCAGCACCAGCGTGCGCTCGCGCGCGCCGCGGAAGGCCATGGCCTCGATCATCTCGACCGCCTTGCCCCAGCCCTCCCGGCTGTCATCAATAAGGTGGCGCAGGGCGTTGCCCTCTGGCGGGCGGGCCAGCACGTTTTCAGCCACAAAGGCGCGGACCTGGTCCTCCATCCCCGCATCGAAGGCATCCGGCGCCGTGCCCCAGGGCAGGATCTGCATCTCAAGGCCAAAGCGCAGCAGGCCCGCGCGGTCGCGCGGATAGTCCGGGTGATCGGGCGAGAGGACGAATTTCAACTCCGGCGCCTGCGCCCAGTCCACGATGCACAGTTCATCATCATAGGCCCGCCCCACACCGGACCCGTTGAGCAGCAGGTAGAATTTGGCGAACGAGCAGATGGCCGTGGCGCAGTTGGTGAACATTTCCATGTTGCGCCCCGGCTGCCCGGCATCGCCATGCTGGAGATGGCGGCCCGAGGTAAGCAGCGCGCCGGTGGCAATGGCGTTGCGCAGCTGCGCGCGCTCGGCCGGGTCCACCGTGGCCAGCAGGGCGGTATTGCCCGTTGCGACACGGTCGGCCACATGGCCGAAATCCTCGTGGTCGGCAGGGCGGAACACGGTGCGGCGGCCCACGGCTTCACCCATGCCCCGGTCCAGCGCGCGCGCGGGCAGCGGGGGGGTGCCAAACGCCCCCTCGAACGGGTCGCGCGCGCGCATGCGTGCCGCACCAGCCAGCGAGAAACCTCCGTCCATGCCCAGCTCCCTCATTGCATGCGAAGCCGGGTCCGTGCCAGACGGCCAGTTCGCCCATATTGTAGTAGGTGCATCATGATTGCACCATATATGGTGTGATGCACGCTTTAAATGCGTGACCTGCCCCCTGCCCGCGCGTGAAAAGGCAGGACTTCCGCCGCGCGAATCCCGGTGTATTTTTTTATGTAACGGCCGGGGGCAGAGTCGGGTTACATGCACGAATCACTTTACATGGCGCTGCGGCACCGCCCCCCGGCGGCACCAGAACGGGCCACGCCCCCTGCCCCATCCGAAGGAGCCACCATGGCCATACCCGCCCCCTCCCTTCACCCGCTGATGCGCCAGCCGGGGCCGGATGGCACGCGCGTCACGAACGAGGAACTGTTCTTTGACCTGGCCTATGTCTTCCTGGTTACCCAGATCAGCCATGGCCTGCTGCATCACCTGAACTGGATGGGCGGGGTGCAGACGCTCATCCTGTGGTTTGCCGCGTGGCTGGGGTGGCAGTACACCGGCTGGGTCACCAACTGGTTCGACCCGCGCGTGCCCGCGCTGCGCGGGGTGATGTTCGTGACCATGGCGCTGGCGGTGGTGTGCGGGGCAGCCGCCCCCGAAGCCTTCGGGCCGCGCGGGCTGGCCTTTGCGCTGTGCTACACGGTCATGCAGGTGGGCCGTTCGGCCTTTATCGTGTGCAGCCTGCCCGCCCGCCACCCGCTTGCGCCCAATTACCGGCGCATCCTGGGCTGGGGGGTAATTGCCGCCGTGTTCTGGATCGCGGGCGGGCTGGCGGCCCCCGGGCCGCGGGTGCCGCTATGGGCGGTGGGCGTGGCGTGTGAATATGTCTCGCCCATGTTCGGGTTCTGGCTGCCCGGCCTGGGGCGTTCGCGCACGACGGAATGGACGATCGCGGGCGGACACCTGGTGGAGCGGTGCCAGCTTTTCGTGATCGTGGCGCTGGGTGAGACGATCATGGCATCCGGCCTGTCGCTGGCAAAGAACCCGGACTGGTCGGTATGGGAACTGGGGGGTTTTGGCACCGGCTTCCTGTGCACCATTGCCATGTGGTGGCTGTATTTCGGCACATCCAGCACGGAAGCCGAGCACAGCATCACCTCCTCGGCCGATCCGGGGCGGATGGGGGCGTATTTCCATTACCTGCATGTGGTACTGGTGGCGGGCATCATTGTAACGGCGGTGGGCATGGACATTTTGCTGGAAGAACCGGCCGAACCCGCCACCGGCGCGCCCGCGCTGGTGCTGACGCTGGGGCCGGTGCTCTATCTTGTGGCCAGCACGGTCTATCGCTGGGTGGCCACCTGCCGTATCGCCCGCGCGCAGGTGGCGGGGGCGGGCGTGCTGGTCGTGGCCGGGATTGCGGGCCATGCCCTGCCCATGTGGCAGCTGGCGCTGGTGGATACCGCCATCCTGCTGGCCACCAGCCTTCTTTCCGCCAGCAGGCCGGGGGAGGCCGGACCATAGGCCCCGCAGGCATGGCGGCGGGCGGGGGATCAGCCGCCGTAGAAAACCTTCTCGCCCAGATCCTTCATGTGCAGCACCGCTTCATCCGGGCGGCCGGTGATTTCGCGGTTCAGGTGCACGTTCGTGACTTCGGCAACGAAAGTATGGTGATCGCCCAGTTCCACGACGTGGCGCACCTTCAGCTCCACCGCCGCCGGTGCCGCGGTCAGGATGGGCGCGCCATTGCCCGCCCGGCGGATGTCCTGCCCGCCCAGCTTCCCGTCCGCATATCCGGCGGGCTTGAAGAAGGCGAAGGCCAGGCCGCCCTGACCCTGCCCCAGGATGTTGAGCACCAGGTCCCCGGTCCTGCGGGCCACGTCGTAAACAGCGGAATCCGTCTTGATGCCAAGTGCCAGCAGCGGCGGGGCGAAGCTGGTCTGGGTGACCCAGTTGATGGTGGCCGATGCGATGGCGGTGTCCTGCGTGCCCGCCGTCAGCACATACAGCCCGTAGGGAATCATCCGCAGTGCGGTTTTTCTGGCCTGTTCATCCATGAACTGCTCTCCTTTCCGGTCAGTCGGCCGCCAGCATGGCGGGCGAGGCCGGACCTGTCCAGCAGCCACGCCGCGGGGCACCCCCTCCCCGCATGGCGCGGGGCAGGACGCGGGCGTACCCGGCCCCGGCACGGCCCCGTCGTGTTCAAACCATCGTGACCACCCGTGGCGCCATCGCACGCCCGCCCCCGGCCCGCGCCGCCTGCGGCACACGCCTGTCCTGACCGCATCCCAGCCGGCCCGTGGCTGATGTTGACACGATACGGACGGATATAGTCACGATGGGGCCAGCCATCCAACAGGCCGGGCGATGCCGGCCGGGTGCACCGCGTTGCGGTGCGGGGCATTCCCCGTTCAGACATTACAAACCTTCACCCGGCCATAAAGTCACCTGCCGCCCCGCAACCATGCAAGGACATGCTGACATGAGCCCCTACCGCACCATCAATCCGGCCACCGGAAAGACGGAAAAGGTCTTTGACCTTCATGATGACAGGACAATGCTGGCCAAGCTGTCCACCGCCCACCAGCTGTGGGAAAGTGACTGGCGGCACCGCACCATTGCACAGCGCAGGGCGATCATGCTCAGGGCGGCGGACATCCTGCGCCGCGACCGGGAAAAGCATGCCCGCCTGATTTCCATCGAAATGGGCAAGATCCTGCCCGAAGCGCTGGGGGAGATCGATCTTTCGGCCGATATCCTGTCCTATTACGCCCAGAAGGCCGAAACCTTCCTTGCCCCGCGTGAACTGCCGGTATCGCGGGGCCATGCTACCGTGACCAGTGAATCGCTGGGCGTCATCTACTGCGTGGAACCGTGGAACTTCCCCTACTACCAGCTGGCCCGCGTGGCGGCCCCCAACATCATGGCGGGCAATGTGGTGATGGTGAAGCATGCCCCCGGCGTGCCGCAATGCGCCGTGGCGTTTGAGGACCTGTTCCGTGAAGCAGGCGCGCCCGAAGGCACCTATACCAACCTGTTCATTACCAACGACCAGTCGGAAAAACTGATCGGACGGCCCGAAGTGCGCGGCGTGGCCCTGACCGGCAGCGAACGCGCGGGCAGCGCGGTTGCGGCGCAGGCGGGGCGCGCGCTCAAGAAAAGCACGATGGAACTGGGCGGGTCGGATGCCTTCATCGTGCTGGACGATGCCGACCTGGACAAGGTCATTCCGCTGGCCGTGCAGGGCCGCATGTCCAATAACGGGCAGGTCTGCACCGCGGCCAAGCGCATGATCGTGCATACGTCACTGGTTGATGCGTTCACCACGAAGCTGAAAACCGCACTGGACGCATTCCAGTACGGCGACCCGCTGGAACAGGGCGTGACCCATGGGCCGATGAGCAGCGAAGTGGCGATGAAACATGCCGTGTCCCAGGTGGAAAAGGCGGTGGCACACGGGGCGACACTGGTTACGGGCGGCAGGCAGATCGCGCGTGAGGGCTTCTTCATGAAAGCCGCGATCCTGACGCACGTCACAAAGGACAACCCGATTTTCTACGAGGAAATCTTCGGCCCCGTCGCCATCATCTACCCGGTGGGCAGCGATGATGAGGCCGTGGCCCTGGCCAATGATTCGCCCTACGGCCTTGGCGGTTCCATCCAGACCAGCGATGTGGAACGCGGCCGCCGGGTGGCAGCCCGCATCGATACGGGCATGGTGTTCATCAACAGCACCACCGGCACCGCACCCGACCTGCCCTTTGGCGGGATCAAGAACTCTGGCTACGGGCGTGAGCTTTCGGAATTCGGCATTGAGGAATTCCTCAACCGCAAGCTGGTCCACACGCCCTGATCCGGGCACGGCGTCCTGCCCGCAGGGCGGGGCACCCTTAAAAGACAGGACGTTTCTGGATGCCGCCTTTTTTCAAAAAGGCGGCGTTCTTCTGAAGTTTTTTGAAAAAAGCTTCACCAGGAACTTCCGTTCCTTTTTAAAATATACTTACCCCGGCGCGTAATGCAGCATGAGCATGCCATGCACCTCATCCCAGCTGCCCGAGCGTGAATAGCCCCCCTCCACCCCCAGCCGCAGCGCGGGCGTAAGCTGGTAGACCGCGCGCGCCAGCACATTGCCCGCAAGCCCGCCGGTGGACTGGCCCGCGTAACGCTGCCCCGCCATAGCCCCGCCTTCTCCCAGCGGGAACATGGCCGTCGCGTGCTCGGTATAGTGCTGGTAGCCCGCTTCCCCCCTGAACAGCCATGTCCACCGCCCGGCATGCCCGTCATAGGTCAGCGGCACCAGGGCGGCCATGAACGCGTGCGGGGAGAAGTAGCCCCCCTGCCCCCATGTGAAGAAATACGTGTTGCGGCGATACCCGAAATAGACAAGGTCCAGCCCCAGCCGCAGGTGCTGCGCGTCCTGGCGGTGCCACAGCAGGCCGGAGCCCCCCGCGCCGGCCTCGGCTTCATGGTTGGCTACCGTATGCGTGCCCTGCATCACCGCGTAGCCGCCGCCTGCATACAGGTTGTAGCCCGGCTGCGCCCATTCCAGCTGCCCATGGCCCCGGTTGCGCGTCACCCCGCCCCACACCCGCCCCGTAGCGGGGTCGCGCGCGCCGGAATAGGCCAGCAGGCTGTCGGTCACCGCACGGCGTTCACCCGTCAGCCGCAGGGTCAGGCTGTGGGTCAGGTGCGGCGCAAGCTCAATCCCGCCCAGCACATTGGTCGTGGTAAAGCCCAGCGGGGTGGACCCGACGTCGGCCGCAACCCACCGCCACTGGTAATGCGCCGACAGCGCCACACCGGCCACGGCGGCGGGCACATGAAAGCCCGGACGCACGCCACCCGCCGCAACACTGCCGTACTGCTGCGCGGTGGCACCGGATGCCAGCGGATCGCCCGACATGAGCACGCTGGGCATGACGGAAAGGGCAAGCTGGTGCTGCGTGGAGGAAAACGGCACGATGGCCGTCATGGGAATGTTGACCACCGTCATGTGGCCCAGCCCCGGCTGGCCCGAACGGTCACGGATTTCCAGGTTGCCATCCGCCTGTGGCACCAGCGCGCGCTGAAGGTAGTCCGCCTGCCGGTCCAGCGCCTGCACGGGGGTCAGGGACGGGTCATAATGATAGACCTCCGGCATGCCGGCCCCCATGCCGGGCACGAAATTCGTGCCGATGTCTGGCCATTCATCCCCGGCATGCGCGCGGTAAGGGGCACAGCCCGCATCGATACGGGTGCCGTAGCCGGTGCTGTCATCCCCGTCATCGCGGGGGGTGCAGTCCAGCGCGCGGGCGCGTTGCACATCCGCCAGCCGACGGCGGTCACGGCCGTCCAGACCCGCGATCTCGGCCTGTATCTCCCATGTATCGCCCCATTGCGGATGCGTGGCCTGCAATGTGCGCGCCATGGCGCGCGCCGCCTGTTCGTGGCCGCTGGCCAGGCTGTCGCGTGCCAGCGCGGCCTGGGCCATCGTGTCATCGGGGCGGATGGCCAGCGCTTTTTGGTCATAGACTACCGCCTGCGCGGGCTGGCGCAGTGCGGCTTCCACCCGCCCGCGCGCCAGGAGCAGGTCGGCATCATCCGGGCCTTGCGCCAGCAGCGGGTCCAGCAGGCGGCGGGCCGCATCGGGGTGGCCGCCAATGTCATCACGGTCCGCCTGCGCAATGGCCAGGCTGCGCGTCATGTCACGCAGGTCACGCGCCTGCGTGGGGGTCAGCCGCCTGCCCCGCGCCACGGCGGGCAGCCCGTCCAGCACCTGCTGCGCCGCCACCGGGTCATCAATCTGCATGAACAGCCCCGCATAGGACAGGCTCTGGTTCACGCTGACATGCCCGGCACTGTCCGCCAGCGCGCGGTGCAGCACCCCGGCTGCGGCAGTGACCGGCGCGTGGCGTGTAAGCAGCGCATTCACCACCAGCCGCGCCTGCGTCCCTTCGGGATCGGGCACGACGGGCATGTGCTCCAGCATCGGGACAGCCTGCGCATCATCTGGCGGCAGGTGGCTGATCTGGTGCCACAGCCGCACCTGCGCCACGCCATCGGCCATCTGCGCGGTAATGTCCGCACGCGGCAGGCGCGCCAGCAGCGCATCGGCGCGCGGCATGTCCTGGTCCTGCAGCGCGAAGGCGAAGCAGACCTGCGTATCCTCGTCCGTTTTGGGTGGCAGGTTGCATAGCGGCGCCATAAGCGCACGCGCGCGCGTGGCCTGCCCCCGCGCCAGCCATAGCTGCGCCAGATGCAGCCGCAGCCAGCCGTTATGCGGGGCATCACGCAGGGCCTGTTCCAGCAGCAGGGCGCGCCGGGCCTGGTCGGGTTCGTTTTCGGCCATGGCCCCCAGCACACCGGCCTCCAGCCCCGTAACACCGGGATAATGCGCAGCCCGGAGCCGGGCGACCCAGCCTTCGGCCTCGGTAATCCGGCCTTCCTCGATCAAAACGTCGGACAGGGCGGCGGCGGCGGGCAGGTCACCGGGCACAAGCCGCAGCACCGCGCGCCATGCGGCTTCCGCGCGGGGCAGTTCGTGGCGTGCATGCGCGATGATGGCGCGCACCCGAAGGGTATCGGCAATCCTGCCGTGGTCCTTTTCCACGGCGGGCAGCATGGCCTGCGCCTCGTCATACTGGTGGCGGGCCACCAGCGCCCACAGGCGCGCAAGCTGCGGGTCGCCGCCGGGGGCGTCCAGCCCGGCCAGCGCATTGCGGATGCCCGCGTCATCCGGCGCCAGGGCGCGCGCCTGCTCCAGCCAGCGCCGCGCCGCCGGTATGTCGCCACGGCGCTGCGCCACCAGGCCCAGCCCCTCCAGCGCCTCGGGGCGGGGGGGATCGGTGCCCATGGAACTGCTGAAGTCGCGTTCCGCCTGTTCCAGTTCCCCATGCGCCAGCGCATGGTAGCCCGCCCCCACCAGCGCCAGACGGGCCGCCTGCGCGCGGGCGGCCTGTTCCGCCTTCAGGCGGCTGGCGATTTCCGTGTCATCGGGATGCAGGGCCAGCCATTCCTGATAATAGGGTTCCGCCTGCGGGTCGGCCCCCATCCATTCCAGCGTCCTGCGCCATGACTGCATCACCTCGCCCCGGATGAAATCCGGCGTGGTGGCGGCGGTGGCAAGCTGGCGCATGTCCTCAATGGCGTCCGGGCGGGTGGCGGGGCGGTAGCTCAGGGCCTGCGCAAGCGCCATGCGTATTTCCAGGTCATGGGGCAGCAGCGCGCCCAGCGCGCGCAGGCGCTGCGTCGCCTCGGTATAGCCCGACAGGGAGCCGGACAGGACCCGGTCATATTCCAGTTCCATGTCCGGCAGGGGGTGCGCGCCCTGAAACACCGCGCGATAGAGCAGCGTCGCCTGCAGCTTTTTGCCCGTATCGGCCGCGGAACGGGCATTTGCCAGCGCAGCAGGGTCGATGGGCGCCTGCCCGATCCAGCCGCGCAGGGCCGCGACCTGCGCCTGTGCCCCCGGCTGCGCCTGTAGCGCCTGCAACGTGGCACGCGCGCCCGCCATGTCGTTCTGGTGCACCTGCACGGCACCCAGCATCAGGCCGGCTTCAAGGTTATCCGGCTCGATGCGCAGCGCGCGCTGGAGGGCATGCAGGGCATGCATGTCGTCACCATGGTGGATCCAGAACGCCCCCTCCTCGATCTGTCCGTCAAGGATGGTCTCGGCATAGCGCAGCGGTGTCTGTGCCTCGGCCCGTGGCATGTACAGGCACAGCGCCCCGGCAAGGACAACGCCCCCCCACATCCGCGCGCGGACGGGCCGCCCCACGGGCATGAAGGCGCGACAGGGCATGGCAAACCCATCCGGCATGGTCCGTTTCCCTCTGTTACAGGTCGCCTGTCAGGTCATCGTTCAGGATGCGCCGCCGGCTGCGCGCGCCCAGCACCCGCATGGCGCATGACGTGCCGCACAGCGCGGCCAGCCCCCCAAGCCCGCACAGCAGCAGCGGATGGCCGCCCAGATACCAGTCCGGCAGCATCCACGCCGGCATGTTGCCCACGGTGTAGAGGCCGCCGGTGCGGTAACTGTCCAGACGCGCGCCATGGCGGATCACCATGTCCCCCTGGAATCGCGGCGTGTCGGCCGGGTCACGCAGGTCGCGCACCATGGCGGACAGCGCATCGGGCGTCCCCCCCAGCACCGCGACGACGGAACGCTGCGCGGCAAAGGGCGACTGCGCCGCCACCAGCGCGCCCTGCGTGAAGTCGCATGCGGGCACGTCACGGCCCTGCGTCACCCGCGCGCGCAGCCGCGCCAGCAGGGAGGGCGCGCGCACGCATCCCGCGCGCGCCAGGGCGGCCCGCCCGTTGCCCAGCCCGTCCAGTGTGGAAAGCAGCAGGATGTCACCCGTTACCGAGGCATCAACCGGCATGTCGGTGGCCCGGACCGTAACCCCGGTGGCGGGATAACGGCTGATCGCCCCGGCAAAGCCCATCATGTCCACGAATGCGCCCACAGTGCCATCGGCGGGATGGGGCGGCAGCAGCACGGTCGTCTCCGACAGGTCGGCCATACGGGAAAAGGGAAAGGCCGAGGCGGCGAACAGCGCCACATCCGGCAGGACCGCGAAATGCCGCGACTTGGAAAAATCGATGGTGGAGGACGGGTCCAGTTCCACCACCGCATCCGATGCGGCGGCGGCGGCATCCGTCATATGGCGGGGATGGACATCGAAATACAGCCGCAGTTCGTTGTGCCGCGCCATTTTCCACACCGGCAGTTCCAGATCGTGTTCCACCGGCGCACCGGGCGTGCGAAACGGGTTGAGCGACAGCGGCACCAGCGGATAGGAATGCAGGTAGGTCCCGTTCAGCGTGATGCTGACACGCGATTTCGCACGGTCCAGCACGCCGCCTTCGGGCGCGCTGATCTGAAGGCGCGCCATGAACGGCCTGGAACGCCATGAACGCAGGTCCGGTGGTAGTGAAAGCGCGATGTCAAGCGTGCCCGATGTCAGGCCACGGGTGCGCAGCGCCGCCGTGGAAACCAGTTCCCGCAGGGTCACGGGCCGGTCCGTGCGCACCACGCCGGGGGCATCATAGGGCTGGCGGGCGGGCGGATGCACGACGGGGGCCGCGGCAAAGGCCCCCGGCGCGTCATGTTCCGCCCCCAGCACCAGCGCCTGTGCCGCGGTCCTGACCTCGGCCGGGGTGCGGCCGGTCACCACCAGCACCGTGCCGAACCTGTCGTGCGGGTTGGGCATGACCGCCAGTGCCGGCCCCGCCGGCGCGCGCCCCCACGGCCCCGGCTGCCCCGGGGCAATGGCCACGGCACTGCCCTGATCGGGGGGGATGGCGGCCACGTTGAAATGGATGCCGCTTTCACGTGACTGCAAGCCAAGCCACGACGCCACCATGCCCGCCGCCTCCAGCTGCGCCGGATCACGCCCGCCGGGCAGCACGAAGGTGACCGCAGCCGTCCGCGCCGCATCGGGGTCCAGCACCGGATAGGGCAAGGCGGAGAGCAGCCGGTGCGGCACCAGGCCAACCGTGGTCAGCGTCAGGGTGGAACGGGGCGAGATCACGACCTGCACCCCCGGATCGCTGACCTGCGCCGCGCTGCCGTCCCGCCCGCGCGCATCGGGGCCGCAGGCGGGGGCGGACGGGTCGGCCGGCTGCGGGGCGCGCAGGAACAGGCGGAAATTGATCCTGTTGCGCGTATCAAGGAACATCGGGCTGAGCGGCAGGTCCACCGGCCCGAAAGCGCCATCGGCGGTGGGGCAGATCACGCCCGCGTCCTGGTTGTTGATGCTGACCGCAACCGCCACGCGGCCCGCGGCACCGCGCGCGGTGCCGGAAATGCCCAGACGGGCGGCGGTAATGATGATGTCCCGCCCCACGCCCGCGCTCAGGCCATGCAGCGGGGCGTTCGCGCGCAGGACCATGTCCTCCGTCCGGCCCATGTCCGCAAGGGTGCGCGTGCGGGTAACCGGCTGGTGTGAAACCTCGTCCACATCCGCGCTGGTCATATGGGCATTGTCAATCGCGTCAACGGACCCGTCGGCCACCACCGCCGGGCCGGCATCCGCCATGGCGGGGGCCGCCTGCGCGCGCGCGTCCATGGCCGGCAGCAGGAGCATGGCGGCAAGGACCAGCGCCGTGCCGATATCGCGCAGCACCACGGTGCGATCGGGCGGGATGACAAGCTGCTGGCGGGGCAGCGTTTCGTCCTGCGCTGCCGTTTTCCGCGCAACGGCGTGCGGCGTTTCATCCCGCACGCGCGGAGGGGGACGGAACAGCGCGCAGATGCTGGCCACCAGCAGGTACAGGCTGCGCAGCGGGCGGTCGGGCGGGAAGTCGGACCACCGCGCCCAGGCATCGTCGCGGCCAAAGACCAGCGCCACCACCTGCCGTTCCGACGCCAGCCCCGCAATGACCCATTGCAGGTGCAGCCGCCCGCCGCACCGGGCAATGATGGTCGCCCCCATCGTGGCCGGGCCGGAAGGCAGCGACCAGCGCAGCATGACCCGCCCCCCCGCCGCGCCCGGTACCGTGGCGGCGTCAAGCTGGCAGCCCCCCATCGACACGTCCACGCTGCGGCAGGCATGCACCTGGCCCTGCGCATCCACCAGTTCGAAGGGAAGGCTGGCGGCCACGCGGTGGCTGTGCCGGCGCTGGCGGGTCTCGCGCGCCGCCGCAACACCGCCCAGCACGATGATCAGGCTGAACAGCACCCATATCGAATTGACGGCCATGGCGCGGAACACAAGCGTTTCATGGTAATGGACAATCGCCGCCCAGATGCCGCTGACCAGCCCCACCGCCAGCACCACGGCCACGATCACGCCGGGATAGGACGCACGCCAGTCAAAGCGCTCCCGGTCCAGCAGGCCGCCCTTGTCCGTTACGTTGAAGCTGCCCTTGTGCGGCGCGATCATGGTCACGAACGTCATGCGCACCAGGAACGGCGCGAGCATGGATTCGTAAATCTCGCTCCAGAACGAATAACGCCACCGCCCCTGCAGGCGCGACATGGTCATGGTGGTATGGAACAGGTGCGGCAGGGCATAGACCGCCAGTTCATACGGCGATGCCGCGATCATGGTGACACCCAGGAACAGGTAGGCCAGCGGCGCCAGCAGGAACATCATGCGCGGTATGGCAAAGAAGTAGTTCGTGGCCGCCGCCATGTAGCAGATCCGCTGCGTCAGGCGCAGGCCACGGCCCAGCATGGGGTTGTCGATGCGCAGCATCTGGAACATGCCGCGCGCCCAGCGCACGCGCTGGCCGATCTGCAGCAGCAGGGTTTCCGTCTCCAGCCCGGCGGCAAGCGGTTCGCGCAGGTAACCCGTCCCCCACCCCTTGCGCTGCATGCGCAGGGCGGTGTGGGCGTCTTCCGTCACGGTTTCGGTGGCAAAACCGTTGATCGACACGATGGCCCTGCGCCGCAGCAGGGCGCATGACCCGCAGAAGAAGGTGGCGTTCCAGAAATCATTCCCGTCCTGCAGCAGGCCATAGAACAGGTTGCTTTCGGGCGGGACCTGCATGCCCCGGCTCATGTTGCGGCGGAAGGGATCGGGGGAATAGAAGTGATGCGGCGTCTGCAGCAGGGCCAGATTGGGGTCGGCCAGCATCCACCCCACGGTCTTTTTCAGGAAGCCGCGCACGGGCACATGGTCACAGTCAAAGATCGCGATGATGTCGCCGGACGTGACGCCTATGGCGTGGTTGAGGTTGCCCGCCTTGGCATGCACATTTTCCGCGCGGTTGATGTAGCCCGCCCCGACCTGCCCTGCGAAGTCACGGAACGCGCGCCGCCGCCCGTCATCCAGGATGTAGACGTTCAGCCTGTCTGCCGGCCAGTCCATGGACAGGCAGCCCAGCACCGTGGTGCGGACGATGGAAATGTCCTCGTTATAGGTCGGGACATACACATCGATGACCGGCCATGTGCCCTCATCTTCCGGCAGGGGGTGGATCTGCCGCCGCAGGGGCCAGGCCAGCTGGAAATACGTGAAGCCCACCCGGATGGTGGTATAGATTTCCCCCACCGCAAGCGCCAGGACCAGGCTGCCCTGCAGCACCCCGTCAAGGTCCAGGGTGGAGGTGAACCGCCACACCAGGTAACGCCCGGATACGACAATGGACAGCACCATCAGAAAGCAGCGCGACCACCGTTCGTCATGCCGCCGGACAAGGAAGAACAGGACCCCACCCCCCACCGCCACGAAGAACTGGTGGTCGGGGGTGAGATAGGTCAGGCTGACCACCGCCATCAGCAGGGCAAAGAGCGGGCCGGTGACGAAGGGAGACTTGAGAATACGCCAGATCATGGAAATTCGGGACGATACGCTGCAATTCAGTAGGCGATTTCAGGAACGGGACATTCGTTTCGGGCAGTCCCCGCAGTCCCGCACCCACAACCTGTGGTACAGGCAGCCACCCGTCCGCCATTACATGATGGTCATTTATAAAAAATCCTGATTTCCATCCGGCTTTTCAGAACAGAATGGATATATATTGTAATATAATGGTCAATTTTCCCCCTTATATTGGAAATATATCCCTGTCAATGCCCGCTTCCGGTCATCAACATTCCATTTTTCATCCGGTTTTCCGGGCGGGAAACGGGCCGGCCGCATAAGCGGCGGCGGGGCTTCCCTGATCACCGCGCGGGGACCTG
This sequence comes from Komagataeibacter rhaeticus, assembly GCF_011611525.1. Classification (NCBI taxonomy): domain Bacteria; kingdom Pseudomonadati; phylum Pseudomonadota; class Alphaproteobacteria; order Acetobacterales; family Acetobacteraceae; genus Komagataeibacter; species Komagataeibacter rhaeticus. The sequence continues at coordinate 2,124,168 of NZ_CP050139.1, forward strand.
CCTCCGGATGGGGCATATCGGGGGATGTTACGCGGAATTAATGTGCCCGTCCGTGCCGGGGGCACCGGATGACCCCGGGGGCCAGGGTGGCGGGGCCGGTGTGCGGGGGCCGGGATGAAGGCAGCGGGGCGGCGCGCAGGCCGCACCCCGGCCCCCGGTTCATGGTCAGTTCTGGTGCAGGTAGAATTCAACCGGAACGGTTAGCGTGATGGGGTCCCCCGGCACGCTGTCGGGCGGGGCGGGCAGCGGCTGGGCGCGGCGGGGCAGCGCCACGGCTTCCTGGTCCAGCATGGAATGGCCGGAACTGCTGGCCAGTTCGACCGAGATGACATGCCCCCTGCGGTCCATGGAGAACCGGACGGTGGGCACGCCTTCCTGCCGCGCGCCCATTGCGGCGGGGGGATAGCGCTTGAACTTTTCCAGCTGTGCCAGCAGGGCACCCTGCCATGTAAGCGGGTCATGCGCCGCGCGGGCCGAACTGGCACCCGGTGCCGGCGCGGCCTGTACTGGCGCGGGCGGCGCCTGGACGGACGGCGGCGCCGTGGTGGCATCGGCCGGTGGCGTCCTGTCGGGCACGGGTTTTTTCAGGTGCGGGACCGGCCTGGGCTTTCTTGCAGGCAGCCTGCGCTTTTCCTCCGGCGGTACCGGAACCGGCGGGTCGGGCACGGGGGCGGGCGGAGCCGTGACGCGGGGCGGCGGGTCCGGCTGCGGGTCGGGTATGGACAGGGTCTGCCGCGGGCCGGGGGGAACATCCGTTGGCGGCATCGGGGTGGCAGGGGGTTCGGGCGCCATGTCGATGGCAATGGCGGCGGGCGGCGGAGCGGGCGGCGCCACGGGCGGGGGCGGCAGGCGCATGACCCATGCCACGGCACCACCGGCCACCGCCAGAACCACGGCAAGGGACACCCCGCACCGGATGGCTTCCGCCCGCCGGGCCAGCCTTTCCTGCCCCTGCCGCCACTGCGCGAAGGGCGGCAGGGAACATGCCGGGCCGGTGGCCGTCATGGCGCGGCCCCCGCCCCGCCCGCGGTGGCGGGGTCGCGCCCTTCCTCCCGCCCCTGCAGGTTGACCAGCGCCACCCTGAGGTATCCGGCCGCGCGCAGCCTGTCCATCACGCCCATCAGCGTACCGTAATCCACTGTCCTGTCGGCCCGCAGGAAAATGCGTTCGTCCCTGTTGCCTTTCGTCGCCCCCTCCAGCGCGCCGGGCAGGGCATCCGGGGTGATGTCGTCCTCGCCCAGGGCCAGGCCGTGGTCGGCCTTTACGGTCAGGAACACCGGATCATCCGGGCGCGGGGCAGGTCTTTCGGCAGAGGACGGCAGGTCAACCGGCACGTTGACCGTGGCCAGCGGGGCCGTGACCATGAAGATGACAAGCAGCACCAGCATCACGTCAATGAACGGCGTAACGTTGATCTCGCTGGCCTCGTGCGGGTTGTCATCGGCATGGCGGATACGGATGGTCATGGCCGCCCCCTATTCCGCCGCGGCCAGGGCATCACGCGGCTGCGGGTCAAGACGCACGACGCTGCCCGCCGCCGCCGGCAGCCGCGCCCGCCCCAGATCGCGCGAGACCAGGCGCATCACCAGCGCGGTCAGGTCCGCCACCTGCGCGCGGCATGACGCCGCCTGACGGGCAAGGTGGTTGTAGATCACCACCGCCGGAATGGCGGCCACCAGCCCCAGGGCGGTTGCCAGCAGGGCCTCGGCAATGCCGGGGGCCACCACGGCCAGGCTGGTCGCCCGGCTTGCGGCAATGCCGGTAAAGGATGTCATGATGCCCCATACGGTACCGAACAGGCCGATGAACGGCGCGGTCGCCCCGATCGTGGCCAGCACGCCGGTGCCACGCAGCAACCGGCGCCCCTCGGCGGCTTCCAGCCGTTCCAGATGGAGCACGATGCGTTCCTTCAGGCCCTCGCCATCATCGGGAATATCGGCGGAGCAGCGGCGTTCGGTCTCGGCCGCCATGACCAGCGTGTGGGCGATGGAGGCATTGTCGCGGGTCCATTCCTCGCCCAGATCAAGGGTATTGGCCTGCTCCAGCGCCTGTTCGGCGCGGCGCAGCTTCAGCCGCACGCGCAGCAGTTCGACCGATTTGGCGATGAACAGGGTCCATGTCAGCACGGACGCCATGGCCAGCAGGGTCATGACGCAGCGGACCACGGGGCCAGCCCCCAGGAACATGGCCCAGGGAGAGAACGAAATCGGGGTCATGGCTGACCTTTCCTGACAGAAGGGTTGCGGGGCCAGGCGCGGACCGGGCCGGCATGGGGGGCGCGCGGCGGCACCACGGCCGCATCCGGGCCGCCTGCGGGCCGGCCCCGCCATGGCGCATCATGACCTGCGACCATGTCGCATCTCTGCTTGAAAGACAGCATCGGCAATCCGGTAATGCACGCGGCCAGAAGGAAGGGGACGGTAGTCGCTGGCCCCTGTTTACGGCAGGCCGGCGGTGGAGGGTACGGGGTGTCACGCGGACAGGTCAATCAATAATGAGTGTAAGAATGAATCGCAAATAAATTCTGCACGGTGTCCGCCCGTCCCGCTTCCCCATGGGCCGGGACAGGACGGCATGCCGCAGGCCACCGCCCCTTCTGCCGCAAAAGGACAGGAACAGGTCGGTTACGGCGCCACCCTGCCATCGGGCTGCCGGGCGGGTTCTGCGGGAAAGAGCGCGCGGCAGGCCCGCTTTGCCTTGCGGTGCCGGAAACGAAGCGGCTTGCGCCGCCCGCGACGGGATGCCGCCCCCGCTGAAAGCCCTTGCGGGGGGCCTGGGTCCCCTATAATCGGAAGGGAGTGCGCACAGGGGGTCGAATGGCGGATCAGGACAGGAAGCGGAAATTCTCAGGTCGGCCCGACAGCCGGATGTCGGAAGAACTGGATGCCCTGATCCTGAAAACCGCCACCCGCCTGTTTGGCGAACAGGGCTATGCCGCCACGTCGGTCGAACAGATCGCGGCCGTGGCCGGGGTGGGCAAGCAGACGATCTACCGGCGGCATCCCTCCAAGGAAAGCCTTTTCAAGACGGTCATTGCCGAACTGGGCAACAGCTTCCTGCGTGCCGCTTCCCCGTCCGCGGAGATGGTGTCCAGCGACCCGCTGCAAGCCCTGTACAAGACCATGCGGATGCTGCTTGACCTGATCCTCAGCCCCGAGACGCTGTCCCTGAGCCGCACCTTCATTGCGGAAGGATGGCGCTTCCCCGACCTGGTGAACCATGCGGGTGCCCATATCTTTGACCCGCTGGAAAAACTGACCTGCACGCTCCTGACCGCCGTCTCCCGGGCGGGGCTGCTGAAGGCGGGGTGCGACCTGGAGGAAACCAGCCAGATGCTGGCCACGCTCTGCCTTGGCGGCCCCCACCAGCAGGTGCTGTTCGGGCGCAGGGTGCTGCTGACGGCACAGGACCGGGACCACTACCTTGATCACGCCTGGCGCGCCTTCATGACGGGCATACTGGCCACACCCGCTCCCCCGCCGTCGGGCAACAGGGACCGCCGGTAACGGGCTGGCGTTTTTTTGACGTACCGCCACGCGGCCGGAATGCGGGCGGCCGCCGGTCCAAACCGGGACGGGCGGGACATCCCTCCCCTGCCCCGCCGTTATTTCCGCCTGCTGTCCTGTGGGGTCCTGGTGTCAAACCCGCCCCCGATCGCCCTGTACATGTCAACCGATGCATCAAGGCTGGACAGCCGTGCGGTCGTATGCGCCAGTTCCGCCTGCTGGGCCAGTACCTGCGCCGACAATACATCCAGCCTGCTGGAATAGCCGTGTTCCAGCCGCAACTGCGTCAGTTCCACGGTTTTTTCGGCTGCCGTTTCCTTATCCCCGTCACCCTGTTCGCGCGTGCGGGCGTTGGCCTGTTCCAGCAGGGCGTCATGCACTTCCCTGAACGCGGTGCGGATGCTCTGCTTGTACAGGATCACCTGCTCGTTCTTCTCGGCGCGTGCCAGCCTGACGCCGCTGGCGGTGCGACCGAAATCCATCACCGGCGCCGCCATGGAGGCCGCCAGCGTCCATGACCGCGTGGTGGCGCGGTACAAATTGTCGATATCAATGTTGTTCACCCCCGCCAGGCTGGCCAGCGAGATGGTGGGGAAATAGGCCGCGCGCGCAAAGCCGATATTGAAGTTGCTGGCGATCAGCGTCTGTTCATGCATGGCGATGTCGGGCCTGCGTTCAAGCAGGGTGGACGGAATTTCCGGCGGTGTCGGGATGGGAATGGTCAGTTCGTCGATGTTCTTGCCCCGCTCCATCGCCTGTCCGATGATCTGTTGGGGCGCGCGCCCCAGCATGACGGCCAGCGCACTTTCCGCCTTGCCGCGCTGGTCCTCCACATCCGGCAGGGCCGCCTGTGCCGCGTCACGCTGCTCGGTCACGTTCTGCACCACCAGCGCATCGACCGCCCCCACCTCATGCTGGCGCCGCACCAGCGCCAGGAGGGCCGTCTGGGTCCCGATGGTCTGTTGCAGGATCTCGCGTTGCCGGTCCAACGCGCGCAGGCTGAAATACAGCTTGGTGGTGGCGGCGGCGATGGACAGCCGCGCGGCCTCATGCCCGTACCCCGCTGCCTTCACGCCCGCCTTTGCCGCCTTGCTCAGGCTGGCGTTCTTGCCCCAGAAATCGGCTTCGTAATTCAGCATGCCGCCCACGAAGCCAAGGTTGCTCATCTTGTGTGTGACCGGCAGTTCATCCTTCAGGTGCAGGCGGCCCATGGCATCCGCGCCCGCCACCGAGATGGAGGGCAACTGGTTGGCGAAGGCATATTTATACTGTGCCCGCGCCTGCTGCAGCTTTGACCCGGCCAGGGCAAGGTCATCATTGTTCTTCAGCGCTTCGTCCACCAGCGCGTCCAGGACCGGGTCATGATAGCTGCGCCACCATGCGCCGCCATCGGGCACGGTGGCGGCCTGCTGCGTGCCCCATTTATCGGGCATGGGCATCTGTGGCCGGTGATAGGTCGGCGCCAGCCACGCGCAGCCCGCCAGCAGCGCGGGCAGCACAAGGATCGGGATGCGTTTCATCGGGCGGCTCCCTCAACCTGCGGTTGTGGCGTTTCCTTGACCCGGAACCACAGTACATACAGCGAAGGCAGGAAGATCAGCGTCAGCACCGTCGCCACGGCCAGGCCGCCCATGATGACATCGGCCATCGGCCCCCAGAACACGCTGGATGCAATGGGCAGCATGCCCAGTATGGCGGCAACAGCCGTCAGCATGATGGGACGGAAACGGATCTTGGCCGCATTCATCACCGCATCCCATTCCGACTGCCCCAGGTCCTTTTCGATCTGGATCTGGTGGACAAGGATGACCGAGTTGCGGATGATCATGCCAATCAGCGCCACCAGCCCCAGCATGGCGATGAACCCCATCGGGTGCTGGGTCAGGAACAGCGCGCCGACCACGCCGATCAGGCCAAAGGGCGCCACACTGATGACCAGCGCCAGCCGCCTGAAGTCCTGCAACTGGATCATCAGCACGCCCAGCATGACCAGGATCATGAGCGGCACGACAGCCACGACGGATTTCTGCGATTTCGCACTTTCCTCCACCGTGCCGCCTACGGCAACGTGGTAGCCCGCAGGCAGGCCCGCGTTGAACGCCGCGATTTTCGGAGCCAGCGTGGCAACGGCCGTATCCGCCTGCACCCCGTCGCGTAGCTGCGCCTGTATGGTCAGCGTTGGCAGGCGGTCACGCCGCCAGATCAGGGGATAGTCCTCGACGTAAGCGACGCTGGCGACGGTGGACAGCGGCACCGTGAGGTCATTGGGCAGGCGGATGTCGAGGTTGCGCAGGTCCTCGATCGACAGGCGCTGGGCGTGGTTGGCGCGCAGCACCACATCGACCAGATAGATGCTGTCACGCACCTGCGTGGCCGTAAGCCCGGTCACGGCCGAATTGATGGCCAGCGCAATCGCCCCCGATGACAGGCCCAGACGACGGGCCTCATCCTGCCTTACCTCGATCTTCAGCTTGCGCGCGGGGTCGCCCCAGTCAAAATTGACCATGTGCAACTGGTTGCTGTCGGCCATGATCTTCGCCACGTCATGCGCGTAATGCCACACCCGGTCCGGGTCACGGCCGGTGACGCGGTACTGCACCGGCCAGCCCACCGGCGGCCCCAGTTCCAGCGGGAACAGCCCATGCACCACATCGGGCATGTCGCGGCTCAGGGCCACGTCCAGCCGCCTGCGCAGCCGGTCACGCGCCACGGCACTTTTGGCGACGATGACGGTCTGGGTAAAGAAGTCGTTGGGCAACTGTTCATTAAGCGACAGGTAGAAGCGCACGGCCCCGCGCCCGACATAGGAACTCCAGTGGTCGATGTCGGGATCATGGCGCAGGAGGGCATCCAGCCGGCGCGAGACATCCGCCGTCGCCCTGATCGACGCCCCCTGCCGCAGCGACAGGTCAACCAGCAGTTCCGGCCGGTCGGATGCGGGGAAAAACTGCCGGGGCACCAGTGGCGAGAGCGCAATGGCCACGACCAGTGCCCCAAGGCAGGCCAGCACGGTGGCGCGCGGCCTGCGCATGGTGAACAGCAGCGCACGGCTGAACACGCGCAGCAGCCGCCCCTCCGGCGGGGCATGGGGCGCTGCCGCCGGGCGCTGCTTCAAAATGGTCACACCCACCAGCGGGGCCACCAGCACGGCCACGAACCACGATGCGATCAGCGCCATGCCCACCACGGCGAACAGGGAGAACGTGTATTCCCCCGCCACACTTTTCGCAAAGCCGACCGGGATGAACCCCGCCACGGTCACAAGGGTTCCGGTCAGCATGGGGAACGCGGTCGAGACATAGGCATAGGTCGCGGCCCGGGTCAGGGTCCAGCCTTCCTCCAGCTTGCTGACCATGCTTTCCACCGTAATCATCGCGTCATCGACCAGCAGCCCAAGGGCGATGATCAGTGCGCCGAGCGAGACGCGCTGCAGGTCGATGCCGAACAGCTTCATGCACACGAACACCACCGCCAGCACGAAGGGAATGCAGAACGCCACCACCGTGCCCGCCCGCCCGCCAAGGCTGAGGAAGCTGATGCCCAGCACGATGGCGATGGCCTCGAACAGGGCTTCGGTAAAATCGCCCACCGCGTCGTGCACCACCTTTGGCTGGTTGGCGACCAGATGCGCCTCGATCCCGATGGGCATGCGGGCGTGCAGTTCGGCCATCTTGGCCGTGATGTTCTTTTCCAGTTCCAGCACGTTGCCACCGCTGCGCATGCTGAGCGCCAGCCCGATCGCATCCTGCCCGCCCACGCGGAACAGGGTCTGCGGCGGGTCGGAATAGGTGCGGGTGATGGTGGCGATATCGCCCAGCCGGACCTTGCGGCTGCCGGCATAGACCGTGACATTGGCAATATCCTGCACCGATCCGAACTGCCCGGTGGGCTGGACCTGTATCTGCTCGCGCCCGGTATCGATCACACCGGATGGCACCGTGGCGTTCTGCGCCAGCAGGGCTGCCGCAATCGTGGCCCCGTTTATGCCCAGCCGGGCAAGATGGTGGGTGGAGAAATCGACATAGATCTTCTCATCCTGCGCGCCCAGCGTGTCGATCTTGGCCACGTCGGGCACATGCAGCAGTTCGTCGCGCACCGTCTCGACATAGTCACGCAGTTCGCGGTGGGAAAACCCGTCGGCGGTAAAGCCGTAGATGATGCCGTAGGTATCGCCGAACTCATCATCAAAGAACGGGCCGACCGTGCCCTGCGGCAACTGGGCCCTGATGTCGCCCACCTTCTTGCGCACCTGGTACCAGATATCGGGCACCTGCGCCTTGGGCGCGCCCGACAGCAGGTTGACGAAAATCGTGGTCTTGCCCGCCAGCGTATAGCTCTTGACGTAATCGAGGTCGGGCGTTTCCTGCAGTTTCTTTTCAATGCGTTCGGTCAGCTGGTGGGTGGTTTCCTCCACCGAGGCACCGGGCAGGAATGCCTCCACCACCATGGTCTTGACGGTAAAGGGCGGGTCCTCGTTCCGGCCCAGTCTGAAGTAGGACTGGATGCCGGCCACACCGATCAGGATCATGAAGAACAGGACCAGCGCCCGATGGCGGATGGACCAGTCCGACAGGTTCATGCCCCCCGGCGCACGGGGCTCAGGGGCGGACATCGGCTTCATCCAGCAGGCTGACCTTTTCCTGTGGGTAAAGCGCCTGCACGCCCGCCGTCACCACCCGGTCCCCGGCGTTCAGGCCGGATGCGATCACCACGTCATCGGTGGCATAGCGGGCAATGATGACGGGGCGGAGGGAGACGCGCAGCGTGTCGGGGGCGATGATCCAGACCGCGGGCCTGCCGTCCTGCACTGTCAGGGCGGCGGGTGGCAGATGGACGGTTGGCGCCGATGGCATGGACAGATGTCCCGTCACCACAGCACCCAGCGGCATCATGTCGCGCGTGGCGCGCAGCAGCGCCCTGGTATGATAGGTGCGGGTAGCCGGATCGGTATCGGGGGCGATTTCATAGATCGCGGCGGGGGCGCAGAGCGCGGGCGTCGCATCCAGGCACACCTTCATGGTCATGCCCACGGCCAGACGGGACCGCGCCAGGGCCTCGGGCATGTCGAACTGCCCGTCCAGCCCGTCGCCCGCCGCCATGCGCAGCACGGGCTGGCCCGCGGCCACCACCTCGCCCGCTTCCACCAGCCGGTCGGTCACGATGCCGTCCTCGGGCGCCAGCAGGCGGGTATAGCCAAGCTGTTCCTGCGCCACGCGCACCTGCGCCTGTGTCGCCTGCACCTGATCAAGCGCGGTTTTGTAGCGACGCACCGCGTCATCATAATCGTTGCGTGAAATGGCCTCTACCGGCAGCAGGGCGGCGGCACGCTGCTTCAGGGGAGCGGCCTGTTCCAGCGCGGCTTTCGCGGTGGCGTTCTCCGCCAGTGCCGTACGCAGCGTCTGCTGCGGCACCGTGTCATCCAGCCGTGCCAGCACATCGCCCGCATGCACGGTGCTGCCGGCGGAAACCGCACGCTCCACCACCTTGCCGGGCAGGCGGAAGGCAAGGTTGATGGACCGATGGGCGGCGACCTGCCCTGTCATCACCTCGGCATTCCTGTCAGGCCCGGGTTCAACCATGACCGAGCGGACGGGGCGGACTTCCTCCGCTGGCGGTTTTCTGTGGCAGGCGGAAAGAAGCAGCAGCAGGCACAGCAGGACCAGCCCGGTTCCCGCCGGGCGATGCGCCGGTCCGGGCATGGCCGGGGGCGTGCTGTCCCCGATGGGCCCGCGCGCCCCGGAAACGGTGGGCAGGCCGGATGGCGGCCGTACAGCCCCCCCGGCCTTTGTGCCAGCATGTCTGGTCTGCATGGGCAAGGAGCGTCCTCAATCATGTCCGGAACCCGACGACAGGGGATCCAGTGGCCGCCATTTCATAGACGAGACCGTATCGTATTGCAATGAAGTTCACGACCATGCCCCCATGCCACCCGCCATGGGGCGGCATGCCGGGGCCCTGTCAAAACCGGCCCGGCAGGGCCACGCGCGCCCCGGGGCAAAGCGGATGCCAGCCAGGTGTGCTGTCAGGCCCGGCCTGTCGGCAATCCGGGCGGGGTGGCGGCCGGTGCCGTCATGGCATGCGCCATTACGCCGGGCGGGCAACCATGACATGTGGTCCGGCTTCTGGACCCGATCTGCTGACGGGCCAGCCGAAATAGGCAGAAAGGCCCGCCCTGTCGTAATCCGTAATGGCATTGAACCCGGCGTCCCTTAACATGGCGTGCATTGCCACGGGACTGAAGCGGCTCAGCCACGGTTCCCCGACGGATGCGACAAACCTGCCGCGTTCCTCCATACGTTTCCTGTGGTCTCCATGATAATTTTCAACTGGTTCGCCATAGTCAAATACGATTTCGGCATCCGGAATGCCCGATACGAAGCGCAGCGTCTGTCCGATATCCGCGCGCGTCAGGTAAGGCACGACCCCCAGCCATGAAAAAAATGCGGGCTGGCCGGGGTCGAACCCCGCATTGACCAGACCGGCACGCAGGCTGTCCTGCGCGAAGTCAACGGGCACGTATGTCAGGGACCGGGGCACTAAAAGACCCATCCGTGCCAGATGCCGGCGCTTCCAGTCCTGCATGACGGGCCTGTCCACCTCGAACACGCCAAGGCCGTGCCGTTCATACGGATTACGCAGGCCAAAGGTATCGACGCCCCCACCCAGGACAACGGCCTGCCTGACACCGCGCCGGACGGCATGGGCCAGCCTGTCCTCCGCGATGCGGCTGCGGATGGCCATGAAAAGACGAAAACCCTTTTCTCCCGGCCCGTCCCCTGCCGTGGCAAGCGTTTCACCCTCTGTGCCCATAATCCGGATTGCGAGGGGATCGGTAAAGACAGCCCCCCTTTCCAGCAGCTGATGCCGCGCACGGTGGCGGGCGACGCGCCATGCGGTTACGCTGGGACATGCATGGACCATGGTCTTTCACCCAATCGGAGCGGACACAGGGGCAGGCACCTGCCAGAAACAGCCATCCTGATCAGCAGGCCATCATACCCGAACTACGCATATCATCACGGTTACGGGGCCGCCCATATGCCGGTACCGTGTATTTTCGCCCGGTTCATTCCGCTCCGTGGGTGCGGGCCATCCGCAGGGCACGCCGTGTGGCGGCGCCATCAAGCTGGCCCTCCCATTTCGCGACCACAATGGTTGCGACACAGTTGCCCATGACATTGCCCAGCGCGCGGGCAATCCCGATGAACCAGTCCACCGCAACCAGCAGAACCAGCCCCGCAGGGGGAATTTCCGGCACGACCGCCAGTGTCGCGGCCAGAATGACAATCGCAACCCCGGGCACGCCATGCCCCCCCTTGGAGGTAACAAGGGCGGTGCCCATGACCAGGAAGAGCTGCGTCCCCGTCAGGTGAACGCCCGACGCCTGGGCCAGGAACGGTACCGCCAGCCCCAGATAGATGGACAGCGCATCGAGATTGAAGGAATACCCCGCCGGGATGACCAGCCCCACGACCTCACGCGGGATGCCGATGGCGGCAAGTTTTTCCATGATCTGCGGCAGCACCGCATCGGACGACGTGGTGGCCAGCACAACCGCCAGTTCCGCGCGCAGGTACCACATGAAGGAAAAGATCCCCACCCCGCACAGGCGCAGCAGGAGACCAAGCCCGAGCAGGACAAACAGGCCGACCAGCACGAAATACAGCCCGACAAAGACCCCAAGCTGCCCCAGCGACCGTATGCCGAAATGACCGACCGTATAGGCAATGGCCCCCAGCACCCCGACCGGGGCCACCCGGATGACCATGCCCATGATGCGGAACAGCACGGCGGCAATGGCGTTGACCAGTGCCGCCGCCGGTTTTCCCTGCGCCCCCGCCATGGACAGCCCGCAGCCGAACAGGATGGCGAACACCAGGACCTGCAGCACGTCATTCTGCACGAACGCGCCGAGCGGACTGGCGGGCACAAGATGCAGCATGAAGCCGGCAGGTCCGTCATGGCGCAGGGCGGCGGCATTTTCACCGAACGTGCCGTCAGGCCCCGGGGCCTGCGCATCCGCACCGACATGCAGGCCCGCGCCCGGCTGGCATATCATCGCCGCCAGCACGCCAAGGAACAGGGCAACGCTGGTTACGGCCTCAAAATAGAACAGGGCCTTCAGGCCGATCCGCCCGACCGTGCGCAGGCTGCCGGCCCCTGCAATGCCCTGCACCACCACACAGAACACAAGCGGGGCCATCAGCATGGCGATCAGCTTCAGGAACAGGTCGCTCAGGACCCTGAGCGAGACCGCCGTGTCAGGCGCCGCAATGCCCAGCCCGGCACCCAGCACGCTCGCCACGACAATCTGGAAAAACAGCGATCGGCAGAAATGCATCTCGTTACACTCTATGGCCTGCCCGTCCCGGCAAGGGCGGGCGACCTTTCTTGAACACAAAATGGTCTATCACGGTCCAGATCGTTTCGAATGCGACCGGCATGTTCATTCCCTGCCACGCCATGCCAGAAGACAGAGAACCTGCATCCCGACCGCCCCCAGCGGCAGCCAGACAAATCCGCCCATGATCCAGGACGGCAGATCCGGTGGCTGTGTCATTCCGCCCTCAATATAGTGCCCCCATGAGAGGAACTGCGCCAGAACGAAGCCGGTCAGCCCCATCGCCAGCTTCGTGACCCATGTGTTGATCGAATACGCCAGGCCAGCCGATCCGGTCGAAGTCCGCGGATCACCATCGTCCACGGCTGCCGCCAGCACGGTGTAATACAGCGGGGACATCACACCCTGCGCCAGTGCCAGAAGTGCTACGGACAGGAAAAAACCCGTCATGGACGCACCCGCAGCGGCCATTGCCAGATAGGCCACGCCCTGCGCGATCAGGCATATCACCCCGCTGCGGACGGTCCCCATACGTCTGGCAAGGGGCAGGCACGCGGGCACGCCCGCGAACAGCAGCACGGTGATTAAGGTAATGATATTGGCGCCCAGCTGCTCCGTGCCGCCCAGGATGATGCGGGCGTAATACAGCGCAAACCCGAACAGGGCCGCCTGCCCCACGAAATAGAAGGATGCGAGCAGATTGCTCAGCACCCATCGCCGGTTTCCCAGCAGATGGCGCAGCGTGCCGACAAAAGCCTGCCGGACGGGTACCGGCGGATGCCTTACGGTGCAGCCACGCGCCACGCACAGCCACAACACGCTACCCAGAACCGACAGGGCCAGCACATAGACCGCCATGCCATACCGGTGCTGCGCCGCACTGTCGCCCCCACCCAGCCAGGTGATGGCGGGAATGGTCAGCAGCGCCACAAGCAGCGATCCGGCCTGACAGCCCATCATGCGGAATGCGTTAAGGCCGATGCGCCCCGTGGCGGAGCGGCTCATCATGACGGCCAGCGCGCCATAGGGTGTGTTGATGCACGAATAGATGGCGCCAAACACGATATAGGTCGCGCCAGCCCACAGGATTTTCCCCGTGGGTGAAAGCGGCAGGGCCAGAAAGCACAGGAAACCCGTTATGCCGAAGGGAATGGCAAGGAAGCGGATCAGGCGCGGCACGACCAGCCCGCCGATACGGTCAACAGCATAGCCTATGGCCGGGTCACAGAAGGCATCCACAACACGGGCCACCAGCAGTATCCATGATACGGCGGCCAGCGGCAGGCCATATATGTCCGTATAATAATACATCAGGTAGGATGACGTCATGCCCCACATCATGTTGGAGGCGGCGTCCCCGCAGCCATAGGCCGTCTTTTCTTTTACGGAAAGCACCTGCCCGTTCCCCATTACCCTGCTTTCCCTGAAATTCCAGGCCAGTCCATACGCCATTCCATGGCTGTGCAACGCCGGGCCGGACCCGGCGCCATCGATCCGTTGCCCGTTACCATGTCCGCCCCGGGACAATACCGCAATGTCTTTCCACCTCGGATGCGGCGGTCGCCGCCTGTCAGCCCGACGAAGGGCCGTTGCGGGTAAGCACCGGCCCCGGTTTCGGGAACGGGACAGAAGAAAACGGTCATTCTGGCCCGTTATCCCGATTTCGTGACAGCTTCGCGCCCTCATGGTCTGGAGCGGAGCGGCATATGCGGTAATCTGACCGCCCTCTCGCCTTTCCCCTGACCGGAAGGAAAACGTCAATGGTCCGCCTGCGCCATACCGTCATTGCCGCGTTGCCGTTTCTTGTTGCCGGGCACGCCAGTGCGCGCATGGTCGACAGGCCGGTTTCGTGGACATTCGAGGGCGCGCGCTATGACAGCGTCCTTGTCTATGACGACGCGACGGCCGCGCGGCGGCCGGGCCTTCTGATGGTTCCCGCGTGGTTCGGCGTCAACGAGAACGCCATCCGCAAGGCCGAAGGCATCGCGGGGCAGCGTTATGTGATCCTGCTGACGGATATGTACGGCGCCACGATCCGCCCGAAGGACACGGCCAGCGCACGCGACGCCGTATCCCCGCTGCTGGCTGACCGGCCCATGATGCGCCGTCGTGCCGCGTTTGCCCTGGCGCGGTTCAGGTCCCTTGCCGCGCAGGCACCGATCGACACGACCCGCCTGGCCGCCATCGGCTACTGCTTTGGCGGCGCGGCGGTCCTTGATCTGGCCCGGAGCGGCGCGGACATCGCCGCTGCGGTCGCGTTCCATGGCAATCTCTCGACTGATGATCCCGCCCTGGCGCATGCGATCCGGGCGCGGGTTCTCGCCATGAACGGGGCGGACGACACCACGACCAGCCCCCAGTTCGACGGCTTCCTGACCGAGATGCGCGCAAGCCCCGCCCCGTGGCAGTTTCTTGCCATCGGCCATGCTGTCCACTGCTTTACCGAAAAGGAAGCGACGGCCGCATCGGGCCTGTGCCGGTATGATGCGCAGGCGGACGGCTGGTCATCAAAAATGATGCGCGCCTGGCTTGACGAAAGTTTCGCCACACACTGAAGGTCCGGGACGAATATCCCGACCTGCTTCCGCGGAAGCGGAAGATGCCCGTCCGGGCGTTTCCCGGAACCTTGTCAGGACGCCACGATACGCCGCATGCACGCGCCTGTGGCGTCCCGTCCCGCAAGGCCGGTCAGAACGCCGGTTCCGCCTGGTATGCCCGGCAACGCTTGCCGCATGCGTGAGGCGACGGGAACGTCACGGGCAGGCCCTGCCCCCGGCACCACCGCTTCGCCTGGTGCGGCGGCTGGCACACAGGGCAGGACTGGAAAGCGCGGGGGATCGTCCATACGCGGCTCATTCCGGGGCGCAGGCCGGTTGCCGCGCCGTGACTGGACCCGGGCATATGATTTAGAGTATTTTACGTACAGGAAACCCGGTCAGAAAAGGCCCCATAATGATCCCTGCCAATGAATGTGAGCGTAAAGGCGATGCCTGGATGGCCAAAGCCTTGAACCCCGACAAAACCGCACAGGAACGCCAGAAAGCCGCGAAGGCTGCGATGTTTGCCTATGAAGATGCCCGCAAGCTGTTTCCGGCCGGGAGCGCGGACAGCGAGCGGACACGCAAAAAAGGCTACAGGGCACATGACATGGCCAACCGGCCGGTTGATGAATGGGTCCTGGATTGATGAGTTGGGTCTGGCACTGAAAAATCAGTACGACTGCCAGCCGCCCTGACAGCATGTCAGGACACATGCCGGTGCCGTCCGGCTCCGGCAGTCCGTCCCTTCCCGTCCTTCATAAAGGACCGGAAACGCATCATGGCCTACCGTAAAGGGCCTGCCCCCGGAACTGACGGCCGCCGGGATCACCGCGGCATGATCCTGTCACAACGCGATGAGAATAATCCGGACCATCAGGACGGGCCGGTTCCCTCTGCCTGCTGACGGAATTGTCTCCACCCGCCAAAGACGGTTATGTCTGTCGCCCCGATCAGTCCTGCAGGCTCGCATATGAAGCCGGATACCTCGCTCCCGTCCGCCAGGCTGATCCGGCCAATACCCAGCGGCTGGGGAATACTGGCGACAAACCCCGCGAACTGCACGGGGGACAGGGACCAGATTTCCACCTCCACGCCATCCCCGTCATGATTGTCATCGCGCACCAGACCGGGTTTGGCGGGGACCGTGCCCGCCAGTTCATAAAGCCTGTAACCGGGGGCGGTCGTGGTCGTGCGGATGAAAAGGCCACCACGCCCGGTCAGTTCCCCATTCAGGGGCATGCCCCGCAGATGCGCGCCCACGACGGCAATCCGCAGCCTTTCCCCGGCCAGGGGCAGGGGCACTGATGCGGGGTGGTATGCACCATCGGTTCCGGCCCCGCACCGCGCCGCCTGGTGCATGGCCGCCGCGAATGGCGCGATGGCGGCATCGCTATCGCAGGGGCCGACAATCTGTATTCCAAATGACAGGCCCGCGGCCGTGCGTCCCGCCGGAACCGCAATCGCCGCGCACCGCATGAAGTTGGCGAAGTTCGTGTAATACCCCAGATGGCTGTTAAGTTCGATCGGGTTGTCCATCATATCCGCCACCGTATAGGTGGATGGCGTGGTGGGCAGCAGCAGCGCATCGACCCTGGCCCATTCGCGATCGGCTTCCGCCAGCAGGGCCTTGAGCCGGTATTCCCCCTGAAAGACATCCACGGCCGTAAGCCGGGTGGCGTTGTGCAGGATATCACGCACCACCCCGTTCACCGCATCGGGCCGGGCCGCCAGGATATCCCGCGTTGCAACCAGCCGTTCCGCGACCCATGGACCGTTATAGAGCAGCGCCGCGGCTTCGCGATACGGGCGGTAATCAATTTCCACGATTTCCGCGCCCAGCATGCGTGCGCGTTCAACCGCCCGGACAAACAGGCCGCGAAACGCCTCATTCCCGAAAAAGGCCAGCTCATCGCCCGCCGGAATGCCCAGCCGAAGCCGGTCCGGCAGGGCCACTTCGCCCGGTTCGCGGGAATAAGGGTCGGTTGGGTCGCGCCCTTCCATCACGGCCCTGATTTCAATGCCATCGCTTACGCCCGGGGCGAATATGGTCACCACATCCAGCGTCCGGCAGGCCGGTACGACACCCGTATTGGACACCCGGCCGGGCGAAGGCTTGATCCCGACGATATTGTTCAGCGCCGCGGGCACCCGGCCGGAACCCGCCGTATCCGTTCCCAGCGCGAAGGATACCAGTCCGGCCGCAACCCCCACGGCCGACCCGGAAGAGGACCCACCCGAGATATAGCGTTCATCAAAAACACATCGTGGCGCGCCATAGGGCGACCGGGTACCATTCAGGCCGGTCGCGAACTGATCCAGATTGGTCTTGCCAACCAGTATGGCACCGGCGGCGACCAGGCGCGCGACCACCGTTGCACTGGCGTCGGGCCGGTAGGCGAATTCCGGACAGGCCGCCGTCGTGGCGAACCCGGCCGCATCGATATTGTCCTTTATGGCGAAGGGCACGCCCCACAGCGGTAGCGAATTCGCCCGTGGCGCCCGCGCCAGCAGGTCGGATATGGCGGCCGCCAGCTGCTCGTGGCTGGCGCGTGAAATAAAGATCGCCCGGTCGCCCGCGGCCTCGATGCGCTGCTCCACCACCGCAATGACCTGCGCGGGCGTGACACCGCTATCGTATGCGCGTCTTAGCGTGCCAAGATCCAGAATCCCGAACGTGTCATCCATTGCCGGCTGCTCCCGTGCATCCGTCGCCGTGGGGTGCGTCATCCAGTATCCTTACGGGCTTCCCCCACGAAATAAGCACCAGGCAGCCATTATCCGACCACACACGGTGAGCGGACCCGGGGGCGTTCACCACAACATCGCCCGCCCTGTAGGTGCCGCGTTCGTCGCTCTGCGCGCCGGTCAGCACGATAATCGTCTCCGTATCAGGGTGCATGTGGCGCGGAACCGATGCCCCGGCTCCATAGCGCAACAGGGCCAGCGTGGTCTCGCCGGCCGCATTGTCCGCAAGGCGGCATATGTCAACGCCGGGGCGGAAGGGGGTGAAAACCAGCCCGGACAGGTCACCACCAAGCAGGCCGGAAAACACGGCAGGGGACGTGGTCATGCTTTTCTCCCCGATGACCGGCTGCTTTCAAGGGCGGCCAGCAGGTCATCGCTGGATGCCACCGCCCCGAATACACCGCCCTGCATGGTGACCATTTTAAGTGCGGCTTCATGGTTGCCCCGGTCGGTCGCACCACAGCAGTCTGACAGGATCAGGCATTCCAGACCCCGGTCATTCGCCTCCCGCATGGTGGTATGAACGCATACATCCGTGGTGATGCCGGTCAGGATCAGGTTGCGGATACCCTGCCCCCGCAGCACGAGATCAAGGTCAGTGGCGTAGAAGGCCCCTTTTCCCGGCTTGTCGATAATGACTTCGCCCGGTCGCGGGGCCAGTTCGGGAATGATCTCCCACCCCGGTTCGCCCCGCACCAGTATCCTGCCGGCGGGCCCGGCATCGCCAATACCCGCGCCAGTCCGACGCGAGCGCCACAGCTTGTTGCGCGGCAGGTCGGACAGGTCCGGGCGATGTCCCTCCCGCGTGTGGATGATCATGAACCCGGCCTGCCGCATGGCGTCCATGACCCTGCCGATGGGCGCGATCGGCGCGCGGGTCAGGCTGATGTCATATCCCATCGTGTCAACATAGCCCCCCGGCCCGCAGAAATCCGTCTGCATGTCGATGACGAGCAGCGCCGTGTCATGCACGCCCAAGCGTCCGTCAAACGGCCAGTCATAGGGGTTGGCGCGCACTGTTACGTCCGCTGGCCCCATGGAAGCGGGAGAGATTGCAGGCGGCATGAACGGGGTTCCCTTGCCCTGCCAGGTCCGGAGCGACCATGACGTCAGCAGAAGGATCGGCAGGTTTACTGGCCGGCACAAGTGCTCTTTCCAGCGCGGCGTGGTGCCATATGGGCATCATGCCCGGCGCCATACGCAGGGCGTCGGGGCCGCCATCGCTGCCCAAACGGCACCACCGTGCGCTGGAAACACCGCTTGCCGCTACACAGGCCGCTGTTTCATGCTCTGGGGAAATGCAAGGGAAATGAAAATGGAAGCCCGCGTCACCTGTATTCCCGCCAGCGCGCCCAATGATATTTCGGGCCTGCGCGCCGCTATCGAAAACGGCCGCGTCTCCGCCGCCCATATTGTAGCCATCCTGGGCAAGACCGAAGGCAACGGGTGCGTAAATGATTTTACCCGTGGTTACGCCACCGACACGTTCAAGGCATTTCTGGGTGGCCTGACCGGGCAGGACGCGGGCGATATCGAACGCAGGACCGCATTCGTCATGTCCGGCGGAACCGAAGGGGGGCTGTCGCCACACTGGATCGTCTTTGAAATACATCCCGACCGCACGCCCCCCCGGCCGGACAGGAAGGCCCTGGCCATCGGGACGGCCACGACCCGCCCCTTCGCCCCGCATGAAATCGGGCGCATGCCACAGGTGAACGAAACCGCGCATGCCGTGCGCGAAGCCATGGCCCATGCCGGTATCGACCATGTGGATGATGTGCATTACGTTCAGGTCAAATGCCCGCTGCTGACCAAGTCACGCATCGCCCGCGCGGTTGGTGATGGCCATACCGTCGCAACCACAAGCACGCTGGACTCGATGGGATATTCACGCGGGGCTTCGGCGCTGGGCGTGGCGGTTGCGCTGGGTGAAATAGGGGAAGACACCGTGCATGATGGCGTGGTCTGCCGCGATTACGGACTGTATTCCAGCCGCGCCAGCACATCTGCCGGGGTCGAGCTTATGGAAAACCAGGTGGTTGTCATGGGCAACAGCCCGCACTGGAGTGGCGACCTGCTGGCGTCGCATGATGTCATGGCCGATGCGATCGATGCGGCGGCACTGCTCCGCGCGCTGGCGAAGGTGGATATTCACGCCACCTGTCCCCTGCCGCCGGAGCCGGCACGGCGGGTCGTGACACTCCTGACCAAGGCGGAAGCATCCCGTTCCGGCCAGATCCGCAACGCCCGGCATACGATGCTGGATGACAGCGATATCGCCTCATCACGGCATGCCCGCGCGCTGGTGGGGGGTGTGATGGCGGGCGCGCTGGGGCGGACGGCGCTGTTCGTATCGGGTGGGGCCGAACATCAGGGACCGGATGGGGGTGGCCCGCTCAGCATTATCGTGCGACGTGGGGACTGACAGACCTGCAACCGGGGTGCCTGGTCCATGGCCTTAGATTTTACACGCATGCTCAGATACGTGGATGCCGTGGCCCGTGCGGGTTCCATCCGGGCGGCGGCGGAAAAACTGCATATCGTTTCTTCCGCCCTGACCCGCCGCATCCTGGATCTGGAACACGAACTGGGGACCTCCCTTTTTGAACGGACGCCGCGCGGGGTCAGGCTGACTGCGGCGGGTGAAGCCTACCTGCATTTTGCCCGCCATGCCCTGTCCGAACACAATGCCGTGCTGTCACGCATCGAGGACCTGAAGGGGCTGCGCCGGGGTGTGATCCGACTGTCCTCCATTTCCGCCATCGCGGCGGAGGAACTGCCCCGGCTTATTGCCGATTTCCAGCAGAGCCATCCCGACGTGACCTTCGATATCACGATCGCCGGGTCGGACGATGTGGTGCGGAGCGTGGTGGAAGACGAAACGGATTGCGGCATCGCCTTCAATCCCCCCCCTGACCCCGCCTTCACCATACTGGCCCGGACACGGCAGCAGCTATGTGCGGTCATGCACCGCGATCACCCCCTTGCATCACGGACGGTCCTGCGCCTGCCGGACTGCGCGGCCTATCGCGTGGCGCTGGGCGACAGTACGTGGGGGGGGCGGCAGATGCTGGATCATTACCTGGCTGCATCCGGCACGGAGCTGAATGTGGGGCTACAGACGAATTCGAATGAAGTCATGGCAGGCTTTGCCCGTAACAACAGCGGCCTGTATTTCCAGATCGGATTCCATGAAAAACGCCATCCGCTTTCCACTGAACTCGTTGCCATTCCACTGGCTGAATTCCGTGACAGTACACGCCAGATGGTGCTGGGAATCAGGAAAGGCCGCAGCCTTCCCGTGATCAGTGACGTATTCTGCACATTCCTGCGCACATACCTGTTTGCCCGGCAGGAACCATCCGTATGAGATGTTCTGGTGGCATGCCCTTCCCGGCAGAACGTGTCCCCCCGATATCTCGCTTTACTGGTGATCTCCCTTGTCGGACGGAACCGTTAACAATCCCGCAAAATGCTACACTTTTGATTTTACAA
The DNA here is from genome assembly GCF_011611525.1 of Komagataeibacter rhaeticus. Taxonomy (NCBI): domain Bacteria; kingdom Pseudomonadati; phylum Pseudomonadota; class Alphaproteobacteria; order Acetobacterales; family Acetobacteraceae; genus Komagataeibacter; species Komagataeibacter rhaeticus. Next base: position 2,144,795 of record NZ_CP050139.1, read on the forward strand.
CAGAAATTAAAGGGAAAAAATTTTGAGATTTCAGGGACTATCGGGATAGTGAGTAAGCTATTTGAGGCTCGATTCCTATGTTAGATACTGTCACCACTTCGCATACTCACCGTCACAGCATAATCTTAAATGACAAACCAGTTTCCTTACTCCGTCTGGCGATTTTCGCCTTTCTCTCAGCAGTAGCAGAAAACATGAAAGAGGATCTTATTTTCACCAAAGAGGCGGGTTATTTAAGCTGGAACTGAGAAACAGCTTCCCGCAATTGTGCAATTCTCCTATAATTCAATTCGGCAATACACGCATATTCTCTTATTTCCAATGCATTACCAATTCCACTAGCACCCAAAGATTTTACAAAGAGACAGTGCGCCTCACGATAATTAATAAATTCCTGCTTATCTATTGCAAAATGACTTTTTGCCTGAGCAATATATTGGTCTTCCACATCCCATCGAGACAGCATGGTATTCACATGGTATTCAACTTGTGTTAACGCTTTTTGACTTTCATCACGTTTTTTTGTAGGCATTCATGTATTCCTGCCATCGAAAATTCACTACATTCTTCATATAATTCCTCTTCTGTCGGGACTATGGACTTGGTCTCAGAGCCTGAATCAGAAAGCGGTTTGATTGATTTTTCGCAGAACTCTGCGGATATGAAATCTCGATGAAAATTTCCGCCCTACCCGGGTCAGTTCTCAGTGAAAATCAACAGACAAAGAAGGCAAACGGCCAGAAGCAGATTGTAATGACCGCATGCTGTTTGTCTTTCCCGAATGTTATCGTAGCTTCAAATGTTTCTAATTTGTTCCTGTGTAGGCATCAAGCATCATTACGTATGCGCGCTCTGAGCGCGCCATGCTCCCTGATATCTGCTTCGGGCAATGCAGCAATGTGGCAGAATGTCTGCAATGAGGGCGATTGCGGCCTGTCCAGTTAAGACACAGCGGACAGGCCGCAATTCATGCCGTCGACATACGGGTAGACATCTACCTGGGCCGGTGGAGGGCGTGATCGCTGCCCCCTGCTCCATCATCCTACCGGGCGAGGGTAGTGCGCCGGAACCCATATAACCGTGAAGTCTGAACAGCCCGGTCGTCCGCCCGACATCTGATGCCGGGCGGCGCAATGCCTGTTACTTCGCGCTTTCCGCCACAAGCCTGTCGTCCCGGACGCCATACTGCTTCTGGTTATCCGGGCCGATAAGCGGCGTGGCGTGACTTGTAAATGTCATCGGCAGGGACACAGACGATTTCACAGGGCGATAATTCCGGGCATCATTCACGTCCCCTGCCCCGGTATACCGGGCAATATACGGATAGGGATAGACCGGACGGCTGGCCGTCGCCGTGGCATTCGGCTGCGCATAAGGCTGGCTGGGCATGGGGGCCATGTGGATCTGCCCGTCCGCCGGGCGCCTGTCATGGCTGCCGGGCGGTGGTCCCATCGGTTCCCTGCCCTGCGCTGTCCGCTCGGTACGGATGACGGCGGGCACGGTGTCGGTTTCAGTCCAGCCCATCAGCGGCGAGAGGAAATCGACCTGCGGAAAGCCCTCGCCATTGCCGCAATGGCCCACACCGGGCAGCAGATAGAAGCGCATGAACTGGTCAGTCTGCTCCGCACCCATTTCCCGCTGCACGCCCTGATAATAGGCGATGGTATTCAGGGGCGAGATCGACTGGTCCGCCAGGCCATGCCACAGGATCAGACGGCCACCACGTTTGTGAAACGCATGAAGGTCCGTGTTCTCGGCATTATACAGCGGGGCCAGCTCGCTCATGTAAGCGAAGGACGCATCGTTAAAGCGGAAGCGGGTCAGGTCAGCCGCCTTTTCATCCACCTGAACCGGAATGACATAGGCAATGGCCGAAGCAGCAATGCCATTGCTCATGGACTCTCCGTGCGCGGTCGCGGGCAGCGCCCATTGCAGTTCCGATCCCGGCAGGGGGCCGCCGATGATGTAGGGATGACCGGATGCATCGGTTGCCCCGGTATAGAGACGCACAGCCGCCTGCGTTTCCTCTGCCGTCAGGCAGTGCGAAGTGTCGCTCTGGCCAGCCGGACACCGCACCCATGCAGGATCGAAATGGCAGGTGCGGGGATCTTCGAGAATACCGTCCTTTACGCCCGAAAGCGTATCGCAATGGCGGATGACGGCATCATGCAGCACGCCCATGCGGCCTTGCAGCAGGATGCTGGTGCCATCGGCACGCTGGTTCCCGCGCACGTTCCACGCATGGTAGAAAGAGTTCTGCACGGTAAACAGGGCGGCCGGGGCACCGGCAGAAATGCCGTCAAAATCATCGGGGAAACGCTGGGCTTCCATCAATGCTTCGCGCCCACCATCGGAACAGCCGACAAAATAGGAATATTTCGGAGCCTGTCCGTAGAAAGCCGCCGTCAGGGCCTTGGCCGCCAGCGTGGTGACATGGTTCGCGCGATAGGCGAAGTCAATGCGCTTTTGTGGGTCTTTACCAAACTCGCCCTGCGCCAGTCCCATCATGGAGCCGGTATGGCCCATGTCATCACCCGCCATGACGAATTCGCCATTCAGGGCGGGCGCGCAGGCCCCGGCATTACTGATGCCCACACGCGTCATGCCGCACAGGCCACCACACCCACCCAGCAGGAAGCGCTGGGTCCAGTGCTCCATGGGCAGATCGACCTCAAAGGAAATCGCAGGCGCGACCTGTCCCGTGACCTTGCAGAATTTCCCCTTCGGCGTCTGAAGCACGGCAGCCTTCTGGCCATGGACTGCAGCGCCGACGGCGGGCGCAAGATCGATATGGCCCAGCACATCGCACGATATGGCGGGAGCGACCACCGGCAGCGAAGCCATATCCGCTGCTTGTGCAGGAGTGGCAGGCAGCAATCCTGCCCCTGCCCCCATGACCGCAAGGAGAACGGTCAGGGTCAGAAGTATGTTTTTCATATCAGGCAAAATGTCCTGTTCGGCCTTCTTCGGTTCATGAACCAAACGTAGGTCATGTCTCGCTGAATGAATGTATAAATTTGTAAGGGAGGCGCCGCATCATGGTCCTGACACCCATGCCCCTTATCGTTCAGCGCGCGTCCCCGAAATCCTTGACCGACGCATCGGCCTGGCCCTTCACCCAGTAGCCGGATGCCTTGACCCACTGTGCCGGAATCCTGCGTTCATCGAGAAGATACTGGCGCACGGCTTTCGCCACGCGGGCCTCGGCACCGACCCAGACAAAAGTACGGTCCGGAATTTCCAGATTTTTCAGGACAGCAAGAATGCCGGCAGCGTCATCCGCTTGCTCCATGGAGCGATGGACCCAATGGGCAGCATGGTGTGCGGCCGTGGTAAAGATCTGCTCGTCTTCCGCCCCCGGCACGGCAACCACGCTCGTAACGGACGTCCGGGCAGGAAGCGCCTCAACCCGTCGTCCGATCCAGGCAACGCCGTTTCGTCACCGATCAGAAGCCAGTGATCAATCGGGCCGGAAATGATCTGCGACCCGCGTGGACCACCGATCTCCAGTCGGTCACCCAGTTTGGCGGCCCGCGCCCAGGCCGCCGCCGGGCCACCATGGTGATTGACGAAATCCAGAAGCAGCGTACCGTTCTGTGGGTCGTAACGGCGCGGCGTGTAATCGCGACGGGTTGGTGCGTCATCCGGGCCGGGCACGAATATCTTGATATGATCATCCGGGGATGGGCTGGTGAACCCGGCCAGTTCGGGGCCACCCAGCGTGATACGGATCATGTGCGGGGTCAGGCGCTCAACAGCGCGGACTTCAAGGCGACGCCTGACCAGATTATGCCGCACACGGCGAATCTCTGGGGCATCATCACGATTTGAAAAGGACTGGAAAAGCTTCATCATTGTGTATCCCTGTCATGCCGACAGACCGGTGACTGTGGATACACAGACGCACAGGCTGCCAGCATGCTGCTGTCAGTTTCTGTGCGTTGTTTCACGTTAACGCATACGAAAGTACGGTCCGCAAAGACCGGACTAGCTGTTTTAATCAAAGCCTTCGAAAGCAGAGTCTGTCAACGGGTTTTCAATATCCTCCTGCCGCGTTACGTACCGGGTGCATGGTCGCAGCATCCTTGGGTCGGGCAGCCACCACACGCCCACGTCGCGTTACGCATGGACCAACCATGCGAGCAATGGCTAGACGCGATGGACGTTCATCTCCATGGAAGTCAGGGCAATATTGCGCACTTCCACATGTTCTCCGGCGACGGTTTCAGGACACGGACTGGAGGCCATGGTCGATCATGTCGATCCGTCCCGCCGCCAGTGCAGGACGCCAACGATAGGTTCCAGCGACATGATCATCCTGCACAAGCGCATGGATCTCTGCCCTGTTACGCAGACAGGTTACGATCTGACGTCTGCTTTCGGGAACATAAGTCGCCAAGGTCCACGTCTTGAACCAAGGCGTATTCTGACGATCCGCCAATCATGCAACAGGGCATACGCATTGAGAACTGTCTCTTCACAGACTGACCTTATGCTGTACAGGCATCCAGATCCTGTATAAACTGCTGCCCCTATCCTATTTTTATCCGTTTCTATCCCGTTTGTTCCTACGATAGAAAATACACTTCCGCACAATGATACCTATTGGCTCTTATTATTAGCGCCAATAGGAAAGGTTAGATCAATGCACGCCAGAGCCATATTGTCTCCCCGGAAATCAATCCGTCGGCGCCAACTGCGTGAAATGGTGCCACTGGCCGACAGCACAATTTACGAAATGGAACAACGCGGTGCATTCCCGCGCCGCTTCTGTCTTTCGCCACGCTGTGTCGTGTGGGACCTGGCCGAAGTGGAAGCATGGTTGGAAGAACGGCGTTCAAAACCAAGTATGCCGGCAAGAGGTCCCGACGTAAGGCAGAGGCGAACGCGCCCGATCAAAGGGCAGGATCCGGCTCGAACAACGGCATAGATGGTGACACCAGGTTGGGCACGTATTTCTTACCTGCGATCCAGGCATCCACAGTGTTCGACCACTCCTGCATCATATGACGCCGTTGTAGCTCGTATTCTGCTTTATTATAGACGCCCCGCGAGGAACGCCCGTCTTCATGAGCAAGACATTTCTCAATCCAGTCGCTATTGAAGCCCAATTCATTCAGAAGCGTTGATCCGGTGCGACGCAGGTCGTGGACCGTAAAAGCTTCCAACGACAGCCCATCCTTTTTGGCCTGATCGACGACCGAATAGGTCACGCGATTGAATGTCGCGCGGGACATCGGCGCGTCTGCATCATAGCGAGACGGTAGTAGGTAACGCGAATTTCCTGCACACGTTTTCAATGCGATCAATATGTCCAACATCTGATGAGAAAGATACACATTATGTGCCTTTGAACGCTTCATGCGTTCTTTAGGAATTGTCCAGACAGCATTCTCGAAATCAACTTCATCCCAGACAGCGTCCTGCAATTCGCTTTTCCTGACCATGGACAGTAAAAAGAACCGCATTCCCAGGCGGATGGTCGGCAACGTCGGTACGTTTTCTATCACCCGGAACAACACCCGAATTTCAGCGGGAGAAAGTGCACGGTCCTTGGGAACGAAGGTCGCGATCGATGATGGTCCGACCTCGTCGGCAGGATTGGCAACCTTCTCTCCGTGCAAAATACCAAAGTTGTAGATCTGCTTTACAATATCCCGAACGTGTATCGCCGTCGCCGGCGCACCGCGATCGACTATCGCTGCACAATGCGTCCTGAGATCATTTGGCGTGATCTCGGTCAGAAGACGATTGCTCCAGACAGGAAGCAGTTCCCGTTCGAAAATTGCGCGACGCATGGCCCGGGTGCTATCGGCCATTGCTGCAGCCTGCAGCCATTTCTCTCCCAGCTTGCCAAAGCTTCTGGCCTCCTTGAGGCGCCGCTTGTTGCGCTGCTTCTCGATCGCCGGAGAAATTCCTTCCGCAAGAGCGCGTCTCGCATCAATACACTTCTCCCGTGCACGCGCGAGCGATAGTCCCCCTGGACCGTATTTCCCCAAACACACGGTCTCGCGCCGTCCATTCAGACGGTAGTCCATTCGAAAGGACACCACGCCTTTTTCCGTGACGAGGACATACATCCCGTCGCGGTCCGCGACCTTGTATTTTTTTCCTTTTGGTTTCAACGATCTAATTGCAGCATCCGTAAGCATTGCACCGCCTCCGACCCGAAAATACCGTCAAGGGATTTTGGTGGGCTGTTTCGGAGAAAAAGCATCTGTTTACAAAGACTTATTGTAAAAAAAATACCGTCACAGGCCCATCTGCCCATGACGGTATTCACACAATTCCCGACTGGCAAGCCTGACGAGGTCCGTCACGCATACCGTCAAAACCAACCTGTGCACATCGATAGTCTGCAATAGCAGACGACGACATTAACTTTTTATTTCAATATGTTAGGTAGGGTTCGGGGAGGGAATGGGATACTTCAGGACCCCTTGTGAATCATTCCCACTCAATCGTGCCAGGCGGCTTGGAAGTAATATCATAGGTTACACGGTTCACTCCCCGCACTTCATTAACAATCCGTCCTGCCACGCGGTTAAGGAATGACATGTCAAACGGGTAGATATCCGCCGTCATGCCATCCGTACTGGTAACGGCGCGCAGGGCGCAGGCATAATCATAGGTACGGCCATCCCCCATCACGCCCACGGTGCGCACGGGCAACAGCACGGCAAAGGCCTGCCAGATGGCATCGTACAACCCGGCCGAACGGATTTCCTCCAGGAAGATGGCATCCACGCGCCGCAGCAGGGCCAGCTTTTCACGCGTGATGGCACCGGGAATGCGGATGGCCAGCCCCGGACCGGGGAACGGATGGCGCCCGACAATGGCTTCGGGAATATCCATCTCGCGGCCCAGTTCGCGCACTTCATCCTTGAACAGTTCGCGCAGCGGCTCGACCAGCTGCATCTTCATCCGTTCCGGCAGGCCACCCACGTTGTGGTGCGACTTGATGGTCACCGACGGGCCACCGGTAAAGCTGACGCTCTCGATCACATCGGGGTACAGCGTGCCCTGCGCCAGGAAGTCGGCCCCCCCCAGCTTGGCCGCTTCTTCCTCGAACACCTCAATGAACAGGCGGCCAATGGTCTTGCGCTTGATTTCGGGGTCGCTCACCCCTTCCAGCGCATTCAGGAACAAATCGGACGCATCACGGTGAATCAGATGGATGTTGAAGCGGTCACGGAAGGTACGGATCACCTCATCCGCCTCACCCGCGCGCAGGATGCCGGGATCGACAAAGATGCAGGTCAGCTGGTCGCCAATCGCCTGATGGATCAGCACGGCGGCAACCGATGAATCCACACCGCCCGACAGGCCGCAGATCACCCGCCCCTTGCCCACCTGCTGGCGGATGCGGGCGATTTCCATATCCCGGAAGCCCGCCATGGTCCATGTGCCCCGGCAGCCCGCCACATCATGGGTAAAGTTGCGCAGCAGGGCCGCACCGTGGGGGGTATGCACCACTTCGGGGTGGAACTGCATGCCGTACAGCCGGCGGCCTTCATCGGCGATGATCGCGTACGGCGCGCCTTCGCTTACGGCCACGGCCTGGAAACCCGGCGGCAGTTTTGTCACGCGGTCGCCATGGCTCATCCAGACCTGTTCGCGCCCGCCGCGTGCCCATGTGCCACGGAACAGGGCACAGTCCTTGACGATATCGATATGCGCGCGACCGAATTCGCGGTGTTCGGACGATTCAACCGCCCCGCCAAGCTGGCGGCACATGGCCTGCTGGCCGTAACAGATGCCCAGTACCGGCACATTCAGCGCAAAGACCACATCGGGGATGGTGGGGGCATTCGCATCCAGCACGCTGGCCGGGCTGCCGGACAGGATGATCCCCTTCGGCGCGAAGGCCCGAATCTTTTCCGCAGTGGCAGAATACGGCCAGATTTCGCAATACACCCCACTTTCGCGCACGCGGCGGGCAATCAGCTGCGTGACCTGGCTGCCAAAATCCAGGATCAGGATCCGATCCTCGTGCAGGGCTTCATCAAGGGCTGCCGGGGGGGGGGCGGCGGTCTTCACGGTATCGGTCATCATGTGTCTTTCGGTCGCGGCATTATCGATAGGCTAGGCTTCCAGCATGATCTGGCAACAGAGTGCAAGGGCGGGATAGTCTTTCGTGCCCGGATAGCACAATATACGGCATCACGGCAGGCCGCCCCGTGCCCCTGCCCACATAAAACCGGACCCCGGGGTTGTTCCATGACGACGCGCCATTCCGCGCTGCCAGCGCCTGCCTTCCTTGCCCTGCTTGCCTGCCTGTGCGCCCTGCCGTTTCCGGCCATGGCCGAAAGCCCGCTGGGACTATGGACCGGCCGGCTTGTTGCCGACCGGGGCAGCTGTGATGATGAAACCCGCGACACCTCCACCTTCCAGATCGAGACCAGGCACATCACCTTCACCCCCGCCGACGGCTCGATCCTGCTGACCGGCGTGCCGGAAAAGGGCTATGCCCACTACCATGCCGAAGCGCTGATCCAGCAGCCCTCCGGCGCGCCCTTTCCCATGGTGTTCGAAGCCCACCCGGAAGGCAGGACCATAGTCGGCACCTACGGCACCCCGCGCTGCCGTGCCCATATCGTGCTGAAACGCTAGGCCGCCCCCCGCGTGGACAGGGCGTTCACGCAATCGGGAACAGGCCGGTCTGACATTGGCATGGATGCGCGGGCCTGATCCTCTATATTCCCTGTATGTCTGACAGAACGACACTTGCCGGGGCGGTCCTGTCCATTGTGGTGCGCGACGGACGCATGCTGCTGGTGCGCAGGCGCAATCCGCCCGATCAGGGGCTGTGGGGCTTTCCTGGCGGCCGCATCGAACATGGTGAAAGCTATCTGGCCGCGGCCGCGCGCGAACTGCGGGAGGAAACCGGCTTTGAAACCCACGCCGAAGGCACGCTGACCGCCTTTGACCTGATTGACCGCGATGGGCATGGACAGATCCGCTTCCACTACCTGATTGTCGCGGTGAAATGCCACGATAACGGCTGGACCGCCATACGGGCAGGCGATGATGCCTGCGATGTGGGCTGGTTTGACATGGCCCAGGTCCATGCCAGTCCGGCGGCCTTCAGCCCCGGCCTGCCCGAACTGGGGGCGCTGGCCCTTTCCCCGCGCGGGATTGCCCCGTGGCCCGTCGCGCAGCAGACCCGCATGCCTGAAAACACCATCACCGCACAGCGGCCCGAAAGCATCCTGTCATGACCCAGATTTCCGCCCTGATTGTCGAGGACGAGGCCACGATAGCCGAACTGGTGGCAACCATGCTGGAAACCCAGGGCATTGCCGCCACCATCAGCCCCAGCGTGGCGGATGCCATGCACCGCATCGAAACCACTGCCTACACGCTTGCGCTGGTTGACCTGACCCTGCCCGATGGGGAACCCGATGCCTTCATCCAGGCGGCGCGCGCACGGGGCAGTCAGGTCATTGCCATGAGCGGCGACCCGGACCGGCTGGCAAGTTACGCCCCCCTGCCCCTGCTGGAAAAACCCTTCCGCATGAAAGCCCTGCTGGAACAGGTGCGCCAGGCGGTGCCTGTGCCGAACTGAGAACCGTTTTCAAATAATAAAAGTTTTTGGGTGCCCCTTTTTTTCAAAAAGGGGGTCATCCTTCGAAGCTTTTTTAAAAAAGCTTCGCCAAAAACTTTCTTACGATTGCGGGGGAACCGGCAACCGAGCGATGGACTGCACGCGGGCGGCAGGCAGGTCTTCGCGCATGTGTACCCGGTAAAGGCCGACCGGTTCCGCCACCCGGCCATGGCGGCCCCGCATCACCACGCCCAGGGGCTGCACAAGGGTAAAGTCCGCCCGCTCGAATTCACGGCGCGGGTTGCACACCATCACCCCATCCCCCGCCACACCATGGGGCAGGCTGAACAGCGCCCAGCGTGGTTCCATGCCCACCACCACCCGGCCGGGCATGACACTGGCCAGTTCCGCCGCCGTGCCGTAATCACATGCGGCAATGAATTCGCCCGGTCGGGCTACGTCATTGATCCGGGCGGCCAGATCCCGCCATCCCGCCATCTGCCGCAGCGCCACATCCGTATGGGCGGATAACGGCAGCAGCGCGAACAGGGCCTGCGCATACACCATGGCCCCCATCGCCATGCCACCGCCCACGGCCCAGCGCCCCCACCGCCAGCCCAGCACCGCCGTACCCACGGCCAGCAGGGGATAGATGACCAGTGGCCAGTTGGCCTGCACCCGGTCCCCCAGCGCATGCTGCACGAACACACAGGCAGGCACGCAGGTCATGCACGCCAGCAGCATCGCACCCGGATCATGCCGGCGGGCGCGGCGCAGCAGGCATGTCATCCCCCCCGCGAAAAAAAGGGCCACACCCGGTGTCATCAACCCCAGCTGCCCCCCCAGCAGTTCCGTCAGGTACTGGAACGCGCGCGCGGGATGCCAGTCCGCTGTCCGGCCACCCTGCCGGGCAAAGCTGGCCCAGTCATGCCGTGCGTTCCACCACACCACCGGCGCCACGACCAGCGCCACCAGCCCCAGCGCGCCCGCCACGCCGGCCGCCTGCCCGCGCACCCATGCCCACCGGCCCCATAGCGCCTGCAGGCCCAGCCACAGCCCGATTCCCGCCACGGGCAGGATGGCGGTGTATTTGCTGTCAAAGGCCAGTCCCGCAGCCAGACCGGCCAGTCCCCACCACCATGTCCCTGCCCCCGCCACGATGCGCCCCATGCACCACAGCAGCATGGCCACGAAAAACAGCACCGGCATGTCCGGTGTTATGACAACTGACTGAATTGCCAGCGCCAGAGTCGCCTGCAGCAACAGGGCCGCCCGCCAGCCCCGTTCCCGTCCGCCATCGGGCACAAGGTCACGCGCCGCACGGATTATGAAAAAGGACAGGCCACACCCGGCCAGCACCCCCACCAGCCGCGCGCCAAGCGGGCTGTCACCCGCCAGCAGCAGGCCCAGCCGGAGCCACACGGCCACCATGGGCGGATGGTCCAGGTAGCTGGCAGCCGGGGCCAGGGCCCAGACACGGTAATAGGCTTCATCGGGCGAGAGTGGCAGCCACCCCGCCACAACCAGCCGCACACAGGCCAGCAGTCCAAGCGGATACAGCCACCGGCTCGGGCTGTATCCGGCACTCACACAGGCACGCCGGGGCGGTTGAGACTGGTGCGGATGGTCTGCAGCGTCTGCACGCGCACGACGTGCGGGGCTTCCGTCAACTGGCGGGTCAGCAGGTTCTCATGGGTTGCGTCGCGCGCCACCAGCCGGACCAGGAAATCGCCCCCGCCCCGGATCATGTGGCATTCACGCACCTCCGGCCAGGCCGAGACCTGGGTCTCGAAGGCGGAGAGCACGGTCTCCTTCTGGCTGTCCAGCCCGATCAGGGCAAACAGCGTGATCGACCAGCCCAGCCGCGCCCCATCCGTATCGGCGTGGTAGCCACGGATCACATGGTCTTCCTCCAGCCGGCGCATGCGGCGCAGGCAGGGCGGGGCCGAAATACCCACGCGCCGGGCCAGCTCCACGTTCGTCATGCGTCCGTCCAGCTGAAGCTCGGCCACAATCCGACGGTCAATCGCATCAAGATCAGCCATCCGTTCCGCCATACGTGTTCCATCTCTCGATAAAGGCGCGAAACGGGTCTTTCCGCGCCACAATAATCCAGCCCTACCTACTCCAACCCTTGCACGGACGCCAGTGGACGACCATACCAAAGGAAATTCCGACCATAGGGTTTTTAGGATCTCATGCCCCAGACCTGTTCTACCGACCTGCTTGTCATCGGTGCCGGCCCCGCAGGCTACACCGCCGCCATCTATGCCGCGCGCGCCAACCTCTCGCCCGTGCTCGTGGCCGGACTCCAGCCCGGCGGCCAGCTCATGATCACGACCGATGTCGAGAACTACCCCGGCTTTGGCAAGGGCATCCAGGGGCCGGACCTGATGATGCAGATGGCCGAACAGGCGGGCAATGTCGGCACGCGGCTGATGGATGACATAATCGTGTCCTGTGATTTCAGCCGCAGGGACGGCACGGGCCGCTTTTACGCCACCGGCGATTCCGGCATGCTGTACGAAGCTCGCAGCGTGGTGATCGCCACCGGCGCGCAGGCAAAATGGCTGGGCGTTCCGGGGGAGAAGGAATTCCAGGGTTCCGGCGTTTCGGCCTGCGCCACATGCGATGGCTTTTTCTATCGTGGCAAGCATGTCGCCGTGATTGGCGGCGGCAACACGGCGGTGGAGGAAGCGCTCTACCTGACCCATCACGCCAGCCACGTCACCCTGATCCACCGCCGTGACAGCCTGCGGGCGGAAAAGATCCTGCAGGACCGGCTGCACGCCAATCCCAAGGTTTCCGTCATATGGAACAGCGCGGTAGAGCGCATAACGGGCAGTGGCACGCCCCCGGTCGTAACCGGGCTGGAACTGCGCGACACGAAAACGGGCGCAACCCGTGATATCGCCGTGGATGGCGTGTTCGTTGCCATCGGACATGCCCCCACCACCACAATTTTCCGTGATGTGGTGGAGATCGATACAGACGGTTACATCATTACGGCACCGGGTAGCACGCGCACCTCGGTGCCAGGCGTCTTTGCCGCAGGAGACGTGCAGGACAAGATATTCCGCCAGGCGGTAACCGCGGCCGGGACGGGCTGCATGGCGGCGCTGGAGGCCGAGCGTTTTCTTGCCGCAACGCCGTAATGGACCAGTAAGAGTCCTTGACCTGCACCGTTATTTCCTTCACCACAACGAATAGTGTCATAACATCTGGCGCGCCCTTATTTAGATAGCAAAGCGGAGTCAACGCGTGGACTGGGATAAACTCCGGATATTTCATGCTGTAGCCGAGGCTGGGTCCTTCACCCATGCCGGCGACGTGCTTAACCTGAGCCAGTCTGCGGTATCGCGGCAGATTTCAGCCCTGGAAGAGGCACTGCAGGTTCCCCTCTTCCACCGGCATGCCCGGGGGCTGATCCTGACCGAACAGGGGGAGACACTGAACCAGACGGTTCGGGAAGTCTTCTCCAAGCTGGCCATGACCCAGTTCCCTGCTGACGGAAAGCAAGGAAAAGGCGGCCGGACGGCTACGGGTTACCACAACAACCGGCTTTGGCACCTGCTGGCTCACGCCACGGCTGCACCGGTTCATGGAAACCAATCCAGACATTTCGATCACCCTGATCCTGGAAGATAACGACCTGGATCTGGGCATGCGGGAGGCGGACGTGGCCGTGCGCATGCATCCGCCCCGCCAGCCGGACCTGATCCAGCGCCATCTGGCCGATTTCCCGCTGCCGATCTATGCCTCACAGTCGTATCTGAATGATTACGGCACCCCCCGCACGCTTGAGGAACTGAACGCCCACAAGCTGGTGCTGTTCGGCGGCTATCACCCGCCGGTGCCGCATATCAACTGGCTGGCGGAAACCGGCGTGCCGTCGGATGAGCGGCGTCAGGCGCGGCTGGAAGTCAACAGCCTGGCGGCCATGGCGGGGGCAATCGCGGCCGGGATCGGGATCGGGTCGATTCCGCTTTACGCGGCGTCACATTATCCCAACCTGGTCAAGATCCTGCCCGAAGTGCCGCTGCCCACGGTGGATGCCTATTTCGTCTATCCCGAAGAACTGCGCACGTCCAAGCGCGTGGCTGTCTTCCGCGACTTCCTGCTAGCGGAAATCAACGCCCGCCACTAGGCCCCGCCCGGCCCGCCCCGCGTCCGGTTCCGGCCGTGGCGGCCGGCGCGGCCCATATCCTGGCCCTGATTGAACCGGGATAATGCATGGCGGGCCATGCGTGGCAGGCGGATGGTTATTCCTTCGTGCCATGGGCGCGATTGACGCGCTCACGCAGTTCCTTGCCTGCCTTGAAGAACGGTACGACCTTTTCATCAACCGAGACGGTCTCCCCCGTGCGGGGGTTGCGCCCGGTGCGCGCATCGCGCTTCTTGACGGTAAACGCGCCAAAGCCCCGCAGTTCCACCCGGTCCCCCCGCATCAGGGCATTGCTGACTTCAGCAAAAATGACCTGGACAATACGTTCCACTTCCCGGACCGGAAGATGGGGACGGGCAGCGGCAAGTTCAGCAATCAGTTCCGACCTGGTCATCCTGTTCCCCTGTTTAAACAAGAAATTAAAGTTTCCAGATCGCAACGGCTCCGTCAAGCGCACTGCTTTCCTTCAGCACGAATTCCGCACCCGGCACAACAGAGAGAATGCCCGAGAGCAGACGCTGCCACCGGGTACGCGTGGCGGCGGGACCGATATCGGTCACCTTCGCATCATCGGGCAGAATCGTCTTCTTGACCAACCATTTACGCGCGTCGTCCATATTGCCGATCTCATCCACCAGGCCAAGCGGCAGGGCCTGCTGGCCGGTAAAGGGACGGCCATCGGCCAACTCCCGCACGCGCCCGGCGGGCATGTGGCGGTCCTGTGCAACGACAGTGACGAAAAAATCGTACAGATCGGACACAACCCCCTGCAGCATCGCGCGCCCTTCGGGGGATAGGGGCTTCACGACGGAAGGCTGTCCCTTCATCGGGCCGGAGACAAGCTGGTCCACCCGCACCCCCACCCGGTCCAGCAGGGGGGAGACATCGGGCGATTCCAGAATCACCCCGATGGAGCCGGTCAGGGTCGAGCGATTGGCAAAGATGCGGCTGGCCGGCGTTGACACCATGTACCCCGCCGAGGCCGCGACACTGCCCATGGACACGACCACCGGCTTGCGCCGCGCAAAGGCGGCAACGGCATCATGCAGCACCTCGCCCCCCGTTACGGCGCCGCCGGGGCTGTTCACTTCCAGCAGCAGCCCCCGGACCGCCGCGTCATCGCGCGCCCGGTTCAGGGCCTCGACATTCTCGTGCTCATCGGCGCCAATGACCCCCTGCACCTTCAGATGCACCAGATGCGGCGCCTGATGGCCCGTCCACCCCCCCGGACGCACGCCCGAAGGCCACGATGCAGGCAAGGACAAAAAAAGCCACGGCCCCACCCCGCCATAACAGCAGGCGGCGGTGGAGCGACGTGGCGCGCAGGCATATGTCTGGGTCAGTATCCATGGGGGTGCAATATCATGGATACCGTAAACACCGAAGGCAGGATTCAGGGCATGCGGGCCATCAGGCCTTGCGGCGGCGGCCCGGCCGGGCGGGCGCATCCCCCCCGCTGGCGGTCATGCCGGCAGACGCGGCGGTGATCTTGCGGCCCAGCCCGATCTCACGCGCAAGGCTGGAGCGGCGTTCGGCGTAATTGGGGGCGACCATGGGATATTCCGCGGGCAGGCCCCAGCGCTCACGGTACTGTTCCGGCGTCATGCCATAGGCGCTCTGCAGGTGGCGCTTGAGCATCTTGAGCTTTTTGCCATCTTCCAGGCAGACAATGTAGTCAGGAAACACCGAACGCTTGATGGGCACGGCAGGCTGGAGCTTCTCGGGTTCCTCGACCGGACGGCTGACATTGGCCAGCGCCTGGTACACCTGCCGTATCAGGTCAGGCAGCACATCCGCCGCGACACTGTTGTTGGAAACATGCGCCGACACGATCTGTGTCGTGAGTTCCAGACATGAAAAATCCTGCTCGGTATCAGACATAACGTATTCCGTGTCTCCATATCAACCAATAGCCGTGATATATTCACGAACCATCAAGGCAGGTTCATATACCAGCACATCAATATTTACAACATCAATCGCGGAACATTTTCCTATTGGCGCGATACAATATTTAACTATTTCTTTTCGCAGAATAGTATTAAATAATACCCGTTAGTCAAAATGTATTGTTTTGTATGAAATTGATACAAAACTTCTTAATTCCGCCACACATCCCCTGACCCGGCTCAGGAATCCAGCCCGATGCGGGCAAAGCAGGCGGCGTCCACCTCGCGCTCCGGCGGGGGCGGGGTTTTCTGGCCGCGCAGCAGGCCGCCCAGGTTTTCCATGTCAAAATCCGGATCACAGACGGCACAGATCAGGCGCAGGCGCATCTCCTCCATCCCGTCCCTGATGCTGTAGATGACCTGTCGGGCCTCCTTGCGTGTTACAACAATTTCCGCACGCCGGAGTTCCGCAAGCTGCTGACTCAATGTGGGCTGGCCTATTCCGGTGCGGGCCTCGATCTCACCCACGCTCTTTTCACCATCAAGCAGGCAGGCCAGCACCATCAGGCGCTGCGGCTGTGCCAGCAGGCGCAGCCGCTGCACAAGGCCTTCCGCGTTTTCACGCGTTCTGGGCAGGTTGGGCATTGACTCAATTCCCCTCAAACATATCGCCCCATCGTACCATAACGCCCTGCCAACCACCATTGATGGCCGACAGCACACGCATCACGATGCAGGGGCTTGCCAAAATATATACATAATATAATAAATAATTAAATAATCATATGCCATACCCATATCGGGAACCACGCCATGACACGCCCCCTGCCCGCCACCCCAATGCCGCCCCGGCGCGCCCGGTGCCGGCGTGCCTGACCTGATCCAGGGGCTGCTGGGCCTGTGCAGCGGGGGCGTGATCGGCTTCACGCTGGGGCTGGTGGGCGGCGGCGGGTCCATCCTGGCGGTGCCGCTGCTGCTGTATGTGGTGGGCATGCCCGACCCGCACCGGGCCATCGGCACCAGCGCGCTGGCCGTGACCATCAATGCCCTGTCCAACCTGGCCCAGCACGCGCGCACGGGCAACGTGCGGTGGAAATGCGCCACCGTGTTTGCCGGCGCGGGCGTGATCGGCGCGCTGGGGGGCGCCAGTTGCGGCAAGATCATCAACGGGCAGCGGCTCCTGTTCCTGTTTGCCCTGGTCATGCTGGGGGTGGGGGCGCTCATGCTGCGTGGCTGCCGCATGCCGGCGCAGGCGGCGGCCAGACCGGAACGCGACAGCCCGCTGCCGGTGCTGGGCTACGGCATCGCGACCGGATTCTGTTCCGGGTTCTTCGGCATTGGCGGCGGCTTCCTGATCGTGCCGGCCCTACTGGCGGCCACCGGCATGCCCATGCTCAATGCCATCGGCACCTCGCTCGTGGCCGTATGCGCCTTCGGGCTGACAACCTCGGCCAGCTACGCCATGGCGGGCATGGTGGACCTGCCCATGGTGGGCATCCTGGTGGCGGGCGGCGTGGCGGGGGGCATGGGGGGCACCCTGCTGGCGCGCCGGCTGGGCAGCCGGCCGCAGCACCTGCGCCTGATCTTTGCGTGCCTGATCTTCCTTGTGGCATTGTACATGATGTGGCGCAGCGCCCGCGCGCTGGGCCTTGCCTGATCCCCGCCCGTTGCCCCGCGCCCATGACCGGACCTCCGCCGCCATGCAGCAGACCACCGTAACGCTTGCCCACCCGCTTGATTTCGCGACATGGCGCGCCATGACCCGCGCGCTTGTGGCTCGGCATGTCCCGCCCGCCGCCATTACCTGGCAGGTCGCCCCTGACGGGACGCAGACATCCCCGCCACCGGCCCCATCGGACGCGCCGGGCTTTTCCATCCCGCGGGAGACCATGCGCCTGGCGGCCGCCACGATCCAGTCCACGCTGGCCGACCGCTTTGCGCTGGCCTATGGCCTGATCTACGCCCATGCCACCGCCACCACGCCCGACCCTGCGGACCTTGAACGTATCGAGGCGGCGGCGGCAGCGGTGCGCGCGGAAACCGAAGAACTGCGCCGCAACCTGCTGGCCCTGATGCAGCCGGGCGCGACACGCGAGGCAACCTTCCCCGCCCGGACCCATGCGCCCGAAAGCAATGCGCGCTTCATCACCCTCCAGCTCTCGCTGGCGCCCTGGCGGCTTTCCCTGCCGGGGCGCATGCTGCACTGGACGGGCGAGACGCTGCTGTATGGTCCGGCCGACCCCCTGCGCCCGCTGGCGCTGAACACCCTGCCCCCGCCCGCCCTGCCGCTGGTGACGGATCTGGACATCGGCCAGATCACCAGCCTGCGCGCGGCCTATCTGGCCGCCCGGACCTGCCTGATCTGCCCCATGGCCCGCCATGCGACCCAGACGGTGTTTGGCGAGGGCGAACCCACCGCGCGCATGATGTTCGTGGGCGAACAGCCCGGTGACCGCGAGGACCAGGCCGGCCGCCCCTTTGTCGGCCCGGCGGGGCAGCTGTTCGACCGCGCGCTGGCGGAAGCCGGCATCGACCGCGCGGATGCGTATGTGACCAATACCGTCAAGCACTTCAAGTTCATCCGCCGCGGCACCCGCCGCATCCATGAAAAGGCGGGACGGGAGGAGATAGCGGCCTGCGCGCCATGGCTTGCGGCCGAGCGGCGCATCATCCGCCCCCGCGTGCTGGTCATGCTGGGCGCCACGGCGGCATCCGCCCTGCTGGGCCGCAGCGTTACAATTGGCCACGAGCGTTCCCGCCCCATCCCGATGGAGGACGGCAGCACGGGGGTCGTGACCGTTCACCCTTCCTACCTGCTGCGCCTGCCCGACGCGGATGCGCGGACGCGCGAATATGACCGCTTCGTAGCCGACCTGCGGCTGGCGGCGTCGCACCTGCCCCCGGCCACCCCCTGACCCGCCACGAGGAAAGCCGATGCCAGATATGCATGCGTGGCACCATTACGTGATGGCAAGATGCGTTATGGATAACGCGCCCCTTGTCGCCGGAAGCCGCATATCGTGCCTGCTGACCTGAATCTTCTGCCCTCCTTCCTGACCCGCCTGTTCAGTGGAAAGCATTTTCCCACCATCCGCGCGCCCGGCTACGCGCGGATGAGCGGGCTGAAATGGCTTTACGCCCCCACGCCTGAAGCCCTGGCCTTTGCCGTGCGGACCACGGTTGCGGCACTGATGGCGCTGACCATCGCCATGTGGATGGAACTGGACGACCCGCCATGGGCGGCCATGACCGTGTGGATCGTGGCACAGGGTTCACGCGGGGAAAGCCTGTCCAAGGCGCGGTGGCGGCTGGTGGGCACGGCGGTGGGGGCGATCAGCGCCGTCATCCTGGTCTGCTCCTTCCCGCAGGCGCCGTGGCTGTTCTTCCCGGCCATCAGCCTGTGGATCGGGCTGTGCTGCATGTGCGCAACCCTGGTGCGCAACTTCCGGTCCTATGCGCTGGTGCTGTCGGGCTATACCTGCGCCATCATCGCGCTGGCCGCCACGCGCGACCCGGACAACATCTTCATGATCACCATGTCGCGCACGACCTATATCGTGCTGGGCATCACCTGCGAGACGCTGGTGGCGGTGCTGTTCGCGCATAATCTGGCCGCAAGCGCCCGGCGCAACATGCGCCAGAAGATCCAGATGGCCCTGAGCAGCGCCACCGACGCCGTGGCCAACCTGCTGGCGGGGGATGAAGCGGCCTTCATCCGCTCGCGCGCGCTGTTCGGCACGATCCTGACCATCAATGACCAGATCGAGTTCAGTGAAGTCGAGATGGGTCCCCACGGGCATGAGGGCGACCACGCGCGCGCAGCCCTTGCGGCCGTGTCCGTCCTGCTGTCACGCGGGCTGGGCATGATGGCGCGCATCAAGGCGCTGGAAACCAGCAACGAACAGTTTACCGAGACCTCGCTGCTGACCCGCACCTTCCTGCTGGGCGTGTCCACCCGGCTGGAGAACGATGCCGAGATCCCGCATATCCAGCAGGACCTGCAGGACCTGCGCGGCGTGTGCCGCCAGCGTATCATCGACGCGCTGACGCAGGAAATCAGCAGTGGCGCCACCACGGAAACGGCCGAGGTGGACGACCTGCTCAACTGCCGCATCCTGCATAACGCGCTGGATGAACTGCTGGGCGAACTGGAACAGGCGATCCAGGAATTCGACGCCAGCCAGCACGAGATCCGGGGCGACCACTTCCATTTCCGCATCGAGGCGCATCGTGACTTCAAGGAAGCGGCCTATAACGGCATCCGCGCCGCCGTGGCCATCGGCACCTCGGCCCTGATATGGGAGGTCACGGCCTGGGCCAACGGCATCGGCTTCATCACCATGGTCGCGGTCACATGCGGGCTGTTCGCCACGCGTGAGAATCCGGTGGTGGGCACCATGAGCTTCCTGCGCGGGGCATGCTGGTCGGTACTGGTGTCGGGCTTCCTGGTACTGCTGTTCCTGCCGCGACCGGCGGAATTTGAAATGCTTGCAGCCGTCCTTGCCCTGCCCATGATCGCGGGCGGCCTTGCCGCGCGCAATCCGGCAACGGCGGGGGCGGCGGCGTCCTATTCCCTGTTCCTGCCCAATCTGGTGGGGCCGGGCAACCAGAGCCGCCTGAACGAGATCGCGTATTTCAACGCCTCTTTCGCGCTCCTGTGCAGCATCGGCTTCGCGGTGCTGATCTTCCGCGCGGTGCTGCCGTTTGACAATGACGAGGAACGCTGGCGCATGCGCAACCGCACGCTGCATGACCTGCGCCACCTGGCTTCCGCCCAGCCCATGCCGCGTACCCAGTCGTGGATCGGGCGCAATACCGACCGTTTCTCGCGCCTGATCCGCCATGCCGGCCCCACGCCCACGCCCACCATCGAGGCCTATCTGCAGGGCACGCTTTCGGCCATGACCATCGGGCTGAACATCATCCGCCTGCGCGTGGTGCTGGAACGCGGGCAGCTACCCCCCGCCGCCCACCGCGCCATCGAGCTGTTCCTGACCCGCATGTCGCAGTTCAGCGGCCGCTACGGCCGCTTTGGCCGCACGGCGCGGGTGGCGCGCGGGGCCACCCGCAGCCTGCGCAGGCTGGAAGCGGCGGAAGCCAACATCACCTCGCGCATCGAGATGACGCGCGCCATTGCCTATCTGCTGGTCATTTCCTATGAACTGGGGGCCAACGCAGCCTTCCTTGATGCCTCCCAGCCCTATCGTGCAAGCGACGTGTCATGAACGTGGCCTGACACGCGGCGGACCCGGAAACGGAGCCAGACATGACCCCTTCCCCCCTTCCCGCCGATGCCGCCCTGCGCGGCCATGTCATTACCTTTTGCGGCAATCCTTTCCTCATGCCGCCCGATGCGGCGCTGGTTGATGAACCAGATGGTCTGGTCATCATAAAGGCGGGGCGCATCACCCATGTCGGCCCGTATGACCGGACGGTGGCCCACCTGCCACCGGATCTGGCGGTGACGGATTACCGGGGGTGCCTGATCTCGGCAGGGTTTGTGGATACCCATGTCCATTACCCGCAGCTGCCCATGATCGCAGCTTACGGCGAACAGCTGCTGGAATGGCTGGAACGCTACACCTTCCCTACCGAACGCCGCTTTGCCGATGAAGCCTATGCCGCCACCATCGCCCGGCAGTTCCTGTCCACGCTGCTGCGCTGCGGCACCACTACGGCTGCGGTGTACTGCACCGTCCACCCGCAATCGGTCGATGCGTTCTTCAGCGAATCCACCCGCCTTGGCACGCTGATGGTTGCGGGCAAGGTGCTGATGGACCGCAACGCCCCCGATTACCTGCGCGACACGGCCCAGCAGGGTTACGATGAGTCGCTGGCGCTGATCGAACGCTGGCATGGAAAAAACCGCCAGCATTACGCCGTCACCCCACGCTTCGCCCCCACCAGCACCCCCGCGCAGCTTGAAGCGGCGGGCAGCCTGCTGGCGCGTGACGCGACGCTGTTCATGCAGACCCATCTGGCCGAAAACCGGGCGGAAGTGGCCTGGGTGGCCGAACTGTTCCCCGACAGCCGCTCCTATCTGGATGTCTATGACCGCGCGGGACTGGTGCGCCCGCGCAGCGTGATGGGACACGCCATCCATATTGATGAACACGACATGCGGCGCTGCCACGCCACCGGCTGCGCGCTGGCGCACTGCCCCACCTCGAACCTGTTCCTGGGCAGTGGCGCGTTCCGGCTGTTCGACGCCCTGGCCCCCGCGCGGCCGGTGCGCACGGGCCTGGGCACGGATGTGGGGGCCGGCACCAGCCTGTCGCACCTGCAGTCCATGAACGAAGCCTACAAGATCGCACAGATGACCGGCCACACGCTGCACCCCGTACAGGCCTTCTGGCTGGCCACGGCAGGCGGCGCGCACGCCCTGCACTTGGACGGACAGATCGGCACGGTGGCCCCCGGCATGGATGCGGACCTGTGCATCCTGGACCCCGCGGCCACGCCCCTGCAGGCGCTGCGTACGCAGATGTGCGACAGCACGGCGGACCTGATGTTCACACTCATGATGCTGGGCGATGACCGCAGCATCCGCGCCACCTATGTGGGCGGGCGCCTGGCACATGACCGCGACAGGGCCGGGGTGTAAGGGTAAGGCGGAAACCATACGCCATGCCGTGACCACCCGGACAATCATGTCCAGCGCATGATTGCGACGGCAGGCTAATGACCTGAATTGGGGAAATACACACGCGATGCAGTGGCGGAGAGGGTGGGATTCGAACCCACGGTACGCTTGCACGCACAACGGTTTTCGAGACCGCCCCGTTCGACCGCTCCGGCACCTCTCCATCTGCACGCGGTGATGCAGCGGCTTATAGGGGCGTGCGCGGGCGGGCGCAAGGGGTCTTTTTGCCGCTGGCCGCACCCCATAAAAAACATTGACCTGCGCCCCCCCAGCCAGTAAAAGCCCGCACTCACCCCGCGCGGACGGGGCGCCGCTGCAATTGCGGCCAATATAAAAAAGCGACTGGGCCGTGTCGCCTGCACCACCCACGGTGCCGCACACGCCAAGAGATCGGAAAGACAGATAGAGACATGTTTGCAGTTATCCGTACCGGCGGTAAGCAGTACCGCGTTGCCAAGGACGCCGTCCTGAAGATTGAAAAGCTGGAAGGCGAAGCCGGCGCCACGATCACCTTCGACCAGGTCCTGGCCGTTGGCGGCGAAGGCGGCACGACCATCGGCGCCCCCACCGTAAAGGGTGCCACCGTCACGGCCACCGTCATCGCACAGGACCGTCTGGCGAAGGTCATCATCTTCAAGAAGCGCCGCCGGCAGAACAGCCGCCGCAAGAATGGCCACCGCCAGCCGGTGACCGTGGTGCGCATCTCCGCGATCAACGCCGCCTGATCCCCGCCCGGCCACAGGCCGGGCAGGTTCGATCAGAGATTTCAGTTTTAAGGAGTTCAGGCAATGGCACAAAAAAAGGCAGGCGGTTCGTCCCGTAACGGGCGCGATAGCGCCGGGCGCCGTCTTGGCGTCAAGAAGTTTGGTGGCGAAAGCGTCATCGCAGGCAACATCATCGTCCGCCAGCGCGGCACGAAGATGAAGCCCGGTGTGAACGTTGGCGTTGGCCGCGACCACACCCTGTTTTCGCTGGTGGACGGACATGTGAAGTTCGAACGCCGTGCGGAAGGCCGGGTGCATGTATCCGTGCAGGCCCTGCCGCTGGCAGCGGAATAAGGCCCAACGCCTTCAACACTGCGGGATTACCCGATATTCAGGGGGGGCGGTCATTCTGGCCGCCCCCTTTTTCGTATGATGCCGGGGCGTATTCTCTGGTATCATGCACGCACACAGGGCGCGCTTGTGCCGCACCCCCCACCGGATCGCAGGCAATGAAGTTTCTTGACCAGGCCAAAATCTATGTAAAATCAGGCGATGGGGGTGACGGGGTCGTTGCCTTCCGGCGTGAGAAATATATCGAATTTGGCGGTCCGGACGGGGGCAATGGCGGCCGGGGCGGCGATATCGTGTTCGAGGCGGTCGATAACCTCAATACCCTGATCGATTTCCGCTATACCCAGCATTTCCGCGCGCGCAAGGGCGGCAATGGCGCGGGGTCCGACCGCACGGGGGCCGCGGCCCAGACGGTTGTGATCAAGGTGCCCATCGGCACCCAGATCTTCGATGAAGACCGCGAGACCATGCTGGGCGACCTGGACGTGGCGGGCAAGCGCCTGCTGCTGTGCCGGGGCGGTGATGGCGGGCGCGGCAACGCGCATTTCAAGACCAGCACCAACCGCGCCCCACGCCGGGCGGACAAGGGCTGGCCGGGGGAGGAACGCTGGGTCTGGCTGCGGCTGAAGCTGATTGCCGATGTCGGGCTGGTCGGCCTGCCCAACGCGGGCAAGTCCACCTTCCTGTCCACCGTATCGGCGGCACGGCCCAAGATCGCGGATTACCCGTTTACCACGCTGCACCCGCAGCTTGGCGTGGTCAGGCTGTCGGTTACGGAAGAATTCGTGATTGCCGACATTCCCGGCCTGATCGAAGGCGCGCATGAGGGCAGCGGGCTGGGCGACCGTTTTCTGGGCCATGTCGAACGCTGCGCGGTACTGCTGCACCTGATTGATGGCACGGCAGAGGTAGAGGAGGTGGTGGGCGCATGGCGCACCATCCGCCATGAACTGTCGGAATATGGCGGCGGACTGGCGGACAAGCCCGAAATCATCGTGCTGAACAAGATCGACGCCCTGCTGCCCGAGGAAATTGACGAACGCCGCACCGCCCTGGAACAGGCCAGCGGGCAGGATGTCATGACCATGTCCTCCGTCGCCCACATGAATGTGGATGCGGTCCTGCGCCGGTTGCAGGATTTCGTCACCCGCGACCGTGCCGAACGCGCGCAGGCCGCAGAGGCGGAGACCCCCGCGACATGACCGCCCCCCTGCCCCACCTGCGCACGGCCCGGCGGGTTGTCGTGAAGATTGGCAGCGCCCTGATCGTGGACCCCGAACAGGCCGCGCCCCGGCAGGCCTGGCTGGACAGCGTGGCGCAGGACATAGCCGACCTGCGCGCGCAGGGAACGGAAGTGGTTGTGGTCTCATCCGGTGCAATTGCCCTGGCCCGCCACCAGCTGGGGCTGACGCGCCGCGTGCTGCGGCTGGAGGAAAAGCAGGCCGCCGCCTCCGTCGGCCAGATCCGGCTGGCGCAGGCCTGGACCGATGCGCTGTCCGGCCTGGGCCTGACGGCGGCCCAGCTTCTGCTCACCCCCGATGATACAGAAAACCGCAACCGCTACCTCAACGCCCGCGCCTCGCTCAACACGCTGCTGGCACTGGGCTGCGTTCCCATCATCAACGAGAACGACGCCATCGCCACGACCGAGATCCGCTTTGGCGACAACGACCGCCTGGCGGCCCGGGTGGCGGAAATGATCAATGCGGACCAGCTTGTACTGCTGTCCGACATTGACGGGCTTTATACGGCCGACCCGCGCAGCAACCCCGATGCGCGGCACCTGCCGGTCGTAGCCGCCCTGACCGACAGTATCGAGGCCATGGGCGGCGCGCCGCCACCGGGCTATTCATCGGGCGGCATGCGCACGAAGCTCATGGCGGCCCGCATCGCAACCCAGGCGGGCTGCGCCATGGTGATCGCACGCGGCCAGGACCTGCACCCGCTTGGCCGCCTGCGCGATGGCGCGCGCTGCACCTGGTTCCTGCCCACGACCGATGCCCGTTCGGCACGCAAGAACTGGATCGCGGGCAGCCTGACGCCGTCAGGCCACATGGTGATTGATGACGGCGCGCTTGTGGCGCTGATGCAGGGGTCTTCCCTGCTGCCCGCGGGCGTGAGTGATGTCGCGGGGGATTTTGACCGGGGCGACCTGATTGCGGTGCTGGACCGCCACGGCCGCCGGGTGGCCTGCGGGCTGGCGGCCTATGCGGCGGAGGATGCGCGCCGGATCGCGGGGTGCCGGTCGGATGAAATCGAGTCCCGCCTGGGCTGGCAGGGCACGGATGAGGTGATTCACCGCGATGACCTGGTGCTGTTCACCCGCGCGGAATCCGCTACCGACTGAACCACTGCACTCAAGACAATAAAAGTTCCGGGGCCGCCTTTTTCCAAAAAGGCGGCGTCCTTCCACGCTTTACGAAACCAGCTTTTCACGCATCCGGGCGGGGCGGCCAGCGCAGGGTCGGTTCCGCCCGCTGCCCGCGTTCAGGCGGCCAGACGGACGCGCGCAACGGGCGGTGACCCGTGGGTTCGGGGGCCGCGCGCGACGGGCCACGGCTCCATTCCGACAGGCTGGGGGCTTCGTCTTCCCGCCCGGGGCGCGGCGCGGGGGCGGCAGCCGGGCGGATACTGGCGCGCGGCGGCCATTCATCGCCATCCTCACGCACCCGCACGGGGGGCGGGTCGGGCTGCCGGGGCGGTGCCACGGGGGCGGACTGCGGCGCGCGGGTGGCGCGGCGTTCATAGGCGGGAATGTCATGCCCGTCCGCATCGGGATCGGGCACGGGACGCGCGGCCGGGCGGGATGCGGGTTCCGGCTCCCACACGGGCGCGGGTTCGGGCGGCCGGGCGGCGGGGGCCGGGTCGGGATTGGCGGATGGCGTATTCAGCCCCATCGCCATGACCCGCAGTTCGGCCTGCAGGTCATCAAGCTGGATGGCAAGACTGTCCAGCCGCCCCTTCACGCCAAAGACCGCAAAGGGCACGAACAGCCAGACCAGCGCGAACAGGATGCCCCCCACCAGCAGCACGGCCTGTGCCCATGGCGGCATCCATTGCGGAAAAAGGGACGACAGCATGTACCTATGCACCCTGAACTGAAGTTACCCGGCGGCACGGGCCGCTGCCACCCGCGCCATCAGGGCATGACAGGGCCGTACCGTTACATGCCCAGCGCGCGGCGATAGATGTCAAGCAGGGTTTCCTGCTCTTCCACTTCCGCGGGTTCCTGCTTGCGCAGGCGGATGATCTGGCGGATCACCTTGACATCGAAACCGGCGGACTTCGCCTCGGTGAAAATATCCTTGATGTCGCCAGCCAGCGCCTTGCGTTCTTCCTCAAGGCGTTCAACGCGCTCGATAATGCTGCGCAGGCGATCGGCTGCGATACCACCGACAGCGGCAGACGTATCGTCCGCCCCGAAATTGTCAGCATTCATGGCAGATGTCTCCAGATATCGTGATTGTCCCGTTAGGCGCCCATCAGCAACATGAAGGGAATGTCACTAGGCGATGGGGTGGAACGGCGGGATTATCGCGCCGCCGCCCGATGGTCAATGCCAACTTGACAGGCCGGAGAGCCGGGCCGTAATCGAAGCGGCAGCCGGTATGCAGCTTTTGCGGCATGCCCCATCCCCATGCGTGCCACCGGCAGTCATGGCACACCGATACAGGCAGGAGGCCACCTTCCATGGCACATCTTCCCCCCGTTGAGACCTTTGACTACATCGTTTTCGGCGGAACAGGTGACCTGACCATGCGCAAGCTGCTGCCTGCGCTCTACCACCGTTACCGTGACGGCCAGATCCCCGATGATTCCCGCATCATCGGCACGGCGCGCTCCGCCCTTTCACGCGCTGACTACCAGCAGCGCGCCACGGCGGCCCTGCATGAACATGTCAAGCCCGAGGCGCTGGATGACGCAACCGTCGCCCGCTTCGTGAACATGGTCCATTACGTCAGCCTGAACGGGGCGGAGGCGGACAGCGACTGGCCCACGCTCCAGACCCTGCTGGGCAGCGTGCCGCCGGGGCGCATCCGGGTCTACTACCTGGCCACCTCCCCTGCCCTGTATGGCCAGATCTGCGAGAACCTGAGCCGCGAGGACCTGATCACGCCCCAGTCGCGCGTGGTGCTGGAAAAGCCGATCGGCACCGACCTTGCCAGCGCGGAAGCGATCAATGACAGCGTGGGCCGCCACTTCCCCGAAAACCAGATCTTCCGCATCGACCACTATCTGGGCAAGGAGACGGTGCAGAACCTGATCGCCCTGCGCTTCGCCAACCCGGTGTTCGAGCGGCTGTGGTCGTGCGATGCGATCGATTACGTACAGATCACGGCGGCCGAGACCGTGGGCGTGGAAAACCGCGGCCCCTATTACGACCGCTCCGGCGCGCTGCGCGACATGATCCAGAACCACCTGCTGCAGGTGCTCTGCCTTGTGGCCATGGACCCGCCCGTATCACTGGCGGCCGACAGCGTGCGTAATGAAAAGCTGAAGGTGCTGCACGCCCTCAAGCCGATCGAGGCGGATGACGTGGCCATCTATACCGCGCGCGGGCAGTACATGCGCGGCACCATTGGCGGGCGCACGGTCGGCAGCTACCTGGAGGACCTGGGCGAAGGTGTGACCAGCGAGACGGAAACCTTTGTCGCGCTGAAGGCCGAGATCCTGACATGGCGGTGGGGCACGGTGCCGTTCTACCTGCGTTCGGGCAAGCGCATGGCCGAGAAGTCAAGCGAGATCGTGATCCAGTTCCGTGGCGCGCCGTGGTCGATCTTCGCCAACCGGCCCGACGCCAACCGCCTGATCATCCGCATCCAGCCCGATGAGGGGATGATGCTCTCGGTCTCGACCAAGGACCCCACGCCAACCGACAGCCTGGCCCTGCGCAAGGCCGACATCAACATCGAGTTCGAAAAAGCGTTCAACATCCGCTACCCCGATGCCTACGAACGGCTGCTGCTGGACGTGGTGCGTGGTGACCCGATCCTGTTCATCCGCCGTGACGAGGTAGCCGCCGCGTGGCGCTGGATCGACCCGATCCTGCAGGGCTGGAAGGAAAACAAGGCCCCGCTGGAACCCTATGCCGCCGGCACATGGGGGCCGGAGGGGGCGCGCAACCTGCTCTCCCAGTCCGGGCACCTGTGGCATGAGGACATGAAGAACTAGCCCCATGGCCACATCATCCCCCACCCCGCCACCGCGCCTGACCCGCAGGCGCGGGCCGGTCACGCTGCGCCAGCGCATCGTGCGCCGGGTGCTCATGATCGTGCCGATGGCGGCCCTTGTTTTCGTGGTCGGCCGCATGGGCTGGCTGGACCAGGCGGCGGACAGGCTCACCTTCTCACGCACAAGCTGGTTCGATAACACCGCCCTGGTCGAACATTACCGCACCCTTGTCACCCATAACGGCATGACGGCCGTACCGGGCAACTGCCTGCTGTTCGTGCTCAACGGCAACGACCCGCCCGACGCCACGCATATCGACGTGATGGAAAAGCATTCCGGCACCTGCCCCGGTGACCGCAACACCCTGCCCAAGCTGTTCACGCTCCAGATCGACCGGATTGACCAGAAGGCGCAGACGGACTGGCAGAGCCCGGGCGTGTTCCACCCCCTGCCCCGCTAGCCTTGCCGCGCGCCCGCAGCGCGGCGCGCAGCGCGCCAGCGCCATAATGGATGGCCTCCCGCCCGGCGGGCAGGACGGAATAGAAATTCAGGAACCCGTGCACGGTGCCCCGCCATGTGCGGGTCCGGGCCGGGCTGCCGGCCTGCTGCATGGCGGCGGCATAACCCGTGCCCTCGTCATGCAGCGGATCACACTGCGCAAGCCCGATGACCGCAGGCGCCAACCCCGCGAGCGAGGGGGCGCAGATGGGCGCAAGCCTTGGATCGGACAGGTCGGCGGGTGTGCGGATATACTGCTCCGCATACCATTCCATAAGCCGGGTCGAAAGCACGTAGCCATGGGCATAGGCCGCCCGCGAAGGCACGTCACGCTCCCCATAGAGGGAGGGATAATAAAGCAGCTGCATGGCCAGTTCCGGCCCGCCCCGGTCGCGCGCCATCTGCGCCAGCACGGCGGCCAGCGTGCCGCCCGCGCTGTCGCCCGCCACCGCAATCGGCCCGCCCCAGCGATGGGCCTCCCCCGCCAGCCACCGCAGGGCGGCCCAGCAGTCCTCCACCGCGACGGGAAAACGGTTTTCAGGCGCCAGGCTGTAGGCAATGGACAGCACCGCGGCACCCGACTGCCGCGCCAGCCTGCAGCATATGCCGTGATGCGAGTTCAGCCCGCAATGCACGTACCCGCCCCCGTGCATGAACAGCACCACCCCATGCACCCGGCCATAGGGCACGTATAACCGCGCGGGCAGCAGGCCCGCATGGCCCGGCACACGGCAGTCGATCACACGACGGACCTGCAGGGCCGACAGCCCCATGGGAAAACATGGGCGGTCAAGCTTGCGGCGCATATCCTCCAGCGTATGCGGGGTTTCGTCATGGCGACGCGACGCCGCCCATTTCATGCCACCCAGCAGCAGGCGGGTCAGCAGGCCGGGGCGTGAGGGGGGCGTGGGCTGGGGCATGGGCACTCCGGCAGGAAAAAAAGGGGCGCGCGGGCATGACCAGAACGCCGCCGTATCATTTATCGCTTGACGCTGCGCGCATGCACCGCCAGTTTCCGCATGCCAGACGGTCGGGCGGTCGCTGTCGGGTGGTTTGCGCCACGCGATGGAGGAAAGTCCGGGCTCCACGGAAAAACGGTGCCGGCTAACGGCCGGCGGGGGCGACCCCAGGGACAGTGCCACAGAAAACAGACCGCCCCCACGGCGGTGCCCGCAGCAATGCGGGTGGCGTTGGGGGCAAGGGTGAAACGGTGCGGTAAGAGCGCACCGCATGCATGGTAACATGGATGGCAGGGCAAACCCCACCGGGAGCAAGACCGAATAGGAACGGCGGATGGGCCGCAGGGTGCCATCAGGGGTTTTCCGCCCCGTCGTTCGGGTTGGTCGCGCAAGGTGTGCCGCAAGGCCCATCTCAGAGGAATGATCGCCCCGCCTTAGGGCGGACAGAACCCGGCTTACAGACCGTCTGGCATTTTTTCCTGTTTCCATCGCATCGGCCCGCCACAGGGCTACTCTACCCAGAGTTGTTTACAAGTATTAACAATAAAGAACAAACCATAAACACGGCACATTGCTGCCATATTGCATGCCAATTGGGCTCTTTACCTGCCATGCGGCGTGTCTGTGCTGAAATAGCAGTAGTTTTCAGCCATCTTTCCTACATCTTTAATTGACCGCCCATGAAATCCCATGTTATCCCATGCGCATGCCGGATAAGGATGGCTGCGGCCCACGGGCGGTCCTCGCAGGCACGCAATCCACGGCTCCTGAAATTCATGCCAAGGGAGGGCATCGCGCAGCGTGAGTGTATTCCTGGGCACACACCTCAACCGGCTGGATGCAAAAGGACGGGTTTCCATCCCCTCCGCATTCCGCACGGCGCTGCGTGCCAGGGCCAAATCGGGCGAACCGCTGGCCATCCTG
Organism: Komagataeibacter rhaeticus; assembly: GCF_011611525.1. Lineage (NCBI taxonomy): Bacteria > Pseudomonadati > Pseudomonadota > Alphaproteobacteria > Acetobacterales > Acetobacteraceae > Komagataeibacter > Komagataeibacter rhaeticus. Next base: position 2,175,647 of record NZ_CP050139.1, read on the forward strand.
CGTCCGTCCCATCTGCATCCCTGCCTTGAGGCATGGCCCGCCGATGCCTTTGCCGCACTGACCCGCCCGCTGGATGAAATGGACATTTTTTCCGAAGACCATGACGACCTCGCCACCGCGCTCTACGCCGATGCCTACCCGTTCGAGGCGGACAGGGAAGGCCGCATCCTGCTGCCCGAATCCCTGCGCGGCCATGCCGGCCTGACCGATCAGGTCACGTTCATGGGGCTGGGCCGTACGTTCCAGATCTGGAACCCGCAGGCGGCGGAGGAACGCCGCACCGCCGCCCGCGCCCGCGCCCGCACCCTGACGGCGGGCCGCGGCGCCGTACGGACGGATACGCCATCATGAATGCGGCCTTCCCCCCCCATGACCCCGGACATGTGCCCGTGATGCTGGCCGAGGTAATGGACTACCTTGCCCCGCGCGACGGTGGCCGGTACGTCGATGGCACGTTTGGCGGCGGCGGCTATGCGCGCGCCATCCTGGCGTCATGCGCCTGCCAGCTCTGGGGGATCGACCGCGACCCCGCCGCCATCGCCCGCGGGCAGGCGCTCGCCCACACCTGTACGGCCCCCGATGGCACGCCCCGGCTGCACCTGCTCCATGGCGGCTTTGCCGGCATGGCGGCCCTGCTGGCGGAAGCGGGCGTGGCGCGGGTGGACGGGATCGTACTGGACCTGGGGGTATCGTCCTACCAGATCGATCAGGCGGAGCGCGGCTTCTCCTTCCGCATGGACGGGCCGCTGGACATGCGCATGGGGGATACCGGCCCCACGGCGGCCGATGTGGTCAACACCCTGCCCGAGGACGAACTGGCGGACATCATCTACCATTATGGGGAGGAACGGCTCTCGCGCCGGGTCGCGCGTGCCATCGTGGCCGCCCGCGCCGAAGCCCCGCTGCTGCGCACCACGCAGCTGGCCGATGTCGTGCGCTCGGTCGTCCGGCCCGACCGTTCGGGCATCGACCCGGCCACACGCACGTTCCAGGGCCTGCGCATTCACGTCAATGACGAACTGGGCCAGATCCGGCGCGTGCTGGAAGAGGCCCCGCGCCTGCTGGCCCCGGGCGGGCGGCTGGTCGTCGTGTCATTCCATTCGCTGGAGGACAGGCTGGTCAAGCAGGCCATGGCGCTTGCCGCGGGCCGCACCCCCGCCCCCTCCCGCCATGACCCCCGCGCCATGACACAGCGCGCGGGGCCAACAGGCTTCAGGCTCCTGACCGGACGCCCCATCCGGCCCGGAGAAGAAGAAACCCGCCGTAATCCGCGTGCACGCAGCGCAAGACTGCGCGCGCTGGAATGCATTGCCCCCCTCCCCCTGCCAGAATCGGACCCTGCCGGATGAGTCGGTTAGTCACCCTCTTCTTTGCCATGGTGGCAGCGGTGTCTGGCCTGTTTCTGTATGACAAGAAGCAGCAGACCACCGCGCTTGACCACCAGATTGCCCAGATCGTGGAACAGACGGAACATACCCGTTCCCAGACGGCCATGCTGCGCGCCGAATGGGCGATGCTGAACCAGCCCGACCGCCTGGGCACGCTTGCCAGCCGTTACGACAGGGGACTGCAGCCGGTCACGCCCGCCCAGTTCGTGCAGATGTCCGCCCTGACCGATCACCTGCCCGCCGTGGGCAGCCCGTCCGTCCGGCCCGTCCCCGCGCCGCGCGCCACCATGGTGGCGACGCTGGCGGCTGACCATGTACAGGAAACGCCGCACGAGACCGCCGTGGCGCTGCCCGTACATGCGCCCCCCGCCGTGCCCCCGGCCCCGGCGCCCGTCCAGGTGGCCCGCGCGCCGGTCCCCGCTCCTGCCCCCCGCCATGCCGAACCGCAGCCCGTGGCGCATGACGCGCTGGCCCGCGCGCTGGCGCAGAACGACATCCGCCCCGCCCCGCGCGTGGTGGAACACCCCCGCCCGCCCGAGCGCGTGGCGGCGGTGGACACGCCCCACGCCCCCGGCCTGCGTGACAGTCTTGTCCCCACCCCGCATGTGACCACCGCCAGCTACCATCCGCGTGCCGCGAACATAGCGGATGCGGCGTGGCACCCGGCGGCCCCGCGCCTGATGGGTGGCAGTTCGCTGGGCACGCCGCATGTGACCGCCCTGCCGCCCCCGGTGCCCGTCAGCAACTGATACCCACCCCTCGACCGGCTTGTCGGCCCGGAACATAAATGAACCTCTTCCCCCATGACCCAACCGCCCAGGGCGCGCAGGCTTCCCGGCCCGTAACGGGAGGCATGCGTGCCCGCCTGGCGCAGCAGCGCATGCATGCGCGGCTGCTGGTTGTGGCGGGGGTGTTCTGTATCCTGTTCCTGGCCATTGGCATCAAGCTTACGGTCGCCACCATCATCCGGCCCATGCCGCCCCAGCAGCAGCAGATCGCCCCGCAGGTCCCCCCCATTCCCAAAAGCGACCCCAAGGGGATGATCGCGGGGGATGTGGCGCTGCCGCAGGTGCACCGGGCCTCGATCATCGACCGCACGGGGCAGGTGCTGGCCATGTCGCTGCCCGTGGCGCAGGTCTATGCCAACCCGCAGGAAATGATCGACGCGGCGGATGCGGCGCATAAGCTGAAGGGCGCGCTGCCCACGCTGGACGAAGCCGAGACCCGGCGGCGGCTGTCGCTCAACAAGCAGTTCGTGTACCTGGCGCGTGACATTTCCCCCGCACAGGAACTGGCGGTCAACAACCTGGGCATTCCCGGCATCTATTTCGAACCCGGCGAGCGCCGCCGCTACCCCATGGGCCGGGTTGCCGCGCAGATCCTGGGCGGGGTGGACATTGACGACCACGGCGTGGCGGGGGTCGAGCGCTTCTTTGACAGGCGGCTGGACGCGGACCGCACGCCGCTGCGCCTGTCGGTGGATGTGCGCGTGCAGAACGTTGTGCATGACGAGCTTCAGGCCGCCATGGACATGTTCCAGGCCATCGGCGCCTGCGCCATCGTGATGGACGTGCATACGGGCGAGATCATAACCATGGTCAGCCTGCCCGATTACGACGCCAACGATTTTGGCCGCGCCGCACCCGATGCCCGCTTCAACCGCGCCGTGACGGGCATGTACGAACCCGGCTCGACCTTCAAGCTCCAGACCACCGCCATGGCGCTGCAGGAAGGGGTGGCCCATATCTGGGACCGCTTTTCCAGCACGCCGATCAAGATCGGGCGCTTCACCATCTCGGACATGAAAAGTGACCATTTCGACCCGTGGCTGACCCTGCCCGAGGTGATGGCCTATTCCTCCAACCCCGCCGCCGCCCACATCGCCCTGGACGCGGGTGCCGCGCGCCAGCAGGACTGGCTGCGACGGATGGGCTTCTTCTCGCGCGTGCCGATCGAACTGCCCGAAGCCGGGCGGCCCATCATCCCCTCTGTCGCCAACTGGGGCGTGTCCACCACCATGACCGTGGCGTTCGGCCATGGCGTGGCCGAGCCGCCGCTTTCCATCGTGCGCGGCACGGCGGCCACGGCCAATGGCGGCTTCCTGCTCCGGCCCACGCTGGTGGCAGGCCAGGCCGCCAGCGCCGATGCCACCGATGGCGCGCCCGATGCCGGCCAGACCATCCCCCCCGATGCGGAGCGGCTGATTTCGGCCGCCAATTCCGACATCCTGCGCAAGATCCTGCGGCTGGACGTGGCCAAGGGCACGGGACAGAAGGCGGAATCACCGGGCTATTATGTAGGGGGCAAGACCGGCACGGCGGAAAAGATCGGCCCGCATGGCGGCTATCTCAAGCATGTCAACGTCTCGGCCTTTACCGGTATCTTCCCCATGAACGCGCCGCGCTACGCCATCTATGTCATGCTGGACAGCCCCAAGCCCACCGCCCAGACCCACGGCTGGACCACGGCGGGATGGAACGCGGCCCCCACGGCATCGCACATGATCACGCGCATCGCGCCCATGCTGGGGCTGTTCCCCGATACGCAGCATGAGACCGCCATCGAGGCCGCGCTGGCCATTCCCATGAAGCCCGCCGTGCCACGCGGCTACCGCGCGCTGGGGCCGGGCAATGACCCCGGCACCGCCCGCCTGCATGAACATGAGCGCGAAACCGAGGCCACAGCCCACCCGCGCGGCCACGCCGCCCGCAGCCATGACGCGGCACAGGCGGCCCAGCTTGCGGGCCATACGGAACATGCCGCCAACGACCTGCCCGGCCCGCCCGGCCACCGCGTGCATGACAGGGGTTGAAACGGATGCTGCTGCCTGAACTCCTCCGTCGCGCGGGCCTGGACATCGCGCTGCCCGCAACCGCGCGCGCGTGTGACATCCACGGCATTACGGCCGACAGCCGCCAGGCGGGGCCGGGCATGATCTTCGCCGCCCTGCGCGGCACGCACCGGGACGGGCGCGCCTATATCCCGCAGGCCCACGCGCAGGGGGCGGCGGCCGTGCTGCTGGAGGCCGACCCCGGCTTTACCCCGCCACCGGATGCGACGTACCTTGTGGCGGCGGATGCGCGCGCGGCCCTTGCCCGCATCGCGCGCGCGCTGACGCCCCGCGTGCCCGCGCATATCGCCGCCATCACCGGCACCAACGGCAAGACCAGCACGGCGGAATTCCTGCGCCAGATCTGGACAGTGCAGGCGCTGCCCGCGGGCACCATCGGCACGCTGGGGGCCGTGGCTCCCTGCCCCCTGCCCGATTGCGGCCCCGTGCTGACCACGCCGGACAGCGTGGGGCTTATGGCCCTGCTGGGCGCCATGGCGCAGGCGGGGGTGGAACATGTGGCGATCGAGGCCTCCTCACACGGGCTGGAACAGCGCAGGCTGGACGGTCTGGCCCCGTACGCGGCGGGTTTCAGCAACCTGACGCGCGACCACCTGGACTATCACGGCACGACGGAACACTACCGCGCGGCCAAGCTGCGCCTGTTCGACACGGTGCTGCCCGAAGGGGGGATTGCCGCCTTCAATGCCGACATGGACGACGCCACCTGCGCCGCCCTGCGCGCGATTGCCGCCCGGCGCGGTCTGGTGTTGCGCACCACCGGCCTGCGGGGCGGGACCCTGCGGCTGCTGGATGCGCGGCCCACGCCCGCAGGCCAGGTCCTGCATGTCATGACCCCGGCGGGCGCGCGGGAAATGGAAGTGCCGCTGGTCGGCCGTTTCCAGGTGGACAACATGCTGCTGGCCTGCGCCATGGCGGGCCGCGATGAAGGGGCGGCCGACCACGCCGTCAGCCTGCTGCCCCGCCTGCATGGCGTGCGCGGGCGGATGGAACGGGCGGCGGTGCTGGACAGCGGGGCCGCCGCCTATGTCGATTACGCCCACACGCCCGATGCCATCGAACGCCTGCTGTGCTCCCTGCGCCCCCACACGCCGGGCCGGCTTGTGATCGTGATGGGCGCGGGCGGGGACCGCGACCGGGGCAAGCGCCCGGTCATGGGCGAGATCGCGACCCGTCTGGCCGACCGGGTGATCGTGACCGATGACAACCCGCGCACGGAGCAGCCCGCCGCCATCCGCGCCGCCATCATGGCTGCCGCCCCCGGTGCGATCGAGATTGGTGACCGGCGGCAGGCCATCGCGGCGGGGCTGGGACTGCTGGGCCCGGGCGACGTGATGGTGGTGGCGGGCAAGGGCCACGAACAGGGCCAGACGATCGGCCACGACGTGCTGCCATTTGATGATGCCACGGTAATCCGTGACCTGTTGGGGACCGAATGACACTGTTATGGAACCGCGCGGACCTGCTGGCCGCCACATCGGGGCATTTCGCAGCCGCCTCCGGCACCGATATTGCCGGCACCGGCGTCTCGATCGATACGCGCACGCTACATCCGGGCGACATCTTCATCGCGCTGCGGGGCGAAAACAGCAACGGGCATGACCATGTGGCCCGCGCACTGGAAGCCGGTGCCGCCTGCGTGGTGGCACATGAGGACTGTGGCACGGACCCGCGCATCCTGCGGGTGGACGACACGCTGGCCGCCATGCAGGCCATGGCGCGTTACGCCCGCGCGCGCTTTGGGGGCCGCATGCTGGCCGTGACCGGCAGCGTGGGCAAGACATCGGTCAAGGACATGCTGCACGCGGCACTGGCCGCCTGCGGCCCCACGCATTGCGCCGTGGCATCCTACAACAACCACTGGGGCGTGCCGCTTACGCTGGCGCGCCTGCCCGCGGGTGCGGCCTACTGCGTGTGTGAGATCGGGATGAACCACGCAGGCGAGATCGCGCCGCTGGCCGCCATGGTGCGGCCCGACGTGGCGGTGGTGACCACGGTTGCCTCCTCCCATCTCGGGCTTATGGGCAGCGTGGAGGCCATAGCGCGCGAGAAGGCCGAGATCCTGCTGGCCCTGCACAGGGGCGGCATCGGCATCATCCCCGATGGCGTGAGCGGGCAGGCATTTTTCGAGCGCAATGCGGCACAGGCCGGCGCCACGGTATGGCGGGCGGGCACGGGTGAAGGCTGCGCCATCGTGCCCGGTCCCGTACGGGCCACCGCAACAGGCAGCGATTTCAGCCTGCGCCTGCCCGGCTGGGTGGGGGAGGCGCATGTCAGCGCGCCGGGCCGGCACATGGCCGCCAACGCCATGCTGGCACTGGGGGCGGCGTGTGCGGCCGGGGCGGACATGGCGCGCGCGGTGGCGGGGCTGGCCACCTTCCGCCCCGGTGCCGGGCGTGGCGCCATGACAAAGGTGATGCAGGACAAGGTTGCCCTGCTGGATGAAAGCTACAATGCCTCCCCCGCATCCGTTCAGGCGGCGCTGGACCTTCTGGGCCTGGTGGCGCCGGGGCGGCGTGTCGCCGTTCTGGGTGACATGCTTGAACTGGGCGCGTTTGCGGGGCATGAGCATGTCTCCCTTCTCCCTGCCGTCCGCGCGAACGCGGATATCGTCTTCTGTTGCGGCCCGAATATGAAAACACTCTTCGATACCCTGCCTCCTTCCCTGCGGGGGGCATGGACCCCTGATTCCGGACAGCTTGCCCCCCTGGTGCGCGCGGCCCTGCGCGCGGGTGACACGGTCATGGTCAAGGGCAGCCTTGGCAGCCGCATGCGCCACGTCGTTGCCAGCCTGCAGGCCGATGATGCCCGGGTGGGACCGGCCTGATGCTGTATGACCTGTTCCAGCATCATGCCACGGCCCATACATCCGTGTTCAACCTGTTCCGCTACATCACCTTCCGCGCCGGGGCCGCGTGCCTGACCGCGCTGGTGATCAGCCTGTGCCTGGGCAACCCGCTGATCGCGCAGCTGCGCCGCATCCAGCGTGGCGGCCAGCCCATCCGCGCGCTGGGGCCGGAGCGCCACCTGATCGAAAAGGTGGGCACCCCCACCATGGGCGGCGTGCTGATCCTGCTGTCGCTGTTCGGCTCCACCCTTCTGTGGGCTGACCTGACCAACGGGTTCGTGTGGGCGGTGATGCTGGTCACGCTGGCCTTTGGCGCGGTGGGCTTTGCCGATGACTATCTCAAGCTCTCGCGCCGCAATACCGATGGCGTATCCAAGCGGATGCGGCTGGGGTGCGAGTTCGGGGCCTCGCTGCTTGGCGGGATCTGGCTGGAACACATGATGCCGCCGGAGCTTGCCAACCACCTTGCCTTCCCGTTCGTCAAGGACCTGCTGCTGCCGCTGGGCTACGCCTTCCCGCTATTCGCGATGATCACGATTACGGGATTCGGCAATGCCGTGAACTTTACCGACGGGCTGGACGGGCTGGCCATCGTGCCGGTCATTGTGGCGGCCCTTGTGTTCGCGCTGATTTCCTACCTGGTGGGCAACCACGTCTTTGCCGATTACCTGCAGCTGCATGCCGTGCCCGGCACGGGGGAACTCGGGGTGTTCTGCTCGGCGCTTGTGGGCGCGGGGCTTGGCTTCCTGTGGTTCAACGCGCCGCCCGCCGCCGTGTTCATGGGCGATACGGGATCGCTGGCGCTGGGCGGCGCGCTGGGGGCGGTAGCGGTTGCGGTCAAGCATGAACTGGTGCTGTGCATCGTGGGCGGGCTGTTCGTGGTGGAGACACTGTCGGTCATCATCCAGGTGTTCTGGTACAAGCGCACCGGGCGGCGGGTCTTCCTGATGGCGCCGCTGCACCACCATTTCGAGAAAAAGGGCTGGGCGGAATCCAAGATCGTGATCCGGTTCTGGATCGTGTCCATCGTGCTGGGGCTGTGTGGTCTGGCCACGCTGAAACTGCGGTGAGCACGTCCTTCCCCCCCACCCTGTTCGCCGGCCACCATTACGGGGTGGCCGGGCTGGGCCGCAACGGCAACGCGGCCGTGGGCGCCCTGCTGGCCATGGGGGCCAGCGTGCAGGCATGGGATGACAATGCCGCCAGCCGTGATGCCCTGCCCGCCCATGAGCGGCTGACGCTTGCCCCCTTCACCGGCATGGTCGGGCTTGCCGGTCTGGTCCTTTCGCCGGGCATTCCCCACATCCTGCCCAGCCCGCACCCGCTGGCGCGCATGGCGGTGGAGGCCGGGGTGCCGATCGTGTCGGATGCGGAACTGCTGTTCCGCGCCGTGCGGGCGGCGGGCAGCCGGGCACGGTTCGCGGGCATTACCGGCACCAATGGCAAATCGACCACCACGGTCCTGCTGGCCCATATGCTGGCCTGCTGCGGCATACCGGTGGCGGCGGGTGGCAACCTTGGCCCCGCCGCCCTTGCCCTGCCGCTCCTGCCCGATGACGGGGTGTACGTGCTGGAAATGTCGAGCTACATGCTCGAACGCCTGGAACAGCTGCATTTCAGTGCCGCCTGCCTGCTCAACCTGACACCCGACCACCTTGACCGCCATGGCGACATGGCGGGCTATACCGCAGCCAAGCTGCATGTATTCGACCACCAGCACGCGGGCGACCTGGCGGTGCTGGGCGCGACCCTGCCCGATTACGCACGCATCCACCGCGGGCTGGCCGCAACCCGCGTGCGCATTGCCTGCGTAAGCGGGGCGGATGTGGAACAGTGCGACTATTACTGCACGGACCATGCGCTGTGCGACCATAGCGGCGTGATCGCCGGCCTGGACGGTGCCACCGACCTGCCCGGCACCCATAACCGCGAGAACGCGGCCGCCGCAACGGCCATGGCGCTGCATCTGGGCATGCCGCGCGCGGCGGTGGAGGGCGCGCTTGCCACATTCAGCGCGCTGGACCACCGGCAGAAGCTGGTGGGCCGGATTGGCACCGTGCGCTTCATCAATGACAGCAAGGCCACCAATGCCGATGCGACCGCGCGCGCCCTGGCCTGCCACGACCGGCTGGTCTGGATTGCGGGCGGCACGGCCAAGGCGGGCGGGATAGAGGAACTGGCCCCCCTGTTCGGCCATGTGGCGCTGGCGCTGCTGATCGGGCGCGACGCCCCGGTTCTGGCGGCAACCCTGACCCGCCATGGCGTGCCCCATCGCATCGTCCACACGCTGGAACGCGCGGTGCCCGAAGCGCGGGAGGCTGCGCGGGCACTGGGGGTTGATGTGGTCATGCTCTCTCCCGCCTGCGCCAGTTTTGACCAGTTCAGCGGGTTTGAGGCACGCGGCGCGCATTTCGCGGCACTGGTGCGGGATCTGGACGGCACGGCGGGCGGACCCACGGGCGCATGAGCGGCCTGTCGCGCATAAACACCTCATGGGTGGCGAAGTGGTGGCGGAGCATCGACCGGGTCACGCTGATCTGCGTGGGCATCCTGATCGGGTTCGGCTATATCCTGATGCTGGCGGCCAGCCCGGCGGTGGCGGTGCGCATCGGTGCCTCGCGCGACATGTTCATCTTCAAGCAGGTCTGCTTCCTGGTCCTTGCGCTGTTTATCGTCATGGCCACGTCCCTGCTGTCCCTGCGCGGGGTGCGGCTTACGGCGTGGATCGGATTCGTGCTGGCGCTGGGGGCGACGTTCCTGACCCTTGTGCATGGCATCGAGATCAAGGGCGCGCGGCGATGGATCGCGCTGCCCATGATGTCGGTCCAGCCGTCGGAATTCCTCAAGCCGTTCTTTGCCGTGATCACGGCCTGGCTCCTGACCCGGCGCGGGGTGAAGGCCTATTTTCCCGGCATGGCCATCTCCCTCGGGCTGTTCGGGCTTGTGCTGTTCCTGCTCAAGTCCCAGCCCGATATCGGCATGCTGAGCGTGATCACCACGGTGTTCCTGACCCAGCTCTTCCTGGACGGGATGAGCCTGTTCCTGGTGGGGGCCGGGGTGGCCGGCATGGCGGCGGCGTTCGTGGGGGCGTATATGGTCTTTCCGCACGTGCGTTCGCGCGTGGAACGCTTCCTGCACCCCGCCGTGGGGGACCATTACCAGATCGATACCGCGCTGCGCGCCTTTGGCAATGGCGGCCTGCTGGGCCGTGGCCCCGGCGAGGGGCGGGTGAAGGACCTGCTGCCCGACGCCCATGCCGACTTCGTGTTTGCCGTGGCGGGGGAGGAATTCGGCATGCTGGTGTGCCTGTTCATCATCGGTGTGTTCGCCACCATCGTCATCCGCACGCTGCTCAAGCTGCTGCATGAAAAGGACCCCTTCATCGCGGTGGCCACGGCGGGGCTGGTCACGGGGTTCGGGCTGCAGGCCTTCGTCAACATGGGTTCGACACTGCACCTTATCCCGACCAAGGGCATGACGCTGCCTTTCATTTCCTATGGTGGTTCCTCTGCCATGTCGGTTGCGCTTACAATCGGCATGGTGCTGGCCCTGACCCGCAACCGGGTGGGGGATGACCTGCTGTTCGGCTCCGCCTCCTCTCCACCACCATCGCAGAAAGTCCCGTCATGACCCGTCACTGCATTGCCGTCGCGGCCGGTGGTACCGGCGGCCACTTCTTTCCCGCCGAAGCCCTGGCCTGTGAACTGGTGCGCCGGGGGCATGACATCATCCTCATGACCGACCGGCGGGCCGGTACGCGCAGGACGGGCGTCTTTGCCGGGCGCCAGCAGTTTGTCCTGCCCGGCGCGGGCATTGCCGGGCGCGGGGTGGTGCGCGCCACGCGCGCCGCCCTGGCGCTGGCACGCGGCACGATGCAGGCACGGGGCATACTGGCGCGCCTGCGGCCCGCCGCCATCATCGGCTTCGGGGGGTATCCGTCCGTGCCGCCGCTGCTGGCGGGCAGCCTGCTGCCCAAAGGCCGGCGGCCCCTCCTGTTCCTGCATGAAGGCAATGCGGTACTGGGCAAGGCCAATGCCTTCCTGGCGGGCAGGATGGACGGGATCGCCACGTCCTTCCCCGTGGTGGCCGGCGTACCCGCGCGCGTGCCCGCCACCGAGACGGGCATGCCCGTGCGGCGCGACATCGCGGCACTGGGTGGGGAGGGCTATGTCCCCTCCAACGGAGTCATCAACCTGCTGGTCTGGGGCGGGTCGCTGGGCGCGCGCGTGTTCAGCGACGTGGTGCCCCCTGCCCTGGCCGCCCTGCCGCCCGCCCTGCGCGCGCGCGTGCAGGTGACCCAGCAGGCCCGCGCCGAGGATGTGGAGCGTGTCGGCACCGCCTACCGGGAAGCCGGCATTCCCGCCATCGTCGCCCCGTTCCTGAGCGATGTGCCCGAGCGGCTGCATGCGGCGCATCTGGTGATTGGCCGCGCCGGCGGGTCATCGGTGGCGGAACTGACGGTGGCGGGCCGCCCGTCGCTGCTGGTGCCGCTGCCCATTGCCGCGCGTGACGAGCAGGGTGCGAACGCACAGGCGCTGGTCGATGCGGGGGCGGCATGGATGATCCGCCAGCCCCGGTTCACCGCCGACACCCTGACAGAACGGCTGGTCAGCCTGCTGGCCGACCGCGACCTGCTGGCCCGCACGGCGCAGGCCGCCGCCCGCCTTGGCCGCCCCGATGCCGCCGCCCGTCTGGCCGACATGATCGAATCCCGCCTGCCTGATCTGCCCCACGCCGCCTGATCCCGCCTCTGCCCGAATACGGAGACCTGACCCCATGAGAGCCCTGCCCCTTTCCATTGGCACCATTCACTTTGTCGGCATCGGCGGCATCGGCATGTCCGGCATTGCCGAAGTGCTGCACATGCTTGGCTATGCCGTGCAGGGTTCCGACATTGCCGAGGGCGCCAATGTCGCCCGCCTGCGTGCCTCGGGCATTCCGGTCACCATCGGCCATGACGCGGCCAACCTGGGCAATGCGCAGGTGGTGGTGACATCGACCGCCGTGCAGCGCGACAACCCCGAGGTGGTGGCCGCGCGCGCGCGCCTGATCCCGGTGGTGCGGCGGGCGGAGATGCTGGCCGAACTCATGCGCCTGCGCTGGTCGGTGGCGGTTGGCGGCACGCATGGCAAGACCACCACCACCAGCCTTGTCGCCGCCGTGCTGGAAGCGGCGAAGCTGGACCCCACCGTCATCAATGGCGGCATTATCGAAGCCTACGGCACCAATACCCGCATGGGTTCGGGCGACTGGATGGTGGTGGAAGCCGATGAGAGCGATGGCTCGTTTTTGCGCCTGCCCTCCGTCATTACCGTCGTGACCAACATGGACCCCGAGCACCTGGACCACTGGGGCACGGAAGAGGCCATGCAGGCGGCGTATGACCAGTTTGTCTCCAACATCCCGTTCTACGGTTTCGCGGTGCTGTGCATCGACCACCCGGCCGTCCAGCAGATGATCCCGCGCCTGTCGGACCACCGCATCATCACCTACGGTTTCTCCCCCCAGGCCGACGTGCGGGCGGAAAAGGTGATTACCGACAAGCTGGGGGCGACGTTCGAGGTCGTGATCACCAACCGCAACCGCAACCGCTCGCGCCGGGCGGGGCCGTTCCGGCTGCCCATGCTGGGCCACCACAACGTGCAGAACGCGCTGGCCGCGATTGCGGTGGGCACCGAGATGGAAATAGACGACGCGACCATCCGCTCGGCCTTTGCCGCCTTCCGCGGGGTCAAGCGCCGCTTCACCCGCACGGGCGAGACCGGGGGCATCACCATCATCGATGATTACGGCCACCATCCCGTCGAGATCGCGGCCGTGCTGAAGGCCGCGCGCCAGGCGGGTGCGGGCAATGTGATCGCGGTGATGCAGCCGCACCGCTATTCCCGCCTGAAAAGCCTGTTCAATGAATTCTGCACCTGCATGAACGACGCGGGCACCGTGATCATTGCCGATGTGTACGCGGCGGGCGAATCGCCGATCGAGGGGATTGACCGCGACGCACTGGTCGAGGGCCTGCGCGAGCGGGGCCACCGCTCCGTCGTGCCGCTGCCCGGCCCGGAACACCTGGCGGAGATGATCAACGCCATTGCCCGGCCCGGTGACTTCGTGGTCTGCCTGGGGGCGGGCAGCATCACCAACTGGGCGCAGGCACTGCCGGCCCAGCTGGCGGAACTGCAGGGCATTGCCCATGCCCCGGCCCAGAAGGCGGATGCCCATTCATGACCGACACCGCCCCCCTGCCGCAATGGGCCCGGGCCCTGGACACGGATGCCTGCCGCCCGCGCGGTCGCCTTACGCCGCAGGCCGCCCTTGGCGCGCGCACATGGTTCCGCGTGGGCGGGGCTGCGGAACTCCTGTTCCAGCCCGCCAGCGCCGAGGACCTGGCGCAGGTCATGCAGTGCCTGCCGCTGGAGGTGCCGGTCCTGCCGCTGGGTGCGTGTTCCAACGTGATCGTGCGCGATGGCGGGATTGACGGGCTGGTGGTACGGCTGGCGCGCGGTTTTGCCACCCTCACGCGTGAGGGTGACGGGCTGGTTGCAGGGGCCGCCTGCCTGGACATGACGGTGGCCGAACACGCGGCGGAAGCGGGGCTGGCGGGGCTGGAATTCCTGGCGGGCATTCCCGGCTCCATTGGCGGGGCGGTAGCCATGAATGCCGGGGCCTACGGATCGGATATGGCGGCGGTGCTGGACTGGGTGGAAGTGGTCACGCGCGACGGGCGGCTCCTGCGCCTGCCCGCGGCCTCGCTGGATTTCAGCTACCGGCACGCAACCCTGCCGCCACAATCGGTGGTGGTGCGGGTACGGCTGGCGGGACTGCCCGCGTCCCCCGCCGTGATCCGCCAGCGCATTGCCGAAATCCGCACCGCGCGTGAGGCCGCCCAGCCGGTACGCGCGCGCACCGGCGGGTCCACCTTCCGCAATCCCGACCCCGACGAATCGGGACGGAAGGCATGGGAACTGATTGATGCCGCGGGCTGTCGCGGCCTGCGGCTGGGGGGCGCGCAGATGAGTGAAAAACACTGCAACTTCATGCTCAACACAGACAACGCCACCGCCGCCGACCTGGAAGGGCTGGGGGACGCGGTGCGCCAGCGCGTGCACGCCCATACCGGCGTGACACTGCGCTGGGAAATCCGGCGCATCGGCCGCCCGGCCCCCGCCACGCAGGGAATACCCGCATGACGTGCCGCCGGATTGCCGTGCTGATGGGCGGCCTGTCGGCCGAACGCGACGTCAGCCTGAACAGCGGGCGCAACGTGGCCGAGGCCCTGCGCGGGCTGGGCCACGATGTCCGCTGCATCGACGCGGGCGCCGACCTGCTGGCCATCGTGCGCGACCTGCGCGATTACGGGCCGGATGCCGTGTTCAACGCGCTGCATGGCCGCCTGGGCGAGGACGGCGCGATCCAGGGCGTGCTGGACTGGATGGGCATTGCCTACACCCATTCCGGCGTGCGCGCCTCGGCCACGGCCATGAACAAGGATGCCGCCCGCACCGTGTTTGCCGCCGCCGGCCTGCCCGTGGCCACCGGCATGCTGCTGACCCCGGCGGAACTGGAACCTGCCGACCCGCTACCCGCGCCCTATGTGGTCAAGCCGGTCAATGAAGGCTCGTCGGTGGGGGTGGAAATCGTGCATGCGGGCAGCAACCGCCGCGGCGCGATTGCACGGGGCTGGTCCCATGGCCCGCATGTGCTGGTGGAAGAATACATCCCCGGCCGGGAACTGACCGTGGGCGTGCTGGATGACCGCGCCCTGACGGTAACCGACATCACGCCCGCCGCCAGTGGCCCCAGCTTCTATGACTACGAGGCCAAATACGCCGCCGGTGGCTCCCGCCACGAACTGCCCGCGCGAATCCATCCCGCAGCCTTCGCCCGGGCCTGCGACCTGGCACTGGCCGCCCACCGCGCCCTGGGCTGCCGGGGGGCCAGCCGCACCGATTTCCGCTATGATGACACGGCGGGCGCGGAGGCGCCGGGGCGGCTGGTCATCCTGGAAACCAATACGCAGCCGGGCATGACGCCCACGTCCCTCCTGCCGGAACAGGCAGCATACTGCGGCATGGATTACGCCACCCTGTGCCAGTGGATGATCGACCACGCGACCTGCCGTACATGAGGCGACCGACCGACAGCAATGACCGCCCATCGCGGCTTTCCATCTTCCTGCGCCGCCAGAAGCGCCTGCTGCGGCCGCTGCTGGTGCTGGTGGCGGTGGTGGCGCTGGGGACCGGAGGGATGACGGCATTGCGGCATGTCGGGTCCGATGAGCGGTTCGCCGCCCTGCGCGCGCGCATCATCAACATGCTGCCGCTGCGCATTACCGAAATTGACGTGACCGGCTGCGTGCTGACCAGTCAGGCGGCACTCCAGCAGGCGCTGGGGGTGCGGACGGGGGATTTCATCCTGGGCTTTTCCATCACCGCCGCGCGCGAACGCATTGATGCGCTGCCCTTTGTCGACCATTCCGTGGTGGAGCGGCACCTGCCGGGCACCATCATCATCCACCTGTTCGAACGCAGCCCCTTTGCCGTATGGCAGAACCACGGTCACTTCATGCTGATCGACCGTGAGGGCCGACAGGTGCGCGACCAGGGCATGACCGGCAAGGATGCGGAAGCCTTCATGCAGCTGCCGCTGGTGGTGGGGCCGGATGCCAACACGGCCGCCGCCGCCCTGATTGATGAACTCTCCGCCCAGCCCGAAGTCCGCGCCCATGTGGTGGCGGCATCACGCGTGGGCCAGCGCCGGTGGAACCTGACCCTGCGCAACGGCACCACCGTGCTGCTGCCCGAGGGGCAGGAAGTCGCGGCCCTGAAGCGGCTTGCACAATTGCAGGAAAATATCAAAATACTGGATCGGCCGGTCATCGCCATCGACATGCGCCTGCCCGACCGCCTGATCATACGCGAATCCCCCCTTGCCCCGAACGACAATGAGCGCGACAAGGGCGACTCGCAGCCACAGGCGGACCCGACGGGCCTGCAGGCGCCTGATGCGCCATGGCTTTCTTCACCTGATACCGGCCCAAGACGGAGGCGGGCATGACCTATCCAGCGCCGGGACCGCTCAAGGCGGGCCTTCCCGCAACACGCACGGCAGCCACACCCCCCCTACCAGCCATAAAGGGGCCGGGCGGCCTGCCCGCGCGCGCACCCCGTGCCCGTGCGGCCACAGCCCTTGTGCCCGCGACCGAACGCGCGCCCACGCGCAGGCTGCGGACGGGGCCGTTCAGCGTGCTTGATATCGGCTCGACCAAGATCGTCTGCCTGATCGGGCGGGGGGAGCCTGACAATACCATCCGCATCCTGGGCCACGGGTGGCGGCGTTCGCACGGGGTGCGCTCGGGCGGGATCGTGGACCTGCGCGAGGCGGAAAGCGCCATCCGCGCCGCCGTGGCGCAGGCGGAGGACATGGCGACGGAACGCCGGGACTCCATTTTCGTGAACCTGTCCTGTGGCCATCCCGAAAGCCGGCACATCAACGCGCGCTGGCCCATAGGCGGGCGCGAGATCACGAAAACCGATGTCAGCCGCATTATTGCCGAAGCCCGCGCCCGCGCCCTGTCCGAAGGGCGTTCGGCGATCCATACCCTGCCGCTGGACTACGCGGTGGACGACACGCAGGAAGTGCTCGACCCGCGTGGCCACCTGTGTGACCTGCTTTCGGCCCGCCTGCATGTGATCGACGCCAACACCACGGCGCTGCGCAACCTGGAGGCGGTGCTCTCGCGCGTTGAACTCAAGATCGAGGGCATGGTCTCCTCCCCGCTTGCCTCCGGCCTTGCGGTGATGAACGAGGACGAACGCAACCTGGGCGCCACGGTGGTGGACATGGGCGGCGGCACCACCTCGATCGGCGTGTTTGGCGAGGGGCGGCTGCTCCATACCGCGACGATTCCGGTGGGCGGGCTGCACATCACGCGCGACATCGCCCACGGGCTGTCCACCTCGATCGACAATGCCGAGCGGCTCAAGACCATCCACGGCTCGGCCGAACTGCTGGCGGGCGACGACCATGACCCGATCCTTGTGCAGCTGATCGGGGACAACGACCATCATTACGTCAAAATTCCAAGGGCAAAGATTGTCTCGATCATTCACCCCCGTGTCGAGGAAACCCTGGAAATGGTACGTGACAGGCTGGAAATGGCCGCAGTCGGCCCCGCATCCGACGGGCGGGTCATCCTGACGGGGGGGGGCTCACTGCTGGAGGGAATCGGGCCGATGGCGGCGCGCATCCTCAACCGTCAGGTCCGGCTTGGCCGCCCGCGCCGGATTGTGGGCCTGCCGGAAAACCCGGCAACGTGGCCGATGTTCTCCACCTCGGCGGGGCTGCTGGCCTGGGCGGCCGGTGCCGCCGATGAAATGGGCGAACCTGACACGCGCGACGCGCGGCCTGACAGCCTTGTGAGACGTTTTGTAGATTTCATCCGTGACAGGGTATAAACTTGTACGGAAACCATTTATTGTACTTTGACTACTAGAATGCCCGCACGCCTACCCCAATCCATCGGGAGCCAAGCATGACCCTCAACCTGACCATCCCGCAACAGAATCATTCCGATTTCACGCCCCGCATCACTGTGATCGGGGTTGGCGGCGGTGGTACCAATGCGGTGGACAACATGATCCATTCGCAGTTGCAGGGGGTGGAATTCGTTGTTGCCAACACCGATGCGCAGCAGCTTTCCCACAGCAGCGCCGACCGCCGCATCCAGCTTGGCCCCCACCTGACGCAGGGGCTTGGCGCCGGCGCCAAGCCCGAGATCGGCCGCGCCGCCGCCGAGGAAGCGTGCGATGAACTGTCACGCCATCTGGACGGCGCGCACATGGTGTTCATCACCGCCGGCATGGGCGGGGGCACCGGCACCGGGGCGGCCCCCGTCATCGCCCGCATGGCGCGCGAGCGGGGCATCCTGACGGTGGGCGTGGTGACCAAGCCCTTCACGTTCGAGGGGCAGCGCCGCTCCAAGTCGGCGGAAGCGGGCATTGCCGAACTCCAGCAGTTTGTCGATACGCTGATCGTCATTCCCAACCAGAACCTGTTCCGGCTGGCCAATGAGCGCACGAGCTGGAAAGACGCCTTCAAGATGGCGGACAACGTGCTGTACATGGGCGTGCGCGGCGTGACCGACCTGATGATGGCGCCGGGGCTGGTCAACCTGGACTTTGCCGACATCCGCACCATCATGGCGGAAATGGGCAAGGCGATGATGGGCACGGGCGAGGCCGAGGGCGAAAACCGCGCCGTGGCCGCCGCCGAGGACGCGATTTCCAACCCGCTGCTGGAAGATACGTCCATGGCGGGCGCGCAGGGCCTGCTGATCAACATTACCGGCGGCGAGGACCTGACCCTGTTCGAGGTGGATCAGGCGGCCAACCGCATCCGTGAGGAAGTGGCGGAAGACGCCAACATCATCTTCGGTTCCGCCATCGATACCTCGCTCAACGGCCGCATCCGCGTCTCCGTGGTGGCGACGGGCATCGACAATCCGCCCGCGCGCGCTGCGGCCGCACCCGAAGCCGCGCCCGCCCCGCAGCCCGCCGCAACGGCGCAGGCGGCGGCACCCGCCGCCCCGGCTGGCGCCCCCGTCCAGCAGGCGGCCCCGCTGCCCGGCGCGCCGCAGCCCGGTGGCATGCCCGCCGCGGCGGCCGCACCGCCACGGCCGGCCGCGCCGCAGGCCCCTTCCCCCAACGCCGTGCCGCCGCATGTGGCGCAGCGCAGTGGTTCCCCCCGCTCGCCCCTGTTCACGGAAAGCGCCAAGCAGCCCACGCCCGAGCCGCCGCCCGCCGCCCCGCGCAGCCTGTTCGGCATCGTGACCGGGGCGCTGCGTCGCCACTCCACCACCCAGCCGCAGCCCGAGGCCCCGCCCCAGCAGCGGGCCGAACCCACCGTGCAGCCGCAGCAGGCCCAGCCCGCGCCGCAGCAGCCCACCGGGGGCACGCCCCCGCAGGATGACGGCGGGCTGGACATTCCCGCCTTCCTGCGTCGCCGCTCGTCCTGAGCGCACGCCGCGCGGCCTGGCGGAACCAGGCCGCGCCATCCGGGCCAGATACAGGTAACAATAGGCAATAATCCTTGACTATCGCGGGCCGTGGCCAGGCAGTAGCATGCGGAACATGCCTGCCACCGTGCTTACGCAAACCCGCCCGCCAAGGATTCCGGCAATGAACAGCATGTCGCCACAGACACATGTTTCCTTCCTGCCGCCATCCCGACAGCAGGACGGGCAGATGCAGCATACGCTCCGCCAGCCGATCAGCAGCGTGGGGGTGGGACTGCATACCGGTTCACGCATCAACCTGCGCCTGTCCCCCGCGCCGGAAAATACCGGCATTACCTTCCGCCGCACCGATACCGACCTGCCCGCCCTTGCCGCCCGTTACGACAATGTGGTGGACACGCGCCTGAGCACGGTGCTGGGCCAGCCGGACCGGGGCGGACGCATCGCCACGGTGGAACACCTCATGGCGGCGCTGGCCGGATGCGGCATCGATAACGCCGTTGTTGAGGTGGACGGGCCGGAAATGCCGGTCTTTGACGGATCATCGGCCGAATTCGTCTTTCTGCTGGAATGCGCGGGCATTGCCCCGCAGGCCGCCCCCCGCCAGCATATACATGTGGACCGTACCATACGGGTGGAAGAAGGCGATGCCTTTGTCGAACTTTCCCCCGGCCCGCAGCCGGGGCTGGCGATCGACATCTCCATCGATTTTCCTGCCGCCGCCATAGGCCAGCAGCGTTACGCCGCCCGGATGGAGGGCGAGCTGTTCCGCCAGACGCTGAGCATGGCACGCACCTTTGTCCTGCAGCCCGAGATCGAGTACCTGCATTCCGTTGGGCTTGCGCGCGGCGGCTCTCTGGACAACGCCATCGTTGTCAACGGCGCCAGCGTGCTCAACCCCGCCGGCCTGCGCCACCCGCATGAATTCGTACGCCACAAGATGCTGGATGCGATGGGGGACCTGTATATGGCCGGTGGCATGATCAGCGGCCAGTTCCGTGGTCACAAATCAGGCCATACACTCAACAACCGCCTGCTGCGCAAGCTGTTTGCCAGCACCGAAAACTGGCATCGCGCCCCCCTGGGGGCCACGGCCCCGCGCCCCCAGACGCGCGCGGCATGATACCGGCGCATGAAATCCGCACGCGGAGACTTCACCCGCACCCGGCACATGATATAAAGCTTCCATAACTGGAAGAGCTGGCATGTTCGCACGCAGATCACACTATTCTCCCCTGCCCGGCCGCGGCGCGCGTGTGCCAGCGCGCTGGCTGGTTCTTGTGCCCCTGGCCGGGCTGCTGGCCGCCTGTGGCCAGAGCGCCAGCAGCATCAATGAACGCGCCCCGCGCGTGGGGTCCGCCGAAACATTGTACAATAACGGCGTCGATGCCCTGCGTTCCGACCGTTACCTGCTTTCGGTCAACCAGTTCGATACCCTGCAGCGCAACTATCCCTATTCCCAGTACACGGCCAATGCGCAGCTGATGGAAGGGTATGCCAACTACCTGCTCAACAAATACCCCGAAGCGGTGCAGCAGCTTGACCGCTTTCTGGAACTGCACCCCACCAGCGCCGATGCCGCCTATGCCTTCTACCTGCGTGCCCTGTGCTATTACGAGCAGGTGGCCGACGTGCAGCGTGACCAGCAGGGCACGATCGAGGCGATGGACGCGCTGGAAGAAGTCATCACCCGCTTCCCCCAGAGCCCCTATGCCCGTGATGCTCAGCTGAAGATCGACCTGTGCCGTGACCATCTGGCAGGCAAGGAAATGCTGGTGGGCCGGTGGTACCAGCAGCAGAACGACTACCCCGCCGCCGCCGGGCGCTACCAGCGCGTGGTGCAGGATTTCCAGACCACCAACCACGTGCCCGAAGCGCTTGAACGGCTGGTGGAAGTGTACCTGGACATGGGACTGCTGGAACAGGCCCGCAAGACCGGCGCCGTGCTGGCCTATAACTATCCCAGCAGCAAATGGTACACGGATGCGTATGACCACCTGCGCGCGCACCACCTGATCAAGGGCGTGGACAGCAGGGACCACAAGCAGGGACGCAACGTATTCTCGCGGGCATGGCATTCGGTTTTCTGATTTGCGCCAACGCTTTCGTGTGCTGAACAGGAACCCTTCATGCTGACACAGCTGTCGATACGGGATGTGGTCCTGATCGAAAAACTGGATCTGGCATTTCCCCCCGGCCTGACCGTGCTGACGGGGGAGACCGGGGCTGGCAAGTCCATCCTGCTTGACAGCCTGGGGCTGGCGCTGGGGGAACGCGCCAGTGCCTCGCTGGTCCGTGCGGGGTGCGAGCAGGCCAGTGTCAGCGCAAGTTTCGAGATCGCCCCCACCCATCCGCTGCACGAACTGCTGACCGAACAGGGCATCATGCTTGATGATACGCATGAGCCCGTGCTGCTGCGCCGTGTCGTCACGACCGACGGGCGGTCGCGCGCCTATATCAACGACCAGCCGGTCGCCGTAAGCCTGCTGCGCCGGGCCGCGACCCTGCTGGTGGAGATACAGGGCCAGCACGAGCAGATGGGACTGGCCGACCAGGCCACCCATCTGGACCTGCTGGATGCCTTTGGCGTGGCCCCCGCCCTGCGCACGCGCACGCATGCGGCCTATCGCAAATGGATCGAGGCCACGGCGGAACTGGCCACCGCGCGCGCCGAGATGGAAAGTGCCGCGCGTGAGGAGGACTGGCTGCGCCAGGCGGTGGAAGACCTGGGCGGCCTTGCCCCGCAGGAGGATGAGGAAGCCCAGCTTGCCGGCATGCGCCAGGCGCTGCAGCAGGGGGAACGCCGGGCCGAGGCCATTGCCGCGGCATTGGCCGACCTGGCCCCGCGTGACCGGCGCGCGCCCGGCCCGGCCTCCGCCCTGCGCAACGCCAGCCGCGCGCTGCAGCGCCTGCTGCCCAGCCCCACCGACGTCAACCCCGAAGCCGTGGGGGCTGCCGAACAGGAAGCCGCACAGGAAGCGCTCAATGCGCTGGAACGCGCGGAAGAGGCACTGGCCGAAGCCGAAAGCATGCTCTCCCGCCTGGCATCCGACGCGCAGGCCGACCCCCGCCTGCTGGAACAGACGGAAGAGCGCCTGTTCGCGCTGCGTGCCGAAGCCCGCAAGCATGGCGTATCGGTGCCGGAACTGCCCGGCCTGCTGGCCGCCTTTACCGAACGGCTGGCGGCACTGGATTCGGGCAATGCCCGCATTGAGGGGCTGGAACAGGCCGTGGCCGAAACCCGCGCCCGGTTTGAGGACATTGCCCTTGAGCTTACGGCGGCGCGCGAAAAGGCGGCGCGCCGGCTGGAACAGGCGGTGATGGCCGAACTCAGGCCGCTGAAGCTGGAACGCGCGCGCTTTATCGTCTCGCTCGTGCCGCTGGAGGCGGAAGCGTGGAATGCACGCGGCAAGGAACAGGCTTCCTTCCTGATCGCCGCCAACCCCGGCCAGCCGCCGGGGCCACTGGCGAAAGTGGCCTCGGGTGGTGAGCTTTCACGCCTGATGCTGGCGCTGAAGGTGGTGCTGGCCGGGCGTTCGGCCATTCCCACGCTGGTGTTTGACGAAGTGGATTCCGGCGTGGGCGGGGCCACGGCCTCGGCCATTGGCGAACGGCTCTATGCCGTGGGCCGCAGCGTGCAGGTGCTGGTGGTGACCCACAGCCCGCAGGTGGCGGCCCGCGGTGACGCCCATCTGCGCATAAGCAAGAGCGTGAACAGGGGACGCACCGAAACCCACGCCGCCCCGCTGGACGATCAGGCCCGGCGCGAGGAAATCGCCCGCATGCTGTCGGGTGATACCATTACACCCGCGGCCCGCGCTGCCGCTGACAGCCTGTTGAAAGGGGACTGACATGCCCCCCACGCCCGAAGCCCCCCGGCCCGCCGAACAGGCGCGCCGCCTGCTGGCCGATTACGCCACGATGGAGCAGGACGCCCCCAATGCGGAAAAGGCCCTGACGCAGCTGGCCACGTTGCTGCCAGCCCTTGATGCCGCCTACCACCAGCATGACGCGCCGCTGGTTGATGATGCGACGTATGACAGCCTGCGCCAGCTCAATACCCGGCTGGAAGCACGCTTCCCCGACCTGCGCCGCACCGACAGCCCGGCGCAACAGGTGGGGGCCCCTGCAACCGGCCCCTTCCGCCGCCACCGCCACATGGTGCCCATGCTGTCGCTGGACAACGTGTTCTCACGCGAGGAATTCGAGGGGTTCATCAGCCGGATCGCCCGCTTCCTTGGCCTGGACGAGGAACAGGCCCGCCAGCTTTCCTTTGTGGCGGAACCCAAGATTGATGGCCTGTCGATCAGCCTGACCTATGAACACGGCCGCTTCGTGCGCGGCACCACACGGGGCGACGGCACGGAAGGCGAGGACGTGACCGCCAACCTGCGCACGCTCCGTGACATTCCCGACCAGCTACCCGCCCCCTGCCCCGATGTGATCGAGATCCGGGGGGAAGTGTTCCTGTCCAAGCAGGCCTTCCTTGAACTCAACGCGGCACAGGAACGCGCGGGGGACAGGCCCTTTGCCAACCCGCGCAATGCGGCGGCAGGTTCCCTGCGCCAGCTTGATGCGGGGATTACCGCCAGACGCCCGCTTTCGCTGTTCGCCTATGCGGCGGGGTATTGCAGCGCGCCGCTGGCGGCCACGCATCATGGCTACCTGGCGCAGCTTGCCGCATGGGGCTTCCGGGTCAATCCGCTCAGCACGCAGGTGAAGGATGCCGGGGCGGCGGAAGCCTTCATGGAACGGCTGACGCTGGAACGCTCGGCGCTGGATTATGATATTGACGGCATTGTCTACAAGCTGGACGACCGCGCATTGCAAGAACGCCTCGGCTTTGCGGGGCGTGCGCCACGCTGGGCGGTGGCCTGGAAATTCCCCGCCGAACAGGCGGTGACCCGGCTGGAAAAGATCGACATACAGGTGGGCCGCACCGGCGCCCTGACGCCCGTGGCCTTTCTGGAGCCGGTGAATGTGGGCGGGGTGATGGTGACCCGCGCCAGCCTGCATAACGAGGACGAGATTACCCGCAAGGACATCCGTGAGGGCGACCTTGTGCATGTGCAGCGCGCGGGTGACGTGATCCCGCAGGTCACGGGCGTTGTCCTGCCACGCGACCATGACCGCCCGCCCTACCGCTTCCCCCACGTCTGCCCCGCATGCGGCGCGCATGCCGAACGGCCCGAAGGCGAGGTGGTGTGGCGCTGTTCGGGGGGGCTTACCTGCCCGGCACAGGTGGTGGAACGGCTGATCCACTTCGTCTCACGCGATGCGTTCGACATCGAGGGACTGGGCGACCGCACCATTGTGGAATTCCACGAACTGGGCTGGCTGCGCACCCCGGCCGACATCTTCCGCCTGGACGCGCATGAGGCCGAGATCGCCAGCCGTGACGGGTGGGGCAGGGTCTCGGCCCACAACCTTGTCACCGCCATTGCGGCACGCCGCACGATCGAACTGTCGCGGCTGATCTATGCGCTGGGCATCCGGCGCATCGGCATCAACAACGCCCGCCTGCTGGCACGGCATTACGGTTCGCTCGCCAACTGGCGCGCGCAGATGGAAAAGGCCGCCGTCATCGGGTCGGACGCACGGCTGGAACTGGGGTCGATCACCGGCATTGGCACCGCCATCGCCGATGAACTGGTGGCCTTCTTTGCCGAGGCCCACAACCGCGCCACGCTGGATGACCTGACCCATGTGCTGGACCATGTAACCGATGAGCAGGCCGTGGCCGAGGGCACGCTGTCGGGCAGGACCATCGTGTTTACCGGAACACTCACCACCATGACCCGGCCCGAGGCCCGGGCGGTGGCCGAACGGCTGGGGGCAAGGGTTTCGGACAGCGTCTCCACGAAAACCGACCTGGTGGTACTGGGCGAAAAGGCGGGGTCCAAGGCGCGCAAGGCGGCCGAACTGGGGATCAGGACGATGGATGAGGCAGGCTGGCGTGTCCTTGCGGGCATGCCGCCCGCTCCGGCATAAGGAACTGTGAAACATAAGAAATGTGCTGGCAAAGCCTGTCCCGGAAAGCGTCGCGGCACGCCGCCTTCCTGAAAAGGGCGGCATGCAGAACCGTCCCTGCCAAAGCCTGCGCCATGCGCGGGGCGACGGGTCCTGTCCGGGCCTGCCCGCCCCCTGCCGCGTGTGAGGGGAACAAAAGGCAACATGCTGATGCATAACATAGCTGTGGCCTTGCATGTCCCTGTCGCGTAACGTTTACTGCAAGCCAAGGACACCATCGGTCCGTATTCATTTGCGGGAGCAGCCACACACCAGCACGTCATACCGCCGCAACGGGGTGCGGCACGGATTATCAGGGGGATAACATCGCATGACAGTTTCAGGGCCGCGGGGGCGGCTGCTGACAACACGCCGCAACCTGCTGGGCATGGCGGGCGCGGCCGGTTCGGGGCTGCTGCTGCCGAATGGCGCACGGGCGGCCGGCACACCGGCATGGCGCAGGCCACTGGCGGAAGCGGATGCGGTCATCGCGTTCGGCCATACCGGCCCGGTTACCGATGGCGGCTGGACCATGGTGCATGACCGGGGCGTGCAGGCCGTACGCCGGGCCTTTCCAAAACTGCGCACGATCTATGTGGAAAGCGTGCCCTATTCCGCCGATGCCACGCGCATCTTCCGCCAGTTCGTGGCCGAAGGGGCGCAGATGGTCTTTTCCACCTCGGAATATGGCGACTTCATAAAGGATGTGTCCGACCGCGCGCCGGATGTGGCCTTCATGGAATGCGACGGCACGAACGTGACCGGCAACCTGGGCTGGTATTACGTGGCACACTGGTATGCCAGCTATGTCATCGGCATTGCCGCCGGACTGATGACGCGCACGGGCAAGATCGGGTTCCTGGGCGCGTTTCCCATCCCGTCGGTCTATGCCTCGGCCAATGCAACGCTGCTGGGCGCGCAGTCGGTCAACCCGGCGGTCACGTTGCAGAGCATCACCATCAACGCCTGGTTCGACCCGCAGGCCGCGACACAGGCGGCCACCGCCCTGGCGGATAACGGGTGCGACATCCTGTGCGGCATCATGGATGAACCGGCCTACCTGCGTGTTGCCCTGCAGCGCGGGCTGAAGGCGGTGATGTGGAATACCGGCATGCTGGATTTCGGGCCGGAAGCCTATATCAGTTCCGTGGCGCTGGACTTCAATGATTTCTATGTCTCGCAGGTGCGCGACCTGCTGGCGGGCACATGGCAGCCACAGGGGCGGTTCCTGACACTGGGCCACGGCGTGGACCGCGATGGCTGGGGGCCGACCGTGCCGGTTGAGGCGGCGCGGCAGGCGGACGCCATGCGCACGCGGCTGCTGGCGGGCTACAACCCGTTCCGCGGGCCGATCCATGACAATCATGGCCGCCTGCGCGTACCTGCCGGGGTCGAGCTGAGCGATCTTGAAATCTATCACAGCGACTGGGCTGTAGCGGGAGTATCCGGCCTTGAATAAGCAGTCCGCCCCCCCCGGCATGCCACCAGGCACGCCGCCGGTGCTGCAGTTGCGCGGCATTGGCAAGTTCTTCCCCGGTGTAATCGCCAACAAGGACGTGGACCTGGATGTCTGGCCCGGTGAGATCCATGCCCTGCTGGGGGAAAACGGGGCCGGCAAGTCCACGCTGATGAATGTGGTAACCGGCATCTACCAGCCGGAGGAAGGCGAGATTATCCTTGATGGCTACGGCCAGGCCTTTGCCTCCCCGCAGGATGCGATCCGGGCGGGCATCGGGATGGTGCACCAGCATTTCAAGCTGGTGGAAGCCTTCACGGTAGCCGAGAACATCCACCTGGGCTGGGACGAGGCCCCGCGCATGGCCTCCCCCGCCGTGCTGGAAGCCCGCACGCGCGAGATTTCGGAACGATTCGGCTTTCCCGTCCGGCCCGATGCCCGCGTGGGCGACCTTTCGGCAGGCGAGCAGCAGCGGGTGGAAATCCTGCGCGTGCTGGCGCGCCGGGCGCGGCTGCTGATCATGGACGAACCCACCGCCGTGCTCACCCCCGAGGAGACGGGCGAACTGTTCCGCGCCCTGCGCGCCTTCCGCGCGCAGGGCAACGCGGTCATCATCATCAGCCACAAGCTGGATGAGGTGATGGAGATTTCCGACCGTGTCAGCATCCTGCGTGGCGGGCGCAAGGTCGGGACATTCCTGACTGCGGACTGCACCCCCTCCATGCTGGCCGCCACCATGGTGGGGCGGGACATCGTGCGCCGCAACATGCGCGCCCGCCCCGAAGGCGCCGCCCCCATCGCAGCCGACCCGGTCATGCAGCTGCGCCATGTCAGCGTGCGCGACGGGCGGGGCGTGGAGACGCTGCGTGATGTCAGCCTTGACCTGCATGGCGGTGAAATCCTGGGCATTGCGGGGGTTGCCGGCAACGGGCAGCGCGAGCTTACGCATGTGCTGACCGGCCTCATGGCCCGCACGGCGGGCGAGATCATGCTTGATGGGAACCTTGTGGAACGGGCCGACCCTGCCCTGTTCGCCCATGCCGGCGTGGGCCACATACCCGAGGACCGGCTGCGCAGCGCGCTGGCCCCATCGCTGTCCATCACCACCAACATGGCACTGCGGGAATACACCCGCCCCCCCATCGACCGTCATGGCCTGTATGATGCAAAGGCGGCAGGGGAACTGGCGCACGGTATCGCGGAACTGGCGCAGGTCAGCATTCCCGACTTTGCCATGCCGGTGCGCAACCTGTCGGGCGGCAACCAGCAGCGTCTGGTGGCCCGGCGTGAAATCCGCATTGCCACCCGCGTCCTGGTGGCCGCCTACCCCGCGCGCGGGCTGGATATCGGCGCCATCGCCACCATGCTGGGCTACCTGACCGACCTGCGGGACCAGGGGGTGGCGGTTGTGTTCATATCGGAAGATCTGGAGGACCTGCTGAACGTGTCCGACCGGATCGGGGTGATGTTCCATGGGCGTCTCATGTCCGTAATCGATGCCGAAGCGGCCGACATGGCCACCATCGGCCTGCTGATGGGCGGGCGCGAACCTGCGGACCTGCCCGGCGCGGGAGTACGGCAGTAATGGCGACACGTGCTTTCCAGCGCCTGCCCACGGCACCGGCCGGGCGCATCCTGGCACTCAGGCTTGCGGCCATCGTGCTGTCGCTGTTCATCATTGCGGGTGTGCTTGCCCTTTCAGGCCACAGCCCGCTCATGCTGGCGGAACTGATCCTGCGCTCCACCATCGGCTCGCGCTTCGGGCTGGAGGATCTGGCCCTGTTCATGTGCCCGCTGCTGCTGACGGGGGCCGCCGTATGCGTATGCGGCACGATCGGGCTGTGGAATATCGGGGCCGAAGGGCAGTTCTATGCCGGGGCGATTGCCGCGACCGGTGTCGCGCTGGGGCTGCATGGCCCGGCCGTGGTCCTGCTGCCGCTCATGACCATTGCCGGCATTGCGGGCGGCATGGCGTGGATTACGGTGCCCACGCTGGCGCGTGCCTATGCCGGGGTGAACGAGATCATTACCACGCTGCTGCTCAACTTCATTGCCTCCCTGCTGACCTATTACCTGACCACCGGCCCGTGGCGGGACCGCATAAGCGGGGCGCAGGTTTCCACCCAGCGGATTCCGGTCGCCATTCCCGAAATGTGGGGCATCGTGCACTGGGGCTTTCCGGTGGCGATCGTGATCGTGATCGGGCTGGCGCTGGTGCTGTCGCGCACGCGGTGGGGCTATGAAATCCGCCTGGGTGGCGCCAACCCCGAAGCGGCACGTTATGCCGGGATTCCGGTGCGGGTGCGCATCATATCGGTCATGCTGCTCTCGGGCGGGCTGGCGGGGCTGGCGGGCATGTTCGAGGTCGCGGGCACGGTGCACCGGCTGCAGGGCGGCATGGCCAATAATTTTGGCTACCTGGGCATTGTGGTGGCGGTGCTGGCACGCGGGTCGTGCCTGAACGTAATCCCCGCGGCCCTGCTTATGGCACTGATCCTGGATTCCGGTATCGTGATGCAGACGCAGCAGCTTTCATCCTCGGTCGTGCTGGCCATTACCGGGCTGATCCTGTTCATGATCGCCATTGGCGATGAACTGGCCCATTACCGGCCGCTTGCCCGCACCACCACAGGGGAGAAAACCCGATGATCGCGCTGCTGACAGGCATGCTGGCCACCGCCGTGCTGGCCGGTGGCGTGCTGGCGCTGGCCGCACTGGGGGAAGTGCTGGCCGAACGGGTTGGCGTAACCAATCTGGGGGTGGAGGGACTTATGGCGCTGGGGGCGGTCACGGCGGTCATGACCGTATCCGCCGTACCTTCGCCATGGGTCGGGCTGCTGGCCGCCATAATGGTGGGGGCGCTGGGCGGTCTGGTCTTTGCGTTTGGCGCCGTGGTAATGCGGGCAAACCAGGTGCTGTGCGGGCTGGCCACGACCTTCATGGGGCTGGGGCTGTCCACCGCGCTGGGACATAATTACGCAGGCCAGCCGGTAGGCACCACATTCGGCCATGTATCGGTCCCGCTACTTTCCTCCATTCCCGTGATCGGGCCGGCCTTTTTCGGGCAGAATATCCTGATCATCCCGATCTATGTGCTCCTGCCGCTGGCGGTGCATTTCATCATGTTCCGCACCCGCCATGGACTGAACATGCGGGCCGTGGGCGAGAACCCGGCAGCGGCGGACGCGGCGGGCATTCCGGTCATGGCCATGCGGCTGGGCTATGTCGTTCTTGGCGGGGCGATGGCGGGCATGGCGGGCGGTTACCTGACGCTGACCTACGTGCCGGTCTGGTCGGAAGGCATGGTGGCGGGGCGCGGGTGGATTGCGCTCGCACTGGTCATATTCGCGGGTTACCGCCCGGTTATCGTAACGCTTTCGGCACTGCTGTTCGGGCTGGTGACGGCGCTGTCCTTTGTGGGGCAGGCGCATAACTGGCCCATTGACCCGGCCTTCCTGAACATGCTGCCCTATCTGGGCACGATGGCCTTCATCATCGTGCCGGTTGTGGTGTGGCACCGCATGCGCCGGATCATGGCGGCCCCGGCTGCGCTGGGCCAGCCTTATTACCGGGATGTGCGCTAAACGGCTGTCACGAAGAGATTCCTGGTGAAGCTTTTTTCCAGAAGCCTCGAATAACGCCGCCTTTCTGAAAAAAGGCGGCCCCCAAAGCTTTTTACTGACACATACGCCACCTTATGGCGCGGCGGTCATGCCATGATGCAGGATATCGGCTGAAATACGACGGGCATAGCTGGCTGAATCCAGACTGTCAGGGAACTGGCCCAGCAGCTTGAGTTCATCCACATACCGGGCGATCTGTACCTTCAGTTCATTCCCAACCGGGCTTATGCCCAGCACTTCGTGATGCATCATCTGCAATATGGCCGCCTGCGGCATGCCCGCGATCCGGCCATCAAGCAGGGTTGCCGCTTCCGTCACATGGGGGGGAAGCCA
This sequence comes from Komagataeibacter rhaeticus, assembly GCF_011611525.1. Classification (NCBI taxonomy): domain Bacteria; kingdom Pseudomonadati; phylum Pseudomonadota; class Alphaproteobacteria; order Acetobacterales; family Acetobacteraceae; genus Komagataeibacter; species Komagataeibacter rhaeticus. The sequence goes on from NZ_CP050139.1 coordinate 2,206,168, forward strand.
GCGCGCGGCATTGTACAACGCCAGCACCAGCGCCACGGCGGCACCGGGCGCCTGTTCCAGCAGATCGGTCGAGACACCAAGCGCAAGATTGGTACGCTGCGCGTACAGCCCGTTTATGCTGTTGACCAGTTCCACCAGCTCCAGCGCCGGATTGCCCATAAGCTGCCAGGCCAGCGGGTCGTGCAGGGCCACGGCATCCACCGTCCCGGCCATGACCGCGTCATCAATCTGGTCCGGCGGCAGGATGACCCAGTCGGGCGCGGTATCGGGGTTCAGGCCCTTGCGGCGCAGGATGACGGAAAAGAACAGCCGGTCGGCCATATCCGCATTCAGCACGGCAATCCGGCGACCTGCCAGATCCTCGATCTTGGCAATGCGCAGCCGTTTGCGCACCAGAAGCCGGAATGTGCCCGCCTGCAGCCCCATGACCAGCCGGACTGGCAGGTCGGGACTGGCCTGACAGGCCTGCAGCCATGACAGGACGGGGGCGACCGCCGCCATGCTGCGCCCGGCCTGCAGGTCGGCAATGGCATCCCGCCCTGACAGCACGCCCGGACGCAACTGCACATCAAGATGGTACTGCTGGAAAAAATCCTGCCGCAGCGCGATATTATACAGTATGGAAGCCTGGGCGAACGCCCATGACAGTGTGATGTCATGCGGTTCGCCATCCAGCAGGGCATCATCCCGACGGACAATACGCGCCTGCTGGCGGCTGGTTATCCATTCCCCCCCCACAACCGCACAGCCCGCCGCGGCCAGAAGTGGCAGGACCATGCGGCGCGGCAGGCGTGGTGGGCGCGCATGCGTGTTTTCATCTACCATCTGTCTATCATTTCTCCTGCGATGCGAGGGGATTACCCTATCTTTACCCGGTCGCGGTTCGCTTTTTTCCCCTTTTTTAAAAAAAGTGCAAAAGGGGGGTTTACGCCCCCCCATCGCTGTGGCTATAAGCTGCTCAACGCTGATCCCGAATAGCTCAGTTGGTAGAGCAAGCGACTGTTAATCGCTGGGTCGTAGGTTCGAGTCCTACTTCGGGAGCCATATTTCCTTAAAAATTAGTGCCGAGTGATCGGGGATCAGATTTAATGAACCCTGGCCCGTGATTGAACCACGACGGGCGCTGTCCGTTTGGGACCGTACCGGCCTGTTCGGCGCGGTTCAGTATGCTGCCTGCCCTTTGGACCTGCTTCACGATCATCCGGGCCATGACGGATGAAAAATACACATCCTTCGTATGGGGCAGGATGAACAGGCCGCAGCCGTCCTGCATGGCCATAACGCATCACGTCGGTTTGGGGGATGAAGCAAGAAAAAACCATAACCTTTGATATGAAACAGAAGTATTCATACAATGGTGCGGGCCGATCCCGAAACCTCCGAATGGCAGGAAGGGAAGCAGGCAACACGCCCGTCCCTGCCAGCCAGACAGACCTGTCGCCGCCCTCGCACACGTTAGAAACTGTTTAAAAACAGCTCATTGATAAAAAACAATAAAAGTTTTTGGGTGCCGCCTTTTTTCAGAAAGGCGGCGCTCCTTCGAAGCTTCTGCAAAAGGCTTCACCAAAAACGTCCTTTAATTTTAAAGCGCCGTCATGAACTGGCTTATCAAACAGTCTCTTACTATGCATGACTGTCCGGCGCGCTGCCGCCCGCGACAATTTTGATCATCGCCTGACGCCGGAGTTCGTAGTCAGCCCGGGTTTCAAACGACAGCGCCATCACCAGCGCCGCCACCCAGCCCAGCAGCGTCCAGCCAAAGAAGAAATTGACGGCAAAGACACTCCCCTTTCCCGTTGAATCCCGGAGGCAGGCAATCCCGAACGGCAGGAAATACAGGCAGGTACCGAACACCGCCATTACAAGGATCACCCCGATTCCGAACCCGAACAGACGCAGGTCCGCCCGGTGCGCAGGCGCCGTGGTGGCGGGTGTGGTCGCCACGGGTGCTGGTGCCGCGGACGCTACGGGCTGCGTGTCGCCCGCAGGCCCGGCGCTGGCCATCACCGCCGGGGGCAGCAGGACCTGCGCGTCCGCATCCGACACGAAGCCGTCGGTCTCGGGCCGGTGCGTGGTGCGCTGCCATGTGGCAATGGCTTCCCGTGTTGCTTCGCCATATACCCCGTCGGCCACGGTACCTGCGGGCAGGTAGCCCAGTTCAACCAGCCTGCGCTGCAGGGCAATGTGCGTGTCAAGCGGGCGGCGGGCTTCTTCCAGCGCGGTACCGCCCAGCCGCTGGCGGTAGCGCTCCGTCAGGCGATCCATCGCCGCCGCGTAACAGGCGGCGGCGCCATCGGGCACGTCCTGATCGGCCGCGCCGGGCACCGGCAGGCCGCAGCCCTGATCTGCCGCATTTTCATCGGCAATGACCTCCTGCCGCAGGGCCTTCCATCCATCCCGGCCCACCTGCTGGCGCAGGGCGTAATAGACCTGGTCAAACAGCAGTTCATGCCGGGCAGCCCCACTGTCATGACAGAGCATGACGGCAACACCATTGTGGTCCGGTGGCGGATCGCAGGAGAAATCCGGCCTATAACCGGACCCGGCCACGCTGTCCTGTGCCCCGTCGGCAGATGGTGTCATGGGGGCGGCACTGGCCTGTTCTGGCGTGATGTAGCCGTTCTTCTGCAGGAAATACGCCAGTGCCTGCGGGAACGGCACGGACTTGCGCTCCTCTGGCGTGCACTGTTCCGTGCCGGCGGGCTTCATGTCACAGGCGGAAATGCCGAACATGTCATCCGTCCTGTATTCGGCATGCTTCAGCATGTACTGCCAGCCCTGCCCGAATTCCCCAAGCTCGGCCTTCGTGGCCACGTAATAGGCCAGAAAGCCGTTCGGCTCCGGCCGGTCATCGGCCAGCCATTCCTTCTGTGCCCCGGCAAGCTGGCGGGCAAGATAGGGACGGAAGGCCGGGTCACGGGTTACGGTTTCCATCTGGCCCGCATGGTAGCGCTTCAGGATGAGCGGGGGATAGGACCCGGCGTAGGATGCGAATGTATACAGAAAGGCCGGGTCCACTTCCTGAATTTCAGCCCTGCCGTCATGGGCGGCATCCACGATGGTGGGCGTGCCGTCGCCATCGCTCTGGCCAAGGTCGGTTTCCTTCCATGTCCCGTCGGGCATCTGCCCGAAAAGGGAAGAGACCTCGCAGCAATGCGCCCCGCCGGTATAGGCGGATACGATCACCTGCGGCAGGGTGGACGTGGCATCCAGGCGGTAGAGCGCCATTTCCATGCGCTCGTACCCGCTATCCGGCCCATGGGGGGCAATCAGAAAGGTCTGGGGCGCGGCCTGTGGGCGGGCGGGGTCACGGATGGCAAGACGGACCACGGAACACGATGCCGGGGCATGTTCATCGGCGGGCTGGAAGGCCATGGCCACGCCGCACTGATGCGATGGCATGGCCGTCAGTGTTGCCTCAAGCCCCTGCGCGGCGGCCTTTGCCTGCGGGCTTTCCCCCATATCGACATGGGCCAGGGGGGCGATAACCGGCTGCCCCGCCGCATGGGCGGGGGCCTGCAGGGCCACTGTCGCGGCAAATACAAGACCAGGGCCAATCACACCGGTCCAGCCCGTTTTCTTCATTCCATCCGGCTCCGCATAAGGGCGTACATATCCATTCTGGTCATATAAGCAGAGGATACACGACGTGTAACGAATTGATTCCGCGTCAATGCGCCAGCAGGCTGCATGAAAAGCCGGTCCAGGGAACAGCCGGCAGGCCGGGCAGGCTTTCTCGCACCCCCGTTTCAGAAAGCCCGGACGCCAGCCCCCCATGCGGGCGAAGGCGGCATTCCGGAACGTTCCCTGTTGGTGTCAGTGCGCGGCCCCACATGACCGCTAATGGAAATCCGACCGGAATTTCGCAACCGCCGCCTGCGCGCAGGCTTCGTCCTTTTCACCACCGGGGGCACCGGATACGCCAATGCCGCCCAGCACGGCATTGTCCCCCACCCGGCGCAGGGTCACGCCACCGGGCACGAACAGGACCTCTGGAATGGTATTGAGCGCCCCGTTGGGTGGGCCGCTCACCCTGGCGGCAATCAGTTCACTGGTCGTGTTCATGTTGAACGCCAGCCCGTAGGCATAGGCCGTGTACGCCTTGCGATAGGAGACGGAGAGAGACTGCAGCGGCACGCTGTCGCCCTTGATCACGGCCTGCTGGTGCCCCGTCGGGTCCACCACGCTGGCGGTCACGGAATAGCCCTGCGTGGCACAGGCCCGCACCGCTTCCTCCGCCAGATGGGCGGCCGTGATCCAGTCCAGCTTGGGCGTGACGACAACATGCCCCTGCGCGTGGGCCGCCGGGGCCGCACCCAGCATGCCAACCATCCCGGCGGTACGGACCGCCCTGCCCCAGTGTACCATCACGCCCGCTCCCGCACTGCCATGCGTGTCATGATGCGGGGCGGGAGACCGACCCCGCAACCCTAAAAACCACCGTACACACAACGGTGCCCTCCCCTGCGGGCTGCCCACGCCCCACCCCTGTCCGATGGCGGAAAACCCGGCGGCGCATGCGGGCGTTGTGCACAGGCCAGCATCCGGGCCGCCCTGGCAGCATGCCCGCTTCATGCGTCCCGACGCACAAGAACATCTGTTCCCTTTATTACCGTCCCGTCATGCAGAGTGGAAAAAATTCAGGAAAACCTTATGAAAAGCGATATTTTGTCCATTTTATAAAAAATAAAAGTTCACATTTCATTTTTTTATAGATACGTTTTTGGCGCCACTGATTGGAAAGGATGAATATTGTCGAACATTACAGCACTTGTTCTTGATGCCGCCCTCTTTGTTATTTTTCCATGGGGGCTGTGGCGGCTGCTCCGCCGGGCGATGCCGATTGTCGTCCTGCCGATCCTGCTTGGCATCGTGCTGGCCGTCCTGCATGTGCCGGTGCGGCAGTTCGGCATTCCTTCCGTTTATGGCAACAATATCGGCTGGCTGGCCGTGCTGGTGCTGGCCTTTACCGCCGGGCTGGAAATGTGGCAGCCGCCCGAGGTCAGGGACACGGCCCATACCATCCCCGCCCCATCGCTGGGGCGCCTTCTGGGTGGCGCGCTGGTGGCTCTGGGCGGGCCATTCGTGATCGGGTCGGTGCTGGTCTATTCTTTCTTCCTGCCGCTGCATGGCTGGCAGCCGCCGCATGTCGGCCCGCTGATCGGGGCGATGGCCATTGGACTGTGCATCGCGGTCAGCGCGCTGCCGGTCCTGATCGGCATCGTGCGCGAACTGCACCCCTGCCAGCGTTCCATTGGCCAGATCGCGCTCAAGCTTGCGGTGGTGGATGACGCGGCACTGTGGGTGGGACTGGTCATGCTGCAGTTCGCGGCCCGCGGGCCTGCCGCCCTGCACGGCTGGACCGGGCTGGAAGGGGTGGCCGTGCTGCTGCTGGCTGCCCTTGCCATTGTCGGCAACTGGGCCACGCGCAACATGCCCCGGCCGCCGCTGGCCGTCATCTGGCTGGCGGTGCCGGTCTATCTGGCCGCGGGTTCCTGGGCCAGCATGCAGCTGGGGCTGCATGAACTGATCGGGGCGTATTTTGCCGGGGCGCTCATGCCGCCGCGCTGGGTGGCGCGCCTGCCGGTGGAACAGGTGGGCCGCTTCTCCCTGATCTGGCTGGCGCCCATGTTCTTTGGCCATAGCGGGCTGCATATCAATGGCGATGCGCTGACCTGGCCTTCGGTGGTGGCCTCGCTCATGCTGGTGGTCATTTCCGTCCTGGCCAAGATGGGGTCGGTCTATGTCTTTCCGCCCGCGCCGGGGCTGACGCCCCGGCAGGCGCTGGGCATCGGCTCGCTGCTACAATGCAAGGGGCTTATGGAAATCGTGGCGGCAACCATCCTGCATGCGCAGGGCATGCTGTCGGACTTCGCGTTCGCCTCCCTCATGGTGCTGGCCGTGATCTCCACGGCGCTGACCGGCCCGCTCTTCCGCCTGTTTGCGCCCCGGCCGGGCGGGACGTCACGCGCGCCCTAATCGGGGGTAATGCCATCCAGGCGATCAAGGTGCCATAACGTCGGGAACAGGCGTATCCAGACAGCCGTGATCAGCAGCGTGCCAATTCCCCCCAGCGCCACCGAACCGGTGGGGCCGATCACGCTGGCCAGCATGCCGCTCTCGAACTCACCCAGCTGGTTGGAGGAACCGATGAACAGCATGTTCACCGCCGAGACCCGCCCGCGCATGCTGTCGGGCGTGCGCAGTTGCACCAGCGCGCCCCGCACCACCACGCTGACCACATCCGCCGCCCCCAGCACCGCCAGCGCGATGATGGAAACCGCCATGGAGCGCGACAGGGCGAAAACCAGTGTCGCCACCCCGAACAGGGCAACCGACAGGAACATGCGCGCCCCCGCCTGGCGGTTGAGCGGCTTCCACACCAGAATGACCGAGCACAGCACCGCCCCGATGGCGGGCGCCGCCCGCAAAAGCCCCAGCCCCAGGGGGCCGGCATGCAGGATGTCACTGGCATAGACCGGCAGCATGGCGGTCGCACCCCCCAGCAGCACGGCAAACAGGTCAAGCGAGATGGCCCCCAGCATCTCGGGGCGCGCGCGCAGGAAGTGCATGACCTCCACAAAGGTCGCAACCGATAGCGGCACCCGTGGCCGGGGCGTGAAGACAAGGCGGATGCGCAGCGTACCCACGCACGCGCAGGCAAACCCCACGGCACAGACCAGGTAGCACACCCCCGCCCCGGCCCCGTACAGCAGCCCGCCCAGTGACGGCCCGGTCACCGCCGCCGCCTGGAACAGCGATGAGGACACGGCCGCAGCACGCGGGAACACGGACGCGGGCACCAGCGAGGGCAGGAAGGTCTGCTGGCAGGGCATCTCGAACGCGCGGGCGGCGCCGAACACCATGACCATGGCGTAGATCATCCACGGCGCGGTCCACCCGCCAAAGGCGCCCACCGCCATGAGCAGCGCCGAAAGGGCCTCGATACACTGGCACGTCACCACGATCAGCCGGCGGTTGAAGTGATCCGCCGCATGGCCCGCGGGCAGCAGCAGCCCCGCCATGGGCAGGAACTGCGCCAGCCCCACAAGCGCCAGTGCCGTGGTGCTGTGGGTCAGTGCATAGATCTGCCACCCCACCGCCACCGCCTGCACGCAGGCGGAAAAGGAGGACGCGGTCCGCGCGCAAAGAAACGCCAGCAGCCCCGGATGACGGTGGAGTGGCCGCGAAGGAGATGACGGATCAACGCCTTGCGCAGGAGGGGACGGGGGGGATGCGGGCATGACCCGCCATCCTTACAGCAGCCAGGGAAGATCGCCTACGCCCGCATGTTTAAAAAAGTGTGTTCCCCTGTTTGCAAATCCCCCCCGACACGGGCAAAAGCAGTGGAATGAGAGACCCTGTAGAGCATGCCGCCGTGCCCGGCACGGAAGGGAATAAGCGGGACTGGCTTGATATCCGGGCCGGTACGGTCGTGGATGCGCACCCCGTGCGCGAAACACCGCCGCATACCTTCCGGCTGACCATCGATTTCGGCCCCCATATCGGGGTCCGCTCCTCGGTGGTGCGGGTCAATCACCGTTATGTGCCCGCACGCCTGGTCGGTCGCCAGATCTGCGCGGTCATCAACGTGCCCCCGCGCCAGGTTGGCTCCTTCCGGAGCGAAGTGCTGACACTGGGCATGCCCGACAGTAATGGCGAGGCCGTCCTTATCCGCCCCGATGGCCGCGTTCCCGATGGAGGAAGACTTTTCTGATGGCTACAAGCTACGCAACCGTAACATGGGACCAGCTTCACCGCGATGCCCGCCAGCTGGCCAGCACGCTCATGACGCGTGGCCCCTTCAGGGGAATCGTGGCCATCACGCGCGGCGGCATGATCCCCGCCGCGATCATCGCCCGTGAGCTGGACTGCCGCCTGATCGACACCATTTCCGTCGTCACCTATGACGAGGAAAAGATGGGCGAGCCCAACGTGATCAAGAACGCCGATGCCGCGGGGGATGGCGAAGGATTCCTGATCATTGACGACCTGGTGGATTCGGGCGTGACCGCCCAGCTTGTGCGCAAGCTCATGCCCAAGGCCGTGTTCGCGTGCCTGTATGCCAAGCCCTCCGGCCGGCCGGTAACCGACATCTTCGTGGTGAAAGTGCCGCAGGATACATGGGTGCTGTTCCCGTGGGATACGGCGCCGCTGTTCATCCCCCCCCTGGCCAGCAAGCCCGCGGTCAAGGCCTGACCCCGTCCCGCCCCACACGACGTGTTGTTCAGCGTATCCGCCCGCGCGGCTTGCCGCGGGCACCACGGGCACGGTATTTTTTTGCAAGATTGTGCTTGCCAGAACAGCAGTTGCCCCATAGGTTCCCGCTCGTGGTCGCGGGGCGTGGCGCAGCCTGGTAGCGCGCGTGTTTTGGGTACACGAGGCCCCCGGTTCGAGTCCGGGCGCCCCGACCATATCCAGGGAGACGGATGAGTATGCGAGCCCGGATTTACAGGCAGTCAAAACCCGCTGGCCAGTCCGGCCAGGCCATGACCCATACATGGGTGCTGGATTACGGGCAGAATCGCCCCCGCCATGTCGATGCCCTGATGGGCTGGACCGGCAGCGCGGATACCCCATCCCAGCTTCGCCTGCAGTTTCCCGATCAGGACAGCGCCGTGGCCTATGCCACGCATAACGGCATTGCCTTCGATATCGAGATCCCGGCCCCGCGCATCCGCCGCCCGAAGGCCTATGCCGATAATTTCCGTTATGACCGTATCCAGAACTGGACGCATTAGACCCGATCTGGCACAAGAAAAGCCCTGCGCCCTTAGCTCAGTTGGATAGAGCAACAGCCTTCTAAGCTGTGGGTCGCTGGTTCGAATCCAGCAGGGCGCGCCAGTTTCCAAGGGGTTGGCCGCTTAAAAGTTTGCACGGTTTGCAGGTGGTTTGCAGTGCACTATGGCTCATTGCGGTATGCACCGACCCCAGCGTGTCGCAGTGACCGGGACTACCATGCCGGTTTCCGGTTCCTGATGCTGCGCCCATGATTGACTGTCCATAACCGCATGCCCGTGACTGTCACATCAGTGGCGGCGGATGCGTGACAATGCTCCGTTGGCAATAATCAGTCCCGTGGTCGCCGATGTAAGGCGATTCCGGACGCTATGCCCCTTCGTTTCAGTCAGGCTATACGATCCCCCCATGCGTGGCAGGCCCCCGGCGCGGCCTGTGATCCTGCGCAGACACCTCCCCCGGGAGGCCGCCTGAAAAAAAACGCGCAAAAGCCGCCGCGCTGCCCTTTCGCCGCAATTGATGGACAACACGGAAATGGTGGTCAGCCGCAATCCGTCACCCCTCTTTATTGTCCAGTCATAACAACACGCGCCTCATGCCGGTAGTGAATGTTGCCCATGCATGAAGGCATAGCATCAAATTGTACCTAGTAAAAAAATACACTTCACTTCGTATTACATACAAAACGTTACAATAAGAAAACAAAAATGCATAAATTTAACATTATCATACTATTAATAAAATAATAAAACATATAAACATTCCAGCTGTTAAAAAAATAACGAAAAAATAAAATCCAATCACTGTATATGCTGGATCATTCCAAAATGATTTTTTCAGATTTTTTTTACAATAAAAAAATAAGATTTACAGTATTAATGTTATTAATTATTTTTTCAATTTGTATCGAAAATAAAAAATATATTGAACTTTTTTTATATTCTTTTGAGTTTATAGTTATCCTGTCAATTTGCGCTCTATTTGGATCATCCTACAGGATGATAGAAATTTTTATGCGTTTATTTTATGGATTCATACTGGCTGTCCAGTTATCCTCCATTTCAATATCAGGCAATGTACTTTCCCCCCTTGCACTTGAAAATTTGGGACATCCAGCCGTTATCGGCAGCCTCAATATGCTCTGGGCCAGCATTATAGAAATCGGTTCCGTTCTTATTGTATTTCTATCTGGTATAAATTTTAGTTTTTACAGTGCCTTAATATCCATACCAATCCTGCTTGGAATAAAACATTCTTCTTCTTATGAATTTTTCAAGCCAATCGTTTCAGTCACGGAAGAAAGACTGTTTGTATGGAATATGCTCAAAAATCAAAAAATGGAAGTAAAAAAATTACAGCACGATTTTATATATTATCCAGAAAAAAACAGTAACCCTATAGAACGAAAACATTACAACGTAATCGTAATATTCACGGAAGGTACATCCCTTGCCGTCATCTCTCCAGAGCTTACCCCCAACATATGGGGATTGATGCATAATTCTTTACATTATACCGGATATTTCAATCACACCGCAGCGACATTCCGTGGGTTACGTGGGCAGAACGCATCGTTCTACCAGATGACGGGTGGCTATACCGAAAGCAGCATGGGGCTGGGACAGATTTCCCATAAAGAAATATTGGATAAAATGAAATCTGGAAAATCAATTACAACATTGCCAGAAATATTCCAGGAAAATGGATATAATACATTTTTCCAGCTACCCTGCTCCATTAATGACAATCTGTCCCAGATGATGTCCACGATGGACTTCAATCATTTATTTACCATGGAAGACATCAACGCCACTGCCCGTACAAAATGGCCCGTACCACCGGGAATGGCGGTTAAATGGCTGACAAATAATGATCTGACCGATGGCGATTCATACAGGCTGTTATGGAAAAACATCCAGATACTTCATGAACAGGCCAGACCTTTCTACTATGGCATCTATACGGTCGGCACGCATGTTGGCCTGGACAGTCCCGAATTCAGATACAAGGACGGGATGTAAATGCTGTTTCAAAATTCCCCACATGTGCTGTCGGAAAATTCCCCAGCACGGATATGGTGATCAGCCATTGAGGTGATCGATAGCTCCATGCTTTGGGGGCCTACCGCGGCGCTTTGGCGCTGCCGGTGGCATCAGATTGGCGTGGGCCCGTGTATGCTCGGGGATCAGATCGGCATGCTGGCGCAGGCGATAGCTGGCACCTTCGATGTGGACGACGACTTCATGTGTATGGTGCTGGATCTCGACCACGCGACGGCGGGCAGTGTCAGGCACACTGTAATAATTGCCGGCCACCGCCACCATCCCCTCGCGGCTGATCCGCCGCTCGACGCTCAGAACAGCATCGTAGCGCAGGGCAGGCAATGGATGCAGATGGGGCTGCTCCTGTGCAAAATGCTCCTGCACGATCCGCCCGGTGGTGGCATGTGCCCGCGCGTTGGCGATATCCGCGCGCCAGACGTCGAACTGGGCGTTGAGGTCATCGAGATCATGGAAGCTGCGGCCAAGGAAGAAGTCCTGACGGATGTAGCGGAAGGGTCGCTCGACCTTGCCCTTGGTCTTGGCGCGATAGGGCTGGCAGGCTCTGGGGGCGCTGCCATAATGGGCCAGAAGCGCCACCAGCGAGGCATTGTAGGTCACCACGCCCGCATCATCCTCACCGATGACAGCGGTCTTCATGCGATCGTAGAGAATTTCCGTGCAGCAGCCCGCCATCGCCTCGAAGGCGGCGATGTGGCAACGCATCACTGTTTCCAGACCCTGGTTCGGGCAGAAACGTCCCCACAGCCAGCGACTGTGCCCCAGCACCATGCTGAACAACCAGACCTTGCGCACGATGCCTGGCTCGCCGGTGAAGACTGTCTGGAATTCCGCAAAATCGACCTGCGCCTGAACGCCGGCTCCGGTCTCGAAGCGCCGCTCATAAGGCCTGGGCAGCGGGGGGCGGATTTGCCGGAGATATTCCGTCAGCGATGAATAGGCACCGTCATATCCCATGTCGCGAATTTCACGATGCAGCCTGCGCGATGAAAGTCCGGGATAACTTGCCATCCGCTCCAACAGATAGGTTCGATAAGGTTCTGCTGCGCTGGCCACCGGTTTACGCGGTGCATAGGCTGGAGTCTCCAGCCCATTGGCCAGATACTTCTTCACTGTCTTGCGATCGAGCCCTGTCTGGCGCGCGATGGCGCTGATGCTGAGCCCCTGTCTTTTGAGTTCCTGGATCAAAACGACCTCCCTGAGTCCTATCACCTGCTCGCCCTTCCTTTGGCATCAGCAGGGATAAATGTGCCGCGTGATCGTCATGGGGGCATGCCCCCATGACGATCACGCACAGTCCTCAAACTGGGGAATTTTCAACCAGCACATTTGGGGAGATTACAACCAGCACTCACACGGGAAGAACCCCTATCTGAACAAATTCTACAACATGGACCGTCAATTTGGTGAATTCCTGCAACATTTCAATAACAGTCCCGTTTCCGATGATACGATCCTGATCTTCACCGCAGACCACGCGACCTACCCGGACCCGAATTTCCTTAATACATTCAATCTGAAAGACAGGTATTTTGTAGATCAGGTGCCGCTCATCATTTACAAAAAGAACTCGACGGGCGACCTCCAGATTGATGCCAACGGGAAGAACAGCCTTGATATCGCGCCAACGATCATGGATCTTGTCGGCATCCGGAATTTCAGGACGATATTTCTGGGCTGCTCCCTTTTCGATACGATATGTCACTCGGATTTCGACCATCTGTCGGCACTGGGGCTGGAATATTACACGACGGATCGGAACGTGGTGACACCTGTCAAACTACCCGGTAACAGGCAGTCCATTGTTCAGGACATCCAGGCTTATGGCGGCTGACAGGCTACCATCCGTTGCAGGCGGATGGCCAGAACATGGGCGTTGCGCCGACCCGGCCGGCATGGCGGCGTGATCCTGCCACCACCACTATTTTTTGCCATGCCCGCGCAACATGATGGCGGCTTCAGTGCAGGTGAAACGTGACGGGCAGCAGAACATGCATGCCTGCCAGCGTGCTGGCGCTTCCCGTGCAACTGATGTTGCGGGCAGCGGCAAGCGCCGTGCTGTCAAGATCATCGTAGCCGGTGCTGCTGTGCAGGCTGGCCTGCCGTACCTGACCCTGCGCCCCCAGGGTCACGTCAACCAGGGCACTGCCTTCCTCATGCAGGTGCCGGGCCATTGCCGGGTACCGCCATGCGGGGGGCGTGCAGCGTGGCTTTGACGGGGCGGCCGGGGCTACCGCGGCAGATGCCCCCTGCGCCACCGCGCCGGAGGGACCGGCCACGGCCGGGGCGCCAGCACCAGGAACAGCCTGTGCCGCGACGGCGGATGAGCGGACCGATGGGGGCAGGACATGCCTTTGCATGGGTGCGGGAACCGGAGGCTTCTGGTCTTTTACCTCCATGCGTGCGGCAGGGACCCGCACGGCAGGCGACGGGGAAGCCGGAGGCTGTGGCGCAGGCGTAGGCGCAGGCGCAGGCGCAGGCGCAGGCGCAGGCGCAGGCGCAGGCGCAGGCGCAGGCGCAGGCGTAGGCGCAGGCGCAGGCGTAGGCGTAGGCGTAGGCGTAGGCGTAGGCGTAGGCGTAGGCGTAGGCGTAGGCGTAGGCGTAGGCGTAGGCGTTTCGGGCGGGGGTGCAACCACCGGCCGGTCAAAAAAGACCTGGATGCCGGTTTTTTCGCCCGGTGGCGCGGGCAGTGGCGCATGGCCGGGCAGCAGCCATGCGGCGACCACACCATGACCCAGCACGGCCAGCAGTACCGCCCACCCCACGGCCAGCCGGGCCGTGCCCCGACGTGTGCCTGTGGCATGGTCCACAAGCAGCCTGCCTGCCATCCTGTCTTGCTGTTGCGTCACGGTTTCATCCACTACGGGCGGCGGGGCGGGCAGTCTTGTCATTTGACAAAACGGGGCGCACCCCTGACAACACACACCTGTTACCGTCTTATCTTACAACCGGAAAGTACCAGTTCAATCATGGGCCACGCCCGCCACCCCTTCATGCAGGACATGCCTGTGATCCGCTGGATCATGGTGCTGTGCGCGTGCATGGGGCTGTGGGGGCAACTGCTGATCGAAAGCCGCAGCCTGCCGGGGGAACTGCCCCGCGGCACCATCATGCGGCTGACGGGAATCGATATCGCCCCCGTCAGGCACACAACCGCCATGCCCGCCATGGACATGGGTCCCGCCCATCATGCCATGACGGGCGCGATGGCCGCCCACCCGCATGCGCCCATGCCCCATACCGGGCATGACCATGCCGAAGGCTGCCCGCTCTGCCCGCTTCTGCACCTGCCCACCCTTGCGCTGGCCATGGCGCCTTTCCTGCCCCTGCCCCCCGTGGCCTGGGCCCATGCACGCCATGAGCCACGCCAGCCCCGTGCGCCCCCCACCGCCCCGCTGGGGCTGCCCCCGTCACGCGGGCCACCTTCCGTTTCCTGAACCCCGTCATGCGCTGTCGCATGCCCGCATGGGCATGCGCGTTCCGTTTTCCGTTCAGGACATGAAAAGTGACTTTCATCAAAAAAACGCCCACGCCCCTGGCCGTGGTGGCGGGTGGCTGGCTGCTGGCTGCTGGCCGGCAGCCTGCATCCGCTTGCCGCCCATGCCGAGACCACCGTAACCCTGCCCGGCCTGTCGATCGAGGACACGGCCGAGGACACCCCGATGGGCGAACGCCCGCTTTCGGCCAGCAGCCCTTCCACCATCGACCGCACGAGCGCCCGCCTGAGCAGCCCGGATGCGGCCAGCCTGTTCCGCAACCAGCCCGGTGTCAGCACCTATGCCGCAGGCGGCCTGGCCGCGCTGCCGGTGCTCAACGGCATGGCGGATGACCGGGTGGCCACCGTGGTCGATGGCGTGCGCATTGCCTCGGGCTGCCCCAACCATATGAACCCCGCCCTGTCCTTCATCGACCCGGACAGCGTCGATACCGCCACCGCCATCGCCGGCATCACGCCGGTCAGCATGGGCGGTGACAGCACCGGCGGCACCGTGGATGTGGAACGCCGCGACCCGCAATTTGCAAAACACGGCAGGATACTGGTCACCGGCCATGTGACCGGCACCTATCGCAGCAATGGCGGCGGCTATGGCGCGTCAGGCAGCCTTACGGTGGCGAACGACATGTTCAGCCTGCGCTACAATGCCTCCTACGCGCAGGCGGGCGACTATAGCGGCGGGGGCGATGCGGGCACGGTCCGCTCGACCAGTTACCTGACCTACAACCATGCCGTGACCTTTGGCATGCACAAGGACAACCACCTGCTGGCCCTGACCTTCGGCCAGCAGGACACACCGCATGAAGGCTTCGCCAACCAGTATATGGACATGACCAACAACCGCTCCACCTTCGTGAACGGCAAGTATGTCGGCACCTTCGACTGGGGCACACTGGAAGCGCGCGGCTACTGGCAGCGCGAGGACCATGCCATGGACTTCCTGCCCGACCGGCAGAAGACCACCCACATGCCCATGAACACCAATGCCCGCATGGCCGGCTACAGCCTGAAGGCCACGATCCCGCTGGCGGAGAGACATACCCTGCGGCTGGGCAGTTCGTTTGACCATTCCGGCCTGAATGACTGGTGGCCGCCGGTTGCGGGCAGCATGATGATGGGGCCGGACACCTATCACAGCATCAATAACGGCCACCGTGACCGGCTGGGCCATTTTGTGGAATGGGAAGCGGCCTGGACCCCGCGCGTCTCCACGCTGCTGGGTTTCCGCAATGACCTGGTCATGATGAATACGGGGCCGGTATCAGGCTATTCCTCCACCCCGTCCATGATGAGCAACGCCAACATTGCCGCCGCCAACGCCTTCAACGCCACCGACCGGGGGCGCACGGACGTGAACTTCGATGTCACGGCCCTGGTGCGCTGGAAGCCCCGGCGCGACCTGTCGATCGAGGGCGGTTACGCACGCAAGACCCGCTCCCCCAACCTGTATGAACGCTATGCATGGGGCCGCTCGGCCATGGTCAGCAGCATGATCAACTGGTTTGGCGACGGGAATGGCTATGTGGGCAACCCGGACCTGAAGCCCGAGGTGGCCAATACCGCCTCCGTCACCGCGGACTGGCACGACCCCGATGGCGACAGGTGGGACCTGAAAATCCAGCCCTATTACACCTACACCCATAATTACGTGAACGCGCAGCGCCTGGCTGCCGCCAGCAACGGCTTCTACACGCTGGGCTTCGTCAACCACAACGCGCAGAGCTACGGCATCAACGGCTCGGGCAATTACCGGCTGTGGCAGAACACCCGTTTCGGACGCGGGGAAATCGTGGCCAACATCAACTGGGTGCGCGGTCAGGACCTGACCAATGGCGCGGCCCTGTACCACCAGATGCCCACCAACGGCAGCGTGGCCGTGCATGAGACGTGGCGGAACTGGACCGGCCGGGTGGAAATGACCTTCGTCAAGGCCAAGGACAGCGTGGACTGGGTGCGTAATGAACCCCGCACCCCCGGCTATGCCCTGCTGGGCCTGGGCGGGCAGTATCACTGGCGGTACATGACGCTGGATGCCAGCATCGACAACGTGCTGAACCAGAAATACGAACTGCCGCTGGGCGGCTGGTCGCTGGCAGATGACGCGGCCACCGGCACCCTGCGCGCCCTGCCGGGCATGGGGCGGTCGTTCAATGTAAGCCTTACGGCCAGTTTCTAGGAGAATATAAAAAAGCGGCCCGCGAAACGCGGCCGCAGGCAACCAAAGACGTTCTTGGTGAAGCTTTTTTCAAAAAGCTTCGGAAAACGCCGCCTTTTTGAAAAAAGGCGGCACCCAAAAACTTTTATTGTTCTCGCAACGGGGGGACGGTTACAGACCCGTCCCCTCCCGCGTGGAGCCAGGCACCACCACAGGCGCGGCATCATCATGGGGCGGCCTGCGGCCCGGGGCCACGCGGCGGAACCAGGCAATGACCGGGCGCAGGCAGATACACAGCATGATCAGCGCCGCCACGTCCGCCGCCGCCGCCGCCCCCTCCAGATGCCACGCCATGGTCATGCCGTAGACCAGCGGCAGGTAGGTCAGGGTCACGATGATGCGCCCCTTCAGCACCTGCGAGACCTGGCCGATCACCGTCAGCAGCGGTTCCAGTGGCACGACGCCCAGCCCCAGTATCGCACTGCCCAGCATCAGCATGATCAGCGAGCGCCCGCCATGCCAGTGCACATGCAGCATCCATGTCAGCAGCGTGTTGCCCAGCACCATCGCCACCCCCATGAGCAGGATGGAGAACCCCCCGATCATAAGGAACAGCTTGCGCACCACGCGCTTGATTCCATACCAGTCCTGCTTTTCGCGCAGGCGGATCAGTTCGGGATAAAGGGCGGGCATCATAAGCTGGGCGGGCTTGGCAATCCCCTCGCCAATCTGGCGGGAGACGCGGTAGACAGCGGCATCCGCAGGCCCCAGCACGCCACCGACCAGCAGCGTGCCGAACTGGTTGAAGACCGAGCCCAGCAGGTGGTTGCAGCTGGTGGAAAGCGTGAAGCGCCAGATCCCCGGCGCATCGCCCGCGCGCAGCCGTGAAAACAGGCTGAAACCCGACGTCCCCCCCGAACGCCGGACCTGCATCCAGCCCAGCGCGGTGCTGCTGATGAACATGACAAGCTGTGTCAGGCTCCAGACCAGCAGGTAATAATCCAGCCCGAAATGGCAGAAAAAACCGATACCCGACCCCACCGTGCGCACCAGCGCGCCCGACAGGTCGGTCAGCATGGTCAGCCAGAAGGAATTGCACAGCCGGAACACCCCGGCCGACCAGCTTGTGTTCATGAACGCGATGGTCAGCATGTACAGCATGGCCGCCCCCTGGTCCCCCACCGGCCAGCCCATATAGGTGCCGAACAGCGCCACCCCCACCGTGCCCACCAGCCAGCCCACGCCCCCGCTCAGGTAATCGGCCCGGATGCAGAACGCCAGCACGCGCGAGAACTCGGCCCGCCTGCCATTGGTGAAGGGATCGGTCCCGTAATGCAGCAGCGGCTGCCAGGACAGCAGATGCGTGGCGGCCGACACCGCCGCGGCAAACGTGGTGACCAGCATGAGCACGCCAAACTGCCGCAGTCCCAGCGCGCGCACCGCCCACGCCACATACACGAAGCTGCAGATGGCATTGGTCGCGCGCCCGGCAATCAGGAAGCCGGTATTGCCAAAGATACGCTTGAGCGCATCGCGTTCGTCAGTGGACATGAACGGTCACGCGCACAAAACCCGCGCACGGGCCGGCCCCGGACACGTTTCCTTAGAACAACAGGCCAAAACGATAGCGCAGGCTCCCTTGCTGCAGACGTACCTGACCCGGCCCACGCGGCTTGCGCCCGCACTGTTCCGGTTCCATACGCCCCATGTCATGCGGCACCTTAGTGCGCCCCGGCGGCCGGTGCTAGTCCCTGCCGCGCATGAACTGCAATTGAGAGGCAACTGGCGCGGCCGCCAGCCCCCACCCGATGGCCATGAACATCCACCCCGCCGTGGGCTGTGTCAGCAGTGAACTGGTGGACTGGACCGGCCACAGCACCAGCGCCGCCGTAATGGCCAGCATCAGCCGGCACGGGTCATGCGCCCCCACCAGCCCGCGCCACATGGGAACCAGCAGGCACACGGCCAGCGCGGCAAACAGCCCCATCGCGGGCAGCCCCCCCATCGTGCCCATGAGCAGATAGAAATTGTGCGGGTGCAGGTTGCACCCCACGGCACCGCCATGCGGGCCTTCCGCCACCCCCAGCCAGGGCAGGCCATGGAAATAGGCCGGGTCCGGGCAGGCATGGCGGAAGCCGTCGAATCCCAGCCCCGACCATGGATGCCGCGCAATCATCACCCCGGCGCGGATGAACAGCATGCCATACGGGCTGTCGGCAAAGGCATGCATATGCGTGACAAGGTTCACGACCAGCTTGTCATAGGCCTGGGGCGCCAGCAGGGGCGACAGGGCAACGCCCCCTGCTCCCAGCACCACCACCGCCAGAACACCCGCCCGCAGCCGTGGCACCAGCAGGCCCACCACCCCCATGGCGGCCAGCATGTGCAAAAGCGGCATGCGCTGGGCCACCAACACCATGGTCAGCACCAGCCCCAGCAGCAGGGCCGCCGCCTTGAGCCGTCCATACCCGCCCGCACGCTCCGACAGCGTGATCAGGTAGGGAAACAGCCCCGGCAGGGCGGTCATGACCAGCGCATGCCCCGCGCGTGGCGCCCATAGCGGCCCCAGCAGCGCACCATCCGCCCAGCGGCCATATCCCATGAAATTCCGCCCGCACAGATATTGCTGCCAGCACCCCGCAACCAGCCACAGCGCCACCAGCCCATAGGCGCGCGCCAGGACCCGCCGTACTGCCGCACACGGCAGCACCCATGCCTGAAGGGCCGCGACAAACACGAAATACCGGCTGAAACCCGCGGCGTGCAGCATCCCGCGCGCGCCATCCGCAAGACCCGCGCACAGCACGATATCCCCCCACAGCAGGGCCGCCACCAGCACCCAGCCCTGCCGCAGCCAGTTCCAGTGACGGCACAGCACGCAATGGATCACGAACAGGATGGCCACCGCCGTCATCACGATTTCCGCCGGGGCCAGCGCGTAAAGCAACAGGAGAGGCATGGGCAGCACAAGGCCGGTCGCAACCCGCAGTATCCACCACTCGACCTGCCGCATCCGTCCCCTCCCCGTGCACACGCTCCGGCTTTTCTGGCGCCCTGTGTGCCTGCCCGGCAAGGCGCCGGGCTGGCCCCCTCCTGCCAGCCATGCGGGCCATCTGGCAAGTCCTGTCGGCTGCATTCAAATCGTATTGTGGCGCGTCAAAATAATGCCTTGATATAAAAAGATAAAAGTTTTTAGTGCTGCCTTTATTTCACAAAGGCAGCATGCTTCGAAGCTTTTTGAAAAAAGCTTCACCAAAAACTTCTTTATGATTTGCCGGACATTTGCAGGGCAGGATTTTGAAACAGCCTGTTATATAAACGGATCACGGCCCCACAGCAGAATGATGAGACTTACGGCAATGCGCGACTACAAAGCGGGACTGGTGGCGCTGGCCGCACTGGCGCTGGCCGGCTGTACGGCAGCGCCTTCGGGCATTGTCCGTGGTCCGACCGTAACGGGACAGTCACGCATTTACGTGGCCCCCGGCACGCCGGATGACCCGTGGGAGCCTTACATACAGGAAGCCGCAACCCGCTTTTCGGTCCCGACCGCATGGATCCGCGCGGTGATGCAGCAGGAATCGGGCGGCAGGCAGTATCTGGACGGACAGCTGACAACATCGGGCGCCGGGGCGATGGGGCTCATGCAGCTCATGCCCGAAACCTATGCCGACATGCAGGCCCAGTACGCACTGGGGGATGACGCGTATGAACCGCATGACAACATCATGGCGGGCACGGCATATATCCGCCAGATGTATGACCGCTTCGGCACGCCGGACTTCCTGGCCGCCTACAATGCCGGCCCCGAGCGTGTCGCCGCATGGCGCCAGAACGGTGATCCCCTTCCCGCCGAGACCATGGAATATGTGGCGGCCATCACGCCCGGCCTTGGCCCCGACCTGCCGCCGGGCCTGACCGGCAGCCCCGCCAGCGGCCCCACGATGCTGGCCCGGGCCGATGGCGCGGACATGAACGCGGCCCATGCCCCGCCCGCGGCTGCAACGCCGTCCCTGTCGCGCACGGCGGATGGCTGCCTGCGCAATGCCGATGCCGCCTATGACCCCACGGCCCCCTGCCTGATGGATCAGGATACCCCCCATGGCGATGCGGGAGATGACATGAAGCCGTCCCGGACCGTGAATGACACGGACAGGGCCATGGCGCAGGATACCGTCCTGCCCGACCGGGTCGTGCCGGCCCCCGTGCCCGACACGGCCTACCGCCCCGCCGTGATTCAGGCCGTGCACTACAACGCGGGTGCGGGCGGGAACGGGACATGGGGCGTGCAGGTCGGCGCCTTTTCCACCGATGCCGAGGCCCGGCAGGCACTGGCGCGCACCCGCCTGCTGATCGGTGCCCGGCCGGCCGCGCTGGCGGCGGTCGTCATGCCGGTGCCGGCGGCGTCAGGCGTACTGTATCGTGCCCGCCTGGTCGGCTTTGGTGCATCGGAGGCATCCGATACCTGCCAGACGCTGCATGCCCATGCCATGGCCTGCTTCACGGTTGCGGCCCATACGTGAAAGCATGGCTGAAAATGGCGGCATACCGGTCCTGATCGCGTGATGCCGGTATCGTGAACGGAAAAAATGCCGCACATGCCCTTTTCCGTCCTGACTGCCTTTTGCACGGACGGCCCCATCCCATATCTGGCAGACCGGGATGATTGTTCATGCCCGGCAGGAGGTTGCCATGGTTATGGGAACACGTTACCGCGCATCGACCGGGCCAGACCGGTCTTCAGCCATCAGGGCAATGGATCTTGTCGGAATCGGCATGGTTCTTCTGACACTGGTGCTGTGGCTCTCACTCGCCTTCTGGTAAAAGCCGGTCATTCACTCCTTTGGGGGAGGATCAGATGCTCATGCACACCACCATGCGCCGCACGGCCCATGCGGGCACATATCGCACAGGAAAACCGGAAAGCTGGGATATCATGGGGCCCGCCATGATTGCCGCGGCCTTTGCCGTGGCTACCGCGCTCATTTTCCTTTCATGAACTGACAGTGCGGGGGAAAGTCCGCATAGGGCGGGCTTTCCTTCCCCGTGCCGGGCCTGTAGGCTTGCCGCGCGCGGGTTTTCCGTAGTTGTGCAAACCGTAAAAGGCTTCCATGCGCCCGTTTCCAGCCCTGCTTGTTGTTCTTGGCCTTGCTGCCGGGCTGGCCGCCTGCGTTGACCGTGATCCCCGCATGGACCGCAATTCACGCGCCGCCGCTGACCACACAAATGGCGGACCACAGGGGGACTGGGGCAGTCTGGGCGGCGGATGGAGCGGCCCCGGTACGATGGGCTGGTAGCCGGTTGCCTGCGGTATATAAATAATTTCTCATCCGGCTGACACAAATTGTTAGCTGCCGGACATCTTTTTGATACGCGGCGGGTTTCAGTATTGCCTCTCATTAAAAGTAATGGCGGCATGATGAAGAAGATTGTTTTCCTGGGTCTCGCCCTGCTGGCAGCCGTGGCCGTGAGCTATCCCACCATCAGTACGGCCCATCACGTACAGGCGGGATCGGCGCTTTTTGAACAGAAATAGCCCGCAACCGGCCTGACCGGCGGCATAAAACCGCATGGCGTCACAGACCGCCGGGCCTTTGTCCATATTCACGGGGAAAACCATGTTCAGGATCCGCCTGCTGCTTGCCTTATGCATGCTGGGCACCGCCATCAACCCGACCGGGGCACAAAGCCGTACCCATCGTATCAACATGAATATCCGCCCCCATTCCCATACCCAGGTCAATACGGAAATGGGCCATATACGTGGCTACGCGCCAGCCATGGACAGCAATGGCAGTGCCTACCGCGACATCGATGCACAATGCGCGGCCCAGGGGCTGGGGAACGTCTCCTCACAATCCGCGACCGTTGGCGTCAGTCTGGCGTCACGACGCAATTTCTATGCCCAGTGCATGGTGCAGCATGGGGCATGGCGGCAGGGACAAAAGAACTGATCACGCGCCCGCAACACCCGTCCCCTGTCCGCGTTGTGGCCACACTCGCGGGAGGTGGCGATGACACGCCTGACCAGACTGTACGTATCCCTTATTATGGCCATGCTCGTAGCCGGGTGCCACGACCCGGGTCATGACCATCCGGTCTACTGGCATGAAAATGACAGCCGGGATCGCAACACGCACCAGCACTGGAGCCGTGGCCCCCATACCGATCACTGATCCCCATGCCCGCAGGAGCGGAAGACCGGCGCTCACCGTTCATGACGACAGGAACGGGCGGCCACCGATGCGGTGGCGCAGGTGCCTGAATACAGCGGTTTTTGTGTAACCGAACCCCTAGACGGCGGCGGAATAGCTGGCTAAACAGACCCTATGGAGAGGTGGCCGAGCGGTTGAAGGCAGCGGTCTTGAAAACCGCCGTGCGTGTGAGCGTACCGTGGGTTCGAATCCCACCCTCTCCGCCATATGTCCCATAAAATCAGACTGAACGGCATGCCCCCCCCCCCTCATCGCATGGGGCGGTCGTGACATGTATCTGTCCGCAGCCCGATATGGCGCGGCAGCCCGGCATGCCCCGGCGCAGGACCGGGACAGATGCCCGTGGCCTGCCCCGGCGGGGATCAATGGTGTTCTCCCCGCGCGGTCTCCTCATCCAGCTTTTCCTGTGCCTTCACACGCCGGCGCGCGCGGGCGCGCAGCCACAGCCATGCCCCCGTCCCCAGCATGACCGCGCCCGTCACACCACACAGATACATCAGCATCGGATGGCGCGACAGGAACCAGTCCACCCACATCCACCATGGCAGATGCCCCACGGTATAGGTGGGCGATGTGCGATACGTGGTGAAATGCTCGCCGTTCTTGATCACCAGATCACCCTGTATGGTGGGCAGCACCTTCGGGTCATGCAGGCTGGCAACCAGTTCGTGAATGCGGATGCCATTATCCCCCACCAGGGCCAGCACCGAACGGTGGCTGGCATAGGGGGACTCGCTGCCGATCATCAACGCGGCGTTACGTACCGGCATGTCCAGATTGGCCGTCACGCCATTGCGCAGGCCACTGCCGTCACGGTCCTGAAAGATGTACCAGATACCCTGCAGCCCCGTCTGCTGCCCGACACGGATATGGTCGCCATCAATCCGGTAGGCCGAGCGCGAAAGCAGTGTCGCCGCCGCTCCCATCTGCCCCACCGGAGCCAGCAGGATGACATCACCCTCGGGCGGCGTGTGCGCGATATCTTCCGTCGTGGCCAGGTGGATGCCCGATACCGGATACCATGTCACCGATCCGAAAAAACCCATCAGGTCGAAATAGGCGCCGATCGTATCGGTATCGGGCGCGGGTGGCAGCACGACCGTCGTCTCCCCCAGATCCGCCATGCGGGAGAACGGGAAGCCGATTTCAGCGAAATAGGACAGGTTGGGCAGTTCGGTGAAGTGGACCCCACGCCGGAAATCCAGCACGGAATCGGAATCGATTTCCAGATGCGGGGAATCCGGGGTGCGGCGGCATGCACCCCGCTCTACCGGCCGGGTATCAAACTGGAACTGCAGGTCATTCTGGCCGAACAGCAGCCATGGCGGAATGGCCGTGACATGCCCCACGGCCCCGGCATGCTCGGTCACCATCCGTTCCGACCAGATACGCCACAGGTTGTTGTTCAGCAACGAATAGCTCTGGATATACGTATTGTTCACACTGACATCGAGGCGCGAAGCCGCTATGTCCACCACCGGATTGCCCGGCGCACGCACCCACAGATCCATCAGGAACGGCAGCCGGTGCCAGGTGTACAGGTCGGGCGGCAGATGGAAGGGCACATGCAGGGTATCGGGCGCAAACCCGCCCGCCTGCAGGTCGCCCGCCGTCACCAGCTCGCCAAAACGGACCGGACGGTCTGTCGGAATGAAAGACGGAGCATCATAGGCCACGCGCGGACGCAGGGTCACATCCTCCACCACCGCGCCCGGCAGGTCACCCAGTGTATCGGGGGAGAAAACCAGCGTCCTGGCCGCCACCTCCACTTCAGCCGGCGTGCGGCCGGTCACCACCAGGATGGTGCCCCATTTGTCGTTCGGGTTGGCAATCTCGAACAGGGTCGGGCCTGATGGCGGGGTTCCCCGGTCATCAATCGCAATCCGGGGGCCGATCTCGATGGCATTGCCCGTATCGGGCAGGGTGCGCGCAACAGGAAAGGTGAGCTGCCGCGTATCGGCCAGCCTGCCGAACCAGGACGCCACAAGCCCCCCAGCCCGCAGGACTTCAGGCGCCATGGCACTGCCCGGCAGCACCATGGGCACCCGCATGGCAACCTTCAGGTTGGAATCAAAAAAGGGCGTGGGTAGCCGGCTCAGGCTGCGTACCGGCTCGATGCGCGCGGTGGTCAGCGTGATGGTGGACTGATCGGATATCTGCGCCCACAGGACATCATTGTACAGGTCGTTGCAGTCCCGCCTGTATTCCCCGGCAAAGCGGAAATTGAGCTTGCTGTCCCCGGTAAAATAAAGCGGATCTATGCTGAATTCGATCGGCCCGAAGGTGGGATGGGCCGGATCGATGCGGATCGTGCCGACATACTGCTCGTTCAGGGTCACGGTAATGGCCGTGGCTTCTGGCAGCAGCGAGGGCGAAATCGCCCCCGAAAGGTGCAGCGTGGCATGGGTTACGACGCGGTTGGCGGGCACCACCACATCCACCCCCTGCAGGGGGGAAAACCCGCGCAGCGTCAGCGGGCCGGGAAAACGGCTGAGGTCACGGAACGCGATGGTGCGCGTAATTTCGGCATCGGCCACCCGGTCGGCCAGTTTCTGGTCCAGGGTATCGGTGGCGGGCGGGATGTCACCGCTATTGGTATCCCCCAGCGGGGTCAGGTGCGAGACGCCGGTATGGCTGTAGCCGGGCGGCATCTGTGCCCGGGCCGGAATGGCGGCCAGCATGGCGCCCACCAGCAGCATGATGATGCCAGTGCCGAGCCTGTGGGGCACGGGTGGAATCACAAGGCTTTTCTTTTCCAGCGTTTCTTCCTTGTGCACGCTTTCGCTACTTTCTTCCTGCCCCTTTGACGGGAGGCTCCACAGATAGGGCGGCGCAAGCAGCCCACCTATACTTTTTATGACCTGATAGATGCTGTTCAACGGTCGGTCATCCTTGAAATCGGCCCAGTTATGCCAGGCATCGCTGCGCCCGAATACAAGGCTTACGACCTCGCGCTCCTCTTCCAGGGTATCAAGCTTCCATTGCAGGTGCAGCCAGGAGCCACGCTGCTGGCCCAGAATGCGCGCGGGTACCGCAATATCGATTCCGTCATCGGGCTTGCTGTAACGCAGCGTGATGTCCACCGGGGTCTCGATCTGTTCGGGCAGGTGCATGGTCACACCCGCGCCACCAAGCGAGATGTCGGTAGTGTGCGCCTGGAATACCCTGCCATCCGCAAAGCAGACCTCGACCGGCAGCTTGACCCGGACCCGGGGCTTGTGGCGGATCTGCCGCGTCTCACGCCCGACCGCGATGGACGCCAGCACCACGATCAGGCTGACGGTGATCCACAGCGTGTTGAGCGCAAAGGACTGGAATGCCAGTTTCTGGTGATACTGGAAGATCATGCCCCAGATGCCCCGCACCATGCCCCCGAACAGGATGATGGCCATGATCGCATTGGGATAGACCGCGCTGAAATCGAAATAGCCCCGCGCCAGCAGCCCGCCCTTGTCCGTTACGTTGAATTTGCCCTTGTGCGGCTGGAGCAGGGTAACGATGGTGATGCGGATCAGGAACAGCGCGAGCGATGTCTCGTAAATCTCGCTCCAGAAGGAATAGCGCCACCGCCCCTCGATGCGTGAAAGCGTCATGATGGAATGGAAGATGTGCGGCAGCGCATAGACCATGATGGCAAAGGGCGAGGCCGCGATGATGTTCTGCCCGAAGAACAGGAACCCCAGCGGCGAGACAAGGAAGGTCACACGCGGAATGGCAAACAGGAAGTGCGACATGGCCGACAGGTAGCACAGCCGCTGCTCCCACCGCAGGCCGCCCCCCAGCATGGGATTGTCCCGCCGCATGATCTGCAGCATGCCACGCGCCCAGCGCACGCGCTGGCCGATATGCAGGATCAGCCGCTCGGTCGCAAGGCCCGCCGCCAGCGGCTGGCACAGATAGGCGGTGCCCCAGCCCTTGCGCTGCATCTTGAGCGCGGTATGCGCATCCTCCGTCACCGTCTCGGTTGCGAAACCACCCACGCTGAGCAGGGCGGAACGGCGGATGGCGGCACACGAACCGCAGAAGAATGTCGCGTCCCAGAAATCATTGCCGTCCTGTATCAGGCCATAGAACATGTTGCCTTCGGGCGGCACGTCATAGCCCGCGGCCAGATTGCGCTGGAACGGATCGGGGGAATAGAAATGGTGGGGTGTCTGCAGCAGGGCCAGCTTGGGGTCCGCCCATAGCCAGCCAATGGTCTTGAGCAGGAAGGAACGCGTAGGCACATGGTCGCAGTCAAAGATGACCACGAACTCCCCCTTCGTGATCTGCATGGCGTGGTTGAGGTTGCCGGCCTTCGCGTGGTTGTTCTCGGCGCGGATGATGTAACCCGCGCCCGATTCCACCGCGAAGTCCCGGAAGGCCTTCCGCCGGCCATCATCAAGGATGTAGACGTTCAGCTTGTCCGCCGGCCAGTGCAGGTCCATCGCACCCAGCACGGTGGAGCGGACAAGTTCCAGGTCCTCGTTGTAGGATGGAACATAGACATCCACCATCGGCCAGTCCGCCGGGTCATCGGGCAGGCGGTGCGGCTTGCGGCCCAGTGGCCACGACATCTGGAAATAGCTCAGGCACAGGGTGGACAGCGCGTAGCCTTCCGCCCCCAGCAGGGCAAGCGACATGGCAACCTGCAACGGTCCATGAAACTCCACCGTGCTGCCCAGCCGCCAGATCAGGTAGCGGAAGGAAACAAAGAGCGACAGCATCATCAGAATGCAGGTGATGTGCCGCCCCGGCCTGCGGTTGAGGATGAAGAAAAGCGTGATCGTGCCGATCGAGATATAGGCCTGCTCGGCTGGCGCAAGGGTGATGTCACCAACGGACACGCAGAGTACCGCACCCACCACCATCAGCAGCGCGATAAGCCAGGCCTGCCGCCGCGGCGTGGTCAACAGCGCCTCTCCGCCCCACTTCAGCCACAATTCCCTGAGCATGTTCTATAACCAGACCGACCTGAATAAAAACCCGTCAAATGAAGTAAAACCATACCGGCAGCCATCCCGGCGGCGCTGCGCCATGGGGCATTGCGGCATGGATGGATTTTCGTTTCCTATCATGCGCGGTATGACCGAAAGCCTTTTCTCCCCGACATCTTTCCCGATGGATGCCGACACTAGAGGAGCCAGCGGGCCAACCGCAAGGCATTATCGGACAGGCTGATTTATTTTCAGTCAGGAAGCGGAAGTGGTCATTCACATGCAGTTTAACCAGCCCGTGGGCGGACTGGATCTGGTCCCTCCGCAATAAAACCTGTGGTTGCATCCTTCCATGCCATAAAATACGGCCCCCAGACAGAAAAGGCACCCGGACCGTACGGTCCGGATGCCTTCGTGCAATCGGCCCCGCCCACAGGGGCACGGGCATGGAATGCGTGGTTCAGACCGCGCGGCGACCCGCGCTGCCCTGGCGGTTGCCCCCGCCACCGGGGCGGCCACCACGGCCGCCGCCGGGGGGCCTGCCCCCACCAGCCGGACGGCCACCACCGGGGGGCCTGCCACCGCCAGGCCGGCCACCGCCGCCACGGCCCCGGCCACCGCCGCCCAGCACGGGCGGCCGCATGGTGGAGTGTTCGGCCGCTTCGGAATGGTACGGATGTTCGGACACCACGGGAATGGCCTTGCCGATATTCTTCTCGATATCACGCAGCCAGGCACGCTGTTCCGCATCGCACAGCGACACGGCCCAGCCCTCGCGCCCCGCGCGCGCGGTGCGGCCGATGCGGTGCACGTAGCTTTCGGGTACGTTGGGCAGGTCGTAGTTGAACACGTGGGT
The DNA here is from genome assembly GCF_011611525.1 of Komagataeibacter rhaeticus. Classification (NCBI taxonomy): domain Bacteria; kingdom Pseudomonadati; phylum Pseudomonadota; class Alphaproteobacteria; order Acetobacterales; family Acetobacteraceae; genus Komagataeibacter; species Komagataeibacter rhaeticus. The sequence continues at coordinate 2,234,605 of NZ_CP050139.1, forward strand.
CACGTCATCGACATCAATGCCGCGGGCCGCGATGTCGGTGGCCACCAGCACCTTCACATTGCCCGAGCGGAAGCCGGACATGGCACGCTCACGCGCGCCCTGTGACTTGTTGCCGTGAATGGCTTCGGCCGTGATGCCGTGCTCGCCCAGGAAGGCGGCGACCTTGTTGGCTTCATGCTTCATCAGCGTGAACACCACGGCGCGCTCGACCTTGGGCGAGTCCACCAAAAGCTTCAGCGCCTCGCGCTTGTTGGCGGTATCGACAAACATCACTGCCTGACGAATGCGGTCCACCGTGCTGGACGGCGGCGTGACCTGCACGGTTGCCGGGTCACGCAGCAGGCCGTGCGCCAGGTCAGAAATGCTCTTGGGCATGGTGGCCGAGAACAGCAGCGTCTGCCGGTCGGTGGGCAGGGCCGCGACAATCTTGCGGATGTCGCGCACGAAACCCATGTCGAGCATACGGTCGGCTTCGTCCAGCACCAGCACTTCAAGGCCGGACAGGTCAACATGCCCCTGGCCCATCAGGTCCAGCAGGCGGCCGGGGGCCGCGACCAGCACGTCCACGCCACGGCGCAGGGCCTCGATCTGGCGCCCCTGCCCCACGCCGCCAAACACGACGGCATGGCTGAAGCGCATGTGGCGGGCATAGGATGCGAAGCTTTCCCCGATCTGGGATGCCAGTTCACGGGTGGGGGCGAGCACCAGGGCGCGCGCACCCTTGGGGTGGGCCCGGCCCTTTTCACGGAAAAGACGGTCAAGGATGGGCAGCGCGAAGGCCGCGGTCTTGCCCGTGCCGGTCTGTGCCAGACCCAGCAGGTCACGCCCTTCCAGCAGGTAGGGAATGGCGCCAGCCTGAATGGGGGTGGGCTGGGTGTAGCCTTCCTCGTCCAGTGCGCGCAGCAGCGGCTCTGCAAGATGAAGATCGGCAAACGTTGTCATGAAGGGCGCCTCCTGGCGCGAAAAAACAGGGCCGCGGGGCCTGCGGCGTGCCGCATGCCCGAAGAGCGAACCGACAGACATACCCGATACCGGCCCTTATATGCACAGGGGCACGCGTTCTGTCGTCGCAAGGATATGATGTTAGGGATAGAGGCCGGTCCAGTCTGCTTTCAGTCGTGTCCCCCGCGTCAAGGACACGTGCAATCAAACCAGCACAAGGTAACAGGCGCGGTCCGTTCCCGAGCGTGATGCTCTATCGCGTTATCGGGGGGGCTGCAAGTCTTTTCATGCGGCGGCATGCCCAGCGGGGGACTACCCGTCCTTGCGCCGCAGCAGGAACAGCGCCTGTTCGCCAAACAGGTTGGCCAGCCGGATCGAACGCCGCCATGGCGCGCGTTCCCCGTCCTCGTCCACGGCCATCCACTCTTCCACCACATAGCCTTCGTCGCGGCACAGGGTCAGGAAGTCGAGGATGGTGCACGGATGGATGTTGGGCGTGTCATACCACGGCGTGTTCCACACGCTGGTCATGGGCATGCGCCCGCGCACCAGCATCTGCACGCGCAGCCGCCAGTGGCCGAAATTGGGGAAGGACACGATGGCGTACCGCCCGATGCGCAGCATCTGGCGCAGCACCTCCCGCGGGCGTTCGACCGCCTGGAGCGTGCGCTGGAGCACCACGTAGTCAAAGGCGTTGTCCGGATAATGCGCCAGGTCGTGGTCCGCATCGCCATGCATGACCGGCAGGCCATGGGCGACGGAACGCGTGACCTCACGCATGTCGATCTCGATGCCACGGGCGTCACAGCCGCTGTTGCGGAACAGGTAGTCCAGCAATGCGCCATCCCCGCTGCCCACATCGAGCACACGGGTGCGGGGCCGGATCATTCCGGCAATCAGGCGCTGGTCAAGGCGCATGGTCAGGCAATCCCGGCATGTTCGGCGGCCCCGCACAGGAAGCCCCGGATGGTACGGTCGAAATCCGGCTCGTCCAGCAAAAAGGCGTCATGCCCCTTGTCACTGTCGATCTCGACAAAGGAGACATTGGCCGCCACCCGGTTGAGCGCCCGCGCCAGCAGGCGGGCCTGCGAGGTGGGGAACAGCCAGTCGGACGAGAACGAGACAATGCAGAACCGCGTGCGCGTGCCCGCGAACGGACGTGACATGTCACCCTCATGCTCGGCGCCGAGGTCAAAATAATCCATGGCGCGGGTGATGGTCAGATAGGAATTGGCATCAAAGCGCCGCACGAAGGTCGAACCCTGATGGCGCAGGTAGCTCTCCACCTCGAACATCTCGCCGAACAGGGAGCCCGGCTCCCCTGCCCCCGCGCGCCCCGGCGCGTGGCGCACGCGGCGGCCGAACTTGCGCGTCAGCGCCGCTTCGGAAAGATAGGTGATATGCGCCATCATGCGCGCCACCGCCAGGCCCCGGGCCGGGATCTCGTTACATTCCCAGTAGCGGCCGCCATGCCATTGCGGATCGGCGAAAATGGCCTGCCGGCTGACTTCGTTGAAGGCGATGTTCTGCGCCGAATGGAAGGGTGAGGTTGCAATCGGCATGGCCGCGAACACGCATTCGGGATAGGTCGCGCACCATTCCAGCACCTGCATGCCGCCCATGGACCCCCCCACCACCGCCAGCAGGCGGTCAATGCCCAGATGCTCCACCAGCAGCTTCTGGGCACGGACCATGTCCCGGATGGTGATGGGGGGAAAATCGGTGCCCCATGGCTCGGTGGTTCCATCATCGCGCATGCGCGGACTGCGGGGGCCGGTCGTGCCCATGCAGCCACCCAGCACGTTGATGCAGATGACGAAAAACCGCTCCGTATCAATCGGCAGCCCGGGGCCGACCATGCGGGTCCACCAGCCGGGCTTGCCGGTCAGCGGATGGGTATCGGCCACATACTGGTCCCCCGTCAGCGCATGGCAGACCACGATGGCGTTATCCCGCGCGGGCGAGAGCGTGCCATAGGTGCGGTAGGCGACTTCCACCGGCGCAAGATGGAAGCCGCAGTCCAGGCGCAGTCCGTCCGGAAAGGTGACACTCTGGTGCGACAGGCTGGTATCGGGCGTGGTCTGGTCCATTCTGTATCCGGCATGCGTAAACAGGAACGGTGAAGAAGGCGGCAGTTCGCCTGCCGGCATTGCGTATGGCACCGCCGCCCGGCACATGCAAGGTTCATGCCACCGGCGTGGCCCGTGGCTGCGCCACGGCCTGCCGGGCGGGTGCTAGAACTGCTCCACCCTGTCCACGCCCTCGATCGCCTTGATCATCTGGGCCACGCGGGGGGTGACGCGGTAACGCTCGCCCAGGGTCAGTTCCACATCCCGCGTTTCCGCAACCGACGGCAGCAAGATGACCCGGCCACGCCCCATGCCGTGGCCCTGCAGCACATCGCGGATCGGCTCCAGCGCATCCGCCCGGTCGAACCATATGCGCATCTCGGCCGCGGCCTCCGCCGCCGCCTGTTCCAGTTCCATCACGTCGGATGCGGTAATGCGCAGCGCCTCGCCTTCCAGCTTCAGGTCCGCCGTCACCACCACGGCGTTGCCCGCCACCAGGATTTCACGCGCGCGCGAGAGCACTTCGGAAAAGAACGTGATCTCACACCCGCCCGAGGCATCGGACAGCCGCACCCACGCCATCTTGTTGCCGGTGCGCGTGGGGCGTTCCTTGCGATCCACCACGCAGCCCGCGATCTTGACGCGCACGATCCCCGCCTGTGCCGCCGCCTCCAGCCCCGTAGCGCGCACCGCGCCCAGCCTGCGCATGAGCGGACCGTAGGAATCCAGCGGGTGGCCGGTCAGGTGGAAGCCGATGGCGTCGGCCTCCATGTTCAGGCGCTCGAATTCCGGCCAGTCGGCCACGCGGGGCATGCGCAGCGGCTCACGCGCGGCAGGGCCATCCCCCCCGCCGCCAAACAGGCCGATCTGGCCGCTGGCCGCCTGCTGCGCATTGGCCTGCGCGCGGCGCATCACGGTCTCGGCCGCGCCACAGGCCCGTGCGCGGTTGGGCAGGATGGTATCGAACGCCCCCGCGCGCGCCAGGTTTTCCAGCTGCATCTTGTTGACCTGCCGGGGGTCAAGGCGGGCGGCCAGATCCTCCAGATCCACAAAGGGCCTGTCGCCACGCACCGCTACCAGCGACTGCATGGCCCCCAGCCCCACCTTCTTGACCGCCGCCAGCGCGTAACGGATGGCGTACCCCCCGCCATCGGGCAGTTTTTCCACCGTGAAATCGGCCCCCGAGGCATTGATGTCGGGCGGCAGCAGGGGAATGCCCAAGCGGTCGGCTTCCTGCCGCAGCCCCGCCAGCTTGTCGGTCTTTTCACGCGCAAGCGACATGCATGCGGCAATGAAGGCCACGGGGTGGTTCGCCTTCATCCATGCCGTCTGGTAGGACACCAGCGCGTAGGCGGCGGCGTGGGATTTGTTGAACCCGTAATCGGCGAATTTGGCCATGAGGTCGAACACCTCGGCCGCCTTTTCCCGCTCGATCCCGCGCTTCATCGCCCCTTCGGTAAAGATTTCGCGCTGGCGGTCCATCTCCTCGCGGATCTTCTTGCCCATCGCACGGCGCAGCAGGTCAGCCCCACCCAGGCTGTAACCCGCCATTTTCTGGGCAATCTGCATGACCTGTTCCTGATAGACCATGATGCCATAGGTCTCTTCCAGGATATCGCGGATTTCCTCGTGCGGGGGCTCCCATGCCTCGCCATGCTTGCGGCGGCAGTAATCGGGTATGTTGGCCATCGGGCCGGGGCGGTACAGCGCCACGGCGGCAATCAGGTCCTCCAGCCGGGTCGGGCGCATCTGCTTGAGCACGTCACGCATGCCAGCGCCTTCGAACTGGAACACGCCACCGGTATCGCCCCGGGCCAGCATCTCGTAAGTCAGGGGATCGTCCAGCGGCAGGGCCGACAGGTCCACCGCCACCCCCATGCCATGCAGGAACTGCACCGCGCGCTGCAGGATGGTGAGCGTGGTCAGGCCAAGGAAGTCGAACTTGACCAGCCCCGCCTGCTCCACGAACTTCATGTTGTACTGCGTGACCAGCATGTCGCTCTTGGGGTCGCGGTACAGCGGCACCAGTTCCACCAGTTCGCGGTCACCGATCACCACACCGGCGGCATGCGTGCTGGCATGGCGGAACAGGCCTTCAAGCTGCTGGCCGATTTCCAGCAGGCGGCGGATCGCCTCGTCCTCGTCACGCATTTCCTGCAGGCGCGGCTCCCCCTCGATCGCCTGCTTCAGCGTGACTGGCTGGGCGGGATTGTTGGGGATCAGTTCGGCCACGCGGTTGACCATGCCGAAAGGCAGGCCCAGCACGCGCCCCACGTCACGCACCGCCGCGCGCGCCTGCAGCTTACCAAATGTGATGATCTGGGCCACCCGGTCGGCACCGTATTCGTTACGGACGTAGCGGATCACCTCGTCACGCCGGTCCTGGCAGAAATCGATGTCGAAATCGGGCATCGACACGCGTTCGGGGTTCAGGAAGCGTTCGAACAGCAGGTTGAAGGGAATGGGATCGATGTCGGTAATGGTCAGCGCCCACGCGGCCAGCGAACCGGCACCCGAACCACGGCCCGGCCCCACGGGAATGTCATGCTCCTTGGCCCACTGGATGAAGTCGGCCACGATCATGAAGTAACCGGGGAAGCCCATGTTGGCGATGATGTCGAGCTCGAAGGCCAGACGTTCCTCGTATTTCCGGCGCGTCTCCTCATCCACGTCCATGCGGGACAGGCGGCGGGCCAGGCCGGTCCGCGCCATGTTGCGCAGGGTCTCGTCCTCGGTCTTGCCCGGCTGGACCTTGGGGCACATGGGCAGCAGCGGCTTGCAGGTCTCGACCTTGATTGCGCACAGCCGCGCAATCTCCAGCGTGTTGTCACAGGCTTCGGGCAGGTCGGCAAACAGTTCGCGCATGGCCTCGGCGGGCTTGAACCAGTGCTCGGGTGTGACACGCCAGCGGTCACGCTCGGCCATGGTGCGGCCCTGGGCTATGCACAGCAGCGCGTCATGCGCCTCGTACATGTCCGGTTTGGGGAAGAAGCACTCATTGGTGGCCACCAGCGGCAGGCCCATGCGGTCGGCCATGGCAATCATGCCCGGCTCCACCGCGCGTTCGGCCGCCTGGCCGTGGCGGTGCAGTTCGACTGCCATGTAGCGGCCATAGGCTGCATGCAGGCGCTCCATGAAGCGCGTGGCCTCACGCTCCTGCCCTTCGGCCAGCATGTGGAACAGCGGGCCACGGCTGCCGCCGGTCAGCAGGAACAGGCCGCCCGCACGCTCACACAGCAGGTCCAGTGTTACGGTCGGCTCATCGGTCACGGTCTGCAGGAAACCGGCGGAGGAGAGGAACTGCAGGTTGGCCAGCCCCTCCGCATTGCGTGCCAGCAGCACCACATGCTCGGCGGGCATGCCGGGCTTGTCGCTGCGCGAGGGCAGGCCAAGCTGGCAGCCAATGATCGGCTGCACGCCCTTCTTGCCGCAATATTGCGAGAACTCCAGCGCGCCGAACATGTTGCCCGTATCGGTAATGGCAACGGCGGGCATGCGCATGTCATGCGCCAGCGCCACCAGTTCGGGCACGCGAATGGCCCCCTGGCTGAGGGAATAGGCGGAATGGACCCGGAGGTGGACAAAATCGGCATGGGACATGGGGGCATCCTACCCCATACCGCATCTGATTCGCACGCCCCTGCGTAGGGCATGGCCCGCCATACCTGAAAAACAATAAAAGCTTTTGGGTGTCGCCTTTTTTCAAGAAGGCAGCGTTATCCGAAGCTTTTTGAAAAAAGCTTCACCAAAAACTTCTTATGCTTTCAGGTAGTACTGGTCAGTGGCACGACCAGCCCGTCCTGCAATGTGACGATACGGTCCATGCGCCGGGCCAGGTCCATGTTGTGGGTGGCAATCAGGGCCGCCACGCCATGGGCGCGCACGGTTTCCAGCAGGGCATCGAATACCGCGTCGGATGTATGCACATCCAGGTTGCCCGTCGGCTCGTCGGCCAGCAGCACATGCGGGCGGTTGGCCAGCGCGCGGGCAATGGCCACGCGCTGCTTCTCACCGCCTGAAAGCTTGCCCGGCAGGTGGTCCAGCCGGTGTGCAAGCCCAAAGGCGGACAGCAGTTCATCCGCCCGCGTGCGGGCCGCCTTGCGCGCAACGCCTGCAATCATCTGCGGCAGCATGACGTTCTCACGCGCCGAAAATTCGGCCAGCAGGTGATGGAACTGGTAGACAAACCCGATCCGGTCACGCCGCAGCTGCGTGCGCTGCGCATCGGCCAGCGCGCCTGCATCCTGCCCCGCCAGCATGACACAGCCCGCATCCGGCTTTTCCAGCAGGCCCGCCAGATGCAGCAGCGTGGACTTGCCCGTGCCCGACGGGGCGACAAGGGCCACGATCTCACCGGGGTTCAGCGTCAGGTCCGCGCCACGCAGCACATCAAGCGTTTCCTCGCCGCTTATGTAGCGGCGCGCCACGCCATCCATGCGCAGCGGCGGGGCGTTCAGGGTCTCATTCATGGCGCAGGGCCTCCACCGGGTCGGTCTTTGCCGCCCGCCATGAGGGGTAGAGCGTTGCCAGCAGCGACAGCACCAGCGCCATCACGATCACCTCGATCACCTGTGACCAGATGAGCCTGGCGGGCAGGTGCTCCAGGTAATACACCTCGGGATTGAACAGGTTGGTACCGGTCATGCGCTGGAGCAGCTGGCGGATATGCTCGATGTTCAGGCAGAACACGATGCCCAGCCCCGTGCCGACAAACGTGCCGGTAATGCCCACCGATGCCCCGCACATAAGGAAGATGCGCATGATCGCCCCGCGCGTGGCCCCCAGTGTGCGCAGCACGGCAATATCGGCGCTCTTGTCCTTGACCATCATGATCAGCGACGAAATGACGTTGAAGGCGGCAACAAGGATGATGAGCGTCAGGATAAGGAACATCACGTTCTGTTCCACCTGCACCGCGCCGAAGAAGGCGTTGTTGCTCTGTGTCCAGTCCATTACCCGGACCTCGCCATTCATCGCCTTTTCAATCGCGGCACGGATAGGGGCCACGTTTTCGGCGTCGCGGGTCATGACCTGCACCTGCGTCACCTGCCCCGGCAGCTGGAAATAGACCTGGGCCGCATGCAGCGGCAGGAAGACGTAGCTGGCATTGTAGTCATTCACGCCCGCATCGAAAATCGCCACCACGCGGTAGGCCCGCACGCGCGGCATGGTGCCAAAGGCGGTGGCCGCCCCCTGGGGTGAAACAAGGGTCAGCCTGCCCCCCACGGTCAGCCCCGCGCGCTCGGCCAGCGTGGTGCCGACAACTATGGTGTCATCCGCGCCAAAGTCATCCACCGAGCCCGCCACAAGGTTATCGCTTACCTCATGCAGGCCCAGCAGGTCAGCACGCGTCATGCCGCGCACCAGCCCGCCCGCGTTATAGGTGCCGGAATTGAGCAGTACCTGCGATTCCACCAGCGGCGCCGCCGAAACCACGCCGGGCACCCTGCGCACCCTTCCCGCCACATCATCGTAATCCGTGATGGTGCGGGTCAGGCCGTACACGCTCAGGTCACCATTCAGGCCAAGGATGCGCCCCAGCAGGTCGGCCTTGAACCCGTTCATGACCGACATCACGATAATCAGGGTGGCAACACCCAGTGCGATCCCTACAAGCGAGAAGATCGCGATGACGGAAACGAACCGCTCCCCACGCCGGGCATGCAGGTAACGCCCGGCGACCATCCGCTCGAAGGGACCAAACATCAGCGGCCCGTTTTCATAATCAGGGCCAGCGCAGCATCCACCGTCTCCTCGGTGCGCTCGCCAGTGCGGCGGTTCTTGACCTCGACCTTGCCTTCCTTCGCGCCACGCGGGCCGACAATAAGCTGCCACGGGTGGCCCAGCAGGTCGGCATCGGCAAATTTGGCGCCCGCGCGCTCGGCACGGTCATCATACAGCAGGTCGTCCGGTGCCGCCGCGTACAGCTTTTCACAGATCGCATCGCACTGCGCATCACCATTTTTCAGGTTGATGATGACGGCGCGGAAGGGCGCGACCGATTCCGGCCAGATGATGCCGTTCTCATCATGGCTGGCCTCGATGATGGCCGCAACAAGGCGGGAGACGCCAATGCCATACGACCCCATCTCCGGATGCAGCGGCGCGCCATCGGGGCCGCTGACCGCAATATCCATCGACTGGGTATATTTACGCCCGAAGTTGAAGATGTGCCCGACCTCGATACCCCGGCCTTCACGCCTGCGTTCGGCCGGTACCTTTGCCCATGCCGCCTCGTCATGCATCTCGTCGGTCGCGGCGTAGAAGGAGGTCAGGCTGGTGAAGAACGCCCCCAGCGCGTCGCGATCGTTCACATCGATGGTTTCACCCACCCAGTCCTGTTCCTCCAGCGCGCTGTCAAAGAACACGCCACTTTCCCCCGTGGGGGCCAGGATCAGGAATTCATGGCTCAGTTCGCCACCGATCGGCCCGGTATCGGCCCGCATGGGAATCGCACGCACGCCCAGGCGCTGGAAGGTACGCAGGTAGGACAGCATCATGCGCCGGTAGGTATCGACCGCCGCCGCGTGGTCAAGATCGAAGCTGTAGGCGTCCTTCATATAGAACTCACGCCCGCGCATCACGCCAAAGCGGGGGCGGACCTCGTCACGGAACTTCCACTGGATCTGGTAGAGCACCTGCGGCAGTTCCTTGTAGGATTTGATAGCCTGGCCGAACAGGTCTGTCACCATTTCCTCATTGGTGGGGCCGAACAGCATGTCACGCTCGTGGCGGTCCTGTATGCGCAGCATTTCGGGGCCATAGGCGTCGTACCGGCCCGAACGCTTCCACAACTCGGCCGACTGCATGGTGGGCATGAGCAGTTCCTGCGCGCCGATGGCATCCTGCTCCGCACGGACGATGTTGGCGATGTTGCGCAGCACCCGCAGCCCCGTGGGCAGCCAGGCGTAAATTCCCGCCGCCGTCTGCCGGATCATGCCCGCACGCAGCATGAGCCGGTGCGAGGTGATCTGGGCCTCGGTCGGATTTTCCTTGAGAGTCGGGAGAAAACTGCGGGACAGACGCATGGCCGTATGAACCTTGAGTATGGGGAACCGATAATGCTGCGGACCCTAAACCAATCCCGACGCCCGTGGAATGGGGCATGTTCACCCTTCCCCCGTGCGCAACACCGAAGCGTGATGCCCACACCCCGCCAGACCGTAAACATCCGCGTGAGGGGGCATGGCCCTGCCCCCCTGCCGGGCGTATGGTGCGCGGGCCGATCTGGTCGCACTGAACGACGCCGGGTTTAGGGAAAACGTACCAAAAAAATGGCAGGAAACGGATCAACCGTTCCCTGCCATAATCATGTAGGGCCCTATCCTGACAGGTTTGTGGGCCAGTTTAAGATAAAGGCTTCAGGGAACGCCGCCTTTTTGAAAAAAGGCAGCACCCAAAAACTTTTATCCGTTATCCAGTTCAGACGCGCAGCAGGTGCACATCCACCAGCGGGCGCTTCTGCAGCTTGCGGCCAAGGGCGCGGCGCAGGGCGGTTTTCGCCGCCTCGCGGAAGGTTGCGTCATTCGCCCGCAGCTCATCGGGGATCTCGTCCAGCGCATTGCCGAATTCTTCCGTAACCCGCTGGGTCTCGGGGTCTTCCATGTCCAGCAGGCCCGGGGCGCTGACCTTCGGGTCACCAATCAGGTAGCCCTCGTCATCCACCGCAAAGCTGCCCAGCACCATGCCGTTGAACAGCATGCGCCGCCGCGCGGCCAGCACGCCGCCATTCATGGGCAGGATACGCCCGCCATCCAGAACCAGCCGCCCGGTGGGCGCGGTATCGCCAATTTCCACGCCATCGGCGCGGATATCCAGGATGTCGCCATCTTCCAGCAGCACCGGCTCGATATCCAGTTCCTGCGCAATGGCGGCATTGGCGGTCAGGTGGCGCCATTCGCCATGCACCGGGATCAGGAAGCGCGGGCGCACAAGGTCATACAGCCTGCGCACGTCACCACCCGTTGCATGGCCGGACACATGCACAAGGTGGTCCTTGTCCGTAATCACATGCACGCCGCGACGGGTCAGGTTGTCCTGCACCTGGATCACGGCCTGCTCGTTACCGGGGATCATGCGGCTGCTGTAGATGACCGTATCGCCTTCCCCCAGCGAGATGTTGGGGTGGGTGTCGGACGCGATGCGCGACAGGGCGGAGCGCGGCTCCCCCTGGCTGCCGGTCACGATCAGCAGGATCTGGCCATCGGGCACGGAATTGGCATCCTGCTCGGACAGGAACTGCGGCACGTCGGACAGGTAGCCACATTCCCGCGCCGCGACCTCCAGGTTGCGCAGGCTGCGGCCCACCACGGCCACGCGGCGGCCAGCGGCCTGCGCGGCCTTGGCCAGCGTTTCCACGCGGGCGACGTTACTGGCAAAGCAGGTCACCGCGATCCGCCCCTCAAGCGAGGCGATGAGGCGGGTCATCTCGCGCCTTACATCGGCTTCGGATGCGGAAGGCCCTTCGGTGCGGACATTGGTGCTGTCGCACACCATGGCCAGCACGCCCTCGCGCCCCAGTTCGGCAAAGGTTTCAAGGTCGGTGGGGGGGCCGACCTGCGGGTCGGGGTCGATCTTCCAGTCACCGGTATGGATGATGATGCCCTGCGGCGTACGCAGCACCAGCGACTGCGATTCCGGCACCGAATGGGTGACCGAGACGAAGCGCAGGTCAAACGGCCCGACCGTAAAGGCGCCGCCGGGGGCGATGACGTGGATCGGCACCTGCTGGACCAGCCCCGCCTCACCCAGCTTGCGGCGCAGCACGGCGGCGGCAAACGGGGTGACATAGACCGGACAGCCAAGCTGCGGCCACAGATGGGCGATGGCGCCCAGATGGTCCTCATGCGCGTGGGTGACCACCAGCCCCGCCAGCGCCTTCCTGCGTTCGGCGATGAAGACCGGATCGGGCAGGATGATCTCGGCCTCGGGCGTGTCATTGCCGCTGAAGCCGATGCCACAGTCCACCGCCAGCCATGTCTCGCCCTGCCGGTACAGGTTGAGGTTCATGCCAATTTCGCCGGTTCCGCCTAGCGGAAGAAATGAAACGCCTGTTACATCATTCATAAATAAAGCCTGTTTTCAGTTACCAAGGTCTGGATGCGTTTGAAAAAAGGGCCCGGAACGCCTGTTCCGTGCCGGTTCGTCTGCCTGGATGTCAGCCCGGTCGGGGCCAAAATTCCGTGTCCGTCCAGCCTGAAGCTGGTGCGTGCGCCCTGCCTGCGCGGTGGAGCCATGCCGTTTCCCCCACCCCATTTCTGGGGATGGACCGCAGGAAACGCCGCTCGACACCGGCACGGGCCAGACGCCACGCGCTATCAAATCCCCTTACGGGTTATCATGTAATCCGCTTGACTTAAATCTCTTTCCTTGATCGTGCCGGATTATTCTCACCCCGTACGCGCCACGATCACCTCTCCCGTCACCACGCGGCGCAGGCCGTGCGCGGTCTGCAGCAGCAGGGTACCATCATCCGCCAGCCCTGCAAACGTGCCGGTAAACTGCTGGTTTCCCGCCTTTACGTTCACACCCGTGCCAACAGGGTGCCCGCGTTCCAGCCATGCCGCGCGCACCGCGCCAAACCCGTGGGTGGCATGACATCCAAGCCAGCGGTCCAGATGCCGCAGCACCGCCCGCGCCACCACGGGGGCCGCAGGCACATCCGGGATCATATCCGCCAGACAGGCCAGTTCACGCCCCGCAATGGCCGGGGCATGGCGCAAATTGGCCCCCATGCCGATCACCTGCCACTGTTCCCCCGTAACACGGGTTCCGGTCTCGATCAGGATGCCCGCCATCTTGCGGCCTGCCAGCAGCAGGTCATTGGGCCATTTCAGCGCCAGCGCGCGGGTGTCGGGCAGGAAGTCCCCCATCGCGTCATGCAGCGCCAGCCCCGCAATGAAGGGCCACAGCCCCACCGGCACGGCCGCACCCGGCCCCACCAGCATGACGGAAAGCGCCAGGTTGCCACCCGGGTCGACCCATTCCCGCCCCCGGCTGCCCCGCCCGGCCGTCTGGCTCAGGGCAAGGATGGCAAGCCCGTTTTCCCCCTGCCCGGCATCCAGCCGGGCCTTGCAGGTATCGGACGTGGACCCCAGCCTGTCATGCACTTCCATCCGCCACGCCCCGCCCCTGGCGCGGGGAATGTTCTGGCTGGAAGTGCGGTCCGGGCTGGGGATCATGGGCTACCTGAACAATGCGCCTGCGGCCGCCTGTGCCGCCGTGGCGACCGGGCCAAGCCCAACGATGAAGAAAACGGTCACAATCCCCATCCCGACCGATACGAACGAGACGGAAACCGGCATGCGGTCCAGCGCCGGGGCCGGCGCATCGAAAAACATGACCTTGACCACACGCACATAATAATAGGCCCCGATCACGCTGCCGATGATACCGATTGCGGCCAGCGCGTAAAGCTGTGCGTTGATGGCGGCGTAAAACACCATGAGCTTGCCAAAGAACCCGGCCAGCGGCGGCGCCCCGGCCATGGAGAACATGAACACCGCCATGGCCAGCGCAAGGCCCGGGTCGCTGCGCCCAAGCCCCGCCAGGTCACTGATGCGGCTGACCGCATGGCCCTTGCGTCGCATGGCCACGATCCCGGCAAACGCGCCCACATTCATGAACAGGTAGGTCACAAGATAGACCAGCGTGCCGCGCGTGCCCTCCGCCGTGCCCGCCGCAAGGCCGATCATGGCGTAGCCCATGTGCCCGATGGAGGAATAGGCCATGAGCCGCTTGATGTTGACCTGCGGAATGGCCGCAAGCGCGCCGAACAGCATGGAGGCGGCGGACACCACCTCGATCAGCAGCTGCCATTGCGGCATCATGCTGCCGAAGGGACCGGCCATGACCCGCAGCAGCACCGCGAATGCCGCGACCTTGGGCGCCCCCGCCATATAGGCGGTAACCGGACTGGGCGCACCCTGGTACACATCCGGCGTCCACATATGGAACGGCACCATGGACAGCTTGAAGCACAGCCCCACCAGCACGAACACGATCCCCACCATAAGCCCGGCGGGCAGCACCGCGCTGCCGCGCACCGCCTGTTGCAGGCCCGCATATTCCAGCGTGCCACCAAAGCCATAGGCCAGCGAGATGCCATAAAGCAGCAGCCCCGACGCCAGTGAGCCGAGCACGAAATACTTCAGCCCCGCCTCCGCCGCCGTAACCCGGTCGCGCGCAAAGGCGCACAGGATGTAGATGGCCAGTGACGAAAGCTCCAGCCCCACGAACAGCGTCATGAGATTGCCCGAGGACGCCATGATCATGGTGCCCAGCGTGGAAAACGCGATCAGGACCGGGAATTCGAACCTGTCGATTTCCATCTCCCGCGCATAACCCACGCTCAGCACCAGCGAGAGTGCTGCCCCGGTCAGGCTGAGCACTTTCATGAAGCGGGCAAACCCGTCATTGACAAAAACATGCCCGTAGCCGGTGCCATCGGGTGCCAGCACCACAAGGATGCCGGTGACCACCAGCGCCAGCAGCGTCATCATCGTGCAGGAGAAGAAGGCCTGCCCGCGCTTCTGCATCACCCCGGCCAGCAGGATGGCCAGCCCCGACAGGGCCAGCACGATTTCGGGCAGAGCAAGTGTCCAGTTCATTGGTGTGGCCCTGACATCCTTGGGGTTAGCGGGTGAACAGCATGGTGGACAGCAGCACCACCAGCCCGATCAGCATGGAAAAGGCATAGACGGCAATCGAGCCGGTCTGCACGCGCACGGCCTGTCCGGCGCTGCCCGCGGTCAGGCGGGCAAGGCCCTCGGGTATGCCCTCGACCACGTCCTCATCCACGTCTTTCCACAGGAAGCGCGCGAGCGCGCGGTAGGGGCGGACGAAAATGAAGTCGTACAACTCGTCGAAATACCATTTGTTGAGCAGGAACAGATAAAGCGGGCGCAGGCCGCGCGCCATGGCCACCGGAATGCCGGGGCTTGCGATGTAGCACACATAGGCCACCACAATGCCCGCCACCGCGGCAAAGGTCGGCACCAGCGCGATGATGCCCGGCGTCTCCTCCAGCTGGGCCATGATGTCATGGCCGGAAATGGCGGCAATCGCCCCGTTCCAGAACGCCACCTGACGGGCGCCGATATAGAAGGGTGCCAGCGCGACCCCCGCCACAACCGCGCCAACGGACAGCACGGCCAGCGGCATGAGCATCGACGGCGGGCTTTCATGCGCGCCCGCGTTCAGGTGTGCGTCACGCGGCGTGCCATGGAAGACCAGGAAGATCAGCCGCCAGCTGTACAGCGCGGTCAGGAACGCGGTGATGCAGCCCATGACCCAGCCGTAATGACCCATGGTGGAACCCGACATCCATGCCGCCTCCAGTATCGCATCCTTCGACCAGTAACCGGCAAAGGGGAAGATACCGGCCAGCGCCAGGCTGCCGATCCACATGGCGGCATAGGTCAGGGGGATTTTCCGCCACAGCCCACCCATGCGGAACATGTCCTGCTCATCACGCACGGCATGGATCACGCAGCCCGCGCCAAGGAACAGCAGCGCCTTGAAGAAGGCATGGGTTGTCAGGTGGAACATCGAGGCCTGATACGCCCCCACACCCACCGCCACGAACATGTAGCCCAGCTGCGAACAGGTGGAATAGGCGATGGTGCGCTTGATGTCGGGCTGCACCAGCCCCACGGTCGCGGCAAAGAAGCTGGTCGTGCCCCCCACCAGCACGATCAGGTCGCGCGTGACCGGGGCCAGTTCCACCAGCGGCGACATGCGCACCATAAGGAAGATGCCCGCCGTGACCATGGTGGCCGCGTGGATCAGGGCGGAAACCGGGGTCGGCCCCTCCATCGCGTCCGGCAGCCAGGTGTGCAGGAACAGCTGGGCCGACTTGCCCATCGCACCGATGAAAAGCAGTGTTGCGATGACTTCCAGCAGCGGATGCGTGCCGAACAGCTGGAACGTGTCATTCACATGATAGGGGATGGCGGCGAAAATATCGTCATACGACACGCTGCCAAGGCGGATGAAGATGAGCGAGATGCCCAGCAGGAAGAACAGGTCGGCCACGCGGTTGACCACGAACGCCTTGATGGCCGCGGCACAGGCGGAAGACCGGTCGTACCAGTAGCCGATCAGCAGGTAACTGGCCAGTCCCACCCCTTCCCAGCCAAAGAAAAGCTGGAGCAGGTTGTCCGACGTGACCAGCATGAGCATGGCAAAGGTGAACAGCGACAGGTAGGAGAAGAAGCGGTAGACCGGCTGTGCCTCATGCGCCATGTAGCCCACGCTGTACACATGCACCAGCAGCGAGACCACGGTGACCATGGCCACCACGCTGACCGAAAGCATGTCCATGCGCAGCTGCCAGTCGGCATGAAAACGGCCCGCATGGATCCAGTCGGCCACCGGCACGGCAAACGTGCCCACGTCACCCGTCTCGAACCCCAGCACGCCAATGGCGGACAGGGCGGCGCAGGTCATGAGGGCTATGGTGACCACCCGCGCCGCCGCATCACCCATAAGGTGGCCGAAACCACCGGCGACCAGAAAACCGACAAGGGGTGCGAACACCGCTACTTCAAACAGGAAGGATGCTGCCTGCATTGTCCCTACCCCTTCATCATCGTGATATCGTCGACCTCGATCGACCCGCGATTGCGGAAATAGACCGTGACAATCGCCAGCCCGATGGCGGATTCGGCGGCCGCGATGGTCAGCACGAACAGCGTCATCACCTGGCCCGACAGGTCACCCGTCGCAGCCGAGAACGCCACGAAGTTGATGTTGGCCGAAAGCAGGATCAGCTCGATCGACATCAGGATGATGATGACGTTCTTGCGGTTGAGGAAAATGCCGAACACCCCCAGTACCAGCAGGATCGCGCCAACGCTCAGATAGGGTGCAAGACCTATCGCCTCGATCGGGCTATGCATCGCCCTTTCCTTTCGTGCTTTCGGCCGGTTTCGTGACCACCAGTACGGCCTGCGTTTCTTCCGCCGCCTCACGCACACGCCAGGCTTCGGTGCCATAGGTGCCGGGCACGGCGGCCACGTCGTAACTTTCATGCGGGCGCAGGAAGCCGCCCTGGGCCGCTACACCCGCGCCAAGGGGCACCTGCAGCATTTCCAGCGAATCATGCGGCACGCGGTCATGCTGGCGGTCGATATTCTGGCGGCGCCCGCTGGGCCGGTCGCGCAGGGTCAGCACGATCGCGCCGATCATGGCCACCAGCAACACCAGCGCGCAGGACTGGAACAGGAAGATGTAGTGGGTATAGATCACATCCCCCAGCGCCGCCGTGTTGGTGCGCGTGGGGGACGAGGGCACCAGATGCGCGATCTGGTCGATGTTGGAGGCACTGCGCCAGCGCGCAAACGCCATGACCAGTTCCACCAGCAGCACACCGCCCACCAGCCCGCCAATGGGCGCGTAGCGCTGCACGCCTTCACGCATGCGGGTGAAGTTGACGTCCAGCATCATGACCACGAACAGGAACAGGACGGCGACCGCGCCGACATAGACAATGACCAGCGTCATGGCCAGGAACTCGGCCCCCGCGATCAGGAACAGCCCCGCCGCGTTGAAGAACGCAAGGATAAGGAACAGCACCGAATGCACGGGATTGCGCGCACACACCACCATGGTGGCGGACAGGACAAGGACCGCCGCGAAAACGTAGAAGACAATCTGGGTCATCATGGGTGAGCTTCCTGCCGCATGGATCTTTCCTCCTGCTGGCATGGCGGGCGTGCGCTGGGCCGCACCCGCCGTGCACTGTCAGCGGTACGGGGCATCAAGCTCGAGCCTGCGGGCAAGCACGCTTTCCCAGCGGTCGCCATTGGCCAGAAGCTTGTCCTTGTTGTACATCAGTTCTTCGCGGGTTTCGGTCGCGAACTCGTAATTCGGCCCTTCGACAATGGCATCCACCGGGCAGGCTTCCTCGCACAGGCCGCAATAGATGCACTTGGTCATGTCGATATCGTAGCGCGTGGTGCGGCGTGAGCCGTCATCGCGCGGTTCGGCCTCGATCGTGATCGCCTCGGCGGGGCATGTCGCCTCGCACAGCTTGCAGGCAATGCAGCGTTCCTCCCCATTGGGGTAGCGCCGCAATGCGTGCTCCCCCCTGAAACGCGGCGAGAGCACGCCCTTTTCATACGGGTAGTTGATCGTGGCCTTCGGCTTGAAGAACGCCTTCAGTGTCACGCCCATGCCCGCCACCAGTTCGGACAGCAGCATGGAGCGGGCGGCTTTGCTCAGGGTACCCATCAGCCTACTCCTCCGGGCAGAAGGCCCGTTACCATCAGGAACCCCGCCGTCAGTACCATCCACGCCAGCGAGAACGGCAGGAACACCTTCCAGCCCAGCCGCATGAGCTGGTCGTAGCGGTAGCGGGGGAATGTCGCGCGCACCCAGATGAACACGAACAGGCAGAACAGGATCTTGGCGATCAGCCACAGCGGCCCCGGTATCCAGGTAAAGGGCGCAATCCCCAGCGGCGGCAGCCACCCACCCAGGAACAGGATGCTGACCATGCCGGACATGAGGAACATGTTCGCGTATTCACCCAGGAAGAACAGGCCGAATGCCAGGGCCGAATATTCGACAAAGAAACCCGCCACCAGCTCGCTCTCGCCTTCTGGCAGGTCAAAGGGCGCGCGGTTGGTCTCGGCCAGCGCCGAGATGAAGAACACGATGAACATCGGGAACATGGGCAGGCAGAACCATACATGGCGCTGCGCCAGCACGATGTCATTCAGGTTGAGGCTGCCCACCGCCAGCAGTACGCATACGATCACCAGCCCGATCGAGACCTCGTAGGACACCATCTGCGCCGCCGAGCGCAGGCCGCCAAGGAAGGCGTATTTGGAATTGGACGCCCACCCCGCAATCAGCATGCCGTAGACACCAAGCGAGGAGATGGCCAGCAGGTACAGGATGCCCACATTGATGTTGGCGATGGCCAGCCCGTTGCCCGTGGGAATGACCGCCCACGCGATCATGGCCAGCGAAAAGGTCAGGAACGGTGCGAACAGGAACAGCATCCGGTTCGCACCCGCGGGGATGACCGTCTCCTTGGTCAGCATCTTGATGGCATCGGCAAAGGCCTGCAGCACGCCGAACGGACCGTTCACGTTCGGCCCCTTGCGCAGCTGCATCGCGGCCATCACCTTGCGCTCGGCCAGTGTCAGATACGCCACCCCCAGCAGCAGCGGCACCAGGACCGCCAGTGATTCCAGCACGATCAGCAGGATCTGGCCCAGCGTGGTGTGAAAGAAGAAATCCGCCATGGTCCTACTCCGCCGCCTGGTTTGCCGGGTGCACGTAAATCCCCGAACAGGTTTCCATGGTGGGGCTTGCGCGGCACACGGCATGGGTCAGGTAATAATCGGCAATGACCGGCCGGAACGCATCCGCCGCCACCGGGGTGTTGCCCGCCTGCGGACCCGTGGTGTCGGATGTGCCTGAACGCGCCCATTGCGCCTGACCGAACACGGGGTTGGCCCGCACCATGCGCGCGCGCAGCGCGTCGATCGTGTCATAGGGCAGCTTATGGTCCACCACTTCGGAGAAGGCGCGCAGGATGCGCCAGTCCTCCCGCGCATCCCCCGGCGGCATGACGGCGCGGAAGGCCTGCTGCACGCGCCCTTCGGTATTGGTGTAGGTGCCCGGCTTTTCGGCATAGAGCGTGCCGGGCAGGATCACATCGGCCCGCGCGGCCCCCGCGTCACCATGATGGCCCTGATAGATGACAAAGGTTTCCGGTCCGATGCGCCCGATGGGGAGCTCATCCGCCCCCAGCAGCCACAGCACGTCCACCCCGCCCGCCAGCATGCCCGCAACGTCGCGCCCCCCTGGCCCCGGCACCAGGCCAAGGTCCAGCCCGGCCACCCGGCTGGCCGCCGTATGCAGCACGTTGAAGCCATGCCAGTCCGTGCCGATCGCACCGACCTGCACCGCCAGTTCCCAGCAGGCACGGGCTATGGCCTGTCCATCCGGCCGGGTCAGGGCGCCGTGGCCGACCATGACCATGGGCTTCTTCGCGTTCTTCAGCACTTCGGCAAAGGGCAGCGCGCCCGCCGCAAGTCGCGCCAGCACATCCGGCCCCTCGCCCAGCACTTCGGCCGCATAGGTCGGGTCGGCGTTGGGTGCGCCGATCATGGCGATGGGGAAGCCACCGCGCCCGGCGTCGACGAAGCGCTTGCGGATGCGGGCATTGAGCACCGGCGCTTCCTGCCGGGGGATGGAGCCTACGATCAGCAGCGCGTCCGCTTCCTCTATGCCGGTGATGCCGGTATTGAAGGTGTAGAAATCCCGCCGCGAAAGATCGTACTGCGCGCCGTCCTGCCGGCAGTCGATATTGGGGGAACCAAGCGCCGTCATCAGGTCTTTTAGCGCCATCATGCTCTCGGCATCGCACATGTCGCCCGCGATCGCGCCGATCCGTTCGCCCGGCATGCCCTTGAGCCGGGTGGCGATGGTGGCAAAGGCATCCTGCCAGCCTGCGGGCTGCAGTTTGCCGTCCACCCGTATCCAGGGCCGGTCAAGGCGGCGGCGGCGGAAGCCATCGACCACGAAGCGCCCCTTGTCGGCCAGCCATTCCTCGTTCACCTCGTCATTGATACGCGGTACGATCCGCAGCACGGAGGCGCCACGGGCCTGCATGACGATGTTGGTGCCCACCGCGTCGCACACATCGATCGAGTCCGTGCGCTTGAGCTCCCACGACCGGGCGCTGAAGGCATAGGGCTGCGATGTCAGTGCGCCCACGGGGCAGATATCGATCAGGTTGCCCGACAGTTCGGATGTCAGCGCCTTTTCGACGTAATTGGTGATTTCCAGATTTTCACCGCGTGAGACGCCACCCAGTTCGGGCACGCCCGCCACTTCGGTGGAAAAACGGATGCAGCGCGTGCACTGGATGCAGCGCGTCATCACGGTCTTGACCAGCGGGCCAAGATACTTGTCGGTTACCGCGCGCTTGTTCTCGCGGTAGCGGGAATGGTCCGCGCCATAGCCGAAGGCCTGGTCCTGCAGGTCACACTCGCCACCCTGATCGCAGATCGGGCAGTCCAGCGGGTGGTTGATGAGCAGGAACTCCATCACCGCGCGCCGCGCACGGCGCACCACCTCGGTATCGGTGAAGATCTGCATCCCCTCGCCAATGGGGAAGCCGCATGAAGCCACCGGCTTGCGCCCGCCCGAGACCTCGACCAGGCACATCCGGCAGTTACCCGCCACCGACAGGCGTTCATGATAACAGAAACGCGGGATTTCCTTGCCCGCCGCTTCACAGGCCTGAAGTGCGGAGGAGCCTGCCGCGACTTCCACCGGAATACCGTCAACGGTTACTTTTACCACTGTTCCTACTCCGCCGCTTCAACCAGGCCCGCCGGTACCTGCACGATACGGCCACCCCCATGCGCTGCCTTGTAGGCGCGGATGCGTTCTTCCATGACCGGGCGGAACCGGCGGATCAGCCCCTGTATCGGCCATGCCGCCGCATCGCCCAGCGCGCAGATGGTGTGTCCTTCCACCTGGCGGGTGACCTGTTCGAGCATGTCGATTTCCTCGATTTCGGCACGCCCCTGCACCATGCGGTCCATGATGCGCATCATCCATCCCGTGCCCTCGCGGCAGGGCGTGCACTGGCCACAGCTTTCGTGCTTGAAGAATTTCGAAAACCGGGCGATGGCCGCGATGATGTCGGTGGATTTGTCCATCACGATCATGCAGCCCGTACCCAGGCCGGAACCTTCGGCGCGCAGGCTGTCGTAATCCATCAGCACGGTGTCACACACATCGCGCGGCAGCATGGGTACCGAGCAGCCGCCGGGAATGACCGCCAGCAGGTTGTCCCACCCGCCACGCACGCCACCGCCATGCTTTTCGATCAGTTCGCGCATCGGAACACCCAGTTCTTCCTCAAACACGCAGGGCGTGTTGACGTGGCCCGATATGGCCATGAGCTTGGTGCCCGCGTTGTTGGGCCGCCCCAGACCCGAGAACCATGCCGCCCCCCGGCGCAGGATGGTGGCGGACACCGCGATGCTTTCCACATTGTTGACCGTGGTGGGGCAGCCGTACAGGCCCATGGCGGCGGGGAAAGGCGGCTTCATGCGCGGCTGGCCCTTCTTGCCCTCCAGGCTTTCCAGCAGCGCGGTTTCCTCACCGCAAATGTAGGCGCCCGCGCCACGATGGATGTAGAAGTCGAAATCCCAGCCCGACCCACAGGCGTTCGGGCCGATCAGGCCGGCGGCATACGCCTCGTCAATGGCATGCTGGAGGTGCATGGCCTCGTTATAAAACTCGCCCCGGATGTAGATGTAGGCCGCATGCGCCCCCATGGCGAAGGAGGCGATCAGCGCGCTTTCCACCAGCTTGTGCGGGTCATGGCGCAGGATCTCGCGGTCCTTGCAGGTGCCGGGTTCCGACTCATCGCCATTGATGACGAGGTAATGCGGCCGCCCGTCATTCTTCTTGGGCATGAACGACCATTTGACGCCGGTGGGGAAACCCGCCCCCCCGCGCCCACGCAGGCCGGAGGCCTTCATCTCGTTGATGATGGCGTCACGCCCGCGCGCCAGTATCTCCGCCGTGCCATCCCAGTCACCCCGGGCGCGGGCGCCGGCCAGAGTCCAGTCACCCTGGCCATACAGGTTGGTGAAGATGCGGTCCTTGTCCTGCAGCATGGCCTTACTCCTGCCCCTGCGGTTTCTGCGCCATGTCACCCACCAGGACCTTGCGGCCGCCCGCGGGGGCAGAGTTCAGGCGGTCGATTGTGGGGCCGGGCGTGGGACGTTCGCCGCGTTTGAGTGCCGCGATCAGTTCCTCGGTGCGCGGACCGTCCAGATCCTCGTAATAATCGTCATCCACCTGCAGGATCGGGGCATTGGCGCAGGCGCCAAGGCATTCGACCTCGGTCAGGGTGAACAGGCCGTCGGCACTGGTCTCGCCAAACGCCTTGATGCCCGTGGCCGCCTTGCATGCCGCTGTCACGTCATCGGAGCCACGCAGCCAGCATGATGTGGTGGTGCAGACCTGCAGGTGGTACCGGCCGATCGGCTTCGTGTTGAACATGAGGTAGAAGGTCGCGACCTCGTACACCCGGATCGGGGCCATCTCCAGCCGTTCGGCCACCACGTCCATGGCCACGCGCGGAATCCACGCGCTGCCGGTCTGGCGGCCCATCTGCTTCTGCACCACATACAGCAGCGGCAGCACGCCGCTTGCCTTGCGCTCGGGCGGGTATTTGGCAAGGACGGCCGCGATCTGCCGTTCGCTGTCCTGGTCAAATTCAAAATGGGTGGGTTCGGCGCCCTCGGGCGCGCTGGGCTGGGCGGACATGTCGGTCACCTGTCAATCTCGCCAAATACCAGATCAAGCGACCCGATAATGGCCACGGCATCCGCCAGCATGTGCCGGCGCGACATCTCGTCGATTGCCTGGAGATGGGAAAAACCCGTGGGCCGGATCTTGCAGCGATACGGCCGGTTGCTGCCATCGGCCACCAGATACACGCCAAACTCGCCCTTGGGCGTTTCGGTCACGGTGTAGGTGGCACCGGGCGGCACATGATAGCCTTCGGTAAACAGCTTGAAGTGGTGGATCAGCGCTTCCATCGAACGCTTCATCTCCCGGCGCGGCGGGGGCGTGATCTTGTGGTCCTGCACCTTGACCGGGCCGGGCCGGATCTGTTCCAGGCACTGGTTGATAATCTTCACGCTCTCGCGCATTTCGGCCACGCGGATCAGGTAACGGTCGTAACAGTCACCCTGCCGGCCCACGGGTACGTTGAATTCGACCTTGTCGTAATTGTCATAGGGCTGGCTGCGCCGCAGGTCCCATGGTACGCCCGAAGCGCGCAGGCACGGGCCGCTGAAGCCCCAGGCCAGTGCCTGTTCGGTGGTGAACACGCCAATGCCCACCGTACGCTGCTTCCAGATGCGGTTGCCGGTCAGGAGCGCCTCAAGGTCATCGATCCACTGCGGGAAGGTCCGTGCCCAGTCGGCAATACGGTCCTCCAGCCCGGCGGGCAGGTCCTGCGCCACCCCGCCGGGGCGGACGTAATTGGCATGGAAGCGCGCGCCGGATGCGGCTTCATAGAACTCGATCAGCTTCTCGCGTTCCTCATACCCCCACAGCGCGGGCGTCAGCGCCCCGCAGTCCAGCCCGAATGATGTCAGGTTAAGGATGTGGTTCAGGATGCGCGTGATCTCGGCAAACATGACCCGGATCCACTTCGCGCGCTCCGGGGCCTCGATGCCCAGCAGTTTTTCCACCGCCAGGGCAAAGGCCTGTTCCTCGCACATGGGGGAGACGTAATCGAGGCGGTCAAAATACGGCAGCGCCTTGGGATACGTCTTGTATTCGATCAGCTTTTCCGTGCCGCGATGCAGCAGGCCGACATGCGGGATGGCGCGGGCAACGACCTCGCCCTCCATTTCCAGCACCAGTCGCAGCACGCCGTGGGCGGAAGGATGCTGGGGGCCGAAGTTCAGCGCGTGGGAGTCGATTTCCACCACATGGCGCTTCACATCGCCATCCGCCTCTTCCGGCAGCAGGCTGTCGGGGATGTCCGTATCGCTACGAAGGGTTACGTCGCTCATCTGTCGCCTATCCCTGTCGTTTCATGTCCTGGCGGGCAGCATGCGCCTTTTCATCGCCCGGCAGTGTCAGGATGCCTTCCCATGGCGATTCAAAATCGAAATTGCGGAAGTCCTGCACCAGGTTCACCGGCTCGTACACGACCTGCCGCCGTTCCTCGTCGTAGCGCAGCTCGACATAGCCGGTCAGCGGGAAGTCCTTGCGCAGCGGATGGCCCTCAAATCCATAATCGGTCAGGATGCGGCGCAGGTCCGGCTGGTCGGTAAACAGGATGCCGAACAGGTCATAGGCCTCGCGCTCCCACCATGTGGCCGCGGGCCAGAGCTGGTGCACCGATGGCACGGCAGAGGTCTCATCCGTGGTCACGATCACGCGGATGCGGTGGTTATGGGTGACGGACAGCAGGTTGTAGACCACATCGAAACGCTCCGCGCGTTCGGGAAAGTCCACACCGCATATGTCCATCACCTGCTGGCAGGCATAACGCGGGTCGTCACGCAGCAGGGACATGAGCGCCAGCAGTCGCGTGCGCGTGGTCCGCACCACCAGTTCCCCTTTTTCGATACTGGCGGAAAGGATGCCGGGCACGGCGGTGGACAGGCGGAAGGCAATGGCGCCCAGCGTGCCGGGGACCACGCGCGTCGGGCCACCCGTGGCGGGGGGGGGATTTGCTGGGTCAGCCACGGCGTATGGTCCCTGTCCTGCGGATTTTCTTCTGGAGCTGCAGAATGCCGTAAATCAGCGCTTCCGCCGTGGGCGGGCAGCCGGGCACGTACACATCCACCGGCACGATTCGGTCGCATCCGCGCACCACGGAATAGGAATAGTGGTAATACCCGCCGCCATTGGCGCATGACCCCATGGAGATGACCCAGCGCGGCTCGGCCATCTGGTCGTAAACCCGGCGCAGGGCGGGGGCCATCTTGTTGGTCAGCGTGCCCGCCACGATCATCACGTCCGACTGGCGGGGCGAGCCGCGCGGGATGATGCCCATGCGGTCCAGATCGTAGCGCGGCATGTAGGCGTGGATCATTTCCACCGCGCAGCACGCCAGGCCGAAGGACATGGGCCACAGGCTGCCCGTGCGCCCCCAGTTGACCAGCCTGTCCAGGTTCGCGACCACGAAGCCCTTTTCGGTCATCTCGCCGGTAATGCCCTTGATCACGGCGTCCTGCTCCGGCCCCGGGGGCAGCATTTCCCGGTTCCAGGCTATGCTGTCCGCCGGACGCTCCGTGCCGGGTGTGTCATTGGCCATTGGTACGCCCTCTCCTGTCATGCTCAATCCCAGTCCAGCGCGCCCTTGCTCCATTCGTAAATGAAGCCGACGACCAGAACGCCAAGGAAACCCATCATGGACGCGAAGCCGAACCACCCGATCCGTGACAGGCTCAGCGCCCAGGGAAAGAGGAACGCGACCTCCAGGTCGAAAATGATGAAAAGGATCGCCACCAGATAGAAGCGCACGTCAAAGCGGTGACGCGCATCGTCAAACGCTTCGAAACCACATTCATAGGCGGACGTTTTCTCGGCATAGGGCTTCTGGTGGCCGAACAGCAGCGAACTGCCCAGCATCGCCCCCGCGATCACAACCGCGATGCACCCGAATATGAGAACGGGTAAATAATCAGCGATAACGGAATGCATCTTCCGTGTTCCCAACCTGTTAATCAGCCATCTGCTGTCTTTATCGACTTATGTCTGGCTTCAGGGATGCTAGCCCCAACATGGTTCAGGGAACAGTTACTTAACCGTGTTCTTTCAGGAACATTACTGTGAGGGAAAAATACAGGACCGGATCTGTCAATATTATGTGACCATTACTTTCATGGCACGGTTTTTTGTTTTCATTTTTTCGTGTGGATCAGGCATAAAAAAAACGCCAGCGCGGGCGCGTCTGGCGTTACGGTCATGGTATCCGGATTATGTGCCGTAATGGCGCGAGTGACGGGGCTCGAACCCGCGACCTCCGGCGTGACAGGCCGGCGCTCTAACCAACTGAGCTACACCCGCGTGGTGCATTTTCCCTGCTGCAGTGCGGGAACAGGAAAACATGGTGGGCGATGACGGGATCGAACCGCCGACCCTCTCGGTGTAAACGAGATGCTCTACCGCTAAGCTAATCGCCCGCGCCCCTAGTAAGGGATTGCAAAAAAAGGGGCAACCCAAAAAATGGATTGCCCCTTCTTTTTTTCCCGAACGGAAATGGCCTTACTTGCTGACCGCTTCCTTCAGGTTCTTGCCCGGCTTGAAGCGCACGGATGTGGAAGCCGGGATATCCAGCGGTTCACCCGTGCGGGGGTTGCGCCCCTTGGCTGCCTTGCGGGTTGCGGTCACGAACGTACCGAACCCGACCAGACGGACTTCCTGCTTGCTGGCCAGGGCCTTTTCGATCGCACCGAAAACCGCATCAACCACTTCGCCAGCCTTTGCCTTGGCCAGATCGGCTTCCTCGGCTACAGCAGCGACGAGTTCCTGCTTGTTAAGTGGCTTCTCCATTTTACGCCTTTCTTTATACTGTGCGCCTACGCAATCGTTCAAAAGTCGCGCCGCATTTCTGCACGCACTATGCCGCTGTTTTTTCTCACGTCAACCGACAGAATTCGGGGAATGACCGAGAAAATCCGTCATTCCCCTTCATCATGACAATTTTGCGACCCAGCACCATCACCACAACGTGCTCAATGGGTCAGTGCGGGCGTGCCCTTGCCTTCCGATGTGGCCGGCGCCACCGGCTCCGTCCACTCGATCGGCTCCGGTTTATGCACCAGTGCCTGCCCGATCACCTCATCCACATGCGCCACGGGCAGGATGGTCAGCGCCGATGTCACGACATCGGGAATATCCACCAGATCCTTTTCATTGTCCTTGGGGATGAAGATGGTCGTCAGCCCCGCACGGTGGGCAGCCAGAAGCTTTTCCTTCAGCCCGCCGATCGGCAGTACGCGGCCACGCAGCGTGATTTCGCCCGTCATGCCCACATCCCGGCGCACCGGAATGCCCGTCATGACGCTGACGATGGACGTTGCCATGGCAATACCGGCCGATGGCCCGTCCTTGGGCGTGGCCCCTTCGGGCACATGCACATGCAGGTCACGCTTTTCAAACAGGTCGGGACTGATGCCAAAGGTCACGGCGCGGCTACGGACATAGGACAGGGCGGCAGCCACGCTTTCCTTCATCACGTCGCCCAGCTTGCCGGTCAGCTTGATGTTGCCCTTGCCGGGCACCATCACGCTTTCGATGGTCAGGATCTCGCCCCCCACCTCGGTCCAGGCCAGTCCGGTCACGACTCCGACCATGTCTTCCGACTCGGTCTCGCCATGGCGGAAACGCTTCACGCCTGCATATTTCTCCAGGTTTTCGGCCGTGATCGCCACGTTCCTGGCCTTGCCCGTCACGATCTCGGTCACGGCCTTGCGGGCCAGAGTCGCGATTTCACGTTCCAGGTTACGCACCCCGGCCTCACGCGTGTAGCTGCGGATCAGTTCGCGCAGCGCGTCATCCGACACCGACCACTCGCCCGGCTTGAGGTTGTTGGCCTCCGTCTGCTTGGTCAGCAGGTGGCGCCTGGCAATCTCGACCTTCTCGTCCTCGGTGTAGCCCGACAGGCGGATGATCTCCATACGGTCCAGCAGCGGCTGGGGCATG
The DNA here is from genome assembly GCF_011611525.1 of Komagataeibacter rhaeticus. NCBI lineage: Bacteria > Pseudomonadati > Pseudomonadota > Alphaproteobacteria > Acetobacterales > Acetobacteraceae > Komagataeibacter > Komagataeibacter rhaeticus. Next base: position 2,262,837 of record NZ_CP050139.1, read on the forward strand.
TTCAGGCTGTTGGCGGTGGTGATGAACATCACATCCGACAGGTCATAATCGACCTCCAGATAATGATCGCCAAAGGTGGAATTCTGCTCGGGGTCCAGCACCTCCAGCAGCGCGGATGACGGATCACCGCGCCAGTCGGCCCCCAGCTTGTCGATCTCATCCAGCAGGAACAGCGGGTTGGACGTCTTGGCCTTCTTCATCCCCTGGATGATCTTGCCCGGCATGGACCCGATATAGGTGCGCCGATGGCCCCGGATCTCGGCCTCGTCACGCATGCCACCCAGCGACATGCGGACATACTGCCGCCCCGTCGCCTTGGCGATGGACTTTGCAAGCGAGGTCTTGCCCACACCCGGCGGCCCCACAAGGCACAGGATCGGCCCCTTGAGCTTCTGCGCGCGACTCTGCACGGCCAGATACTCGATGATGCGTTCCTTGACCTTCTCCAGCCCGTAATGGTCGGTATCGAGCACCTTCTGGGCTTCGGACAGGTCATGGCGGACCTTGGAGCGCTTTTTCCACGGGATGCCCAGAATCCAGTCAAGGTAATTGCGCACCACCGTCGATTCGGCCGACATCGGGCTCATGGTCCGCAGCTTCTTCAGCTCGGCCACCGCCTTGTCGCGCGCTTCCTTGCTCAGCCTGGTCTTGGCAATCTTTTCCTCAAGCTCGGCGGTTTCGTCCTTGCCGTCCTCGCCTTCGCCCAGTTCCTTCTGGATCGCCTTGAGCTGCTCGTTCAGATAGTACTCGCGCTGCGTCTTTTCCATCTGCCGCTTCACGCGGTTACGGATGCGCTTTTCCACCTGCAGCACGCCGATTTCAGCTTCCATATGCGCGAAAACCCGTTCCAGACGTGCATTCACGTCCTGGATTTCAAGGATTTCCTGCTTTTCGGGAATCTTCAGGTTCAGGTGGCTTGCAATGGTGTCCGCCAGCTTCGACAGGTCATCAATCTGGTTGAGCGAGACCAGCACCTCTGGCGCGATCTTCTTGTTCAGCTTGATGTACTGCTCGAACTGCCCGATCAGTGTACGGCCAATGGCCTCGGCTTCCTTGCCGTCGGTTTCCTGCTCGGGCACATCCTCGATCTGGGCCTCGAAGTGACCGTCAATCTCCTGCAGGGCGGTGATATGGGCACGCCGCCCCCCCTCCACCAGCACCTTGACCGTGCCGTCGGGCAGCTTGAGCAGCTGCAGGATGGTGGAAACCGTGCCATAGCGGTAGATATCACCCGGCGCCGGGTCATCCTGCGCCGCGTTCTTCTGCGCCACCAGCAGGATCTGCTTGTCGCTGCGGGTCACGGCCTCAAGCGCGCGGACGGATTTCTCGCGCCCGACAAACAGCGGCACGATCATATGCGGGAAAACCACGATATCGCGCAGCGGCAGGACGGCAATGGTGTCCTGCGCGCCGCCCGTCTCCTCCGCCCCATGCGGGGCCGCGACGGGGGCGACCGTCTTCTTATCCATGGTTTCGGTGCCCTCGGGTACCGATGTCAGCCTGTCAGTTTTTGACATCTTGTTTTTGACCTCCTGATGGACGATCCCGGATGGACACCCGATCTGGTGGCCTGCCCATCCGTTGCGCCGCATGTGCGACAACTTCACTTCATGTTGTCACGACGCCCCACCACCGCAAGTCCGGTGGTGATAATTCGGCGTGAACCCGGCCCGGTCCTCAGGCGGACTGCTCGGCCGGTTCGTTCTTGCCATACACATAGACGGGCTGGGCCTTGCCCTCCGCCACTTCCTTGTTGACCACGACCTCCTCGACATTCTTCAGGCCGGGCAGGTCGAACATGGTCGACAGCAGGATGCTCTCCAGTATGGCGCGCAGGCCACGCGCGCCGGTACGCCGCGCAATGGCGCGCTGGGCAATCTGGCGCAGCGCGTCCTCGGTAAAGGTAAGCTGCACTTCCTCCATCTGGAACAGGCGCGCGTACTGCTTGACCAGCGCGTTCTTGGGCTTGGTCAGGATCTCGATCAGGGCCGCCTCATCCAGGTCCTCCAGGGTCGCGACAACCGGCAGGCGGCCGATGAACTCCGGAATCAGGCCGAATTTCAGCAGGTCCTCGGGCTCCACGTCACGCAGCACCGCGCCCATGCGGCGCTCCTCGGGCGACTGCACATCGGCGCCGAAGCCAATGCCCGAACCCTTGCCACGCGCGCTGATGATCTTGTCCAGCCCCGCAAACGCCCCACCACAGATGAACAGCATGTTGGTGGTGTCGACCTGCAGGAATTCCTGCTGCGGGTGCTTGCGCCCGCCCTGCGGCGGCACGGAGGCCACGGTGCCTTCCATGATCTTGAGCAGCGCCTGCTGCACGCCCTCACCGCTCACGTCACGGGTGATGGAGGGATTGTCCGACTTGCGGGAAATCTTGTCGATCTCGTCAATATAGACGATCCCGCGCTGGGCCTTCTCCACGTTGTAGTCCGCCGCCTGCAGCAGCTTGAGGATGATGTTCTCCACGTCCTCACCCACGTAGCCGGCTTCGGTCAGGGTGGTGGCATCGGCCATGGTGAAGGGCACGTCCAGAATGCGGGCAAGGGTCTGGGCCAGCAGCGTCTTGCCCGAACCCGTGGGGCCGAGCAGCATGATGTTGGACTTCGCGATCTCGACATCATTGTTCTTCTGCGCGTGCGCCAGGCGCTTGTAGTGGTTATGCACGGCCACCGACAGCACCTTTTTCGCATGTGCCTGGCCGATCACGTAATCATCCAGGATCTTGCAGATTTCACGCGGGGTCGGCACGCCGTCACGCGATTTGACCAGATGCGTCTTGTGCTCCTCGCGGATGATGTCCATGCACAATTCGACGCATTCGTCGCAAATGAACACGGTGGGACCGGCGATCAGTTTGCGGACCTCATGCTGCGACTTGCCGCAGAACGAGCAGTAAAGCGTATTTTTGGAATCGCCGGATTTGTTATTCATAACCGCTCCTATTCCCGCGCGGGGGAACTTCTCCATACCTTGCGACCGGACAGGCAGACCCCGGCACGCCGCAGATGACCACTCCCCCCGGGGGCTGGGAGCGCACCTGCGCGCGCGCCCCCCTGTGCAGATTATTCAGCAGGCTTTGACGCAACGTTACGACGGACCACTTCATCCACAATGCCGAATGCCTGCGCTTCCTCCGCCGACATGTAGCTGTCACGCTCCAGCTTGCGCTCGATTTCCTCAAGCGTGCGGCCGGTATGTTCGTTGTAGATTTCGTTCAGGCGCTTGCGGATGGTCAGGATTTCCTGGGCCTGGATCTCGATGTCGCTGGCCTGTCCCTGTGCCCCGCCCGAAGGCTGGTGCACCATCACGCGGGAATTGGGCAGGGCGAAGCGCCGCCCCTTCTCGCCACCCGCGAGCAGGAGCGAACCCATGGACGCCGCCTGCCCGATGCACACCGTGCTGACGGGGGAGCGGATGTACTGCATGGTATCATAGATCGCAAGCCCCGCTGACACCACGCCACCGGGGCTGTTGATGTAGAACGAGATTTCCTTCGTCGGGTTCACGCTTTCCAGATAGAGCAGCTGCGCCGACACCACGGCCGCGACCTGATCATAGACCGGCCCGGTCAGAAAAATGATCCGTTCCTGCAGAAGGCGGGAATAGATGTCGAATGCCCGTTCCCCGCGGGAGGTCTGTTCAACCACCATGGGTACCAGAGCGTTATTGAAGATCTCCACGGGATCCCGATCCCTCATAGCCATATTCCCGATCCTGAAAGGCAAGGGCGGAGGCCACGCGGGCTACCCGGCGGGAGACGCACGGACAGCCACAACGCAGCCGGGCCCTTCCCGGTTACTTATGACAAAATAGAGACAAACACGCCAGATACCACCCCACCCCCGTCATTTTGCCACGAACGGGGTGACAAACCATGCCTGTGCGCCTGCCCGCAAACACATACGGCGCACGGAAGGGGAGCCTTCCGCGCGCCGCATGCGCTACCTATGTGCAAGAAGCGGATCAGACGTCAGCTTCCGGCATTTCGGCCAGTTCTTCCGGCGTCACGTCCTTGTCCTCGACCTTGGCCAGCTCGACGATGTAGTCGATGACCTTGTTTTCGAAGATGGGGCCGCGCAGCCCGTCAACCGCCTGCGGGTTCTTGGAGAAATATTCGAACACGGCCTGTTCCTGGCCCGGATAGCGCGAAGCCTCGGCGCGCACGGCGTGCACGATTTCGTCCTGCGTCACGGTGATGTTGTTCACCCGGCCAATCTCGGCCAGCAGCAGGCCCAGCTTCACGCGGCGCTCGGCAATCTTGCGATAGTCGGCGCGCAGCGTGTCCTCGTCCTTGTCCTTGTCTTCCTCATCCAGGCGGCCGGCCTTGCGGTCTTCCTCGATCCGGTTCCAGATCTGGCTGAACTCGGCCTCGACCATGCCCGGAGGGGCCTCGAAGTCGGTCTTTTCCGCCAGCCTGTCCAGCAGTTCGCGCTTCAGGCGCAGGCGGGAAAGCTGCTCGTATTCCTGACCGACCTGCTTGGTGATCAGTTCACGCACCTGCTCCAGCCCCTCGAAGCCGAGCTTCTTGGCCAGTTCGTCATCGATCTTGGCTTCAACCGAACGCTTCAGCTCCTTGACCTTGATGTCGAAGTTCGCTTCCTTGCCCGCCAGGTGCTCCGCGCCGTAATCGGCGGGGAAGGTCACGGTGATCACCTTTTCGTCACCGGCCTTCATGCCCACGATCTGCTCGGCAAAACCGGGGATGAAGCCAGCGCCACCCAGTTCGACATTCACGTCGTCGGCGGAGCCGCCTTCAAAGGCCGTGCCGTCAATCTTGCCGACGAAGTCCACCGTCACCACGTCGCCATCGGCGGCGGGACGGTCTTCCTCGACCTTCTCGAACTCACGCTGGCGGCCTGCGATTTCCTCCAGCGCCTTGTCCACCGTCTCGGCATTCACCTCGGCCTTGAGGCGCACGAGCGACAGCGTGGACAGGTCGGGAATGGTGATTTCGGGCAGAAGCTCGAACGCAACGGTAAAGACCAGGTCGGCCTTGCTGCCCGGCTCGCTGCCCGATACCAGATCCACCTGGGGCTGCATGGCAGGACGCAGGCCACGCTCGTCCAGCAGGGTGCGGGTCGCCTCGCTGACAACCTGCTCCAGAACCTCGCCCTGAACAGATTCGCCAAAACGCTGCTGCAGGATGCTCATCGGCACCTTTCCGGGGCGGAAGCCCGGCAGCTTCATGGACTGTCCAACTTCTTTCAGGCGCGCGGTGCGCTTGCTCTCGATTTCCGCGGCAGGCACCGTAACGGTAAACCCGCGCTTCAGGCCATCGGAAAGCGTTTCAGTAACCTGCATCTGCCAGGCCATCCTCTCGGTCAGAACGTATCAAAGAACGCAAGAGGCCGCTTGGGCCACCACGTCTGTTCGCATAACGCGACTTGCCGGGATCTTGGTACGGGCGGAGGGACTTGAACCCCCACGACTTGCGTCACCAGAACCTAAATCTGGCGTGTCTGCCAATTCCACCACGCCCGCACAGTGCCCAGGCTGTAAGCGCGCGGCTTTAGCGCACCATTCGCCATGGGGCAAGGTCCCGACACGCAGGAAAAGGTGTTTTCAGCCCAAAACTTTTTGCGCCAGGGCCTCAGCCCGCACCCGTGCGGCCCCCACATGGCGGTCAAAGTCCTCGGCTACCGGCCATGCCCCCGCATGCAGCGCCGCGTCACCATGCAGCCAGACCCCGGCACATGCCGCCTCCCACCGGGGCATGCCGGCGGCCAGCAGCGCGGCGATGATTCCCGTCAGCGTATCACCTGACCCCGCCGTGCCCAGCATGGGGGTGGCATGGTCGTTTATGGCGATACGGCCATCGGGACTGGCGATGATGGTGTCCGGCCCCTTCAGCACGGTCACCGCCCCGGTGCGGGCGGCGGCATTGCGGGCGGCGGTGAGCCGGTCCGGCCCCGGCCGGCCGAACACGCGCGAGAACTCGCCTATATGCGGCGTGATGATGGCCGCCCCCTCCAGCCGCTGCGGCGCCCCGGCGGCCATGCTGAAGGCCCCCGCATCGGCAATGACATCCCGCCCCGCCCGGACCAGTGCCGGAAAGGTGGCCGCCACTTCCGCCACCGACAGGCCGGGACCACACACCCATGTGCGGCGGCGCGAATCCTCCAGCAACTGTGCCAGCGGGCCGGAATCCACGATCAGCCCGGCAGGCGCGGTCATGCGGTAGATCCCGGCACTCTCCCCCACCGCCAGCCGGACAAGCCCGGCACCCGCGGCCCGGGCGCCTGCGGCGGACAGGCGGGCGGCGCCGGGCATTTCCGCCCCTCCGCAGATGCTGACGACACCCCGGCTGTATTTATAGCTGTCCACCCCACAGGCGGGCGGGCGCCACAGGCCGGGTTCGTTGTGCCAGGTCCGAATCGGCACGGTGGCCACCGCGGCTTCCGGTATGCCGATATCCGCCACGATCACCCGCCCGCACAGCGTACGCCCCGGCAGCAGCAGGTGGCCGGGCTTGCGGCGGCAGAACGTGACCGTCAGTTCGGCCGCCACCGCGTGGCCGCGCACGGCCCCCGTCGCCCCGTCAACGCCGGTTGGCATGTCGATGGCGACAAGCCGGGGGGCCGCACCCAGCACTGCCGCGATGTCCGCCCCCACGTCCCGGCTCAGCCCCGCGCCGAACACCGCATCGACCACCAGGTCGAAACGCGCGGCACTCTCCGCCGTAAACGGCACGACGGGGCCGCGCCACGCTGCCGCCGCTGCCGCCGCGTCCCCGCCCGGACGGGGGGCTGCCAGCATGGCGACCGAGACCGGCCAGCCGTGCTCCGCCAGCCTGCGTGCCGCAACGTAGCCATCGCCACCATTATTGCCCGGCCCGCACAGCACCAGCACCCGGCACGGACGGGTATGCTGGCGTATGGCGCGCGCAACGGCGCGGCCCGCGCTTTCCATCAATGTGGCCACCGGCACATGCACGCTGGCCGCAGCGTCAATCCGCGCCATTTCAGCCGGCGCGGGCAGCAGCAGGTGGCGCGCGATGGCACCGGAAGGTTGATTGTCAGGCATGTCCGCCCCCTTTATGGCAACTCCGGCCATGTCAGTGCCCTTGCACATGATGCAGGAATGGGGAAACAAGCACCCTGCATCTTGCCTGTGGCACTATGACCGTTTTCCTTAACCCTACCCCCGCAAGGAGGCTTCATGTCCCTGTCCATAGTCTGGAGCCTTGTGCTCGCCCTTCATATTACCGCCATGGCGACATGGGTTGGCGGCATGATCTACGCGGCCTTCGTGCTCAGGCCCAGCCTGGGGCTGCTGGACCCGACGCAGCGCGCCTCGGTCCACCTGCAGACGCTGAACCGCTTTTTCCGCATCGTCTGGCATACCATGCCCATGGTCCTGGTGACGGGATGGCTGCTGATCTATCATGATGGCGGCTTCGCGGTCGTGCCATGGCCGATCAACCTCATGCAGCTTTTCGGCCTGATCATGGCTGGCGTGTTCGCGCGCATCTATTTCGGACCCTACCAGACGGCCCGCCGCGCGCTGCGTCCCAGGCCGGGCGTGTTCGACTCGATCCGCTCGCTGGTCATGCTCAATGCCGGACTGGGCGTGCTGACCATCATCACCGCCTGCCTGGCGCATCCGTTCTGAAATTGCGGGGGCGTATCCTCACGCCCCCTTGATTTCCGTTGCAAAGATGGATAGGCACAGGGAATGTGGCGCCTGAGGGGCCTGTCCCCGCGTGTCACACTCCCCTTCCCTGCATTGCTGCAGGTACATCAGGGACGGCAGCCTGATACAGCGCGACACGGTGGCAATCGGACGGGGCCATATTCATCTGCTGATACGTTCGAGAGTAATTTGAGCGCCAAAAAAACTTCCTCCGCCCCGGCCCGTCCCGCGAAAAAGGCGGTGACCGCATCCCCTGCCACCAGCACGGACGGGGCCGTAACGCCTGACGCGCCTGCCGCAGACGCGGAACCCGAACAGGCCCAGCCCCTGTTTTCCGAACTTGGCCTGTCCGAACCCATCCAGCGCGCGATTGATGAGATGGGATACCGTCATCCCACCCCCATCCAGGCACAGGCCATTCCCTATGTGCTGATGGGCCGCGACGTGCTGGGGGTTGCCCAGACCGGCACGGGCAAGACCGCGTCCTTCACCCTGCCGATGCTTGAAATCCTGCAGGGTTCACGCGCGCGGGCGCGCATGCCGCGTTCGCTCATACTGGAACCCACGCGCGAACTGGCGTTGCAGGTGGCGGAGAATTTCGTCAATTACGGCAAGCACCTCAAGCTGACCCATGCGCTGCTGATCGGTGGCGAGAGCATGGCCGAGCAGAAGGAAGTGCTCAACCGTGGCGTGGACGTGCTGATCGCCACGCCCGGCCGCCTGATCGACCTGTTCGAACGCGGGGGCCTGCTGCTGACCCAGACGAAGCTGCTGGTGATCGACGAAGCCGACCGCATGCTTGACATGGGCTTCATCCCCGACATCGAGAAGATCGTGAGCATGCTCTCACCGCTGCGCCAGACGCTGTTCTTCTCCGCCACCATGGCACCCGAAATCCGCCGCCTGGCCGATGCATTCCTGCGCAACCCCAAGGAGATCACGGTCAGCCGTCCCTCCTCCGTCGCCTCCACCATCGAGACCGGGCTTGCCATTGTCGATGCCAAGGACAAGCGCCGCGCGCTGCGCAAGCTCCTGCGCGAGGCGGACATGCAGAACGCCATCGTGTTCTGCAACCGCAAGCGCGATGTGGACGTTCTGTGCAAATCCCTGATCAAGCACGGGTTTTCCGCTGGTGCGCTGCATGGTGACCTGGCGCAGTCCGTGCGGTTCTCCACCCTTGAGGCGTTCAAGAGCGGGGAGCTGAAAATCCTGGTCTGTTCCGATATCGCGGCACGCGGGATTGATATCGGCGGCCTGTCGCATGTGTTCAATTTCGACCTGCCGTTCCATGCCGAGGACTACGTTCACCGAATCGGCCGCACCGGCCGTGCGGGCCGCACCGGCCACGCCTACAGCCTTGCCACCCCCGATGAGGAAGCACTGGCCCAGGCGATCGAGAAACTGACGGGCAAACCCATCCCGAGAATCGAGGTCAAGGGCGTGGACAATCTGCAATGGTCTGACGAGCCGCGCAGCACGAATGGCCGCCGCAAATCGCGCAAGAGCAACGCGGACACGGCAGCAGCCGCACCGGTGACTCCCGCTCCCACCACACCAGCCGCTGTGGCGGACGAGCCGCCCCGCAGGGGCCGCAGGCAGGCAGCAGCCACAGCCGCTCCCGCCACCAGCACGCCCCCGCGGCGTGAACGTGAGGCCGGGCTGCTGCCCGCGGCACCCGACCAGCCGATTACCGGATTCGGGGAGGACATGCCTGCCTTCATGCGCCTGCCCCGGCGGGAAAAGCCCGTTATCGCGGCAGACGAATAAGCCGTATCCCGCAAGCGATCACGGTTATGGAAAACGTAGCAGCTGGCGCCATCCCCGTGGTGGCGCTTGGCAATGATGGGGATGGTCTGGCCCGGACCCCGGCGGGCATGATGTTCGTGCCCGGCACCGTGCCAGGAGATGAAATCCTGCTGGCCAGCCAGACAGCAACCCACGGCACGCTGGGGCGTGTCGTCTCCCCCGGCCCCACGCGTGTAGCACCGCCCTGCCCCCTGTTTGGCAGTTGTGGGGGTTGCCGCCTGCAGCACATGGCGCTGCCCGCCATCATGGACTGGAAAGCCGGGCGGGTGGTCGAAGCACTGCGCCATGCGGGGTTTGACTCCGTTCCTGCGCCACAGACCCGGCAGGTCAGCCCCCATGGCAGGCGGCGGGTCGATCTGGCCTTCCGCCGCGCGGGGCGTGAAATCGTGCTGGGCCTGCATCGCCGCCGGGGCGATGTGGTGGACATGACAGCCTGCACCCTGCTGGACCCGACACTGCTGGCCCTGCTGCCGCCGCTGCGCACCATGCTGCATTCCCTGCCCGCCGTGCATGCGGGGGGTGACGTACAGATCAACCTGCTTGACAGCGGCCCTGACCTGCTGATTGCAATGGATGGCACGCCCGATACCAATGACCGGCGCATCCTGGCTGAATTCAGCCGGGCGCACGGGATCGCCCGCATTTCCCTGCGTGCCCGACCGCCCGAGACGCTGGCCCTGACGGGACCGGTCTTCCATCATTTTGATGGAACGCGCGTGGTCCCGCCACCCGGAGCCTTCCTCCAGCCCGCGCGGGAGGGAGAAGAGGCCATCAGACAGGCCGTTCTGGCCGGCCTACCGCGCAAGGGGCTGAAGGCCGGGATTATCGAACTGTATGCGGGCTGTGGCACGCTGTCCTTCGCGCTGGCGACGCAGGCAAAGGTCCATGCCTATGAAGGCGACCGCCCGGCCTTTGCCTGCCTGAAACAGGCCAGCGGCGGTACCCGCGTGCTGCCCGCCCTGCGCGACCTGAACCGCCAGCCGGTCATGGCCACCGAACTGGCCAAGAGTGCCGCCGTGGTGCTGGACCCGCCCCATGCGGGGGCGGGTGCGCAGGTGGCCCAGATTGTGACGGGCAGGCCGCGCTGTGTGATTTATGTAAGCTGCAACCCGGCCGCACTCCAGCGTGACCTGACACCCCTGCGGCAGGCGGGCTACCGGCTGGACAGCCTGACGGTGATTGACCAGTTCCTGTGGTCAGCCGAGGTTGAAGCCGTATGTGTGCTCACGCTTCCCGCTGCCCGGCCCCGGCGTTAAGGGCCGAACCACCATAACTTATTGATAGAAGTTTCCGGGTGCCGCTTTTTTTAAAAAGGCGGTATTCTCTAAAGCTTTTTGAAAAAAGCTTCACCAAAAACTTCCATCCATTTTTCCATTAAACGTGGAAGCTTTCCCCGCAGCCGCAGCGCCCCTTTTCGTTGGGATTGCTGAAGGTAAAGCCGGATTCAAGCTGCCTGACTTCATAATCCATGACCGAGCCGATCAGGAACAGCGTGGCCTTGCGGTCCACCAGCAGGGTCACACCCTTGTCCACCACCACTTCATCCCCCGGGCCGGGCTGCTCCACAAAGCTCATGTCATAGGCATGGCCGGAACAGCCCTTGGTGGAAATGGCAATGCGCAGCAGGTGGCCCGCATGATTGGTCTGGTACAGCTTTTCCAGCCGCTGGGCCGCCCGGTCCGTCATGGTCAGAAGCGGGGGCAGCGCACGACGCGGCGCGGATCTGGTGGCAACTGGCGTGTTCGGTTCGGTCGTCATGGCACATGCCCCTGCTGGGTTCAGAACATATTCAGGGAAAGGCGCGCATCCTCGCTCATGCGCGACATATCCCATGGCGGCTCCCACACGATCTCGACCGTGGCGGACGTGACCGTATCAAGCTTTTCCACGGCTTCCTTGACCTGCGCGGGCAGTTCCTGCGCGCTGGGGCAATTGGGGGCCGTAAGGGTCATCTCGACCTTGACGGTACCATCATCATGCAGGTCGATGGCGTAAATCAGGCCAAGTTCATAGATGTTGACCGGAATTTCCGGGTCATACACGGTGGCGATGGCGGCGATGATCGTGTCCTCATCCGGGGCAGTGGATGAGCCTGCGCCTTCGGCCGGTTTTTCACCATCGGGGGTCCAGGCGGATACGGGCGGCGTTTTGCCAGCCACGTCCCCTTCGGCCTCAAGGGAGAAATGCCCGGCTCCCTCCGCCATGCCACTGGCAGGCGCTACCTGATTTTTCTCGTCCATGAGACCTTCACCTGTCTTTTTCATCATTGAGCATCTCGGTCAGCGCCGACCAGGGCAGCATGGCGCAGCGGATGCGCGAGCGATGCTGGTGGAGGGGCGCGAAAACCGCCAGTTCACCCAGCCCCTCCGGGGCAATGCCCGTTTCAACCGCTGCGACAAGTTCCGCCTGCAACCGGCTGACCTGTGCACGCCCCTGCCCCGTCACCCGTTCGGCCATCAGGTCGGCTGATGCGGCGCAGATCGCACATCCTCTCGTTTCATGTCTTAATGTAGCAATCCGCCCCTGCGTATCAACCATGGCGTGCAGTTTTACCCGGTCACCACAAAGCGGGTTGCTGCCCTGACCATGCAGCGGCGCATCAGGCAGGTCGCCCGCATGGCGGGGGCTTTTTGCCCGCTCCAGTACCACGGAGCGGTACAGATCATCCTGTGCCATCACATCATCAGACAAAAAAGCCGCGTATCTGTTCCAGCGTGGCGGCCAGCGTGGCGATTTCCTCGGGCGTGGTATAGATACCAAAGCTGGCACGCGCGGTAGCACTCACCCCCATCCGGCGCATGAGCGGTTCCGCACAGTGATGGCCCGCGCGCACCGCAATGCCGTTACGGTCCAGCAGGGTTGCGATATCATGCGGGTGGACATCGGCCATGGTGAATGAAATCACCCCGCCGCGCTGCGGCGCGGTACCGATCACCTTCAGTCCCTGCACCTGGCCCAGCATTTCCAGCGCATAGGCGGTCAGGGCGTCCTCATGCGCGCCGATCGCATCGAAGCCGATGGATTCGATATAGGCAAGGGCGGCACCCAGCCCGATGGTCTCGATGATGGCGGGGGTGCCCGCCTCGAATTTATGCGGCACATGCGCCCAGGTGGACCGCTCGAACGACACGGTGGAAATCATGTCCCCCCCGCCCAGGAACGGCGGCATGGCCTCCAGCAGTTCGCGCCGCGCCCACAGCACGCCAATCCCGGTCGGTCCATACAGCTTGTGACCGGTCACGACATAGAAATCGGCATCCAGCGCGCTCACGTCCACCCGACGGTGCACGGCAAGCTGGCTGCCATCAAACAGGACCTTCGCCCCCGCCGCATGCGCCATGTCGGCAATGGCGCGGGCATCGGTGATCGTGCCCAGCACGTTGGACATATGGGTGATGGCCACCAGTCCCACCCTGCCATCGGACAGGGTGCGGGCCAGAGCGTCCATGTCCAGCGCGCCGTCATCGGTAACGGGTGTTACGCGCAGTTCGATTCCGGCACGGTCACGCAGCATCTGCCACGGCACCAGGTTGGCATGGTGCTCCATTTCCGAAACCACCACTGCCTGTCCCGGCCGGAGCATGGAGCCGTAGGAATGGGCGACCAGATTGATGGCCTCGGTACTGTTGCGGGTGAAAACGATTTCCTCACGCGCATTGGCCCCGAGGAATTTTGCCACCTGGTCCCGCACGCCTTCATAGGCTTCGGTCGTGCGTTCGCTCATCCAGTACAGGCCACGGTGGATGTTGGCGTACTGGGTGCGCATGGTCTCGGCCATGCAGTCGATCACCTGCCGGGGCTTCTGGGCGGAGGCGGCACTGTCAAGAAAGACGAGATCCTTGCCATGCACCTTTTCCGACAGGATGGGAAAGTCATCACGCACATGGCGCAGGCTGTCCGCCGCCCTGCCGGGGCGGGTCAGTATCTGGTCCATCACACGACCTCCCGCTTCCACCAGGACTCGACCGTCAGGTTGAGGCTGTCCTTGAGCCGCTGGTCATCAATCAGGTCCACCACGTCATGCAGGAAGGCGCGGATCAGGATGGAACGGGCCACGTCGCCCGAAATGCCCCGGCTGCGCAGGTAGAACAGCTGGTCCTCATCCAGGGCGCCTACCGTGGCGCCATGGCTGCATTTCACGTCATCGGCGTAGATTTCCAGCTCCGGCTTGGCGTCGATCTCGGCCTGATCGGACAGCAGCAGCGCCTGGTTCATCTGGTAGCCGTCGGTCTTCTGGGCAATCCGGTCAACGTGGATCTTGCCCTGGAACACCCCGTGCGCCTGCCCGGACAGGACATTCTTCACCGTCTGGCGGGAGATGCAGTCCGGGGCGGCATGGGTGATGACACTGGTCAGGTCGCCATGCTGCCGGCCGGTCAGCAACTGCGCGCCATTCACATGCACGCAGGCCCGGGTGGCCGTCAGCACCGCATGCACTTCATGCCGCGACAGGCTGGCCCCCAGCGTAAGGGTAAAGCTGTCATACAGCCCCGCCGCCGCGATGCGGGCGTGGCTGACCGCAAGATGGACGGCTTCCTGCCCTTCCACCTGAACGCGCGCATGCGACAGGTGGCCGCCCCCGGCCACCGTAATGTCGTACAGCGGATTATGAAGGTAGAAGCCCTGCCCCGCCGCCGCGTCAAGCAGGGCAAGCCTGCCGCCCTTCTCCACCACAATGCTGTGGCGGGGGTGGAAGGATATGGGGACCCCGCCTGCGGCCACCCCGATGCTGGCCAGCAGCAGGCAGCCCGCATCCACCCCTTCGGGCACGACCAGCACCAGCCCGTCATGGGCCAGTACGGTGTTGAGCGCGGTCGTGACATCGCCCGCGGGGTCGATATCATCGCCAATGCGGCCTTCGGCGGCAAAGGTGGAAACCCTTACCCCCGTGGGCAGGCGCGAACGCGCGGCATCGAAATGGCCGTTGACGAACACCACGCGCGGCGCCGCCGCACCCAGGCCGGATACGGTCTCGATTTCCGCCAGCAGGGCATCGACCACGGACGGGTCGACATCCTGTGTTGCCGCGGCAAACGCCACACCGGCCAGCGCGCGCAGGCTGGTATATTTCCATGCCTCCACACCCGCCCGAGGCAGGCCCGCCTGCCGCAGGAAATCAGCGGCGCGGCGCCGTGCCGCACTGCCCTTTACATCACCCCGGTCGAGAAAGGCGGACGCATTGACCCCGACCGGTGCAATGGCGTTCACGCCGCCTCCGACAGGAACTGGGCATAGCCCTGCGCTTCAAGCTGCCTGGCCAGTTCCGGGCCACCGCTGTGGATGATGCGGCCCTTCGCCATGACATGGATGCGGTCGGGCACGATATAGTCCAGCAGGCGCTGGTGATGGGTGATGACCAGGGCCGAGAAATCAGGTGAGCGCAGGGAATTGACCCCTTCGGCCACGATGCGCAGGGCATCGATGTCCAGCCCGCTATCCGTCTCGTCCAGAATGGCGAAGGACGGCTGGAGCATGCGCATCTGCAGCACTTCGTTGCGCTTCTTCTCCCCACCCGAGAAGCCGACATTCACATTGCGCTTGAGCATCTCGTCCGACATGGACAGGTGCTTGGTCTCCTTGCGCACGGCTTTCAGGAAGGCCACGGCGTCCAGTTCATCCATCCCGCGCGCGCGGCGCACGGCATTGACGGCGGTGCGCAGGAAATTGGCGTTGTTCACGCCCGGCAGTTCAACCGGGGTCTGGAACGCAAGGAACAGGCCAAGGGCCGCGCGCTCTTCGGGTTCCAGCGCCAGCAGGTCCTGCCCCCTGAAGGTGGCGGACCCGCCGGTCACCTCATAATCCTCCCGCCCGGCCAGCACGTAGGACAGGGTGGACTTGCCCGAGCCGTTCGGCCCCATGATGGCATGGACCTCGCCTGCCGGAATTTCCAGGTCAACGCCACGCAGGATTTCCTTGGGCGTCCCCTCGTCCGAGATGCGGGCGCACAGGCCGTTGATGCTTACGAATTGCTTGCTCACGTTTTTCAATCCCTGTTAGCCCACGCTGCCTTCTAGGCTGATCTGCAGAAGCTTCTGGGCTTCCACCGCGAATTCCATCGGCAGTTCCTTGAGAACGTCCTTGCAGAATCCATTCACGATCAGCCCCACCGCGTCTTCTTCGGACAGGCCGCGCTGGCGGCAGTAGAACAGCTGGTCTTCCGATATCTTGGAGGTCGTCGCCTCATGCTCCACACGCGCGGACATGTTGCGGCTTTCGATATAGGGCACGGTATGCGCCCCGCAGCGATCCCCGATCAGCAGGCTGTCACACTGGGTGAAGTTGCGCGCGCCCGATGCCCTGGGCATCATCCGCACCAGGCCACGATACGTGCTGTCGGACTGGCCCGCGCTGATGGTCTTGGCGATGATGGTCGAGCGCGTGTTGCGCCCGATATGGATCATCTTGGTACCGGTATCGGCCTGCTGGTGGTTGTTGGTCACGGCAACGGAGTAGAACTCCCCCACCGACCCCTCGCCCTGCAGGATGCAGGACGGGTATTTCCACGTAATGGCGGAGCCGGTTTCCACCTGCGTCCATGAAATCTTGGATCGTGCGCCCCGGCACGCCCCGCGCTTGGTCACGAAATTATAGATGCCGCCGCGGCCGTTCTCGTCACCGGGGTACCAGTTCTGCACGGTGGAATACTTGATCGACGCATCTTCCATCGCCACCAGTTCCACCACGGCGGCATGCAGCTGGTTCTCGTCGCGCATCGGTGCCGTGCAGCCTTCAAGGTAGGAAACGGACGCCCCGTCCTCCACCACGATCAGCGTGCGTTCGAACTGCCCGGTATTGCGCGCATTGATGCGGAAATAGGTGGACAGTTCCATCGGGCAGCGCACGCCTTTGGGCACAAACACGAAGGAACCGTCGGTAAACACGGCGGCATTCAGCGCGGCGTAGAAATTGTCGGTAACCGGCACCACGCTGCCCAGGTATTTGCACACCAGTTCGGGATGTTCCTGCACCGCTTCGGAAATGGGGCAGAAGATCACGCCGGCTTCCTGCAATGTCTTGCGGAAGGTGGTGGCGACGGAAACACTGTCGAACACCGCATCCACCGCGACCGGCGGCCGGGCTTCCTGGCCCTCGGGCACTTCCACACCGGCCAGCATGGCCTGTTCGTGCAGCGGGATACCCAGCTTTTCGTAGGTGCGCAGCAGTTCGGGGTCGACTTCATCCAGCGATTTGGGGCCGGGCTTCTTACGCGGTGCCGCGTAGTAATGCACATCCTGATAGTCGATGGGCGGGTAACTGACCTTCGCCCATGTCGGCTCGCGCATTTCCAGCCATGAACGATAGGCCTTGAGCCGCCATTCCAGCATCCATTCCGGCTCGTTCTTGCGCGCCGAAATCAGGCGAATCGTCTCTTCATTCAGGCCCTTGGGGGCGATATCCATCTCGATATCGGTCTCGAACCCCCATTTATAGGTGTTCTGGCCCAGGGTTTCGACCGTCTTGCGGGTCTCGGCTACTGCCGGCATGTGTCTCTCCTCCCCTGAATTCAGGCCGTGGCCACGGGGCCACCGGGCGCGGACGGGACACGCAGCCCCCCCAGCCGGTCACCGACGGTATGATTCTTCATGTCGGACAGCATGATGACCGACAGGGCATTGCGGATGGCGGTGTTGACCAGATCCCACTCCCCACCCAGCCCGCAGGTGGAACGGGCATCACAGTCGCCCCCGTCCACGCAGGTGGTGAGCGAAATCGGGCCGTCAATCGCCTCGATCACGGCGGCGATCGATATTTCCTCCAGCGGGTGGGCCAGCCGGTAGCCGCCGCGCGCGCCGCGCTGGGAGGTCACGATTCCCTGGGTGGCCAGTATCTTGAGCACCTTTGCCACGGTCGGCTCGGGAATTCCCGTCGAACGCGACAGGACAGGCGAGGTCGTGACCTCTTCCTTCTGCCCCAGCCGGACCAGCGCCACGACGGCATAATCGGTCAGTTTCGACAGTTTCAGCATTACGCTCTCCCGTACATCCGGCCCGGCATTTCTAATTGGACCGAAACAGTACTGTTTCCTGAAGTTTCAGATGGGCTACCAGCAGCGCGCCGTCAAGTCCAATCGTGCCACACAAAATAGTCCTACCCGATCCCGGTTCCGAATATCAGCTGCAATAACATGGAAAGCCCACATCCGGCCAGAAAGCCCACCAGCGTGCCATTCAGCCGGATATACTGCAGATCCTTGCCCACGCGCAGCTCCAGCCGGTCGCTCAGGCTGGCCGCGTCCCATCCGTTGACCACCGAGTAAATAAACCGCGACATCCGGTCGCGCAGGAAGGGCAGGCTGCCCATCACCATGCCGCGCGCGCCATCTTCCACCCGCCTGCGCATGGTGGGGTCGTGATACATCTGCTCCGACAGGCGCTGCAGCGCGTCGCGCACCAGGGTGGCAACCCAGCTGGCCTCGCCCCTGCGGGTATCCTCCTCGATCAGGCGGCGCAGGCGATGCCAGACATCGCTGCTCCAGCCGCGCACGCTGTCATGGGTCAGCACGCCCTTCACGGCATCGGTAATCTCGCCCCGGCGCACGGGGTCCTGCTCGATCCGGTCGATCTCGGAACGGACCCAGGTGGTGAAGCCCTCACGCAGTTCTGAATTCTGCGGGTCGATGCGGTCCAGTTCCTGCCCCGCGGCCAGCAGCACCTTGGTGGCGATCGAACCGCCAATGGCCCAGCCCAGCACGCGCCCGCCCTGTTCGCGCACCCGGTCCTCGATCATGGCGCGCAGGGCCGGCTCCTTGGCCTTGATGCCTTCCTTCAGGCGGGAAAGCAGGAAGGACAGCACTTCCTGATGGCAGTCGCCCTCCACCATCGCGCGCAGGCTGCGGGTCACGATGGGGGCGATCTCCTCCCCGCCCAGCAGGGTGGGCAGCATGCCGGCAATGGCGGAACTGGCCCGCCCGTCCTCCAGCCGGTCCAGCACATGCGGCACGGAGCCCAGCACGGCGCGGTTGACCATATCCGCCGTTTCCGGTTCCTGCAGGATGTTCCCGATAAGCGAAGGCAGGTCGATGCGGCTGAAGGCGGCCTCGACCTCCTTTTCGGTAAATACGTTGTTGGAGACAAAGCGCCCCAGGGCCTGCGCCAGGCGCTCTTTCTGCGCGGGCAGGATGGCGGTGTGCGGAATCGGCAGGCCCATCGGCCTGCGGAACAGCGCGGTCACGGCAAACCAGTCGGCCAGTCCCCCCACAACCCCCGCCTTGGTGCCCGAACGCAGGATCTCAAGCCACGGCCGGTCCGCCAGCCACCCCATCTGGGGCAGGGCGTAGCCTGCAACCGTAAGGCCCGCCATGGCCGCGAGCAGCCCCGTTGCGGACCGCTTGTAGCGCAGCAGTACGCGCCGCGCGTCCTGGTCCGTCTGTGGAATACCGTTCATGAAGTCCCTGATACCATTGTCTCCGCGCCAGCCCAAGCAACACTCGGTGCGTCATGCCAAATAGGTGTGAAATATGTGGGAACACATTGCGGGCGGCCCCCGAACATGGGATTTGAAAAAACATGACGACCTTCCATGACAGGACAACACGATGACCGAAGCCGCTGCCCGGAATGTGTCCGCCCTTCTGCAACAGGCCAGCCGGCTGGTGGCCAGCCATGACGAGACCGCGTCCGGCAGTCCCGTCATGGCGCTGGCCCGCCATATCGGGCGGCAGATGGCGGCGGGCACCCTGCCCATGGACCAGGTGGAGGAAATCGTGCGCCTGCTGCGCGACCGGGCCTTTGCCGGCCGCGCGCACCACATCGCCACCTATCTTGACGGCCCTGACGAGCAGGCGGTGACCGCGCGCATGCACGCCGTGGCCCGGCGCATCGTCCAGCCCGACCCCGATGACAGCCCCGTGCCCATCGCGCGCTTCCGCGCCGCCATCGAACGCAGCCGCTTCGCCGCCGTGTTCACCGCCCATCCCACCTTCGCGCTGGCCAACCCGGTGTACGAGGCGCTGGCCGAACTCGCCTCCACCAATCCCGCCGCGCCGCCCGCCCATGTTCCCTCCTTCCTCACCCATCGCCGCGTGGGGCCGCCCACGCTGGATGAGGAGTTCACCCTGGCCACCCAGGCCATCATGCGCGGGCGCACGGCGCTGGACCGGCTGAACGCCATTCTTTTGTCCGAGGCCCGGACCCACTGGCCCCAGCTCTGGTCCACGCTGGTGCCGCGCCCCATCATCATGACCAGCTGGGTCGGGTACGATACCGATGGCCGCACCGATATCGGCTGGTGGGACACGCTGCGCCTGCGCCTGCGCATGAAGCAGCTCCAGCTTGGCCGCATGCACGACCAGATTAAGGATACCCCTGTCGCCAACGACCTGCTGACGCGCGTCAGCGCCGCGCTGGACGCGGTTGGCGCCCAGATCACCGCCTGCCCCACCGGGCCGGAACCGGAAGCCATCTCCCGCTTTGCCGATGTGCTGATCAACCGCAGCACGGAAGCCCTGACCAGCAGCAACGACCTGGCCGCCACCTTCAGCGAGGCGATCGACGCCGCCTCCCCCGAGGATAAAATGACCCTCGCCGTGGCGCGCGCGGGTTTCATGGCGCACGGGCTGTCGGCCGCCCACACGCATACCCGCCTGAATGCCACGCAGCTGCACAACATCGCCCGCCAGCGGCTGGGCATTACCGACAGCCCGGACATCCCCGCCCAGCGCCGCGCGCTGATCAGCCGGATGAACGAGGCACTGGAAAACGTCACCCCGGTCGAGATCGACTTCGGCTCGCTGCTGATGGAACAGGCCAGCGCCGGGCGGCTTATGATGACCGTGCGCCAGATCCTGCGCCATATCGACCGCACCAGCCCCATCCGCTTCCTGATTGCCGAGACCGAGACCGGCTACACCCTGCTGACCGCGCTGTGGCTGGCGCGGCTGTACGGGGTGGAGGAGATGATCGAGATCTCACCCCTGTTCGAGACACAGGAGGCACTGGAAAATGGCGAGCAGATCATCGAGGAAGCCCTGCGCTCCCCCCACTGGCGCGCCTACCTGCAGCGCACGCGCAAGCTCAGCCTGCAGTTCGGCTTTTCCGACTCCGGGCGCTACGTCGGGCAGCTGGCCGCGACCTACCTGATCGAACGGCTGCGCATCAAGGTATGCGACCTGCTGCGCAAGTGGGATCTTGCCTTTGTCGAGGTGATCCTGTTCGACACGCATGGCGAGAGCATTGGCCGTGGCGCCCATCCGTGGCGGCTGGCGGACCGCTTTGACTACCTCTCCCCGCCCCATGCCCGCGCCCGCTACGCCCGCGCCGGGATCCAGATGCGTGAGGAAACCGCGTTCCAGGGCGGGGACGGCTATCTCCTGTTCGGTACCCAGCCCCTTGCGGACGCCACGGTCAGCATCATTGCCGAACATGCCTTCGCCGCCACACCGCTGGACCGTGACCCGGTATATGACGAACCGGATTTCTCGGCCGATTTCTTCTCCACCATCGCCAATGGCATGACCGGCCTGGTGGAAGACCCGGGCTATGCTGCGCTACTGGGTGCGTTCGGTCCCTCGCTGATCGACAAGACCGGCTCGCGTCCTTCCGCCCGGCAGAGCGATGCCTCCTCCACCGTTACGCGCATAAAGCACCCCAGCCAGCTGCGCGCCATTCCCAACAATGCCATCCTGCAGCAGCTGGCATGGTGCGCCAACACGTTGCAGGGGCTGGGCACGGCGGCGGCCCGCCACCCCGAAACATTCGAGAAATACCTGGCCGAAAGCCCGCGTTTCCGCCGTGCCATGGATTTTGCGGCGCATGCCCTGGCCCATTCCGACCATGGGGTGCTGCGCGGCGTGATCCGCCTGCTGGACCCCGACCTGTGGCTGGAACGCGCCACCACGCAAAGCGACCCTGCACGGCAGGAAGCGTGCCTGACCCTTATGCACGGGCTGGAAAACCTGGATTTCTGGGCCAGCACGCAGGCCATGTTCCGCCGCATCCAGTCCGACCACCTGGCCCTGCGCCGTGCCTGGCCCGACGCGCCACGCATGCAGTCCGATGAACTGCTGCTGCATGCCATCCGCATCGCGCTGATCGAACAGATCTGGCTGCATTCCACCAAGGTGCCCTATTTCTCCCCCCGCCATGCCTTCTCACGCGATGTGCTGACACTGAAGGTGCTGTGCCTGGAAGTGCCAGGCGTGCTGGGCGAGCTGGAACAGATCTTCCCCTACCGCGCGGATAGCGGCTTCGACCTTGATTTCCACGAACCGCACGGACCAAGACAGGAAGGCACCTATCGCCGCGAATATACCGAGATATTCGAACCCATGCAGCGCCTGTTCCAGATGGTGCGCGAGATCAGCACGGGGGTCATGCACCATGTCGGTGCCTTTGGCTGAACCAGCGGCAAAGGCGGCCCGCAACGGGTGGAAGGTCAGCGAACCGCCGCCGCCCCATGACGTGCCCCTGCCCCAGTCCGACACCATAAGGCGGGTGGTGGCGAACAATCCTGGCCCCATGACCGGCAATGGCACCAACAGCTGGCTGGTCGAACACCCCGGTGGCTGCGTGGTGATCGATCCCGGCAGCAATGACCCCGCCCATCTGGATGCGCTGGCAGCCGCCGCCGGCAGCCAGCCCGTTACACACATCATCCTGACCCACACCCATCATGACCATCTTGATGGCGCCCGCCCGCTGGGGGCGCGGCTGGGTGTTCCGGTCTGTGGTTTTCATGCCAGCGCCGAGCCGGAATTCACGCCGGATATCGGCCTGCGTGATGGCGACAGGATTGCCGGCCTGCGCGTGCTGTACACGCCCGGCCATGCCAGTGACCATATCTGCCTTGAAACGCCCGATGGCATCATCCTGACCGGCGACCATGTGATGGGCTGGTCCACCACCATGATCCCGCCGGCCCCGTACGGCTCGGTCCGGCAGTTCCTGCACAGCATGGCCCTGCTGCGCGAGCGCCATGCCCGCCTGCTGCTGCCCGCCCACGGGCCAGCCATAACGCGGGTGGAAGAATGCATCGACGGTCTTGTGGCCCACCGTCAGGCGCGTGAGGAAAGCATCCTTGCCCTGATGCCCGCCAGTCCGCGCACGCTCGATGAAATCGTGGACGGCATGTACCACAACCTGCGCCCCGGCCTGCGCCGGGCGGCCCTGCTCAACCTGCAGGCCCATCTGGAAAAACTGGTGGAGGACGCAAAGGTCACACGGCAGGGAGACCTGTGGATGAAAACCATTCCCTGAACCGCCAAAAAAGGTTTTGGGTGCCGCCACTTTTCAGAAAAGCAGCGTTTCTCGAAGCTTTCTGGAAAAAGCCTCACCAAAAACTTTTATTCCCTTTTCATCAAAACGCTGCGCGGACCGTCCTGCCGGCAGCATAAAAAAACCGGCCCCCTTGCAGGGGCCGGTCTTTTTTTCAGGTGTTCCCGTCGGGAGAAGATCAGGCGGACTGCGCCATGATCTCTTCCGCAACATTGCGGGGCACCGGGTCGTAGTGGTGGAACTGCATCGTGAAGGATGCACGGCCCTTGGTCATGGAACGCAGGTGCGAGATGTAGCCGAACATTTCCTTCAGCGGCACCATCGCACGGACCATGACGGTGGACCCGGCCGTTTCCTGGCTCTGGATCATGCCACGACGGCGGTTGAGGTCACCCACCACGTCACCCACGTGATCGTTGGGCGTGGTCACTTCCACGTCCATGATCGGCTCGAGGATGACCGGACCGGCCTTCTTCATGCCTTCACGGAAGCAGGCCTTGGCCGCGATTTCGAACGCCAGCGCCGAGGAGTCGACATCATGGTACTTGCCGTCCAGCAGCGTGAACTTGAAGTCCACCGTGGGGAAGCCAGCCAGCACGCCGGTGGAAGCCTGGGCCTGGATGCCCTTGTCCACGGCCGGGATGTATTCCTTCGGCACGGTGCCGCCCACGACCTTGTTCTCGAAGGTGATGCCTTCGTTCCGCTCGACCGGCGCGAACTCGATCTTCACTTCCGCGAACTGGCCCGACCCACCGGACTGCTTCTTGTGGGTGTAGGTCTCGGTATGTGCCTGGGTGATCGTCTCACGATAGGCCACCTGCGGCGCACCGATATTCGCATCCACGCCATATTCGCGGCGCAGGCGGTCGATGATGATGTCGAGATGCAGCTCGCCCATGCCGGACAGGATGGTCTGGCCGGTTTCCTGATCGGTCTTCAGGCGCAGGGACGGATCTTCACCGGACAGCTTCTGCAGCGCCAGCGTCATCTTTTCCACGCCGTCCTTCGTCTTCGGCTCGACCGAGATGTCGATGACGGGGATCGGGAAGGTCATGCGCTCCAGCACCACCGGGTCAGCCGGGTCGGCCAGCGTGTCACCCGTCTGGGTGTCCTTCAGGCCAACGAAGGCCGCGATGTCACCGGCGTGGACTTCCTTGAGTTCCTCACGCTTGTCAGCGTGCATCTGGAAGATGCGGCCGATACGCTCCTTGTGGCCCTTCGTGGTGTTCAGCACGGTGTCACCGGTGCGCAGCACGCCACGATACACGCGCACGAAGGTCAGCGTGCCGTATTTGTCGTTGATGATCTTGAAGGCGAGGCCCGCAAACTTGCCATCCGGGTCAACCGGGATGATCGGCAGCTTGTTCTCGTCCACTTCCTCGTCTTCCGGCGGGGCGATGCGGATGCCTTCCACGTCGTCCGGCGCGGGCAGGAAGTCGATCACGGCGTCAAGCAGGGGCTGCACGCCCTTGTTCTTGAACGCGGTGCCGCACAGGACCGGGCGGAAGTCACCGGCAATGGTGCCCTTCTTGATGCAGCGCTTGAGCGTTGCAACGTCCACGTCGCCCTTCTCGAAGTATTCTTCCATCGCCGCGTCATCAACGGACAGGGCGGTGTCCAGCAGGTTCTGGCGCGCTTCGGCGGCCTTTTCCTTCAGGTCGGCGGGAATTTCCTCGTAGTGGAACTTGGCACCCAGCTCGCCACCTTCCCAGATGATCGCGCGCATCTCGACCAGGTCGACCACACCAACGAAGTTTTCTTCCGCACCGATGGGCAGCTGCAGCGGGATCGCCACGATGTCCAGCTTCTCCTTCAGCGTGTCGAACGCGTAGTAGAAGTTGGCGCCGGTACGGTCCAGCTTGTTGATGAAGATGATGCGCGGCACGTTGTAGCGGTCAGCCAGGCGCCAGTTGGTCTCGGACTGGGGCTGCACGCCGGCAACGCCTTCGATGATGAAGATCGCGCCATCAAGCACGCGCAGCGAGCGGTTGACTTCGATGTTGAAGTCGATGTGGCCCGGGGTGTCGATGATGTTGATGCGGTGGCCTTCCCACTCACACGTCACGGCGGCGGACGTGATGGTGATGCCACGCTCACGTTCCTGCGCCATGTAGTCGGTGGTGGTGTTGCCCTCGTGCACCTCACCGATCTTGTGGGACACGCCGGTGTAATACAGGATACGCTCGGTGGTGGTGGTCTTGCCGGCATCGATGTGCGCGGTGATACCGATATTGCGAATCAGGGAAAGATCAGACTTGGTGGACACGGGAGAACCTCCACAAGACAACACGGGCGCGAAGGGGAACCGCTCCCTTTCGCGCCTGCCGGAACCGTAAGCTGCTCCCGCCCTCAGTCTCTTTCAACCTGGACGACGCAGACCGGCACAGCGGAACAATGCGCCAGACTTCAGTCGGGCTTTGACAGCACCGGGCCGCCCGCCGCCCTTGCGGGTGGCGGGGACCACGCGGCGTGTCAGGCGACAGCGGCCTTCTTTTCCTGAACGCGCAGGATACGGCGCTTCACCGTCAGGGCTTCGGGCGTCAGCTTGCGGTTCGGGGTGGACAGCAGGAACGAATCCAGCCCGCCATTATGCTCGACCGTGCGGATGCCGTTGGTGGTCATGCGCATGGGAACCGCGGCGCCCAGGATATCGGACAGCAGCGAGGTTTCCTGCAGGTTGGGCAGGAAACGGCGGCGGGACTTGTTGTTGGCGTGGCTGACGTTGTTGCCGGTCAGCACGCCCTTGCCTGTGATCTGGCAGCGGCGAGACATTCTATCATCCTCGGGTATAACTGTGGCCGAGGCATAAATGCCCGGCAAGGATCATCTGGATTAGGCGCGGCTTATCGCCAAACCACCGCCAACAGTCAAGATGCATAAGCATGATTCGGCATATTTTGTGGCGCAGGGGCGGGAAATGACCCTGATTTCCCCTCCCCTGCCGCCCCGTTGGTTCAGCCGGCCGCGTGGTCATGGTCGGGATGGAGTTCACCCGCCTGCACGCTGTGCAGCGCGTTTTCCAGCATGCCCTGCATGGCCTCGCGCCCCATGGTGCGCGACAGCAGCCCAAGCGAGCCACCCAGCAGGGCGGAGGCTATGGCCATGGGCGGCAGGTTCTCGCCCAGCATGTATTCGATGGCCTTGTCCACCACCGCGCCACAGTGGCTCAGTTCGGGGGGGATGGCCTCGCCGCCGGGGGGCGGGGTGTTGGTATCCGTCATGTCACGGCTCCTTTTCGCGTTCCCCCTGATATGTACCGCCATGGCGCCGCTGACCAGTGCGGCGGGCACATGAAACCTGTCACAAGCGCGCAGGCGGGTCAGGTGGCGGCGGCTTCCTCCTCCGCCTGCACGGCCCACATCTCGGCATACACGCCGCCACGGGCCAGCAGGGCGCGGTGGGTGCCGCGCTCGACAATGCGCCCCTGCCCCATCACAAGGATTTCATCCACGTCCACGATGGTGGACAGGCGGTGGGCGATGATCAGCGTGGTGCGGTTGGCCGCCACCGTATGCAGGGCGGACTGGATTTCCTGCTCGGTGCGGGTGTCGAGCGCGCTCGTGGCCTCGTCCAGCACCAGCACGCGCGGGTTCTTGAGGATGGTGCGCGCAATCGCCACGCGCTGCTTTTCCCCGCCCGACAGCTTGAGCCCGCGCTCACCCACACGGGTGGCGTAGCCTTCGGGCAGGCTCATGATGAAATCATGGATGCAGGCCAGCCGTGCCGCCTGTTCGATCTCCGCCTGACTGGCCCCCAGCCGACCGTAGGCGATGTTGTAGCCAATCGTGTCGTTGAACAGGATGGTGTCCTGCGGCACCACGCCCACGGCCCCGCGCAGCGCCGCCTGCGACAGGGTGCGGATGTCGTGCCCGTCCAGCATGATGCGCCCCGATGTCACGTCATAGAAGCGGAACAGCAGGCGGCTGATGGTGGACTTGCCCGCCCCCGTGGGGCCGACAATGGCCACCCGGTGGCCCGCGGGGACATGGAAGCTGACCCCGCGCAGGATCTCACGGTCAGGACGGTAGCTGAAATGCACGTTCTCGAAACGGATGTCGGCGGCGGGCGCCTGGTCCAGCCGCGCGGGGATGCTGACGGCACCTGGCGCGTCGGTAATATCGGCCTGTTCGTCCATGAGCGCGAACATGTGCTCGAGATCCACCAGCGAGTTGCGAAGCGAGGTATAGACGCTGCCCAGGAAATTGAGCGGCATGTACAGCTGCATCAGATACGTATTGACCAGCACGAAATGCCCCACGGTCATCCGTCCTGCCTCCACATCCCGCCCGGCCATGAGCATGACGGCGATCAGGGCCACGGCGATGATCGCGGCCTGCCCGAAATTCAGCCCGTTGAGCGAGATCTGGGTACGGATGGCGGCATGTTCGTAGCGGTGCTGGGCGTCCTCGTAACGCCTGCGCTCATGGTCTTCATTGCCGAAATACTTGACCGTCTCGTAATTGAGCAGGCTGTCCAGCGCCTTCCAGCTCGCCTCGCTGTTGATCTCGTTCATCTGGCGCCGCAGCCCGATCCGCCATGACGTGAACTGGATGGTGAACAGCACGTACACCGCCACCGCCAGCAGCATCACCACGGCATAGCGCCAGTCAAACAGCCGCCAGATGACGACAATGACCATCAGTGCCTCGATCAGGGTGGGGGCCACGTTGAACACCCCCACGCGCAGCAGGGTCTCGATGGCCTCCGTCCCGCGCGCGATCGCCCGCGTAACACTGCCGGACTGCCGGTTCAGGTGGAATCGCAGGGAAAGCTGGTGCATGTGGGTAAAGCTGCGCATGGCCGCAATCCGGCTGATACGGTAGCGCAGCGGGGCGAACAGGGCGTCACGCAGTTCCCCCAGCCCCGCCGCCGCCATGCGCAGCAGGCCATAGGCCACGATCAGCACAAGCGGCATCATGACCGCCCGGCCCGCCGCCGGCTGCAGCGCGTCGATTACGCGACTGTAGGCATAGGGCACGCCAATGGTGGCGACCTTGGCCGCCACCAGCAGCAGGCATACCCCCACCACGCGCAGGCGGGTACGGCTGTCATGCCGGGGCCACAGATAGGGCAGCAGGCCGCGCAGGGTGGCGGCGGCGGAACGTTCCGGCCTGTCGTGCCGGTTCTTGTCTGGAACAGCCATATGCACGGCATGGGGCATATGACGCGGGTCTTGCAACCCATATTCCCCGCCGTCCATCGGGCGGTCTAGGATTGTCAGCCCCGGGACCAGCCGGTATGCCAGCCTTGGCCCGAAGCACAGGGATGGAACATGTCAGAGCGCCTCGAAGGTTTTTTTCGTCATATCGCCGCGTGCAACACGGCGGTGCTGCCCGGCGGGCGGCTGGAGTTCCGGCTGGGTGACCAGAGTGCCGGCTGGGTTCAGCCCGCCCTGCTGCCGGTCCTGCTGAAGCACGGCATGACCCAGGCGGGCAACAGCGTGACCCTGCCCGACCCCGCGCGGCTGGAACAGATAGGAGAAGCCATGGCGCGGGAGGGCGTGTACCGCTCCCACCACGAACTGTTCGATGTCTGGACCGACATGGCCCGCCCGCCCGTGGCCCGCATCGACCGGGGCGCGCTGCCGCTGTTCGGGCTTATGGCGGCGGGAGTGCACCTGAACGGCCTCGTGCGCGGGGCGGACGGGCTGCACCTGTGGATTGCCCGGCGGTCCATGACCAAGCGGCTGGACCCGGGCAAGCTGGACCATCTGGTGGCGGGCGGCATCCCGGCCGGGCATACGGCGGCCCAGGCACTGGTCAAGGAAGCGGCGGAGGAAGCCAGCCTGCCCCCCGAACTGGTGCGCACCGCCCGCCCCACGGCCGACATCCGCTACGCGCTGGACCGGCCGGAAGGGCTGCGCCGCGACGTGCTGCACTGTTTCGAACTGGACCTGCCACCTGATTTCGTGCCCGTCCCGGCGGATGGGGAAGTGGAGGAATTCCGCCTCATCCCCCTGCATGAAGCCTATGTGCTGGTGCGCGATACCGATGCGTTCAAGTTCAATGTCAACCTTGTGCTGATTGATCTGTTCCTGCGCACGGGCATGATTGATGAACACAGCCCCGCAGGCCAGCGCCTGCG
The DNA here is from genome assembly GCF_011611525.1 of Komagataeibacter rhaeticus. Taxonomy (NCBI): domain Bacteria; kingdom Pseudomonadati; phylum Pseudomonadota; class Alphaproteobacteria; order Acetobacterales; family Acetobacteraceae; genus Komagataeibacter; species Komagataeibacter rhaeticus. The sequence goes on from NZ_CP050139.1 coordinate 2,291,576, forward strand.
CCAGGGCCTGACCGGCTGGCACGCCCCGGTCACTTCCTGAAACCAGCAAAGCCGCCCCGCGCAAGGACCCCGTGATGACCTGCCCCCCCAAGCCCCGCAAGATCCCCCACACCATCACGCAGCTTGGCCGCACCCGCCACGACGACTATGCGTGGATGAAGGATGACAACTGGCAGAACGTCCTGCGCGACCCGGCCCTGCTCCGCCCCGAGATTGCCGAACACCTGCGTGCCGAGAACGCCTATACCCACGCCGTCCTGTCCGGCACCGAGGCATTGCAGGACCAGCTCGTGGCCGAAATGAAGGGCCGCATGCAGCTGGACGACACCTATCCCGCCCTGCCGCACGGCCCGTTTTTCTACCAGACCAGCTACAGCGCGGGGGCGCAGTACCCGCTCTACAGACGCTACCCCGCCGGCAATGCGCAGGCCGTGCAGGTGCTGCTGGACGTGAACGACGCCGCACGGGGGCACGACTATTACGCCGTTGCCGCTGCCACCCACAGCCCCGACCACACCCTGTTCGCCCATGCGGAGGACACCCAGGGGTCCGAGATCTACCGCATCCGCATCCGGCATCTGGATGGCCAGTCCACCATCATCCCGACCGTGGACAACTGCAGCGGCGCGTTCGTCTTCTCCCCCGACAGCCGGTTCCTGTTCTGGGTCTGGCGCGACGAACATGGCCGTCCCGCGCGCGTCTACCGCCGCCGGATCGGGGAAGAGGCCGACACGCTGGTCTATGAAGAACCCGATCCCGGCTTTTTCGTGGGCGTGGAGGCCACGCGCTCGGGCGGATGGATCATCATTTCCACCGGCAACCATGATACTTCGGAAGCCTGGCTGGTGCCCGGCCATGACCCGCAGGCCCCCCCCGTCTGCGCGACACCGCGCCAGAGCGGGCTGATATACGGCCTGCACCATCAGGGCAGCCGCTTCATCATCCTGACCAATGCGGATGGCGCGGATGATTTCAGGCTCATGGAGGCCCCCGACACCGCGCCCGAACGGGCGAACTGGCGTGACCTCGTGCCCCATGAACCCGGACGCTACATAACCGACTGCATGGTATGGTCCGGCCATATCGCATGGCGCGAACGGCGCGACGCCAATACCCGCATCATCATCCGCGACCATGCAGGCGGCATCCGGGCGCTGGAACCCACCGAGGCCGCCTATGACCTGACCCTGGGCGGCGGGTATGAATACGACACGACCGAACTGCGCTATGTCTACCAGTCCCCCACCACGCCGCGACAGTGGCATGCGCGCGACATGGTGACGGGGGCGGACCAACTGCTCAAGCAGCAGGAAGTGCCTTCGGGCCATGACCCCGCGCAGTACCGCTGCTGGCGGCTCATGGCCACCGCGCCCGATGGGGAACAGGTGCCGGTAACCGTGCTGGGCCGCCATGATACGCCGGTTGACGGGTCCGCCCCGCTGCTGCTGTACGGTTATGGCGCCTATGGCCATGCCATTGATCCCGTCTTTTCCACCCGCGCGCTCAGCCTGGTGGACCGGGGCTGGTTCCATGCCATTGCCCATGTGCGTGGCGGGTCGGAAAAGGGATGGAACTGGTTCCTGGGCGGGCGTGGGCGCAACAAGCCCAACACGTTCACCGATTTCATCGCCTGCGCCACGACGCTGGCCGATGCAGGCTTCGGCGCGTCCGGCCGTATCGTGGCCGATGGGCGCTCGGCGGGGGGCATGGTCATGGGGGCAATCGCCAACATGCGGCCTGACCTGTTTGCCGGAATCGTGGCGGTGGTGCCGTTTGTCGATGAACTCAACACCATGTCCGACGCGTCCCTGCCCCTTACCCCGCCGGAATGGCCCGAATGGGGCAACCCGCTGGAAGACGTGCAGGCCTATGACCTGATTGCCAGCTACGCCGCCTATGAGCAGGTCGGCCCCCGCGCCTATCCCGCCATACTGGCCATGGGTGGACTGACCGACCCGCGCGTCACCTACTGGGAACCGGCAAAATGGGTGGCCCGCCTGCGTGACCACAACCGTTCAGACCGGCCCATCATGCTGCGCACCAACATGGAAGCGGGCCACCGGGGCGCAACGGGGCGCTTCGATTCACTGAAAGAAGCGGCACTGATCCACGCTTTTGCCCTGTGGGCCGTTGAAACGGCACCGCCAAAATAGGAAGACTATCCCAGTGGGCACGATTGCGTGAAGACCGGCCCGCCGACAGAACAGAGCCAGCTTTCCAGAGGAACGATCATGAAAGACCCCCACAACGCGGATCAGGATCGCATGCCCGCGCCCGGGGTGGAGGTGGAAGCGGAAACGGTTTCCACAATGCGGATCTTCCGCTCGTTCAGCGAGACACAGCGCACCCAGCGCGTGGCGCGCGCCCTGCTGGCGCTGTTTTTTGTGCTGCTGGCACTCTATACCGTGCGTGGCTTCCTGCCATCGCTGATATGGGGGTGCATCTTCGCCATCGCCTCCTGGCCGCTTTATGCGCGTGCACGCCAGCGGTGGCCCTCACGCGCGCACCAGGCCATGCTGCCGGTCGCCTTCACCCTGGCCATTGCCCTGATCTTCCTTGGCCCGCTGGCGCTGTTCGGCCTGGAAGCCGGGCGGGAGGCCGAAGGCGTGCTCCGGCTGCTCAATGATGCCCGGCATTCCGGCATTCCGGTTCCCCCCTGGATCAGCCGCCTGCCCTATGGCCAGCAGACAATCGAAACATGGTGGAACGACCACCTGAAGGACCCGGCAGACATTTCGGCCCTGCTCGGCTCGATGAATATCGGCCAGGGCATGAAGGTTACCCAGCAGCTCGGCTCACAGGTGCTGCATCGGGGCCTGCTGTTCATCTTTGCCATCCTGACCCTGTTCTTCCTACTCAAGGACGGGGATGCGGTCATCCGCCAGTCGCTCAATGTCTCACGCCGGGCCTTTGGCAAGCGCGGGGAACGGATTGCGCTGCAGATGATCGCCTCCGTCCACGGCTCGGTCTCGGGGCTGGTGCTGGTGGGCATTGGCGAAGGCATGCTGATGGGCCTTGCCTATCTGGTGGCGGGCGCCCCGCATCCCTTCCTGTTCGGGGTGATCACGGCCATTGCCGCCATGATTCCCTTCTGCGCGCTGATTGCCATTGGCGCCGTGGCCCTGCTGCTGCTGGTCAATACCGGCGCGGTACTGACGGCGGTGGCCATTGTCCTGTTCGGGCTGGCGGTGATTTTCCTGGCGGACCACCTGGTGCGTCCCGCCCTGATCGGCGGCACGACGCAGCTGCCCTTCCTGTGGGTGCTGATGGGCATTCTGGGCGGGGCGGAAAGCTGGAGCCTGCTGGGGCTGTTTGTCGGCCCTGCCATCATGGCCGTGCTGCACATGCTGTGGCTGAACTGGAGCCGGGCACGCTACTGACGCGTGCCCATGAGGCCGGAACCGCAACCGGCCGCCCACCCAGGCACATAAACAAAAAAAGCATCCCTTTCAGGATGCCTTGACTGTTTCCTTACGGAAAATTCTATCGCAGACAGGGATATCGGGCAGGCGGGATTCGAACCCACGACCCCCAGTCCCCCAGACTGATGCGCTACCAGGCTGCGCTACTGCCCGCCTGTCTGCGATGGGCAGGGTGTAGCAGCCACCGGGGGGGACCGCAAGGGATGTTCTGACCAAAAATGAAAAAAAACCATCTGGTCAGAGCAGCACCATTTTCAGACCGGCACCATTTCACGCAGGGCCTGTAGTTCCACCAGCACGCCGCGCAGGCTGTCACGCAGCACCGCATTTTCCGCCTGCAGGCGTTCAAGCTCGATCATGACAAGCTGCTCAAGCGGGGGTTCCGCGTCTTCGTTGTCCGTCATGTCCGCCTGCACGGGCATGATGGCTGCGGGACGACTGGCCGGCTCCGTCCCCGCCGCCGCTCCGTCGCCAGCAGCGGGCCGTGCTGCGGCAGGGACAGAAGCCACGTCTTCCGCCGCGACAGGAGCGGGCACAACTTCCGTCACGGCTGTAACCTGTTCCACGACCAGCATGGGGGCCGCCACGGCCGGGATCTCCACCTGTAGTGGCGCAGCCGGGGCCTCATGCGGCGGGACAGGCGGCAGCATGCCAGCAGGCGGGATGGCATCACACGCCCCGGATTCCCCTGCCGGGATTACGGCCTCAAGCGTCGGGGCCGACGAGAGTGTGCTGTTGGCAAGCTGGCTGCGGGCAAGCTCCGCCTGGGCCTGCGCAAGGGAGAGCTTCTTTACGTAAAGCAGGTTGGCTATCTGACGCAGCACCGCGATATCGTGCGCGCGGTAGGAACGCCGCCCCCCCGGCCCACGCAGCGGGCGCAACTGTGGAAAACGCGCTTCCCACATACGCATGACATGCTGCGCCAGCCCCAGTTCGCGCGCGACTTCATAGATCGGCAGCGTATCGGGTTCCGGATACGCCACCCCGGCGGGCATGGTCCCTTCCGGATGATCCTGCATGCTCATTCGTCATCTCCTTCCGGCAGGTTTTCCCCGCCGGCCTGTCCATTGACATGGGCACGAAGCAGCTGACTGGGCCGGAAAACCAGAACGGAACGCGGAAGAATCGGCACCTCCACGCCCGTCTTGGGATTCCGCCCCGTCCGCTGTCCCTTCTGCCGGACAGAAAAGGTGCCGAATCCGCTAATTTTCAGGGTATCGCCGGTTTCAAGTGTCCGTACCATCCGCTCCAGGATATCTTCCAGAATATCGGCGGATTCATGGCGGGACAGGCCGACCTGATCATATATCTGTTCTGCCAGAGTGGCGCGCGTCACGGTGCTCATGCACAAACGTTATGCATGCCCGCCCGCAACGTCAATTGAATGTGGCAAAACGGCAGGCAGATTATTGCCCGCCCTTTTCAATGTGGTACCGAAACGACATTAGAGCCGCGCCAGCGCAGACCCCCATGTCAGGCCACCCCCCAGTGCTTCCATCAGCACAAGGTCGCCCTTCCTGATCCGCCCGTCGCGCACGGCCTCGTTCAGCGCCAGCGGAATGGAGGCGGCCGAGGTATTGGCATGCCGGTCCACCGTCACCACCACCCGTTCGGGCGGCAGGTCCAGCTTGCGGGCCACGCCATCAATAATGCGCAGGTTGGCCTGGTGCGGCACCAGCCAGTTCACGTCCGCATGGCCCAGACCATTGGCCGCCAGTGCCTCGTCAACCGAAGAGGACAGCTTGGCCACCGCGTGGCGGAACACATCACGCCCCTGCATGCGCAGGTGGGCGGGCCTGTCATGCTGCCCCGTGGCGCCATCCACATACAGCAGGTCGCCGTACTGCCCGTCTGAATGCAGGTGGGTGGACAGGATTCCCGCCTCACCATCCTCCGGCCCGGCGCCGGTCAGGAACACCGCCCCCGCCCCGTCGCCAAACAGCACGCAGGTGCCCCGGTCCGACCAGTCCAGGATACGGGAATAGACTTCGCTGCCAATGACCAGCGCGGAGCGGGCCTGCCCGCTGCGAATCAGCGAATCGGCCATGGAAAGCGCAAAGATGAACCCCGAACACGCGGCCGCCAGGTCAAAACCGAATCCACGGGTCATGCCCAGTGCGGCCTGCACGCGCACGGCGGTGGCGGGAAAGGCTTCGTCCGGCGTACTGGTGGCAACGATTACCGCATCCACATCGTCCGGGCTGGCGCCTGCATAATCCAGCGCCTGCCGGGCGGCATGGGCCGCCATGCTGACGGCGGTGTCCCCTTCGCCCGCCCTGTGGCGCTGCCTGATGCCGGTGCGGGCCCGAATCCATTCATCGGATGTATCGAGTCCGGTCGCCAGTTCATCATTTGTAACGATCCGCTCCGGCAGGTAACCACCAAACCCGGACAGAAGCGCGCGTTTCGCCGTCATGCCTGTCTTTCCACCAATATCATCTCACATGCGCAGGTGGGCGCAGGCAGGGCCGCCTGCCACCATACCGGATGCCACAGGGTCAGGACGCAGGAACCGCCTGCGACTGGTCGGGGCTTGCCTTGACGGATGTCAGGCTTTCCATATGGGCAAGGCGTTCACGTATCCCGTCGGTAAAGCGGTGGGTGACCATGTCCATCGCCACATCCACGGCGGCGGCGAAGCCTTCGGCATCCGTGCCGCCATGGGACTTGACCACAACACCGTTCAGCCCGACGAACACGGCGCCATTGTACCGGCGCGGGTCAAGCCATTCCTTCATCCGTTCCAGCCCGGGGCGCACCAGCAGGTAACCAATCCGGCCCAGCAGGTTGGCGGTAAAGACCTGCCGCAGCAGGGTGAACGCCATTTTCAGCGCGCCTTCGCCGGTTTTCAGGGCCACGTTGCCGGTAAAGCCGTCCGTCACCACCACATCGGTCGTACCGGCGGTAATGTCGTGGCCTTCCACAAAGCCATGGAACTGGCGGGCCAGCGGGCTGCCCCGCAGCACCTCGGCCGCCTGGCGCAGGCGCTCGTCGCCCTTCAGTTCCTCGGACCCCACATTGAGCAGCCCGATCGTGGGGGCGGGAAGCCCCAGCACCGCCTTGGCAAAGGCCTCGCCCATCACGGCGAACTCCACCAGGTTACGCCAGTCGCACGATACGTTCGCCCCAAGGTCCAGCATGACCACATCCCCCCGCGTGGTGGGGCTTATGGCGGCCATGGCCGGGCGGGTTATGCCGGGCAGGGTTTTGACGACAATCTTGGCCAGTGCCAGCATGGCACCGCTGTTCCCCGCGGAAACGACGCCCTGCGCCTCCCCCCGGGCAACCACGTCCATGGCCAGCCGCATGGACGAATCGCGTACGCGCAGGGCCGCGGTGGGCTTCATGTCCATGGGAATGGATGATGCCGCCGGCCGGATTGTGCAGATGGCGGCCGCGCGCGGATGGCGGGCCAGAAGGCTGGACAACTTCGCCTCATCCCCCACCAGAAGGATTCTGGCCGAAGGATGGCGGTCTGCTGCAATCGCCAGTCCGGCCACTACAACTTCCGGACCACCATCCCCGCCCATGCCGTCAATGGCAAGGGTGTAGGGCCCAGTCTCGGGAAGGGAGGAACCTGTCTCGCTCATGCTCGTCTTGTGCCGGGTAGGAAAGGAACGCGCAAGATGCGGGCCATACACTTTGGCATGACCCCGCTCCCGCGCCCCCCCGGACAGGACGGCCCGGGGGCGCCCACCGGCGCGGCCCCCGTGGACCGCGCCGTGACCGGGTAACGACGCCAGTGGCGCCCTGTTATCAGGCGCGGACCGCCGTCTTCAGCGCCTTGCCGGCGGATGCGACTTCGCGGCCGTCATAATGCCCGCAATGGCTGCAGACATGGTGCGGGCGCTTGAGTTCGCCACAGTTGGAGCATTCCGCATGCGCCGGAACACTGAGCGCCGCGTGGCTGCGACGCATGCCACGACGGGACGGGGAGGTTTTTCTCTTGGGTACAGCCATGGGCCTGGGCCCCTCCGATCTGGATCACAACCGGCAGGCACACCCTCGTGGCGTTACACCGGTCAGTTATCAATAATTGAGGGGGGCGCTCTAGCAGACCATTCACACTTGCGCAAGAGACCCCGTGCAAGGTTTACGGCCAGCGCCCCCCTCTGTCGTGCTCTTCCTTGCGTCAGTTCCGCTTTTTTTTCAACTCGGCCAGAGCGGAAAAAGGCTGCCTGCGCGTGGATTCTTCGGGTTCGGCCTCTTCCGTGCCGGCAAATTCGGCCGGAATCCGGCTGCCCGGCTTGTGCGGATACGGGTCCAGCGCCAGCGAAAGTTCTTCCGTCGCCAGTTCCCCCAGGTCGATGCTGTCGCGCGCGTAGGGGACTTCATCGACGCTGAAGGGGTCGATCTCGTCATCCTCGCGGAAGCGTTCGGCGGGAATGCAGCGCACGGTGAACGATTCCGCCAGCACGTCCTCGAACGGTTCCAGGCTGACCACGCATTCCTGTGTCACATGGGCGGTCAGCCAGCCTTCGGCCAGCACCTCCCCATCCCGCCCCGGCGCCAGCCGGTAACGGCACGACAGGTTGCGCAGGCCGGGAATGCCCAGCCGGGTGGCCAGCCTGCGGCATTCCGCATCCGATGCCTCGACCACCGTCTCCATGCCACGGGCCGGGATGCGCCCCACGGCAAGGGGGCGGGAAAATTCTGCATCCATGTTTTCTACTCCTGCGCGTGCGTGGATACCCCCCCACCGGCGTGCAAGCGGGTGGAAAGAGCATCGGATCGCCGTGTTTTTCCATCGGCGGGGCGATCGGTGATTGACTTCATTTCCCCGATGGGGCACCGGAAAGACGAACATCATTACGCGCCATGCCCTTATTTCAGGATATTATCCGGACCATGCGGTCACCCAAGGACACCATGCCCCGCCCCCGTTCATTACGCCTGTTTTGGTGCGCTGTCATCGGGGCAGGCGTGGCGCTGTCGGGGTGTTCGGTCTTCAAGCCCAGCGTGGTCCAGCGCGGCTCGCTGGTCGAGGCGGACGATTACAACAAGCTCAAGGTGGGCGAGACGTCACGCTCGGACGTGATGGATGCGCTGGGTTCCCCCACCGGGCGCGCCACGTTTGACGACAATACATGGATCTACGTCTCGATGACCCATGTGCTTGTCCCCATCAGCTTTCCGCAGGTCCGCAAGCAGGACGTCGTGGTCCTGACCTTCGACCAGAACGGTATCCTGCGCAACCTGCGCAGCCTGCACAAGAACGATGCCCGCTACGTGACCATGGCGGCGGGACGCACCCCCACCCCCGGCACCAAGATCAACATCATGCAGCAGATCCTGGGCAATGTGGGCCGCTACAACCCGCTCAGCCAGATGACCAGTACCTATGGCGGCAGCATGGGTCCGATGAACAGCATGAACGGCGGCCCCGGCCATGGCGGGTCGGGCAACAGCCTGCCCTGATTGCCTGACCCCGCCGCCCGTTCAGACGGGCAGCACGATACGGACCCGCGCGCCCCCCATCGGACTGGACTCCAGTCCGATATGCCCCCCATGGGCGTGAATGATGTCCCGTGCTATGGCCAGTCCCAGGCCGGTTCCCCCCGCGGCGCCACTTTCGAAGGGACGGAAGACGTGCTCACGCCGTGCCTCCTCCACCCCGCAGCCATCATCATCCACATACAGCACCACCTGCCTGCGCCCGCTCTCGGCTGAAAAGACAATCCGGTCCGCATGCCGGCGTGCGTTCTCCGCCACGTTGCTAAGCACGCGCCGCAGGGCATTGGGCCGTCCGGTGATGCTCAGCCCCGCGGGCGTGATGGACCGGACTGCCGCCTGCGCGCCCATGCGGCGCAGGGTGGCCACGATTTCCTCGAACATGTCCTCCACCCGGATCACGGCTGGCATTTCAGCACCTTCCCCCCGCGCAAAGGACAGGTAGCCCTCGATCATGTGCTCCATTTCCCCGATATCGCCAATCATGTCGGCAATGTCGGGCTGCAGGTCGGCGGCCTCCACCCGGCCCGCGCGCGGCAGCATGGCCAGTGACAGGCGCAGGCGGGTCAGGGGCGTGCGCAGGTCGTGCGAGACACCGGCCAGCACGGTCGTGCGCTGTTCCACAAAGCGGTTGATGCGGTCACGCATGCGGTTGAAGGCAACCGCCGCCTTGCGGATCTCCTGCGCGCCCTCGGGCACGATGGGCACGGTATCGCGTCCCAGCCCGAACAGTTCCGCCGCCCGCGCCAGCCGCCTTATGGCGCGCACCTGGTTGCGCATGAACAGCGCCGCGATCAGGAACAGCAGCAGCGCGCTGCCTGAGGCCCATGCCACGAACAGCCACACGGGCGCGACGACCAGCCGCTTGCGCAGTGCCACGACCTGCAGCACGCCAATCGGTGTCTGCACCGCGATCACGACCCGGTGGTGCGCCTGCTTCCAGTCCACGAAGGTGGGCCAGCGCACGGCGGCCTGCAGGTCATGGGCCAGATCCTCGTCAATCGGGCCAAGAACGTGGTTGGAACCGCTTCTGTGCAGGCTTTCGCCCGCGTGCAGGGTCATGACCAGACCCGCCCGGCGGCCGGCATCCTCCAGTATCCACTGCCTGTCAGCGGGGGCCGGATAGCGTTCGAGCATGTCCAGCGTCATGGAAATGGTGGTGGCCATGTCCCCCGACAGGCGGCGCGAGACGACCTGCAGATAATGCCCATAGAACAGTTCGAGCGAAATGGCCTGCGTGGCCAGAAGCGGGATGAACCCGATCAGCAGCATGCGCCCCAGCAGCGAGCGCGGCAGGATGCGGCGGACCAGCCGTTCACGCACCCGGCGCCAGCGGGGCTGCGCGCTGTCCATGACGGGGGGAGACTCCATGCCTTGACCTTCTCCGCTGCTTCCTTTTTTCGGGCACGAAAAAACCGGCTCCCTTGCGGAAAGCCGGTTTCTTGCGGGTCAGACCCGTATCCTATCCCGATAACGCGCGGGCTTAGAAGCCTTCGCGCTCCAGGCGCTTGCGCTCCATCTTGCGGGCGCGACGCACGGCTTCGGCAGCCTCGCGCGCCTTGCGCTCGGACGGCTTTTCGTAGTGGCGACGCAGCTTCATTTCGCGGAAGATGCCTTCACGCTGCATTTTTTTCTTGAGGGCCTTGAGGGCCTGATCAACATTGTTGTCACGAACGAGAACCTGCACTGGGTCGTCAACTCCTGATCTGCCATCCGGTATGGATGAGCCATGAAACTGAAACTTGGGGAACGTCCGCCCGAGGCCATTCCCTTCGTGCGATTCCCAAACGGGCCGCACCTATATCACACTCATGCCCGGCAACACAAATCATTCCCGCAGGGGGCAAATGAATTTCGTGCTCTGCTTTGCACGCCAACGCTGTCATATACATGTTCCCCAAAACAGGAAGGGTGTTTCCTTTCATGACGCTGCTCAAGATTGCGCGCATGGGCCATCCCGTGCTGCTCCAGCCCGCCCGCGCGGTAACCGATCCGCAGGCTCCCGCCCTGCGCACGCTGGTGGCGGACATGATCGAGACCATGCTGGATGCGCAGGGTGCCGGGCTTGCCGCCCCGCAGGTCCATCATGGCCTGCGCCTGTTCGTCTATCAGGTGCCCCCTGGCCGCAGCGCGGGTGAGGACGACCCGCCATGCCCGCCCGCCGCCCTGATCAACCCGGTGCTGGACCCCGTGGACACGGAAATGGTGGACCGGCTGGAGGGCTGCCTGTCCATTCCCGGCATGCGTGGCTGGGTGCCCCGCTACCGGCGCATCGCCTATCGGGGGATCAATGGGCAGGGGCAGCCGGTGCATGGCGTTGCATCGGGCTTCCTGGCCAATGTATTGCAGCACGAATACGACCATCTTGACGGAATTCTCTATCCCATGCGCATGCCCGACCTGGGCCGCATGGGCTTTGACAGCGAAATGGCACGTTACGGAGAGCGCACATGAACCCTTCCCTGCTTGTCGCGGCCGCCACCTCCGCGCTGGTGCCGCCCGCACTCCAGCATTCACCACAAGGTGATGACCTGCTGCGCCGGTTCCTGACCGATCCCCGCGCCGGCAGCACGCCATGGACTCCGGCACTGCTGCGGGCATGCCTGGGGGCGGAGGCGGATCTTGTGTTCCCCGAAGGCGTGGCGCAGGTGGCCGAAGCCTGCTTCGATCTGATGGACCGGGAGATGCTGGCTGCCTCAGGCGGTTTCCGCAGTCGCAAGATCAGCCGCCGGGTGCGCGCCGCCATCCTGTTCCGGCTGGAGCGCGCGGCCCCTTACCGCATGGCCATACGCCAGGCGCTGGTGGTGCTTATGGTGCCCACCCATGCCCGCATCCTTGCCCGTGCGCTGGGCCGGAGCGTGAACGCCATCTGGCAGGCGGCGGCCGATACCTCCACCGGCATCACCTTCCTGACCAAGCGCGTCACGCTCAGTGGCGTCTATGTTTCCACCCTGCTGTTCTGGCTTGCACGCGGGGGCAATCCCGCATCGGTGGAGGCATTCCTTGACCGCCGCCTGGCCGATGTCGGGCGCATCACCCGGCTGCGCAACCGGCTGACCGGCCGCATTGCCTGAACACAGCAGGCATACCCCATGGCCCCGCCCCGTCCGCCCCCCATCCGCACCGCGCCCACGGGGGCCGGGGTGGAACTGCTCTTCCTGCGCGACGAGGACATGCGTCAGGCGCAGGACCTGCTCATGCTGGCCTGCCGCGCCTTCAACGCGCTGATAGACGAGGAACTGCAGGCCCTTGGCCTGGGGCACGCGCATTACCGTATCATGCAGGCCATCGCCCTTCAGCCCGGGCTGGCGGTCGGTGGCCTGCTGGGCCTGCTGGGCATCACCAAGCAGAGCCTGAACCGCGCGCTGGGTGAACTGCTGGCGCTGGGGCTGCTCCGCCAGCAGACCGCGCCACAGGACCGCAGGCGGCGGCAGCTTTACCTGACCACGCGCGGGATGGAGATTGAAAACCGGCTTTTTTCCCTGCAACGTGACGTACTCCTGCGGGTGTACCGCAATGCGGGCGGCAAGGCGGTTGACGGTTTTCGCCGTGTCATGCGCGGGTTGATAGATGAATCCGATGGCCCCGGCCTGTCTGCCGGTGCTCTTCCCCCTCCCGACCGGAGTACTCCATGATCCAGACGGCCTGCGACGCCTCCTCCCCCCGTGACAGCATGATCGTGGATGCCCATGTGGTGGTGGTGGATGATGATCCCCGCCTGCGCCGCCTGCTGCAACGCTATCTGAGCGAACAGGGCTTTCGCGTCAGCGCAGCCTCCTCCGCGCAGGAAGCGCGTCAGGTGCTGGGCTTCATGCAGCCTGACGCGCTGGTACTGGACATTACCATGCCGGGGGAAAACGGGCTGGAACTGACACGGGAACTGCGCCGGGAGAACCATGATTTCCCCATCCTGCTGCTGACCGCGCGTGGTGAACCGGAAGACCGGATCATCGGGCTGGAAGCCGGGGCCGATGACTATCTGGCCAAACCGTTCGAACCGCGTGAGCTGCTGCTGCGGCTCAAGGCGCATCTGCGACGGTTCGTCCCCCCCGCGCCCAGCAGCAACCTGCGGATCGTGCGGCTGGGGGCGCTGGAATTCGACCCGGTACGCGGCCTGCTGTCCAATGCGGGGGAAATCGTACACCTGACGGGCGGCGAGTCGGCGCTGCTTTCGGTCCTGGCCCGCCACCCGAACGAGATCCTGTCGCGCACCGATATCGCGGCGACACTGGACATGGAGGAAATCGGGGAGCGCGCGGTGGATGTGCAGGTCACCCGCCTGCGCCGCCGCATCGAGCCGGACCCGAAGGAGCCGCGCTACCTGCAGACCGTGCGCGGCAAGGGCTACGTGCTCAAGCCCGGTCTTTGAGGCATCCGGCACATCATCAAGACGTTCTTGGTGAAGCTTTTTTCAAAAAGCTTCGAAAAACGCCGCCTTTTGGAAAAAAGGCGACGCCCGAAAACTTTTATTATTATCTATCAAGACAAAAAAGGCCGGCATGTGCGCCATGCCGGCCCTTCTGACACAGAACGGAAAGCCCGTAGCTTTCAGGCCGCCTTGTTCAGGCGTTCCAGTTCGGCCACCACGGCGGTGCCCATGCCATCGGTGTTCACTTCCGTCCTGCCCGCACTCATGATGTCGGGCGTGCGCAGTCCCTTGTCCAGCACGTTGGAAACCGCGGCCTCGATCAGTGCGGCATCCGCCTGCATGTCGAAGGAATAGCGCAGCAGCATGGCGAAGGAGAGGATCTGCGCCAGCGGATTCGCCTTGCCCTGCCCCGCAATGTCCGGCGCGCTGCCATGGATCGGCTCGTACAGCGCGGGCAGGCGGCCATCGCCCCCCCTTGCCCCCAGCGTTGCCGAAGGCAGCATGCCCAGGCTGCCCGTCAGCATGGATGCCAGGTCGGACAGCAGGTCACCGAACAGGTTGCCGGTCACGATCACATCAAACTGGCGCGGATTGCGTACCATCTGCATCGCGCAGTTGTCGGCCAGCATGTGGCTCAGTTCCACATCCCCGTATTCACGCGCATGCAGGTCGGTCACGACTTCCTTCCACAGCAGGCCGCTTTCCATCACGTTGCACTTCTCGACCGAGCACACGCGGTTGTCACGCTTGCGGGCCAGTTCGAAGGCCACACGGGCCACGCGCTCGATTTCCGCCGTGGTGTAGACTTCGGTGTTGATGCCCCGGCGCGAACCGTCCGGCAGGGTCTCGATGCCGCGCGGCGTGCCGAAATAGATGCCGCCCACCGTCTCGCGCACGATCATGATGTCCAGCCCGCGAATGACATCGGGCTTGAGCGTACTGGAATCGACCAGCGAATCGAACACCTTGGCCGGGCGCAGGTTGGCGAACAGCCCCAGTTCCTGCCGCAGCTTGAGAATTGCAATCTCGGGCCGGCGGTCAAACCCCGCCGATGCCCATTTCGGATCCCCCACCGAGCCGAACAGCACCGCATCCGCGGCCCGCGCCGCATCAATCACCTGCTGGGTAATCGGCTGGCCATGCACCGCCAGCGACGCGCCCCCCACCAGGTCCTCGCTTACGTCAAAACGGACGCCGCGCGCCTGCGCCATCCAGTCCATGATGCGCCGGACCTGCTGCATGATCTCGGGGCCAATGCCATCGCCAGGCAGGATCAGGAGTTTCTTGGGTGCGGACATGACGTTTCCCATCCGGATAATCGGTTTGTTAAATGATTTTTCCCGCAGGGCGGGCAGCACGAAGCCACCCGGCCCGTTCAGTCAAGGACAATGCGGGGAATCCACGGCTGCGCCCTGGCGCGGCGGTCCTCGAACGCGGTGATCGACTTTTCGTGCTGCAGGGTCTGGCCAATATCATCCAGCCCCTCCAGCAGCAGCTTCTTGCGCAGGGGGTCAACCTCGAAGGGCACTTCGCTGCCATCGGGGCGCACGACAACCTGCCGGGGCAGGTCGATCGTCAGCCGCGCGTTCCCGCCCATGCGGGCATCTTCCATCAGCTGCGTGCAGACCGCGCGCGGCAGGGCGATGGGCAGGATGCCGTTCTTGAAGCAGTTATTGTTAAAAATATCGGCGAAGGACGGCGCGATCACGCAGCGGATGCCAAAATCCAGCAGCGCCCAGGGCGCGTGCTCGCGTGAAGAACCGCAGCCAAGATTGTCATATGTGATCAGAATCCCGGCCTTGCGGTAGGGTTCCTGATTGAGCACGAAATCCGGGTTTTCCGAACCATCGGGCCGGTAGCGCATGTTGTCGAACGCATGCACGCCCAGCCCGGAGCGCTTTGTGGTCTTGAGGAAGCGCGCCGGAATGATCTTGTCGGTATCGATGTTTTCTTCCGGCAGGGGGGCCGCGACGGCCGTAAGGACAGTGAATTTATCCATTGTCAGATCAGCTCCCGCACATCGGTCAGGGTTCCGGTCACGGCCGCCGCCGCCGCCATGGCGGGGGACAGCAGGTGCGTGCGCCCGCCGGGGCCCTGCCTGCCTTCAAAATTACGGTTGGAGGTGGAGGCACAGCGCTGGCCCGGCGTCAGCCGGTCGGGGTTCATGCCCAGGCACATGGAACATCCGGCCTCGCGCCATTCAAAACCCGCATCAAGGAAAACCTTGTCCAGCCCTTCCTCTTCCGCCTGCGCTTTCACAATGCCCGAGCCGGGCACGATCATCGCGCGCACGCCGGGGGCGACCCTGCGTCCTGCCGCGATGGCGGCAGCGGCCCGCAGGTCCTCGATCCGGCTGTTGGTGCAGGAGCCGATGAACACGACATCAACCGGCGTGCCCGCGATCTTCTGGCCGGCTTCCAGCCCCATGTAGTCCAGCATGCGCTGCATCTGCGCGCGGCGCGACGGATCGGATTCCGTGGCGGGATCGGGCACCGTGCCGGTGACGGGGATGACGGTCTCGGGGCTGGTGCCCCATGTCAGCACGGGGGTGATGTCTTCGGCCCGCAGTTCCACCACGCGGTCGTAATGGGCGCCCTCGTCCGATGCCAGCGTCTTCCAGTAGGCAACGGCCTCGTCAAACGCGACGCCCCTGGGGGCAAAGGGA
Organism: Komagataeibacter rhaeticus; assembly: GCF_011611525.1. NCBI lineage: Bacteria > Pseudomonadati > Pseudomonadota > Alphaproteobacteria > Acetobacterales > Acetobacteraceae > Komagataeibacter > Komagataeibacter rhaeticus. The sequence continues at coordinate 2,307,483 of NZ_CP050139.1, forward strand.
CGGCCGCGTACGTATTCGAACGTCGTCTCGTCCGGCGCCACCAGTCCCGCGCGAGCACCGGCCTCGATTGACATGTTGCACACCGTCATGCGGCCCGCCATGTCCAGGTCACGGATGGCGGAACCGGCGAATTCGATCACATGGCCCGTACCGCCCGCAGTGCCGATATGGCCGATGATGGCCAGCATGATGTCCTTGGCGGTCACGCCGGGACCGACCTGGCCCTCGACCACCACCTTCATGTTCTTCGCCGGTTTCTGCAGGATGGTCTGGGTGGCCATCACATGCTCGACCTCGGACGTGCCGATGCCGAAGGCCAGCGCACCCAGCGCGCCGTGGGTGGAGGTATGGCTGTCGCCACAGACGATGGTCATGCCCGGCAGCGAGATACCCTGCTCCGGCCCCACCACATGCACGATACCCTGCCGCGCGGAAAGCAGCGGGAAATACGGCACGCCGAATTCCTTCACGTTGCGTTCCAGCGTCTCGATCTGGTTGCGGCTGTCGGCTTCCGTAATCGGCAGGGTACGGTCGGACGTGGGCACGTTGTGGTCCACCACCGCGATCGTCGCATCCGGATGGCGCAGGCGGCGGCCGCTCAGGCGCAGGCCCTCGAAGGCCTGCGGGCTGGTCACCTCATGCACGAGGTGCCGGTCGATATAAAGGATGGCCGTGCTGTCCGGAAGGGTTTCGACCACATGGCTATCCCATATCTTGTCGAACAGTGTGCGCGGGGCCATCGTATATCCTTTCCCGGACGGAAACAGGCCGCCATCACGCGCCGGATACGCACGCAACGGGCAGCCACGAATTCTCAGGTAAAAAACGGTTCGCCCGTTTCCGCCATGATGGGGGGAAACGGGCGAAGGGTCGGCGTCTTACTCGGCTGCGGCGGTCGCGGCGGGTGCCGCCACTTCACGCTTGCGCTCGGCAATACGGGCGGACTTGCCGCGACGGCCACGCAGGTAATACAGCTTCGCGCGGCGGACAACACCACGGCGCACAACCGCGATTTCGGCAATGGTGGGGGAATACAGCGGGAACACACGCTCCACGCCCTCACCGTTGGAAATCTTGCGCACGGTGAAGTTGCTGTTCAGGCCCTTGTTGGAGCGGGCGATCACAACGCCTTCGTAGTTCTGCACGCGCTTGCGGGTGCCTTCGACCACTTCCACGCCAACGCGCACGGTGTCACCCGGTGCGAATTCCGGCACCGCGCGCTTGGCGGTCAGGCGGGCGATCTCTTCCGCCTCGTATTTCTGGATGATGTTCATGATCCGGTCCTCGTTCGATAGGATTTCATGTTCAGTTCAGCCGGTCCGCGTCGGCACGGGTGCCTGCGGCCCGGGAAATGTCTTGACCCGCACCCGCCCGGTAGGCGGCCCACAGGTCCGGCCGACGCGCCTGCGTCACCGTCTCGGATGCCGCGCGGCGCCATGTGGCGATCGCGGCATGATGACCGGACAGCAGGACCTCGGGCACATCGCGCCCGTCCCATTGTGCCGGCCTGGTATAAAGCGGATATTCAAGCAGACCGTCGGAAAAGCTTTCCTCGACCGCACTTTCACCCGATCCCATCACGCCCGGCAGCAGCCGCACGCAGGCATCAAGCAGCACCGTCGCCGCCACTTCCCCGCCCGACAGGACATAATCCCCTATCGAGACCTGTTCAGCACCCGAGGCTTCGAGCACGCGCTCATCCACCCCTTCGTACCGCCCGCACAGCACCACAACACCCGGACCCGCCGCATACCGGCGGACATCCGCCTGCATCAGCCGCCGCCCGCGTGGCGTGGGATAGACCAGCGGTCGCCCCGCCAGGTCAATATCGGCAATGGCGCTCGCCACGACATCGGGGCGCATGACCATGCCGGCCCCGCCGCCAAACGGCGTATCATCCACAACCCGGTGCCGCCCCAGCCCGTAGGCCCGCATGTCACGCGCATCCAGTGACCAGATGCCGCGCTCCAGCGCGCGCCCGGCCAGCGAATGCCCCAGAACGCCGGGGAACATGTCGGGAAACAGCGTCAGCGCCGTTGCCTGCCAGGTCATGGCGCGGACTCCTGCCCTGCCGTGCCGGGAAAGCACGTCACGGGCACCTCGATCTCATCGGGCAGGCAGATGTCAATCCATCCGCCCCGTACGTTCACCACCGGCACGCAGGCCCGGGTGAACGGCAGCAGGAGACTGCCCCCCGCCCCATTGATCTCAAGGCTGGTCCCCGCCCCATAGTCATGCACGGCGCCCACACGGCCCAGCACGCGGTCCGTGCCCTGTTCACGCGCTTCCAGCCCGACCAGATCGGCGAAGTAGAATTCGTCCTCATCGGGTGCGGGCAGGCTGGCGCGCGGCACGTACAGCTTGCGGTTGACCAACTGCCGGGCGGCTTCACGGCTATCGATGGCCTGGCCCGCCGCGTCATGCAGGCGGGCGATGCCAGTGCCGTGCCATGACAGCCGCCACGGCCGTCCCTGGTCATCGACCAGCCCGTCATAGGTGGCCAGGTCCTCCGGCACGGCGGTGTAGCTGTGCACATGCACAAGCCCCCGCACGCCATGCGGACGACCCACCACACCCATCAGGACATGATCGCGGTTCATGGGATGACTGCCTGCCTTTCCTGCCTGTCTATCGCGCCAGCAGGCTTACGCCGCGGCAGCCGCGGCGGCGGCAGCAGCACGTTCCTGCGCGCGCTTCTTGGGCGCGGACTTCTTGGGCTGCTCGTTCCAGGTCGGCTTCGGCGCCAGGCCGGCGTTGCCCAGGAAGCGGGCCACGCGGTCGGTCGGCAGCGCGCCGTTGGACAGCCAGTGGGTGATGCGCTCGGCCACCAGGCGCACGCGGTCGGCGTGGTCAGAGGGTAGCATGGGGTTGTAGGAACCGACGCGCTCGATGAAGCGGCCGTCACGCGGGGAGCGGCTGTCGGCAACAACGATGTGGTAGTAGGGGCGCTTCTTCGCGCCAGCGCGGGCGAGACGGATCTTGAGGCTCATTTAAGCATTCTCCAGACAGTAAAAGGACAAAAGGAAACAGGAAGGACGTCGGGTTCAGCCAAAGGGCGGACGTCCGCCACCGCCGGGGGGACGCCCCCCATTGGGCATGAGCGCGGACAGGCCCTGACGCATCAGTCCCTTTACGCCCAGCTTGCTGAACCGCTTCATCATGGAAGCCATCGCGTCATACTGCTTGAGCAGACGGTTGATCTCCTGCACGGTGGTACCGGACCCGGCGGCGATGCGCTTCTTGCGCGATGCCTTGATGATGGAGGGCGTGCGCCGCTCCTTGCGGGTCATGGATGAAATGATGGCCTGATGGCGCTTGAGGACGGAGGTATCAAGCTCCTTGTCCCCCAGCGCATCCTTCAGCTTGCCCATGCCGGGCAGCATGCCAAGGATGCCGGAAATGGACCCCATCTTGTTGATCTGGCGGATCTGGGCCGCGTAATCATCAAGATCGAACTTGCCCTGCATCATCTTGAGGGCAAGCTTCTCGCTTTCCTCATGATCCAGGGTATCGGCGGCCTTCTCCACCAGCCCGGCAATGTCGCCCAGGCCAAGGATGCGGCCGGCCACACGCTCGGGGTGGAATTCCTCCAGAGCGTCCAGCTTCTCGCCCGAGCCGGTCAGCTTGATCGGAGCACCCGTAATGGCACGCATGGACAGGGCGGCACCACCACGGGCATCGCCATCCATACGGGTCATGACCACGCCGGTCACGCCCACCGCCTCGTTGAAAGCCTTGGCGGTGTTGACCGCGTCCTGCCCGGTCATGGCATCGACGACCAGCAGGGTTTCAGCCGGATCGGTCTCGGCGCGGATGGCGCGGACCTCATCCATCAGGGCTTCATCGATCGACAGGCGGCCGGCGGTATCCAGTATGACGATGTCATACCCTTCCCGCCGCCCGGTATCCATCGCGCGCTGGGCGATCTGGACCGGGGTCTGCCCCGCGATGATGGGCAGCGACGCCACACCCGCGCGCTCGGCCAGCTGGGCCAGCTGCAGCTGGGCGGCGGGGCGCTGGGTATCCAGGCTGGCCAGCAGCACCTTCTTGCGCTCACGCTGCGCCAGGCGGCGCGCGATCTTGCCCGACGTGGTGGTCTTGCCCGAACCCTGCAGGCCCACCATCAGGATCGGCACCGGCGGGGCGGCATTCAGGTTGAGGGGCACGGCCCCCGCGCCGCCCAGTGCGTCAATCAGTGCATCGTTGACGATCTTGGCCACGGCCTGACCGGGGGAGATGCTGTCCAGCACCTCATGCCCCACGGCACGTTCACGGACCTTGCTGACGAAATCCTTGACGACAGGCAGCGCCACGTCGGCGTCCAGCATGGCCAGACGCACTTCGCGCATGGCTTCCGTAACATCCGCTTCCGACAGGGCCCCGCGCTTGGCAAGGCCATCGAACACACCGGAAAGCTTGCCTGAGAGCGTCTCGAACAACGTATTTCCCCAAAAGAGGACGCGCCACTGCGCGAACCCTCGCGAAGTGACGTGCCTGATTGTCGGGCGGATGTATCGCGCCCTGTCCCGCCCTGTCAAGCCTTGCGCGCACGGGCATGAAAAAACGGCTGCGGGAGAGGGTCCCGCAGCCGCCTTTCACACCCTGGTCCCGCACGCAGCGGGGGCAGGTCTTATTTCTTGCCGTCTTCCGGCGGCGGCGGCGGCGCGGTCAGCGCGCGCAGCTGCTGGTGCAGGCTGTCGATCTTGTCCTGGGTGTCACGGATCTGGTTCAGCTGATCGGTGGTCAGGATGTCGTGGATGCGGATCGCGGTCTGCAGGCGGGCGGCCTCATGCTGCTGATGCATCGCGGTGATCTGCTGCTGCAGGCCAACGATCTGGGACTCATCAACCTTGCCCGGCGTGGCCAGCAGGTCCTGGATCTGCTTGTGAAGCTGGTGCTCCTTGTCCATGTCGGCACGGAAATCGGGGTGGCTGTCCTGCAGGATGGCCTTCAGCTTCTTGTGCTGGGCCGCGGTCAGCTGCACGTTCCCCAGGAAGGGCATGCCACCGAACCCGCCGGGTCCACCCATGCCACCATTGCAGCCCGGCGGCGGCGGGGGCGCGTGATGGGCGGCAAGCGCCTGCCCGGAGAGGCTTGCGAGACTACCGGCGACAGCGGCGGCCAGGATCATTTTCTTCATCATGGGAACCAAGTCTACTCCTGTTATAACTCGTTCTCTACCCTGCATGCCTCAGGATGGTCATGCAAGGCCTGCAAACGCAACGCTACAACAGACCCGGCGTTCCAATGTGGCCAAACTTGCTACAAAATGTAAGGAGCACCGCCCCTCAGCCAAAGCGGCCGGTGATGTAGTCCTGCGTGCGTTTTTCACGCGGGGCGGTGAACATGCGGTCGGCGCTGTCCACCTCCACCACCTCCCCCATATAGAAAAACGCGACCTGATCGGCACAGCGCGCCGCCTGCTGGAGGTTGTGGGTCACGATGGCGATGGTGAAATCGGCCTTCAGTTCATCCAGCAGTTCCTCGATCCGGGCGGTGGAGACAGGGTCCAGCGCACTGGTCGGCTCATCAAGCAGCACCACTTCGGGGCGGGTGGCGATGGTGCGGGCAATGCACAGCCGCTGCTGCTGGCCACCCGACAGCGCGCCCGCCGAATCGCGCAGCCGGTCACGTACCTCCGGCCACAGGGCCACACGACGCAGCACGTCCTCCACCCGCGCATCCATTGCCGCGCGGTCCAGGCGTTCGTGGAGGCGCACGCCAAAAGCGATGTTGTCATAGATCGACATGGGGAACGGCGTGGGCTTCTGGAACACCATGCCCACGCGCGCGCGCAGCACGTTCAGGTTCACCCTGGGACCAAGGATGTTGCAGCCATCGAAAATCACCTCTCCCGTCGCGCGCTGGCCGGGATAGAGGTCATACATCCGGTTGAGCACACGCAGCAGCGTGGACTTGCCACAGCCCGAAGGCCCGATCATGCCCGTGACCTGCCCCTGCGGGAAGTCGATCGAGATGTTCCTGAGCGCATGGTTCGCGCCGTAGTAGAAATTCAGGTCACGGACCGATATGGCCGTGGGAACGGGGCTTTTTTCCACCGCTGTCATGTTCATTTCCTGTTCCGTCCCAGCCCCAGCCTTACGGTTATGTTTATCATGAGGATACCTGCCGTAATCAGCAGCGCGCCCGTCCAGGCCAGCGCCGTCCAGTCATCATACGCCGCCCCCGCGTACTGATAGATGGTGACCGGCAGGCTGGCCATGGGCACGGCGGGCGAGACCGACCAGTTCATGTTGCCAAGCGAGGTGAACAGCAGCGGCGCCGTCTCGCCCGAGACACGGGCCAGCGCCAGCAGGATGCCCGTCGCCACCCCGTCCCGCGCCGCACGCAGGCAGACCATTACGATGACCCGCCAGCGGGGCGCGCCCAGCGCGATCGCCGCCTCGCGCATGGACAGCGGCACAAGGCGCAGCATGTCCTCGGTCGTGCGCACCACCACCGGCACCACCAGCATCGACAGCGCCAGCGCCCCCGCCATGCCCGAGAAATGCCCCGTTGGCACCACCACGATCATGTAGATGAACAGCCCGACCAGGATGGACGGGGCCGAAAGCAGCAGGTCGGATACAAAGCGCACCAGATTGATCAGCCGCCCGTCCGTTGCCGTGAACTCGGCAAGATAGATGCCCACCAGCAGCCCGACGGGCGCGCCGATCAGCACCGCAAGGCCCGTCTGGATCAGGCTGCCGGCAATGGCATTGGCCAGCCCGCCGCCCTGCCCCGGCGGGGCCGTGACATGCACCAGCGTAGCCCAGCGCAGGCCGCCGATGCCATTGCGCACCAGCACGAACAGGATGGAAAACAGCATGAGCAGTACCAGCACGGTGGCCAGCCAGCACAGCCCCGTCGCAACCCGGTCCACCATGCGCCTGCGCATGTCCGACAGGCTGTTGCCCTGCCAGCGCGCGGCGGCGGCGGCCGCGTCCGTCACGTCACGATCCCGGACTGCCATGGTTCAGCCCACCCTGCCGGTACGCAGCAGGAGGCGCGAGCACACCAGCGTGCCAAGGGAAATGAGCATGAGCAGGAAACCCGCGGCCATGAGTGATGAGAATTTCAGGCTGCCCACGGCACTTTCCGGGAATTCCAGCGCAATGAGCGAGGCAATGGTGTTGCCCGGCGAGAACAGCGACCAGCCGATATGGTTGGCGTTGCCAATGACGAAGGTAATGGCCATCGTCTCCCCCAGCGCGCGGCCCAGACCCAGCATCACGCCCCCCACAACGGATGAACGTGACCACGGCAGGATGATGCGGCGGACAACCTCCCACCGCGTCATGCCCAGCCCGTAAGCACTTTCCTTCAGCACGGCGGGCATGGACAGGAAGACATCACGCATCACGGCGGAAATGAACGGCGTAACCATGACCGCCAGGATCATGCCGCCGGTCAGGAAGCCCGTGCCGTATGGCGCGCCACGGAACATCACGCCAATGCCGGGCACGCGCCCCAGCGTGTGACTGGCCAGCGGTTCCACGTAATGCGCCATGAACGGCACCAGCACCGCAAACCCCCACATGCCGAAGATGATGGAGGGCACGGCGGCCAGAAGCTGGATCAGCGTGCCGATCGTGCCCGCAATGCGCGCGGGCGCGATTTCGGTCAGCCACACCGCAATGCCGAAGGCCAGCGGCACGGCCAGCATGATGGCCAGCAGCGCGGTGACCAGCGTGCCGAACACGGGGGCGGCGGCGCCAAAATGCTGCGTGACCGGATTCCACGCGGTGCCCAGCACGAAGCCCGGCCCGAAGGTTGCGAACGCCCCGCGCGCCCCCCACGCCATGACCACGACCATGCCGCCCAGCCCCAGCAGGATCAGGATGGCGGCACTGCGGACAATGGTGGTGAATATGGCATCGCCATTCCCCCTTGCCCCCCCTGTCAGGGTTGAAGGGGATGTTGCAGACCGATCCATACACAAGACCTCCGCGCCGCCACACGCATCACAGTTCTCAAAATCAGCACCCGCAGGCGCACCGGAATGCCGGGACCAATACTGGAGGTCACGCCGCTTCTGCAACCATCATGATCACCCGTGGCGCAACTTTGCACCCTGTCCCCCCGTTTTTCCGCCCCCGTGGCGCCCGGCCAGCCCTATTTCGCGGCCAGCAGCAGCAGGTCGCGCAGGATGCCACGCGCCGCCTCCACCGACAGGCTTTCCAGCACCAGCGCGTTGGGCTGCCCCGCCCCGTGCGCCACCACCGTCATGCCGCGCGTATGGGTGCCCATGCACTCGACATCCACATGCGCCAGATGCCCCTGGAAAATACCGGGGCCAAGCAGCGCCAGCAGCGGGGCGACCGCGGCAAGGCTGATATCAACCCCGCCGCCACGCGCGCCGCCGTTGCGCGCCGCCGCCAGTTCCGCATGCACCCGCGCCGCCAGGGTGGCGGGATTGGCACCCATGGGGGCGATCTGTTCCATCCACACCGCATCCGCCTTCAGCCGATCCGTGCAGCCAAGCGGCACGATGGTCACCGGCACGCCGGCGGCAAGGACGGTGGCGGCCGCCTCCGGGTCGGCCGCGACATTGCGCTCGGCCACCGTCGTGGCATTGCCACGCGTATGGAAAGCCCCGCCGCTGAAAATCACCCCATGCAGGTGCGCGCCCACATCGGGCGCCTGCACCAGTGCCAGCGCCAGCGTGGTCAGCGGGCCGGAACAGCACACCGTGGCACCATGCTGCGGGCAGGCCCGTATGGCCTGGACCAGATGGGCCGCCCCCAGCCCGTCATTGCCCGGCGGCAGGTCATGCGCCACGCCATCCGTCTGCACCAGCGCGCCGGGACAGCCGGCCCGCACCGGCACATCCCCCAGCCCGCAAGCCCGCAGCAGGTCGCGCGCATGCGCCATGGCCACGTCCACCTGCGTGGCCCGCCCACTGAACAGCACCAGCACCGGCCGGACATGATCAGGTACCTGAAGGGCCACCAGCAGCGCCACCATGCCCTGCGCATCGGCGGTCAGATCCAGAATGATGGGGCGGGTCATGGGTTTCCTGTCCTTGGCTTGGGTTGCGCGCGTCAGTGGTGGTGGCGTGTTACAACAGTTCAGTCAATATCCGCATGCGGGGGCTGCCGGTAAAGCGCGCGCCAGCAGCCGCCCCCACCGCAGGGCCACGGCCGCCAGCACGGGCGGCACGGCGAACATGAGTTCGGTCTGGAAGCGGATATTGCCCGTCTGCATGCGGAAGCCCAGAGCGGAGGAGGCCACCCACCCATTCCCCCACCACCGTGCCGATGGGAGCGATGACGGGGGCCATACGCAGGCGTGAGGCAAGGGAGGGCTGGGGCAGGCAACCCATGAAGTCAGGACCTGCCAGCGCGCGGCATTCATGATGCGGGCAAGGCCCATCTGGCCCCGCTCCGTCTGGCACAGGCCGTCGCCCGCCCTGATGCGCCCGTGATCCGGCCGGGCCAGCCCCCGATCCTGCGCGGCAGCACTGTCCGGCCCGCCCCGCTGGCACCCGGCAGGACAGTGAGGCACCCGGCCACAATGTCCAGATCCAGCCCCCGAAACAGGGGGGCATCCCCAAAATCCGGCCCCACGCCTTCAGGCCGGATGGCGGGTGGCCGGGGACTCATTTCCTCGTGCGTCTGGGGTAGGCGATACCCAGCGCATCACGCGCGGCGGTGGCCATCTGGTCCACGCGCTCGTTATTCACGTTACCGGAATGGCCGCGCACCCATTTCCATTCAATTTCGTGCCGCGCGCTGATTTCAAGCAGCCTGCGCCACAAATCCATGTTGGCCACCGGGTCACCCGATGCATTGCGCCACTTGCGCCGCACCCAGCCCGTGCTCCAGCGCGTGATGCCGTTGCGCACGTATTCACTGTCGGTATGCAGCACCACGCGGCAGGGGCGTTTGAGCGCCTCCAGCGCCTCGGCCGCCGCCGTCAGTTCCATGCGGTTGTTGGTTGTTTCCGCCTCGCCACCCGAAAGTTCACGCTCCTGCCCCCGGTAGCACAGCAGGGCGGCCCAGCCACCGGGGCCGGGATTGGGCTTGCAGCCGCCATCGGTCCAGATCTCGACCACGGCCGTGCCGTCGGGCACACCGTCTGGCGCGCTGGCCGTGGCACTGCCTGCCGCCTGCGCCGTATCCTCCACGACCGTAACCCCTTCGTTGCTCATGGCAGAAACGGCCCGCCCATGCGGCTGGCGCAGAACGCCATGCGCGCCGCATAATCCAGCGGGTCCTTGCGCGTGACCAGCGCATCGGGCGGGGTATGGATCCAGTCATACAGCCGCGTGAGCGTGAACCGGAGGGCCGCCCCCGTGGCCAGCGTGGCAAGGGCCGCGTCCTCCGCCGCTTCCAGCGGGCGCACGCGGCGGTAGGCATCCACCATGGCCGTGGCATGCACGGGCAGGAAACGCTGGCTGGCGTCAAAGCACCATGCATTGAGGGTGATCGCCAGATCGTAGGCATACCAGTCGGTGCAGGCGAAGTAGAAATCGATCATGCCCGACAGCCTGCCATCGCGGAAAAAGACGTTATCGGGAAACAGGTCGGCATGGATCTGCCCGCGCGGCAGGGTGGGGTTCCCACCCACCCCCGGCCATGCGGGCAGCACGCGGGCCAGCACCGTCCCGATTTCCCGCACAAGGCCGGGACGCACCGCCTCCCCCCCCGCGCGGCAGGCATCAAGCAGGTCGGGCCAGGCCCGCGGCCCCATGGAATTGGGGCGCTCGGCCACGTATCCCTCACCCAGCAGGTGCAGGCGCGCCATGGCGGCGCCCACCTGGGCGCAGCGATCCACATCTATCTGCGGGGACCACCCGCCGGGCAGGAAGGTGGTGATGGCGGCGGGCCGGCCCGACAGGGTGCGCAGGGTGCGCCCCTGCCGGTCGGCCACCGGCAGCGGGCACGACAGGCCACGCGCCGCCAGATACTGCATGAGCCCCAGGAACCATGGCAGTTCATCCGGGTTCACCCGCCGCTCGTACAGCGTCAGGATGAAGGTGGCCCGTGTGGTCCTGAGCAAGAAATTGCTGTTCTCCACACCTTCCGCAATGCCGCGGCAGGAAACGGGCCTGCCGATGTCGTAGCCTTCGAGAAACGCCGCCAGCGCATCGTCCGGCACTTCGGTATAGACTGCCATGGAACGGTACGGATCAGCCCAGCGGCGCCGGCAGGCGGAAGGCCACGTTTTCTTCCTTCACGGTGATTTCCTCGATCTCGAGCGTGAAGCGCTTGGCCAGGGCGGCCACCATTTCCTGCACCAGCGATTCGGGGGCGGATGCGCCCGCCGTGATGCCCAGGGTGGCGACTCCGTCCAGCGCCGACCAGTCCAGCGCGTTCAGGCGCGGCACCAGCAGGGCGCGCGGGGCACCCGAACGCTCGGCCACTTCCCGCAGGCGCTGCGAGTTGGAGGAGTTGGGCGAACCGATCACGATCACCAGGTCACAGCCCGGTGCGATCGCCTTGACCGCTTCCTGCCGGTTGGTGGTGGCGTAGCAGATATCCTCGCGCCGCGGTCCCTCGATCAGGGGGAAGCGCTCACGCAGGATCTCCACGATTTCCGCCGTGTCATCGACCGAAAGGGTGGTCTGGGTGATGAAGGCCAGCCGTGTCGGGTCGGCGGGCTGGACGGTGCGGGCTTCCTCCGCATCGTTGATCAGGGTCACGGCCCCGTTGGGCAGCTGGCCCATCGTGCCCACCACCTCCGGGTGGCCCGCATGGCCGATCATCAGGATATGGCGGCTCTCGGGGCCACCATCGGCAAAGTGGCGCTCGGCCTCACGGTGCACCTTGGACACCAGCGGGCAGGTCGCGTCCAGGTACAGCAGGTTGCGGCGCTCGGCTTCGGCCGGGACGGTCTTGGGCACGCCATGGGCGGAAAAGACGACCTGGCCATCGGCGGGCACTTCATCAAGTTCCTCGACAAAGATCGCGCCCTGCGCCTCAAGCGCCTCGACCACGGTGCGGTTATGGACGATTTCATGGCGGACATAGACCGGCGCGCCGTAGCGGCGGATCGCTTCCTCCACAACACGGATGGCACGATCGACCCCTGCGCAGAACCCGCGCGGGCCTGCAAGCAGTACCTTGAGCACACGCGGCGGTGCATCGGCGGGGGTGGTGGTATCGGGCGTACTGATCATCTGGTCGGGCATGGTGTTCCCCAAACATCCGGCGGGCGGTATAGGATACGGGCCGCGATCTGCTAGAGTCCGGGCGCCGGGATCCCGTGCGATGGTCCCGGCCCTACGCAAACCACGGCAATGGCGCAAGCCATTTTCCCGTTCAGCCTAACGTATTGTGCCATGCCTGTCCTCCCCCGTCACCCTGTCCGCCATTGCCCGCGCCGCTTCCGGCGGGATTTCCTCCACACCTGACCTACCCGGAATACCTGCATGCTTCCTGCCCTTCCGCTGCCGCGCCTGCGGCGTACCGCCCTGAAATTCTGCGCGCTGGCCAGCCTGCCCCTGCTGGCCGCCTGCAGTGGCGAATCCGATTCGATCGATTTCGCCCCAGCCTGCCCCGTGGTGGAAATTCCCGGCGAGGCAGCGGATTATTACCAGTATTCCGGCACCGACCATGACATCACCCACCTGGTGGCGCGCGCCAGCCTGACGCGTGTCGTGGGCTCGTGCGAGGCAGGGGAGCACCGCACCGTCATGACCAACATGAAGATCGGGCTGCATGTCGAGCGCGGACCGGCCTCGAAGGTGGATTTCGTCAACATCCCGTATTTCGTGGCCGTGGTGTTCAATGGCGAGATCAAGAGCAAGAAGGAATTCGTGGCCCATGTCTCGTTCGAGGACGGGCGCATGCAGGACCTGACCCATACCAGCAACATTCCCATCACCCTGCCCGTATCAAGGCATATCCACAGCGACCAGTACCATCTCGAGATCGGCTTCCAGCTCACCAAGGCGCAGCTTGACTTCAACCGCGCGCATCTTGTGATGCCCACCTTCCACAAGATGTAAGGCAGCCCGTGGCCCCGTCCCCCGCCCCGCGTGAACTGACATGGCGCGGCATCGTGATCGGCGCGCTGATCACCGTCGTCTTTACCGCGTCCAACATCTATCTCGGGCTGCGGATCGGCCTGACCATCGCCACGTCCATTCCCGCCGCCGTCATTTCCATGGCGGTACTGCGGGCACTGGGGGGCGGCACGATAGCGGAAAACAACCTGGTCCAGACCCAGGCCTCGGCCGCCGGCACGCTGGCCTGCGTGTTCGCAAGCCTGCCCGCGCTGCTCATGGGCGGGTTCTGGCAGCGCTTTCCCTTCATGCAGGCCGCCGTGCTCACGGCGGCGGGCGGCATGACGGGGGTCCTGTTCACCATCCCCCTGCGCCGGGTCATGCTGCGGGATGCCACCCTGCCCTTTCCCGAAGGGGTTGCCGCCGCCGAGATCCTGCGCGCGGGCGCCGCGCGGGAGGATACGGGCAGCATCCGCGCCCTGCTGCAGGGCAGCGTGCTGGCGGCCGTCCTCACCTTTGTCTCCACCGGGCTGCGGCTGCTGGGCAACGGCCTGACCGCGACCGCCGTCATTGGCGGGACGGCCTTCCGGCTTTCGATGGGGTTTTCACCGGCCCTGCTGGGCGCGGGCTATCTGGTCGGACTGGAAGGCGGGCTGGCCATGCTGCTGGGCGCGCTGCTGACGTGGGAAGTGCTGATTCCCGTCCTGGCGCAGCTTACACCCCGCCCCGCCGGGCTGGCGCCGGGGGCGTTCGCGCAGGTACTGTGGCAGCAAAAGGCCCGCTTCGTGGGTGTTGGCCTGATCGGGGTGGCGGCGATATGGACCGTGCTGCGCATGGGCCGCCCCCTGCTGGACAGCGTGCGCCTGCTGCTGGTGCGCCCGCCCGCGGATGCCGCGCCCGCGCGCACCGACACCGACCTGCCGCCCCGTGCCATACGCGCCATTGCGGGCATGGTCATGGTTGTGATCGGGGGCATGTTTTTCGTATTTGCCCGGGGCAGTATCGCTCCCCTGCCCGCGCTGGCGGCGGCGCTGGCGGGACTGGCCTGCTGCGCGGGGCTGGGGCTGTTCGTGGCGGCGGCGTGCGGTTACATGGCGGGGCTGGTGGGGTCGTCATCCTCCCCCATTTCGGGGGTGACCATTCTGGCGGCCATGTGCCTTGCCTGCGTGTTTCTGGTGCTGCGCGCGGCCGGGCTGTTCGCGGGGGGGGACGGGCAGCACTTCACCATAGGGTTCTGCCTGTATGCGCTGACCGCCATTACCGCGTCCGCCGCCATCGCCAATGACAACCTGCAGGACCTGAAAACCGGCCAGATGATCGGTGCCACACCGTGGAAGCAGGAAATCGCCCTGCTGATCGGCTGCATCAGCGGCGCGGTGGTCATTCCGCCGGTCCTGAACGTGCTGTACCAGACCTATGGATTCGTGGGGTCCATGCCCCATGCGGGCATGGACCCCACGCAGGCGCTGGCCGCGCCCCAGCCCGCGCTGCTGCTCATGATCACATCGGGCATTTTCCTCCACCAGCTGGACTGGTCCCTGCTTGCGCTGGGCGCCGTGGCCGGCTGCGTGCTGATCGGTCTTGATACGGCCCTGCGCCGCACCGGCCGGGGCGGCCTGCCCCCGCTGGCCGTGGGCATTGGCGTGTACCTGCCAATGCAGGTTTCCATGACGCTGGCGGCCGGCGCGCTGCTGTCCAGCCTGATCAGGCGGCTGAACCCGCGGGCGGGCACCCACCGGGGCACCATGATCGCCTCCGGCCTGATCGTGGGGGAAAGCCTGACCGGGGTTGCGCTGGCCTGCCTGTCCGCGCTGAGCGGACAGGACAGCCCGCTTTCGCTCCTGCCGCGCGGGGTTCCCGCCGTGGTTCCCGACATGGCGGGGCTGGTGATGTTCGCCCTGGCCTGCCTGTGGTTCTGCCGCACGCAGATCCGCCCCCCCACCCGATAGGCCACGCACCGGAAAGGGCCGCGCCGGGACGTACTGGGGCATGGACGGGAGCAAGGTTTCCATGCCACCCTGCCCGCCATGTGCAGCCCTTTCGACACCCTGGATTTCCCCCGCCCCACGCGCGAAGCCCTGGCCCTGCGCTTTGGCCAGGTTTCCACCCTGCTGGACCAGGCCAACGTACCCGATGCCGCGCGCCTGTTCGATACCATCCGCCGTGATTACGAAAGCTGGGCGGCACTGGTGGACCTGCGCTTCGCACAGGATACCACCAGCCCCCACGCCCGTGCCGAACGGGATTACGCCGATGCGCTGACCCCCTATGTCACGGCGCATGAAGTCACGCTGAAACGCCGGCTGCTGGAATATCCGGACCCGATGGCGGTGGCGCAGGTGGTCACCCCCCACACGCTGGAACTGTGGCGCACCGACATCACCACCTTCGATCCCCGCATTACCGATGCGCTGGAGGAGGAAGCCCGGCTGAGTGGCGAATACACTGCCCTGCTGGCAGGCGCGCGGGTCCGGATTGGCGGGCAGGAAGTCAACCTGTCGGGCCTGGCCCCCTATGCCGAAAGCACGGACCGCGCCGTGCGCCACGAAGCGGAACAGGTGCGCTGGGCCTTCTTCGCGCACAACGCCCCCCGCCTTGATTCCCTGTTCGACCAGATGGTGAAGCTGCGCCATGGCATGGCGCGCACGCTGGGCTACGACTCCTACATCCCGCTGGCCTACCGCCGCATGCGCCGGGTGGATTACGGCCCGGCCGATGTCGCGCGCTTCCGTGCCGACGTGCTGGAGCATGTCGTACCCCTGGTGCATGACATCCTGCGCCAACGCTGCGAGACCATGGGATGGGAAGTGCTGTATTCATGGGATGAACCGCTGATCGACCCGATGGGCAACCCCCGCCCGGCGGGAGGCGACGCGCTGCTGATGGAACGCGCCCAGACCATGTTCGACCGCATGGGCGGCGATCTGGGCCGTTTTTACCGGCAGATGCGCGATGGTGGCTATCTGGACCTGGTCAACCGCGCGGGCAAGGCGGGAGGCGGGTTCTGCACGTCGTTCCCCACCATTGGCATGCCGTTCATCTTCGCCAATTTCAACGGCACGCAGCATGACATAAACGTCTTTACCCATGAGATGGGCCACGCCTACCAGAACTGGAAAAGCCGGGGCCTGCCGGCGGTTGACCTGTTGTGGCCGACCATGGATGCCGCCGAAATCAATTCCATGGCGCTGGAATTCCTGACCTGGCCACATATCGACCTGATGGTCGAGGCCGGACAGGGCGCGCGCTTCAGGCAGATGCACCTGATCTCCTCGCTGTCCTTCCTGCCCTATGGCGTATGCGTGGATCACTTCCAGCACGAGATCTATGCCAGCCCGGACATGACGCCGGCCGAACGGAACGCCATGTGGCGCAGGCTGGAGCAGCGCTACATGCCCTGGCGCAACTATGGCGGCCTGCCCCACCCCGAATCCGGTGGCCGGTGGCAGGCGCAGGGGCATATCTACCGCTCGCCCTTCTATTACATCGATTACGCGCTGGCGCTGTGCTGCGCCATGCAGTTCTGGATCCGTAGCCGCACCGATGCGGCGGGCGCCATGCAGGCCTATGTTGACCTGTGCGCGCAGGGGGGCGCGCAACCTTTTACCCGGCTGATCCGTTCTGCTGGCCTGCACTCACCCTTCCAGCCCGGCACGCTGGCCGACGTGGTCCGTACCGCGCGTGATATCCTGAACGCCTGACCGGCCAATGCCCGGGCCGGGCTGCATGGCCTGCCCGCACCCTTGCCCGGTATGGCCCGCGGGGGGCATGCCACGCCCCGGCCCTTGCGCGCGCCGAAGGGGGAAAACCATGTCCACACCCACGCCCTCCATCACCCGCACGCTCTGCAAGACCGTGGCGGTCCTTGTCCTGACGGGGCTGTTCATGCTTGGCCTGCGCTTCAGCGCCACCGTGGCCGGTCTGGTGGACCGGGTTGCGGGCACGGGGCTGTGGCTGTCCGTCTACCGCCTGGCCGGTGCCAGCGACGCCACCGAACAGGAACGGCTGATTGTCATGGCCGTGGCCCTTGCGTGCTGCCTGCTGGCCGTAGGCGTGGTGGAAGGGACGGACCGGCTGCTCAGGCGCTACCGCCCGCCCCGTTCATGACGCCTCGCGCTGCCAGAAAAAGGTGAGTTCATGCTTGTTGTGCCACAGATGCACGACATGGCCACCGGGAATGGCGGCAAAGGCATCCGCCGTTTCATGATCGGTCTCGCCCTGGAACTTGATGGTCATGACAATACGCGCCGCCCTGCCCGACGCGATCCACCGCCGCGCCAGCGCCAGCAGGCGTGCGGGATAGGCGATGATATCGGAAAACAGCCAGTCCACCGGCGCACAGTCCTGCGGGTCCAGCCCGAAGGCGCTTTCGTACCGGCAGGTGACATTGGGCAGCCCGGCCACATTTTCCGCCAGCGCAGAACGGTCAATGGCGGTAACATGCGCCCCGCAACTGGCCGCGACCCACGTCCACCCGCCGGGGCAGGCCCCCAGGTCCAGGCATGTCTCGCCCGCCACGGGCCAGCGGCCAAGGCGCAGCAGGGCCTCCCACAGCTTGAGATAGGCGCGGGAGGGCGGGTCGGTGCGGTTTTCCTCGAATACGACCTCGCCATTCACGAAAGGCGAGGATTTGGTGGGCGAGAGCAGCAGCCTGTCCGGTGCCAGCAATGTCCATGCCCCCAGATGGGCATCGGGCGCGGTGGCGGGAAAGGCAAAGGGCTTTGGCCGCAGCGGCGGCAGCGCATCGCTGACCAGCGCGCAGCGGCGGTGCAGCATGGGCGCATAGCCCGCCCAGTTGCGCTGGATGGCGCGCATGATACGGGCCGCCCCCTTGATGGAGGGCACGTCATGCGCCTGTGGCGCATCCCATATATCAAGCGCCCACAGGCTGGCCACCGGCGGCTGGGCGGAGAGCGCCAGCCGTCCGTGCCAGCATAGCGCCCCCGCCCCCCTGCGCGCCAGTTCCTGCGCCAGGACCGGCTCGAAACCGGGGGCGGCAAGATAGGCGCTGCGTACCGGCCAGGGTGGCCGGGTGGCATCGGGCTGGCCGCCCGTCCCAGCACTCATGACCGCATGACCCCCACGGCCAGGAGCAGCCACGCCACCATGAGCAGGCTCCCCCCCGTGGGGGCCACCGGGCCGGGATGGATGCCCCAGAAGGCCGTCAGCGCCACGCCGGTCGTAAACAGGACGGTGCCCACCGCCATCAGGCAGCCCGCGACCGAGACCAGTACCCTGCACCCCTGCTGGATCATGAGCACCGATACACCCATGATGGCCAGCGCGTGCCACATCTGCATCTGTATGGCCTGTCGGGCCATGTCGCGCCCCCCTTCGGCAAAGAAGCGGTCGGGCAGATGGGCGGTCAGCGCGCCCCCCATAACGGCAAAAAACGCGGCCAGCGCCGCAAAACACAAGAGAAACCTGACAACAGTAGGCATAAGGACATATCCGCAGGGCTTGGGTCACAGCCCGCCGTGGCGCGGGCGGGCACACCCTACTCCGGGCATGGGCCGATCGTATAGGCCACGCACGCGATGCTGCCGTGCCGCGCAACGGGCGTATGACGCTTCATTCCCGCCGCGCATGGGCCGCGCATCGGGGCCGCCACCGTCACGGGCTCCACCCTGTTCCCGGCAGGGGCGTGGCCTTGGCCAGGGCACCATGCGGGCATGGAACGGCCGGACAGCCGCACGTTCCCGCATGTCGGCTTTATGTGGCGCGCCAAAACTGATAAACCGCGAAAAGGGTCAGTAATAAATCCAGATCTTACACTTTAGGAAGACGATCAACATGAGACATTACGCAGTCTGCCTCCTTTGTGCGTCTGTCAGCCTTCTTCCTCTCCCTTCCCTGGCCCGTCCGGCACCGGCCACACCCACGCCCGCAGCAGCGCCTGCGCCCACCCTGCCGCCGCTTACGGAATCAGATTCCACCTTTGCCGAGAACGTCTCCGCGCTGAATACTTTTGAAATCAATATTTCCACCCTGGCGGCCGAACAGGCCAAGCGCCGCAAGGTGCAGGAATTCGCACGCAGTTCGGCCAGGATGCACACGACCAACCAGAAAACCCTGACCACCATGGCGCTCAAGCACGGGCTGGCCCTGCATCAGGAAATGAGCCCTGATGAAGAGCAGATCGCAGGCCAGCTCAAGACGGAAAACGGCGCCAAATTCGATCGCGATTACCTTGACCTGCAGGCACAGGCGGCAAGCGATGCGCTGGCCATGTTCCAGAACGAGGCGGAATCTGCGTCCGACCCGGAACTGAAGGCCTATGCCGCCGCCACGGCGGATACGTTGCAGGCGAACCTGAAGGAAAGCCTGCAGCTGGGCGCAAGCAAGCCCTCGCGCTGAATGCCCGCGGGTCCCGCCGGTCACGATACCCCAATACAGGAACAGCCATGACCATTCGCATTGACCGGATCGTAACGCGCGGCGGCGACAGGGGGGAGACCGCACTGGGCAACGGTACGCGCGTGCCCAAGGACTGCGCGCGGATTGAAGCCCTTGGCGCGCTGGATGAGGCCAATGCCACCATCGGCCTGCTGCGCGCCACCCTGCCCGCCGGGCGCAACGCCACCTTCATTGCATGGGTGCAGGGGCTGCTGTTTGATATTGGCGGCGCGCTGTGCATGCCGGCAAGCCCGCCGCGCGCGCTGCCGCATGCGGCAGCCGCCCTGGATGCGATGGAGGGGGAGGTCGAACGCCTGCGCGCCGACATTCCGCCACTGCGCAGTTTTGTCCTGCCCGGTGGCACGCCCGCCGCAGCCCACGCCCATCTGGCGCGCACGGTCGTGCGCCGGGCGGAACGGCGGCTGGTCACACTGGCCCGGGCGGAAGACATCGGCACGGATATGCCCGCCTGCCTGAACCGCCTGTCGGATTATCTGTTCGTGCTGGGCCGCCACCTTAACGCCAACGGGGCGGAAGACCTGACATGGGCACCGGCCGCGCCGCCACCGGCGTGAAGGCCGCCCCCCTCAGCCCGGCAGGGCGGCCAGATGCGCGCAGGCCTGACGGGCAAGATGGTCCTGCGCCGCGTTGACATCCAGCGCCATGACCACCTCTTCTTCCATATCAGGTTCCTCCAGTGTCGCGAACTGGCTGTCCAGCATGGCAACGGGCATGAAATGGCCGGTACGCTGGCGCAGGCGCGGGGCGATGTCCTCCCTGCTGCCCTTCAGGTAGACAAAGCAGACCGCCGCGCTGCCACCGGCAATATGCTCGCGGTATTTACGCTTGAGGGACGAGCACGTCACGATGCCGCACTGACCCGCCCGCCCCCATGCCGCGACCTGGGCCGCAATCCGGTCCAGCCAGGGCGCGCGGTCCGCATCCGTAAGCGGGATGCCGCTGCTCATGCGGGCAATGTTGCTGGCGGTGTGCAGGTCATCCCCTTCAATGACGGGCCAGCCAAGATGTCCGGCCATAAGCTGGGCCACCGTGCTCTTCCCGCACCCCGATACCCCCATCACGATCAGCACGCATGGCCGCCCTGCCTGACGGAGTCTGCGCGAGAGGGAAACCGTAACCGCCTTCTGGCCAATATCACTCATTCCGTATCCTGCCGGATATTATTACAAGACTCATGCCTTCGCCCTATCTGGCCCCAATACCGGCATGAAGGCAAGAGATGTACCCACACGGTAACGTAAAATATACAGAAACGGGATTCCGTTTTATAGCGGATTTAAAGGCAGAAAAATGAGATCGAAATAAATTATATTTCAGAACTTCGTTTGGTTAAGTCCATAATATGTTTTTCATTTAAAATATATTTCATTCAATGAAAATAATACAATAATGATCATATTCTTATTTATGGCACTTGCATCATGGTAGCAGACAGCTTTATATGGAAGCACAAGCATTAAAAAACAGCACCGTTGGTATGTTGCTTGTAGGAATACATTCCTAAAATCTGATTTTAGCTACGTTCCGCATGGTGCATTGAGTTATCGAGAGTCCAGCTGTGTCATCTTATAACGATTTTCTTTCCTTTCCCAAAGAAGAAGAGCGCAATACGCAGCGCGAAGAAGTCAATGAATCCGCCTTCCGCGAGGCGCTTGAACGCATGGGCAAGGGCCAGCCCACGCCCCCGCGCGGCGCGGGAGGGGGCAAGCCCCGGCAGCAGCGCCCCGCCCGGCAGGTTGAACCCGTGCAGCGCCGCCGCAAATTCGTGCAGGACGGTGACGTGCGCGTCGAACACCAGTCCCTGAGCACCGGCCGCGCGACCCCGC
The DNA here is from genome assembly GCF_011611525.1 of Komagataeibacter rhaeticus. Taxonomy (NCBI): domain Bacteria; kingdom Pseudomonadati; phylum Pseudomonadota; class Alphaproteobacteria; order Acetobacterales; family Acetobacteraceae; genus Komagataeibacter; species Komagataeibacter rhaeticus. The sequence goes on from NZ_CP050139.1 coordinate 2,328,678, forward strand.
GCGCCATGCATGCCCAGCAGGAGGACCGTGGCGAGACCGACCAGCTGCGCCACAAGGTACAGTTCGAGCAGAAGCTGCGTGAACAGTCCGAACTGCGCCTGTCGGAAGCGCAGGCGCATATCCGCACCCTGACCACCCGCATTGGCCATGCCGACGTGATTGTGGCGGAACACAAGGAAAAGCTTGCTGCGAAAGAGGCGGAAATGCAGGCCCTGCGCGCCGAACTGTATGCCGCGCGGGAGGAAAGCAGCCATCTGCGTGAGGAACTGAACCGGCAGAAGGCGCGGCAGCGCGTAACGGAAAGCCGCCCCGCCGCCGCGGCAGGACCCGCCGCCAATACACCGCAGGAGGCCGCCGAGCCGGAACCCGTCAAATGGTGGCTGCGCTAGCCGCCGGCCGCCCCATCCATGCAACCCGATGACTCGCCGCGCAATCCGGCCTCACGCCAGCGTCAGGTCGGGCTTGTCATTGTCGCGACCTGCACCAGCGCAAGCCTGGCCATACTGGTGCTGCTGCCGCTTGTCAGTGGCCTGGTCAACCTGCTGCGGGACATACTGGGCGTGCTGATCCTGCCCTTCTCGTTCATGTTCGGCCTGGAAGGCGCGGAGGGGCAGTCCCCCGCCCTGCTGCGCCTGCTGAGCGACATGGGGTTGCAGACCCACCTGCACCCGCTGCGGCTGGGGGGCGCGGCCATACTGGAACTGGTGGCCGTTTTCCTGTTTGTCATAGCCGAACGTCTGGGGGGGCGCACCGGCTACATCGCGGCCTGCGCGGCATCGGCCGGGGCGATCGGCCTGTCGGGCCTGCCGCTGGCCGTGCCCCTGCTGCCCGCCTTCGTGACGGAAGGGGTATTCCTGTTCTGTCCCCCCCTGCCCGACCCGGACTGAACCGCCACGCCCCCTGGCGGATGCCTCGCGGCGCCCTGATCGGGAATGGGCGGGCCGGATACGTCCCTATCGATACCGCCTGAACCCTGTGCCCTCAGTGCAGCCCCTCCACAAAACGGGCCAGGCGGGTACAGGCTTCCTTCAGCACATCATCGCCAGTGGCATAGGACAGGCGCAGGTACGGTCCCTGCCCGAAGGCCGAGCCATGGACCACCGCCACCTTCTGTTCCATCAGCAGGGCAATGGCGAAGTCCTCGTCCGTCCGCAGCCGGTGCCCCCCCGCGCTGACCCTGCCCATGCATCCGGCAATGCCGGGATAGGCATAGAACGCCCCATGGGGCATGGCGCAGGTCAGTCCCGGTATGGTCCGCAGGGTGGAAACCACCATTTCGCGCCGGCGCGCATAGGCCGCACACATGGCGGCAATGATATCCGCCGGGCCGTCCAGCGCCGCCGCCGCCGCCGCCTGCGCGATGGAACAGATGCCTGACGTGGCGCTGCCCTGTATGGCGGTCATGGCGCGGATCAGCGCGACGGGCCCCCCCACGTAACCCACGCGCCAGCCGGTCATGGCATAGGCTTTCGATACACCGTTCAGGGTCAGGATGCGGTGCCGCAGGTCAGGTGCGACCGCCGCCAGCGAGACATGGCGCAGCCCGTCATACAGCAGGTGCTCGTATATCTCGTCGGACAGCACATGCACATGCGGGTGGCGGCGCAGCACCCCGGCCACGGCCTCCAGATCAGCCTGCCCCATGGTACCGCCAGTGGGGTTGTTGGGAAAATTGAGCACAAGCCACTTGGTGCGTGGCGTGATGGCCGCCTCCAGCGCCGCTGCCGTCAGCCGGAAGTCATCGGCCTCGTGGCAGTCGGCATAGACGGGGGTGCCACCGAACATCTGCACGATCAGCGGATAGCTGACCCAGTACGGCCGGGGAATGACCACCTCATCCCCCGGCTGCACCGTTGCCATGAAGGCGTTGAAGATGACCTGCTTGCCGCCATTGGACACCATGATCTCGGCAGGCGTATAGTCCAGCGCGTTCTCACGCGCGAATTTGCGCGCAATCGCCGCCTTGAGCGCGGGCGTGCCGTCAACGGGGGGGTATTTTGTCTGCCCCTCCAGTGCGGCGCGGTGGGCGGCCTCGATCACGGCGGGGGGCGTGGCGAAATCCGGCTCCCCCAGCGCAAGGGAGAGGACCTTCTCCCCCTTCGCGCGCAGGGTGCGCGCGCGCTGCGCCATGGCGATGGTAGCAGGCACCGTAAGGCGCTCCATCCGCTGTGCCAGGAACCCCGCGGGGGCAGCGCCAGTATCGGTTGTCATGCCCGCCCCCTCAACGCAGCCCGGCACAGAAGCGCTGGATGCGCAGGCAGGCTTCCTTCAGGCTGTCCGTGTCCGTCGCATAGGAAATACGGAAATGACCGGCAAACATGAACGCGCTGCCATGCACGGCGGCCACCCCTTCCTCATCCAGCAGGGCGGTCACGAATGCCTCGTCCGTGTCGATCAGCGCGCCCCCGGCACTGGTCTTGCCCAGGCAGCCGACCATGGAGGGGAAGACATAGAACGCCCCTTCCGGCACCGGGCAGTGCAGGCCCGCCGCCGCGTTCAGCATGTCCGCCACAAGATCACGCCGCGCCTGATAAGTGGCGACCATGGTGGCGATGAAATCCTGCGGGCCGGTCAGTGCCTCAAGCGCCGCCGCCTGGCTGATCGATCCGGGACCGGAGGTGGACTGGCCCTGCAGCTTGTTCATCGCCCGCGTCATCTGCACGGGGGCCGCGGAATAACCGATGCGCCAGCCGGTCATGGCATAGGCCTTGGACACGCCGTTCATGGTCACGGTACGGTCACGCAGGCGGGGTTCGACCTCCACCACCGTAGGGGCACGGAAGCCGTCATAGACCAGCTTGTTGTAAATATCGTCCGTCAGGATCCAGACATCGGGGTGGCGGAGCAGCACATCGCACAGGCCGCGCATTTCGGCTTCGGAATAGGCGGCGCCGGTGGGGTTGTTGGGGGAATTGAGCAGAAGCCACTTGGTACGCGGCGTAATCGCGGCTTCCAGTTCGGCGGGCTGGAGCTTGAAGCCGTTTTCCACGCTGCACGGCACGATGACCGGCGTGCCTTCGGCCAGCGCCACGATATCGGGATACGACACCCAGCACGGGGCAGGGATGATCGCCTCATCGCCCGGATTGATGGTGGCGACCATGGCATTATAGATGATCTGCTTGCCGCCGTTCGAGACGATCACTTCATCCCAGGTGTAATCCAACCCGCTATCGGCGCGGAAACGCGCGGCAATGGCGCGGCGCAGGGCGGGCGTGCCCGCAACATCGGTGTATTTGGTCTCGCCTGCCTCGATGGCGCGGATCGCCGCCTGCTTGATCGTGTCGGGCGTATCGAAATCCGGTTCACCGGCGGAAAGGCTGATGATGTCCTTTCCCGCCGCCTTGAGCGCGCGTGCCTTGGTGGAGATTGCAATCGTCTGGCTGGGGCTGATGCGGTCCAGGCGGGCGGCGGTAAGATCCATGATATCAAGATCCATCAACAGTGGAAAACACCCGGCACCCTGCCGGGGAATGGGCGCACAGCCTAGAGCGAACCCGTGGCGGAGGGAACAGCGGATATGTGATCGGCCGCCATTGCGGCGCGGCACACCTGCGCCGGTGTCATCCCTGCCGCCCGCATGGCGCGGATGGATACCGCGCCATCACGCTTGGCCAGCCGCCTGCCCGTGCCGTCGCACAGCAGGCCGTGATGGCTGTAGCGCGGCGCGGGCCAGCCCATGATGTGCTGCAGCAGCCGGTGCAGCGCGGTGGCGGGTCGCAGGTCCGCGCCGCGCGTGACCAGTGTTATGCCCTGCAGGGCGTCATCATGGGTGACGCACAGGTGATAGGAGGCGGGCACGTCCTTGCGCGCCAGAACCACATCACCAAACAAGCCGGGCCGGCAGGGCTGCGGCCCCTGGCCCAGTTCATCCCATGTCAGCGCATCCGTGCCGGGCAGTGCCAGCGCGCGCGCCATGTCCAGTCGCAGGGCATGCGGCGCGCCCGATGCCAGCAGCGCCGCGCGGCGGCCGGGGTCCATGTGGCGGCAGGTACCCGGATAGACCATGGTGCCATCGGGCGCGTGATGCGGCGCGCGCGCCGCCTCCATCACGTCGCGGCGCGTGCAGAAGCAGGGATAGAGCAGCCCGCGCGCGCCAAGACCATCCAGCACGCGGCGGTACCCATCCATGTGCCGCGACTGGCAGCGCACGGGTCGCGGCCATGACAGGCCAAGCCATTCCAGGTCGGCATACAGGTCGGTGATGAAACGGGGCCGGCAGCGCACGGTGTCGATATCCTCGATGCGCAGCACGAACCTCCCCCCCGACTCCACAGCCATGCGCCAGCCCCGCAATGCGGACGCGACATGGCCCAGGTGCAGGTGCCCCGTGGGGCTGGGTGCGAAACGGGTGATTTCTGGCATTTTCTTATTAAAACAACACTGTAGGAAAAAACTGTTTCCGTTCCCGGTTTTCATGGCCACGGGGGACGTTACACGATGGCCGGCCGCCATGGGTTGCCACGCCATACGGGGTCTGCAATAGATTCAACAGTTACCTGACGACGACGCACATCACAGGCGCTCGCTTCGGAACAGAGTACGCCTGAGCACTGTGCGGCGGCATTCGGAAAGGAATGCGTCTGTGCCTTGTGACAGTCAATACCTGCCTGCCCTGGTCCTGAATGCCGATTTCAGGCCACTCTCCTATTTCCCGCTCTCGCTATGGTCATGGCAGGACGCGGTGCGCGCCGTATGGCTTGAACGCGTATCGGTGCTGAGCGAATACGACACCATCGTCCACTCCCCCAGCCACAGCCTGCGCCTGCCCAGCGTCATTGCGCTGAAAGACTATATTCCGGCCGCGCGCAAGCCCGCCTTTACCCGCTTCAACGTTTTCCTGCGCGACAATTTTTCCTGCCAGTACTGCAACACCCGCTTCCCCACGCAGGAACTGACGTTCGACCACGTCATCCCGCGCAGCAAGGGCGGGCGGACAAGCTGGGAAAATGTCGTGACCGCATGCAGCCCGTGCAACCTGATCAAGGGATCGTACATGCCACATGAGATCCGCATGTATCCCGACCGCACGCCCATGCGCCCCACCAGCCGCAGGCTGCAGGAAAACGGGCGTGCCTTCCCCCCCAATTACCTGCACGAAAGCTGGCGCGACTATCTGTATTGGGATACCGAGCTGGAAAACTGAACCCCGCGCCCGCGCGGGACGCGGGCAGCGGCGGACACGCTATCTTGTGTAGCTATAGCCGTATTCATCGGCCATCTTCTGCAGGTCGGGCGCGCCGCGCAGGTTGAGCGGCAGCGGCTCGGCCTTCTTCTTTTTCGAGCCGAAGATGAAGTTGTGGTCGCTCATCCGCTGGCAGGTGTTGGCGGCAAGGGGGAAACTGAGCTGCATCGTGGTGCCCAGCTGCTCACGCAGGCACTTCACATCGCTTTCGAACGGCTTGCGCCCGATTTCGGCCGTGCAGCCACCCAGCACCACCAGCCCGCATGCCAGCAGCCCGAGCCGGGCAGGCAGTTTTTCCACGATCTTGAGCTTCATTTCGACCCCGTAGCTTCAGCGCAGCGACACTGCCACGAAAGTGCCCGTTGTGATAGGGCACAAGAAGCCGCAGGCGCCCTGCCGCGTCCTGAATGCATGGGTGGCTTACGCAAAGAGCACAGGCCCCGCCCATGGCCATGAAGAGAATACATGCACGGCAGGAAATTATAGTCATGCCGCCGTCAGGTATTATCTGAATGCATAGGTGATATTACCGTGATTTACGTGACAGATGCCCCTTATATTGCCACCCTCTGTCATTATTCTAAATTTTTCTAAATCATGTGTGATATATAAAAAACACGAATGCATTGCCCGCATGGCTGTCAATTTGCCGCCAGATTGCCTAATGCATGTCGCGCGTTGTTACCGTCCCCATCGATGCCTGAGGTAAAAGAATGAGATTACTGGCCGTCCATCCAAGCTCGCTCATGTACACGAAGGTCTTCCTGCGTCTTGAACCGCTGGGGCTTGAACTGGTTGCCGGTGCCGCGCGCAACAAGGGACATGAGGTTGAAATCATCGACCTGCAGGTCGAGAAACACCCCGATTACTGGGAACGCATCGAACGCTTCCGCCCGCATGCCATCTGCTTTTCGGGCAATTACCTGGCCAATGTTCCCGAGATCATCGACCTGTGCAAGGAAACCCGCAGGCGCCTGCCCAACGTGTTCCTGTTCATGGGGGGGCATTCCATCTCGTTCATCGCGCGTGACGTGCTGGCCCTGTCAGAAGGGGCGGTCAACTGCGTGCTGAAGGGTGAAGGGGATGCAACCGTAGGCCCCCTGCTGGAAGCGTGGGAACAGGGGCGCGACCTGACCACCGTGCCCGGCGTGGTGACCATGGATGGCGAAGGGCCGCCACCGATCTTTGTCGAATCCCTTGATGAAGTCCGCCCCGCGCGCGACCTGCTGCGCCACCGCCGCAAATACTTCATCGGCACGCTGGACCCCGCGGCCTCCATCGAATTCGCGCGTGGCTGCCCGTGGGACTGTACGTTCTGCAGCGCATGGACGTTCTATGGCCGCTCCTACCGCACCGCCAGCGCCAAGGTGATTGGCGAGGAACTGCAGGAAATCAAGGAACCGGGCATCTTCATTGTCGATGACGTGGCCTTCGTGCATGCCGAACACGGCCTTGCCATCGCCGAGGAAGTCAAGCGCCGGAACATCAAGAAGGAATACTACCTTGAAACCCGCGCCGACGTACTGCTGCGCAACAAGGAAGTGTTCGCGGTGTGGAAAGAGATCGGGCTGAGCTACATCTTCATCGGGCTGGAAGCGGTGGATGCCGAAGGGCTGAAGCGATTCCGCAAGCGCGTGTCGATGGACCGCAATTTCGAAGCACTGGAATACGCCCGCTCGCTGGACCTGATCGTGGCCATCAACCTGATCGCCGATCCGTCATGGGACCGGGAGCGTTTCGAGGTCATCCGCCAGTGGTGCCTTGAAATCCCCGATATCGTGAACATTTCCGTCACCACCCCCTATCCCGGCACGGAAATCTGGGAAAGCGAGTCCCGCAAGCTGACCACGCGCGACTACCGCCTGTTCGACATCCAGCATGCCGTCATGCCCACCACCCTGCCGCTGCGCGAGTTCTATGAGGAACTGGTGAAAACCCAGCAGATCCTGAACAACAAGCATCTGGGCTGGAGCGCGATCAAGGATACGCTGGGCATTGCCCTGCGTCTGGCGCTGCGCGGGCAGACCAACTTCCTGACCATGATCTGGAAGTTCAACTCGGTCTTCAACCCCGACCTGCAGATGGCCGATCACGCGCAGAAGCCGGAATATGAAATGCCGCTCAAGCCGCAGGGCAGCGAGCAGAAGGTTGACCGCAAGACGCTGTATGTTCACGGCCCGGCCGGCCGCAAGTCGCGCAAGCTGGATGACGATACCGAAAAGTTCGTGGATGAGACCCGCATGAGCACGGTCGACTGATCCAGAAAAATCCTGCCCGTCAGGGAAAGGCCGGTTGCCTGTGCAACCGGCCTTTTCTTTTGGGTCCGGTCCGGAACCATGTGCCGGCAGGCAGTTTGAACAAAATGGCGTCCGGCATGGATTGCGCAGCAGGACCCCGGGCCACAGCCCATGTGGTGCGTGCCCCGACAGGACACGGCGCCGGGGGCATATATGGCAGCCTTCATGGCAAAACACGGCTGAATTATCACATCAGGAGCGATAACACCCAACAGGAACACCCATGCCCCATTCCCCGCATGATGGCGGCAATGATGGCCTCCCCACCCTTTTCTGGTGTAGGCTGGGACATGTTTCAACCATAGGCAGCCATCAGGCTGCGGCAGGCAATAAGGCATTCAGAGCATGGAAACATTAACGATAAACGTAGGCGGCATGACGTGCGATGGATGCGCATCCAAGGTTGTCCATGCACTGGAAGGCGTGGACGGGGTTGCGATGGTGCAGGTCTCCCTGGAGAAGGGCACCGCCACGGTGACCTATGACGGCCGTTCCACCAATGTCGATGACCTGTTTGCCGCCGTGGATGATGCGGGCTTCGACGCCGGTTACTGACCGGCGGCCTGAAAGCGGCATATTGCTGAAAAAACAGATGCTTCCGGGGGGCGCCGTTTCCAGAAAAGCGATACCCGGAAGCGCCCCTGCACCTTACAGGCCACAGAGGGACAGCCACAGAGGGACAGCCACAGAGGGGCAGGTGATCGCCCCCCTTATGGCGCAGGCAGGGCGGCAGCAGCCTTGCGTATGGCCTGCGCCATGGCTTCCACCCCGTTGCCCCGGTTGGTGGACAGTGCCTGCACCAGCCCCAGGTCACGCAGGAAGCCGGGGTCCGTATTCAGGATTTCCTCCCGGCTGCGGCCGGAATAGACCCGCAGCAGCAGCGCCACCAGACCGGACACGATGGCCGCATCCGATGCCCCGGCCAGATAAAGCCTGCCCTCGCGCGGCTGGACTTCCATCCAGACCTGGCTCTGGCAGCCGGGCACGCGGTGGGCGTCATCCTGCCACTGTGACGGGAATGGCGGCAGCTTGCGCCCCAGTTCGATGATGTACTGGTAACGCTGCATCCAGTCATCAAACAGGGCCAGTTCCTCGCCGATTTCGGCAATGGCGTCGGCGGCGGTATCGTCCTCGGGCTGTACAAACGGGTCGGTCATCATCTTTCCTGTAACGCGCGCGGGGCCTGCCTGCCGCCGCCGGATCGGGCCTTCCAACGCAAAAGGCCGCGCCCGATCCGGCGCGGCCCTGCGGGCACCTGCCATTCCCTACAGGATAAAGCGGCTCAGATCACCCTTGCTGGCCAGTGGCGCCACCTTCTCCTGCACATCGGCGGCATCGATCACTACACTCTGGCCACTGCGGTCAGGCGCGGTGAAGGAAACCGATTCCAGCAGCCGCTCCAGCACGGTGGCCAGACGGCGGGCGCCGATATTTTCCACCCGTTCATTGATATCGGCCGCCAGTTCCGCCAGCGCGTCGATCGCGGCATCGGTAAAGGACAGGGTGACCTTTTCCGTGCCCAGCAGGGCGATATACTGCTGGAGCAGGGAATGTTCCGGCTCGGTCAGGATACGGCGCAGGTCATCGCGCGTCAGTGACGCCAGTTCCACACGGATGGGCAGCCGCCCCTGCAGTTCGGGCAGCAGGTCGGACGGCTTGGCGATGTGGAACGCACCCGATGCGATGAACAGGATATGATCCGTGCGCACCGGGCCGTATTTGGTGGAGACGGTCGTCCCCTCGATCAGCGGCAGCAGGTCACGCTGTACCCCTTCGCGCGAGACGTCGCCACCGCGCGATCCCCCTTCGGAAGCACGGGCACAGACCTTGTCGATCTCGTCCAGGAACACGATGCCATGGTCCTGCGCATGGGCCACGGCCTCACGCGTCAGGGCTTCGGTATCGAGCATCTTGTCCGCTTCCTGACGGGTCAGCGCGGCACGGGCCTCGGCTACCGTCATGCGCTTCTGCTGCGGCATGCGGTTCATGAAGCCCTTCATCATGTCCGAGAAATTGATCACGGCCCCCGGCGTCATGCTGGACATGTCGGGCTGGGCCGGGCCGCTCCCCTCGGCAATCGAGATCTCGACTTCCTTGCCCTCAAGCTCGCCCGCGCGCAGCATGCGGCGGAACTTGTTGCGTGTCTCGGCCGAAGCACCCTCCCCCACCAGCGCGTCCAGCAGGATGTTCTCGGCGGCCCCTTCCGCCTTGACCTCCACATCCCTGCGCCGCAGTTCGCGCAGCATGTTGATCGAGACCTCGACCAGATCGCGCACGATGCTTTCCACATCGCGGCCGACATAGCCCACCTCGGTAAACTTGGTGGCCTCGACCTTCAGGAACGGGGCCTGCGCCAGCCTGGCCAGACGGCGGGCGATCTCGGTCTTGCCGCAGCCCGTCGGCCCGATCATGAGGATGTTCTTGGGCACGACCTCCTCACGCATGGCATCCGTAAGCTGGGCACGGCGCCAGCGGTTGCGCAGCGCAATGGCAACCGCGCGCTTGGCATCGGTCTGGCCGATGATGTAGCGGTCGAGTTCGGACACGATCTCGCGCGGGGAATGATTGGGTATGTCCATCAGGCAGCGTCCCCTGTCCCGTCCGTGCCCAGTGTTTCCACAATCACGGAATGGTTGGTGTACACACAGATATCGCCCGCGATCTTCATGGACCGGCGTGCGATATCGACAGCAGACAGGCCATCGATTCCCAGCAGGGCGCGTGCGGCGGACAGCGCGTAATTGCCGCCCGAGCCGATGGCGATGATGCCGTCCTCGGGTTCCAGCACGTCGCCATTGCCGGTCAGGGTAAAGGAGCGCTCGGCATCGGCCACGGCCATCATGGCTTCCAGCCGACGCAGGTAGCGGTCGGTGCGCCAGTCCTTGGCCAGTTCGACACAGGCGCGCTCAAGCTGGTTGGGGTAGCGTTCCAGCTTGTTTTCCAGCCGCTCCAGCAGGGTGAAGGCATCGGCCGTGGCCCCGGCAAAACCGGCCAGGATCTGCCCGGTCGGCCCGATCCGGCGCACCTTGCGGGCATTGCCCTTGATCACGGTGGCGCCCAGCGTCACCTGCCCATCGCCAGCCATGGCCACCTGGCCGCCGCGCCGCACGCACAGGATGGTCGTACCATGCCACCCGACCGGGTCATGGGGAGATGAATGATAATCTTGCATGATGATAGAGATAAAACCTTCTGCCGCCAGAACAAGGGGGCACGCCCCATACGATGCCCCCACCATTGCGCGCCCGGTTACGCGCGGTTCATGATCCGGTCGATATGGGCTGCAAGATCCGCGCGCGTGAACGGCTTGTGCATGACATTGGCGCTGCCGGCCGGCAGCGCGCCCGCATTGGCATAGCCGGTCAGGTAGAGCACACGCAGCCCGGGCCGCAGGGCCTGCAGGTGATGCACCGTCTCCAGCCCGCCCATGCCCGGCATCATCACATCCATGATCACAAGATCGATCGGCCCCAGCCCCTGCTCCATCGCCCGCACCGCGTCCGCACCACTGGCGTATTCCACCACATCATGACCGCGCGCGCGCAGGAAGCCCACCGTCACCGCCCGCACGCCCGGTGCGTCATCCACCACCATCACATGCAGCGTGCGTCCGCCCGCCCCCTTTCTTGCGGCCACGGGGGCCGTGGCCGGGGGGGCGGCATCCGGTGCCGCAGCCTGCACCGGCAGGCACAGGTCAACGCGCGTACCCTCGCCCGGCTGGCTGCGTACCTGTACCTCCCCCCCCACATGGCGGATGAAGCCATAGATCATGGACAGGCCCAGGCCGGTGCCGTGGCCCACATCCTTGGTGGTGAAAAACGGCTCGAACACGCGCGCCAGTGTCTCGGCCGACATGCCGACCCCCTGGTCGGTGACCGATACCATCACATATTCACCGGGCACGAGATTGGTGCCGGCAATGATTTCCTTTACCCGCTTGAGCGCCGTGGAAACCCGGATCACCCCGCCATCAGGCATGGCATCCACCGCATTGATGCACAGGTTGAGCACCGCAAGCTCCAGTTGCCCCGCATCGGTACAGACCGGCGGCAGCGTACCGTCCGATGTCGCGGTATCCACCACGATCGTACACGGCGTCCCGCCCTTGCCCTGGCGCGAGACAACGGTCTGCGCCAGCAGATCCTTCATGCCGTGCAGCAGGGCGTTCACATCCACCGGCTCCAGGCTGAGATCCCGCGGCCGGCTGAAATTGAGCAGCCTGCGCGTAAGCGAGGCCCCGCGCTGGGCGGCGGCGGAAGCATTGTCCAGCAGGCGCGTCACAGGGCCACTTTCGTCCCCCATGTCGCGCACCAGTTCAAGCGAGCCAAGCACGGCGGTCAGCAGGTTGTTGAAATCATGCGCGATCCCGCCCGCCAGCGTGCCCAGCGCCTGCATCTTTTCCGCCTGGCGCAGGCGGGCGGCCATTTCCTGCTGGCGGGTGATGTCGCGGTTGATCACGACCGAACAGGCCGAACCATCACCCAGCGCGCCCAGTACCACGCGGGTGATCTCGCGCCACCGCCCCTGTGCGCTGCCGCGGGTGTGGGCGGGCATTTCCACGGTTTCCTCATCGCGCCCTTCGGCCTGCAGGCGCCCCTGGGCCGCCCGGATCACGGGCAGCAGGTCGGCATCGCACAGTTCCTCCTCCGTCCGGCCCAGGCAGGATGCGATGTCACGGCCATAGAAATCCGCCGCCTGCTGGTTGATGCGGATGAAGCGGCCCTGCGCGTCCTTGAAGCCAAGGCCCGAGCGCAGGTTGTCCAGCAGGCCATGGAGCAGCATGCGCTCGGTGCGCAGTTCGCGCTCCAGCCGGTGGTAATCCGCCGCCTGCACGATCATGGCGCGCAGGGCGTCAGGGTCCCATGGCTTATGGGAATAGAACGAGATCCGCCCCTGGTTGAGCGCCGCCGCCACCGCGCCGATATCGGCATAGCCGGTCAGCAGGATGGCCTGCGCGTCGCTGTGCGCGCGCGCGCGGGCCAGCATCACGTCGCCCCCCATCTCGGGCATGCGCTGGTCGGATACGATCACGTCCACATCGTTGCGCGCGGCCAGGATGTCCAGCGCCTCGGTGGGGGATGTGGTGGACAGGACGGTAAAGGTATCTTCCAGCAGGTCGGTCAGGGCGACAAGGATTTCGGCCTCGTCATCCACCAGCAGCACGACGGGGCGCGACTGTGTTGCGGGGTCTGTAGTCATCACGCGGCAAACTCCCTGCGCGGCGGTCTGTGGCATGCTCAGCGCATGGACCCCGATGGCGGCGGCGCGGGCTGGCCTTCGGCCCCCGCCCCGGCATTCCAGGGTACGGAAATGGTAAAGCGGGCGCCCCCGCCAGGGGCGTTGCCCACCTGCAGGCTGCCGTGATGCGCCTGCACCACGCTATAGGCAATGGCCAGCCCCAGCCCGGTGCCGGCCCCCACGGGCTTGGTGGTGAAGAACGGTTCGAATATGCGCTCCTGCACAGCGGGGGCGATGCCGGGACCGGTATCGGTTATGACAAAGACGTAGGTGTCCTGCCCGCCCGCATTATGCGCAAGGAATGTGTGGATACTGATCTCCCCTTCCGCGATCCCGCCCCGACCAGACATATCATCAGGCTGGGCGGCAAGAATTGCATCAGCCGCATTGATGATAATATTCATGATGACCTGATTGAGCAGCGCCGCCTGGCAGTACAGCCGGTCGGGGGCCTCGTACTGCCGCCGGACCACGATGCCGCTGCCCAGCTTCTGCGTCAGCAGCGCCATGACCGTCTCCAGCGCCTCGGGCACATCGATCAGCTGGAACAGCCCTTCATCCAGCCGCGAGAACTTGCGCAGGTTGAGCACAAGGTTCTGGATGCGCCGCAGCCCCATGTTCATCGACCCCACGCGGTCACGGCACTTGGTCAGCACCGCCTCGCGCGCCGCATGGTCGGGGTCGGTGCAGGCGGCCTCCATGTCCATCACCTGCGCAAGGCCGCGCGCCACCGTATCCTTGTGCGCCAGGATGAAGGCCAGCGGGTTGTTGATCTCATGCGCGATGCCCGCCACCAGTTCACCCAGCGAGGCCATCTTGGCGGTCTGCACCAGCTTGCCCTGGGTTTCGATCAGCTTGCGGTTGGCATCGGCCAGTTCGCGGTTGGCCTGTTCCAGCGCTTCGGCCAGGGAGGCCTTCGAGGCGATGGCCGCGGCTTCGGCGCGCGCGCTCTTGACCGCGATCTCACGCGCCTGGCGCTCGACCTCGATGCGGCGTACGTCATCCTGAAGCAGCTTGCGCCGCACCAGCACGCGGATGCGCAGCGCCAGCGCCGCAGGCCCCACATCGCGGGAGACGAGATCATCGATCCCCGCCTCGAACATGCGCGCGGCGAATTCGCGGGCATCGGCCCGTGGCGCGCCATCCACCCCCAGCAGGCGCAGCGGCACGTTGCCCGACAGCAGATCCGCCTGCCGCCATTCATCCAGCACGCGGCAGACCTCCAGCCCGTCGAATTCCCGGCACGCCAGGTCAATCACCACGCAGTCGGGCACATGCTCGGGATCATGCAGCAGCGTGGGGTCCAGCTGGGCCGGATCGGGGCACAGGGTGACGATGTGCCCGTCACGCCGCAGCTGCCCGATCAGTTCGGGCACCGCCTGCTGGCGGGGCGAGGCCGGGGCGATGACCATGATGCGCGCGCGGCGGAACATGCGCTCGGGCAGGAGCGGGGGCGCATGCGCCGCGTGTTCACGCAGCAATGCGCGGATGCGCAGGACAATCAGCGCCGGGTCGGACGATTTGGGAATATAGGCGTCCGCCCCGCTTTCCAGACCCTCGCGCTCCAGCCCGGGCTCGATCCCCTCCGTCAGGATCAGCACCGGGATCGTGCGCGTGACCGCGTTCATGCGCAGCTGGCGGGCAAGCTGGCCCCCGTTCATGCCCGGCAGGTGGTAGTCGGCAATCACCAGCCCCGGCAGGCGGGCATCCAGCGTATCCAGCGCTTCCTCGCCACTGGCCACGCGATGGACGTGAAAGCCGTGGCCTTCGAGCATGCGGCGGATGCGCAGGGCCTGTGTATCGGAATCCTCGACCAGCAGCAGGGTGTCGGGATGGTCCTCGTGCTCAGCAGGTGGCATGGGGCTGGCTCATGGCTGGGATGGTCCTTCGGTCGGGATCGGGCTGCCGGCCATGATCCGGAGAATATGCGGGGCGATTTCATGCACCGGCAGGCTTATGCAGGCCGCACCCGCGCGTTCGGCGGCGCCGGGCATGCCGTGAATGACGGCGGTGCTGCGGTCCTCCACGATCGTGTAGCCGCCGCACGCGCGGATGCGGCCCAGCCCCTCGACCCCGTCCTCGCCCATGCCGGTCAGCAGCACGCCCAGCCCGTCACCGCCAAAGACCCGTGCGATGGAGGAAAACAGCACATCCGCCGATGGCCGCTGCCCCTGCACGGGGGGGCCGTCATGCAGCACGACCTCGCCGCGCGTGCCGACCGTCATGTGCTGGTTGCCCGGCGCCACCAGCACGCGGCCACGCTCCAGCATCATGCCATGCCGCGCCAGCACCACCGGCAGCGTCACCTGCTGGTCCAGCCACTGGGCAAAGCCTTCCATGAAGGCCGCCCCCATATGCTGCACCAGCACCACCGGCAGCCCGAAATCCGCCGGCAGGTCCCCCAGCACGCGGGCAAAGGCGGTGGGACCGCCGGTGGATGCCGCCATGGCGAGAATGCGCGGATGGATGGCCAACGGGCGCGCCCACATGCCCTTGTGGCGGAAGGGCTCGGCCTCCATCAGGCGGCGGCGGATCACCGGCACCTGGCTCATGATGTAAAGCTGGGTGGCAATGCCCTGTGCCATGGCGGCACCCGCCGCCCCCGACAGGCCCTGCGGCTTTTCCATGACCGAAAGCGCACCCGAGCGCAGCGCGTTCATGGAGACATGGGTGGACTGCCCGCCCAGCGTATCGCTGACGATCACGATGGGGGTGGGAAAATGCGCCATGATCTGCCGCGTGGCCTCCAGCCCGTCCATGCCGGGCAGGCAGATATCCATCGAGATCACATCGGGCCGCAGGCGGGGCACAAGGCGCAGCGCCTCCTCCGCCGTTTCCACCGCCTCCAGCAGTTCAAGCCGCGGATCGCCCGCCACCACGCGCATGAGCAGATGACGCAGCACGGCGGAATCCTCGACGATCAGCACACGGCGCGGGGCGGGGGGCGCGTTCACAGCAGGCCCCTTATGGTGTCGATCAGTTCCCCCTGGTCGAATTTCTGCTTGGTCAGGTAGGCGCGCGCCCCGCCTTCCATGCCCCGGCGCACGTCCTCCCCATCATCGCGTGATGTCATGAGCACAACGGGAATGGCGGCCAGATGCGGGTCCGCCCGCATCGCGGCCAGCAGCGCCAGCCCGTCCATGCGCGGCATTTCAACATCGGTCACCACCACATCCACATGCCGCGAGGACTGCTGGAGCAGCCCCAGCGCCTCCTCCCCGTCCACCGCCAGGCACACATCATAACCATGGGACTGGAGGATCGTTTTCTGCAATGTCCGGGTCGTGATCGAGTCATCGACCACCATCACCAGCGGGGCATGGCGCTGGGCGGCCACCGGTGTCGGGCCTTCCCCGTCACTGAAGCGCACACCGCCCCCCGCGCCGCGCAGGCGCCAGCGCGCGAACAGCCGGTCGGGGCTGATGATGAACACCGGCTGGTCTTCCCGTGGCCAGGCGATGCCGGGCACCAGTTCGCTGTCCAGCCCCACCGCCGTGGCGTCGGACACCAGCAGCGTGCGCACGTCCAGCATGCGCTCCACCGCGAAGCCGCAGCGCACGCCACCCACTTCCATTACCGCCACGCTTACCGCGCCATCGCGTACGGGCAGTGGCGCATCCTCCTCCCCCACGAAGGCCCGCAGGGGCACAAGGGGCACCAGTTCTTCTTCCCCGCGTTCCGCCGGGCGCGGGGCGGCGCGCGCGCCATCGGGCGGGTGGGGCACCACGGCAAAGGGCATGTTGTTGAGCTGGCGGATCTCGTCACGCCGCACACGCAGCAAGTGGCGGATCACACGGCCGGGCAGGCCAATGGTCTGGCCCGCGTTTTCCACCAGCAGCACGGTGCGCTGGCGCTGGGAGACGGGCACGGTCAGGGTCACGGTGGTGCCCGCGGGCTGGCGCTGCTCCATGCGCACGGTGCCGTGCAGCGCGCGCGCGGCTTCGGCCACCACCGACAGGCCAACCCCGCGCCCGGCCAGGGTATCGGCCTGCCCGCGCGTGGAAAAACCCGGCTCGAACACGCGCGCCAGAAGCTGGCGGGCATCAAGCGGCGCATCGGCATGCACCAGCCCCTGCCCCGCCGCCCGGGCCGCGATGGCGCGCAGGTCCGGCCCGCGCCCGTCATCACTGACCGCAACCTGCAGCCGCACGCCGGTCAGGGTGACGGCAATGGTGATGTTGAGCCGTTCGGACTTGCCAGCCTTCAGCCGCCGGGCACGGGTCTCGTGCCCATGCACGATGGCGTTGCGCACAAGGTGCAGCACCGGGTCGCGCAGCGCCTGCATCACGCGCCGCTCGGTCTGGACATCCATGCCGTGCATATGCACGTCCACCCCCCCTTCCGGCCCGCCATGCTCACGCGCGATGCTGCGCGCCATGGCGGCAAGGGAGCCGAACACGCTGCCCGCAGGGACCAGGGTTACGGCATGCACTTCCTCCCCCAGCCGCAGCAGGGCACGATCAATCTGGCCCGCCATGAGTTCACGCTCGCGCCCCACCGCCATGAGCCTGCGGGTCATGCGCGCGAATTCGGCCACCGGGTCGGCGCGCATGCGTTCGGGGGCGTGCATCACCGCGCGCGAATCCGCCAGCAGGTCCATGACCTGCGCCCACAGCCGTTCCTGCCGGTCAGCCACCGACAGAAGATCATGCACCGCCGTGGCCAGCGCATCCAGCCGGGCCACGGGCACCTGCACATAGGCCGGGTTTTCGGCCGGGGCGGCAGGGGTTTCCGGCGCATGCCCGTCCGTGGCCGCAGAGGCCATGAGCAGGTCGATCTCGTCCAGCGTGTCGGTTATGGCGCGGCAGTCAGCCTCCCCCGCCGTGGCGTGCGTGGCCAGCAGGGTGGACAGGCGGTTTTCCAGCGCATGGGCCACCCCTTCCACCACCGGCAGTTCCACCGCGCGCGCCGCCCCCTTGAGCGAATGGATACGGCGGAAGATTTCCGCCAGCCCCTGCCCGTCCGGGCCGCCCTGCGCCACGATGGCGCGGATGGCACGCAGGTGGTCACGGTATTCCGCATCGAATACCGCCAGAAGTTCTTCGCGCAGGTTCTCCACAACGCCGCCGTCAGGTCCGGTAGCGCGCGGAGATGGTCAGCAGCTGCTTGGACAGCTTGCCAAGGTTGCTGGCCGAGACTTCCAGGTTGCGGGTTCCCGCCGATGTCTGCTGGCTGGCCTGACGGATGCTCTGCAGCGCGGTCATGACCTGTTCGATGCCGATCTGCTGCTGGTTGGTCGAGGCCACGATCTGCTGGAAGGCATTCACCCCTTCCTCTATGCCGCCGGTCATGCGCTCGATGGTGCGGTAGGCGATGTCGGTCCGTTCCTTGCCCGCGGAAACGCGCTTGACCGCCTCTTCCGTCAGCATGACCGAAGTGTTGATGCCGCGCTGGATGTCACCCAGTATGGCGCGCACGTTCTGGGTCGCATCGCGCGACTGGTCGGCCAGGATCTTCATCTCGGCCGCGACCACGGCGAAGGACCGGCCATGCTCGCCCGCCGCCGCCGCCTCGATCGCGGCATTGAGTGCAAGCAGGTGCGAACGCTCCGACAGGTCATTGACCGCGGCGATGATCTCGCTGATCGCCTCGGTCCGTTCGGACAGGGCGACGATGTTCGACGCCACGGCTTCCGCGCCGTCATGGGTATAGGCCATGGCGCGCGCGGTTTCCTCCACCGCTTCCAGCCCGCTGGCCGAGCTGTGGACGATCACCTCGGCGGAGGAGATGACCTCACGCGCGCGCTTGCTGATCTGGGCGCCGGAATGGGTGATCTCATCCACCGTGGCCGCCGTTTCCTGGACCGCGGCGAACTGTTCCTCCACACTTGCGGCCTGCTGCTGGGTGGAGGCACGGATTTCGGCCACGGCGGCGTCCAGGTTCTGCGTCACCTCCCCGCTCTGGCGCGCGATCTCGCGCAGGCCGTCGATCATGCGGTTAAGCCCTGCGGCAAGGCGGGCCACCTCGTCACGTTCCTCGCCCATGCCACCCACCTTGGCGCGGGTGGCAAGGTCGCCCTGCCCCACGCGCTCCATCACATGCATGATGGACGAGATCGGCTCCATGATCGACCGCCGGGTCCAGAAGGTTACGATCAGCGCCACCACCACCGCCAGCCCCATGCCGATGGCCAGCGAACGGCGGCTGTAGTCATACGACGCCGCCCCCTGCGTTTCGGCCACCTGCACGCCATGGTCCAGCAGCGAGGCCGCGCGCCCCACCAGCAGGTCGATCGACTGTTCACGGCTGTCTATGCGCGAGGCCTGTTCGCGCACGCTGGGGTCACTGCCCGCGCGGATGGCCTGGAACAGCAGGCCCGCGCCGTGGGTGTCCATCTGGAACTGGCCGGAAATGTCGCGCAGCTGGCTGGCCACCGTGTTGAACATCTCGCGCTGGTCATCGCTGCGGGCAAGGCGGCCGGCTTCCTCCGCGCGCGACAGCACGCCAGCCAGCAGGCCATCGGCCTCACGCGCCTTTTCGTTCCAGCTGGCAATGGCATCTTCCAGCATGGCGGGCGCGCCTTCGAAATCATGCGCGTAATAATGCGCAAGGATGGCCAGGCGGCGGGCCACGAGGTCATTCTCGTTCGCGCGGATATGCGTCAGTTCACGATAGACCGACAGGTCACGGGTGACGATGATGGTCATCTCGTCCCGTACTTCGCGGATCTGCCCCAGCGCATAGATGCCCAGCGACACCAGCAGCAGCACCCCGACCATGAAACCGAACAGCAGGCGATTGGCGATTGTCACGGGACTTCACACTCCGACATAACGGGAAGAGAACAGGCGGGCAGGATCGATTACGGTCAGGCGGCGGCCATCGGGCAGGCTGGCCTGCGGCAGGCCCGATGGGGTAAGCGCTATGGGCGTGCCGGTAATTTCCACCGTACCCGCGGCCGACGTGGCCAGCAGGGCTATGCGCCCCAGCGGAATGCTGGAAACCGAGCGCAGCAGCAGCATGACCCCCGGTTTTTCCAGCCGCCCCCCTCCCAGCAGCACCGACAGGTCGAACACGGTGTACAGGTCGCCCTGATAGCCATGCACCCCCTGCACGCCGGGCGGGCAGTCGGGCCGGCGCGGCATGTCGTTCCAGACCGGGTCGGTCACGCGCAGCACGGCATGCAGGTCCACCCCACAGGGCTGGTCGGCCACATCCACCATGATCAGCGGGCGGCGTGGTACCGCCTGCCGGCCCGCGGGCGCCCGGCTGGCCAGAGCGCGCGCGCGCTCATGCAGCACGCGCCGGGCAAAGGCGTCCCGCGCATCCGCCGCCGCACGCTCCCCTGTCATGAGGGGACCCTGGCCCGGCTGGGCGGCCGGGCGTCATCCATATGGCTTATCAGGCGCAGCAGGCCGCCCGCCGTCAGCCCGTCGCCCTCGGGCAGTACCGCCTCTGGCGCGCAGCGCCGGACCAGCGCCACCATCTGCTGGCGGATGCGCCGCGCTTCCGCCCGCGCGCCCGCATCCTCCAGCAGGCGTGCCAGGTAGCAGCGCGCCATGACATGGTCCCGGCACAGATATATGACCCGGCGGAACGATTCCTCCGCCTGCGCGAGACAGCCCTCGCCCCATGCCAGCACCGCGAACAGGAAGTGGATGCGCGCATCAACCGGATGGCGGGCAAGATGGTCCCGGCACATCTGCATGGCCCGCGTCACATGGCCGTCATCGGCCGTACGGCGGATGGCGTTGGCAACCGGGACAGAATCAACCGCCACACTGTCATCCACGACAAGGCACGGGGGCGTGTCCATGCGCGCGGGCGGGCGGCGGACAGCGGAGAGGCGGGAGGGGACGGCAGCCCTGCCCGCATCCGGCACGGGCGCGCGGAACGCCAGCGTGCCGGGCAGGCGCACGGTATCAAGCCAGGGCGTGAAATCGGTTACCGGCTCCGAATGCCCCAGCAGCAGCCAGCCCTGCGGGGCAAGGCGGGCCGCCATGGCGTGGACCAGGGCGGTAGCCTGTGCCTGGGCGAAATAGATCAGGACGTTACGGCACAGGATCAGGTCAAACGGGCCTGCGGGGCCGCCATCGGGGCGCAGCATGTCCAGCACGTTGCTGTAGCGGAAGGTGACCATGCGCCGGTAGCGCTCGTGCAGCCGCCACAGGCGCGGGGTGACGGGCACGAACCATGCCGCGCGCCGGGCGGCATCGATATCGCGCAGGGTCCAGGCGCTGAATTCGGCCTGGCGGGCCTGCTCAAGCGCGCGGGTGCTGATGTCGGTGCCCAGGATCTCGACATGCCATGCCTGTGTCTCCAGCCCGGCGTCCGCCAGCAGGCGCGCAAGCAGGATGGCGATGGAATAGGGTTCCGCCCCGTTGGAGCAGCCGATGCTCCATATCCGCAGGTGGCGCGTCACCCGCGCGCGGCGGACCAGGGCGGGCAGGATGGTATGTTCCAGTGCCGCGAACTGCTCGGCATAGCGGAAGAAGAAGGTCTCCCCTATGGTCAGGATGGATTCCAGTTCCCGCCATTCCGCGTCCCCCCGCGCGCCATCGGCCAGCATGGCAAGGTAGTCATGGCAGGTCCGGCAGCCATGCAGGCGCATGCGGGCCCCCACCATGTCCTCCAGCAGGTCCGTCTTGTCGGTATAGTAGTGCAGGCCGGTGCGCCGGGTTATCGTGCCCAGCAGCTTGCGCAGCCCTGCGGGGGGGAAGGCGGGGGGCGTACTCATCACCGGGCGTCCGGGGCCGCGTCTTCATCACCGGCCCACAGGGCCTCGCGCCGGCGGGTCCGGGCCACAAGACTGTCCAGCCGGACCCGTTCCCCGTCATTCACGATGTCGGTCATGCGCAGCATGAAGGCAATGTTCCCATCCGCCAGTTCCAGTTCCCGCCCAGCACCCTCTGCCGCCTCCAGCCTGCCGTCAACCACCGCCCGCATGCCGCCGTCGGGCCGGATCACATCCTCCGCCGCGTCCACCACCAGTCCCACGCCACCGCCCCCGGGCAGGTTGCACAGCAGCAGCGCGCGGTGCAGCAGGTCGGCCGGCGCCCGCACCGCCTGCGCGCGCACGCCCAGCAGCACCCCCATGTCAAGCACCCCCACCATGGCCGCACCCAGCCGGAAACAGCCCGATATATGGGGCATTTCCACCGCCAGCGGCAACAGTTCGGGCACCGGCATGCATTCGCGCACCGCCAGCCCCGCGGGCAGGCCATAGCGCCGGGTGCCCACACGGAAGACGACAAGCGGCGGCATGCCCCCGCGGGCTGGCCTGCATCCCCTGTCCGGCTGTGGCGTGGCGTGATCCATCGGCATGGCGCAACCTGCTGTTTGTCATATCCACAAGGCAGAAGTTTGCATTTAATACAAGCCATCGCTACCTCGGTCTGGAATGCATTTCCTACAATCCGGGGAAGCTGCCCCATGGCCGGAGTCTTGTTTTGATGGACAGTCCCTTTTCCAACCACGCGCCCGATCGCGCATCGTCACCCGCCGGCAGGGGTGGCCTGAACATGCCCCGCATCCTGCGCGTGGGGGTATGGGCGGTGTTCTACTTCCTGTTCTATCTGGTGCAGCAGGTATCCGAACTGGTGGCGCCACTTGTGCTGATCCTGGGCATTGGCTGGAGCGCGCTGCCCCACATCATCGGCATCGCCAACGGCGTGGCCGGCAATGACCCGCAGACACGCGACATGATCGCCCATGTGGCGCATTCCATTCCCGACCATGTGGAAATGGGGTCGCATCTGCTCACCCCCTCCTCGCTTGTGTTCGACGGGCTGCTGCTCATGGCGGCGGCGGCCCTGTGCGCCACGCTGTCCACCATTGCCGCGCGTACCATGTAGGCCGCCCGCAGAAAGGCCGGGGAGCAACCCGCATGTTCCGCCTGCATGACGTCAGTTACACCTATGCCGACAGCCGCACGGGCGGGGCGGCCCTTTCGCATGTCAGCGCAGAGGTGGCGCAGGGCGAATTCCGCTGGCTGCTCGGTCCATCGGGGGCGGGCAAGTCCTCGCTGCTGTCCATCCTGTCGCTGGAGGTCCAGGCCACGTCGGGCATGGTCGAGATACTGGGCATGCCGGTCATGCATGCCCGGCGCGCGGCCCTTGCGCGCCTGCGCCGGCGCATCGGGGCGGTGCGGCAGGATTTCCGGCTGCTGCCGGACATGAACGTGTTCGACAACGTGGCCCTGCCGCTGCGGCTGCAGCACCGGGCGGAAGCGGAAATCCGGCACGAGGTCCATGCCATCATGAAATGGGTGGGGCTGGAAAACCGGCTGGATGCGCTGCCACCCCAGCTTTCGGGCGGTGAGCAGCAGCGCGTGGCCATTGCACGCGCGGTGATCTACCGCCCCGACCTGCTGGTGGCCGACGAGCCGACCAACGCGCTGGATGAACGCCAGGCCGCGCGCCTGATCACCATGTTCCACCGCCTGGCGGAAATGGGCACCACCATCGTGGTGGCAACCCATAATGATGCCATCGTGCGCAGATATCCGGCACAGGCCATTGAACTGGCGCATGGCCACATGGTGCGGGACTATAACGGCTAATGGCACGACAGCGCTATCATGACGGGCTGGCCCTGCGTCAGGCCCTGCCGGGGCAGTTCCTGCCCTTCCTTGTCGCGGCCATGGCGTTCCTGGCCGCACTGGCGCTGGCGGGCGGGCTGGCCGCCCATGGCCTGTCGCAGCGCTGGACCCACGGCGCGGGTGCCGTCACGACCGTACAGGTGCCACGGCCCGATGATGCGGCCAGCGCTGACGGTACGGCCACCCCCGCCTCCAGCCGCATCGCCGCGGTGCAGGCCGTGCTGTCCGCGACGCCGGCCGTTGCGGCGTCCCACCGGCTGGGCGAGGACGAGCTGCGTGCCCTGCTGGCCCCCTGGATCGAACAGACCGGCGACCCCGCCCTGCCCCTGCCCGCCGTGATCGAGCTGCGCACCGTGGCGGGGCAGGCCCTGCCCGCCACCCTCATGGCCAGCCTGCAGGCCCGCGCGCCGGGTGTGATGATGGAGCATGACAGCGTATGGAGCGACCGGCTGGCGGCCCTGGCGGGCAGCCTGCAGGCCTGCGCGCTGCTGGCGGTGCTGGTCGTGACAACGGTGGCGGTGTGCGTGGTGATGGCCGCCACCCGCGCGGGACTGCTGACCCGGCGGCAGGCCATCGCCCTGATCCATTCACTGGGTGCGACCGACAGCTACATCTCCGGCCGTTTTGCCACCCGCGTGGGGCTGCTGGCGCTGGGCGGGGGGCTGGCGGGCAGCGTGCTGGCACTGCCCATGCTGGGCGTGCTGTCCTGGCTGGCCGCCCCCTTCGGCACCACGGGTGATGCACCCGCCATGGACTGGCGCGACCCGCAGGCCTGGGCGGCCATGCTGCCGCACGCGCTGTTATGGATGCTGGTGGCCCTGCCCCCGGTGGCGGGACTTGCAGGCTGGACCACCACGCAGCTGACCGTGCGGGCATGGCTGCGCCGCCTGCCATGACACACGCCCCGCCGCACGACGGTGCACCGCGACGCCGCGCCATGCTGGCCACCTGCGTGGCGGGGGCGGCACTGGCCTGGACGGCGGGACTTGCCTGGTTCGTTCACGACGCGATGCGCCCGCCCGTGCTGCCGCCGCGCGCCGATGGCATCGTGGCGCTGACGGGGGGACAGGGACGGATTGAGGAATCCGTGCGCCTTCTGGTGCAAGGCCGCGCCGGGCGCCTGCTTATTTCCGGGGTGGACCCGCATGCCACGCGCGGCGATTTCCTGCGCCACCTGCCCCCACCGGTGCCACTGGCGGCATGGACCCATACCACGCTGGGTTCCCGCGCCACCTCCACGCTGGGCAACGCGGACGAAACGGCGGCATGGGTGCGTGAATATGGCCTGCACAGCCTGATCGTGGTCACGGCGGGCTACCACATCCGTCGCGCCATGCTGGAGATTTCGCGCACGGTGCCCGGCGTGCGGCTGTATGGTGATCCCATCCGTTCGCCCGCGCTGGCCCACCCGTTCCATCCCGCCACGATGCGGCTGATGGTGGTGGAATATGACAAATGGCTTCTGGCCTGTCTGGATGTGGTGCGGCTGACCCGCCCGCTGCACGGGCTGGTCAGCCACACCGATACCCGGCCCGACGCCACCGGCGGCATGGGCTGAGGCATCGGTCGTGGCCTGTAGCACCGTGGCTTTTCTGGTGTTAGGAAACCCCATGCCCATTTATGGACCCGTCCCATGACCGTACTGCGCGCGCTTGCATTCAACCTGTATTTCCTGTTGCTGACCATTGTGATGGGCATCGTGGCCTTTCCCATCCGGCTGTTCGCCCCGCGCCTTGCGCTGGGCTATGCCAAGCTGTGGACGGGACTGACCCTGCGCGGGCTGCGGCATATCTGCGGCATTGCGGTAGAGGTCAGCGGGCGCGAGCACCTGCCCCACGGTCCCTGCCTGCTGGCGTGCCAGCACCAGTCCATGTTCGATACGCTGGTGTGGATGAACCTTGTGCCGCTGCCCACCTATGTCATGAAACGTGAACTGGAACGCATTCCACTGGTCGGCCCGATGCTGCGGCTGAGCGGCATGATACCGGTAGACCGCGATGGCAAGGCCAGGGCCCTGCGCACCCTGCTGGCTGCCACGGATGACGCGGCGCGCAAGGGGCGCCAGATCATCATCTTCCCCGAAGGCACGCGCACCCCGCCCGGCGCCCCGATCAGCCTGCAGCCGGGCATTGCCGCCCTGTCCGCCCATACCGGCCTGCCGGTCATTCCGGTCGCGACCGATGCGGGGCTGCACTGGGGGCGCAATGCGCTGGTCAAGCGGCCGGGTACCATTCACATCGCCATAGGCCGGCCCCTGCCCCCCGGCCTGCGCCGCGCCCGGCTGCTGCCCGCCATCGGGGGGGCATGGCGGAGCTTATGCGCCGATAACGGACTGCCCATGCCCGCGGCCGATGCGCCTTCCACCACGATCCAGTCCAGCAATTGATGAAAAGGAAAGATTTTCTGGGTGCTACCTTGTGCAAGGAAGCGGCGGTTTTCGAAGCTTTTTGAAAAAAGCTTCACCAAAAACTTCTGCTTACTTTGCAGGATGTTTCACGAACGGTTGCCAAAAGGGAGATAGCCCGCCCTAGTCGGCGCGGGATGATCCCTTTTCCCCCAACCGGGCCTGCAGCGTCTCGACCTGCTGGCGCAGGTCCATGATTTCATGCAGCAGGCTTTCAACCGTGCGCCCGCCCACCTGTTCCACCGCATGCAGCGATGTGAACAGGGACATCGCCTGCCGCACCACGGCGGCATTTTCCTGCCCCAGGCTTTCCAGCCCGTCGGATATGGCGGGGGAAACGGGACCTTGCATGAAGGCCGCCATCATGCGTTCCAGGTAGTCGGAAACCTCGCCCTGCCGCCGGTCGCCATAACAGCGGATAAGCTGGCGCAGGAAGGCAACCGGCAGCATGGCGCGGCCGCGCGTTTCCTCCTCCAGCATGACCTGGGCCAGCACGCCGCGGGTGATGTCATCGCCCGTACGGGCATCCAGAATGACAAAGGCGCGGTCCTGCTTGACCATGTCCATCAGGTTCTCAAGCGTGATGTATGCCGAAACCTCGGTATCGTACAGCCGCCGATTAGCATATTTCTTGATGATGACAGGGGCAGAAGAGACCGACAAATGCCTTCCTTTCGCATGGATCAGATTCCATGAGGAGTGGATAGCGAGCCGCGCCGTGTCAGAGTGTGCTTGCTGAAACTCTCTGGAGGGCAGAACCATGCTCGAGGCATCTGATCATCCCACGACCCCGTTCGCTATCCGCGTTGATCTTGGCGCGATCTTCGTTTCACTGGAACTTGGAAAATCGAGTTGGCTGGTCACATCGCTCTCACCCGGAAGCGAGAAGATGTCGCGCCACTCGGTTCAAGGTGGCGATATTGCGGGCCTGTTCGGCTGTTTCACTAGTCTTCGTGACAAGGCCCGCGCTCGGGAAGGAAGACTTTTTCCGCTTGTGGTGATTCAGGAAGCCGGATTGGATGGATTCTGGATCGATAGAGCCTTGAAGCAGGAGGACTGGATCGAGAGCCATGTCGTCGATGCGGCGTCGATCGCAGTTCCCCGCAAGCACCGGCGTGCAAAGACGGATCGTATCGACGGGGAGATGCTGGTCCGTACGCTGCTGGCGTTCAAACGCGGAGAGGCACGGGTCTGCTCAATGGTCCGCCCTCCATCACGGGAAGAGGAAGACCGCCGACGTCTCAGTCGGGAGCGTAAGGTTCTGGTGGGCGAGCGCACGCGGCATATCAACCGCGTCCAGGGCCTGCTGCTGAGCCAGGGCATTCGAGGTTACCGGCCGCTGCGACGGGATCGGCGTGCCTGTCTCGACGAGTTGCGAACGGGCGATGGTCATCCCTTGCCGAAGCATCTCAAGGCGCAGATCGGACGAGAACTGGACCGCATCGAACTTCTCATGGAACAGATTAAAATGGTTGAGAGCGAACGGGACGAATTGGCAAAAGTGAATGACAACAATCAATGTTCGCCAGTTGTCCTGTTGCAGGGTCTCAGAGGGATTGGCGCCGAGTTTGCCACCGTTCTGACGCAGGAAGGACTGTTCCGGCATTTCGACAACAGGCGGCAGGTCGCGGCTTATGCCGGTCTGGCGCCTTCGCCGTGGAAAAGCGGATCGATCGACCGTGAACAAGGCGTCTCGAAATCCGGTAATCCGCGCCTGCGCACGGCCATGATCCAGCTTGCCTGGCTGTGGCTCCGCTACCAGCCTGACACCGCGCTGGCGCAGTGGTTCCATGAACACGTGGGCGCAAGAAGTAACCGGAGCCGCAAAACGGCGATCGTTGCCCTGGCCCGCAAGCTTCTTGTTGCGCTCTGGAAATATGTCACGAGTGGTGTCGTTATCGATGGCGCGCATCCGGCGTCCCGCTGATGGAAACACCACAGACATAAACCCCATCCCCAGGACCTGATCAGTCCTGTGGATCCAGGTGAACGGACCGATCGGCCCCATGGCTTGCAATGCCGACCTTTCAGAATGGTCCCGTTCTCCTGAGCCTTTGCCCCGAATGCGGGATAGTGGTGCTGCCGCGCGCGAGCGGCGACCGGATGTGAGGTTCTACAGGTGCGGCATCGCGCCGGTAGTCGTTAAACAGGCTCAGACCATGGATCCAAAACACGGAGAAGAAAAAATGATCTCGCAGTGAAAGTGGCCATTGACGTGAAACTCCTCATGTGAGGGGCCTGCGGCCCCGCTATGCCATGGCGCCGCCGTTTCCATGAATATTCCATGGAAACACGCTGTACCATCATTAGGGCAAATTACACGCCCCGACCATGTGCCCGGTCAATCAATCCTGTTTTTTCATGCTGCGCGCAATACAGGCCCCACCCCCGCCAGCATGGCCGGCCGGGATGGCGGGATGCGGGTTTTCCGCCCTTTTCCGCCACGGACCATGGGCATGCCACCCCATGGCGCCCCACCCGCGGGCAGCGGACGGAGGGGAGAAGAATCATGACGTATTATGTCAGAAACCGTCCTTCTCCCGGCGCAGCCGGGCCAGCGTGGCCACATCCCCCGCACGCAGGAAGGGATTGGTCGCCCGTTCCTCCGCCAGCGTGACCGGAACGGTGGGCCGCCCCTCGCCGCGCAGGATGGCCACCTGCCGTGCGCGTGCGCGCAGGGCCATGTTGTCCGGGTCCACATGCAGGGCAAAACGCGCGTTGGACTGCGTGTATTCATGCCCGCAGCACACAAGTGTCTCATCCGGCAGGGCCGCGATGCGTCGCAGGGAGGCATACATGTCCGCCGCCGTCCCCTCGAACAGCCGCCCGCACCCCATGCTGAACAGCGTATCGCCACAGAACAGCGCGGGCCCTGCGGGAAAGTAATAGGACACCTCGCCCGTCGTATGGCCCGGCGTGGCCATGACCCGGGCCTCGGCGCGGCCCAGAGGCACGGTGTCACCATCATGCACCGCGATATCCAGCGCGGGCAGGCGCCAGGCATCGGCGGCGGCCCCCACGATCCTCGCGCCATAGCGGGTCCGCAGCGCCGCCGCCGCCGCGACATGATCGGCATGGTGATGGGTCAGCAGGATCAGGTCCAGCCGCCCCCCTGCCGCATCGATGGCCGCGACAAGCGGGGCGTCCTCCGCCGGGTCGACCATTGCCGCAGCCCCGGTCGGGCCATCATGCACGAACCAGGCATAATTGTCGTTCAGGATGGGAATCGCCCTGATGGAAAGCGGGTCTGCCATGACTGTTCTCCCTTCCGGTTGTTCTCCGTGCGGACCACCCCATACGTGATGGCCGCGACCACGGGGTGTGCTAGTGTGCCCCAATGCAATCCGACATGCACACCGCCGCGCATTTTTACGCAACCCACCGGGGGCGGGTGGCCGCGCGCCTGCTGGGCCAGCGCATGACGGCCTTCTGGCCCGAAGGCACGCAGGGCCGTACGCTGGGACTGGGCTATGCCCTGCCTTTCCTGCCGCTATGGGAGCGCGAGGACGCGCCGTGCTTCTCCGCCCGGCTGGACACGCATGTCACGCGCGCCGCGCCCCCGTGGCAGGGGCGCGACTGCATGGCAAGCGGCCTGCAACTGCCGTTCGATGACCTGAAATTCGACCGGATCCTGCTGATTCACGCGCTGGAGGTCAGCGAGGACAAGAACAGCCTGCTCCGCCAGGTGTGGAAGATCCTGCGCGATGACGGACGCCTGCTGCTGGTCGTGCCCAACCGGGCGGGACTGTGGGCGCATGCCGACAATTCCCCCTTCGGCCAGGGCACGCCGTTCTCACGCCGCCAGATCAGCCGCTGGCTGGCCGATGCCTGCTTCCGCGCCGAGCGGCATGAGGATGCGCTCTATATCCCCCCCGCAGGTCCCTGCCCCACGGCCCCCGTGGGCATGGTGGAATGGACGGGACGCAACCTGTTCCCCCGGCTGGGGGGCGTCTGCCTGATCGAGGCGGTCAAGGACATCTATGCCGGCGTGCCCAGCCGCCCTGCCGTAGTAGTGCCCGGCGGATTGCGGCTGGGGGCGGCGCGTGTCTTCTCGCGCAGCCTGACCCGACGCCCGCCGCCTACGGATGCGCAGAATACTTGACCAATTTTACCGAAATCTCCATGAAGAGTGTCCCATGTCCCTGATTCAGTCCCTCAAGCTCGTCATCGCGCCACCGCATCCGGCCGCGCGCCCCTTCCTTCTCGGATCGGGGGCGGTGGCCGTCATCGGCCGGCTGCTGCCTTTCCGGCTTACAAAACTGCTGGGAACCGCCAGCGGCCTGTTCTTCGGCTTCTGCCTGTATTTCTTCCGTGACCCCGAGCGCGTCACACCGGCGGAACCCAACCTGGCCGTGGCACCGGCTGACGGGCATATCGTCTCGATCGAGAAAGTGCCCCCGCCGCCGGAACTGGACATGGGGGATACGCCGGTATGGCGTGTCGCCACCTTCCTGTCGGTGCTGGATGTGCATGTAAACCGCATGCCGGTGGCGGGCACCGTCACCCGCATTGCCTACCATGCCGGGCAGTTCCTGAATGCCAGCCTGGACAAGGCATCGGAACTGAATGAACGCAACGCGCTGCGCGTCACCCTGCGTGATGGCCGCCAGGTGGCGGTGGTCCAGATCGCGGGCCTGATCGCCCGCCGCATCCTGTGTGACGCGGAAGAGGGCATGCAGTACGAAACGGGCGAACGCTTCGGCCTGATCCGCTTCGGCTCACGCACCGACCTGTACCTGCCCGCCGATGTCACCCCGCTGGTTGAAGTGGGCCAGACCATGATTGGCGGCGAAACCGTGATGGCGCGGCTTTAAACCGCATGGCGCTTCCCCCCCCTGGCCGACCGGCGCGCCGGATCCGGCGGCTGAAAAAACGCCAGCGCCCCCGCGTGCGCGGCCTGTCCTTCAACCGCCTGATCCCCAATCTCATGACCATGCTGGGCCTGTGCGCGGGGCTGACCGGCATGCGCTTCGGGCTGGAAGGGCGTTTTGGCAGCGCGGCCACGGCACTGCTCATTGCCGCGTGCATTGACGGGCTGGACGGGCGCATTGCCCGGCTGCTGCGTGGCACCAGCCGCTTCGGGGCCGAATTCGACAGCCTGTCGGATTTCCTGTGCTTTGGCGTGGCGCCCGCTTTCGTGCTGTACCTGTGGGCGCTGCATGAAGGGGGGCGGTTTGGCTACATTCCGTGCATCATGTTCACGGTCTGTATGGCGCTGCGGCTGGCGCGCTTCAACGCCAGCCTGGATGACGACGCCAACCAGCCCAAATATGCCAGCAACTTCTTTACCGGCGTGCCCGCCCCGGCGGGTGCCGGGCTGGCGCTGTTCCCGCTCTTCCTGGGGCTGGAGGCGCAGCGCCTACATATTGACTGGCTGTACGACCTGACGCGCGACCCGCTGCTGCCGGCCCTGACGCTAAGCGGCACGGCGTTCCTGCTGGTGTCCACGCTGCCGGTCTGGTCGTTTAAGAACTTCAAGGTGCCTTCGCCCCTGATCCTGCCCACCATGCTGGGCACCGGGGCCTATGCGGCGGTGCTGGTGGCGGAACCATGGGGCGCGCTGGCTGCGGCGGGCATCCTGTATATCCTGCTGCTGCCCATAAGCCGCCGCAGCTTCCACCGCCTGCGCCGCGCGGCCGAGGCCCTGCAGGAAAGTGACGACAGTCCGGCCCCTCACGCCTGATGCAAGGCTTCATGCGGCAGGCGGCTGTTTGTCCTGCCCGGTGCGCCAGCGTATCAGTGCCTCCAGTATCATGGCCGGTGCGGGCGGGCAGCCCGGCAGCGACAGGCTGGCCTGCGCCCGCCCGCCCACGCCGCCCAGCACGGCGTAACTGGGGGTAAACACGCCCCCATCCACCGCGCAGTCCCCCACGACGGCCAGCAGCCGGGAGCCGGGCATGGCCTGCCAGGCCAGTTCCACCACCGGGGCCATTTCCACGCTCAGGCTGCCGGTCAGCAGCAGCAGCCCCGCCTGGCGTGGTGTGGACACGAAGCGGATGGCGGCATTGCCGGCATCCAGCGCACGCGATACCGCACGCAGTTCCAGCCCGCAGCCGGTGCAGCCGCCGGTATCCATGTGAAAGATATCCAGCGCCTGCATACGCGGCAGTGCCCCCCCTTCGGGCCAGAACAGGTGCAGATAGGCCATGACGGTTCCCCTGAAGGGCGTTTCAAAAATCCGCCTTTGAAACATCCCGCAAATTGTAAAAAGTTTTGGGTAAAGCCTTTTTCAGAAAGCTTCAGAGAACGCCGCCTGTTTTGAAAATGGCGGCATCCAGAAACTCTTATTGTTTTTTACCAACATCTTATTCCAGGCCGTCTCTTATAGATCCGCCCCGGCCGCCGACAGGCCCAGCGAGGTCAGGATGGGCTCGACATCCTCATACACCGCGCCGTGCAGGATGGCAGGCAGCGCCTGTATCTGCGCCAGCGACGGATCACCACACCACCATGCGGCAATCCGGCCATCTTCCACCCGCAGCCAGTGCCAGACCGGCCCTGCCGGGCCTTCGGCCATGCCCAGTCCCTCGCCATCCACGCATTGCGCCGGAACCGGCGGATCGGGCATGACACCAGCATTGCCAAGTATCCGCACGCTCTCCCCCAGTTCATGCAGGCGGGTGGACAGGCGGGCGGTCATGTCCCCCTCACTACGTGGGGGCGGGGTCAGCCAGCCGGGGGCATAGGCGGGGTCCTGCGCCCTCAGGTCCGCCTCGATGCCCGAGGCCCGTCCCACACAGCCCCCGATCCCCCATTGCCGTGCGGCACCAGCACTCAGGACACCCCGCCCCAGCAACTGTGTCGCCAGTCCGCGCGGCCGCCAGAACAGGCGCCTGAGCGTGGCGCAGCCTTCATGAAGAGCGGCCATCATCTCCGGCGCGGGCGCTGCGGCATCGCGGCGTGGCACTACATCGAACAGAAGCCGGTGGCCATACACCGCATGGCCGAGCTGACGCACATGTTCCAGCAGGGTCGCCGCCAGATTGGCCAGCCGCCCGTCCGCCTGCAGTTCCGCCATCTGCGCCACACTATCCAGATGGGTGGCCACCCGCTCCAGTTCGGCGGGAAAAATGGCCAGCGGGCATGACGTATCCACCCCGCTGGCGGCTGCCACGGCACGTGCGAAGGCCAGCTGATGGGCAACCGTCGCCCCGGCATCGATCCGGGCGGCCAGACGGGCACCCCCGGCCAGCGTATTGCCCCGCATGCGCGCGCACAGGCCACGATGGGCATAACCCATGCGTGGCCGCACCTGCGTGATCCCTTCCCCCGGCAGGCCCAGCCGCAGATGCAGGGGCGCATGGAATCCACCCTCCGCCGGGCCATGGCCCAGCATGGTGCCCCCCGCGCGTTCCATGGCCGCGCCATCAATGAACTCGACCCCTTCAGGCGGGGGGGGCGCGGGCGGCGCGCGTTCGCGCAGGGGCCACGTCACGCCCCACTGGCCCTGATCCAGCCAGGGCGCCGTGCCCACGGCCCCCATGGCCTCGATGCCCCACAGGTCATGGAGCATGCGTTCATGCGCCTCCGCCCCCGGACGCGCGGGAGAAAGGGCAAGATAGCGTCCCTCCGGCACCGCAACACTGGCCATGAACGGCCCCGGACCATCGTGGAACAGGGCATGCACCTGCATTCCATCCGACCACAGCCCGCACAGGCGCGCTGTGGAACGGGGCAGTGCCTCCACCATCATCCGCCAGCCATCCGCCCCCAGTTCGAAGCGCCCGGCACAGGCGGCGGGCCGCCCCGCGCCAACCAGCCCGCGCAGCGTCATGGCCCGCCCCCCCCGTGACGGATAACCGCGGCCAGAACCATGCAGCCAAGCACCAGCGACAGGACACCCCGCATGCCGGGGGCCTGCCCCATCCTGTATCGGGCCATGACCGGCCACAGGGTCACGGCCGCCAGCAGGGCGGCCCAGACCTGCTGTGCAACCTGCCCCACCAGTACCAGCACCAGCGCCATGCCGGGCAGGAACGGCGGCCATGACGGGCCGGTCTCATCCACCCTGCCTGTCCGGTCCGGCTCCGTGATGGCTACCGCCAGCAGACATGCGGGAAGGGCCAGCGTGGTGTCCGCCCCCGGTAGCCCTGCCGCCAGCACCGCCCATGCCCCCCATGCCGTACCCGAGGGCCTGCGCCCTCCGCGCGGCAGGACGGACCACAGCAGGCACACCAGCCCCATGAAGGTCAGGACCGGCCGGATCACCGGCCATGTATCGGCCGCCCGCGCCACAACCGGCAGGGCCGCCAGCATGTCCATGCGCCCGCATGGCGGAACATGGTCTGCCGCCGCATCAGCCAGCATGCCGCAGGCCAGCAGCACGCCACCGACCAGCAGCACCGCCCCGGCCTGATCGGCCATGCCGCCCCACTGCGCCTGCAGCACCGACAGCCCGCCCTGCGCCATCATCAGCCCGCCCAGCCCTGCCCTGAGCACCTGCCAGCCCGCCCGGTCCAGCCCGCGCGGACCCTGCGCCAGCACCAGCCGCACGGCCATCCCCGCGCCCATGAACATGAAAAGCAGGTCACACCGCCCGAATGCCACCGCCAGCGCCGCATTGCCCGCAAGGAGAAACCCCGGCACCGTCCCCCCGCGTCCTTCCCCGCTCCGCGCGCCCATGGCCACATGCACACAGAGCGCCAGCGCGGGGCCAGTTCCCATGAAGGCCTGCGCGATGCCGGGACCAGCCCACCCCGCCCCGCCACACAGGACCAGAAGCAGGGCCGCCAGCAGGACACGCAGCGCCACCGGCGCCCCGGTGGCCAGCAGGGCCATGACCGAGACGGCCATCCACCCCGCCAGCAGGCTGCCATACAGCGGAAGTCCCATCATGACGGGTCCGTCTCCATGCGCGGCATGCCGGCCAGTGCGGCATTCAGGACCGCCGTCGCCACAATGGCCACCATCATGACCGACGTGCTGCCCGCACGCGCGCCCAGCAGCATGATACCATCCAGCCCGCAGGCCAGCCCCGCGCACAGCGCCACCGGCCCACGTGCGATACATGCCCCCCAGACTCCACACAGCACGGCGCAGAGCGCGGCCATGACCATGAAATGCTGCGCCATGTCCCCCACACCGTGTGTCAGGATCTGTGCCAGCACCGTCACGCAGGCCAGCCCGCCAGCCAGACGGAGGCCACTGCGTTCACGCCCGCTGGCGGGTACATGGAGCATCTGTACCCCCAGCAGGCCCACACCCCCCGCCATGACCACGGCCAGCAGGCAGGCCAGTCCGGCCTGCCCCTGCACCCAGCTCCACAGGCCGATGCATGCCGCCGTAAGCCCCCCATGCCACACAAGCCCGCCCCCGCGCCCGCCCGAGCCGGAAAGCGAACAGATGACCAGCATGCCAAGCAGCAGCACCAGCATAGTCAGCCCATCCCCCGCCCGGCAAACAGCAGGACCCCGGCCATGATCGCGCAGAGCAACCCCAGCCCGGCGCGCCATGTGGCATGCCGCGGCCCCGACAGCACGAAAACCCGCATCCCCGCCACACAACCGCACGCCAGCAGCATGTGCGCCCCCCACAGCACGACCGCCCAGGCCAGCGGCCCGACGATGCGCGCATGCGCCAGCAGGTCGGGTTCCACAATGCTCTCGGGCCAGATCAGGTCGCGCGCCAGCATCATCCAGACCACCGCCAGCAGGTCACGCGCGTACTGCGCCACGGCCCGGTCGGGTCCTGCCAGATCGTCCAGCATGATGGAAAACAGGCGTGCCCCCGGCCCGTTTCCTTCCTCCACCCCCGCCAGTACCAGCGCCCCCGCCACCAGCGCCAGCGGCATGCGGATCAGGTTCATGTCCGCCACATGCGCCTGCCGCACCAGTCCCGCCAGCGTGCCATCGGGCAGGCACATGCCCAGTATCGCACAGGCCAGCAGCAGCACCGGCTGGAGCATGAACCCCCCGGTGGCAACCCGCAGCCCGGCATGACCCGGCCGGGGCAGGCCCGCGGCAAAGGCCACGACCAGCAGGGCAAGGAACGCCATTTCCAGCAGGCCACCCACCACCAGCAGGTCGGACAGGTCGCTACCGGGCAGCCCGAGCGAGAAGGATGGCACAAGGATCGCCGCCCCCATGGCAGCCGCCAGCGCAAGCCAGGGGGCAAGTGCCGTCACATGCGCGCCCGCCGCCGAGCGCACGCCCGGCTGCCGCCATGCCCGCCGCAGCGCCCGCCAGTGCGCGGCAGGGTCCGGGGGGCGGCGCTCGCCCTCCATTACGGTGGCCATCCAGCGCAGCAGGCCGATCCACAGCGGGGTCGTCAGCAGGACCAGCGCCATATGGCAGGCCGCCAGCAATGCGGCCTGCATCCGCGCGGCCAGCAGGATTGGCTCCATCATCACCCCTCCATGCCACGCCCTATCCATGCCATGCAATGAACATGAGCGCGCCCACGCAGGCCAGAAGCAGAACGACCGGGGTCGGCACCGCACGCCCCTGCCACAGCCAGTCCACACGGCGCAGCACGCCTGCCGCCATGCCGGCCGCCCGGGCACGCCAGCGTATGGACACCCGCACAAAACGCCGCAGCACCGGCATGGGCACCAGCATGTCCGTCACCATGCGGGCCGGGTTGCCGGGACCGACCTGTGTCAGCGGGTCACCAAACACCATCCATGGCGGAACGGCGGGCGCGCCCTGCTGCCATCCCGCCACCTGCCGGGCAGGCGTGGGGCAGGCCAGCCTGCGCAGCAGCATGACCGCACACCCCACCACCGCCACCAGCAGGCACAGCCGCCCCGGATGGAGCACGGCCGTGCCATCGGGGGAGGCAAGGGCCACGTCACGCAGTACCGGACGCACGGCCCCGGACGGCACATGGCCCGCACCTTCCATCAGTCCCAGCCACAGTCCCGGCCAGACGGAGACCAGCAGCACCGGCACCGCCGCCAGCATGACGGGGATCATGGCGCGGCCACGCGGGTCGGCCGCCCCCGCCCCGCGCGGCGTGCGGGGCCGCCCGCACAGCACGACCGCGACCACGCGCACCAGCGCCAGCATCCGCACCGCCCATCCGACCCCAAGGACGACAAGCGCCGCCAGCAGCGGCATGTCCCCCACCACCCCGCCACCCTGCGCCATGCCGGCCAGAAGACGCAGCAGCATCCAGATGACCGAAAAGCCCAGCAGGGGCGGCAACCCGCTTTCCGCCAGCAGGCCAAGGGCGAACAGGGCCGACAGGCGCGGCATGAGTACGCCCAAGCCCCCCAGCCGCAGCAGGACAAGCGGCCCCGCCTCCCGCTCCATCACGTCAAGCGCGCGCGCCACGAATACCCATGTCAGGAATGTTGCCGCCACCAGCAGGGCGGTACGGCTGGCGGCACTGGCCATGGCGGGCAGGTCATCCGCGCCCGCCAGCAGCCCCAGCCCCGCCAGCACGATGACCAGCGCGCCCGATCCCCCCATAAGCCCGGCCATGCTGCCCCGCGCGCCCCCCGCGCACAGCGCACGCCATGAGGCGGCCATGTAGAACACGCACCCGGCCACGATCAGCACCCAGCCCCAGCGCATGTCCGCCACCATGCCCGCCTGCGGCAGCCTGCGCCACAGGGCCAGGGCCGCGATCATGCCCGCGATATCCGCCATGTGGAACGGCCGCGCCACGCGCGACCCGACATGGGGGGAAAGGGAAAGGCCCAGCAGCCCCCGCGTGCCCAGCCAGCACAGCCCGGGCAGCAGCCACACCACCGGGCCGGGATCAACCATCACCGCCGCCATGACCATCAGGGCCACAAGATCAGCCGCCGGACGCACGCCCACCCGCCGCCCCGAACACAGCGCCAGCAGCCCCCACCCCGCCCCCATGCAGGACAGGACGGGGCCACCGATCACCGCGCAGCCCCCCGCGGCACAGGCGGCAAGATCACGCCCTGTCGTGGCGGCCATCCCCACAAGGCCCAGCGGCACCAGCAGGGCAATATCGCGTGGGGGCGCGAAAAAACCGTCTCCCGCCACCACCCCGCCCGGCAACCCGACGCCAAGGCAGGCCAGCACCACCATCACGCAGGCCACAAGCCACCCGCCCCGCAGGGCCGCCACCAGCAGCCCGAAGGGCCGTGGCAGGACCACCAGCACGGCGCTCCCCCCGACCAGCAGCACCACCAGTGCGATCAGGATGACAGGAATGATGACGGCCCTCCCGCTTGCGCCCGGCGGGTAAAGGCCGGGCGGGTCAGATCATGGCCAGCGGCTCCTTGCGGCGCGGCGGCGCTATGGCTTCATCAATCCGCGCCAGATCATCGCGCGTCAAGGTGATCTCCTGCGCCGCGATATTTTCACCCTGATGGCGCGGGCTGCCCGCCTTGGGAATGGCCAGCACGTTTTCCTGCCGCAGCACCCAGGCCAGCGCGATCTGCGCGGTCGTTGCGGGACCAAGGGAAGTGGTATGGCGCCGGGCGATCTGCCTGAGCATCGGGGCCCGCAGCAGGTCACCGCCCTGCCCCAGCGGGGAATAGGCCATGGTCACGATGCCTGCCATGCGGTCACACGCCAGCAGGTCGAACTCCACTCCACGGTAGTCAAGGCTGTAGAGCACCTGGTTCGCCGCGCAGGGCGTGCTGGCACTGATGCCCGCGATCTCGCGCATGCCATCGGTATCGAAATTGGAAACGCCCCAACTGCGGATCAGCCCGGCCGCCACCAGGTCGTCAAATCCGGCAATGGTCTCTTCCAGCGGCACGCCGCCCTGCCAGTGCAGCAGGTAAAGATCAAGGTAATCGGTGCCAAGACGTTTGAGTGAGGCCTCGCACGCCTTGCGCACCCCCTGGCGCGATGCGTTGGAAGGCAGCACCTTGCTGACAAGGTACACGTCATCGCGCACGCCGCGTATCGCCTCGCCCACCAGCGTTTCCGACCGGCCGGACCCATACATTTCCGCCGTATCCACCACGCGGATGCCCGCATCCAGCCCTGCGCGGATGCTGCTGATCTCATCATGACGGCGACTGGCGCTGTCCCCCATGTTCCATGTGCCCATGCCCAGCGCCGGAACCGTGGTGCCGTTGTGGAAAGTAACCGTCTTCATCGCTGCCCTGCCTTTCATCGATGCCGCGGCACAGCAACGCCACGGCGGGTCTATCTGCGACGCGCCCATCCCTTGGGCTGCTGCTGCCAGTAGCGCAGGTCATGTCCCCCCGCGCGCCCGGCCACCCAGCGGCGGCGGGCGGCGGCAACGGCGGCCTCGTCATGGCCATCGAACACTTCGAACACCCGCTCGAAAGGGGAAAGGTCGCTCACCTCCACCCCATCCAGCACGAACAGGAAGGTCGCCCCGTTGGGGACATCATCGCCTGCCGTCAGCCAGATCGGCTGCCACGGGCCATGGCCCATGGCCTGCGTGCCATGGGGGAGCCACAGCGGGCTGGTTGCCCGCCACAGCCCCTCATCGATTTCCTGCGCCCGCGCGGCCGTTGCGCAGCGAATGACCGCGCGCCTGTCCGACGCCAGCACCCGCCCGAGCAGTTCAGGCAGCACGGCCAGCGCCGTTGAACGCGTCAGGTGATAGAAGTCGATCTGCGCCATGGAGTTTCCCGTGCTGTCCCGCCCTGCCACGCAGGGCAGGTATCACCCCTCATACCCTGCCACCAGATGGTTGAGCAGCCGCACACCAAAGCCGGTTGCCCCCTTGGGCGCATATGCCGAAGGCTTGGACATGAATGCGGTGCCCGCAATGTCCAGATGCGCCCACGGCACGCCCGCCACGAAGCATTCAAGGAATTTGGCCGCCGTGATCGACCCGCCGGGACGGCCGCCAATGTTCTTGAAGTCCGCGATGTCCGAACGCAGCAGGTCAAGATAGCTGTCATCCAGCGGCATGCGCCACAGCTTTTCCCCCGTCCTGTCACCGGCATGGGACAACTGCTCCGCCAGCCTGTCATTGTTGGAGAACAGGCCCGCGCGTTCGGTGCCAAGGCTGACCACGATCGCGCCGGTCAGGGTCGCGAGATTGACCATGAGGCGCGGGCTGAAGCGGTCCTGCGTGTACCACAGCACGTCGGCCAGTACCAGGCGCCCCTCGGCATCGGTATTGAGCACTTCCACCGTCTGGCCCGAGGCGGTGCGCACCACGTCGCCCGGGCGCTGGGCATTGCCCGAGAGCATGTTTTCCACCAGCCCCACAACGCCAATGGCATTGACCCTGGCCCTGCGTCCCGCCAGGGCCGCCATGGTGCCGACCACGGCGGCGGCACCGGCCATGTCGGTCTTCATTTCCTCCATGCCCCCTGCGGGCTTGATCGAGATGCCGCCCGAATCAAAGGTGACCCCCTTGCCCACGAAGGCGACCGGGGCCTCCCCCTCCGCGCCGCCATCCCAGTGCATGATGACGGTACGCGGCGGGGCGTCGCTGCCCTGGGCCACGCCCAGCAGGGCACCAAAGCCCAGCCTGTGCATGGCATCACGGTCCAGCACCTCCACCCGGATGCCCAGATCACGCAGGCCCAGGATGCGCTGCTCGAATTCCGGCGGGCGCAGCATGTTCGCGGGTTCGGACACCAGGTCACGGCACAGGCAGACCCCACGCGCCACCGCCAGCAGCGGTTCCCAGTGCTGCCGGGCCTCCGTGGCTTCAGACGTGTGCATGATCACGCTGGACGGCCCGGGCCGCGCCGACGGGCCGGGGCGCTTCTGGCCAGAAGTGGCCCTGGTCCGATACGAATCGAAGCGGTAGCCGCCCAGCACCATGCCCAGCGCAATTTCCACCAGCCCCGTTGCGCCAAGGCCGGGTGCGGCGAGAGACACCTTCTCCCCGTCAATCTTCTCGGCGGCCAGTGCCCGGACGGCGGCAACGCCGACGGATTCCATCTCGCCCGCTTCAAAGCAGGACACGCCCAGCCCCAGCAGGATGACCCGGTCGTATTCCGCCCCCGGGGTCAGCACGGTACAGGTCTTGCCCCGCTCAAAATCAAAGCCGGCGGCCTTCGCTGCCCGCGCCAGCGTCCTGCCGACCGTTTCATCCACCCCTTCGAGGGGGCTGGTCTTCGTCTCGATTGCAAAATGGGCAAGGACCAGCGTGCCATCAGTCGGTACGGCGGCGTCGGAAAAGACAATATCGAGCATGGGGGTCACGGTGCTCCGCTACGGAAAATGGTGGACCGGCAGGACGAATTCCCGCCCCGCCAGGGCAGGAAAGGGCCTGTCCTGCGCCATCATCCTCGATAAAGGCATGACGGCGCGCGATGAGTAAGCTAATGCCAACAGCATGAATACGCCATCCATCCCGGCATATGAGGACGGATTCCTTCTGGATCTGGCCC
Organism: Komagataeibacter rhaeticus; assembly: GCF_011611525.1. Taxonomy (NCBI): domain Bacteria; kingdom Pseudomonadati; phylum Pseudomonadota; class Alphaproteobacteria; order Acetobacterales; family Acetobacteraceae; genus Komagataeibacter; species Komagataeibacter rhaeticus. Next base: position 2,369,601 of record NZ_CP050139.1, read on the forward strand.
TCCGCCTTGCCAGCGAGGCCGCGGAACTGATCCGTGCCATCCGCGTGCGCGGCTTTGCCACGCAGGTCAAGACCGACAGTTCCCCCGTGACCGAGGCCGACCACGCGGCCGAGGCCCATATCCTTGAGGGGCTGCGCCAGCACGCCCCCGCCATCCCCGTGGTGGCGGAGGAGGAAATGGCCGCGGGCATCCGCTTTGATACCGGCAGCGAATTCTGGCTGGTGGACCCGCTGGATGGCACGCGGGAGTTCGCGGCGGGGCGTGATGACTTTACCGTCAATATCGGCCTGGTCCGCAACGGCCGCCCGGTTCTGGGCGCCGTGGCCCTGCCCGCCTATCACCAGCTTTACGGCGCGGGTGCCGGGCGCGGGGCCTTCCGCACCGACGCCCATGGCACGCAAGCGATCCATGTGCGCCCGACGCCTGCACAAGGGCTGACCGTGCTGGCTTCACGCCATTACGCCAATGATCCCCGCCTGCAGGAATTCCTGGGCGGCCAGCGTATCGCGCATCTGGGCAATATCGGCTCGGCCGCCAAATTCATCCGGGTGGCGGAAGGGGTGGCCGACCTCTATCCCCGCCTTGGCACCACCATGGAATGGGACACCGCCGCCCCGCAGGCGATTGTGGAAGCGGCTGGCGGCACGGTCACGACCCCGGATGGCCAGCCGCTGGGCTATGGCAAGCCGGAGTGGCGCAATCCGCATTTCGTGTGTCGCGGCGCGGTATAACGCAGGCCGATGCAGACACGACTGCTACCCGACACCCCCCATGGCCGGGAGGAAGCCGCCGCCATCCTGCGCGCGGGCGGGCTTGTGGCCTTTGGCACCGAGACGGTGTACGGCCTGGGGGCCGATGCGCGCAACGACCACGCGGTGGCGGCCATCTACGCCGCCAAGGGCCGCCCCGGCATCAACCCGCTGATCAGCCATTTCACCACGGCCGATGCCGCCTTTGCGCAGGTCACGCCCACGCCGCTTGCGCGCGGACTGGCCAGCCGTTTCTGGCCCGGCCCGCTGACCCTTGTGCTGCCGCGTGCGCCGGGCTGCGCCATTTCCCCCATCGCCACGGCGGGACTGTCCACCGCCGCCGTGCGCGTGCCCGCGGGCGGGAACACGCGCGCCCTGCTGGCCGCCTGCGGCTTTCCGGTCGTGGCCCCCTCGGCCAACCCGTCGGGACGGGTCAGCCCGTCCGATGCCCTTCATGTGCTGGCGGGTCTGGATGGCCGGATCGACGCGGTGCTGGACTGTGGTCCGTGCCATGTGGGGGTGGAAAGCACCATTGTGGACCTGAGCGGCCCCGCCCCCGTCCTGCTGCGCCCCGGCGGCGTGACGCTGGAGGCGCTGGAAGCCGCCTGCGGCATGCCCGTGGCCATGCCACGCGCCAGCAGCAATGACAGCCGGCCCCTGGCCCCCGGGCAGCTTTCATCCCATTACGCGCCGGGACTTGCGGTGCGGCTGGATGCGGACACGGTGGGCGCGGACGAGGCGCTGCTGGCCTTTGGCCCGCCGCTACCCGGCAGCCCGCTGGTATGGAACCTGAGCGCGCGGGGCGATCTGCGCGAAGCGGCGGCACGCCTCTTCGCGGGGCTGCGGTTTCTTGATATGGAGGGACACCGCCGGGGACTGGTCAGGATTGCGGTACAGCCCGTGCCCGCGCATGGGCTGGGCCGTGCGATCCGTGACCGGCTGGTCCGCGCGGCAAGCCCGCGTCCGTAATGGTATCAACGACATGACCCGACCCCGGTAGCCCTGAAATGAGCGATACAATCGACCCCAAGGAACTGAAGATCCTTTCGGATATCCTTGCACTCGTGCTGGAGGAGCATGCCGGCCAGTCCGAAAGCGCGCTGGCCACCATCCGCTCGCGGGCAAAAAAGAATGGCGTGACGGGGGGCGCGCTGAAAAACCTGTTCGCCGCCATTGCCCCCAACCCGCCACAGAAACCGCCGCCAAAACCCCGCGCGCCACGCACCACCAAGGCCAGTGCCGCGGCGGCAAAGGAAATTCAGGAATCGCACGCCCGCATCGCCCAGCTGGCGGCCAGCATCCGCAAGCTTGACCTTGAACTGCGCGATATCCGCAGCGACAACGATGCCCTGCGTCTGGAACTGAACCAGACCCGTCAGGCCCGCGCCGAGACACAGGCCGCCCTATCGGTCGTGCAGTCGCGCCCCGCGCCGCGCCGCGCGGGCCTGCTGGTGGCCGCCGCCGTGGGCCTGATTACGGGGGTCGTGCTCAGCGGGGCATGGCACCTGCTGGCCCCGTCCGCCCCGGCGCAGGCCAGCGCGGCCTATCCCCCGGTCATCCACCGTACCGGGCAGGCGTGGCTGCTGCCACCTGCCGCCCCCCTTCATTCAGGAAGCATGCCGTCATGAGCCAGGCCACCACCACACTGACACCGGCTGATCTGATCAGCCGTTTCACGGACATGCTCGGCCCGGTGGGGGTACTGACGGGGGAGAGCGACACCGCCGCCTACTGCACCGACTGGCGTGACCTGTACCATGGCCGGGCACTGGCCGTACTGCGCCCGGCCAGCACGCGCGAACTGGCCGGGATCGTGCGCCTGTGCGCAGCCCATGGCGTACCCATGGTGCCGCAGGGTGGCAATACCAGCATGGTGGGCGGCGCCACGCCCGATGACAGCGGGCATGAGGTTGTGGTCTGCCTGTCGCGCATGAACCGCGTGCGCAATATCGACCCCCATGACCTGACCATGGAAGTCGAGGCCGGGGTAACGCTGAAGGCGGCACAGGACGCGGCACGGGAGGCGGGGTTCATGCTGCCGCTTTCCATCTCGTCCGAAGGCTCGGCCCAGATTGGTGGCGTGCTGGCCACCAACGCAGGGGGCAACAACACCCTGCGCTACGGCAACGCGCGCGAACTGGTTCTGGGGCTGGAAGCGGTGATGCCCGATGGCGCGGTGTTCCACGGCCTGCGCCGCCTGCGCAAGGACAATACGGGCTACGCCCTGCGCCAGCTGCTGATCGGGTCCGAAGGGACGCTGGGCTTCATCACCACCGCCATCCTGCAGCTCCACCCCCGGCCCCGCGCCATCGAGGCCGTTCTGTGCGCCGTGGATGACGCCGGTGCCGCACTCCGGCTGCTGGGCCTGCTGCGCGGGCGTGACCCGGCACTGGTGCAGGCATTCGAGTACATGTCCGGCACGGGCATGGACCTTGTGACCAGCCTCATCCCCGGCGCCACGCTGCCGCTGGGCGAACGTGCGCCGGCCTATGTGCTGGTGGAACTGGCCACCCCGCGCCCGGATGCGGACCTGCGTGAATATGCCGAGGAAATTCTGGGCGAGGCACTGGAGGACGGCATCATAACCGACGCCGTGATTGCCGAGAGCGAGGGCCAGCGCGCGGCCCTGTGGAAACTGCGCGAGGAACATGCCGAGGCCCAGCGCCAGGCGGGTGCGAGTGTCAAGAACGACGTCTCGGTGCCCGTAACCCATGTGCCCGCACTGATCGACCGTGCAACGGCGGCCTGCGCCGCGCTGGTACCGGGCATCCGCGCCGCCCCCTTCGGCCACATGGGCGATGGCAACATCCACTTCAACCTGGTCCAGCCCGAAGGGATGGCCCCCGAGGCCTTCCTGGCACGCAGCCATGACATCATGGACACGGTGGCCGCCATCGTGAAGGAACTGGACGGTTCCTTCTCCGCCGAACACGGGGTGGGCCAGCTCAAGCCCTACATGATGCCACAGTGGCGCGGTGGCGCGGAACTGGCGGCCATGCGCCACATCAAGGCCGCGCTGGACCCGCACAACATCATGAACCCCGGCAAGGTGCTGCCCCCCGCCACGCAGGGCGCATGACACCCCACCCGGCCGGGCCGCACGTAACAGACTGTTCCCCCGCGCCGTGCCCAGGGGGTTCACCCCTTTTGCCCCGGCGGGAACAGGGCTAGACAGGGTCATGCCTGTCGTCCGCCCCGCTCCCGACCGCCTTGCGCCACGCCTGTCGATTCTGGATGGCTACATGCTGCGCCAGCTGCTGCTGGCGCTGGTGGCGACCACGGGCGCGCTGGTCACACTCATCTGGCTGACGCAGTCGCTGCATTTCGTATCGCTGGTGGTGGGGCGCGGGCTTTCGCTGCGCGTGTTCCTGGAACTGACCGGCCTGCTGATCCCGTCCTTTGTCGCGGTCATCCTGCCCATCACCACGTTCGTGGTGGTGCAGTTCATCTACCAGCGCCTTGGCGGCGACCGGGAACTGACGGTGATGCAGGCGGCGGGCCTGTCACCCGCCCTGATGGCGCGGCCCGGGCTCATGTGCGCCGCCATCGCAACCCTTGTGTGCCTTGTGCTCAATGTATGGATCGTGCCGGTTTCCTACCACGCCTTCCGGCAGTACGAATTCCAGATCCGCAACCGCATGGCCGCCTTCCTGATACAGGACGGGGTCTTCACGCAGGTTTCGGACAACATGACGGTCTATATCCGTGCCCGCGACAAGGACGGCACGCTCCATGGCATCATGGTGGAAGATGACCGCACCCCCGGCGCCGAGGCCACCATCCTGGCCGAAGAAGGCAATCTGGTCATTATCAATGACCAGCCGCGTGTCGTGCTGTTCAATGGCTCCCGCCAGGAAATCGACAGCCATACCGGGCGGCTCAACGTGCTGACCTTCACCCGCAACACCATCGACCTGTCCAGCCCGCACACCGCCCATACCCGCCTGCCGGATGCCAATGAACTCTCGATCGCACAGCTGCTCCACCCGGACCTGCACCAGTATTCCCGCCGTGATGAAAGCAAGATGTTCATCGAGGCATGGCGGCGGCTCAGCACGCCGTTCTGCGCCTTCTCGTTCGCCATGATCGGGCTGGTGGGGGCCATGGGGGGCAGCCATTCGCGCCAGGCCGGCATCGTGCGCCCGGTCCTGGCCATACTGGCGGTGGTGGCGGTGCAGGCGCTGACGCTGCTGGTGCAGAACCTGGCCTCGCGCAATCTCCAGCTCATGCCGCTCATGTGGCTGTGCACGGTCGGGCCGGGCATCGTGTGCGCCATCATGCTGTTCTGGCCCGAACTGCGTGCCGATCGCGAAGGCCGCAGGCTGGCGGGCGGCATCCGGTCATGAATTTTGCCCTGACCCTGTCGCTCTACATCGCCCGGCAGTTCACCGGGGCCACACTGGCCGTGATCGCCTTCCTGACCGGGCTGATCACCATGTTCGACTTCATCGACCTGCTGCGCCGGGTCTCGACCCGGCCCAACGTGCCGACATCGCTGGTCAGCCAGATCGCATTCCTGCACATTCCCTTCGCCTGCCTTGAAATCCTGCCCTTTGGCGTGCTGCTGGGCGGTATCCTGTGTTTCTGGCGGCTGGCGCGGTCATCGGAACTGGTGGTGGCGCGGGCGGCCGGCATCTCGGCATGGCAGTTCCTGGCGGGGCCGGTCATCTGCGCCGTGCTGATCGGGGCCATGGCCACGACCTGCGTCTCGCCGCTATCCTCCGTCATGTACCGCCGGGCGGAGGCCCTGGACCGCCAGTACCTGCGGGACAACAACGGCAAGTCCCTCAACCTGAGCGGGGGCACCCTGTGGCTGCGCCAGGGGGACAACGGGCTGGTTGACCATGGGGTGGACATCATTCACGCCCGCCAGGTCAGGCTGAACGGGGGCGTGCTGCATATTGGCGGCATCACCATCTTCCGCCTTGGCCCCGATGACGGGCTGCTGACCCGCATTGAGGCGCAGAGCGGCTATCTGGGCGGGGGCCGGTGGATACTGGAGGGCGCGCGCATGCTGCGCCCCGACGAGATGCCATCGGACATGGGGCGCTTCACCCTGCATGCCGACCTGACGCTGGCGGGGGTGGAGGAAAGCTTCGCCTCCCCCGATACGCTGTCGGTCTGGGCGCTGCCGGGGTTCATCCGCCAGCTCAATCGTTCGGGCTTTTCCACCATCCGCCACCGCCTGCATTTCCAGAGCCTGCTGACACTGCCCGTCCTGTCGGGTACCATGGCGCTGGTGGCGGCGGGGTTTTCCATGCGGCCCGCACGCCGGGGGGGCGTGATCCGCATGATCAGTTCCGGTGTTGCGGCCGGTTTCGCGCTGTTTGCCCTGTCCAAGATCGCGGCGCAGTTTGGCGAAACGGGCACCCTGCCCCCCGTTCTTGCCGCATGGGCACCCACCGGGGCCGGGCTTTGTCTTGCAGTCACGCTGCTTCTTCATCTAGAGGACGGTTAATGTACCGCTCCGTCCCCTTCCCGCGCGCGCCGCATCCTTCGCGGCCCACTGCCGTCCTGCGGCGGCTTCCGCGCGGGATGCTGCTTGGCGCGACCATGCTGGCGGGCATGATTGGCGGGCTGGGCGGCTGGACATCAACGGCCCATGCCGATGCGGAAGGCGCGCCCCGGCGCCGCATGCCCATCCAGGCCCCCAAAAGCCAGCCACAGGCCCCGGCCAGTTTTTCGGGTACCGTCTCCAATACCGACCCCATGACCTTCCAGGCCGACCATGTGGCCTATGACAGCCGCAACGGCATCGCCACATGGACCGGCAACGTGCAGGTCTGGCAGAACGACCAGATCATGCGGGCCGACAAGATCGTTTATGACCGCAATACCGGCATCGCCTCCGCGCGCGGCAACGTGGCGATGGTGGAGCCGGACGGCACGGTGCTGTTTACCGACTATGCCGAACTGAGCAACGGCATGCGCGATGGCATCATGACCCGCCTGTATGCCCAGATGGCCGACAACGCCCGCATGGCCGCCAATGGCATGCGGCGCACGGGCAGCAAGATCAGTGACCTGACCCGCGTGGTCTATACGGCGTGCGAGATCTGCGCCAAGCACCCCGAGCGCGCGCCGTTCTGGCAGATCCGCGCCTTCGACGCCACGCATGACATGCAGCACAAGCGGCTGGAATTCCGTGATGCGTTCGTGGATTTCTTTGGCGTGCCGGTCTTCTACCTGCCGGCCTTCTCCATGACCGACCCTTCGGTGCGGCGGCAGAGCGGCTTCCTGACACCGGGCTTCACGCCGCATGACCGGTATCTGGGCACGTATGTCACCATTCCCTATTACTGGGTGATCGACCGCCAGTCCGATGTCACGCTGCAGGGCCTGTTCTCCACCCGCACCGGGCCGGAACTGACCGCCAACTACCGGCGCTACTTCTCCAACGCCCGGCTGAACCTTGTGGGTGGCATTGCGTACGATACCCATCGCGACCCCGATTACGTCAATACCTTTGGCCAGGACGTCAATACATCCGACACGCATGGCCTGCAGGGCTACATCTTCGCCAACGGCCAGATCTCCATCAACAAGACATGGCGGGCGGGGGCGAACATACGCTGGGCCAGTTCGCCCAACTACATGCGTGACTACCGCGTCAGCGGCTACGGGCAGGATACGCTCAATTCCAACGTCTATCTGGAAGGCTTTGGCACGGGATCCTATTCCCGCCTTGATGCCGAAGGCTACGAGGGCATGAACCAGGGCATCATCCACAACCAGGACCTGCCCTGGGTGCTGCCGCGCTACACCTACAGCTATTTTGGCCAGCCCGATGCATGGGGGGGGCGGTTCAGCCTCGATACGACGGATTTCTATGTCTATCGTGAAAACGGCACCTCCGACCAGCGCGGCCAGCTCTCCCTCAACTGGGACCGGCCGTTCCACAATTCGCTGGGACAGATCTGGAACCTGACCCTGCATGTGGAATCCGCCGTCCACCGCGCGACCGAGCTGAACCAGCAGCCCAACTATGCCCGCGCCACCACCGCCCAGGTGGAAGGGCAGGTCCTGCCCACGGTCGGGCTGAAGATGAACTGGCCGTTCCTGCGCAGCTTCAACCACAATACCGGCACCCAGGTGCTGGAACCGATCGTGCAGTTCCTTGCCGCCCCCAATACCGGCAACAGCACATCGCGCAACATTCCCAATGAAGACAGCCTGACCTACGAGTTCACGGATTCCACGCTGTTCGCGCTCAACCGCTACGCGGGCACCGACCGGCTTGATGGCGGCCTGCGCGCCAATGTGGGGCTGCACAACAACTGGACATGGAACGGCCACCAGATCGATGTCCTGATTGGCGAGAGCTTCCAGGAGCATATCGACCACAACCGCATCCCCTATTCGGGGCTGAACCACCATCTGTCGGACGTGGTGATGGGCACGCACATGGTGCCCAACCAGTTCTTTGACTTCGACGGCAAGATGCGGCTCGACCCCTACGGCGGCAAGGTGGACTTTGCCGATGCGCTGGGCAGCGCGGGATTCAGCCATTTCCGGGTAACGGGTGGCTACCTGTTCGAGCCGGTAACGCCCTATTACTATTATGCCCAGCGCTCCTATACCTCCATCGCACCCGACATCTATTACCGGCCGGTAAGCGAACTGACGGTGGGCGCGGCCTCCAACTGGGACAACTGGCATATCGCCGCCTATCTGCGCCGCAGCCTGTCGCGCAAGGAAAGCGTGGCCGTGGGGGGCGATGCCGGGTACCAGAATGACTGTTTCGGGCTGGATGTGATGTATCTCAAGCAGTACACCACGATTGGTGGCCAACAGAGCAATTCGACCGTAATGTTCTCCCTTACGTTCAAAACCATCGGTACATTTGGTATAAATGGCTGACCTGATGCGCGAAAGACTGAGCCGGATGTCCATCTTCCCCGCCATGCGTGGCGCTGCTTCCCTTCCCGCCCCGCACGCCGGCCGCACGCTGGCGGCGGGGCTGCTGGCCTGTGCGGCCATGCTTGGCCCCGTGCACGGGGCCTGCGCCCGCAGCGCCCACGCCATTGCACAGCAGGCCCAGGCCGCCGAAGATCAGGATGCCATCATCGCCACCGTCAACGGCGCCGTCCTGACCAAGCGCGACGTGGATACGCGCGGACGGCTTTTTGCGCTGTCCTCCGGCCTTGATGTCAGTGATGACGTGATGCAGCGCCTGCGCCCGCAGATCGTGCGCCAGCTGATTGACGAGAAACTGCGCATGCAGGAAATGCTGGACCGCCACATCAACGTGCCCATCCAGCAGATTGCAGACGCCATTGCCGGCATCGAGCAGCGCAACGGCATGCCGCAGAACGCCCTGCGCAACAAGCTGGCGGAGGATGGCGTGTCACTGACCACCCTGATCGACCAGATCCGCGTACAGCTTGGCTGGACGCAGGTGCTGCGACAGGAAACGGGGGAACGCGGCCGCATTACCGCCGCCGATATCGAACAGCGCACCGAGGCGCTGAAGCGCGAGGACGGCAAGCCGGAATACATGATCAGCGAGATATTCGTACCCGTTGAAGACCCGCGCCACACCGAAAACGAACTGAAATTTACCGAAACCATCATTCAGGAACTGCGCCAGGGCGCGCCGTTCCCGGTTGTGGCGGCCCAGTTCTCGCAGGGGCAGAGCGCGCTGGATGGCGGCATGATGGGCTGGATGCAGGAAGACGGGCTGGACCCGCAGGTGGTGGACGTGGCGCGCAAGATGCCCGATGGCGCCATTTCCAACCCCATCCGCGTGGCGGGCGGCTATGTCATTGCCACCATTGCCGAACGGCGCACGGTGGGCCACCAGATGGCGACCATCCTGTCCATCCGGCAGGCCTTCTTCCCCTTTGACGCGCCGCTTGACCCGGAAAACGCGACAGACCAGCAGAAGGCGACGCTGGATGCGGCCAATACCTTTTCCGGCGAGGCCAGGAGCTGTGACCAGGTAGAGGCACAGAACAAGAAACTGGGTGAGAAACACCCCACCGACCCCGGTGAGCTCATGCTCAACCACCTCAACCCCCAGATGCGCGAAATTCTGGAACCCCTGCCGGTGAACAAGGCCAGCAAGCCGCTGGTCTCGATCGACGGTATCCTTGTGCTGATGGTTTGCTCACGCGAAGAACGCAACATTGCCGTCCAGACCCCCAGCCAGATTGCCGACCACCTGCTGAACGAACGGGTGGAGCAGACATCACGCCAGCTCAACCGTGACCTGCAGCGGCGGGCGATCATCGACATGCGTTCCAAGACCTGAGCGGGGCATGACCATTCCCACCCCGCCACCGGGCCCTGAACCGCTACGCGAGACCATTGCCCGCCACGGGCTGGACGCGCGCAAGGCGCTGGGCCAGCACTTCCTGCTTGATCCCGGCATTACCGCGCGCATAGCCGGGCTGGCCGGTGACCTGGCCGGGCAGAACGTGGTGGAGGTCGGCCCCGGCCCCGGCGGCCTGACCCGCGCGCTGCTGGACAGTGAAGCAGGGCGCGTGGTCGCGGTGGAGGTGGATACCCGCGCCGTGGCCATCATCACGGAACTGGCTTCCCGCGCGGGCGGGCGGCTGGAGGTGATCGAGGCCGACGCCATGCGCCTTGACCTGACAACGCTGTGCCCCGCCCCCCGGCAGGTGATCGCCAACCTGCCCTACAATGTCGGCACCCCGCTGCTGGTGGGCTGGCTGCGGCAGGCGGCGGCGTGGACCCGGCTTACGCTGATGTTCCAGCAGGAAGTGGCCGAACGCATCTGTGCCGCTCCCGGCTCGGCCCATTACGGCAGGCTGGGCGTGCTGGCGCAATGGACGTGCCGGTGCGGCGTCCTCATGCATATCCCGCCCGGCGCGTTCTCTCCGCCACCCAAGGTCCATTCCGCCGTCGTGGGCCTGATCCCGCACGCGCACCAGCCTGACGCCGCCCTGTTCCGCGCAATGGAACAGGTTACGGCGGCGGCCTTTGGCCAGCGGCGCAAGATGCTGCGCGGCGCGCTCAAGCCTTTGGGGGGCGAGAGCCTGCTGGCCGAGGCCGGCATTGACGGCAGCAGGCGGGCCGAGACACTTGACATAGCCGAATTCGACCGCCTGGCGCGCCTTCATATGCGCAGGGCGGCGGCATAACGCGGGCTTTCCCATGGCCCGGCCATGGCGGACGGCGCCGCGGGCGCATGCCGGCCCAGCATGTAGTCCCGCGCCAGCGGTACCGCCCCGATATCGCGCGTAAGCTGGAGCTGGAAGTTCAGGTGCCCCTGCACCCGGAAGGCCAGTTCGGAGACGACAAGATAGAATTCGAACATGCGGCAGAACCGCTCCCCATACAGCCGTGCGACCGGCACGCGCTGGCTGGCGAAGCGGCTGCGCCAGTGGGCGATGGTGCGGGCGTAATGCAGGCGCCATATCTCGCAATCCGTCAGCCACAGCCCTGCCTTTTCCACGGCGGCCACCGCCTCGCTCACGGCGGGGGAATAGCCACCGGGAAAAATGTGACGCGCGATCCATGGATTGGTCACGCCCGGCCCCTCCACACGCCCTATGGAATGCAGCACCATCACCCCGTCCGGCCGGAGCGCTTCGCGCATGGCGGCAAAGAAGGTGGGATAATGCGCGACACCCACATGCTCGAACATGCCGATGGAAATGATCCGGTCATACTGCCGGGGCGCCACCGCACGGTAATCCATCAGTTCAAAGCGCACGCGATGCTCCAGCCCGGCCTCACGCGCCCGCCTGCGCGCAACCAGAAGCTGTTCGTGTGACAGGGTAATGCCGGTCACGACCGCGCCGTAGTCACGCGCCAGCGTAAGCGCCATGCCCCCCCAGCCACAGCCCACGTCCAGCACGCCCAGGCCCGGACGCACCAGATGCAGCTTGGCGGCAAGGTGATGCTTCTTGGCCGCCTGCGCCTGGGCCAGGGTTTCCGTTCCAGTGGGAAAATATCCACAGGAATACTGCATGTCCTCATCCAGGAAATGCCGGTACAACCTGCTGTCCAGATCGTAATGATGGGCCACGTTACGCCGCGCGCGGCGCCGGGTATTATAATGGAGCCACCTGCGGCCCATGTGGCGCAGAGGGGCAAGCACCCGCTCACCCGCGGGCGCGCTGGCCATGACATTGAGCATGAGCACATGCAGCAGGTCATACAGCGTGCAGCCCACCGGCTGCAGCGTGCCGGCCATATATGCCTCCCCCACCTTCAGGGCGGGGTTGAGCAGCAGGGCCCGTACCGTTGCACCATCTGCAATCCGCATGGCGGCCTGTGGCCCGTCCCGCCCCACATGGACACGCCTGTCCCCATCGGGATAATGGATTTCCAGCCGCCCTGCGGTAATGAAGCGCGCGAATGCCCGGTCCAGCAGTACAGGTGCCATCGGTTCCCTCCCCACCCTGTTTTATGGAACAGGCGGAACATACCGTGGCCACAAACGGCAAAGGCCCGGAAGAGTTTCCTCTTCCGGGCCCTTGCAACCCTGCCCGCCACCCAACAGGGCGGCGGGCAGGGGTCAATCAGACAGCCGGGGTTTCCTCGACGGCGGTTTCTTCCGAAACCTCGCCTTCGGGGGTACCTTCGTCAGCCAGTTCGGCCAGTGTGGGCTCTTCGTCCTGTTCGACGCCGATTTCCTCACCGCGTGCCTGACGTTCCGCTTCTTCTTCGGAACGGGCAACGTTCACGGTCACCTGCATGGACACTTCCGGGTGCAGGGCAACGCTGACTTCATACAGGCCAAGCTGCTTGATCGGCTCGGGCAGGATCACCTGGTTGCGGGTGATGCCCAGGCCAGCCTGGGTTGCCGCTTCCGCGATGTCACGGGTGGTGACGGAGCCATACAGGCTGCCGCTGTCGCCAGCCTGACGGATCAGGATGACGGACAGGCCGTGCATACGCTCGGACAGGCGCTCGGCCTCCTCGCGGTTCTTGAGGTTCTGGGCCTCAAGCTGCACGCGCTCGCGCTCGAAACGCTCACGGTTATGCGCATTGGCGCGGATCGCCTTGCCCTGCGGCAGCAGGAAGTTACGGGCATAGCCCGGCTTCACGCTCACGATCTCGCCCATCTGGCCCAGCTTCTCGACGCGCTGGAGCAGGATGAGTTCTACTGCGGACATGGTTCTGCCTCCCTCAGCTTACAATGTAGGGCAGCAGGGCCAGGAAACGGGCACGCTTGATGGCCTGGGCCAGTTCGCGCTGCTTCTTGGCGGATACTGCCGTGATACGGCTGGGGACGATCTTGCCACGCTCGGACAGGAAGCGGCTCAGCAGGCGCACGTCCTTGTAGTCGATCTTCGGCGCGTTGGGGCCGGAGAACGGGCAGGACTTGCGACGACGGTAGAACGGACGGCGCGCGCCAACCGCAACGCGGCGGGCGGCGGGATTGATCTCGGTAGATTCGGACATCAGCTCTTACTCCGCTTCGGCGCCGGCTGTGGCGTTGGCGCGCTGCTGTTCTTCACGCTCGTTACGGGCGCGGAACTCTTCGCGGTCATCAAAGTTGCGACGCGTGCCACGGCCGCTTTCGAACCGGCCCGCGGGCTTGGGTCCACGGAAGCCACGCTCGCGCTCATCACCCTTGCGCGACAGGATGACGGACGGTGCCTCGTCAATCTCGTCCACGCGCAGGGTCAGCACGCGCAGGACATCTTCGTTCAAGCTCAGCTGACGCTCGATTTCCTTGATCGCGGCGGAAGACGCATCCAGGCCCAGGAGCATGTAGTGCCCCTTGCGGTTCTTCTTGATGCGGTAGGCCAGCGTGCGCAGGCCCCAGTATTCGCGCTTCTTGACGGAACCGGATTCGGCTTCCAGATAGGTGGCGATGCCATCAGCAATGGCTTCAACCTGCTGCTGCGACACGTCATTACGTGCAATCAGCACGGTTTCATACAACGGCATGGGTACTCCCTTCGGATCACTTCAACCCCGTCATGGCGGACACGGTCCACCATGTTGCCCCTCAAGGCACGGGTATAGCCGGGGACGATGCCACGCACCCGGCAGGGAAGGTGCGCGTTGAAACACAAACGCGCCCCACAGACAAGGAAAAAGTGGCGATCAGGCGGTCTCGACCGGCTCCAGCCATGTAAAGACGGGCACGGGCTGGATATCCTGCGGCCGGTCATGGCGGAACCCCGTCACCGCCTTGATCAGTTCCAGCGGCACATCAAACATGCTGTCCGGACTGCGCGGGTCCTTCAGTTCATGTATGGCGGCGTCAAAAGCCTTCCTGCGCAGCGGAAGCAGTTCGTCGGGCACATCGCCACACACGTTCAGGTCCAGCCGGTCGTTATTGCGGCCATCATGCGTCACGACCCAGCGTTCCTCGCCCTGTTCGTAACTCCCGACCCGGTTTACCGGGTCCACCGCGGCCACATCACAGGTCACCAGCCTGCCCTGCCGGCTCAGTGACCTGCGGTCATAACGCTTGACCAGCCCCGTATCATTCTGGGTGCGGATGACGAACCAGCCATTGGGCAGGTCCGCAATGGCGTACGGTGCCGCACCCGTCGGGTCCGCCACACCCGTATCACGCAGGCCAAGGTCCGCGAGCAGGTCAGCGCGCACGACACCATGAAACTTGTAGTAAGATATATCGAAATCCATGCCCTTCTCTCCCTTCGGCATATACAAAGGGAAATGGGGCGGGCTTATTGTTATAACAATATCGAAGATGACATTTTTGTGTAGGGTTTCGCGCGCCTTTCAGTCCACCCGCAGCCGTTCGGGCAAAGGCAGGGCAAGCGTGTCGGGAATGGTCCATATTTCGTGGATGGTACGGACCTTGCGGAAGCCCGCGCGCAGGTAATTGGGCAGCGCGCGCGGGTGGTCGGCCGTGCAGGTATTCACCCGCACCACCGCCGGCCGCAGCCGCCATGTGGTGGCCACCATGTGGTCAAGGAAGGCCCGCCCCACCCCGCGCCCGACCCATGCGGGCAGCAGCCCGAAATAGGCGATGTTCACATCCGGGCCGTAGCGGCTGTCGAGTTCACAAAACCCAGCGGGTGCATCGCCATCATAGAGCACATGCACGCCAATGCCGGGGCTGGACAGCAGGGTGGCAAGCTGGTGGTCGGGCATGACGCGGCGCAGCCACCAGCAGTAGTCATGGCCCACGGCATCATACAGGCCCCGGTACCAGGCCACGCCGGGGCGGCAGACACGCCGGATACTGTATCCCTCCGGCAGGGCAAGCGGGGCACCGGGGGGCGGACGGTCCATGCACAGGAACGTCACATCCACCCCGATGCGCGTGCCGCCACCGGATTCCTCCGTCATGGCGGCACAGGGTATTTCAGTTATCATCAAGGAACGAGCGCAGCTTGCGGCTCCGGCTGGGATGCTTGAGCTTGCGCAGGGCCTTGGCCTCGATCTGGCGGATACGCTCACGGGTCACGTTGAACTGCTGGCCCACTTCCTCCAGCGTGTGATCGGTATTCATGCCGATGCCAAAGCGCATGCGCAGCACACGTTCCTCACGCGGGGTGAGCGAGGAGAGCACCCGCGTCGTGGCCTCGCGCAGGTTGGTCTGGATCGCGGCATCAAGCGGGATGACGGCGGCCTTGTCCTCGATGAAGTCGCCAAGATGGCTGTCTTCCTCGTCCCCGATCGGGGTTTCGAGCGAGATCGGCTCCTTGGCGATCTTGAGCACCTTGCGCACCTTTTCCAGCGGCATGCCCAGCTTTTCGGCCAGTTCCTCGGGGGCCGGCTCACGCCCGATCTCATGCAGCATCTGGCGCGAGGTACGGACCAGCTTGTTGATCGTCTCGATCATGTGGACCGGGATACGGATGGTCCGCGCCTGATCCGCGATCGAACGCGTGATGGCCTGGCGTATCCACCATGTGGCGTAGGTGGAGAACTTGTAGCCACGGCGGTATTCGAATTTGTCCACCGCCTTCATCAGGCCGATATTGCCTTCCTGGATCAGGTCAAGGAACTGCAGGCCGCGATTGGTGTATTTCTTGGCAATCGAGATCACGAGGCGCAGGTTGGCCTCGATCATCTCCTTCTTGGCGCGCGCCGAATCCCGCTCCCCGCGGGAGACGGTGGCGTAAACGCGCCGGAACTCACCCACCGGCAGGCCGGTTTCCTGTGTAAGGTCGGCCACCTGGTTGCGCAGGCGGATCACGGTCTCGCCATGCTTGGCGATGAAGTTCTTCCATGACTTGCCCGGCAGGGCCGCCGCCATGTCCATCCAGCCGGGGTCCAGTTCGCGCCCACGGTATTTGAGCAGGAAGTCATCGCGCGAGACGCGCGTGCTCTCGGCCAGGCGCAGCATGCGGCCTTCCAGCCCGTTCAGGCGCTGGAAGATTTCCTTCAGGTGCTCGACCAGCACCTCGATACGCGCATTGTGCAGATGGACCTGCTGGACCTTGCCCACCAGTTCCAGGCGCAGCTGCTCGTAGCGGCTTTCCTCCTCGGCCGAGATGTCGCTGCCGGCGGTGAATTTTTCCAGCCGCTCGGCCTGCACGCGGTGCAGCGCCTCGTACAGCGCCTCGACTTCCTTGAACTGCTCCAGGATCTCGGGCTTCAGCTTTTCCTCAAGTGCTGAAAGCGACAGGCCGGCCCCCTCGCCTTCCCCCTCGCCCTCGCCTTCGGTTTCCTCGGCTTCCTCGGCCTCGTTGCCGTCATTTTCGGCAAAGGCATCCTCGCCTTCCACCGCCTCGGCGGGGTCATTGCCGCCGGACTGCATGGCCTCCAGGTCCACGATGTCGCGCAGCAGCATCTCACCGGCCTTGAGCCGTTCATGCCACGAAATGATGGCGCGGAAGGTCAGCGGGCTTTCACACAGGCCGCCGATCATCTCGTCACGGCCAGCCTCGATCCGCTTGGCGATCGCGATCTCGCCCTCACGCGACAGGAGTTCGACCGAACCCATCTCACGCAGGTACATGCGCACCGGGTCATCGGTGCGGCCAAGGCTTTCGGTATCGACGTTGCCCGCCGCCGGTTCCTCGCTCTCGCTCTCTTCCTCGGCGGTGTCGTCACCCTTGGTGTCGGCGGTGGCCGCGGCCTCGGTGTCGTCGTTATCCTCGTTCTCGACAACCTGCATGCCCATTTCCGACAGGGCGGCCATCACGTCCTCGATCTGTTCCGAGGACATCTGGTCCTGCGGAAGGACGGCATTGAGTTCATCGAACGTGATGTAACCGCGTTCCTTGCCGCGGGCGATCAGTTTCTTGACGGCGCCGGACCGGGTGTCCAGCAGGGTTGTATCGTTATCCTGATCCCCCGAAGCCGTGTCCGTACCCGTGGCTGTCTTTGTCGCCATGCCCGATCAATCCCTACCCAGCAAATCGTTTACGCGCGTGAACACAAGCCTGCCCGCGCACAGTGGCCCGTCCCCTTACATCCGCCCCCGCAGGCGGCGGGACAGGATACGGCCAATCATACCGCTTTCATATGCATTTGTCTGGTGCAGGTGGTCGATAACATGCCCGAAGTCAAGGGCGGCCATGCGATGATTTGATGCGCGCGGCCAAATTTTCCCCTTATTCGTCCACATCCTCGCCGCCCCGCCGCAGGGCGTCGAGGGCCAGCAGGCGGGTGCGCAGGCTGAGCCATGCCGCCTCATCCAGTTCGCCCGCGCACATGCGTTCGGTATCGCCGCGGATCTCGGCGGCAAAGCGCCCTACATTGAGCAGCGCGTAGAAATGCCACCACTCCCGGCGCGGATCGGTACCGAAAAGATCATCCTCGTCCCGTCCCCGCCCGCGCCGCCCGCGCACGGCGCGCACACGCTGGCACACGTCATCCAGCCCCGTGGCCGACAGGCTGGCCGCCAGGTCCTCCGCCGGGGGCAGCGCGCCCTGCGCGTCATACAGGTCAAGCAGTTCCTCACGCAGGGCCGCGATATCGGCGGGCAGTTCAAGACGGCAGTAGGCATCCTGCACTTCACCCATGACAACCGGCTGTTCCAGGATGATGGCGGTCAGGATGCACTGGCGCTGCAGGTCCGCATCGACCATCGCCACGGGGGCGGTGGCAATGGCGGGACGCGCCGCCCCCTTCCCGCCCCCACGGCGGAAGGTCTCGAAAAAACTGTCCAGCAGGGTGGAACGGTATTCCGCCGCCAGTGCCTTGTCCGGGATCAGGGCGGCCACTTCCACCAGCCTGCGGCGCAGGGCGGCACGCTGTTCGGGTCCGGGGTTGCGCACGCCCTCGCTCAGCAGCCCGAACAGGACCTGCCCCATCGGACGGGCACCTTCAACCAGCGCCGCCATGGCGGCGGAGCCATCACGGCGGACAAGGCTGTCGGGGTCCTCGCCTTCGGGCAGGACACAGAAGCGCAGCGTGCGCTCCACATTAAGCAGCGGCAGCGCGGTCTGCGCCGCCTTGACCGCCGCGCGCTGGCCGGCCGCATCCCCATCGAAGCACAGGACGGGGGCGGGGCCGACTTGCCACAGGGCTTCAAGCTGTTCGGCGGTCAGCGCCGTGCCAAGGGGGGCGACCGCGCCATGGAAGCCCGCCTGATGCAGGGCGATCACGTCCATGTAGCCCTCCACCACCAGCAGTTCCGCCCCGGCGCCCGTGCCCCGCACGCCCTCACGCGCGCGATCGAGGCCGAACAGCACCCGGCGCTTGGAGAAGATGGGGGTTTCCGGCCCGTTGAGGTATTTGGGCTGCCCATCGCCCAGGATGCGCCCGCCAAAGGAGACCAGCCGCCCGCGCCGGTCGCGGATGGGGAAGGTCACGCGGTTGTAGAACAGTTCACGCCGGGGCGTGCCGTCCTCATCCGCGCGCATCACGCCTGCCTCAAGCAGCATGGCGGGGGTGATGTCGTGCTCCGCCATTTCGGCCACAAGCCCGCCCCGTCCCTCCCCCGACCAGCCCAGGCCGAAGGCGGCGATGGTCTCGTCCGTCAGGCCACGGCCACGCAGGTAGGCCAGCCCCTCACGCCCCTCGGGCTGGTACAGCCTGCGCTGCCATGATGCCTGCACCGCCTCCAGCACCTCGCCCAGCGTGCGGGCTTCCTCGGCGCGGGCACGCTGGGCGCGGTCGGGCTTTGGCACCTCCATGCCGGCGGCGGTGGCCAGTTCCTCCACCGCCTCGATGAAGGTGCGGCCCTCGCTTTCCATGACGAAGGTGATGACATCGCCATGCGCCTGGCAGCCGAAGCAGTGGTAATGATCGTCATAGACATAGAACGATGGCGTCTTTTCCCCATGGAAGGGGCAGCAGCCCTTCCAGTTCTTTCCCGAACGGACCAGCTTCGTCCGCCGCCCGATCACGGGGGCGATGGGCGTGCGGGCACGGAGTTCATCAAGGAAGGCAGGGTCGAGCGCCATCGGTGTGAATGCCCCGTTCAGGCAGACAGGCGCGCGCGCACCACGGCGGAAGCGCGTGCGGGGTCAAGGGCCGCGCCAAACTGTTCCTTCAGCGCCGCCATGACCTTGCCCATGTCCTTCATGGAAGTGGCATCCGTACGTTCAATGGCTTCGCGCACCGCGGCCTCGATGGTGGCATCATCCAGATCGGGCGGCAGGTAGTCACGGATGATGGCGATCTCGGCCTCTTCCTTCTGTGCCAGTTCCGGGCGGCCACCCTGGGTGTACATGGCGGCCGATTCCGTGCGCGACTTGATCATGCCACGCAGCATGGAAATCACGGCTTCATCGCTGACCTGGTCCTCCCCCTTGGCGCGACCGGCAATATCGACATCCTTCAGCTTTGCGGTGATCATGCGGATGGTGCCAACCTTCTCGCTCTGGCCTGCCTTCATGGCTGTTTTCAGGTCATCCATGAAACGTGCGCGCAAGGACATGACTGTCAACTCCTCTGCCCGGCGGGAGGGCGGGATGCCCTGCATGGTGCCGGGAATAATTTTCCCACTGTCTCGATGCGGGGGTATGTGGGAATTTTCTTCCCAATTACCAGAGACACTGTTAGGCAATACTCCCGGAAGGGACATCATCCAATGCCGATGACGATAGAAAGTATTATCGAACGCCTTGGGGGCGCCGAGCAGGCCGCCCGCCTGACGGGCGTCAGCACCGAGGCCATTCGCAAATGGCGGCAGGCCCGCGCCATACCGCCCAAGCACTGGACAACCGTGCTGCGGGCCACCGGCCTGTCACTGTCCGACCTGCAACCCGATACAGAATCCGACCGACCGGAGCCCAAGATGAGCACGCCAAACCCGAGCGCACCGGCCAGCAGGCCCCAAGCCGCCACCGCCGCCCTGATCCTGGCTGATGGCACCATCCTGTGGGGACGCGGATTCGGCGCGCACGGCACGGAGCACGCGCTGGGCGAGATCTGCTTTTCCACCGGCATGACCGGGTACCAGGAAACACTGACCGACCCGTCCTTCGCGGGGCAGATCATTACCTTCACTTTCCCCCATATCGGCAATACCGGCACCACGCCAGAGGATGACGAGGCCACCCGGGTCAGTGCGCGGGGGCTGGTGGTCAAGGAAGACCTGACCGCACCCGCCAACTGGCGTTCGACCCGGTCGCTGGATGCCTGGCTGAAGGCACAGGGCGTGCCCGGCATATGCGGCATCGACACCCGCGCCATCACCCGGCGCATCCGCGAAGGCGGGCCGCAGACGGCCGTCATCGCCTATCCCGCCGATGGCCAGTTCGACATTGCCGCCCTGCAGGCCCGCGCCCGCGCCTGGCCGGGGCTGGAGGGCATGGACCTTGCAGGTGAAGTCACCTGCGCCAGGCCATATACATGGGCCGAAGGCGTATGGCAGTGGCCACACGGCACGGCCCCCCTGCCTGAAAAGCGCCGGAAGGTGGTTGCGGTCGATTACGGGGCCAAGCGCAACATCCTGCGCTGCCTGGCGTCGGCCGGATGTGACGTGACCGTGGTGCCCGCCACCGCCACGGCGGAAGAAATCCTGGCCCTCGACCCCGCCGGCGTGTTCCTGTCCAACGGGCCGGGCGACCCGGCGGCAACGGCACGGTATGCCGTGCCGGCCATCAGGGGCGTGCTGGAAGCGGGCAAGCCGCTGTTCGGCATCTGCCTGGGCCACCAGCTTCTTGCACTGGCGCTGGGGGCGAAAACCTACAAGCTGGCGCGCGGCCACCGCGGGGCCAACCAGCCGGTCAAGGACCTGGCGACGGGCAAGGTGGAAATCACCAGCCAGAACCACGGCTTTGCCGTCGATGACAAATCCCTGCCCGAAGACGTGCACGCCACCCATACCAGCCTGTTTGACGGATCGAACGAAGGCATTGCCACCAGCCGCTACCCGGCATTCTCGGTGCAGTACCACCCCGAGGCCAGCCCCGGCCCATCGGACAGCCATTACCTGTTCCGCCGTTTTGTCGACCTGATCGACACCACAACCAAGACCGCGTGAAAGCCGACCCGACATGCCAAAACGGACAGACATACGCTCCATCCTGATTATCGGCGCCGGCCCGATCGTGATCGGTCAGGCGTGCGAATTCGACTATTCCGGCGCACAGGCGTGCAAGGCCCTGAAGGAAGAGGGCTATCGCGTCATTCTGGTCAATTCCAACCCCGCCACGATCATGACCGATCCGGGGCTGGCGGATGCGACCTATATCGAACCCATCACCCCGGAATTCGTCGAGCGCATCATCGCGCGTGAAAAGCCCGATGCCATCCTGCCCACCATGGGCGGCCAGACCGCGCTGAACACGGCCATGGCGCTGGACAGGTCGGGCTTCCTGAAAAAGCACAACGTCGAACTGATCGGCGCGAATGCCGAAGTGATCGACCGGGCGGAAGACCGGCAGAAATTCCGCGAGGCGATGGATGAAATCGGCATCGAAAGCCCGCGCAGCCTGATCGCCCACACGCTGGAGGAAGCACGGCGCGCGCTGGAAACCGTGGGCCTGCCCGCCGTGATCCGCCCGTCATTCACCATGGGTGGCTCGGGCGGCGGCATTGCCTACAACAGGGAAGAATTCGACCGCATCGTCTCCTCCGGGCTTGATGCCTCCCCCACCACGGAAGTCCTGATCGAGGAATCCGTGCTGGGCTGGAAAGAGTACGAGATGGAGGTCGTGCGCGACACGGCGGATAACTGCATCATCATCTGCTCCATCGAGAACATCGACCCGATGGGCGTCCATACCGGCGACTCGATTACCGTGGCCCCCGCGCTGACACTGACGGACAAGGAATACCAGCGCCTGCGTGACATGTCGCTGGCCTGCCTGCGCAGGATCGGAGTGGAAACGGGCGGGTCGAACGTGCAGTTCGGCATCAACCCCGTCGATGGCCGCGTTGTGGTGATCGAGATGAACCCGCGCGTGTCGCGTTCCTCCGCCCTTGCGTCCAAGGCCACGGGCTTCCCGATTGCCAAGGTCGCGGCCAAGCTGGCCGTGGGCTATACGCTGGATGAACTGACCAACGACATTACCGGCAGCACGCCTGCGTCGTTCGAACCCACGATCGACTACGTGGTGGTCAAGATCCCGCGCTTCACGTTCGAGAAGTTCCCCGGCACGCCGGCCCTGCTGTCCACCAGCATGAAATCGGTGGGCGAGGCGATGGCCATTGGCCGCTCCTTCCCCGAGGCGCTGCAGAAGGGCCTGCGCTCGATGGAAATCGGGCTGGCGGGGCTGGACCCGGTGGAAGCGCCGGGCGATGGCGGGCCGGATGCCTTCCGCGCCGCCCTGTCCCAGCCGCGTCCCGAACGCATCCTGATGGCAGCACAGGCCCTGCGCGCCGGGCTGAGTGTGGAGGACATCCACGACGCCTGCCGCTTCGAGCCGTGGTTCCTGCGTGAGCTTGCGAAAATCGTGGCCGCCGAGCACGCGGTGGTGCGCGACGGCCTGCCGGAGGACGCCGACAGCCTGCGCGCGCTGAAGGCCATGGGCTTTTCCGACATCCAGCTGGCCCGCCTGTCCGGCACGCAGGAAGGCGAAGTGGCGAAGCTGCGCGAAAGCCGGGGCGTACTGCCGGTTTACAAGCGCATCGACACCTGTGCCGGTGAGTTCGCCTCCCCCACGCCCTACATGTATTCGTCCTATGAAGGCGGATATGGCGTGCCGGAATGTGAAAGCCGCCCGACCGACCGCAGGAAGATCGTCATCCTGGGCGGTGGCCCGAACCGCATTGGCCAGGGGATCGAGTTCGACTACTGCTGCGTCCATGCCGCCTATGCATTGCGTGAGGCCGGTTTCGAGACGATCATGGTCAACTGCAACCCCGAGACCGTCTCGACCGACTATGACACGTCCGACCGCCTGTATTTCGAGCCGCTGACGGCGGAAGACGTGATTGCCCTGATCCGGCGCGAGCAGGCAAAGGGCACCGTTCTGGGCTGCATCGTGCAGTATGGCGGGCAGACCCCGCTCAAGCTGTCACGCGCGCTGGAAGCGGCGGGCATCCCGCTGCTGGGCACGCCGGCCGATGCAATCGACCGCGCCGAGGACCGCGAGCGCTTCCAGGCCATGCTGCACAGGCTCGGCCTGCGCCAGCCCGCCAACGGCATCGCCCGCAACCCGGCCGAGGCCGAGGCGGTGGCCGAGAAGATCGGCTACCCCGTGGTGGTCCGCCCCTCCTACGTGCTGGGGGGGCGCGCGATGGAAATCGTGCATGACCGCGCCAGCCTGCAGCGCTACATGCGCGTGGCGTTGCAGCTTGCCGGCGCGGAAGTGGCAAACGGCCCGGTGCTGATCGACCATTACCTGAACGATGCGATCGAGGCGGATGTAGACTGCATCGCCGATGGCAACGAGGTGTATGTGGCCGGCGTGATGGAACATATCGAGGAGGCGGGCATCCATTCGGGGGACAGCGCGTGTTCGCTGCCGCCCTACACGCTCTCGCCCGCCATCGTGACCGAACTCAAGGCCCAGACGGAGGCCATGGCGCGCGAGCTTGGCATCGTGGGATTGATGAACGTGCAGTACGCGATCAAGGGCCACGACATTTTCGTGCTGGAGGTCAACCCGCGTGCCTCGCGCACCGTGCCGTTCGTGGCCAAGGCCACGGGGGTTCCGGTCGCCAAGATTGGCGCACGGGTCATGGCAGGGGCGAAGCTGGGTGAATTCCGGCTTGATGACCGCGCCGTCGCCCCGCATGTGGCGGTGAAGGAAGCGGTGTTCCCCTTCAACCGCTTCCCCGATGTGGACACGATCCTTGGCCCGGAAATGCGCTCCACGGGTGAGGTGATGGGGCTTGATGCCTCGTTCGAGCGCGCATTCGCCAAATCGCAGCTTGCGGCGGGTGTGAAGCTGCCGCGCTCGGGCACGGTGTTCCTGTCCGTGCGTGACAGTGACAAGGCTGCCGTCAAGTCGATCGGCCGCCTGCTGGCGGAAATGGGCTTTACCATCATGGCCACCCGCGGCACGGCAAAATGCCTGCGGGAAGCGGGCGTGAACGTGAATGTGGTCAACAAGGTGCTGGAAGGCCGCCCGAACTGTGTCGATGCCATCCGCTCGGGTGAGATCCAGATGGTCATCAACACGGCCCAGGGTGCGCAGGCGGTCAGCGACAGCTTTGACATCCGCCGTTCGGCGCTGACGCATGGCATTCCGCACTACACCACAATCGCCGGTGCGCGGGCGGCAACCCATGCCATTTCGGCCATGCGCGAGGGGGTTCTTGAAGTCGCGCCGCTTCAATCCTATTTTAAGGGATCATTCTGAGCGTATCGCACAACGCGGGTGGTCCTGCTGGTCCCAAGGCTGGCAGGCCGCCCGCGTCGTATTACAGGCGATAGGCCCGGGCACAGCAACCAACAGTCAGTTGCGGAAACTGACCTTCACCTCGGGGACAAACCTTGCAGAAATTTCCGATGACAGGCCCCGGCCTGCAACGGCTTGAAGACGAACTGCGCAAGCTCAAGAGTGAAGAACGCCCCGCGATCATTCGCGCGATCGCCGAAGCGCGAAGCCATGGCGATCTTTCCGAAAACGCGGAATACCACGCGGCGCGTGAACGCCAGTCCTTTACCGAAGGCCGTATCCAGGAACTGGAGGAGATCGTCTCCTCCGCCGAAGTGATCGACCCCGCCTCCCTTTCCGGCGACCAGGTGAAATTCGGCGCCCGCGTCAAGCTGGTGGATGAGGAAACCGACAGGGAAGCCTCCTACCAGATCGTTGGCGTGTACGAAGCCGACATCAAGCAGGGGCTCCTATCCATTTCCTCGCCGCTGGCCAAGTCACTGATCGGCAAGAGCATTGGTGACACCGTGTCCGTCCCCGCCCCCGGCGGCGACCGGACTTACGAAATCCTGGAAGTCACCTACGGCTAGGCGCATCCGACCGTGATCACGCTTGAAGACATCACCGCCGCCGCACAGCGGATAAAGGGGCGCGTGCTGCATACGCCAACCGTGCCCTGCCAGACCCTCTCCCGCGCGACCGGGGCGGATATCGTGCTCAAGCTCGATAACCTTCAGGCCGTGGGTTCCTTCAAGGAGCGTGGGGCGGCCAACAAGCTGGCCCTGCTTACCCCGCGCGAACGCGAACGCGGGGTCATTACCGTCTCGGCTGGCAACCACGCGCAGGGTGTTGCCCGCCATGCGTCCCTGCTGGGCATTGACGCGGTGATCGTCATGCCGCGCTTCACACCCGCCGCCAAGGTCACGCGCACCGCGGCCTGGGGGGCCCGCGTGGTGCTGGAGGGCGATAACTTTGCCGAGGCCACGGCGCACGCCAACATGCTTTGCCAGCGCGAGGGGCGGGTATTCGTCCACCCCTATGACGACCCGGAAGTCATGGCGGGACAGGGCACCTTCGCGCTGGAACTGTTCGAGGATGCCGGCCCGCTTGATACCCTTGTCTGCCCCATCGGGGGGGGCGGCCTGCTTGCGGGCTGCGCGGTGGCGGGCCGCGCGCTCCAGCCGGGCATGGACATCATTGGTGTGCAGGTGGAAAATTTCTCCTCCCTGTCCGGTTTCCCCGGGGACGAGGTGATGCCACCCGGTGGGGCCACCATTGCCGAGGGCATCGCGGTGCTCCAGATCGGGCGCCAGCCGCTGGAAGTCATCCGCGAACTGGTTTCCAGCGTGCTGGTCGTGCCTGAAAGCGCGATCGAGACCGCGATCACCATGCTGGCGGAAGGCGCCAAGCAGGTCAGCGAGGGCGCGGGGGCCACGGCGCTGGCCGCCGTGCTGACCTATCCCGAACTGTTCCGGGGCAAGCGGGTGGCGCTGCCGGTGACGGGCGGCAATATCGACAGCCGCATCCTGGCCAACACGCTGCTGCGCTCGCTGCTGCGCGACGGGCGGCTTTTGTGCCTGAAGATGGAAATACCCGACCGCCCCGGCGTGCTGGCCGACATCGCACAGAAAATCAGCGCGGCAGGCGGCAACATCATCGAGGTCTCGCACCAGCGCCTGTTCACCACGCCCAGCGTGCAGGCCGCCGAGCTTGAGGTGATGATCGAGGCCCGCGACCCCGACCATGCCCGCGCGCTGGAAGCGGAACTGGCCAAGACCTATATCGTCCGCCGCGCCTGATAAAATAAAGATAAGGAAATAAAAGTTTTTGGGTGCCGCCTTTTTTAAAAAGGCGGCATTCCCTGAAGCTTTTTGAAAAAAGCTTCACCAGGAACTTCTTGTCCTGAAAAAGACTGCGGGGGCGGCATGCAGCTACCCCCGCAGTTTTTTATTTGGTGCCGAACAGACGGTCACCCGCATCACCCAGGCCGGGGCGGATATAGCCATGCTCGTCCAGCCCACGGTCAATCGCGCAGGTGACAATGCGCACATCGGGGTGGGCCTTGCGCAGGCAGGCCACCCCTTCGGGGGAGGCCAGAAGGCAGACGAACACCATGCGCGTGCAACCCGCCTGCTTCAGCCGGTCAATGGCGGCAACGGCACTGTGGCCGGTGGCCAGCATCGGGTCCACCACCAGGCAGATGCGGTTGCCCACATCATCGGGCAGCTTCAGGTAGTATTCGACCGGTTCCAGCGTCTCGGGGTCACGGTACAGGCCGACATGGCCGATACGGGCGGAGGGTACAAGGTCAAGCAGCCCGTCCAGGATGCCATTGCCCGCGCGCAGGATGGAAATCAGGCACAGCTTCTTGCCCGCCAGGCGCCTGGCCTGCATGGGCTCAAGCGGGGTTTCGATCTCCACCGGTTCCAGCGGCAGGTCACGCATGGCCTCGTAGCCGATCAGCAGGCTGAGTTCGCGCGCCAGGTGGCGGAACGCGCCGGTTGACGTATCGCGCTCACGCATGAGGGTCAGCTTGTGCTGGACCAGCGGGTGGTTGACGACAATCACGTCTTCATCATGCGGGGCGGCAGGTTCGGTCATATTCATTCCTTCAGGATCGTTGGGTTGCGTTATCAGCTTGCGCCATCACGCGGGACGAAAGTCAATGCCAGTCCGTTCATGCAGTAACGCAGCCCGGTCGGCGGTGGCCCGTCGGGAAAGACGTGGCCAAGGTGGCCGTTGCAGTGCGCGCAGTGCACTTCCGTGCGGGTCATGCCGTGGCTGGTATCGGTCGTGGTGCCCAGCGCGCCGGGAATGGCATCGTAAAACGAGGGCCAGCCGCTGCCGCTCTCATATTTCGTGCCGGAGTAAAACAGCGGCGTGCCGCAGCCCGCGCAACGATATTCACCGGCACGCTTTTCACTGTTCAGCGGGCTGGAACCGGGGCGCTCGGTCCCGTGTTCACGCAGGATGCGCAGCTGCTCGGGGGTCAGGCAGCCGCACTGGTTCCCACCCTTGTCTGCTTTATCGGACATGGCTGTTTCTTTCCTTTGTCACACGGGCATTTCACGCGCGGCCCTTTTAGGGCATCATGGCATACAAAATAAAACAGGGAGACAATACCCAATGAACGACCAGGTTGCAGCGAACAAGCCCCCCCGCCCCGTCATGCTGGTGGTGCTTGACGGTTTTGGCTGGCGCGAGGACCCGGCGGACAATGCCGTCAGGGCCGCCCGCACCCCGGCATTCGACGCGCTGTGGCAGGCAGGGCCGCGTGCCTTCCTCAAGACCTGTGGGGAGGATGTGGGCCTGCCGCAAGGGCAGATGGGCAATTCCGAGGTCGGTCACCTCAATATCGGCGCGGGCCGGGTGGTGATGCAGGAACTGCCCCGCATTTCCACGGGGCTTGCCGATGGTTCGGTGGCAAAGGGCGCGGTCATGCGGGATTTCATCGCCGCACTGAAAAAAAGCGGCGGCACCTGCCACCTGATGGGCCTTGTCTCCCCCGGTGGCGTGCATGCCCATCAGGACCATGCGGCGGCCCTTGCCCGCATCCTGCGCGAAGCGGACGTGCCCGTGACCTTCCATATCTTTACCGATGGGCGCGACACCGCGCCCCGTTCGGGGCACGACTATGTCAGCACCCTGCTGGCCAGCCTGCCGGCGGGTGTGAAGATCGGCACCGTATCGGGCCGCTACTACGCCATGGACCGTGACCGCCGGTGGGACCGGGTGGAAAAGGCCTACAACGCCATCGTATCCGGACAGGGGGAAAAGGCGGGCGATGCGCTGGAAGTGCTGGACCGCGCCTATGCGGCGGGCATCACGGACGAGTTTGTCGTCCCCACCGTGATCGGGGAATATGGCGGCATGCGCGACGGGGATGGCGTGCTGAGCTTCAACTTCCGCGCCGACCGCATCCGCCAGCTGCTCGATGCCCTGCTGGAACCGGATTTCGAGGGGTTCAGACGCACGAAGGTGGTCAATACCGCCGCCGTCGTGGGCATGACGCGCTACAGCGACCGGCTGGCGGAACTGATTGCCGTGCTGTTCCCGCCACAGGAACTGCATGACCTGCTGGGGGATGTGGTATCGGAAGCCGGGCTGAAGCAGGTCCGCATGGCGGAGACCGAGAAATACCCCCACGTCACCTATTTCCTCAATGGCGGGCGCGAGCGCCAGCTACCGGGGGAGGACCGTGTCATGGTCCCCTCCCCCAAGGTCGCGACCTATGACCTGCAGCCCGAGATGTCGGCCCCGGAACTGACCGACCGCGCGGTGGAAGCCATCGAGAGCGGCCAATACGACCTGATCGTGCTGAACTTCGCCAATGCGGACATGGTGGGCCATACCGGCGTGCTGTCGGCCGCGATCCGGGCGGTCGAGGCGGTGGATACCGGGCTGGGCCGGATTGTAAACGCCATTCACCACATGGGCGGGGCATTGCTGGTCACGGCCGACCACGGTAATGCGGAAACCATGTTCGACCCCGAGACCAATGGCCCCCATACCGCCCATACGCTGAACGTGGTGCCCGTGGTGCTGACCGGTGTGCCCGGTGCCCGGCTGCATGATGGCAGGCTGGCCGACCTGGCCCCCACGCTGCTGCAGATCATGGGCCTGCCCCAGCCCACCGCCATGACGGGCCATTCCCTGCTGGACGGGCCTGCGCCATCCTGACACCACGCCTGAACCCGTTCCCCCGCTGGCGGGGTCATCTGGCCCGCGGGGCTGCCCTTGCATGCTCCATGCTGGCGGCCCCGGCGTGGGCGGCGGCCGGCCATGCCCCCCACGCCACGACCGCGCACGCGGCTGCCCCGCACGCGGCCCATGCCGGCACGCATGCCCCCACCGCCAGCGAGCAGCAGATCCGCCAGCAGATCGAAGCCGCCCGCACCGCGCGCGCGGACCTGCTGGCGCGCCAGCAGCAGCAGGCGCGTGACCTGGAGGACCGCCGCAAGGCGCAGCAGGCCGCGCGCGAACAGGCCGATGCCGATGCCCGGAAGGCAGCCAGCCTGTCCGCCGCCACGGTCGACGCCACGGCGCGCCTGCAGCACACCGAACAGCAGGCCGCCGACCTGGACAGCCGCATTGCCGACCTGCATACCGAGCAGGCGGCCCTCCAGCAGCAGCTTGCGCGCGAGACGGCGCGCCTTTCCCCACTGCTGCCCCTTGCCGAACGGCTTTCCCTCTACCCTGCCGATACCCTGCTGGCCGTGCCCCTGCCCGCCGACCGCGCGGTGACCGGCCTGCTGGTGGTACATGGCATGATGGCCGACATCGCCCGCCAGGCCCGCGCCATCCATGACCGCCGCGCCCGCCTGGCCCAGCTTGATACCGAACTGGCCCGGCAGCAGCAGCAGATGCATCAGGTGGTGAGCGAGCGCGAGAGCCAGCGCGAAAGCGTCAACCGTGCCGCCCATGCCGCGCTGGAAGCCCAGCAGCGCTCGAACGCGGCAGCCCAGAGTGCCACGCAGGCGGTGGCGGATGCCGCCCGCCGTGCCTCCAGCGTGCAGGACGCCATCGCCCGCATAGAAGCCACCGAGGAACAGGCGGAAAAGAACCTTGAACAGGCCGCCCGCGCCGCCGAACGCGCCCATGACATGCAGGCCGCCACCGCCGCGCGCCGGAAGGTACAGGAAATGGAGACAGGTGCCGGTCCCGGCATGACCACCGCCAGCGCGGGCGCACCGGTTGCGGGCAGCGTGCTGACGGCATGGGGCAAGACCACCGAAAGCGGCCCCGCCACCGGCGTGACCTATGCCCCTCCCTCGCGCGCCACCGTGCGCGCACCCTGCACGGGACGGGTTGATTTTGCCGGTGCCTTCCGCACATACGGGCAGATGATGATCATTGACTGTGGCAAGCATTACCGTTTCGTGCTGGCGGGGCTGGGCGAGATTGCGGTGGCGGCGGGCCAGCAGGTCAGCCATGGCGCGGCGGTCGGCCAGATGCCACCATGGGGGGGAGGCGACAGCAGGCCCACCCTGTTCGTGCAGCTGCGCCATGGGGGCGCCACCGTCAACCCGGCCCCGTACCTGTGAGGAACGGGCGTGATACGGTTTTATCCGCATGCAGGTTCGGTATATGCTGCCCACCCGTGACGGATGGGCAGGATCACGTTACAACGCAACGCGAAGAGTACATGCAGGCCAGCCAGACCATGGTGGCGGGTATCCAGGAGACAACGACGCATGAAGTTCCGTAATGGCTTGCTGATCGGTTGCGCCTTTCTTGCAGGGATCGTGGCGGCCCCGCAGATCACCTATTATTCAGTCAGCCGATGGGCCAACCTGGCCCCCATGGCCCATGCGGCGGACCCTGCCCCCACCAAGGATGACAACTCCCCGCACGAGATCGAACAGCTGATGTTCCTGTTCGGTTACGTACTGGAAAAGGTGAAGGCCAATTATGTCGAGCCGGTCTCGACACGCGACCTGATCACCAACGCGCTCAACGGCATGCTCAGCGGGCTGGACCCGCACAGTTCGTACATGACGGAAAAGCAGTTCTCCGACCTGCAGGTCCAGACCAAGGGGTCCTTTGGCGGGCTGG
This sequence comes from Komagataeibacter rhaeticus, assembly GCF_011611525.1. Lineage (NCBI taxonomy): Bacteria > Pseudomonadati > Pseudomonadota > Alphaproteobacteria > Acetobacterales > Acetobacteraceae > Komagataeibacter > Komagataeibacter rhaeticus. The sequence continues at coordinate 2,400,481 of NZ_CP050139.1, forward strand.
GGCTGGAAGTGCAGGGCGAGGACGGGCATGTACGCGTGGTCTCCCCCATTGATGACACGCCCGCCGCCCGCGCGGGCATCAAGCCCGGTGACTTCATCGTGGCCATTGATGGCAAGAACATCGATGGTCAGGCGCTGGATCAGGTCGTGACCCAGATGCGCGGCAAGCCCGATACCCGCATCACGCTGACGCTGATCCGTGAAAAGGCGCCCAAGCCCATCATCGTTACCCTGACGCGCGCGATCATTCCGCTGCTGGTCATCAAATCCGCGCTGTATGACAATGTGGGCTACATCCGAATCGCGCAGTTCAACGAGGAAACCCAGTCCGGCCTGCTGGCGGCCTACAAGAAGCTGCAGGCCCAGACACACAACAAGATGGCGGGGCTGATCATCGACCTGCGCTCCGACCCCGGCGGGCTGCTGACACAGGCCATCGACGTCAGTTCCGACTTCATCCGCAGCGGCGAGATCGTGTCCACCCGCGCCCGCCACCCGCAGGACAGCCAGCGCTGGGATGCCCATAATACCGACATCACCGGCGGCCTGCCCATTGTCGTCCTGATCAATGGCGGCTCCGCCTCCGCCTCCGAAATCGTGGCCGGGGCATTGCAGGACCATCAGCGCGCCGTTTTGCTGGGTGAAAAGACATTCGGCAAGGGGTCGGTGCAGACCATCCTGCCCATTCCGGGCGAAGGGGCAATCCGCCTGACCACGGCGCGCTACTACACGCCGTCCGGCCGGTCCATACAGGGGCTGGGCATCATGCCCGACATTCCCGTGCGCGAAGCGCATGACGATGCGGGCTACAGCATCCATGAAGCCGATCTGGCCCATATCATCAAGAACCGTGGTGGCAACACCGCCCAGCCCCCGTCGCGCACGGACCTGCCCGCCATCGCCAAATCCATCCCCGCCCAGCCGCCCGCCAGCTGGCCCGCTTACGATCCCGCCAAGCCCACGACCGATTTCCAGCTACAGGAAGGGCTGAGGGTCGTACGCGCCATGGCGGGCCTGCCCGTGGCGGCCGAACCCCCGATCCGTGATGACAGGACACAGGCAACCCCCGTGTCCAGCGCGGCCACGCCACCCAAGGCCGCGACACCCGCCACCCCTGCCACACCGGCCACGCCCGGGACACCTGCCACGCCGGCTCCGGCGGAAAAGGAGGCACCGCCCGCGGCGCCCGTCCCGACCCCTCCGGCCAAGCCTGCGGCACCCGCAGCGCCCACCCATCCATGAGCATGCCGGAAACCCGCGTGATGACCGATCCCGCCACCCTGCCCTATCGCCCCAATGTGGGTGCGCTTGTCTTCAACCGTCAGGGCGAGGTGTTTGTCGCGCGCCGCACCGACATGCCGGGCGCGGGCGGCCCACCGGAACAGGGCGTATGGCAGTGCCCGCAGGGCGGCATTGACGAAGGCGAGACGCCGGAAGTGGCCGTGCTGCGCGAACTGCATGAGGAAACCGGCACCACAGCGGCCAGCATCATCGCCACCTATCCCGAATGGCTGAGCTACGACCTGCCCGCGCACCTGATCGGCAAGGCGCTGGGCGGCCGCTATCGCGGCCAGAGGCAGCGCTGGTTTGCCCTGCGCTATACCGGCGATGGCCATGATATCCGGCTGGATATGCAGGTTCCGGCTGAATTCGATCTGTGGAAATGGGTGCCGCTGGCGCAGCTTCCCCTGCTCAATGTGGGCATCAAGAAGGAAATCTATGCCCGGCTGGCGGCGTATTTCGCCCCTTACGCCACCGCTGCCTGAGGCAGGAGCCCCGCCCGTACAAGGGCGGCCAGCACGCTGCCATGCATCAGCGGGGCCAGCGGCAGCCCCGTGATATCGGCCGCCCCGGCCCAGCGCAGTTCGGCAATTTCAGCAGCAGGAATGGGCGCGCCCTCCAGCCGTGCGGCCCATATGCGGGCCTGCACGATATGGTCCGGCTCATTGGCCGCCACATCCCTGAACGTTCCGGGCAGTTCAGGCCCCGGTATCAGGTCACAGCCCAGTTCCTCACGAATTTCACGGCGCAGGGCATCCAGCGGGGCCTCACCCGGTTCCGGCTTGCCGCCGGGAAGCATGAAGGGTGTCGTGCCGCGCTTGCGGACAAGCAGCAGTCGTTCGTCCGCAATAATCGCCGCACAGACAACCCTGATCAGCCCTGCCATGCCTGTTCCCTTTCCACCCTGCCGTGAAAAAGCAGGTCGTAAATGACAAAAAAGTTTCTGGCGAAGCTTTTCCCTGAAAGCTTCAGGGACGGCCGCCTTTTTTCAAAAAGGCGGCAGCCGAAAACTTTTGTCCTGTATCCACTGACTGTCTTGACGCGCCTTCTTACTTATTCCCGCCTTTGAGCGGTGACATAAGGAAGCAGAAGGGTACGACAAGCATGCACCCTATGCCAAGGATCATGAACACCTCGTTATAGGCCAGGATGGCGACCTGCTTCTGGAACTCGGAATACAGCCGTCCCATGGCCACCCGGTCAAGCGCGCCCTGCGCATAACCGCGCGCCGCGGCAACCACGCGGCCATGGGCAAGGTATTCGTTATATGGCTGGTGGTAAGGGGTCATCCACTGCACCATGTTGCTCTGGTGCGCCTGGCGCAGTTCCGTCACCAGCGCCGTCGCCCCGGAAATACTGAGCGAACCCAGGACGTTACGCGCCATGCTGAACAGGGCCGAGCCATCGGCGTTCAGCCTGCGCGGCAGGGTGGCATAGGTAATGGTCGAGATTGGCACGAACAGGAAGGCCATCGTACCCGTCTGGCTCATGCGGAACAGCACCAGGTGCCTGAAGTCCAGCAGCGGCACAAGCTGTGCTGACCAGAACATGGACACACCCATAAGGAAGAAGCCCAGAGCGATGATGTAGCGCAGCTGCACATGCTTCATCGCAATGCCGACCAGCGGGATCAGCACGATCACCACCATGCCGCCGGGCGAGAGGATCAGCCCGGACAGGGTGGCGGTATAACCCATGATCTGCTGGGAGAACTGCGGCACGATAATGGCCGAGGAATACAGCAGCGCCCCCACCGCGCCCATAAGGCCGGTGCCCACGGCGAAGTTGCGGTCCTTGAACACCCGCAGGTCCACCGCCGGGTTCTTCGCACGCAGCAGCCAGATGACCGCGCCACCTATGCCCAGCACCGCCAGGATGGCCATGACCACGATGATGCGCGAGCCGAACCAGTCCTCGTCCTCACCCCGGTCAACGGCCACTTCAAGGCAGCCGAAGCCGATGGTGATCAGCCCGATGCCCACGAAGTCCAGCGGGGCCTTCTGCTTGCGCGCCCATGGCGGGTCATCCACCATGATCGACACCGCGATGGTGGCCAGGATGCCCACCGGCACGTTGATGAAGAACACCCACCGCCATGAATAGTTATCGGTAATCCACCCGCCCAGCGACGGGCCGAGCACCGGCGCCACCACGGTGGCGATGGCGGTCAGGCCGAACGCCGCCGCCCGCTTGTTGGGGGGAAAGGTGTCCAGGATGATGGATTGCTGGTTGGGCTGTAGTCCGCCGCCAAAGAAGCCCTGCATCAGCCGGAACATGATCAGTTCGGGCAGGCTGGTGGAAATGCCGCACAGGAAGGACGACAGCGAGAACATGGAAATGCAGATCAGGAAGTAATGCCTGCGCCCGAACAGCTTGCCCAGCCAGCCCGAAATCGTCAGCACGATGCCGTTGGCCACAAGGTAGGACGTCAGGGTCCATGTGGCATCATCGTAGGTGGAGGACAGGTTGCCCGCGATATGCGGCAGCGCCACGTTGACGATGGTGGTGTCCAGGATTTCCATGAACGCCGCCACCGTCACAACCACGGCAATCAGCCACGGGTTGTGCTTGGGTTTCCACTCCGTACCATCCGCCCCGCCGGAAGAAGCTGCGGCGGTGCTCATTCCGTATGGACCGTCGGCTCAACCGACAGGCCAAGCGCCAGCGGCAGGTCCTGACGCAGCCCTTCGTCGATCAGGATCTTGACCGGCACGCGCTGGACGATCTTCACGTAGTTGCCGGTCGCGTTCTCGGGCGGGAAGGCGCTGAAGGTCGCCCCCGTGCCCAGCTGGAGCGAATCCACATGCCCCTTCAGCTTCAGGAACGGATAGGCATCGATTGCAATATCCACCTTCTGGCCGGGCCGCATGTGGGTCAGCTGCGTTTCCTTGTAATTGGCCACCACCCAGATTTCGGGCTCGACAATGGAAAAGACGGTCTGGCCCGCGGTGACAAGGGTGCCACGCTCGATATTACGCTGTGAGATCCAGCCATCATGCGGGGCGCGGATCAGGGTCCATTCCACGTTCAGCTCCGCCTCGCGCAGCCTGGCCTCGGCCTGGGTCAGGGTGGCCTGCTGCTCGGTCACGCGTGCTTCGGTGCTGGCGATGTTGGGGATGACGGGCAGTGCTGTTTCAAGGTTGCCCTGTGCTTCAAGCACCTGCGCCTTGGCGGCATCCAGGGCCGCGGTGGCGTAGTCGATGTTCTGCTGCGATGTCGCCTCACGCGTTACACCGTGCTGGCGGCGGTAATCGGTTTCCGCCCGGAACTGCTGGGCCTGTGCGGCCTGCAGCTGGCCCTGCGCCACCATGAGGTGACCGGGAAAGTTCTTTTTCGCCACTTCGGCAAGCAGGGCGTAATTGTTGACCTGCGCGCGGGCGATATCGACCGCCGCCGCCGCCTGGTCACGCTGGGCGCGCCAGTTGCGGTCATCGATGCGGGCCAGGATGTCACCCTGATGCACGAACTGGTTGTCGTTCACCAGCAGTTCGGTCACGTACCCCCCCACATGCGGCGCCACGGCCACCGCGCGCCCGGCGGTAAAGGCATCATCGGTTTCGACCTCATTGCGGTGCAGGAACCAGTAGATCCCGCCCAGCACGATCACGGCCACGACAATGCCGATCAGGATCAGCTTGCGACGCGGCGAGGCCTCCTTCTTCGCGTCCGCCCCGGGGCCGGGTGCGGCGTGTCCGTCTTCAGCTGCCTTGCCTTCATCCGCGGCCATCTGCTTCCCTCATCATCACTCTGATTACGCCCCTGATCCTGTCGCGCCATGCATTGACCGAACGGGTCGGTCAATGCATGGCACGAACCTTGCCATACTTCAACCGCCATCGCCGGTTCCGACGCATATTCACGGTCTGGCTACAGGGTAAAGGCCTGGTTGCGCACCATGCGGGCGTATAGTCCGTCATCGGCCATCAGCGCGTCATGCGTGCCGCATTCCACCGCCCGCCCCTGCGCCAGAACCACCACCAGATCCGCCGAACGGACGGTGGACAGCCGGTGGGCCACCACAATGGTCGTGCGCCCGTGGCGCAGATGCGCCAGGGCATGCTGGACAATGGCCTCGCTCTCGCTATCCAGCGCGCTGGTGGCCTCATCCAGCAGCAGCACGCGCGGATTGCGCAGCAGCGCGCGCGCCAGCGCCACGCGCTGCCGCTGCCCGCCCGAAAGGCGCTGCCCTCCGGGACCGACCAGCGTGCCGTATCCCTGCGGCAGGGCGGTGATAAAGTCATCGGCGGCGGCGGCGCGTGCCGCCCCGAACACCTGCGCATCGCTCGCCTGCGGGTTGCCCATGCGGATATTGTCCATGACCGACAGGTCGAACAGCAGCGTATCCTGGCTGACATAGGCAATGGCATCACGCAGTTCGGCCAGCACAAGGCGACGCAGGTCCACGCCATCCAGCGTGATCCGCCCGCCCGAGACATCATGCAGGCGCGGGATGAGGGAGAGCGCCGTGGACTTGCCCGCCCCCGACGGCCCGACAAGCGCCACGGTCAGGCCGGGGCTTGCCACCATGTCCAGCCCGTCCAGCCCCACGCGCCCATCGGGGTAGCGGAAGGAGACCTGCTCGAAGCGCAGGTCCCCCCCGCCCGCTGGCAGGCCAAGCGCATCGGGCGCCTGTGCCACGGCCACGGGTTCGTCAATCACATCGAACACGCGCTGCAGCCCGCCCAGCCCTTCCTGCAGGGCGATATTGAGCGTGCCCAGCGCGCGCAGCGGGCGCGAGGCGAGCAGCAGGGCGGCCACAAAACCCGAAAAATCACCCAGCGTGGCCCCGCCCTGCGTGGCCCGCCAGCCCGCAAAGCCCAGCACGGCGGCCACCGCCATGCCACCCAGCACCTCCAGCATCGGGTCCACCCGCGCCCGCCCGCGCGCAATGCGCAGCAGGCCGGCATGCAGGCCGTCCAGCACGTGGGCTGCGCGCTTTTCCTCCGCCCGTTCCAGCCGGTAAACACGGATGGTGCGCGACTGGCTGAAGCTTTCCGCCAGCATGGCGCTGGTCTCGCCTATCTGTTCGTGCACGCCGCCGGATTCCCGGCGCAGCCGCTTGCCCAGCCTGCGCACCGGCATGGCGGCAATGGGGTAAAGGATGGCTGCGATCAGGCTCAGTTCCCAGTCCATGTACAGCATGGAGGCGATCAGCCCCACCACGGTCACCGCATCGCCCAGGGCATTGGTGGCACGGATCATGGCTTCACGAATCGAGACGGCATCGGTGGTGAAACGCGCCGCGATCTGGGCCGGGGCCTCGGTCTCGATGCGTGAGATGTCGGCATGGACCAGATGATGGAACATCCGCCCCTGCAGCCCCCGGATCACCAGCAGCACAAGCGACTGTACCGCAATGGACTGCCCGTACTGCGAGATGGCCTTGGCAACCGTGATCACCACCACCAGGATCGGTACCTGATACAGGATGCGCGGATCATGGTCGGCGAACATGTCCAGCGCGCGCTGGATGACCAGCGGGTACAGCGCGCTGAATATGGCCATGAGCGCCGTCAGCACCATAACGATCAGGATACGCAGCTTGTGACCGGCCAGTTCATCGCGCCACAGCCGGCGCATGAGCGTGCGCGACGGTACCGTGGCCGTGGGTCTGCCCTGCCTGGACGTAGGAATCGCGTTCATCAATCGGCCTATAACCGCATGCCCCGGCAAAACAAAGTACCACGACACGCGGGTTACAAATTATGTCCCGTCCGGTCGCGGCCCGTCAGGGCCCGGGCCACCCAGCACGGCGCGCATATGCGCCTGGCAGGCGGCATGGGTGGGGGTGCAGCCATTTTCCAGCCACCACCGCCGTACCTGCGCCAGTACCTGCCCCATGGCGGCCCCCGGCACGCACCCTGCCGCCAGCAGGTCACGCCCGGTTAGCGGGAAGACGGGTTTCGCAGTCGCCACGAGCACGCCGCGCAGCGCATCCCATGCGGGATCGGGCGCGCCCACGGCCGCCGCCTGCCCCAGCCATGCCCGCCACAGCAGGTCACGCAGGCCGTGATCCGCCAGCAGGCGCGCGATATCAGCCTTATCCATGCCGGGACGTGGCACCGGGGTGGCACGCGCCTGCGCCAGTGCCGCCCCATCGGCGCGGGAAAGCCGCAGGTGCCGCGCCACCGCCTGCACATCCCCCTCCAGCATGGCGGCCAGCCGCAGTACCGCGTCTTCTGGCGCACCACAGGCAATCAGCCGCGCCAGCAGGCCGATATTCCACGGTGGCGGCAGCACATGGGCCAGCACGCCGCAGCCCGCCATCTGCTCCAGCGTCACGATGACATGCGGGCCGGCCAGGATGCGCCGGAGTTCGGACCATATCCGCTCGACCGAAAGGCGGTCGATCAGCCCGGCCAGCGCCGTTATGGCCGCCATGGCTTCCGCATCGGGCGTGCTCTGGCCATAGCGAGCCTGAAAACGGAAAAAACGCAGGATCCGCAGCGCGTCCTCGACAATGCGGGTGCGGGCTTCCCCCACAAAACGCACGCGCCCCGCCGCCAGATCGGCCCGGCCGCCAAAATAGTCGTGCACCACGCCCGCGCTGTCGCATGACATGGCGTTGATGGTGAAGTCACGCCGGGCCGCGTCCTCACGCCAGTCATGGGTCCAGGCGACGGTGGCGTGGCGGCCGTCGGTCTCCTCGTCCCGCCGCAGGGTGGTGATCTCGAAGGGGCGGCCATCCAGTACCGCCGTAACCGTGCCATGGGCCAGCCCGGTCGGTACCACCTTTATCCCCGCATCCTTCAGCCGCGCCGTCACCACATCCGGGGCGTGGGGCGTGGCAAGGTCGATATCGGCCACCCCCCGCCCGCACAGCAGGTCACGCACGGCCCCCCCCACCAGCCGGGCATCGGGCAGGATGACCCACAGGCGCGCAAGCGGCGCCATCACGCCGGGCATGTCCCGCTTCAGACACTCAAGGGGCGTGTTCAGGGGCATGAATCATCAGGCATGTGGGAGAGCGGGAAGAAAACATGCTCGCTCCACACCCCAAGACAGGGCACGCCATGGCAGTGCCCGGCCACCGCAAGGGCGGCCAGTTCGTAATAGACCGGGCGGGTGATGCGGGCCTCGATCGGCAGGGCGCCATCGCCGTCGCGCACATGCACGTAGGGCACCGGCCCGGTGCCGCAGCCCCCGCACGGGACATCCCACGCGCAGCGAATCGGGTGGTCATGCCCCGCACAGATCACCTGGTCCACATTGGTGCGGAAGGACAGGACCTGCCCTCGCCCGCAGCCATGCCATTCCAGCCCGGTGACCACGAAGGGCGCGTCCTCCACCTCGATCGTGCCCTGCTCCACCGGGGTCTGCAGCCGGTAGCCGCCCTGCGCGTCACGCCGCAGGGTGGAGGCGAACAGGCAGACCATCGGCTTGCGGCGGATGGGGGAGCCACGGTACAGCCATGTCCCGTCCCGCCTGATCAGGAACGGCAGGGCGCCACATGTGCCCGCCCGCCCCACGGATGGGGACGGCGCGGCCTTTCCTGTCTCGAAATCGTCCATCAATTGCGTTAACCCGACACTATGGAAGCTGCTTGACCTGATATAGGGATCAACACCGGCTTGATGAAACCCCCGGACCTGTCAGACTGTTGGAATGATGACCATGGATGATACCTCTCCCCTCCATGCGGCGCCGCAGGCGGGCATGACATCCCCCACCGGACCGACCGGCGAACAGATCGCGGCCCGGGCCGAGGCCATGGGCGGCCGCCTGCGTGACGTGCGCACGGAAATCGGCCGTGTCATACTGGGGCAGGACCGGGTGGTGGATCTGGCGCTGACCACCATCCTGGCGGGCGGCCACGCGCTGCTGGTGGGCGCGCCGGGACTGGGCAAGACGCTGCTGGTCACAACGCTGGGTCACGTACTGGGCATGGATGCACGCCGTGTGCAGTTCACGCCCGACCTCATGCCATCGGACATACTGGGCAGCGAGATCCTGGATGAAGATGACAGCGGCCGGCGCAGCTTCCGCTTCGTGGCGGGGCCGGTATTCTGCCAGATGCTGATGGCCGACGAAATCAACCGCGCCAGCCCCCGCACCCAGTCCGCCCTGCTGCAGGCCATGCAGGAGCGGGAAGTGGCGATTGCGGGCAGCACCCACCTGCTGCCCCGCCCCTTCCATGTGCTGGCTACCCAGAACCCGATCGAGCAGGAAGGCACCTACCCCCTGCCCGAAGCCCAGCTTGACCGCTTCATGATGCAGGTGGTGCTCGACTTTCCCACCGCCGATGCCGAGCGCGCCATGCTGCTGGCCACCACCGGCACCACCACCGCCACGGCCAGCCCGGTCATGACCGCAGCCGACGTGATGCAGGCGCAGGCTCTCGTGCGCGCGCTGCCGGTGGGCGAACAGGTGGTGGATGCCATCGTGCGCCTGGTCCGGGCCGCCCGGCCCGAAACCACCGATGACCCGACCATCCGCGAGGCCGTGGCCTGGGGCCCCGGCCCGCGCGCGGCACAGGCCTTCATGCTGGCAACCCGCGCCCGCGCGCTGCTGGGGGGCCGCCTTTCCCCCGATATCGAGGACGTACGCGCGCTGGCCCACCCCATCCTGGCGCACCGTATGGCGCTGTCCTTTACCGCGCGGGCGGAAAACATGCGCCTGCCCGCGCTGATCGACACACTGGTCGGACGGATCGGCTGACATTGGCAGCCCCCCTGTCCTTTTTCTCGCGTCTGGCAGGCTGGCTGCGCCCCGCGCCGGGCGGGCAGCCTGCCGCCCCACCCGGTGCCGGGGCCAGCCGGCCGCTGCCGCGCAACGCGGTTTCCGCCATGGCGGCGGCCGATGCGCTGGCCAGCCGCGTGCCCGCCCTGATCGTGGCGGCACGCCAGATTGCGCGGAATGTGGGACAGGGCACCCATTCCCGGCGCAGGGCGGGCCAGGGGGATGAGTTCTGGCAGTACCGTCCGGCCGTGGCGGGTGAGTCCGCCACGAATATCGACTGGCGGCAGTCCGCGCGCGGGGACCGGGCCTTCGTGCGGGAACATGAAGCCCAGACCCCGCACACCATATGCATATGGTGCGATAATAGTGCCTCCATGCGCTGGCGTTCCGATGACAGCCTGCCGCTCAAGGTGGAACGCGCCATCCTCCTGGCCCTTGCCAGTGCCGCCATGCTGCTGCGGCAGGGGGAACAGCTGCGCCTGCTGACCGCCACCGCCCCGCCCCTGCGCCTGCAGGGCCCGCAGGCGCTGGAACGCATGGCGCATGCGCTGCTGGCCGCGCTGGGCGGGGCGGCGGACGCACCCGACCTGCCACCCGCCGCCGCCCTGCCCGCCCGCAGCCGCGTGCTGCTGTTCGGCGACGGGCTTTACCCGGCAAGGGCGCTGTCCGCCTTCCTGCGCACGGCACGCGCGCGGCAGGCCATCTGCACGCTGGTGGAGGTGATCGATCCGGCGGAGCAACACCTCCCCTACGAAGGACATATCCGCTTCACCGCGCTGGAGGACGAGACCGCCGTGCAGCTCAATGCCAGCGCCGACCTGCGCCGGGCCTATGCCACGCTCTGGGCACGCCACCAGACGGACCTGCGCGCCCTGTGCCAGGCAGGCGGCAGCCCGCTGGTCGCCCATCTGACCGACCAGCCGCCCGAGCAGGCACTGCTGGCCCTGCACGCCCTGCCCGGCATGGGGAACCGGCCATGATGCTGCTTGCGCCGTGGCTGCTGGTGGGGCTGGCGGCACTGCCGGTGATATGGTGGCTGCTGCACGCGCTGCCGCCCGCGCCGCGCCCGCAGTCCTTCCCGCCCGCCAGCCTGCTGCGCGCCCTTGATGCCACCCCGCCGGATACGAACGCGGCCCCATTGTGGCGGCTGATCCTGCGCTGCCTTGCGATGGGGCTGCTGGTACTGGGGCTGGCACAGCCGGTCTTTCCACGCGGGCAGACGGGGCTGGCGGATACCGACTGCCTGATCGTGGTGGATAATGGCTGGGCGGCGGCGGCCACATGGTCCGCGCGCCTGCATGCGCTGGACGGGCTGCTGGACCATCTGGCGCGCACCGGGCATGGCGCGCGCCTGCTGCTGACCGCGCCCGACGATGCACTGACCCCCGTAAGCGTCCAGCCCGTGCGGCAGGCACAGGTACTGCGTGGCATGCTGGACCCGCTGCTGCCACGCGCCTGGCCGGTGGACCGCATGGCGGCCACGCAGGCGCTTGGCCAGCTTGCCCGGCAGGGCTGGCACGGCCCGGTCATATATGTATCGGACGGGCTGGCAACGCCCGCGGATGGCGGTTTTGCCACGGCCCTGGCCGCAATCGGCCCGGTGCATGAAATGCAGGTGCCGGATTCGGACATTACCCTGCTTGCCCCCCTGGCCGACGGCAGCAATGGCCTTGCCACCCGCCTGCACGCGGTGCCGCGCAGCCACCCGCGCACATGGCAGATCCGCCTTGAAACCGCGACCGGCGGCACGCTGGGCCTGCTGCCCGTCACACTGGCGGCGGGACAGGAGCAGGCGGATGTCACGCCGCAGCTTCCCGCCGAACTGCGCAACAGGGTCGATCACCTGTCACTGGACGGCATGACGGGTCCCGCGGGCATCCGCCTGCTGGACGAGCGTGAGCGCCAGCGCCCGGTGGGACTGATTGCCAATGCTGCGTCCGACACCCCGCTCATGGGCAGCCTGTTCTACCTGCGCCGTGCGCTGCAGCCCGTGGCCGAACTGCGTGAGGGGGATCTGGACGCGCTGCTGGCCCGCCCGCTTTCGGTCATCATCGCACCCGATGGCACGCTGGGCAGCCCGGACAGCCGCCGCAAGGTGGATGCCTGGGTGCGCGCCGGTGGCACGCTGATCCGCTTTGCCGGCCCGCTGCTCATTCAGGGGCCGGATGCGCCGGGACAGGATCAGGCCCATGCGGACACGCTGCTGCCCGTGCCCCTGATGGGGGGCGAGCGGGTGCTGGGTGGCACCATGTCCTGGAGCAGGCCGGAACACCTTGCCCCCTTCCCCGCATCCTCGCCGTTCCATGACCTTGACATTCCCGCCGATGTCACGGTTTCACGGCAGGTGCTGGCGCAGCCTTCCACCGATCTGGACAGCCATAGCTGGGCGCGGCTGACCGATGGCACGCCGCTGGTCACCCACGCCGCCCTTGGCGCGGGACAGGTCGTGCTGTTCCACGTCACCAGCACGGCGGAATGGTCGAACCTGCCGCTGTCCGGCCTGTTCGTGAGCATGCTGGAGCACCTGATCGACCAGGCGTCGGGCATCGAGACCCCGGCCGGCGCGATGCCGCTTGCGCCCTACATGGTGCTGGATGGCGATGGCGCGCTGGTCGCTCCCCCTGCCGGCGCGCAGGCGCTGCGGGCCGACGCGTTTGGGCGGACCGCGCCTTCGGCCACGCATCCGCCGGGGCTGTACGGCCCGCGCAACAGCCGCCGTGCGCTCAGTCCGGGCGATGGCGCCCCGGCCCTTGCGGCCCAGGCCCCGGTCGGCACGGTGTCCGACCTGCGGGGGCAGGTGGCGGATATCGCCATCGGGCCGCTGCTGCTGCTGCTGGCCGCCCTGGCCCTGCTGGCCGATGGTGCCATCAGCGTGGCGCAGCGCGGGCGCAAGGGGGGACGCGGGCTTGCCGTGGGGCTGGTGCTGGCCTGCGCGCTGGCCACCCCCGCCCATGCCGATGATATTCCCGCCGATGTGCCCCGGGCCGCGCTGGAAACCCGGCTGGCCTATATCGTGACCGGCCATGAGGAAACCGACAACGTATCACGCGAGGGGCTTCAGGGCCTGTCCGATTACGTCAATGCCCGCACCTCCGCCGTGCTGGGCCATCCGGATGGCGTGGTGCCCGAGCGTGATGACCTGTCCTACTACCCGCTCATCTACTGGCCGGTCACGGCGGATGCCACCACCACACCCGCGCGCACGGCGGCGCTGAACACCTATATGCGCCATGGCGGCATCCTGCTGATCGATGCACAGGGGCAGGACCCCGCCACCGCGCCGGAAAACGCCAGCGGCTATACCGGCTCCGCACCCGGTACGGCGGCGGCGCTGCGGCGGATGACGGCGGGACTGGACATTCCGCCGCTGGCACGCCTCGACAACCGCCATGTGCTGGCCCACACCTTCTATCTGCTGCATGACTTTCCCGGCCGGTACGACGGCATGCCGGTCTGGGTCGCGCAGGAAGGCGACAGCACGAATGACGGGGTCAGTCCCGTCATCATCGGCAGCAATGACTGGGCACATGCCTGGGCGGTGGATGATACCGGCAACACCCCCTACGCGCCGGTGCCCGACGGGGCGGCACAGCGTGTGCTGGCCTACCGCTTTGGCGTCAATGCCGTGATCTATGCGCTGACGGGCAATTACAAGGCGGATCAGGTGCATGTGCCCGCCCTGCTCAAACGGCTGGGGGAATAAGGGCATGCCCGACCTGTCACGCCACATGATGGCATTCAGCCCCCTTGTGCCCCTGTGGTGCCTGTACGTGCTGGTGGGCGCAATTACCCTGCTGGCGGTGGCGGGACTTGCGCGCCGGGTGCGTGGCAGCCTGTGGCGGCTGCTGGCCGGGCTTGGCATTGTCGCGTGGCTGTACAGCCCCCAGCGCGTGACCGAGACATGGCACCCCCTGCCCGAGACCGCGCTGATCGTGGTGGACCAGTCGGCCTCGATGTCCGAACGCAACCGGGGTGAGATGGCGCGCAGTGCCGCCGAGCGCGTGCAGGCGGCCATGGACCGGGTACCCGGACTGGTGCCGCGCATCGTCACGCTGCGTGAGGCCCGGCACGGGGGCACGAGGCTGTTCGGCGCGCTCCAGCAGGCGGCGGCCGACATCCCGCCCTCCCGCCTGGCCGGTGCCGTGCTGATTACCGATGGCGAGGACCATGACGTACCCGCCGCGGTGCCGGACGTGCTCAACCCCGATAACGGCCACGGCCAGCGCACGCTGCTGCCGCTGCATGTGCTGCTGACCGGAAAGGGGGAGGAAACCGACCGCCACCTGCGCGTGCTGCAGGCCCCGCCCTTCGCCATTGTGGGCAAGGACGTGACCATTCAGGTGGAGATTGATGACCAGGGGGCGACCACGGCACCCGGCGCCACCACCGAACTGACCCTGACACAGGGTGACGGCACGACCTTCTCGCGCCCCGTCCGGATCGGCCAGCCGCAGGACATCACCCTGCCCGTGACCCGTCCGGGGGAGATGCTGGTGGGCCTGTCCGCCCCGGAACTGCCCGGTGAGGTCTCGACCCGCAACAACCACGATGTCATCCGCATCAATGGCGTGCGCGACCGGCTGCGCGTACTGCTGGTGTCCGGCACGCCCAACCAGGGCGAGCGGGTATGGCGCCGGCTGCTCAAGGCCGACCCGTCGGTCGATCTGGTGCATTTCACCATCCTGCGCCCGCCCGACCGTGATGATGGCACGCCGCTATCCGACCTGGCCCTGATCGCCTTCCCGGTCAACGAACTGTTCCAGCAGAAGATCGACCAGTTCGACCTGATCATTCTGGACGGGTTTGAAAACCGTGGCATCCTGCCCGAGGCCTATCTGCGCAATATCGTCAACCACATCCGCGCAGGCGGCGGGCTGCTGCTGATTGGCGGGCCGGAATTCCTGACGCCCGGCTCCCTGCAGGACACGCCGCTGTCGGAAATCCTGCCGGCGCATGTCACGACCGATCATGGCATGGCCATCCGCCGCTTCCGCCCGGACCTGACCGAGACGGGCATGCGCCATCCCGTGACCTCCGGCCTGCCGGGCGCGCCCGAGCATGCGGGTGCCCGGCCCGACTGGGGCCCATGGTACCGCAGCCTGCGCACCGACAGCGCGGGGGGCGAGGTGCTGATGACCGGGCCGGACCGGCAGCCCCTGCTGGTGCTGGACCATGCGGGCAAGGGGCGCGTGGCCTTCCTGCTGTCGGACCAGGCCTGGCTGTGGTCCCATGGCGAAGGTGGCGGCGGCCCGCAGTCGGAACTGCTGCGGCGTATCTCGCACTGGCTGATGAAGGAGCCGGAACTGGAGGAAAACCAGCTGGAAGCCGGGATCACGGCGGGACAGATGACCATTACCCGCCGCTCCGTCACGCCCGGCCCGGCCCCGGTGGTGCATGTGACCGCGCCCGATGGCACGGAGCAGCAGGTGACACTGGAGGCGGCAGGCAATACCGGCCTGGCGCGTGCGCGCATTCCCGCCCGGCTTGATGGCATATGGACCGTACGCGACGATGCGGGACACGAGGCCTTTGCCGCCCCCCGCGCGCAGGACCCGCTTGAGTTTTCGGACCTGCGGGCCACGGCCTCGGTACTTTCCCCCATGGTGGCGGCAACGGGCGG
Source organism: Komagataeibacter rhaeticus (assembly GCF_011611525.1). Taxonomy (NCBI): domain Bacteria; kingdom Pseudomonadati; phylum Pseudomonadota; class Alphaproteobacteria; order Acetobacterales; family Acetobacteraceae; genus Komagataeibacter; species Komagataeibacter rhaeticus. The sequence goes on from NZ_CP050139.1 coordinate 2,416,060, forward strand.
CGGCGTGCACTGGCTGGGTTCCGACCCGGATGCCCCTTCCCTGCCCGAAATGGTGCTGGCGCCGGGGCGCAATGCGTCCGCCGCCGGCCGGTTTGCCTTTCCCCCGCGCAATGCCCATGCCGTGGCGGGCCAGCAGACCCACGCCATCCTGCCAGCCTGGGCCATGGGCCTGTTCGTGGGGCTGATGCTGCTGCTGGCATGGTGGCGGGAAAGCCGTTCCTGACGGAAAGATGATTAACCATCGCATCCGCCGCAATTTTGCGCTAATCACCAACTCTGGCTGGTACCATGCGGCCCTTGGCGCCACAGGTTGAACGTTCACTCTCGGGACAGGACATGATTTCCAGATCCGGTATATATCTTCTTGTCGCCAGCCTGTTCGCAGGCATTCCCGTGCTGTGCATGCCCCTTCAGGTGGCGCATGCGCAGGATGCCGATGACGCGGAAGCCGAGGCCGAGGCCGCCGATGCCGCGAAAAAGGCCGAGGCCCGCCGCGCCGCCAAGGCCGCCGCCCCCCCCGCCGCCCTGCCGGGCGCTGAATCGCGCGAGGAGGAGCACGGCCACGCCAGCGCGGACATGAACCCGACCGATGCGCTGTTCGATGCCATAAACCGTGGCAGCCTGGGGGCGGCGAAGGAAGCCCTGAACCGGGGTGCCGACATGACCGGCCATAACGTGCTGGGCCAGACGCCGCTGGACATGGCCATCGACCTGAACCGCAATGACATCACCTTCCTGCTGCTGTCGATGCGCACCTTCTCGGATTCCGACCCGCATTTCTCCTCCACCAGCCTGGCGGAAAACGAGGATGATACCCCGCCGCTGGTCATGCCGCGCCACGCCACCACCAGGCCCGGCACCGACAGGCGTTATGATGCATCCGGTGGCCATGCCGAGCCTTCCATCGGCTTCCTGGGCTTCGGCGGCAGCTAGGCCAGATCCGTCACGTCCCGGTCCCGGCGTTCAGGCTGGCCTCGATGGTCCTGATTTCATCCACGATTTCATCGGGGCTGCGCGTGCCCGGCATACGGGTATGGGTCAGCAGGATGAACTCCACCGTCATGGGCCGGGCGGAGTAGCGCTGGCGGCTGACGCGATAGCGCTTGTAACCGCGCGTGAAGACCTGCACCTGCCCGCGTTCGCAATTGGCGCGCACCATGTCAGGCAGGGGAATGAAGCCGTCCGTGCTGTAGCTGGTGGCGACCCAGCGCGTATCGAGCACGGAGAGCAGCCGCCGGTAGGCCGCCAGCGCCTGGCCACGATGATTGTAGGCACTGCGCCGCGCGCTGCGCCAGTCCTGCCTTATGGCCGCCTTGTCCCGTCCGGTGATCTTGGGGGCAAGCCGGGGCTGGTCCCACAGGGCTATGGTGTTGAGCACATGGTAATTCGCGCCATAGGGATGCTGGTTATAGGGCGGATCGACATAGGCGATGGCATTCCCCCCCACCTGCCCGGCAAGGGCCGCCGCCAGATCCTGTGCATCCATGCGCAGGACATGGTTGTCCCGCCCGTTGTCGATGAAACAGGCCGGACGCAGGCATAACGTGGCCGCGATGCGGTAAAGGGCGGTGCCCGTCCGCCCGCCCCAGCCCCGGTGGAACCCCTTGAACAGCCCGCTGGTATTGCTGTTGTAACTGGCGCTGTATAACAGCGGCGCAAGCAGGCAGGCCTTCTGCCCTGCCGATAACAGGCCATCATGCTCCCACTGCGCGATCCGTTCGCGGATGGCGTCAATACGCATGCCGTTGCGGCGCATGTAGAACATCCGGTCGCGCGTGATGTCATAATGCACGTCATCATCGGGGCAGAGGTGACGGGTAACCCACCCTTCCAGCGGTGGCAGGGCATTGAGTTCGGCTATGACCTGCGCGTAACTGCGGCCGCCATGGAACCAGGGAGCCGCCTGCATGACCACATGGCAGTGGTTGAGCACCTCGCTATACGGTTCCCAGTCATTGCTCAGCACGCGAAAGCCCAGCGACTTGGCCAGACGCGAGACGACGCCGGTCCCCGCGAACAGGTCCACGAAATCCGTGGTGGCGGGGTCTTCCCCCGTGGCGGCAATGGCCTGGGCAATCAGGCCCAGCAGCTTGCGCTTGTTGCCGATATAGGGAATGAGCTGGCTGAACAGGTAATCATCCGTCAGTACGGCGGAATGGCGGCCGGCATGCCATTCCATGGCCTCCGTCGCGCTCACGCCATGCGGCCCGCCATGGTCCGGGCGGCGGTTCATGCCCCCATTGTCCCGACTGCCCTGCCCCCCATTGCCCGGTTCAGGAAGCGACGGCCGCCTGTTCCGCGCGGATATCACCCCGCAGCACGTCAAGCTGTACCAGTTCACCCTCACGCTCGAAATACCAGAATGTCCAGCCATTGCACGACGGGGCGTTGGTCAGCTGCGCGCCCATCTTGTGAATGGAACCGCGATGCCGGCCGCTGACCAGCGTGCCATCGGGCGAGACGGTGGCGCGCACGCGCTTCTGCCGGTCCATGAGCACGGTGCCAGCCGGCACCATGCCGCGTTCCACCAGCAGGCCAAAGGGCACGCGCGGGCTTTCACGGCGGGCGGGCGTGGTCTGCACGCTGTCCAGCGGCAGGGGTTTTTCCCGCCGTGCGCGCCCGATCGCGGCCTCCGCATAATCAGGATGGCGCTCGATGCCGATGAAGCGGCGGCGCAGCCTGCGCGCCATGGCAGTGGTGGTGCCGGTGCCGGTAAAGGGGTCCAGCACCACGTCATCCACATTGGTCGAGGCCACCAGCACGCGGTGCAGCAGGCTTTCGGGCTTCTGTGTGGGGTGCAGCTTCAGGCCATGCTCGTTACGCAGCCGTTCGCCGCCCGTGCACAGCGGCAGGTACCAGTCGGAGCGCATCTGCACATCATCATTGAGCGCCTTCATGGCCTGATAATTGAAGCGGTAGCGGCTGTCCGCCCCGCGCGCGGCCCAGATCAGCGTTTCATGCGCATTGGTAAAGCGGCGGCCACGGAAATTGGGCATGGGATTGGACTTGCGCCAGATCACGTCATTCAGGATCCAGAACCCCAGGTCCTGCAGGATGGCCCCGATACGGAAGATGTTATGGTACGAACCGATCACCCATATGGTGCCATCCTTGCGCAGCACGCGCCGGGCCTCGGTCAGCCAGGCGCGGGTAAAGGCGTCATAGGCCTGCAGGTCGGTGAATTTGTCCCAGTCGTCATCCACGCCATCGACAATACTGTCATCAGGGCGGCGCAGCTCCCCCTTCAACTGCAGGTTGTAGGGCGGGTCGGCGAACACGCAGTCGATCGACGCGGCCGGCAGGGTCTTCATCATCTCGACACAGTCCCCCCGCAGCACCTGGTCCAGGGGCAATTCCATCATAACCGCACCGCTCATGAATTCTTCAGCATGATGGCTGCTCCGCGCTTGGGGGTGAAGAAGGGGAAACGGATGCCTGCAGGATGCGGCGTACGGTGCCGAAAGCCGCGCGGTGATGCGGGCTGGCACCCTGTGCAAGCAGGCCCGCACGGTGGATGGCGGTGCCATAGCCGGCATTGCGCTCCCACCCGTAAGCGGGCCAGCGCCGGGCAAGGCGGGCCATGAGCCGGTCACGGATGACCTTGGCCACGACCGATGCCGCCGCGATGGACAGGCTGATGCCGTCCCCGCCCACGACACACTGCGCCGGACACCCGAAATCGGGCGCGGCGTTGCCATCAACCAGGATGAATTCAGGGGAACGGGGCAGGCGCCCCACCGCACGCTGCATGGCAAGCCATGAGGCCCGCAGGATGTTGTACCGCTCGATTTCGGCCACGGAAGCCGCCCCTACCCCGATCAGGACATCGGGGCTGGCCAGCAGCACGTCGTAAAGCCGTGCCCTGAGGGCGGGCTTCAGTTTTTTTGAATCATCAAGCCTGTCGGCCAGCACGCCGGGCACACTGCCGGGGAACATGACCGCCGCCGCGACGACCGGGCCGGCCAGCGGGCCGCGACCGACTTCATCAACACCGGCGACCCGTCCCCCATGCGCATGCTCAAGCGTGTAATCGGGCATCCATTCCTTCCTGACCGGATGCGAATCGGACCGTCATGGCCCGATTCGCATCAGATTTCCGTTCTGGAAGGATGGAAACCATTTTTATGCAGGGTTGCGCAAGATGCTGTAGACTCATCGAGTCCCTTAAAATGAAAAAAAACGACTCGAGACCGTCTCAGCCCTTGCGACGGGGGATGAAAACAAGCCCCAGGATCGTGCCCAGCACGCCCGCGATGGCCAGGGAAAACAGCGGGCGCTCCCGCACGAAGGTCACCGCGCGCTCGACCTTGCCCTCGCCTTCCTCGTACAGGTCGGCAAATTCCTGGCGCGCCATGCCCGCCAGCTGGTCCACCTTGCCTTCGGCCTGCATGCCCATATTCCCCGTCAGGCCACCAGCCGCGTCCTTGATCCGGCCAATACCCTGATCCACAACGCCTTCCGCCTTTTCAGCCAGAACCTTTTCCTTGTCGTCCGCCATGATTGCTGCTCCGTTCATGCTGGTATCGCTGTTGTGTAGCGTGGTTCCCTAACGCCATGATGGCATGCAGGGTTCCGTACCCGCTATACCATGCCTGATCATGCCCACCTTGACGACCGCCCCATCCGCGTTGCCCGGTCCCCCTGCGGGCATGGCGCCCCTTTCAACCCGGCGCAAGAGGCTGATGGCCCTGATCGTGGCCAGTCTCATGCTGATGGAACAGCTTGATGGCACGGCGCTGACCACGGCCCTGCCCACCATCGCGCAGGATTTCCATGTGGGCATTCCCGCCACATCCATCACGCTTACGGTGTACATGCTGGGGCTTGCGGCGCTGATTCCGGCATCGGGCCACATGGCCGAACGCTTTGGCAGCCGGCTTACGCTGCGCTGGGCGATCGGACTGTTCCTGGCCGGCTCGCTCATCTGTGCCCGTGCGCACAGCCTGCCGGTGCTGGCGCTGGCCCGCCTGGTGCAGGGGGCGGGCGGTGCGATGATGGTGCCGGTGGGGCGGCTGGTGGTCCTGCGCAGCGTGGCCAAGGCGGAACTGCTGTCCGTCATGGCATGGGTCATGCTGCCCGCCACCATCGGCCCCATGGCGGGGCCGGTACTGGGGGGCGTGCTGACCTCGTGGCTGTCATGGCGGTGGATCTTCTACGTCAACATCCCGCTCGGGCTGGTGGCCATCGTGCTGACCGGCCGGTTCATCCCACAGATCAGGACCACCCGCCCCCCGCCCTTCGACCTGAAGGGCAACATCCTGTCCGCCACGGCACTGGGGGGGCTGATATTCGGCATGGAACTGCTGGGGCATGGCGGCCCGGCCCGCTGGCTGGCCATGGGGCTGCTGCTGCTGGCCCCCCTGGCGGCCATGGCCTATGCCCGCCACGCACGCGCGGTGGCGCACCCGGTACTGGATCTGGCGCTGCTGCGCATCGCCACCTTCCGCGTATCGGTTTTCGCGGGCGGGCTTACGCGCATCGCCACGGCGGGCACCATCTTCCTGCTACCCTCGCTACTGCAGGTCCGCTTTGGCGCCAGCCCCGCGCAGAGCGGGCTGGTCACCTTCGTCGCCCCCATCGGGGCGCTGGCCATGCGCCTTGTGGTCTCGCATGTCTACCGGGGGCTGGGCTTCCGGCGCGTGATGTGCGCGGGCAGCCTGGTGCTGCCGGGCATGTGCGTCGTGCTGGCCCTGCTGCGCCCCGGCATGGCGCCGGGCTGGCTGCTGCCTGTGCTCGCGTTCAATGGCCTGGGGCAGACGCTGCTGTTCACCGGCTACAACACCATCGCCTATGCCGACATGCCACCCGCGCGCATGAGTGCGGCGACCAGCCTGTACGCCACCTGCCAGCAGACCATGCTGACGCTGGGCATCTGCCTGGCGGCGGGCGTACTGGCCATGGCGCAGGGGCTGCTGCCCCCGTCATGGCGGGGGCAGGACTACGGCGTGGCCTTTGTCGCATGCGCGCTGGTGGCGGCGGGGGCGCTGCCGCTCCTGCTGCGCCTGGCGCCCGATGCGGGGGCAAGCGTAAGCGGACATGACGGCACGGGAAACGGAAACAGACCGTAACGAAACATTTGTTCGGTTTTCCCCTTCCCCCATGCCAAGACAGTGTTACATTCCCTGACTGGTCTGTTCCCCGTCCGTATCAATAGGGTGGGAAGGCAGGCCATCCACCCTGATTTTTCATACCGGTCCGCCCCTTGGCGCAACGGGGCCCTTACCCAACAGCAGGCAGAAAAACGACCGCATGGATACTCCCCCCTCCCCGCCCCGATCACAGGACCATACAACGACCGGCCCGGCCCGCGCCCCCCGCGGGCGGCGCGTGCCCTACCTGGTTGGCGGGGGGCTGGCGCTTATCCTGGCGGTGGCGTTCCTGCGGCCCCACCACGGCGGCATGACATCACACAAGCATGGCGCGAACGGTAACCAGCCCGTGGCGGTGGCCACCATCGGGCGGGGCGACATGCCCGTCATCCTGACGGAGCTGGGCACGGTCGTGCCCATCACCAATGTGACCGTGCAGTCCCGCATTGATGGCTACCTGACGCAGGTGCTGTTCACCGAGGGGCAGCATGTGCACAAGGGCGACCTGCTGGCCCTGATCGACACCCGCCCCTATGACGTGCTGCTGGCCCAGTACGAAGGGCAGCTGGAGCAGGACGTGGCCCAGCTCAGGGCCGCACAGGTGGACAACGCGCGCTACCAGCGCCTGATCCAGCAGAACAGTGTCGCCGCCATGACGGCCAAGGACCAGCAGTACAAGGTCGAGCAGCTTGAAGGCACGGTCAAGGCCGACCAGGCGCTGGTGGACAACGAGAAACTGCAGATCACCTACTGCCACATCCTGGCCCCGGTGGACGGGCGCGTGGGCATCCGCGCGGTGGACATGGGCAACTACATCACCGCGGGCCAGACCAACGGGCTGGTGATCCTGACGCAGATGCAGCCCATCTCGGTCATCTTCACCCTGCCGGAAAATGACATCGGCCCCGTGGCCGACCGCCTGCGCCAGGGCACGCCACTGGCGGTGGAAGCCTGGGACAGCGCCAACCTGAACAGGATCGCAACCGGGCAGGCCAGCGTGCTGGACAGCCAGATCGACACCTCCACCGGCACGGTGCGCATGCGCGCCATCTTCGCCAATTCACAGGAGGAGCTGTTCCCCAACCAGTTCGTCAACGCCCGCATGCTGGTCAGCACCGACCATGATGCGCTGCTGGTGCCCACCAACGCGCTGCAGACCGGGCCGAACGGCCAGTTCGTGTACGTGGTCAAGGCCGATGACACGGTGGAGGTACGCAACGTGAAGACCGGCCACGCCAACAACACCATGACGGTGCTGACCGATGGCGTGAAGGAAGGCGAGCGCGTGGTGACCGATGGCGTGGACCACCTGCGCGATGGCGTGAAGGTGAGCATACCGGCAGCCGAGGCCCCCGGCCATGCCGCCACAGACCATGGCAAGACCGGGCAGGCGGGCTAGGCGCGTGCACGCCTTCTGCCCCCCTGCCTGAATACAAGCCCACGACGCCGCCGGAGATTGCCGCGTGAACCCGTCCCGCCTGTTCATACACCGTCCGGTCGCAACCACGCTGCTGATGCTTGCCATCCTGCTGGCGGGGCTGCTGGGCTACCATTTCCTGCCCGTATCCGCCCTGCCGGAAGTGGAATATCCCACCATCACGGTGCAGACCTTCTACCCCGGTGCCAGCCCCGACGTGATGGCCACCTCCGTCACCGCCCCGCTGGAGACACAGCTGGGCGAGATGTCGGGGCTGGAGCAGATGACATCCCGCTCGTCGGGCGGGGCGTCGGTCATCACGCTGCGCTTCGGCCTGACCATGACCATGGACATTGCCGAGCAGGAAGTGCAGGCCGCGATCAACCAGGCCAATTCCCTGCTGCCCACCGACCTGCCAGCACCCCCGGTCTATGCCAAGGTCAACCCCGCCGACACGCCGGTCATGACGCTGGGCATCTCGTCGAAGACCATGCCGCTGACGGAAGTGGAAGATTACGTCGATACCCGGCTGGCCGAGAAGATCAGCCAGATCTCGGGCGTGGGGCTGGTCACGCTTTCGGGCGGGAACCGCAAGGCGCTGCGGGTGCGGGTCAACATTCCCAAGCTGACCTCGTTCGGCATCGACCTTGATACGCTGCGCACGACCATTGGCAACGTGAACGTCAATTCCCCCACCGGTACGTTCGACGGGCCGCAGCGTGCAACCACGCTGCGCATCGATGGCCAGATTTCGGGCGTGGACCAGCTGCTCAACCAGGTCATTGCCTACCAGAACAACGGCCCCGTGCGCATCCGGGACGTGGCCAGCGTGGTGATCGGCCCCGAGAATACCGAACTGGCCGCCTGGGCCAACCGCACCCCCGCCCTGGTCATGAACGTGCAGCGCCAGCCGGGTGCGAACGTGATCGCGGTGGTGGACAACATCAAATACGCCCTGCCGCGCCTGCAGCAGTCGCTGCCGCCGGGCATTACCATAACACCGCTGACCGACCGGACCACGACCATCCGCGCCTCGGTCGAGGATGTGGAGTTCGAACTGGGCCTGGCGCTGGTGCTGGTGGTGGGCGTGATCTTCGTGTTCCTGCGCAATGTGCCCGCAACGCTTATCCCCAGCCTGTCGGTGCCGTTGTCGCTGGTGGGCACGCTGGCGGTGATGTACCTGTTCGGCTTCTCGCTCGACAATCTCTCGCTCATGTCGCTGACCATCGCCACAGGCTTCGTGGTGGACGATGCGATCGTGATGATCGAGAACATCGCCCGCTACATCGAGATGGGCGACACCCGCATGGAAGCGGCGCTGAAAGGTGCGGGCGAGATCGGGTTCACCATCATCTCGCTGACCGTATCGCTGATCGCGGTGCTGATCCCGCTGCTGTTCATGGGTGATGTGGTGGGCCGCCTGTTCCATGAATTCGCCATGACGCTGGCGGTGACCATCATCCTGTCCGCCGTGGTCTCGCTGACGCTGGTGCCCATGATGTGCGCGCGCCTGCTGCATGAACGCGACACGAAGCATGCCGAACCCGCCTGGTCGGCCACGGTCGAGCGCTGGACGGTTGCAACCATCGAGGGCTACGGCCGCGCGCTGGACGTGGTGCTGCGTCACCGCAGGCTGACGCTGGGCGTGTTTGGCGCCACCCTGGCGCTGACAGGCGTGCTGGCGGTGATCATTCCCAAGGGATTCTTCCCCGTGCAGGATACGGGCGTGATCCAGGGCATTTCGGTCATGGCGCAGTCCACGTCGTTTTCCGCCATGAAGCGCCACCAGCAGGAACTGGCCGACCGCATCCTGCACGATACGGACGTGGCCAGCCTGTCCTCCTTCGTGGGTGTGGACGGGCAGAATGTCACGCTCAACCAGGGGCGGTTCCTGATCAACCTCAAACCGGCGGACAGGCGCTCGTCCACGGCACAGGAAGTGGCCACCCGCCTGCGCGCGGAAACGGCGGACATTGCCGGTGCCGACCTGTACCTGCAGCCGGTGCAGGATCTCTCGCTTGATACATCGGTCGCGGCCACCCAGTACCAGTTCCTGCTGGAAAACCCCGACTACAACCAGTTCACGACCTGGGTGCCCAGATTCATTGCACGCCTGCAGCAGGAAAAGGCCCTGACCGATGTGACATCGGACCTGCAGGCGGCGGGGCTTGTGGCGCATGTGGACCTGGACCGCACCACCGGCGCCCGCTTCTCGATCACGCCGCAGACCATCGACAACGTGCTGTATGACAGTTTTGGCCAGCGCCAGATCTCGACCATCTTCACCCAGTCCAACCAGTACCGCGTGATCCTGGAGGCCACCCCCGGCTTCCAGCAGGACATGGCCTCGCTCAACCAGATCTACCTGCCCGGCATCAGCGGCAACGCGGGCGAGAGTACCTCCGGCCCGACGCGCTCGCCCACGTCGGGGCTGGTGCCGCTGGCCTCCGTCACCACCGTGACACAGGATACCGCGCCGCTGCTGATCACCCATGTGGGCCAGTTCCCGGCCACCACGGTCTCGTTCAATGTCCGGCCCGGCTATGCGCTGGGTGATGCGACGGACGCGATCGAGCGCGCGGCAAGGGACATCCACCTGCCGTCGAGCTTCCAGACCTCCTTCCAGGGCACGGCGGCGGCGTTCCGCAGTTCACTGGCCAACGAGGCCTGGCTGGTGCTGGCCGCGCTGATTGCCGTCTATATCGTGCTGGGCATCCTGTACGAGAGCTTCATCCATCCCGTCACCATCCTCTCCACCCTGCCCTCGGCCGGGATCGGGGCGCTGCTGGCGCTGTGGGTGACGGGTTCGGGGCTGGATGTGATGGGCATCATCGGACTGGTGCTGCTGATCGGCATCGTGAAGAAAAACGCCATCATGATGATCGACTTCGCCCTTGAAGCCGAACGGGTGGAGGGCATGACCCCGCTGCATTCCATCCGCCATGCAGCCCTGCTGCGCTTCCGCCCCATTCTCATGACCACGCTGGCGGCCATGCTGGGGGCCGTGCCGATGATGCTGGGCACCGGCACCGGGTCGGAACTGCGCCGCCCGCTGGGCATCGCCATTGTGGGCGGGCTTGCGGTCAGCCAGCTGCTGACGCTGTTCACCACCCCCGTCATCTACCTGCTGATGGATGGCATCAGCCAGAAACTGACCCGCCGTTTTGGCAGCACGGATAACGGGGGCAAGGACGGGCTGCCCGGGCCGCAGGCTTCTGCATGAACCCGCTGTCCATCTTCGTCCGCAGGCCGGTCGCCACCATATTGCTGACCGTGGCACTGGTACTGGGCGGCGTGCTGGGCTACATGACGCTGCCGGTGGCGGACATGCCCAATGTGGACTTTCCGGTCATACAGGTGCAGGCCCGCCAGTCGGGCGGCTCGCCCGAGGAAATCGCAAGCTCGGTGGCCGCCCCGCTGGAACGGCACCTGGGGGCGATCGCCGGGCTGACGGAAATGACATCACAGTCATCGGCCAACCAGGCGCGCATCACGCTGCAGTTCTCGCTGGACCGCGACATCAATGGCGCCGCGCGCGATGTGGAGGCGGCCCTGCAGGCGGCCCATGCCGACCTGCCTTCCTCCCTTCGGCAGAATCCAAGCTATTTCAAGGCCAATCCCAACGGCGCGCCGGTCATGATCCTGGCGCTGACATCGCGCACCCGTACCGCCTCGCAACTGTATGACCTGGCTTCCAACGTGCTGCAGCAGCATCTCTCGCAGATACAGGGTGTGGGGGAAGTCGAGATCGGCGGCAGTTCGCTGCCAGCCGTGCGGGTGGAGATGAACCCGCTGGCGCTATACAAATTCGGCATCGGCTTCGAGGATATCCGCGCGGCCCTCGCCTCGGCCAACGCCCATACGCCCAAGGGCTTCATTGATCAGGGTGACCACCGCTTCACGCTGGACACCAATGACCAGGTGCATAACGCGCAGGCCTATCGTGACCTGATCGTGGCCTATCATGACAGCCGCCCGGTCAGGCTGGAGGACGTGGCCTCCGTGCGTGACAGCGTGGAGGACCTGCGCAACGCGGGCTACGTGGATGGCAGGCCCGCGGTGCTGGCCATCATCTTTGCCCAGGCGGGGGCCAACATCATCAACACCAACGACCAGATCCGCGCCAAGCTGCCGCTCCTGCGCGCGGCCCTGCCGACGGATGTGGACCTGGGCGCCTTCATGGACCGCTCCACAACCATCCGCGCGGCGCTGGCGGATACGCAGTTCACACTTGTGCTGTCGGTTGGCCTGGTGGTGCTGGTCGTGCTCCTGTTCCTGCGCTCGCCGCGCATCACCATCATCCCCGCCATTGTGGTGCCCGCCTCCATCATCACCACCTTCGGGGCGATGAAGGTCATGGGGTATTCCATCGACAACCTTTCCCTCATGGCGCTGACCATTTCCACCGGCTTCGTGGTGGATGACGCGATCGTGGTGGTGGAGAACATCAGCCGCCACATGGAAGCCGGGATGGACCGCGTGCAGGCCACCCTGCTGGGCACGCGGGAGGTGGCGTTCACGGTCATGTCCATCACCGTGTCGCTGATTGCGGTGTTCCTGCCCATCCTGCTGCTGAGCGGGGTGGCGGGGCGGCTGTTCCACGAATTCGCCATGACGATGTCGATCACGATCGTCATTTCCATGGTACTGTCGCTCTCGCTTACTCCCATGATGACCGCCCGCCTGCTGCGCGTGCATGAGGCATTGCCCTCACGCGGGGTGTTCGGGCGTATCGGCCACGGGCTGGAACACGGTCTGAACGCGGCGCAGCAGGGCTATGCCCGCTCGCTGGAATGGGCGATCACCCACCGCCGCCTGACCATTCTGTCACTGCCGCTGACCATTGCCATCATGGTCGGGCTGTTCATCAAGATGCCCAAGAGCCTGTTCCCCGAATCCGATACCGGCATGCTGATGGGCCGGCTGATGGGGGACCAGTCCATCTCGTTCCAGGCCATGCAGGGCAAGATCATGACCGTGCAGAAGGCCATCACCGCCGACAGGGACGTGGCCCATGTCATGGGCTTTATGGGCGGGCGCGGCAGCGCCAACCAGGCAAACCTGTTTGTAACACTCAGGGACAAGTCCCTGCGTGACGACACGCCCGCGCAGACCATCGCCCGCATCGGGCGGCGGCTGCGCAGCATGGTGGGGGCGACGTTCTATGCCTCCGCCCCGGGGCAGCTGCGCATTGGCGGGCGGCAGAGCAATGCGGCCTACCAGTATTCGCTGCAGTCCGATTCCTCAAAGGACCTGTACCAGTGGACGCCGCTGCTCGTCTCGGCACTGCAGAAGCATCCCGAACTGTCCGATGTTTCATCGGATGTGCTGCAGGGCGGCTCGGCGCTGGATGTGCAGGTGGATCGTGATACTGCCAGCCGCCTGAACATCACCCCGCAGCTCATTTCCAATACGCTGTACGATGCCTATGGCCAGCGCTCGGCCTCGGTCATCTACAATCCGCTGAATCAGTACCATGTGGTGATGGAGGTGCAGCCCCGCTTCTGGCAGGACCCGACCACGCTCAAGCAGGTCTGGGTCAGTGTGGCGGGCGGCACGGCGGGGGGCGGCACCCAGTCCAACACCATCCGCGTCAGCGCCGATACCGGCACCACCGAATCCCAACTCAGCGCGCAGTCATTCCGCAACCAGGTGGCCAACACGCTGGCGGGGGGCAACAGCGCCTCCACCGGGTCCGCCGTGTCCACCAGTTCGGAAAGCATGGTGCCACTGACCCTGGTCTCGGTCCTCAAACCGACCAAGACGGCCCTGAGCATCAACCATGATGGGCAGTCCGTCTCCTCCACCATCTCGTTCAACCTGACCAATGGCGTGCCGCTCAGCCAGGCGGTGCAGATCATCAACGAGGAAACGGTCAAGCTGCACATGCCCGCCAACATCCAGGGCAATTTCGCGGGCAATGCCGCGCAGTTCCAGAAATCGGTCAATAACGAACCGCTGCTTATCCTGGCGGCGCTGGCGGCGGTGTACATGACACTGGGCATCCTGTACGAAAGCTATGTCCATCCGCTGACCATCCTCTCCACCCTGCCCTCGGCCGGGGTGGGGGCGCTGCTGGCGCTCCAGTTCTTCGGGGAAGCCTTTTCGCTGATCGCCATGATCGGGGTGATCCTGCTGATCGGTATTGTCAAGAAGAACGCCATCATGCTGGTGGACTTTGCCATCACCGCCGAACGTGATGAAGGCCATACCGCGCTTGACGCCATCCGCATGGCCTGCCTTCTGCGCTTCCGCCCGATCATGATGACCACATTCGCCGCGGCCCTGGGCGCGCTACCGCTGATCTTCGGCCATGGCTATGGCTCCGAACTGCGCCGCCCGCTGGGTATTGCCATTGTGGGCGGGCTGCTCGTCAGCCAGGCGCTGACACTTTATACCACGCCGGTCGTCTACCTTTATCTTGACCATATGGGGGTAGCCTGCCGCACATATTTCAACCGGCTGTATGGGCGGCTGTCCCGACGCCATCGTCTTTCCCACCAGCAGGATTCCTGAACCGGATGCCATTCCTTCCGCCATCCCCCAGCCATGCCGGCACCCGCCCGACCCGTAGCATGCATGCGCTGCGCCTTGCATGCCTGGCCCTGCCGCTCGTGGCGCTGGCAGGATGCATGGTAGGGCCGAAATATCACCGCCCGGACGCCATCGTATCGGCGCGCTTCAAGGAACTGCGCCCCGAACCCGGCTGGGAAAACGCAAACCCGCACATGGCCGAACTGCCCAAGCATGACTGGTGGACGATCTATAATGACCCGATCCTGAACGGGCTTGAGGCGCAGGTCGCCATTTCCAACCAGAACATCAAGGAATACGAGGCCAGCTACCGCAACGCCCGTGCCCTGATCGACAGCGTGCGTGCCCAGCTTTTCCCCACCATCAGCGGCAGCCTTGGCTTCAACCGCGCGGGCCATGGGGCGGGGTCGCTCTCCTCCTCGGGCAGCAACTATGCCAAGGAGGGGTCGACCTACAACACCTATGACCTGGGTCCAAGCGCGAGCTGGGATCTGGACCTGTGGGGCAAGATCCGCCGGCAGGTGCAGGAACAGGTGACTGCGGCCCAGGCCAGTGCGGCCGACCTGGCCAATGCCACGCTGTCCTATCAGGCGCAGCTGGCCACCGCCTATTTCAACCTGCGCTACCAGGACAGCCTGACGGACCTGCTGCAACGCTACGTGCGCTTCAATGAGCAGGCGCTGCAGATCACCCAGAACCAGTTCGATGCCGGCACGGCCGACCCGACCGCCGTGCTGCAGGCCCGCACCACGCTGGAGCAGAACCGGGCATCCCTTGTCCAGGCCGGGATCAACCGCGCACAGTACGAACATGCGATTGCCGTGCTGATCGGCAGGCCACCGGCCGATGTCACGATCGCACCTGCCCCCCTGTCACGCACCGTGCCGCCCATTCCGGTTACGGTACCGTCCGACCTGCTGCAGCGCAGGCCCGATATTGCGGCAGCGGAACGCACGATGGAGCAGTACAACGCCCAGATCGGCGCGGACATAGCGGCGTTCTATCCCGATGTCACCATCAGCGCCAGCTATGCGCAGAGCGGTGGCGACCCGGTCACATCGCTGATGAGTGTGGCCAACCGGGTCTGGTCACTTGGTGCGTCCGCCACCGAAACGCTGTTCTCGGGCGGGTCGCGCACGGCTGCGGTGCATGAGGCCAATGCCCAGTATGACAACGCGGTGGCCACCTATCGCCAGACCGTGCTGACCGCGCTGCAGAATACGGAAGACCAGCTTTCCAACCTGCGCATTTTGTCCCAGCAGTCGCTACAGCAGCAGAAGGCGCTGGATTTTGCCAACCGCACGGTCGAGGTCTCGCTCAACCAGTACCAGGCCGGGACCGAGATCTATACAACCGTCATCACCAACGAGAACTCGGCCCTGTCATCGGCCGAGACCCTGCTGGGCATCCAGCAGCAGCGCATGGTGGACAGCGTAAGCCTGGTGCAGGCACTGGGGGGCGGATGGGATGCATCCCGCCTGCCAACCAAGAAATCGCTGCAGAAGGATAACCCGCTGCTGCCTTCCTTCATCCAGAAGGACACCAACAGATAGGCATGAAAAAACCCCCTGCGCCGGATGGCGACAGGGGGTTGCCGTGTGCGGGAGGGGCCATCAGCCCGATAGCGACCGGGCCGTAAACAGCGCGATCAGCAATACGACGACGAATATCGTGATGGCGATGAAGAACAGTATCTTTGCCATCCCGGCAGAAGCCGCGGAAATACCACTGAACCCGAACACACCGGCAATCAGTGAGACAATCAGAAAAAACAGTGCCAGTTTCAGCATGGTATCTGTTCCTGTAAATCAGTCATGCCTGACTAACGCGCCAGCATTCCATATGTTGCCTTACGCACGCCGCCGCATGAACAGCGTTGCGACAAAACCCAGCAGCGATGCCCCGATCAGGGCCAGCAGCGGGCGATCCGCCGTCACGTCACGCAGGGTATCCAGAATCTCGCCCATGCCCTGCTGCGCCATGCCGCCGGCCCCCTGCATCCGGGCGGAGAACGGGGCACCGGGTTCACCGGCAAAACCGTCCAGACCATCCTGCAGGCGGCCGATGCCCTCTTCCAGATGGGTTTCGAGATTGGGGATGTCCGTCATGTTCCATATTCCCTTGCGTGCCGGTGGGGCAGGCCCGGACGCCGTGCCCTGTGCCCCGTTTGCCCTGCCGTCATGCCCGCGGGCGGCAGGCCCGATGGCACAGGCTTATCATATCTCCGATGCCTGCCAATAGGCCGCATCCGCGCCGGGGTCCTCTTCACCCGCGATCAGCCGCTTCATGCGTTCCGCCATGGCGCGCAGGCCGGGGGCCGTCCTGTCTCGCGGGCGGGGGCCGACCGTAAAGTCACCGCGCAGGCCGGCCGGATGACCGGCCAGTATGATGATCCGGTCCGCCAGCACCAGCGCCTCATCCAGGTCATGGGTCACGAACAGGACCGTGCCATGTGTGCGGGCATGGATGCGCAGCAGTTCCTCCTGCAGGGCGGTGCGGGTGATCGCATCCAGCGCGCCAAAGGGTTCGTCCATCAGCAGCAGGTCCGGCTCGACCGTCAGCGCGCGAGCCACCCCCACGCGCTGGCGCTGCCCGCCCGAAAGCTGGCGGGGCCAGCGGTCCGCCTTGTCCGCAAGTCCGACAAGCTCCAGCGCCGCCATGGCGCGCTCACGCCGCCGGTTCCTGTCCAGACCCAGCCCTTCCAGCCCCAGTTCCACGTTACGCAGCACGTTGCGCCATGGCATGAGCTTGGCATCCTGAAACACCATGGCTGCGGGCCGGTGCACGCTGGCGGGCGTGGATTTCAGCTCCACCCGCCCCTCACCGGGGGGCATGAGCCCCATGATGACCCGCAGCAGCGTGGACTTGCCCACCCCCGAGGGGCCAAGCAGGGCCACGAACTCCCCCCGCCGGATTTCCAGATCGACATGCCGCAGGATAAAGCTGCGCCCATGGTCGTGGGACAGGCCGATATCCTCCAGCCTGACCACCACATCCGCCGTGCTGGCGGGTGTCACCACGCTATTCATTCCCACCTGTCTTTTACCCCTGCCAGCCCAGCAGCCTCTTGCGCACCAGCATGAACAGCGTGTCGGTCAGCGCATAGAGCAGGGCCATGGTCAGCATGTAGACCACCACCAGATCCGTTGCCAGCAGGCTGGAAGCCTGCATCATCCGCGCACCGATGCCCGGCACGCCAAACAGTTCCGCCGCCACGACCGACATCCAGGCCTGCCCCAGCCCCGTCCGCAGCCCGGCCAGCACGCCGGGGGCCGAGGCCGGTATCACCACCGTACGCAGCCGCGCCCAGAATCCGCCATGGCCAAACGAGGCCGCGACTTCATACAGATCGGGATCGATCGACTGCACCGCCCCGTACGCCGCGTAAAAATTGATCCAGAAGACGGAAATGGCGATGACAAACGTGGCCCCCGCCGTATTGAGCCCGAACCACAGGATGGCAAAGGGCACCCATGCCAGCCCCGGAATGGGTCGCAGCACCCGCACCACGCCGGACAGCAGGCCGTCCAGCAGCGGTACCGCCCCACAGAGCAGTCCCAGTAGCGTACCCAGCACGGAACCCGCCAGCAGCCCGGTCAGGTAATGGGTCAGGCTGTCGCGTATGGCCTGGGTCCAGGCGCCGCTGCGTACTTCCTCCAACCAGGCCGGACCAAGGCTGGTGGGGGCAGGCAGCAGGCCGGACGGCACCCATCCCAGCCGGATGGAGGCTTCCCACACGCCAAACAGGACCACAAGGCCAGCCGCCCCCAGAATTGGACGCAGCAGGACGGGACGCGGCCTGATCATGGAGCAATCTGCCTGTAGGTTTCCAGATCAAACAGCGCGCCCACCGGCTCCGCCTTGCGCAGCAGGCCGGTCTGGAGTTCGAAATCCTGTAGCTGGCCCACCGCATCCACAATCCGCGCGGGGTCGGACACGAACCCCGAAGCGGAAGCCTTCAGCGCCTCGACAATGATATCCTTGGGCAGCATGCCACCGCCCAGCGCCTGCTGCACGTAGGGTTCGGCCTGTTCCGGGTCCGTTGCCAGCAGGTGCGTTGCCCTGACGAAGCCGCTTACGAACGCGTTTTTCCATGCGGCGCGGTCAGGCGCATCCTCATTAAGGATGGCAAGGACCGAGCCGGGCTGGCCGGGCATGAGGTCATGGCCGGATGCCAGGACCCGCATGCCGGGCATGCGGTGGCGGATGATGGTCAGCGCGGGCTCACGCAGGATGGCGGCATCCACCGCACCTGCCAGGAACGCCTGCTGGGCGGCATCGATATCAATGCCGACAATATCCGCCACCTGATCCGGCTCCAGCCCGTTGCGCGCCTTCAGCCAGTAGCGCAGCAGCGTATCGGGCACCGAACCCATGGGCTGGGCCGCGATCTTGGGCCTGTGCCCCGCCCTGGCGGCAAAATCGGCAAAGCGCTGGCGGAGCGCATCGGGGGCCAGCGGGACCGGCTGCTCGGGCAGGTCCACCGCCAGTGCCCCGCGCGATACGATCTCCAGTTCCTCCGTCGCCGCACTGGCCACCACCTTTACATCCACGCCATGGGCACGCGCCTGCAGCAGCGGCAGGACACCCGCCACATAGGCATCGATCTTGCCCGACATCAGGGCCTGTATGGCCTGTGGCCCGGACTGGAAGCGGACAAGCTGCATGTCGATCCCGGCATCCCGTGTCCAGTTCTTGCCTTGCATGACAAAAAGCGGAGCGGAACCGATAACCGGAATGTAGCCAACACGAACCGTAGCCGCCTGGGCACCCGCGCACAGGCCAAGCACGGCCGTCAGGACATGAACGCTACGGCGTATCACACGCCGGAAAAGGGATACTGTCATGGCTAAAGCCCTGTCTGCTACGCGGAAGGAATGAACCGATTAATACACTATCGAAAATATATGTAAGCCCGTCTGGATGGCTATATAACGATAAAATAATGTTGGATTGCAAAAAACCACAAAAAAACCCGGCCTGAGCCGGGTTTTTCGGAAGCAACCGGCCTGCCTCAGGCAGCCAGGTTTTCTTCATGATTGGCTTCCGGGCGCGGACCGCTGTCCTGACCCTTGGCCGACACATCGCGGTCAACCAGTTCGATCACGGCCATATCGGCCGCATCGCCATGGCGCATGCCCGCACGCAGCACGCGGGTGTAGCCACCCTGGCGCGTCTTGTAGCGGTCAGCCACCGTGGCGAACAGCTTGGACACGATCTTGTCGTCACGCAGCTGGGCGAAAGCCTGACGGCGGGCGTGCAGGTCACCCCGCTTGCCAAGGGTGATCAGCTTTTCCACCACCGGGCGCAGTTCCTTCGCCTTGGGCAGTGTGGTGGTGATCTGTTCGTGCTTGATCAGGGCGACTGCCATGTTGCGAAACATGGCCAGTCGATGGGACGAGGTAACGCCGAGCTTACGGCCGGCAACACCGTGACGCATGATGTAATTTCCTGTTTTATCCGGTTCGGAGGATCAGAACGGCTCGTCGAGCCTCTTTGCCAGATCTTCGATATTTTCCGGCGGCCAGGCCGGTACGTTCATACCCAGTGAAAGCCCCATGGCGGTCAGGACTTCCTTGATCTCGTTGAGCGACTTGCGGCCGAAATTCGGCGTGCGCAGCATCTCCTGCTCGGTCTTCTGCACCAGATCACCGATATAGACGATGTTGTCGTTCTTCAGGCAGTTGGCGCTACGCACCGACAGTTCCAGTTCGTCAACCTTGCGCAGCAGGTTGCGGTTGAACGGCAGGTCATCCTGCGGCTCTTCCGTGCGCACCGTGCGCGGCTCATCAAAGTTGATGAACAGCTGGAGCTGGTCCTGCAGGATACGCGCGGCCAGCGCCACGGCATCTTCAGGCGTCACGGCGCCGTTCGTCTCGACCGTCAGCAGCAGGCGGTCATAGTCGGTGACCTGACCCACGCGGGTCTGCTCCACCTTGTAGGACACCCGACGGACGGGGGAGTAGATGGCATCAACCGGGATCAGGCCAATGGGTGCGTCTTCCGGGCGGTTGGCCGCCGCGGGAACATACCCCTTGCCCATGTTCACGGTGAACTCCATGCCGAACTTCACCCCTTCATCAAGTGTGCAGATGACCAGGTCGGGGTTCATGACTTCAATGTCATGCCCGGTCTGGATCTGTCCGGCACGCACTTCGCCAGGCCCCGTGGCCGTCAGCACCATGCGCTTGGGGCCTTCGCCATGCATCCGCAGTGCGAGCTGCTTGATGTTGAGCACGATGTCGGTCACGTCTTCACGAACACCCGCCACCGACGAGAATTCATGCAGCACGCCGTCAATCTGGATTGCCGTAACCGCAGCCCCCTGCAGGGACGACAGCAGAACCCGACGGATCGCATTGCCCAGCGTCATGCCGAAGCCGCGTTCCAGCGGCTCGGCTACGACGGTTGCAATGCGCGAAGGTTCCGCCCCCGGTTCGACTTCCAGCTTTTCCGGCTTGATCAGGGATTGCCAGTTTTTCTGGAGGACCAAGGTAATGGCCTTTCAAGACTGATCTGCCGCCTGTTGGTGCGGCAGATGGTACCCCACAGGGAGGTACCGGAATGACAATCTTCCCCCGCATGCGGGGGAATACGACTAACGCAGGGCGCCGATCAGACGCGACGGCGCTTGCGCGGGCGGCAGCCGTTATGCGGCACCGGCGTCATGTCGCGGATGGCCGTGATCGAGAAACCGACAGCCTGCAGGGCACGCAGTGCGCTCTCACGCCCCGACCCGGGACCGGAAACCTCGATTTCCAGCGTCTCCATGCCGTGCTCGCGCGCCTTGCGGCCCGCATCCTCGGCGGCAACCTGGGCTGCGTACGGGGTGGATTTGCGCGACCCCTTGAAACCCTGGGCACCAGCGGAAGACCAGGCAATCGCGTTGCCCTGGGCGTCGGAAATGGTGATCATGGTGTTGTTGAAGGTGGACAGCACATGCGCCACACCGGAAATGATGTTTTTCCGCTCTTTCTTGCGAATACGCGGAGCCGCAGCTTTCGCCATAGTTTTCTCGATCCTGTCAGTTCAAACGGGCACGGAGCGCATAAGGCACGCCCCGTGCATTCATACCGGGCAATCCGCTGATTAGCGGGTCGCCTTCTTCTTGCCCGCAATAGCCACGGCCTTACCCTTGCGGGTACGGGCGTTGGTATGAGTCCGCTGACCATGGACAGGCAGCCCACGCCGGTGGCGCAGGCCACGGTAGCAGCCAAGGTCCATCAGACGCTTGATGTTCATCGCCACTTCACGGCGAAGATCACCTTCCACGCGGTAGTTGCTGTCGATCAGTTCACGGATCTTGCCGATCTCGTCGTCCGACAGCTCGTTCACGCGCCGCTCAGCCGGGATTTCCAGCTGGTCGCAGATCGCCTGGGCCTTCGTCGCCCCGATACCATAGATATAACGCAGGGCAATTGTGACCCGCTTGTTAGTTGGGATGTTCACGCCGGCAATACGTGCCACGCCACTTACTCCTCGTCCGCCCTGTTCGGGGCACTACATTTAGGCAGGGCTGCTTCACACCACCTGCCCGACTGGCAGGAGCGCCGTGAACATACCGGTCCGACCGGCCAACCCCAGCATCATTCATTCAGGCCGCCTGCGCCGGACCATCGGGCCGACTCAAGCGACATTCATACCTTGAGGGCGCGCAATATACTGCTGCCCCCCATGAGTCAATTATTTTGCATCACTTTTTCGTGATGCGGTCGATGACAGCAAAGACTTCCTGCGTCACCGCATCGATATCAGCCATGCCGTCAATCCGGTACAGCCGCTTCTCCTCCTCATAATAAGGCAGGATCGGGGCCGTCAGTTCCCGGTAGGTTTTCAGTCGGGCCGCCACGGTTTCGCGCCGGTCGTCCTCGCGGCGGATGAACTCATGTCCACCACATACGTCGCATGTGCCCGCGACCTTCGGCCGCTTGAACACATCATTATAGCCTGCCCCGCACCTGGCACAGGTATAACGACCCGCAATCCGGTCGGCCAGGGCATCCTCATCCACGTCCAGCAGCAGCACGGCATCAATGTGCTGCCCACTGCGTGCCAGCATCGTATCCAGCGCCTCGGCCTGCGCGCGGGTGCGTGGAAAACCATCAAGGATAAAGCCCTTGGCGCAGTCCGGCTGGCGGATACGCTTTTCGATCATGGCGATGATCAGATCATCGGGCACGAGCCTGCCTTCGGCCATGATGGTCTTGACCTGCTGCCCAAGCGGGCTGTCCGCCGCGACTTCGGCGCGCAGCATGTCCCCGGTCGAGATCTGCGCAATTCCATACCGCTCTTCCAGCCGTTTCGACTGCGTGCCTTTGCCGGCACCTGGCGGTCCAAGAAAAATGATGTTCAACGCACCCTGCCCTTTCTGCCCCGTCCCCGGCGCATGAGTCCCTGATACTGGTGCGCCACCAGATGCGACTGCACCTGTGTCACCGTATCGATCGTCACCGTCACGATAATGATCAGACTCGTGCCACCGAAATAGAAAGGCACGTTGTAATGGCTGATCAGGATCTGCGGCAACAGGCAGACGGCAACAAGATAGAGCGCACCGATCGTTGTGATGCGGGTCAGGATACGGTCAAAGAACGCAGCCGTATTCGCCCCGGGGCGGATACCCGGCACGAACCCGCCCTGCTTGCGCAGGTTCTCGGCCGTTTCCTGCGGGTTGAACGTCACCGCCGCATAGAAATACGAGAAGAACACGATCATCGCCGCATAGAACAGCATGTACAGCGGCTGCCCCTGCCCCAGTTCCTGCCCCAGGAAGGAGAGCCATCCCGGCATGGAACTGTTATTGACGAATCCCGCGATCGTGACCGGAATCAGCAGCACGGACGAGGCAAAGATCGGCGGGATGGACCCTGCGGTATTCACCTTCAGCGGCATATGGGTGGAGTCCCCACCGAACATGCGCTGGCCAACCTGCCGCTTGGGGTACTGGATGACGACCCTGCGCTGCGCCAGTTCCATAAATACGATGAACGCGATGGTGATCGCCGCCAGCACCAGGAAAACCAGCACGAAGAACGGGGACAGCGCGCCGGTGTAGCCAAGCTGGAACAGGCTTGCCAGGGCATTGGGCAGGTTCGCCACGATACCGGCAAAGATGATCAGCGAGATCCCGTTGCCAACCCCCCGTGACGTGATCTGTTCCCCCAGCCACATCAGGAACATGGTCCCCCCCACAAGGGTCAGGACGCAGGACACGATGAAGAACATCCCCGGCGATACCACCGCCGAGCCCGCCTCGGTATGCATGTTCTCCAGCCCGATGGCGATGCCGTAGGCCTGAAACAGGGCGATCACGACCGTAAGATAGCGGGTATATTCGTTCAGCTTGCGCCGTCCGCCCTCGCCTTCCTTCTTCAGGGCCTCAAGGGAGGGAATCGCTGCTGACATCAGCTGTACAATGATCGAGGCGCTGATATAGGGCATGATATTGAGTGCGAACACGGTCATGCGCCCCAGCGCCCCGCCCGTGAACATGTCGAACATACCCAGGATACCGCCCTGATGCCGGGCCAGAAGCTGCCCCATCACCGTCGCGTCGACGCCTGGAACGGGGATATAGGTGCCAATCCGGTAAACGATCAGCGCACCCAGGGTGAACCAGATACGCTTCTTCAGTTCCGTCGCGTTGGCAAAGGAACTGAAATTCAAATTGGCAGCCAACTGTTCGGCCGCGGAGGCCATGCGCCCATCCTTTCACAAGAACAGCGCCACCGCTGGAGGCGGGACGCTGTCATGATAAAAAAAACCGCAGAAAGTAATAAAGCGATGCGCCCGCCGAGTGCAAGCAGCATCGCTTTTATCATGCTTCGGGTACAGAACGTGCCTGTAACCCGAACCGGTCATTCCGCGGCAGGAGCCTGCTGCTTCTGCGCCTTGACCTGCACCTTGCCACCGGCCTTCTCGACCGCCGCAATGGCGCAGGCCGAAGCCCCCGCCACCTCAATGGTCACCGCGTGGTTCAGTTCACCGTCACCCAGCAGGCGGATACCGGCAAAACGGCCAGAACCGATCAGGCCAGCCTTGGTCAGCACTTCTTCCGTCACGACAGCCTTGGCATCAACCTTGCCTGCCGCGATGGCCTTGTCCAGCGTGCCCAGGTTCACCACCGCATAGTCCTTGCGGAAGATGTTCTTGAAGCCGCGCTTGGGCAGACGACGGTAGATGGGCAGCTGGCCACCCTCAAACCCGTTCAACGACACGCCGGAACGTGCCTTCTGGCCCTTGACACCTTTGCCGGATGTCTTGCCCTTGCCGGAGCCGATACCGCGACCAAGGCGTTTCTTGCGATAACGCGCGCCCTCGTTGTCACGAAGTTCGTTCAGGTTCATCTCAATCCTCCACCTTGATCAGGTGGGACACCTTGCGGATCATGCCACGAACGGAAGGGGTATCCTCCAGTTCGCGGGTCCGACCGATCTTGTTCAGGCCAAGACCGACCAGCGTCGCCTGCTGGCCCGGCTTCTGCCCGTTACCGGAATGTAGCTGGGTAACGCGAATGGTTGCCTTGGTATCAGACATCGGCCGCAGCCTCCGTCGCTACCGCAGCCTCGCGGCGCCCCAGGATATCCGAAACCTTCTTGCCACGACGGTTGGCCACCGAACGCGGGCTGGCGCAACGCTCCAGCGCGGCGAACGTCGCCTTGACCATGTTGTGCGGGTTCCGGGTTCCAAGCGACTTGGCCACCACGTCATTGATGCCCAGGCTTTCGAACACGGCGCGCATCGGACCACCGGCAATGATGCCCGTGCCTGCATCAGCAGAGCGCAGGACCACCTTGCCCGCCCCGAAGTGACCGGCCACATCGTGATGCAGCGTACGGCCTTCCTTCATCGGAACGCGGATCATGGTGCGCTTGGCGCGGTCGGTCGCCTTGCGGATCGCCTCGGGAACTTCACGGGCCTTGCCCGCGCCGAACCCTACGCGCCCCTTCTGGTCACCAACCACAACCAGTGCCGCGAATGCAAAGCGGCGACCGCCCTTTACAACCTTGGCAACACGATTGATCGTGACCAGCTTGTCGACCAGATCATCGCCTTCGCGGTCGCGATCGCGACCACCCCGGCCGCCTTCTCTCGGTTCACGTGCCATTATGCGTGACCCTTTCGTCAGAACGAGAGACCGCCCTCACGGGCAGCCTCCGCCAGGGCCTTGATACGCCCATGATAGAGATACGCGCCGCGGTCGAAAACGACCTTCGACACACCTGCAGCCACCGCGCGTTCCGCCAGAAGCTTGCCAACCGCACCCGCCGCCGTGACGTCCGTGCCACCCTTGAGGGCGGAACGCAGGTCCTTTTCCAGGGAGGACGCAGCGGCCAGCGTACGGCCGGCCGCATCGTCGATAACCTGCGCGTAGATGTTCTTGCCTGAACGGAACACCGACAGACGCGGACGGCCACCGCTCTTGCGGCGAAGCTGGAAACGGAGACGCTGACGCCGCCGTTCCCGCAGATCCTTCTGCGTGCTCATTATTTCTTCTTGCCTTCCTTGCGACGGATGGTTTCCGTTTCATAACGGACACCCTTGCCCTTATAGGGCTCGGGCTTGCGGAAGCTGCGGATATCCAGAGCCACCTGACCAACCCGCTGCTTGTCGATACCTTCGACGGTCACGGCTGTCGGCCGCGGGGTCGTGATCTTGATTCCCTCGGGGATCGCATAGACGATGTCATGCGAATAACCGAGGTTCATGACCAGGTTCTTGCCCTGCACCGCAGCGCGGTAACCCGTTCCGGAGATTTCCAGCGTCTTGGAAAACCCTTCGGACACGCCCTTGACCATACCCGCGATCAGGGAACGCGTGGTTCCCCACATCATGCGGGCCTGGGCCTGCGTCGTATCGACCGGCTTGACCGCGACCTTGCCGTCCGCAACATCGACCGCGACATGGCTGGACAGTGGCAGCTTGAGTTCACCCAGCTTGCCCTTTGCCGTCAGCACGCCATCAGCAATGGAAACCTGAACGCCCGACGGAACCTCGACGGGATATTTGCCCACTCGCGACATTTATCCCTCCTCAGAACACACGGCAGAGGACTTCACCGCCAACATTGGCAGCGCGGGCCTCCGCATCGGACAGAACACCGCGAGGGGTCGACAGGATCGACACACCCAGCCCGGCATAGACACGCGGCAGTTCCTTGATCTTGGAATAGACGCGGCGGCCCGGCTTGGACACACGGTGGATTTCCTTGATGACCGGCTCACCATCGAGATATTTCAGCTCGATGCGCAGCTGGGCCACACCTTTGCGCAGTTCCTCACGGGAGAAACCACGGATATATCCCTCGCGGCGCAGGGCCTCGAGAACACTGGCGCGCAGCTTGGAAGCCGGCGCCACGCAGGCAGCATGCCGTGCACGCTGCGCGTTGCGGATCCGGGTGAGCAGATCACCCAAAGGATCAGAAAGTGACATCGTTCCCTGCCCTTACCAGCTCGATTTGACCATACCCGGGATCTGGCCATTGGAGGCCAGGTCGCGCAGGGCGATACGGCAGAGTTCGAACTTTCTGTAATTGGCGCGGGGACGCCCCGTCAGCTTGCAGCGCAGACGCACGCGCACGCGCGAACCATTGCGAGGAAGTTCAGCAAGCTTGAGCGATGCATCGAAGCGATCCTCAACCGGCAGAGACCGGTCCATGATGATGTTCTTCAATGCAGTCCGCTTAGCCCGGTCCCGGGTTGCCATGCGCTCGCGCTTGACATTCCGGTTAACGGCGGAAATTTTGGCCATGCCTTGTTTTACCCTCCGGAACCTGTTGGGCCAGTCCCAACGGTTTTCCAAACAACGTGTGTATTAGGTCTTCTGGACTTCAGACGGAAGCCCTTTCTCTACATTTTATGCAGAGAAGGGCAGATCGAACGCCTTGAGCAGAGCCTTTGCTTCCGCATCCGTCTTCGCGGTGGTCACGAAGATGATGTCCATGCCGCGGATCTCGTCGACCTTGTCGTACTCGATTTCCGGGAAGACGATCTGTTCCTTCAGGCCCATCGCGAAGTTGCCACGACCATCGAAACCCTTGTTCGCCGGCAGCCCACGGAAATCGCGCACGCGCGGCAGGGCGATCGTCACCAGGCGGTCAAGGAACTCGAACATCTGCGCGCGACGCAGCGTCACCTTGCAGCCAATGGGCAGACCCTCACGGATCTTGAAGCCCGCGATCGCCTTCTTGGCAACCGTCTTGACGGGCTTCTGACCTGCGATAAGGGTCATTTCCTTAAGCGCCGCATCCAGCTTCTTCTGGTCGCCAGCCGCTTCGCCCACGCCCATGTTCAGCACGATCTTCTCGAGACGCGGAACCTGCATCTCGTTCTTGTAGCCAAACTGCTCGCGCATCTTCGCACGCAGCTCCGTCTGGTAACGCTGCTGCATGCGCGGCATCGGACGGGCTTCTTTCACTTCAGACATACCCGCCTCCTCAGCCTTCGATAACTTCGCCGGTCGCCTTGGCGACACGAACCTTGCGACCATCTTCCAGAACGCGGAAGCCGACCTTCGTCGGGTCACCGCTCTTGGGATCGATCAGCTTCAGGTTGGACAGGTGAACGGGCATTTCCTTCTGGATGATGCCACCCTGCTCACCCATGCGGGAGGGACGGGTATGGCGCTTGGCAATCGCCACGCCACGCACCACAGCCTTGTTTGCCGCCGGCAGGACTGTCACGACCTCGCCACGGGTTCCCTTGGAACCACCGGTGATGACCAGGACCTGGTCACCCTTCTTGATACGAGCAGCCATTACAGCACCTCCGGTGCCAGCGAGATGATCTTCATGAACTTGCGCGCACGCAGCTCACGCACGACCGGGCCAAAGATACGGGTGCCGATCGGTTCCTGCTGCTTGTTGATCAGCACGGCCGCATTGCGGTCAAACCGGATGGCGCTGCCGTCGGCGCGACGCACCGGGTAGGACGTACGGACGATCACCGCCTGGTGAACATCGCCCTTCTTGACCTTACCGCGGGGAATGGCTTCCTTGACGGACACGACAATCACGTCGCCGACCGAGGCAGTCTTCCGCTTGGAACCGCCCAGTACCTTGATGCACTGCACCTGACGGGCGCCGGAATTGTCGGCGACGTCAAGGTTGGTCTCGGGATGGATCATGGTCTATGCCCTTCTTTACGCCTGCGTACCGGACGTGGCACCGGCGGCGGCCGCGAGCGGCTGGCCATTCCGGACCACGACGGTCCAGGTCTTGCGACGGGAAATCGGCTTGCATTCCTCAATGCGCACCGTGTCGCCCACCTTGCATTCATTCAAGCCGTCATGCGCCGCATACTTCTTGGAGCGACGAATGAACTTCTTATACAGCGGATGGATAATGCGACGATCGACAAGAACCGTTACGGTCTTGTCCATCTTGTCGCTTGTTACCCGCCCGGTCAGGACGCGCCTTGGCATCGCCCGTCTCCCTTCAGGACTTTACTGCCGGCGCGTGGCCAGCTGAACTCTTCTTCACAACCTGGGTTGCAATCGTCTTCACACGCGCGATGTCACGACGGACCTCACGCATGCGGGACTGACCCTCGGTCTGGCCGGTCGCATGCTGGAACCGAAGATTGAACTGCTCGCGCTTCAGATCAACGAGAAGCGCATCCAGTTCCTCAACAGTCTTGGCACGCAGATCGGCCGGCTTTGTTGCCTTTGCCATCTCACGCCTCTCCGATACGGGTCACGAACTTGGTCTTGATCGGCAGCTTGGCCGCACCCAGAGCCAGCGCTTCACGCGCGACTTCAGGCGGCACGCCTTCGATCTCGAACAGGATACGACCCGGCTTCACACGAGCCACCCAATATTCGGGCGACCCCTTGCCGGACCCCATACGCACTTCTGCGGGCTTTGTCGAGACCGGAAGATCAGGGAAAATCCGAATCCACACGCGACCGGCACGTTTCATGGCACGGGTAATGGCACGACGGGCGGCTTCGATCTGGCGGGCCGTGATCCGTTCAGGCTGGAGAGCCTTCAGGCCGAAAGCCCCGAAATTCAGGGTTGTGCCACCCTTGGCCAGCCCATGAATGCGGCCCTTGTGGGCCTTGCGGTACTTTGTCCGCTTGGGAGAAAGCATTTTCTAAATCCTCACGCGCCGCCTGGCGCATCTGGGTCCATTTGACCGCGCAGCTTAGCGCTGCGGGGCCTGTTCGGCGGCGCGACGGTCCTGCGCCAGCGGATCATGGGCAAGAATCTCGCCCTTGAAGATCCAGACCTTCACACCACAGGTGCCATAGGTCGTCTTGGCGGTCGCCACACCATAGTCGATGTCCGCACGCAGCGTATGCAGCGGCACGCGGCCTTCACGGTACCATTCGATACGCGCGATTTCCGCACCGCCCAGACGACCCGAGCAGTTGATCCGGATACCCTGCGCACCCAGGCGCATGGCCGACTGCACGGCACGCTTCATGGCACGACGGAAGGCCACGCGACGCTCAAGCTGCTGGGCAATGTTTTCGGCCACCAGGGTCGCATCGATTTCCGGCTTGCGGATCTCGACGATGTTCAGCGCCACATCGGTCTTGGCCATACGGGCCAAGTCCTTGCGCAGCACATCGATGTCCTGACCCTTCTTGCCGATCACGACACCCGGACGGGCCGCGTAGATGGTCACGCGCGGCTTCTTGGCCGGGCGTTCGATCACCACGCGGGATACACCCGCACCAGACAGCTTGCGGCGCAGGTAGGCGCGCAGCTTCAGGTCATCATGCAGCAGGCGCGCATAATCGGCATCGGCGTACCAGCGGCTGTCCCATGTCCGGTTAATACCGAGCCGCAGCCCGATCGGATTAACTTTATGTCCCATGGATCAGGCCGCCTTCTTTTCGGTTTCAGCTTCGGGCTTCTTTTCGGCCACGACGATGGTCAGGTGGCTGAAGAACTTCTCGATGCGGGCCGAACGGCCACGACCACGCGCGTGGAAACGACGCATCACGATCGACTTGCCCACCTCTGCACGGGCAACGACCAGCTGGTCAACGTCCAGCTGATGGTTGTTCTCGGCATTGGCGATCGCACTCTCCAGGGTCTTCTTGACCTGCTGGGCGATGCGACGCTTGGAGAATGTGAGGGTGGCGATCGCCTGTGCGGCCGGCTTGTTGCGGATCAGGCCCGCAACAAGGTTCAGCTTGCGCGGGCTGATGCGGATGTTCCGCGTCAGCGCCTGCGCCTCGGTTTCCGCGAGCGTGCGCGGATGCTTAGGCTTGCTCATGTTCAGCCCCGCTTCGCTTTCTTGTCCGAAGAATGACCCGTGAAGGTACGGGTCGGTGAAAACTCACCGAACTTGTGCCCCACCATGTTCTCGGAAACCTGCACGGGCAGGAACTTGTGCCCGTTATAGACGCCGAACGTCAGTCCGACGAACTGCGGCAGGATGGTGGATCGACGCGACCAGATCTTGATCACTTCGTTACGGCCCGACGCGCGCGATGCATCGGCTTTGTTCAGCAGATACCCGTCCACGAACGGGCCCTTCCAGACGGAACGTGCCATCTTAAATGCCCCTTACTTGCCGGTCTTCCGGCGACGGATGATCAGACTGTCCGTACGCTTGTTGACCCTGGTCTTGTAACCCTTAGTCGGCTTGCCCCATGGCGTAACCGGATGACGCCCACCCGAAGTGCGTCCTTCACCACCACCATGCGGATGGTCAACCGGGTTCATGACAACACCACGGTTGTGCGGGCGGCGGCCCAGCCAGCGGTTGCGGCCGGCCTTGCCCAGGTGCTGGTTCATGTTGTCCGGGTTGGACACGGCGCCGATGGTCGCCATGCATTCCGCGCGGACAACACGCAGTTCACCGGACTGCAGCTTGATCTGGGCATAGCCCACATCCTTGCCGACCAGCTGGGCATAGGTGCCGGCCGAACGGGCGATCTTGCCACCGCCACCGGCCTTCAGCTCGATGTTGTGGATGATCGTGCCCACCGGAATCGCGGCCAGCGGCATCGCGTTGCCCGGCTTGATGTCGGCGCGCGCGCCAGCAACAACCTGGTCACCCGCCTTCAGACGCTGCGGCGCGATGATGTAGGCCAGTTCGCCATCCTCGTACTTGACAAGGGCGATGAATGCCGTGCGGTTCGGGTCATATTCCAGGCGTTCCACCGTGCCGACCACATCGAACTTGCGACGCTTGAAATCGACATAACGGTAGGACTGCTTGTGTCCGCCACCGATAAAACGCGAGGTGGTGCGACCGTGGTTGTTACGGCCGCCGCTCTTGTTCTTCCCCTCGGTCAGGCCCTTGACGGGCTTGCCTTTCCACAGCTCCTTGCGGTCGATCAGAACCGTTCCGCGCAGGCTGGGGGTAACTGGATTAAAGTGCTTCAATGCCATTTCTTGTCACCCCGCGTCAGACCAGCTTCGCGGTCAGGTCGATGGACTGACCTTCAGCAAGCTGGACAAACGCCTTCTTCACATCCGAACGCTGGCCGGGACGTCCCTTGAAGCGCTTGGCCTTACCCTTCTGGATGAGCGTGTTCACACCCAGAACCTTCACACCAAACAGCGTCTCGACCGCTACCTTGATCTCCGGCTTCGTGGCGCTGATCGCGACCTTGAAACCGACCTGATTCTTCTCGGACAGGGCCGTCGCCTTTTCCGTGATCAGGGGGGAGCGGATGATGTCATACATCGCTTCCCGGGACATGCGTTCCGCCTTCTTGCGGATTGCCAGGATATTGGTCATGCCAGACGCTCCTTCAGACCCTCAACGCCTGCGCGGGTGATGGCCAGCACATCGTGGTTCAGGATGTCATAGACATTCGCACCGATGGTCGGGAGAATGTCGATTTTCGGCAGGTTGCGCGCGGCACGGCCGAAGTTTTCCTCCACGGCGGCATCCACGATCAGTGCGGATGTCCAGCCCAGGACCTTCAGCTTCTTGGCCAGTTCCGCGGACTTGCCCGAGGCGGTCGCCGCATCCAGCACCACCAGCTTGCCCTCGGCCGCCTTCTGCGACAGCGCGAAAATCAGGCCCAGGCGACGCACCTTCTTGGGCAGGTCATAGCCATGGTCGCGCACGACCGGACCATGGACCACACCACCCGTGCGGTACTGCGGCGAACGCAGCGAACCCTGACGGGCGCTGCCGGTGCCTTTCTGGCGGTACGGCTTCTTGGTCGTGCCGGAGATTTCTCCCATGCCCTTGACCTTGTGCGTACCAGCGCGGCGCTTTGCAAGCTGCCAGTGCACCACACGCGCCAGAATGTCCGGACGCGGCGTTGCGGCGAAAATCTCGTCGGGAAGGCTGGCGGTACCTGCGCTTCCGTTATCGAGGGTTTTGATCTCGTAATCCATTGCCCTCTATCCTCAGCCAGCAGCCTCAACCAGGGCCGCCGGATACGGCGCCTCGGCATGACGGGCCTTCTTGATCGCATCACGAACCAGAACCGTCTCATTCTTTCCGCCCGGCACGGAGCCGCGGATCATGATGAGGTTCTTTTCGGCGTCGACAGCCGCAATCTCCAGGTTCAGCGTGGTCACACGCTCGGAACCGAGATGGCCAGCCATCTTCTTGTTCTTGAAAACCTTGCCCGGATCCTGGCGGTTACCCGTGGAACCGTGCGAACGGTGACTGATCGAGACACCGTGGGTGGCTTCGAGACCGGCAAAGTTCCAGCGCTTCATCGCGCCGGCAAAACCCTTACCCTTGCTGGTGCCGGTAACGTCCACCTTCTGCCCCGCCACGAAATGGGCGGCGGACAGAGAAGCCCCGACTTCCAGGACGGCATCATCCGCAACGCGGAATTCAGCCAGCTTCTTCTTGGGCTCGACCTTGGCCTTGGCGAAATGGCCGCGGTTCGGCTTCGACACATTTTTGACCTTGGCCTTGCCCGCGCCGAGCTGAACGGCCGTATAGCCATCCCGTTCGGTTGTACGGACATCAACCACCTGCAGATCATCCACCTGCAGGACAGTCACCGGCACATGTGTGCCGTCTTCCTTGAACAGCCGGGTCATACCCAGCTTCTTTGCGATCAATCCGGTGCGCATCGTCTGGACCTTAGAGTTTAATCTCGACATCCACGCCAGCGGCGAGGTCGAGTTTCATGAGAGCGTCCACGGTCTGCGGGGTCGGCTCGACAATGTCGAGCAGCCGGCGATGGGTCCGAATTTCGAACTGCTCGCGGCTTTTCTTATCCACGTGGGGGGAGCGGTTTACGGTAAACCGTTCAATATGCGTCGGCAGCGGGATAGGACCCCGAACCCGCGCACCCGTACGCTTCGCCGTATTGACGATCTCCTTCGTGCTGTTGTCTAGCACCCGATGATCGTACGCCTTCAGGCGAATGCGGATGTTCTGGTTGTCCATCTTTCTGTTTCAGTCCAACTTTACCTGATTCGGGGGAACCCGATCCGCAATGGAAACCCGGCCGGATTGCTCCGACCGGGATGCCACAGTTCAGTTACTGTCCAATCACGCGGTGATGGAAGCAACAACACCTGCACCAACGGTGCGGCCACCTTCGCGGATAGCGAAGCGCAGGCCTTCGTCCATGGCGATCGGAGCAATCAGCTCCACATCCATGGCGACGTTATCGCCAGGCATGACCATTTCCGTGCCTTCGGGCAGGTGAACGACGCCGGTGACGTCGGTCGTGCGGAAATAGAACTGCGGACGATAGTTGGTGAAGAACGGCGTGTGACGGCCACCCTCTTCCTTCGTCAGGATGTAGGCTTCCGCCTTGAACTTGGTGTGCGGGGTGATGGAACCCGGCTTTGCCAGCACCTGGCCACGCTCGACGTCTTCACGCTTCGTGCCACGCAGCAGCGCGCCGATGTTGTCGCCCGCTTCACCGCGATCAAGCAGCTTGCGGAACATTTCCACGCCGGTCACGGTCGTCTTCTGCGTCGGACGCAGGCCAACGATCTCGATTTCGTCGCCAACGTTCACGGCGCCACGCTCGACACGGCCCGTCACCACGGTGCCACGGCCCGAGATGGAGAACACGTCTTCGATCGGCATCAGGAACGGACGGTCGATCGGACGCTCCGGCTGCGGGATGTATTCGTCAACGGCGTTCATCAGGTCCAGGACGCGGTTTTCACCGACTTCCGGGTCACCATCTTCCAGCGTCACCAGGGCGGAACCCTTGATGATGGGGATATCGTCGCCGGGGAACTGGTAAGCGGAGAGCAGCTCGCGCACTTCCATCTCGACGAGTTCCAGCAGTTCCGGATCGTCAACCTGATCAACCTTGTTCAGGAACACGACCAGTGCCGGCACGCCAACCTGACGGGCAAGCAGGATGTGCTCGCGGGTCTGGGGCATCGGGCCGTCAGCAGCGGACACCACCAGGATCGCGCCGTCCATCTGCGCGGCACCGGTGATCATGTTCTTCACGTAGTCGGCGTGGCCGGGGCAGTCGACGTGTGCGTAGTGACGCTTGGCGGTCTCATACTCGACATGGGCGGTCGAGATGGTGATGCCACGGGCGCGCTCTTCCGGCGCGGCGTCGATCATGTCGTATGCCTTGAATTCGGCACCGCCGGACTTCGCCAGCGTCTTGGTGATAGCAGCGGTCAGCGAGGTCTTGCCGTGATCGACGTGACCAATCGTGCCGATGTTGCAGTGCGGCTTATTCCGCTCAAATTTAGCCTTTGCCATCGTTTTCTCCGTTAACTCGGCCTCGTGCCAAGAGTCGGGTTGGAAAGTTCCGTTTCGGAAGCCGGGCCGGTAGATAAACCGGCCTGACCGCCTTTACCAGCGGTAATGACTGAATGCCTTGTTGGCTTCTGCCATGCGGTGCGTGTCCTCGCGCTTCTTGACCGCGGCGCCACGATTGTTGACGGCATCAAGAAGTTCGTTCGACAGGCGGTCCTGCATGGTGTTCTCGCCCCGCTTGCGCGACGCGTCGATCAGCCAGCGGATGGCCAGCGCCTGACGGCGCTCGGCCCGGACTTCGACCGGAACCTGGTAGGTCGCACCACCAACACGGCGGGAACGCACCTCGACAGCCGGCTTCACGTTATCCAGCGCACTGTGGAACATGACCACGGGGTCCGCAGCTGCACCACCACGGCGACGCAGCACCTCAAGGGCGCCATAGACGATCCCTTCGGCTGTGGACTTCTTGCCGTCGTACATCAGGGCGTTCATGAAACGCGTAATGACGACATCACCAAATTTCGGATCGGGAAGAATCTCGCGCTTTACTGCGCGATGACGGCGACTCATGCCTCGTTATTCCTTTTACTTAGGACGCTTCGCGCCATAGAGCGAGCGACGCTGACGACGCTTGGCGATACCCTGGGTGTCCAGAACGCCGCGCAGGATGTGATAACGCACGCCAGGAAGATCCTTAACGCGACCACCACGGATCAGGACAACGCTATGTTCCTGGAGGTTATGCCCCTCACCCGGAATATAGCTCACAACCTCATACCCGTTGGTCAGGCGAACTTTTGCCACCTTACGCAGAGCCGAGTTCGGCTTCTTCGGTGTGGTTGTATAAACACGGGTACAAACGCCACGCTTCTGCGGACAACCCTGCAGTGCAGGGACCTTGTTGCGTTTGGCTGCGGGCTCGCGACCTTTCGCGATCAACTGGTTGATGGTCGGCATACGCCTTTCCCGATCCTTACAAAATTCGGCCGGCCAGCCTCATATCGGACTGCCGACTGTCGTTCACAACAAAACCCCAACGGATGACAACCATCCGTTCGGGCATCATATTTACATCCGGCCTGGGCAGCCCGATTCCCGGACTGCGGTACCGCATGCCTGCATGCTGCATTCGACGGCCAACAACGTCTTTCAGACAGGGCTAGCCGAGAGGCGCGGAACCTACGTCCAGAATGACCAGAAGTCAAGCCTTGCGCAGGATTCGCTCGCCAACCGACGGGGCAGAACCGCCATCGGAATCGGAGCACCGCTCCGTCAGGCCGCTGATACCGCCTGAATCGGATGGTGACAATAGTGCAGCACCGAATCATGCCGGATACCGCACATGCGATACCCGGCATTTCTTCCGTATTTTATTCAGCGGCCTTGGTTGTGGCCACCGCAGCGCGGGCCTGGGCCAGGCGCTGCTTGTCCTCACCTGCCGCAACGGCACGGAGCTTGTTCATGACGCTGCCCGTCCCCGCCGGGATCAGGCGGCCGACAATCACGTTCTCCTTCAGGCCGTTGAGCGTATCCTTCTTCCCTGCCGTGGCAGCCTCGGTCAGGACACGTGTCGTCTCCTGGAAGGATGCGGCGGAGATGAAGGACTGCGTCTGCAGCGAGGCCTTGGTGATGCCCTGCAGCACAGGCATGGCAGCAGCCGGACGCTCGCCCATGTTCAGGCGCTTGGTGTTTTCTTCCTCGTATTCGATACGGTCCACCGTCTCACCGATCAGGTAGGTCGTATCGCCCGGCTCAAGGATTTCCACCTTCTGCAGCATCTGGCGCACAATGACTTCGATGTGCTTGTCATTGATCTTCACGCCCTGCAGGCGGTAGACGTCCTGGATTTCGTTGACCAGATAATCCGACAGCGCCTCGACACCCAGAACCTTCAGGATGTCATGCGGCACGCGCGGACCATCGACCAGCGGATCGCCCACCTGCACGAAGTCGCCTTCCTGCACGGACACATGCTTGCCCTTGGGGATCAGGTAATCCGTCTCCTCGCCGGTCTCGTCGTTCTTGACGATGACACGCCGCTTGGACTTGTAATCCTTGCCGAATTCCACACGCCCCTCGGTTTCCGAGATGATGGCGTGATCCTTCGGGCGACGGGCCTCGAACAGTTCGGCCACGCGCGGCAGACCACCGGTAATGTCACGCGTCTTGGAGCCTTCACGCGGGATACGGGCCAGCACGTCACCCGCATTCACCTGCGCACCGTTCTCAACCGACAGCAGCGAGTCAGGCGAGAGGAAGTAGCGGGCATCGTTGCCGTTGGCCAGCTTCACCACATCGCCATTGGCGTCCTTGAGCTGCAGGCGCGGCCGCAGGTCGATCCCCTTGGAAGCCTGCTTGTAGTCAACCACCACCTTGGAGGTCAGGCCGGTCACCTCATCCATCCGCTCCACCAGGGTGATGGAGTCGATCAGGTCAAGATATTCCACCTTGCCGGGCTGCTCGGTGATGATCGGCAGGGTGTACGGATCCCACTCGGCCATCTTCTGCCCACGGGTGACCGCAGCACCATCCTCCACCAGCAGGCGGGCACCATAGGGCACACGGTAGCGGGCGCGCTCGGTTCCACGGTCATCCGTCAGCAGGATCTCGCAGTTACGCGACATGACGATGGGCACGTTCTGGCTGTTATGCACCACGTTCTTGTTGCGGATCGTCACCTTGCCGTCACGCGATGCCTCGACCATCGACTGCTCGGCGCCACGCTGCGCCGCACCGCCGATATGGAAGGTACGCATGGTCAGCTGCGTGCCCGGCTCACCAATGGACTGGGCGGCGATCACGCCCACGGCCTCACCGATATTGACGGGCGTGCCACGGGCCAGGTCACGGCCATAGCAGTGACCGCATACGCCAACGCGGCTGTCGCAGGTCAGGACGGAGCGGATCAGCAGGCTTTCGACCCCCGCCTTCTCGATCTGCTCGGCCTGGGCTTCCTCGATCAGCGTATTGCGCGGGAAGAGCACCTTGCCCGTGGCGGGATCAAGCACATCAGCCGCCAGCGTGCGCCCGAGCATACGCTCGGACAGCGATGCGATAACCTCGCCCCCGTCCATGACCGCGCGCACGGTCAGGCCGCGTTCGGTACCGCAGTCTTCCTCGACAATGATGCTGTCCTGCGCCACGTCGACCAGACGCCGGGTAAGATAACCCGAGTTCGCGGTCTTGAGCGCGGTGTCGGCCAGACCCTTACGCGCACCATGGCTGGAGGTGAAGTAATCGAGAACCGACAGGCCTTCCTTGAAGTTGGCGATGATCGGCTGTTCGATGATCTCACCCGACGGCTTGGCCATCAGGCCACGCATGCCGGCCAGCTGCTTCATCTGCGCTGGCGACCCACGGGCACCGGAGTGGCTCATCATCCACACCGAGTTGGTGGGCTTGCCGATTTCCTGCTTGGAAATCTCCTTCATCATCGCCGCCTGCACTTCGTCCGTGCAGCGCGACCAGGCATCGACCACCTTGTTGTAGCGCTCGCCAGCCGTGATCAGGCCGTCCTGGTACTGCTGCTCGAACTCCTTCACTTCCGCGGCGGTGCGGTCAACCAGTTCCTTCTTCTCGGCCGGGACGATCATGTCGTCCTTGCCGAAGGAAATGCCCGACTTCGCCGCATGGCGGAAACCAAGGCCCATCAGGCGGTCACAGAAGATCACGCATTCCTTCTGGCCGCAGTGACGGTAGACCGCGTCGATCACGTCGGAGACGATCTTCTTGGTCAGTTGCCGGTTGATCAGCGAGAACGGCAGCGCCGCATGACGGGGCAGGATCTGGGCAACCAGCATGCGGCCCGGCGTCGTGACCACCGTCGTACGCGCCGGCTTGCCGTCAGCGTCAAGCGTCTCGATCCGGGCGCGGATCTTGTCATGCAGCTTCACCGCGCCGGTGCTGAGCGCGTATTCCACTTCCCCCACGCTGGAGAAGGACGGCGCGCCCGCAACCGTCAGATGACCCTTGTCATCGTAGCTGTTCTGGTCCGGTGTCGCGCGGAATTCCGGCGTCTCGAGGCTGAGATAGTACAGCCCCAGCACGATATCCTGTGACGGCACGATGATGGGCTTGCCGTTGGCGGGGCTGAGGATGTTGTTGGTCGACATCATCAGCACGCGCGCTTCCAGCTGGGCCTCAAGGCTCAGCGGCACATGCACGGCCATCTGGTCCCCATCGAAGTCCGCGTTGAACGCGGTGCAGACCAGCGGGTGCAGCTGGATGGCCTTGCCTTCGATCAGTACCGGCTCGAACGCCTGGATGCCCAGACGGTGCAGCGTCGGCGCACGGTTGAGCATGACGGGATGCTCACGGATCACCTCTTCAAGGATATCCCACACTTCGGGACGTTCCTTTTCCACCATGCGCTTGGCCGCCTTGATGGTGGTGGCGTGACCGTATTTTTCCAGCTTGGAATAGATGAACGGCTTGAACAGTTCCAGCGCCATCTTCTTGGGCAGGCCGCACTGGTGCAGCTTCAGTTCCGGGCCGACCACGATGACCGAACGGCCGGAATAGTCGACGCGCTTGCCCAGCAGGTTCTGGCGGAAGCGGCCCTGCTTGCCCTTCAGCATGTCCGACAGCGACTTCAGCGGGCGCTTGTTCGCCCCCGTGATGGCGCGGCCACGGCGGCCATTATCGAACAGCGCATCAACCGATTCCTGCAGCATGCGCTTTTCGTTACGGACAATGATGTCCGGCGCGCGCAGTTCGATCAGCCGCTTGAGGCGGTTGTTACGGTTGATGACACGGCGGTACAGGTCGTTCAGGTCGGACGTGGCGAAGCGGCCGCCATCAAGCGGCACCAGCGGGCGCAGCTCGGGCGGGATGACCGGCACCAGTTCCAGGATCATCCATTCCGGACGGGAATCACTGTCGGCAAAGGCCTCGACCAGCTTCAGCCGCTTGACCAGCTTCTTGCGCTTGGCTTCGGATGTGGTTTCCTTCAGCTCCTGACGCAGTTCTTCCTTTTCCTGACGGCAGTCGATGCGTTCAAGGATCTTCTTGATCGCTTCGGCACCGATCCCGACCTCGATCCCCTCGTCGCCATGCTCGTCCATGACATCAAGATACTGGTCTTCGGTCAGCAGGCTGTACTGCTTGAGCGGCGACGTGCCGGGCTCCAGAACCACATAGCTCTCGAAATACAGGATCTTTTCCAGATCCTTCAGCGTCATGTCGACCATCAGGCCGATACGGCTGGGCAGCGACTTGAGGAACCAGATATGGGCTACGGGACTGGCAAGCTCGATATGGCCCATGCGCTCGCGGCGGACCTTCGCCAGCGTGACTTCCACACCGCATTTTTCGCAGATGATGCCACGGAATTTCATCCGCTTGTACTTGCCGCACAGGCATTCGTAATCCTTGATCGGACCGAATATCCGTGCACAGAACAGGCCATCACGCTCCGGCTTGAAGGTCCGGTAGTTGATGGTCTCGGGCTTCTTGATCTCGCCATACGACCATGAGCGGATCTGCTCGGCCGAAGCCAGCTGGATCTTGATCTGGTCGAAGGTCATGGCCTGGCCGCCCTGGCCAAGGATCTTCATGAGTTCATTCATGCGCCGCAAACCCCCTGAGGGAATGAAGCGGAAGCAGGCGCCGCACCTGCCTCCACTCCTGAAAGAAAAATATGTGGACCGCCGTGTACCATAAGGCCCGGATCAGGAACCGCTCTGTTCCAGGTCAACATTCAGGCCAAGGGACTTCAGTTCCTTGATCAGCACGTTGAAGCTTTCCGGAATGCCGGCTTCGAAGTCATCCTGCTCACGCACGATGGCCTCGTATACCTTGGTACGGCCCGATACGTCGTCCGACTTGACCGTCAGCATTTCCTGCAGCGTGTAGGCCGCGCCATAGGCTTCCAGCGCCCACACTTCCATCTCACCAAAGCGCTGGCCACCGAACTGCGCCTTGCCGCCCAGCGGCTGCTGGGTCACGAGCGAATAGGGGCCGATGGAGCGTGCATGGATCTTGTCATCAACAAGATGGTGCAGCTTGAGCATGTAGATGTAGCCCACCGTGGTCTTGCGCTCGAACGGCTCGCCCGTGCGCCCGTCGATCAGCTGCGACTGGCCGGACTTGTCCACACCCGCCTTGGTCAGCATCGCCTCGATATCGGGGATGGACGCGCCATCGAACACCGGGGTCGCGATCGGCACGCCCTTGCGCAGGTTGCCACACAGCTCCAGCAGCTGCGCGTCGGTCATATCACCGATCTGCTCCTCATAAACCTTGTCGCCATAGACCGACTTCAGTTCATCCAGCAGTTCCTGCCGCTTCTCGCCATGGCGCTGGTACTCATCGGCCAGCTGCGCGACCTGACGGCCGATATTGGCGCAGGCCCAGCCCAGATGCGTCTCAAGGATCTGCCCCACGTTCATGCGCGACGGCACGCCCAGCGGGTTCAGCACGATGTCAACCGACGTGCCATCCTCAAGGAAGGGCATGTCCTCGACAGGCACCACGCGGGAGACGACACCCTTGTTGCCATGGCGGCCGGCCATCTTGTCACCCGGCTGCAGCTTGCGCTTCACCGCGACGAAGACCTTGACCATCTTCATCACGCCAGGCGGCAGTTCATCACCACGCTGCAGTTTCTCGACCTTGTTGTCGAAACGTGCCTGGATCTTGGAGACGGCGGCATCGAATTCACGACGCAGCGTTTCCAGTTCCGCCATGACCTCGTCAGAGGCCACGGTGATGTTGCGCCATGCGCCACGCGGGTGCTCGGACAGGACCTCGTCCGTGATCTCGGTGCCCGAACGGATGCCCTTGAAGCCCGCACCCGCCGTCTGCCCGATCAGGTGTTCGCGCAGACGGTTGTAGAAGGAACGCTCCTGAATGGCGCGTTCGTCATCACGGTCCTTTGCCAGGCGTTCGATCTCGGCGCGCTCGATGGCCATCGCGCGCTCGTCCTTGTCCACGCCACGGCGGGAGAACACGCGCACGTCCACGATGGTGCCCGTCGTGCCCGGCGGCAGCTTGAGCGAGGTGTCACGGACATCGGATGCCTTTTCGCCAAAGATGGCGCGCAGCAGCTTTTCTTCCGGCGTCATCGGGCTTTCGCCCTTTGGCGTGACCTTGCCGATCAGGATGTCGCCAGGATTCACCTCGGCGCCCACATAGACGATACCCGCTTCGTCAAGGTTGCGCAGCGCTTCCTCACCGACATTGGGGATGTCACGGGTGATTTCTTCCTGGCCCAGCTTGGTGTCACGGGCCATGACCTCGAACTCCTCGATATGGATCGAGGTGAACACGTCATCACGCGCGATGCGCTCGGAAATCAGGATCGAGTCTTCGAAGTTGTAGCCATTCCACGGCATGAACGCGACCAGCACGTTCCGGCCCAGCGCCAGTTCACCCAGTTCGGTGGACGGGCCATCGGCAATGATCTCACCCGCGCGCACTTCATCCCCCACGCGCACAAGCGGGCGCTGGTTGATGCAGGTGGACTGGTTGGAGCGCATGTACTTGCGCAGGCGGTAGATATCGACACCCTGCGTCGCACCACCGGCATCCGTTGCACGAACCACGATGCGCGCACCGTCGATCTGGTCCACCACGCCATCACGGCGGGCAACGATGGCGGCACCCGAGTCATGCGCCACGGCCGCTTCCATGCCGGTGCCGACCAGCGGCGCGTCGGAACGCACCAGCGGCACGGCCTGGCGCTGCATGTTCGACCCCATCAGCGCGCGGTTGGCGTCATCGTTTTCCAGGAACGGGATGAGCGCTGCCGCAACGGAAACAAGCTGCTTGGGCGAGACGTCACAGGCCGTGACATCGGTCGGGGGCACCTGGCGGAAGTCACCGCCACGACGCACCGAAACCAGATCGTCCGTCAGGTGACCCTGGGCATCCTGTTTC
Source organism: Komagataeibacter rhaeticus (assembly GCF_011611525.1). Lineage (NCBI taxonomy): Bacteria > Pseudomonadati > Pseudomonadota > Alphaproteobacteria > Acetobacterales > Acetobacteraceae > Komagataeibacter > Komagataeibacter rhaeticus. The sequence continues at coordinate 2,458,602 of NZ_CP050139.1, forward strand.
GCGTCCGCCTGGGCGACGACCAGCTTTTCCTCTTCCATGGCGGAAAGATATTTCCAGCCATCCTGCAGCACGCCATCGTGCACCATACGGTACGGCGTTTCGATAAAGCCGTATTTGTTGACCTTGGCATAGGTGGCCAGCGAGTTGATCAGACCGATGTTCGGGCCTTCCGGCGTCTCGATCGGGCAGATGCGGCCGTAATGGGTCGGATGCACGTCACGGACCTCGAAGCCCGCGCGCTCACGCGTCAGCCCCCCCGGGCCAAGTGCCGAAAGACGGCGCTTGTGCGTGACTTCGGACAGCGGGTTGGTCTGGTCCATGAACTGGCTGAGCTGGGAGGAACCGAAGAACTCCCGCACGGCAGCCGCCGCCGGCTTGGCGTTGATCAGGTCATGCGGCATGACCGTGTCGATATCGACCGAACCCATGCGCTCGCGAATGGCGCGCTCCATGCGCAGCAGGCCAACGCGATACTGGTTTTCCATCAGTTCGCCAACGGAGCGGACACGACGGTTGCCAAGGTTGTCGATATCGTCAATCGCGCCGCGACCGTCCTTCAGTTCGCACATGATCTTGACGGTGCGCAGGATGTCTTCCTTGCGCAGCACGCGCACGGTATCCGGCACGTCCACGCCCAGGCGCATGTTCATCTTCACGCGGCCCACGGCGGACAGGTCATAACGGTCGGGATCGAAGAACAGGCCGGAGAACATCGCTTCCGCCGTCTCGGGCGTCGGCGGCTCACCGGGGCGCATGACACGGTAGATGTCGGTCAGCGCTTCCTCACGCGCGGCGTTCTTGTCCACCGCCAGCGTGTTGCGGATCCACGGGCCGTTTGCCGCATCGATGGCAAGGGTGGTCAGCGTGGTCAGGCCCTCGCCTTCCAGTTCCTCAAGCTTCTGCTCGGTCAGTTCCTCACCGGCTTCGGCATAGATCTCGCCCGTATGCTCGTTGACCATGTCCTGGGCAATGAAGCGGCCGATCAGACCGGCGGGGCCAACCAGCACTTCCTTGGTGGTCTCGGCGATCTTGCGCACCATGCGGGCGGTCAGCTTCGCGTCGGCGGGGGCGACTTCCTCACCCGTCTGGGCATCGATCAGCGGCTCGAGCAGCTTCTGGCCACGGAAGGCTTCCGCGTCGAAACGACGGGCCCAGCCCTTCTCGGTCTTGGTGAACTCGACCTTGCCATAGAAGTAGCCAAGGATCTCATCGGGGTCCATGCCCCGGATCTCCATGGATTCCACATCCCCGCCCTCGGCGGCCTTGGCGGCGCGGGCAGCTTCGGACGCGGCACCTTCCAGCGCGTACAGCAGCGTGGTAACCGGCAGCTTGCGCTTGCGGTCGATGCGGACGTAGATCAGGTCCTTGCTGTCGAATTCGAAGTCGAGCCAGGACCCGCGATAGGGAATGACACGCGCGGCGAACAGGAACTTGCCCGAGGAATGGGTCTTGCCCTTGTCATGGTCGAAGAACACGCCGGGGCTGCGGTGCATCTGGCTGACGATGACACGCTCGGTCCCGTTGATGATGAAGGTGCCGTTATCGGTCATGAGCGGCATGTCGCCCATATAGACCGGCTGCTCCTTGATATCGCGGATCGAGCGTGACCCGGTATCCTCATCCACATCCCATACGATCAGGCGCAGGATCACCTTCAGCGGGGCGGCGAAGGTCAGCCCGCGCTGGATGCATTCCTCGACGTCGTATTTCGGCTCTTCCAGCTCGTAGCTGACGAATTCCAGACGCCCGCGCCCGGCGAAGTCATTGATCGGAAAGACGGAACGGAAAACTTCCTGCAGGCCCGTCGGCGTCCGGCTGTCGGGCGCCACATTCATCTGAAGGAACGTCTCGTAGCTAGCCCGCTGCACGTCGATCAGATTGGGCATCGGAGCGACCTCGGGTATATGCCCGAAGCTCTTGCGGATGCGTTTGCGTCCCGTGAACGATTTCGTAATCGCGTTCATCGCCTATCCAGCCCCCATCCACACAGGCCCGCACGGTTGCGACACGAATGTCACACGGACTGCGCGGCCCTTGAAAATCCTTGGCGGGCCGGCCCCGACTGCCGTCCGGGCCAACCCTATCTACCACCAAAGGCGCCCGAAGCCTTGCGGCCAGGGCGCCTGTAACGGCCAAGGGGGCGGAAACCAGATGGTTTCCACCCTCACCTGAATAACTCAGCCCGGGCATACCATCACTGGCACATCCCGAAAGGCCAACTTATTTGATTTCGACAGAAGCACCGTTGTCTTCAAGGGTCTTCTTGATCTTCTCGGCTTCATCCTTGCTGGCGCCTTCCTTGATGGTCTTGGGCGCACCCTCGACCAGATCCTTGGCTTCCTTCAGGCCCAGACCGGTGATCGCACGGATTTCCTTGATCACGTTGATCTTCTTGTCGCCGGCCTTTGCCAGCACGACGTCGAACTCGGTCTTTTCTTCAGCCGGAGCCGCAGCGGCACCCGGAGCAGCGGCAGCAACGGCAACCGGAGCGGCGGCGGAAACGCCCCACTTCTCTTCCAGCAGCTTGGACAGCTCGGCGGCTTCCAGAACGGTCAGGGCGGACAGGTCTTCAACAATCTTGTTCAGATCGGCCATAATTCGGTCTTCCTAATCTATACACTGGTTGGCACAGCACAATCCCGTTTTTTCAGGAAAATGCCGTTTTGTTGATAGCCCGGCGGGCCGGGCATGGGTCTCAGGCGGCTTCGCCCGTCTTGGCATAGGCACCAAAAACCCGTGCAAGCTGTCCGGCCGGCGCCTGGAGAACGCCCGCGATGCGCGTTGCCGGCGTGGAGATAAGCCCCACCAGCTGCGCACGCAGAACGTCCAGGGACGGCAGCTCGGCCAGAGCCTTGATGCTGTTGACGTCAAGCGTCTGGGCACCAAGCGATCCACCGAGCAGAACAAGCTTTTCATTGGTTTTGGCGAACTCGACCAGCACCTTCGCCACGGCCACGGGTTCATCCGCCCACGACAACGCGGTCGGCCCCTTCAGCAGCGGCTTGATGCCTTCGAACTGGGTCCCTGCCAGGGCGAGAGAGGCCAGCCGGTTCTTCGCGACCTTGTGTGTCGCTCCAGCCGCACGCACGCGACGCCGAAGGTCCGTCACATCAGCCACGCTCAGCCCGTCATTACGGGTGACAATGACCATGGACGTCTTCGCGAACACGGCTGCGAGGGAGGCAACAAACTCCCGCTTCTCCGTACGGTCCAAATCCCGTCTCCATCATCACCTGCCAGCAAAAAACCGGCAGGTAGGGTTTACCCTAGGGACATTCCGGCAAGCCGGCCCTGTCCCGGTTCGCCTGTCCTTTCAAACGGAACAACCAGTGTGGGCTTTCGCCCCGATCCGGCAATCCCCGTCTTCCGGCTGCTGCCCTGCGGGCATTCAAGGCTTGCGCCACATCCGGTCATGGACAGGTTCGGAAAATGGCGGCATGCCGCCATCTCCTGTCCCCCTTCCCTATCGGGAAGAGGTCATTCTCCAGTTAACGTCAGGCCGCGGTGAAGGCGGAGACATCAACCGTAATACCCGGCCCCATGGTGGAGGACAGGGCGATCTTCTTGACATACGTGCCCTTCGCACCCGTGGGGCGGGCCTTCTGCACCGCATCCACGAACGCGCGGATGTTCTCGGCCAGCTTGCCTTCGTCGAACGAGGCCTTGCCCACGCCGGCATGCACGATACCGGCCTTCTCGGCACGGTATTCGACCTGGCCGGACTTGGCGGCGGAGACCGCGCCCTTCACGTCCATGGTCACGGTGCCCAGCTTGGGGTTGGGCATCAGCCCGCGCGGGCCGAGGATCTTGCCCAGACGGCCGACCAGGGCCATCATGTCCGGGGTCGCGATGCAGCGGTCAAACTCGATCTCGCCCGCCTGCACCTTCTCGGCCAGGTCTTCGGCACCAACCACATCGGCACCGGCGGCCTTTGCTTCCTCGGCCTTGGGGCCACGGGCAAACACGCCAACGCGCAGGGTCTTGCCCGTGCCGTTGGGCAGGGACAGCAGGCCACGGACCATCTGGTCGGCGTGACGCGGGTCGATGCCAAGGTTCATGGAAATCTCGACGGTCTCGTCGAACTTCGCCTTGGCGTTGCCCTTGACCAGGGCGATCGCCTCGTCAAGGCCGTACTGCTTCGCGGAATCGACTGCGGCGCGGGCTGCGGTCAGACGCTTGTTCTTTGCCATCGTAATCAGCCCTCCACCACATCAAGGCCCATGGAGCGGGCGGAACCCGCCAGCATGCGCACGGCACCTTCGATATCGTTGGCGTTCATGTCTTTCTGCTTCGTCTCCGCGATCTCGCGCAGCTGCGACATCGTGACCTTGCCCACGGTCGCGGACTTGCCCACGGTGGAGCTGCCCTTGGAGATCTTGGCCGCCTTCATCAGGAAGTAGGTGTTGGGCGGGGTCTTGGTAATGAAGCTGAACGTACGGTCGGCATAGGCGGTAATGACGACGGGAATCGGCATACCGGGTTCGAGACCCTGCGTCTTTGCGTTGAACTCCTTGCAGAACTGCATGATGTTCAGGCCGCGCTGACCCAGTGCCGGACCAACCGGCGGGGACGGATTCGCCTTGCCGGCGGGGATTTGCAGCTTGATGTAGCCAACGATTTTTTTGGCCATATCCGGGGCTCCTGACTGTTTCACCCGGACCGCGGTTCTGGTGGCCACCCCCTGTGCCCGGCTGGGGCCGGGGGCGACCTCCCGCGTTCCGATAAGAGGCGCGCACCTACCGCTATTTGGCGGGTGCTGTCAAGTCCCTGTCATGAAATCCCCTGCCGGACAGGTCAAAGGATTCGGGTCCGTTATCCACGTTCACGCCATTGACCGATTTCGGCATGCGCATGTGGGTGTACTGCGCGATGCCAAAGGGCCTGAGCGCCTTGTTGTCGGGCAGTTCCGCCGTGGTCCATCCGCCACCCAGCGCGCGGATAAGCTCCACCTGCGCCTGCATGTAGCGGGTTTCGACCTGCACTTCGGCAATACGCGCCTGCAGTGCGGCCACCTGCGCCACCACAACATCAAGATAGTTGGTCAGGCCACCCGTATAAAGCTGCATAGTCATGTTCTGGGTGCGCATGGAGGCCTGCACCGCCTCGGCCTGCTGGCCTGCCTCCACATCCAGGTCATGCGTCAGGCTCAGCCCGTCCTCCACGTCCTTGAAGGCATCGAGCACGGTGGCGCGGTACTGGTCCTCCGCCTGCCGGTACTGGGACCAGTTGCGCTGGACTTCCGCCCGGCGCAGCCCGCCCTGGAACAGCGGCAGCACGGCCTGGGCGGCGTAATTGTACATGCCGTTGGCGAATTTATCGAGCGTGAAGCCGTTATCCATGAAACCGGCCGTGGCGCTGAAGGTTACATGCGGGTAGAACGCCGCGCGCGAGACGCCGATCGCCCGGTTGGCCGCCGCCATGTGCCGCTCGGCACTGGCAATGTCGGGCCTGCGTTCCAGCAGGGTGGCGGGGATGCCCACGGGCATGGGCACCTTGGGGAAGCTGATCTGCGCACGGGGCGCGATATGGAAGAGCGATGGCGACACGTTGACCAGGATGGCAATGGCATGCTCCATCACCGAGCGATGGGCCTGCAGGTCGGTATCCGCCGCCTGGGTGGAGGACAGCTGCGTCTGCGCGCGGGATACATCGATGCCCGCGGCAATGGCGCCCGCCTGGCGCATGTGGGTGATCTGCACGGCGGTCTGGTAGTAACGGATCGAGTCGCGATAGACCGCGTGCTGCGCGTCCATGCCGCGCAGCTGCATGTAGTCATTGGCCAGTTCGGACTGGATGCTCAGCCTTGCCACGGCAAAATCGGCCGCCGCCGCCTGTGCCAGGCGCTGCTGCATGCGCCTGCGGTTACGGATGGCCGACCAGAAATCCGGCTCCCAGCGCGCGGTGGCGCTGTACTGCTCGGATGACATGTAGATCGGCCCCTGCGACCCCGCGCCACGCCACAGCCTGTGGGTCGATGCCTGATTTTCCGATGCGCCGGCCCCACCCGTGATCTGGGGGTAGAGGTTGGCCTGTGCCTCGGCCACGATGTCACGCGCCTGGGTAAAGGCTTCCGCATCCGCCTGCAGGTTGGGGTTCAGGTGGCTGGCGCGTTCCTCCAGTTCATCAAGGGTGGGGTCCCTGAACACCTTCCACCAGTCCCCGCGCGATGCGCCATCCTGCGGGGTGCCGTACTGCACCACGCCATCGCCCTTCCAGTTATCGGGCAGGAGATAATGGGCATGCCTGTATCTGGGCGCCAGATCCACGCACCCGCCCAGCATCCCGGCAATGGCCGCGCAACCGGCCAGCGAGAGCATGCGGCGTGACAGGGCCGGGCGCGTACACCCGCGCGGCACTGCATTCATTGACGCACCCCCGCATCGCCCGCACTGCCGTCGCCCGCCGGCATGGCGCGCACGTCGTCACCCCTGTCAACCGCCCCACGTGATGCCGTGGCCGCCGCGTCGTTATACCCCTGTGTCGCACCGACCAGATAGACCTTCTGGCCTTCCAGCAACCCCGCCGAAGGGTTGTTCACGATCCGGTCCTTTGGTCCGATACCCGCCAGAATCTGCACATTCGTCCCCAGATTGGTCCCTACCGTTACGTTGCGCAGCCGGATGCGGTCATCCGCATCCACAACCGCCACCTGCATGCCCTGCGCGCGGAATACCAGCGCGCCTTCATGCACTATCAGGATATCGGGGTCACCGGGTGCGACAAAGTGTACATTGGCATAGGAATCGGGCCACAGTTCCCGCTTGTCGTTATCCACCACCAGTTCCGTCGTGACAGTACGGGTACCCGCATTGAACGCCCTGGCGGTCGCTAGGAACTTGGCCTTGAACACCCGGCCCGGATACTGGGGCACGGACACGTCGCCTTCCAGCTTGGGGCTTATGATATCGGCATAATCCTGCGGCACGGACACGAACACGCGCATGCGGTGCACATCCGCCACCGAGAACAGTTCCGTCGCCGTCCCGCGGGAGGACACATCCCCGCCCCCCGCATTCACGTAATCCCCCACATCGGCCAGGCGCGAGGTGACCACGCCATCAAACGGGGCGACAAGCTGCTTGAAGCCGATCAGCGCCGCGTAACGGGAAGCCTCGTGCCGGGCGGCCTCCACCTCGGCCTGCTGGGCTTCGGCATTGGCAACCTGCACGTCCACTTCCTGCTGCGAGACCGCCTGCGTGCCCTGTAGCGCCCGCCAGCGCTTGGCCGTGATCTCCGCCAGGCGGTAACGGGCCATCGCCACGTCAAAATTGGCCTTGGAGGCCGCGTACTGCGCATCCAGCCCCGGCGTGTCGATGGTGGCCAGGATCTCGCCCGCCTTCACCTTGGCGCCAATATCCTTGTACCACATCTGCACATAGCCCGAGACCTGCGCATAGATGGGGGCCTGGTACCAGGCCGAGATATTGCCCGGCAGGTCGAGCGTGCGGGTTTTCGGTCCCTGCTGGGGCAGGATGACCTGCACGCGCGGTATGGCCGCATCCTGTGCCACGGCGCGCAGGTGGGCAACATGCACGCGGCGCTCGATAATGCCCCCGGCCACGATCACGGCCAGCACGATCCCCCCCACGGTGACGTACAGCCGCCCACGCCCGGACATGCGTGGCGTCTGGTTTTCCCCTGTGGCGGTCATGCGTGCTCTCCTGCGCCGGTGGCGGCGGCCTTCTTGGATTTTCTGGAATGGATCAGGGCAAAGACGCAGGGTACGAACAGCAGCGTGGCGCAGGTGGCCACCAGCAGTCCCCCCATCACGGCCCGGCCCAGCGGCGCGTTCTGTGAATTGCTCAGCGACATGGGCAGCATGCCGATGATCATGGCCGAAGCCGTCATCAGCACGGGGCGGATACGCTCGTAACCCGCCTCGATCGCGGCACGGAGCGCATCGCCATGCACATCCATCCTTTCCCGCGCGAAGGAGACGACCAGGATGGAATTGGCCGTGGCCGTGCCCATGCACATGATCGCCCCCGTCAGCGCCGGAACCGAAAGCGCCGTGTGCGTCAGGAACAGGCTCCACGCGATGCCGGCCAGCGCCCCGGGCAGGGCGGTGATGATGATGAACGGGTCCATCCATGACTGGAAGTTGACCACGATGATCAGGTACACCAGCAGGATGGACATCGCGAGCCCGCCAATCAGCTGCACATAGGCACCATTCATGGTCGAGGCCTGCCCCATGACCGACAGGCTGGAACCCGCCGGCAGTTCCTTGCGCGCTTCATCCACCACGCGCGTCACCTCGCGCGAGACCGCGCCCAGGTCCAGCCCCTCGTTCGAGGCATAGATGTTGAACACCGGCATGATGTTGTAGTGCGAGACCTCACCCGGCGTGCCGGTCTGCACGATCTGGGACAGGCCACCCAGAATCTGCGGCGCCTTGTCGGACGGGTTGCCATCCCCCTTGTCGATGGGAATGGTCTCAAGGTCGTTCATGGTCTGCAGGAACTGCAGCGGCGTCTGGATATCGACCAGATGGGAAACCCCGGTCTTGGGGTCCAGCCAGTAGGTGGGCGCCACCTGCCCGCTGCCCGACAGCACGGCCAGCGCGTTGTTGGCCACGTCCGACTCGGTCAGGCCGGTGCCCAGCGCATAGGTACGCCGGGCGTTGACGCGCAGCGTGGGGGTATTGAGCGGTTCCTGCACCGTGACATCGGCAAGGCCGGTCACATGGCGCAGCCTTTCGGCCAGTTTCTCGGCAAAATCGAAATTGGCGTACAGGTTGCGCCCCGACACCTGCACGTCAAGCGGCGCGGGCAGGCCGAAGTTCAGGATCTTGGCCGTCAGGTCGGCCGGCATGAAGGTGATGTCCGTGCCGGGGAATTTCTCCGCCAGCCCCTTGCGCAGGATGGTGCGGAATTTGGCAACCGGCGCCTCCTCGTCCTTCAGCGTCACGGTCAGGTCACAGTCCTGCGCGCCCACGGTGGGCGTGGGAATGAAGGCCTGGTTGAGCGGGCTGAACGGCAGGCCGCAATTGTTGACGATCCCTTCCACCTGCCCCGGCAGCAGGCGTTCGATCTCGGCATTGACCAGCATGGCGATCTTGCCCGCTTCCGCGATCTTGGTGCCCATGGGCGCGCGCATGTGGATGGCGAGCGCATTGGAATTGATCTCGGGGAAGAAGTCCTGCCCGGCAAAGAGCAGCAGCGAAAGCGACGCGAACGCCCCCAGCCCGAATATCGGCACGAAGCGCGCGCGGATGCTGATCAGATGGGCCAGCAGCCCCTGATAGCGGGTGCGGAAGGACTGGAACCTGCGTTCGAATCCCAGCTGGAAGCGGCTGAAGATGTTGCCCGGTTCGTGATGGCCGCCCTCCGCCCTGGCCCGGGCGTGGGCTTCCACCTGTGCCGCCAGCATGTATTTGGCCATGGTCGGCACCAGCGTGCGCGACAGGATGAAGGAGGCGATCATGGCGAAGATGATGGCTTCCGCCATCGGCATGAACAGCCAGCCCGCAACCCCGGTCAGCTGGAACAGCGGCATCCACACGATACAGATGCACAGGGTGGAGACGAAGGTGGGAATGACGATCTGGTTGGCGGCGTCGATGATGGCCGTCTCCAGATCCTTTTCCATTTCCAGATGGGCATCGATGTTCTCGATCATGACGGTGGCGTCATCCACCAGGATGCCCACGGCAAGCGCCAGCCCGCCCAGTGTCATGATGTTGATGGTCTGGCCCGCCGCCCCCAGCCCGATGACCGAGCAGAGCATGGCCAGCGGGATGGAGGTGGCGATGATGACGGTCGAGCGCCAGGACCCCAGGAACAGCAGCACCACCAGACTGGTCAGCAGGGCTGCGGTGCCCATTTCCTGCACCACGTCGCGCACCGCTTCCTTGACGAAGGTGGAGGCATCCCCCAGCACGGTAATGTCCACCCCCGGCGGCAGGGTACGGACAATCGAGGGCAGCAGCGCCTTGATCCCGCTGACCACCGCAAGGGTAGAGGCATCGCCGCTTTTCATGATCACGATCAGCACGGCCTGGTGGCCCTTGACCAGCACCATGTTGGTCTGTGGCGGCCCACCGGCATGCACCCATGCCACGTCACGCAGATAGACGACGGAATTGCCTTCCTGCTTGATGGGCATGTTGTTGAAGCTATCTATCTCCTCGGGGGAGGCATTGGTCTGGACCATCCAGTCGAACGCGCCGATCTGCTGGTCCCCCGCGGGCAGCACGATGTTCTGCTTGCCCAGCGCATTCCCGATATCGGTGGCCGACAGACCATGGGCAAGCAGCTTGCTCTGGTCCAGATCGACCATAATGTTGCCCGGTTGTCCGCCATAAGGATTGGGGATGGCAGCCCCCGCGACCGACACCAGACCGGGGCGGATCAGGTTGGAGGACATGTCATAGATCTGCGACGCCGTCATGGAATCGGAGGAGACCTGCAATGTCAGCACCGGCACGGAGGAGGCATTGTAGGTCAGCACCAGCGGCGGGGTCATGCCCGCGGGCATCTGCTTGATGACGGTCTGGGAGACGGCGGTGATCTGCGTCTGCGCCACGGCGGTATCGGTGCCGGGCTGGAAGAACACCTTGACGATGCCACGCCCGTAATAGGACTGGCTTTCGATATGTTCGATATTGTTGACCGTGGCGGTCAGCGCGCGTTCGTAATAGTAGACCACGCGGCCGGACATGTCCTCGGGCATAAGGCCGGTATAGGTCCAGCAGATCGCGACGACGGGGATGTTGATGCTGGGAAAGACGTCAGTTGGCGTGCGCAGCAGCCCCCGGACACCGAACACGACAATAAGGATGGACAGGACAACGAAGGTGTAGGGCCGCTTGAGCGCGGTAACGACGATACCATTCATGCGCGGGCGGTTCCCCCCCGCCCTGCCGGCTGGCCGCCCGTACCATGCCCCGCGCCACGCGCGGGTCCGGGCCGGGACAGGTTGTCTTCTTGCATATCTCGTCTCCCCGTCTGTCCTTCAGGTGTTAATCGGGGGACGGCGGGTGGCAAATGAAATTTCTATTTAGTTTACGGGCTGCACCACGCCCGGCGGGGGGAAGACGATGCTCATCGTGACCCCCGGCAGGCTGTCATGCAACCGGGTGGGCGTGATGTCGAGCCGCGCGTGATGCAGCGCCACGATGGCGGAGACAAGGCTCAGCCCCAGCCCGCTGCCGGGAATGTGGCGGCTCTTGTCCGAACGGTAGAAACGCCCGGTCACGGCCTTGCGTTCCGCCTCCGGAATACCGATTCCCGTGTCACTGATCTGCATGACCGCGCAATGTTCGTCCATGCGCGCGCGAATGGCCACGCGGCCGCCCGCGGGGGTGAACTTGATGGCATTGTCCACCAGGTTGGCCAGCACCTCGATCAGCAGGTCACGGTCACCCTGCACCTGTATTGCCGCGTCCGCCGCCACGCAGGAAAGCGTAATGCCCTTGGTCTCGGCTATGGGTTCGTACAGATCCACGATATCGGCCATGAGCGCGCCCAGGTCCACCATGCCGAAGCCTGCGCGCCTGCGCCCGTTCTCGATCTCGCCTATGCGCAGGAGTGCGGTAATGATGGCGAAGGACTGGTCCAGGTCATCGATCGTGCGGGAAATGACATTGCGCAGCGCCCCGGCCGAATGCCCGGCGCTGAGCGCGCGGTCCAGGCGGGCCCGCACGCGGGTGAGCGGGGTGCGCAGGTCATGGGCGATGTCGTTGCCCACGTCGCGTATCTCGTCCAGCAGCTGCTCAAGGCGGTCAAGCATGCGGTTGACGCTGGCGGCAAGCCGCTGGAGGTCGTCATTCTGCCGCCCCGCGGGCAGGCGCTCATGCAGGTCGCCTTCCATGATGCGGTCGATCGCCTCATGCATTTCCTTGACGCGGGACAGGGCGCGATGGCTGAGGATGATGCCGGTAATCAGCGCGAACAGCACGGTCGGCACGATGGAGACCAGCATGGAATGCCGCATCATGAGCCGCAGTTCGGTCCGCATGTGCCGGCTGCGCCCCAGTACCAGATAACGATCCCCCGATACCCGCAGCGCCACCATGCGCAGCACGGTCGATGACCCGCCGCCCGTGGCCTCCGGGCCGATCACATGCACGCGGCCATCCGCTACCAGGCCCGTGGGCCATGTATGCAGGTCGCCCACAATATAGTGCTGCCCGGCATCGAACAGGGTGGTGACGTTCATGATCACGCGCAGGTCATCGGTCGCGCGGTCACGCACCTGCTGTTCCAGTACTGCGGGGGATTCGCGCTGGAGGATGCTGGCCTCGCGCAGGAGCAGCATGTCCGAGCGCTTGGCCTCGAACACGCTGGCCTGGCTGTAACCGAAAAAGAACTGCAGCGCCGCCGAACCGATCATGGCCGCCACCACCGCCAGTGTCAGGCGGAACGTGGCGGTGCGAAACAGCTCGTTACGAAACACGCAGCATGAACCCGGCCCCCCGGATGCTCTGGATCAGGGGCGGCCTGCCGCTTTCATCAATCTTGCGGCGCAGCTTGCCGATATGCACATCGACCAGGTTGGTCTGGGGGATGAAGCGGTAGTTCCACACATCTTCGAGCAGCATGTTGCGGGTCAGCACCTGGTTGGGGCGGCGCATGAGGTATTCCAGCAGCCGGAACTCACGCGGGAGCAGCTCGATCGGCACCCCCTCGCGCATCACGGTGCGCTCGATCAGGTCCATCTCCAGCGGGCCGGCGCGCAGCATGGTATGCCGCGAATTGTCGGGGCGGCGCAGAAGCGCTTCCAGGCGCGCGGCCAGTTCCTCCATGGCGAACGGCTTGGTCAGGTAGTCATCGCCCCCCGCCTTCAGCCCGCTGACCCGGTCATCCACCGCCGACAGGGCCGACAGCACCAGCACCGGCACATGGACCCGGCGCTCACGCAGGGTCTCGATCAGGCTCAGCCCATCCAGTTCGGGCAGCATGCGATCCACGATCATCACATCGAAATGCGCGTTCAGGCCCATGGCCAGCCCGGCCGCGCCCGATACCTCATGCTGGACATGATAGTGGCGGCTTTCCAGTTCCTCGATCACTTCCTGCGCGATCTTGCTGTCATCCTCCACCAGAAGGATGCGCGGCGCGTCCTCCCGCGCGGGGGACGGGAATGCCGGTTCGGTGCGGTTGGGTTCGGGCGGGACGGTCATGATCCTTCCGTTTATGCAGCGCGGGCCGGAATGCGGCCAATTAAATTAGTGTTCAGCCATGCGTGCCGTCGGAGCCGCCCTCCATCCATGCGGGCGCCATCTCCCCCTGTGCCGCCCCCCCGGACGGGGGGGATGCGGGTTCGCTGTCCACATCAAGCTCACGCAGCCTGCGGGTCACCAGGCCCGTGCGCCTGCGCGCCTCGTCAATGGAGGAGGAAATGGCAGAGGCATTGCGCGCCAGTTTTTCCAGCACGCCATCCATACGCAGCATTTCCTGCCGGGTTGCGCCAAGCAGGCGGGCGATGTCATCGGTACGCTTCTCCAGCGCCAGGGTAACATAGCCCAGGTGAATGGTGCGCAGCATGGCGGGCATCAGTCCCGGCCCCATCACGATAACGCGATAGGTGCGCCCGATTTCATCCAGCAGGCCGGGAATCCGCGCCACCTCGGCATACAGCCCGTCGGTGGGCAGGTACAGCACCGCGAACTCCACCGTAACGGGCGGGACGATATATTTGGTCGCGATCTTGCGCGCCTCGATACGCAGGGTGGTTTCCAGCGCGCGGCGGGCGGCGCGTTCGGCATCGGGGTTGCAGTCCTCCACTGCCTGGAGCAGGCGCTCATACGCCTCGGTCGGGAATTTGGAATCAATGGCCAGCACCGGCGGGACCGTGGCGCGCACGGGCATGCGCACGGCAAATTCCACCACCTCGCGGCTGTCATCGCGCAGGCGGCGGTTGGTTTCGTACGCCCCTTCGGGCAGCACGTCGTCCAGTATGCTGCGCAGCTGTGCCTCCCCCCAGCCGCCCCGGGTCTTGACGTTGGCGAACAGGCGCTTGAGATCGCCCACCTGCGCGGTCATGGCCGAGACCTCTCCCATCGCCTTCTGCATGGCGCCGATCTGCTCCAGCACGCGCTGGAAGGAGGTCTGCATCTGCTTTTCCACCGCCTGGTGCAGGCGCTCATTCACGGCGGCGCGCAGCGCATCGCTCTGCCGCCGGCCCTCTTCCGCCATCTCGCGCAGGGATTCGGACTGGGCAACGCGCATTTCGGACAGGTCGCGGCCCATCATGCGCGCGATGCGGTTGAAGGTTTCCGTCATTTCCTGATGCCGCTGGTCCAGACGGGTGGCCAGCGCGCGCTCGATTTCCGCCATGCGGGCGCGCTGGACCTCGTTTTCCGCCACGCGGGCGGCGGTCTCGCGCTCCACCATCACGCACAGGCGGCCCAGCAGGTCCGCATCCGTCCCCTGTCCCGCCATAAGGGAGAGGCGGCGCAGCACCACAAGCCCCAGCAGGCAGGACACGGCGGCACACAGCATGCCGATCCATATGGCGGGGGACACGGGCATATCGGACATGGCGGACTCTTTCCCCAAAGCAAGAACAAAACATGTCCGTGCCCTGTAATGACGCCGATGTAAACCCATCATGTTTTTTTGGAATATCTGGCAACCGTGTTATGGCCCAACCGAAACGTCCGGCATCGTGCCTGATTTTCATCCGCCCGTGGCAACCCGCCCGCCAGCCTGCCCCGGCATGCCCCTACCGCGCCCGTTCGTGGCGCATGAACATGAACCGTTGTTGAGGACGTCCGCCATCATGCCCGAGCAACCGCAGGCCCGGCCCGCGCCCGGCAGATCCATCTTCCGCAGCCTGTACGGGCAGGTCGTCATCGCGGTGGTGGCGGGGATGGCGCTGGGGCATTTCTGCCCCCATGTGGCGGTCTCCCTCAAACCACTGGGGGATGCGTTCATCCGCCTGGTCAAGATGGTGATCCCGCCGGTCATCTTCCTGACCGTGGTGACGGGTGTCGCAGGGCTTGGCAATCTGGGGCAGGCGGGCCGGCTTGCGGGCCGGGCCATGGTGTATTTCCTGACCTTTTCGTCACTGGCGCTGGTAGTGGGCATGGTGGTGGCCAACATCGTGCGCCCCGGCGCGCATATCCACGCCAGCCCCGCCACGCTGGATGCCCATGCGGTGGCCGCCTACACGGCACGGGCGCAGGCGCATTCCTTCAGTGACTTCCTGCTCAACATCATACCCGACACGGTGGTCAGCGCCTTTGTATCGGGTGACATCCTGCAGGTGTTGCTGGTTGCCATCCTGTTCAGCATCAGCCTGTCGCACATGGGGGCGAAGGGGCATGCCATCCTTGCGCTGCTCAGACAGCTGACCCAGCTGGTGTTCGGCGTGGTCAGGCTGGTCATGTATGCCGCCCCCATCGGGGCGCTGGGGGCCATGGCGTTCACCATCGGGCGCTTTGGCGTGGGCGCGGTGCTCAACCTTGCCTTCCTGGTGCTTACATTCTACGCCACCGCCGCCGTGTTCGTGCTGGTCATACTGGGCGCGGTCGCGCGGTGGAACGGTTTCCGCATCCTGCCGCTGCTGGCCTATCTGCGTGAGGAACTGCTGATCGTGCTGGGTACCAGTTCGTCCGAATCAGCGCTGCCCAGCCTCATGACCCGGCTGGAGAACGCAGGCTGCGCGCCGTCGGTGGTGGGGCTGGTGGTGCCCATGGGCTATTCCTTCAACCTGGATGGCACCAACATCTACATGGCGCTGTCCGCCCTGTTCATTGCGCAGGCGACCGATGTGCATCTGGGACTGGGCCAGCAGGTCAGCCTGCTCCTGGTCGCCATGATCAGTTCCAAGGGAGCTGCGGGCGTGACCGGGGCCGGGTTCGTCACCCTTGCCGCGACCCTGGCCGTGGTGCCCGACGTGCCGGTGGCGGGGATGGGGCTGATCCTGGGCATTGACCGCTTCATGTCCGAATGCCGGTCGCTGACCAACATCATCGGCAACGCGGTGGCCACCATCGTGCTGGCCCGGTGGGAAGGCGCGCTGGATACCGACCGCCTTGCCGCGGCCCTTTCGGGCCGGCTGGATGACGAGCAGGCCCTTACCCCCGTCATTCCCGACGACGGCACGCCCGCCACACCCCCCACGATCCATTAGGATCGGCCCTTTTTTTCCGCCCTGTCCTCCATCCGCGTCCATAGGTTTCCGCCATCATGCCAGTTTTCCAGCCCCGGACCGGGGCCCTTACGACCGCGCAGAGAATACGAAGCATTATTGCCGGCTCATCTGGAAATCTGATCGAATATTACGACTGGTATGTCTACGCGGCATTTTCCATGTATTTTGCCCGTTCGTTCTTCCCGCCCGGCAATGCAACGACGGAACTGCTGCGCAGTGCGGCGGTGTTTGCCATCGGCTTCCTCATGCGGCCGGTGGGCGGCTGGCTCATGGGGCTCATGGCGGACCGTTACGGGCGGCGGGCGGCGCTGAGCCTGTCCATCATCGCCATGTGCACGGGTTCGCTGGCCATCGCGGTCTGCCCGACCTATGGGCGCATCGGCCTTGCCGCCCCCAGCGTGCTGCTGTTCGCCCGCCTTCTGCAGGGGCTGAGCCTGGGGGGAGAATACGGGGCGAGTGCCACCTACCTGTCCGAAATCGCCCCTCCGGCCCGGCGCGGGTTCTATGCCAGCTTCCAGTATGTGACACTGGTCATGGGGCAGCTGCTGGCCCTTGTGGTGCTGCTGGTGCTGCAGTTCGTGCTGCTTTCCCCCGCCCAGCTCGGGGCATGGGGGTGGCGGGTGCCGTTCGGCATTGGCGCGCTGCTGGCGCTGTCCATCCTGTGGTTCCGCCGTGGCATGGCGGAAAGCGAGCAGTTCAGTGCCGCCACGCGCGACAAAAACGCCCATGGCGGCCTGCGCGTGCTGCTGCACCACCCGCGTGAGGTACTGGGGGTGTGCGGGCTGACGCTGGGCGGCACCGTCGCGTTCTACACGTTCACGATCTACATGCAGAAATACCTGGTCAACACGGCGGGACTGAGTAAGGAGCAGTCCACACTGGTCTCCACCGCCTCACTGGCCGTGTTCGCACTGGTGCAGCCCGCCTTTGGCGCGCTGTCCGACCGGGTGGGCCGCAGGCGGCTGCTGCTGTCCTTTGGCGTGATCGGGTGCCTGTGCACGGTGCCGCTCATGCAGGCACTATCGACCGTACACTCCCCGCTCGCGGCCTTCGGGCTGGTCACGGCGGCACTGCTGGGCATTTCGGGCTATACATCCATCAATGCGGTGGTGAAGGCCGAACTGTTCCCCACCCGCGTGCGCGCGCTGGGGGTGGCGCTGCCCTATGCGCTGACCGTATCGGTCTTTGGTGGCACGGCGGAATATGTGGCCCTGTGGTTCAAGCAGATCGGGCATGAGGGGCTGTTCTACTGGTACGTGACCGGGTGCATCGCCTGTTCGCTGCTGACCGTGCTGTTCGTCCTGCCCGGCCATGACCGTATCACGACGGAAGGCCGCCCCCCGGCACCGGCTACGAAGTAATCTGTCCATTCAGACAGATCATTGATAAAAAAGTTTCAGGATATCGCTTTTTTCAAAAAGGCGGCATGCCACGAAGCTTTCCACACACGGCTTCAGCAAAAACGCCTTTTAATGGATGTGCATGACATTGCGCAGGAAGCCGGGCAGCAGCATGGCATAGGGGTTCACATGCACCGCCGGGTTGCCCATCGGCCCGGTCACCTGATAGGTGGCCGATACCACGCCGCCATTCTTTTCGGGACTGAACAGCCAGCCCAGCAGGCCCGGCAGATGCCCCGGTGCCGCATTGACCGCAAAGGCGGGGATGATGGTGCCATCCAGGTTGAGCGTCTTCTTCTCCAGGTTCACGTCGCCTGAAACGGTTGCCCCCAGCGAGGCATTGCTGACCAGCCCGTCGGCAATGTGGATCGTGCCCTCATCCATCGTGACGGGGGCGGCAAGCTGCTCGATCTGCATGCCCGGCGCATGCGGCGCGCGCAGCCAGCCATAGATCGAGGCATTGTTGGCCAGCCTGACCACGGCGGGCACGTTACGCAGCTTGAACGGCCCCATGGTGACCTTGCCCGTAAAGGGGGCCGACGGCGTGCTGTCATCAAAACTGCCGTTGATGTCGGTCACGCCGCCCTGCATCTCGTCGGTCACCTTCATATCCCGCAGCAGGTCGCCCAGGCTTGCCACATGCACGTCCAGCACGCGGCTGCTGGCCTGCGGCGTCAGGTGGGCGGTCGCGGCAACCGGGCCTTCAACCGTCAGCACGCCGCGCGTCAGCCGCGTGCCGTTGGTTTCCAGATGGCTGTGCACGTTGGTCAGCGTGTCGGTCGGGCCGTAATACAGGGTCTGGGCATCAACATTCAGGTCCCACCGCCGTCCGGGCGGGCTGCTGACGCGGCCGGTGGCCATTTCGGGTATGTGATAGCCGCTGCCGCCCTGATGGCCGGCCGCTCGGGCCGCGGCCGCGGGATCGGGCGCGGTCTGGAACGAGACCAGCGGCGAGAGGTCCAGCACCTGTGCCGCGACATTGACCCCGATGGGGTCCCTTTCGTGCTGGGGCAGCATGACGGAGGCGTTGCCCACCGACCGCCCGACGCGGAACCCGCGCAGGATCAGCCTGCGCGCCATGCCCGACGCGGTTTCGGCATGGCCATCGATCAGCAGGTCCGGGCCCACGGCACGGATGTTCTCGATCGCCGCGATCTGCCCGTGGTCCAGTTGCAGTTCGACAGAGGCATTGGCCTCCTGCCCCACCTTCTTGGACCAGATGGGAATGGCCAGCGCCGCGCGGTCCAGGTCCAGGTCGATATCAACCTGCGCCCTGCCCCCCACATACCGGTCGTAATCCACATTCAGCAGGGCATTGCCGGAGAAATGTTCCCCCATCTCGAAGCCCGCGCGCCGCACCCCTTCGGGGGTTACATGACCCTGCAGGCTGGCGCTTTCCACCGCATGGACCATTGGCCCGCTGCGGAAATCCATGGTGTAGATCACGCTGGAGGGAATGCCCGCCAGCACGCCCGTGCCCTGCAGCAGCAGGCCATTGGTCGTGGCGTCGATGCCAAGATTGCCGTTATCAAGCGGCCTGCCCACCACCACATTGCCCAGATGCACCCCACCCAGGTCGGTATGGCTGCGCAGGTCGATCTGGTCCAGCCGCACATGCGCATCAAGCGGCAGGGCAATGTGCAGCGACACATTGGCCCGCCCGGCAGGGTGGGTAAACGACATGGGATGGCGCGAAAGCACATTGAGCCGTGGCTCGGCCAGAAGGGCCAGCACATCGCGCGCATTGCCCAGCAGGGTGGTGTTGATGTCGCCCACCTGCACCTTTTGATTCAGGCCGGTAATGAGCATGGAGCCGGGACCGACCTCGATCCGCCCGGTACCGGTGGCATCCACATGCCGGTCCGCCAGATCTACAAGCTGGTAGGCATGGCCGAAGCGGATCATGATCTGGTCCGGACCATCGAAAGTAAGATGGGCATCCATGTCATGCAGGGGTGCAATGGGGCGCAGCCAGTGCAGTTCCATGTCATCGGCATCGATGGTGCCGCCCAGCGAGACCAGGTCAAGCCCGCCCCAGCCCGTATGGCTGTCCAGCCCCATGTTGATCTGGAACTGGCGCACGCGGCCCTGCGGGATGTTCTGCGTGACCCAGCGCCGCGCGCCCTTCATGGCGCGCGGCGGCCAGAAATCCCCCAGCGATGCGAAATCCAGCGCCTGCGCACGCGCCGCCACGTTCACCTGCGCCGCCTTGGGGTTGAATACGGATGTGGATTTGAGTTCCGCCTTCGCCTCCAGCGTCGGCCCCGTATCGTCATCCGCCGCGTGGCCGGGCACGCGCAGGTGCAGCATGAAATTGTTCAGCGTTACATGCAGCGGGCCATCCAGCGGCGCCGTGGCCGGTCCCGCGCCCAGCGCACCCACCAGGTCGGCACTGCCCTGCCCCACCAGGTACTGCCCCGCCTTGCGCGTGGTGACCTGGCCATTGCCTGCTTCCAGATGCACGCTGAAATCACGCGGCATGAGAAAGGGCATGTCCCGCCCGCCATCACGGAAAGATACATGCAGGCTGCCCCCCACCGGCAGGTCCAGGGGGGCGACTTCCTTCTGTCCCGGCGCAAAGGCCGCGGGGCTGATCGGGTCCAGCCCCACGGTCCAGTCCACCTGTCGCGGGCCGCTATGTTCGCCCGTGCCATGCAGCACCAGCCGTTCGCCATTGCCCTCCAGCCCCAGCCGGACATCACCCGTAATGCCCTTCTGGCCGGAATCGGTTACGATCTTCAGCCGGGCATCGGCCTCGCCCAGCCGCCAGGTGCGCCCGCTCCTGCGGTCGGTAAAGGTGACATGCGTGTCGGACACGATCGCCTGGCGCAGCCCGTCCAGATCCACCGGCGGCGGTTCCTGCGGCCTGAGCGAGGGGTAGGGCGTATCCGGCCCCAGATCGAGGCCGAACTTGCCCTCCCGGTTGCGCGCGAAACGCAGCCGCCCGTGCGAGGCCGACAGTTCCAGGATGCGCACCCGCCCGTGCGCCAGCGCCGGACTGTCAATGGTGATGCGCCCGCGTCGCAGCGTGTCCGCCATCTCGCCATTGCGGCGGCGGATGGCAACGTCCTCCACCCATATCACCAGCGGTGCGCGCAGCCCTTCATGCAGCGCGTTCCAGCCCATGCGTACATGCCCCGCCGACAGGCCGCCGATAATATCCTCATGTTTCAGCCCGTGCGCCACGGGAATGGGCATGAGCAGCCTGACGGCGGGCGTGATGTCCAGCGGGCCTGCGGAAAGCCGTACCGTCAGCACCAGCAGCAGCACGGCGGGCAGCGTGATGCACAGCAGCACCAGCCAGATCACCACCCTGCCCCCCGCCAGTACCGCGCGGCGCACGCGGCTGGGGGCGGGGTGGGGCGGGGTAGAGGGTTGACCGGCTTCCGTCATGCCGTCCACGCTACGCCATCGCGCAGGTCTGCGTGGCTTTCCAGTCTTTTACCGGACCCCTTTCCATGGATCAGCCCATACCGCCTTCCCCCGTGCTGCACCCGTCGTGGCAGGGATGCACCTGGCCCCTTCCGGCAGATGGACGGGGGGCGGCCATACTGCATGAACATCTGGCGGCGGCCTGTGCCCGCGCGGGGCTGCCCGATGTCACCACCCTGCCCGGCGCGGCCCCGCTGATCGATGCGCTGGGGGGCAACGCCCCCTATCTGGCAGACCTGGCGCAGCGTGACATCACAGCGTTCCTTGCCCTGCTGACGGAGGGGGCGGAGTCCTGCACGCGCCGCATCCTGGACGGGCTGGAAGCCCTGCCGCCCGCCATGCCCCGCGCCCGGATCATGGCAGATCTGCGCATAGCCAAGCGGCAGGCGGCCCTGGCCATCGCACTGGCCGACATAGGCGGCGCGTGGACGCTGGAACAGGTAACGCTTGCCCTGAGCGAGCTGGCGGAAAACGCGCTGGGGGCCGCGGTCAGGCATCTGCTGCTGCATGCGCACGAGACGGGACGGCTGCGGCTGCGCAACCCCGAAAACCCGTGCCGGGGCAGCGGCTTCGTGGTTCTGGCGATGGGGAAGCTGGGCGCGCGGGAACTGAACTACTCCTCGGACATAGACCTGATCGTGCTGTACGACCCGGACCGCCACCCCGGTAACGAGGGGCTGCGACATACCTTTGTGCGCATGACTAGCGATCTTGTCACCCTTATGGAAGCGCGAGATGCAAATGGTTACGTTTTCCGCATGGACCTGCGGCTGCGGCCGGACCCATCCGCCACACCGGCCGCCGTATCCTTTCCCGCCGCCATCCAGTACTACGAAAGCATGGGCCGGACATGGGAACGCGCCGCCATGACCAAGGCCCGCCCCGTGGCGGGTGACATTACGGCGGGGCGCCGTTTCCTCAAAAGCATTCATCCGTTCGTCTGGCGCCGCCATCTGGATTTCGCGGTAATCGACGACCTGCATGACATGAAGGCCCGCATCGACCGCCATCGTAACGCAGGTCATGCCGATCTGGACAGCCTGCCGCCCGAACGCATCCGTGATCCGGCCGCGGCCACGGCATGGCTTCTGGGCCAGAACGTCAAGCTGGGCCAGGGCGGCATACGCGAAGTGGAGTTCGTGGCCCAGGCGCTGCAGCTTGTCTGGGGCGGCAGGCGGCCCGAACTGCGCGACCCCACCACGCTGGGCGCATTGCGGCGGCTGCGGCGGGCGGGACTGCTGGAACGTGCCCAGTCCGCAATACTGGCCCGCAATTACCGCATGCTGCGGCAGGCCGAACACCGCCTGCAGATGCGCATGGACCACCAGACCCACAGCCTGCCCGACACTGTGGACGGATTCGCCCGCTTCGCCACCTTCATGCTGGCAGCGGTGCCGGGGGAACTGGCCAGCGGCATGCTGGCGGTCATGCAGCGCTCGCGGCGGATATTCGACCAGCAGTTCGCCGAAGGCGGCACCGAGGACCAGACCATCGCCCCCGAGGACGCCGATGCCGCCGACCGCCTGCGCGGACACGGCTTCGCCGCAGGCGACATCAATGATGCGCTCGTCATCCTCAACCGCTGGGAGGGCAACCGCCTGCGCGCCCTGCGCTCGGACCGCGCGCGCAAGCTGCTGCGCCGGCTCCTGCCCACCCTCATGGCCGAGATCGGCAGCCGCCAGCAGCCGCTGGCGGTACTGCGCCGCTTTGACGCCCTGCTGGAACGGCAGTGGGCGGGGGTGCAGTTCCTGTCGCTGCTGGAACGCAACCCAGTCCTGATCCACCGCATCATGACCGTACTCGACTGCGCGCCCTTCCTGGCCGACCATCTGGCGCAGACCCCTTCCGCGCTGGACGGGCTGCTGGACATGGAGGACGGCCCCGGCGCGCTGGGCACCGCAACCGCGCTGGTGCGGCGGCATGTGGCCGGTGCCGGCACGGCCGAGCAGGTGCTGCCGGTGCTGCGCGGGCTGGTCTGCGGGGAAGAGTTCCGCCTGTCCGTCGCCCGTCTTGAACACCGCATGGGCGAGGACCGCGCCGCCCGTGCGCGCACCGCCATGGCGGACACGGTCATGCGCGGGCTGCTGGCGGTGGTCACGCGCGAACACAGGCGCCGCCATGGCAGCGTGCCCGGCGGGGCCATGGCGGTCGTGGCGCTGGGCAAGGCGGGATCGCATGAAATGATGCCGTGCTCGGACCTTGACCTCATGCTGGTGTTCGACCACCCCGACGATGCGGGGGAAAGCGTGGTCCCGGCATCGGTCCCGGCCGATGGCATCCCGCCGCGCCCGCTTTCCGCCGGAACCTATTACGTGCGCCTGGCCCATGCCTTTGTCGCGGCACTGACCGCGCCGGGGCGGGAAGGACCGCTGTACGAGGTGGACATGCGGCTGCGGCCCTCGGGTTCCAAGGGACCGGTCGCGGTCTCGCTTTCCGCCTTCCGCCGCTACCATGCGGAATCGGCCTGGACATGGGAACGCATGGCCCTGACCCGCGCCCGCGTGGTGGCAGGCCCGCCCCGGCTTGCGGGGGCACTGCGCGCGGCAATCGCCCATGCGCTGGATGAGGGGCCCCATGCCACCGCGCCGGCGCGCGCCCGGGTCCTGCATGATGTGCGCCACATGCGCGAACGCCTGGCGCGCGAACGCCCCGCCTCCGGCCCGTGGGACATCAAGCGCCGCCGGGGCGGGCTGATGGATGTGGAATTCGTGGCACAGGGGCTGCAGCTGCTGGCGGCCGTGCCCGCCACGCGCAGTCCGTCCACGCGCCTGGCGCTGCTGCGCATGGCGCGCGCGGGCGAGATGGATGCGCATGATGCCGGCATGCTGCGCCGCGCCGACCTGTTCTGGCGGACGTTGCAGGGGCTGATCCGCATCATCTGCGGCCGGGACATACCAGAGACCATACCCGCCGCCAGCCTTGAAATCCTGACCGGGGAGTTCAATGTGCCCGACGCCGCCGCCCTGCTGCGGCGCATGGACCGGATGGCTGCCGCTGTCACGGCCATATTCGACCGCCTGGTCCCGCCCATTGCCGATACGCCCGAACCATAGCGCGACAGGCCCGGTTCCCTCATGCACGGAAGCGTTGCATGATCACGCGCCACAACAAACCCCGGCCCCCTGCGCGCGTTGTGGCAACGCGCGACGCAGGCAGCCAGATCAGCAAGGCAGGTCATGAGCAAGGTTTCTCCCCCCTTTCCCGAACCCGGCAGCGCGGTTCCCGATTTCGACATGGCCGCGAGCGGTGGCCGCAGGGTCAGCCTGGGCAGCCTGCGCGGGCAGCCCTTCGTGCTGTATTTCTATCCCAAGGCCAGTACATCGGGCTGCACGAAGGAAGCGTGCGAATTCGAGGCCGCACTGGCCGACCTGCAGAAGGAGGGCATCAGCGTAATCGGGGTATCGCGTGACGGGATGCCCGCGCTGGAAAAATTCGCGGCCGATCATGGCCTGACCTTCCCCCTCGCCTCCGACGGCGATGGCCATGTGACCGAAGCCTATGGCGTATGGGTGGAAAAATCGATGTACGGCCGCAAATACATGGGGATCGAGCGCGCGACCTTCCTGGTCGATGCCACCGGGCACCTGCTCCAGGCCTGGCGCAAGGTCAAGGTGACGAACCACGTCACCGCCGTGCGCAAGGCCATTGCGACCCTGCTGCTACAGGCGGGAACGGGTCATCAGGCGTAATCAGTAATACGGACGCACCGGGCCGCCCCCATAGGGGCCGTAGGCCATGACCGGCGGCGGGGGCGGAGGCGGCCCGTAATAGACCACCGGCGGCGCGGGACGGTAATAGACCGGCGGCGGCGGGGGTGGCGGCCCGTAGGCATCCATCATGGCACCGCCGACAACCCCGCCCACGATGCCGCCCACCAGACCACCCACAAACGCATCACCCGGGCCACCGCGCCCATGGGCATGGGCCTGTGGCACGGCCCCGGCCACCCCGGCGAGAACCACAAGACCCGCTGCGATGCTTCGTATGTTTTTCATAACCCTGTCTGCGCTCCTGTATCGCTCAGGCGGGAGAAGCCGCCCCGCCGGACTCCCTTAAACAGGAACGCAGTGGCGATTTACGGGCAGGTTGCGCCCTTTTCGTGCCACAAAGCGGACCGGGCCGTTACGGATGGGCGGCGTGCAGTTCCTTCAGCCCCGCTGGCACGGCAAACACGCTGGCGGGCTGGGGATCGCGGGTGATGGATGTCGCTTCTACCATGACCTTGCCATCGCGCCTGACCTCCATCATCACGCCGTCATCGGTGTAACAGATCTCGCTGGGGCGCTGGTCGGTATCCTGCGTCTGCCACAGGGTGCACGGCGTGCCCACGACGTTTGACACGCCGGTGCGCAGCCAGTTGCCCTGCGCGCGCTGGCCCATCGCCACATTGGCCGCGCCGGGCGCGGGGATGACGGTCTTGACCTTCTGGTCGGCGTTCACCACCGTCAGCGTGCCCGCATGGTAGTCGGTGATCATGTAGGTTGCCGCATTGCCCGGATCGACACGCTGCATCATGGTACCGGCTGACCAGCGCATGCGCTGCGTCATGACCGCACTCGTGTCATGCGGGGGATAGATGGCGTAGCTGACATCCACATCATTCTGCGGCGTGACATACGGGGTCTGGGTATCGGGGGCCGCGCCATCGGCGGCATGGGCATAGCCCGGCCCCGCCAGCAGCAGGGCACCCATCATTACGGTCCGGCGGAGGCCATGGGCCAGTCGTGTCACTTCATGCAATCCTTCAAACGGGCCTTGGAAAAACGGGCGGCGGGGCCTCATCCGCCCTTCGCGTCCCTGCCGGCGGGGGTGCCGGGCGGCGGGGGCGGCTCAACCTTGCGGTAGCCTTCCGGCGGCTGGAACATGCTGTCCGGTATGGGGCCGTACACGACTTTCGTCGCTTCCAGCTTACCCTTCAGCCCGTCACCATCCACGCCTATTTCCTGCAGCACCACGCCATCCTCCGTCACGCAGGCGGTGGCGTTGCCCTGGTCTGTCGTGACATCCCACTGCGTGCAGGCAACACCCGCCACACTCGATGCCCCCTTGCGGACAAAGGACATGGACAGGTCCAGCAGGAAGGGGTTGCGGATGCCGTAACGCGCATCAAGCTGGCTGTAGACCTTCTGCGGGTTGATGATGATGGTGACCTGGCGGCTCATGCGGTTGAGGATCGTCTCGCCCATGCCCTGCGGGCTGTCGATTCGCATCAGCCCGCCATTATAGGCGAACCATGTACGCACGGCCTTGGGTTCGGGCACGCCATCGGGCTGGACGTTGTAATCCACCTGCACATCCCGTGTGGGGGTAAGCGGGGGATGAACGCCCGGGGCATCCTGCGCGCGGGCGGGCCGCGGGCCGCCCCCTGCCGTCACGGCCGCCGCAAACGTCGCCACCCCCAGTAATCCTGCGCCCGTCCATGCCCGCCTGTATCGCGGGCGGGGCGTTGCATGCTTCATCACGTCTTTCCCTTCATCTGCCCAGACGGAAGCCCGCATGGACCGCCCTGTCAACCGCATGGGTGCGTCATGTTCCGCGCAGGGCGCGGATCGCGGCCTCCACCACCGTGTCCTGCCCGTTGCCCACCCATGTGGCCGCCTGCTCCACCGCCTGTTCCAGCGCGTGCAGATAGGCGCGTGCCGGGATTTCGATCCCGCCGAACCCGGCCAGATGACCGGTGCCGAACTGGGTATCAAGCAGGGTGAACCCACCCAGCCGCAGCCGGGCCACCAGATGGACCAGCGCCACCTTGGACGCATCGCGCTGGCGGCTGAACATGCTCTCCCCAAAAAAGGCGCGCCCGATGGCCACGCCATACAGCCCGCCCACCAGCCGGCCTTCGTGGCGCACCTCCACGCTATGGGCATGGCCCATGGCATGCAGCTGGCAGAACAGGCTGCGGATGCGCGGATTGATCCATGTGCTCTCACGCCCCGGCGCGGGTTCGGCGCAGCCATCCATGATGGCGGGGAAATCCTGATCGGTCGCCACGACAAAACGCGACGACAGCACGGTACGCATGAGCCTGCGCGGGACATGAAAACCGTCAAGCGGCAGGATGCCGCGCATTTCGGGGCAGAACCATTCCAGCGTGTCCGAACGGGCATCGGGCGCCATGGGGAACAGGCCGATGCGGTAAGCGCGCAGCATAAGCTCCGGCGTGATGGGAACCGTGTCTTGACCCGTCATGTTCTTGGGATAACCCTCTCGCATGCTCCTGTGGCCATAACGGACCACGGCATGCCCGCGTTCATCAGGAGAAAATACCCCATATGTCCGATATCCGTCCCCGCCTGCTGCTGACCCAGCGCCAGACCCCGGCGGTCATGCAGCGCATCACGCACAGCTTTACCATATCCGGCACGCCCGAACACAGGCTGACAACGCGCGAACTGCTGGATGCCGCGCGCGCCTTCCAGCCTGATGCCATCATGACATCAACCGGCCTGCCGCTACAGGGTGATGATGTAAAACAGCTACCCGACTGCGTGAAGGTGGTGGCGACCGTAAGCGTGGGCACCGACCACCTGGATATTCCCGCCCTGCACGCACGCGGCATTATTGTCACCAACACCCCCGATGTGCTGACGGACTGCAATGCGGACATGGCCATCCTGCTCATGCTGGCGGCCGCCCGGCGGGCGGGGGAATATACCACGCTCATGCGCGGGGGCTGGGGGCGGTCACTGGCCATGGACGAACTGCTGGGCACGCGCATGAGCGGCAAGCGGCTGGGTATTGTCGGCATGGGCCGCATCGGTCGCGCGGTGGCCCGTCGCGCGCGTGGCTTCGATATGGAAATACTGTATTCCAACCGCCGCCGCCTGCCAGCCGCGCAGGAAGCGGGTGCGACCTATTTCGGCACGCTGGCCGACATGCTGCCGCATTGCGATATCCTGAGCCTGCACCTGCCCGCATCACCCGAGACGGACGGCATGATCAACGCCGGCCTGCTGGCCCGCCTGCCGCGCGGCGCCATCTTCATCAATGCCGCCCGTGGCGCGCTGGTGGATGAGGATGCGCTGATCGACGCGCTGCGCAGCGGCCAGCTTGCCGCGGCGGGTCTGGACGTGTACCGCAACGAACCGAACCCGGACCCGCGATTCCTGGAACTGCCCAATGTCTTCCTGACCCCGCATGTAGGCAGCGCCACGACCGAGACCCGGACCGACATGGGCATGCTGGCCGTGGATAATGTGGAAGCCGTGCTTGGCGGCAGGCACCCGCCCACCCCCGTCAGGGCCTGAATCCGGACAACAGGGAGAAAACCATGGGACTACCGGGCATATTCGTGATTTTTGCGCTGATCGCCCTCCTGCTGGAAACGGTAGCACCCCGTTTCCATGGAATATGGGAGACATTGCTGGCGTTCTACTGCGTCTTCGCGCTGGTGGCGGGGCTGATCGAGGTCCGCCTCACGCTGAAGGCCGATGCCGCGTCCGGGCAGCGGCAGGGCTGACCCCTGCCACCGGAACGGGAAATGGATCAGCAAAAGTTTTTGGTGAAGCCTTTTTCAAAAAGGCGGCAACCAAAAACTTTTACTTTTTCTTATCAACCATCTGCTTCCAGACAGTCCCTTAACTCTCGCTGGCCTGACTGGCGGCATGGGCCTTCAGGTCGGCGGCGGTACGGCGTACTTCCGGCCCGTATTCCCGCTCCAGCCTGCGGATGGTGAAATGCGCCTGCGCCACCGCGCGATAATGCGACAGGAATGCCGCGTTGAGCGACGCCCCACACAGCGCGCCCGCCACCGGCATCATCTGCAGGGCGAATTTGCGCGACAGGCCCAGCCCGTAATGGGTCGCGACCTCACTCACCAGCATCACGACCGGGCGGCCACGCAGCATGGCACGGGCGGAAAAATAGCCCAGTTCGTTATCTTCCCCCTGTCCCTGCCCCTTAGGGCCGCCAAAGGGGAAGGCACGCAGGGCGAAAACCTCCAGGCATGCGGCGCGCGCTTCCTCCTGTGACAGGTCCTCCCCCTGCTCACGCGCGATGCGCGCGATCTCGCGCATGATGGCAAGCGTGGTGAAGCCGACATCCGCAATCAGGCCAGGCAGTCCGGTAAACCCGCCTACGGCCCCCGATACGGTCACGGCCGCCCTGAGTGCGGGCTCCCGCCATGTGGGGGTCCCCGCCGTGACCGAAATATCCCGCGGGCGGTCCATGCCCAGCACCGCGATGTCGAATGCGCGCCTGATGGCGGTTTCGGTCGCGGATTGCAGGCGGGCCTGCAGCGCGGGGGCCAGCCCCAGCGTGCGCATGCCCAGCATGGCCGCCTGCCCCACGGCGCCACCCATCAGGTCCGCCAGGCGTACCAGCACGCCGCGCCCGGCCTCGACGCGTTCCAGCGCCTGCTGGAGTTCATCAATACACGCGCTGTCCAGCGTCAGCGGTGCCAGTTCGTTCGCGGACCCTGCACTCATTACAATGCCTTTCGCCTGATCTTCCGTAAGAATACGGGCCGGTCCCGCCACGTGCCCGCAACGCGCGCAGTCAGGGGCCGGCCGCTACGCCCATGCGGCAGTGCCAACCGTTTCAGCACCATGGCCGCCTTCTGGCAATGCGCATCACCATGGCGGCAGGCATGAAACGCTGGCCTGCCCTAGCTGTTCCAGCCGCCCATGCGGCACAGATGCGCCCAGTGCGCATCCGACACCGGCACCACCGACAGGCGGGACTGCCGCACCAGCGCCAGATCCGCCAGCGCCGGATCGGCCTTGATCGCAGCCAGCGTAACCGGCTGCGGCATGGGGCCTATGGCGCGCACGTCCACACAGACCCACTGCCCGGCCTGCGCCGTAGGGTCGGGATAGGCTGCGCGCACCACCTCGACCACCCCCACGATCTCACGCCCCACGTTGGAGTGGTAGAAGAAGGCCCGGTCTCCCACCCGCATGGCCGCCAGATTCTTCTTTGCCTGATGGTTGCGCACGCCGGTCCATGGCTCCACGCCGTTTTCCACCTGCTCGGCCCATGAAAAGGCATCCGGCTCGGACTTGATCAGCCAGTACGCCATGACCGGTTTCCTACTCCACCCGCAGGCTATCACGAAAAACTGAACGGAACGGACGGATCACCACGCTCTCGAACAGATCAACCTTGGCGTACGGGTCCTCCACGGCAAAGCCTTCCGCCGCGGCGCGGTCGGCCACGTCCACCACCAGCAGGCTGCCGCAGGGGCGGTTTTCCGCGTCCAGCAGCGGGCCGCCATGCACCACGTGCTGCTTCCACCGCTCCAGATAGGCCAGGTGCCGCTCACGCGTTGCCTTGCGGGTTTCAAGGCTGGCGGGCTTGTCGGTACAAATGATCGCAAACAGCATGTTTTCTCCTCTTGTGGCGGGACCGTACCATGACGGGACAGGACTGGCCGTGTCTTTTTTAACGCGATAGTGTAGAGCAGGAAATCGTCAGCCCCCAGCCACGCATGGGTGATGGCGGAAATTTTCATTGACCCCTTTCATTGCAGGGACAGGTGCCCCCGGCACGGATGGATCAACCTTGAACGCAACGCAGAGCCTTACCGCACGCACCGGTAACCTTTTTCATCGTTATGCCAACCCGGGCCGTTTCCTGCGCATGGGGGCGAAGCTGCAGCCATGGCTGACATGGCCCGCGCTTGTCCTGTCGGTGGCCGGAATCGTGTGGGGGCTGTTCTTCTCCCCCGCCGACTGGCAGCAGGGCGACAGCGTGCGCATCATGTACGTGCATGTGCCCACCGCATGGCTGGCATCGTCGGGCTATATGGGTCTGGCTGTCTGCTCGCTGCTGTCACTGGTGTGGCGCCACCCGCTGGCCGATCTGGCGGCGGTGGAAATCGGGCCGGTGGGCGCTGCCATCACCGCCGTATGCCTGGCCACCGGATCGCTGTGGGGCAAACCCATGTGGGGCACATGGTGGGTATGGGATGCGCGGCTGACATCGGTGCTGGTGCTGTTCTTCCTGTATCTGGGCCATATCGCGCTGATCCGTGCGTTTGACGAGCCGCAGCGCGGCTACCGCGCCGCCGCCATACTGGGGCTGGCCGGTGCGATCGACCTGCCCATCATCAAGTTCAGCGTACAGTGGTGGAACACGCTGCACCAGCCTGACAGCATCACGGTTACGGGGGCGCCGACCATGTCCACCTCCATGCTGTGGCCGCTGGGGCTGACCACGCTGGGCTTCACGCTCGGGTTTGGCGCCATCGTGCTGGCGCGCCTGCGTGCCTCGGTCATGGAAAGCCGTATCCGCACCATTCTGGCCGCCAGCCGTGGCCGCCAGTCCGCCGCCCAGCCCACCCCCACCACCGATAGTGCCCCCGCATGACCCACCTGCCTTATATTGCCGCGGCCTATGGCCTGACACTTGGCGTGGCCGCCATCCTGTCCATCAACGCAACCTTCCGCCTGCGCCAGGCACGCAAGCGCCTGGCCGCGATTGAACAGCCCCGGACCCGCCAGCCGTCATGACACGCAAGAGCCGACGCCTGTGGCTGGTCGTGGCGTGCATGATCGGACTTGGTTCCGCCGCCGCCCTCACCCTTAATGCCTTTTCCTCCAATATCGTGTTCTTCATGGCGCCCTCGCAGGTCCACGCCAAGCCGCCACCGGCCGACCGCACCATCCGCCTGGGCGGCATGGTGGTGGCGGGCAGCGTGCACCGTGAAAAGGTGAAGGACACGCCGGTCAACCTGTTTGACGTGACCGACGGCCAGGCCGCCGTGACCGTGCGCTACGAAGGCATCCTGCCCGACCTGTTCCGCGAGGGGCAGAGCGTGGTGGCGGTCGGTACCGTCAACCCCGATGGTACCTTCCGCGCCAGTGAGGTGCTGGCCAAGCATGACGAGACCTACATGCCCAAGGAAGTGGCCGAGGAACTGCGCCGCAGCGGCAAGTGGGACCCGCGCTTTGGCAAGGCGCCGGATGCGGCAAGCTGGAACACCATGACGGCGGCCGACACCCCGAAGAAACCGGCCACCCAGACACCTGACGGAAACTGACATCCGCGATGAACCCGGAACTTGGAAATTTTGCCCTGGCGCTGGCATGCTGCATGGCCGCCGGACAGGCGATCCTGCCCCTGATTGGCGCGAACCGGCGTGATGCGCGCCTGATGGCACTGGCGCCCGCGCTGGCGGTGGGGCAGATGCTGGCCCTGATCACGTCATTCGCCTGCCTGATCCATGCCGCCATCACCAACGATTTTTCGGTGCAGAACGTGGCGGCCAACAGTGCTGTCAGCAAGCCGCTGCTGTACAAGATCACCGGCGTATGGGGCAACCATGAGGGCTCGGTGCTGCTCTGGGCGATGATCCTGTCCATATGTGGTGGCGCGGTGGCCCTGTTCGGGCGTAACCTGCCTTCCGCGCTGCAGGCGCGCGTGATTGCGGTACTGGGCGGGGTTGCGGCGGGGTTCGAACTGTTCTGCCTCACCACCTCCAACCCGTTTGCCCGCGTGTGGCCTGCCCCGCTGGATGGCCAGGGCATGAACCCGCTGCTGCAGGACCCCGGCCTCGCCTTCCATCCGCCCATTCTCTACACCGGCTATGTCGGTTTTGCCGTTCCCTTCGCCTTTGCCATCGCCGCCCTGATCGAAGGAAGGGTCGATGCCGCATGGGGCCGCTGGGTGCGCCCGTGGGCGGTGGCGGCATGGTGCTTCCTGACCTGTGGCATCGCCATGGGGTCGTGGTGGTCGTATTATGTACTGGGCTGGGGTGGCTACTGGTTCTGGGACCCGGTGGAGAACGCATCCCTGATCCCGTGGCTGACGGGCACGGCGCTGGTGCATTCGGCAATCGTGGTGGAAAAGCGCGAGGCGCTGAAGATCTGGACCGTGCTGCTGGCCATCGGTACGTTCTCGTTCTCGCTTTCGGGCACGTTCCTTGTGCGTTCGGGCATTCTCAATTCCGTGCATGCCTTTGCCAATGACCCGGCGCGTGGCGTGTTCATCCTCGGGCTGCTGGCACTTGTCATTGGTGGCTCGCTGCTGCTGTTCGCCATCCGCGCGCCGCAACTGACCACGGGCGGGCTGTTTGCCCCCGTCTCGCGTGAAGGGCTGCTGGTGCTCAACAACATCCTGCTGTGCTCCATCTGCGCGGTGGTGCTGACGGGCACGATGTACCCCCCCTTCATGTCGCTTCTGTTCGGCAAGACGATTTCGGTCGGCAAGCCTTTCTTTGATGCAACCACCATCCCGCTGGCCATACCGCTTATGGTATTCATGGGGTTCGGCCCCATGGTGCCGTGGAAGCGCGCGCAGATGTGGCCGGTGCTGCGGCGTCTGTGGTGGGCGGCCTGTGTGGCGCTGGTGGCACTTGTACTCGCCACGGTCCGGATGCGGGACATCCTGCCGGTGCTGGCCACGGCCACGGCGGTATGGGTGATCTGCTCCAGCCTGGCCGATATTGCCGAACGCCTGCGCCTGTTCCGCCAGCCGCTGGCCTATAGCTGGCAGCGCGCGCGCAGCCTGCCGCGCGCGGTGTTTGGCGCGGCCCTTGCGCATGCGGGCGTGGGCATTGTGGTGCTGGGCATTGCCGGCATGTCACAGGCCGCGCACCGGATTGTGGAGGTGCATGTGGGCCAGAGCGAGATGCTGGCCGGTGACAGCTGGACGCTCACGGACGTGCATCCGGCGGAAGGCCCCAACTACAGTGCGCTGGTCGCCACCATCGAGGTCCGCCACAATGGCCGCCTGATCACCACGCTGCACCCCTCCAAGCGCACCTTTGCCAGCCAGCACCAGACCACGACGGAAGTGGCGATCCATACCAACCTGCTGGCGGATATTTACGGCGTGCTGGGTGACAGGCATGGCGATGACGCCAACCCGACCTATGTGCTGCGCCTGCATTACAACCCGCTGGCGCCGTGGATGTGGCTGGGCGGGCTGATCATGGCGTTTGGCGGCGCGCTTTCACTGTCCGACCGGCGGGTGCGCGTGGGCGCGCCGCGCCGGGCGAAAACGGTTGATGTGGTGGTGGTACAATGAGCGGGCAGCCTCCCTCTCCCACCCGCCGCCGCCTGCTCATGGCCGCCCCGCTGGTTGTGGCGGGCGGTGTGGGCGTGGGCTTCTGGCGCATGCTGTCGGGCATGACAAAAGGCTCGTTCGACCCGCATGACATCCATGCCCCGGCGCTGAACCGCCCCGTGCCCGACTTCGCCCTGCCCGACCAGGCACCGGGCAGCGGTTTTTCCGCGCAGGACCTGCGCGCGCTCAAGGCGCCGGTGCTGGTGAACTATTTTGCATCCTGGTGCATACCCTGCGTGGCCGAAATGCCGGTGCTCAACGCGCTGAAGGAAAAACTGCCCATATGGGGCATTGCGTACAAGGACAGGCCTGAACACGCGCTAGGTTTCGTGCAGCGCGCAGGCAACCCCTATGCCCGCATCGCCGCCGACCGGGACGGGCTGGCGGCCATTGACTGGGGCGTGTCCGGCGTGCCGGAAACCTTCCTGATCGGCCCCGGCGGCGTGATCCGCTGGCATACCGCCTCCCCCATTACCGAAACCATGATCACCCGCACGATCATGCCGCTGGCGGACAGCCTGAAGTCATGATGAAGAACCCGTTCCCGCGCCGTGGCGGCGTGCTGGCCCTGCTGGCCTGCCTGCTGTTCGCCCCGTTTATGGCCATGGCGGTGGATGACCCGTCCGAAATGCTGCCCGATCCGGCACAGGAACAGCGTGCCGAGGCCATTGGCGCCCAGTTGCGCTGCCTTGTCTGCCAGAACGAATCGATCGAGGACAGCAGCGCCGACCTGGCCCGTGACCTGCGCCATGTGGTGCGCGAACATGTGGCCAAGGGGGAAAGCAACCAGCAGATCATGGCGTGGATGGTCAGCCGCTACGGCAATTTCATCCGCCTCAGACCACCGCTGACCATAGGCACGCTGCTGCTGTGGATCATGCCGCTGCTGGCCCTGTGCATTGGCATTGGCGTTGCGTGGTGGACCTTCCGCAGGCCACGCGCCCCCACCCCGGCACCGCTGAGTGATGAAGAGCGCCGCCGCCTGTCAGACCTGACCGAAACACGCCGAGAGTGACATGATCTGGATTGGTATCTGCCTACTTGGCGTGATTGCGCTGCTGCCCGCGCTGCTGTCGTTCCGCCGCACCACGCTGCTGCGCGATGAACGCGAAACCGCCCTTGTCCTGCATCAGGCCCAGCTTGCCGAACTGGAGCGTGACCTGACCGAGGGCATGATCGCGCCATCCGAGCATGACAGCGCACGGCTGGAAATCCAGCGCCGCCTGCTGGGTGTTGACCTGCTGCCCGCCGAAAGGGCGGGCCGCTCCTCCTCCACCATGGCCATAATGGCGGCGCTGTTTGGCCTGCCGGTCGCGGCCGTGGCGCTGTACCTGACCGTGGGGCACCCGCAGCTTCCAGCCCAGCCGCTGGCCCCGCGCCTTGCGGCCCTCAAGCAGGAAGACCACCGCAATGACGCGATCATCGACCGGCTGCGTGACCAGCTCAAACTGATTCCACCGGGTGATCCCAGCCTGTTCCAGGGGTATGTGCTGCTGGGCCAGGCGGAAGCGGGGCGCGACCATTACGCTGCCGCAGCCCAGGCATGGCGTGAGGCAATTGCCCAAAAGTTCGAGCCGGAAGTGGCCGCCCGCGCGGCGGAAGCGCAGATGATGGCCGATGGCGGCCATATCTCGCCTGAAACCGCCGATCTGTACCGCCGTGCGCTGGACGCAGCCCCGCCAGATGCCCCGTGGCGCATGACGGTGCAGCAGCGCATTGCCCAGTCCGAGCACCAGTAACGGCCCATCAACAACGCGCTACCCATGCGCCCGCACGGGTTTTGGGGCTTGCCAGTTTCCTGTCCTTGGGCGGAAACTGGCTTCATGAGCAAGGACAAGACCCCCGCCCCCGCCCCTGCGGCTGATACAGCGCAGGATGAAGCGGCCAAGGAAGCCGCATTGCTGAAACAGCCCGCCGAACCTGATGAGCGTGGCGGCCCCAAGGGGCCGGAACCGACGCGCTACGGGGACTGGACGGTCAAGGGACGGTGCGTGGATTTCTGATCCGGCATTTTCACAAAAACGCCGATGAAAGATGATAAAAGTCCTCGGGTGCCGCCTTTTTTCAAAAAGGCGGTGTTTTTCGAAGCTTTTTGAAAAAAGCTTCACCAAGGACTTTCTTGTGATGGCTGGATGTTATCCGGGCAGGCTTTTCAGGCCGCTTCAGCCAATCTCGTTGGGAAGCGGCCCACGGCCAAAGCTGGTCTGGCGCGCCCGGTGCCCCGGCGGCGGAATGTTGCACGAGATGAGATAGATCCCGGCCACGAATACAAGCTGCGAGAGGGAATTGAACCACAGCGCCAGTTCATAGGCCCGCTCCGCCGTGACGGCCTGATAGACCGCATATCCTGCAAACGGGATGGAAATGGGCCGCATGCCCGCCAGCATGAGGCGCAGCGGATTCTGGTACCCCGGCCTGACCAGCCTGCGCAGGCGGTGGATGCCGATATAGAATATGACCTCGAAAAACCAGCCCAGCAGGTTGGTGATCACATTGTCCAGTGTCATCCCTTCCAGCACCAGCAGGGCGGATATGGACGCCGCCGAGAGCACGATCGAGCCGACCTGAAAACTCATGCCCATTTCCATCGCCGTCAGGCGATCGGGCAGGGCATCGGCAAAAGGCTGGAAAATCCGGTCCAGCAGCCAGGAATCGAACTGGTTGACGCGTTCACCAAATGACATGACTGTTCCCGGTCTCCTCACACCCCTCGTGGTCCGTAGTGTTATCCACCATACACGGCGGCGACAACCGCATCGGGGTAGCTGCCTGCCATCCCGGCCAGCGCGGTATTGCTGAGCATGACAATGCTTATCCCGCGTGCCCGGTCCACCACCCACTGGTGCCCGTACACACCCCCCCATGTAAAACTGCCGGGGCTGAGTGGCGTGCGCGCGGCAACGGGATCGGTTATGACCGCCCCCCCGTAGCCAAAGCGCCGCCCGCGTGCAAGCGGCCCCATGTCCACATCGCCAATCGCATTGCGACCGAACAGGGCAGCGGAGGCAGGAGCCAGCAGCCCCTCACCCCCCTGCCGGAGCGCTTCAAGAAAGGCGAGGAATTCCCCTGCCGTGCCCACCATGCCCGCACCACCAGAGGGATAGGAGGCCGGATTGAAGACCCGGTCGGGTGCGAAGCGGATTTCCCCGACCCCGCCACCGGGCAGCTGGCGGGGCAGCACGTAGGTCTCCCCCATGAGCAGCGGCATGGGCCGGGCATCGGCATAACACGCGGCCAGATTGTCACGCGCGGGCGGCGCGAATCCGGTCTGCCGCCAGCCCAGCGGGGCACCCACATGCTGCCGGACCACATCCGGCAGGGGCTGGCCGGTTATTTTTTCAATCACACCCCCCATCACATCCAGCCCCAGCGAATAGCTCCATCCCCGGCCCGGTGCGAACACCAGCCGGGTCGTGGCCAGGCGGGCCAGATTGTCGGCCAGTGAAACGCCGGGCTCCGCAATGCCGTCCGATACACCGGCGCGGGTATAGGGATTGTCATCCCGGGGGAAGGAAAAGCCATAGGTCAGCCCGCTGGTATGGGTCAGCAGCTGATGCGGCGTGATGACCGCCGCGCCACCATCGGGCAGGGCCGGGCTGAAATCCGGCAGGTAACGGGTAACCGGGGCATGCAGGTCCAGCAGCCCCTGCTCGGCCAGGGCAAGGGCTGCGGCGGTCACCACCGGCTTGGTCAGCGAAGCCAGGCGGAAGACGGTATCAGCCCGCATGGGCAGGCCCCGTTCCCGGTCCGCCAGCCCCACGGCCTCGGTCACCACGGGCTGGCCGTCCACCGCCACCAGCACCACTGCCCCGACCAGCCGGCCTGTCTGCACGGCGGTCTCCATGACATGGCGGACACGCTCCGTCATGCGCGCGGTATCCGGTTGGGCAACAGACATGTTTCCATCCTTTCTGGCACCATTACGGGCGGCCGAACTGGCCGACACACATAAAGCAGCGTAATCTTGCCGCCATGATAGCACGCCTGTTCCGCAAGACATTCCCCCTCTCCTTCCTGTTATGTGCAGGCTGCCTGCAATCCGGCCAGGCAGTCCCCGCCCGGGCCGCAACGCCCGCGACGGTACAGATCCAGCCCGACATGCCGCTGCGCGCCACGTTACCCAACGGGCTGCGGGTGGTGATCGTGCCGGACCGGCTGGCGCCGGTGGTCAGCACCGAAATCAACTACCTTGCCGGTTCGGCCGCGGCGCCGGCGGGCTTTCCCGGCACGGCACACGCGCTGGAACACATGATGTTCCGGGGCAGCAGCGGGCTGGACCGTGACCAGCTTGCCGCCATCGGCGCGCGACTGGGCGGCAGCTACAATGCCGACACGACGGAAAACGTGACGCAGTTCTTCTACACCGCCCCGGCCGAAAACCTGGATGTGCTGCTGCACATCGAAGCCCTGCGGATGGACGGCCTGACACTGGCGGCGGATGACTGGGCGCATGAACGCGGAGCGATCGAGCAGGAAGTCTCACGCGATATGTCCAGCCCCGGCTATGTCTACCTGTCGCGGCTGCAGTCCATCCTGTTTGCCGGAACGCCCTACGAACATGATGCGCTGGGCACGCGCCCGTCGTTTGACAGGACGGATACCACCCTGCTGCGCCGGTTCTACCGGGACTGGTATGCCCCCAACAACGCCATACTGGTCATTACCGGCGATGTGGACCCCGCCCGCACGCTGGCCCTTGTCAGGTCGGCCTTTGCCGCCATTCCCGCCCGCAGGCTGCCCCCGCGCCCCGAAATCCGCCCCGGCCCGCTCCATGCGCAGACCCTGCATTTCCCGACCGACTACCCGATGGGGCTGATGGCCATAGCCAGCCGCATGCCGGGACAGAACAGCCATGACTTCGCCACGGCACGCATCCTGTCCGATGTGCTGTCCAGCCAGCGTGGTGCCCTGTATGAACTGGTGCCACAGGGCCATGCGCTGCTGGCCAGCTTTGACTTCATTACCAAGGCGGATGCCGGCATCGGCATTGCCATTGCCGCCTTCCCCAAAGGCAGCGCGCCCGGCCCCCTTCAGGCACGGATGCAGGACATCCTGCGTGGCCTGCGTGAAAACGGCGTACCCGCCGATCTGGTCGATGCCGCCAAGCGCAAGGAACTGGCCCAGCTTGGCTTTGCCGCCAACAGCATTGCGGGCCTTGCGGAAAGCTGGTCCGAAGCCCTGGCCATCATGGGCCTGCAATCACCCGATGACGAGGCGGCCGCCTTCGCTTCCGTCACACCGGAAGATGTCAACCGCCTGGCCCGGCAGGTGCTGGACCCGCAGCAGTCCGTTACCGCCATCCTGACCCCGCGCGATGGCGGCCATACGGCGGCCGGCAAGGGATTCGGCGGTTCCGAATCCTTTGCCAGCATACCCGACCATCCTGTCAGCCTGCCCGACTGGGCCAATGCCAGCCTGCGTAGCATCCGCCCCCCGGTGCCCGCCGTACGGCCCACGACCTTCACCCTGCCCAACGGCCTGAAGCTGATCGTGCGCCCCGCCGCCGTCAGCCATACCATCAACCTGTATGGCATCATCCGCCAGAACGAGGACATGGAGGAACCACCCGGCAAGGAAGGCATTGCCGACATTACCGACGAGCTGTTCCATTACGGCAGCACCACCCATGACCGGATCGGATTGCAGAAGGCACTGGACGACATTGCCGCCACCGAAAGCGCCGGGGCCGAATTCAGCCTGAACGTCCTGACCCCGGATTTTGAACGGGGCCTGGCCCTGCTGGCGGAAAACGAACTGCACCCTTCCCTGCCCGAAGCGGCGTTCAGGGTGGTGCGCGCCAATACCGCCGCCTCCCTGTCCGGCCTGCTGCATTCGCCCGACTACCTGTTTGGCCGCGCGCTGCAGGCGGCCGTGTCCCCGCCGGGCGATCCCTCGCTGCGGCAGGCCAGCCCGGCACAGGTCATGAAGCTGACACTGGCGGACTGCCGTGCCTTCTGGGGGGCCGCCTACCGCCCGGACCTGACCACCATCGTCATCACGGGCGACATAACCCCCGATGCCGCCTACCGGGCGATTGCCCGCGCCTTTGGCCCGTGGCAGGCCATTGGCCCCACGCCGCTGGTCGACCTGCCGCCCCGGCCGGACAGCCGCGCACGCGTTACACATGTGCCAGATCCCTCCAGCATGCAGGCGACCGTGTCGCTGCCTGAAAGCCTGGGCATAACGGTTGATGACCCGGAGCATTTCGCCCTCAACCTGGGCAATGAAATCCTCGGGTCGGGCTTCTCCTCGCGCCTGTACCGCGACCTGCGGGTGCGCACCGGCTATGTCTATACCGTGCGCAGCCACCTGACATGGAAGCGCCATCGCAGCGCCTACAGCATTTCCTTCGGGGCGGACCCGGACAAGGTCGCCGCCGCGCGAAACGCCGCCGTGCATGACCTGATCACCATGCAGACCGAACCTGTCAGCGAGGATGAACTGACAATGGCACGCGCCGGCCTGCTGCGCAGCCTGAGCCTGCAATCGGCCAGCCTTGACACGATTGCCGAGAGTTACCTGCATTTCAGCAATCTTGGCCTGCCCCTCAACCAGAACGATATCGCGGCACAGGCCTATTATACGATGGATGCCATCGCCATCCGCGATGCCTTCCGCAAATGGGTCCGCCCGGCCGATCTGGCCACCATCATCAAGGGGCCCGCCACTGCGCCGTAGCAGGATATCTTTTAAATAATAAAAGTTTTTGGGTGCCGCCTTTTTTCAGAAAGGCGGTATTCCTTGCAGCTTTTTGAAAACAGCTTCACCAAAAAATTTTCTTGATCTGCTGGACGGTTCACAAGCACCGCACGCTGCTTCCCTGCCCCGTGCAAAAGAGCAGCCCATCACGTCCATCCGACATACAGGATCTGTTGTTCCGGCACGGCATGGTCCATGGGGCGGTGCCAGACCTTGCGCAATCCAATAAAAAAGGGCGGTGCATTCCTGCTCCGCCCCCTTTCACGCAGGGTCCGGTCCGCACAGGCGGACCGGGCCATGACGCGGGATCAGCCCTCGGCGTTACGGCGACGGATCGCGGCACCCAGGATATCACCCAGCGACGCACCGCTGTCGGACGAACCGTAGTCGGAGATCGCCTGCTTGTCTTCCTCGACCTCACGGCCACGGATGGTCAGGGCCAGCTTGCGGGCCGCACGGTCAACCGAGACAACCTTCGCATCGACGCGCTCACCAACGGCGAAACGCTCCGGACGCTGGTCGGCCTTGTCGCGTGCCAGTTCCGCACGGCGGATGAAGCCGGTCAGCACATCGTCAACCTTCACCTCGATGCCGTTCGACTGAACGGCGGTCACGATGCAGGTCACGACAGCGCCCTTCTGCACCTTGCTCAGGGTATCGGCGGCCGGATCTTCATGCAGCTGCTTGATACCGAGCGAGATGCGCTCCTTCTCCACATCCACGTCCAGAACCTTGGCCTTCACGACCTGGCCCTTTTCGTAATGGCTCATGGCGACTTCGCCCGGCTCGTCCCACGACAGGTCGGACATGTGAACCATGCCATCGATGTCGGCGGACAGACCGATGAACAGGCCGAACTCGGTGATGTTGCGGATCTCGCCTTCCACCACGGAACCAACCTTGTGTTCCTCGGCGAACTGCTCCCACGGGTTGCGCTGCACCTGCTTCAGGCCCAGCGAGATGCGGCGCTTCGCGCTGTCCACATCCAGGACCATCACATCGACTTCCTGCGAAGTGGCGACGATCTTGCCCGGATGGACGTTCTTCTTCGTCCAGGACATTTCGGACACGTGCACCAGACCCTCGACGCCCGGCTCCAGCTCCACGAATGCACCGTAATCGGTGATATTCGTGACGCGACCGGTGTAGCGGGCACCCGGCGGGTACTTGATCGCCACGTTCTCCCACGGGTCGGCCTCAAGCTGCTTCATGCCCAGCGAGATGCGCTGCGTGTCGGGGTTGAAGCGGATGACCTGCACGCGGACCGGCTGGCCGATCTGCAGCGCTTCGGACGGATGGTTGATGCGCTTCCATGCGATATCGGTCACATGCAGCAGGCCATCGACGCCGCCCAGGTCCACGAACGCACCGTAATCGGTGATGTTCTTGACCACGCCGTCAAGGATCATGCCTTCCTTCAGGCCCTGGATCAGCTCGCTGCGCTGTTCCGCACGGGTTTCTTCCAGCACGGCGCGACGCGAGACGACGATGTTGCCGCGCGCGCGGTCCATCTTCAGGATCTGGAAGGGCTGGGGCACGCCCATCAGCGGGGTGACATCGCGCACGGGGCGGATATCGACCTGTGAGCCGGGCAGGAAGGCCATCGCACCGCCGAGGTCGACCGTGAAGCCACCCTTGACGCGGCCATAGATAGTGCCGTTGACGCGCTGGTTGCTTTCGAACGCCTTTTCCAGGTTCGACCAGGCTTCCTCGCGGCGGGCCTTCTCACGCGACAGGACGATGGACCCGTCACGATCTTCGTACCGCTCGACGAACAGTTCGATAACATCACCCGGCTTGACATCGGGGGTAACACCCGGCGGGCCGAATTCCTTAAGGGCGACGCGCCCTTCGCTTTTCAGGCCGACATCGACGATCGCGAATTCATCCGTCAGGCGGACGACGCGACCCGTGACAACGGAACCGTCAAAGGCGGAATCCCGACCGAGGGTTTCCTCAAGAAGGGCGGCAAAGTCCTCGCCACCCTTATGGTCGGCGACGGGCTGTGTTGTGGCTGAAGCCATGAGCTACTCGTAAATCCTGTAACCACATGTCACCACGCGGGCGAATGTGGACAATCCTGCGCCCCCGCCTGCCCGCATGCACGCGGCCATGGGAACGGCTTGCCCGGCGAAAACGCCCCGACACGGTCGCGGCACGCCTGACGGCCAATAATGTGACGCCACGCCCCGCGCGCGTGCGCATGGGGCATGTACCGTTGAGCACAGACACCCTATGGATGGCGTATGTCAATAAAAACCATGGTCACGGCGCATGGTTCCCGCACAAAAGCGCTTCAGCGCGTCATGCGTGCAACGATGCGCAGCGCTTCGGCCAGGACTTCATCCGCACTCAGATGGTCGGTGCCGATATGCACGGCGTCCTCGGCCGCCCGCAGGGGGGCGACGGCGCGGCTGGAATCCGCCGCGTCCCTGGCGGCGATTTCGCGCTCCACGCGGGCGATCTGCTCCGCGCGGTCCGGCACGTCGGGGTTGGGCGCCATCTGCTCCCACCGCCGCACGGCGCGGGTGTAGGGGGATGCGGTAATGAACAGCTTGACCGTGGCGTCGGGAAAGATGACCGTGCCAATGTCGCGCCCATCCAGCACGGCGCCATGCGCACCCGCAAAGCGGCGCTGCACATCCACCAGCGTGCGGCGTACGGCCGCCTGGCTGGCCACCAGGCTTGCCGCCCGGTCCACTTCCGGCACGCGCAGGTCGGTGCGGCTCAAATCTTCCAGCCCGACCGAGGCGGCAAATTCCTCCGCCGCTGCCGTGGCGGGGTCCAGCCCCGCATCGATCATGCGCCGGCCCGTGGCGCGGTACAGCAGCCCGGTATCCAGATAGGGCAGGTCCAGCGCCTGTGCCAGCCTGCGCGCCAGCGTGCCCTTGCCCGCGGCGGCAGGCCCGTCAACCGCGATGACCAGCCGCCGCGTCATGCCCCAAGTCCCGCGCCGATGCTGTTCATCAGGGTGACAAAGCCGGGGAAGCTGGTGTCGATGAAGGCCGTATCGTCCACCGAGACCGGCCGGGCCGCCGCAAGCCCCATGATGATGGCGCTCATGGCCAGCCGGTGGTCCATATGGGTATGGACCAGCCCGCCACCGGGAATAACGCCGCCGGTGCCATGCACGATCATGTCATCACCCACCACCTCGACACGGATGCCGTTGGCTTCCAGCAGGGCGACGGTGGCGGCCAGGCGGTCGCTTTCCTTCACGCGCAGTTCCTCCAGCCCGCGAAAGCGCGACTGGCCGTTAGCATGTGCCGCCGCAACCGCAAGGATAGGATATTCATCAATCATGGACGGCGCGCGGGTGGCGGGCACGTCCACGCCATGCAGGCTGCCGGCCGTGGCGGTGATGTCGCCCACCGGCTCACCCCCCTCCACGCGCTCGTTGCTGATCACGAGGTCCGCCCCCATCTCACGCAGGGATGTGAACAGGCCGGTGCGCAGCGGGTTCAGCCCCACGCCCGGCACGCTGACCCTGGAGCCGGGCACCAGCAGGGCCGCCACCAGCACGAACGCCGCCGAGGACGGGTCCCCCGGCACCACGATGTCACACGCCACCAGATCCGGCCGCCCCTGCAGCGTGATCACGCGCCCGCCGGCCCCCATCGGCTCCACCCGCACGCTCGCGCCAAAGTGACGGAGCATGTTTTCGGTATGGTCGCGGGTGGCCACGGGTTCTTCCACCCGGGTCTCGCCCACCGCGTTCAGCCCGGCCAGCAGTACGGCGGACTTGACCTGCGCCGAGGCCACCGGCAGCCGGTAGGACAGCGGCGGCGGATTGGCGTTGCCCGCAATGGCCAGCGGCAGGCGACCGCCCCTGCGCGCAAGGAAGGTGGCCCCCGTGGCGGCCAGCGGGTCCATGACGCGCTTCATCGGGCGGCCGCGCAGGCTGGCATCCCCCGTCATGACCGA
Source organism: Komagataeibacter rhaeticus (assembly GCF_011611525.1). Lineage (NCBI taxonomy): Bacteria > Pseudomonadati > Pseudomonadota > Alphaproteobacteria > Acetobacterales > Acetobacteraceae > Komagataeibacter > Komagataeibacter rhaeticus. The sequence continues at coordinate 2,503,169 of NZ_CP050139.1, forward strand.
TGTAAAGCCGTGGCTGGCCAGAATGCCCGACAGCAGGCGCGCCGCCGTGCCCGAATTGCCCATGTCCAGCACATCGGCGGGTTCACCCAGACCATCCAGTCCGCAGCCCTGCACCGTCCATGTGCCCGGCCCGTTGCGGGTTATGCTGGCGCCCAGCGCGCGCATGGCATCGGCGGTACGCAGCACGTCCTCGCCTTCCAGCAGGCCGGTGATGTGCGTCGTGCCGCGCGCAAGGGCGGAAAACATCAGCGAACGGTGGCTGATCGACTTGTCACCCGGCACATGGACCGAACCGGACAGGGGCGCACGCGGGGCCGTAACCGTCAGCGCGCGGACGGAAGAAGGGGCATGATCGGTTTTCATAACGCATCCAATTCCGTATTCCGGGTGGCAAAGTCAATCACAGATCGGCATGATCCCCCTGCCGGTGCATGCAGCCGTGTTTGACAGGCGGCGCACAAACTGGCATGGGGCTGCGCCTTTTGCCACTTCCGGATACCGTGGCTCCATTCATCATTCAAAAACAGGATCGACAGGTTCAAGATGGCTCAGTCCAACCTCGGCACCAAACGTGTCTGTGTCTCCTGCAGCGCCCGTTTCTACGATCTGAACAAGAATCCGGCGATCTGCCCAAAATGCGGTGCTGAACAGCCCGTGGAACTGCCCCGCGTGCGCCGCCCGGTGGACGTGCCCCCCGAATCCAAGCCCAAGACCGGTGATGACGCGCTGGACAACGACGTGGACGTCGACCTGGACACGGATGCGGATGAAGATGCCGATGCGGGCCTGCCCGATGACGCGGGGCTGGATGATGATGACGATGATGACATCAGCAGTGCCGACATCGACGTAAAGACCGACAAGGACGACCACGACAACTGATCACCCGCAGGCCCGGCGCACAGGCACCGGGCCTGCATGCCTCATGCGGCGGGGTTGCGGCGTTCGATCTCGACCCCGACCGATTCGGCATCATCGAAGATGTCAAGCTTTTCCACGCTGACCCGTGTCACGCGCACGCGCCTGTCAGCCAGCACGCCGGCCGCGATTCGTTCGGCCAGCGTCTCCACCAGGGCGACATGCCCCCGCGCCACCAGTTCGCGCACCAGCAGCACCACCCGTTCATAGGATACCGTACGCCCCAGGTCGTCCGGCCCCACGTCCAGCGTCGTGCCATCCACCACGCCAAAGGCCACATTGACCCGTATGCGCTGGGTCACCCCCTGCTCATGCGCGAATACGCCGATATGGGCATCAAGCACCATGTTGCGCACGAACAGGCAGCGCAGCGGTTCAGGGTCGTTCCATGGTGGCAGCAGGGACATGGCGGTTCCGGTCGGATGTGGCGTTCAACCCCGTGCGGGCGCGGGTGACCACTGCATGTGCTGGCCCCCGTCAAGGGCCAGCATCTGCCCCGTAACGGAGGGCAGGCACAGCAGCGACAGCGCCGCACGGGCAATTTCATCAGGGGTGGCGGCGCGGCCCAGCGGCACGGACGCGCACTGGCGGGCAAACTGCTCCGCACTCTGGGCCGGCGTGGGCAGGACCGGGCCGGGGCCAATGGCGTTGACCCGGATGTTACGTGGCGCCAGCGCCAGCGCCATGGTCTGGGTCAGCGTCCACAACGCTGCCTTCGAGACGGTATAGCTGACAAAATGCGGGGTGAGCGACCAGACCCGCTCGTCAAGCATGTTCAGCACCATGCCCGCGGCATGGGCGGGCAGCAGGCGGGCGAATTCCTGCATCAGCACGAATGGCGCGCGGGTATTGGGTTCCATATGGGCATCCCACCCCTCGCGCGTGGCGCTGTCCCATTCATCGCGCCGGAACAGGCTGGCATTGTTTACCAGCACACCCACCGGCCCCAGCGCGCGGGTTGCATCGGCCAGCAGGGGGCGGATGGAGGCCTCGCAGGCCAGATCGGCCTGGAGCACGCAGCTCCCGCGACCCAGCGCGCGGATTTCGGCCATGGTCTCCCCTGCCGCCTGTACGGAGCGGTTGCAGTGCAGGGCCACGTCAAACCCCGCGCGCGCCAGTTCCAGCGCAATGGCGCGGCCAAGGCGCGCGGCACCGCCGGTTACCAGCGCCACACGCGGCACATCCTGCGGCACCGGCCACGCCATGGGGGTGTTCATGCGGGCCGTCGCGCCATGATGGCGGCGGCAAGCGTGCCATCATCCAGCACGTCCAGCGCGCCGCCCACGGGCACGCCCTGCCCCACCCGGCTGACCTGCACGTCAAAGCGGGCCAGACGTTCATGCAGCCAGTGCATGGTGGTGGCCCCTTCCACCGTCGTTCCCAGCGCAAGGATCACCTCGCGCACGCCACCTGCGGCGATACGGTCCAGAAGCGGCTGGACATTCAGGTCATCCGGTCCCACGCCCGACAGGGCGGACAGCGTGCCGCCCAGCACCTGATACACGCCACGATGCACGCCCGCGCGTTCCAGCGCCCACAGGTCGCCCACATTTTCCACCACGCAGACCAGCCCGTCATCGCGCGCCGGGTCGGTGCAGATGCCACACGGGTCGGTTGTATCCAGATTGCCGCAGCGCGAACAGGTGCGCACGGCGCGTGCCGCCTGTTCCATGGCCTGCGCCAGGGGCAGCATGCGGGCATGGGGCTGGCGCAGCAGCGCCAGGGCCGCGCGCCGGGCCGAACGCGGCCCCAGCCCCGGCAGGCGGCCCAGCAGGGTCACCAGCCGGTCAATCTCGCCCCGGCCGCTCATCGCGGTTCCTTCCGGCAGGTGCTCAGAACGGGAACTTCATGCCGCCGGGCAGGCTCAGGCCGCCGGTCACCTTCTTCATTTCCTCGCTGGCACTGGCATCGAGCTTCTTGCGGGCATCGGCGCAGGCGGCCAGGATAAGGTCCTGCAGCATTTCCATTTCAGCCGGGTCAGCCAGCTTGGGGTCGATGGTGATCGACTTCATGTCCCCCTTGCCATTCATGGTCAGGGTCACCATGCCGGCACCAGCACTGCCTTCGATGGTCATGGTTTCCAGCTTGGCCTGCATTTCTTCCATGCGCGCCTGCATCTGGGTGGCCTGCTTCATAAGACCGGCAAGATTTTTCATGTTCCGTGTATCTCCTCAAACAAAATCGTCTGTGTCCAGATCGTCCTCTCCTGCCACATCGGCATCAAGGGGCGCGAATTCGAGATCCGGGACCAAATTCAGGTCTGCCATGTCCTCGGGCGGCAGGCCGTAATCATCAAGCGCGTGATCGGTCACTTCCCCCAGCCTGGCCGTGGGAAAGACCTGCATCGCTGCCTGTACCAGCGGATGGGCCTCGGCTGCCGCACGGTGCAGCTGGATGATTTCCGCCCCCTGTTCGGCCAGCGTGGCCTCACCCGGTGCATCGGACAGGCGGACCTGCCATGTCCCGTCCCCCGTTCCCTCGCGCAGCAGGGTTTCCAGCCGCCGGGCCAGCCCGGGCAGGCTGTTGCGCTCCACCCGGATCTCGATCAGCGGCGGCGCGAAGGAGACAAGATGGGTCGCATGCCGCAGATGGCCATGCAGCATGGCGTCACGGCCCGATACGAAGGCCACGGCCTCACGCCATGTGCGCGGCGGGGTTACCGGTGGCGGGACGGGTGCCGTCTCTTCCACCCGGCCCGGCTGCGGCGTGGGGCGGGGCGTGCCCTCCACCCGCATGCCGCCATTGGCCACCATGCGGATTTCACCCCCGCCCTGCGGCCCCTGCGCGGGCGCCGGGGCGGCAACGGCCTGCTGGCCCGCAGGGGCGGACGATGTGCCCTGACCACCCGCCATGGCCGGAGCGGGACCTGCCTGTATCGGCGTGGCCGGCCCATCCTGCCCCAGCATCCTGCGCACCACGTCCCCCGGCGGGGGCAGGTCGGCCACGTAGCACAGGCGGATCAGCACCATGTCCACCGCCTGCCTGCGGTCGGGCGCGTGCTCGACTTCTTCCACGCCCTTGAGCAGCATCTGCCATGTGCGCCCCAGAACCGGCACCGGCACCCGCTCGGCCAGCGCGGCACCCCGCTGGCGCTCGGCTTCCGGCATTTCGGGATTGTCGCGCAGGGCCGGAATGGCCTTGATGCGCGAGACGGTATGCACAAGTTCCAGCACATCGCCCAGCATGACGCCAAGGTCGCCGCCACGCATGTACACATCACCCGTTATTTCCAGCGCCCGGTCGGCCCGGCCTTCCAGCACGGCGTCCAGCAGGTCGAACACCAGCCCCCGGTCCGCCAGCCCCAGCATGCCCGCCACCAGATCCACCCCGATGGGCGCGGCATCGGCCCCGCCTTCCCCATCCAGCGTACCCTGGGCAATGGCCTGATCCAGCAGCGACAGGCCATCGCGCACCGAGCCATCGGCCGCGCGCGCGATCAGGGCCAGCGCATCGGCGCTGAACCGCACATGCTCGGCCTGTGCCACGCGGTCGAAATGCGCGGCAAGCTCGACCTGCGGCACGCGGCGCAGGGCAAAGGTCTGGCAGCGTGACAGCACGGTCACCAGCACCTTGCGCAGTTCGGTGGTGGCAAAGATGAAGGTGACCTGTGGCGGCGGTTCCTCCAGCGTCTTGAGCAGCGCGTTGAACGCGTTGCGCGAAAGCATGTGGACCTCATCGATGATGAAGACCTTCATACGCCCCTGCAGGGGCCGGAAGCGGGTCGCCTCGATGATTTCACGCACGTCGTCCACGCCCGTGCGGGACGCGGCGTCGATTTCCAGCACGTCGGGGTGCCGGTCCGCCAGGATCGCCACACAGTTGGGGCACACGCCACACGGGTCGGCCGTGGGGCCGCCCCTGCCATCCGGCCCGGTGCAGTTGAGCGCGCGGGCGATGATGCGGGCCGTGGTGGTCTTGCCCACGCCGCGCACGCCCGTCAGCATGAAGGCATGCGCCACGCGCCCCTGTGCAAAGGCGTTGCGCAGGATACGGACGGTGGTTTCCTGTCCGATCAGGTCATCGAATGTGGTGGGGCGGTATTTGCGGGCCAGCACGCGGTAGGGAGCGGCGGCAGCCGCATCCGGGACGGCCGGTACAGCGGATGGCTGCGGTGCGTCACCAAACAGGCCGGGGCCATCTGCGGGCGGCGCAGGCAGCCCGGCCTCCTCGGAACGATCCTGATCCGATGGAACGGTCATTGATGCATCCGGGCTGGAGAAGTGGCCATCGGGCATACAGCGCAATGGCGGCACAGGAACTTTCGGGTGGAAGACCGGCCATAACCCGGACGAAACTCACTACGGCTGCTTCCTTCCGGACCTGACCAGGTTAGCAAGGTATCCGTCTACAACCGATCTCCCGGCCGCGTTCTAACACATACACCCGCCCCATGCACAAGGGGCGTTGAAAAAAAATAGCAGCCCCGCCCTTATTCCCCCACGGCGGCGCCGGACTGGTGGCGCATGTCGGCCCCGCCATAATAGCGTGCCTGCCCGACCCGGCCGATGCGCGGCCCACCGGCAAGGATGCTTTCGGCCACACCCCAGGGGGCGTGTTCCTCGATTTTGTAGCCCTCACGGGTCAGGGTCTTGACAACGGCGGGGGACAGCGCGCCCCTTTCCACCTGCACCACATCGGGCTGCCACTGTTCATGGATGCGTGGCAGGTCAACCGCCTGCTGCACGTCCAGCCCGTAATCCACCATGCCCGTCAGTACCGACAGCACGATGGTGGGAATGCGCGAGCCACCGGGGCTGCCCAGCACCATGACCGGCTGGCCCGCGCGCGAGACAATGGTCGGCGCCATGGAGGAAAGTGGCGTCTTGCCCGGCGCGATGGCATTGGCCTGACTGCCGATGATGCCGAACATGTTGGGCACACCCGGCTGGCTGGAGAAGTCATCCATCTCGTCATTCATGACAATGCCGGTGCGCCCTGCCACAACCCCCGCGCCAAACCAGCCATTGAGCGTGTAGGTCACGGCCACGGCCATCCCGTCACGGTCGGCTATGGAGTAATGGGTGGTCTCCTCCTTCTCGCTTTCCGGCGCGCCGGGATGAAGGCTGGCGGAGGAGACGGCATGGTTGAGCGGCAGGGACTGGCGGATCTGCAGCGCATAGGCCGGGTCGGTCAGGTGGGCCACGGGATTGGTGACGAAGGCCGGGTCACCCAGGTCCTGCCGGTCGGCATAGGCGTGGCGCATGGCCTCGACCTCACGCTGGATGCTGGCGGCCGTATGCAGGCCAAGGGCATGCATGTCGTAGCCCGACAGGATGTTCAGCATCTCGCACAACGCCACACCGCCGCCGCTGGGGGGCGGCGCGGTATCGATATGGTAGCCCCGGTACTCACATGACAGCGGCGCCATCATGCGCGTGTGGTAGCTGGCAAAATCCTGGCGTGACAGGATGCCGCCCCCCTTCCTGCTGCTTTTCACGATTTCCCTGGCAACCGGGCCTTCGTAGAAGGCGCGCGCCCCATCACGGGCAATCCGCTCCAGCGTGCGCGCCAGGTCGGGCTGCACCAGCCTCTCGCCCGCCGCAAGGGGCGTGCCGTCGGCATGCAGGAAAATCTTGCTGGCATACGGGTCTTTGGCAAAGGCGGCGGTGGCGGTATGCAGCAGGTCAACATCGCTGGGCTTGAGGACAAAACCATCGCGGGCCAGCGCAATCGCGGGCGCCATGACATCCGCGCGGGACAGTTTGCCCCAGCGGTCATGCACCGCCTCCATCCCCGCCACGGTGCCGGGAACGGCCACGGCCCGCCATCCGGTGGTGGACGCCCCGGCAATGACGTGGCCCGACCCGTCGCGGTACATGTCAGGCGTTGCGGCGGCCGGGGCGTGTTCACGGAAATCAAGGAACGTGACATGCCCGTCGGGCGTGCGCAGGGTCATGAAGCCGCCGCCACCAATATTGCCGGCGGCAGGGTACACCACGGCCAGCGCATAGCCCACGGCCACGGCCGCATCCACCGCGTTGCCGCCGCGCGCAAGGATATCCGCCCCCACATGCGACGCGATATCCTGTGCCGCCACCACCATGCCATTGCGGCCCGGCATGGGGGCCAGGCCCACGGCCTGCCCCGTATGCGTTGTCTCGAACGCCAGCGGATCGGACACCGCGGCACTGGCGGCCAGCGGCGCACCGGTGGCGATACAGGCAAGAAGGACCGCGCCATACCGCAGGCTGCCGGGAAAAGGCATGAAGGCCCCGCTCCTGATTGTCTTTAGCATTGCAACAGACGCGCGCGGGCTCATGCCGCCGGATAGGGCGGGCAGGTATAGCCCGCGGGCGAAAGGGTGAAGACCTCGCACCCGTCCTCGGTCACGCCCAGCATGTGCTCGAACTGGGCGGACAGGGAGCGGTCACGGGTCACGGCGGTCCAGCCGTCATCAAGGATCTTCACATCCGGGCGCCCCGCATTGAGCATCGGCTCGATGGTGAAGAACATGCCGGGCCGCAGGACCAGCCCCTCACCCGGACGGCCATAGTGCAGCACGTTGGGCGGCGCGTGGAAGGTACGGCCGATTCCATGGCCGCAGAAATCCTCCACCACCGAAAAGCGGCGTGCTTCGGCATAGGTCTGGATGATATGGCCGATATCACCCAGCGTGGCGCCGGGACGCACCGCGTCGATGGACAGCATGAGCGACTCGTAGGTCGCCTCGATCAGCTTCTGGGCCTTTATGGGAATCCTGCCGACCGTGTACATGCGGCTGGTATCACCGTACCAGCCGTCAAGGATGACGGTCACGTCGATGTTGAGGATGTCGCCATCCTTCAGCGTGCGCTCACCGGGGATGCCATGGCAGACGACATGGTTGATCGAGATGCAGCTTGATGCCGGGTAGCCCCGGTAGCCCAGCGTGGCCGGGACCGAGCCGTTGGCGATCATGAAATCATGGATCAGCCGGTCCAGTTCGCCCGTGCTCACCCCTTCACGCACATGCGGGGTGATCATGTCCAGCGTACGGGCGGCAAGCTGGCCTGCCGCGCGCATGCCGGCAAAATCCTCGGGGGAATGGAGCTGGATTCCACCGCCCCGCATATCGCCTTCCATGGCGTGATCCTTTCCTGTGCTCGACACATGACCACCCGCCCGCAGTCATGAAAGGACAACAGGAGCACGCCCGCCTTCAGGCCGGGCGCGCCGGATGGATGATGCTGTTCCTATACCGCGCCAGTCGCGCGCTGTCAGCTTCGGGCTTTGGCATGCACATGGGTGGTGTGCGCGACATGTCCCATGCTGACCAGATGCACATGCGCCCGGACCGGGGCCGGGTGGATGTGCACGACCGTGCCATGCCCGCGCCGGATACGGATGTAGGATGCCGGAATGGCCGGGGCCTCGGCCACTTCCACCGGGCGCCGGGCAGCAGCCAGGGCCACGCCCCCCGTACCGCCCCGCCGGCCCCATGCCGCATGCGCCGCCTGGGCGCGCGCCAGCACCAGCGGGTGCAGGCCGGCGGGGGCCACGCCTTCGGTCTGGAAACTGGCATCCAGCAGTTCGGCCATGGTGGTGTTGCGGCGGCTGTTGGATTTCGCCCCCATCACCACCCCGATCAGGCGCACGTTGTCGCGCACGGCGGAGGTGACAAGATTATGTCCCGCCTCATCCGTATAACCGGTCTTGAGGCCATCGGCACCGGGATAGGCCCCCAGCATGGGGTCGTGATTGGGCACGGCATGGCCGTGGAAATAGAATCCGGGCACCGCGAAATAATGGTAATATTCGCCGTAATCGACGATCAGGTGCCGTGCCAGGACGGCCAGGTCGCGCGCCGATGTCATCTGCTCCGGATTCGGCAGGCCGGATGCGTTGCGGAACACGGTGTCGTACATGCCCAGCCTGCCGGCCTCGCGCGTCATCATCGCGGCAAAGCGGGTCTCGTCCCCGCCACCCAGGAATTCACCCAGCGCGCAGGCCGCATCATTGGCGGACTTGGTGACAAGGGCCAGGACTGCCTGTTCGACCGTAAGGGAACTGCCGGGCCGCAGGCCCAGCTTCGATGGCTCCATCGAGGCGGCATGCACGGATACCGGCATCTGCTGTTCCAGCGTGACCTGCCCCGTGCGCACGGCCTTGAAAGTCAGGTAGAGCGTCATGAGTTTGGTAAGGCTGGCGGGATAGCGCCGCAGGTCCGGGTCCTGCTGGGACAGTACGGCACCCGTGCGGGCATCCACCACGATGGAACTGACCTGTCCCGCATACTGGGCGCGCGCGGCATGCATGCCGCCAAGGCCGATGCACAGGCCCACGGTGGCCGTGACCCTGAGGCGGGAGAAGGTGCGGAGGGGAAGGCGGCTCATATGATCGGGAAACCTGCGGATGCAATGACAGTCATATGGCTTGCGGACATGCGGTGTTCGCGCACGCCCCTCCATCCATTTACGGGTTGCGGGTCTGCAACCATTCTAAAAGAAAGGTTTTCTGTTCGTCCAGAGCGTATTTCCACCCCCGGTCATGGCGGAAGGATGGACAGCACGGTACCGGACGCAAAAAAATCCTTGTGTCCATGCCCCCGTACCCCTTTCAACAGATGGTGGAGTTCCAATATGGTACCTGTCATGTCTGCTCATGCCCGTCCCTTCCCGTCCCTTCCCGCGTCACGGCCCGCAGGGGCCGCCGCGCGCCCGCTCGGCCATGGCGGCAACACGCCGCCACGCCGCAACGGGGGGGGACAGGACAGCCCGCCCGGCAATGATGATGGCATGATCGACGTGGTCATCCACACCCGCCCGCAGACCCGCAAGCCGGCGATGTACAAGGTGCTGATGCTTAATGACGACTACACGCCCATGGAATTCGTGGTGCATGTGCTGGAACGGTTTTTCCAGAAAAACCGCGAGGAAGCGACGGACATCATGCTCCACGTCCACAAGCGCGGGGTGGGGGTGTGCGGAGTCTTTACGTATGAGGTCGCGGAAACCAAGGTAACACAGGTGATGGATCTGGCCCGCCAGAACCAGCACCCGCTGCAATGCACCATCGAGAAGGACTGACCCAACGGGCAAGCACATCACACAGCCCCCGCCGCGATCCGATCGCATGCCATGGCATTTTGTGCTGGCATTTCACCCGCAACGGGGCAAGGATTGTCCTGACTTACCGGTTATGATCTCCGGGGCCATGCTGGTCCCATCTGGAAAAGGAGCGTCTCGGCATGTTGTCACGTAATCTTGAACAGACGCTTCACCGTGCGCTGACACTGGCGGGGGACCGCCGGCACGAATACGCAACGCTTGAACACCTCCTGCTCGCCCTGATCGATGACCCGGATGCCGTGACGGTATTCCGCGCCTGCGGGGTCGACCTGAACAAGCTGCGCACCGACCTGACCGACTTCCTGGACAAGGACCTTGCCGGTCTGGCTGCCGACCGCACGGTTGACCCCAAGCCCACGGCCGCCTTCCAGCGCGTGATCCAGCGCGCCGCCATCCATGTCCAGTCCACCGGGCGGGACGAGGTGACGGGGGCCAACGTGCTCGTGGCCCTGTTTGCCGAGCGCGAGAGCCATGCGGTGTATTTCCTGCAGCTGCAGGACATGACGCGGCTGGACGCGGTGAACTTCATCTCCCACGGCATTGCCAAGGCGCCGGACCGCTCGACACGCCGCCCGGTGGCGGGCAGCCCGCCCGAAGGGGGCGAGAGCGAGGAACGCGGCAAGGCCGGGCAGAAGAACCAGGACGCGCTGTCCACCTACTGCACCAACCTTAATGAAAAGGCGCAGGCCGGAAAGGTTGACCCGCTGATCGGCCGCGACTCCGAAATCGAGCGCACGATCCAGATCCTGTGCCGCCGCACCAAGAACAACCCGCTTTATGTGGGCGACCCAGGCGTTGGCAAGACCGCGATTGCCGAGGGTCTGGCCAAGCGCATTGTCGAGGGGGACGTGCCGGAAGTCCTGCTCAATTCCACGATCTATTCGCTGGACATGGGCGCGCTGCTGGCGGGCACCCGCTACCGTGGTGATTTCGAGGAACGGCTGAAGGCGGTTGTGACCGAACTGGACAACAACCCCGGCTCCATCCTGTTCATTGATGAAATCCATACGGTAATCGGCGCGGGTGCGACATCTGGCGGGGCGATGGATGCCTCCAACCTGCTCAAGCCCGCCCTGGCCGCCGGCACGCTGCGCTGCATGGGTTCGACCACGTACAAGGAATACCGCCAGCACTTCGAGAAGGACCGGGCACTTGTGCGCCGGTTCCAGAAAATCGACGTGGCGGAGCCGTCGGTCGATGACGCGGTCAAGATCCTGCGCGGGCTGAAGGTCAATTACGAAAAGCACCACAAGGTGCGCTACACCGATGACGCGATCCGTGGCGCGGTGGAACTGTCCGCCAAGTACATCCATGACCGCAAGCTGCCCGACAAGGCCATCGACGTGATTGACGAGGTAGGGGCCTCGCGCATGCTGGTGCCCGAAAACCGCCGCCGCAAGACGGTCACGCTGAAGGATGTGGAGGATATCGTCGCCAAGATCGCGCGCATTCCGCCCAAGAGCGTGTCGTCCGATGACAAGGAAACGCTGCGTTCGCTCGAGCGTGACCTCAAGGGCATGGTCTATGGACAGGACAAGGCGATCGAGGCCCTTACGGCCGCGATCAAGCTGTCACGCGCAGGGCTTCGTGACCCGGAAAAGCCGATTGGCAACTACCTGTTCTCCGGCCCGACGGGTGTGGGCAAGACGGAAGTGGCCAAGCAGCTTGCCAGCACGCTGGGGATCGAGCTGATCCGCTTCGACATGTCGGAATACATGGAGCGGCATTCGATCTCGCGGCTGATCGGCGCGCCGCCGGGCTATGTCGGCTTTGACCAGGGCGGCCTGCTGACCGATGCCATCGACCAGCACCCGCATGCGGTCCTGCTGCTGGATGAAATCGAGAAGGCGCATCAGGACCTGTACAACGTGCTGCTGCAGGTGATGGACCACGGAAGGCTGACCGACCATAACGGCAAGACGGTCGATTTCCGCAACGTGGTCCTGATCATGACCACCAACGCGGGTGCCGCCGATCTGAGCAAGGAGGCGATCGGCTTTGGCCGCACGTCCCGCGAAGGCGAGGACGAGGATGCGATCAAGCGCCTGTTCACGCCGGAATTCCGCAACCGGCTGGACGCGATCATTCCCTTTGCCAACCTGTCGCCGCATGTGGTGGACCGGGTGGTGGAGAAGTTCATCTTCCAGCTTGAAGCCCAGTTGGCGGATCGCAACGTGATGATCGAGATCTCGTCCGCCGCGCGTGAATGGCTGGCGGAACGGGGATATGACCGCCTGTATGGCGCGCGCCCGCTGGGCCGTGTCATTCAGGAAAACATCAAGAAGCCGCTGGCCGAAGAACTGCTGTTCGGCAAGCTGACCAAGGGAGGGGTGGCCAAGATCTCGCTCAAGGATGGCAAGCTGGACTTTGAATACATTTCCCAGGCGGAAAACGCCTCCGCCGAAGGGGATGAGGGCGACAGCACCCGTGAAGAGGAAGCCGCGGACTAACCCGCTCCTTTTTCATTCTTTACCGTAATAGGGACAGGGATCAGAAATGGTCCCTGTTTTTATGTCTACCGTCCGAAAGACCCCATGCTGACCGCACTGATCTATATTCCCGCCGCCTTTGCCGAAATCGCTGGCTGTTTCTGCTTCTGGGCATGGATGCGCCTTGGCCGACCGGCGCTTGTGCTGCTGCCGGGGTGCCTTTCGCTGGTGCTGTTCGCGTGGCTGCTGACCTTCAGCCCGGCCGATAACGCGGGCCGGGCCTATGCCATTTATGGCGGGGTCTATATCGCGGCCAGCCTGATCTGGTCATGGCTGGTGGAAGGGCTGCCGCCCGACCGGTGGGATCTGGGCGGGGCCGCCATCTGCCTTGCGGGGGCGGCCATCATCCTGCTGGCCCCGCGTGGCTGAAAGCCTGTAAATCAGGGAGAGTTTTTGGTGAAGCTGTTTTCAAAAAGGCTTCAGAGAACGCCACCTTTTTGAAAAAAGGTGGCACCCAGAAACTTTTACCCTGCTTTTTACTGATAACGGGTGCCGTTAACCACCACATAACCTTCGACCGGCCAGCTTTTACCGGTGCCATGGTGGGTCCAGTCAATGCCCTGGCTCTGCGGGTTGTCGTAGTAATAGCGGCCCAGCACATCGGTCTGGTCGCCCTTGGCCACCCATGGCCAGGATGGCGCGGTCATGCGGTCCAGATCGGACACGATGCGGATGGACACCCCTTCCCCCACGTCAACATAGAAGTAACCATGCAGTCCGCTGCGGGTGCGCTTGGCGGCTGAAACCGTGATCACCCGGCCACAGACATGTTCCACCCGGTCGGGGTGCGGGGCCTGCGCGCTTTCCTCTGCCCGCAGGTCGGCCAGGAATTTGGTATTGTCGCAGGATTCGGGCACGGGACTGGCTATGGGCCGGGCCTTTTCCTGCCCTTCCCCGCTGTTCTGAGTGCTTTCCTCCCGCGTTTCATGCCTGTGCCGGTGGTGGCGGGCCTGGGCGGCGGGGGCGAACGCGCCCTGCACCGCCAGAATTGCCGCAAGTCCCATCACGCCGCGTAGCGGCCACCGTGTCGCTGCCATCATTGTTTTCCCTTAACACAAGATCACAATCTTTTGCGGCGTGTGGACAGGTCCGTCAATGAACGGCGCGGCTGCCTGCCTTCGGGGCCTCGGCTTCAAGCTGCCTGCGGGCCTTTTCCATTTCCTGCTCCATGGCGGGATCGGATGCCGGCATTTTCAGGTGCAGCTTTTCCAGCGCGTCAATGATCGCCTCGATCACCACCAGCCGTTCGAACCATTTCTGGTCGGCCGGCACGATAAACCATGGTGCGTCAGGATGCGCGGTGCGGCGGATCGCCTCTTCATAGGCGTGCTGGTAATCATCCCAGTACTGGCGTTCATGGATATCGGCGGGGGAGAACTTCCAGTTCTTGGTGCGATGCTCGATCCGGCGCAGGAACCGTTTGCGCTGTTCTTCCCTGGACAGGTGCAGGAAGAACTTGAGCACCACCGTGCCCTGCCGGGCCAGATAGCGTTCGAAATGGTTGATGTCGTGGTAACGGTCTTCCCAGAAGGTCGGCTTGTGGCGCAGGGTGGGCGGCAGGCATTCATGCTCCAGCAGTTCGGGATGCACGCGGGTGACCAGCACTTCCTCGTAATGACTGCGGTTGAAGATGCCGATCCGCCCGGCTGCCGGCGCCGCCAGATGCTCGCGCCACAGATAGCCGTGCGACAGTTCCACCGGGCCGGGCTGCTTGAATGACGTAACACTGACCCCCTGCGGGTTGATGCCGGACATGACATGCTTGATCACGCCATCCTTGCCGCCCGCGTCAAGCGCCTGCAACACGACCAGCACCGACCATGTGCCATTAGCATAAAGCAGCGCCTGCAGGCGCGACAGGTCGCGGATACGCTCCTTGAGCAGCCGCTTGCCGGTTTTCTTGTCCAGCCCGCAGGCTTCGGCCGCCCGGGTCGGGCAGGCCGCAAGGGAGAAATCATGGCCGTTATGAACGCTGAAACGGCGGGCCAGCTTATTCGAACCGTTTTTTCCGGACATGCTCAGTCCTTCATGCCGCGTGCGACTGCCAGGCCACCGGCGGCCTGGCAGGTGGGCATGAGTTCGATCTCGTTGATGTTGACATGACGGGGCAGCGAAAGCACCCAGGCCACCGTCTCGGCAATATCGGCGGGCAGCAGGGGCTTTGTGCCTTCATATACGGCGGCGGCCTTTGCATCGTCACGCAGGCGCACATTGCTGAACTCACTCCCCCCGCACAGGCCGGGTTCAAGGTTGGTGACACGCACGTTGCACCCCAGCAGGTCACAGCGCAGGTTGCGGGTGAACTGGCGGACAAAGGCCTTGGTCGCCCCGTACACATTGCCACCCGTATAGGGGTAGATCGCCGCCGTACTGCCCAGCGTAATGACATGGCCCCGGTCACGCGCCACCATGCCCGGCAGCAGCACGCGGGTCAGTTCCACCATGCCGGTCACATTGGTGGAGATCATGGTCTGCCAGTTGGCAATGTCGGCCGCCTGTGCCTTTTCCATGCCCAGCGCCAGACCCGCGTTGTTGATCAGGACATCCACATCACGCCAGCCTTCGGGCAGGCTTGCGGGCAGGGCTGCAATGCCAGCGGCATCATCCATGTCCAGCCGGAAGGGCAGCAGGTCGGGGCCAAGCCGGGCCGCCAGATCGTCAAGCCGTTCCTGCCTGCGTCCGGTTGCGATCACCCGGTAGCCATCATGGACCAGGCGTTCGGCAATCGCCTTGCCAAACCCGGCGGTGGCACCGGTTACCAGTACGATCTGCTTCATCATGCTTCTCCTGCTTTGCGTATCGGGACAGCCTTGCATATTGGCGTGCATCCGTCATGGGGCACGGGCTTTCCGGGTATCGTGCCTGAAATGGTTGCAAATGGGGCCGGTTCCGGTTCTATGGTGGGGCATGGCTTCATTCACGACAACTCCAGGCTGCAGCCTGACCGGTCACCTGCTGGTGGCCACACCCGCCCTGACCGACCCCGCCTTTGCGCGCAGTGTCATCTATCTGTGCGCCCATACCCCCGAGGACGGGGCGATGGGTCTGGTCATCAATCGCCGTCTGTCGCAGCCCGTGCTGGACGACGTGCTTGAACAGCTTGGCATTGCCCCCGTGCCGCCCCGCCGGCGCATAAACCTGTGCGCGGGCGGCCCGATGGATAACGGGCGCGGCTTCGTGCTGCATACATCGGACTGGAGCGGCGATGGCAGCCTGCCGGTGGACCGCGCCACCACGCTGACCGCAAGCCTGGACGTGCTACGCGACATTGCCGATGGCAACGGCCCCGCCAATGCCCTGCTGGCCATGGGCCACGCAAGCTGGGAGGCTGGCCAGCTTGAGGAGGAAATGCTGCACCACAATGCATGGATTACGGCCCCGGCCACCGAATCCATCGTATTCGGCCCCGACCACAACACCAAATGGCGGCAGGCCCTGGCCAGCGTACGCATTGACCCCGCATGGTTCAGCGGAGAAGCCGGTCATGCCTAACGGGATACGCCCATGCGGGCAGTCTGAAACGCCCGTATAAGGGGCTGGCACGTGACAGGGACGTTTCGGGCAAAGCGGTTTTCAAGACGCTTCAGGGAATGAAGCCTTTACTGGAAAAAAGGCAATACCCGGAAACTCCTGTACTTTATCAGAGCCCTACCAGCGCAGCGAGGGTACGCAGGCAACCGGGTCCAGTCCGGCGGCCGTGACTTCCGCGCATGCAAGGGCATAATCAGGGTTACGTCCCTCAGCCCAGCTTCCACCCAGCATTTCCTGATGGATACCCCCCAGGACCCAGCACCCGGCAATACCGGCGGTTGCCGCGCCACGCATGTCGGTGGCCAGCGCGTCACCCAGCGCCAGCACCCGTGCCGGCGGCACATCCAGCAGGGACAGGGCCAGTCCGTAAACCTCCGGATAGGGCTTGCCAATCCAGCGCACCGTGCAGTCCCGGGATTCATACCAGCTTGCCATGGCCCCGGCACAGATCAGCCGCTGGGTGCCACGGATGACCTGCTGGTCAGGATTGGCGCAGATCATGGGCAGGCGGCGGGACGCACACTGCTCCAGCATGGGCAGGTAGGGGCCGATCTCCTCCTCGCCCAGTTCGGCATCCGGGCCGGTATTGAGCACGAAATCCGCCTGTGCGGGATCGGATACGACATCCAGGTCCAGCCCGGCATAGACATCCACATCCTTGTCCGGGCCAAGATGGACCATCCGGCGACCCAGCCGTGCAAACCACGGGTCGGTTCGGGCCGCCAGCATGCGATGCGTGCATTCGCCGCTGGTCATGATGCCGTCATACAGTTCCGCGCTGACACCCATGCGGCGCAGGCCCGGTTCCACCGTTGCCGTACGCCGCGGCGCGTTGGACAGCAGCACCACGCGCTTGCCGGCTTCGCGCAGGCGTTGCAGGCATTCCAGTACGCCCGGATAGGGGGCCACGCCATTATGCACGACCCCCCACAGGTCAAGGATATAGCCGTCGTAATCGCCGCTCAGCCCGGCCAGCCCATCATGCCACTTCATGCGCGTGCCGTACCCCTGGCGTCGGCCAGTGTCTCGAACCCATGCGCGCGCAGGGCACGACGGGTCTCGGCCTTGAGGCGCCTGAGGATGGCCGGACCTTCATACACATAGGCGGTATAGACCTGCACCAGATCCGCACCCGCCCGCACGCGGTCCACGATATCGGCCCCGGTCTCGATCCCGCCACAGGCCACCAGCGCCACGCGGCCATCCGCCACCTTCGCCACACGCGCCAGCATGTCCTGCGCCAGCGCGCGCAGCGGTCGGCCGGACAGGCCCCCCGTCTCGTCCGCATGGGGGCTGAGCAGGCCGGCAGGGCGCGAGAGGGTGGTGTTGGACACGATCAGCCCCTGCACGCCCCCGGCAATGGCGGCCTCGACCACGGCGGGCACGTCATCATGCGCGATATCGGGCGAGAGCTTGACCAGAAGCGGCGGCCGCTCGGGGTGGGCGGCATTGATCGCATCCAGGATACCCTTCAGCCGCGTGGCCTCCAGCAGGTCGCGCAGGCCCGGCGTATTGGGCGATGAGAGATTGATGACGATGTAATCGGCATAATGCTTCACGCGCCCGACCAGCATCGGGTAATCGCGCTCGGGGTCGGCGCCGGTCTTGTTGATGCCCAGATTGGCCCCTACCGGCACCCGCCCCCCCATGGACGCACGCCGTGGGGAGGACACACGGTGCAGCCGCGCCATGCGTACGGCAAAGCGGTCGATGCCCTGGTTGTTGAAGCCCATGCGGTTGATGATGGCGCGGTCTTCCGTCAGGCGGAACAGGCGGGGCCGCGGGTTGCCGGGCTGTGGACGGGGGGTGACGGTCCCGGCTTCCACAAAGCCGAAGCCCGAGCGCGCCAGCGGACGGACAGCCTGCGCATTCTTGTCAAACCCCGCCGCGATGCCGATGGGGTTGGGAAAACGCAGCCCCATGGCCCGCACCGACAGGGCCGGATCATCATTGCCGGGGTCCGACACCCCGCCCAGACCAAGCATGAGCGCATCAAGGCCGATGCGGTGCGCGGTCTCGGGGTCCAAGCGCCGCATCAGCGGCAGAATCAGGCGTGACATAATATTCATGGGAAAAATGTTGCCGCAATTCCGCACCGGGGGAAAGGGGCAACTAGCCGGGGGCCGGTCTGGTGGCATCCACGGCGGGGGCCGGATCGGTGGGGAAGCGGATCAGGTAATAGGGCGGCACCCGCAGGTCATGCCCCCCGTTCAGGCCGCCCAGGCGGTTCCATTGCCCGAGCGTGCAGTACACCATGTTGCCATCGACAAATATGCCATCGGGTGAAAGCACGCGCGGGTCATGCACCATGGTCTCGAACGAGCCATCGGCATTGCGGCGGAAGATGGCGTCATGCTCGAAATTGGTGGTGTAGATGCGCCCCTGCGCATCACTGGCCAGCCCGTCGGCCACCCCCTTTTCCCCCAGGTCACGGATACCGGCGGCAAGCCGGGCATCATCCTTCGAAAAATCGGACAGCAGGCGGGTGGGAATGCCGTACAGCCGCCTGCCGGTCAGCTGGCTGTAGTACAGCGTCTCCCCGTCGGGTGAAAGCGTGATGCCATCCACCCCGCCCCAGACAAAGGCGGGCGGGTGCCGTGGCGGATCGAATACCAGCGGCCGCCCCTCCACCACCGCCATGAAGCCGCGCTCGGCCTTGATGGAGGGATGGTCGGCCAGCACGCGGCGCTGGCGGCCGGTCGCGATATCCACCACCACAAGGGCGGGCGACATGCCGAACGAGGAATCCGTGACATAGACCGTACCCTGCGCCCCATGGGTCAGGTCCACGCGCAGGTCGTTCATGTGGCTGTCGGGCAGCAGGGCGGGCGCATGCAGGATGATGCTGGCGAAGATGCGGTTGGTCGCCGGGTCGATACCGATGACCTTGGCCGCCCCCGGCGCCAGTGGCTGGCCCGCCAGCTTGCCGTCATCAATGGCCCACAGGCGGCCCTGCGTATCGGTTGTCATGCCGTGGATGGACATGAGCCGCTCCGCGGCCGGACGGTCGGAGGGCATGCTGTGCGCCGCATCGGGATAGGGATACAGCCTGCCATCCTTCAGTTCCGCCAGCGTTGCCCCCCTGTGGTTGACCGCATGGCGCGGAAACCCCACGAACACCCGCCCATGGGTGACGGCGATGCCCGATGGCCCCGGCCCCTCGAACCGGGCCACGACCTCGAACGGGCCGGATGAGGCGATGCCGTGATCGCGATTGGTCGCCTCCGATGCGGGCGGAGCCGCATGCGCCATGCCCCCCATGCCCACCAGCAGGGGCATGATGACACACAGGCGGGTCCGTCTGTGCCTGGACTTCTTCATCATTTCCCCCATGCTGCCGCCCCATTCATGCAGGCCCCGGCGTGCGGGACAACCGGAGGCGGGCCACAGGGCTGTTCACAATCAGTTCATGGGAAGGGAAGCCGGTGGATGCGCGGGCGAGAGGGTGCGGCGGACCCGGCCCACATCGGCGGCGGTAACCCCGGGCGCGCCATTGCCCCATGCCGCCCGGATGAAGGTCACCGTATCGGCCACCGCCCCGTCATCCATGCGGGCGGCGAATCCGGGCATGACAAAGGCGGACGGTGCCTGCCGGGTGGCGCGCAGGGTATTGCCCTCCAGCACGATGCGGATAAGGGAGTCGGGGACCGGGTCCATCACCACCGGGTTGCCCGCCAGCGGCGGGAAGGTGGTGGGATAGCCGTGCCCGTCGGTGCGGTGGCAGGCGGCACAGCTGTCCACATACAGCCGCGCGCCCCGGGCCGAGACATCGCCTGCGTGCAGCGCCTGACTGGCGGCGGGGTCATAGGTCCAGCCGCCCGCCACGGTATGGGCGGTGGGGGAAAGGGTCTTGAGATAGCGGGCAATGGCCAGACGGTCCTCATCACTCATGTGCTGGGTGCCATGGCCAATGGCATCGGTCATGCCGCCAAACGCCGCCCCCAGCGGCATGCGCCCGGTGGCAAGGAAGCGCGTGATGTCCTGCTCGCTCCACCGGCCCAGCCCCGTGCGGTCCTCGCCACGCAGGCTGACGGGACGCCAGCCATCAACCGCATCGCCACCGGACAGGTAAAGCGGGCCGTCCTGTGCCGTCAGGGCCTTTTCCTGCATGGTGATGGCGCGTGGCGTATGGCAGGCCCCGCAATGGCCCGGCCCCTCGACCAGATAGCTGCCACGGGCCACCAGCGGATCAGGGAACTGGCGCGCGGCCATGGCCTGCCGCACCGCCTGCGGGTCGGGCGCGAACAGCCAGCGCCAGATGGTCAGCGGCCAGCGCATGGACAGCGGCCAGGTCATGCCATCCTGCACGATCGGGGTGGCCACGGGTTTGACGCCGCGCATGAAGTAGACATACAGCGCATGCATGTCCTCATCCGTCATGCGCGCATAGGAGGGATAGGGCATGGCCGGGTACAGGCTGCTCCCGTCACGGCGGATGCCCTTTTGCAGGGCACGGGCGAATTCGGCCTCGGAATACTGCCCGATGCCCGCCTTCGGGTCGGGCGTGATGTTGGGCGCGTACAGCGTGCCCGTGGGCAGGTGGAACGCAAGCCCGCCCGCGAAGGGCGCGCCGCCGGGCACGGTATGGCAGGCACCGCAATCGGATGCGATGGCCACATATTCGCCCCGCGCCACCACATCATCCTGCGCCCGCGCGCCACTGGCGGGCAGGATCGGGGCCACAAGCCCCGCCACCGCCAGCAGGCAGCGCGCGATGTTCCGCTTCATGCCCCTCACCCCGCCAGCGGTCCGGGCCGGGCAAGATAGGTGGTGCGGATATGGTGCGCCGCCCAGTATGCCAGGGCCGCGACCATGCCGGTCGGGTTGTAGCCCGTCCCCTGCGGGAAGGCATTCGCCCCGATTACAAAGACATTATGCACATCCCATGACTGCAGGTAGCGGTTGAGCGCGCTGGTGCCGGGGTCCGTGCCCATTACCGCGCCGCCACCCAGATGGGTGGTCTGGTACTGCCGCGTATCAAAGGGCTTGCCGAACTCCCGGCTGGTCAGATGCACCCGGCGCGCGCCCATGGCCTTCGCAACGTTACCGATTTTATCGACCACGTAGCGGTTCATGCGGATATCATTGTCTTTCCAGTCAAAGGTCATGCGCAGCAGGGGCTGGCCGTGCGCGTCCTTCCATGTCGGGTCCAGGTCCAGATACACGTCACGGTAGGCCATGTTGGTCCCGTGCGCGTCAATGCGCAGGGAATGGCGGTAGGTATCGATCATGCCCGCCTTCCACGCGCTGCCCCAGCGCGGCGTGCCCGGCGGCCCGCCGGAATACGCCGCCGCAATGGCCTTGACCCCCGCCTGGTTGACCCACACGGGCGAACCGCCCACAAAACCCAGCGGCCCGTGGTCGAAATTCTCGCTGTTGAAATCATCAAACGCCACACCACCACCGCCGGTGCCGACATACTGGTTGGTCTCGACCTTCGGGTCGAGCCAGACGGTGCTGGTGGTTACGTTCTGGTAGACGAAATTACGCCCCACCACGCCTTCATTCCTGGCCGGGTCATAGGGCTTGCCAATGCCCGAGAGCAGCATGAGCCGCACGTTATGGAACTGGAAGGCGCTCAGGATGACCAGTTCGGCAGGCTGGGTCACGGTGTTGCCTTCGGCATCGGCATAGGTCACGCCGGTGGCACGCCTGCCATCGGAATCCAGTTCCACCTTCAGCACATTGCAGCCCGCCCGCAGTTCAAACAGCGGATGGCGGCGCAGTACCGGCAGGATGTTCACATTGGGCGATGCCTTAGAATACATGTAACAGGCATAACCGCTGCAATAACCGCAGAAATTGCACGGCCCCATCTGCGCGCCATACGGATTGACATACTGGCGCGATGCATTGGCGGCAGGCAGGGAATAGGGGTGGAAGCCTGCCTCCGTCGCCGCCTTGCGGAACAGGTGGGCGGTATAGACATCCTTCAGCGCGGGCAGCGGGAAATGATCGGAGCGCGAGGGGGAGAACACATTCCCCTTCCCCACTACCTGGCCATTGACCTTGTACGCCTCGCCAGACGTGCCGAATACCTTCTCCGCCCTGTCAAAGAAGGGTTCCAGTTCCTCATACGTCACGCCGTAATCCTGCAGGTTCATACCTTCAGGAATGAATTTGGCGCCATATTTCTCGATCACGCGCGTGCGCAGCCGCAGGTCATCCGGCGGAATGCGGAAATGCACGCCCGACCAGTGCAGCCCCGCGCCCCCCACCCCCTCACCGGGCAGGAAGGCGGCCATGCGGCGGTAGGGCAGCGCCACCTGCCGGCTGTTGTTGCGGATGGTGACGGTATGTTTCGAGAGATCCTGGAACAGCTTGTAGCGGAAATTGCCCTCCAGCTCGTCAATCGAGGCGGGATAGGCGCCATCGGATGCCGTGCTGCGGTCCGACCCCCGCTCCAGCACCACGACCGAACGCCCGGCCTCGGTCATTTCCTTGGCCATGATGCAGCCCGCCCAGCCGCCACCCACAATCACCACATCGACCGGGTCCAGCCTGCGTGCGTCCGTGCTCATGCCCGCTCCCCCGAAATGGAGACGCTGCCCAGCGGGTAATGCACGCCGTACTGGTCCACCCAGTCCATGAAATCGGCCCGCGCGCCGGGAAAACCCAGCATGGCCCATCCGCCCATCCCGGTATTGCCGCCGTGGATGGGGTCGCTGAAGGCGCCTTCCATCACGTTGGCCAGCAACTGCTCGAAAAAGGTGGCGGATGGAACATCCCCGAATACCAGACTGCCCCTTTCCGCCGCGCGCAGCAGGTCATCCTGCAATGCGGCGGACAGGGCGGCAAAGGGCCTGCCGTGCCGGGTGGCGGCATGGGCATTCATGCCCGCGATGCCATGGCGGTACAGTTCACGCGGGGCATAGGGCAGCTGGTAGCCCAGATTATCCGGTCCGGCCATGAAGGGGCCGTTCATGTACCACTGCGCGCCATGGGCATAGGGGGTATCCATCTGGCGGTCGATGAAGCGGGGCACATCCAGCGCCACGGCACCGGGGCCACTGGCATCGGCGGGGATCAGCCGATCACAGGCCGCAACAAGGAATGCCCATTCGGCCGCATCGAAAAACTGCGGCCTGTAGGGGGACGCCGCAACCGGCCCGGCCCGCCCGGATGAAGCCAGGACCGTGCCGCAGGCCGCGGCTCCGGCCAGTCCCTGCATGAACCGCCGCCGCGACGACATGAACCGTAAACCGCCAGTACCCAAAAAATCTCTTCCCGCTACACAATATCCGCATGGTCCGTGGCACCTCACAATATCCGTGAGGCCCACCGGAATGCCTAGAGCCTTTTCCCGTCATTTTCATTAATGCAAGAAAATATGATCGGCAAAAAACGGCGCTGCCGCATTCCCTCACAAATTAAAGCCTGAAAAGCCAGTCCTGAAAACGGGCCTGCCGCCCGCCCGGGAATGTCCATCGCCGGGTAAGACAGTCTAATGGGGCGTCTGTCGTAACCCATCGCCGGATGCCGCCCTGTCGGGAAAAGACGCCAGCCGGGCATCCCCATTCCTTTTTACTGCGATGTCATTTCATGATGATGTCCCGCCGCCATATGGCCTTTTACTGGTCGTGTTCCGCTGTCCGGGCGGCCAGACGGTCCAGCCGGGCCTGCCTGCGCGCGGCCCGCGCCGCCCGCCATGCCGCCACCGCCGAACGGCGGGGCGCTGCCCTGGCGCGTGCCGTCCGGCCATCGGTGCGGGCCTGCCCCGGCTTGCCGCTGCCCTGTCCGGCCCGGCTCCGGCCCGACGGCCCGGTGGTGCCCGCGCCCGTGGCTGACTTCGCGCGCCCTGCCGTCCTGCCGGAACGGGGGGTGCGGGGCACGGGTTTTACATTGTCATCCATGTCGCCTGACCTCAAATACGGATATGAAATAAAATAATGCAGCCTGCCGGCACCCCCACAGGCGCGCGGAACAGGCGGGAAACGGCAATCCAGCGCCATTTCCATATTCGGGCAGCCCCCCTGTTTCCTGTCAAGGCCATGCGGGCGCGAGACCCTGCCGCCCCTTCCTACATATCCTCCGGCTACCCGACACTGGCTTGACCCGTTTCGGGACGGGCAATATCCACCCTTCATGCGCGCATCCCTTTTCCTGTTGCAGACCCTTGGCACCAGTTGTCTGGCTTCCGTCACTGATGCGGCGCTGGGCTATCCGCAGGCGCTGGTGCGCCGGATCGGGCATCCGGTCATATGGATTGGCGGGCTGATCGGCCGTCTTGACCGGCGATTCAACACTTCATGCCGCACGCAGCGCCAGCGCAGACTGGCCGGATTTATGGCGACGGGGCTGATCGCGGCCATCCCCACCGCCATCGCCATGGTGGCCACCCGCCTGATCCGACGGTTCCTGCCGCATTGGCTGGCACTGCCGGTGACCGCCGTACTGGCCAGTACGCTTGTGGCCCAGCGTTCCCTGCATGACCATGTGCGCGCGGTGGAACAGGCGGCACGGGAAAGCCTGCCTGCTGCCCGCAGGGCCGTATCCCACATTGTGGGACGGGACCCCGAACAGCTTGACGAAGCGGGCGTACTGCGTGCCGCGACCGAGACACTGGCCGAAAACTTTTCCGACGGAATCGTGGCCCCCCTGCTCTGGATGGCGGCGGGCGGCCTGCCGGGCGCGGTCTTCTACAAATCCGTCAACACGGCGGACAGCATGATCGGCCACCGTACGCCACGGCATGAAGCCTTTGGCTATGCCGCGGCCCGGCTGGATGATCTGGTCAACCTGCCTGCTTCCCGCCTGTCGGCCCTGTGGATCATCCTGGCAAGCCTGACCCTGCCGGGCATGCGGACCCGGGCCGCACTGCGCATCGTATGGCGCGATGCCCGCGCCCACCGCTCCCCCAACGCGGGCTGGCCGGAGGCCGCGATGGCCGGCGCGCTGGGCATACGCCTGTCCGGCCCGCGCGCCTATAACGGCGTGCAGGTTGCCGAACCGTGGGTGGGCGACGGCACGCCCACCCTGCGCCCGGATGACCTGTCACGCGCGCTGGCCCTGTACCGCCGTGCCTGCCTGATCCAGACCCTGACGGGCCTTTCAGCCCTCGGCCTGCTCGCACGGCGCCTGCGCGGACGCTGAAGCGGGGTTTACGGGCCGGGCCAGCGCCAGCAGGGCGTCGATATCAAGATGCGCTTCCAGATGGTCGGCCAGCGCATCAAGGGCCATATCAATCCGCACGTCATGGTCATGGCCATGCGATACACCGCCCAGACGCGCCAGCAGCGCCGCCCGCGCGGTACCATCGGCCAGCAGGCCATGCACATAGGTGCCCCAGACCCGCCCCGACGGGCTGACCGCGCCATCGGGCCGACCGTCCAGGTCAATCAGGGGACGGCTGGCATGATCGGGACCATCGGTTCGCCCCATGTGCATCTCGTACCCCCGCAGGCGGACCCGTTCGGGCAGGAGAAGGCCCGTGACGTCCTCCAGCCGCTTGCCGCCTTCCAGCACTGTGGTCACATCCAGCAGGCCCAGCCCCGGCACCGTGGCGGGTGGCCCCTCGATCCCGTCGGGATCGGCAATGCCCTGCCCCAGCATCTGGTAGCCACCGCATATGCCCAGCACATGCCCCCCCCGGCGCACATGGGCCAGGATGTCGACATCCCACCCTTCGGCCCGCAGCACTGCAAGGTCGGCAATCGTGGCCTTGGCACCGGGCAGGATGATCAGGTCGCAGGGCGGCAGCACCTGCCCGCGTGCCACCATGCGAAGCGAGACGCCATCCTCCGCCGCAAGGGGGTCGAGATCATCGAAATTGGCGATCATGGGCAGGCAGGGCACGGCAATGCGTATGCCACCGCCCGCCACCGGGCCACCGGGCGCAAGGTCGGCGGCATCTTCCGCCGGCAGGTCGCGCACGCGATCAAGGAACGGTACAAGACCGATGGGCCGCCAGCCCGTGCGGGCCGCAACCGCCCCCATGCCCGCAGCGAACAGTGACGGGTCGCCGCGCATGCGATTGACGATAAAACCCTTTATGCGCCGCGCATCCTGCGGTGCCACCACGGCCTGCGTGCCCACAAGGCTGGCAATGACCCCGCCGCGATCGATATCGCCCACCAGCACCACATCGATGCCGGCCGCCTGTGCGAAGCCCATGTTGGCGATGTCATCTTCGCGCAGGTTGATCTCGGACGCGGAACCCGCCCCCTCCACCAGCACGATGTCCGCCTGTGCCGCGAGGCTATGAAAACTCTCCAGCACCTCGGGCATCAGGCCGCGCTTGAAGGACTGGAAATCGCGCGCGCGCACCTGCCCGCGTACCCTGCCACGCACCACAAGCTGTGAGCCGGTCATGCCCTGCGGCTTGAGCAGGACCGGGTTCATGTCCACCACCGGCGGCACGCCGCAGGCACGGGCCTGAAGCGCCTGCGCACGCCCGATCTCTCCGCCATCCTGCGTCACGGCCGCGTTGTTGGACATGTTCTGCGGCTTGAACGGCCGCACCCGCAACCCGCGCCGGACCAGCGCGCGGGCCAGCCCGGCCACCAGCACCGACTTGCCAACCGACGATCCGGTGCCCTGCAGCATCAGCGCACGCGGCGGCATCAGAACTCGATCCCGGCCTGCGCCTTGACCCCCTTCCTGAAGTGATGGGCCACCTGCGTCATCTCGGTCACCAGATCGGCGGCCTCGATCATGGCGGGGCGGGCGTTGCGCCCGGTCACGACCACATGCTGCATGGCGGGGCGGGCGGCAATATCGGCCAGCACCTCCTCGATAGGCAGGTAGTCATAACGCAGCGCGATGTTGAGTTC
Organism: Komagataeibacter rhaeticus; assembly: GCF_011611525.1. Classification (NCBI taxonomy): domain Bacteria; kingdom Pseudomonadati; phylum Pseudomonadota; class Alphaproteobacteria; order Acetobacterales; family Acetobacteraceae; genus Komagataeibacter; species Komagataeibacter rhaeticus. The sequence goes on from NZ_CP050139.1 coordinate 2,529,926, forward strand.
ATCAAGGATCACCATGCTGACATCCGCGCGCCGCAATGCCGCGCGCGCCTGCTCCCATGCCGCCCGGCAGTTGGCGATGTCGCGCGCGCGGTCCTGGGTGTTCCAGGTAAAGCCTTCGCCCAGCGCATGCCATTCCACCTGGTCGCCAAAGCGTTCCAGCGCCTTGCGCTCGCCTGTATTCCATGCCCCCTTGATGAACTGGATCACCACGATCCGCCCCCCATGCGCCAGCGTGCGCAGGGCCATGCCGAAGGCGGCGGTGGACTTGCCCTTGCCCGCGCCGGTATGCACGGCCAGCAATCCCTTCTCGATGGATTTGCTGCTGACTTCCCTGTCCTGCACTTCCTTGCGCCTGGCCATCTTTTCACGGTGGCGGATTTCTTCGGGGGTAAGGGTCATTTCATCTCCATTGACAGGCCTGCCACCACAAAGACAACACGCGCGGCCTCCCGCGCAATAGCCTGATGCAGCAGACCCGCCTCATCACGGAAGCGCCGGGCCAGCGCATTGTCGGGCACGATCCCCTGCCCCACCTCGTTCGAGACCAGCACCGTCGGCCCCGTCCGGCGCCCCAGGGCGGCCAGCAGTTCCTGCGTTGCCTGCGCCACATCACGCTCCGCCAGCATGAGATTGGTCAGCCACAGGGTCAGGCAGTCCACCAACACGGGGCTGGCAGCCGCCCCGTCCAGCGCGCGCGGCAGGTCCAGCGGCGCCTCCACCGTGCGCCATCCTTCCCCCCTGCGCGCGCGGTGGGTGGCGATGCGGGTTTCCATTTCCCCGTCATGCGGCTGGCAGGTGGCAAGATAGGTCCATGGCGCGGGCCATCGGGCAAACAGTCCCTCCGCCACGCGGCTTTTGCCCGAACGGGCGCCACCCAGCACAAAAATGCAGCCCTGCCTGCCACCAAAGCCGCCCTGATGGGGGTGCGCCTTCATTTTATTCTCCGCCATCTTGCATCACGGCCCATAAGACCACACAACGCTGTGCATGCCATCCCGTCTTTCCCCCCCACAGGACATGGCCGCGCTGCGCGCGCTGTGCATGACCCTTCCCGATGCCGACATGGCGGCGGACCACGCCATCGCCCGGCATGATTCCAGCCTGACCAAGCCGCCGGGCAGCCTTGGCCGGCTGGAGGAACTGGCACGCTGGACCGGCCGGTGGCAGCGCACCGCGTGGCCGCGTGCCGAGCGGGTCGAGATCCTTGTCTTTGCGGGCAACCATGGCGTGACCGCGCAGGGCGTCACCCCATGGCCCGCCGATGTCACGCGCCAGATGGTCGAGAACTTCCGCAACGGGGGGGCGGCCATCAACCAGATCGCGCGCGTGGCCAGCGCCCGGCTGCGCGTGGTTGCGGTGGCGGAACTGCGCCCGACGGCGGATTTCACACAGGCCCCTGCCATGGAAATGCCTGCCTTCCTGCACGCCATTGCCACCGGCATGGCGGCGGTGCGGCCCGGCACGGACCTGCTGTGCCTTGGGGAAATGGGAATTGGCAACACAACCGCCGCCGCCGCCGTATGCGCCGGCCTGTTTGGCGGCGGGGGCGCGACATGGGCCGGGCGCGGCACCGGGCTGGATGATGCGGGCGTGCGCCACAAGGCGCAGGTAGTCGATCGCGCGCTGGCCGCCCACGCGCCGCACCTGCATGACCCGCTGGAGGTGATGCGCCATCTGGGTGGCCACGAACTGGCCGCCATGCTGGGCGCCGCCATTGCCGCGCGCCACCACAATATTCCCGTGCTGCTTGATGGCTTCATCTGCACGGCCGCCGTGGCCCCGCTGGGGGTGCTTCAGCCCGGCGGCCTTGAGCATACCCGGCTGGCCCACTGCTCGGCCGAAAGCGGGCATGCCCGTCTTGCCACCGCCCTTGGCCTGTCGCCGCTGCTGGACCTTGGGCTGCGGCTGGGCGAAGGCTCGGGCGCGGGACTGGCCATCCCGCTGGTGCGCGCCGCCACCGCCTGCCTGTGCGGCATGGCCACCTTTGCACAGGCACAGGTCAGCGGACGGGAATGAGCATGCCCGCCCGCCTGCGTGCCGACCTGGTGTGCGGCATCGGCCTGCTCAGCCGCCTGCCCACCGGGTGGCTGGCAGGCGACGGACTGCCCTGTTCCATGGCGCGCAGCATATGGTGCTGGCCGCTGGTGGGCGCGCTGCTGGGGGGGGCTACGGGCCTTGCCTATGCCGGCCTGCTGCAGTGCGGCCTTGCCACCCTGCCCGCCGCGGCATGGAGCATTGGCATGCAGCTCCTGCTGTGTGGCGGCCTGCATGAGGACGGGCTGGCGGACATGGCCGATGGCTGTGGCGGCGGGCGTGGGCGCGCGCGCAAGCTGGAAATCATGCGTGACAGCCGTGTGGGCAGCTATGGCGTGATGGCGCTGGCGGTGGCCATGCTGGTCCGTGTCGGGGCGCTGGCCGCCATGCCGGGCATGATGGCGCTTGTGGCCCTGCCCGTGGCGGGCGCGCTGGCCCGTGCCGGCATGGTCGTGCTGCTGTGGCGCCTGCCCCCCGCCCGCGGCGACGGGCTGGCCAGCACCCTGCGCACCCTGCCCCGCCCGGCGCTGGCGGCGTGCCTGTGCCTGACCGGTGCCCTTACGGCCCTGCTGCTGCCCGGCGCGCGGGCGGTCGTGGCGATGGTCGTGGCCGTCGCGGCCACCGGCGTCATGTGCCGCCTTGCACGGTGGCAGCTTGGCGGACAGACCGGCGACGTTCTTGGTGCAACGGCAGTCGTGACGGAATGCGCGGTTCTGACCGCCCTGTCGTGAACAGGGGATTCCCCTGTTCGACAACCCGCACCGACCCCAGCGGCGGGGATGGCGCGAGCAGGCTACCCGGCCCGCCGTGAACCATGCCCTGCATGAGACGCAGCGGCCCCCCATGGGTAATCACCCCGCAGGGCTGGGCGCCTTCCTGCATGTCCTTCCAGAAATGGCGCACGCGGGCCCGCAGCGCGCCCCCGCTTTCCCCGCCGGGGGGGGTGAATCCACTTACATCGGCGGCCCACGCATCCAGTGCCGTGCGGGAAATGCGATTCCAGGGGCGGCCTTCCCACTCCCCGAAGCTGATTTCACGCAGACGTGAATCCACCCGCAGTTCCAGATTCATGAATTGCGCCACCCGTTCCGCCACCATCCGGCAGCGCCGGGCGGGAGAGGAAAACAGAATCCGGCATCCCACCCCCTGCATGACGGTACGCAGGCCATCGGCCATACGCTCCCACCCATCGGCCAGGGCCACGTCACGCTGGCCGTAACACAGGCCTTCCACCCCCATAACCGCGGGATGGCGGGCCAGCACAATTGCAAAACGGTCAGTCATCCGCTCCTGCCTTCCAACATGTCCCGGCCAGCATCCGCGATGTTCATGCCCGCCGCCATAAGACGGACAAGGGGGCAGCTACCCGATAGGAACATGCCACTTTCTGACCTTCCTGCCGCCACAGGACAAAAACCGAACGTACCGGACCAAATAAAGCCTGTTTACAAAAGGACTCTTGTTCTGCATATCGGCATCAGTATCTTTGTACATCCTTATTTGCCGAATACCCCGGGTCTGCACCAGCCTGTTCTCCAGACCGGAAGGATAAAGAGCATCATGCGGATATGGGCCAGTGCCTGCCTGCTCCTGTGCCTGCCTGCCGGCGCCAGTGCCGCGGGCCTTTTCGGCGTGACCCATCCCACGCTGGCCTGTGGCGATGACGTGATCCTGCGCAGCCTGTCCGACCACACCATTACCGCCCAGCAGTCACCCGCCTGGCGCAGGACCCTGTTCCGCCAGGGGGACTGCCATCTGGTCACGCCCGATGTCCGGTGGGAAAAGATCGCCAACCGCAACGGGCTGCCGCTCATGCGCCGCGTGCCCCCCATGCCGGGGCTGCCGCCGCTCTATTTCATGACAGGGGATATCACCCCCCTTGCCCCCCCGCTGGCCGGACCGGCCGCGACACCGGCCGAACGGCACGCGCCCGCACCCCTCACACCCCCGCATCCCACGCCCGAACCCACGGCACCGGACGCACCGCTGGCGCACCCGGTCGCCCCGGTTATCGTGCAGCATGCGGAAACGCCGCTGCCCACGGACATCTTCTTCATGACCCGTGGCTTCCAGAAGCTGGGTTCCCTGATCCTGACGCTGATGCTGGCGGGCGGGGCGGCATGGGTAATGATCCTTATCCTGCGCGCGGGCTGGCGCATGACGCGCCGGCGCGGGGCCATCCGCCAGTGCATGGAACTGGCCGAGCGCCACCGCCCCATGCTGGCCCGCTGGTACCGGCAGGCACAGGCGGGGAACGGCCCGTCCCATACCCCGTGGGAGACGCATGTGGAACGCTTCACGCATGCCACCCTCATCCCCGCCCTTGCCCGTTCCGGCCGCGGCGCGTCATGGCCGGGCATACGCAGGGCGGTACTGGCGCACATCACCACCATGGCGGCCGGTACCCCCGGCCGCCCCCAGGACGGTTCCATCACCCCCGGTTTCTATCATCAGGACATGAACCAGGAAGAATATGCCGCCTTCTGTTCACAATGGATCGAAAAGGCCGGATGGGAGACCCACCCCCCCGTGGCCACCGGCCTTGGCACGGTCATACAGGGGCACAGGAACAACCTGAAAATGCTGGTCCACTGCTGGATGGACCGCCGGCCGGTGCATGATGACGTGATCCTGCAGGGTATTAAGGAAAAGACGGACAGCAAGGCCAATATCGGCGCCATCGTCTCCAACGCGCCCTATACGCAGGAGGCGCTGCTGCTGGGCAAGAAGCACCGCATCTTCCTGCTGCACCATGAAGACATATTCAAATTCGTATCAGGCATTGAAGTACCCGACGTCGCCTGACACACCCGATCCGGCCCCCTGCACCACTGGCGGCCCTATTCGCGCGCCTGTCGCGCCGCGAGGGCATTGAAGCAGAGTGCCGCCCCCTGTGCCTGGGCCGGGCTGTCATCAAGGAAATGCGTGTCGTCCACCCGTTTCTGGCCGGTTATGCGCGCGCTGCAGTAATCAAACAGGGCACGGCTGTCCCGCACCCGCGTGCAGTTGAGCAGGCCGGTAAAACTGACATACCCCGCATGCGCGCCCAGGCCCGTCACATAGGACGCGCACTGCCGCAGTACCGGGGCGGGCAGCCTGCGGGCCATGATGGTGGCATAGGCCGCTTCCTCCCTGCGGGTGCAGGCGTCACTTCCCGCCGCGTCGTGATGGGTGGCGCAGTACTGCACCATGGCGCCATGCAGGTAGCCACTTTCAGCCTTGCTATGGGCCCACAGGGCATCGGCCGCGCGGCGGTAATGGAACAGGCCGGCCCGCCGATCAGGGGAGATGGCGCCGAACGGCACCGGGCGGGAACCGCAGTACAGGCTCATGTCATACAGTTCCGGTCTGTCCGGCTGGCTTTCAAAATCCAGGTACAGCGGATTGAGCGGCAGGGGGCACAGCTGCCCCCCCGCGGGCAGGCGCGGGTTCTGGCCATATTCCACCTGATAGACCAGATGGCCGGCGCGGGCGGGCACCAGTGTCACTTCCAGCTGTTCGCCATTGGTCAGGTCTATCGCATTTTCCGACAGGCGCAGTTCCCCCGTATCACCCGCACCGGCCAACCCCTCCGGGCGCAGCACGAAATACTGGGGCGCGTCATGCGCCAGTTCGCTGCCATCGAAGCGCTCGTTATCGGCGCGGGCCGGCGTAATGAACAGCAGGGCAGCCAGCACGCCCGCCAGCATCATGCCCGACCGGCCTGACCGCCACCGCCCCGCAGATTCCATTTCAAGCATGTTCCATCGACCCAATCGCTTAATAATCATGCATTAATTGCTGATGTTTTGAAAAAAATGTCTGTTTTTTAGTCATAACGCATTTATCAAGGCATCCATGCTTGTCAGCGGTTATTCCGTCTGACAATGTTCGCCGCAGAACAACTGTCTGATGCCACATGATATTTCTTTCCACCCTTTTGCATGTTCCCGGCCAGGACCCGTCTGATACGGCGGACTGGCGGCGCGGGACAGGCCAGGGCGGAACGGAAACCGAAACTGCATCTTTTTTATACACGACCGTCGCCCTCGCCCTGACCGCCCATGCCGGCCGGGCCATGGGGTTACCCTTATTACGCCAGCATGCGGCCGTCACCACCCCCACTGTTGCAGGCTGAACGGATGCCACATCCCCGACCGCCCGTTATCCGATGCATTCCGCCCCTCCCCCCCGTGCCGATCATGGCGGAGACCCCAGCATGACCAGACCCGACCCCGCGCAGGAAGACGGCACGCCCATCCTGCCAGAGGAAAATGACGGCTATCACAAGGGCCTTGGCGCACGCCAGATCCAGATGATCGCCGTTGGCGGCGCGATCGGGACCGGGCTGTTCCTGGGGGCCGGGTCGCGGCTGCAGGCGGCGGGTCCGTCGCTGGCGCTGGTGTATCTGGTCTGCGGGCTGTTCTCGTTCCTGATCATGCGCGCCCTGGGTGAACTGGTGATGTACCGCCCGACCTGTGGCAGCTTTGTTTCCTATGCGCGGGAATTCCTGGGGGAAAAGGCGGCCTTTGTCGCGGGATGGCTGTCATTCCTGAACTGGGCCATGACGGGCATTGTCGATATTACGGCGGTGGCGCTGTACATGCATTTCTGGGGCACGTTCGCCGCCGTGCCGCAATGGGCCTTCGCCCTTATGGCGCTGGGCATTGTCACGACGCTGAACATGGTGGGCGTGAAGTGGTTCGGGGAAATCGAGTTCTGGTTCTCCCTAATCAAGATCGTCGCACTGTGCCTGTTCCTGGTCATTGGCAGCGTGATCCTGGGCGTGCGCATGCCGGTGGGCGGCCACCAGACGGGGCTGCACCTGATTGCCGATAATGGCGGCCTCTTTCCCCACGGGCTGATCCCGTGCCTGCTGCTGGTACAGGGCGTGGTGTTCGCCTATTCCGGCATTGAACTGATCGGCACGGCGGCGGGGGAATGCGCCGATGTGCGCACGGTGCTGCCACGCAGCATCAACAGCGTCATCTGGCGCATCGGGCTGTTCTATGTGTTCTCGGTCGTGCTGCTGGTCAATCTGCTGCCCTGGACGGCCTATCACGCGGGCACCAGCCCGTTCGTGACCTTTTTTGAGGCACTGGGCATACCCGGTGTCGATACCATCATGAACATCGTGGTGCTGACCGCGGCCCTGTCCAGCCTCAATTCCGGGCTGTATTCCACCGGGCGCGTACTGCGCGCCATGGCGCTTGGGGGGGCCGCACCCGGCATGCTCGCGCGCATGAACGCGCATTCCGTGCCTGCCAACGGCATCCTGCTTACGGTTGCGGTCTATCTGGTGGGGGTGGTGCTGAACTATGTCGTACCGTCCCAGGTGTTCGAGATCGTGCTGAACATGGCAGCACTTGGCATCATCAGCACATGGGCCTTCATCCTGCTCAGCCAGATCAGGCTGCGGCAGGCGGTACGCAGCGGACGGATCGCGCCCGCCGGTTTTGAAATGCCGGGCGCGCCCTTCACGTCATGGCTCACCCTGGCCTTTCTGGGCTGCGTGGTGGTGCTGATGGCGTGCGATTATCCAAACGGTACCTGCACGCTGGCCAGCATTCCGGTGGTCGGGCTGCTGCTGGTGGCGGGCTGGAAATACCTGGCCCCCGCCCGCGAGGCGTACGCCACGCAGGCGCAGGACATACCCCCGCCGGGCGCATGAAACACGGCGGGGGAACTGCCATTCCCCCGCCGGTCCAGCCGGTCCCGCCAAAGCAAGGAGTACAACAGGAAATGCCCTGACACCGTGCCTGCTGCCACAGCGCATGGCCCCACGACACCCAGCCTCCCGTACCATCAGCCATAAACAGGACCCGGCACGCACTGCCATGCGTGAAGGGATGCCCAAAGCAGGAAATGGCCGCAACCATGTCTCCCACGATACGTGCCCGCGCAGTGCGATGCGCCGGCCGCCGCCCCCGGTGCAATGCAGCCACATTGCAGGCAGGGACGGGCTACCCCTACCATGCAGCATCATACATTCCGGTAACGGAATCAATATTATTCGTTGCGCTATCGGTCCTTGTGCTCTCTGTCGCCCCGGCACGGGCGGAAAACACGGGCAACGGCACCGCCGCCGGTTCGCAGGGACAGCGGGAGACCTACAGCCAGTGGTATACCGGCTCACTCGTCTCACCTTCCGGTGCGCTAACGAAAGCGGGCGTCTTTGCATGGGAGCCGTATGTCGCCTACAGCCAGCCGGTGGGGTATCTGGGCAGTACGGGGGGCAGCATGCCGGTCCATGACCGGGCGCATGCGGTTTCCAGCTTCACGCTCTATAAATATTCCCTCACCAATTCCGTCAGCCTGCAGATGACACCGGACATAAGCTACGGCTGGCGCCGGGGGCATGGTGGCACGACCAGCGGCCTGAAAATGGGTGACCTGCCGGTGGATGTGATGTGGCGCTACCTTGATGCGGACCCACGGCGCTTTATTCCGGCCCTGAGCCTGTTCGTGGGGGTGGCCTTCCCCTCGGGCGACTATACAAGGCTCGGGCGCGATGAGGATGGCGTGGGCACGGGCACCTATACCTTCCGCCTGGCCCTGACGGAACAGTCCACCTATACCCTGCCCGGCCACCATGAACTGCGGCTGCGCATGTGGGGCACATTCCGCCGTGCGCTGACGCAGGCCCATATTGCCGATACCTCCAGCTACGGCACCACCGCCGGGTTCCGGGGGCTGGCCCATCCGGGCATGTATGGGGAAAGCGGTTTTTCACTGGAATATGGCATGAACCAGAAATGGGTCATCGCCATGGATCTGGCACGCGACTGGGCCAATGGCGTGGTGGTACGCGGGCATGACGCACAGGGCCGCTACCAGACCCTGACGGGCCAGGCTTCGGGTGACTGGCTGGTTGCCCCGGCCGTTGAATATAACTGGTCACCCCGTTTTGGCGTGATTGCGGGGGTGACGGCCATCTTTGCCGGGCACAATACCGGGCAGGTCATCTCACCACAGGTGGCGTTCAACAGTGTTTTCTAAAAACCGTGCCCGCTGCAGGACCATTCAAGGATAAACGTTCTTGGATGCTGCCTTTTTTCAAAAAGACAGCGTTCTTCGAAGCTTTTTGAAAAAAGCTTCACCAAAAACCTCTTCATGATTTACGGCATGTCAAACAGCGCCTGCATGCCAGCCGGGTCCATGCCGGTCATGAGCGCCAGTGTAAGCAGGATGCGGGCCTGCCTTGGCCGCATATGCCCGGCTGCCAGAATGCCGCGCTGGCATAAGTCCTGCCGCCGCACCACGCCGCCGCAATAGCCGCTGGTGGCCTGCACCACCACCACGCCACGGGCCACGGCTTCATCCAGCGCCGCATTCTCGGCAGGTGTGCACATGCCCGGCAGCATCCCCGCGGAAATCAGGCCACGCGCCCCCGCCGCCACAAAGGCACGCATGCCCACGCCATCGGCACCGGCGTGGCTGTAGCAGATATCCACGCGCGGGATTGCGCCGCCCGCGCCGTAACCGGCGGGCCAGCCAATGTGCCGGCGGTAGGCGGACATGCGGCCAAAAAGGACCCGATTGGCCTCGACCATGCCAACCGGCCCGAAATCGGGGGAACGGAAGGTCTCCAGCTGGTAGGTCGAAGCCTTGGTGACTTCCTGCGCCGCATGGATCTCGTTATTCGCCACCACCAGCACGCCCCGCCCTGCCGCCTGCGGGGCGGATGCCACCAGCAGGGCCGCGAACAGGTTGGCCGGGCCATCCGCACTGATGGCGCTGGCCGGACGCTGGGCCCCCACCACCACGACGGGGCAGGCCACGTCCAGCACCAGGTCAAGGAAGCAGGCCGCCTCCTCCAGCGACGAGGTCCCGTGCGTGACCACAATTCCGTTCAGGTCGGGCTGCGTGGCAAGGGCATGGCTGATAACACCGGCCAGTTCAAACCAGCGCGGCAGGGTCATCTCCACGCTGTCGCAGCTTGAAAATGGAATGCCACGCACGTCAAAGCGCGCCCGCACCGCCGCCGGCAGGGCCGCCAGCAGGTCGCCGCCACCAAGGCTCGTGCCAATTTCCGCATAATCCACCGTATCACGCGGGTCGGCCGCCTGCCGGGCGATGGTGCCGCCAGTGGAAATGATGGCTATGACAGGTCGCTGCATTCCGGGATTCCCCATGATCGGATCGGTGCGGGCCATCAATCCCGCGCGCACCGTTCCGTGTCAAACGGCAAGGCGCCCGGTGGCGGGCGTTACGGACGCTTACTGGTAAAGCCCCGGTTCGGGCACCCAGCCGGTCAGCAGGTGGCGGCCGATTTCGGCATTCTTCCAGTCCACGGGGTCATGCAGGGATATGGTGCGGGCATCGCGCCAGTAGCGGTCGAATGCGTTGGCGGCATCCGTGCCCCGCGCACCCGCCGCCGCCGGTGCATCGCTGGCCGCGCGCAGGCCCGCGCGCGTGGCGACCGAACGCGCAGCACTGGCCGCCATCGCCACCGCATTACGCGACACCTGCCCCTGTTCATACTGGTCCAGCATCCGGCCCGCCGCCATCACGGCGCAATAGGCGCCAAACAGGTCGGCCCCGATCTCACCCAGCAGGCGGCGCACATAGGGGTCCTGATCCGCGCTTTCCACCCCTGCCGCCCCCCACGGCCGGGCCTGCCGGGGCACGAATGCGCATACGGCCCGCACCGCGCCAATACCGATACCGGTCAGGATTGCACTGAAACCGGCCTGAAAACGCAGGGCCACATGCCGGGGCAGGTCGGCATCGGGCAACAGCGCGTTCCACCTGTCCGCCACCCGCACGCGGTCCAGTGTCACGGTGCCGGAATCCGTGGCACGCTGGCCCATGCGGTTCCAGTCATGGTGAAAGGCAAGGCCCGGCGTATTACGCGGCACAAGGTCCATGCGCACGCCCGCGCGGACCGAACCCGCCTTCTGTGCCGCTACCGGATCGAATGAGGAGACAGCCACCAGATCCGCACCCGATGCACCCGTGGCATAGATCTTGCGGCCCGATATGAAATGCGTGCCCTCGGGGCCGGGCTGCGCCAGTGTCTGCAGGAAACTGTCGGCCGTGCGCCCGTTTTCCGCCACCGCCATGCCCAGTATGATATGGTCACTGACGATGCGGGCGCCAAGTTCCGCCTTCAGGCCCGCCGGCGCATAGGCAAAGATTTCCCGCAGCAGGTCATCATGCACCTTGTAGATCTGGGCCACCGCCGGGTCTGCCACGGCAAGGCGCAGCATGAGTTCAAGCGAAAGGTCCTGCCCCATGCCCATTCCGCCCCATTCCACCGGCACGGCCAGCGCAAGGATGCCGGTGGGCTTCAGGGCGGCAATGGCCTGATGGGGGTAGCCGCCAGTGCGGTCGCGCTGCACCGCCGTGGGCGCGATACAGGTATCGAGCACATGCTGCACACGCAGCAGCACCGCCCCCACCGGCCCGCTTACGGGACGGGAGGGCAGCAGGTCATGCAGCAGGGGGGGCAGGCAGTACCCGCCAGTGGGCAATGTGGTCATGCCGCACGATAGGAAAGACGGAACAGGCCGGCAACCACCCTGCCCCTGGGTCTAGCCGCCCGCCTGCCTGCGGGCGGCAGCGCGGATATCGCTCAGCGTGACCAGCCAGATCACGAACCCGCCCATGGCCAGGCAGGCCCCCACCCAGCCCACCGAGGGCCAGCCCAGCCCGGCACTGATTGCAAGCCCGCCCAGCGCCGGGCCGATTGCATTGGCCATGTTGAACGCGCTCTGGTTCATCGCGGCGGCAAGGGCCTGCGCATCCACCGCCACGCTGAGCAGGCGGGACTGGATCACGGTGCCCAGCCCGCCCCCGCACCCGATCATGAACACGATGGGCATCATGCCCCACACGGAATGCACCGAACCGGGAAAACCCGCCAGTGCCGCCGCATTGACCAGAAGCGTGCCGCCGATGGTCGGCATCATCTTCCTGTCCGCCGCCCAGGCGCAGGCCATGGTGCCAACCGTCATGCCCACGCCAAACACCGCCAGCATGACAGGGGTCATGTAGGCCGGTGCGTGCGTCACCACCTGCAGGATGGATGCCAGATAGGTATAGACACAGAAAATGCCGCCAAAACCCACAACACCGATGCCCAGCGTCAGCCAGACCTGCCGGTTGCGCAGGGCGCGCACTTCCGTCATGGCGCTGGCATGTGGACGCGGCGGGTCCAGGGGCACGAAGCGCATGATCAGCAGCATCGTGCACAGGGCCAGACCCGCGATCAGCACGAAGGCCCAGCGCCAGCCCATCAGCATGCCCAGTCCGTTGGCCATGGGCACGCCACCGATCGTGGCGATGGTCAGCCCCAGCACCACGCGCGCCACCGCCTGCGTGCGCCGGTTGATCGGCACAAGCGAGGACGCGACAATACCCGCCGTACCGAAATAGGCCCCGTGCGGCAGGCCGCTTACGAAGCGGCACAGCAGCAGCCACCCATAACCCGGCGCCAGCGCGGTTAGCCCGTTGCCCAGCACATACAGGACCATCATGCCGATCAGCAGGTGCTTGCGGCTCATCTTCGCGCCAAGCATGGCGATAAGGGGCGCGCCCACACATACGCCTGCCGCATAGGCCTCGATCGCATGACCGGCCTGCGGCACGGTGACATGCATGTCCGCCGAAATCATGGGCACAAGGCTCATGGCCGCGAATTCGGCCGTGCCGATGGCGAAACCACCCAGCGCCAGAATGAAGAAGATCAGGCCGGGACTGACGGCGTCACGAACGGAAGCATCCGCCCCCACGCCGGGACTGGTTGGTGTATCTGTCATGCACAGGCTCGGGACAAGGGAGGAAAAGCGCAGTTACGCACGCCGTTTCATGGCCGATACACCCATGCCAGACAGGCTACAAGCCCGCATGGAACATGAAGTCCATATCTTCAGCCTATGGCTATACCCGTCATCACCCATCACGGGGTGACAGACCATTCCCCGCAAGCGGCGGCCAGTACGCCGGATATCCGCGCAAGCCAGGCCGCAGGCATAAAAAAAGACGCCGAAGCGCCTGTCATCATCCGTATCCAGAACTGTCTGCCCGCCGGCCATTCCCGCTTTATTGCGGGAATTCCGGCTGCAGGGGTGTCAGGACAGAAACCCCGGCAATCAGGCAGCGCGATCGGACACGATGGTGGCAACCATCAGGGCGGCGATCATGGGCAGGAAAGCAACCATGGTCAGGGAAGACATGGCGTTGACGGAGTGGGCAATCATGGTGCTGATGTTTGCGATGAACATTTGTTTTTTCCTCTGGTGTCGAGTTGATGAACGGGAAAGAACACCAGAACCGAAATACAGGCAATGAAAATCGTATGGTATTTCCTGACCATACCCGGGTCATTACATATTTATTATGATATTTGTGACCAACAAATACTCATGAACACCTGACCATCAGGCTCCTGCTCCATAAAGGACAGGAAGGAATGCCATCAAAAGCGGCAGAACCGGTTCAGGTCAGGAAAGGGAGCAAAATAAGGTGGCTGGAATTTATGCAAATGCACAAATTTTAACCACACACGATCACGTTTTTGTGATGTCGCTTGCTGCTTTTATGCTCTGGTTCTGTCCCGCTTTCGGGACCCGTTCGCCGCATATTTTGCGACACCATAAAAAACAGTCGTATTTTCAATAACCTGCATGACGGCATTCGTCCAGCTTAAAAACAGGTCTTTCGCCATCGGGGATGAAAAAAGACCTGCCGCCATTTTATGCGCCGTCTTTCAGGTCAGGTCGGGGGTTTCGATTCCATAATCGTAGCGGCGCACCGCCTGCCCCATTGCCGCCATCGCGGGGGGCGCATCCATGGGGGTGAAACCCACCTCGACAAACGCCACGCCCTGATGCGCGGCCGCCTGTACCAGTGCCGCATCCAGTTCCGCAATACTGCCCGCCCGCAGCGACAGGGGGGCCGCACCGGAACCGAACGCCGCAGGCAGGCTGGCATAATCCCAGTTGGCAATGTCGTTATACGACGCCTGCGGACCCAGGATCATCCGCTCGATGGTATAGCCACCGTTATTGATCAGGAAAATCGTGATGTTGCATCTGTGGCGCAGCAGGGTGGAAAGTTCCTGCGCGGTCATCTGGAATGATCCGTCACCAATAAAGAGCACATGCCGGCGGTGGGGGGTGGCAAGGCACGCGCCAAGGCTTGCGGGCAGGGAATAGCCAATGGCGGCCCAGACCGGCTGCACCAGCAGGCTGCACCCGGCGGGCAGGCGCGCATGCAGCATGGCCACCATGGACGAACCATTATCCGCCACCACCACGTCACCCGGCCGCAGGAACGCTTCCGCCCTGGACCAGAATGCCGCCTGTTCCCATGCCTGCGCGGCGGATGGGACGGCCGCCTGCACTGCCGGCGGCGGTTCGGCGCGCGTATGTGGCAGCGAAGCCAGTTTGCGCCACACCGCATCCAGCAGGGCGGCTGCGGTTATGCCCTGAAAATCCAGCCCGTCACATGTCAGGCTGAACGCCTGGATATCCACCAGCGCGCCCGCGCCGATTTCCTGCGAGAAATAGCCGGATGTGGAATCCACGAACCGCACGCCCAGCCCGATCACACAATCAGCCCCATGCACATAATCGGCCACATGCGGGTCAGAAGCACGGCCACCATAGGCCCCCAGCCATCCAGGCCCCGTTTCCGCCATGATGGTGCGCGCGGTGGAGAGTGCCGCATAAGGAAGGCCGTACTGGGCACAAAGCTGCTGCACCCGCTCCACCAGCCCGTATTGCCGCACCAGCGCATCAACCAGCACCACGGGCTGGCGCGCCTGCCGGATCCGCCGCACGACCAGATCCGCCGCACGCTCCACCAGTACGGGGTCGAACTGGGGTTCCATGGCCGGGGGCGTGCCCACCTCCACGTCAACGTAACAGATGTCGGAAGGAAACTGGATATAGACCGGGCGGCTGAAGGTCCGTGCGGCGTGCAGCACGCGATCGGTCTCGGTCACGGCGCTGGCCGGATGCAGCCGTGCCGTGGCCGCGGCAAACTGCCGGTAGCAGGCCATGACGTTATCATAATTTCCGTCAGCCAGCGTATGATGCACCAGGGCACGCGACTGGATGGCATGCCAGGGCGGCATGCCGGAAATCACGACCAGCGGCACCCCTTCGGCACACGCACCCGCCACGGCCGAAAGCGCCGACAGGTCCCCCACCCCATACGTCACCAGTACCGCCCCGATGCCGGTCAGCCGGGCATCGCCATCGGCCGCATAGGCGGCATTGAGTTCATTGCAGGTCCCGATGAATTCAATGCCGGGCGTGCGTTCGATCAGTTCAAGGAATTCCAGGTTATAGTCACCCGGCACGCCATAAATGCGCGAGACACCGCTGTGCCGGAGCCGCTCCAGCACCATACTCCCGATTGATCCGCGCATATGCCATTCCCCTGCCTGCTGCTGCCCGGCCGGGATTGGACGGGCAGCTGTCAGTAGATATCAAAATCATTGTTTCCCGTGGATGAAAAGGCCATGCGCCGTTCCGTCATGTTCAGTATCCATGATGACATGTCCGAACGGGTGCGGGGAAAGGGCAGCCGGTGCAGCATGGAGCGCATGCTGTAGAATTTGCGGTACATGCCCTGAATGCGCTGCTCCATCTGCTGGGGCGTGCAGTTTTTGGGCCAGATATGGCAGACCTGTCCCGGCCAGCGGTCGATCTCATCGGGGTCGATGATCCGGTTCGCCTTCTTCATCCGCTCGAACAGGGCGGTGCCCCTGGTGGGGGTCAGGATATTGAAATAGGCAGCGGGAACCTTGTGCGCTTCCAGAAAAGAAAGGGTCGCCTCATACACATCGGGATGTTCCTCATCATACCCGAAGATGAAATTGAGCGAATAGCTGATGTCACGCCTGCGCAGGTTATCGAACATCTCGCCGTAACGGCTGGCCTTGTTCCACCCTTTCTTCATGCCCTGCAGCATTTCCTCATCGATACTTTCAATACCGATATTGACGTGCATCACCCCGCTTTGCCGGGCAAGATCAAGGAAACCGGTATCAAGGCACAGGTTGGACGACCACAGGGTGGACCAGCGGATCTTCAGCGGCACCAGCCCTTCCATCAGTTCCATCGCACGGCTTTTCTTGCCGCCGAAATTACTTTCCCCAAAGAAGAAATGACTGCCCCGGTTCTTTATCCTTTCCAGTTCGCCCACCATCTGGTCCACCGGGCGCCAGCGATACCGGCCGCCAAGATAGAAACGCTCCGAACAGAAATCACACACGAACGGGCACCCACGCGAGGACTGCACCGCAAACGTGCGGAAAGGCCCGAATTTCTTCAGGTCCAGCAGGTCATAACGGGGTGGCGGCAGGTCGTCGAGTTCCTTGAGCGGGGCCGCGCGATAGATTTTTTCCAGCCGGTCCGCCGCCGCGTCTTCCAGCATGGTCCGCCATATGGGCTCGGCCTCCCCCACGCCTACGGCATCGCAATGTTCCGCGGCCTCATCAGCGTAGAAGAAGACATGGGGTCCGCCCATGATCACCTTTACACCCCTGCGGCGGAAGGCTGCGGCAATATCGTAAGCGCGCGTGGAATGCAGTGTCCATGCGGTCAGCGCCACCACATCGACCGGCACATTGAAGTCGATATCCTCCAGCTGTTCATCCAGCAGGGTCACGGTCCATTCCGGCGGGGTCAGGGCGGCCAGATAGGGCAGGGCCAGCGGCACCATCTGTCGTCGCCTGGTCTTGAACAGGGTCCGGTCGGTCCTGGAGCGGTAATGGGAGGGCTGGATGATCAGAAGTCTGGGATTTGTCTTGGACATGCTTCGGCTCTATGGACTCAGATGCAGGAAATATCCTGAACAAGTAACTCTGCGCCATATCGTACGATTTTCGTCCCGCATGTCCACCACGCGAAATAATCATCACCCATTCCCGCATGAACGTATAGAATATGCATATTGCATATATCGAAAAATTTTATGATTATTTATTTTATTATTACTTTTTTTACTTTTTTATTATTTGAATAAATTTGAGTTACTGGAAATTTTTAGACGTTTATGGTACATATCAAACATATCTGCATTCAACCCGCTGCATGACTTGATCCCTGCCCGATCAGCAGCCAGCGGGTCGTCCCCCCACACCGTCATGCTCCAGCATGTCGATGATGGCGGCGGCCGTCTCCTCCACCGAGCGATGGGTGACGTTGATGACGGGCCATTTGTAGCGCACGCATAGCCGGCGGGCCCATTGCAGTTCCTCCTGCACGTTCTGGGGATCGATATAGGGTTTGACCGATGTTTCCGACATGCCGGGCGTGGCCATGGAACGCCCCGGCAGCATCATGCCCACCCGTGAGCGCCGTATTTCAAGCAGGGTATAGGGGTCGATCGTAAGCCCCACCACCAGGCCGGGAAACTCCACCAGTCCCGGCGGCAGGGGCGCGTGGGGCACGAGCGGAATATTGGCGGCCTTGATGCCGCGGTTGGCAAGATAGAAGCAGGTGGGGGTCTTGGACGTGCGCGACACGCCAACCAGGATGACATCGGCCCGGGAAAGATCGGTGGCCTTCTGCCCGTCATCATGCGCAATGACGTACTGCATCGCGTCGATACGGCGGCGGTAGCTGTCATCCATCACATACTGGCCGCCGGGGTGGCGCTCGGCCACGGTGCCGGTCTGCTGTTCAAGAAAATGGATGGTGCCATCCAGGATGTTCTTGACCTGCACACCAAGACGCGCGCACCCCACGCGCAGCATGGTCTGGAGATCGGGCGAGGTCAGGGATGACAGGACCGGCCCCGGTTCATCCCTTATCCCGGCCAGTACCCGCCCCACCTGCACGCGGGTGCGGACAAGGTTCCAGTTGCGGGGCGAGAATTCGGCACCCTGAAACTGCGCGCTGCACGCGCGCATGACAGCTTCCAGCGCCTGCCCCGTCGCTTCGGAGACAAGGTGCAGGATAATGGGCTGATTGTTCATGATACTGCCTGACATGGTGCCCCACCCGTGGGCGGGGCACCATTCCTACGGCGTTATGTTATGGCCGGGGCCATGCGGTCAGGCCGGGCTGGCGGCCTTCTGGCGCGTGGCCAGCGCGGCCTGTGCCGCGGCAAGACGTGCCACCGGCACGCGGAAGGGCGAGCACGAGACATAGTCCAGCCCGACTTCATCAAAGAATGCGATGGAATCCGGGTCGCCACCATGTTCGCCACAGATGCCCAGCTTCAGGTCCGCGCTGGTCTGCCGGCCCCGTTCCACCCCAAGGCGGACAAGCGCCCCCACGCCATCGCGGTCGATCGACACGAACGGATCACGCGGCAGCAGCCCCTGGTCAACGTAATAGGGCAGGAAGGACCCCGCATCATCACGCGACAGGCCGAAGGTGGTCTGGGTCAGGTCGTTGGTGCCGAACGAGAAGAAATCGGCATATTCCGCGATCTGGTCCGCCTGGATGGCGGCACGGGGCAGTTCGATCATGGTGCCGATGGAGTAGCTGAGATTCGTTCCCTCCTCCTTCAGCACACGCGCGATCTCGTCCTCGGCCGCACGGCGGGTGGTGGCCAGTTCGGCCTTTGTCGCCACCAGCGGGATCATGATCTCGGGGTGGATGGGCCTGCCCAGTTCCTTTTCCACCAGTACCGCCGCCTGGATCAGCGCACGGACCTGCATGGCATAGATTTCCGGACTGGTCAGGCCAAGGCGGCAGCCACGGTGGCCCAGCATCGGGTTGGTTTCCGCCAGAGCGGCGCAACGCGCGCGCACGTCCTCCACGCTCCTGCCCAGCGCCTGTGCCACCTCGGCCATCTCGGCCGCCTCATGCGGCAGGAACTCGTGCAGCGGCGGGTCCAGCAGGCGCACCGTGACCGGCAGCCCGGCCATGATGCGGAACAGGCTGGCAAAATCCTCGCGCTGGAACGGCAGCAGGGCGGCGATGGCCTTCTGGCGCACGCTCTCCTCATCGGCAATGATCATCTGGCGGACAAAGCCGATGCGGTCAGGGCCGAAGAACATGTGCTCGGTCCGCGCCAGGCCAATCCCCTCCGCGCCGAAGCGGCGCGCGGTGCGCGCGTCATCCGGCGTTTCGGCATTGGCCCGCACGCCCAGGCGGCGCACGCCGTCCGCCCATCCCATGAGCGTGTTGAAATCATCCGACAGCACGGGTTCGATGGTCGGCACGCGCCCCAGATAGACCGCGCCCGTCCCGCCATCGAGCGTGATCCACTCGCCTTCCTTCACGGTATGGGAGCCGACACTCAGGCTGCCTGCCGCGTAATCGACATGGATGCCGCCGGCACCGGCCACGCATACGCGGCCCATGCCACGCGCCACCACGGCGGCGTGCGACGTCATGCCGCCACGGGTGGTCAGCACGCCCCGGGCGGCGTGCATGCCATGCACGTCCTCGGGCGAGGTCTCGATCCGCACAAGGATCACATCCTCCCCTTTCGCCGCGCGGGCCTCGCATTCCTCCGCCGTGAACACGACGGCACCGGCGGCCGCACCGGGCGAGGCCGGAAGACCACGGGTCAGCTGCACACGCTCGGCCCTGGGGTCCAGTGTGGGGTGCAGAAGCTGGTCAAGGGAGGCCGCAGGCACGCGCTGGATGGCCTCTTCCTGCGTGATCAGCCCTTCACGCGCCATGTCGATGGCGATCTTCAGCGCGGCGGCGGCCGTGCGCTTGCCGTTGCGGGTCTGGAGAATGTACAGGACGTTGCGCTGGACCGTGAATTCGATGTCCTGCATGTCCTTGTAATGGGTTTCCAGTATGGAGCGCACGCGCAGCAGTTCGGCGTAAGCCTGCGGCAGGGTGGTTTCCATCGGGTGCTGGCCGGCCTCGGCGCGGGCGCAGGCCATGGGCTGCGGCGTGCGGATGCCCGCCACCACGTCCTCGCCCTGCGCGTTGATCAGGTATTCACCGTAGAAGATGTTCTCGCCCGTCGAGGGATCGCGGGTGAAGCACACGCCGGTCGCGCAGTCATCGCCCATGTTGCCGAACACCATGGACTGCACGTTGACCGCCGTCCCCCACGAAGCCGGGATCTCGTGCAGCTTGCGATAGGTGTTGGCGCGCGGGTTCATCCACGAACCGAACACGGCGCCGATGGCGCCCCACAGCTGGTCCTGCGGATTGGTGGGGAAATCGGTGCCGGTATGGGTTGTGATGATGTGGGTGTAGTCCACCACGATCGCGCGCCACTGCCCGGCGGTGATGGCGGTGTCGTCCTCCACATTGTTGGCGCGCTTGAACTGCTCCAGCACGTCCTCGAAATGGTGATGGGGCACGCCCATCACGACCGAGCCGTACATCTGGATGAACCGGCGGTAGCTGTCCCACGCGAAGCGCGCATCGCCCGAGGAACGGGCAAGCCCTTCCACCGTCTGGTCATTCAGGCCCAGGTTGAGCACGGTATCCATCATGCCCGGCATGGACACCCGCGCACCCGAACGCACCGAGACCAGCAGCGGGGCTTCGGGGTCACCAAAGCGCAGGCCCATGGACTGCTCGACACGCTGAAGGGCGGCATCGACCTGCGCCTTCAGTTCATCGGGATATTTCCGGCCGTTTTCATAGAAAGCCGAACAGACTTCCGTCGTAATGGTAAAGCCCGGCGGCACCGGCAGGCCGTTCGCCGCCATTTCCGCCAGATTGGCGCCCTTGCCCCCAAGAAGGTTGCGCATATCCGCGCGCCCTTCATTCAGGCCATCTCCGAAGCTGTAAACCCATTTGGTCATGTCTGTTCGTTCCTACGCGCGTGCGTCTGTCAGAAATCGCGCCTGGTCCGGGAACAGGGCAGAAAACAGGCGACCGCGCTATTAGTATTGTTTGTTGTTGGCAGGTCCGGGACAGAAAAATAACCGCCCGGACCCCCTGCGGGCAATCACTATTTTGATGGCGAAGGAGGGGCCACCCTGCGCCACGCCATCCGGACAGATAGTGCTCCGTAACGAAAAATATCATTTAAAAAATATTATATAACAATGTGTTATTGTTTAATATGCAGCCATACTCTCACTTCTGGCGGCATGGGAAACCATATTATATTCTATTTTTATATTTTAGTTATTTAAAATATGAATTAAATATCCATCCGGTAGAACTCGCATTTATCTAATGTTTTCTTGTGCATCGCAGCAAATTTGTTGCGCGCCGCACAATAATGAAATTGTAATTACAAAAACATTCCCAAAAAATACTTCCTTTGTCATTTAATTATGTTGACACCCCGTCATTCTTTAATAAAAAATCCTTTCCGGCCACAAAAAAACAAGAAGTCACGGTCATCATGAAAAAAGCGCTGTTCCTCCTGCTGCCCTTTGCAGGGCTTCTGTGGGTGCCACTGTATAACCGGCATGACCCCACCCTGCTCGGCTTTCCATTTTTCTACTGGTACCAGTTGGCCTGGGTGCCCGTCACCTCAGTCCTCATATGGATGGCCTGGAAGTCGGACCGTCAGTCATGAACGCATCTACCCTTCCCGATAACGCCGCCATTGGCGTATTCGTACTGTGCTTTGTCGCCACCATCGTGCTGGGCAGCACCGTCCGGCTGTGGCGTCCGTTCCTGAACCGGCGCAAGACCGCTACCCGGCACACCGCGGACGAGGAATGGGGGCTGGGTGGCCGCGAATTCGGCGCCTGGGTCACATGGTTCCTGGTGGGGGGCGATTTCTATACCGCCTATACCGTCATTGCCGTACCCGCCCTTGTCTATTCAACGGGGGGCTTCGGCTTCTTTGCCCTGCCCTATACCATTATCGTCTATCCGTTCATTTTCGCGGTCATGCCCCGGCTGTGGACCATCGCGCGTGATGGCGGCCATGCCACGGCGGCCGACATCGTGCGTGCGCGCTTTGGCAGCCGGACGCTGGAGCTGGCCGTGGCGCTGAGCGGACTGATTGCCGTGCTGCCCTATATCGCGCTGCAGCTGATCGGCATCCGCACCGTGATCGAGGCCCTGGGCTTCACCGGCATGCTGCCGCTGCTGATCGCCTTCGTCTCCCTTGCCGCCTACACCTGGCTGGGCGGGCTGCATGCCCCGGCGCTGACGGCCTTCATAAAGGATGTGATGATCTATATCGCCGTGCTGGCGGCGGTGATCATCGTGCCGATCCATCTGGGTGGGTACGGTGCCATGTTCCATGCGGCGGCCCAGCACCTGCCCCCCGTGCCGGACGGGCGGATCGTGCCACAGGGGCAGACGGTACCCTATGCCACGCTGGCCCTGTCATCCGCCTTTGCCGCATTCCTGTACCCGCATACCCTGACAGGCATCCTTGCCGCCAAATCCGCCGATACGATCCGGCAGAATGCTGTATTCCTGCCGGTCTACACCATCGTGCTGGGGCTGATCGCCCTGCTGGGGCTGATGGCGCATGCGGCCGGTATTGTCACCACGTCGTCATCGCAGGTGGTACCACAGCTTTTCCTGGCCATTTTCCCCTCGTGGTTTGCCGGGTTCTGCTTTGCGGCCATCGCGGTCGGCGCGCTGGTGCCCGCATCGGTCATGGCCATCGGCGCGGCCAACCTGATCATGCACAACATCCTGCCCCGTCATGGCGAATCGGTGACCGGCTCAAGGCTTGCCGGATTCGGGGTCAAGATTGGCGCGCTGGTCTGCGTGGTGTTCCTGAATGCCAAATTCGCAATCGACCTGCAGTTGCTGGGTGGCGTCATCATCCTGCAGACCTTTCCCGCGCTGATCATGGGCCTGCTCCCGCTGCGCCTGCCCGCGCCCGCACTGATCGCGGGCTGGGTCATCGGCTCCTTCACCGGGCTGGGACTGTGCTGGATGGATGGACTCAAACCCGTGCATCCCATTGCCTTCGCGGGGTTTTCGGCCTCGGTTTCCACCGGGCTGCTGGGGCTGGCGGTCAATATCGTAGTGACCCTGGCGCTGGGATCGGTCATCCGGCTGGTACTTGGCGCATCGCCGTCTACCCTGCGGGTCGGCTCTGGCGTGCGGCGATAGCAAGGACGGACGGCCCGACCCGCATGCGGCCCCGGCTGCGTGCGGGCGGGTCCCGTCCGGGCGTTACCGCCGCATGGCGAGTTTAAAACCAGTCCGCTGACAAAGGCGGGCATTTTCGGGATAACGCCCCGGACCTGCGGGAAAACGCTTCGCCGGACGCGTGTCTTCCCATTCCATGCCAGCGCATGGCGCCGGCTTCCTCCTGCCATCAGGTATCACGGGCGACATGAAAGCAGGGCAGCTTCCGGCCACGCCAGACTGCTGCCCCGAACATGTTTCGCACGCACGAACGCCGTATTGTCCAGGCCCCGCCGGGGCCTGTTGCCGTTTCAGGCTCCCCCCGCATGAAGCCGGCAGGACAGGGTCGCGCGTCAGACCACCGCATTCATCCCGGTCCCTGCATGCATGGCTTCCGGCACGGCCATGCGGCCCTGCCGGAGCATCTGCCGCAGCAGGCACACGACACCGGGCACGCAGTTGCCGCACTGGGCACGGCACCCCTTGGATTCATAGACTTCCCTGGGTCTTACAGCGCCGTTTTTAACGGCTGCTTCCACATCCGTATCCGTCAACATATTGCAGGAGCAGACAAACATCCATCCATCCCATCCATGATGTATGCCCAGCATAATCACGAATGAGAACAAATCGCAATACAATTAATACTCATTCCTGTTTGCCTTTCCCGCCCATCACGCCACCGATCCGGTCCTCCCTTTACAAGCCCCCGCTCCCATAACACTTATGTGCGATAATAATTTTTCAGATCCGGCCGTCCGTACCCTTCGCCCCGATGCCGGGCGGGAATATTGTTCACGCCCACTGGAAACAAGATGCGGGCGTCATATATCTTTTTTTCATGCGCCTGACCCTTCATACCGATTATGCCCTGCGAACGCTGCTCTATCTGGGCATCCATACCGACCGCCTCACCTCCATCCGCGAGGTTGCGCAGGCGTATGGCATTTCGGAAAACCATCTGGTCAAGATCATCCACCGGCTGGGCCAGGGTGGCTTTATCGAGACCATCCGCGGCCGCAATGGCGGCCTGCGGCTGGGTCGACCCGCCGCCTCCATCCTGATCGGGGATGTGGTGCGCTACACGGAAGAGGACATGGCGCTGGTCAACTGCATGCAGCCGGCAGACCCCGAAAGACCCGACATGAAACCCTGCATCCTGGCCGATGCCTGCCGCCTGCGCGGCGTACTGGGGGAAGCGTTGGGGTCGTTTATCGCGGTGCTGGACCGCTATACCCTGGCCGATGTCATAACCGACAGGGAACGCCAGCGCCTGCAGGCCCCCACCAGGATGTGAACGCAACCACGAATTCCTGACCATTGTGTCAGAAAAAAATCCGTGCCCAGATAGGCCCGCAGGCTAAATTCCCTTTCATGGTTCCACCATGGCGGGCAGCACTGCGATGGCAAAAGATGCAGCTCTGGCAAGGGACCATGCGCCTGGCCTTCCCTGGACTGGCCGCCTGTGCGGCACAGGGGCAGGCAGGCGGGAGCTGAAACGATTCTTGCACGCGCGCCCGTGGAATATATAGTTGACGAAACTCTGAGGAATATACCGCTTATGGCTTACGCGACGACCAACCCCTACACTGGTGAAAAGCTGAAGACTTTTCCCGATGCCACGGACCAGGAAATCCAGACTGCCCTGACCGAGGCCTATGATGCCTTCAAGGCATGGCGCCAGACTTCCTTTGCCGAGCGTGCGAAGGTGATGACGGCCGCAGCCCAGATCCTGCGCCGCGATATCGACAAATATGCCAGGCTGATCACGCTGGAAATGGGCAAGATCTACGCCGAAGCCAAGGCGGAGACCATCCTTTCGGCTGAAATCTTTGAATACTATGCCGCCAAGGCCGAGGAACTGCTGGCCCCTGAAAAGCTGCCGGTGGCCAATGCGGCGGAAGGGGACGCCACCCTGATCCACCAGCCGCAGGGTATCGTCTTCGCGGTTGAACCGTGGAACTTCCCCTACTATCAGGTTGCCCGCATCATCGCGCCGCAGCTTTCCGCCGGGAATACGGTGCTGCTCAAGCATGCTTCCAACGTGCCGCAGTGCGCGGCGGCGTTCGATACGCTGATGCAGGAAGCGGGCCTGCCCAAGGGTGCTTTCCGCAACCTGTATGCCGCGCGCCATCATACCGAAGTGATCCTGAGCGACCCGCGCGTGTGCGGTGTTGCCCTGACCGGCTCCGAAGGGGCGGGCACCATCATCGCGGGCATCGCGGCCAAGGCGCTCAAGAAATCCACGATGGAGCTTGGTGGTTCGGACGCCTTCATCGTGCTGGATGACGCGGATCTGGAAAAGACCGTGAAATGGGCCGTGTTCGGTCGCCACTGGAACGCGGGCCAGGTGTGCGTCTCGGCCAAGCGCATCATCGTGGCGGACGCCATCTACGACAAATTCGTCGAGATGTACAAGAAGGGCGTTGCCGCGCTGAAGGCAGGCGACCCGATGGACCCGGCAACCCAGCTTGCACCCCTTTCCTCTCAGAAGGCGGCGGACGACCTGCTGGCCCAGGTCGAGGAAGCGAAGAAGCATGGCGCCCATGTTGAAGTCATCGGTGGCCCCGTGCCGGAAAAGGGCGCCTTCTTCCGCCCCATGCTCATGACCAACCTGCACAAGGACAATGCTGCCCGCCTGTGGGAATTCTTTGGTCCCGTAACCCAGCTTTACCGCGCCAAGGATGATGCCGATGCCATCCGCATCGCCAATGATTCCCCCTATGGCCTGGGTGGCGCGGTGTTCACCAGGGATACGAAGCGCGGCGTCAAGGTTGCGGAGCAGATCTACACCGGCATGGTGTATGTCAACCACCCGACCATGGTTAAGGCCGACCTGCCGTTTGGCGGCGTGGCCCGTTCGGGCTATGGCCGTGAACTGATCGGTCTGGGCATCAAGGAATTCGTCAATCACAAGCTGATCGACGTGGTTGATATCGACGCGCCGTTCTAACTGACCGGATCACCTGACCACGTCAGGTAAACAAAGACGGGCCATTGGCCGGACGTGTTCCGGTTGATGGCCCTTTTCTGATTGCCGGACCAGATGGCCGGAAATCAGGCCGCCAGCCCGACACGACCAGCCCCTTATGTCCTGCCGGGCCTTGCTGGATGCATTGGTGCATCATATCAGCACGGCACAGGCCGGCATGCGCCTGCCGCACCGGGACACACGCCCCGTTCCCTTGGAGACTGTTTGAAAAAACCGCCCAGGAAACATCCTGCCATTACAGGAGAGGCTTTGGTCAGGCGGTTTAAAAAAGACGACACCAAAAAGCTTTTACTACCTGTCAATGTACTGTTTTCAGACAGTCTCCGGGTAAATCAGTCATGCAAAAGGGCTTCGGGGCCAAAAAGGCTCCGTATCGTACCCTCGATCGCCAGATGGTGTCCGTGGAACAGCCAGGCGATACATCCCACGCAGGGCAGCAGATACACCCATAACAGGCGTGGCACCGCCCCACATTGACGTCCGGTCAGGATTCCGCCCGTACAGCCCACGATCCCTCCCGTCACGACTTCAAACAGCGTATGGGCGTGCAGGGACAGGCGTGTCAGGCCAATGACCAGCGCCAGCCCCAGCACGGGCACCGGCATGAGCGCGGGAAAACGGGCAAACCATTTTTGCCCCAGCACAAGCAGCAGGCCGCCATACACCACGCATGCCGATGCAACATGGCCGCTGGGGCTGATGATGGGCACATGGGCAAGCCACGCATAGTACAGGCCCGCAATCTTGAGAAGCAGCATGCCAGCCAGCACAAGGCAGGCCATGCCCGTCCATACCACCGCCCCCCGCCACCAGCCGCGCAGGGCCATGACAAGGAAACCCGTCGCCATCACCGGCAGGATAACACCCTGATCTGCAAAATCGGTGATGAAACGCATCATGATGAAAGGACCACCCTGCCTGTCCAGCCCGCCAGGCCCGGATCATCCATGCCGAAGCGGGACAGGACAACGCTCCGCCCCCATGCATATCCTTCATCCGGCACGCTGGCACGGTTTACGCAGCACGTCCGGCCCGGCTCCGCCGGTGCCCGTTACGGGCACCGGCAGGGTGGCTTCAGGGTGTCTTGGGCAACTGGGCGCGCATCTTGCCCACCTGCTCGG
Source organism: Komagataeibacter rhaeticus (assembly GCF_011611525.1). Classification (NCBI taxonomy): domain Bacteria; kingdom Pseudomonadati; phylum Pseudomonadota; class Alphaproteobacteria; order Acetobacterales; family Acetobacteraceae; genus Komagataeibacter; species Komagataeibacter rhaeticus. Next base: position 2,556,997 of record NZ_CP050139.1, read on the forward strand.
CGGTTACCCCGTGGTCGCCGCTGCCGAAGGTGGCCGTCACGTAATTGACCAGACTGGCAATTTCCGCATCGCTCAGGCGCTGCACGTCAGAGTTCCCGTCAAACCCGGGCATGTGAACATGCAGCGTGCCCGTGGTGCGGTCCACACCGCTGAGGATGGCCATGATCAGGTTGTCGGGACGGGCCGACCCCACGACCGAGTTGTGGAACAGCGACGGCGCATAATGGTCACTGGTACCTGCCCCGTCGCTGCCATGACAGGCGGCGCAGTTGCCATCATAGATATGCGCGCCATCCATCTCGTCCAGGCTGTCGATGCGGGTGAGCACGCCGGTGCGGATATCGGGAGTATCCACCGCCTTGCCCACCTGTTCGCGCGGGCTGTGCTCGACCGCGTCATCCTTGGCCGGAACCTGAAGGATATAGGCGGCCAGCGCATGCAGGTCCGCATCGGTCAGGTGGCTGGTGCTGTGCTCCACCGCCTCCCCCATCGGGCCTGCCGCCTGGCTCAGCCCATCGACATGACCGGTCTGGAGATACTGGACAAGATTGTCCTCGCTCCAGTTCCCGATGCCTGCCGTCTTGCTGGACGTGATGTTGGGCGCATACCAGCCCAGCAGCGGCGCACCGGCAAGGTAGCTGTCTTCCTTCTCGCTCAGCATCATGTTGCGCGGCGTGTGGCAGGTGCTGCAATGCGCCAGTGCGTTGGCGAGGTACTTGCCCCGGCGCAGCTTGTCGAACGTGGCGGAATCGCCCGTCTCGGGCGGTACGGCCCCGGCCACAAGGTTCCACGCCGCCATGGTTATGCGCAGGCTGGCGGGAAAGTTCAGTTCGGTCACCGGGGGCGATTCCGCCACCGGCTTCACGTCATGCATGAACCAGGCATACAGCGCCTGCACATCCCCGTCCGTCATGCCGGAATAGGATACATAGGGCATGGCGGGATAGAGACGGCTGCCATCACGGCGGATGCCGTGGCGCAGGCTCTTCTCGAAATCCTCTTCCGTGTATCTGCCAATACCATGCTCGGGGTCGGGCGTGATGTTGGTGGTAATGACATCACCCATGGGCGTGCTGATGCGCAGGCCACCGGCAAACGGCCTGCCGCCCGGCGCGGTATGGCAGGCCACGCAGTCCCCTGCCGTGGCAATGTATTCACCCCGGGCCAGCAGGTCGGCCGAAGGCTGCTCATCCGCCCGTGCGGATAGCGGGGACAGGCAGGTAAGTGCCGTGCCTGCGGCCAGGACCGACCACAGGATCTTGCGTGTCACATCAGGCATGAGCGAGTTCTTTTTTAAGCGTGTCGGCCACGCGCAGGGCAAGGGCCGCGACCGTCAGTGTGATGTTGCCGGTTCCAACCGATGAAAAGACGGAAGAACTCGCAATGAACAGGTTTTCATGGTCATGCGTACGGCAGAAACCATCCACCACGGAATCCTTGGGGTCGGTGCCCATGATGGTGCTGCCGGCGGGATGATCCTGCGGGAAGTAGCCCGGCGTCCACTGTTCGTCGGTTCCGTGCATGAGCCCGATGAGGTCACGGAACAGCCCGCGCGTGTGCTCGCAGCTCTTAACCGTGTATTCCGGCAGCTTGTAATAGACCTCGGGGTGCGGAATACCCAGCATGTCCTTGTGCGTGGCGCTGAGTGTCAGCCGGTTCTCCGGGTCCGCCAGACCTTCGTTATGGCTGAACAGCCGCACGGTATGGGAGGCGAGATAGCGGATCTGCTCTTCAAGCTCGCGCCCGACATATCCCTTGGAAATGGCAAGCTGCGTGGCCAGGTCAACCTGGTTGTCATCGACCATGTGCACGAGGTACGCGCCACGCTCGTTACGCCAGTCACCATCGCGGAAATTGTCGATCACGTTGGTCTCAAGCGGGCCACGTCCGGGCCACAGCGCCTTGTCGCCACTGATGAAGCTTACCTGCACGCCGGTATGGTCCATCATGTTCCGGCCCACATGGCCCGAACTGTTGGCAATGCCCGCGGGGCTCTGCTCGTCAGCGGAAACAAGCATCAGCTTGGCGGTCTCGATGCAATGGGCGGCAATGACGAAATACTTGCCGGTCACGCGGTGCGACCCCTTGTCGGGATCATAGTAATGCACCGCCGTCACGCGCTTGTTGGCGCTGTCACGCTCGATCCTGTACACCACGGCGTTGGGTACGAACTTCGCCCCCGCCGCCTCGGCATGATAGACGGAGTAGCTGCCGTTATACATCGCCCCGATCGGGCAGATCGGCATGCAGTTGTTATGCCCCTCGCATGTCGGGCGATTGTCATAGGGGCGGGTATTGCGGGCCTGCGGTTCATGCACGACGCGGTATGGCGTCTTTTCGCTGATCAGCTTGCGGAACTGCTGCGCGGCATAGGAAATGGGCAGGGCCTCCATCGGATAGGGCTGCCTGCGCGGGGAGCCGAGATCCTCCCTGGCGGGGTCCGGGCCGCAGACGCCCATCATCACCTCGGCCTGGTAATAGAACGGCTCCAGGTCATCATATTTCAGCGCCCAGTCACGCCCCTGGCCATAGCGGGTCTTCAGCTCGAAATCGGATGGCAGGTACCGCCACGCGCAGCCCGCCCAGTGCCATGTCGTGCCCCCCATCATGCGCAGATAGACCTGCTGGTAGGCCTCCGCATCGGGGCCGGTGGTGTGCAGGTAATCGTTGGGGGTGACCTGATCGGGCGGATGACGCGCCCAGGGCACTGCCGGGAACGGCCCCTGATAGGAGGGCTTGTTCTCGAGGTTGCGGAAATTCTCGACAAAATGCTGGCGGTCGACGCGGGGGCCAGCTTCCAGCACAATGACGGAAATACCCGCGCGCGCCAGTTCATTGGCAATGGAACTGCCCGCAACGCCGGAGCCGACGATCACGACGTCGGCTGAAAGGTCTTGGTCGGAAGGCATGGAAATGCTCCGGAATATCAGGTGGGTTCTACGACAAATTTCGAAGGCGAAAGGGCTGGCTCACCCTTGGGCAGCGCCACTTCCGGGGGCGTCCGGGTCCAGTAGAACGGACCACCTGCCGCGTATGTCTTGGGGTAGATGGCATCCTTGGTGATGTCGAACATCAGCGCGGAGCGGTAGACCACCACCTTCTGGTCGGCAACGCCACGGTACCAGCCGGTCATGATCTCGTGGATGAGGTCCTTGAACGCCGGGTCGGCCTTTTCGGCGGCCCTGGCCAGTTCACGCGCGCTGCCAAACGTACTGCCGCCCATCAGGTCATGCAGTTTCTGGATCTGGTCGTGCCGCTGGGGCGTGGCCCGCACGATGCCCGCGTAAAGCGCGTGGCCGATGCGGGGGTCAAGCGCATCACGATCGGTCAGGCGCTGCGAAAGGGCCATGAACTGCGCGACCCCCGCATCATCGTCTGCCGGGGTGGTGGCGGCGGTTCCCCTGCCCGCCCCCATGGTCAGGGCCGCGGCCCCCATGGCGCCAAGCAGCATGTCACGGCGCGACATGCGCAGTGCGCGGTTCATCCGGGCTGCATTGGGGGTGGAAAGATGGATACTGGTAGGAAAACAGGGCCGGTCTGCAGCCATCTGGCGTCGCCTCTCATGCGCGTTGGTCCAGCAGGAATGCCGGGATACAGGCATGGCCGTGCGGGATGCAATAGTGCATCCATCGATACCGTTAGCGAATGCGGTCCTGCAACCTTTTATATCCCTATATCAATGTATGACAGCCTTACATTTATTAGACATAATCGGGATTATGTAGTATATTCCATATATAAAATCCTTATTAACATAATATATCAGGAATTTTTTTGATTTAATAGAAAGTATATATTCGTATATATCAATAATATACTATGTAAATACCATAAATTTAGGGAATCAGGATCATGGAATCATAAAAAATTAAAATAAATTAATGAAATTGCGGTAATGAATTATTTCTCCAGCGCCCCGGATCAACCAGACCGGCCAGATATATCATTTTTGCTGAATACAGTTATTTACATAAATAATTCATGAACCCGGAACCGTAAACCAGTCCATCCGGCACCTCCGGACATGATCATTCCGTAACCACCCTGCTGCCCGGCCCGTCCGGTCAGCAGGGCGTGAACAGCCATGCCCTGTTCCAACCGGACGGATGGAAACGCCTGTCCGGCTCCATCACGTATGAAGCCAGCCACGGCGTGGTCATGCATACCGAACCCGTGATGGAGACAACAGCCCCGGCATGCCCGTCCATATCATGCCGTGGCCGTCGCCATTACGGGCGGGCGGGCTGCCGGCGGGCAAGCCGGGTGGCAACGGTCATGACCACCAGTGTCCCCCCCCATGCCATGAGCTGGATGCCCATGGGCCGGTCGGAATAGCCAAACAGCGCCTTGGCCGCACGGCCCAGCATGCTGCCATCGGACAGCAGCCACGACGTATCCCATATTTCGTAACCGAAGGCGGGCAGCAGGTCGTCACCCGCCAGCAGGGCCGCCGCCTGGCTGGCCATGCCCGCGGCCAGGAAGGCGATCAGCAGCCCGGTCACCGCGAACAGCCGGTGCAGCGGAATCACGATCAGCCCGCGATACAGCAGCCACGACAGGGCGGCACCCGCCGCAATGCCCAGCGCGCCGCCACCCAGCATGGCCAGCGGGCCGGAATGGGTGGAGACGGCAATGCCATACAGGAACAGCACCACCTCCACCCCTTCCCGCAGCACGGCCACGGCCACGACCACCGCCATGGCGGTCAGCGAACGCTCGCCAGAGACAACCTCGGCCCCCAGCGCCTTCATGTCGCCCGCCATCTCACGGCCGTGACGGGTCATCCAGATCGTGTGCCACCCCAGCATGACCACCGCGATGCACAGGATGGTGGCGGAAAACACATCCTGCCCGTTACCCGAAAGGGCGGCCGACAGGCTTCCGGCAAAGACCGCGACAACGGCCGCCCCCACCACGCCGGCGGCAATGCCGCCCGCCACCCAGCGGCCCCGCCCCGCAATACCCTGCGTCGCGGCCAGCACGATCCCGACAATAAGCCCTGCTTCCATGACCTCACGGAAAACGATCAACAGACTGCCAAGCATGATCAGGGCTCCTGTGTTACGGTTACGGTGCCCGTTGCCTGATCGGGATGGTAATCATCAAAAAACTTGTAGGTGCCGGGATGCAGCGGACCGGCATGCACCGTGATGGTGCCGCCGGACACCACGATCTTCTCGAACTTCAGGTCATAGCTCTCGAATTCGTCCGTCGTGTCATCATGGTTGTCCAGCACGATCAGGAAGCGCTGCCCGGCGGGCACGCTGAAATGGTCCGGCGTGAAATGATGGTCCCGCACTTCCAGATGCACCGGGTCCTGGGCCTGGGCATGCGGCACGAACGCGCATGCGGCAAGCCAGAGGGAAGACACAACACTCACGTAACGCATACGGGACACTCCTATCGTGCGGCGCATATTATGCGACTGATTATTACTGTCAAATATATGCGGAAGCGACGCCGGGGCACCCTTTACATTAATGCAATCCTTACATGGGAATTATGCGGGGTTCTGCCCATCCTTAAAGATATTCGCCGTTGACATCTTTTTGAGACGCCATAAAGGTATCTTGATTATCTATCTTTATGGAGCATATCGTGGCCTTACCCCTTGATGACCGGACCCGCGGCATCATCCGCGCCTGCGTGCCCGCGTTGGAAGCCCATGGCCTGGCAATCACGACGGAAATGTACCGTCGCCTGCTGGCCAATCCCGCCATCCGTGACCTGTTCAACCTGTCCCACCAGCAGAACGGCGAACAGCCCCGGGCACTGGCCCTGGCGGTCCTGGCCTATGCCCGCAACATCGATAACCCTGGCGTCATGGCTGGCGCGGTCGAACGCATTGCGGAAAAGCATGTCGGGCTGAACATCCTGCCCGAACATTATCCTTATGTGGCCGATGCCCTGCTGGGGGCCATTGCCCAGGTGCTGGGCGATGCCGCCACGCCCGACATCATGGATGCCTGGGGCAGGGCCTACTGGTTCCTGGCGGATATCCTGATCGGGCGAGAAGAACAGATCTACGTGGCCCATGCCGCCGCACCGGGTGGCTGGACGGGCTGGCGGCCCTTCAGCGTGCGCCGCCGCACGGTGGAGAGCGGGACCGTGACCTCCTTTGAACTGGTGCCGACCGATGGCCGGCCCGTCATGCGCCACGCGGCGGGGCAGTCCCTTGGTTTCCGCCTTGATGTGCCGGGGCATGGTCCGGCGCGGCGCAACTACAGCATCTCCTCCGCGCCGGGTGCCGATGCCTACCGGATCAGCGTGCGCCGCATTGACGGTGGCGTGGTATCCAACTGGCTGCATGACAGCGTGCGCGAGGGAACGGTCCTGCAGGTCTCCGCCCCGGCGGGAGACTTCACGCTGGGCCATCCGGATACCGCGCCTGTTGTCTTCCTCAGCGCCGGGGTGGGGCTGACGCCCTTCATGTCCATGCTGGGGGTGGTGGCGACGGGAAAGACACCCATCCGCTACATTCACGCCACCCGCAGCACGGAAACGGAAGCCTTTGGCATCCCCGTCCGTGACCTTGCGGCAAAGGGCAGGCTGGATGCGGATATATTCTATACCCGCCAGGCCCCGCAGGGCGTGCCCCCGGTCCCGAACGTGACCACCCATGCCGGGCGCATCACGCCGGAATGGCTGAGCGGGCAGGTGGACCCAGCCGCGACCTATTATGTTTGCGGTCCCGACGGCTTCATGCGCGACATGGTGACAGCCCTGCGCGCGGCGAGCGTGCCGGACGGCCATATCCGCTACGCGTTCTTTGGCCCGGCGGATGATACGGCGCTGATGGGCTGAAAGGCCGTCTGGAAACGGAAGTATCCAGGTGCCCCTGCCTTCGGGACGGGTGGCGCCTGCGGATGCTTTCCGCAAACCGCCTTGCCGGGCCCTGCTCCATGATCCGCGGGAGCGGCCCACGTCTCAATCCGGTGGCGGGCGTGAGCGCCCCGCATGCGCCACCAGCAGGCTGCAACCCTGCGGCGGGCCGCGCCTTCTTCCTGTTATCCGGGTCGCATCATGGAAGGCCCTCCCGGCTTTCCGGCAGGACCCGGGTCACACCCGCAGGGAAGGGCCACCGCAATGCTGACCGTACATCATCTGGACAATTCCCGTTCACAACGGGTCCTGTGGCTGCTGGAAGAACTGGAACTGCCCTACGACATCCATTTCTACAGCCGCGACCCGAAAACCATGCAGGCGCCACAGTCCCTGCGCCGCATCCACCCGCTGGGCAAGGCCCCCGTCCTGACCGATACCGATGGTGACGTGACGCTGGCCGAAAGCGGGGCGATCATTGAATACGTGCTGGCCAGATACGGCCATGGCCGACTGGAACCCGCACACGGCACGCCCGCGCATACGCGCTTCATCTACTGGCTGCATTATGCCGAAGGCTCGGCCATGCCGCCACTCCTGCTCAAGCTGGTCCTTGGCCTGCTGCCCGGCCGCGTGCCGTGGCCCCTGCGGCCCTTTGCCGCCCTGATTGCAGGGGGCGCGCTGACAAAGGCCATCAATCCGCAGGTCAGGCTGCACATGGATTACTGGGAACAGAGCCTTGCCGCCAGCGAATGGTTTGCAGGACCCGAATTCACGGCCGCCGACATCCAGATGAGTTTCCCGCTGGAAGTGGCCGCCGCCCGCGCGGGGGCACTGGCCGGTCGCCCCCATATCGGTCCCTTCCTGCGCCGTATCCATGCCCGTCCCGCCTGCCAGCGTGCCCTGGTCCGGGGCGGGTCCTATGCCTATGCCACGGCGGGGAATGTCCCCGCCGCCACGCGCTGAACGGCGCCCCCACGGCGGGCGGGCATGGTTTACGCGGCACTGTGGTTTGTATTAAGTGCGCCGACAGCCCCAGCCCCCGAGGTTCCATGATTCGTCTCGACACCATCAGCAAGCATAACGGCCAGCGCCTGGTCTTTATCGAAGCCTCGGCCGCCCTGCAGAAGGGGGAGAAGATCGGGCTGGTCGGCCCCAATGGCGCGGGCAAGACTACCCTGTTCCGTATGATCACGGGGAAGGAGGAACCCGATGAGGGCCAGATCCTGATCGATCGCGGCACCAGCATCGGGTTCTTCAGTCAGGACGTGGGCGAAATGGCGGGCCGCAGTGCCGTGGCCGAGGTAATGGAAGGCGCGGGCGCGGTCTCGGAAGTGGCGGCCGAACTGGCCACGCTGGAAAACGCGCTGGCCGACCCCGATCAGGCCGACCGGCTGGAAGAAATCCTTGAACGCTTTGGCGAGGTGCAGGCCCGCTTCGAGGAACTGGGGGGCTACGCGCTTGATAGCAAGGCGCGCGAGGTCCTGCACGGCCTTGGCTTCAGCCAGGAAATGATGGATGGCGATGTCAGCCGCCTGTCGGGCGGGTGGAAGATGCGCGTGGCGCTGGGCCGCATCCTGCTCATGCGTCCCGATGTGATGCTGCTGGACGAACCCAGCAACCATCTGGACCTGGAAAGCCTGATCTGGCTCGAGCAGTTCCTGGCGGGTTATGATGGCGCCCTGCTCATGACATCGCATGACCGGGCGTTCATGAACCGGGTCATCAACAAGGTGATCGAGATCGATGGCGGCAGCCTGACCAGTTTCTCGGGCGATTACGAGTTTTACGAACAGCAGCGCGCCCAGAACGAAAAGCAGCAGCAGGCCCAGTTCGAACGCCAGCAGGCGGCACTGGCCAAGGAAATCAACTTCATCGAACGCTTCAAGGCCCGCGCCTCGCACGCGGCACAGGTGCAGAGCCGGGTCAAGAAGCTGGAAAAGATCGACCGTGTGGAGCCACCCAAGCGGCGGCAGGCGGTCAGCTTCGAGTTCCCGCCCGCGCCGCGCTCGGGCGAGGACGTGGTCAGGCTGCGTGGGGTGGACAAGCGCTATGGCAGCCGCGTGATCTATCAGGGGCTGGACCTGCTGGTGCGCCGGCGTGAGCGGTGCTGCATCCTGGGGGTGAACGGCGCGGGCAAATCCACCCTGCTCAAGCTGGTCACCGGCACGACCGAACCGGATGCGGGCACGGTCACGCTGGGGGGCAGCGTGAAGATGGGCTATTTCGCTCAGCACGCCATGGACCTGCTGGATGGCAACCGCACGGTGTTCGAGACGCTGGATGATGCCTTCCCGCTGGCCAGCCAGGGTTCGCTGCGCGCGCTGGCGGGGAGTTTCGGCTTTTCGGGCGATGAGGTGGAAAAAAGCTGCCGCGTGCTTTCAGGCGGTGAGAAGGCACGGCTGGTCATGGCGCTCATGCTGTTTGACCCGCCCAATTTTCTGGTACTGGATGAGCCGACCAACCATCTGGACATTGCCACCAAGGAAATGCTGATCACCGCCCTTGCGCAGTACGAGGGCACCATGCTGTTCGTCTCGCATGACCGGCATTTCCTTTCCGCCCTGTCCAACCGGGTGCTGGAACTGACGCCCGGCGGCATCCACCAGTACGATGGCGGCTATACGGACTATGTGGCGCGCACCGGGCAGGAAGCACCGGGGCTGCATGCCTGATGGCCGACGGCACCGGCAAAGGTGGTAAAAGGCGAAGGTGGTAAAATAAAGCGTCGCCACCCTTGATAATACCATAGGGGGGTATAACCTCATCAGGGCACGCATACGGAGCGGACCCATGCCCCAGACCCTTGCTTTCCCAGTTGGCAGCATGTCATGCGCCGCCTGCGCCGCGCGTATTGAAAAAGTCCTCAACCGTCAGGATGGGGTGCATGCCAGCGTCAATTTCGCCACCGGCCGCGTGCAGGTCACACTGGACACGCCTGCCGCCACACCGCAGGGGGTGGTTGACGCCATCCGCAAGGCCGGGTTCAGCGTGGGTGAAGACAGTATCGACCTGTCCATAACCGGCATGTCGTGCGCCGCCTGCGCGGCCCGTATTGAAAAGGTCCTCAACCGCCTGCCCCTGACACAGGCCAGCGTGAACCTGGCCACCGGGCGGGCGCATGTCGTGTTCGTGCCCGGCGTGACCGATACCGCCACCCTGATCGCCCGCATCGAAAAGGCAGGCTATGGCGCGAAACCTGTCGGGGATACGCCACAGGCCGATCCGCGTGCGGAACGCGCGCGCGAATGGCGCGCGGCATGCCGGGCGTTTGGCCTGACCCTGATCCTGTCGCTGCCCTTCTGGGTGCAGATGGTGCTGATGCTGTCAGGCTCGATGCACATGATGCCCGGCTGGCTGCAATGGGTGCTGGCAACGCCGGTGCAGTTCTACTGCGCGCGCCATATGTACCAGCGTGCCTGGAAGGCGGTGCGTGGCGGGGGGGCGGACATGGATGTGCTGGTCGTGCTCGGCACCAGCATCGCCTATGGCTTCAGCGCCGTCGTGGTGGCGCTGGGCCTGCGCCAGCCGGTCTATTTCGAGGCCAGTGTGGCGATCATCACCCTGATCTCCCTGGGCAGGCTTATGGAAAACCGGGCGCGCAACCAGACCGGCGCCGGGCTGGAGAGCCTGCTGCGGCTCCAGCCCCAGATTGCCCATGTACAGGCGGGGGACAGCGTGGTGGACCGGCCCGTAGCAGATGTGCGGGTGGGTGACGTGTTCAGCGTGCGCCCCGGCGAGAGCATTCCGGTTGACGGCCGCGTCACGCAGGGGACATCGGAAGTCAGCGAAGCCATGCTGACGGGCGAGAGCCTGCCCGTGGTCAAGCAGCCCGGCAGCATGGTCTATGGCGGCACGACCAACACAACCGGCACCCTGTGCGCCACCGCCACCGGCGTGGGGCATGACACCGCACTGGCCCATATCGTACGGATGGTGGAACAGGCCCAGGGGTCCAAGGCCCCGGTGCAGCGGCTGGTTGACAGGATTGCCGGCATCTTCGTGCCGGCAGTGCTGGCCATTGCCCTGGTGACCTTCGTGGCGGGCTGGCTGGTTACGGGCAGCGCGGGGTGGAGCCTTGTATCGGCCGTGTCGGTACTGGTCATCGCCTGCCCGTGCTCGCTGGGGCTGGCAACGCCCACGGCCATCATGGTGGGCACCGGGCTGGGCGCGCGCGCGGGCATCCTGTTCCGCAATGCCGATGCACTGGAACAGGCCCGGAAGCTGACCACGCTGATCGTGGACAAGACCGGCACGCTGACACAGGGCAGGCCCGGTGTCAGTGATGTCATACCCGCACCCGGCGTGACGGAACATGCCCTGCTGGCCATGGCCCTTGCGCTGGAACAGAATTCCGAACACCCGCTGGCCCGCGCCATCGTGGCACATGCGGTGGCGAACGGTACCCGGGCGCAGGCGGTCACGGATTTTGCGGCCATACCCGGCAGGGGGGTTACCGCGCGCGTGGACGGGGTGGCGGCGTGCCTTGGCGCCCCCCGTTTCCTCGCGGACAGCCACATCACGCCGGATACCACCGTGACCGGGCGGCTGGAGCGGGAAGGCAAGACCACGATCGGGGTGGCCGCGGGCGGGCGGCTTATGGGCTATATCGCCCTGTCCGACCAGTTGCGCCCGGATGCGGTGACAACCGTCCGCGCGCTGAAGGCCGCCGGGATCAGGGTCATCATGCTGACGGGCGACAACCAGCACACGGCGGAAGTGGTGGCCCGCCAGGTGGGCGTGGATGACTACCGCGCGGGCGTGCTGCCCGCCGACAAGGCGGAAGTGGTGCAGAAATACCGGGCCGAAAACGCGGTCGTGGGCATGGTGGGCGATGGCATAAACGATGCCCCCGCCCTGGCGGCGGCGGATGTGGGGTTTGCCATTGGCGCGGGCGCCGCCATTGCGCTGGACACGGCCGATATCATCCTGATGCGCAGTGAACTGGTGAGCGTGCTGGATGCCATCTCGCTTTCACGCGCCACCATCGCCAAGATCCGCCAGAACCTGTTCTTCGCCTTCATCTACAACATACTGGGCCTGCCGCTGGCGGCTTTCGGCCTGCTCAACCCGATCGTGGCGGGCGGGGCCATGGCCATGAGTTCGGTCTCGGTCGTCAGCAACTCGCTGCTGCTCAACCGCTGGAAGCCCACCCCCCGCCCCGGTACCTGAAACCCCGCTGCACGCAGGGGCATGCGTGGTATCGGGCGGGATACGCTGCTATCGTGCCGCGACACGAGCCAGGAAAAGGGTGCATGGCAAAAAACGGACAGACGGCAGGAAAAGCCGCGGACTGCGCGCGGTGCGCCCCGCAGCCGGACACGAAAAAGGTCGAACAGCCCCACAAGCGGGCCCTGATCAACCGCATGCGCCGCATTGAAGGCCAGATGGGCGGCGTGCTGAACATGATCGAGGATGACCGTTACTGCGTTGATATCCTGACCCAGGTCTCGGCCATAAAGGCCGCGCTGGACGGGGTGGCCATCCAGATCCTGTCCAGCCATGCCAGGGGCTGCGTGCGCAAGGCCGTGCTGGAAGATGGCGGTGACGAGGTGATGGATGAACTGCTGGGCATCGTGCGCAAGCTGATCCGCTGATCACGGTGGAAAAAATGCTTCCCCCATGCCCCCCAAGGGTATTATAAAGCCGTGTCTGCACGTAGCCCCTCTGTGCACGGGAGCCCTGAATGGTCAGGACACATGGCCGGATCTGGATTGGTCTGCTGACCTGGCTGCTGGTGCAGGCCGGGCTGCTGGTCGGTTCCGTGCCCCTGCCCGCACAGGCGCATCCCGCCCTGATCGCCTGCACACACACAGACCAGCCCCAGTGCATGACACCCGCAGCCCATGCCGCCCACATGGCCCATGCCCACCATGGAACGCCTGCGGGCGGGCAGTGTTGCCATGTCCATGCGGGCACCGATATACCCTCCCCCCCCACGGCCTGCCTGATCAGCCACCCTGTCAGGGTTACGGGGGCCTTCATGACCCCGGCACAGGCCCATCACGCGGGCCGCGACTGGCTGCCCCCGCTGCGCCCACCCAAAACCCGGATCGCATAGACGCCACAAGGCGTGCTCCATGCCCCCGCTGGCCCATAGCCATTGCGGGTTCTGACAGCCCTGTTTTCCGGATTTTCCCATGCACGACCGCCAGCGCACGCGCGCGCGCCTGACACGGCGCCGCTTCGTGACGGGACTGGGCGCGGGTGGCCTTGCGGCCGCCCTGCCCCGTCTCCCATCCGCCCATGCCAGCCCCACAGGCACGGTTCCCGATACCCCCCGTGCCGCATGGAACCTGAATGTGGGCCGCACCCGCATCGAAATCGACCACAAGGTGCTCCACGCACCATGCGTGGACGGCGCCGTGCCCGGCCCGATCCTGCGCTGGCGGGAGGGCGATACGGTGGTCCTGACCGTTACCAACACGCTGCGTGACGAGGATACCTCCATCCACTGGCATGGCATCCGCCTGCCCTACACCATGGATGGCGTGCCCGGCCTGAGCTTTACCGGAATCCCGCCGGGCCGGAGCTTCACCTACCGCTTTCCCTTAAGCCAGAGCGGTACCTACTGGTACCACAGCCATTCCGGCATGCAGGAGGCACAGGGGCTGTACGGCGCGGTCGTGATCGACCCCCTGCGCCCCGACCCGTATGCCTGTGCGCGTGACTACGTGATCCTTCTGTCCGAATGGACGGATGTGTCGCCCATGGACATGATCAGCAACCTCAAGATGCAGGATGACTATTACGTCTTCCGCCAGCGCACGGCCGCCTCCCTGCCACGGGAGGCCCGGGCGGCGGGCGGCCTGCTGCCCGCCCTGAAGGACCGGCTGGCCTGGTCGCGCATGCGCATGGCGGCGACCGATATTTCGGACGTGACCGGCATCATCTACACCTACCTGCTGAATGGCCATGCGCCCGACATGAACTGGAGCGGGCTGTTCCACCCCGGTGAGCGGGTGCGGCTGCGCTTCATCAATGCATCGTCCATGACCTTTTTCGACATCCGCATACCGGGGCTGGAAATGCTGGTGGTGCAGGCGGATGGCAATGACGTCGAACCCGTGCCGGTGGATGAATTCCGCATCGGGGTGGCGGAAACCTATGATGTGATTGTCCAGCCACGCGGCAACGCGGCCTACACCATCTTCGCGCAAAGCGAGGACCGGACCGGCTACGCCCGTGGTACGCTGGCCCCCCGGCCGGGCATGAGCGCCCCGATCCCGCCCATGGACCCGCGCCCGGTGCGCACCATGGTCGATATGGGCATGGGCGACATGAAACCGGGCGAAAGCATGAAGGACATGCCCATGCCGGACATGAAACCCGACCGCACCATGCAGCATATGGACATGCCGGACACGAAACCCGGCCACACCATGCAGGGCATGGACATGCCGGACACGAAACCGGGTCACGTCATGCGGCATATGGACATGCCGCGCACGGAACCGGGCCATGCCATGGCGGACATGGATATGTCCGACATGCAAATGGACGACAGCATGCCGGACATGGACAAAGACCATGCCATGCCAGCGGACACGCCGCCGCTGGAAATCGATGATCCGGGGCCGCCGCCCCTGAATGTGGAAAACCAGAATATCGCCCGCATGCCCGTCGACCGCCTGGGCAGCCCCGGTGACGGGCTGGAAGACACTGGCCGCCGCGTGCTGAACTACCGGCAGTTGCGCGCCACCCGTCCCGGCACGGACCCCCGCCCGCCCTCGCGGGAAATCATCCTGCACCTGACGGGCAACATGGAGCGCTACATATGGGGCTTCAACGGCCGGAAGTTTTCGGAATCCGGGCCGATCCGCCTGAAGCATAACGAACGGGTGCGCTTTACCCTGATCAATGACACGATGATGGAGCACCCGATCCACCTGCACGGATTATGGAGCGAACTGGAAAACGGACAGGGGGATTACCGCCCCTACAAGCATACCATCATCTCGCAGCCCGGATCACGGCTGAGCTATCTGGTCACCGCCGATGCGCCGGGCATGTGGGCGTATCACTGCCATCTCATGCTGCATATGGAACTGGGCATGTTCCGCACGGTAATCGTGGAATGAGGGGCCTGATCTACGTGGTCGCCATGCTGGTATCCGGCATGGGCACGGCCGCACTGGCGCAGTCCACCAGCCCGGCCAACGCCAACGCCAACGCCAACGCCAACGCCAGAAAACCTGCCATGGATATGACTGCCCGCAAGGGCACGCCCCATCCGGGTCCCCATCCTGCCGCACCCGTCTACCATGCCGCCGATGCCCCCACAGCAACGCCGGTGGTCTATCTGGGCAACATGAAGCCGGTCATGGACCATGCCCGTTATTTCCATGGCATCATGGATGAACTGGAAGGACGCTACGCGCCCGGTGGTTCCGATTTCCGCTGGGATGGGGAAGCGTGGTACGGGACCGACTACAACCGGGTCTGGCTCAAGTCGGAAGGCACGCTGGAGCGGGGGCGGCTGGGCGATGGCGATCATGAACTGCTGTACAGCCGTGCAATCTCACCCTATTTCAACCTGCAGGGCGGCGTGCGCGCGGATATTGACGATGGCCCGACCCGCACATGGGGCGCGCTGGGGGTGCAGGGGCTTGCCCTCTACCAGTTCGAATTTCAGGCCACCGCCTATGCCAGTGACCGGGGGCGGTTTGCCGCCCGGGTCGAGGGGTCATACGATTTCCTGCTGACCAACCGCCTGATCCTGCAGCCGCAGGCGGAATTCAATCTCTATACAAAGTCCGACCCCGCGCGGCAGGTTGGCGCGGGCCTGTCCGATGTCGATACGGGGCTGCGGCTGCGCTACGAGATATGGCGCAAATTCGCCCCCTACGTGGCCGTAACCTATTCCGGCTACCTGACCCAGGCGCGGCGTATCGTGCATGACCAGCAGGGGGAGACGGGTTCCGTGCGGTTCAGCTTTGGCATCCGTGGCTGGTTCTGACAGTCCCGTTCTGACACTCCCGCCACCCCGATGGGGGAAAGGCTGCCGCCCGGACCGGGCGGCTTCTCACCACCCGATCCCTGTGCCACCTTTCATCCCTGCCCGCCCGGGGGACAAGCCCGGGGCGGCAGGGCGGACAGCCATGCCAATGGAAGGAATACACCATGAAGCTCTATTATACGCCGGGTGCCTGTTCTCTCGCGTCCCACATCATCCTGAACGAAACCGGCCTGCCCTACAGCCTGGAACGGGTGGACCTGAAAACCAAGA
The DNA here is from genome assembly GCF_011611525.1 of Komagataeibacter rhaeticus. Classification (NCBI taxonomy): domain Bacteria; kingdom Pseudomonadati; phylum Pseudomonadota; class Alphaproteobacteria; order Acetobacterales; family Acetobacteraceae; genus Komagataeibacter; species Komagataeibacter rhaeticus. The sequence continues at coordinate 2,573,048 of NZ_CP050139.1, forward strand.
AAACGGCGGATGGTCAGGATTATCTCAGGATAAACCCGCGCGGCGCGGTCCCGGCGCTGGAAATCGCCCCCGGCGTGGTACTGACCCAGAACGTGGCGGTACTGCCCTATATCGGCGCGCAGTCCGATATTGCCGCCCTGCACCCGGCGGCCGGTTCACTGGAACAGGCACGCCTGCTGGAAGCGCTGGGCTTCTGCGAGGACGTACACGCGGCCTTCGGGCCACTTTTCGCACCCGACCTGCCGGATGTGACGCGCACACGCATACTGGCCGTGGTCGCGCGCCGGATGGGCCAGCTTGAAGCCGAGCTGGCGGCGGGCACGGACGGATACATGCTGCCCACGGGATTCACGCAGGCGGATGCGCTGATTGCGGTCATCCTGAGCTGGGCGCCACATGTGAACGTGGATCTCTCTGCCTATCCGAAGGCCCGCGCCCTGCATGAACGGGTCTTTGCGCGGCCTGCCGCGCAGAAGGCACTCAGGGAAGAAGGGCTGGCCTGACCCTGTCCGGGCCGTGGCCTGACACGGGGCCATGCCCCTGTCCCGTCAGGCCACGGCCCGCGGAACCGGACCATCAGGCGGCCGCCACCGGCTGCCCGATGGCCTGCCCGGCCCAAGGGAACTGGCCCGTGCTTATGGCACCGCCACCACCATGATCTCGATTTCGGGGCTGCCAGCGGCACTCAGTTCAATGACGGAGCGGCCGGCGGGCAGCTGGAAATCCACCATCTTGCCAATCCCGCTGCATGCCGGTCCATGCTGGTGGTGAACGGATTCGGTCGTCTCTCCACCCCGCACCACTTCCAGCCATGCCTTCGCGCCCAGCATGATCCGGTATGTCCCAGCCTCGGGGGCCTGAAAAACCATCATGCCGCCGGTACTGCCCTGATCGCCCGGCTGCGCGGGGGCGCGCGCGTATTTCATCTCGCCTGCCGGGTGCAGGCGGGCCAGCACCGCACGGCCGGGCAAAAGGATCACGCTGCCCAGCCCCGCCCCGTCCCGTGCCGCCGCCACGGCTTCAGGCGTGGCCCAGCCGGACAGATCATCGGGCAGTACCGTCCCCGCGCATGTGGCCGGGGCATCATGCGGCCCCGGTTCCGCCGCCATTACAGGGGTGGCGATCCCCCCCATGGCCAGAACCAGCAGGGCTGCCAGCGCGCCCCTTTTCGTACATGCGCTCATGATGTTCCCTTCTCTCTTCGCGCCAACCCTATTTTACAATATATGCACGGGTATAGTCATTTGTGGGGCAGGCTGCGTACCAGCAGTGCCACGACCGCTTCCAGCATGGCCTGATCGGCATGGGTGAAGCGGTCCCTGCGCGGGCTGTCGACATCCAGCACGCCCAGCAGCCGGTCCCCTGCCAGGACGGGCACGACGATTTCCGAAGCGGATGCCGCGTCACAGGCGATATGGCCGGGAAAATCATGCACGTCGGGCACGACCTGCGTCACCCGGTCGCGCGCGGCGGTGCCGCACACCCCCCTGCCGGATGCGATGCGCGTGCAGGCCACCCGCCCCTGAAAGGGGCCAAGCACCAGCTGGCCGTCCTTCCACAGGTAGAAGCCGGCCCAGTTCAGATCCGGCAGGGCCTCGTAGATCAGGGCCGCGACATTCGCCATATTGGCAATCAGGTCGGTTTCCGTGGCCAGCATGGACGCAATGGTCGGCAGCAGGTCATCGGGCGCGAGGCGCCGGGTGGGGGCAGCCATGTATCCTTGTCCTCCTTCAGGTTCAGATCCGCTTCTGTGGGCATGACTGCCGTGCCGGGTCAACCGGGCCATCATCGTGACCGCAGGGACCGGGAGAACTGTCTCATCCATGAGACAGGACCTGCCGTTTGAATCACATGCCCGTGAAATTCCCCGCAATCCATCTGGCGCCGCCTGCCTGCACCATGCAGTGCAGACACGCTGGCCGCATACGGGCATTGAGTCGATCATGTTCCCGCGGCCTATTGAAAACTTCAGAAAGAACGCAGGAATGCGAGAGGGTAAACAAAAGCTGTTTTCCATCATAACCTCAGCCCTGCTGGCGTTGGTGGGACTTTTCCTTTTCTTTGGCGGTGCCCAGCTTATGGTCCTGGGCGGGTCATGGTTCTATGTGCTGGCGGGCTGCCTTCTGCTTGCCGTGGCGGTGACGGGGGTCAAGGCCCCGCAGCTGGCCATGCGGGTCTATGCGGCCTTTCTGGTGGTGGCCACGATATGGGCACTGACCGAGACCGGGTTCAACATCTGGGGGCTGGAGGTACGCCTGCTCGCCCCCATCGGTTTTGGCGCATGGATGCTATTGCCATGGGTCTGGCGCTCCGGCGGGAACTGGCTGGCGGACAAGCGCGATATGCTGGGCGCGATCGGCCTGGCTGTCGTGGTGCTGGTCATAAGCTGCTTTACGTCCTATTCCATCGACGGCACGGTGCCTGATGACCGCATGGCGGCACAGGGGCAGGCCGACCCGGCAGCCGATGGCGTGGCCGATGCCGACTGGCAGGCCTACGGGCGCACGATGGGGGGCGACCGTTATTCCCCGCTGGCCCAGATCACGCGGGGCAATGTCAGTCATCTCAAGCGGGCGTGGGTCACGCGCACGGGTGATGTGGAGCAGGACGGCGAAGGCACGGTTGCAGGCCCCGACCAGGGGCATGAGTTCAACCTGGAAGTCACGCCGCTCAAGGTGGGTGACACGCTGTACATGTGCACCCCCCATAGCTGGGTCATGGCGCTTGATGCCACGACCGGCAAGGTCAAGTGGAAGTTCGACCCGCATCCCGATACGGCGGATCTGGCCAAGAACGTCTATCTGGCATGCCGTGGCGTCAGCTATTACCGTATTCCCGACGAGATCCAGACAAGCTGCCGCACCCGCATCTATTCCCCCGTGGCCGATGTGCGGATCGTGGCGCTGGATGCGGAAACCGGCAAGCCCTGTGATGACTTCGGCGACCACGGCTTCATCTCCATGCGCGCATATCTGGGGCATGTACCGCATGGCTTCCACTTCATCACCTCGCCCCCGCTGGTGGCCAAGAACCGCCTGATCACGGGCGGGTGGATTTTTGACAACCAGGCCAATTTCGAACCCTCTGGCGCCATCCGCGCGTTTGACGCCACGACCGGCGAGATCGCCTGGGCATGGGATGCCGGTCATTCCCCCGAAACGTGGAAACCCGGCCCCACCGATGTCCTGACCCGCGACACACCCAATGCATGGGGCGTCTATACGGCGGACCCGGCGCTGGGCATGGTCTACATTCCCACCGGCAACGCACCGCCCGACAACTGGGGTGGTTCGCGCCGTCCGTTCGATGATGCGACATCATCGGCCACCATCGCGCTGGATATCGTGACGGGTGAGCGGCGCTGGACATACCAGACCGTGCATCATGACCTGTGGGACATGGATATTCCCTCGGGTCCGTCCATGGTCGAACTGCCCGGCCCGAACGGCGAAAGCATTCCCGCGCTGGTGCAGAGCACGAAGCGTGGCGAATTCTTCGTACTGGACCGCCGGACCGGCGCGCCGGTACCCGGCTATCCGGTTGAGGAACGGCCCGTGCCCACCGCAGGTGCCGCGCCGGATGACCGCGTATCGCCCACGCAGCCCTACCCCGCCGCCATGCCCAGCCTGACGCCGCCCAACCTGAAGGAAAGCGACATGTGGGGCGCGACACTGCTGGACCAGATGATCTGCCGCATCCAGTACCGTCAGTCGGCTTACGAAGGGCAGTTCACCCCGCCACATGTCGGCAGGACCACAATCGTCTACCCCGCATTCTATGGCGTGGTGGACTGGCAGGGCATTACCATTGACCCGCAGCGCAAGATCATGCTGGCCAATGCAAGCTACCTGCCCTTCCGCATCAAGCTGGAAAAGCGTCAGGGCCTGGAAGGCAAGGGCGTGCTGCCCAGGTGGAATGGCCAGGGCGAGGAACCGGCCGCCAAGGGAGATGCGCTATCCGTCTCGCCTGACTATGGCACGCCCTATATCGCGCTGACCAATCCGTGGCTGAACCCGCTGCAGATCCCGTGCAAGGGACCCGTATGGGGCACGATCACGGCCATCGACCTGGTTACAAAGAAAATCGTGTGGCAGCACCCCGTGGGCACGACCCGCGACACGGGCCCGTTCCGCACGCATAACAACCTGCCGCTGCCCACGGGCATGTACAATATTGGCGGCAGCATTGTAACCAGGGGCGGGCTTGTGTTCATGGGCGCCACGGCGGACGACTACCTGCGGGCGTTCGATCTTGCCACCGGCAAGGTCATCTGGACCGACCGCCTGCCCGCGGGCGGCCAGGCAACGCCCATGTCCTACGAGATCGGGGGCAAGCAGTATGTCCTGATCGCGGCAGGCGGCCATGGGGGCCTTGGCACCCGCAGTGGTGACTACATCATCGCCTATACGCTTGATGGTGAAAAAGGCGCCGCCAGCGCACAGTAACCGCCGCGCAGGCACGCCAGGGGTGTCCGGTTCCGGCCGGCACCCCTTTTTTGCAGGCTGATGGATGGATTGGCGGGGATACGGTGGCCCCGTGGCTGATTACAAATCCATTAGAATAAAGACCATACAGTAGCAGGGACCATATGCTGTATGAGCAGCCTGCCGCCCGCTGGCGCGGCGCAACAGTCATGTCGCAAGCCAATGCGCCTATGGTGAGTGATGGGAATGAAAAGGAACTGTACCCAGCCTGCCGCGATCCGTCCCGCGCCGGTGGCGGAAAAGACACCTCCCGGCGAGATCGAGCGGTCCTGGCAGCGCTGTGCGGGGTTCTATCATCTTGATCCCGCGCAGGCATGGACGGCCACCGTCCTGTCCGGCGCCGAATTCCGGCATGTCAGCGGACGTTCCGCCGCGCTGGTCCGGATCGCCCTGCCCGAGATGCGCCACCTGTTCACCCTGCTGCGGGGGCTGGACCTCATGGTGCTGCTGGCGGATGCCGATGCCATGATCCTGGCGCGCTGCGTTGATGAAACCCAGCTCTCCGCAAGCCGGCGCCTATATCTGCGCAGGGGGGCGATCTGGAACGAGCGGGTGGCGGGCACGAATGGCATCGGCACGTCAGTGGAAGCCGGCCGCCCCATTGTTCTGGGGCCGGGTGAACACTGGCGGTTCTGCCTTGCGCGGCTGACCAGCTTTGCCGTGCCGCTCTTTGATGCGCGGGGACGCATGGCCGGCGCCCTCAACCTTGCGGCCCTTGCGGGCACTGCCACGCGCCCTGTTGCCGCGCTGCTGCTGGACGTGCTGCTGCAGGCGGGGCGACGGATCGAGGAACTGCTTTTCCGGGCCTGTTACCCCGACCACAGGATTCTGAGCCTGGGCGTGGCACAGGGGTGCTCGACCCCCCTGATCGCACTGGATGCAAGGGGGGACATGGCGGGTGCCACCCGTGCCGCACGCATGCTGATCGGCTGGACGGAAGACACGGGCGGCCCCCCGTCCCCGCATGATGGCGTCGTGGTGGAGGAGCCGGACCTCAGCTTCCGGCAGGCGGAAGCCAACGTGATCCGCGCGGGTCTGGCCCGCTGCCACGGCAATGCCACGGCCACGGCCCGCAACCTGGGAATCAGCCGCGCGACCCTGTACCGCAAGATGCGATATGGCGGAATACGATAGGGACGGATGCCAGCGACAGCAGGCATCCCGCATGGGGCAAAAGCCCTGTCACCAGCAGAAAGACCGGCATGGGGAACAGGCGGCGGACGGGCCGGAACGCCTGTCCCCCACGGGATGCGGACAGGCCGCGACCGGGCCGCGCAGGCTCAGACGCCCACCATCACGTCGGAAGCCTTGATGATGGCGGTAGCGGCTTCACCAACCCTGAGGCCAAGGTCATCGACCGCCTCATTGGTGATGGAGGCCGTAATGACCTTGCCGCCGATATCGATGCTGACATGGGATGTTGTCGCACCCTTTACGATTTTGGTGATCCGGCCCGAAAGCTGGTTACGTGCGCTGACCTTCATTGCATCCTCGCTACTGTCATCGTGAAGGGTGTTATAACCCTGCGCTCCCGGCACAGGCAAGCCGGTGCCCCGCGCCGGACGCATCCGCGTTTTCCATCCTTCATCATGGACACAAAGGGAAAACGCCGCGTGCCCTGCAGGGCACGCGGCGGCATGAAACCTGTCGTGCAATGCCAGCCCCTGGCCGCCCGGAACGGAAGATGCCGGACCAGAGGTGGCACGAGGACTCAGTCCAGCCGGACGGAGGGCCGCACGAAAACATCCAGCCAGTCCACCAGACACGACATCAGGCCACGGAACGTGCCGTAAAGCTCGAACTGGTGCTGGCGGTAGAGCATGAGGTGAACCATGCGTGCGCTGATGCCACGCAGCCAGCCGCCACCGAACACACGCCCGCCGGGGAAGGTACCCCAGCCGTTATAGTCACCCAGTGCCACCACCGCGCCCTTGTTATGGAAGGCAAACGGCGGCAGCGCCCGGCCATTGATCCATGCGGGAATATGGCGGGCCAGATGATGGGCCTGCTGGCGGGCGGCCTGCGCCGTGGGGGCGACCGGCTTTTCGGCGATGAAGGCGCAGTCACCGACGGCAAAGATGTTGTCGTCTTCCACCAGCTGCAGCGTGGGACGCACTTCAAGCTGGCCGGAACGGGAGAGTTTCAGGTCACCGAATTTGCGCGTGACATCGGGTGCCTTGACCCCTGCCGCCCAGACGCGCAGCGTGGCGGGAATACGGGTCCCGTCCTTGAGCATGAAGCCCTTTTCATCCGCGCCGCTGACCATGGCCGATGTCTGGACGGTCACGCCAATCGCCTCAAGCTCCTTCTGCGCGGCGGCGGAAACCGCTTCAGGGAAGGCAGGCAGGATGCGGGGACCGGCTTCAAGCAGGGTGATCTTCAGCTTGGGCGGCTTCTTGCCAAAGCTGTAGAGGGAGGCCAGGTCAAGCGCCTTGTGCAGTTCGGCCGCAAGCTGGGTGCCGGTGGCGCCGCCGCCCACGATGGCGATGTCCAGTTCCTCATTATTGCCAAATGCCTTGAGCAGTTCCATGCGGAAACGCTCGTTAAAGCCGTTGGCCTCGACAAGGTTGTCAATGAACAGGCAGTGCTCGGCCACGCCGGGGGTGCCGAAATCATTCGCGCGGCTGCCGATGGACAGGATCAGCGCATCATATTCCAGCTTGCGTTCGTCCAGTATGACCTCTCCCGTCGGCTCGACAACCGGGGCAAGCGTGATGGTCTTGGCGGTGCGGTCCATGCCCGCGATCTCACCGGGCCAGAACTCGAAATGATGGCGGCTGGCCTGTGACAGGAAGCTTATGCGGTCATTTTCGTTGGCGGCCGTGCCTGCGGCAAAGCAGTGCAGCATGGGTTTCCACACATGGGCGAAACTCTTGTCGACCAGTGTCACCTGCGCACGGCCCGACTTGCCGATGGAATCACCCAGCCGGGTAGCCAGCGCCAGTCCGGCCACGCCTCCGCCCACGATCACGACCCGAAACTTTTGTGCCATCCTACATTCCTCCAACCCTGCCGCACAGCACCCCGGCCCCGGGGGAAAACCTGCTGCATGCATGATAAATCAAAAAAATCCGTCTACTCCTACCCTGTCGGCATGGGTACGACGCCGGACGGCCGAACCGGTAAACCCGGCCCGGCCGTCCTGCCTGTCGCTCAGGGTGTGGCGGCTCTCACCGCCCTGGCATCAGAAGAAGCCGCGCTTCTTCTCGCTGTAGCTGACCAGCATGTTCTTGGTCTGCTGGTAGCATTCGAGCACCATCTTGTGGGTCTCGCGCCCGATGCCGGACTTCTTGTAGCCACCAAATGCCGCATGCGCCGGATAAACATGGTAGCAGTTGATCCACACGCGGCCCGCCTCGAGCCCGCGCCCCATGCGGTAGCAGGTGTTGGCATCGCGGCTCCACACACCCGAGCCAAGGCCGAAGGGCGTGTCGTTGGCGATGGCCAGCGCTTCTTCTTCCGTCTTGAAGGTGGTCACGGCCAGGACCGGGCCAAAGATCTCTTCCTGAAAGATGCGCATCTTGTTGTTGCCCTTGAACACGGTCGGCTGCACGTAGCACCCGTTGTTCAGGTCGCCACCAAGGTCGGGACGGCCGCCACCGGTCAGCAGCTGGGCGCCTTCGCCCTTGCCGATATCGATGTAGGACAGGATCTTTTCCTGATGGCCGTGGGAGTTCTGGGCACCCATCATGGTGTTCGGGTCCAGCGGGTTGCCCTGGCGGATCGCCTTGATGCGGGGCAGCGCGCGTTCCATGAACTTCTCATAGATCGACTCATGGACCAGCGCACGGCTGGGGCAGGAGCAGATCTGGCCCTGGTTGAGCGCGAACATGGTGAAGCCTTCGATCGCCTTGTCCAGGTAATCGTCGTCCTTGTCCATGATATCGGCAAAGAAGATGTTCGGCGACTTGCCGCCCAGTTCCAGCGTTGCCGGGATCAGGTGCTCGGCGGCTGCATGCGCGATCATCTTGCCGGTGGGGGTGGAACCGGTGAAGGCGATCTTGGCAATGCGGTCGCTGTTGGACAGGGCGGCGCCCACGTCGCGGCCCAGGCCGTTGACGATGTTCAGCGTGCCGGGCGGGAACAGGTCACCGATCAGTTCCATCAGCACCAGCATGGAAGCGGGCGTGCTTTCGGCGGGCTTCATGACCACGCAGTTACCGGCAACCAGGGCGGGCGCCAGCTTCCACGAACCCATCAGCAGCGGGAAGTTCCACGGAATGATCTGGGCCACGACACCCAGCGGTTCATGGAAGTGGTAGGCGATGGTGGTGGCGTCGATCTCGCTCAGCGTGCCTTCCTGCGCACGGATGCAGCCGGCGAAATAACGGAAATGGTCGATGGCAAGCGGGATGTCGGCGGTCAGGGTCTCGCGGATGGGCTTGCCGTTGTCCCATGTCTCGGCACGGGCGAGAAGATCAAGGTTCTTCTCCATGATGTCGGCGGCCTTGAGCAGGATCAGCGCGCGGTCGGCCGGTGCCATGTGGCCCCATGCGGCCTTGGCCTTGTGCGCGGCATCGAGTGCCAGTTCCACGTCAGCCGCGGTGGAAGCAGGCACTTCACACAGCACACGGCCATCCACGGGGGATGTGTTGGTCAGGTAATGTCCCTCGACCGGGGCCACCCATTTGCCACCGATATAGTTGCCATAGCGGGACTTGAACGGCGGTGCAGCCGTCAGACTGTCTACTGACATGAGAATATTCCTTCAGTACAATTCCTCAGAAACCATAAAATACAGAGAGAACATTATTGTTCATTCCGGATTTTTTCATGAATCCTGAAGTTAAAAACAAAACGAAGGCATGGATGTAATCCACAATACAGTATGGCATGGTGAAAACGACTGTCCGTTACGGAATTGCAGGTCATGACCGTGCAGATCCGGCAGACATTCCTTCCCTCCAGACCGAACAGTGTCGGGACACGCCCCGGTGCGATATCGGGGAACCATCTGTATTCATCGATATATAGACCGGACTGGTACGGCAAGCGCGAAACATGTAACGTAATCGTGAGGTGTGCATCTGGTGCCATAAGGAACACAGTGTAAGTTATTACATATCAATATGTTACATATTATTGAAACAGGATATTTTTTGTCGCTTATGAATTCCACCCGGTGTGTCCTGCCCGGCGCATCGCGTTGGGAACCCGAGTCAGGGTGCACATGCCCGCTGCGCAATCGCGTATGCTCCGTCCATGAACGGCAGTCTGCTGATATGAATTTTTTATTTCATGACCTGTCTTCTGCGTACACATGCGCAATACAGGCTGCTCCGGTCGGGACTAATCCGTAAACACCATGTGTCAGGTATTGCTGCATGTCGGCATCGGGCGGGTCGCATTGCTGCGTGCTGATGAACCGCGCCTGCGCCCTGCGTGTCAGCACCATCAGGGGCATCCTGTTCGGTCCGGGGCAACACGACCGGCATGGCCACGCACAGCAACGGTGGCAGGGGGCGGCTGGCACGGCGCTGGCTGATCCGGGGCCATGTCTTACCAGAGCGGTCTGGCCGTTCGCACGCCCCTGCCGGTCGTCGATGACGGACAGCGTTGCGACAGGCCCGCGCAGCGGCACCGGAGCGGACTCCTTGCCAACCTGCAGCAGCGTGCCATGGCGCAGCGTGTCCACATCCGCATCATGCCTGCGCCGCCGGGAATGGGGGGTCAGGAAATGAAGAAGCGGCTCAGCCCCAGCTCACGCAGCCCCCGGCGGTAGGCGATGGAACTGCGGTCAGCCGGCACATGGGCTTCCAGCCGGGGGTCAAGGGGCAGGCATTCGGGCTTCTGGGCTTCAACAATGGCCTTGTCTTCCTCAAACACCCGCCGGTTGAAGTCATACACGTCCTGTACGGGCAGATCGGTATCGAAATTGCGGCAGATGGGCGCAAACAGCCGCGTCTCCCGCGCGGAAACGGGGGATGCCGCATTCATGATCACCAGTCGCCCGTCATCAGGGAAATGGACGGTCAGGGTCGCGGTAAAGGGCAGATGGGTGCGGAAATGGCGCAGCCATTCAAAACCGGGGCGCCCATGGTCCACCCGGCCAATCGGGTAGTTACCGACGGTGCTGCGGTATTCGACCTCAAACCCCCTGTCCGTCCGAACGGGCCTGTAGCCGGGTACGACGGGATTGTCAGGGTCGGCGAAGGTTGCGGTATGCACGAAGGCAAAATGGGCAACATCGAGAAACCCCTCCATCTGCCGCCCCGCAAAACCATGGATGTCGATGGAGGGGCAGACAATCTGCTGGAAACCCGCATCCTGCCAGTGCGGCATGAGCGGAATATCGGCATTGGCCATGATCGCAGTGGCATCGTCCGGCCACTGGCCATCGGGGCGCAGGCAGGTCCAGATCAGGCCGTAGCGCCTGATGGCGGGATAGGTCCGCAGGTGCATCTTGGACGGAATGGCATGATCGGGATGGGCGGGAATACGCACGCAGCGTCCCGCCGCCCCGAAACGGAAACCATGATAGGCGCAGGCGATGCTGCCGCCATCGCCCGAGCCCAGGCTGAGCGGCACGCCACGATGCGGGCACAGGTCGTGGGCTATGACAATGTCTTCCCCGGCGCGATACACCACCAGGGGTTCATCAAGCAGCATGGCCGCAACGGGCCTGTCGCCAACATCACGCTCCAGCGCCACGGGGTACCAGAAACGCGCCAGAATGGCCCAGTCATCGGGTTCGAACGTGCAGTTGCGGGGAAGCGTGTCGGGAGCGTGCATGGAGGGAGACATGGGGGCCATCCTGGAAAAGCAGCGGATGACTGATCTTTTCCGATGTCCGTATGCGCGTATATATCATAATATCGTCTTGATTGTTCGCAAAAAGAGAGCGGTTGTGCCGTGCCGGTTTTTTCCCGTTTCATGCGTTATTTCATGGTGGTGGCCCGCTTCGGCTCCATCCGCCGGGCATCGGAGGAACTGCGTATCGCCGCGTCCGCCATAGACCGGCAGATATTGCAGGGCGAGGCGGCGCTGGGTGTTCCCCTGTTCGAACGCCTGCCCACCGGCCTGCGCCTGACGCCCGCGGGGGAGTGCCTGCTGGCGGAAGGGCAGGACTGGCAGCGCGGCATGCAGCGCGTGCAGCAGCAGATTGCCGACCTGCGGGGTCTGCGGCGGGGGCATGTGACAATCGGCCTGATCGCGGCCCTTGCCAGCGGGCCGGTGCCCCGTCTGGTCCACACGCTGCGCCAGAACCACCCGGGCATTACCCTCCGCGCCAATATTCTTGATAACCAGGATGTCGCGGCCGCCGTAACCCAGGGCGAGGTCGATCATGGCCTGATGCTTGACCCGCCCCTTATGCGGGACCTGATGGTGGTGAGCAGTTCCAGTGTTTCCCTGGGGTTTGTCACCCTGCCCGCTCACCCCATTGCCGCATTGCGCACCGCACGGATCAGCCAGTGCGCGGAATACGCGCTGGTCATGCCCGAACCCCCGCTGGCCCTGCGCCATGAACTGGACGGGCTTCTGGCGGCCGGGGACATGCCGGTCAAGGTCGCGGCATCGGCGGATAACGTCCAGATGATCAAGTCCCTTGTCACCGAAGGGGTGGGGGTTGGCATCCTGAGCAGCCTGGATGTGATGGAGGAGGTCCGGGTGGGCACGCTGTGCTTTACCCCCATTGCCGACAGGCGCCTGTCACCGCTGACACTGGCGCTGGTGACCAACCGCACGCGCCCGTCCTCGTTCGCGGGCCGCCTGGTCATGGGGGAGATGGCACGGCACCTGTTCGAAACCGCATGAATACGGCCCCCGGGGCGAGCTGATACGTTTTCTTACCTGCACGGCACGGCCCGGCCCGTTGGTACGCCGCGCTGGGCCTGATATCATGCGCATCCGTCGCCGGTCTGCAGGAAAGATGCCGCATGCTCCGTAAAGTCCATCGCTGGATAGGGCTTGTCCTCATGCTCCCCCTCATGCTGCAGGGCCTGACCGGGGCATTGCTCATCCTTATCCCGCTGCTGCTGCCCGGCCCACCTGCCACGGGCGAGGCCGGCCCCCATGCCGGGGCCGAGGCCATGATCGCCGCGTCCCGCGCCAGCGCGCCACAGGGCATGATCCCGCTACGTTTCGACCCGCCCGCCACGGGGCGGAGCGCCATCGTGACCTATGGGCCACCGGGCGAACGGCATCCCACGTTCGAGGTCTTTGTCAATCCGGTGCATCCGGCCGTCATGGGCACCTACATCATTCCCGCCGGCATCCGCTTCCTGCATAACCTGCATGCCGACCTGCTCCTGCTGCCCTATGGCCAGAACGCAACCGGCATCATGGGGGTGCTGGTCACGGCCATGGCGCTGACGGGGCTGGTGCTGTGGTGGCCGCCCGCCGCCCTGTGGCAGTCGGGCAAGTGGCGCCGGACCATCATGGTATCCCCCCGCGCCCGCGGTCGCCGGCTGTGGCGTGAAATGCATGTCAGCCTCGGTTTCTGGCTGTCGGGCATGCTGCTGTTCATGGCGGTCAGCGGTTCCATCCTGGCATTTCCCTTCATGCGCCCGCTGTTCGGTGCCGGCCGCCCCGCCACGCCCCATGTGCATGCAACCCCCGGCATACCGGGGGAGGCCGGCGTGGACGCGGCCCTTGAGGCCCTGAAAACCCGCATGCCGGAGGCCCGGCTGCTTTCGGTGCAGCTGGGACAGGGGCCGGCCCAGCAATCGCTTGAAGTCGTGCTGCCCGCCTATGGCGCCAACCGCCCCGCTTCCCTGCATTATGATGCCCAGGCCGACAGCCTGGACCTGACCCGCGACCCCGGCCAGCAGCGCGGGGGCGAGCGCAGCTTCCAGTGGCTGCACATGATGCATGAAGCCAGGCTGGTGGCCCCGCATCCCGTGGCCATCATATGGAAAACCGCCGTGCTGCTGTGCGGGACGGGCGTTATTTTCTTCTCGCTGTCCGGTGGGGCCATGTGGGTGCTGCGCCGACGGGATGCCGCACGGCGCCAGACACACATCACGCAGGCATAGGGCGCGGCCCCATCCCCGCCATTCAGGGCCGGGAGGCCCGCATGGCGACCGTCACAGCCGCGCGCAGTCGCGCAGCCGGGGCAGGTCGATGGCCAGATGATGCATGTCGTGGCGATGGATGATCTTCCTGCGTTCCAGCACACCCAGGGCACGACTGACGCTTTCGGTCGCAACACCCATGTAATCCGCTATGTCGGGGCGGCTCATGGGCAGTTTCAGGATCTGCGTGGCGGGGTCGAAGCACTGGCCATTGCCGCAGCATTCCAGCAAAAAGGCCACCACCTTCGTCACCACGTCATATTTCGCCATGAGAATGATGCGGTGCTGCTGCAGGCTGATTTCGGCTGTCGCCTGCAGCAGGAACCTGTTCTGCATGTGTGGCCGGGACAGGAGCAGTTCCTGCAGCCTCTCTGCCTGGAAACGCTGGATACGCCCCTTGTCCAGCGCATCGGCATTGTTCAGGTAGCGCCCGCCGGCCGCCATGCCGAACACGTCCCCTCCCCAGCGGAACGCCAGGACCTGCCGCTTGCCGTCCAGCAGGTCATGGGATATCCGCACGACCCCGCTTTCCACCATATAGATATGCGTTGCGGCATCACCCTGCCGGAACAGCTTGGTGCCGGGCCTGACATCCATGGCTTCACCAATCGCCATGAGCGCTGTCTGATCGGATGGTGTCACGGCCCCGCGTCCCTGTTCTTCCGGCTGGCCTGGAGCATCATCGCAAAGGCAGACCATGTGGTATCGAAAAACTGCTTTTTGTCCGCCGCCGTTTCAAACGGCTGCCGGCCCACCAGCGCCAGGCGGAACGCCCATCCCGAAATCAGGCCGGTCAGGCCATGGGCAAGCTGGTCCAGCCATCTGGCCTCCGCAGGGGTGTCGCCCGCGTGCAGCGCCCGGGCCAGAAGGTTTGTGATATGATCGTGGAAAGTCCTGCCAATCTCATCCGCCAGACTGTCCAGCAGGGCGGGAATGCGCCGCCCGTCGGCAATCATGACCCGGTATGTTTCCACCGTTTCGGGAATGAGGGAAAATTCCAGGAAACGCCACATGAGCTGCCGCAGCGCCAGAAGCGGATCGGCGGGGGAGAGCGATGCCTCCTGCATGGCATCGAACAGATGCCTGCACCGTTCGCGCACGACCGCCCTGAACAGGTCCTCCTTCGAATGGTGGCGACGGTAGATGGTCGCCTTGCTGCAGCCCACCATGCGCGCGATCCGCTCCATGGACGTGGCGGCGTAGCCGTCGGCAAGAAAGGCCCGGGTTGCACTGTCCAGAACGGTGCGATCCAGTGCTTCCGTCCCCTCCACGGAAGGGCGGCCGCCGGATTTGTGAACGGATAGGGCCATTACGTCTCCAGCGCTTCCGGATCCAGCCATTCCATTGCCTGGAAAACCACCATCATACGCCATACGGCGGCCATGGATGTCACGGCTGCACCGCGTTGGCCGCCAGGTGGAAATACAGCCGCGACACCTGCCCCGACAGCTGGGCGCCATGGCTCCGGCCTGAAAACCGGATATCAACCCCCCGCGCGTTCTCCATGTCGATGCCGGTCGCGCCGTGCCCCAGTGTGGCCGTGCCCCCCACCGTCCAGTACGTGCCATTGAAGTCCCTGATGCGCGCCAGGTTACGCACGCAGCCCTGACCCGACACCCTGGCCCCGCCCAGCGACAGCATGCCCCCGCCGCGCACGCTGAAAGGATAGACATGCGCCCCGTCATGCAGCACGCCCCGGCCCCACATGTACCCCACCATCAGCCCGACCTGCCGGGCCGACAGTTCGATACGGACATCCTGCGCCCCACATCCGGCCTGTGCGCGGGCCGTATGCGAAAGTGTGGTGACAGCCAGCAGCACGGACCCCGTCCCCGCCAGAAGGCGGCACGAAAGGCGCAGGCGGCCATGCGCCGCCGCTACCGTCATCCCCCGGACCATACGACGCGCCCTGCCCGCGCCATCGCGGTGCCCCCAACCGGTCATGCTGCCCCTGTTCATACGATCCTGTCCTGTCGGCATGGGGCGTGCATCTGGCATGCCGCGCCATTGATAAAACGGTACGGTATCGTTTTACAAATCAGCCAGCCCTCTGTCAACGCATGCAGGCGGCCCCATAAGGTGCCGCGCCATGGATGGATCTTCCGCCGGTTTCATGACGGGACCGGCCCGCTGTAGCGCACCGGACCGGGCAGTCCCGCCCGGCCGGCATGCCGTGAAACGGATCAGTCGATCGGACCGCGCACTTCCGTCATGCCACGGCTCCTGAGCACGCCCAGCGCCACCAGATAGACCGCAAGCCCACCGGCCGACAGCATGGCCCCGCCCACCCCCAGCGAACCATAGCCAAACCGGTTGGCCAGCAGAAAACTGCCCATCGACGCCCCAAGGGCATTGGCAACGTTGAAGGCGGAATGGTTGAGCGAGGCCGCCAGTGTCTGGGCATCCCCTGCGAAATCCATGAGCCGTGTCTGCAATGCCGGGCCAAGTGCGTTCACGAAGGCCGGCACCAGCAATACATCAAGCATCAGGCCCGCTTCATTATGCAGGACCATGGGAAAGACCAGCATGACGGCCGCGCTGCCCGCCAGCGCGACCAGGGCGGCCAGGTCCAGATTGCGGTCAGTCAGCCATGCCCCCGCATTCGCCCCGATCAGCATGCCCGCCCCGCACACGACCATGTAGATCATGATCCGCCATTCCGGCACATGCGTGACATTCTGCAGCACGCTGGTCAGATAGGTATAGATGGCGAACATGCCACCAAAGCCGATGGCCGCTGTCAGCAATGTCAGCAGAAGCTGGGTATTGGCCAGCGCCCGGACCTCACGCAGGGGAGAATTGGCCCGGTTGGGCGTATCGGCGGGAATGTAGCGCCATATGCCCGCAAAGGTCACGAAACCCAGGGCCGCGATGATCAGGTAGGCGACCCGCCAGCCAAAATGGTCGGCGGCGAAGGTGGAAAACGGCGCCCCCAGCAGAGTGGAAATGGCAATGCCCGACAGGATACGCCCCACGGCCCAGCCCCGTCGCGCCCGCTCCACCATGGAGGCACCCACCAGCGCCGATATCCCCATCAGCGCGCCATGCGGCAGGCCGGTGATGAAGCGGGCGATTTCCACCAGTCCCGGCGTGGGCATGACCACGCTGAGGATATTGGACAGCCCGAACATCAGGAACAGGATCAGCAGCAGTTCCCGCCGCGACAGCCTGGCACCCAGAATGGTGATGAGCGGCGCGCCCACCACAACACCCAGCGCATAGGCGGTAATGGCATGCCCGGCATCGGAGGGTGACAGGCCAAGCGATACCGCGAATTCGGGCAGCATGCCCATGATGCCGAACTCACCCGTTCCGACCACGAACGTGCCGAACGTCAGGATGAAAAAGGCGGCTTTCGTGCCATGGGGCGCCGCAACCGGCAGGGCGCCCCCGGGGGGGGACATGGTCTGTGTCATCTTGATAAAGTCCGGCAGAAGGTAAGAATGGTTCAGGCCACGAGCGTTGCCGCGGCAATACGGGCAATATCGATATCATCCTGCGTGCTGGCCCCGGATACGCCAATCCCGCCCAGCATGCCGCCATCGGCCGCCCGCAGCACAACGCCACCACCAAAGCTGGTCAGGCCGCCATTGGTGTGTTCCAGCATATAGGCCTCGCCTGCGGGGTGACCTATTCTGGCAAAATCGGCGCTATCCATCTGGAACAGCACGGCGGTGCGGGCTTTCCTGTTTGCCACGTCGATCACCCCCAGGGGGGCGCCATCCATGCGGATGAACGCCATGGGCCATGCCTGCGCATCGAGAATGGAAATACAGACGCGTACCCCCCGCCTGCGGGCTTCATCATGGGCGGCGTCAAGCATTGTGGTTGCCTGGGAAAGTTTCATGACGTGGTTCCGGGTCTTCAGTGTCAAAAAATGCAAACTAGCCACGCATGGGACCGGGCGTAACACGCCAATGAGCGGAATCCCCATTTATTCAACATTGTTGAATGGTTGCCTGTTCCACATGCCGCATCATCATCCACGCCAGCCGGACCAGCCGGTAGCGGGGCAGGTGCGCCGCAGGCCCCGTAAGGGCGATGCCCGCACGGACTTCACCGTTCTCCCGCCATGGCACTGCCACCCCGTGCTCGCCGGGGCGGTAGGCTTCAAGGTCAAGGGCATATCCCTTCACCCTGACCGCCTCGATCTCGTCAAGCACCGTGGCGTCAAGCGCCCGGGCGCGCGTGGCGCACACCCTTCTGCCCAGGCCGGGCATGAAGGCCAGGAACACAAGCCCCACCGCCGCCCCCTCCAGCGTTTCGCGCCGCCGCAGGCGGGAGGCCCGTACCACCGGGTCCTGTGGCCCCACAATATCCAGATAGACCGCTTCATCCCCGCTGGGCACGCCCAGATACACGGTTGCCCCGCTTTCATGGGCAATGGCTTCAAGCGCGGGGCGCATGCGGGTCCGCAGCCCGTCATCATCACCCGCGATACGCGACAGGTTGAGGATACGCCCCCCCAGATGATAGCGCACATCCCCCGCCCGGCGCTGCACGTAGCCCAGATGGTCCAGCGTCTGGAGGATATTGTGGACCGTGGTCTTGCCAATGCCGGAAATGGCGGCGATCTGCTGCAGGCGCGCGCTGCCGCCTTCCTGCGCGATGATTTCCAGAATGGCGACGGAGCGCTCTATGGACTGGATCAGCTTCGGCGTCTTTCCCACGGGCCACTCCTTCTGCGCCGGGCGGACGGCATGCATCACGGGTTCAGCATCGCTGAATGACCCGTTCCACGGCAAAGCCATGCCGGCGGCGGCACGGACACTGTCCCATGCCTGTCCGCCACCATGCAACCACCCCACCCGGGCCGCCATGGACGGACATGACAACACTGTGGCCAGACTGGCCATCCGCCCCCGGCCTGTGCCATATAGCCCGCATATGCCATTTCATCAGGGAAACACAACGCGACCGGCATGGCACGCCTCTTTCCTCTCCGGTTATGCCGCCTGTCCGGCCCTGGCACCACCCGGATATCCCGCCATATCCCGATCATTGTCCCGTAACCGTCTTCCTGCCGCCGCTGGGCCACCGGGGGCGCTGCATATCATGGCGCAAGGCTGAACGAAACTGGCGCGCCCCTTCCCGGCCGCCACATCTTTCTGGAGTTTAGGATGCGCATCCTTGTTACCGGCACGGCCGGGTTCATCGGTTTTCACGTCGCCCGGCGACTGCTGCGGGAGGGCCATGCGGTTACGGGTGTGGATGGCATGACCCCCTATTATGACGTAACGCTGAAACAGGCGCGCCATGCCATGCTGCGGGCATTCGGGCAGTTCACCTGCCACGAATTCATGCTCGAAGACATGCAGGCCATGGAGCGGACCTTCGCGCAGTGCCGGCCGGAACTGGTCATCCATCTGGCCGCGCAGGCGGGTGTGCGGCACAGTATCGAAAGCCCCGGCGGCTATATCAGCGCCAATATCGTGGGCACCTACAATGTGATGGAACAGGTCAGGCAGCACAGGCCCCGGCACTTCATGCTGGCCTCGACCTCCTCCGTCTACGGCGCGAACACGGATGTGCCCTTTGTGGAATCCCAGCGCTGCGACCATCCGCTCAGCCTTTACGCCGCCACCAAGAAGGCGACCGAGGAACTGGCGCATTCCTATTCCCATATCTGGCAGGTTCCGGTCACCGCCTTCCGCTTCTTTACGGTCTATGGCCCGTGGGGGCGACCGGACATGGCGCTGTTCAGGTTTACCGCCAATACCCTGGCGGGCAAACCGATCGATGTTTACAACAACGGCAGGATGGAGCGCGACTTCACCTATATTGATGACCTGGTGGAAGCGATCTGCCTGCTATGTGAAAAGCCACCACGCGGGCCGGGAGAACCCGACCCCGGTGCCAGCCCCGTTGCCCCCTACAGGGTGATCAATATCGGCAACAGCCAGCCGGTCAGTCTCATGGCGTTCATCGAAGCCATTGAAAAGGCACTGGGCAGGCCCTGCATCCGCAATTACATGCCCATGCAGCCCGGCGATGTCATCCGCACCTGGGCCGACTGTACCGCCCTGCGGGACCTGACCGGTTTCTGCCCGGCAACATCGGTGCAGGACGGGGTTGACGCCTTTGTGGCGTGGTACAGGGCGTATTACGGGCCGGCGGCCTGACCCCTGATCACGGCCTTCCTCCCCCCCGCCGGGCCCCTGATGATGGCGCAGGGGCCGCGGCTGGCCGTAATCGGAAATGGCATGGCCATACCATGCGTGAAGAGTGCGCCGTTCCATGTCTGCCCGCCTATCAGGGCAGGGGCATCCGTCATGCCCGTGGGGTCTGCCCCCCGCGCCAGGCGGGGCGGGGGGCCAGCATGGTCAGGCCGTCAGGCGTGGCCTGTCTTCGGACGGGGCATGACCTGTATCGACATAGGGACCACCCGCGACGATTTCGAGACAGAGCAGCCCCATAAGCGTGGGATGGCGCGGCCCCAGCACCAGTTCGGCCCGGCCATTAGTCCAGCGGCAGCGTCCATCGCGCGGTGCGTGCCAGCCATTGCACCACCCGTCGGGCGCCGCATCATCCAGATGGGACGAAAGGGAATAGGCGACACTGCCCTCGAACAGCCTGATCTGCCCGATCAGCACCCCAAGCTGGCGGCGATCATCCAGATAAGGCCCGATCGCATCACAGGGGCGACTGGTACGCGACATGATGCGCACGGCCTGCACGCCGGGCGGGATCATGAAAATGGCAAACCCCCTGTTCTCGCGCATCTGCCGGATGACCGCGCCGTCATCCGCAACCAGATGCAGGCCCGCATCGTGATGGAGCACGGGCGATGCGACACGGATGTCATGAAAGGTTTCCCGTGCCCTTGCTTCCAGCTGGCGGTACAGGGGTTCCACCACATCCGGCGCCACGATGAGCGGAGCCGCCGCATCCACCGCCCATGAACGGACCGGCCCCCTGCCAATGCTGACGACAGGCCCCCTGTGGTGGAAGATGTGCCGGTTCCCCGTATCGAGATAACTTTCGGTCAGCACGCCATCGGCCATGATGATCGAATGCCGCTCCGTCTCGATATGGTGGTAATCATAGGCGGTAATGGCATGATCATAGAAAATCGAGCGGCCATTCACCAGCATGCGGACCGGCACGAACCCGCCACCAAGGAACAGCGAATGTTCCGGCGTGACCAGCATGTCCCTGCAGGGCACGCCATCGGCAATGGCATCCTTCAGGATACGGACGGGGTAGCCGGCCTCGTCATCCGGCAGGCCATGGCGTACCACGGTACGGGCCGTACCCGTCCAGATGACCCTGCGGGTCTGTGCCTGCCCCCCGACATAAGCCACAACGTCATCACCGATCGTGACATCCTGCACCGGTACATCCCCGCCCGGGGTCTGGATCATGGTGCCGGACAGGAAACAGACACCAATATCCGTATTGCCATCCACATAGGTGATCTGGAGCGGATTGGCCGTCGTATCACCCGTCGTGCTGTAGGTGCCGTTGGCCAGGCTTATGCCGGTAGCCAGTGAAACCTGGTAGGCCGCGACTTCCGTACCGTCGCTGCCGTAAAGTGTGATGGTTTTCGTGCTGTCGCCACTGATCGTGTAGCCGGCGATGGGGGCCGTGGTGTTCTGGAGCTGGATGGTATCCTGTGACGGATCATAACCGCTGAACGTCACCCCGCCCACCCCGTTGGAGGCGATCAGGTTGAGGACCGAATTATCGGCATTGAGTACAAGCGTGCCGCCCCCGGTCTGGAAATTGACGGTGGAACCGGTGAGAATACTGATAAGGTTATCACCGCCATCATAGGTCCCGCCGTACCCTATGTTGATGGTCGAACCGGCCAGCAGCCCGGCCACCAGATCACCCGAGAAGGTTGCCGTGCCGCCATAGATATTGATGGTATTGCCAGAAAGCGCGTTGACCAGGATGTTGATGTCGGTATCACCGCCAATATAGTATGTATTGGCGCTGATGGCATTTGCCACAACAGTGATGCCACCCGTGCTGCCCGGCATGGAAACATAGGTACCACCCAGAACGCCGACCAGCGTGGTAACGGAATCCGACCCCGTCACCACATCCCCTGTCGGCAGTACTTTCAGGCCCAGCACGTCCAGGCCGGTACTGATATCCGTCAGGTGCGCAACGGTCGCACCACTCGCATCCGTTATCGTGACGTCATAGGATGTGGTTGTTATCCCCACACCAAGCGTCGTTCCGGTTTCGGTATAGGTCAGGCCAGATGCCGTGGTGCCCGTGGTTGTGGTCATTGTTATGTCCATACCATTCCATGTGATGGCATGTGTTTTCATACAGAAAACAAAAAAAACGGTTAATTTTGGATACGGGAACACGGGAAAACCGCCCCACAGGTCTCGCCGCCGCCAGGGCGGTGCGGGGCCGCGCCACGTCAGAACGCCAGGCAGGTCTTGCCAAAATGCCGGTTGCCTTCCTGATACCGGAAGGCCGCCACAATCTCCTCTAGCGGGAAAACACGATCAATGACGGGGCGGATGGTGCTGCTGTCAAACGCACGCACCATGGCCTGCTGGTCCGCCCGGCTGCCCACCAGCACGCCCTGCAGGCGGAACTGCTTGAGCAGCATGGGCACGATGGCAAGCTGGCCCGCAACACCGCTGAGGATACCGATGACGGAAATATGCCCCGCAACCCGGATCGCGGCCATCGACTGTTCCAGCGTCGCGGCGCCGCCGACCTCGATGATATGGTCAACCCCCTTCCCGCCCGTCAGGTCCCATGCCGTCTGGCCCCATTGCGTGTCCTGCCGGTAATTGATCACATGGTCCGCCCCCAGTTCACGCAGGCGCTCCAGTTTCGCATCGCTGGATGATGTTGCGATAACCCTGGCGCCGGCCATTTTCGCGAACTGTAGCGCAAAGATCGAAACACCCCCGGTCCCCTGCACCAGAACCGTATCGCCCGGCCTGACCCGGTCATCGACAAACAGCGCGCGCCAGGCGGTCAGGGCGGCGGTTGTCAGCGTGGCAGCCTCGACATCCGTCCAGCCACGCGGCGCATGGGTAAACGATGTGGCGGCGGCCGTGACCTCTTCACGGGCATAGCCGTCCACGCCATCGCCCGGGACCGTGGCAAACCCGATCACCTCCGGCCTGCCGGAAAGCCATGTGGGGAAAAACGTGCTGACAACCCGATCCCCCGGCACGAATTCCGTTACACCGGCACCGGCTTCCAGCACCTCTCCCGCGCCATCGGCCATGGGAATGCGCGGGACTGCAGGCCCCCACATGCCACTGACAACCGCATAGTCATGGTAATTGAGCGATGAGGCATGCAGCCTTACCCTGATTTCACCCTGTCCGGGCGGGCGGGCGGCCTGCTGCGAGAGGGCAACATTCCCGAAGCCACCAGGTGGCTGCACCACGACTGTCCTGGGCATGGCAGGCATCTCCTTGGTTTTGTGGAATAGGGAATAGCATGGCAGGGAGATTGCACTCAATACAGGTGAAATCCATTTCATCAATTATTGTAAATACTTATTTATAAAAATAAAAATGTTCGTTATTCCACATATTATCTTTCAATACTGAAATAATAAGGAAATTTTGGCGAATGTTTTTTCAGAAGGCTTCAGGAAACACCACCTTCATGCAATAAAGACGATACCCTGGAACTTCTGCCGTTTTTTAGAGACTGTTTGAAAAGTTAGGCCGGAAGACATTCAGCAATCATAAAGAAGTTTTTGGTGAAGCTTTTTTCAAAAAGCTTCGAAGAACGCCGCCTTTTTGAAAAAAGGCAGCATCCAAAAACTTTTATTATTTTTTATCAATGACTTGTTTTCAAACAGTCTCTTAGGCATACGGCTTCCCTGCCGGGATGACGCAGGGATTGACTTCACCCGCACAGTATCCCCATAATACGGGCGGCAATGGACTCTGCCTGATTTCAGTGATGAAATCGAACCGCCCGCCGGGCTGATGATTCCTACCCCGCCATATCATGCGTGAGGGAGGAGTGTGTCCGTGACCCCATATCCTGCAGTTTCCATCATCCCGCCAGCACCCGATAACAGGACAGGCCGTGTTCCGCCCTGCGCACATTGCCCCCTGCCCTGCCGGCAGGCGCAGTGACATGCGTATTCTCGTCATTCTTGATTGCGTGGAAACCGCGCTCCCGGCACTGGAAACCGCAGGTGGACTGGCCTGCCGATTGGGATGCCACGATATCCGCGTGCTCCAGCCCCAGCCCGCCACCGACCCGGATTACCAGAGTCCCGATGAAGGAATGCCTGGCAATGAAGCGCGCCTGCACTTTGCCCGCACCATTGCCGACCGGGCAACGCAGTTGCACCGGATCTGCACGGACTGGGCCGCCGCAACCGGCCACACGACCGACACGCACTGGGTTGAACAGGCTGGTGACATCCGCGCGACTGTCGCCCATGAAGCCAGCGGAAGCAACCTTGTCGTGATGGGCCGTCCGCATGCGGGCGATGCGGCCGCCATCAGCCCGTCCCTTGCCGGGGCGCTGTACGATGCGCGGGCCGCCGTTGTCATGGCGCCCCTGCGGGCCTATGCCACCATCGGGCTGAACCCTGTCGTGGCATGGCATGCATCGCCCGGCCTGGAGCGCGCGGTTGCAAGCGCATGGCCCCTGCTGGAACAGGCCCGCAAGGTAACGGTCATCATTGGCGAGTCCCGGCTGGACACCCAGCCCGACCCGGCACTGGTGGCCACCCTGCGCCACAAGGGCGTAACGGTGGCGGTGGAGCGATTCATCAGTACCGATACGGATGTGGGTGCCCGGATCCGGGCACTGGCCGCACAGGGGGACCTGCTGGTCATGGGCGCGTATGGGCGGCCGCATTTCCTTGAATGGCTGTTCGGGGGGCCGACGCTGGATATCCTGACCCACGCCCCCCTGCCGCTGCTGACCCATCACTGAAGCCGCCATCCCCCATCAAGATAAAGAGAGATGCTTTCCATGTCCGCGAATGTGCTGCCCACGCTCCTTATCGGTCTTGCCGGTGCCGGGGGCACGCTCCTGCGTTACTGGCTGGGACTGGCCACCGCGCGCTGGAGCCAGGCCCTGCCGTGGGGCACCATCATGATCAATGTCACCGGCTCCTTCGCAATCGCCTTCTTCGGTACCCTTACGGCAGCCAGCGGGCGGCTGCCCGTATCGGAAACCGGGCGGCTTGTCTTCATGGTCGGGCTGTGTGGCGGCTATACCACGTTCTCGTCCTTCAGCCTGCAGACACTCGACCTGCTCAGGAACGGCACGCCCGCGCGTGCGCTGCTTAATATCGGCCTGTCGGTCACACTCTGCATGGCCAGTGTAACCGCAGGCTACATGGCGGCTCAGGCCATCAACACCGGCCATCCAGGCCGGCACTGAACACCGGCCCGCCCCCACGCGGCCACAGCGGGCACGCCGAGCCGCCGGGTCTGGCCGCCCTAACGGGCAAAGCCTATGGTTGCCTTCTGCACGGGACGGGTAAAGGCGATCCGGCCGCTTCTGGGTTTCCACAGCGTGGCACGGATCTGGTATTCGATGATTGCCCTCAGGTTACGGATGTTGGGATTTGCCATGTAAGCCTGCCTGATCTCGTCCATGTCAGGTACAAAATCGTAATTCCCCAGATTGTAGCATGCCTTCACATCATTGATGACATGGGGCACGATCCGCTCCAGATCGTTCACGCCAGGTGGCTGTATTGTCACCATCCGCACGCGCGTCATCATCGGTTCGGGCATGGTGTCAACGCTGTTGGCGGTCAGGATATAGGACAGATAGCCCAGGTTGATGGTTTCCTGCAGGCAGTTGTCCTTGTGCACACGGGCGGTCTGCTGTTCCAGCAATGGCAGGAGTGCCGCATACGGGTCGCCGCCACGGTGGTCGGTCATCATCTTCTCCACTTCGTCGAGAAGGATCACGTTGTTGACGACCTTGGTCTTCCTGAATGTTTCGGCATAGAAGCCCGGTCGTGATTCGGAATAGCCCTGTTCCGAACCCTGAAGGGCCATGCCGCCGCTCATTCCCCCACAGGAGAGCATGTCAAAACCCGCATTGCACAGGCTGGCAACCCGCATGGCAAAGCGCGTCTTGCCGATACCGGGGGGGCCATCAAGCAGCAGCGGCGGGAAATAGACCGGCCCCTGCCCAAGCCGGGCCATGCTGACGAACGAGCATATGTAGTCCAGCGCCTCCACGAAATTGGGGAACTCCGCGCTCAGTGTATCGAAGATGAACTCCGCGCTGTTGGTGACGGGCTGGATCGGCAGGGGATCGAGCAGAAAGGCGTAGCGCAGCAGCAGCCGTTCGTTTTCATGGAATCCGGCATCGCTTTCCAGCGGGGCGCAGACAGGCAGGGGCTGAAAGGTGGAACTGCCCCCGCCCGCTTCCTCCGCTGCCGTGCGGGCATCAGGATTGTACCAGAAATCATCCAGCGGCGTGGGCAGCGGCGCCTTTTCCGCAGCCGGGGCGGGAGGATTCGTGCTGTCGGGGGCCTGGCCGGTTCCTGCCGCGGGACGCTCCCTGAAACAGAAGTCATCCACATCGAAAAACGGAACCATATCCGCTTTCAGGGGGAGGGTGCTGGTAATATCGGGGGTATGGCTTGCATCCGCCATGGGCGACTCCGCAAAGTGAATGAATAGGGATTAAGGCCCCTACACAACCTTTGATAGCGCTTCACCATCGGGCATACAGCTTTCCGAAGAAAGACAAGTCCATTCAAGGACCAGTCTTCCTTATACAGACCCTGACCTCAAAATAAAATTAAATCGTGTTCATGTTTGCCCCGCGCATGCCACGCGCCATGCCCCCTGCCTGAAACCATGGTGCCATGATGCGCAAGACGGTAGACTTGCCCGGAACCATGACAGGCAGGAGCAGACCATCATTCGCGCCGTTACCTCCACTGATGTCGCACGGATGGCAGGGGTATCCCAGTCGGCGGTATCGCGGGCCTTTTCCCCCACGGCCAGCATTTCGGCCCGGACACGGCAGAAGGTGCTGGCCGCCGCGGCCAGTCTTGGCTACCGCCCCAACCGTATCCCGGCCATCATGCTTTCAGGCCGGTCATACATGGTGGGCGTGGTGATCGGCGGGCTGCAGAATCCGTTTTACGCCACCGCGCTGGAGCAGCTCGCAACGGCGCTGCGTGAAAACGGGCTTCAGGTCATGCTCATGCATGTGGAAGACGCCGTAACCCTTGATAGCGCGCTGGACCAGCTGGTCAGCTACCGGATCGACGCGGTTGTCACATCGCTTGCAATCGGATCGGACACCGTTGTCCGGGCACTGTCGCAACTGGGGATTCCGGTCGTCTGCTTCAATTCATCACGGGTGGGACCATGGATTTCAACCGTGAATTCCAACAACCACGGGGCCGGCCTGACAGCAGCCCGCCTGCTGGCCCACAACGGGATACGATATCCGGTCTGGCTGGCCGGCCCCGTCCGCAACGCGGCCTCGCGCGCACGGGGCGAAGGCTTCCGGCAGGGATTGCACGACGCGGGCAGCCCCCCTGCCGCGCTGAGCGTGCTGCAGGGTGATGATACCTATGACAGCGGATACGACGCCATTGCCCGCCTGAAAAAACGCGGCGTCCGGCCGGATGGAATCTTTGCCAGCAATGACATGATGGCCTGTGGCGCGATTGACGCGCTGCGCGAATGCATGGGCCTGCACTGCCCCCGTGACGTGATCATCCTTGGCTATGACAATATTCCGCAGGCGGCATGGCGCAGCTATGACCTGACATCCTTCAGCCAGCACACCGAACATATGGTTGCCCGCACCATGGAACTGCTGGACGAAGCCCTGGCAACACAGGACACGCCGCTTTCGCGCACATACGTCGTTGACGCCCAGTTGATCGAACGCGGCAGCACGGGCTGCGCGCCCTGAACGATTAGGGCTTGCACCCTGATGTGAAAAGCGTGTTGTTTTGCATAGCTATGCAATCTTTCATCTGTCAGGACCGCCGTATGAGCAACCAGAATTTCCGCAGCATCCTTACCGGTTCATTTTCCACACCCTGCGCGGACAACCCGACCGTCGCCATGATCGAGGCCGCCTACCACCATGCCGGGATCGATGCGCGCTACATCAACTGCGATGTCAGCGCCGCGCATCTGGCCGCCGCCGTAAAGGGCGCCGTGGCCATGGAATGGGTGGGCTTCAACTGCTCCCTGCCCCACAAGGTCGCGGTCATCGACCATCTGGACGAACTGGCGCAGGCCGCGCGGATCATTGGCGCGGTGAACTGTGTCACCATCCGGGATGGCAGGCTGATCGGCAACAATACGGATGGCAAGGGATTCCTGGCTTCGCTGCGCGATGTGACCGACCCGGCAGGCAAAAAGGTTTTCCTGCTGGGGGCCGGTGGCGCCGCGCGGGCCATTGCGGTGGAACTGGGCCTGGCGGGTACCGCGCACATAACGGTTGCCAACCGTGACCCGGAAAAAGCCGAGACCATTGCCGCCCTGGTGCGGGACAATACCGGAAGTGCCGCCACGGGCTGCCCATGGGTGGGCAAGGCCCGCATTCCCGAAGGGACGGATATCGTCATCAACGCCACATCGGTGGGTCTGGGTGACGGGCAGGCCATGCCGGAGGTTGATCTGGATACGCTGGCGCACGGGCAGATCGTGGCGGATGTCATCCCCAATCCCCCCCGGACCCGTTTCCTGCGTGAAGCCCGCGCGCGTGGCTGCACGCCGCTTGATGGCCTGGGCATGCTGGTCAATCAGGGTGTGATCGGCGTGGAATTATGGCTTGGAAAAACGCTTGATGCAGGCGTGATGCAACAGACCCTGCGCGACATATTCGGCGCATCCGACACGGACTGACCCGCAGCCCCACCACAGGGAAAAGGAAATCCCGGCATGCCATCCATCCCGGACATCCCGGCCACGACCCGTGACCATACGCATGAACGTGCCCTGTCCGCCCTTGCGGCCCTGGTGCACCGGGGGGACCAGACCCTGTCGGCCCGCCGGTATGTATCCATTGCCGCTGCCGTGGCCGCCGTGGGGGGGCTGCTGTTCGGGTATGATACCGGGATCATCGCCTCCGCCCTGATCTTCGTGACACAGACGTTTTCCCTATCAACCGCGGGGCAGGAATGGGTGGCGGCGGCGCTGAACATCGGGGCGATCTTCGGTGCCCTGCTCAGTGGTCCCGTATCGGACCGCTGGGGGCGCAGGCCGGCCATCATGGTGGCGGCGGGCATATTCATTGCGGCATCACTGGGGTGCGGGCTTGCGCCGGATGTCGGCACCCTTATCGCCGCGCGCCTGTGGCTGGGGGCGGCGATTGGCGCAACCACCCAGATCGTGCCGGTCTATGTGGCTGAACTGGCCCCGGCGTCCCGGCGTGGGGGGCTGGTCTCGCTGTTCCAGCTTGTCTTTTCACTGGGGCTGCTTCTGGCTTTCTTTGTGGGGTATGAACTGTCCGGCAGTGCGGAATCCTGGCGGTCCATGTTCATGCTGGGGGCCGTGCCCGCCATCCTGCTGGCCCTTGGCATGCTTTTCCTGCCGGAAAGCCCGCGCTGGCTGCTGCATCATGAACGTGAACGGCATGCCGTCTCGATCCTGTACAGACTGCGGGGGCACAAGGACCTTGTCCGTCAGGAACTGGATGATGTCCTGACCGTGGATGCGGACGCGACCACCGGCGCCGGCGGCTTCAGCCTGAAGCAGCGCTGGATCCGCCCTGCCCTGGTTGCCGCACTGGGGATTGCAGCCTTCTCCCAGCTGTCCGGTCCCAATGTCATTGTCTATTACGCGCCCATCATCCTGTCACAGGCCGGGCTTGGACATTCGGCGGCATTGCTGACATCGGTTTCGGTCGGTGTCACATCAACCATCACAACGGCGATGGGCATTGCCCTGATCGACCGGATCGGCCGGCGGCGCATGATGCTGTACATGCTGCCGGTCGCAGCCCTGTCGCTGTTCGTGCTGGGGGCGGTCTTTCTCAGTCCGGCACCGCTGTCGGGCATGCGGCTGGTCCTTATGGTGCTGTCCCTTCTGGGCTATATCTTCTTCAACTTCGGTTCCCTGTCCGTGGCGGTCTGGCTGATCGCGGCCGAAGTCTTTCCGCTGTTCGTACGCAGCAAGGCCATGGGCATGGCCAGTGCAACGGTGTGGCTGTCCGATACGCTTGTCTCGCTCGTCACGCTGTCACTGGTGCAGGCACTGGGCACGACGGGCACGTTCTGGCTGTTTGGCCTCGTAAACGTCGCCGCCTTCGCCTTCGTTTGGCGATATGTGCCTGAAACGGCCGGCACCACGCTGGAAGGGATTGAAAGCGCGCTGAGATCCGGCAATTTCTACCGGAGCATCCGCAAAGGCCGGTAGCAGGCACGCCCATGTTCCTGACCGAGCGTAAGGGAACTGGCCGAAGCAGCGGCAGCGCCCCGGCGGGCATGACACCGGCGCGGGGCATGGAAGCTGCGGGCAGGATACCCTGTGATCACAGGGCAGTTCCTGGAGAAGCTTTTTTCAGGACGCTTCCGGGAACGTCGCCTTTCCGGAAAAAGGCGACACCCGAAAACTTTCATACCTTTTCATAAAAGGACTGCTCTGGAAACAGCCTTTTAGAATTCAAGTGACAGGGTGAAGTGATACACACGCGGCAGTCCCGCATACAGGGTGGAGGCCGCACCCGACGTGCCGCTGGGCGCACCCGTGTAGACCGAGGCCCAGTAGCGCTCGTTCGTGGCATTGCTTACCCCGAAACGCGCGACCCACGGGAAGCGGGAAACATGGAAGGCATACCGCGTGCCCAGATCCAGTGTTGTGTACGACCCGGTATGCAGCGTGTTGGTGATGTTGGCCGCACGGTTGCCCATGTAATGGACACTGGCATTGAAGGCCCAGCCCGACGCAAAGGCACCCAGTGACGCCGGCAGGCGGTAATCCAGCAGAAGATTGGCCTGCAGCGGGGCCGCACCGACAATTTCCTTGTTGTTGTAGGCAGCGGTCTTGCTGTTGACCAGTTCCGCATCCAGCCAGGTCATGCCCGCAAGAACGGAAAGGTTGGGCAGCACCTCACCCGAAATCTGGGCTTCCACACCATAGTTGCGCTGCGTCCCGCCATATTCATAGGTCTGGCAGGTCGTCCCGCCCGAGCACGAGCCATTCGCCGCGGGGATATACATGGCATAGGGCGAGGTCATGCGGAACCCGGCCACGTTGAACTGCATTTTCTGGAACCGCAGCTTGTAGCCGACTTCGTATTCTTCCGAATGCGCGACAGGCAGGGCAATGTTGGTATTGGTATAGTATTTGCTGTTGGGGGTAACCGGACCCGCTTCAGCCGAGCGCCCATAGGTGAAATAGAGGGTCTGGTTCTGGGTTGGCTTGTACATGATGCTGGCTGTCGGGCTGAACGTCGCATTGGCCTGGAAGGTCCGCTTGAGCGGACTTGTGGCATTGAGCGCCCCCTTCTGGTCGATCCAGCTCCATGCCAGCGTACCCATGACCGACCAGTGCTTGTTGATGCGCATCGTGTCGCCAATGATGAAGGACTGGCTCATGATGGAACTGGATTTGTAACGCCCGCTGTAATAGGGCTGCGTGCCGTTGGTCGGCGCGGCGCCATACATGCTGTATGTGCCAAGGCTCTGCGCCGATGTCAGGGCGGTTGTCGGGTTATAGTTCCCCATCATGTAACCATTGGTGCCGATAACCAGATCATGCCGGAGCGGACCGGTACGGACACGGCCGTTGAAATAGGCCATGTTACTGCCAACACGGAAATCATCCGCCGTCGTCGTTGCCGTGGCTTTGGAGGTATAGATGCCCTCAAACCCCTGGGTCGCGCTCAGCGTATCGCTTATGCCGAAGGACTGGCGCATGGCATCCTGGTACAGCCCGCCGAGCGTGAAGCTCCAGTCCCTGTTGATCTGGTGCTTGATCTTGGCCAGGAAGGTATTGGTTTCCATGTTGTACCCGCTCCAGTCGGGCGCCAGGCTCTTGCCCAGATCCGGCGCTTCGGGCAGCTTCCCGCCAATACCGGTCGGGTTGGTGGCGGTACCGGCGGAAATACCAAAACCGGGCGCCATGCCGCGCTCGTCATAGGTATAGTGGCTGGCATCAAGCTCGATGACCGTTTTGGAATCAATATGGATATCAAAATCGGCGCTGACCATCTCACGCCGGATCCAGCTGCCCGGCGCATAGGCCGAACCATTGGCATGCAGCATGTTCAGGCGGTAGCCAAACCAGCCATTGCGGCCGATCCGGCCGGAAATATCGCCATTGACCGTGGGGGTGCCAATGGAATCCACACCGACCGAAAGCCGTTCGGTGCGGCGGTTGGTCGGGCGCTTGAGAGTATATTCAAACACGCCGGCCGGGTTTTCCGGCCCGTACATGGCCCCGGCCAGACCGTTGAGGACCTGCAGGTTGTCGACCCATTCCGCCGGATACGGGGTGGTGGAGACCACGTTCAGCCCGTCCAGACGGGAGTTGGAAACCACGTCGGCCTCAAACCCGCGGGACTGCGGGCGTGACGTGTTGGGATCACCACGGATTTCCAGCTGTACCGAAGGCAGGTATTCCGCCATGTCATTGATGTTGCGCAACTGCTGGTTGACCACGACATCATGCGTGACCCCCATGACGGAATAGGGCGTATCCAGCGTATCCCGGTTGCCCAGCGGGCCGAGATAGATGTTCTTGTTCATGTATTTCGCGCCCGTGCCATCGGCCGCATGATGGCCGTGGACGGTTATTGTCTCACCATTGGAGCCATCGAGTATCCCGGCGATGGGGGCTGCGGTACCTGATGCGCCGGTGGTGGACGGACTGCTGGCCGGTTTTGCCGTGACGGGCTTTTTCACGGTGGTCTGGCCGTTTGTTGCGCCCTGCTGCCGTACGGATGCGGGCGTTGCCGCCAGCGCCGACGTGGTCAGCAGGAGAGCACCAAACGTAGTGGTCACCAGAAAGGTATGGGAACGGTCATGCATGGTTCAGATAGGCCCGGAATGTAAGCATCAAACATTAAAGAGTGGTTCCTTCTGCCCGGACGCATGCAGGATTGTCCATATATATCCATACATATATATGTATCTTTATGGATATAATCGGGAAGTGATGCCGGAAGAACACAATTGTACTGGCCCTGCCCGGCAGAGCTGCGGGCAATGGACCGCCCTATAGCGCATTCAGGGGGCACATCCGGCTAAAATCCCCTGTCCCATACCCGTTTCGGGCAGGCGGATGCGGCATGCCGTGGGCCGGAGTCAGTGCGGGTTTACCAGCCGGCCGCCCTGCGCATCAGCCACGCGCACCCGGATGCGCTTTCATTCTTCCCGCCCGTCAGTGGCGACCGCCTTCTGATCCTGACCCGCGCCGTGTTCGATAATGCAGGTTTCGTCCTTCAGGTTGACACCGCTGTAGCCTCTCATGCGGGCCGTCTTCAGCAACCACGCCAGGCTGTTCGCGGCGGCCATGGCGGACAGGCCGCCATGGCCATGGATGTTGGAAATGCAGTTCCGTCCCGAATCACGCATGCCCACATGCGGGTTCCATGTCATGTACAGGCTCATGCTTTCAGCACATCGCAGGCCCGGACGCTCCCCGATCATCATCACCACGCAGCGCGCGCCCAGGCAGGTTGCGATTTCATCACCCAAGGCCACCCGGGCCCTGTGCGCCACAACCAGCGGGGCGATGCGCCAGTCCGCAAGCAGGGGGCGCACCACCGCCAGCACCGCCGCCCCCTGCCGCTCCGCCGCCATGGCCGACAGTCCATCGGCAATGACAAACACGACATCATACTGCCCATGCGGCAGGCGCTCCCGGCCTGCGGCGGACAACTGCCGCCCGAGATCGGGCCTGCGCACGTATTCCGCGCGGTCCGCTGCCTGGCTTTCAACCTCGATACAGGGCTGCGGCAGGTTCAGGCGGCGGGCATCCAGCGTGGCCGATACCGCATGACGCGCGCGGACATGGGCAAACTGGAACTCACGCACGGCCGCGCCGGAAATCGTGTTGCCCGCACGGGCCAGCCCGATCCGGGCCGAGGTCCGCGCCCGCAGGCTCTGCCATGAGACGGGAGGATCATCAGTCATCGCAAGGTATCATTCTGGCAAGGATATCGGGGGAATTGACGCGCATCCGCCCCCGGGCATCGATCAGGTCATGGGCGGCCAGCCATGTTTCGAATTCGGGCGCCGCCCGCACGCCGAACAGCGAACGCAGGGTCTGGATGTCATGATAGGACAGGCTCTGGTAATTCAGCATGATGTCATCACTGCCGGGCACGGCAATCAGGAAATTGATGCCTGCGGTGCACAGCAGCATCATCAGGCTGTCCATGTCATCCTGGTCGGCCTCGGCATGATTGGTGTAACAGACATCACACCCCATCGGCAGGCCCATCAGCTTGCCACAGAAATGGTCTTCCAGTCCCGCGCGGATGATCTGCTTGCCATCATACAGGTATTCCGGGCCGATAAAGCCGACCACCGTATTGACCAGCAGCGGCGAGAACGCCCGCGCCACGGCATAGGCCCGCACCTCCGCCGTCTGCTGGTCCATGCCATGATGGGCATTGGCCGACAGGGCCGACCCCTGCCCCGTTTCAAAATACATGGTGTTGGTACCAACCGTGCCCCGCCCCAGTGACTGGCTGGCCATATGGGCTTCGGACAGGACCGACAGAGAAATGCCAAAGCCCGCATTCGCCTCCTGCGTGCCGGATATGGACTGGAACACCAGATCCACCGGGGCGTTACGTTCCATAAGCTGGAGTGTATTGGTCACATGCGTCAGCAGGCAGGTCTGCATGGGAATGTCGTACTGCACCCGCACCCCTTCCAGCATATGCAGGATGTCACGGGCATTGGCCATGTTGTCCGATGCCGGGTTGATGCCCACCACGGCATCCCCCACCCCCAGCAGCAGCCCGTCCAGCATGGATGCGGCAATGCCCGGCAGGCTGTCCACCGGGTGATTGGGCTGCAGGCGCGACCCCATGCGCCCCGGCAGCCCCTGCGTATTGCGAAAGGCCGTGCGGACCGTGATCTTGCGCGCGACACTGACCAGGTCCTGATTGCGCATGAGCTTGCTGACCGCGGCCACCATTTCCGGCGTCAGGCCCGGCGCGAGGGCCGCAAGCGTTGCCCCGTCGGTTTCATGATGGAGCAGCCAGTCGCGCAGGTCGCCCACCGTCATATGGGCAACAGGCGCAAAGGCCGTGGTATCGTGACTGTCAATAATCAGCCGTGTGACTTCATCCGTCTCGTACGGGACCGGGACTTCATCAAGGAAGGTCCTGAGCGGAATGTTCGCCAGTGCCTCACGCGCGCCGATCCGTTGCAGGGGATCAGGGGCGGCAACCCCGGCCAGTTCATCACCGGTGCGATAGGGCGAGGCATAGGCAAGCACCTGTTTCAGGGAGGAAAAGCGGAATTTCTCTCCCCCCAGAAAAGCATGATATGACACAGTACAACAGCCTTCCCGATGGGAGGTAATTTATCGATGTCTGAATTATAAGCTTTTGTTTTCAAATATCTTGACCGACAGGCACAAAGACTTGACCTGCCTCCGCACGGCACATGTCAGATGTTCCCGCCTGACTGGCGTGATGCACGGTACAGGCGGGGGGACACCCCGGTCCATTTACGGAAGGCCCGGCTGAAGGCGCTGATTTCCGAATATCCCAGCAGCAATGCAATCTCGCCTATCGGCATCATGGGGCGGGCAAGATATTCACGCGCCAGTTCCTGCCGGGTCCGTTCCACCAGCACCGAGAACGTGATGCCCATGCCATCCAGACGGCGCTGTAGGGTCCAGCGCGGTATGCGCAACGTTTCCGCCACCTGTGACAGCGCGGGCACGCCCTGCCCCATCGAATACCGGATTTCGGTACGGATGCGCGACAGCAGCGGGTCGGTCGCCGGTTCCACCGGCCGGGCCGTGACCGCGGGCGACAGCGCCGTCAGGCTGCACCGCAGCACGTCAAGCAGCCGGACATTGCCCTGCGGCATGCCACATTCCGTTCCCGCCCTGTCAAATACAACGGCGTTGACATCCATGCCAAAATGCACCGGCGCGCCAAACGCACTGTCATATTCGGCCGGGGTGGCAATGCGGCGGTGTTCAAGCCATATGGCCCGTGGCGCCCAGCTTTCCCCCAGGACATGACGGAAGATGTTGCAGAACATGCCCATGGTCAGTTCCGCATCCTGCTCACGCCCTATGATGCCGCCGGTCAGGATACGGTATTCCAGCCGCGCGCAGCCATCGTCCTGATAGACAAGGCGGGTCATGGTGCCGCTCTGGTGATACGGGAACAGTTCCGCCACATTTTCTATGGCGCTGCCCAGCGTGGGCGAGGCCATGGCAATGAAACCGATCAGCCCCAGCATGTCCGGGGTGAAATGCCGCCCGTAGGACAGGCCCACCCCCGCATATCCGCTCTGGCGGGTGGTCTCCTCAAACAGCAGGCAGTATCCGGCAAGGTCGAGCAGCGCCGTCTGGGGCAGGCCCTGGTCAAGCCGCAGCCCGGCGGACAGGGCCACGCGATCGGGGTCGCATCCCTGCTCACGGATGAACTGGTACACGCCCGTGGCGGCGGCGGCGAGCACATGGGGTGGCCTGATCGTGCTGTCTGATGGGCCGGGTATATCGCCAGGCAGCATCGTCCCTGTCCTACATCTTGAAGCGACCGCCAATTTTCATGCTTTGACGGACCAGAACAAGCCTTAACGTCATGATGCCAAAACTATGTAGTCTTCTGTCAAGCCCTTAATACCCGCGCCCGTTACGCTGGCGGGATATTCCTGCCCCTGATGCCCCGCCCGCGCGGGAAGATGAGGAGAACAAGGCCCATGCCCCGTTTCATCCGTCCAGGCCGGCGTCATTTCCTGCGGATGTCGGCCGCGACCGCCATGGCGGGGGCACTGCCCGAAAACGTGCGGCGTGCCCTGGCCGTGCCACCGGACCGACGGGGCGGCGGGATAGGGGATATTGAACATGTCATTATCCTGATGCAGGAAAACCGTGCCTTTGATCATTATTTCGGCTGCCTGAAGGGCGTGCGCGGCTATTCCGATCCCCAGCCCGAATTCCTGCCCGATGGCCGCTCCCCCCTGTTCCAGCGCGACCGCAAGGGGCGGACGGTGCTGCCGTTCCGCTTCAATACCGCCACCACCAGCGCCGGATGCCTGCCCAGCCTTGACCATAGCTGGAAGGGATCTCAGGCATTATGGAACAGCTGGGATGCATGGATTGATGCCAAGACACCCATGACCATGGGGTATTTCGACCGTCAGGACATTCCCTATTATTATGCGCTGGCCGATGCCTTCACCATCTGTGACAACTATCATGCCTCCATTTTCGGGCCGACAAACCCCAACCGCCTGTTCCTGTTCACGGGCACGAGTGGCCTTGCCTGCGGGCGCGATGGTGTGCAGGTCGTAACCAATGTCGATGATGGCAATGGCTCGGCCGACATGGCGCTGGACCGCAGGGATTTCAGGGCATTTGACTGGAAAACCTATGGCGACCGGCTGCTGGAACACGGCGTAAGCTGGAAGATCTATCAGGAATACGACAACTTTACCGATAATCCCCTCGCCTCCTTCGCGCAGTTCCGCAACCTGTCCCCCCATTCGGCCCGCTACCGCGCGGCCCGCGCGATCGTGCCGGGTTCCGATGCCGGCAATGCCCATGCATCGCAGGGGCAGTTTCTGGTCGCGGCGCTGGAGCATGACATCAAACATCGCACCCTGCCGCAGGTGTCATGGATCGTACCGCCCCAGCATCTGAGTGAACACCCCGATGCGCCGCCGGGATATGGCGAATACCTGATCTCCCGCCTGATGGATGTCCTCTCCCGGCATCCCGATGTCTGGTCCAGAACCGTTTTCATTCTCAACTATGATGAAAATGACGGTTTTTTCGATCACGTCCCCGCCCCCGTACCAGCACTGGACGCAGCACAGGGTGGCGGCAACGTAGCCGTTACCGGCGAGGTCTATCAGGGTGAGCCGGTCGGCCTGGGTCCCCGCGTGCCGATGATCGTGATCTCGCCATGGACAAAGGGGGGATGGGTCAATTCGCAGATGTTCGACCATACCTCGGTCATCCGTTTCCTGGAACAGCGTTTCGGGGTCATGGAACCCAACATCACCCCATGGCGGCGCAGTGTGTGTGGCGACCTGACCTCGCTTTTCGATTTCGCGGCCACGGACCGGCAATGGCAGGCGGACCTGCCCGATACCACGCCTTATCCGGCGCAGACGGATGCAGGCTGTCACCTTGTCCCCCCGCAGGTGCCACGCCAGCAGGCCTTACCCATACAGGAAAGCGGCCAGCGCCCCGCCCGCCCCCTGCCCTACCGTCATACCGCGCAGCTACGTGACCAGGGCGGCGTGCCGACCCTTGTGCTGGACAATCCGGGCAATGTCGGGGTGGTATTCCGCCTGTATGGGCTGGATATCCGGGGGCCACGGCACTTTACCGTGGACCGGCGCAGCATGCTGCATTTCCCGCTTCCCCCGGGCGGCGCCACCCGTACCCTGCGCCTTCATGGTCCCAATGGCTTTGTCCGGGTATGGACCATACCACGCGGCACCCTCGCGCTGGAGGTAACGGAATCCTACGATACCGGCACCCTGCGCCTGGCGCTACGCAACCGGCACAGGACGCGGTTGCGTGTCGGAATGGACATGATGGGATATGCCGGATACGCGCCGGTGCGCCTGGACCTGCCCCCGCTGGGCGGCATGACCCATGAGTGGAACCTCGCCCCGTCGGATCACTGGTATGACCTGTGCCTGACATGCGGCACCCACCCGCATCCTGCCATCAGGCTGGCCGGTCATCTGGAAACGGGACGGCCCAGCCGCAGCGATCCGCGTCTGGGCGGCATCCCGCCCTCACACATGTCGAAGGGGCATGAAGCGTGACGAAATCCTTTACCCGTCGCCAGTTCGCCGCCCTGGCGGGACTGTCATCCATGGCCGTTCCCCAATGGGCAGATAAGGCGCGTGCGGCAGGCAGCGCGGCACCCGTATCGCTGCTGCCCCCGCTGAAATGGGCCACTACGACACGAAACGCGGTCGAAGCCGTGATCCGCGCCCATGGCCGGACCGGGCCCGACAGGGCGGTCAGGCCCTATGCCGTGTTTGACTGGGACAATACCTGTATTTTTGGCGATTGCGCCGAAACGCTGCTCCGTTTCATGATTGACAACCTGTGCTTCATGGTCACGCCAGCGCAGTTTGCCACTTTCCTGCGGCGCGGTCTGGGGCATGGCCTGCTTGCCGCGACATGCCGCACCATTACGGGCCAGCAGGTGGACCGTCACGCACTTATGGCAGACCTGACGGGCGATTACACCACGCTGGTCCGGGCCTATGGGCTTCAGCCCCTGCGGGATGGCGGCTTCATGGCACGTACGGCCACTGACCCTGTCCTGTCGTGTTTCCGGGCCAAGCTGTATTTTGCCTATGATGCCATGATGGCGAGTGCCGGCGTGGGGCATGCCTATCGCTGGATCATATGGATGCTGAACGGCCATACACCCGACAGCCTGCGCAGGCTTGTCCAGGCTTCCAACGCCTGGCATCTGGGACAGGCCATCACATCGGTTACATGGCAGACCCCGCCACAACGGCCGGGGCGGGCGGGCTGCATCAACCATACTTTCATGCAATGCCTGCGCCTGACGCCCGAGATCGCAACGCTGCATGCCTGCCTGCGCGCGCAGGGCATTGATGTCTATGTCTGTTCGGCTTCCTTTGTGGATATCGTGCGTGTTTTTGCAACCGACCCCCAATATGGCTACGGCCTGCCAGCGGAAAATGTTCTGGGTGTGCGCATGCGCCCTGACAATGATGCACCCTATCCCGGTGCGCAGGATGTACCCCACTGGCCACTGACCTACCGGCAGGGAAAGGTGACAGCCATCCGTCAGGCACTGGCGGGGCGGAAGGGGTACGGTCCCCTCATGGTCTTTGGCGATAGCGACGGGGATGTGGAGATGCTGCACGATTTTGCCGATACGGCGCTGGCCGTCATCATCAACCGCTGCCTGCCCGGCCCGATCGGCGCGCTGTCCCGCCGCGCGGTGCACGAACAGGCAGGGCCGGTCCCCCGGTT
This sequence comes from Komagataeibacter rhaeticus, assembly GCF_011611525.1. NCBI lineage: Bacteria > Pseudomonadati > Pseudomonadota > Alphaproteobacteria > Acetobacterales > Acetobacteraceae > Komagataeibacter > Komagataeibacter rhaeticus. The sequence goes on from NZ_CP050139.1 coordinate 2,612,630, forward strand.
CGTACTACAGGGACGCAATGAAAACACCGGCGAATGGTACCCCGATTCCGCCACCATCCGTTACGGCAGTACCACGCCCCGCCTGCTGGCCTGACCGCAACAGGCGCATGCCGGTCCATAAATCATAAAGGCAGAACCTGTTTCAGGAAGATGAAAGAAACGCCGCCCTTCCAAGAAAGGCGGCACCCAGAAATATTTTATTTATCAATACTCAAGTAGATGAATGGCACCCTGTTGTCCAGCCATCCCCAGGCCGGGAACGGATCAGCCCGCAAGGCACCGCCATAACGGCCCGGTTCCGCCATTCCAGAGGTGGGAAGGCACTACGCAATGGCGTGCCTTCCTCCATTTTCTAGAATTCGATGGCAACCGATCCGAAATACTGCCGTGGCGCGCCAATAAGGAAGGACTGGTCATCACCACTCATCGGGTTGCCGTTTTCACCCATGGTGGAGATATACTGCGTATTGGTCAGGTTATACACGTTGAAGCTGAGCGTCAGGTGCTTGAGATACCGGTAGCGGTCACTCCTGCGCGCCAGATCAGAGAAGTTGTAACGTGCGCCCAGCGACGTGACCCAGTACCCCGGCACATGGGTATCACCAATATAGCTGAAGTTACGCTCACCGATATACTGCGTATCGATATGGGCACTCGCGCCATGCCAGGAATAGGTCAGGCTGGCCTTGTACATGAAGCGGGGATAATTGACGATCTGCTGCCCCTGCGTGCCGTAGCGCACGCCGCCGGATGTCACATCCTGATCATAGGTTGCATGGTTCCAGCTAATGGAATTGAAAATGGACAGCCCCTTGACCGGCATGATGGTCACACCGGCATCAACACCATTCATCGTAACACCGCCAACGTTCATGACGGCGGAATACGGGTTGGTGATGGGCCCGCTTGTCACCTGCTGCAGCCGGTTGTGGAGATTGGTATGGTAGGCATACAGCGATGCCATGAGCATCCTGGCCATGTATCGGTAACCGACAGCATAGTTCCAGTTGGTTTCCGGCTTCAGCCCCCCCTGCGACTGCATGGAATCATAGGCGGACTGGGTCATGGCAAAGGGCGAGGCCCCCATCTTGTAACCTGCGATGGGATAGGATTTCACGTTCTCCGCCACATCAAAGAACAGTTCATGATGCTTCAGGAAATGCCAGTCCGCGCTGATATGCGGCAGGAATGCCTTGGCCGTGGTCACACTGCCACTGGCAATGGCATCGGTTCCGGTATAGGCGGAGAGATTGGCGGTTTCACGTCCATCAACCGTCTGAAGCAGTGACTTGAAACCGAAATGCACATTCAGGTTGGGCCGGACATGATAGGTGTCCTGCACAAAGGCCGTAAAGCTGTTTGAACTGAAGGTATCACCCCACAGATTGGCCATCGGGGATGGCAGCTTGCCCATGGAATTGATCGGTGAGCCTTCGCCCAGCACCGGCTCGTAATAGGCATTGCGCATTTCATCCACATGGTAATGTTCATACCATACGCCCGCGCTGATATCGTTATGCGCGATTTCGTAATGCAGGGCAGAGGTAAAGCCGCCACGCTGGGCATGGACATTGGTGATCTGGTCGAATATCGGCGAGCCATTGGGCATCAGCCCGCTGCTGTACCATGGATAGGGGCTGGCCCATGTGCCACGGCCGTACTGGCCCTGCGCATACAGAACGGTTTTCCAGTGCAGGCGATGCGTCAGCGCGAAATCAAGATTCAGGCCGCCCAGATAGTCGCGTTCAACCGTGCCGCCATCATAATAGGACGCATCATACGGGTCCGACATCTTGCTGTACCCCGCGGGCAGGGAGCCCCCTGGCAGCTTGTTCGCCGCCAGCGCGAGATGATAGGCATTGGCATAGGCATTGGGCGTGCCGATAAAATTGTCGATCCCCGCGCCACCATTATGCAGCATGTCAAACGACAGGTCCTGATACGAGTACTGGTCCAGATCGCCCCAGTCGAACAGTGCGGAAATCTGGCTTTCCTGACCAATCGGCTGTACCAGCTTGGCATTGACCTGCTGCATGAACTGGTTGCCACCACCTTTCCATTTCTCCGCGTTATTACGCATATAGGATACGAACATCCGGGTGCCGGTTTTGTTCATGTCGCCCGTGTCAAAGCGGAAGAAGCTGTGCATGGTGGAATTGGAACCGAATGTCTGGTTCACCTGCCCCCCCATCTTGTGCTTTGGATCGGCTGAGAAATATTCGATCGAACCGCCGAGATTGGAAGTGGAGGCAACGGATTCAGCGCCCGCACTCATAGAGACATCCATGTGGCCGATATTCTCGGATGCCAGCGCGTTCATGACATTCAGGCCGTTCAGGGCATGGTACTGCTGGTCCCCCAGCGGAATGCCATCAAGCGTGACCCCAACCTGATTGAGCAGGAAGCCATGCATGTAAAGCGACTGCGACCAGATATCCAGCCCCTGCCCATCTGCTGACTGGAACAGGATACCAGGCATTTTCCCCAACACTTTCAGTGCATTGGTTCCGGGCACTTCCTCCCTGATCATTTGGGAGGAAACCACTTCCTTGACGCCTACGGCACGCTGGCGGTGTCCGACAACACCCAGTGTTTCCGGTTTCAGCGCGGCCATTGCCCTGGAAGCGGATGATGTTGCAACACCATGCCGGCTGACAGAGGTGACTTTTCCATCGGGCTTCACCTTTGACGCAACCGTGGCGGAAAGCGCAACATTGGAACTGGAAACAAAAAGAACCGCGGCAAATGTTTTCAATAAAACATCGGTACGGTGTTTCATATCATTCTCCCTTGACCCTTAGAGCCTGAATCAGAAAGCGGTTTGATTGATTTTTCGCAGAACTCTGCGGATATGGGCAATCATCAACCACGCGTGGGATGAAGAGATTGTTGCCTCGACATCCTTCGTGAGGCGACGGCAGCGTCCGAGCCATGCAAAGCTGCGCTCCACGATCCAGCGTTTGGGCAGGACGACGAAGCCTTCGGCCCGATCGCTACGCTTGACGATCTCGATCGTCCATCGGCCGAGTTCAGCCAGCGCACCACGCAACTTCTCGCCGGCATACCCGCCGTCACCGATCAGATGGCGAAGCCAGGGAAACAATGAGCGTATTCTGGTCGCTACCAGCGGCGCGCCATCACGATGTGAGTGCTGGTTGTAATCTCCCCAAATGTGCTGGTTGAAAATTCCCCAGTTTGAGGACTGTGCGTGATCGTCATGGGGGCATGCCCCCATGACGATCACGCGGCACATTTATCCCTGCTGATGCCAAAGGAAGGGCGAGCAGGTGATAGGACTCAGGGAGGTCGTTTTGATCCAGGAACTCAAAAGACAGGGGCTCAGCATCAGCGCCATCGCGCGCCAGACAGGGCTCGATCGCAAGACAGTGAAGAAGTATCTGGCCAATGGGCTGGAGACTCCAGCCTATGCACCGCGTAAACCGGTGGCCAGCGCAGCAGAACCTTATCGAACCTATCTGTTGGAGCGGATGGCAAGTTATCCCGGACTTTCATCGCGCAGGCTGCATCGTGAAATTCGCGACATGGGATATGACGGTGCCTATTCATCGCTGACGGAATATCTCCGGCAAATCCGCCCCCCGCTGCCCAGGCCTTATGAGCGGCGCTTCGAGACCGGAGCCGGCGTTCAGGCGCAGGTCGATTTTGCGGAATTCCAGACAGTCTTCACCGGCGAGCCAGGCATCGTGCGCAAGGTCTGGTTGTTCAGCATGGTGCTGGGGCACAGTCGCTGGCTGTGGGGACGTTTCTGCCCGAACCAGGGTCTGGAAACAGTGATGCGTTGCCACATCGCCGCCTTCGAGGCGATGGCGGGCTGCTGCACGGAAATTCTCTACGATCGCATGAAGACCGCTGTCATCGGTGAGGATGATGCGGGCGTGGTGACCTACAATGCCTCGCTGGTGGCGCTTCTGGCCCATTATGGCAGCGCCCCCAGAGCCTGCCAGCCCTATCGCGCCAAGACCAAGGGCAAGGTCGAGCGACCCTTCCGCTACATCCGTCAGGACTTCTTCCTTGGCCGCAGCTTCCATGATCTCGATGACCTCAACGCCCAGTTCGACGTCTGGCGCGCGGATATCGCCAACGCGCGGGCACATGCCACCACCGGGCGGATCGTGCAGGAGCATTTTGCACAGGAGACCCAGAAATTACCGGCCAAGCACATCAATCAAGGGTTCTTCGATCCCTCCACCTGTTCTTTGACGGGTATGTCTATGCAGGGGGGCTGAGTGAGATTTTCCTCACAACGGAAGCGCAGTGGATCAAAGGGGCACCACGCCGCCGGGTTATTCATAAAATTGTTCGCGTGGCCATGAAAACGGAGAAGCTGGAAGGCTTGCCAACCGCGCAGGCGATGATTGTGTATGCCCTGTGGGGGATCGCTATTATTTTTGGCTTCTTCCTCCAGAAATACATCAACAACCTGTCTTTCTTGTCTCACTGAGTTCCGGGGCGGTTGAATAACGTCCGCGCAAAATTGAGTGCGCATGTGTGTTTTTGCTGAGGGAGCGAAGGCTTTTGGGCTCGTGGCAGGCTTTCAACGCTGTTTATGAAGCCTTGAAATGCCTGCCATTTTACTGTGGCGGATGGTCGCTTCCTAATTCTCTTGCAGGGAGGATAGATAGGACGCCAGCACAACGGCCTCATTATGTTCGGTGTCGCGGGCACCGTAGAGCAAGGTGACTGGTCCCTTTTGGGCAAGGTCCAAAATCTGGCGCACGCAGTCCGGGTTCTGGGCAAGTTCTGCCCTGTAACGGCGCTGAAAGTCGTCCCACCGGGCGGGATCATGGCCGAACCACTGGCGCAGGGTGGTGCTGGGGGCAATGTCCTTCAGCCACAGCGTCAGGTGCGCGCGTTCCTTGCTGACCCCGCGCGGCCAGAGCCGATCCACCAGAACGCGTGCGCCATCGTCGGGCAGGGGGTCTTCGTACACCCGGCGAATGCGCACCGGCCCGCCAGCGCTGTGTGAGGAACGGGCGTGTGGCATGGCATATCTTCCTTGTTGCAAAACCTGAACAGTGGGGTGTGCCCCTGCGGCGTGAAGACAATAAGACATGTGACAAAGGAGAGGGCAGCCCACGCGAAGCTGGCTCGGGCTGAGCAGGTGACAGTCTGTTTGAGACGGAGGGAGTGGCTCGGCCGAACCGGCATCTGCGGTGCCCCGCTCCAGCCCGACTGACACACGCCCTCCCTCAATGATGCGGCCCCGCATCTTCCCGTTCCGGCAAGGCAAGCCCATGTCGCGCTGAAATGCGGGGCAGGGGCTGCCTCTGGCGGTCAGGTCAGGCGGCGCAGAGCGTATCTTCCACGGTGGTGGCCGGGCCGAATACTTCATGCCGCAGACGGTTTTCCGGAACGCCCGCCGCTTTCAGGCCGGAGATCATGTCCTGCATGAAGCCTTCTGGCCCGCAGATGTAATACACGGCGTTTGGCGCAGTATTGGCGCGCACCCACTCCACGGTCACGCGGCCCTGATGCGCGGTTGTGCCAGCAGTCTGCTCAGCCGGGAGCGGGCCGTGACTGTAGAACACATCGGCTTTGATAGCCCCTTTGGCCGCAAGGGCGCGGATATGGGGGCCGAAGGCTTCGGTCTGGGCGGAGTGCGTGCCGTGGATATAGTGCAGGCCGGAAGCAGCACCTGTTTGCGCGCCAATGTCTGCGGTCAGTGTATCCACCATGGACTGGAAAGGCGTCAGCCCTACACCAGCGCTCAGCAGCACAATGGGGGCGGCAACAGGCGTGGGCAGAATGAAGGATCCGGCAGGGGCGGATACCAGAAGCTCCGTGCCTACAACCGCGCTGTCATACAGCCAGTTGGAGACAAGCCCCTCAGGCTGACGGCGCACGCTGATACGGTAGCCTTTCTGGCTGGGTGCGGAGGAAATGCTGTAGTTCCGCCGCTGGGAGCCCTGTTCCGGCACGGTGATGTTGAAGCTGAGATACTGGCCCGGTTTGTGCGGCAGCACGGGTTTGCCATCCGTTGGTTCCAGATCAAAGGACATCACGGTTTCGCTCTCCGCCACGCGGTTGCGGATGGTAAAGGCGCGCCAGCCGGTCCAGCCGCCGGGGGCGTCCGCGTTGGCGGTGTAAAGCTGGGCTTCCCGGTTGATCAGCACATCGGCCAGAAACTGATAGCCCTTGGCCCACGCATCCATGATCTCCGGCGTGGCGGCATCGCCCAGCACATGCTTGATGGCCCCCAGCAGGGCAGTGCCCACATGCGGGTAGTGTTCGGGCAGAATGTTCAGGCCCACATGTTTTTCCGCAATGCGTTCCACCATGCCGCCCAGCTTGCCCAGATCATTGATGTTGCGGGCATACATCAGCACGGCCAGCGCCAGCGCCGTGGGCTGTTCTCCATTTTTCTGGTGTGACCGATTGAACAGCGCACTGATGGCAGGGTCTGCCAGCAGGCGGGCATACATCTCCCGCGTGATGTCCAGCCCGTGGGCCTCAAGGGCGGGCACGCAGGCGGTGATGATGGCGCGGGTGGTGTCGTCAAGCTGGGGAGCCATAGGAGTCTGTGCCTTTAAAGATCTAAATTACATACATCTTATTGAGCGCTGGAAAAAAGATGTCAAGGTGATGTATCTTTACGCATGCGTCTGACCCTTTACACAGATTACGCCCTGCGCACGCTGCTCTATCTGGGCGTGCATGCAGACCGCCGTGTCTCCATACGGGAGGTGGCGGAGGCCTATGGCATTTCAGAAAACCATCTGGTGAAGGTGATCCATCACCTCGGCCGGGGCGGCTTTGTGGATACGCTGCGGGGTCGGGGTGGTGGCCTGATGCTGGCCCGCCCTGCCGATCAGATCAATGTGGGGGATGTGGTGCGCCATACGGAGGAAGACATGGCCCTTGTGGGCTGCATGTCGCCTCTTTCTCCCGGCATGGGGCCGGGTTCCAGATCTGCCGTGGCGGCCGCGGGTGGGGGAGGCAAACGGGCCTCCTTGGCGGCGCTTGCAGGCAGCGCGGCACGCGGGACGTTCTCGCCGCGGGGTATGGCGGCGGGAGGGGCCACCAGTGCCGGTTCTGCCGCAGGGGAGGGGCGTTCAGGTTCGGCAGGCGAATGCCTTCTGGCCAATGCCTGCCACTTGCGCGGCGTGCTGGGGGAGGCGCTGGGGGCGTTCATGACTGTGCTGGACGCCCGCACTCTGGCGGACCTTTTAACCCCCTATGAACGAAAAGTTCTGACCCAGGCAGGCCCCGCCGAGGGGTAATCCCCCCATTTTTAGTGGGGCATTGAATGAGAATTCAGGCATCTGTTTTTAGTTTCTGGGCGGGGGTTAGCCCGTTGTTCCCCATGTTGGGTCTGTCATGGTTATATGTCCAGAGCCATTGTGTTGCGACCTCCTGCACGTCCTGAATGCTTTCAAACAAATACTGCTCCAGCCATTCCTGCCGGACAGTTCTGTTGTAGCGTTCAATATAGGCGTTCTGCTGCGGATTACCCGGTTGCGTATAGATCAGGGTAATCCCCTGTTTTTCGGCCCATGAAACCAACGTATGACTGACATATTCAGGGCCATTATCCATTCGGATGGCTTCTGGCCTGCCACGCCACTCCATAACCTGTTCCAGACAGCGGACAACCCGACAGGCCGGCAGGGAAAAATCAACCTCGATCGCCAGTCCTTCACGATTGAAGTCATCCAGAATGTTCAGGAGCCGAAAAGCACGTCCATCCATCAGCCTGTCCGCCATAAAATCCATGGACCAGACCCTGTTGGGAAGGGCCGGAACCGACAGTTTTTCTGGCTTTTCGCGAACCAGACGCTTGCGGGGTTTAATCCGCAGGTTGAGTTCCTGTTCCCGATAGATCCGATAAACCCGCTTATGATTCCAGAGCTGTCCCTGCACATTGCGCAGATACAGGAAACACAGACCAAATCCCCATCTCCTGTGAGCCTGGGTCAGTCCCACCAGAAGAGCGGCAATCCTGTCGTTCTCCGCTGCCAGTCGCGGACGATAGCGAAAGCAGGTCTCGGATATCCCAAAAATCCGACAGGCCAGCGCAATGCTGACCCCATGATGCGCCACAGCTTGTGCGGCCAGTTCCCGGCGCTGGGCTGGCCGCTTCATTTTTTTCCAAGGGTTTCCTTCAGGATATCCGTCTGCATGCTCAAATCCGCATACATGCGCTTCAGCCGACGGTTCTCCTCTTCCAAAGCCTTCATCTGACTGATCATCGAAGCATCCATGCCGCCATATTTCGCGCGCCACCGGTAAAACGTGGCGTTGCTGATCCCATGCTCCCGGCACAGGTCAGGAACCGGGACACCGCCCTCAGCCTGGCGGATCACACCCATGATCTGGGCGTCAGTAAAGCGATCACTCTTCATCAGAATCTCCTCAATTCTTACGCTGAGAAAATTCTCATTCAAAAGTCACTCTTTTTATGGGGGAATTACCAGAGGACTGGATGGAGACCTCTCACACGAGGTCGCCGTCGCCCTTATGAAACATAATGCGCTCGGTGCTCATGCCAGGGATGAACTGGGTCTGTCCGAGGCCACAGCGGCAAGACCCATACAGGCGGCATTCGCCTCGGCAACCGCCTTTTCGTCCGGAGCCTTACTGCCCGTACTGGCAGCTGTTCTGACCCCTGTCGCGTGGGTATCCTGGGGCGTGTCCCTGACCTCGGTCGTGGTTCTCGCCGTTTTGGGCGTCGTCGGCGCGCTTGCCGGCGGCGCGGCGCCTCTGCGGCCAGCACTGCGTGTGACGTTCTGGGGTATTGTTGCGATGATCGTCACGGGCGGAATCGGCCGCCTGTTCGGCGTGTGACACCGTATTCCAGGTTTTGAACGAGGCATGTCCTGGGTAGTGTTGACTTCATCCATTATATCCGTGATCGTCGATTTATGGATACAGAATCTGCCCTCGCTGCCCTGAGCGCTCTGTCGCAGTCCACGCGAATGGAGATCTTCCGCCTGCTGGTGCGCCACGAACCGGACGGACTACCCGCCGGAGACGTCGCGCGGCATCTCGATGTCCTGCAGAACACGATCTCGGCCCATCTTGCCACCCTGACCCGTGCCGGCCTGCTGACCTCGCAGCGCCACAGCCGGCTGATCGTCTATCGTGCGCGCCTTCCGCGCTTGCGCGACCTGATGCTCTTCCTCGTAAGAGACTGCTGTGCGGGCAGCCCCGAACTCTGCGCGCCCCTGGTCGCGAACCTGTCCTCCTGCTGCCCATCCCGGGAGTCCTGCCCATGACCATCACGATCTACCACAACCCGGCCTGCGGCACGTCGCGCAACGTGCTGGCACTGATCCGCAACAGCGGCGAGGAGCCCCGGATCATCGAATATCTGAAAACGCCGCCGAGCCGGGCCGAACTGGTCGATCTGATCGCCCGTATGGGGCTTCCGGTGCGCTCGGTCCTGCGGGAAAAGGGCACGCCCTTTCACGAGCTCGGCCTCGATAATCCGACCCTGACGGACGATACGCTGATCGACGCCATGATCGCACACCCGATCCTGATGAACCGGCCGATCGTCATCACCCCCCTCGGTGTTGCGCTCTGCCGTCCGTCCGAGGCGGCTCTGGAAATCCTGCCCAACCCGCAGCGGGGCGCTTTCGTCAAAGAGGACGGCGAGAAGATCGTCGATGAATCCGGAAAGCGGATCTCCTGATGCTGGCTCTTCTGCTTTTCGTTGTCACGCTGGTTTTTGTCATCTGGCAGCCTCGGGGGCTGGGCATCGGCTGGAGCGCAATGGCAGGTGCCGCCGTGGCCTTGGCGGCTGGCGTGATCCACTGGCATGACATTCCTGTCGTCTGGCACATCGTCTGGGACGCGACCTTCACCTTTATCGCGCTGATCGTCATCTCGCTGTTGCTGGATGAGGCAGGGTTCTTCCATTGGGCCGCCCTGCACGTCGTACGCTGGGGCAAAGGGCGAGGCCGGACGCTATTCCCGCTGATCGTGGTGCTGGGAGCGGCCATTGCAGCGGTTTTCGCCAATGACGGCGCGGCGCTGCTGCTGACGCCCATTGTCATCGCTATCCTGACGCAACTGCGCCTGAGCCATGGCGCGGCGCTGGCCTTTATTATCGCCACTGGGTTCGTCGCGGATACCACCAGCCTGCCGCTTGTCATTTCCAACCTGGTGAACATCGTCAGCGCCAATTTCTTTGGCATTGCGTTTGATCGCTATGCCGCGATCATGGTCCCTGTCGATCTGGTGGCGCTGGGCGCGACGCTGGCTGTGCTTTGGCTGTGGTACCGGCGGCAGGTGCCTGCGACCTATCCCGTCGCCGAACTGCCAGCACCCGCTGCGGCAATTCGTGACCACCATGTATTTCGGGCGGCATTTCCGCTGCTGGTCCTCGTTCTGGCGGCCTATTTCCTGACAGCGCCGTTTCATATCCCGGTCTGTGTTGTAGCCTGTCTGGCCGCCGGAACCCTGTTGCTCGTCGCCGGATATGGCCGGGTGATCCCTGTTCGCAAGGTGCTGATGGGCGCACCATGGCAGATCGTGATCTTCTCGCTGGGCATGTATCTGGTGGTGTATGGCCTGCGCAATGCCGGGCTGACCGACTACCTTGCGGCCGCACTGGTCTGGCTTGGCCATCAGGGGCCGTTCATCGCCACCATCGGCGCCGGCTTTCTGGCGGCTGTTCTGTCGTCCATCATGAACAATATGCCGAGTGTGCTGGTCGGGGCACTGGCGATCCAGCAGGCGCACGACATCACGCCGCTGACACGCGACCTGATGGTCTATGCCAACATCATCGGCTGCGACCTCGGGCCGAAATTCACGCCGATCGGCAGTCTCGCGACACTGCTCTGGCTGCATGTGCTGGCGTCCAGGAACCATCGGGTCACGTGGGGGCAATATATGAAGGTGGGTCTGGTGATCACACCTCCCGTCCTGCTGGTCACACTCCTGGCGCTGGCCCTGTGGCTGCCTCTAATCAGCCAGCCGTAATGCATGAATGGTCCGATATCACAATGACTGAACCTGACTTGCCGGCCCTTCACCCCGAATATCTTGAACAGGTCGATCTCGCGCGGCTGGAACCGCAACCGCGTGTGGACCATCCGCCGCGTATCCTTCTGCTCTATGGCTCTTTACGCCCCCGATCCTTCAGCCGGTTGCTGGTGCTTGAGGCAGAACGCATCCTGAAGGTGCTGGGGGCCGAGACACGGGTGTTCGACCCGACCGGCCTGCCGGTAGCGGATTCCGTGCCCGCAAGTCATTCGAAGGTGCGGGAACTGCGGGAACTCTCGATCTGGTCTGAAGGCCAGGTCTGGTGCAGCCCCGAACGGCACGGCAACATCACTGCCGTGTTCAAGAACCAGATCGACTGGTTGCCCCTGACGGAAGGCTCGATCCGCCCGACGCAGAGCCGCACGCTGGCGGTCATGCAGGTTTCGGGCGGATCGCAGAGCTTCAATTCCGTCAATGCCCTACGGGTGCTGGGCCGGTGGATGCGGATGTTCACCGTCCCCAATCAGTCCAGCGTGCCGATGGCCTATACCCAGTTCGGTGACGATGACCGGATGAAGCCATCCCCCCTCTATGACCGGATGGTAGATGTCATGGAGGAGCTGATGAAGTTCACATGGCTGCTGCGCGACCGGGCCGACTACCTCGTTGATCGCTACAGCGAACGCAAGGCGGAATTCCGTCTCCCGGAAAGTCTGTGAGCCGGGCTATGGCGGAACAGTTCGATGTTGTGATCGTGGGAGGCGGTCAGGCGGCCCTCGCCGCGTCGTATTTTCTACGACGGACCGGACTGCGTTACGTCATTCTTGATAACGGGACGCAGGCGGGTGGTGCATGGGTGCATGGCTGGGACTCCCTGCATCTGTTTTCACCCGCGTCCTACAGTTCGCTGCCCGGCTGGCCGATGCCAGACACGCCGGATGGCGGCTATCCGACCCGTGACGAGGTGTTGGACTATCTGCACCGCTACGAGGCGCGCTATGCGCCGCCGATCCGCCGTCCGGTCATGGTCGAGTGTGTGGAGCGCGCGAACGGAAAACTTCTGACTGTCAGAACCAGCGCGGGTGATTTTCTTGGCCGTGCGGTTATCGGGGCGACCGGTACGTGGTCAGCCCCCTTTGTTCCCGATGTCGCGGGGCGTGACCTCTTCGGCGGGACGCAACTCCATTCCAGCCATTACCGGAATGCCGCGCCCTTTGCCGGCCGACGTGTACTGGTGGTGGGTGGGGGCAACTCCGGGGCACAGATTATGGCGGAGCTGTCGCTTGTCGCTCAGGCAACATGGGTCACGCTGCATGATCCCATCTTTCTGCCCGATGACGTGGACGGACGGGTCCTGTTCGAGCGGGCGACCGCTCGCGTTCTCGGCGGCCCGTCGGCCATGCCCACCAGCGGCTTTGGCGATATCGTCATGGTCCCACCTGTGCGCGCCGCCAGGGAGCGAGGCGTGCTCCACGCGGTGCGCCCGTTTGTACGTGTGACGGCGACGGGCGTCGTCTGGCCCGACGGGCGGGAAGAAGCCATCGATAGGATCATCTGGTGTACCGGCTTCCGACCCGCGCTCGGTGTATTTGCATCACTCGACGTGATCGAGCCGGACGACTTGATCCGTGTTAACGGGCAGCAGGCCGTCAGGGAGCCACGTCTCTGGCTGCTGGGTTATGGCTCCTGGTGTGGGCCCGCATCCGCCACGCTGCTGGGCGCCGGCCGTGTCGCCAGATCCATGGTCCGGCAACTGGCGGCCTGGCTTGCGTCGCCGATATAGAAGGTCTGCTTATCGAAACTTTGAGCAAGTCTGAACACGGCCGAGAAGAGGGCGACTGCCGCCAGTCTGCTTAATTCTTGAAGCCGACAGGCAGATTGCTGCAGGAATTGTCCATAACGCTTCGCCGTCAATCTCAATCAGCAGCTGTGTTCCGCTGGACAGAATGCGCATACCGATCCCCCCACTTCTTGAGCGCCTGAATAACTGGCTTCAGCGTCTTTCCCAGCTCGGTCAGGGCGTAGTCCACATGCGGTGGCACCTCGGGAAAAACGGTGCGTGACACCAGTCCGTCTGCCTCGAGTTCGCGCAACTGATTGGTCAGCATCCGCTGCGTGACGTTGGGAAGACGGCGGCGCAGTTCGCCGAACCGCAGCACTCCGTCCTCGAACAGGTGATACAGAATCAACGCCTTCCACTTCCCGCCAAACAGTTCCAGCGTGGCTTCCACCGTGCAGCCGGGGCTGCAGGCCAGCGTGGTATGACGGATGCGAGGCATGGTATCATTCCTGACACTAGTGGCGGTTTATGTGCGTTCTTGCGCATAAGATGGGGCGGGTCAATGTTTACAGGCAGGCCGGACGAATGGCCTGTATTTGTAAACAAGGTTGGTCATGTCTTCATCTTCTTTATTCAGGCCTGTGCGGCTGGGAGATCTGCCTCTTGAAAACCGGATCTTCCTGCCGCCATTGACACGTTGCCGCAGCACTCAACCGGGGGACGTCGCCAACGCGCTCATGGCCGGGTATTACGCGCAGCGCACGCAGGCGGGTTTCCTGATTACCGAAGGTACGCAGATCGAACCCCGCGGGCAGGGCTATGCCTGGACGCCAGGCATCTATTCACCCGAGCAGGTCGCGGGCTGGAAGCTGGTCACCGATGCGGTACACGCAAAGCGGCGGCCCATCTTTGCACAATTGTGGCATGTGGGCCGCGTGTCCCACCGGGCATTGCAGCCCGGTCATGAGGCACCGATCGCTCCGTCCGCGGTCGCGGCAACAGGCGTAAACGTGTTCATCCCCACGGGGCCGGGTACAGGAAAGCTGGTACCCCCTGATGTGCCACGCGCGCTGACCATTCCCGAAATCCAGGAACTGGTGGAGATGTATGCACAGGCGGCGCGCAACGCGCTGTCCGCAGGCTTCGATGGGGTAGAGATCCACGCAGCCAATGGCTACCTGATCAACCAGTTTATCTCCGAACGGGCCAATTTCCGCATCGATGCCTATGGCGGCAGCCTGTCCAATCGCCTGCGCTTCCTGCGCGAGGTGGTCGAGGCCGTCTCCGCCGTCGTCACGCCCGACAGGATGGGCGTGCGGTTTTCCCCGCTGTTCGGCACGACGACGGAAGAGCGCGTCTATCTCGGCCTGCTGGAGGACAATCCAGCGGAAACCTACACGGCAGCCGTGCGCGTACTGGCGGAGGCGGGCATCGCCTACGTCTCGCTGGCCGAAGCCGACTGGGACAATGCGCCGGAAATGCCGGATGCCTTCCGCGCCAGCGTGCGCGACATCTTCGGCGGCCGCATCCTGTGCGCGGGCCGTTACGACCTGCACAAGGCACAGCATGTGCTGGGCCATGGATGGGCGGACATGATCGGCTTTGGCCGGAAATTCATCGCCAATCCGGACCTGCCCGCGCGGCTGGAACATAACTGGCCGCTCAATCCGCTGGACCCGGCGACGATGTACGGCGGCAGCGCGCATGGCTACACCGACTACCTTTTCCATAATCAATAAACAGGGAAACGGACCAATGAGTTTTTACCAGACCCTCAACCCGACAACGGAAACCGTGGAACGCACGTTTGAACTGCATACTGCCGCGCAGATGAAGGCGATTATCGATCGCGCGGACCATGTGTGGAAGACCGACTGGAAGAAGCGCGACATCGCAGCCCGCAAGGTCATCATGTCAAAGGCTGCCAACCTGCTTCGCCGTGACCGCATGACACATGCACGCCTGATCGCGACCGAAATGGGTAAGGCGCTGCCTGACGCGCTGGAAGAAATCGACATCACGGCCGACATCCTCTCCTACTATGCCGAGGGCGCGGAGAAATTTCTCGCTCCCACGCCCCTGAAGGTCAAGGAAGGCCATGCAAAGATCATCAACCAGCCGCTTGGCGTAATCTACTGCATCGAGCCTTGGAACTTCCCCTATTACCAGCTTGCCCGCGTGGCGGGGCCGAACCTGATGGCAGGCAATGTGGTCATCGCCAAGCACGCGCCCAACGTGCCGCAATGTGCGCTGGCCTTTGAAAAGCTGTTCCACGAGGCGGGCGCGCCTGCTAGTGTCTATACCAACATCTTCCTCGACAACGATCAGTCCGCCGAACTGATCAAGGATTTCCGCATCCGTGGCGTCGCCCTGACGGGCAGCGAACGCGCGGGCCAGACGGTCGCGGCCGAAGCGGGTGCGGCGCTGAAGAAGGACACGATGGAACTTGGCGGTAGCGACGCGTTCATCGTGCTGGATGACGCGGATCTTGAACTTGCCGTGAAGTGGGCGACATGGGGCCGGTTTGCCAATAACGGGCAGGTCTGCACGGCGGCCAAACGGATGATCGTGCATGAGAAGGTCTACGACGCCTTCCTCGCGGGTCTGAAAACCGCGATCACGCAGTTCCGCATTGGCGATCCGCTGGCTGAGGGTACCACCCATGGCCCGATGAGCAGCAGGAAGGCACTCGACACCGCACTGGCGCAGACTGACGAAGCGGTCAAGGCAGGCGCAACGTTGGTGGCCGGGGGCAAGCGGATGGAGCGCAAGGGTTTCTTTATGGAGCCGACTATCCTGACCAACGTGTCAAAGGACAATCCGGTCTTCTATCAGGAGATTTTCGGTCCCGTTGCCGTCGTGCATAAGATCGCATCGGAACACGAAGCCATCGAACTGGCCAATGATTCTCCTTATGGCCTCGGCGGGGCCGTGTTCTCGCGTGACCTTGGCCGGGCGGAACGGGTGGCCGAAGCGGTCGAGACCGGCATGATGTTCATCAACACGGCCACGGCTGCGGCCCCTGAACTGCCGTTTGGCGGGATCAAGAACTCTGGCTTTGGCCGCGAACTGTCCTTCCTCGGCATTGAGGAGTTTATCAACCGTAAGCTGATCCGCGTTGCCTGAAGATTAGGCGAACGCTGCTTTCTGTCCCGGATAAAATCCTGTCCGGGGCAGAGGTGTGCTACTCATCAAGTTAAATGCCACCTGCGGCTCAAGTGATACGAAGAAATGGTATATGCCTGCTTTGGCAACCGCACGATTAGTCATCGAATGACCGGAACTAGGCGTAAGCGGAATGCCTGGATCTGTCCGCGTGGTTGTCGGGACTTCTGCTTGATTGGCAGATTTATCATCATCTTCTGGTTTTCGACACACGGGGCCTTTTTTTATGGTCTCCAACCTACTTGCGATAAGTGGAATTATCGCACGTAGGTATGGGGAAGGGGGCCTGTTTTCGATAAAAGACAGAGTTTGAAGTTAGGTATGAAATAAAGTAAGTCCATACGGCCACGCGTGGGTTTGATGTTGCGTCGTTTGGATCTAAATGATAGATATCAATGATACCTACTCCAAGGAGGTGGACATGTCTGATACAGCCAAAATTTTTATGACCGGTCGCAGCCAGGCCGTGCGTCTTCCTGCAGCTTACCGATTTGACACATCAGAGGTCACAATCCGCAGAGATCCACGTACCGGTGATGTCATTCTCTCGCCGCGTCCCCTGGGGTGGGGTAAGGCACTTTCTGCCATCCGGCAGGCCAAAGGGACTGAGCTTTTCCCTGAAGGTCGCAACCAGGATCAACAGGACAGGGATCCATTTGCTGTGTGCCTAACGTGATTTCTTATATGTTCGATACCAATACAATAAGTGATATCATACGCGCGGACGAAAGAGTGCTCTCACACGTGGAGGCGCTTGATCCAGGCCGGTGTTGTGTCTCGGCCGTAACCGCCGGAGAAGTTGCGTATGGACTAGCCAAACGCCCATCGGCAACTCGATTACTGCGTCTGACACGCACTGTCATGGATCGGCTGACCATACTGCCCTGGGATCATGGCGTAGCGGAGCGCTACGGCAAATTACGCGCTGAGCAAGAGCGGCATGGTCAAATTCTTGGGTCTTTGGACATGATGATCGCCGCACATGCCCTGACAGAGCATCTCGCGTTAGTGACCAGTGATCAGGCTTTTGCTCAGGTTCGGGGACTTACTGTGCTGAACTTTCGAAATTCGTGAAAACTGAACAAACGCTTATTACATTGTCTCTCAACAAACCAGAAATCAGAACATAGCGTTGACTGCAAACTGCGGGGAAACCTGTATACTTTTGTTGTGACCTGCAAAATAGAACGCAGAGCCGACGATTACCCCCCAATTTGCATTCCAGTTATATTCAAATGCAGGCGCGATCTGCCAGTCTGTTCCGGCTGTTCCTGTTTTATGAATATACGTGCCGTTATTATCATGCCCCCGCAACCACTTCCATCATAAATCTCTCATCATCGACGTCTGATCGCCATGAAATGCTGGCTTATCAGACAGTTGCACGTGTCCCGCTCCTCGAAAGAGGGGCGGGTAATCGCGCGCGTCCGCACCACGCCATGGCCAACAGGGCCGCCCCAACTGGTTTCTCCGATCCGTTCAAAACGTAACGTAGAAACTAATGAGGAATATCATCATGCGCGATGACGCAGTGAGAATGCTGTCGGGGCCAAATCAGAGGGAATGGTTGGCACGCAATACCAGATATGACCCGGAGACTGGCCGTCTTCTGGTATGGAACATCATTACATGGAAATGGTGTCTGGCGACCTCGGAAAATATCCTGGAGCTTTGTCCTCTGAGTGTAAGAGCCTGATCCGAAAGTTTTTGAACAATACCAGCCTGTTGTGATTCATCCGTCTCCGGGTATAGCTTATCAAGCCCACAAAACTGTCCGAGCGGACGGGTCCACCTCACAGCAAAGAAGAGTGGGATTTCTGGACCGACCCAAATATCAAAATTTCGAGCCCCTTTGGTGATGAGATGGCACGCGCCGCGATCCTCGGTGCACAACGTCATCTGAAGGCTATTGAGGATCGCGTCTCGTTCTTTGATAGTGAACAGGAAATCATGCCCGGGATTCGTGCCATTCGTGCATTTGGTCATACCCCAGGCATGATGGCGTTTATTATTACGTCAAATCGTAAAAGACTCATATATACTGCAGACGCGCTACATCATTTTGTAGTTACACTTGCTCGGCCGGATTGGGAGCTAGGTGTTGACAATGATCCGGTGGAAGCGATCGTCACCCGTATGAGACTTCTTGAAAAAATTACAAGTGTTGAGGCTCCTCTCGTCCACGTTCCTCATTTTCCATTCCCTGGTATAGGCCACATCCGAGAAGAACATGCTGGTTACGTCTGGGAACCCGTCGTTTGGGAGTGGTGATAATAGAGCCTTCGTAGGACGCCATGCCGCTGAAGATCGTCCGCGTCGGTCTCTATGCTGGGAAGTCAAATTGATTAAACTGACATTCTGAATTGTATTCACTGGGGATAGCTATAGTTGCAGAAGCCTGTAGGAATGGTTTCGTTTCTGATCTTACTGTTGATAGTTGGCTTTCTGTCTAAACTGCCTGTCTGCTCAAAGATCTCGAAGAGGATAGGTAGTTGCCTACCTTATCCCGGTCATTCAACCTTATCTTTGCAAGATCCGAAAGCTGACCGGCGACATACTCCGCTGTGCTGCCTGACCGCTCAAGGAATATGAAGCAGACAGGCGGGATACGCCTCATTTAAGACATTCAGGTAAGCAATTAATTTTTTGCAAAGCAGACATACGCTCAAGCGTGGCACACGTATTCTCTACTTATCCATACCGAACAAATCTGAAAGAGTATTAATTATAGATCTTTATTTAAATTTAATATAAATCCGGCACATTATATCCTTGAATAGATATCAAGTTTCCGCTTAATAATTTCACTTGAAGAATTCCATTTTCTTGTTCTATATTGCGTCCTGATCCGAGAAATTTTCTTGTTAGATTTTGCGCAACCCGCCGAGTATGCAATATTCTGTCCACCACATCTGAGTTGTGGCCTGATATCGTCACTCCGCCGCCTAATGGACCGACAATTGAGCCATCAGATAGTGTAGTGGCAATATTACAGTGATTACGGCGAGCACGTGAGCGCCCATCGTCGTCAACATCATAGCTCAGCTCTTTAAATACAGTCGATTTAAACGGTTTTAATATCTTGGGAAAATATGTATTCATTTTTTCCAAGATATCCTTCTTACTCCAAGATTTATGGTCGTAAATTCCTATTACGTAGAATGAGTCATTAGAAATAAATGCAAATAATAAATCTTTTGTTCTACCAAGGTATTTATCATTTTTGTTGTGTGGCGACAACGATAAGTGAAAATGGTGAATATTGAAGTCGCTAAGCATATCATCGTTAAAAAATGGGTTTTCCATATTTAGACTCATGTGTGGCCTTAAACTGTCTCCTCGCTCGACTTTTTCGAGAATAGCTTTTTCTGCATGAATGTATTCATTCGGAACAGTATAGGGAGATTTCAATACACGGCGGGGTTTTTTTTGAATTGATCTGAAATGGACATTCCAGAAAATACATATTGTACGATCAGGGCATGTACGCCAAGAAATCGCTGGAATTATGAAATTACCATACCCTGCTGCAGTCAGTTTTTTACCCATAATATCACAAATGTCTCCAAGAAAATCCATTTTTCTCTCTAATGTCATATTTGCGGTAATCCCCCCATTTTTAGTGGGGTTCTGACTGAGAATTTAAGCAGCTACTTTTAGTTTCTGGGCGGGCGTGAACCCACCGTTTCCCATGTTGGGTCTGTCATTGTTATATGTCCAGAGCCATTGTGTTGCGACCTCCTGTACGTCCTGAATGCTTTCAAACAGATGCTGCTCCAGCCATTCCTGCCGGACAGTCCTGTTGTAGCGTTCGATATAGGCGTTCTGCTGCGGATTACCTGGTTGCGTATAGATCAGGGTAATCCCCTTCTTTTCGGCCCATGCAACCAACGTATGACTGACATATTCCGGGCCATTGTCCATTCGGATAGCCTCTGGCCTGCCACGCCACTCCATAACCTGCTCCAGACAGCGGACAACCCGACAGGCCGGCAAGGAAAAATCAACCTCAATCGCCAGTCCTTCACGGTTGAAGTCATCCAGGATGTTCAGGAGCCGAAAAGCACGTCCATCCAAAAGCCTGTCCGCCATGAAGTCCATGGACCAGACTTTGTTGGGAAGTGCTGGGACCGATAGCTTTTCAGGCTTTTCACGTATCAGACGCTTGCGGGGTTTAATCCGCAGGTTGAGTTCCAGTTCCCGATAAATCCGATAAACCTGCTTATGATTCCAGACCTGTCCCTGCACGTTACGCAGATACAGGGAACACAGGCCAAATCCCCATCTCCTGTGAGCCTGAGTCAGCCCCACCAGAAGATCGGCAATCCTGTCGTTCTCCGCCGCCAGTCGCGGACAATAGCGAAAGCAGGTCTCGGATATCCCAAAAATCCGGCAGGCCAGCGCAATGCTGACCCCGTGATGCGCCACAGCCTGTGTGGCCAGTTCCCGGCGCTGGGCTGGCCGCTTCATTTTTTTCCAGGGCTTCCTTCAGGATATCCGTCTGCATGCTCAGATCCGCATACATCCGCTTCAGCCGACGGTTCTCTTCTTCCAAAGCCTTCATCTGACTGATCATCGAAGCATCCATGCCGCCATATTTCGCGCGCCATCGGTAAAACGTCGCGTTGCTGATCCCATGCTCCCGGTACAGGTCAGGAACCGGGACGCCGCCCTCAGCCTGGCGGATCAGACCCATAATCTGGGCATCAGTAAAGCGATCACTCTTCATCAGAATCTCCTCATCCTCACGCTGAGAAAATTCTCACTCAAAGCCAATCTTTTTATGGGGGATTACCATCTCATCACTCTACAACCTCGTCGCTTCACAGGTTACCCCAACCCGACACACTGCGAAGATATAAGAATCTTTTATTCGGTAATGATCCTACTGAATTCGTACATTACTTTCATCCCAATTGAAAATACTCTTTACATGCTATTGCCCATTGATTTATTTTGGATTTTTCAAGGCCATGGTAAATACTTGTCGCTATAAGCCAGTCAAAATGGTCTTTAAGTTCAGCCCAAAGACAATTTTTGAATGTTGTCATTGGGGGTAGATTTTTAGGATAATCACTCGGTTCATTCGGTGCCCACCACATCCAGTGTGTCATACGAAATGGTTGTTCTTCCGCTGGATGAAATGCACGAGCTGATTCATGAATGGCAATGCCGTAAGGGGGGGCGTTAGTTTCAGACCGATATGCTTGTATTAGAGCAGGTCCAAACATAACGCTATCTAAAAATTTAGCACTAGCTTTAAACTTTTTTGGTTGCAAACCAGGAACTAAGTTTTCTCCAAAATATATTGGACCATAAGCGATACCTCCTCGCAACAGAAAACGATCATGTGGTCGTGGAATTGCTATAAAGTTGGCAGATAGAAGGATCATTACACGACCCAGCATTGATATTATTTGGCACTTACTTTCTGATATGATAAAAATTCCGTCATTAATGGGAAGTAATCGTCCGGAGAAATTACAGCCAGCTCGAGCTCTTTCAACGGCGATATGTAAGCGAGCTAAAAAATTTGCACTTTTTTGAACCGACGTGCTCATTACATGCCCTGAACCCATCAAATCGATCCACCCAACATAGTAATCTGAGGCTGGTTTCAAGTGTTCAGAATTAAAACGTAAATCAGAGTTTCTTAATTTTTTTGCATAAACTCGAATGGGGTCAAAATTATCTCCTTTGTTATCATTTTCCATCATCTTATCCTTTATTAAAAAGTTTTACTTATGTCTATATTATGAATTATACAAGAATTTCAGCTGGCTCTTTTATGAGATTGCCGTATCGTTTTTTTTGTTTTGGTTAGTAATCAGGCGGCCGCATATCTCCATAATCTGCCTCTCCGCTCCGATGCAAAAGCAGACACGTAGAAGTCGCCTTCATCTCGGAAATGCAACGGCCCAGATCACTTCCCGCATAGCGGACATCAACGCGCGACGTGCTATGGATGGTCAACCAAAGAAAGATGCGGTCGCCACAACGCTTCGTATTGTGGGGGAGCAGTCTTCGAAAGTGATTTAGCAAAGCGGATTACGGCCACTGCGCGGCATATGTGGATGTTAAATAGACGCGACCTAAATTTTTATTTCTTACTTTCCCCTTTTCTTGGCCGCCCTAGTCACATCTGCGACACTCACCTTGCCTGTTTCCTTTCGCATCGTATCGAGACGCGCATTAGGTGAGAACTCGGGGATAGGCTTGGGCAAATTCTTGTTTAACGTGTCGCCACGCTTCTCATGTATTTGGCCTGTCTTGGGGGGAGTTGTGTCACGATGACGACCATCTAATCCAGGCTGCTTCATAAATCCGCTCCTTTAGGTGGGCATGCGCCTAATCTATCAGAGAACCTCCTCGCCATCTAACAATAAATACACGCCCCAAATCATCAGGCCGACACTCCCAGTGCAGATACTTAGTGTCCGGTCGAGATCATTTTGAACAATTTCAAAACCTTATAAACAGGACGTACCCCGTCCACCAAGTTTGCAACGAATAAAACTCAATGATTTCAAGGTCCGGTGAAATCTCCCATACCTGCAAGTGATTGAAATTTCATAGAAAGATCTCGACCAGACATTTAGGGGCTGTCGGCAATCCTGTTTCGCTATGGCAGAAGCCGCCATCTACTCGGACACCCAAGTGGTTAAGACTGGAGCTCAAAAGCTGACATTGCTACGCGAACTGTTAGAGAACCAGTTGAGGTAAAATGGTCGGACTCATTCAGAGATCGAGTAGCTAACCGAAGCAGCTTCATAAGAATCACGCTCGCCGCGAGCGTACAAATACGCGGCTCACAGTCGCCTGTCCCTCGGCATTGAGGACATAGTCATTGGTAAGGGACCGGTTTTGCAGCCCCAATTCGTCCGACGACCGAGCAAGCTCGTAGCCGGAAGCGTCGAGCCAGATGACTTCGTCCTTACCAGCTATTGGCAAAACATTATAGCGCTTCATGGCCCCAGACGTCCCGGTCAGTTCGGCCTCCTCCGGCAATGCTTCGACACGCTCGCGCTTGCGGGCGGGGAGGCTGCGCTCCCATGCCAAGAACTGCTGGGGGTCAATAAGATCTTCAGACGTTGGGGCATCAAGCTTCTCACCAAGCCATCTATCAAAGACCGACCGGAGCGCTTCGGCATCTTCTCGGGTCTTGGCCCGCCCTTGTGCCAGCGCGAATGCAACAAAAGGATCAAGCGTACCCCAGCGCAACAGTTCGCGCGCCCAGAAGCCAAACCAAGGTAGACCCGTCGTCGCCTTCCATTCGACAAGTGACGGAACGGCGAGCGGGTCACCCGCACCGGCGGTCCATTTCTGAGCGACGACAGCGCCAATGGCGACACCCAGACGAAACTCCAGATTATCAGCGACGAACCTCTGACGCGCGCGAAGATTGCTGGCTTCAGGAACTTCTCCACTCGGAGCACGCATCCACCAGCTCAGAACATCGGTCCACGCTTCGAGAATTTCGCGGTCGCCCACCGTCTCACGCACCCGGAACCCAAAACCGCGATCTTCCTTCAATAATTCTCCAAGCGCTTCAAACCGTGCCAGACGCTGGACCGCGGTCTCAGCACCATAATCGATCGCAGCCGCCAACTGATCGGCGATTGCCGGCGCGACTGCCTCAAACCGCCGCCCGACAAAAGGCGAGAAGCCATATTGGTAAAGACGACGGCGCTCGTCAGCGTCAGGATAGATGTCCTCGACAATCGCGCGTCCGCGCCGAATAACAGCCTGCTCGAGCCATGCCTCTTGGACGGCCGCAGCAACAGTGAATGTTTTTTTCCAGAGTGCGGCCAGCTTGGTCTCAGCCTGTGGTCCGTCTATAGTCGGCTCGAGCAGACTGAGCTCCTCCAGCGCCGTCATCACGAACGCGTCTAGCTCATCGACTGTGTCGGCCAGGCTCTGGGTGGCAAACACCACCGACGCGTTCTTCTTGCGCAGGGTTTTCAGCCACTCCCGGAGTTGCCCTGCGAAATCGCCGTCATCCAGAACGAGCCAGCCCTCGTCGATGACCAGCAGCGTCGGACGCCCGTCCAATCGTCCCTCGATGCGATGGAAGAGGTAGGACAGCACGGGAGAAGCAGCCCCCGAGCCGATCAGACCTTCGGTCTCGAACACCACGACGTCGGCATCGCCCAGGCGCTCAGCGTCCGCGTCGAGCAGACGGTCGTAAGGACCACCAAGGCAATAGGGAGCCAGCGCCTGCTTGAGGGCGTTGGGCGGCATCAAACTCGCGCGTCTGCTTCTGCTCTGCACCCATCGGTTCGTCGGGAGACGGTCCATCCGATGTATCTTCATCTTCAGGAAGCATCTGGTCTGGCGTGGGCCTACCGCTCCAATCATCCGCGTCCGAAGCGCCCTGTAAATGCTGTTTCAAAATTCCCCACATGTGCTGTCGGAAAATTCCCCAGCACCCAGAAATTACCGGCCAAGCACATCAATCAAGGGTTCTTCGATCCCTCCACCTTGCGCGTCAACGGGCCGAGAAATGATTACTTTCTTATTCGTTCCCTGTTCATAGACACGAAGGCCAATCACTTTATCATGATAATATTCGGCAGGATACGCAATGTATGATACTGGGCAGGATACGGTTTCACTCTCACGTAGAGGGTGTTATGTACTTTCGTGCCTGATTGGTGCAGTAATGAATGATGATGCCTGCACGCAAACCGTATCCCTCTGATGTATCAGACGAAGAATGGTCTCTGGTCGTCCCGTATCTGGTCCTGATGCGCGAGGATGCGCAACAACGACATCACGCATTGCGCGAACTGTTCAATGGATTGCGTTACGTGATCCGTTACGGCATTGCCTGGCGCGCCATGCCGAATGACCTTCCACCTTGGTCGGCGGTCTACCAGCAATCCCGTCGCTGGATGGAGGCAGGTTGTTTTGACGCGTTGGTATCTGATCTGCGTGCCGTGCTGCGTATCGCTTCTGGCCGCAGGGCGGAGCCAACGGCCGCCATTCTCGACAGCCGGACATTACGTTCGACGCCGGAAAGCGGTTCCCGCGCCGGATATGATGGAGCCAAGCGCAAAAAGGGATCAAAGCTGCACATGGCCGTGGACACGCTGGGACACCTGCTGGCCCTGCATGTCACGCCGGCCAGCCGGGATGATCGCGCCGAGGTGGGACGTCTTGCTACCGCCATTCAAGACGCGACAGACGAGAGCGTTGAGCTGGCCTATGTCGATCAGGGATATACCGGCGAGAAACCTGCCGGGGCAGCACGGGCCCAGGGGATCACCCTGGAGGTCGTCAGGTTGCCCGAAGCCAAACGCGGCTTTGTGCTGCTGCCGCGCCGATGGGTTGTTGAGCGATCTTTCGCATGGGCAACACGCTGTCGTAGGCTCGTCAAGGATTACGAGCGTTACGCTTCAACACTCGCAAGTCTCCATGTCATTGCGTTCGCGTGCTTCATGCTCAGAAACGCCGCTATACTCGCTCACGGTGCATAACACCCTCTAGATTTGGTGAGGCAGGGCGACCGTGTGTGCTGATTGTTATGGGCGTATCAGGGTGTGGCAAGAGTACACTGGCCCAACTGATAGCTGAACGGATGGCCTGGCCCCTTATCGAAGGGGACGACCTGCATCCCCCCGCCAATATCGCGCGAATGAGCAACGGCATTCCGTTGACCGATACGGATCGTATGCCATGGCTTGATCTTATTGCTGGCCGGATACAGTCATGGCGTGATGCAGGTCAGTGTGGCATCGTGACGTGTTCATCGCTCAAGCGCAGTTACCGTAGACAGATTGGCGGCGACAGTGCGGATGTCTGCTTTGTCTATCTCAAGGGCAGCAGGGAGGACATCATGCCCCGCCTGTACCAGCGCACCGGTCATTTCATGCCGGTTGCCATGCTGGACAGCCAGTTCGCCACGCTGGAGGAACCCGACATGCATGAGGAAGTGGTCATGGTTCTGGATGTCAATGCCCCGCAGGAGCATCTGGCTGAACGGGCCTGTGCACATCTGGCCCAGTTTTCCCTGTAAAAACACGACGTGCCGTGACCGGTATTCCCTCAATATCTGAGAGCCTGAATCAGAAAGCGGTTTGATTGATTTTTCGCAGAACTCTGCGGTGGTTGCGGGGGCAGGATTTGAACCTGCGGCCTTCAGGTTATGAGCCTGACGAGCTACCGGGCTGCTCCACCCCGCGGTGGTAAGGGGAGACTGGAAGACCTGGCGGCGACCGACTTTCCCGTGCCTTAAGGCACAGTATCATGGGCGCTGGGGCATTTCACGGCCGAGTTCGGGATGGGATCGGGTGGATCATTCCCCGCCATGGCCACCAGGTCATCCAGTCTTCCCTTGGGTGGGGAGAGAGGAAGTGGATGGGTTGGTGTTTTATTGAGTGTTGTTGAGTGGATGACTGCTGTGCATGTGTGTTGCCCTTTTGAGGGGGCTTTGGAATGAGCCTATTGGGCGATTAGGACCAGTTAGCTGCACGCATTACTGCGCTTCCACACCTGGCCTATTGACGTGATGGTCTATCACGGCCCTTGGGGAGACCTTGTTTTGAGGTGGGTTTCCCGCTTAGATGCTTTCAGCGGTTATCCCGTCCACACTTAGCTACCCGGCTGTGCCGCTGGCGCGACAACCGGTGCACCAGAGGTATGTTCATCCCGGTCCTCTCGTACTAGGGACAAATCCTCTCAAGTCTCCAACACCCACGGCAGATAGGGACCGAACTGTCTCACGACGTTCTAAACCCAGCTCACGTACCACTTTAATCGGCGAACAGCCGAACCCTTGGGACCTGCTCCAGCCCCAGGATGTGATGAGCCGACATCGAGGTGCCAAACCTCCCCGTCGATGTGGACTCTTGGGGGAGATCAGCCTGTTATCCCTAGAGTACCTTTTATCCGTTGAGCGATGGCCCTTCCACGCGGGACCACCGGATCACTATGGCCGACTTTCGTCTCTGATCGAGCTGTCACTCTCACAGTCAGGCGGGCTTATGCCATTGCACTCGACAGTCGGTTTCCGACCGACCTGAGCCCACCATCGCGCGCCTCCGTTACACTTTGGGAGGCGACCGCCCCAGTCAAACTGCCCACCATGCAGGGTCCCGGACCTGGCTAACAGGCCTCGGTTAGACATCAGAAACAGTCAGGGTGGTATTTCAAGGATGGCTCCACCGGAACTGGCGCCCCGGTTTCAAAGCCTCCCACCTATCCTACACAGAATGTCTCTGATGCCACTGCAAAGCTGCAGTAAAGGTTCATAGGGTCTTTCCGTCTGACCGCGGGTACCCCGCATCTTCACGGGGAATTCAATTTCGCTGAGCCGATGCTGGAGACAGCGGGGAAGTCGTTACGCCATTCGTGCAGGTCGGAACTTACCCGACAAGGAATTTCGCTACCTTAGGACCGTTATAGTTACGGCCGCCGTTTACCGGGGCTTCAATTCAGTGCTTGCACACCTCCTCTTAACCTTCCGGCACCG